>NZ_CP047240.1:110000-1365000 GCF_018141365.1 Pseudoalteromonas sp. M8 | reverse complement strand
CTACTGGCGCACCACCTTTTAAAATCACAATCGTTGGCAAAGCTTGTAAACCAATTTGCTGAGCGAGTTGAGATGCCAGCGCTTGTTGGACATCACAATCAATAACGCCTACGGTTATATGCTCACTATAAGCTGCCGCTATCCTCTCCAATATTTGGTCTTGCTGAACACATTCAGGATTTTGATTGCTATAAAAGGTCAGCAATAACGCTTTCTCTGGATTTGGATCGGTTATTACTTGCTGAATGTTTTCAGGGGTTAGTTGGATTTTATTGCTCATATTCTATTTTCTGTCTGAGTAATTAATATGGTTGATATAGTGACACTATCTGAATTTACAACCAAGCCAAGAAAACAATTATGCAGAGCTTGGCTTTCTCTTTCGGGTAAATTTCCCCTTTCTTGCACCACGTTTTTTAAATGCAGGTACAGGAACACCTTTCAGTGCATTCGTATTGATAGACTGAGCGCTGTCAATAAATCCACCTAACTCATCACAAAGCGGTTGCATAAATTGATTATACGACGTTTCCTTATTGGCGATCTTTCCGAGCAATGACTCCCAGAGCGCAGTTCTATCTGGTAATGAAAGTGACTCAGGTAGGGTTTGAATAAATGCTTTTCCCAGCGCCGTAGAATATATCGTCTTACCTTCTCGTCTAAGAAACTGCCGTCTAAACAAAAGCTCAATAATTCCGGCCCGCGTCGCCTCAGTGCCAAGCCCATCAGTGTCTTTCAATACCTTTTTGATAGATTGATCGGAAACAAACCGTGCAATACCTGTCATCGCACCTAATAAGGTAGCTTCAGTGTAATGCTTTGGCGGCTGAGTTTGTTTTTCTTTAACTTCACCTTTCTCGCATAAAAGTTGCTCTCCCACCTGTAACTCCGGCAATAGGCTTTCTTTCTCGACCTCATGACCTTTAAACAGTATCTTGAATCCTTGATCTGTTATTTGCTTCGCTTGTGCTTTGAATTGACCACCACTAATCTCCAACTCCACTTTAGTTTCGTTGTAGCGGTAGGGGTGAAAGAATTGCGCAAGATACTGTACAGAGATGAGTTGATAGACCTGTAACTCTCTATGCCCAAGCTGAGCACTGCGGAGCTTTTTAGTGGTTGGAATGATAGCGTGATGCGCTTCTACCTTTTTATCATTCCAACACGCTCCTTTTAGATTCATGTCAGCTAACTTAATAAACTTACTTTCTATTCCCTGATTGTGCTCGGCAGCCGCAATGACTTGCTCTCTTTCAACAAAATGTTCTTGTGGTAGATAACGGTTATCTGATCTAGGGTAAGTGATCAATTTATGTTTCTCATAAAGTGCCTGACAAATATCCAACACTTGCTGAGCCGATAAACCGTAGCGCTTATTTGCGTCAATCTGCAAAGAAGAAAGGTTATAGGGTAACGGCGGGTTTATCTTTTTTGGTTTTGTTTCAACCTTATTTATTGTTGCTTGCTTTTGACTGATCCGATCCGCAACGTTTTCGGCTAAGGCCTTAACCAGAACACGCCCATCTTCGTCCATATAGGGCTTACATGCTTCACTTGGTACCCACTTAGCTTCAAAAACACCCCAATTTGGTTTATTGATATGTGCAATCACCTCATAAAATGGTTTAGATACAAAGTTCTCTATTTCTAGATCTCTTCTAACAACCAAACCAAGTACCGGAGTTTGCACTCTGCCAACCGACAAAACAGTATTCACTCCCGCTTTTTGCCCGGCCAACGTAAATGCTCTGGTTAAATTCATCCCAAATAGCCAATCCGCTCTAGCTCTTGCAAGTGCAGATACACTTAAAGGAACAAATTCTTGATTAGAACGTGTCGAAGCCAATGCCTTTTTCACAGCTTGTGGGTTTAAATCACTGATCAACAAGCGTCGGATCGTTGCTCTTTTCCGTTCAGGCAAGTTTACAAATTGAAATACTTCGTCCACGAGCAATTGCCCTTCTCTATCAGGATCTCCAGCATGGTAGATTTCATCGGCTTTTGTGAGTAACTTTTTTAAAGTGCTAAGCTGCTTTTTTGTTTTTGGCTTTGCTTTGAACTGCCATTGAGTCGGCACGATTGGTAGATCATGAAAGTGCCATTTTTTGTATTTGACGTCGTAGTCTTCAGGTTCTGCTTGTTCCAACAGGTGACCTATACACCAAGAAACCACATCACCATTCGCGACTTCTATATAACCATCTTGTTTTTTATGTGGTTTTGGTAAGACATCGGCGATTGCTCGGCCTAAAGAGGGTTTTTCTGCGATATAGAGTTTCATGATTAGCTTAACTGTATATAGATACAGTTATCATAGTGAATTTTGACGAAAAACACCATAGCTGCAAAGAGACTGTCTCCAGTCTCTTTGCAAACCAACAAACTTACGTTCTTAATAAGTTAAGTTGCTTGTGTTTTTGTTCGACTATCAGCGTCATTGAACTGGCTGCTTGCTCTACTTCATCTGCGAACTTCGAAAGCTCAGCAGCGGCATCTGAAATGCCCGTCGTATTCGTATTAATTTCTTCGGTAACCATACTTTGCTCTTCCGCAGCCGTAGCAATTTGTGTTACTTCGTTAGAAATGCTTGTCAGCTCAGCAACTAGCGTACTCATTAACCTAGCCGATTCTTGGCAATAACTCACTGCGTCTTCACCTAGCTGCACAGAGCTCTCAATGATCCGGCCTGAGTTCGCGACTTCACTCTGTAGGTTATCTATTAGTTTACTAATGTCGTCCGTCGATGCTTGTGTTTTTGACGCCAAAGCTCGAACTTCATCTGCAACAACCGCAAAACCACGCCCTTGCTCCCCTGCCCTTGCCGCTTCAATTGCTGCGTTTAAGGCCAGTAAATTAGTTTGCTCTGCAATAGCTCTGATCACTTCTAGTATTTTAGAAATATCATCACTGCGCTCAGATACCTTCACGACCGCTTGTTTTGCATCAATGACTTGATCCGCCATTGATTGCACCGTTTCGGTCGTTTTAATGATGCTTTGTTCGCTTTGCTGAACTTGATCTGCGGCCTGATTCGTACTTGCAGCCGCTTTTTCCGATGCCCGAGCCACCTCTGAAGCAGTTGCACTGAGTTCGTTAATTGCAGTAACTACGCTATCTATTTCTAAGTGCTGATTAGCGACTTTGTTTTTGATGTTTATCGCGGCTTCTGTTGTTCGATGCGACTGCTCGTAGGAAGATTCAGCAAGACCTTTGAGGTCATCAATCATCTTTCGTAGTTTATCAGTAAAGCGGTTAAAGCCATGTGCCAAGGCAATCAACTCAGCATGATGACTCACTTCTAGTTCATGCGTTAAATCGCCTTCGCTAGAAGCTAAGTTCTCTACCCGCTCCTGAATATGCGTAAGCGGGCCGATAATTGTGTTCACTAATACCACCGCAATGGCAATGCCAATAACAGCAATAACAATACCGATAATGAGCATCCAGCGACCAACGGAGTTTGTCGACTCCTCCAGCTGACTTTGCAGCGTTGTAGCAGAACTAAGTGCAATTGCCTTAGGTAGTTCGATTACTAGAGACCAAGTGGTGTTTGGTAACGCAATTTTAATCGGTACCGCTACGACTAAGTCTTCACCAAGCTCTTTAATCCCAGAACCTGTGTGCAGCGATTTTAACACCTCAGCCCTATCTGACTTTGTCGACTCAGCAAGTGGGCGGGCTAAATTCTTGTAGTGACTAGAACCCACAACAAGACCCAACTCACTTAACAAGGTTACCTTAGCGGCTCCTGAGTAAAGCGAGTTTGAGAGCTCGTCGACCATGGTTTGGAAAATCGGCAAATTTACATCCACGCCCACTAGGCCTCTAAATTGACGATTGACCACGACTGGTGTGGTCAATGAGGTCATCAGCATTTTGTTGCCCGGAGAAATTTCATATAAATAGGGCTCCATGATACACGGCGCCACTTTATCTTTTGCGCACAGATACCACTCGGCTTCTCGTAGGCCAAACTCATTGATTGCATCGGCATATTTTTCTTCTGCCGACTCAACTTTTTGTTGCATCGGACCATTGGCTTCTTGAGTAAAGTAGAGCTCTAAGGTACCAGCGCCCGGCACAGAGTGACTCGAACCACCTTGATTACTGGCATCATTGCCATCGTAACCATTCGGTTCAAACTGTGCATACATAGAAGACACAAAGCGATTTTGCTTTAGCGCACCATTGACAATTTCTTGCACTTGTTCACGGCTCAGAGGATCCTGCTCGGCGGTATGAGATAGTACACCCGCCAAAGTATAAGGAACACGATAGGCTTCATTGATAAAGCCAGCCACACGTTGCCCATATTGATTGCCTTTAGCGATAAGACCTTGGGATATTTCATCATAAATCGCTTGTTGGACCCCTTCACTTTGCTTGGTATTTTCTGCTGCAAGGTGAAACCACATTGTTGTCACTAATATAACAACCAAACTCGTTACTAATGCTGTTACAAAGAATAAGAGTTTGTTTTTAATCGAAGCTTGTTTCATAACATTCCCAGTTTTTAGACTTAGTATGCAAACAAATTGCACTGCACGTTCATCATCAACTTGATAAAACGAGTGACCCCTATTTTTATCGGCGACTATGAAGTCTTTTTTAACTGTAGCAAAAAATTTAATAACGTACTGAAATTTATGATGCTTGAGTGGGATTATTTAGGGAATAAATTATAAAGTGATGGGTAAAAAAAATAGCGCCGAAGCACTATTTTTTTATCTTGTCTTTGCCTGTCGTCTTTTCATTACTCGGCAAGCGGTGATGTATTGCTGACTTAATCAGCATATATCCAGAAATAGGGGCAGTGAGCAGCAAAAATATTGAAATCAAGATTTCCTTTACACTCACACCATCAGTCGTGGTACTAAAATACACCATTGCCGAGGTCAATAAGCACGCCATTCCAAGCGTTGTGGCCTTTGTAGGACCGTGGAGACGCATAAAAAAGTCAGGCATTTTCACAAGACCAATAGAGCCTATCAATACAAACGCACCACCTAACAGTAATAAAATGGAAATTATCCATTCCGACATATCGCTCTCCTATTCTATGATGTCGCCGCGTAGCAAATACTTACATACCGCAACCGTACTTACAAAACCAAGCATTGCTATTAATAATGCGGCTTCAAAGTACAATGCAGTTCCCATACTCATTCCGTAAAGAATAATAAGCGCAATGGTATTTATGTACATGGTATCGAGCGCTAAAATTCTATCTGGAATTGAAGGTCCAACAACCAAACGCCAAAGATTTAGCAAAAGTGATACACCTATCATCGCAAAGACAATAAGAATTACAGTTTCTAGCATTCAAAAATCTCCTTCAATGGCGCTTCATAACGAGATTTAATAGTATCAATCAACGCTTGCTCATCCGTAAGATCTAACACGTGGATCAATAAGTATTTACGCTCTGGTTTTTCGCCACTTTTTACAGACTCAGGCCAAGGGTATACCTCAGCACTTACGGTGCCAGGAGTTAAAGATACCGTGCTGGCTAAAATAGTGATTGGCATAGCTTGATCTATATCGAGCGGCACCAACACGAAACCGGGGCGCAATTTCTTCGTTGGTCCTAAGATCTTTATCGCAACCTCAACGTTGGCGGTAATGATATCGTAAAGTACCAAAAGCAAATGAGTAAACGCACGCCATGGCTTAATGATCAGTGGCTGCTTAGTTCTAAACCGATAGGTAATAAGCGGGATCACAATCGCTAGAATAGTCGCGAGAATAATATGCCCAGCTGACACACTATTATTCATCAATAACCACACAGTAAATAGCAGTAAGCTGCGAAATGGAGTTGGTAGCCATTTAAACCTTGCTTCTAAACGCATCTATTTCGCTCCTTTTAACACAGCATTCGTCATGCTAGAAAAGTCGTGCAAAGAGTCGGCTGCCGACAATGCGTAATCAGTCAATGGACCGGCAAAAATCACCATTAACGGCGCACAAGTTATCAAGGTAAGAATTGCGATAATTTGGGCTGGGTGCGCTTTTTCTGCCGATTGTGTATCAACCTTACCTGTATGATGCCAAAACACTGTGCTACCAGCTTTTGAGACACTTACTAATACCGCTAAGCTTACTAACAAATACACCGCCCAAAACCAATACGTGTGACTCGACTCGATGGTCGACTTTAAGATCCATACTTTGCCAATAAAGCCTGATAACGGCGGCATACCAATCACAGTGATTGCCGCAATCGCAAACATGATGCCAAGTAACATAGGTTGAACTACTGGGCGACCCGCGGTGATCCTATCAGCGACTTTCCCCCTTTGTTTCCCCACTAAATCAGCAAGTAAAAACAAAGCAGCAGACACTAATGTCGAGTGCACTAAATAGTAAATGGCTGCAGCGCTGCTATTTACCGTTTGTACGGCGACTAATGCCACTAGAGTGCCAACTGACACCACCACTAAATTTGCAGACAGCTTACGCAAATCTTGACTAGCAAGTACGCCAATCCCACCCATGACGATAGTCGCCAGAGCGAGCCACCATAGCCACTCTTGTGCCATATGACTTAATTCACCAGCTTGATCGCCAAAAATCAGTGTATACACACGCATCATAGAATACACACCCACTTTAGTCATGATTGCAAATAAAGCAGCTACAACAGGTAATGCGGTTGCATAGGTGTTTGGCAGCCATAGATGAAGCGGTAGCAAGGCACCTTTTAGCGCAAATACAACCAATAATAACAAGCCGCCAATTTTAGCAAGATAAACATCATCTCCTTGTAAGAAGGTGATCTTATATGCCATATCCGCCATGTTTAGGGTACCAAGCACACCGTACAAGATACCTAATGCAATCAAAAATACCGACGAACCTACTAGATTTAGGATCACGTATTGCAATGAAGCACGGGTATTATGCTTGTCACCACCATGCATTAACAACGCATAAGACGCTATCAACAAAATCTCAAAGAATACAAATAAGTTGAACGCGTCACCAGTTAAGAAGGCGCCGTTTACCCCCATCACCAAAAAGTGCAGTAACGGATGGAAGAAACTTCCTCGCTCGTCGTCTCCGGCACAGCTATACAGCGAACACACAAAACACAACAAAGCGGTTAAGCTTACTAACAGAGTAGAAAGTTGATCAGCAACTAACACAATACCAAACGGTGCTTGCCAGTTACCAATCGCATAAACCTGAATGCCAGACTGCTGAACATGTAGTAAAAGTGAGGCACAAACTGTAAACGTAATTAGCGACATAAGTACTGAAACTTTACGCCTAATCGCTAGGTTTTTACCACACGGTGGCATCAGCAGGATCACCCCTGCCAACATAGGTAATAAAATAGGTAAAGAAGTCATATGTTGGATCATGCTTTACCCTTTTTGTCAGGAACAATGCCATTTACATGGTCATTACCCAAATCAGAACGACCGCGAATAGCTAAGATCACGACAAATGCCGTCATCGCGAACCCGATAACAATTGCCGTCAATACCAAGGCTTGCGGCAGTGGATCTGCATACTCACTGCTATAACCAAGCACTGCTGCTTTGTTTAAGGTCAATCTACCCGATGCGAACAAAAACAAGTTGACCGCATAAGACAACATAGTTAAACCAAGAACAACAGGGAATGTTCTTGCTCGTAGAATCAAAAATACGCCACAGGCTACTAGCAAGCCCACGCACGATGCATAAAGCAATTCCATTAAATATTCACCTCTTCTTTGGGCGCATTTGCCGTTACTTTACCTAGGCTCGCCAAAATCATCAGCGTTGCACCTACCACGGTGATATAAACACCAAGGTCGAATGCGATGGCACTTGCCAACTCAGTTTTACCTACCAATGGGATATCAAAATAATCAAACCATGAGGTTAAGAATGGTTTGCCAAAGAACCAACTTCCCACACCGGTTGCTAGAGAAATAGCGATACCCGTTGCGATAATCTTGCGGTAATTGACATCAAAGCGCTCTGCAATCCAATTCGAACCATGAGCAATATATTGTAAAATAAAGGCTATCGCCGTGATTAGGCCCGCGATAAATCCACCACCTGGTAGATTGTGACCGCGCAAGAAAATATAAACCGAAACCAGCAATGCCAAAGGCAATAAGCTTTGTGAAATACTTGCCAGCAGTAGCGGATATCTCTCTTTTGCCCAAGGTCTGCCTTCACTGTCACTGCCAGGCATAAATAGTGGTAAGTTAATCAGTAACTTATAAATCCCAAGCGCCGCAATACCCAGTACGGTAATTTCACCTAGCGTATCAAAACCACGGAAATCCACTAAGATAACGTTAACGACATTCGTCCCGCCACCGCCAACTTTGGCGTTTGCAATAAAGAACTCAGAAATACTATCCAATGGCCTTGTGATCAAGGCGTAACTGATACTTCCGATGATCACACCAATTGCTGAAGCAATACCCATATCACGGAGTACGCGAATAGAACTAGACTCCTTCGGCGTTCTTTGCGGTAAGAAGAATAACGCAAGCATCAACAGAATAATGGTCACTACTTCTACCGTTAACTGAGTAAGCGCCAGATCCGGTGCTGAGAAGCGCGTAAAGGCAACCGACACCATGAGACCAACAACCGAAATCATTAGCAGTGCAACCATACGAGTACGATGCCAGATAACCGTGCCAATCGCTCCAATCATTAATAAACCAGCACCAATACCGTTATGTACGTCAATTGGCGTCGGCTCTAAATTACCCACTAACTGTGACATTTCAAACAATGGCCAGCCTGCACTCACCAGCACAACGATAAACATCAGCATCAGATAACGCTGTAACGAACCATTTTCTATTGCGTTTACACGCGCGCGACTCCAAGACACTATGTTGTACATAGTGCGTTCAAACGTTTTCTTAGCGTTCATCGGCGGTAATGAAGCTTGGAATTGGAATAGATATTTGCGCTGAGTATAAATTAATAAGCCACCACATACCGCAAGGCCACTCATGAGCAGTGGTAAGTTAAAGCCATGCCAAATAGCAACCTCAAAGGTTGGCGCAGCCTCCCCTAATACCGCACTTGATGCTGTCTTTAACATGCCATCAACGATAAAGTTAGGGAACATGCCGACTATCAAACATAAAGCGACCAAGATTTCGATTGGAAAACGCATATAGCGTGGCGCTTCATGCGGCTCCTTGGGTAAATCAATTGGATCTCCGTTGAAGAATACGTCATGAATAAATCGCGCCGAATACGCAACAGAGAATGCACCGGCGATTGTCGCCAAAATTGGAATCAACCACGACATAGAGCCCAGAAGTTGCTGGTGTAGCGTCTCGGCAAAGAACATTTCTTTTGACAAGAAACCATTAAGTAGCGGCACCCCAGCCATCGCAGAAGCGGCAACCATCGCAAGCGTTGCGGTATAGGGCATAAATCGCCACATACCGTTGAGTTTACGCATATCACGAGTGCCCGTTTCATGGTCGATGATCCCCGTCGCCATGAATAAAGAGGCCTTAAACGTTGCGTGGTTAATAATATGGAAAACCGCCGCAACAGTTGCAAGCTCAGTATCCAGACCAAGTAATAAAGTAATAAGGCCTAAATGACTGATCGTCGAAAACGCCAAAAGACCTTTTAGATCATGCTTAAATAACGCGATATAGGCACCAACGAGCAATGTCGCTAAGCCAGTTAACCCTACGAGGATAAACCACAGCTCTGTACCCGCCAGCGCAGGATAAAAGCGCGCCAGTAAAAATATTCCAGCTTTCACCATAGTCGCAGAGTGTAAGTACGCACTTACAGGCGTTGGTGCAGCCATCGCGTGCGGTAACCAGAAATGGAATGGAAATTGCGCGGACTTGGTAAATGCGCCCAGTAGCACAAGGATTAACGCCACTTCATATAACGCATGGGATTGAATAAGCTCACGACTCGATAAAATCACATCAAGGTTATAACTACCTACAATATCTCCTATCAACATCAAGCCAGCGAGCAGTGCTAAGCCGCCACCGCCAGTGATAGCAAGTGCCATTTTCGCCCCTTTGCGGGCCTCTGACTTATGCCACCAATAGCTAATAAGTAAAAATGAACTAATGCTGGTAAGCTCCCAGAATAACCACAGCTGTAATACGTTATTAGACATAACGATACCAAGCATAGCGGTCATAAAGAGCATTAAGTAAGCATAAAGTTTAGGCATGGAATCATTGGGGCTCAGGTAGTATCTGGCATAGAAGATAACCAGCATACCAATGCCCAAGATCATGAAAACGAACAGCAACGCAAGACCATCCAGTCTAAACGCGATGTTAATATCTAGAAGCGGGACCCATTCAAATGTGTACCGAATAGTCTCTCCTGCGAAAACGGCAGGAGCGAGATCAACAGCAAGTAAAATTGCCACTGCTGGCGCTACTAAGGTTATAGCAGTCGACTGATTACGAGAAAGCTTTCCCGTAAATGCAGAGATAAAACTGCCAATTAAGGATAGCAAGGGTATCCAAAATAAAGTCATAGATGAAACCTTTTATTTGCGTCGTTATGGCTCGTTTAGATTAATGTGACATTCCCCCTTCCAAGTTGGAGCGATCGGTACACATTAACCACACGTACATGAACCCTGTTATACTTGATTAGTGTTTGAGTTGTCTAGAGTTTCACTTTCTAGCTGATGCTATTTTAGCCAACCTTAACAAACTATTCAGAATAAGTTCAAAACTATTCAGCCGAATTAACCGCTATTTTATCTTCTAAACGTATTGAATTCAGTACTGCTAACCACCTTTGACGGTAATTTGCATCTAACTTAATTGATTGATATTCGAGCAAAGAGTGACTATTCGAGGGTTTATATGAGGAAAATTTACCTAACTCGCAAGTGCGACTTGGCACCCAATTGTTCGGTGCGTGGTCACCAACGTAAAGATTTGGTGCCTTTTGCCCTGAAGTCGCGCAAAGCCATTTTGCTTTTTTAGCTGGTACTGGGTATTCATCTTCAAAACCACTAAAGTGCATAAGCTCGTGTACCAGCGTGTTGTAAGTGCTGGCGCCGCTCAAAGTCATGTGCTTACCGCTGACATTAGCAAGCCCCTCCGTTGCCATAAACACCAAGTGATCGTATTTTGACAAGCCCTGCTCGTATCGTAAGTCGCACATTGCAAATCCCCTTTGCCTCTTACAACTAAGTTTGTTCGCCGCATATATCGGTTTAGATAAACAATATACGCCTTTGGCTGGCTCTGGTTGTTGCTCATAAGCATGTTTAAGCACTTGTAAACGCTGCAAACCATCTAAATTACTGGCGATTAATGCAAGATTAAACTGACAAGACGCACTTGAATGCTGACGCTCTGAGAGAGTCTGAAACAGTCTTAAATAGGGATTATTCAAAAATGTCGTAACAGGCTTTCCTTGCCACACCGCGAGCAACGAAGTGAGTTCTGGGTTTAACGCGTAGCGTTTTGAAAGCGCATAAAGCAAGTGATATCGGCCAAGTGATACTAACTGCTCGGACACTTGCTGACGCTGCTGACGATTTAAACGAGACCAAGTATCGAGTAAAAGCAGCTTAGTGCTATTTTTCTGTTGAGCACTCAAATCGCGCTGTAACCGTTCAAACTCCCAACTTGGTTGCTTTAGGCCTGCAATGGCTTTTACTAATTGTGCACTTGCTTGTGAGGGTAACACCTCAAGCGCCGGTGCAATGGCAAAATAGCTATTTGGATTGGCGACGACAAGTGCTGATTTTTGCGCGATAGAGAGGTGTGCATAATTAGGGCTGCTTGAAAACAGCAGCCCTATAAGCATAAAAATAAAAAGGTGTTTAGCTCGCGTCTTGTTCGTCATTCAACTGGGCAAGTAAATCAAGCTCAAGACGGGCGTATTTATGTTCTACAAACTCATATACATTGGTTGCCAATGCGAGCTTAAAATAGCTAATCGCAGAGGCTAAGTCCCCTTGCGTCTGATATTGCTTAGCCAGATAAAAATAGGCCTCACAGAGACGCTGCGCATACTCTTCTTGGGTGCTCACGCCCTCAGAGATCTGCGCAAGAAATGCTTCTTCAGATAAAGTCCCCAAATACAATGCAACTAACTGAGACGACCACTCGTCAGGGTCTAATGCTTGGCTATTTGCCGCCAATGTCTGCTTAGCAAGCGCATCGTCTACTTGCTGCTGAGCAATATACAGCCACATAGCACGGTACGCATCTTTTGGAGCACGCGCCAAAAAGGCTTCAAAATCTTTTACAGCTAAATCGGCTCTTTCACCGTAATACAATGCGATACCACGATTTAAATAGGCATATTCATGTTGCTCGTCGAGCTCTAGCACAGCATCAAACATTTCATATGCCCGGCCATAATTTTGCTCTAGCGTTTGATGAATACCTAGGAAGTTATATACTTCAGCGAGATCTGGCTTAATTTTTACGGCGCGATTGAAGTCAATACGAGCAAGGGTTTGCAAACCAATGCTATCGTACAGCATACCGCGATTGTATAGCAGCTGCGCGCGTTGCTCATTTGCCATATCCGGCTGCAAGAGTAACTCGTTAAATCGAGCAATGGCAATTTCATTACGGAAATTAGCTTGAAGTGGTACTGCAAGCGGAACATTTACAATGTTTTTAGTGGCCTCTGGCTGCGTGCTTTTACATCCTACCAGCCCCATTAGCACTAATGGCACAACTATTTTCGCTAACTTCATTTCCTTCCTCATTCAATGGCATTTGCCCGTTTAGAGTCTTTGCACAGGTATACCAACAATCTGATTATGTAACCTGAGGTTTGGATAAGGAATGTTCCAACTCATTGTTGCTAAAGCACAACTTAGTTTTCTCCTTGTCTAGCCAGAGAGTTTTAGGGAAAACAAGGCGAATTTACGCACCAATAGCTGGCTATTGGAAGTGAATTCAACGCAGTTAGCGCTAAAACTTTCTGCTAGAAAGGCATTAATTATCCGCAGCTCAGGTTATGTACTATAACTTTGCCTAGTTCTCTATTGACCAGATAAACTCAGTTTTGTTTCATCATTTTGAGTCAAACAGCATTAAAGCATAAAAAAAGGGGCTATTCAGCCCCTTTACACTTCTATTCTATGCAAAGCATTGCAAAGATTACTCAGCGCCTTCTTCTTTAGGCTGCTCAGCTTTTTTCTCTTGTGCTTCTTTGATACTTAAGCGAACACGGCCTTGGCGGTCAACTTCAAGTACTTTAACTTTAACTTCTTGACCAACAGTTAAGTGATCTGAAACGTTATTTACGCGCTCTTCACTGATTTGTGAGATGTGCACTAGGCCATCTTTACCAGGAAGTACGTTTACAAACGCGCCGAAGTCTACGATACGGATAACTTTACCAGTGTAAAGCGTACCAACTTCAAGCTCTGCTGTAAGCGCTTCGATACGTGAAATAGCAGCTTGTGCACTATTACCATTCGTTGCAGCGATCTTGATAGTACCGTCGTCTTCGATTTCAATCGTTGTATCTGTTTCTTCAGTAAGCTGGCGAATTGTTGCACCACCTTTACCAATAACTTCAGCAATCTTCTTCGCAGGGATCTTCATAGTGTAGATACGTGGAGCAAACTCAGATAGCTCTTCAGAAGGTGCAGAAATCGCTTGGTCCATCACACCTAGGATGTGTAGACGCGCAGCTTTCGCTTGGCGAAGCGCGATCTGCATGATTTCTTTGGTGATACCTTCAATCTTGATATCCATCTGTAGTGCAGTTACACCGTTTGCTGTACCCGCTACTTTAAAGTCCATATCACCTAAGTGATCTTCATCACCAAGAATGTCAGAAAGTACAACGAAATCTTCGCCTTCTTTCACTAGACCCATCGCGATACCAGCAACTGACGCTTTAACTGGAACACCAGCGTTCATTAGCGCAAGTGAAGTACCACATACTGATGCCATTGAAGATGAACCGTTTGATTCAGTGATTTCAGATACTACACGTACTGAATATGGGAATTCAGCCAGTGTTGGCATTACTGCCGCAATACCACGCTTAGCTAAGTTACCGTGGCCGATTTCACGACGCTTAGGAGACCCTACAAAACCCGTTTCACCTACACAGAATGGAGGGAAGTTATAGTGAAGCATAAAGTGATGCTTGTGAGTACCAGTTAGGTCATCTAGCATCTGCGCGTCACGCTCAGTACCAAGGGTTGCTGTTACAAGTGCCTGAGTTTCACCACGAGTAAAGATTGCAGAACCGTGAGTACGTGGCAGTACACCCGTCATCACGTCTAGCGCACGAACCATATCTGGTTCACGACCGTCGATACGTTTTTCGCCAGCAATGATACGGCTACGTACAATTTTCTTCTCAAGTGAGCTGAATGTTTTACCTACCACTTGCTCGTCTAGTGACTCGCCTTCAGCAACTTCAGCGCCTAGCTTTTCAATGACTTCCGCTTTTGCTTCAGAAAGTGCTTCTTTACGTGCAACTTTGTCAGTAATACGGTAAGCATCACCTACTTTTTGCTCTGCAATTGCAGCGACTTTTTCAGCTAGTGTTAAATCTTTTTCAGGTGCAGTCCAATCCCATGCCGCTTTACCAGCTTCAGCGCGGAATTCTTCGATTGCTTTGATGATAGCTTGTGATTGCTCGTGACCATATACAACAGCGCCAAGCATTTCTTCTTCAGTTAACACTTCAGCTTCTGATTCAACCATTAGTACTGCGTTTTCAGTACCAGCAACAACTAGGTCAAGCTTACTTGTCTCTAGCTCTTTTAACGTAGGGTTAAGTACGTATTGACCATCGATGAAACCAACGCGCGCGGCACCTAGCGGGCCATTGAATGGAATGCCAGAGATAGCTAGTGCTGCTGAAGTACCAATCAAAGCAACGATATCTGGTTGGATCTCAGGGTTTACAGAAACCACTGTCGCGATAACCTGAACTTCGTTTACAAAGCCGTCTGGGAATAGAGGACGAATTGGACGGTCGATTAGACGAGCGGTTAGTGTTTCACCGTCTGAAGGACGACCTTCACGCTTCAAGAAACCACCAGGGATACGACCCGCAGCGTACATTTTTTCTTGGTAGTTAACCGTTAGTGGGAAAAAGTCTTGGCCAGGAGCCGCTTCTCTTCTTCCTACAACAGTAACAAGTACCGAAGTATCGCCAATGCTTGCAAGTACTGCACCGTCAGCTTGACGTGCGATAGCACCTGTCTCTAGAGTCACCGTGTGTTGACCTAGTTGAAATTCTTTAATAATTGCTTGCACAATATTTTCCTTACTAAATTGTTTTCAACGTCAACGGGGACCAATCACAGTCTTAAATAAACTCACCATAATTTACTTAAGCACTACAATTGGAAATCCGATTGACGCTTGTTTAAAAGTATTTTTAAACGGCTGTAAGTATACTGATAGAACAGCCACAAAAAAAGGGGCTAATTAGCCCCTTTTTTACTGTTGGATAAATTTCCAACAAGAAATCAAAAATATTAGCGACGTAGGCCAAGCTCTTTGATTAGTGCAGCATAACGGTCAACGCTCTTGCCTTTTAGGTAGTCAAGAAGGTTACGACGTTGGCTAACTTTACGTAGAAGACCACGACGTGAGTGGAAATCTTGCTTGTGGTTAGCGAAGTGACCTTGTAGCTTGTTGATGTCAGCAGTTAGAAGTGCAACTTGTACTTCTGGTGAACCTGTATCACCTTCTGCGCGTGCGAACTTTGCTACGATTTCTGCTTTTTCTTGATTGCTTAGTGACATAATAACTCCAAAATAAGTTTAGTAATGCTTCAGCCGATCACTAATTCAGCCAAAGCGGAAGCTGGCGGATTATACCAGCATAAACTCCCCTTGCATAGGAAGATTTTATTGTGATTCCGGCTGAGCGGAAGATAGCGCGCGTTTTGCTTTCAATAATCCTTGTGGATTACGCTCGCCAATCCCAACAAACTTACCATCGGCAACCACTTTAACAATACCGTCTGGTAAATTTTCGACAGCAACGGTTTGCCCATGACCAAAAGCAACGCCTTGCTCAGCACTAATATCAACAACGCTCAAATCGACCAAAGCGGTATCCATCGGCAACAATAATTCGTCGAGATAAGTCGAAGGCGCAACTTCTTCCGCTTTTGCTTTCTCAAGTAACGCTTCTAACTCGACTAAGGTAATCATTTTGTCGCTAGGGTAATGACCAACTTCACTACGGTGTAACATAATGACATGCGCACCACAGCCAAGCTTTTCCCCCAAATCATCGACTATCGTACGAATATAAGTGCCCTTAGACACATGCACCGTCATTTGAATTTGTTGAGTTTGCTCGTCATATTCATCTAACGTAATACGATAAACATTAATCTTGCGACATTTTCGCGGTACTTCGATGCCTTCGCGGGCATATTTGTATAGCGGTTGGCCCTGATATTTGAGCGCCGAATACATCGAAGGGTACTGATCAGATTCCCCCAAGAAGCTGGCAATTTCTTGCTCTAGCTGCTCAAGTGTTACATTTACTGGTCGCGTTTCAACAATTTCACCATCAGAATCTGATGTCGTCGTGCGCTCACCCAGCTGCGCTCTCACCACGTAGGTTTTGTCAGTATCAAGCAAAAACTGGGTAAACTTAGTTGCTTCTCCAAAGCAAATTGGCAACATACCTGTTGCCAGCGGATCCAAAGCACCGGTGTGGCCCGCTTTTTGAGCGAAATAAATGCCCTTTGCTTGCTGTAGTGCTTTGTTAGAAGAAATACCTTGCGGTTTATTTAATAACAGAATGCCGTCGATCGCACGGCCTTTGGTGCGACGCGCCATTACTCTTCCTCTTGGTCTTTATCTCCAGACTCAGGACCACGCTTTGCGTTGTCTTCTCTGATCACAGAGTCAACCAAGTTAGAAATACGCATACCTTCCATTAGGGAGTTATCAATAACAAATTTAAGCTCAGGCATGATACGCGCACGGATACGCTTGCCAAGAAGCGAGCGGATATAACCGGTTGCTTCATTCAGAATAGCCGCACTTTGCTTAGTTTTGTCTTCATCACTCGTATTCAACACAGTAATGAATACTTTTGCATAAGAAAGATCGCGTGATACCTCAACAGCTGACACTGTTACCATACCCAATCTTGGATCTTTAATTTCGCGCTGTAGGATCACCGCAATTTCTTTTTGAATTTGCTGTGCTACGCGATCTGTACGAGAAAATTCTCTCATTTTCACCACTTAAAATTTCAAAATCTATGAGATCACAAATGGGGGCTAGTGCCCCCATCTCAAGTATTTTAATAACTTACAATTAAAGCGTACGCTCTACCTGTACAGTTTCAAATACTTCGATTTGGTCACCGACTTTAACGTCGTTGTAGTTCTTAACGCCGATACCACATTCCATACCGCTACGAACTTCAGCAACGTCATCTTTAAAGCGACGTAGTGACTCAAGCTCACCTTCGTAAATAACAACATTATCACGAAGTACACGGATTGGCGCACTACGTTTAACCACACCTTCAGTTACCATACAACCTGCAACAGCACCGATCTTAGGCGACTTGAACACGTCACGAACTTCAGCAAGACCAATGATCTCTTGCTTAAATTCTGGTGCAAGCATACCTGTCATTGCTTGTTTTACTTCTTCGATTAGGTTGTAGATAACGCTGTAGTAACGTAAGTCTAGGTTCTCAGTATCAATAACTTTACGTGCCGAAGCGTCCGCACGTACGTTAAAGCCAACCATAATAGCGTTAGAAGCCGCTGCAAGTGTTGCATCCGTTTCAGTAATACCACCAACACCAGAGCCTACGATCTTCACTTTAACTTCATCTGTAGACAGTTTAGTCAATGAATCAGCGATTGCTTCGATAGAACCTTGAACGTCTGCTTTCAGTACGATGTTCACTTCAGATACGTCGCCTTCAGTCATGTTAGAGAACATGTTCTCAAGCTTCGCTTTCTGCTGACGAGCAAGCTTCACTTCGCGGAACTTACCTTGACGGTATAGTGCCACTTCACGTGCTTTACGCTCATCACGAACTACTGTCGCTTCGTCACCAGCAGCTGGTACGCCAGAAAGACCTAAGATCTCTACTGGAATTGAAGGACCCGCTGATTTAATGTCTTTACCGTTTTCGTCTTTCATCGCGCGAACACGACCATATTCAAGACCGCAAAGTACGATATCACCTTGGTTTAGGGTACCTGATTGAACAAGTACAGAAGCGATTGGACCACGACCTTTATCAAGGCGAGATTCGATTACCACACCAGACGCCATGCCTTCTTTAGAAGCTTGTAATTCTAATAGCTCAGATTGCATTAAGATAGCTTCTAGTAGCTCATCAATACCAAGACCAGTCTTCGCTGAGATATGAACAAACTGCGTTTCACCACCCCAGTCTTCTGGGATTACATCTAGTTGAGCAAGCTCATTCTTAACGCGGTCAGGGTCAATACCCTCTTTATCCATTTTGTTCACAGCAACGATAAGTGGTACTTCGGCCGCTTTCGCGTGTTGTACCGCTTCTTTCGTCTGAGGCATTACACCATCGTCCGCTGCAACAACAAGTACAACGATGTCGGTTGCTTTCGCACCACGAGCACGCATCGACGTAAACGCCGCGTGTCCAGGAGTATCTAGGAAAGTGACCATGCCACTGTCCGTCTCAACATGGTAAGCACCGATATGCTGAGTAATACCACCGGCCTCGCCGTCAGCAACTTTTGCTTTACGAATGTAGTCAAGCGTTGACGTTTTACCGTGGTCAACGTGACCCATTACCGTTACTACCGGCGCTCGTGGCTCAAGAGAACCTTCTTCACTGCGGTCACTTAGTACTTTTTCTTCCAGCTCGTTTTCTTTCACTAGAATAACTTTGTGACCCATTTCTTCTGCCACTAGCTGCGCAGTTTCTTGATCGATAACTTGGTTAATGGTAACCATGTCACCCATCTTCATCATTGTCTTAACAACTTCAGCGCCTTTAACTGCCATACGAGAAGCAAGTTCTGCAACAGTGATAGTTTCACTGATACGTACTTCTTGTTTCACTTCTGCCGCTGGCTTTTGGAAACCATGCTGTAATGAAGTTGGCGCTTTTAAGCGACCTTTTTTGCCTTTCAGCCTCTTCGCATTCGCTTCTGCTGCTTCTTCTTTCGCACTTGGCTTTTTCTTCTTCTTACGACGTGCGCTTTTCTCTTCACGTGCGTCAGACTCATCTTCCGCTTCACGAGCGTAAGTAGAAGTTGTTAGGTGGTGATCAGCACTTTCTTCTCGACGAAGACGCTCTTCTTCTTCCGCCTTCCAACGTGCTTCGTTTTCTTCCGCTAGACGGCGAGCTTCTTCCGCTTGACGTTTCGCTTCTTCTTCTGCCTTTTTCAGGGCTGCTGCTTCTGCTTCTTGACGCAGACGCTCAGCTTCTTGACGTTCTTTAATTTGTTGCGCGCTATCCACTTCTTTACTCTGCTTATCTTTGGCTTGACGTTCAGCATCCGCTTGTCGCTTCGCCTCTTCTTTAGCTTTGCGCTCGGCTTCCTCATCGGCCTTGCGTTCCGCTTCTTCGCGCGCATTGCGCTCAGCTTCTACTTTGGCCTGTTGCTCTGCTTGTTGCTGAGCCATTAACTCTGCTTCTTTGCGCGCAGCTTCCTCTGCAGCTAAGCGTTCTTCCTCTCTCTGCTGCTCGATTGCGCTCTTTTTAACGTAAGTGCGCTTCTTACGGACTTCTACAGATACAGACTTTGCTTTACCAGATGAGTTAACACTTAACGTGCTTTTACTCTTACGCTGTAGAGTCATACGCTCAGGGCCGGTTGAACCAGTGCCACCGTGTTGCTTGCTTAGGTGATCAAGCAACGTCGCCTTTTCGGATTCAGTAACTTGGTCGCCCTCGGCTTTGGTGATCCCTGCATCTTTTAACTGTTGTAGTAATTTATCAACAGTTGTACCAATACTCTCGGCTAGTTTGTTAATGCTCACTTCTGCCATATGTGATGTTACCTCCGTTAATAAATTACTCTTCGCTGAACCAGCAAATGTTACGTGCGGCCATGATTAACTCACCAGCTTGCTCTTCTGATAACTCAGAAATTTCAACTAAGTCATCAATACCTTGCTCTGCAAGGTCTTCAAGTGTAACGATACCTTTGCTAGCAAAAACAAAAGCGGTATGACGCTCAAGTCCTTCAAGTGCTAGTAGGTCTTCTGCAGGTTCTGCATTTTCAAGACTTTCTTCATCGCGAAGTGCTTTCGTAGTCAGTGCATCTTTCGCACGGTTACGTAGCTCTTCAACGGTTTCTTCGTCTAGACCGTCGATTTCTAAAAATTCAGCTACTGGTACATAAGCCACCTCTTCAAGTGAAGAGAAACCTTCGTTAATCAGTAGTGTTGCAAAATCATCGTCGATGTCTAGATTTTCAGTGAATAGATTAACCAATTTATCTGATTCTTCCGAGCTCTTACGCTCCATCTCTTCCACTGTCATTACATTTAGTTCCCAACCAGTAAGTTGGCTAGCTAAACGTACGTTTTGACCATTACGACCAATCGCTTGCGCTAGGTTGTCAGCTTCAACTGCAATTTCCATCGTGCGCGTATCTTCATCCATTACGATTGAAGCTACTTCAGCCGGTGCCATTGCGTTGATTACGAACTGTGCTGGATTATCATCGTAAAGTACAATGTCAACACGCTCACCGCCAAGTTCTGAAGACACAGCTTGTACACGTGCGCCACGCATACCAACACATGCACCTACAGGGTCGATACGCTTGTCGTTTGATTTTACAGCGATTTTAGCACGAGAACCAGGGTCGCGTGCAGCACCTCTAAGTTCAATCATTTCTTCGCCGATTTCCGGAACTTCAATACGGAATAGTTCCATCAACATTTCAGGCTTAGAACGCGTAACAAATAGCTGAGCACCACGCGCTTCAGGCTTCACTTCGTAAAGTAGACCACGCACACGGTCGCCCGGACGGAAGCTTTCACGTGGTAGCATGTCTTCACGGTAAATTACCGCTTCAGCATTGTTACCAAGGTCGATAACGATAGCGTCACGCGTTGCTTTTTTAACAACACCTGTCACTAGCTCGCCTTTTTGATCTTTATATGCATCAACAACTAATGCGCGCTCAGCTTCACGTACTTTTTGTACGATTACCTGTTTCGCCATCTGTGTGGTGATACGGTCAAATTTAATTGATTCGATCTGCTCTTCAACGTAATCACCTAATTGAACGTCAGGCTCATCAACTTGCGCCGCTTCAATCGTGATTTCCGCATATGGATTTTCTAGTGAACCGTCTTCTTGTGGTTCAACCGCTTTCCAACGACGAAAAGTATCGTACTCGCCCGTTTTACGGTCGATAGTAACGCGTACTTCGATCTCACCGCCGTGCTTCTTTTTTGTTGCTGTCGCTAGTGCGAACTCTAATGCTTCAAAAATCTTTTCTCTTGGGACCGCTTTTTCATTGGAAACAGCTTCTGCCACCAACAATATTTCTTTTGCCATAGGTAATGCCTCGCTTGCCCTTGTCCTTCGCACTCAAAGTTAGAATTTTGCGATGATATTGGCACGCTCAATGTTGCTTAACATCAGGATAAATTCCTGAGCGTCAACTTTTAACGTGATCATATCGCCATTAACTGCTACTAAGTCGCCTTTAAAATTACGGCGACCTTCTTGCGGAAGTTTAGTACGCAAACGTACTTCCTCTCCCACTGCTGCTTCATAGTGAGCTTGTTTGAATAATGGTCTGTCAACACCAGGAGAAGATACTTCCAAACTATATTCGTTCGTAATCGGGTCTTCGACATCTAAAATTGCACTAACTTGACGACTCACTTCCGCACAGTCATCTACATTAATGCCGTTTTCATGATCGATATATACACGAAGTGTAGAATGACGACCAGCTTGCACAAACTCAAGACCGAGTAATTCAAAGCCACACGCAGCAACTGCAGGCTCCAACATTTCAGTCAAATCTTGCTCGAGTTTTGACACAGAACTCCTCCATACAAACAAAAAAAGGGCCTAAAGCCCCAAATCATAGCTGCTTGATCTTGGGCTCAGAATACACCTTGCGCCAGATACAACAACGCCCCGAACCAAGCGGGGCGTCACACGAATAACAAACTGTGTGGCCAAAGGCCGTGCTTGGTTTGCGAGCTATCTCAGCCAAATTAATCATCAACTTAAACAAAAAAGCCGATGCTTAAACGCAAAACGCGCATTACAAGGAATGCGCGAAATCAAAGAACTCAATCTTTAACTTGGTTGCGGGAGCCGGATTTGAACCGACGACCTTCGGGTTATGAGCCCGACGAGCTACCAGGCTGCTCCATCCCGCGCCAACACATAAAATTGTTTTACTTCTACTTTTCAAAGAAGTGGAAGTCGGATTTGAACCGACGACCTTCGGCACTTCACAAAATCAAGCGCCCGACCATCTATCAAGCAACTTCATTCTACACCGAAACATAAAATTGTTTTACTTCTACTTTTCAAAGAAGTGGCAATCGGATTTGAACCGACGACCTTCGGCACTTTACCAAATCAAGCGCCCGACCATCTATCGAGCAACTCAATTCTACACCGAAACATAAAATTGTTTTACTTCTACTTTTCAAAGAAGTGGTAATCGGATTTGAACCGACGACCTTCGGCACTTTACCAAATCAAGCGCCCGACCATCTATCGAGCAACTCCATTCTACACCGAAACATAAAATTGTTTTACTTCTACTTTTCAAAGAAATGGCATCTAAAAAATGCCATTTTAATGGGCGATGTATTGCCCATACTTAAAGCCAATTATACTGAAAAACGAAAGTTTCAGTCCGATTGACTAAATATGCTGCGTATTATAAAGACAGTATGCCTAGATAGCAACCTTGATTTAGAACTATCTTCTGACGTTTCAGCTCGTTGCTGAGATGTAATCAGGTATTTTACTTTTCACATACAACACCGTGATGCCCAACTCATCGGTCCAGTTTCGTCTCCTTTCATTTTTTGTAACAAAAAAGAAATATTTAATCCATAATTGGGGACAAGAAAATCACGAAAGAAAGGAAAACCAAATGAGAACGGTTATAAAACCAAGTAAATTGACAGCGCTGTCTATATTTAGCTTTGAAGCATTTGCAGCGCAATGCGAATCGGCAGGACCACAAACACCGAGAGATATTGATAGTTTGCAGGGTCACAACAAACGGGTTTTTGCTATGGCTCCACCAAAAGAAAAACTCAACCTATGTAACATCCATTTTCATAAAAATGCAGAACATAAAGCCAAAGACTTCTCTGTCGTTTCCAATGACCCAAAGTACGGCGGATTCCAATGTAATGCAACTGCAAGCCTCACCCCAGCAGAGCTTGATCCTGTAGAAGATAAAGTATGTAACAACGTAAAGCCCGGCGATACGATTGAAGTACACTGGGTTCATAGCTCTTGTGATGTAAAACCGGGCCCGACCCTCGGTGCTTGCTTAAATGACGGCTGCGCCAACCCCGATCTACGCGTCGAAACTCAGGTGTTTTTAGTGGTTAATGATGAAAATGCGCAAGACTTCACTGAGCTTGATTATCAAGGCCAAGTTGGCGGTTACCATCAAGCAGGTGTTTTACCAAGTAATACAGGCACACCAGTTGAGTTTTTAGGTTCGACGACTGGACCTAGCTATAACAACCAACAGTGCTCACCTTTACAGGTAAGTTGGAGTGTACGCCCAAGCTGTGCCAAAGTTGATATAAATAGTCTCGCGCGTTGGTGTAAAGACAATGCTTTTGAAGAGGACCATGCGCATGGCATTCGTAAACTCGTGACAGATCCACAGTTGCTTTCACCAATTAAGCACTAATATTTTTAAATCAATGTGGGCCGTTACTCAATCTCGGCCTACTATAGCTAGGTCCAGCATATTGAAATTCAATTGATTATTGCAACGTAAGAAAAAGCTCACAAAAAAAATATTAAAAAGTCTCGCATTTTAAAAAAACAGCTATACTCAGACTTAGGCTATTTGTTTTTGAGCAAAGGATCCGCTCTTCAATCAGTTTGAAGAGGCGTCTATGAGCATTACTCCCTATCAATATCAACTTTTAACTCAAACGCTTGCGAGTATTCGTCCGAATTTCCATGGCTTTTGCACTTCTTGGTACAACCAAATTCAACATTACGATTTGCGCATGCAAATTCCAACAAATGTGGGACAACTCATAATCTGGGAGCATCAAATATTTGATTTTGTTCAAAATTGTGTGATGCGTATCCCACAGCAGTCAAACTTATTACATTATCTGCAAAAACAACGCGGTACGCTGTTATTTATGGGAACGTCAGAAAAAGATATCAGTGTCTTGTTGTTTACCTTTACAGCAACGCTGAAAAATCATCTTGGCAGGCATTTTACCACAGCAGCAAAAAACGCTTGGAACAAAGCACTGTTACTCATCGAAAATATGCTGCGCTTTGAATTATTCAAAAAAACCAATATTGTTGGTCTACAAGAGTTCAAAAGAGCGCAGCAACAAGCAAACTAACTTGAGCTGCTAAACGAAGAGACAACGGTAGCCACTAAACATTACTCTAAGATCAAAGTCATGCAGAGCTTACAAAACCAAACTCTGCGTGACTTCTGGCTCTCAGCTCTTTAGACTTTCACAAAATCTTTATATAGGAAGTGATAAAATGCTAAGAGCGATTGCCTTTGCGTCTACTATGGTCGTTTCACTTACCGCATGCGATATGCTGGAAGACTCTAAAGCCCAAATCGAGGCACAATATTTATCTGAACATCAAGAACTACAACAAGTGGTTGAGCAGATCCGTGATAAAGGAATTGAGTCAGTGCAAGCATCAGCAGAGGCTGGCAGTGTTGCAGCTTGCGTTGCAAATAATCTAGATGCCGATCCGATGGGCGCGCTTATTGCGGTTGAAGGCGCATTGCAAGACAGTGCAAATTTAAGCGACCTACTCAACTCTATTTCTCGCCTAAGCCAACAGGAAGTTTCCATCGAACAATTTCCTGATTTGCTTCAGCAAGGTGCTGATACAGTTAGATATTTAAGAACTTTGCTCGAGCAGTATGATTTGGCGGAACTAAAACAGCAAGCGAGCCACTTACTTGAGCAAGGCCAAACCAAAACACAAGACGTTGGTGCTCACTTGCGTACACTTATAGAATCTTGCCAAACTAACTGAGCAATTTAGTTGATCGTTACGTATAGAGTCTTATTCGTTCATGACTGTTAAGAATAAACGTGAAAGTAGGACTCTATTTATTTGAAAACGACTGCCGCCTTAGTGATAACCCCGCACTTACAAAGCTGGCGTCTCTAGTTGATACACTTATCTGCATTTATCTACCCACTGTAAACCTTTGGACGGCTCGCAAAGCGCAGTGCTCAACTTCTTTTGCTGTCGAATGTTATCGCAATCAGACGCTCAACGCCTTGCATCAGTCACTAACGTCACAACAACAGAAGCTGTATATGCTAAGTAACACAGCTCAGCTCAAAGCACTGACTGAGATTATTCATACACAGCAGGTAACTCATATTGGCCGCGCAGCTCATCCAGGATTCGATGAACAAAAGCTTTGGTTAAAATTACAAGATAACTTTCCTTACATTCAATACGTTAGCGCTTATTCTAGTACGCTGTTTGAACCAGATACACTATCACTCAAAATCAGTGAGCTGCCACCGAGCTTTACGCCATTTCGCAAAGCTGTAGAGGAAATTGAACCTAAATCACCTATTGCAACCGCTACGCTTCCACCAAGACCGAATCGGGTTTTAGATTTAGCTGAATTTAAAGCAAACTCTTCATACAATATCAAAGTAGCCGCAGGCGAAGCGCAAGCCCAGCAACAGCTACAACAATACTTCCAAACGGATGCGGCTCTCACATACAAAGAAACTCGAAACGCCTTGTTCGGTGATCATTTTTCCACTCGGTTTAGTCCAATACTAGCCTCTGGCGCTATCAGCTCTAGACAGATCAAGCAAGCACTTACGCAATTTAAGCTACAAAGAGGCGCAAATGAATCAACCTATTGGATTTGGTTTGAACTGTTGTGGCGTGAGTACTTTCATTGGTATGCCCTCAAACATCAACACACGCTATTTTGCTTTTCAGGCGTCAAAGCCAAAACACCAAAAACCAGTTTCTATCCAGAGCGCTTTTTAAAGTGGTGCCAAGGCCGAACGCCCAGCGCGCTAGTCAATGCCATTATGCACGAATTGACTAAAACCGGCTGGATTTCCAACAGAGCGAGACAAATAGCTGCGAGCTACTGTGTTAATGAGCTACAGCTAGATTGGCGCTACGGCGCCGCTTTTTTCGAGCAACATCTTATCGATTACGACGTCGCAGCGAACTGGGGTAATTGGCAGTATATCGCTGGTGTTGGAGCAGATCCTCGTGGCGGTCGCCATTTCAATATCACAAAGCAACAAGCACTATTTGACCCAGATGGTGAATATATAAAATTATGGCAAGGAGAAACTACTCTACAACTCGACAGCCAAGATCATGTTGGTTGGCCTTTGGAGGATAACTAATGACACAACAAAAGCCTCAATATAAAGGCCTCAGATTAATTCTTGGCGACCAACTCAACGCCAAGCATAGTTGGTTTGCTGACGATAAAGCTGAGTACCTTTATCTGATTGCAGAACTCAAACAAGAGGCCGACTACACCAAACATCATATACAAAAAGTATGCGCATTCTTCAAAGCCATGGAAAATTTCGCCATCGCATTGAATAAGGTAGGCTTTCATGTGCTACATCTCACCCTCGATGAGACTCAGGACTATTCTGATCTCCCCGCTTTAATTGCTCATTTATGTGATAAATATCAAGTGTCGAGCTTTGACTATCAACGACCTGATGAATATCGCTTACTGAAGCAAATGATGGAATTAACACTCGACCAGTTACAGGTTCGTTGCTATGACACTGAGCATTTTCTAGTCCCTTACGAAGAGTTGGATGATTATTTAACGCCAGGAAAACACACCACAATGGAGTTTTTTTATCGCAAGCTCAGGCGCCGTTTTAATGTATTAATGGACGACGGTGAACCGCTTGGCAAGCAATGGAATTTCGACAGTAAAAACCGTAATAAGCTCAAGTCAAAAGACATCGACGCTATCCCACAGCCGCTTTGTTTTGCCAACGATGTTAGTGACATTTTAAAGCGGATAAAACGGCATAAAGTGAAGACCATTGGTAACAGCGAAGAATCATTGCTGTGGCCGGCTAACCGTGCGCAAGCTCACGATCTTTTGGCCTTTTTCTGTGAACACCTATTGCCTTTATTCGGTCAATTTCAAGATGCAATGACCTGTAAAAGTGTCGATAAATGGACACTGTATCACTCACGACTCTCTTTTGCGTTGAATACAAAAATGCTTCACCCCAAACACGTTATCGATAGCGCGATAGCGGCTTACCAAGACAACTCACAAATTGATATTGCACAGATTGAGGGATTTGTTAGGCAAATATTGGGCTGGCGAGAGTATATCCGAGCCGTCTATTGGCTCAATATGCCGGACTACCGTCATAAAAATTACTTGCTTGCTCAGCGCAATTTGCCAGGCTATTTTTGGCATGGAAAAACGAAGATGCGCTGTTTAAGTGAAGCTATCAATCAAAGCCTTGATTATGCCTACGCTCACCACATTCAAAGATTAATGGTCACGGGAAACTTTTGTCTGCTAACCGGAATACACCCTGATCAAGTGGATGAATGGTATTTAGGTATATACATCGACGCCATTGAATGGGTCGAAATGCCAAACACCAGAGGCATGACACAATTTGCAGACCACGGCATAGTGGCAACCAAACCCTACTCCGCAAGTGGTAACTACATACAAAAAATGAGTGATTATTGTCAGCACTGCCACTACGACGTCAAGCAAAAATCAAGCAATGATGCATGTCCCCTTAACAGCCTATATTGGCATTTTATGCACCGCCATGAGGATAAGTTTGCCAATAACCACCGTATTGGTATGATCTATCGAAATTGGCAAAAACAAGATGAGAAAACACGGCAAGAGGTGCTTGCAAGGGCTCAGTGGTGTTTAGATAACATCGAGCAACTTTAGGCTACGCTCGCACGCAGCCTTCGGATCAAAAGAGGCGCCAACGCCTTTTTTTTGTTTTTACTTTGTGAACCCAATTCACCTCAATAGTGGTCACAGCTAGCACATCTCGAGACTGCTTTGAGATAAGCTCATAGCTCAAACTTTCATCCGAACTAAAGTCTAGCTCATATTTAAAGGTATCCGCTTTGGCCCAACACTGCAGGATCTTCTTCGATAAACTTTCTCGAATGCAGTAATCCCCTTCGGAAGGCGCATTCACCGTTACTTTGACATCCGCATAGCAAGTTCGCCCTTGGTTCAGGGCTACACACTTGCTCGGCACGGCATGAAGTATTCCCACTGGATTAGTTTCAGCAGCACGGAGTTGTTGGCTCAGTGAAATACTCCAAAACAGCACTGTCCATGTGATTAATTTAGAAAACATATTTCACCCCAGTAAAGAATACTCTGGCGTGACGAGAGCGAACTAAGGGGCTATCTAACGTATCTTGAGAACCAACTAACCACGATGCACCTGCGCTAAACACCCAATCCTCTGCAATTGGGTAATTAAGTTGCATTTGCATAAACGCAGAAGCTGAAGCACCAGGTTTATAGGGGGTTAAATAATCATTGACTTCGGATTCTAAAACACCATAAAAGTAATTATGAAAATTACTAGAATAATAGTTAGCGCCAAAATTAAGCCATAAATCCCAGTTTCTCAGTTCAAAATTACGTGTCGCTTCGAGGTGAAAAACCCAACCGTTTGTTTCCCCAAAGACATCGTAAACAATCTCAGCAACAGCAAGAAATTCACCAACATGACGGTAATAGGAAAAGCCCAATGAATTATCTTGATCGCGTTTACGTATTCCTCTCAGTTCAGGCACGACATCATCAGTGTCATAGTAACCACGTTCAGAAAAAGGCAACATATAACTGCCATAGATAGCATCTATACCCCATTCTCCATTATTGATAATTTGGTAACCTATATCCGAGCCACCAAAAAAATCACCTGAATGGGTATTCAAGTAAAAGCTTTTATACTCTACCTTTGCATCGACTAAAAAAGTGCCATGTTTGAATGTCGAGTCCGTGCCAATTAAAGCAGGCATTGTCATATCAACGTAAAAGGCACCGACACTCAGCTGCCAAGCAAACTCGTCATCAAGTTCGTCACTTTGTTCTTCGCAAATTCCATAAAACGGTAACAATAAACTGATTATTATAAGTAGTTTTTTCATAGTTCCATTCGTTTAGCGCAGGTGTGCCTAAATTCTCCCCGAGATCATACCTGACCCATTTGTGACCAACAAGCATCTTCTTTGAATTTTAACACAATCAAAATTTAACTTTATTTTAATCAAAAATTCACATAAATTATTTTAAATAGCGCACTTCGTTTTTTAAGTAGAAAAATTGCGTTCACACAAATTAAAATTTATAGAGGCAACTCATGAAAAATTATTTACTTCCTATAGCCCTTTTAGTCGCAGCAGGGCAAAGCCACGCGTTTAGTCAAGAGACACATAAGCGCATCGTCATCGACGCCGTAAATTACATGGCACAGAATCCAACTACAACACAGTACGCAAAGTTACAAGCATATGCTCAAGCTAACGGCATGTCAGTTTCTCAACTAGCCAATTTACTGGGCCAAGCTGCGTATGATGTTGATGATTTTGAGGATACATTCTTCTGCGGCGCCATTACGGGTGACTGTGTACAAGCACCGCTTTGGGGTGCAGCTGAAAGCATCGTGAAATACACCAGTTACTGGCACTTCCAAAACCATACTCAAGGTGCTGATACTCACGGCAATGACTTCGGTGGTTATAATTATCAGAAACTTACCGTATCAGGCTCTGTTGATTCAATGGCTGCCACTTGGCTGAAAGGCGATTATTTAGACGATGGTCATGGCGGCGAAACAGGTTGGTTTAGCGCTGATGATACTGAATATGATAGTTATGGGATCACAGAAAAACACTATCGTATCGATAGCCACTCAACGTATAGCATGTACGATGATTTTGAAGAAATGCCTTTTCAGCCAATTGATAACTTAGGCCAGTACTGGTATCAAAGCTATGTACAGAGCGGTAACCCACAGGTACTAGGCTTTGTTTTTCACACTACAGATTTACTTCAACCGCATCATACTTGGACAACATCAGATTTGAATCATGCAGGTTGGGAGTCTTGGGTGAAAGACTACTATGACCAAGAATCATTGAACGATTTTACCTTAGTAAAGCAAGCGATGAATAGTTTCAGCGCTGTTGATAGCAACTCAACAGATATTCGCCCATTACTAACACAAGGCGGTTCTTTCTCTTATTCACAAGGTGGTATCGTGTTAAATTCAGAGGATCATTACGATCGTGTAAATACAGGTAAGCAAGTGATCCCTCACGCAATAGCCATGGTCGTTCATTTGATAAATCATGCGATGGACGTTAGGTAATGCGTCTAGTTCTATTTTTCTTGGTAAGTAGCTTTTGCTTACCAAGTTTTGCCTCACCGAGCATACCTAAATCTCTGACGCATTTAGTTCATCAACTCTATCTTGAGCAAGGCCGAGAGTTATCAAAAAAGCAAACTACTGCGCAATTGCTTGAAAATCAATTCTTGCTATTCCAAGCAAAGCAACTTAATCCAAGTATTTTAGAGCGCCAATCCAGAGTCGGTTTCAGCACCCAATATCATGTCGATAAGTTTCTCGCCAGTTCACTCCTTCACTGGTTTCCTGCACTTACTCAGCTTGAAAAGAAGCATTACCCTTTGGTATTTGATAAGGATCAGATGCTGTCTTTACTAGGACAGTACCCCGCTGACGGGCAATACACTGCTGAGCAATTACTCAAATGGCAACAGCTGCAACTAACAAAATCAGCGCCACTGACACTTGCTCAAGTATTACATAGCCAATCAATGCAAAACCGCTTTAAACTTCACCAAGGAGAGCTCTCGTTATTGCAAGCTATTGTCAATCAACATCTCAATCAACAGGCGCTATTTACCGCCGCAAAACCTTATGTGGCAAAGCAAGGTCTGACAATAGAACAGTTACGACAAGTGGTAACCGCAGAACTATTGAGGCCGAGCATGCTGGCATTTCTTGGTGTTAAGGAAGAGATGCATGGTGCAACGAGCCTCTATGTCGATACCCTAAAAAGTGAAATTCCTGATAGTGCCATCGCGAAGTATTATGAGCGTCATAAGAAGAGGTTTAAATACGTCAAGCAAGTGAGTGCGAGCGCAGCGAAATTTCCCGAACAAAAAACCGCACAGCAATTTAACGAATATGCAAATGCACACTCATGGCAACAAGCCGTCGCTAAATATACCCCTACATTAATATGGCAGACTGAATTAATTCCGCTGACACGCCAAAGCACGCCGAAATGGGAAACACAACTGGCATTTAGTAGTAAACAGGGCAAGATCACGCCTAGTATTCGCACGCCAAATGGCGAGTGGCTAGTATTGTATAGCCAGTCACCGGTATATGATTACTACGATGTGAAAAGTGAGACAGTACGCTACCAAGCGCTGCGAGCACTGACCCAAGAGTTTGCTCAGCACAAATTCGAGCGAGATTATATGGCTTGGAAAGCGGCAAACAACGGAGCGGTGATATGAAGTACTGGCAAGCATTGATTGTCATACTCCTTGGAGCAGTGATCGCTGTATTCACACTGCGTTTTGCCAACATAGGTTGGCAAAACCCCACATATAACGCCCCCTCGCAGGCTGAGCTTGAGCAAGAGGAAAAAGTTGTAGCATTAAGTCCCCCTATCAATACTTATACTGCTATCAAACCAAATGCCGAGACCTCACGCAAAGCCGTCAAGCCAATCACGAAACCTGAATATCTGCCGCCAATAAGCCAAGCCGAAAAGCAAATAGATGATTTTCAGGGCGATTTGTCGGATACCGAAGCTTACCAAGCATATTTGGATCAAAAAGACACCAAGCTAAAACAACAGTATATTGCGGCTGTTGATGGCAAAGTAGAACAAATAGAAACGCTGCTAGCACGTGGGATTAAAGAGGGATTACCACAGCAACAGTTACAAGAAGCAAGAGATAAAATCACAGCACTTAAAGACATGCAAAGTAAACTACGTACTGAATTGAGCGAACGTGATAACAAATAAAGTTAGGCAGTGGCTCCTCTCGCGTCTCCCATACGCTCAGTCATAGAACAAAACGATTAACGTACCTGCAGCTGAACCTTGCCGCTAGCCACATTAGGGTTTTTCATCACCGCATTGAGGACTACATCTTGTTGTCCTCCGTGATAATAGCTAATAATTTCTTCTAGCACTTTTTTGGGAGTACTTGGATTCATGGCAAGTGCTAAGTGCGTAGCAAAGTCTCGTTTTAGACTCAAGTAAGTTAGCGTGTTTGGTGCCGTCGCGGGATTTTGTGCAACAGCAAGATCTATCACATCACCACTTTCAGGCAGATAAGAAACCAACGCTTCAAGTTGCTGAGCTGAAGTGTGGCTGTCTTTGGCTTGTTTTAACACCAAAACATGTTGATTCATGTGTAATAAGATATAAATCGCAATGCTGACAACACCTCCCCAAAGTACTAAGTGTGTATACTTTATGCTCAGAACTAAGCCATCGACATGCATATCATGACGGGCAGCATGCATTTTCAAAAAGAAATAGCTAAAAATGGCACTAAATAGAAAAACCAAGAAGCTATAAATTAGCATCGCGTTTACGCCAATATCCTGCGAGAAGGGCGAAAATTGCACTTGGTGATGAAATTGTGCAGACATGTAAAACAACAAAGTATAAAATCCACCCGCGATGAGTAACGATAACCCACCTGATTTCAACAACAATATCAGCTTATCTTTTAATTCCATTCTTCATCTCAACGCAATATTTTTCTTCTACCATACAAGTAACTCGCTAAAAACACTACTTAGATAAAAACTAAACACAATGATCGAACCGTTAAACAAAGGTGCAATGAGAAAGTGCTGACTCGAATAACGATAGCCCGTCACTTTAAATCCAAGCGCAGTAGCCCCAAGTACAGCAAAGAATGGGGTAAATGTAAAAATCGCTTCTCCCACCACTAATCCAACAATAACGTCATGCAATGCGCCACTCACTATGAAAGTAAACCAATAGCCAAGTTTTTCCCCCACTTTCGCTGCGCATGGACGAAATACGAAGCGCGCCAAGTAATAACTCCAGATAGGATTCCAATACACCCAGAAACCATCGAAAGACCGAGCGCCGAAAGCCCGCCGAAACATGTTTCCTAGTGACTGATTATGACCCAGTGGTACACCATTTCGTCTTTTTACGTATTGTCTTAGTCCAAGTTTCATTTTCTGGGGGATAACGACTGAAGCATAACTTTACTAATAACAAATGCTTTGTATTTAGGCAAAAAAAAAGCCGCCTGACGGCGGCGGGTTGGAAATCAATAAATTAGATTGATATTACTTGCTTTCAAGCAAGTTGCCCGAGCCAATTTCTATTTTTCTTGGCTTCAGTGCTTCTGGGATCTCGCGTTCAAGGTCAATAACCAGTAAGCCGTGCGCTAAGTCTGCACCTAATACTTTGACGTGATCGCCAAGTTGGAATTTGCGCTCGAACCCGCGCTCGGCGATCCCTTGATGAATAAATTTACGCTCGTTGGCTTCTTCAGTTGCTTGCTTTTGTCCCTTTACGGTCAACGTATTGTTTTCTGATTCCAGCGTTAGCTCTTGCTCGGTAAACCCTGCAACAGCCATGGTAATTTGGTACTTGTCTTTACCTAGCGCTTCGATGTTGTATGGTGGATAGCTAGGTTGTTTATCTGTTCTTGCAGCAGCATCCATCATAGAAGCTAAATGATCAAAACCGATAAATGAACGATATAATGGTGATAAATCTACTGTACGCATAATTTTGTATCCTCTTAAAGCTATACATAGGTGCTCACTCTTCAAAAAAGAACCAATAAGCACTTTTAAAACAAATAGTTATTTAATTCATGAGGCCCTGTCGGCGTCCTCATAAAGCTATTTATGGTCAGCAAATCTATTTTCAAGAAAATTCTTTTAAAAATTTTCAACTTTTTTAAAAAACCTATTTAAAACAGATAAGTATATTTTTTCTATCGCATGTAGATCGCTGAGGGATAGATGTTCATTCACTTGATGAATTGAATCATTCTTTACCCCACATTCGATCACTTGCGTTTTTCCGGTCGCAAAGAAGCGACCATCGGAGGTGCCGCCTGCAGTACTTAAACTCGGATACTGCCCCGTTGTTTCCTGAATTGCTTGCTCTACCAGCGTTAAGAAACAGTTTTCTTGCCTCGCGCCGGTATAAAACGACTCACAAGGTCGCTCCCAACTGATCGCTAACATAGCACCGGATTTAGCCAGCGACTCTTGAATATAGTGCACAACTTCTTGGCTCTTATAGGCATGGCTGTAACGAATATTAAAGGTGATTTCACACTCTGCTGGTACTAAATTATCCACGATATTTGGAACTGTGATCCCAGTAACTTGCAGCGTGGTTTGCGATCCCGCTTCATCTTTCCACCAAGGTAAAAGCGCGAGTTGACTAACCAGCTGGCCTGCGATGTGAGCTGCATTAACCGTTTGTTCTGGATAAGCCACATGCCCCGTTCTTCCTTTAACCTGAATACGCCCAGAAATCGCACCGCGACGACCATTTTTAACCGTATCTCCCACTACTTGATGTGAAGTCGGTTCACCTACCAAACAAGCATCTAGCTCGATGCCATTTTCAGCTAATCGCTCTGCAATCAATTTGGAACCAAACTCCGCTTCACCTTCCTCGTCAGAAGTGAGTAACCAGTAAAAGCTTCCTCGTAATTTTTCACGATGCTGTAGTAATGTTTTGGTTGCAGCAAGCATTGCCGCAACGCCACCTTTCATATCAGCAGCACCACGTCCATACATCACGCCATCAATAATCTGCGCACTAAATGGCGGCACAATCCAGCCTTTATTATTTGCAGGCACGACATCCACATGACCAGAAAAAGCAAAAGTTGGTCCAAAAGAGAAACGATAACTTGCAATCAAGTTTTTTACTCCCTGCACCTCAAACTGCTCAATAGTAAAACCCAGCGCGGCGAGTTGCTCTGACATAAAAGCGATAGTGCCTGCATCACACGGTGTAACCGAAGGCGCTTGGATCAAATGCGTTAATATCTCGGTTGCGTGAGACGCGCTAAGATTTTGATTCTGTGTTGCTAATGACATAACTGAGAATGACTTGTAGGTGAAATCTAGCAATTATTTAAAGATGAAACTTTGACCACAGCATTGCAGTTTTAATGCAAATTAATGACATCGAGAAAACTTAATCTAAATCAAACTTTCAAAAATTTCTGAAATCTTACAATTTAAAAATTGATCTAGAACAGTTTTTCATTTTTTGAACCCTTTTAAGATGGCTTCATTGAAAACACACACTGTTTCACAGTTTAAAAATGTCCTCACATAGGGTTAGGAGAAGAAAATGAAAACTTTAAGCGCTGCACTTTTATCTACTCTGCTAGTTGCTGCTCCCTTCGCACACGCAAATTTCAGTGTTAATGTTGGTGCTATTAATGTAAACCCTGACAACACGGCTTCTGCCATTGATCAAGATAACTCGCTAGGCTTAGTCGCTGATTCAAACACCCAGCTTGGTATCACTCTTGATTACCACTACAGCGATAACATCGTATTTGAGCTAGTTGCGGCAACACCATTTTCTCACACCGTAGACGGTGCTGGTGGCTTAGCAGGGGCGGAAATCGCTGACATCAAACACTTGCCACCAACGCTACTTGCGCAGTATCACTTCTTTGATGCAAGCGCTAAGTTCCGCCCATTTATCGGCGCGGGTCTAAACTACACAGTATTCTTCGATGAAGAGCCAAGTGCTGCACTAAAAGCAACACTAAAGACTAACGATGTAGAAGTTGATTTGGATAGTTCTTTTGGTATCGCACTACAAGTCGGCTTTAACTACGACTTAAATGAAAAATGGGGTCTACATGGTATGATCTCTAAAATGGATATCAATACCGATGCAACAGTGTACGCAAACGGCGTAAAAGCATTAACTTCAGACGTAGAGCTTGACCCAATTGTGGCCATGTTCGGTGTGAAATATAAGTTCTAATACCTAAATGGTTTAAATCACAGATTTACTGTTACTTTCTCAATCCCCAAGGCCACAGATGTGGCCTTTATAGTTTATAGATTACTGTTTTTCTTTGCCTCTAACATGGCTTTCCAATGCATAATCTCAGGAGATAAAATAGGTGCTTCACCGTTAAACCCAGCTACTTCGAGCATTTCTTCGACCGCAACCACCCCACCCTTACGCTTGAATACCCCACGCACATAAGCAATTGCATGCAGCCCACGCTCTGAATGAAAACGCTGTTCAATGTAAAAGTATTTATGATCCCATCCCACCACCTTAGTGGTAATGGTAAATTTTTGCAGCGGCTTGATATCGCGAATATAGGTAATCGCTGTAGCGTTAACAATTGGGAACCAGCGGCGTTTCATCACAGCTGCAAATAACCCAACTCGCTCTGTCATCCAAGTACGCGCTAAATCCATAAATGCGAGATATCGTGAGTTGGTCAAGTGCATATTAATATCGCAATCGCTTGGCAGGGCGCGATACTCAATATCTATCGGAGACAAAATGGAATCTGCTGTTTGTTTATTCTGTCTTATTCTCCAAAACAACAGCAGTAAACGAAAATATAAATTCATAACAATGGTCTTACCAGTTAATAATTTTTCGATTCTAGCATAGCAATTCATATTCTAAAGTGATTATTTTGCTACGCTTACGTCTATAACTGATACATTACTTTGCCCTTAGTTGCAGTAATGCAGTCGGTAAACTAGATTAATAACCTGAGCTTCAAAAAATGAACGCCTTTCTAGCATGACCAAAAAGGCCTATAAAATGAGCTTAAAAACAATGAGTTCGGTTACTACATACGCGAACCTCAAATTAAGTAAAATAACTGAAGTGAAGTCGATGAAAAAATTATCCCTTGTTACCTGTTCCACCTTATTTGCCTTTTCCAGTATGTGCTACGCAGACTTTGACTTTAAAGGGGAAGGCACACTAACCTACCCAACCGGTGTAGAGAAAGCGTTTGAGTTTGGTTTTGCTTGGAACAAACAGACTGAACAGTTTCGCATCGGTGCAAATCATTATGATATGTCTGAACTACCAGAGTCTTACTCAGTTGCCATTACACTGAGTAAAGACGATACCCGCGTGTGGATCCAAGAATTCAATCAAGGTTTTATTTCTGAATTTAAGTGGCAAATTGCAGATCATCAAATCTCTCTTGTGAAAAAAGAGTTTAGCGACTCTGTAAAGGGTAATTACGTCTTGACGGTAAATGGGATAGATTACTTCTTTGCGCGAGATAACGTGAGCATCACACTCTCTTTTGAAGAAGATGGCGTTAAGAATATTAAGGTAGATGGCGTGACAAAAGACATGGGAACTAAATCATAAAGGCCACACTCATTGCGTAGCCTTATATATCATACTTTGACTGTTTTTCTATTTATCCCATACTCACGCAGCTTGTTGGCAACGGCTGTGTGGCTTAATCCCAAACGTTTAGCCAGTTGCCTTGAGCTTGGATAAGCGGGGTAAAGCTTGCGCAACAAGGTTGCTTCAAATCTCTTCACGGCTTGATCTAACGTCCCTTCAAAATCAGACTCCAAATAACCTAAGTCATGGGTAAAGGTCGGTAGGTTTAGATGCTCAGTACGAAGCTCTTTATCATCAAGCAACGAAACCGCACGATAAATAGCGTTTTCTAACTGCCTCACATTACCAGGCCACGGGTAATTCTCTAAAAATTCAATGCATTCTCTGGCAAATGTTGGCGCTGGATGACCATTTTGCTGGGCATATTTTTGCACAAAGTGTTCAGCCAAAGGACCGATATCCGCTTTTCTATCTCTCAGCGGTGAAATTTCGAGCGTTAGCACGTTAATACGATAGTAGAGATCTTCTCTAAATACACCTTCTTGAACCATTGCTGGCAAGTCTTTTTGCGTTGCAGCTATGATGCGAACATTGACCTTAACTTCATTCTCATCACCGACTTTTCGGAAAGTACCGTCTTGTAAGAAACGCAGTAACTTAGTCTGTAACTGGGTTGACATTTCACCCACTTCGTCGAGGAATACCGTGCCGCCATCCGCTTGCTCTAATACACCGCGTTTTGGCGCTGCATTTTCTTCATATCCTGCATACCCAAACAACTCGGACTCAGCAACGTCATCAGGCAGCGAAGCACAAGAAAGTGCGATAAAAGGCTTTAATGACCGGTTGGAAGCATAATGACATGCTCTGGCAAGCAGTTCCTTACCAGTACCTGTTTCACCTGTGATCAGAATTGGCGCTTCTAACTGCGCCATTTTTCTGGCTTCACGCACGACTCTACGCATGGCAGTGCTGTGATTATGGATGGTAGCAAAACTTTCTTGTCCATAACGACGAAATGCGCTGACTTGCTGTCCTAATCGCGACTGCGATTTAATGTTAATCACCGCACCGGCTAATACATCGCCTTCAATCCCTTGGGGCACCGAAATTGGCAAAATATCAGCAATAAAATCTTCCCCGCCCACTTCGACACGGGTTGTCTGGCCTAACACCTCTTTACCTTCTAACCAACGAGTAAAGTTAAACCCTTTCAAAAGGTTGTTAATGTTGGCACCGATCACTTCCTTTTCAACCATGTTAAGGTCGCGACAAGCTGCGTCATTGCAATGACGTACCCAGCCTTTAGCGTCGATAGAAATTACACCATCAGGCAACGCACTGAGCAAAGTATTCAGCTCATTATGTTCACGTTCTGACGGTAAAAACGCTGTAGTACGAACATCTTCAACGCCATCGATTAAGCGGATCTCAGGCATAATTTTCTGAAACTGTTCAAATTCGATGGGTGGAAAGCTCACGTACATTCGACAATTTACTGAATCGACTTCTATACCTTTCAAGTCGACACGGTAACTCACCAAGATATTGAGAATTTCTTGGGCAATACCAATACGGTCAGCGCAATGTATCTCTAGACGCATTTGTTCCTCAAAGCGGGTTTTCACAATTGACGAGATCATACTCTAAGAATAGCTGTCCGACTAGAAAAACGTAAAGAATATTGAACAGAATTTTAGCTATCTTCGTAAATTCTTGTCCTATACTAATGAAGAACTGAAAAAAGTTGTTTTTTAAGGCATTTTTCAGCGCTTGTTAAGTTTTTGATTTGGAAACTTACATTCCATTTCAAAGGATTGCAACACATAAAGAGTTACAGATATAATACTAAAGAATTAAATAATGTATCTTTTTTGAAAGCAGGCTGGCCACAATGAAAAAAATCTTAAATGTAGTATTGCTATTTGCACTCACAGCCTGCTCAGTTGAGGACCCAAATGAAACAGGTCCTTCACAAATAGATAAGGATGAAGATAAAAGCCAACAAGATAGGGATAGCGAGACGCCCAATTTAAGCATACTTTTGCACGACACAAATGCAACCCCCATTGCCAATGCTAGCCTCACGATAAATGATCAGTTATTTACCTCAAATAACAATGGTATCTTTGACCTGTCGGCTTTAGCATACGGCGCTTATGTCGCAGAAATATCCCACCCAGATTATTTGCCCTTAGTTTTTACCTTAGCGAATCAAAATAACAATGAGCAGCAGCTCACGCTTGAACTAAAAGCTAAGTCGAGCACGCTAAAAACCTTACTTTTTGCCGGTGATACCATGTTTGGGCGTCGTTATTTCAACCCTGCTCTCATTACTATGGGGAATTCATTGCCCAGCACCCCTGACGGACTTATCCAGCCCCAAAGCGCAGGACCTGATGCCCAAGCCCTAGTGCAGTTTATGCATCCTTTATTTAAACATGTCGATTTCGCTTCGGTTAACTTGGAATCTCCAATCCTAAAAAACCCAACCACGGTCCACCCAAGCAAAGAGTTCGCATTTTTTAGTCTGCCGGAGTCATTAATTGCCCTCAATGATTTGGGTATTGACTATGTAGCACTTGGCAATAACCACGTCTATGACTATCGAGCACCTGGACTGAACGATACCTTGAAGTATGTCGAGCAAGCGGGACTTAAACACAGTGGCGCAGGCACAAGTGCGGCAGAGGCATTTAAGCCCTACAGCCTAAGCCTTGGTGAAACAACGATAGACTTTGTGTCTGCGACTTCTATTACAGGCGATCAACATACCGTCACTTATGTGGCATCAGACGCTAAAGGGGGAGCTGCCGATCTAACAGATACCAATGGCATGAAAGAAACGGTGATGCAAGCCAGTACCAACGGCCGCTTTGTTGTGGCTCAGCTCCACGGTGGCGATGAGTATTCATACGCACCAACGGCGTATATTTCAAATCGCTTTGATTTACTTTCCAAAAATGGTGCTAACTTGATGATTGCGCATCATCCTCACGTTGCGCAAGGGTTTGGCTTATACAATGGCGTACCAAGCATACTTGGGCTAGGCAATTTTGTGTTTGAACAAAATCGTCTTGAAACCTTTTTAGGACTGATAGCTGTGGTAGAGTTAGAAACCGCAGGCACACCTAAAATCAGTGCATTAAAAGCCTATCCTGTTTATCTAGAAGACTATGTTCCTAAGTTTGTAAGTGGCGATCTTGCCAATGCCCTACTAAAACGCATCGCTGAATTTTCTTCACCCGAAGTTGGTATCTCATTGCGCTCGGGATTTGCAGAAGTCACCTTTGATAAACCGGTTCAAGCAAAAGCAACCGAGCAAAAAGTCATTACCTTGGAAGCTGGTGAGCATATTGTCGATTTACGCCAATATTCAAGCAGTGCTGAGTTCCTTAGCAAACTCACGGCTAGTGATGCTCAAGCAGAGATTGTGCTTGGACGGGACTTATTGTTCTTTGGGGATTTTGAAGACTGGGACAGCGATAACGAACAGGGGGAAGTCTCTCGTTGGTTAATTGAGGCCGACGATATCGCGCCCTGCTTAGTCGGCAAATATCGTGGCGTACAAGGGCTTTGTCTACAACGAACACAATTTAACGAAACGCCAACGCGTGTGCCGTTCAAACATACAATTCGTACCATGCCGATTACGCCAGCGCCGAGCACGGCACAGGCTTACCATGAGCTCTCGCTCTTTGGTTATGCCAAAGGAGAGAACGCTGGTGAGTTTAAGGCTGATATTCGTATCTTAACATCAGAAGATAGCCTTATCTTTTCTGAGTCAACGCCCCAATTAAAACCTGCAGGTAGTTATGAGTGGCAAACATTTAGACAAGATATTACCTTACCTGACGATTCCGTTGTGCTTGGCGAAGAAGGATTGCCCGCTCGTGGCGTCCAGTTTGGCCTCTCCATGGCGCCACCAAGTAGCGGTGAAAGTGCCTTATTTTTAGATGATATTGCGATGATTTCGTGGCAGCGTCCAGTGCAACTTCAGAGCGCTCAGTGGCAAAGCGAGCAAATTCATGGCTTAGAATTTATTAAAGTAAAAACAACGAAGACGACTGAGCTGACTCTCACTTTCAGCCAGCAATAAGAGAGTGAAAAAGCATGTCGATTTTTAGTCAATTAAACTTTATAAAACGCCAACGTGAGTTTTGGCTATTTATGAGTTTATTCGCTATTTTGTTGATCGCGTCAGCATCAGGCTTATATAAACAGGTAAACCTAATTGGGTTACAATGGTTTTCCAAGCTCAACACCACGCAAGCAACGCAAGTAGTCGTGATTGAAGCGGAAAACTTACAGCAACAACATCAGCAGTTAGCAAAAATACTCTCTGGCTATCAACCAAAAGCCGTTGTGTTCTTTGCAAATACCGAACTTTCGCCACAACAAAACAATGACTCAATTTACTATCCATTCAATACGCAATCGGTTTGTTTATTGGAGACAGAAAATTGGTACGGCAGCGCAATCAGCCTTGCACCACCTGCAGGTGCGTGTGACATATTGTGGGATAAAATATTTCCGCAGCATGGTGAATACCTCAACAAAATCATAGACTACTCGCTGCCTTATTATTCACTACCAAAATTTAGTGCGCAGAGAGTGCTTGATGGTGACTTATTCACCGCACAACTTAGCGAAAAGGTCATCTTAGTTGCTCAGCACTCAAAATTTTCACGCTTGAATAGTAATGCTTATTTTGGTGCGCAAGAACTTCCGCCTGTTTACCTACAAGCATTTATTGCCAATAGCTTTGCATCCGACAGTTTTATCCAACCTTTAAATAAAGTGACAATAATCGCAGTGATGGTACTGGCATCAATATTTTTCTTAGTGGGCTACCAAAGAAATGCGACAAAAACCAATGTAGTCATTGCAGTATTCACCAGCATGTTACTTATTATGTGTGGCATTGCTGCGCATCATTGGTATTCCGTGTTATTGCCGCTTGGTGAGTTGTTTTCCTTGATATGGCTATCGCTAATTTGGGTGTTTATTTCACTGAAGTGGTCAGAAGAGGAAAACTTAAAATCACTGATAGCCCTAATCCAGCAACGTATGATGGGTCGATACTTACCACGACATTTTCTTGAGCATAATGAACCTTGGGATGCAATCATCCAACTTGTAAATCAACAGCTCAACCTGAAAAGAAGTATCTTTCTCACCCGCTTAGAGGGGGACCACAGAGTAACTGAAATACGTGCAATACACTGTCAGCTCAGCGATATCTTAGAGATGCGGAGAGACTACGAGCGAGTACCCTATTCAGATGCAATCAAAGCGTTTGGTGCCATCAAAATTACCCGCCCTTTCTTCCAACATCTAGCGGAAGATGAGCAGCAGTACATCGCCCCCTTAATGTACGCAGGAGATGTTCGGGGTTTTTGGGCGCTAACCGTCACTCCTCAAGACAACTTTGATGAGCAAGCATTTATTAAAAATGTAAATCTCTTTGCGCATCAAATTGGTGAATTATTATTCCACTATAAGGTGTTTGCTGCTGAGCAAAAAAACCTCAAAAGCACACTGATTCGGGCGCTGACTTTTTCTCTAAAGGAGCCACTAAGTCATAAAATCAAAAATGCAATTAGTGAGATGGATCAAAAACTCACCTCACTGGAGCATGTCTTCAACCAGCTTCACAGTGCCAGTATTTTATATAACTTATTTGGCCAAATTGTGCAGGTAAATGAATCTCTTGAACGCTTTGCTAGAGAACATAAGCTGTCTATTTTCGACATGTCCGCCTTAGACTTACTTTGCCGCTGTACCGAGATGGATAGTGAACAAGCTAAAGGAAAGTTGCGCTATTTAACCCTAAAACGTGGCAAAATCGTATTACCTGTGTATTTAGACAATCGAACTTATTTACTAAGCATTCGCGCCTTACTCAAACAATCAACCAGCCTTAACACCAGTACCCCATTTGAAACCAGCGGGGTGTTGTTTGAATTTATCGACCTTGGCGAGCAATTATCTCAACTAGATGATAAAGAAGCTTTTTTAACACACTTGTCAGAGCAGCTTGCGGTTAACGAGCAACTTTTGCCTGAAAAGTGGGATGACGAATAAATGGACTGGACGCTAATGCTATTCCCAAGTGCGGGCGGACTTGGGCAATCCGTTATCACGTGTGTTTGGATAGGCATCGCGGTTGTTGCATTTTTCAATCTTAGGTTTGGCTTCCCGTTAACTGGTTTAGTGGTTCCAGGTTACCTAGTCCCTTTATTTATCGTGAGCCCAACATCGGCTTGGGTGATCATTGTTGAGGCCATTGTTGTTTATGGCTTAATGCGGTTTTTCGCCAAAACACTTGTTGAGCGACTGGGCTATGCAGAAATGTTTGGCCGTGACCGATTTTTTGCCATCGTTTTGTTAAGCATTATTGTTCGAGTTACCATGGATGTGCTGTTTTGGCCGCTGGTCGCCGCGTACTTAACACAATGGGACATCACTTTTGATTACGCCGCACAGCTGTATAGCCTCGGGCTGATTATCATCGCATTGACCGCCAATGTGATGTGGAATGGCGGCTTTAAATATGGCATAAAAGTCACCGCTATTCAGTTGGTTGTTACCTATATCATCATTCGTTTTGGATTAATGACGTTTACCAACTTTAGCATTGCCAATCTTGCCGTCATGTACGAAGCTGTTGCGGCCTCCATTATTGCAGCCCCTAAAGCTTATATTATCTTGGTGATCACTGCTTTTATCGCATCAAGGGCTAATTTAAAGTACGGCTGGGAATTTAATGGCATTATGCTGCCAGCGCTGCTAGCTCTGCAACTGATGCAACCCACAAAGCTGCTCACATCATTCGTAGAAACAGCGATTATTTTAGTCTTTGGATATGTAGTCTTAAACTTTACTCGTTTAAAACACGCCAATATCGAAGGCGCGCGACTCATGCTGCTGTTTTTTAATATCGGCTTTGTCTACAAACTGATTTTAAACTACGTTGTCGTCGGTTACTTCCCAACCTTAAAAGTGACCGATACCTTTGCTTTTGGCTACATGCTATCGACCTTACTCGCCCTTAAAATTTACCAAAAAAATGCGCTAGGCCTTGTGATCCGTGCAACTTTTCAAACTTCAATTGTTGGTGGCTTTATCGCCATCTGTATCGGTTTTGCAATTATGGTTATTCCAAGCCTATTCGTACAAAGTAATACATTAGCGATAAATGAAACAGCCAGCGATTTAACGCTCGGCCAAGTGATCAGTAATTACAAGAGCCAGCTGTATACTCAAAATGCGGCTAACGTTAATGTCAGCCAATATGTGACCGAGCAGCAACGTAGCCACTTTAAACAAGCAATTAGGTTGCTTAAGCAGGATAGTGAGTCACACTATGCCGAGGCCGCCACCTTACTGCGTCAAGCCGACTTTTCTTTGCAACGTACAACACAATTTTTAGTAATAAAAGACAATCAACAAGATCATAAACGCGGTCTGTTTATCATTAATTTAGCTGCTCAAAAAGCCCATATCATCAGCGTCCCCTACCCCACTGCAGAGCGGCTTGCCAGTGAGGCTGGTGGGATATTGTTTTCCTACTGGCAAAGCCAGGCAATGGCGTTTGGCAATGCGCGACCTAACCAAAGTGGCGATAAGAACGGTAAACAAAGCGAGTTCTACAGTGACTTTTTTATGGCGATGGATATTCCAGAGGTCGTCCAACTCAGAGAAATTAATCGGCAAGTAAGCCAATTGATGCACCAACACAGTTTAAAAGAAGACGCACAGATGTGGATATTTAACAGTGTGCCAAGCTCAGTGCAACAATCTGAACTTGCTACCTTGTTTAACATCAACGATGCACACTTTGGTCTCGCGGCAAATGCGCCTTTACCTTACAGCCAATTCCATGGACAGATGATTGAGGCGTATTTAAGCTCGGATAGCTATTCGTCGTTGCTAAGCGCATATGGCCTGCAACGCATCGACAAAGACATAGATAAAATAAGCACAAGCGATGAGAGCATACAGGCACTTATTGAAGCATTTTCAAGTCACATTAGCGCCAAAGGCAGCGGTGCATTTAGTGCACTGAGCGATACCAGTGCTGCATTATGGGAATATGAAGTGTTAAGGCCGTTATTTGCTATCACCCAAAACCTTGAGATAGTAACAACGCCAGAAACGCTTGAGGTAAGGCTGAGTCAGATAAATCGCGTAGCAAACCTATTACAGTACCAATTAACTTTAGTTGAAAATAATCAAGGGCAATTCGTTGCGCTTTCTCCTTTAGATACCAAATCTGCCTATGATTTGGGTCAAGGGGTGTACTTTATTGCCTTGCTGGCTAAACCATCCCTCACCATTGCGGTGCCTAGACCACTCTTTGAAAGTAACACGCTGGAGTTCTCTGGGCAGTTGTTTACGGCCACCCATGCAAAGTTACTGGCAATCGCTGGTGCTCATCCGTATACCAGCATAGATGCAAATGTAATGGCAGCCGACAACGTGCGGTCATTATTTAATGTGGTGTATCAAAGTGCACAGCGCTACTTTTATGACAACCCCTTACTTAATTTACAGATCCGCAGTCATAGCGCGCCTGCAAGCATCAGACCTTCAGCGCTTGCGTACCAATTTACAACGCCTAACCCTATTCATAATGACACCATTGCTACACTACAAAGGGTGCTAGCTGATCTTGGTGTTAATACTCAAACCGTTTCAGGACAACAAGCAACAAGAGGCTTAGAACTCGGTACCACACCACAGTCGGGATATCAGCTGTTCGCACCAAAAAGTGAGTTAGCGGCACTGTGGTTGGCATCGGATTTTAAATCGCACTTTGCCATTACCAACGATGCTTTATTGCAACGCCTTTTAGCCGTTGCACACACACCTAGGCTCAAAGTAATCGATTTGCTTACTCTCTCTCCAAATGATTGGCATGAAGCCAGTGCGCAATTTATTGACGCACTTAAAGTGGCCACAGGGCGCTATGCCACCACCCAACATTTACCTGTGCTCCAAGCACTTTGTCAGTTTGAAAGCCAGTGTAAAATAAGCGCCTTTAGCACGCATAGAAATGGTGAGCTGGGATTAATGTTTATCCGAGATAACGCACTGCTCGCGCTATACTTACCAAGAAGAAATCGCGTTATTGATTTAGCCACTTATGCAAAAGCGGTTCATGAGGGGCGTTATGTACTGGATTAAGCAGATATTACGATTTGCTATTTTTACGGCTTTGCTGCTACTTTTTGTTTGGTTCGCCGTCACTTTATTTGTGTGGGTAAAATCGGCGGAGCCTTCAAATACCTCGACCTTGTTTAATATTCGCTCCAATGTGCATTGGCTAAAAACCGACAGTGCACTGAAGTTTTCCTTTTCTGCGTCTCGGACCATGTCTCTCCGGGTGTTGTCTAATGGTATATTCGAATCGCAGCCGTTGGATGATCAGCCTGTCAACTATGCTATTGAATATCAGTTACTTGATGCAAAAGGAGCGATTATTTATCGCGGTACTTATCATCATGCAGCTAAAGCTGCCTCGAACGACTTTCAGCAACAGGTAAAACAGATCATTGAAAACCGTGAAGCGTTGGCCGTGGCGTCTGGACAATCCTTTTATTTAAATCGTGAAGAGTTACAACAGGCTGCAACCATCACGTTAAAGCTAATACCAGAAAATGCTCAGCTTAAAGGCGTGGTGGTACGTGTCCATGCTCAAACCAGTAACAGTATTGTCGACCCCGCCAAAGCATGGCTGAAAAGGCCAACCGAATGGCGTGAACGCATGACGAATTACCACACCATAGGTGAAAACGCCTTAACCAACGAAGAAAAATACAATTCGGTCATGTTAGATTGGCAAAAGCTAGCGCCACAGGGCGTGCCTAACATCGACTTTCGTGCTGACTTGTTATATGAGTCACTCCCCTACAATGTGCTTAATCATGATTTTTCGACCCAGCTAGACTTAGACAGTTTGTTGATTTCGGAGCCGCTAAGCGCCAGTTTTCGTGTCTATGAACACACTGAATATTTATTAAGCCATCCCGAAAATGCAAATCTTACTTTTGTTTGGCATGATTTACGCCAACTCAACGCGCCAAAGCGACTAACTCCTGAGACGCTAGCCACTACCCAATCTAGACTGAGCAACTTACCTACAGGCCTTGTTACCATTAGCGCAAACGCCCCCACCAGCATTCGGGTATTTAGCAATGGCGTCGACCCTATAGTCCCGCTGCATAGTTATTATTATATGCTCAACGCGCAAACGCCGGTTTACTATCAAGTCTCTCCTAAAAGCGATATCGCTTTAGAATGGCGCGCGCCCATGGGCAGCACTCTCTCTGTGAGCCTCTATAACAACAATGAGCGGATCAAGGACTACGTTTTTACCGCAACGGCGGAGCAAGCTTTGTTCGATAGACTGATAACTGAAACCACGGAGCGACAAACCTTACCAACCGCAGAGAAGCGTTATTTGGCAATACCAGATAACGTTAATCAAATCAAAATTGAAGCCGAAGATGCGATGGTGAAGCTGCAAGCCCGCAGCCCAACATTTAATTACCTGAGCCATCGTTGCTACCCAGTGTGTGACCCTGAAAGTCCAATTTATCAAGGTATTGATGCATGGTTTAGCCAAAAGGCCGACAACCATTACCTCTTTCACACACAAAAGCAGATAGCATCGGTGCGCTTATTTGAAGCGCCACCAGAAGTACCTGAGTTGCTGCCTCAATACCGCTCCAAAGACTTAGATCAGCTTTTAGCTGTATCGGATATCGCGTTGGTGCCCATTGAGCAAGCTTACTTTGATAACTCAGTACCGCAAATGGAGTTTGAATATCGTCAGGTAGCCAAATCTGCGCTCTTTAAGCTCGGTGAAGCAACAAGCTACCCAAGCAGTGTGATTGTGAAGCAAAAGCGTAAACCAACACTATTTGAAGTTCCGCTAAACAGCTTACAAATAGAGGAGTTAGCTAATACCCAAGCACTTTTCATCAATCAAGGGATCCCAAGAACCGTGCGGAAGATCCGCCTGTACAAAGTGGCAAAAACAACGCCACTTACCGTTGCTGTTAGTGAGAATAACTTGCAACCTAACGCTTTGGTCGTCAAAGTGTTTAGTGCCGAACCTCAAGCTGAAATCACGGTAGCAACCGCTCTGGATAGCACTAAGGTAATCACCCCAAGCGATGAATACACGATTTTAGCTAAACACTTTGTCTTACACCTAAACCCTGCACAAACGAGGATGTTTTTTAACCCTAATCACGCAGAGCTGTACGAGTACCCAAGTATTACTTTGCCACTGTTTCAAGACTTAACATCGCCTAAAACCATGACGCTTCGCTTTTCACATGATGTTTGGATAAGTGTATTAGAGGAACATGAACAGCCTGATGCAACATTAAACTGGTGGCAAGATGAAACACCTTAGTCGCTACGCACTTTACATGGCATTGTGCTTGTCATTGAATGTTAACGCTGCGGTTCCCGACAGCAGCAAAATGGCGCACTGGTTTAACCAACCTGTAGCACTTGATGGCTGGCAATTTACGCACCAAGCAGAGCAGTTTACATTGACGCCAAAGCCTCAAAGTGAAGCGCATGGCGAAGTCACGTATGCGCCTAAGCACCGGCCTTGCGTAGTGTCTGTTCCACATCGCTTTCATGATAAACATACACAGACCATTGGTGAGCACATTTTCCAGCACAGTTGCCAAGTGTTACTGAACAACACAAAACACAGATACGATAACAATGACACAACACAAAGCGCTGATTACGCCAAGCAACCTCACAATATTCACGCTTCAGCTATCGTAGCTTTTACATCTTTATACCCAACAGCAAAAGTGTTCCAAATACATGGGTTTAGTCAGAAGAAGCGAAAAACCGACGGCGGTAAACTAAGCGAAATAATTTTGAGCCAAGGCAAAACAAATGACGACACACTATGGAAGTTGAAGTCTTGTCTTGTTAAGCAAGGTTATCGGGCGCTGATTTACCCTCAAGAAGTGCAAGAACTTGGCGGGACGCAAAATATCATGCATCAGCTTGCGCTTCCTGAATATAGCTTTATCCATATTGAGCTAAGCTATCAAACAAGAAAGCAATTAATTAATAACAATCAACAACTAGAGCAGTTTACTAAATGCGTGCAATCACTTTTATAATGACACTACTGCTGTTTGCAACGATATCCCGAGCCAATGAGGTAGGGATACAAACGGCTGCCCAATGGGTTGATCTGTCACGTATGCAACTTATCCAAGCCAATGCTAACAAGCACTTTGCACCGCAGCAAAAAGCGTGGCTGTTTTTGCCAAGTCACGCGTGGTTAGTCACAACGCCAAGTGCCCTCGACACATTCGAATTTTTTGCGGGGCAAACCCCAGAGCTACGACGTGCCATTCCAACATCCGATTGGTTATGTATTCAATCCCGCTGCCAACTGAGTGCAATAGCACAAAACCGCTTAATTCAGGTTGCTTACACCGGTGATAACGCTCAATCTCTCGCGCTTTGGCAAGGCAGCATGCATAGCCACAGAGATCCGTATCGAAGAGCGCTCAGACTGCCAGGGCTTGACGACCAAACACTGCAATTAGCACAAGATACAGAGCGTTGGTTCCATCTACAACCTACACAAGTGACAAGCGTATTCTTTGAGCACGCCAAAAAGCTCAAACTAGAAGTTCGAAAAGATCTACACGCGATTGCGCAAAATGGTACTGTCACAATTAAAGTCAACGGTGAGGTTATAAGCACCATTGCAATATCAGACATCCAAGCGGATGAGTACCTTGAGCCTAAAGTCGGCTTGTCTAACCAAGATTATATTGCTATCCCGCAAGGTAGTTATCTCACTATCACAACATCGGTGCCTGCCTACCTTAACTTACTACAAATGCACCGTGGTATTTACGACGATAATGCAGGAATAAAGCAGCAAGAGTCGCTATTTAGTCCGTATTGGAATAAACAGCTGAACGAGCAGCTCAGCGCCCTTTACATGAATGGTGATACTTCTCCACTCACTTTTAACGCTTCTGACACGGCGCTAGCGGTCAAACGTAAGCAAATGCTTAACGATATTGCCTCTACGGTGTATTTTTTAACGCCAAGCTCCCCTCAACCGCTCACTCATCATGTTGCGATAAGTGGAGTAACACTGGGCAGCCGCAGCGCCGCTGGGCAAGTGCTGCTCACTTCAAGCGCCCAGCGAGTCAATTACATTACCTCGTCTCAACCACTGAAGTATCATCTTGAGAACATACTGAGAATTGATAATGCAATTACCTTGTATGTTCGAGCAAGAACGCCAGAACGCTTAACCATCACCAGCGAGCATGGCCAACATACGCTGCTTGTTGCGCCTAGCAGTCATTTTCAAAGACTTACCCTACACATGAATCCAGCATCCAAAGTTGTGATGATTGAAGGGGCTAAGCAAGCGCTTGATATCGCTGTAGCAATAAACCGCGTACAACCATTTCCCGACTTCTTAACCATGACGCAAGAAGCGCTAGGTCAAGGGTCATTGGTTCAAGGTCTGCTGGCAAGAAGCAAACAAAATCGAGCGGACACTTACTATTTATCTCTTAGCGGCCTGAGTGCACCGGAACTAAGTGTTAAGACAGACAGCCACGGCCAGTTTACCGCCACCAAAGTGCTTGCGGAGCTGCAAATCGTAGCAAAGACCAAACCACTCATGGCACTTGCGAAACTGAAGCCGTATTTGAGTGGGCATAGTGAGCAAGTTGCGTTAATGGCTTGGCAACTGAATATTACTATTTTGACTCAGCTAGAACGCAGTGGAAACGCCGAGGTATTACTAAAATCACTGCTAAAAAGCACCGCTCAATCTTTAAGAGAGTACGCTGCCAATGAACTACTCTCGAGATATTTAGCACAGAATGAATATATCCAAGCTAGCCTATTATGCGCTGCCCACGAAACTGATATCACGCAATATCAATGCGATGATATCCTGTTGACGTACCTGCTTGACTCTGGGCTTCAGCAAGAAGCGCTGTGGACAAGCCAGCAAATGGCATTAACACCAAAACAGGCCGAACAAGTCGCGGCAATTCAAACAAACGAACTGACCCAGCCTCAATACAGCCTTAATCACTATGGCCTACAAGCCGTGGAGTCACTGGATAATCAAACTGAGCTGTACCCGCTAGGTTCAGGTAAACCCATCAAACTGGTTGCTAAAACGCCTTTGACGGTCAAGCTAAGTGCACGTGCTGCGTACCAAGGACAAGAATACAAAAATACTCAATGGCTGCTATATGAACACAACGCCAAAACCCGGATTTTACCCATATTTAGTGATATTGCAGCAAACTTGCAATTGCAGCCACAAGCGACTCGATTATCTGTTGCATCGCAGCAATATATTCAATTAGCGGCAAATGAAAGCCTCACACTTTTCAGTAGTAATGAGTTGTTTGTAGAGATCCGGGTGCGACCAGAAACCGCTAACACTCCGGCTTTTGCAGATAAGTCTGCGCACTTGGTTAGTAGCACTGATGCGAACATAGCAGATGAACTCAGTGCTAAAGAAATTGCGATAAATGCCTTGTATCAATTGAGTCAGCAAACATTGTCTAACGAAAGCTACAACAGGGTCCTTCAACGTCTGCACCCCAGTTTATCGGATGATGCCGTTTTAACCGATTTATATGCCCGCTTGATGCGCTACGGTCAATGGCTTGCTGCGGAACAATACACAAGTTATGTGGGCACACAAAAGGTAAAAGTTGATACGCTTGCGGCGCAAAGCGTTGGTGACCAGATCACCGCACACCTCACAGAAAGTCAGCCGTCAGGCTTGCCACTCAGAGCAAACGAAATACTGACTATTGATTTTTCTGAGTATCAACAAGTTCAAGTAAGAGTAAAGTTTGCCTACTCTGCAGCCAAGCAAATCGTGGCACCGCCTGCTAATGTAGAGCTGGTGGGGCCAAGTCAAGGTGATGTGATCTCGCTGCAGCCAACGCAACCGCTCTATTACGGCATTAAACAAGTTGAGACGCGACAAGGACTATTGCAATTGCGTTGGCTCAACCCTTTATCGGGGCAAAGCGTTAGCGTACGTCCGCAATACTTTGGCCAAGGTCAATGGCATGATATCCCCTTGGATACGAGGCAGATTTTTTATCGCTCTGATAAAACAACCCCAATCACGGCGAAATTAACTAGAGATAGTCTGATTAAAATTGAAACCTTTGCCGATGGTATTAGAAATGAAGCCACCTATTTTCACCCAGCAGGACAAGTCTCACTAACCGGCCAACAACAGCAAACGTTAGCACGCATGTCTATCTGGGCGTTAAGTCCAACATTGCATCGCGTTAACCTAGTACCTGAAGTGCCAATGTTCTTAAAAGCCAAACAACAGTTAACACCAACAAATGCTGAGCCCAAATTTCAGCAAGCTCGCATTGAAACTGATGAAAGTCGCACTGGCGTCGAAGGATTCTTGAATATTGATAGCGACGACATTGTGCAAACAACGGAGCCTAGCCCTAGCCGTACTACACTCGATTTAGGTTTATCGTTGAGAGTGAAGGATGAGAATAACTGGTACCGCATCGATACTTTCTACACGATGGATAATCATCACCAAGACACCTTCTCTATCAATGGTCAATACGATTGGCTCTCGCAGCAGTCGAACTGGTTTGCAGAAGCGAGGGTGCGTAATCGTTGGCAGGATGCAACGGCTATCAGTGAAACCCATTTAAGCTCTAGTATTTCGGCAAAGTTTGGCCAAATTCACCGTTATAACAGCGGTTTTAGAAGCATTTGGTGGTGGCAGCCTTTTTACACTTACACCAGTATCAGCAAGGACGAATTTATTGCAGATGAGCAAATTGGCCCTGATATGTACACCTTTTACCGTAATAATCATAAGCACGGCTGGCAAGCGCATGCTGGGCTGCGCTATCAGCCTTGGGTTGATAGTTACTTCGGCTCCGGCGTTACACTGACGTCAAATCAAGATTGGCAAACGCTCGACAATGCACTGTTTTCATTTGATTGGTATCAATTTTATCAAGGCCATATTTTCCACGCAGGATTAACATCAAGCTATGTATTTGCCGATCAGAACCGTCCTAATCCAACATGGCAATACTTAACTCAATTGGGTTGGCAAACGGGTTTTGACTTTAGTCATAACACAGCGGGTTGGTTAGGTGTAACTTGGACTCAAGACTGGTTTAACAATACCCATCAGGTTGGGCTACAAGTACGTTTAGGCAATTTACAGCAAACCGCTTTTGCCCCCTATGCTCACGATGAAATTATTTTTGAATCGTTACAGCTAAGTCATTTATTAGAGCAAGATTTACATGAGCGTTGAAGCCTTAAAGAGTCAATTAGAAGCCCTATTTTTTGCCGAAACTGAAAAGTTTTGGCTGAACTTGTATCAACATAAATACAGTGCGTTGATCGACGAATTGTGCGCATGGGAACTCATTTACAATCGCCCTGAAAACGAGGATGAAACCGACTGGCTGGTACTTCAATCTATCGCCTTTTTGCGGCATAAAATTGAGACCCTACATGAGCAAATTTTGCTGCTCGAGGTATCCCACACCGGATTTGTACAGCGTATCGCTAAGTCTGAATTTGCCAGCGAAAAAGAGCTACATATTATCGCCTATGCTCAAGAACTTGGCACCACTAAAGTCGCGTTAGAACAAGATAAAAAAGCATTTTCGCGATGGTTTGACGAAGGCGCTGTAGTTGCTCGATATCAACATCAAGTTGCCACGATAGAACAGCAAATTAAGTTTTTAATTGCCAAACTTGGCGCCCTAACTAACCGATATTTACGTGCTCACCACGATACTCTAGAAAATGCTTGGCAACGTTTGGATTTGCAGCCATTTTGCTTAAATTTACTCGCCCATAGCCAAAATCAACATATTCGTCATGGCTTGATCCGCGCATTGGTGAATATGGTCGCAACCTTGAACAACTATGAGGTTGACTCGGAATTAGACGCAGAGCTTATCGCCAAACTTATTGAGTTGCTTGAGTCTGACAATATGCCCTATCAGGCCACCGTCGATATTTTAGAGATCTTAATACATCAACGCCCCACCTTTATTCGTGCCTACATGTGGGCTTTGCTTGAAGAAGCGAACGACATTGAAAATAGTCAGCAAGTTGATGCCGAAGTACTCTATATTTTGAGTATCTTTCCTAAAATTATTGTCAGCCAGCCAAAGCTTACAGAAAAAGATCTCAATATGCTTTGCGCACTCAGCGAGCACACCTTGCCCAGAGTGCGCCAGGTTACGCTAGAGTTTGTCGAGTTTTATCCCACATCCTTTGCACAAGAGTTAATCGCCAAACGGTTTGAGCAAGAAAGTGAAAATGCCGTACTTTTCACCTTGATAAAACAGTTATCCGCCGACCGGTTTTGCCAACAGGACTTTGCATTTTTACTGTGGCAACGCGTACTAACCAGCAACTTTAGTATGCAGCTAAAGCGCTTAGCGCTTGAGCAAAGCGCACGTATTATGCTGAATATGCAACTTGAATCAAATCAAGCCGAACTCTGCTTCAAACGGTTTATTGATACCTTAAATGACTGCTTATCGAACGAAACAAACATCGCCGTTTGCCGTTATATCACCAGAGCCAGGGAACAGCTAGGTAGCTTCTATCATCAAGCCATCATCGCGCAGCTCAATGCTTCTCTTGAAGCCAACGAACAAAGTGACGCACTGGCAACTTGGTCTCGTGATGAACTGGGCCGCTCACTTTCTTATATTGCACAGCGCGGTCAAAGTCTTAATGCCTCAAAAACAAAAGCTGGCTGGCGTATCCAACAAGGATATCGTCAAGCAAGAAGATTATGGCGAGTAATACACGAAATAAGACAACCAAGTACCGATAAACGTCAAAGCTATTCCCATACCAAAGCGAAAAAGCCCAGCGTATCGATCCACGTCCCTAGCTGCACTACCGCGGAAATTAGCGAAACAAAAGTGCCAGGGGAATTGCTCTTTAATATCGCCGAACAAACGAGTCGACCACATCTACCATTACTCGACTTTTTGCTAAGTGTACTGACTAATGACCACAGTAAAGAAGACGCCAAAACCTATACGCCGGATGGTATTTTAGCCGTTACTCCGCCATCGACTTTGTGGCGACGCCTTAAGGCGTACTGGACCATAACATGGCAGTTTGCAGAGCTAGACCGCTTACGAAAGGGCAACGAACTTGAGCAAGGTAAGTATTTGGATGCACTTAACACGCTGGGGTTTTCGCTACACTTTAGTGCCTATGGCGACATCGCAAAAACGCCATTTCCTGTCGCGAAAGACATTCAGCAACTTTATACTCGCTCTGGTGTCACCTCTGCGCTACTCACCATTTGGAGCAGTTTTAAAGAATACGTCGATGCCATTTATCAAAATAGTATTTCGCAGCTGGTTTTCTTTGTGCTTGCATTTATTAGCTACTTTTGGACTCGGCATATTTATGTCAGTAAAAGAATAAAACAAAATCGAAAACACATTCCGGTGTCCATTGGCGGCTGGGGAACACGAGGAAAATCAGGAACCGAGAGGCTGAAGTCGGCCTTATTTAGCAGTTTGGCGCTGAGAGTCGTGAGCAAGACCACGGGCTGTGAAGCAATGCTTATCTATTCAAAAATTTCTGGTGAGCAATATGAGATCCCACTATTTCGGCCTTTCGACAAAGCGAGTATTTGGGAGCAAGCTGATGTGCTACATTTTGCAAAGCAGGTAAAAGCGGACGTTTTCCTGTGGGAATGTATGGGCCTGACTCCGAGATATGTAAAAATTCTAGTGCGCTGGATGAAAGATAACTTCGCCACCATTACTAATGCCTACCCAGATCATGAAGATATTTTAGGCCCAACAGGCTTGGATGTAGCAAAAGAGATGTCTGCCTTTTTGGGTTACAACACCCAAGTGTTCACCGCCGAGCAGAATATGGCTTCAGTACTCAACTTGGCGGCGGAGCAAAAAAACACGTCACTCATTCAGATTCATTGGGGTGATGGATATCAAATAACGCCTGACATTCTCGCAAAATATCCCTATGTTGAGCATCCGGATAACATCGCCTTAGTCTGCAAAATGGCGCAATATATTGGCATCAATAAAGACTATGTGTTCAAAGAAACGGCCTCTAGGGTTATTCCCGATGTTGGCGTGCTTCAGCAGTTTACGACCGCAAAGATTGGTGCAATCAGTCAAAGCTTTATCAACAGCATGTCTGCCAACGAACGCCTAGCAACGATAGAAAATTGGAAACGCTTAAACATTGTCGAACAGGGAAAGCAGGGGCAAATTGTTGCACTAATTAATAATCGTAACGACCGTGTAGCGCGCTCGCAAGTATTTGCGAACATTCTGGCCAATGATCTGCATTTTGATGCCATTGTGGTGATCGGCACCAATATCGATGGCTTCTTTAAGTACTTTATGGTTGCACTGGAAAATCTCTTACACAGTATTTTCAGCAATAACGACCACAACGCACTGCGCGATTTACTCAGGCGCCTTAGGCTCACATTATCGCGAGATGCGCTGATCGCATCATTAAATACTACGACAGACAAGCTACCTGAGTCTGCGTTTTCAAGCCTCGACTCGCTGCAGTCGCAACTTAATAATGAGGACGACACACATCACCCTACTCTAAAGCGTTTTGAAGCGTGGACAATTGCCCAGTCGCTTTTGGAAGTTGAAGACCTGAGCACTAGGCTTTCGCAAACCGCAGCGCTTGCAGAGCAACTTGCCTCTCTCAAATGTACGTTAGTGCATGATAGCGACATCAAGCCTGATGCTTTAAACCAAATCATCGCAAAACAAGCACTGCCAAATGAACACCAAATTATCGTCGGAATGCAAAATATCAAAGGCGCGGGACTGGGCTATGTTTACATGTGGCAAAAGTGGCAGTTGTTTAATCAGCATTGCGAGCGCCTGAGCCACCGCAGCGTGACACAAACTGAGTTTAGAAATGGCTTAAGTAGAATTTTACAACAAGAGGAACTCAGCGCGATTGAATGCCAATACTTAGCTGACAAGCTCGACTTGTTCGAAGCGTTGCCCAATGCCCAAAGCGAATTTAGCCAAGCCGAATTAACGCAAATAAAGCGCAAACTAGAGCAACAAATACAACGCTTAGGAAGTAAAGATAATACCCGAGCTCGCTCGCCGCTAACACGCTTTTTGAATAAATTGGTCGAGTCATTTTTAGATGCCGGCGCGGCGGTAAAAAGAAAGAAAATAGCAGTTCAGGTATACAAAGATATCGCCGACTTTAGGATCACAATAGAAAAGGCAACCCTTATTTTAAGTGAATTAAATCGTTCGCAAAAACCAGGATGGTTGAAGTTACAAAATGGTAAGCGCCGCAAAAATAGCTCGGCGCTTGTTACCCGACTACCAAAACGTAGATAAGTTTAATGATCAGCGTCACCATTAATAAAGGCAGTACATATTTGGCATACTTTTGCATTTTATCTAGCCCTAAGCGCTGCTGATACTTTTCCAATAACGGTATCAAGACAACCAATGCGATGACTAAACTCACTAATAATATAACTACGTTCATCTTAGCTCCTCTTTCTAAACAGGTATCTTACAACCAGTATTCACTTCAAGCAAAATTCCAGCTATGCTCATAAACACATCTGACCAGTAGAATAACAATGATGAAAACTGCTATCACCGAATTATTTGGCATCGAAAAGCCTATTATATTACCCGGCATGAGCTGGATTTCTGTCCCTGAGCTTGTTGCGGCAGTGAGCAATGCTGGTGGCTTAGGTATTTTAGCCACGGGCCCGCTCAGTCAGGACGAGACACGTCAAGCAATACGAAAAATTCGTGCACTCACCGATAAGCCTTTTGGTATTGGTGTGACGTTAATGATGCCAGGCGCCAAAGAAAATGCCAAAGTCGCATTAGAAGAGCAAGTGCCTGTTATCAATTTTTCTTTAGGAAAAGGCGATTGGCTAGTACAAGCAGCTAAAGCCTACGGCGGAAAAGTCATTGCCACAGTGGTGACGCAAAAGCATGCATTAGCAGCACAAAAATCTGGCGTTGATGCGCTATTAGTTACAGGTCATGAGGCCGCAGCCCATGGTGGTGAAGTGACTTCACTGTGTTTAGTGCCGAGCATAATCGATATCGTCAATATACCTGTAATTGCCGCAGGGGGATTTGCCGATGGTCGAGGACTTATCGCCGCGCTAGCGCTTGGCGCAGAGGGCGTTGCGATGGGCTCTCGTTTTGCAACATCTAAAGAAAGCCCTTTGCATCAACATGTCAAAAATACCGTTGTGGAAAAAGACGTTGAACAGACGATTTATTCCAAAAACTTCGATGGTCTTTATGCTCGAGTAATGAAAACCCCCATGGCTGAAAAGGCAACGCGCCGCCCGATGAACTTTTTCATGGCCATCATAAAATCATTCAAGGCTGCAAAAATGGTCGACATGCCCTTATGGAAGCTACTACTAGGACTGTTATCTCAATTCGATAAAATTAAGATGCTGTCACTCTTTGGTGCCGCCACCGAAAAGCTTGAAGCCGCCACAATCCACGGAGATTTAGACCATGGCGTGCAATTTATTGGTCAATCTCAAGGCTTAATTCGAGAAATCGAATCAGTACAAACCTTAATGGATAACATGATGGCTCAAGCCACTGAGGTGCATTCACGTATCAGCAACAGTACAGCCAAGTAACGGATGTTTGGTATTGATGCGGTAAAAGCGGTATTATTTGCTTAATATCGCTCTGGCCCTAGCTGCGCCATTCAAGTGCTGGCCATAAACTCTGATTTTATAAGTGACTTTCAATGCCTAAACATTATCTTTTCTACATTGAGCAGCCATATAGCTTTGCCATTCTAAGACCCCTCCAAAATGCTATCCGTGCAAACGGTGATGTGGTGAAATGGTTTTTAAAAGGTAAAGATGTAAACTCAAGTTCACTTGCACCAGACGAATCAGAGTTACTGAGCGTAGAGGACGTCAAGGCGTTTAACCCCAGAGCAGTATTTGTACCTGGAAACGTTGTTCCTGACTTTTTTCCAGGCGCCAAAGTGCAAGTATTTCACGGATTGGAATATAAAAAGAAAGGTCACTTTGGGATCCGCGGTTTCTTCGATTTGTATTGTACTCACGGCCCAATTACCACCGTGCCATTTAACCAACTTGCACAAAAACATGGTTATTTCTCAGTGATTGAAACTGGCTGGCCAAAACTCGACCCTTATTTTGATTACACCAAGCAAGAGAATGAAAAGCCAGTCATACTGTACGCTCCCACTTTTTCACCCAATCTCACGTCGCTTGAAGCATTACATGCACAAATCAAACAGCTCGCAGAGTCAGGAAAATACAAAGTCCAACTTAAGTTTCATCCTAAGACGAAACAGCAGTGGCAACAGATGTACATAGAACTTGAAACCATCAGCGACTTTGAAATCGCCGGAAATGACAATCTTATTCCACTCATTCAGCAAGCCGATATGGTGATTTCTGATACCTCTAGCGCCGTTGATGAGTCACTATTAATTGGTAAACCGGTTATCACTTTTAATAATCACCAACCTCAAGATGCCTTAATCAATATTACCGACGCAGGCCAATTATCTGTAGCGGTTGAACAAGCACTCAACCTCTCCGACGCACAAAGTGAACGTATTGAGCAATATATTCAGCAAGTGCACCCTTACCGCGATGGTAAAAGCGCCGAGCGCATACTCGCTGCAACAGAGACCGTAATTGCTGCTGGATTAAAGCGTAAACCGCTTAACTTATTGAGGCGTTACAAAATACGTAAATCATTGAATTATATGAAAATAAAATAAACTGGTAACTTTCGGAAATAAAAAAGCTCACTTTACTGTGAGCTTATGCAAGTTAATTTATCACTAACCTTAACACTCACACTGCCAGTATTGGTTACCAGTTTCCGTCAAAGGCGGACGACAACGAATACCTGTCGCACCACCAGCGATGTTTGGTGTTTGCTCTTGAGGCAAACTTTGTTGTTTATCTAATTGTTTTAATGCTGTTTTTTTAAATTTCAATTTCATCTTCTTATCCTTGAGTTAATCTTAATTTATAAATTATGTTGTTTAAGGTTGATAGTCCAACAAGTAGATTCTCCACCTCATCAGGCTAACCTAAAACACTGCTCGACTATACTAACAACGGCACTGACCGTAATCCGTACCAGTCAACGTTTCTGTTAAACGGCATGGGATTCTAGTATTTGGCTCAGCACCGCCAGCTACTTGAGGCGTTTGCTGTAAAGGTAGGTTTTGGTTTTTATCTAGTTGCTTCAACGCTGATTTTTTTAATTTTAATTTCATTATCATTTCCTTGAAATAGTCGTTTAGTGATCAAAATTTATCACTAATTCTTAAGCTGCCATGAAAAAATAAAAAATTCAACATTATTAACAATAAAATCAACTTTAAAATTCACTCACCACAAATACAACACTTAACCACATGTTAAATAATAACTTCTAACCAAGCACCTCAAAGAAACGCACCATCAAAAACAAACAAAAAATTAATAAGTCTGCAATCTAATGAGATAAGCTTACCTCAACTAGGCATCTTGTTGCTTATCCATAAAATCAGCCATACGCGCGAGTAACTCGGTTTCTGTGAGATCTTCTTTATGCGTGCCAATCGTCCAGACATGACCAAATGGGTCTCGTAGCGTTCCCGCCCTATCACCATAAAACTGATCACAAACGGGCGTGACTTGCTGTGCCCCCAATTCAATTGCCCCCGCAAACACAGTGTCCACATCGTCAACATACAACATCAAGCTAACGGGCGTACCACCAAGCTCACTGGGATCTTTAAAGTGCATATCAGGGCACATATCTGAAAGCATCACATAAGAGTTACCAATCAGCAGCTCCGCATGTGCTATTCCTCCATCTGGTATAGGTAACTGAAGCTTTACGCTCGCGCCAAAAGCAGCTCGGTAAAATTCGATAGCTTTTGCTGCACCAGCCACAATGAGGTAAGGCGTGAGTGAATGATAACCGGAGGGAATTGAAGAAGTCGCCATGATATGGATCCTATAAAGTCCGTTAAATTCCCTCTAAACCTAGCCGATTATTTGAAATATGCGAATTAAAATTGCGATGCTCAGGTTATTGCAGCGATGAGATTTACTCATAACTCGAGTGTTGATTAACGAATTATTTACCTATATGCTAATTTGGTTTTGTTCATAAAACACACAACAACATGTAAGGGATCAGTATGAAACCAACTTCTATATTACGATTGGCTTGGACGAGTGGAGCTCTCATCCTCGCAGGCCAAGCAAACGCCTACGACTGTAGTAATTTAAGCCCTTGGTCTGAACAACAAGTCTACAGACAAGGGGATATCACACAGTCCCAAAACCAAGCATATGAAGCAAAGTGGTATAGTCAGAACGACAATCCAGCAGGCCACTCCGGTCCTTATGATGTCTGGCGGTCATTGGGGACTTGTGCAACGGGGTCAGGTCAAGCGCCGAGTGTCGTACTCACCAGCCCAAATAATGGCGCTGTGCTGGGCGAAAATGACAGCGCTGTTTTTTCCGCTAATGCCAATGATGTCGATGGTGACCTGGCTTATGTCGAATTCTTAGTAAATGGGCAAGTTATCGCTACGGACACTACCGCGCCATTTCAAACCACTTGGAACGCAGTACTTGGCGAATACGATATCAGTGCAATTGCCACCGATGCCCAAGGGCTAACCGGAAGTTCGCAATCAGCACGGATCACAGTAAAACCGGGCGGAGGAAATTTACCACCGAACGTATCCATTGTAGCGCCAGCCAGCGGTCAGCAGTTCTATCAAGGCGATATGGTAGGGGTCAGCATCACAGCTGAAGATAGCGACGGTACTATTGCGAGAGTGGAAATTAGCGTGAACAATCAGCTTGTCGCGAACCTAACAACCTCTCCTTTTGAGTTCCAATTCCAAGCGGAGCAAGTTGGCGTGAACCAACTAAATGTAAAAGCGATGGACAATCAAGGCTTGGTAAGTGAGGCAAACCTTGCCATCGATGTGCTAACAAAAGTGGGAGGTGGCTGCCTAGGCCTTAGAGCATACAGCGCTGGACAAAATTACCAGACTGGTGAACTGGTCGCTCATAATAATCATAAATATCGCTGTGATATTGCAGGTTGGTGTAGCTCAAACGCGCAATGGGCTTATGAGCCTGGTGCTGGCCAGTATTGGACCGATGCATGGAGCGATTTAGGGATCTGTGCAATCGCACCAACCGTAACGTTCGAAAGCCCGTCCAATAATGGTACTGTTTTGGTCAATGCGCCCACCACTATCTCTGTCAGTGCTCAAGATACAGACGGCAGTATTGCTACACTGTCACTCTATGCCGGCAACACACTCCTTGCCACAGCCAATCAAGGAACGCTTAGTCACAGCTGGACACCGACAGCCCTCAATCCGGTGAGTTTAAAAGCCATTGCCGTGGATAACGAAAGTAATCAAAGCGAGCAAACAATTACAGTGAATGTAACAGATAAACCGATTGCCGTTGATTTACTCGCCCCCACTAGCGGCAGCCAAATTACTTTGGGTAATTCCACTCAATTGATTGCACAAGCATCCTCTTTTGTTGGACAAATCACACAAGTGCAGTTTTATGCTGACGGCGTGTTACTCAATACAGACACAACGCCGCCCTACGAATATGGTTATGCACCGGCCTCAATCGGCACAAAAACACTTTATGCCACGGCCATCAACGACAATAATGATCTAGTGTCCAGTAGCGGCGTGACTGTTCAAGTCATCGACAAACCCATCGGTAAAAAGCACAAACTGATTGGCTATTGGCATAACTTTGTCAATCCAGCTGGTTGCCCTATTCCACTTGATCAGATGTCTACTGCTTGGGACATCATAGATATTGCCTTTGCTGAAAATGATAGAAACTCGAATGGCACAGTGCACTTCACACCATTTGAAAAAGACATTCGCTCTAACTGCCCGCCTATCGATCCGGTAAAATTCAAATCCGACATGCAGGCACTACAAACGCAAGGTAAAGTTTTTGTGCTAAGCCTTGGTGGTGCAGAAGGCACAATTACCCTCAATACGGATGCCGATGAAGCGGCATTTGTCAGTAGCCTCACCAATATTATTCAACAATGGGGATTTGACGGGCTCGATATCGACTTAGAGAGTGGCTCGAACCTTGTGCATGGCTCTCAGATCCAAGCTCGGCTGCCAAGAGCATTAAAGCAAATTGAACAAAATATTGGTGGCAATATGGTACTTACCATGGCCCCTGAACATCCCTATGTACATGGTGGCATGATTGCCTATTCAGGTATTTGGGGCGCTTATATTCCACTTATAAACGAGCTACGCGATACATTAGATTTACTTCACGTACAGCTATACAACAATGGCGGCCTACCTAACCCATACGAACCGGGAAGCGCCCCTGAGGGCTCAGTGAACATGATGGTTGCCCATGCAAAAATGTTGATTGAGGGATTTGATCTTGCTGATGGCACCCGCTTTGCACCACTTAGGGATGACCAAGTAGCCATCGGTCTACCTTCTGGTCCACAGTCGGCAAATTCAGGTCAAGCGCCTATCGGCAATATCATCAATGCCTTAGATTGTTTAACCAAAGGTACAGGATGTGGCACTATCCAACCAAGCAAGACTTATCCGAACTTTGGTGGCGTGATGACATGGTCGATTAACTGGGACAAATACGATGGCTATAACTTCTCTCAACCCATTGGTGATAAATTAACGCAGATGAATCAGGGGAATTAATACCAACTGCTCAGGGTGAGATGCCCTGATTGTGTGATTTTTTATACCAGCTATTTTAAGTATTGGAGTATTACTTCAATTGGTATTATTCCTCGAACAGGACTGATACTAAGCCACATAAATATCACTATTGTTTATGAACACAAGGAAGTGTTCATTTTCAAGCTGGCTTTTACAACAGTCCACTCAGCCCGGCAGGCTGGCAAAATGTAGAAATGCCAATCAAGCACAGCTCTTGAAATTTGCAAACTAGCCTGTCATCTTAAGCTAATTCAATACCGACTTTTTACGGTACTCTGTAGGCGTGCAACCCACTCGCTGCTTAAAAATATTATAGAAACAAGATTTAGAGTTAAACCCTGATTCATAAGCTATTGTTGTAACTTGTTGGGCTGGTGATCGCAGTAATAAACGCTTTGACTCTTCTACCCTAAGGTTGTTCATATAATCATAAAAGTTTGAATGATAGATCAGGTTTATCGCTTGAGACACTTCGTGGGTAGTCATCACACACGCATTGGCTAACTCGTTAAGCGTTAAACCGTTGCGCAGATACAATTTCTGCTTCTTAACTTCGCTATCTATTTTAGTAAACACCTTCTCAATGCCCTTTAACGCCTCCTTTTCTACCGTCACTTGAGTATCTAAAGGGGCAATTGCAGAAGGAGCAATAAAATCAACTTTGGTGCTTAGTAACAGAGCAAAAATAAACAACAGCCAATGTGTATCAAGCCAAAAGAGCTGAGGCATAAATGGCGATGTACAGACTAAAATCGCCATCGCCGTAATTAAGTAGAGCCACCACTTAAACCAGCTAACATCATGACGTTGCACGTTTGAGAAGTGTGCCTTAATAGAGTCGAGATATTCCTTCAATAGTGCAAACGTAAACATGAGATATGGCAATAAGCTTCCCAAAAAAAGTAAACTAAAAAAAGTGAGAAACAACCTATTTTGCTGTAATTCTGGATATATCTTTTGAGCGCAAATACTCAGTATGAAAAACATCATAATCGGACTTAAGTGCAGTAGCACTTTACTCCAACTAAAACGTTTACATAGTGCCGATGCATATAAATAGGTCAAAGGCCCGAGTACTAGGTTTAGGCTGGTAATAAGTAACGCCCAATAACCCTGACCTTCCGTCAAAAGTCTGTTTTGAACAAAAAACTCATCCGCCAACAAAGTAGCCAAAACAACAAACAGTCCAATCAGGTGACCCGAGGTATGCTCATCATCAAGCTGAGCATACCTCAATCGCATTAGTCGCACAGCAAGTAGTATGTATAAAATACTGGCAATAAATAGCGGCAAGGTCTTCCAATCTATCAATTTACTTCCTTATTCACTAACCAACGCTTGAGCACCGCTTCTTCCGATTTATAAAGGATCATCACGCCGTAAACAAACAGCGGAAAACACACAATGATAGCAGGAACGGTGGCAATAAAAGAGGCAGCTTCAGCCTTCGTAGGATCATGACCCATAAAGCTAAACCAATTAATGAGTATATGTATAACAATAAGCGGAATTAAGCTTCTAGTTCTTAGGTAACATGCCGCAAACCCCATACCAATAAAGGTCGCATAAATAACCTGTCCAATTATTACACCAATTGAATCCGGTTTTTCAAACACGTTCACCAAATGAACTATACCAAACGAAAGCGCAGAGAAGAATGCAGCTTTCAACACTGGACGCCGAGCGCCACCACTGACATAACAGCAAAGTAATATGTACACTACAATACCTCGGCATAACACCTCTTCTAAAATTCCAGTGAAAAGGGTTGAGATACTACCAATAGCAATTTCCGAAAACGAATGCGGGTACCACTGAGAAATATTGATTGATACGTATGCCAGTGGCAATACAAAAAGATACCAGTATTGTTTGGCATCTACGGTTAACCAATATATTTTTTCCCAGACTTTTAAGTATCTAGCAATCAAAATGACAAACACTACACCGAGTAAATTCTCAGTAAAGTTACGCCAATGTGGAGATCCACTAAACCATCCTGCTAACTCCCACCCTAGTCGCTGTACTAAAATAGCTCCAAGATATGCTAGAAAGACCTGAATATAAATTGCTCGCTGCGAAAAATTGAAACGCATTCTGTTACTCCTTTATAAACTTGAGCAATGAATCTACCGCACTAGCTCAGTTTATACGTCCTGCTAGTTAATTGGAGTAAATATAAAAAAGTAACTTTCTATTTCAATTAGTTAAAAGAGCTTTAACTCATACATTTTCTCCGCCTATGCACTCGTTACTTTGCTTTTTGAGCACAGTTATTTTTAAATGCTGGCCCTAAAGAAGGTTCACTCTCGTTATTCAACGCCTTATCAGATCCCCCAGCAACAAGCTGAAAACCTGAATAAAAATGTACTAGGTAGAACCTAAGCCAAACACCAAAGATTGCTTGGAAATAAACTATTTGTCCCCTACTATTATAGCGTTACACGCAAATCCATAATGAGTCCCAAGGTCGATATGAAATCTTTTCCATCGCTTTATTTAACAAATCTATTCTTAGTCGGTGGGACAGGCCTGCTGACTACTTACTTAGCGCTTTATTTAGGCCAGCACGGCGTCAGTACGTTTTGGATTGGCTTGCTTACCTCGTTTTATTACTTGGGTTTGTTGTTCGGTGCCAAACTAGGCTATCACCTGATCAAATCAGTTGGACATATTCGCGCGTTTGCGGCAAGCACAGCGGCAGTGACTGCCTGCGTAGCAATACATGGGGTGAGTGACAATATCTATCTTTGGCTTGGACTACGACTTGTGGTGGGTCTTGGCATGATGTGTAACTTTATGGTGCTCGAAAGCTGGCTAAATGAACAAGCAGCGCCTGAGCAGCGGGGACGAGTATTTTCTTTTTACATGCTCACCTCCTACCTCGGTATGGTAACAGGGCAATTTGCGCTTTCTAATTTTCCTGAGCTTGGCTATGCGCCGCTGTTTTTAATTGTTGTTGCCTTATCCTTTGGAATTATCCCTATTTCAACGACGAGGCGGATCCACCCTAAGCCACTTAAGCCTATTCAAGTAAGTCTGTTTACCTACTTCAAAAAAGTGCCTCAGTCTCTCACGGCGGTCTGTTTTGCCGGAGTGATTAATGGTAGTTTTTATGGCCTTGCCCCGACTTTTGCCAGCCAGTCAGGATTTAATGCCGAAGAAATTGCTATGTATATGTCGGTAACGATTTTTGCAGGTTTGCTTGCGCAGTGGCCAATGGGCATTATCTCTGACCGAGTTCGCAGAAGTATCTTACTGCGCAGTAACGCTGTTTTTATCGGTTTGATTTCTCTTTGTATATTTTTGCTTCCACTGAGTCCAAGCTACAGTCTCTGGCTGACTTTTGGTTTTGGGTTATTCGCATTTACCATGTATCCACTTTCTTCGGCACTAGCAAACTCCCGCGTTGATGATGAAGACCGTGTTGGCGTTTCTTCTGCACTGTTGGTGGCATTTGGGGGAGGTGCCTGTGTTGGCTCGGCCGCTATTGCACAGATCATGTCCCATTTTGGTCATCAAGCCCTATATGCTTCGTTAAGCGCACTAACCGTTGTCATGTTCTTACTGCTCCACTTTATCAACGCCAGACAAAAAGCTGAGCAACCAGAGCCTAGCGACTATGTTGCTGCGACTTCTGATATTACCAGCTCACCGCTCGCAGCCACCATGGACCCGCGTATCGAAGAAAAAACAGCACACGAACAGCTGCTTGTCGTTGACGAAGACACGCCTCGCGATAACGACGATGAACTCGACGACAATGAGCAAAATAGTGAGCCAACCGAGGAGCTGGACGAAATAACTAACAAACCTCAGCCATAGTCTGACTGATAAACGCTCGTAACCAACGAAGTGCAGGATATTGATGCTGTACTTCGTGCCACACCATAGCGACGTCAAAAGCACAGTCAGGTATCGGATTTTCAACGAGGGTAAAATCTGCTTCGAGTTTTGATGCCTGACGAGCCGGAATAAGTGCAACCAACTCGGTATTTCTCACCAGTTCCGGCACCAATAAAAATGAGGGCACTGACGTCATCACCTGCCTCGATACACCATATTGCTGCAAGATTGAATCAACGAATGTTGAGGTGCTATTTCCTTCAAAAGACACCACAATATGCTCAAGCTTTACATAATCTGCTATTGTCATTTCTGACGTTAGCTGTGGATGGTGTTTTCTGCCAATCAAGACATACTTCTCTTGATATAAGGTTTTAAATCTTAACGAATCAGGCCCACATTCCGGCGACATTAATGCCAAATCGAGTTCTGAGTGTTGTAGCTGGGCTGCAAGTGTTGCTATTGTTAAGTGGCAAAGCACGACCTTGATATTGGGTGCAGCTATTTTTAAACGCCGTATCACCTCTGTCATCACCACCAGCTGTAAATAGTCGGTACATGCCACTTTAAAGGTTAAATTGGCCGTTTCAGGGATAAAGTCTTGATGCTCTACTAACACGTTACTTACAAGCTTCATCGCAGCGCGAAGTTCCGGCAGCAAAGCAAGCGCTTTGGCAGTTGGTAGCATGCCTTTATGAATAGGGACTAATAACTGATCATCAAATAGCCCGCGCAGCCGACTTAGCTGAGTGCTTACTGCTGGCTGGCTGAGGTTCAGCCTATCTGCCGCTTTGGTCACATTGCACTCTTCCAGTAGCACCACCAAAGTCTGAAGCAGGTTTAAGTCCACCTTTTTGCTATCCATTTAATTTATACCTAGGGTAAAAATATTCAATTTCATTTATAGCAAGATTACAGAGATAGTAACAACTCCTATTCGTTACAGAGCACTTATCATGACCAAATCCGCACTAGTGGTATCGGCACATCCAGAGCCGATTTCCTTAACCCAGACACTCGCCAAAACAAGTGTCGAAACCTTAACGCGCATGGGCTTGCAAGTTCAAACTTCAGATCTATACCAAATGGACTGGAAGGCTGTGGTTGACGCAACCGACTTCCCGCAAGATGACTCTCAAGCACCACTTGCGATTATTGCAGCGTCTGGCAAGGCATATCACTCAAACACCCTAACCGAAGACGTTATTCAAGAGCAGCAAAAATTGCTGGCTGCCGACTTGGTTATTTTTCATTTTCCGCTTTGGTGGTACAGCGTGCCTGCCATACTTAAAGGCTGGTTCGATAGAGTCTATGCCTATGGCTTTGCTTACGGTTATCAAAATAAAGGGAACCAATTGCGCTACGGCGAGGGAGTTTTACAGGGAAAACGAGCGTTAATTTGTGTAACCACAGGTGGTGGATACGAGGATTACTCTCCTTTAGGGATAAACGGCACAATGGACGAATTACTATTTCCGATCACGCACGGGACTTTGTTTTTCCCAGGTATGGACGTTCTACAAAACCATGTTATTTTCGACGCAAAAGGCGAGCCTAATCAACGTATAGCTGATGAAATCGCTAATTGGTCAGAGCGCTTAGCACACGTATTTAGTGAACAGCCAATCCCCTATCGAAAGCAAAATAGTGGCGATTACATCAACGGCCAAGTACTAAAAGCCGAAGTCGCCATGGGAAAAGCGGGTATTGCTGCACATATTGCTTAATCAAGGTGTTATCAGCTATGTTTATAGGATGTAGCTGATGATTGATGAGTATTGTGATTTGCAAAACACTTGGATTGCCTTTTGTGGCGTTATGCTGCTCACGGCTTGTACCATAGCCAATAGCTGTGAGCTTGCTGTGCTTGATGGTAGTGTCGTGCTCAATTCCTCAAAGATACAGCCTAAATGTCGTTTTAAACAAGATCAAACCGGCCAATTGTCTGCTGTGGCTAAGTTCACCTCAGTGCTAACTCATCAAACGCCAAATTCTAAAATAAAGCCGCTATCACAGGAGCAAGCTCAGCAATCATGCAACATCGACACTACACTGGGCAGTTTGACTTGTACATTTAATGGTAAAAGCGACCACTTCACGCTGACTAACACCGTTAAACAGGGGAAAATCGCATCAACAAACTGGCAAGATGATGAATATGTTTACCTTGGCTGGATGACCAACACTGAGGTATTAATGGGCTATATTGCGTTTGGCGCGCTTAACAAGCACAGCGCTCCCTTTTTCATTCCCACCTCCCAGTTTTGCCAATATGGTCTAAGCTCGCATATTATCGACCTTGGTAAGGGCGACTTATTGTGCCAAAACCACGAGGGGCTTTGGTCTCATAGCCGTTTACTGCCCCTACCACAGCCCTGCCAACAACCACAACAAATGATCCAAGATAAAGGTGGGATTTGGGCGCTGGAGTTTATCGAAAGTAGCTATCAATGGCGGATCTGCAGATACAACGATAACGCAGGTAGCCTATTAGCCGCATACGAATACAGTATAGATTTAAAGGCAACGCTGGCTCGGTATGACTTACAGCCCAGTGATTACACCCAACTTACTTTTTTATCCAATGGCGATACTAACGCTATCGCGAATTCGGTGGAAATAGATAACGTCTTTCCTGTCAGTGATATTACGCCAGAGCTTGACCCACAGACGATAGAGCTGCCTATTCAGCAGCTACAATACAAACTGACTAAGCTAGATTAGGCCCTAATTGCCACTTACTCTTGTGCTTCACGTAGCACTTGCGTTTGACCATTTTGCTTTCTAAATTGATTTGGCGTGGTTCCAGTGGCGATTTTAAATGCTCTAGTAAATGGTCCAACCGACGCAAAACCACTTTCCAGTCCAACGACAAGTACTGGCCAATGCTGTTTAGCGGGGTCTTGTAACAGCACTTTGGCATGTTCAACCCGCAACTCATTGACCAATTGGCTGAAATTTCGCGCTTGCAGGTTTTGTCGTATCACTCGGCTTATCTTGTATTCAGGTTCATTAAATTGCTGAGCTAAGTCAGCGACTTTTAACCCTTCTTTGAGGAAACCTTTTTGCTCGATAAGAAAGTGTTCCACCTGTTGCTGGAGCGCAATATCATCCTCGGTTTGTGTTGGCTCGTTTGATTCAACGCACCTAACAGATGTAATTGTACGTTGAGATGAAAATCGCCAATACAGTAACACTTGCGCCGTCAATATGATGAGGATAGCTGCGCTTGTCACTGACCATTCTTGAACCTCACGATTATCGGCAAAGCGATTTTCGACTAATTTGGTGCCTGCGACGCAAATAAAATAAGCGGATAAGAATAGCACCCTTTGTGCTTTTTCCTGCCCTTGAGACTGCGAGAACCCTCGGCACCCTTCCCAAAATGCCAGCATGAGTACACTAGATGACAACAACAAAGTAAGCTCATACGCCGCAATGTTAAGCCACTCAACTAATCCGCTAGCAGCCATGTGTAATTGACTGTCGATAAACAAATAGCCTTGCCGCCACACGACTAAGGCAGCAATGGCGATTGCAAACACAATATGCCTTTTTAAAATGGCATGTTTTTCTCTAAATAATGCCCTTGCAAGCAACCAAAACCCATTACAGGTCACACAAGCGCCCATGCCAATTAAATACTGATATCCATTTAAGGAGTCCTGCGTCAGCTTTTTGGTGGTGGCCAAAGCTATTGAGCCACACACCAAAGCAAAGAGTAAATGTGCTGCTTTTTTCTCTTTTACAAAAAGCTGAGCAACAACCAAAGTGCAACATAGGCTAAGCAAAAGTAGGTAATAGTTTTCAATAGTCATGGCGATTGAAGGAATATTGATAGACGCAGAAACTCTAACAGCCACACCAAAAGCATTCAAATTAACTTTGTAAGTAAACTTAACACCAGCATTTTTAAAATTCGGCCTACTTTCTTTGCTTTGATTTTCAAAATCAAAGCGACGAGATAGCAAAACCTTGTCATTTTATATACCAAGTTTATTGATTTATAAGGATAAGTATTTTGTCTTCCCTCAATCTAACCAAAACAACAGGGGTTTTCTTTAGTCCCTTTAGCGTATTGAATGGTGCCGCAAAGAGCTGGGTGTGTGTCGCACTGCTCGGGCAATGGATGTTTGCTGTTTATATCTTAGGCCTATATGCCATCCCGCTTATCGTGGGACTCACAGAGCAAAGTGCAGCGGTTTCACCGGCGAGTGGACACACAAAAGATGCCAAGGTGTTTTTTAGCCATGTTTTACCCGCTGTGATTTTGGCCACCAACGGTTTATTACAGCTTATTCCTGCGGTGCGAAAACGCTTTCCACGCTTTCATCGCTACAACGGACGCGTATTTTTTATTCTCGGTATTTCGGGCGCACTCACAGGGTTATATCTCACTTGGGTAACCGGTCTTAGGCTAAGCGATGTTGGTGCCATTGGGATAACACTCAACGGTATATTAATTCCCATTGCGATATTTTTTGCTTGGCGCGCTGCCATACAAAAAAATATCGCCGCACATCAACGTTATGCCGCACATAGTTTTTTCTTGGTTAATGGGGTGTGGACGTTTCGTCTTTATTTGTTTGGTTGGTACATGGTCAATCAAGGCTTCAATGGCAATACCGCAACCTTAGATGGCCCTGTCGATATATTTATTTCGTTTGCCTGCTATCTGCTACCAATGGTACTCGCAGAGCTCTACTTTTGGGCAAAACGCCAAACCAACGTCAGCGCACCGGTGTGGATAATCGCGGTGATGATGAGCTTAGGTTTTGTGATCACCGCGATTGGTGTCTGCGCGGCCGCTGTCATGATGTGGTGGCCACGCATTTCAGCCGTCTTTTTTAGTTAAATTACAGTTTAATCAGTTAGGAGTAGAAACATGTTTTCAGTCAAAGCGAACAAAATCAACAAAGGCCTAATTACATCGGCAATTTTGCTCGTGATATTAACGCTGATGTGGCAACATTTAAATGGCGAAATAGTGAGTCACCACTTACTTCACAGAGCTGATTTTCCAGCAGTATCTAACGCATGGGGAATTATCATAATTCCCGTATTAGCTTGGCTTACTGCACTGCGGCTACATAAAGCAATTGGCACAGAGCGCATTAAAAAAACAGCACCCGTGGTTATTCCTACTGAGTTTTTGGTCGCATTCTTTGTGATGTTACTCTTTAGCTTGTTGCAATCAGCCCTTTGGGAGTTCGGTTATCAAAGCCTCACCATGTATACAGCCTTAGGACTTTTGATAGCTGGATTATTTTATCCAATCTACCGCGCAGAATGCATATTGGGACACGTGGTCGGTGCTAGTTTTACCTTTGGTTATGCTATTCCACTAGTTGGCATTTTAGTGATGGCAATCGTTTCAGTGTTTTCTCTTTTTTGCTTAAAACCTATCTTTTCTAAATTACTTAAGAAGACACAAACACCAATGAGAATGGAGTAATAGTGATCTTGCAAAGCTCAAGACAACACAAATAATTCCTAGGCGCTGCTATATAACTCGTTCCTTGTCGTTTTGACTCGTGTTAAATTAGTGATGATTTTTAAGCAAGGAACGAGCGGTTATGCAAGCTAGGTTAGTTACTCACATTGTTATCGTGGCTATTTTTACGTTGCTGTCAATTGGTAGCGCTATTGCTAATAAATCAGTAGATTCGAACTCGACACTGCAGCTTTCGTCCGCTTATTTTTCGCAAAAAAGAACGGTTCATATCGTCCTGCCACCAAGCTATGAGCAAGGCAATACAGGCTATCCAGTGTTATATCTAACTGATGGTCAGAGCAATCTTGAACATACCGCTTCAGCGGCTCGCTTCTTGGCACAACAACATAAAATACCGGAACTTATCATTGTTGCCATCGAAACCAACGAACACCGCACTCGAGATCTGACCCCGTCTTATCGCAAAGGTAGCCTTGCGGTACTGGGACATTTTGCAGGTCCAACACGGCAGCAAAATCCGGGCGGTGCAGAAATGCTACTGCAATTTATCGACAAAGAACTCATCCCTTACGTAGACAAGCATTATCGCACATCAGGCTATCGCGCGTTAGCAGGACACTCATTCGGTGGGCTGTTTGCAACCTATGCGCTACTTGAAAAACCCGATTTATTTAATGGTGTGATGTTGGCAAGTCCAAGCCTTTGGTGGGATAAAGAGCGATTATTAAATGACTTACTGGCAAAAGCGTTAATCAACAAGTGTATCTACATCAGCATGGCTGACGAAAGCGCAATCATAACGCAGCCATTTCAACGTCTTAATGATGCTTGGCGAAAGCCAAATGGAATTGACTTCAAAGCGCAGCACTTTAGCGGCGAATCCCATATGAGCGTCGTCTACCCAAGCTATTATCATGGTCTGCAGCACCTCTTTAACCATTATCAGCCATCCTTGAAGGTAGCGGCCGCGGGTGTCACTCAGCTGGAAAATCATGTTGCCATCGCTAAATCGCTATACGGACTCAAGACTTACCCCTACGACGCACTGACTTCGCTCGGGTATGGCGCCCTATTCGAACGTAACTTCACTGCGACCATCAACCTGTTCAGCTTTGTGAGCCAGCACAACTCAGCGTCCCTCAATGCACTGCAGCAATTGGCCATGGCTTATCACCAAAAAGGAGATAAGCCATCACTATTAAAGACCTACCAAGCCATGCTTAAGCTTGAAGGGCTAAGTGAAAGTGAACAAAAACATTTGCTCTCTGAAATCAAAGCATTGCAACACTTACATTAACTGATTTTTTCTAAAGTGATGATACTCACTCAAGGCAAGTGGCACGGAAACCACTGGATTTTGTGAATGCCCCGCGCCCTCGCTAATGCTGTGTCCCCAACGCACATTGGCAGGCGCATGCTGTTCAAGTGCCTCTAATAAACCGCGAAATGACCCCGTAATGATGTCATTCTCAGCACCGCCTATGGAGAGGTAAATATACTTAGGTTTGCCTTGAATATTGGCTAGGCTTTTTGCGAATTCTTTTACGACAACCGAGTCGTCATACCACGCAGCAGGACTAAAAGCAAAGTAGCCATCAAAAAGCGCAGGTTTAGTCACCATGGTATAAAGTACAAAACTTCCACCAGCAGAGAACCCACTTAACACACGGTTGTCGTTAATTGAGTAGTTAGCTTCTAAATAGGGTAACAGCTCGCTTTCAACAAATTGCAAAAAACGATCTGCACGACCAAAAATGGCAGGATCATTGTCACTCTCTGGACGAGCCTCAATCGCAACATCTTGTCGAGCATAAGGCGGTACTAAGTCGCGGTTGCGGGTCTGCGTCCAAAATTGATTGGGAATAGACACTAAAATGGCATCTTCTACCCTACCTTGTTCGGCAAGGCTGCTTAGTACCTCATCCCACCGCGCGAGATTAAAGTTGCCGTCGGTGCGAATAATGAGTGGATAACTATATGCCTTGTCATATCCTTTTGGGAGGCGAATAAAGACCTTTCGATCTTCGTTAAGCACTTGTGAAGACAACACTACATCAACATAATCTGAAGTGTAATGAGACTGGTACTGGGTAAACTTCCAACCAGCAGCGACGATTGCAATTAAACCTAAGAGAGAAAATAGATATCGCTTCATAAAACTTCCTGTCATTGTTTTTATTATTTCGTACTTTTGAATACAGTTTACTTCATCCTACTGTATATTTTTTAGAAACTAAATCGCAACCGCTATAATATCAAGCAGCTAAACATAACATACTGAAAACACTAAAATTCACTTCACAATTCAATGTAACATTATGTTTTAAAAATAAATTATCGCTGTAATGTGGTGTAATGGATAAAATCAGAATCTACCCTACCCTTACGCTGCGAAACAAATTTGCAACCAATTAAGTTCATTTTTTTTACTTTCGCAAATCATGTATCTGCATCAGCAGTACAGCCAGATACTTCTTACACCATTTGAACAATATCTTGTCGCAGCGGTGAGGTTTTCCGATTAGATAATGCAAATGGTATCTTTTGACATGGAGTTCACAATGATGAAAATCATAGTATCTGCCATTGCATTGGCAACCACAATGTCGAGTTTCAATTCGCTCGCTGCGCCTGAATCTTATGGCGTGCTTTTTTTAGACCGTAGTAGTTCAATGAACACGTTGCGCCCAGATGGACAAAGCCGATGTTCATTCTCAAAGCAACAGGCAGTGCAAAAAGTATCAAAGTTCTTTCTAGATGCCACAATTAATGGCCAGCAGCTAAATGTGAAAACGTTTGCTAGTGGCGGTCAAATTCAATCCCTAACTAACGGGTTTGTCGGTTTCAATGCGGCAATGATGGCGCTGATGAGTTGAGAGCAAACTACTCAACGGAAGCCGCTAATGGCGCACTGTTAAGAGTGTATGGCTCTACTGATGGCAGCGAAAATGACAGCCCAATCTCTAGCTGCGGTGGCTCAAATTGGCAAACAAGCGTAACCTCTAAATACCTGTTTGAGCTACCTCCAGTGCAATTCAATGCCACAATCTATACAGGTACAGTGCAAAATATTCTGGCTAATAAAGATAAGATGTATGTATTAGATGTTTCACCTGCATCTCAGTCGGTATCTAGTACCCCTACATTTCAGTTTCTTAAACAGCTGAGTATTGACACCGGCGGTACGTACGAAGAGATCAGCGACTCAGATGGCGGCGACCCAGGCGACTGGTAACTCACCAAATACCAAAGCATATGTAAAGGCCGATAAGGCCTTTTTTCTATTCGCCGTTGAGAAAATACAGAATGTTGTTTTTACACATTATTTAAAATAAAAAAACAATTAAATTACACAAAACGCAAATACCTAAGGATCTTCAACTACACTCTCCGTGGGCATTTGCCCTGTGCAAGTTAAAAGGAGATTGTAATGAAGATTAATGGCAAACAACCGAATTTTCTAATCATTACCACAGATGAAGAGCGTTTCCCTCCACCTTACGAAAATTCACAAGCAAAAGAGTATCGACTCAAGCACAGTGCGTGTATGGCAGAAATGCGCCGCTGTGGCATGGAATTTATGAATCATAATGCAGCAGCGACGGCATGCGCACCGAGTAGAACATCCATTTACACGGGACAATATCCATCCCTACACGGCGTGAGCCAAACTCCAGGAATTGGCAAGTCGTCATTTGATCAAAACATGTTCTGGCTGGCTCCCAATACTGTGCCAACCATGGGATCTTGGTTTCGCGAAGCGGGATATCAAACCTATTATCGTGGTAAATGGCACCTCTCCGATGAGGATATTATCGTGCCGGGAAGTCAGCAAGCGCTGTATAGTAACTCTGAAACTGGAGAGCCTTACCCAGCAAAACAAGCTCTCTATGAGCGCGCAGAGCGTCTAGATAAGTTTGGCTTTAGTCAATGGATAGGTCCTGAACCTCATGGCGCTGCAGAGAACAATTCAGGTACATCTCGAGATCCGGGATTTGCCAATCAAGTTTGTGAAACCCTTAAACAACTTGAAGAAAAGGCACAAAACGGCGACCAAACACCATTTTTACTGGTTTCTTCATTCGTAAACCCTCATGACATTGTATTAATGGGACAAAAAGATTGGTTTTCCAACTTTTATGCCGAAAAAGAAGCCGGTAACCTTCCAAGTGTTGCGCCAGCCCCAAGCCAAAATGAAAGCTTAATGGACAAGCCAAGATGCCAAAAAGACTATCAGCTTATGTACCCGCATATGTATCTACCACAGCCACCAGATGAAACCTATCGACAGTTTTATTACTACCTTATCGCAGAAGTGAACAAGCATATAGAACAGGTAGTTAACGTATTAAAGCAGTCATCATTTTATGAAAATACTATTGTCGTTTTTACCTCAGATCATGGTGAGCTATTGGGTGCTCACGGCGGTCTACATCAAAAGTGGTACACCGCGTATCAAGAAGTATTAAACGTGCCGTTTATTATTTCTAATCCTGTGCTTTTCAATCAACCTAAGCAGCTTGATATCACCACATCGCACATCGACTTACTGCCTACCCTGCTTGGTCTAGCGGATATAGATATTGAGCAAACTCGTACTCAGCTTGCTAAAGATCACAGCGAAGCACAGCCACTCGTTGGCAGAAACCTAGCTAACATCATTTTGGGTGAAGCGTCGCCCAAAGAAGAAGCCATTTACTTTATGACCGATGACAACATCGAAGTTGGTAGTGATATGACGAATATGCTTACCGGTAAAGCTTACAATAGTATTATCCAACCGAACCATATCGAAGCTGTGATAACGCAACTACCGGATATCAGCGGTGACACGAAATGGAAGTTTGTGCGTTATTTTGATAACGCTCGATTCTATGAGCAAGACCCGAACCAAGTTGATCTTGGTGGTAACGATGAGCCTACCACGCAAGCGTCTGTGAGTAATGTCGTTGGCGTCGGCAACCCAGACGGAATAACAACCACTCAGTTCATTCCCAGTGAATACGAGTGTTATAACTTGAGTGAAGATCCGACAGAGGAGAACAACCTGTTAAGCCCGTTTTGCGAAACGCCATTGGATGCGCGGATTTTAAAAGCGCTGCAATTTACGCTACGGGAGCAGCGTAAAGCCAAACGTTTATTACCACAAAACCTCAATGAAGCACCGCAAAAGCCAGTCAACCAGCAAGTGCCGATTAGAAGGTAATCGAAAGGCTCTGCAAGTAGCCCTGAAATATGCGGGCTACTTGCGATATAGATATTTATGCTTTTTTAAACACTACCAACAACTGACTTAGCACCGCCGCAATAATGACACCAATCACCGCACCCAATCCAAGCTTGGCGATAATACTCAAAAGCCAGCTCAATGCAGGGATCAGATTTTCAATAGCGTGAACAATTTCTTCAAGTAAGTGGAACTGGTGAGCCAAAATATCAACGCCAACTAAAAGCATTGCCAGCACACCGGCGACTGACAAAAACTTCATCAGACCGTTAGCAAAATAAAGCAGCCCTTTACCCACCCCACGTTTTATCGCTGCAAGTGTAGTCTTACCTACGTCCTTAATCATGGCTAAACCAATATCATCAAGCTTAACAATCAGGGCCACAATTCCGTAAACCCCGATTGTCAGTGCAAGCCCAATTAACGAAAGGACTATTGCTTGCTTTTCAAAAGGCTGATCAGCAATCGCCCCCAGCGCAATAATGATAATTTCCGCCGATAGAACAAAGTCGGTAACGATAGCGCCCTTGATTTTGTCTTTTTCAAACTCGACTAAGTCAACACGCTCATCCTCAAGCGCTTTGACAAACTCATCGGTTTCTTGCTGTTGCTCCCGACGGTGAAAAATAGCGTGGAGAATTTTTTCACCACCTTCAAACAGCAAGTACAGCGCCCCTAAAATTAGCATAATGGGGATCATAAACGGCGCAAAGTAACTGCAAGCCAAAGCAGCGGGCACTAAAATAAACTTGTTTAGCAAGGAGCCTTTAAACACCTTCCATACCACTGCAAGCTCCCGATCTGGTTTGATCCCGCCCGATAGTTGCTCTGCGTTGACGGCAAGATCGTCTCCTAACACCGGAGCGGTTTTGGTTGCGGCTAATTTTGTTAGCGCAGCGACATCATCGAGCAAGGCAAGTAAGTTTGCGGATGGCATAGCACACTCCTTTCGTTTAAGTTATTCATTAAGTGCGGTTGTCAAATAGCTGCTTATGTTAGCAACAGGCCCTAATACACAATATTTTTATCATAGGCCAAACATGATATTGCAGGCATGACCGCTTCAAGACAACTTAAATGTTGTTTTAATTCTCTCGGCTCGGTAATTTTTTATACCGGATCCAAGGGATCAAAGGCGTAGTGTCGCCCTGCTATGCCGTTAGATAAGCCTCATACCCTTTTATCCAATCACAACAACAGAAGCCGTTAGCAAAAGCAAATAAGGTCTAATTTCAACACTAAAGTTGCCATTAAAGATGCTGCTTTTTTGTTGATTAGACCTTGATAATATTTGCGCGGCAGCGGTTGGCTATATGCGCTCCCTTTTAGTACAACTATCAACAGTCTTAACGCATGCTAATTGACACCGAAATAGCGCAGTGATCACTGAGCATTTTCTCTTCAGACATATCCGCAAAAAAGTGTACGCTGGGGGCGAATTTTACCGTGTTTGCAAGTTTGTTGCTCAGTAATATATGGTCAATCGGCACAGGGTAACGAGGGTGACAACCTGTCAGCGTCTTAGTTGCATTTATCAAAGGTGTAGAGGCGTTATTTTGGTGCTTGGTTAACTGCTGCCAAAATTGATTGTCGCCATGGCTTAAACGATGATTAAAGTCGCCCAACACAATGGTGTTGCTATTTGCGTGTTTCTTCAACCAGGACTTGAGTACTGGTAATTGCTCTGCCAGCAATCGACAGGCTTTTTTATCCGATGTCGAGTAGTTATCAACAAAACAGCCGCTTTTAAGATGGACATTAAGCACTGAAAGCTCACCAAACTGAGTATCTAAGGTCACAACTAGACCATGTCTTAGCCCTTCAACATCCACGCTAAGTTCGCTCACGTTATCCACTTTGCTTGAGGCAAGGCTATTTTTAATTGCAAAAGCGGTTTTCTGCTGTGTAGAGACGTTGCCACTTCCTCTACAGTCGTACGTCGCGCTATCAGCTCTACTTGAAATCAGTAATTGCCATTCACTACTTGGAAAGACCTGCTCTAATGCTTTAACCGATGCGACTTCTTGCAGCGCAATAACGTCTGCATTAAGCCCTTTTGCATAATCGCGCAGTGCGCTTATCTCCTGCTCATCACGAGGCCTACATCCTGTGTTCGATGGATATGCTAAATGCTCCATGTTCCAAGTCGCGATTTTAAGCGGAGCGACGGTTGCTTGGCCACTTACCGCGGAGGTACCGATATTTGTAGGCTCTGACTGGCATCCCAAAAGCGAGAGGCTAAAAATAGCGCTAAATACAAATGCAGTTAATTTTGTTGTCATAATAAATCCAGTCTATGCGATAAAATCTAATGTCAGTAGCAATCGTTTTTCCCCTGTTACTACTGCTGGTGAGCGATGCACTAAGCCACGGCCTTCATTGCCTTCCCAACGCTCGCCTTTTAATAATGCCACATCCCCACAGGCTAGTGATATTGCGTCTGCTTCCGGGACAACAGTCAGTTTGTTGCCATCCCTTGATACATGCTGGTTTCTAAGCCACTCACTGCCAGCGCCTGCTAGTGTAGTCACCAGTCGTACAGGTACTTTATCAACATGAAATTTCGGGCACATTGCAGTCTCGAGCATTTTTAACCGTAAACCAACTATGCGAAGTTCAAATAAACAGCTAAACATATCTACTATTTCAATAATATGCGCCACCATCGCATCGCTAAAATTCAACCGCTTTAACGGCTCACTAACTTCGCAAGTGATATTGCTAGTCGCAATTTGTAGCGCTAATTCTATCTCTTTTGCTGTTTCTAAGTAGTGGCCAAACTCTGCTTTCAAAGCAGGTGATAATGCATGTTGCCAAATCACAATATTGGTGTTGGACTCATAAATCTTGGTTAACACAGTTGCATGTTCTGACTGCTCATGATGCAGAGAGTCCGCATCAAGCAAGGGCTCTATAGGCATAAGGCTATTCATATTAACTCCAAATAGGGTTTTATTTAGTGAAAATTGCGACGCAGCGCATAATTTCGAAGATGAGCGTAGGAGATGAGTATAGAGCCAAGCACTGTGAACAAGGTTTCTCCACCTTGTTCAGCTAAAATAGTTGCTAGCACCAAGAGTGTGCAGCCCACGAGCCCTAAACCCACAACAAGACCTGACTTATGCCGCACATAGCCAAACCCAAGGGCCAAAACGCTAATAGGTATTACTGCTATTAGTAACCACTCGTGAAAAGCTTCATCAGAGAGCGCTAATAAACCCGCGAAGGGAGGAAGTACAAGTAATAAAAAAGGTAATATTAAACAGTGGACTAAGCACAACATAGATAACCCAATTGCTGCTTTGTCTCCAAGCGACTGTACTTTTACGTTCACGCTTTCTCCTTTGTCATGCTCGCCCGCAATTGATACAATATAACATACCAATCAAAAAAGAGTAAAACGTTAAAAGCCATACTACAAAAGAGTGTTCGATACAAAGCCCAACATATAAAAGTGACGTATATTTAAAGCACTCAGAGAGTCAATCTCTACTTGTCGTGATTTTTCTGTGTTGTAGCAAGTACACGCAAAGGCACTTTGGAAGGTGTTTGATAAAATAGGAATGCACTGAATTACAATTCATAAGTTTGAGATTCAGAACAAACCTATGAATTGATGAGTAATCGCCAACTATGGAGCAAGGTTACGCGTTACACCCCATAGTTTCACACTCTGGATACGCAGATGGACAATGCGTTGTCCCACAAAAATAAAAGTCTGTATAACCTCGATTATAACCACCAGCAATTTGCAAAGTGACATTTTTAACAACGTGACTATTGTCTTTATTGAGTACTTTCATGTTCCTTTTCTTAAGGCTTAGTTTCATTTTATTTCCTTGATAATCATTGTTTAAAGTTTCCAAATCGGAAACTTACTAATGACTATACTGGCAGCGGAGAAACAAAAAATCAATATACAAAACATTTATTAAACATATTAATAACGTGATCTCCAAGCCTAAACAATGCTGTAATGTGGCAAGCGCTAAAAGCCCCATGTATGAGCACTTTTGACTCCCTATGAATTAAATAGCTGACACCCACCACTAATTTGCACCTTCTTAAGATTCCGCCTACGCTTTAATTTTGCACTCAAAGGATTGAGGAAACCAAACTATGGCAACTGCTCGTAAAAAACAAATCAGTTTAACCGACACCAAATATTATCACTGTATCTCCCGCTGCGTAAGGCGCGCCTTTCTGTGCGGTGAAGATAAATTTACTGGAAGATAATAAATAGCTGACACCCACCACTAATTTGCACCTTCTTAAGATTCCGCCTACGCTTTAATTTTGCACTCAAAGGATTGAGGAAACCAAACTATGGCAACTGCCCGTAAAAAACAAATCAGTTTAACCGACACCAAATACTATCACTGTATCTCCCGCTGTGTAAGGCGCGCCTTTTTATGCGGTGAAGATAAATTTACTGGAAAATCATACGAACACCGCCGTGATTGGGTTGAAGAAAAGCTCCTGATGCTGGGCTCCGTGTTTTGTATTGATATCTGTGCTTATGCCGTGATGAGTAATCACACCCACATTGTTTTATATGTTGATGATAAAAAGGCTAAGTGTCTGTCGGATAAAGCGATTGTGATACGGTGGCACAAGCTGTTTAAAGGCAATTGGATAACCCATAAGCTCGTTGAGGGAGAACCACTCAATGAATCGGAACAATTGATATTCGATGAGCATGTCGCCAAGTACAGGGAAAGGCTCGCAGATATTAGCTGGTTTATGCGAGTGCTTAACGAAGACATCGCCCGCCGAGCAAATAAAGAAGATAATTGTACAGGCCGTTTTTGGGAAGGACGGTTTAAATCCCAAGCATTACTGGATGAGGCCGCATTGGCAGCTTGTCTCGCTTACGTAGACTTAAACCCCATTAGAGCCAAAATCGCAGCAACGCCTGAGACCTCAGACTACACCAGCATCAAAAAACGCATCGACCACGCTAAGCTGGGCAAACAACCAAAAAGCCTACTACGCTTTGCTGGTAGCCCACGAAAACATATGCCTAAAGGCCTGCCCTTTGAATTCAAGTCCTATATTGAATTAGTTGAGCTCACGGGCAAATGTATTCGCGCCGATAAACGCGGTTATATCAACGAAGCGCAACCTATTCTTACTCGATTAAATATAGAACCTGAAAACTGGATAAAACTCACTACGCAGTTTTCTCGGGTATTCCACGGTGCTGTTGGTCGAGAGCGAACAATAACCGCTTACTGTGAAACACTGCAAAAACGACGACGGACAAACCTAACAAACTGTGAGCGCTTGTTGGCTTAGCAGAGCAAGCTTTTCAACTCTAGAATTTCTTACTGTTGTATTTACAGCGCCTTGTCGTGCGCGATAAACCTGTTTTGTTGAATAGATACGCCTGAGCGCTAAAAATTAGCCTATCTATAAACGTTTTTGACCAAAGTGGTTGAAGTATTTTTATACTTTTTTACTTCACTTCCTCAGCTTGGATATTAATAGTGATGGATGTCACTTATTTCTTACTTTCCTTATTTCTTACTTATTTCTTTTATCTATTTATTAGCTTTCATTGGCCAACTCAATTTGACCACTATTTTTAACCTCAGATGCAGCCTAAATTTGATAAGTCTTTAACTGGCTTTTTAAAGCCTTCAACTTTGCTTCTAGATCACCGTAGATATCCGCATCCTCATTAAAAAAAATAGTGTTACGCGTTAAATAGTCCACCGCGCCTTTGGATTGCTTGACGAGTTCTGAGCTAGCAATCGAGTTTGAATCCAGCTTCTCTTTGAGAAGGGATGCAAAACAGCTCGCTATCTCAGAAGCGTCGAATGGTTCATGATCTGTTTTCATTAGGAAGTCAATGAAGAAGTAAAAGTACGTATTAAATAACACATTAGGCATAACTCTTAGTTCATTTGCCCTTTCAATTACGCTGCGAGAAAATGCTGCTGAAATAGACTCGTTAGACTGGTTAAAAAACGTATTTTTGGCATAAGCTAAATCGGGATCACAGCCATAACCTGAAAGCTGCTCTTGCCATATACTTTCGATTGATTGTGTTTCTGTATTATTCATAAAACCTCTTAATAAAAAGAGTAGAAAGCCTACTCCTGCAGCAATTGATAATTAAGGCTAGTCAAACATGCAGCCGATTTATAGTGATGGGTGTCATTGATTTATTCTTTCTTGTTTTCTGTTTTTGATGCAAATAGTAGTGGGTGTCCCTTGTTTTTCCCTTGTTTTTTCCCTGATGAATCGTAGTGGGTGTCACATGTTTTTTCCTGTAGTGGGTGTCACTTGCTTTTTTGCTTTTCTGATGAATCGTAGTGGGTGTCACATGTTTCTCTTGTCACTGATGAATCGTAGTGGGTGTCACATGTTTTTTCCTGTAGTGGGTGTCACTTGCTTTTTCACTTGCTTTTTCGCTTGTTTTTTCGACACAGATATTGCACCTGACTATTGTGACGCAGTTATTGAGCTGTTTTTACTTGCGACGACTCCACTTCGATGTGACGGCCCATTTGATTTCGCTAATAGCCAACTGAGTAAAGGGCTCAGTGAAAAAGGGCTAGCGTTGAATGGCAGCTCTAACGAGTGGCATACTCCACCTGTAGATGCGTTGTTTATTCACCGCAAACTGGCGGGGTTATATTTAATCGCAGTAAAATTACAAGCTAAGGTAGACTTAACAGCACTGCAAGCATACTTATAATAACGGCCTGCCAGTAAGCAGGCCTTGGGTCATTACAACATGCTTTTTAGCACGCCATCTTTTCTTATAAAGTGATGATAAAGCGCCGCTCCAATATGAACTGCAAGTACTGCAATCAGTAGCAATACAGCAAAATCATGTCCTTCGCGAAATACAGCAAAGTATTCGATGTAAGGCACCATTGCGGCTGGAATGGTGAAAAAGTCGAACACCACTATTGGTCGCGCTGCATAATACTGCATCAACAGGCCGCTAGTCGGTATGATTAACATCAATGCGTAAAGCAGCCAGTGGCTGAATTTGGCCAGTTTGACTTGTATTGTCGACATCCCAGATGGCAAGCTAGGTGTCGATGACTTTATTCTAATAAGAAAGCGCAATAAAAGTAGCAAAAGTGCCAGCACACCAAATGATTTATGTAGCCCAAGTAAGGTAAGCTGCCAAGGCTCAAGCGCACGTACCATCGCAAGTCCGGCAAAAATCATGGCAAAGATAAGTAATGCCATAGACCAGTGAAGCACTCTCATCGCGAGATTAAATCGTGTTATTTGATTAATCATTCACTGTCTCCTCAAGTGCGCCCATCAATTGCTCCTTAGCCCTACGGCGATAAGACTCTGCATAGGCAGCAGAGCGCGCTCTTAGAATTGGATCTTCGGTTGCTTTAACACCGCTAGGTAATATCAAGGGATCAAAATTGAGCGCATGGCAGTTCCCCGATAATTGCGGTTGCCAATGCGTTATGAAGATCTCTCCTGCATCTACCTTCGCGCGGTTACTGGGCCAAAGTTTGGCTGGATTATTTTCATCATCTTCTTGCTTGGCAAATATAAACTGCCAATTGAAGCGTACAGCTCCTTTCTCTAATCGAGTTGCAAATTCTTGCTGTAGCGCGTCTTTGCCTGTGTAAGGATTTTTACTTTCTTCATTTAGTGGCAGCATTTTCCAGCGAATAGCCTGACGCTGCGCTTTTTCATCAACCAAATAAAACGCATTAATACTATGATAAGTCTCAAGGGCAAAACTCGAGCTTGGCGTGTAACTCGCTTTCCATGCCAAAAAATCCGCACTCTCAGGGTGCCCAGCAAAAAAGTCTTTTACTGCCTCTTTGCCCTGCTTCAGAGCAACAATTTGCTGATAAAAATCATGCGGATTCGTTACCGCCATCACTGGAGGCGTATTCATCGCAATATTCCAACGCTGAGCACCTGTTACGAAGCTCAGCGCAAAGCTCCTTACTGGTGCAGTCAACTCCGCAGCGTGCGGATTATTTCCAGCAATGGACAATCGACCAATAAATGGATGCGTGCCGGCTTTAAAAACGGTTGCGTCTGAGTACTGAGATAGCCGCCCATTCGATTTAAACTCTCCTGACACACAAATCCCTTTTGCGTGTGCCCTACGAAACCCAGGGAAGTGGTTTTGTCCTTGTTGCAAATCGACAAATTGCTGGGCGGTGACTTGCTCGGTTTGCGCTTGTGTTAATGGTGAAAGTGACAACGCAACAGCAAGGCTCGCAACATAAAACCCCTTTTCTAACAAGGATACAGATGTGTATTTCACAAAACGGCTCCTAAGTTAAGCCAGTTTGCCGAATTAGTGACTTATATACAGCGCAAACTGGTCGTGAATAACTAATGCCATCAATAGACCTCTAGTACGAACGTTTCCTTTCACTTATTTTGATTGTAATCCTGATGTTTACGCTATGCTTTGTTATCTACCCGCCTATCGTTATTTAACTCGGGGCAATTTAAAAACACGGCGAAATTGCTTAAGCGGAGTAAATACTGTACTCTTGCCCGCCGCCCAATACAGAGTACAAAATCATGAGCTTTAGCCACCTAGGTTTAGCCCCAGAAATAAATCAAGCCGTTGTCGAACAAGGTTACGACAAACCGACTCCCATTCAAGAGCAAGCCATTCCTGCTATTTTAGAAGGCAGAGACGTGATGGCTGCGGCGCAAACGGGAACGGGTAAAACAGCGGGCTTTACATTACCTTTGTTGCAAAAGCTGATTGCCGGTACTAAGCCACGTGCGAACAATGTACGCGCGTTAATTCTAACGCCAACCAGAGAGCTTGCTGACCAAGTATGGCAAAGTGTTTCGCTGTACAGTAAACACCTGCCTATCAGCTCTGAAGTTGTATACGGCGGTGTGAAGATCAATCCGCAAATGATGAAGCTGCGTAAAGGCATTGATGTTTTAGTGGCAACACCTGGGCGATTACTCGACCTTTACCAGCAAAATGCTGTCAAATTTGATGACCTTGAAGTATTGGTATTGGATGAAGCCGACCGTATGCTAGACATGGGCTTTATTCACGATATCAAGCGCATTATCAAAGTATTGCCAAGCCGCAGACAAAACTTGATGTTCTCTGCCACTTTCTCTGAAGAGATTAGAGCATTGGCAAAAGGGCTAATTCATGATCCAGTAGAGATTTCTGTGGCACCAGCAAACAGCACCGCAAAAAGCGTGACTCAATGGGTGTACCCGGTAGACAAAAGTAAACGTACGAGCTTACTCAAGCATTTAGTGCAAACGCATGATTGGCAACAAGTGTTGGTATTCACCCGCACAAAACACGGTGCCAACCGCTTGGTTAAGGATCTAGAAAAAGACAAGATCAATGCCGCAGCAATCCATGGTAATAAAAGCCAAAGCGCTCGCATGAAAGCCCTTGCTGGCTTTAAAAATGGTGAAGTACGTGTACTTGTTGCCACTGATATTGTGGCACGGGGCTTGGATATTCAAGAGTTGCCTCATGTCGTGAACTTTGACCTGCCAAATGTTTACGAAGATTATGTTCACCGTATCGGTAGAACAGGCCGCGCTGGTGCGACAGGTGAAGCTATTTCGTTTGTAACCCAAGAGACCGCAAGCGACTTATTTGGCATTGAGCGATTAATTCAACAGTTGGTGCCGCGTAAAGTGGAGCCTGGGTTTGAACCGCAACTTGCCGTACCTGAGTCAAAATTAGATACGCGCCCAATTAAGCCGAAAAAGCCAAAGAAACCGAAAAAACCAAAGGCGACAGACGCTGAGCAAGCACCTTCCGCTCAGCCGAAAAACAAACCTAAGCAAAATTCAGGTCCTCGCAACAATAAGCCGAGTGGCAACGGTAAACCTGCTGGTAATAACAATGGCAACCGTAGACGTCGCCCATCATCGTCTGCAAACAAGCCAAAGAGACAACACGCTGGAGAAAAACGTACACCACGCCAGAAGCCCACTTCTGGCAATTAATAATTAATGGTGTAAGCAGGTGTAATAGCATTTGCAACACCTTCTCCTAAGCTAAAAAGGCTGTTAATCGTAACAGCCTTTTTTCGTCAAAGGAGCTAGACAATGAATATCTTGAAATTGATACTGTTCACATTGTTTGGTAGTACATTTTTAGCGCACGCTGGTACGCAATATGTGACCCAAGCTGCGAGCAATATCACAGAAACCTCCGCTCAATTAAACGGCTACTCCGCCTCTACTATTGGTTTAAGTGGAGAAACGTTTGATTATGGCCCAACCACTAACTACGGCTACAGCGTACTCGCAACACCGGCTGGTGTGAATGGCCCGGTTAGCGCACAAATAGCGAACCTAGAGTGCGGCAGCGAATATCATTTCCGTTTTCGAGGAGATCCAAAGCCACCTCGCACCACCATTCAAGGGGAAGACTTAACCTTCACTACAGCCCCATGTGGCCCGACGATTTTTACTAATGTGTCGTTTGAAACCGGCGGACAATATTACTTCGTTGCAGAAAATAATGGCGGTAATACAGTAAACGCCAATCGTATTGCGATTGGCCCTTGGGAACGGTTTAATCTTATCGATGTCAACGGCGGTAACCTGTTTGATGGCGACACCATCCACATTCAAACAGCCACTGGCTATTACTTTGTTGCAGAGCAAGGTGGGGGCGCTGAGTTAAATGCCAACCGAACGGTGGCTTCTATTTGGGAAACCTTCACGATTGAGTTGCCGAATAACCCCGGCGCTTTGATCCAAAATGGCGATAAAGTGGCGCTGAAGTCAATCAATGGTCACTATATCCAAGCCGCAGGTAATGGTGGCGCGGGAGCCAATGTGCATCCTACCGTCATAGGCTGTAATGCCACTTATCCCTGTTCATGGGAAATGTTTAAGATTATTTTTTAACGCACTTGGCTGTGGTAAAAAATTTTATCACGGCCTTACACGCGCTATCCGTTCGAGCCATGTTATAATTGCTGTTTTAGAACTACAGAGACAGCGACTTTGACTCAGCCACTTTTTTCAAGTACCTCACTTTCCAGCGCCTTACTCGATAACCTCGCGTCATTGGGGTATCACACCATGACTGACATTCAAGCACAAACCTTACCGCTTATCTTAGCGGGTAAAGATGTCATTGGCCAAGGTAAAACAGGCTCAGGTAAAACCGCCGCTTTCTCTTTAGGACTATTACATAATTTAAACGTGAAACGCTTTCGCGTGCAGGCGCTCGTGGTATGCCCAACTCGAGAGCTTGCCGATCAGGTTGCGGTTGAAATTCGCAAGCTTGCCCGTGCAGTCCATAACATCAAAGTGTTAGCGCTGTGCGGTGGTGCACCTATGGGTCCGCAGATTGGCTCTCTTGAACACGGTGCGCACATCATTGTGGGCACGCCTGGGCGTATTGAAGAGCACCTGCGCAAAGGCCGTTTGTCGCTAGATGAAGTGAATACCTTTGTACTGGATGAAGCGGATCGCATGTTGGAGATGGGCTTTGAAGAGTCACTACAGTGCATCATAGATCACTGCCCTACAGCACGCCAAAACCTGTTATTTAGTGCTACCTACCCACCAAAAATAGAGCAGCTCGCGCAGCACATCATGAAAGATGCAGCCAAAGTCACAGTTGAAGCAACACATGACGATAGCTCAATTGAACAGTACTTTTACGAAGTCGACAATAACGATGCAAGATTGCCTGCGGTACAAAAGCTGTTAATGCAATTTCAACCAAACTCAGCGGTTATCTTCTGCAACACCAAGGCTGAGTGCCAGAACGTATGCGACAGCCTGTATAGCCTAGGTTTTGATGCGGCTGCACTTCATGGTGACTTAGAGCAAAAAGACCGTGATCGCACATTGGTTCGTTTTGCGAATAAGAGCGTGACCATTTTATTGGCAACGGATGTCGCAGCCCGGGGTATCGACGTCGATCACGTAGATATGGTGATCAACTACCATATCGCCCATGACCCAGAAGTACATGTTCACCGCGTTGGCAGAACCGGGCGCGCAGGCAATAAAGGGGTGGCATGCTCTTTGATGAGCTATAAGGAATCACATAAAGTAAACGCCCTCGAAGACTATTTAGGCAAGACCATTGAGCCCAATACCCTGCCAAGCGATCAAGTATTAAATAACAAAATTAACCGGGCACCGATGGTAACCATTCAAATCGACGGCGGTAAAAAAGCAAAATTAAGACCGGGTGATATCTTAGGTGCACTGACCTCAAATCAAGCGTTAAAAGGTGACCAAATCGGCAAAATAAAAGTCACCGCGATGTCATCATACGTTGCGGTTGAGCGCAGTGTTGCCAACGTGGCGCTTAAAACAATCTCAGAAGGAAAAATGAAAGGCCGTAACTTTAGAGCTCGTAAAGTGACAAAATAACAGATAACTTTCCTTTCCCTTCGGTGGTCAACTTTTCCCTGACCACCACGACTTTAGATTAGCTCAGCAATTACTCGCCTATTTATAACCTATTTCCACCACAGGGGTTTAAATCTGCACAATGACCCCAAGGTCTTAGTTAAGCAAACACTTTAAAGGAGTTTATCTATGAAGACCTTAATCATTGGTGCCAGTGGTCAAATTGGAAAAATGACGACAAAGAAAATGCTGGAACAAGGCCATGACGTCGTGGCGTTAGTGCGCAATAAAAGTAAACTAGCTGATCTTCAGTCTGAGCAACTCACTATCATAGAGCAAGACCTCGAAGGCGATTTTAGTTCAGCCTTTGACAACGTCGAGCAGGTAATATTTAGCGCAGGCTCTGGTGGAGAGACTGGAGCGGATAAAACCCTACTTATTGATTTGTGGGCCGCCATTAAAGCCATTAACTATGCTGTGAAAGCAAACGTTAAACATTTTATTATGGTCAGCTCTATTGGTGCTGACGATCCTGATTACATTGAAAGTGAAATCAAACCGTACTTGGTAGCCAAACACATGGCTGACCAACACCTACAGAAAAGTATTGTAAACTACACCATCGTCCGACCGGGTGCATTACAAAATGAGCCTGCAACTGGGGGATTCTCGACCGCACGCCCTGCAAATAGAGAAGATGCCGTAATAAGTCGAGAGAATGTCGCAGACGCGCTAGCTTACCTTGCCACTCAACATCCTCAGAACCTCACATTTGAGCTATTTAATGGCAAGCAGTCAGTCGAACAAACGCTGCGCTAATAGGGCAGCTATGTCTCGGGGTTTAACGCCTCGGGGCAAACTTAGGTGCTTTAATTTGGCTAAGTGTTGAAAATATTTATCGCTTCGCTGACATAAAAAGCTTGCTTTAAAAAATGCAATTCTATATTATCCCTCTCTTGCTTTAACTTCCTCTCAAAATAAAGCAAACCTCAAGTAATGCCTCCTTGCCTTGATCCAGTAAGTCCGCATAAAAAATACAAGTAGAGCTTAATATAGTCAGGCGAAATCAAGCCAATTAAAAAAATTGGTATAAGCTGTCATACCCATATCGGGTCGTTGCGAGGACAGTGTCTTCTGTTCGCTAAACTGTAATGAAGCTCATCTACTATCAAAAGCATCAGCTAATTTGCTGTGCATTATAAAAGTGAGTTTTATTATGTCATATACATATAACGGAACAGAGATCCGTGTTGAGCAACCAATTCGCTCAATTTCGGTGAACAAATCTAAAGTGATCTTTGCTGACGGCACAGGCCGTAAAATCACACAATTCGCCAATGGCGGCGAAGCACGTCAATTTCTGAGCTGGTTAACTTCAGCTCAGTAATCGCTAAAACGTCGAGCTTGCTCGACGTTTGCCATCCTAATAAAACAAATGAACTAAATACTCAGATTCGCAGCTGTTTAATCGCTTTGATTAGGTCTTTGTCGCTGATTCGCGTTGACTTTAATTTGCCGATTAACTTTTTAGCACCTAGGGTATTTCCTTGGAGCATATAGAGCTGGCTTAAACGTAACCGTGCCCAGTTTTTATCTGGACCATCTGTACTGAGCTCAAGTGTTAAATACGTTTGTAATGCTGCGATCCCCTCATCTACATTAACCTCTGAAAACACCGCCGTCCGACCAATTTGGTAAAGCCCCGCAGCGTAATGCTTTGCTTCCTTAATTACTATTAAAGTTCTAAAAAACGCAAATGCACCATCGTAATGTTTGATACTCTGCAGCGCTATTCCAGCTTTAAACAACACTGCTTCATCAATAGTTTTGCGTTCAAGCAAGGTGTTAGTATATGTTATCAACGCTTCATCATTGCCAGTCAGCAAATAAAAGTCGATCCATAGCTTCATTGCGGCATGGGAAGATAAGGCTTCTATCGCCCTTATCTGTCGCACCGCCTTGGCCTCAGAGCCACCTGCAATGCTTGGTGCTGAAAGGTAGAAATAGAACAACCCTTGCAGCGCTTTGATATGCGTTGCGTCTTTGTCTATTGCCGCTAAAAACGCATCTTCTGTGTTGCTGGCATAACTCAGTTTTGAAAATATAGAAGCATGCTTTATCTGCTCTGCATTTACCTTGGCGTACCAATAATACTCATCCGCACTGTTAGGCTCGAGACGCAGTGCTTTTTCAAGGTACTCTTCTGCTTCATCAAATTGATTCGACGCCAACTTAACTCTGCCAAGATAATAGAACGACTCATTTGGATGCGTTTCTTGCAGCGCCAGAAAAGCTTGCTCAGCATCCACTATCGCCTGTTGCTCAAATAGTATTTTGGCATGCTCCAATGCATCGGTAATATTCGGCATCGCAAACACTTTTGGAGTTACCACTAGTATCATCATTAAACAAAGTACTTTATTCATCTGAAACATTATTTGCTCCCCCTTGCTTGACAGTGATTAAGCTGTTTTTTGTAAAACAGGATGCCCAAGGTGCCAACCACAGCGGGTAACAACCATGGCACTAGCTGCCAAGCCCCAGGCATTAGCTGCGCTAACCAATGACGTCCACCCACCGCAAAAAATGCCGTATATACCGCAATCCCAGCGCCTAAAATGGTACTCATATGCTCCAGCACCCACTCTCGTGGTTTGAGTGTTGGTTTAAATATGTAGAACAACATAGTAGCGACAGTAGAGAGCACAATAAGTGAAAATATTAGATAGAGCGTACTGCCAAATGTAAGCGCAGTGTACAACACTCGCCCACCCGTTGCCGCTAAGAGCCCAATCAGCAATAAATGAGACCCGCTTCTTAATCGCTCTCGGTGCTGTTTAGCCGCTAAAACCAAGCTCGAATGACGAATATTTGCCAACACCAATACTGACAGCATCAGTAAAAATTCACTTAATTGACGTTGCTTCAATACCAGCTGTTGCCCTAGCGCCTGATCAATGTGTTGAGAGGGGTAACGGATCGCCAATGGGTCGTAGATCACAATTAGGCACATGACAATGCCACTGACGGAAACTAGCCACATACACCAAGTAAATATTTTTCCCCATAGTCTATGCTGTGGGCTGCCTTTTACGGTCACGACTGGAACCCAAAATACAATTAGCGCAATAGCACCAATAATTATGTGCAAATACAAAGCAAACTGATGAACAATAAGCATAACAATTTCTCTTTTACGATTTTGGTCTTTAGCTTAACGTCACTACATTTGGAGTGCCTGTCCCAGACGTCATGATGTAAAACCATGACTTTTGGCCTATAGGCACAACCTTGTTACTTTGTCATACTTAGTGAAGAAAACGGCACGAGGACATAAGCGTTGGCATTCAGCACATTAATCGCAAATCGAGATATGAGAGACCTACTGGCGCTGATGACTTGGGTTGCCCTTTTCGCTATTTCAGTTTACATAACGAATCAACAGCCTGAAGCGCCCGAAATATCTCTATTTAGCAGCTTCTTCTGTTTTTATGCGCTTGGCTATCTCATTGGCACATGTGAGCAATGTAAACACAAATTACGATGGCTTGCGCTAGTCCTTATGCTATTTTCAGCTTTTGCCTGTGGCTGGATCCTGCAATTTGGATACCTATCCATTCTTACCATTATCTGGGTTGCCGTTGTCGCTTATTTGCTCCCCATTCGCGTATCAGCTTGCTCCACTCTCATCATCGTATTGGCCTGGTTTACAATGCAGAGTGTAAAGCAACAGCATCTACTTTGGATTGAGGGATTACTATATGGCTTGTTTCACTTATTCGCCTTGCTATTAGCCACCACCCATCAACGAGAACAGCAAGCTAGGGTTGAGCTACAAAATCAACATGCTCAGTTGCAATCCACACAACACTTGCTTTCTGAGCTGTCGAAGCACTCTGAGCGCACCCGCATCGCGCGGGACTTACACGATCTGTTAGGTCATCACCTCACGGCACTCAGTATTAAGTTGCAAATAGCGCAAAGAATGACTGCCGACGCACCAGCCCAGCAGCAAATCCTAGAATGTCAAAGCGTAGCTAAGTTACTACTCAATGATGTACGAGATGCCGTGGATATGCTCAGACAGCACAGAGATATTGATTTTCATCAATCGCTTACCTTACTACTCCAACATACTCCTGAGCTAAAAGTGCATGCAACCATTCCACAACATATTGCTGTTGACGATAGCCATATAGCACAAGTGCTGCTGCGCTGTGTTCAAGAAGCAATAACCAACAGCCTAAGACACAGTCATGCGAAGCAATTTTGGATTGTAATGACGCAAGATGAAGAAAAGCTTTTCGTCAATATGCATGATGATGGCTATATCAGTGAACAATGGCAAAAAGGGAATGGTTTAACGGGGATGTCTGAACGCGTATCTGAGTGTGGTGGCCACTTGCATCTCTATGAGCACAATCGTGCCCTACACTATAAAATTGAACTCCCGTTAACTCCACAGTAAGGACGATATTGATGAAAGTAGTCGTGGTTGACGACCAGAAACTCGTAAGAGAAGGCATTGTCACTTTATTACAATTTAACGAAGAAGTTGAAGTGATTGCCCAGTACGACAATGGTCAGATGTTACTTGATGGGCTATCAGAGGTTTCACCTGATATTATTCTACTGGATCTATCCATGCCAATTATGAACGGTATCGCTACTTTGAAGCAGCTAAATAGTCGCGGTATAACGATCCCAGTATTAGTGCTAACAACCTTTGATGACCCCAAACTCGTTCTGGACAGCTTAAGTAATGGAGCCAAAGGCTTTGTACTCAAAGATATCGCTCTGGATTCGTTGGTGAATGCAATGAAAACCATCCTCAATGGTGAAACCTACTTTCAACCGGCAATTACAGAAACCCTATTAAAGTATGCACCAAAACTCGACAATGATTTTTCTGAGTTCAAAGCCACAGAGACGCTTAGCGTACGAGAAATAGAGGTATTGAGACTGGTTGCAAATGGTTATTCCAACAAGGAAATAGCCGAAGCCTTACACAAGTCAGAAGGCACAATCAAAAATCACGTCTCCAATTTACTTTCTAAACTGGGTGTGAGGGATAGAACCCGTGCGGTGCTATTAGCAATCGAGATGGGAATATTACAGTAGCTTAAACAAAGCGCACCAATTTACCCCTGAGCAGATTGGTGCATCGTCACGGCGCTTAGCAATAGTAAGCTTCAACCGTTCCTTTTGATTTAATTAGCAAAGGCTGACCTCGGCGATCTAGCGCTTTTGGCGCAGCGACTTTGATCCAGCCTTCACTAATGCAATACTCTTCAACATCGGTACGTTCTTTTCCATTAAAACGAATGCCAATGTGGTGCTCTAGTATTTCTTTAGCATAATGTGGGCTGCGAGGATTGATAGAAAGTCTATCTGGTAGTGCTGGTTTTTCGATTGAATCTGTCATCGTTTTTCTTCAATTATTTAAGCATGCTGTATTGTAGGTAATCCCACGCGTGCGCTCAATAGCTGAGCGTCTTATAATCGCAATTGAATTAAAAACTGTATCGATTTAAGAGCACTATGAGGCCTCTGAAGTTTAGCTAACGTTATTACTTAGAAATGCCTTGGCACATTCACCCACGTATCGACGGCCAGGATTATCTCCACTCAACCATTCTTCCACAGTAAACAGCTCAAATAGACCGATTTTACACAGCGTTGGGATTGCAAGCTTTAGCTCGTCCTCTACTTGTCCTCGCTCACCAGCATTGTAAAGGTCAATGTTATGCAACATAGTTGCTACTGTACCCGTTTGCACTCTACTACCATCTTTTAATTGTACCGATGGTAAGCACTCACCTTCTCTTACTACCTTTTGATTTACCGCAGCCAACTGCTCAGTGTTTTCTACATTTTTCATCAATATATGCTTCCTATAAATAAAATACCCATCCCCCTTGCACTCTCCACTTTTCTCGATAAGATAAACAATGAAGTTAACACAAGGAAACAAGTATGAAACTTAAATTAAACAAAAAGGCGATTAAGTCCCTTTCAAAAGATTTACAAGACTTACCAATGGCGCAAACCCCAAATATTGCAGGTGCTGGCAATCCACCTTTATACCCAGAAAGCAAGTTCGATCAAGGCTGTCCTTGGTTTACACACTTTCAGGTTCGAACTTGTCCAAATCCGTATTAATGCGCCATTGTGGGTAAGTACTCTTACCCACTAAACTTGTTATAACACCTTTACCATAAAATACTTACAGCCATCTTTAGGGTAATGTTCTTGGATCCATTGGGTCTCATAGCCATGCTTTTCATAAAATGGCATTGCCTGAAAATTTAAGGTATCGAGTAAGCATTTCACGCACCCTCTTTGTTTGGCTGCCGCTTCTAGGCTTTCTAGTATCTGTGAGCCGATATTTTGACCCCTTAGTGTCTCAGAAACCCACAAAGTATCAAGCAACAACCAGTTGCCAAAAGTACGCGCGGCTGCACCTGCAACAACCTCTCCAGACTCACCCTTTACTTCAACCGCCAATGGAAGACGCTCTGTGACCTCCCAATTAGCCCAGTTAAACTCGCTAATTTTACTACTTAAAAAATCGACAAATTGTTGCTCAGGATTTTCTACCACGGATATTTTCACTACTGCGCTCCGGTTGATATCGTTGAACTAAGGTAATTGTTGTTCGCTTTAGTATTGTCACCTATCATAGCGAACAAAGTACCTATAAAGGAATCATCTATGATGAAATCAAAATCTAGCATTGGAAGCTCAATTATATCTATTATCGTGATTGGCATTGTGTTACTTTTTTCCATCACATCTTGCACTAACCCCAGCACACCCGCAGGACATGAAGGCTATGTTTTTGAGCAACCTAGATTTTTTGGTTCTGGTGGTTACCAAGGTAGCTTAATCGGTCCGAGCAACTATGGTTTTTCCCCGCTTAGAAATCAAGTCGTCAATATCGATATGCGTCCAAACACGTATACCGAGCGCTTTGAGATCTTAGCCAAGGATGACTTGAATATCAGTTTTGATTTTCATGCCGTCATTGCAATTAAACCAGGTACAGTAAAAGATGTCGTCGAAAATTATGGTGCAGAGAACTGGTATCAGCGTTTTGTTCGCGAAACTTTCAGAACCTATGTTCGCGACGAAGTCCAACAATACGACAGCGGCGCATTAAAAAGCAAACGCGAACAAATTGCTGAAATCGTCACAAAACGTTTAAAAGGCTACCTACAGTTAGCGCCATTTGATATCAAGCAAGTGGTGATCGGTAACATTAATTATCCAGATATCGTAGCCAATGCTGTAGAAAAGAAACTCGCTGCGCAACAGCTGCTAGCAGAAAAAGAAACTCAAAAGGCCATTGCGAAAAAAGATGCGGAAATTCGGATTGAAGAAGCAAAAGGTATCGCTGAAGCGCAAAAGATCATCAACGCCACACTTACTGCAAACTACTTACAACATGAAGCGATAAATGCGCAGCTAAAAATGGCAGAATCTCCTAACCATACAACGGTTTATATTCCGGTTGGCACCAACGGCATTCCACTGGTTAAAGAGAGTCGATAACAAAGTACCAATAATTCGTTTGAGTTGGGAGTAACAATAGCGAGAAGGTCAGTTGTTGCTCTCAACCAGGGTTATTGAGTAAACTCTTTTTCTGTCGCATTTACCAGCTGTTGAAATGCGCGAGTACTGCCAAGTAGCTCTCGCTTTACCTTGTTCCACTGTGCATTGTGATGACCAAACTTTAATTGCCATTCGCGCTTTTCGTCCACACTTAAAGGGTGCAGCTTTGCGCCCAAGGCCATGAGCTCGCGCTCACAGCGTTTTTGCAGTTGCTCAATCTGCGCAATATGAGTATGAAATGTTTGCTTACTCGCGTCCTCGATTTCCCCTTTTAAGCGCAGTGGCAAACTATCTAACCAATGCTGATTTGCGACGGTCACCCAAGCATCGGGGACACTTTCGAGTAAAGCTACCTGCCCTATCTCGTTTTTAAGCAGATCAGGACCTGCGAACAAACCAATAACGCTAGGGTCAATAACCTCTATATGTTTTGTTCTTGCCATTTTGGCCACTTGCGCCCAAGGCACATCAATAACATTTGCCGACGTCATACTGTAAAAATGACTCAAAACCCTAGAAGCAGGTACTCTTAGCACCACTCCTTTGAGTTTTTCAGGCAAGTTAATTAAGCGGTTGAACTGCTTTGTGCTTGTTAATGTGCGACCCCCAACGAGATGATGCATTAAGATATTCAGTTTTCCTTGTTCACTAATAGGCTTAATAACAAGTGACTGCCATTGTGGCGAACAAATTAGATTGAGAAACGCGCGATTTGAGCTCGCCCAAAATGGGATATTAAGGATATCTAGCACAGGTAACGCCCGAGACAGATTTGACACAGAGATAAGTGCGGCCTCCACATGTCCACGAGTCACTGCCGCCATTAACTCGCGGCCACTTCCAAGCGCGCCACTATGGTGAACATCAACATAGATTTTACCGCGAGTCATAGACTCAACATTCTTCTTAAACACTTGATGCATGTGCGGGATAAAGTCACTTTGATCCGCAGGGTATGGGGAAGCTAATCTTAAAATATGGAGGGCAGCACTGCGCTTAGCCCTTTCTTGTTCTCGTTCATCTTCTGAGAGTAAATTTAGTGCAAGTACTTGGCTAACCGGAAATGAAGCACTCAAACATGCCGCTAGTGAAGCTTCAAGAAATTGACGTCTACTCTTGGACATGGCAGTACAACCTAAATTCCATACCTCAATTAAAGATAGCTGTTTGCTTTGCTGTTTCAACCTATAGTTACATAGCTTTAGCCGCACCTATCACAAAATTCATGCTCCTCTTGCAATTGCTAACAGCGCCAGTCTATCTTCTAATTTATAGAAAATGGAGCCTTATCTATGCGTATGCCTCTTTGCTTTTTTGCTGTTCATTGTGCTCTGAGCTTCAGTGTGCTGGGATGTGAATTAGCTGTTGTAGCAAAAACGATTGCCGTCATCCCTTCAGTTTCAAAACCTGATTGCTATTTTTCACAGGATAAAAATGCAAACCTGCGCCCAGTGCGACAATATGTAGAACCTCTAACGCCAAACTATCCAGATGCTGCAATACCTCTCAATTTCGATAAGGTTCAGTCAGCCTGTAAACTGAAGAGTGACACCATCCATTGCCAGTTTGCTGACCGACAAGGCGCTTTGCCTTTAGCTAGTCAATACCAACGAGGTCGGTTAAGCTATGATCAGTGGCGCGTAGACAACCACTATTTTATTGGATGGGCCTCGCACGACCCAGAAAGACCTGCCGGATTTATGGTATTATCCACCACCAAACCCGCTTATTGGTTACCAGTGGAAGATGCTTGTAAAGCAAGGCTCAGCACACGAGTAGTGACGCTTAATAGCAAAGAGAATCTCTGTCTGAATCATCAGGGTATTTGGCAGCGCAGTAACACACAGTCACTACCTGCGCCTTGTGAAAACCCATACTCTGTTGCTACCGATAAAAATGGGGTGTGGGCTTTGCAGCTAAACAATGAAAATCAAAGTTGGAATATTTGCCACTTTGATCACGCATTACAACTCGTGAAAGCATATCAATATCAACTTGATATACCGCAATCGCTAGCGCCATACAAGCTTGTACCTACGTCTTTTTCTCAGGTTACCGCCTTATTCGGCGAATATGACAATGCGCCAGCATACGCATTTGATATTAGCGCTGTTGAGCCGATGATTCTATCAGCCTTCCCAAGCTCAATACGTCGCATACAAATCCCACTTACACGAGCTAAATATCAATTAAGTGAATGACTCAATAAAATACGTGGTGAGACTTCTTTAGCTTTAATTAGGAAATATGAACAAGCCCAAACCAAACAAATTATATTCATTTCATTTACATATGTAAACAAGTGTGAAATGATACCAAACTTCTTTGTTCATATTTTAATTAAAGGACTTATACTATGAAAAATAAACATATCTTGCCGGTCGCGGCTTTATTACTCTCACCGTTAGTACAAGCAAATAACTCGGGTTACTATATTACTGATGTCGATGTATATAAGTATGGTGAACGTGCAACTATGGTTCCTGAGCAAAACCCAATCCCAATGTTAATTCCTGATCACGTTTTAGTTGGTATTGGTGCTCGAGCTGGAAACACAACGGTAACTACCGTCACCTTGTGGTATCGTCAAATATTAGGCAATGGTGAATTTAGTCCGATTTACAGCAAAAACTACGGCAGCAAACCAAGTCACGAGCTTGAATGTCAGTACGTAAATACATCCGACAATATCGCAATTACAGGTATGGAGTGGCGCATCAATGGTTCAGATGATATTGCAGCGCTGCGGGTGAGTTACCGAAAATTTGATAGTCAAGGAAATCTAGGCTCTGAGATATTCTACGGTACGGGAGTTAAATCAACGAACCAATCAAAAACTTGCTATGACCCTGGAAGTGGCGGTATTGAAGTTTCATATTTCCCACCAGCATCAGGTAATAACTCTGTTGTTACAGGTGTTGGTCTTGTTAATCACAATGAAAACATGGATTCAATGTGGCTATATCGCGGAAACTATGTAAACAGATAATAAAGTGTATTCTTTTCTGATTGAATAAGATCTTTACGCCACGAGCAAATTAATCATCATAAAGCGTTCGTGGCTTATGCTAACACAATGTTTGAACTAAAATTAAAACAACTAAAATACACATCAATTCTAAATATTTTACGTTCGATAACCCTTCATCCAAAACAAAAACTTCCATTTTCACATTCTCTGCACTTTTGCCTGCCAATTTAAAAACTCGAATCACAATAAGGTTTGGAATAACGATGAACAACGCGAACTTTCTACGTGCAATGGCACTTGTTACCGCGGTGGCAAGTTTACCAATAGCAGCACAACATAAGCCTCTACCACCTCCGCCTCCAGGCCAGCCACAACCAAACTCGGCGCTGGATGATGAACTCTCACAAATTATGCGTGCTCGCGGTATTACTGGCAGAGTTGCAGGTGCGCAACAACTGCCGAGGATCTCAGATCCCATTGCTCAGCTCGGCATGCAGTTATTTTTTAGCAAAGCCCTTGGGGGAGAAAAATCAGTCGCCTGTGCGAGCTGTCACGATCCAAGGCTCGGTGGTGCCGATGGCCTTTCGTTGCCAATAGGTACAAACGCAGTAGAAAGTGATGTGATAGGCCCTGGTCGCCAAGCAGTCGACGATGACATCAATATTCCACGTAACTCTCCCACCATTTTTAATACCGGATTTGCCAACAACGCTTTATTTTGGGACGGCCGTGTTCAACGTGTGACGATCACTGACGACCAAGGCAATGAAAGCAGTTTTATCAGTACGCCTGATTCAGGTTTTAACCAACCAGATGTAAACGCGGCAGATTCACTAGTTGCAACCCTGTCTCGCTTTCCTGTCACCTCTCGTGAAGAAATGCGTGGTGAGGCTTTCGAAAGTGCCGAAACCAATGAACAAGTCCGCTCACACTTAGCCCAGCGTATTGGCGATTACGGTGAAGAGGCTGGAGGTTTGGCCACCAATGATTGGCTTCAAGCCTTTAGAGAAGCATTCAACTCGCAAGCTGACGCGCAAACCTTAATTACCTTTGATAGTATCGCTTTTGCACTCGGCCAGTATCAAGCGTCATTTGTGATGGTGGATACCAATTGGCATCGCTATGCCCGAGGTGACCGTGGCGCACTCAGCGACAAACAAAAACGTGGTGCTAAACTCTTTTTTACTCCTATAGCTGAAGGCGGTGCAGGATGTGTTGGGTGCCACAGCGGTGAACGTTTCACTAACGATGGTTTCTTTAACCTCGCCTTTCCACAGTATGGTATTGGTACACAAGATAATCAGGCCGATATCGGACGCGCTGCAATTGACCCCTCGCCTCGCAACCAATTTGCGTTTAGAGTCCCAAGCTTAATAAATGTTACCCTGACTGCGCCATATGGTCACGCGGGAGCCTACGAGTCGTTAGAACAAGTGGTCAATCATTACTCAAACCCTGAGCAAACCGTCGAGCAATTTTTTCAACGTGGTGGTGCTTGTGGATTAAAGCAGTTTTCCTTAACCGCTCAGTGTGACACACTAAACCTACAAGCGAGAGAAAATAGTGAAGCGGCGTTAACGTTACTGCGCCAATCACCCTTTGTTGCCGCCAATTTAGCGCCACAACAAAAGCAGGATCTCGTTGCGTTTTTACATGCCTTGACAGACAAGTGTGCAAAAGACCAACGGTGCGTAAGAAAATGGATGCCAAACCGTCGCACACCAGACCCTGATAATTTACGCTTGCGTGCACAACGTTAACCGGTGGAATAACAACAACCATGAAAATGACCATTCGCGTCAAACTATTGCTGATAATTTTGATAGCCAACACCACATTGGTGCTGGCTATCTATGCCGCCAATAAATTAGCGTTTGAAAAAAGCTTTACGGCCTATCTTGAAAATACCTCTCGGGCGCAACTCAAAGAGGTGGTAACGCAAGTTGCCGAGACTTACGCACGCCATGGTTCATTGGACTGGGTGTATCGAGGCTCAGAGGATTGGGATAGCATAGTACGTAGCTTCTATGGTCTTTCTGAGGATGAGCGCCCACGAGATAGGCTACATTCTCGTCCACCACCAAGACATCGTGAAAGAGGCGAAGGAGGGCCACGAAGACGTGATGGCCCTCCACCGCGTTTGGACAATAAAAAACGCCTGCTGATCAAAGACACACAAGGCAATATTATTATGGGCACACCGAAAAGTAAGCAGACTTCGCTGTGGTTCCCAGTCTATCAAAGCGACCACTTGGCGCAGCCTAAACGCGAACAGATTATCGCCTACTTAGGTGTCGAGCAAAGTGGCTTGGTACGCAATGACTTCGACCAACTGTTTGCAGAGCAACAACGTAAACAGTTCATCATCATTGCGCTCGTCGCCCTGTTGGTTACTTTAGTGATTGCCGTGCCTTTTAGTAAATATATGGTCAACCCAATCGTTTTGTTGCGCCGCAATGCAAAAACACTGACACAAGGAAATTACGATGCTCGCGTCGATATCGCGAGTAAAGACGAACTCGGTTTGCTTGCCAGAGATATGAACCGTTTGGCAGACACATTAGCGCAGAACCAAATAGCTAGGCAGCAATGGATAGCGGATATTTCACACGAGCTACGCACGCCGATTGCTGTGATCCGCGCGGAACTTGAGGGCATGATTGATGGCATTATCGCAAGCAATCCCGAACAACTGATGTCGCTTAACGAAGAGATCCAACGATTGACTCGGCTGGTGGACGATTTACATCAACTATCGCTGTCAGACCGCGGTGCACTTACTTACAACATGGATAAAGAAAATCTTTACGACCTGCTCTCACGCACATTTGCAAAAAGTAGTCACCAAATTGAAAAGCACCATCTTGCTTATTCCTTGCAATGCGATGAGCATATTACCTTAGAATGTGACGAGCAGCGCCTTGGGCAGCTATTCGACAACTTACTACAAAACACCTTGCGTTACACAGACTCCTCAGTTGAACAGCCGGGAAATCTCGATGTAAAAGTCATACAACGACAAGATAAAACGATAATTTACTGGCAGGACAGCGCACCTTCTGTACCACAAGAACAGCTAAACAAACTCTTTGATAGGCTCTATCGAGTAGAGGAAGCGCGGAGTAGAAAAACGGGTGGCTCTGGCCTTGGTTTAGCCATTTGCCAAAGTATTGTTGCTGCCCACAACGGAAAAATCACTGCGGACTTGAGCGAACTGGGTGGTCTCGCTATTATTATTGAACTGAAAAGATAATGAGTTTCTCCCGTGCCAAACAAACATATTTTAATCGTCGAAGATGAACCAAAACTTGCCGATATTTTAAGTAAGTATTTGGCTCAAGCCGAGTATACCAGCCATTGTGTTCACGATGGCGCTTTGGCTGAAGAGGCTTTTAAACAACAGCAACCTGCCCTTATCTTACTCGACCTCATGCTGCCTAATCTTGACGGTATCGAAATTTGCAAGCGGATCAGAGCTTATTCAAACGTGCCAATTGTCATGATCACTGCCAAAGTAGAAGAAATCGATCGTCTTCTTGGTCTTGAAGTGGGTGCTGATGATTACGTGTGCAAACCCTATAGTCCAAAAGAAGTCGTCGCAAGAGTGAAGGCGATTTTAAGACGCGTGGCGCTAAACGAGCGCGGCACAGTGTCAGAAACAGAGAGCAAACTTAAACTAGACGAAGAGAGCTTGTTTGTCTCCTTCCTCGACGCGAGAGCGACGTTCACTTATGTCGAGTTTATGCTCTTAAAGGCAATGTACGGACACCCGTGCCGAATTTATAGCCGCGACTTATTGATGGATCACATCTACGATGACAGCCACATTGTTAGCGACAGAACCATAGATAGCCATATTAAAAATATTCGTAAAAAGTTGCAAAGCATCGCACCTAAATACGATTTTATCCACTCCATTTACGGAGCGGGGTATAAGTTTGAGGCGCAGGAACGTAATTCTTAATCTCTAACCTACAATGAGAGTTGGGTTATACACTAATCCAACGCTCACCTAAGGATTAATTCACCGCTACACCCCATTCCCTTTTATTGGTAAACTCCAAAAAATAACTAATAATTATAAAAAGGAATGGGCATGAAAAGACTTACTTTGGCAGTCATAATCACATTAACAGGCTGCAGTAATAGTAATGTTGTAGAGCGAATAAAATCAGAGTCTTCCGTGGTAAAACATAGCTCTGTAGAAGGGTATGAAGATAGATATTCCAACATCTACAATAAGTTTAAAGATTATCCCGTGACCTGCGAAGAAAACTGCTATCCAGTCACCCAACAAATTCAATGTCAGTCCGAAATGCAAGATTGCACTTACGTTGGCAACAACCCCACTCTCTCGCTCAATACCGGCTTTGCTATCCAATGGCTCGGACATGCGAGTTTTAAAGTCAACACCAAAGATGGGCAACAGTTTTTGTTTGACCCCGTCACGGCTCAATTTGACTGGCCTGTAAACTGGGCATTTCGCCTCTCAGAAGGGTTTAATCGCAAGCAACCTGCACAGCTCAGTCAAACAGAGTTACAACAAACCAATGCCGTAATGTACTCCCATATTCATTACGATCATTTTAACAAGAACGATATCGAAGCGATTGGTACTGGGCCTAATTATCTTACTCCACTAGGATTTGCTGAGCACTTTCCTGAAGATGGATACAAGGTTTCTGAAATGGAGTGGTATTCAAGCAAACAACTTGGTGAAGTAACCGCACACTTTGTGCCTGCAAATCACTTTAGCAGCCGTATTTGGGTGCCGTTTTTATACGAAGATCATGGCGCTGCACTATGGGGAGGCTGGATATTAGAACACCAAGGCAAGACTCTATTTTTTGCTGGAGATACTGGATATTCACCGCACTTTAAAGACATTCAAGAAAAATACGGTGATATTGATGTGTGCCTACTTCCAATTGCTTCATACTACAGCGAAGAACATCCTGATTGGTATCGTAAAGTACACACCACACCAGAAGATGCACTGACTGCCGCAAAAGATCTGGGCTGCAAGGTTATGATGCCTTGGGGCTATGGCAATGCTAGTTGGAAAATGGGAGATAAAACCTCACATTCAGCGCTGTTCCGCTTACTGCATATGCAACAAGTACTAAAAGCCCAAACGCCACTGTATATTTTAAATGAAGGCGAAAAAATCCATCTCTAATCCAAAAAGGCACCATAGTCAGATTACATAAAAATAACATTAAACTATAATTCTAAGTTGTCGATAAAAGATCGTTACCTATACGTAGATAAGGAAATATATGAAGATTATAAATCAACCAAGAGAAACGTTGGTAAACAGTCTATCAACTGTAAGCTCAGATACAGTTGCTCAGACTAAAGTCGAGAGATCCGGAGACGCACTGAAAAATGATACATTTTCTCAAACAGCTAAGCATGTGACCCCACCAGTTTATGAGCGACCAATAACGATAGGTGTATCAAAAGAGGTCGAGCAAACGATAAAAAGTGCAAGCGTTATGACTGGTGAAGCAATCGCCGAGCTTTATCTGGGTGGCAGCATGTTTAAATCGGCGGACAGCATGTCTAAAGAATATGACAAAACACTCTCGGATATTGCCACTGAACGACCTGAACTGACTGAAAATGAGTGGGGGTTTTCAGTCAACGAACAGGGCGAATTGAAGGTGACAGGTAATATCTCGGCTGAAGATATTACTTATTTAGAAGGAAAGCTCAATAGCAATAAGGCACTAGTCAACCTTGCAAATGAAGTAAAAGCCAACTTCTTACAATATACGCAGATGGAACGAGACGATAATGGCGGCACCAGTAAACTCTGGGGAAAGTATGATGTTACTAGCGAAAATTTCGCAGATATAATCGACTTCAAAGCACTGATGGATGGTCCTAGAGAAACACAACAAACGACTCTAGCACTAGGAAGACAATTGACTGGGCATGGGTTTATTCAAAATATTGCTGAGCAGCTGGGACAAAATGCAACGGTTAGGTATTCTTAATCTTTAATCAAGAGGCTCTAATATCCGTTAAAGCCTCTAATATACCTTTGGTCTATGAAGGCGTACTGGAAACTAACCTTTGGTAACATATATGTGCGAAATGTACCCATGGAAAGTTATCACCGCCAACACCTATCAAATCCACTTCTTCATCATCATTTAAGTCAACATTGGTAGGTATCTCGATTCGCCATGCACCTCGTTCAAATTGCGACTCCCAAGTATTTTTATAGCCCATACTATAGTCGACATGCCTAACTCGCGCTTCGTTTTCATCGCAGAGATTCAGATCAACTAGCCCGGAAATTATACCATCCAAATTAGAGGTTTGCTGATAACCTACCATACTGTCAACTGGGTTGTACCAATCCTTTACAAACTTCAATGTAGCCGTAGCTCCCTGAACCGGTGCTCCTGTAGAATCTTGTAGCACTAATGACCAATTCAGTTTGTGATAAGCTTGAGTTGTGAGGTATGGGTTACTAAATGCGGAATAAGGGATGCGAATTACACCATTTTCCCCAGAAACAACGTGATTGCTAAATGAGGTGATGATAGAAGCAACTTGCAAACTGTAGGTGTTACTCGGGTTAGCCGAAATAGCTGTGTTAGCCCTAACCCTGATGTTGATTGGTTGATTTTCCTGCAGACCTGTAACTGGGATATATTTACCTTTATCTATTGGCATCCACCCATTATTGTGAATCTCGAAAATATATTCATTAATGTTTGTACTTTCAAGCTTCAAAGAAAGATCTTGTCCTCGAACAGCTGTAAACTGAAAATAATCTATGTCCGTAATACTATCCATGTTCCCGACAATATTATTTTGTCTATCAGGTAAAATCGTTGATGAAGCGACTGTATCATTGAATTCATTTGCATCAAGCTCAGTCGCAACTGCAGCACCGAAGTTAAATGGTGTACCATCTGATTCCACAACTTCGATATACCAGTAATAATGCCCAGGTTCCGTCAATATAACAACTGATTCATCCTGATTTCCGGGATTTTTCGAAGAACCCAGTAACGTATATGTATCGTCATTGTTATGGCGTAGAATAGAAAGATCTACATTAGTAGCACCAACTTGATCCACTAAAATAGCAGTGGTCTTACTTCGTTCCGTAATTTCAAAATGGTAGCAATTTATATTCCCAGCCTGAGAATTTGTTAACGTATATAGGTTTCCAGTATGTAATGTTGGACATGCTGGTGTTATTTGCGCCACACTCTCTTTAATCGCAAATGATACTTTCTAAAGCGGCTTAACGTTTGATGGATTTGTAAATAGAGTTCGCATTCTTTCATCTACATTAAACTGTCCAATCTCTCCCATTGATGGGAGTTCATGCGCAGCAGCAACACAATTAAAACCCACACCAAAAGCCAAGAGACCAACTAGATGATATGATAATTTCATTTAACTTTCCTTTTAAATATAAGATTACATAAAATAAACAAAAGAACAGGTAATTACAATTTAATTACACTCATTTTATCTAATATTTTATGGTAATATTTAAGCGCACAATATCAGGAGGCACCATACCCGAGTGAGCAGAGCCAAACTAAGTCAAGACGAAAGCTTATCTTTTAAAATCAACTATCAACTCCTTCCCAAAGAGACAAACCAACTCGACCTGTATTTTTCAATCCCAACCGATATGGGGATTAATACCAACACATTGAACGAAGTAGACTACTTTAATGCCAATATAAAAAGTCACAGTGCATATTACTCGGAGCAGCTTCATCTCCCCTTGGTACGTAGCCGCTTTATCAGCCAAAGCAAAGGTCAAAAAACCGATTACCGCGTTAATCTAAACCTATTTTGCTACCAGATCCGCATTGCGCTAGATGCCGATGTAAAACAGACATTGAAGCTAAAAGAGGCTGATGAGTTTTATCCAGCCGCACAATTATTAGTGGAAGAAACCGAACGCCTATTGAAAAAACTCAGGCGTTACACGCCACCAGACAATAAGCTTAAGCCTTACTATCAAAACGCAGATAACTACCTCAGTTGGCATACTGAGCAAGCGTTTTTAAAACTCATCGCTAGCGGGCCTAAGTCAAGCGACTTTAGTCATGAGCGAAGCTGTATTGTTAGTTTCTGTCAACGAGAGAGCCAATACCGCGAGGAGCAGAGCTACAACTCGCAAGTCACGTTGGATGACCCAAACCGCATTACCAATAAAATGAAGTTGCTTGAAAGACTCATTGAATATGGTGTTGTTTTTAACAAACAAACCATCGACTTAAGTACCAACCTAAAGCGTTTAGTTCGCGGAGTGGTTACTGGTATTATCATGGCCTTTGTGATGTTTATTGTGCTCAACGCCCGCTCTAACTTTCAAGAAGTCACCGTCGCCCTTATTGCTTTGCTTGGCGTAATTTATGGCCTTAGAGAAACGTTCAAAGAAGACTTAACCCAGTGGGCATGGCGTCATATTCAACGCGGCCGGCCAAAGTGGCGCAACAAGTTTAAAAATTCAGTAACGGACGCCATCGTTTGTACACAAACGATATGGCTGGAACATATTCGCAAAAAAGACCTACCAGAAGACGTTGATAAGCTGCTAAAAAAACGTCGACAGCAAAATAAACAAGCTGCGCATCTACTGCATTTTTGCTGTAAAAACCAAGTACATATTGATGAGTTTTTACCCGGTTACGAAGAAGTACAGCAACGTATCACCTTTAACATGAGTTCGTTTGTACGCTATCTAAAAAAAGGCGCAGGAAAGCTTTATAGCCTTGAAGGGAAAAAGGTCTCGAAAAAGTCAGTTGAACGTCGCTATCAAATCAACTTGGTAATGCGGTTTAAATCTTCTCAAGGAATACAGTTAGAAAGGTATAAACTCACCATGAACCGCTCTGAAATCGTCGCCATAGAGCTTATGGCAAGCGATTCCGTCTATATTGAAAACGACGCTTAAGCACTGACGCAGCTTCGTATAACCACCGACAAAACGGATTGGAAGCAGGTTTATCCTGCACTCCAATCCCAAATCCAGTGATGCGGCTACTCAAAAGATATTAATGTGCTTTCTTTGGTCCGTAACGAACCATGTCTTTGCCGTTTTCGAACACGTCTTGAGATACCCAACGACCCAACAACAATTGGTGTTTATCATCCAAAATCGCAATAAATGGTCTACCATCGCTGTTGTTCGTTGCCAGCGCCACACCAGCCACGTTTTGTAAACCTAAGCCACCGTTATCAATTAGCAACAAAAAAGCTTCCAGCTCGTCCAAGGTTTCAATGATATCTTTATCGTTGATCATCTCTTCACTCTCACTTACTCAGTATGCCGCGTAGAATACCAGTTCTGCTGAAATGATTGAACCCAACACCAAATGGCGTTTAACCAGTTTGACCCATACTGAAATCCAAAACGAAGCGGGAATGAGCGAGCAACAAATAGCCGAGCTAAATGTAGGGTTGTCGTCGATTCCATTAGGGCGCATGTTACAAGCCACAGAAATACTAGGGCCTGTTGATCTTTCAAGTTTGTTTTTGCAGCAGTTTGATTGGTATTTATACAAGGCAGAGCCAGCGTAGCATAGTCATTCTATGTAAGTCTGGCGATAAAGACTTTGTGCTCCTGCAAAGTCACCTTACCCCACATCCTTGTGGGGCAACACAGAAGAAATGCTAATCAAGCGCTGCCCTTTGGGTTCATCTGAGTGCGCTTTGTTCATTGTTGCTCAACTTTTGCCTAGATTACTAGGCTGCAAGTCGAGCGTCGCGACCAAAACACACTCAGAAGAACAAAAATCAAACAGCAAAGGTCAACAGGCCCTAGCAAGCTTAGACTTTTTAACTGGTGAAGGGTCAACAGCAATGCGCGGCGCGCACATCACTGTTGACGGTGGTTACTGCTTGTAAAAATGTAAGGATCAGTCCGCCGTTGGTTTTACCTCTCTGGGCTGATCCTGCATTTTTTGAAACAGCCAACCAATTCCCACCAAACATAAGCCTAAACCGATAAAAGACAAGGCGCGCAGCAAGCCTTCGAGGTTTGCCATATCGACCACAAAAGCTTTTAAAATAACAATGGCTAGCCCTGCAAAACCGGCGTTAATCAGCACTTTATGCTCTATCCGCTTGGCAACAAAAATTAATACGGTTGAAATCAATAGCCAAACAATCGAATAGGTATATAACTCGGATTGCTCCATCGGCATCGACAGCACAAGGAAACCCTCATGAAATAACGCCCGAATTTCACCATTGATAAACAAGACCCCTAGCAAGGCTATCAGCCCGTATACCAACCGCTTAAATTGCGGTGGTATTAACTTAAACTGGAGCATGAAAGCGAATACGCATGCTGGTACCAACCACTGCAAAAGTAACCAATTAAACACGCCGTCTCCAATATATTGCCTGTCAAAAAACGGATTATTGGCAAACGAAATATCGGCGTGGAGCAACGCGCTTCCAAGTAATAGCAAGCTAGCTGCAAGCGGATAAAGTCTGTTGCCCTTGTCGCTGAGCTGCCCTCGCCACAGATATACAGCGCCAAGCACCAGCCAATTCAAAGCAAGCAACACGGATTCTTGGAAACCGAGATTAGTAAAATCAGGGTAGTCACCAATCAAGAGATAACTTGTTTCGGTCGTAACCAGAAGCGCCACAATATGCATTGCGACGCCCATAAACCAAGTGTTCAGGGCCTTTGAAGGGTTGTATTTGGTAGCAAACCAAATGATGCCCAGCACTAGCGGATAGACCACAAGTGTCCAATGTATAGTTAAAATCGTTTCGTGCTTGTAATCTGCAAGCCAAGGCGCAAAAGTAAGACGGGTAACAACGGCAATAAGTGCAGCCTTATACAACCAATCAGGTATACGCACTTTGTACTTCCAGCTCAAATAACTCATAGACGCTACCTGTGCCGCAATCGCTAAAGTCAACGAGCTTGCCGAGAGTAACATCGTAAAACACAAACTCAGCATGGCATTCGCCAAAATAAGGTAAGTGACCTGCTGAATATTAGTATCCGTTTTCATCGCACAATACGAAGCGAAGAGCCCGATGGCCAACATCTCAACCGCCCATACAGGATATAAAATTGCTTCTGCGACTCTAGGAGAAATAGCGTAGCTTACACCGTAAAGCGCAAGTGGTGCCACGTTCAACAGCATCAAATAAGCGAGTCTTGATGGATATCGCTTAATCATCATCATGCTAAATAACATCGTGATGACCACTGCTACTTGGATAAACAAATACTTACCGGTGAAAGGAAAAAGTACGTCGCCGTAAGTGCCCACTTTGGGCATCAAGTAGAATGAGAGAAGTACAAACAATAGTAAATAAAATGGCCAACTATCCAATGCACTATGTCTATAAGCCGCGCACAAAACCACGCTAGCAAATAAGACATTAGCCCAAATAAGCGTATCGATTTGGGTTTTTATTATTAGCGCACATGCGATAAGTAACAGTGGGAGTAAAATTCCCAATTGCTCTTTTCTTGGCATTAATAGATCTTTGACCGGCAACGGACTTATCATTGAATTCGTCAGCCGCCAACCCAGTACGTCTACCAACACATATAAGTACATAGAGATAAGCGCAAAAATCAGCAGCACCCAAAAGTCGCCGCTTCCACCAACCGCAACCGCGGTGCAAAACCATAAGAAATGCCCAACAAAGCTTTGCCACCACAGCCATTTGCGCTTCACATAATCCGCAACCCAAATCGCAGAGAGTGAAACAAAGCTGATATACAGCAGTAACGCACCGATATTATTTGAACCGGTCGATACCAAAGCAGGCACGACATACGCACCAACGATGCCGATACCTGCGAGCACAGGGCCAAATCTCAGTGCCAAAGAGGTCGCAGCCAATGAAATAATGGCGAGTAAAACAAAGGCCATATTAGCCGGTATAAAATGATAGAAATCAAAAGCAACCAATGTCATGGCAAAGCAAGTGATCACGCCACCACTGGCAAGTGCTGCAGAAATGTATGGCGTATTAATTTTTAGCTTTTCTTTGTAGCGATTTACAACTTCAGCGGCAGTAACCAAGCTAACTCCAAAAAGGGCCCCCAGTATCACTCGCACACTAGGGGGAAGAAGTCCGGCTTCAATAGAGTACTTAGCTAGAAAAACGCCGCCCAAGGCTAGCACTACGGCACCTATCCAAAAAAGTCCATTCCCTTTTAATAAAGAATCTAAAGTAAAGTCAAATTCAAAGGCTGGTTTACTCTTACTAGGCTTGGCTCTTGCGATAGTCACCATACTGTCGCTTTCAGGCTGCTGAGGTTGTGTAGGATTGGCTGTTGCAATGGAGCCACCCAATGCTGTTCGTGCAGTTAATGATGTGCTATCAGCTGTTTCGTCATTCCTTTGTCCACGCACAGAAAGCTTCTTCTCTGAACGTGCTTGATCTGAGAATTCACGACCTTCAAGTGTCGAGATCCGGCGACTTTGCTGCTCTATCGTATTTTGTAACTGATGTACTTTTTTGACAAGTTGCTTAAGCCTTTGTCTATCTTGTAGAGCAAATACAGCGCCAATAAATACAAAAAGATAAAAAATAAAAGAGATAAACTCCGTTTCCATACGATTCCTTATTTGTTTGCTAGACCCTAGCTAACCTGTATTAGAAACAGTATGAGATCAACCACACCAATAAATCAATCTCTCATGATAGGTGCCATAACTTTAGCAAGCCACATTGAAGTATGATGACTTGAAATTTTCTAACATTGGCCAAAAATGCACATGCGCCCCGTTGTCATATTACCTTCTTGTAAATAAACTAAAAAATTATATTTTAGGGACGTTGTTCTAAGGATTTTTCTATGCGTTTTTTATCACTTTTATTCGTTATTGCGGTTTCTGGCTGTAGCTATACTCAGCCGAACTTAAAGCCAAAACAATGGCGTTATGCGACCGATCCGCATGGCAGCCAAGCAATTCTGAACGGCCCGCTTGTTAATGAAGAGCAATTTGCTATTCAGTTTAAACGCGTGCCGCGAGTCGATAAACAAAACAACTCTTGGGTAGAGCTTATTTACGACTTGCCCACTAAACAGCTCCCCTCTCAATTCAACATTGCATTGACGTATAAAAGTGATAACGCTTTGATAGTTAAGTTATCGCAGCAGGAGTATGGCGGCTCAGGTGATAAAAGCTATGCGCACTACCAATCTAAATTACCAGCATCAGATACTTGGCAAACAATCAACGTAGCTCTGAATGATTTTGCCAGACCCAACTGGACACCTGCTTGGTCAAAAGACAAAGGGGTCATACTCAAGCATGTTTCCGCACTTTACTTTGTACCAGACTTGACAGACACAGAAGGTGGCGAAGCAAGCCTTGCAATAAAGAGTCTTCGAATTGAGTAATTTAGCCAATTAAATTGATGTGCATCTACATGTGGGGTATTCCACTTTACTAAACAATCGCTGCCAATTTAAGGTTAAAGCGAATAACGTAAACGCAATGATTTGAATGTGATTTTTCAATAAAGCATAGTGTAGCCAGCTCATATAATTGTTAAATTAATAGCGCTGGCTAATCAGGGAGTCATTAAGCGTTAGATTACGCACCTAACGCAGTTAGCTTTTCTTTTAATTCTTCTTTATTGATTAGACCCATTTCGTGCTGCTTTTTGGTTTTACGAATTTCATCGAAATTGTCTAGTTTCAAACGTGCTTTAGCCAGCTTAGTATCAAACTCGTCTTGCGAGATAACATCAAGCTTTAGCGCTTTTTCTAGCTTCTCTTTTTCACCATCAAATTCTTTTTGGAAAACCGCTTTTTCCTGGATAACTATCTGATCTTTTAGTTGCTTCTCAATAGCGATAACTTCCGCTTCCAGATCGTCTTTACGCTTAATTAACGGATCGATACGCTCGATAGTGTCTTGCAATACAGCTTCAAGATTTGCACCATCGTTTTTGATTAGGTTTTCAATATATTTGCGGCCAATATCTTGGTATGCAATATTAAGTTGACCATCGATTGACGCGATATCTGATTTCAAACCAGCAAGCTTTGCATTGTCTTTCGTTGAAGACACAATATCACCGCTTAGTTTACTGGTAGATTCACCAATACTACTGCCAATAGATTGCGCTTGAGTTTTGAATTTATTTAATAGACTCATGGTTATTTTTCCTTAAATAGATTGAGATTTTCAATTTATGTAATATCTAGTCCAGCAGACAAACAGACAAAATATATTTCAGATTAATTAAGTAATAGGTATTAAACCCAGAGTATCTTGATTTAACTTTAAGACACTCGTTTCTTGCGCTTCGACATGATGCGTTTAGTGCCACTCCACGCCATCCAACAGCCGAATAACACAGCTCCCACGACCAAAGAGTAAATGGCAAAAGAGGCAACTTTAATAATAAAAATGACGAGCAAGGTGATAAATAGCACAACAAACAGCAAAAGTTTTGGTGATTTAGCTAGTTGCTTGGCAATAAAAGAAGGTAAAAACGCACTTAATATGCGCTCCAATCTTTGAGCATTCATAACACTATAATCCTTGTGTTTAAGTGAGATTATTTTGAGACGGGCAATAGGTTATCAGCTTTATTTCTACCTGCCAAATTAATTATAGGTTAATTATCAAACTGAACAATCCCTTTTTTTAAACCAGTTATCAAATGAAACCAACCAAGAAAATAAAAATAAAAATTAAAAATTTACAATAACTTAAAGAAAGCCACCTATAAATTATGGGGTTTAAATCCTTTTCATTTATTCAACAGTCAATAGAATTGAACCACCTTACCCATGATTCAGGTTCTGATAAAATAAATTTGAACGTTTGATTACTCTTTAATGTAATTTGGATCGCTTGAGTTGTAAGAGGAAGCAGTCCTGCGCCTTTGCCAAGGCACTGTTCAACCTTAATCACATCAACGATATCAATTTGATATGGACCTAGCCCCAGCAAGGTATTGAAAGGAGTAAAATGCAGTGTATCTGCCGTCGCCCATAATCTTCCATCAGCACGAGCGACGCCACATTGAACAGTGGCCATTGAAGAAACCGTTGCCATATCCGTCATAAATAAGCCTCATATGAATTACCGATACCCATCACTATCTTAGTAAAGTGATGTCACGTCACCAGTGATAAATCTCATATTTTGACTATGACAATTATCACTGTTCTCACCATAGCGATTCTGTAATAATCGAAAATAAAAACTTTGCGCAGAAATGATGGACTCTCCTATCCGCCATACAACAGACTGGCGTTTTTCAACACTTGCTTCTTGGTTAGGTGTCACACTTGCATGTATGTATTACCGTAACTCTCAGCTCGCATTGGTCGGCCAGCTAATCATTAGCGGTGCCATTTTGACATTGCTGTTTTTTATCATTAACAACCCAAATAAGCGAGTCCATGCGGCAGCCTGTACCTACCTAGTATTGATAGCGCTACTTATGCAGGTATCAACAACTTCATTAGTTTTTATTCATTTGGTCATGTTTTCTGCAATTTTTAGTCCGCACTTTTCATTCCCTAAAGTTCTGTCTGCCGTGTTACTTGCTATGCTGGTATACGGATTTACACACTATACAATGTGGGAAGGTAGCGTACCTTGGATCATCTTTGCTGTTTGGCTATTTTTTTGTGCAATGAACTGGTTTGTCAGCAGACGCATAGTTGAGAGCCTCAATATGCACTACCAATCTCGGCAAAATTACAAAGAGCTTAAAGCCACGCAACACATGATGGAAGCCATATCAGCAGCGCAAGAAAGACTCAATATTTCCCGAGAATTGCATGATTCACTAGGCCATAAACTCACAGCACTGAGTATTAATCTTGATTTCGCAAAAAGAACGGCAAGCGAAGATATAGAGCCAACCCTAGCAAGTTGCCATCAACTAAGCCAAACTTTGCTTGAGGAAGTAAGAAGTATCGTATCCACTCAGCGCCACAATAAAACACTCTTGAAACAAGCACTAGAAGCAATTTTCACGGCTACACCCAATTTGCGCTACACCTTAGAGCTAGACCGTGGTTCAGAACAAATCTCGCAAGCGCATTCACTCTGCGTGATCCGTTTTTGTCAAGAAATGGTAAGCAATACGCTCAAACATACCAAAGCAAATCATATCAATTTTGAGGTCGTAATTGACACAGCAAACCATAATCTAAAAGCTAGCGCCTTTCACAACCAAAGCGAGTCTAGCTTGCCAAAACAAGGCAATGGCTTATCTGGGCTACATGAGCGACTAGCACTACTTAACGGCTCATTCACACAAAAAATTAAAAATCAAAAGCTCATCAGCTCGATAACCATACCTGTACCCGAACTTAACCTTTTATCCGAGAATATTACATGATCAATTGCCTACTCGTGGAAGACCAAACCTTGGTGAGGTTAGGCCTAGCCAACTTGCTTAACCTTGACGAAAACATTTGTATAAAAGGGCAAGCTGAAGACGGTATACAGGCACTTGAGTTACTCGCTTCACAACAATTTGACATCATCTTACTGGATATGCGCATGCCTAATTTAGATGGACTAGGTGTACTTAATGCATTGCGCACTAACGCAATACCCACTCCAGTTTTGATTATCACTACCTTTGAAGATTGCGATGTATTGGTAAAGGCCATTAATCTTGGTGCACGGGGCTATGTACTTAAAAATATTGAACTAGAGGCATTAATCGACGCCATCCAACAAGTGATTGCAGGGAAAAAAGTGCTACAAAGCGCTTTGACGACTTACCTTCTAGATCAGCAATTAGCACCACAAGAAAAATTGACTGAAAAAGAACAAGCAGTGTTGCGCTGTTTATCTCTCGGCATGTCAAACAAAATCATCGCCAACACCTTACACAATTCCGAAGGCACCATTCGCAACCATGTCTCTCAAATACTCGCAAAACTTGAAGTTAAAGACAGAACCCAAGCGGTCATAAAGGCGATTAACCAGAGTTTGATTTAAATGAAGCTTAACCGTGACGATAGCTGGTTATTGAAAGTGAGCTCAATCCGGTTAGCGCCAAAGCTGACGGCTAGGATGGCATTAACTATCCGAAGCTAAGGTTATTTATACAAAAAAGCATAAAACGTGATACGAACTAGGTCCGCATCACGAATCAATATTACATTTCCGTACAGGCAACTTTATCCGTAGGATAGCAAGTGCCGGTAACTAAACATTTTGGACCCATGCTGCACCACTCAGTTTGCTTCACGCCACCTGCAACTTGAGGAGTCGCTTGCGCATTGAGTTCGGTATTATTAGATAGAGATTTAAGTGGTTTTTTTTGTAATTTCAATTTCATTCTTTATTTTCCTTATTGATAATTTGTACCCTTTTTACAAGAGTACCCCAAAGTATCACCTTTAGAGATAAAGAACAATAATTCAGCAAATACTAAAATTGTAAATAATTCTTTCGCTCAGTTTTAACTAAGGGCTTAGCATGCAATCTTTACATATCGGATAATTTGTTGCGTGCAATGGACTGAGCTCAACCCAGTCCAATGCCTTTAAACTAGTATAGTGCTCGGTCTCTTTGCCCATACCCATAATATGGAAAAATATCCCAGCAAAATAAACCATCTTCTCCCACCGCACAGGTTGAGTCTTCCATTAATTTCGTCACATTTTGAATCGAAGGAAGCGTTATCCCCTTTCCTTCATTACTCCCTAAGGGCCAGCAAGATAGACCGTTATCATCTACTGCACAAGCTTGGTAAGTGTATACTTTGAGTTGCGTCGGATTAACGAGTGGTTTGCTATATACATCATTAGCGCGATTCCAGCACACCGCTCTATCAAGTTCTAAAACACATGTTTCTATAGCACCAACTGAGACACTTTTTGTAGTTAATAAGTCACCAGGAACAAACAGTTCTTCATGAGTTCCCTCCTTGATACATTGCACAAAGCGAGAATTAATCTGCTGATAACCTCTAACCATGCAAATACGGTCCTCACTTAAATCCAGAGATAATATGTTATCAAAATACATACTAGGATAACTCCAATCAGCCCCAGAGTTGTCGCTGTCACACAAAAAGCCGCCTGTGTATAAAGCGCATACGCTAATACCTTCCCAACTAAGGTAAGATTTTCTTGCTGCGCTTCCATTACTAATAGAATCTAAATTTGTTGGACGCGCTTGCAGTCGAATTTTAGGGTCTTCTTGGCTCCATTCTTTTACCAACTCGAAACACTCCAACTTACCATTTTCAACGATACATAAGTTGTCATCTCTCAAAGAAATGTCATCAGGATAGTATTGTTTATCAAACAAAACCTGACCGTAAGAATTACTTGAACACTCTAAGCCACTTTCATCAGCAAAGCAGCTAAGAGGATTCTCACCCGTAAAGCTATCAAATGCGACTTGTGTTGGATTAGTCAAATGAGGTAACTCATTGTATATATACTCTGTTCTTCCCCAACAATGTGAACCATTGTCATCAATTGCACAATTGTATTGATCATCGCTAAATATTGAACGAGGATTTGTTAGGTGAGGAACATTTTGGCCCGGATGTTGTTGGTCACCAATACATTTTACACCCGTATCATCTAGCACGCAGATACTTGCATTGTTTACTGTAACTTGACTCGGGTTTTTGAATATGCTCTCTAACTCAACAGGTGTACCGTTTTTCGTCCAACAAGCAACTTTATTGTCACTAATCGCACAAGCAAAGCGGTTACTAATCGTCAAAGAGTGCGAAGCTTTCAGCTCTGGTAATTTAAGTTTTACATTACCGTAATTGTCCCAACAAACTATACCGCTATCGTCTATCGCACAATTTTGAGAGAAGTCGTTCAATTTAACTTCTTTAGGGTTTTGTAATACGACCCTATTGTGAGCAGATGCGTTTTCACCCCAGCACTTCATTCCTTTACTATCTATAGCGCACGATGTTGAACCATCTATCGCGATGAAGCTGGGGTCTGATAATTCAGGAACAGCTAATCGTTCATCTTCACTATTTCCCCAGCATGTGACTCCAACCTTGCTTAAACTACACTGATGCACTGTACCAACTGCTAGCTGCTTAATTTCATCAACTATTTCAGGCTGTTGTGCAATAATTTTATGGCTTCGGTATCTAGTATCACCCCAACAGCTAATACTGCTCCCCTCAACTGCACATAGCCGGCCCCAGTTGCCCGCAATATGTTGGTGTGTTGTGGTGACTTCATTACTTAAACTTTTTACATGACCAACCACTTTTTCTGCAATAAAGTAGGTATTTTGAAAGTCGTTCCAAGCTGCAGGTAACTCAATTGGAAAATTCACGTTTTTGAGCACGTTACCTTTCCTCAAGTGTTGATAGTTTTCATTAGTAACTCCAGACTCCTTTGCATAATAAAGATTATAGATTGCAGTTTGATCGTGTTCCGCAAGATCGAGCTTAATTCTTCCAGGGTAACCTAACCGAACTACAGATAACTGCTCTTTCTTCTCTGGAGCCACTAAAGAAGCCACGGTCGTAACACTAATTGTACAGTTAGCATTTATAGGAGCTGTTTTATAGGTGGTGTTTGTTAGTGCACCACTGCATCCTTCTATCAGGTTAATTTGATACCCAGCATCAGCCGTTACCTCAAAGGTCGCTATTGCACCAGGTTTCACAATTGCGGTTTGAGGGTGAATGCGAACGTGCTTATCTATTTGAGTTGATATCGTAAAGTTGTTTTCACTCTTATTTTGTTGCGGCGACGTCGCTTTACTCTCCTCACTCTCACTGCCTCCACCACAAGCAGCTAAAAGTAGTCCAACTATTATTGTTATAATTATTTTTACATTTACCATACGATGTAGGCTCCTAATTAAGCTGGCATACCAAACTCATGTGTTTATTTTTGGAACGGAAGAATATCAAAATCGCTTTTTTAGTAAATAGATTATTGCAATATACTTCATATAAATTACTTTAAGTCACAATAATATGGTTGCTTTTCATGCAGAAAGGCGTAAGCAATCTCAGCTACTAATGAGGAAATGATTGACTACAAGTGCGGCTACTGTTGTCATATTCTGGCTTGCCATTCCCCCTCATTAACCAGCATCATAATGTGGTCCTAAAATGGAATACCCATTGAGCCGTAGAACAGGTTTGAGTTGAATGGATGAATAAGATATCCATGTTCGTAATGAGCTAATTTGCTCATCAAGTTGACTGCTTTTGTCCTAGCTATTGAATTTTCTTCATTCCTATACTGGAGAACATAATAATAACGACGAAAGGTTACTCAGCATGATTGCAGCAACTCAATCGCACAGAGTCAGTTCAACCAAAGGTATACCACGGCATACACTATCACTTCTGATAGCGGCTGTATTATCAGGCCATAGCTATGCCGAAGCGGAGTCCACGCTAAGCACTCAGCAAAGCAAAAAAATTGAGCGGATCAGCGTTACCGCAACGCGGCAAACCGAAAACCTACAAGATGTCGCGCTTGCGGTGACCGCCCTCTCCGCCTCAGAGCTTGAGAAGATGAATGTACAAGATCTCGGTGATCTGGCCTCTCACGTTCCGAACCTTAACCTGCACTCAGGTGATGCTTCCAACGCCGTCATTTATATTCGCGGAATTGGCCAAATTGACTCTATCTCCTTTAATGACCCTGGCGTTGGTGTGTATCTCGACGACGTATATCTTGGGCGCGTTCAAGGTGCCTTTTTAGATGTTGTCGACCCGGAACAAATCGAAGTATTACGCGGTCCACAAGGCACCCTTTACGGTCGCAACACCATAGGTGGCGCGGTGCGTTTCAGTAGTGCCAAACCTTCGCAAGACAACGAAGGATATGTCAGCGTGGCACTTGGAAATTATAATGCTCGGACGATAAAAGCTAGCGTCAACGGCGCATTGATTGAAGACACGCTCTCTGGACGTTTTGCGATTGCCAAAAGTAGTCGAGATGGTTTTAGTGAGAATCGCTATAACAATAGTGACGACCACGACAAAGACACCTTAGCGTGGCGCGGCAGTTTACTTTATCAACCAAGTGAGAATTTTTCGGCCTATTTAGTCGTCGACGGCTCGAACGCATCCCCCTCAAGCTCACGCACCCCACATAGAGAAACGCCTATCTATTCGGTGGTAAAAGAAGGCTACTATGCGCCCGAGGAAGACCCTTTTCTCGTTGACGTTAACTACAACGATTTAGAAGAGCTCGATACCTTGGGAGCGAGCTTAACGCTTGAATATCTCACGGGCCACTCGGTATTTAAATCCATCACTGCTCGACGCGAAATGGAATACCGCACGCACTTAGACTTAGATGCCACCCCCGATGCATCATTTGGTATTTTTAATTTCGAAGATCAACAGCAGATAAGCCAAGAATTTCAATGGTTATACAAAGACGACCAGTTCTCCTTGGTATCTGGGCTCTATTACTTTAATGAGGACGATCTGAGTTTTGGCGGCTCCGTCGCTCCGGACTTTTTCGTTATGGTAGCACCAGATGTTTACCTGCCTTGGCCTGTGATTAACGCAGGAGAACGCGATCAAGAAAATACCAGCTCAGCCCTCTACGCTAACCTCTCTTGGTCTTTGACTGAAAAGCTCGACGTCACGCTTGGCGCACGCTACACCATAGAGAAAAAAGAAGTCACGTCCAAAGGCGAGGAGTTTTTTGGCACCGGTGTAACAACGGCTGAGGAAATGGAAGCGGTATTCGGCACAGGCATTGGCTATAGCCCTACAGGCTACAGCGCATCCAAGGAGTGGAAAGAGTTTACCCCAAAAGTGGTGTTCGATTACACCATATCTGACGACAGCATGGTTTACCTGAGCGCCGGAAAAGGGTTTAAAAGTGGCGGTTTTAACGGCCGGATCACCTCATTTGCACAACCTTTTGAACCAGAAACCTTGTGGAGCTATGAAATTGGCTCTAAGTCTTTATTGAATAATCAGAATATTCGCTTAAATACCGCGGCTTTTTTCAATGACTACAAAAACTTTCAGCTCAGCCGCTTTTCTATCGACCCCGACACCGGCGCGTTTTTATCACTGTTTGAAAATGCAGGTAAAGCCACTATTTACGGCGCAGAAATGGAGCTCGAAGCCGTGGCTTCCGATAACCTCACTCTGAACCTCAATCTGGGCTATTTAGGGGGCGGCTACGATGAGCTTATCGGCGACTTTGGTAAAGAGGTCAGCGATGAAAGAGAGCTGGTTAATTCACCCAAATGGAATGGCCGTGCAGGCTTTGAATACTTCTTTAGCGCTTTTACGCAAGGCGAATTTTCGCTACGTGGTAGTGCCGCCTATCGCAGTAAAACCTATCTCACCGTGAGCAGTTCTGAGGTACTCGCACAGTCAGGCTACACCCTCTTTGATATGTCACTACACTACCGCTCCGCGGACGATACTTGGGAAGCCAGTTTATACGGTAAAAACTTAGGCGATAAACGCTATCGTCAACACGGCTTCGATCTTAGCGCAGCACCTGGGGTTCAACTTGGTTATTACGGCGCGCCTAGAACGTACGGTATCAACCTTAAATATAAGTTTTAATTATGAAATTAGACAAACAAACACAAGCACTGTTAGACGACCTCGCGGCTCAAGCTGGCGACATTCATGACATAGAAATCTCCATTGAGACCTCTCGACAAGGCGCAAGAGCGATGTTTTTAGGACTCGCGGGAGAGATTGAAGCACAAGTAAGTAGCCAAGACCTACACATTGAACACAATGGTATTCACGTGAGCGTTCGCTGTTACCGCCCAGGGCAGCCTTTGGCAAGCCCCAGTCCCGCGGTGGTGTTTGTCCACGGCGGCGGCTGGTCTTTAGGAGATGTCGACTGCTATGACGGTCTGGTAAAAGACTTATGCCAGCAATCCGGTGTCGTTTTTTTCAGTGTCGAATACAGCCTCGCGCCTGAGCATAAGTTTCCATGCGCCCTGCAGCAAGTGCTCGCCGTAGTAGATTGGCTGCAAGAAAACCACCAGCAGTTGGAGCTAGACCCCACTAAGATTTCACTGATGGGCGACAGTGCAGGTGGTAACTTAGCGCTTGTTGCAGCGCATAACTTACATCAACAACAGCCAAACACCCTAAGTAACTTATACCTAGTTTACCCTGTGGTTGACTCTTTTTCTCCCCATGAAACCTACCCGTCACGCATGCAGTATGGCGATGGAAACTTGTTGCTAACCAGAGAGGCAATTAAAGACACCTGCGACTGGTATCTCGCACCCGAGCAAAGCGCGGCGGACGTCAATGTCTCGCCATTATTTATTGAAGACATGACGCACCTTCCTGCCACTAGTGTGCTGCTTGCCGGCTGCGACCCACTTTACGACGAAGGAATACTGCTCGCCAAAAAACTAAAGCAAGCGGGTGTGCTTAATACCCTAACCTGCTTTGAAAATACCATACATGCGTTTTTCTCCTTTGCCGTGCTCGACGTCTGCAAGCTCGCGCGCAGTAATATCGCCAATCAGTTAAAACATGACTTGACCTAGGATAAAAATATGAAAAACACAAAAACAGCGTTGCGTACTCACACTTATGGATTGCTCGTTTTTATCTCACTTGCAGCTAGTGGTGTAGCGCACGCTTCAGCGACACTTGAAGCCACCTATACCACAGGTATTAACAATGGCTGGCAGAAGGTTGAAAGGTGGCGAGATAGCTCAGGGCATATCGGCAATGAAAGCTTTCCTGCCGACGGCCGTGGCGATCAATCAGGTCAGCGTGCTACTTTCTTTGCATCTAGCCAACCAAGCTCTGCGCAGTTTCTGCTTTATCATGCGCCGGGTTGGGATAGTAACAGCCGCCAAACACCGGTGTTGCTGATCCACGGTGCCAATCAAGATGCTGATTTGGCTTGGGCAAATCCAAACGAGGCCGGTAGTTACGGCTGTGGTCGACAAAACTGCCCTTCGCAAGGCTTAATGCAAGCGCTTGCCAATGATGATTACAAAGTCTTTGCCTTAAATCTGGCGCATAAAAATGGCGATGGCTTTATCTGGGCGGAGCAGATAGCCAATGCCATCGCTCAGGTTAAAAATAAGACGGGGGCAACGCAAGTCGATTTAGTCACTTGGTCAAAAAGCGCATTTAATGCCCGCATGTATATTTCTTCTTTGACCAATGCTTGGAGCACTAAATTCAACAGTGACGTACGCAAACTGGTGATGCTCGGTGCCCCCAACAACGGCATTGATTGGTCATTTCGTCACGGCGTTAATCATACCTATGGTGCTTATTCGCAATGTGGCGGTAGCATAAATGGGCCTACTGCGCATGATCAAATATTATGTTTTGGCCTATGGTATTCGAGTTCCGAGTGGGTTTACGACTCGCCTTACTTTCCCGGCTCCGCGCAGATGCTAAAAGCACTAGATGATAAATATGCACTCCCCACCACAGAGCAAGATTGGTACACCACTTACTACGGTGGCTTAGGGTTTGTGAGCAAAGGCCGAGGTATCGCAGCGTTTACGGTCAACTCACTGGTAGACCAAGTTCGTAGCGCTGGCACCGACAGCAGCGTTCAAGTTTATAATCTTTGTGGCGATCAGGCCGATATGGCATTTATTCACAATGAACATACCGGCCCTTCCGATGGCGTTGTATTTATCAGTAGCTGCATCGACAGCACAGGAATAAGTAACTTGGCGGGCTCAGCGGTTGTGACCACCAACCATCTAGAGCTTGGCTGGGAACCCAGTGCAATCAACCAAATCAAAAATTGGTTAAGTGCTCCCTAGCAGCCCCCTCGGCGGGTGGTGACAAAATACTGCACTAAAGTTGCAACGCAAAACTATTGCTATCTTGAGTTGATGTTGATTAACTGAATTGTTGAGAGTGACAGGATGAGCTTACGTATTTATGTCAAACACCGCTATTGCACCTTGCTACGTGCAATTGATGCAGCACACACTCACCGCAGCAAAACTGGAATTTGCTGCGGTCGCGCAGTATTTGGCTATCAATAAAGCCATTGACGCCCTAGATGCCATTGAGTTTATGCGCGTGATGGAACACTGTGCTGTCGAGCTCAATGACGAAAGTCTAAACCTCAACCGCAAAAAGCTTCTGCCTGGCACCAACGAATTTGTATTCAATAGCCTGCGCCATTGCCGCACCATTACTCAGCTCTTACAGGAGCTTGCCCGTGGCTATAACTTTATCCACGCGGGGACCTACAATTTCTGCGAGGTGTCACACTCTCAAGTGAGTTACATAATTGATGATGCAGCCTTTGACTACGCCACAGCCGCTGACGCACAATTTTCTCGCTGTATGTTAGATAGCATGCTGATATTGATCCATGGCCTCGTAAAATATGTGTGCGCCGAAACCACCCAAGTTCAACTCACACAAGTGCAGACCAAAAGTGACTCAAGCTCGCTGCTAAATTCGGTTATCACCCACATTCCCATTAAACCCGTAAGCAATCGCTACTTACTCACCTATCAATACCAAGAAACGAATCAATCATTGGATTTGGCGAAGCTAGAGCACTTAACGCTCAATACCATTTATCATTCGCTCGCACGTACACTCCATCACCAGCAGTCGATCAACGACCATGCTAACTTGCTCGATAAAGTCTATAGTGAGCTTAACGCGGGAACACTGTGCCAAGAACAAATGGCTGACAAGCTCAATATCAGTCCGGCAACATTAAGACGAAGGCTCGCTGAGTATCAAACCAGTTTTAGACAACTCAAAAATAACGTACAGAACAAGCAGGCCAAACTGCGACTGACTCAAGGCAGTAGTTTGTATGAGGTGGCGCACACGCTACAGTTTTCAGATGAGCGTAGCTTTATCCGTGCGTTTAAGTCGTGGAACGGCATAACGCCTATGCAATTTCTGCAGGGGTTGAGTTCAAAATCCTAACTATTAAATTTTGTTTAGAGCTGCTAATACAACTCATGTAAAAGTTGACGTTAAACAAAACAAAGCACAACAAAAGTGATATTGTGCAACAAGCAAACAGAGTAAAAATGTAATACGTGGAAGGAATATGGAAACACTTCAACTTGCAGGAACGCTACTCGGCGGTTTGGGGATATTTTTAGTTGCGATAAGCATGATGACAGACGGCCTGAAACTAGCGGCCGGTTCGTCACTGCGCCGAGTGCTTGGAGTGTGGACCAAAACCCCTCAGCGCGGTATTGCTGCTGGCTTTTGCATGACAGCCTTAGTGCAGTCGTCCAGCGCGGTTACCGTGGCCTCTTTGGGCTTTGTAAATGCAGGTCTTATTACCATGCATCAGGCGCTTGGTATTGTCTATGGCGCCAATGTTGGCACCACCATCACTGGCTGGTTGGTAGCCGCGGTTGGATTTAAATTTAATATCCAAGCTATCGCACTCCCCTTGATAGGCATTGGTGCCTTAATGAAGTTGCTACTTCCTCGCTCGCGACTGGCATCGGCAGGCATGGCCTTGGTTGGTTTTGGGCTATTTTTTATCGGTATTGATATTCTCAAAGGCGCATTTGAGCATATTGTCGCTGCGTTTGATTTAAGCCAATTTACCGCAGAGGGAATAAACGGCATGTTGACCTTTTTGCTGGTAGGTATGGTGATGACAACCCTTACTCAATCCTCCAGTGCTTCCATCGCCTTGACCATTACCGCCGCTGCTAGTGGCATGATTGGGTTATATGCCGCAGGCGCGATGGTCATCGGTGCAAACGTCGGCACCACGTCAACATCTATTCTGGCATCCATTGGCGCAACAGCTAATGCTAAACGCGTCGCGGCGGCTCAGGTCATATTTAATGTATTCACCGCGATGGTCGCTTTCGCGGTGTTACCTGTGCTGTTTTATCTCATCAACCATTTTACCGCGCTTTTCGGCGTCACTGCTGATCCTGCGTTGTCATTGGCACTTTTTCATACTTTGTTTAATATTTTGGGCGTGCTACTCATCTTTCCACTCAATGACAGGCTCGCGGGCTTTTTAATGAAACGCTTTTGCAATGCCGAGGAGACGGCTTCGAGGCCACGCTTTTTAGATAATACCATCGCCCAAACGCCAGAGCTTGCAATCAATGCGTTATTGCTTGAGTCCAAACTCGTTGCAGATAAGGTGTTGACCCAATTTGATAAATGCCTACTCCCGACCGATAAGCTCGCGGTTGAACAGGCACTTCATGCAGTTCAATCTCTGTGTCAGCAAATTAGCCTTTTTATTGTGTCAGTAGAGCAATCAGCATTATCATCACAGACCACCTCACTACTTGCTAAACTCATGCGTATTGAGCAGTATTTGTTTACTTGTAGCCACTGTGTAGAACAATTAACGGAACACGCTCCATATAAGCAACTCGCAGAGCATCATGACTTGCATGCACAATTGAATGAATACCAAGCCCAGCTTAGCCACTTCATGAAAACCAGCTTACATGGGCAAAGCGTAACACCTGCAGAGCTGTTGCAGGCGCAAGAGACATTGCAACGTTTACATGACGATGTGAAAGACGACTTAATTCTAGCAGGTACTCACGCATCACTGGCGATAGATAAGATGGTAAGCAATATCAATACTCTGGCGGAGATGTGGCAACTTTCACAGCAGTGGCATAAAGCGATGTTGCTGATCCACGCCATTGAAGCACAACTCTCTCCATCGCAAGCAGATTAAGTGTGAATCGATGTAAGCAGATCACGTTTTTTTAATCAGCACACATTCCTATTTTGACGACTTGATGATAAAACGTAATAAATAACTATAAAATAGGGACTAAGTTTTGAGAAAAAAAATTACAAATATTGCGACACTATGTATGCTCACCACCTTTGCTGGTAAATCGATAGCATTAGAAAAAGATCCATACCTATGGCTTGAAGAGATTGAAGGCAAACAAGCGCTAGAGTGGGTAACGGCACAAAACGATAGCTCACTAAAACAACTCAAAAGCCACAGCTAATATAATCATATCTTTCAAAATACATTAGATATTATCAATGATCGGTCTCGTATTCCGTACGCAACTGAACGTGCAGGTTATTACTATAATTTCTGGAGAGATGCGGAGCATGTAAGAGGCATATACCGCAGAACAACTCTTGAAGAGTATAAAAAAGCGGATCCTAAGTGGGAAACCATTCTCGACTTAGATGCGCTAGCAAAAGCTGAAGACGAAAACTGGGTTTATGGCGGAATGAACTGTCACTATCCAAAGTATGAACGCTGTTTGGTGTACTTATCCCGCGGTGGTGCTGATGCAAAAGTAGTGAGAGAGTTCGACATTCCAAGCAAATCTTTTGTAAAAAATGGGTTTTATTTACCTGAAGCAAAAACCTCAGTATCTTGGTTCAACGAGAATTCAATATTTGTTGCAACAGATTTTGGAGAAGGCTCATTAACTGACTCAGGTTATGCTGGAACGGTTAAAGTGTGGCAACGCGGTACGCTGCTGGACGACGCTAAAACGGTCTATCAGGCAAATAAAAGTTCTATCAGTGCCGGAGGCTTTACGGTATACGATCAAGGCAACACAAATCACTTTCTATACGATTCTACAAGCTTTTATACTCGCGATGTCTATAAACTCGAAGGTGATAAGCAGATAAAAATTCCAGTGCCTAGCGACGCAAGCCTCCTCGGATTAAACAATGGCATGCTCTTTATCCAGCTAAAATCTGCTTGGAAGCACTTTTCACAAGCAGAAGTAATATATGCCAACATTAACGATTTGGATTCTAAAAATATCCAGTTTACAAGCTTAATCAAGCCAACAGCAAATCGTTCAATAGAAAATTTGAGTTTTACCAAATCAGCTATACTAGTTACCGTGTTAGATGATGTAAAGAATAAGGTTTTCCGCTATATGCCTAAAGCTAATGGGCAGTGGAAAATAGACCCAGTGAACTTTCCTGATACCGGTTCATTATCCGTTTTTGATACTGATCCCAATAGAGACGACTTTTTTGTCACCTACACGGACTTTTTATCACCGACCAGTCTTTACTTAGTCGATGGTAAATCACTTAGAACAACAAAACTCAAAGGTAATAAATCACATTTCGACGCAGATAAGTTTGTTACCCAGCAAAAATTTGCGACATCAAAAGACGGTACAAAAGTGCCTTACTTTATTGTTCATAAGAAAGATATCAAGTTAGATGGTAGCAATCCTACTTTATTATATGCCTATGGTGGCTTTGAAGTTTCTATGCAGCCGTACTACTCGGCATCAACTGGTAAAAACTGGTTAGAACAAGGCGGTGTTTATGTGCTTGCGAATATTCGTGGCGGCGGTGAGTATGGACCAAGCTGGCACCAAGCAGCACTAAAAGAAAATCGCCACAAGGCGTATGAAGACTTTGAAGCCGTAGCAGAGCAGCTGATAGCAGATAAAGTAACCAAGCCTCAACATTTAGGTATTAAAGGTGGTAGTAACGGCGGATTGCTAGTGGGCGCCGCTTTCACTCGCAGGCCTGAACTTTACAACGCCGTTATTTGCCAAGTGCCATTACTCGATATGAAGCGTTTTAATAAGCTACTCGCTGGCGCAAGTTGGATGGGCGAATATGGTAATCCAGATGTTCCTGAAGAGTGGGAATACATTAAAACGTACTCGCCTTACCATAACCTAAGTAAAGACAAACAATATCCGAAAGTATTTTTCACAACCTCAACCCGAGATGACCGCGTTCACCCAGGCCATGCACGTAAAATGGTTGCTAAAATGAAAGATATGGGATTTGAAGTTCTGTATTTTGAGAATACCGAAGGTGGCCATGCAGGCGCTGCAAACAATGAACAGCGAGCGATGGTAAATAGCCTTGAGTTTGTTTACCTCATGGACAGACTCAAATAGCTTTAAATTTTACTATCTAACCTGAGGTTTGGATAAAGAATGTTCCAACTCATTGTTTCTAAAGCACAACTTAGTTTTTTCCTTGTCTAGCCAGAGAGTTTTAGGGAAAGCAAGGCGAATTTACGCACCAATAGCTGGCTATTGGAAGTGAATTCAACGCAGTTAGCGCTAAAACTGGCTGCTAGAAAGGCATTAATTATCCGCAGCTCAGGTTATCTAGTACGTTAAAAGCGCTCAAGCTCATATTGAGCGCTTTTCTCATTTCACCTACTCGGCAAAACTAAGCTCCTGAGATTCAAGCGAGAATTGCTCACCGGTATCCAGCGAAATTTCAATATAAAATACATGGTTCTGTTTGTAAGTAGGTTCACTGTTCAGTGCAAACTGGATAAATTCGCTCGTTTTTTTATCTTCCATATCTAAAAATTCGGATATTGAAAAGTAGTCTTTTTCACCATTATCCAGCCTACGATAATCAACCTGATTAGAGTAATCGGAACCGATATACACGATGTCGAACACCTCATTTAAGCTTGAACCTGCAGGTAACTCGTCACTAAACGCAGCGCTAGAGGTAATATTTATATCCGTGATTTTTTCATTGGTATACGGGGGAACAGGTGAGCAGGCATAAGCGGTGCTAATTAAAGAAAACTTAAAACTCGGTGCGCTTAACTGCGCTTAACTGCGCTACAGACTGCGTGTCAGCTTTAAACTGAAATACGAGCGTTTGATACGAAATAGGTTCAACGCCATCATATTCAGTGTTAACCCACTCATCTACCTGATCAGCGCTAAACTCACCGAGGTTAAAGCCGGTTATATCAAACCTTGAGTTACCAACACCACCACATTGACCATCATCAGGACCACTACTGTCGCTATTACACCCCACTAACCCTAATGCTAATGCTGCGCTTGCAAATATCAATTTTGCTTTCATTCTGGCTCCGTTTCCAGCAAGATAAAGTCTCTATTTTGAGTCCAAGTCAGGATAAAAATAAAGTCGGTCAGCCACTTTATTTGTTATTAAATGTTCTCGTAACAACGATTCAGCCTGAAGAGTCGCTTTTCTTCAATATTTTAGTAGGCAGAAAATATAGTATAACCACCTGATAAAGCATCCAATGTAGGGATAACAGAATGCACAATAACGCGCGGTTTCATTATATTGATAATATGCGAGGCTTGGCACTATTGCTTGGCGTTGTTTTTCATGCGGCCTTAGCTTACGGCCCATATTTTCATAACCTTTGGATCAGTGTCGATCCAGACAAAAATGTCTTTTTTAATTACCTCGCCATGTGGACGCACCTATTCAGGATGCCACTATTTTTTATCATCGCCGGCTTTTGTGCCGCCCTGCTTATTCAAAAGCGTGGTGGTAAAGCTTATATTCATAACAGGTTAAAACGACTACTCATTCCCTTTATTATTTTCCTACCGCTCACCTTACTGGTGTTATTACATGCGATGCATTGGGGCAGCAGCGTTGCCAGCACTCCACCACCGTTATTTGGTGTTATGCAGCAGATAAAAGAGCCACAGGTGACAAGCATGCATTTATGGTTCTTATGGTATTTAAGCCAGTTCTGTGTGTTATTTTGGCTGTTACACAAGTTTCCAAAGTTTTATCAACACACTCTCGCTATCGTTGTTAAACCAGTCTTTTTATGCGTTATATTGCCGGTTATCATCACGGCATCTATGTCCAATTTGATGGTGCCATTTCCAGCTCCTGATAAACTGCAACCTCATTGGTGGGTTTACGGGTTTTATGGCTCTTTATTTTTGTTGGGAGCAGGACTATTTCATCATCATGAAGTGGTAACTCGCTACTCAAAACAATTCAATTGGTTATTAATTACTGCCTGCACTTCATTGGTTGCATACTTTTACTTTTTGCCGCCATCACCGTCGCTTGAAAAAGTCATCATCGCGATCAAAACAGGCGACGCAACGCCTGAAAAAATCAATTTGATCAGCGTTGTAGTTCAAACCATCGCCATTCTCAGTTGGACTGCTGTCGCTTATTTAGCCGGGTTCAAATGGTTAAATCAATTTAACAAACAAAGTCGCTATATTTCAGACGCATCCTATTGGATTTATCTCATCCATATTCCGCTCCTTGTGTATATTCAACTTCCTCTTACGAACCTTGAAGTACCTGTCTTCATCAAGTTTATTATTGCTCTATCTCTGACGGTGACGATAGGCATTATTAGCTACCGTTATTTGGTTAGAAATACGGTGATTGGTATTTTATTAAACGGCCGAAAAGCCGAGCCAAAAAATGTAAAAGCAGGCATGTTGACGGAGTGAACTTTAGTAGAGGAAGTCGGCGTGCGAAAGTTACTTTCGCAAAAGCCAGAGCAAACCTCTGGCTTTTAAACAGCCTAACCGTAGCTGCGTGCAGCTTGATATGCGGCGCGAGCTTGCACTTTTTCAAGATAAGCCTTGATATTGCCATGCGCTGTGAGCAAACCGACTTTGTCTGCGATTTCTAGCATCACTGTCATCATAATATCGGCGGCGGTAAAGTCGTTGCCTGCGAAATAGCTTTGCTTGGCGAGTGTGGTATCTATATAAGAAAAGTCGACATTGACTTCTTTAGCAATGTAACCATCCATTGGTTTATCGCCTGCACGCTGCTCCATCTTCATCATCAAAGACGCGATCACCGGCAGTGCCAATGACCCCTCAGCAAAGTGCAACCATTCTTGATATTGATAGTACCCAGGAGTCCCCGCACTTGGTCGCAATCTACTGTCTTCTGCCTTATCTAGCAGATATTCCATGATGGCTCCAGACTCACATAAAACTAGGCTGTCATCGACCAACACGGGGGCTTTTCCAAGCGGATGCACCTGTTTTAGGCTTTCGGGCGCAAGGCGCGTTTCAGGATTGCGCTGATGCTTAACAAGGTCATAAGGCATATCGAGTTCATGTAAAAGCCAAAGTACTCTTGTCGAGCGTGATTCGTTTAAGTGGTGAACAGTTAACATCTAATTTTTCCTGATAAATCTAATTATACGAGTTCGTCTGGACCTAAGCGCACGACAAGTTTGCCGAAGTTTTTACCTTCCAATAAGCCAATAAATGCCTCCACTGTGTTATCCATCCCCTCGACTAAGTGCTCTTTGTACTTAATCTTGCCCGCGTTTAACCATGGCAGCATCGCTTCACTGAACTCGTTGTATCTATGTCCATAATCGTCGAATACAATAAAGCCTTGCATTTTCACTCGCTTAATCAGCAGTGTCGCCATCAGCATCGACATACGATCAGGCCCCGATGGCAACTCAGTGGCATTATATTGAGAGATCAACCCACAAAGTGGAACCCGAGCACTTGAGTTAAGCAATGGCATAACTGCATCGAACACCTTGCCACCCACATTTTCAAAATAGACGTCAATTCCCGATGGGCATGCCTGCGCTAACTGCTCAGCGAGATCATCCTTGCGGTGATCAAGACAGGCATCAAAGCCAAGTGTCTCGGTAGCGTAACTGCATTTTTCGGCGCCACCAGCAATGCCTATTACTCTACAGCCTTGTAGTTTTGCTATTTGTCCAACAAGGCTACCTACAGCACCGGTTGCTGCGGCAACGACTACCGTTTCTCCAGCTTTTGGCTGGCCGATATCCATCAGTCCCATGTAAGCGGTAAGGCCTGGCATCCCTAACACGCCCAAGCTATATGATGGGTTGGGTAAATTGTTGTCTAACTTAAGTAAGCCTGTACCATCCGAGACGCTATAATCTTGCCAGCCGCTCATCGCGAGTACCCAGTCACCTTTGGTAAATTTAGGGTTATTTGACGCTTCAACTCGGCATACTGTGCCACCCACCATCGCTTCACCAATAGCAACCGGCTCAGCATAAGATTTTGCATCGCTCATACGGCCACGCATGTATGGATCTAACGACAAAAAGACGGTACGAAGGAGCACCTCGCCCTCTTTTGGCGTTGGGATCTGTGCTTCTTCATAATTGAAATTTTCTTGCGTTGGTGCACCATGTGGGCGTGACGCCAAGGTAATGCGACGATTCGTTTGTGCGTTTTGAGCTTGGTTTATTGCGTTACTCATGATTTATTCCTTTTAATAAGCAGGTTACAGCTGGTTTAGGTACGTCAGCATTTTCTCAGCGACAAGTTCAGAGCTTGCTGGATTCTGCCCTGTAAAAATTAAGCCATCTCTAACAGCAAACACATTCCAATCATCGACTTTCTGGAAATCAGCACCTCGTTTAACCAGCTCATCTTCTAATAAAAATGGCACAACATCAGTCAGCCCAACTGCCGCCTCTTCACTATTCGTAAAGCCAGACACCACTTTGCCTTTTACCAGATACTCACCCGACGTGGTTTTTACATCCATCAGCACAGCGGTTGCATGGCATACCGTACCAACTGGTTTATCTGCTGCTAAAAAGGCGCTTATCAATTGGATTGAATTGGTATCTGTTGCTAAATCCCATAATGGTCCGTGACCGCCAGGATAAAACACAGCGTCAAAATCTGCCGCGCTCACCTCAGTTAGTGGTAGCGTATTTGCCACCAGTTCCCGCGTTTTTTGATCATCAAAATAGCGTTTAGTACTGTCGGTTTGGAAATCAGGCTGTTCACTTTTTGGGTCAATTGGCGGCTGACCACCTTTTGGTGAAGCAAGCGTTACTTCTACCCCTGCATCCACAAAGGCATAGTAAGGTGCGGCAAACTCTTCAATCCAAAACCCTGTCTTCTCACCTGTGTTGCCAAGTTCTGCATGTGACGTTAGCACCATTAAAATTTTCTTTGCTGTCATCAAAGTTACCTCTCATTCTTTCTTAAAACTTCAGGCTATTTAACCTGCGGATAAATATAAAAGTATGAGCTTAAGACAAGTTAAACAATGCAGACAAAAGCTAACTCTTTGTTCAAAAAATTGATACAATCAATTTATCTCAGCCAGTGGAGTAATGTGTGGACATTTCGTTTGAGCAACTCAAAAGCATGGTCGTTTTTGCCCAAGTTATTGAGCAAGGCACCTTAAGCGGCGCCGCCAGGCATTTAAACTTGTCTCGTGCAGTGGTGAGTTATCATGTCAAAAAACTGGAGTCACAGTTAGGCATAAAATTGCTCAATCGCTCGACCCGCACCATTTCACTTACAGAGGCAGGCCGCGAATATTATCAGCGCTGCCGTGTGATTGCAGAGCAAGCCTTTGCTGCAAACCAGCAAATTGAGAATTTAAAGAAAGAACCAATCGGTCTAATAAAGCTTACCTGCCCTGTGAATGTTGGCCTGCAAACCATAGTGCCTGCACTCAATGAATTTAGAGCTATGTATCCAAAAATTCAGCTCGATATCATGCTTACAGATGAAGTCGTCAATATCATCAAAGAAGGGATTGATCTGGCCATTCGAGGCGCCCCACTTCCCGATTCAGGTTTGCAAGCCAGTAAACTTTCAGTGCTAAAAACCTGTCTATGCGCATCGCCAGACTATTTGCAAAAGTATGGTGTCCCCAAACACCCTACCGATCTCTACCAACATCAATGGGTGATTTACAAGCTGACATCGGGGGCACTCACATTGAGTAAAGGGGCTCGAGCTTATAGCATCACGATGAAAGGCGATATAAGCACCAACAATGCCGCCGCACGCACTGCTTTTGTTGAGGGAGGTCACGGTCTTGGACGAATTCCGACTTACGATGCGTTACCAAAAATACAGGCCGGTACCTTGGTTCCCGTATTAGAAGATTACACACTGCCAGACATACATGTTTATGGCGTTTTCCCAGAAGGCAATGCTAACTCTAAAAAAGTGCGACTACTGCTCGATTTTCTAAAAGGGTATTTTCAGCGCCAATTGGTTGAAGCGTAAGCCTCAACCAATTGCATATTTAGCCTAGTAACTTTCAGTGGGTTTAAGCCCGTAGCGCTTTCCCAATTTGATAAGTCTGGGCTCTGCTACGCTTGGTTTTACCGTCAATACTTGGATAGGTAAATCATCTCCAACCTGCAACTTGTCATAAAAATCTTTGTTATCCAGAATAAACTCACCTTCACGACTGCCCTGAAATTGATAGCTGTACTCAACGAAATAGAAAGTCTCCTGATGCTCCACTTCTCGGTCATACTCGTCCCGGTGAACATACGTATTAGATTCAATTCTTTTGTTAGTAATGGTGCCGAAAAGGTGTTTACCAAACTCTTTCGTCAATTCTTTTTCGTAGTAGTAGCGAATACTTGATGGCAGGGAAAAAGCGTACATTCCAAGAGGTATCAAGATAAATATAGCGCCAAAAATAACAGCCCCAATACCTGCACCGTATTGCTCAGTTACCCCAATGTAAATAATGAATCCACCAACAATATAAAACGGAATGCCAACGGAGATAAAACCCAAATGCTTACCAATTGCAGCAAACAAAAACTTCAGCTTTGTAGAGAGTGATAACGATTTTTCCTTGGTCATAACAGACTATGCTCCTTGCATAAGATTTATACTGCCACGATAATAAAATATTTAGCCCTTTTGGTCGAGCAGTACCTCAGCTGCAGGATGAGATACTAATGTAAAGTGACCACACAATGATGAATAGGGATATGCAAGGAGGCTTTCATGAAATATTTGGCACTTATAGCAACGATCAGCATAAGTAATTTAGCGGCTGCACAAGGCGAAGTAGCAGCAGAGTGGCAACTGGGACAATACGCTGTATCCATTGGTGAAAAATGTGTTATTACCGTTTCAACCCCCGCTTCAAAAGAGATAATAGCAAACGGTTTCAATAACGATAAAGCCTGTAAAGTCGCCTATCTAGCCCAAACCAACATTCCCAACGCTTACGTGATAGGCGGTGCACATATTCTTATCGTCGAACAGCAAACTATCCAATCAAAGAGCTGCTGGCGTGTATCAAAGGCACTTTATTTACCAACCGATGGTCAAGCCGCATTGAGCACCACTCAAATAGAAAGCGGCAACTGCGACGGCCATATAGAGCCAAACGGAGCGATGTATTTAATTTCAGCTCTGCAAAACCCAATTTAAAAGACCTGCAGCGTTTAAGGTTTAGTAGACGCTTTAAGCGTCGCTCTAACCGACGAGACAAGCCGACGACTGACGGGAACACTTGCTCCATTGGTTAATTTCAAGTTGCTTTGATTATTATCACTTTCTAATGACACCACTTCATTTAGATTAGTTAAATAAGAACGATGTGTTTTTACAAAAATAGAGGGCAAAGTAAGTTCGAGTTGTTTTAATGAGCCTGTAAACAGCTTCTGCGTGGTGTCTTTCATATGCAGCTCAACGTAGTCCCCTGCGGCTTTGCAAAACGCAATATCCGTGAGCACAACATAGTCAGTTTTACCTGCAATACTGACTTCCAGCTTAGAAGGAGACTGAAGTTGTTTGTTCTGCGCGAGTTTAAACTCAAGCTTGGCGATATGAGCTTGATCACTACTCAACTGTACTTGCTGAGCACGATACTCTTTAGCTTGACGAATGAAAAGGTAGACTAGCAAGACGGCAATGATCACAAAGTGAGTAATTTCGTGGAAGCTTGATGCAACAAATAGCACGGTTGCAGCCACCAACAACTGCACCACAAACCAAGCCGCCAAATTATTGTTTTTCGCGCGTCGCCAACAATAGCCTAGCTGGACTAGGCTAACGAGTAATGGCACAAACACTCCGGCCGTGGTTTTAGAGTCAAAGCCTGGCGCAAAAATAATAACAATAAGCGTGATTAGTGTACCGATATAAATCCAGTGAAGCGCGTGCTTTTCTGCAACTTTTATGGAGCTATATACAAGCAACAAAGTGCCAAATAAAAACGATAAGCCCGTCACGGTCAACAGTCGAATATCATGCCACACATAGCCATAGTCAACTAACCCTCGCGATATTTCAGCACTGAGCTGCATTGCCGCGAGCAGGCACAGTGCGGCAAATATCTGAACGCTTGTATTGCCATAACGACCAAAGCTCAGACTTATAAAGTACAATGCGCCCAACAAAAAGGCACCAACCAGAATCAGGCCCAAACCACTAAATGATTGAATATACTGCTTAGGATCGCCAAATTGCCCTAGCCCAATAAAATGAATTGGGTATCCTAATGAAATAAGGCTATGCTGCGCAGACAGACTAAACACCAGTTGATTGCTTTTCTTTATAAGTGAGTCTGGCAAATAAAATACGCTGTCCATTTTGCCTATTTGCTCAGTTTTATCTACGGCAGGAAAGCCGCTGCTCCCCACCTTACTACCATTTAAAAAGACTTCGCTTGATGATTTAGCGAATAAATACAACCCTACGGGCCTTGGTATTGAGGCTAATTTCGCTCGCTCAAATTCGATTAACACCCAAACAGCCTGATTTTGCGGATCAACCTCAGATAACTTAGCTCGGTGACATTGCGGCTCAGTAAACTGTGGAATTTCTTTTGCCGAGACTGACCATGGGCAAACCGTCACGGCTTGCTCATAAGAAAATGGCAACAAAGGTTGACTGGCATAAGCCTTACCTAGAGCGCCCGAGCAACACACAGCCATCACTAAATAAAGTACAAGATTAATATTCACACTCTACCGCTTTTCCTTTTACCGTTCGTCGGCTTTTTACTACCGCTGAGCCTACAAGCCAATAAATATCGGCCTCTCATAGAAGTTCACTACCCCATAAAGTTGCCATGGTATTCAATAAAAACAAACTATTAAGGAGTAATACTATGCGATCAACACACACATTAATAGCCGCGTTAAGCTTATTCACTTGCTTATGCGTAAGCGCAGAGAAAGGTAGCGATAAGCAAGTGCTGTACAGCAATGAGCAACAAATCGAGTTTCAAGCCAACAGCGGAGAAACAACGGATGCCATAGCTGGGCACCTCTGGGTGCCTGAAAACAGGAATAACCCCAACAGCAACAAAATTAGAATTAACTATGTGCGCTTTCCTGCAACCGGCAGCAATAAAGGTTCCCCTATCGTATATTTATCTGGTGGCCCAGGCGGTTCAGGGATCGCGACTGCCAAGTGGCGAAGATTTCCGTTATTTCAAGCGCTAAGAGAGTTTGGTGATGTTATTGCGCTAGACCAAAGAGGCACGGGGCAATCAGAGCAAGCTGCTCCTTGCGTGTCTGGTGAACTCATTGCGCTTAACTCTGTTACCACTGAAGCGCAAATTGCAGACCGTTACCGCAAAGCCGCATTACAATGCTTTACTCAATGGAAGTCTCAACATATTGATATATATGGTTATAATACCGAGCAAAACGCGCTAGACATAAACGACTTACGAAAACACCTAAAAGCTGACAAAGTATCACTTTGGGGGATCTCTTACGGCAGCCATCTGGCACTCAGTGCCATAAAAGCGATGCCAGCGCATCTTGACAAAGTAATTATCGCCAGTGCTGAAGGGCTCAATCAGACCGTTAAACTACCTCACCAAACCGATCAATACTTTGAAAGAGTTCAAGGAATTATCAATCAGCAAGCACTTAAACAACAAGTTTCGGATCTACCCGCTTTGATGCGCCGAGTGCACAGTAATCTTGAGCAACAGCCTATTGCACTTCAAATTACACAAAAAGACGGCTCAAAAACACCCATGTTATTTCAAAAGCATCATATTCAGTCGTTAGCTAGCATGATGATTGCCGATCCTAACCAATATCTTGCCATGCTAATTCACGTTTATTTAGGTTTAGATAACGGCAATACTGAGCTGTTAAAACATGTTTTGCAGCGTGGAATGTTTACCGATGAGCCCATTACATTCAACTTGATGCCGCTGGCGATGGATGTCGCTTCAGGGATCACCGCTAAACGCCTTGCAAAAGTGACAAACCAATCGCCAACAGCCTTGCTTGGCGACAAGCTTAACTTTCCAATGCCAACACTTCACTTGATAGATAAAAAACTAGACTTAGGTGATGATTTTAGAACCGCTCCCCTATCCAACATCCCAACTTTATTGTTTACAGGTAGTCTAGACGGTAGAACGTATCCGGAAGAACAACTTGAAGCTGTGAGAGGACTTACAAATTTGACCCAGATTATGGTGAACAATGCGGGCCACAACCTTTATACAAGCTCACCCTTGGTGCTCGCCAGAATGCAAACATTCTTAAGCGGAAAACCCGTCAGTGCAGAAGCAATCCAACTACCGCTACCAAAACTTGCGCTGTCAGCACCGTAATTCGAAAAAACGACTCTAAGTGAATTGAAAAAGCAATTCACTTAGAGTGGGCTATCATCAACAAAGTTGTTGATAGCCCATAAGCTTGAGTATAATCAGGCTTTTGGCCTCTTACATCCATAGCATTATGAAAAAGCTCTCAAAAGTACAAGAAAAACAACAAGCCTTGGTACTGACCATTGCAGACAAACTCGAGGAACAAGCTCGTGCAGAAATTCCCGGCATGGTGCAATGTTGGTTTGATGTGGAATATCACTTGTTCCCCGGCTCATTAATACTCTTTTTCCAATTTGAGAATGAACAAGCATTGGAAGCCGCAAAGCCAGACCTTCTTAAATGGCAAAAGCGTTTAAGCGCCGCCATGCTGAAAAAAGGGGTGATTTTAAAGGATATGCGTAAACATTTAACCTTTACTTTGCTTGGTCCCGAGGATTAAAACTGGCGATAAAATCTAGCCGGACAACTGAACGCTATTCGGCTAGTCGATATTAACAGCTCTCATTCGCCATAGTGTTGACGCCACAATTGATTGCTAAAACGATGATTGGGAATGAGTTCTTGCTTTAAAGCAAAAAATGCTTTTGCATTTGGATTGGATTTTTTCAGCTTATTGACTGCAATCCTCCAGCTCCAAAGGTTCTTATCGATTGCAAATTCCATATTGCGTTATTTTCAAGTAAGCTGCTGAAGCTCCTTATAAATCTTAAAAAAGAGGAAAGTACGTTGGATAAGAGAATTGAACCTGAGCTTCCCAGTATTACGCCAGATTTAGATCAGGTTGAAGCCTATAAAAACTCCACCACCCAAGCGAGCCGTAAAACCTCAGCACCAAAAGAAAGTACCAAACAAACAAGCCAGCCCGCCAAAGGTATGGGGATGATGAATTGGTTGGGTGCAATCTCGATTATTGCGTTGGCTGCTGCGGCGTTTGCGCTCTACCAACAAAACTTAACAACCCAGGCACAATTACTCGAGTCAACAAATCGCATTGCCGAGCTTGAACATACCCTCACCGCCACAGATGAAGAGATGGACTTGTCCGCGGGTGCAATGCAAGCAAAATTGAACACACTAACCGAGCGCACAGACGAGCTTTGGTCACAGATGGATAAACTATGGGCGTCAGCGTGGCGAAGAAACCAATCAGACATCAAAAAGCTCGAAGAGCAAGCAAGTAATAACGCTAAAAACCAGACCAGTACGACTACCAAAGTAGAAACACTATCGCAGAGTCAAACAGAGCTTGCTTTAAAACTATCGCTATTAGAAGAACAACAGCAAGCCGCTAGTGTGCTAAAAAATCAAATTGCAGCCATTAATGGCGATGTTGATCAGTTAAAGTCTCAAGCGCAAAGCAGAGACTCTAAACAGATAGAGATCGGCGCAAGCCTTACCCAAATAGAGATGACACAAACCGCACTGGCAGAAAAATTAGAGCGTTTGGAGCGTAAATTGGCAGCAGCCCCCACAACTCAAACGCAACCAAAAGCGAATTAATCCGTCATTATCAATGGTACATTAGCAATATGAGTTGGTAGCGAACTCGCGCAACCAACTCAGCTTTTATTCTCTTCGGCATTCACAAAGTCCCTCGCCAGTTCACAAAATATAACGTAAAATATCCTATTACATTCCTGTATTTATTCGCGCGTAAGCTTTACGCTTAAATCAATACACATTATCTACTCAGGCATACTGTTTTGCCGATTGAGTATTTCTTGCTTGAAGGCAACTATGAAAAAGACATTTGAACTAATTCACCCTAAAATCAAACTTGAAAGACGCGTTGACGCGGTTAAGCATGAACTTAAAAAATACCTAAAGCGCGAGCGCAACAAAACTTTACCAGCGGGCGCTGATTATTGGGATTTTGATTGTAAGTTTGGTAACACAGAAGCTGAAGCCGAGCCGGTGCACCTATCACAACTAAACAAGTTGATTGATAAAACGCAAACTGAAAACCTCACTTCCTTTTATGTTGAGATTTTAGCAAAGCCAGGCTATAGAAAATCAAACGATTTATCTGACGATGAGTTAGAAGACTACTAAGCCCAACTTCTGTAGGTCGAGCTTTAGCTCGACAACATCACCTGCTCTCCCCCAACAATACCAACTGGCACAAAATCACGCGCATGATACAATCGCTCGTCGAATTTTTGGTGGCGCTACTGCCGGTATAGTGAGAATTAAAAAGTATGAGCGAGTCATTTGTAGCAATCGGATTAGTAAACCCTAAATCACCAACCAATGTGGGTGGCGTATTACGGGCCGCAGGTTGTTATGATGCGCAAGCCATCTACTTTAGCGGCAATCGTTACGCAAGAGCTGCAAAATATCATACGGATACAAAAAACGTTGCCGACAACATTCCCATCAAACAAGTTGATGATTTCATCAGTTTAAAAGTAGCAGGCCGTGCACTTGTCTGCGTTGAGCTGGTAGAGGGCGCAATCCCACTGCCACAGTTTGCTCACCCCGACAACGCGTTATACATTTTTGGTCCTGAAGATGGCAGCCTGCCACAAGAAATCGTGGATGCCGCTGATGCAGTGGTGTATGTACCAACCACAGGCTGCATGAACTTAGCCGCGACAGTCAACGTGTTGTTATACGACCGTATGGCAAAACGCTCAACGGGATTTGATGCTAGTCAGATACTCACCAGCCGTGATATCAATAACCGCCTAACAGTTGGATAAGTTTTTGCTGTAAGCATCTTTTTATTTTTGACTAACCCGCTCTTTGTCCGGGTAGTGATTTGCATTTTTTAGGCTTTGTAAGTCATCAAAACGTACTCCGTGCTGAGCCATAACTGGGCGTACTTTTTTACTTATCAATTGCCGAATATAAAACGGTTGATTAGGCACAAAGTGATGAATTGTGTGCGTGCGACCAAAGTCAAAACAAAACAGCTGAAACGGTAAAAACCAGCGACTGGTGATCACATGAGTCTGCTCCAGTATGTTACTCACACCACCATAATAATGCATTGAAGATGTGACGAGGTTCAAAGACGCTGAGCGGATCATATTAGGCACAATCAGCACCACCATTAAGAACTCAGCAACCGCTAGTAACTCTGCTCCCCACCTAGGTAATTCAAATGGTTGTATAAATTGCAGTACGTAATAAGTAATCACACCATATAAAGTCGCAAAATAAGCCGTGGCAAGCGGAAAACCAGCATTAAAGACCTGCAAAAACTTAAAACCCTTGATTTCTCGACTAAACCGCTTGGCATTCAATAATAAACCTAGCAACCCGTCTGTAACCACCACAGCTCGCAACCAAGGAGATTGGATACCATTACCCACCAAGCGCTCCTCTAAGTCTTGTTCAGTACCAGACATTTTATGGTGATGTAAATGAATTTGCCTGCGATACCAAGGGTTCACCGTATTTGGCCGCATAAGCCACACCGTCAACATCATGAAATGATATACAAATGGGCGGTCACTAAAATACTGCCTGTGGATCAAATCGTGCTCAAGTTCATGAGAAATAGAGGTAATAAAAGCCGCCAAGATAATACACAGCCATGCAGGAATAACGGCAAAATAGTAAAGCGAGGCAACACCAATTAGCGCACTTAACGACAACAGCAAAATCACCATAGCAATACCGTTTTGCTGATTTAAAATAGGATAACGCGTTCGAAGCGTTCGCTCTTCAGCTTGAATCGCGGAAACTATCGCTTTGATATTCTGCCTCGCCGTTAATGTTGGCATAGATAACTTAATTCACCTTTTGATATCAATATCATAACGAAAACTCCTACTACCGTAGCAGCGGCTTTACGCCGCGACAGTTTTAAAACTGCAACGAAACACCCAAACTCCGCGCTTCTATTGACTATCGTCCATCTCATATTGTCGTAGCAGCGGCTTTACGCCGCGACAGTTTTTCAAACATCGATACAAAGCAATACCTAAACTCTACACTTCTATTGATTATCGTCCATCTTATATTCCCGTAGCAGCGGCTTTATGCCGCGACAACTTTAAAACAGCAACGCAACACCTAAACTCCGCGCTTCTATTGACTATCGTCCATCTCACATTGTCGTAGCAGCGGCTTTACGCCGCGACAACTTTCAAACAGCAACGCAACACCTAAACTCCGCGCTTCTATTGACTATCGTCCATCTCACATTGTCGTAGCAGCGGCTTTACGCCGCGACAACTCTAAAACAGCAACGCGACACTTAAACTCCAAGCTTCTATTGACTATCGTCCATCTCACATTGTCGTAGCAGCGACTTTAAGCCGCGACAACTTTAAAACAGCAACGCAACGAAACACCCAAACTCCGCGCTTCTATTGACTATCGTCCATCTCACATTGTCGTAGCAGCGGCTTTACGCCGCGACAGTTTTTCAAACATCGATACAAAGCAATACCTAAACTCTACACTTCTATTGATTATCGTCCATCTCGTATTGCTTCAAAATGGCCAACATGCTCTCTGGAATTGGCGATTTATTCCCTGTTTTCATATTAAACATCACCACATTCGCATACCCCGTTGTGCATACTGCTTGTTGCGATTCGCTAAACGCCTCATAGCGCATGGTAAAGCGATCTTCTTTGATATCAGTGATATATGAACCAATATGCAAGGTATCTGGAAACGTAACTGGTCGTTTATATTGCGCGTACGTATCACGTAAAACCGGACTATGGGTAGGTTCTGATAATACAGAAAGTAAGCCCGTTTGAGTCAAAAAATCGATTCGCGCGGTTTCAAAATAGCGAAAATACGACACGTTATTCACATGCCCCAACGCATCCATTTCTCCCCACACCACATTCACTTTGGTGGTGATTGCAAACTTTTCTAAAAATTCCTGCATGATGTTGCCTTTAATTTTGTTTATTGAACTCGAGAGTAACAACTCATCGTACCAGCAACAAGGTTAACGAGATAGTTTAAGGCAACTTGTCAAAACAAAGAAAGCAAAGCCAGCATTTCGCAGTGCAACCTTACGCCCCCGTAGGTCGCCATTTATGGCGAAAAATAATGCCTCAGCTCCCTTCGTTTTCAGCGTAGCTTTAGATACAAACACAATTCAAGCGCAATCCCTATCATTCCATCTCACAAAAAATTGACGCCTTTTATAGGATCAACACCTAAGATAAATCACCAATGATTTTTCTCAATACTTTCAATATATAAGCAAACAGCAGAGCAATATTTATAAGCTTGGTTTAAAAAATGCATCTGAAATCAAAATCAGAATTAAACTTAAGCATGTCACCAATATGAACAAAAGCACAAATACAGTTTATGTGTTGAGCGGTTACGCTAAATGCGCCATCACTCAGCAAGGAAAATACAAACTCGGCAACAAACACTCAATCGGCCTGCTAACCACAGACGAAAACTATGAAGATAACATCAATAAACTTGAGGCCTTTATTAAAGATTTAGGTTGGGAGTCTATTACGTTTTGCATGGTCGAAACCGTTAACGACATCAGCACCCTATCCAACGACGTTTTGATATCAAGCTTTCTTCGAGCTCAGCAAAATGGCCAATCGTTAGTAGTAAACGACCTCCCTATTACCGTCCATTAAGGCGGTAAATGCACGCGTAGGAGCGGCTTCACGCCGCGATCTTTTGATAATCACCATTTGCGGCTACAAACAATTTGTAGTCGCGACTTGTTTTTTGACCCCGCCCTGCAATTTTACCTTTCGCCGCTTTGGCGATGAAAAGCAGCAGACTAATCTATTCAACGCCGAGCTGAATTTGACCGGGTGGGAGCGGCTTTACGCCGCGATCTTTCGTGATTGCCAGCGGCTACAAACAATTCGTAGCAGCGACCTTATGTCGCCTTGCCGACGATCAAAAAGAGAAGCTTAAATTACACGCAAATCACATAATTTAATTAAATTGAACATTTTGCATAGAAAACCACAATATTATCAATAAACTTAAACTTTGAACTCTAACATGTATACATTAAGGGCGAGTGATGCTAAACACAGTTTTGGTAAACTACTTCCAAGTGCTCAACGAGAGCCTAAAAAATTAACAAAAACGACGAAGATGCTGTTGTCCGTTTTCCCTCTCGTGACGCGCCTCCACTTTCTCACTTTGCATGTAAAGTGCAGTAGTTACCCCTACAAGAATATTTGTATTACGCTAAATTCATCATGGACATAGCAAGTTTACTTCTATTTAAGTCTTTCATACATCTTACTTCTTACCTTGTTCCCAATCGTCTACCAAGCCAACAGGTAAATTATTTACTCCATTTGAGCGATAATGTGCAATTTCAAATCCACTGTGTTTTTTAGCTACCTCTGGTGGTAAATCATTATCAACCAATATTATCTGGCAAAGCTTTCCTTTCTCTTCAAAACTCTCGGCTAAATCTAAAAGAGACTCAAACAGATTTTTATATTTATCAGGATCAGACACTCCTTCGTTTTCATCTGCTTTAAGATCCGTATCAAATGCTTCGTCTTCAGGCGTTTTTCCTAAGAACTTTCCGACCGTATCAATCATCATCAAACTAGGTAAGTTTGTGTTGGTATTTAATTTAGCTTCCATAATCGAAGCTAGATAGCCAATTGAAGTAATAGTTCTTAAACCACCAGAGTTAATATTTCTGTATTCAATATTTCTCACTATCGGTAAAAAGCTCTTCTCACTAATAGATACACCAAATTGATTATTAATTTTTACATTTTGTAAGAATAAATCTAAAGAAACTGCCAGTTCAGATAGAACAGAAGACATTGAAGGAGAGCTTTTTAACATTTCCTCCAATCGCTCTTTTAATTGAGTGATATTGGATTCGATACGACCAATATGCTCAGCGATACTTCGTTGTCTATTTCTAACTTTCAACGCGTTTACAAATTTATCTCTTCGCTCAACAAGCTTTGCACTTTCCTTTACCAATACATCTCTTTCAGCCAAAAACGGAGTAACAGCATTCGCTAACTCTTCATCTATGTATTCTTTCGCCTTTGACTTTTCTCTGTAAAGCTCGTTTAGGGTTTGCGTGGTCTCTTCAAGTTCCTTTCTATTTTCTGAAATTAAAGCAGTTACATCTTTAGACCGTCTTACTATAGAGTTTAACTCATGCTTGAGTTTGTTTTCTTCGGAGATATCAAACTCTTCAGAGACATCACTCAGATTTATTGTATTATAACAAATCGGGCAACTTGAAGTCGTATGTTCTTGTTTTCCAATTGCATTTCTTGCTTGTGACGCAGCTTTCAGCTTTTGAATATCGTTTTGATAATCGTTACTTAAACGCGAAAACCTTTCTATGTTTCTCTCAGCATGACTCTTAACATCTTCGAATCTCTTGATATCTAGATTAATAATATCTAATGCTTCTTTAAGTCCACCGTAAAGTTCATTATTGGATACCATTTTGTTGTTAAGTTCTTTTAGCTGCCTATCTAGATCTTCTTTTAACTCATCAATCAGCGTTATCTCTTCATCTATAGCCGATGTTTGCTCAAACTCTATTTCTGACAAAAATTTTGAAATGACCCTATACTGACTTTCCAGGTCCGACTTTTCCTTTGTCTTAGTCGATATATCAACCTCAAGATCTGAAATACTTGTGTCTAAAACATTAAATATGTACTTCAATACTTCCCTATTTTTCACTTCAACAACAGGATTGCCAATGTTAAGCATGTGAGTGCTACCGACATCATCTTGGTTTAAGTACATATATTTGAATAAGTCTAAAAAGCTTAATCTAGCAGTGTCTGAATTGTCTTTTGTAGGTGCTTGTTTTAATTTAACTACTGGAAAATTCAGTTCTTCTAGCAGAAAATCTGAAAGACTTTTCTTTTCATTTGTACTCCTAGAAACTGACGATACATATTTTTCCGGAAAGTTTTCTTCTAACTTGGTGTATCGACATGAATACACCTCGACATCTTTAGTCGAATTGTATAGGTCTCGAATAATACAATATGGCGTTCCATTAATTTCGACTTCTAATACAGCATATTTTACAGATGACGAAATCTCATGGTCTAACTTACTCTGTTTCCCACCTAGTAAATAATAAACAATTCTAAGAATACTAGATTTACCTGTATCAGCATCCCCATAAATTATGTTAACTCCCGGGTAAAAAGGAACTGTATAATTTTTTCTATGGCCAACTAACACTAGTTGCTTTAGTAATAATCCTTGCTGAGTAGTCATTTTTATCCTTGCTTCAAGACTGAATTAATATAAGTACTTATCTTGGATGAGTTTTCTGACTGCAATTTAGCCAAACTATCAATAAAACCATGAATTTTTTTGTAGTAACCATCAGTAAACTCTTCCAATATCGAGAGACCACTGTCATTTAATTCAAGCAAAAAGCCTTCTTTTTCATTAAATGAAACTTGAATATATCCTTTAACCGACAAAGCTTTTATCAACTTAGTAACTTTATCTCGGTTAAATAACTCATCTAGATTTGGTGCTATTGTATCAACAGTAAAGTAGTCAGTTTGTTCAATTAGAAACTGCTTTTTTCCTGCTTTCGATAACACTTTATTCAGGAAAACCGGTCGAGTGACCAAAAAATAAAACGTCTGAATTTTATCAATTGTTAAAACTGCTTTTCCACGCTTGGTTCGAGCTAATTTTCCGATAATTAGCATTAGAATTCCCGCATTGTAGTAAAAGTCTCGCTCTGGCTGCAAAAAAGGTAGGCTACTCATAGCCTTTTTCCTTTAAGTTCTCTTTCATTGACGCAATATTAGTATTTTTGTCCCACCAAATAGTTTCAGCTTCACTGTTAGCTAATTGATGCAGCATTCCTTGTTTATGAATTGCGTTTAAAAATGGAACTAGAGTTTTCAAAAACTCTTTATCTTCTTTCATTATTTGCTCATGAACATCAGCCAATAACAACCCTGAATTAGGAATTCCATCATGAACATATTTGGTATAACTATTTTGATAAACTTTCTTAATTTTCTTGTACAATTCAGCCAATCGTTTCTGATCTGAGGCACTGCTGAAGATTTTTCGAATGTACTCAGCATTTAAGAATACTTCTTTGGCATCGCGTATTGATGTTTTATGGACGTCAGCAGCCAATAGCTTCAATACGAAAAGCTCATCACTGTACTCATCGTCATTGCCTAGAGCCTGAATTTCAAAGCCACTTATTGCAGGATCACCATCTCGATAATCTAAAATCAGTTTTTTAACTGCAACAAAAATCGTAGAGTTTTCGTTATCTGGCTTAGTAATACTTGAGTGGTTTTCATCTACACTAATTACATCTGATACTTCTTTATCTGCAGGTACAGCGCTAGTTTTATCTACAATGCTGTCGCTTGTACCATAGAAGTACTTCGTTGTTGGCCTTAGAGAAGTTTTTAACCAGTAATCATTTAGTTTATGAATAAAGCCATTTAAAGGTTCCAACCCCTCTATTTGTAAATTATTACTTATTAAATTCCCATATGTAGCTAACTTAGCCCCTTGATGGGGTACAGCTAGTGATAGAAACATTTTAACCTTTGACACTGACTTTTCTTCTAGATCTTTAATAATTAGACTTTTAGTTACAAGGCCTCCCATACTGTGGGCGATGACAAACACGGATTCATATTTTTCTAACCTAAATCGAAACTCAGTGCGTAGTAAATTGGAAATTTCTTCTATGCTGGAGTTATTTCTTAATTTCCCATGTGATGTACCAAAAAGTTTTTTCAATAACTTAGATGTATTACTAACTTTAGCGAAAAGATTTGTTAATTTAGTGAAATAGGTGAACTGTGCAATATCAAAGTGATCAGATATTTCTTTGTCTTGAAGTAACAACGTAGGAAAAGAAACTTTACCGTTTAAACTCCATGTGTCAGAGCCTCCAGTGAAGCCATGAACGAACAATATAAGGTTGGAGCCACTACTCTTTTCGGAAATAAACTCGATCATTTTCACCTTCCTTAGTATTTAAGTTGGAACAACAACTCCCAACCTGATAATTTTGTTAACTTATGGTATACAAAACCAACTTTATGTAAAGATTAATAAGACCAAAAACATGAATTAACCTCTCTTAGGGGTCTTGTAAAGACTACCCAGTAAATCCTTCTCCTTATATCGCGCCAGAAAAAATTGATGATCAATATCAGCGTATAGCGAGATTTTATTCCCGACAAATTTCAAGTACTCAATTCCCTTAAGGAAATGCGCTGCAAGCCAGAATGACAAAGTGATCTGCCATTATGACGTTTACGTTTTTATTAATTTTCTGTTTGAAAATTAAGCGTAGCATTGGTGCCGTCGGGATGACTAGCGATCGATGCGTAACGTAGCAACGCAGCGCGAGGAAATGGAGGTATGGATGGCGACCTACGTAGAGATTTGGTGTGAAGTCTAAGTTATGCGTCGTTATAAGGGATCGCGGCGTGAAGCCGCTCCCACAAACCAAGAAAAGAGTCAAACATGAGCCACCACCAAATCCATATCCACATGTGATTAAGTATTTTAAAAATAGACATTTAAAAAATTAACCAACTGATTTTTATATATTTTTTAAAAGCCTATTCTAAGCGAGATAGTATTTAAATTTTAGACATTTTAAATAATTGAAAAATAAGAAAATTATTTCTTGGATTTTCTAGGCCAATAAATGGCTTTTACTCGTTCAGGAAGTAGCTGGTACAACAACTCTTTTTCATGCTTATACAGCCAATAATAGCTCGATTTGACTTTTTTTCTAATATCATTACGAGTAGCGTCTGGGTGTTCATCTATAAAATCCGAGACTCGTTTCGCATGAAACTTTTGCTTTTCAAAATACCAGATGCGCTTTCTTAGCTCTGGAAGCCAAACATGTTTAGTTAAAACTTTCTCAACTGCTCCTACTGACACATTGAACTCATCGGCTATATCCTGTGTTTTTACACCAACAACTAACTTGCGCCAAATGGCTCTCTCAATGAGTTCAGTGATTTTTGATGGCCTTAAATCAATGGCTAAGTTATTCTGCTGAGCTTTTATCTTTATGGTGCTTACTGTTGTTCCTATAAAAAGGGCAGTAGTTCTTAAACTTTTTCCTTCTGAAATCATTTTTAGCCCTTCGTACCAATTAACACTTTGTAGATGGTGTTGTTGTTCGGTAACTGGAGAGTCTTCTTTAATTTCTTCAATATTTGCACTTTGCTTAAAGTCATCCCAAGAATCAAAAAGTGCAGAGATAAAAACAAAGTGTTTTATTGGTTGATGGTTGCAAGCTGCTCTGTAGAACATACTTTCAGACAGTTTTCCATCCAATGCAGCATCGAAAACCTGAGGGTATGGATAGTCAAATTCAGACATACCATCCAAGTGTTGTATTAAATATTCCTTCAGCTGCTTTTGCTTTATTCTCCCTGATTGAGTTAATAATTCCATCTCACCGAGTCTATTAAAATAAGCTTGGTAAGTATCAACTTTGGACCACTGTGCATCATTATCAAATATCTCGCTTTTTATTAACTTGCTTAGCCTTATTTCAAACAAGGAAGATGGATGAATGCATCCAGATAAAGGCGGCATTCGTGGTGTTTTAGTATTACGTTTAACACTTAGTAAATGTATACAATGTGTTTCACATGCGGTAACACCCACAAGCTGATGACTTCTGTGCCAGTATGAAGTCCCAAACTGTTGAGCATCCTTTTCGGCACAAAGTGGACAATATTTTAGTAATTGACCGGGTGTTATTCTGTTGGCAACAGCGCCAATGCGGCTCTGTAAACTTGAAGTATCGCCTCTCTTAAGCTTTTCACAAATCTCACCGTACATGATTTGATCCATGAATGGTTGAAAGTAATGAGCGTTAGTGAAACAAAAAATAAGTTGATCCAAACTCACCCCAGATAGCTCGGATAACTTTTTTAAGTAAGGGGGAAATTCGTTAGCGGGGCGATTGTCCCTGATACCTAATTTTCTTAATGTATCTCTTTTAAAGTCAGCATGGGCTGCAAAAAAATGGAAGCGACAAACCCAGCTATAAACAGTCTCATCTGGAAATGGAGCAGGAAATAGCTGGTTCGTCATTTGAGGTTACACCTGTTAAGTTGTTAGTTCATCAGGAAATAGCCAATAACCAAGCAATATCCAGTGTATCGGAGATCTAATTTTGTATGGATTGTTGATCCCTCTATACAAGTTTCCTATTACCTTGGGAGTGCCTTTGTTTGAAGCTCTCGTATAATCAGTATACAAATAGGCCAGCAATTCGATATTTAACTCACTTTCAAACTTAAAAGTTAATTCATCAGTGTGTTTACTACATTGATGATTCGAAATGCTATCCATGCCCAAAGCAGTTGTAATGCGATTTTTAATTTCAATAAAAGGTAACGAGTTTTCCATCAATTTTTCTTGAACGGAATATAAAAAGTTTTGCCATTTACCTAGCTCTGGTGTTTCCGCCTCTAGCAACTTACACCACTTTTTCACTTGGTGCGGCAGAACTCCTGTTTTCAAATCTACAACAGGATACTTTGCCTTTTCTAACATTGTGTTGTGCTTGTAACACGAATACACGCTTGGGATTTGATGCTGTGTATGCCAATAGCTAGTACCAAAACTATCTATATCCTCCTTTCTACATGTCGGACAACTATGCCAACTTCGGTCAAACTGAAATAACGTTTTTTCTCCGTTACTGTGGTGTAAATCAAGAAACCTATTTTTAAGTAGCACTTTATGATCAAGCTCATGAGCAACAGATATTTGCCATAAAGGAAATAAAGTATGCTCTCTTAACAGGCTATCGCTTTGACCAAAACACTGTAAAAAATGGTTAACCGAAGGATGGATAACTTCATAAGCTTTAAATGTTTCAGAGTTTATCTGATTGCTAGTTAAGTAATGCTTAAATTCAGGGTAAGCACGAAATTGTGAATTCCTTACAAACCATGACATATAGTGTTCATTTGGGAAGATATTTAACGAGGCCAAACTCATATTGGCACCCTCAAATATCCATCTTCTTCGATTAAATCAGTTGCTTCTAACTCAGCCTTCTTGAATAGCTTATCCAGAATTTTTTCTTCTGCCTTGGTAGGTTTATATTCAGGCAAGTACTTTTCTACGTGTTCATAGAGAGACTTTGCTTCAGCCTTACTTAAATTTATGTTGTCGCCAATTTTAATAAGTTTTTTAACCAGCTTTTCTACTTCTTTATCAATATATTGACCTGCACTCATTAAATCATCGAATGCGGCAACATTCCCATGCCTCAACGCTATTATTCCTGTTTTCATAATTGAAAAGCGCTTTTCAAACACGATATCTAAAAGGTCCAAAGAAAATTTAGCTTCACCACTTCTCAATCCTAAAACATTAGCCTGTTCTATGAGGAAAAATAAGCAATGCGGTATTCCTCTCGTCAATTCATAAATTTTCTTTTTATATCGAACTGTTAAAGGTTCGAACTCTGGCAAAAGTTGATAACTCCATGCATATTCCACCAATGTAGTCCAATCGGTATCATTTATTGTATAGTTCTTCCAATCGTAAGGAATGCCTAAACGTCTAGCATTTGAAAACTCACTGTCAGTAAGTTTGTTTGCTTTTGAAGTACCAATTTTTAACGTAGGAACTTTGGCTTCGTTAGTCAGTTTGTCGAAAAACTTAAAAATTAGGTTTTTCTCATTTGCAACGGCGGTACATATATTTTGCATTTCATCAAAAATGATCATCCCAACCAAAAGGGTTGTGCAAATTTTAACCAACCCTTTGATGCAATCAGAGCGGCTTTTGTCACAATACATGGAGTGATAGCTGTCTTTCCCTTTCAATCCTAAAATCCCATCAATTTGCTCAAACAAATCCAAACAAATATCTTTGGTATTAGAATCACCGGGAATATTGACCTTAAGATATACAATTTGAACTCTTTCTTCATTCAGCGGACCATCAGATGGATGGATTAGAACTGGCTCGATTAAACCTAGAACTGAGTCTACAAGGGTCGTTTTTCCTAAGCCTGAATAACCTGTAAATTTTAGCGATGGTGCGGTAGTGCGAGTTCTTTTATATGTTGCCGTAGCTATCTTTTGTTGCCACTTTTTAACATCTTCATTTAAAGGGTTTCTGTTTTTGTAACCGACCTTAATGGTCCCCAATAAATCACAGTACACGTCATAATAAATGGACGTAGTACAAACGGACTCCATGATATTTGACGCCATACCCTCTAGTGTCTCTGTACTAAATTGAGATAAATCTTCAGGTGCATAAGCTTCGTCTTGGACTCTTTCCCAAAAATCATCAGGATTAAGCCTTAACGGCAAACTCTCAATGTATGGGTTACCTTTATAGTCTGGATTGTCCGACGGTGTATATTTTGCAATTTTGTATGTCATATCTTTATCCTCTTCTCCGTTTACTCAATTTTCTTTTTTCGGCAAATAAATTTGCCGTATCTTTAGTTAAGCTATTTTTGATCTGAACTTGCTTCGAAGAAGATTTGTCGTCTATATCTTTATCCTCGTGATAGTTCTGGTTAGTAAATTTATTTAACTGCTCTTGCGACCCTACAATCTCTCTGTCAATTGCCTGTGATCGATTAGATGACACGTCTTGGCTATTTGCCGCATTAACAGTTATTTGGGCTTGTTCTTTTTTTGCATCTTTAACTTTGGCCTTTGCATTTACCGCTGTTTTACTCTGCTCTTGATGGTACTGATCCATTTGCACTTCTTTTTCTGTCGCTTCTTCGATCTTTTTGTCTTGAATACACTCAGCACTCCACCATTCAAAACTCGCATCATTGGGGTGTAAAACGGCTTCCTGAAAACCAAAGTCAGTAACAATCCATATCCGACTCATTGAATAACGCATAAACTTACAGTCGTATGTCTTACCTACTTCCTTCTCATATAAGAAGTTCTTCAAGGCCCAGTCACAGGAGTATTGCAACCCCTGAGATGTTCTGCGCTTTTTAAAGGTTCTGATGTATCGCCCCTGTAGGAATAAACCGTCTCGCTTAACCGTTACTTGAGCACTTTCAAGTAGTTGCATGAATAGCTCATCTTCATCCACTGATTGTAAGTCACCAGCCCTATGAACTAAGCCCCAAAGCCATTTTTGGTTAGGAACATTCTTTACACCGTCTTCTTTCATCTCTTTACTTAGAGGCAACGTTCTTAGCGGGTAAAATTTATTAAAGCGTGTTATAAAATCTATTAGTATTTGATAAAGCTCTCTTATGTTAAGTACAGCGTTGCGTCTGACTCTTCTTGCTAGATAATTCTTTACATACTTTTTACTAATCGCCCCCGGAATTCGCCCAAATAAAAACTCTTCCAAGGTTTTGTGTCTGCGCTCTACTAGCCCTTTTTCCTGTGAATTACCTTCTTTGTTAAACAACACTTCGATATTTGCATCTGCGCTAAAAGCATCTGTTAAAGCAGAAGCAAACTCGGCATTATCTACTATGATCCTTGCAGGCTTGCCCTCAGGTAACCAAGGTTCATTTAGCTTTACACCGATTTCTTTGCAGAACACTTCTTTGTTTCTACAAGATATGAAAATTATTTCTCTTGCAGTGTGAGCCGATGGCTTCGCAAATGTCAGTAACAACCCCACCCACACCCTAGAGAACATATCAATTACAGAGTAACAAGTAGGTCTACCTAACCTTCTATTCCTGTCAAACTCATCAACAAGCTCTATAGCTAAAGGAGTTTCATCAACCTGATAATCACTCCCCGGCGCATCACCAAATATTTCGTGGATTTCACCGCTAAGTCCTTTAATATTTTTGTTATATTCGTCAAAAAGACCTTGCGCTTTCAGTACTCGATGACGGTTATCACTAGTCAAACTATATGCATATTCAAAAAACTGATATTTACTTATAAATAGTTCACCTTTTCTTTCCTCATATTTCAAAAACTCCCCCGTAAACTGGTCATATACGGGGTCACATTGATGCTTATTGTGATATTCAGTCCAACATTCAGTGACAGGAATGGGTGAGTCACACTCGTGAAATTCTCGAACAATTGACTTGATGTGCTTATTGTCTAGTTCCTCTCTCATCCTGCCGTTACAGACATTACCTTCTCGACGTTTAGGCCCTGTTTTATTTAAGTACTTTTTATTCGTACCTTTTCCTGTTCCCGGTTTTCTAAGAAAACAGTTTTTATTACTTCTGCACTTTAAATAACGATAGAGCCACTGATATACTTGATATCTAGTCGTTTGTTTTAAACCATTTTCTTTCGCAAATTCCAGACAATTTTTAACCAAACCTTTTCCATAACTCCCCTTACGTAAAAACAAGTCTAAGTTTTCAACCAACGGTTTGATCACCTCAAATTTTATGTCTCTCTTTGCACGAGCTTCATCATCAAGTAACTCCTCAACTTTTTTCCAATACTCTGTTTTTTCGAAAGATCCCTTTCTAATCTTCCCTTCAATTAGCTCTTCTAACAGCAGTCTATAAGGCATTGCTTTTGGTTTAGTATTGTCACTTAGGCCAATGACAAATACTTTATCTTCCTTGGAATCAATCAAGATAACGATAGAAGCATCTGTTAATTCAGAACCTTGCTCAGGCACAAGCAGATCTTTAACCATTATATTTTGAGTAAGTTCAGTCATGAGCAACCACCTGAATGTCAAAGTCAGACACCAAGTTCTCAAATCTAAGCGGGATATTTAAATTTGCTTTTATCAATTTATGCCAAAGACAATGATTGAATAACGAAACACTTTGATGGTACTCAATCCCCATAGATTCTGAGGTTGCGTTGAGCAAAAAGCTTAATCGTCTTTCACGAGTATTTCTTAGGTTAATTGAAAATGATTTCAACCAGCGTTTTCGAATTAGCTCTAGCTCAAATGAAATTGTTAAACTCTTGGCAAGCTTTACCAAATTTCTTGCAAAGATAGACTTTTTGTAAGTTGAGCTGTGAATTAAGTGATATTTAATCCCTAGCGATTCCCAGAAAGCTCTCTGGATCTTTTCTTTATTTTCTAGATTCTTTTTTTGGCGGTCAGTTAATGATTTAATTTTCTCATCATCTTTAATCGAGTAAACAACTTCATTGCCATCAAATTTTCCACAGTAAAAATCGGATGTCATAACGGCATCTACGTTTGTACCGGGATATTTGGGATGTCTGATCTTCAACCGCTTAGCAATCGCAATGGATCTTTCAATAGGTAAAAGCGGGTATTGCTCTTTCGACCATAGGATTCGGTCATCAAACATTAAAATATAAGCATACAAATTCTCATTGGTTGAGAGAACACGTTTATCTTGGCCTTTATTTTCATAATCAGGGACTCGACCTTTACTCCCATCCGACCTGATATCTCTGGGGTCAATAAAGGGGATGTACTTCGAGCCTTTTGCGTTGGCTGCTTCCCATTCCTTAATTCTTTTATTGCGCTTTGCAACAGTAATGTTTTTGGTGGATTTTCCTCGTGCCATATTAATAAACCATATAAATGAAAACTGCGTACAGTTTTCGCCCTTTGACACCTCTCACCCCCGCAGTGAGTTAATGCAAAATCAATTCTTGATCAATTTTACCGCTTTGTCAAATTCTCACTGCAAAAGTGAGTTTAAGATGGTAACATATAGATATTAAGCAAAGGAGCGTGTCGATGACTGAAGAAAAATCAATAATAAAAGTTAGAACGGGTTGGACTTTTAGTAAGGCAATAGAGAGTAGTGACAAGGGTGAATATCAAGTCATACAACTTAGAGATGTTCAAGATCTCACGCTTGCGGGACTAGGCTGGGCGAATATTACTAGAACCAATATTGAGTCAAGTCGCACAATAAAAACATTGCAAGATAATGAGATTTTACTTGTTGCCAAAGGACACATAAAAACTGCACTTCTGTTGAAAAACTTACCCGACAATGTTGTAGCTAATCAGCACTTTTTGATTATTACAGTTAATGACACTTCAAAACTGTTGCCAGAATATTTAGAAGTATTTTTAAACAGTACGTCTGTTCAAAATTGGTTTACGGTCAATAGCAGCGGAAGTTATCAGAGTACGCTTACCAAAAAAAGGCTTCTCGAACTAAAATTGCCAACTGAACTGCCAATTGAACATCAGCAGATGCTAGTTGATTTAGACACCAGTATTAAGAAAGAAAAGCATTTACAACAGTTACTGATAAAACAAAGAGAACAAGAGCTGGAGAAATTTTCAGAAGCTATCTGGAGTTCACTAAAATGAATAATGATGTAATCGAAAGCCTTGTATCTACCGTCATTCAGTCCTACAAGTATGTTGGGTTTACCAACGATACAATCCATGAACGAGATCTTTATCTTACTCTTCTTACTTGTGTATTAGTAAAATCTCCAAACTTGGATAACTTAATAACCGAATGCAAGCAGAAAAAGTCGAACCATGAGTTTTTGGCAACAGTTAAAAAGTATTCAACCAATGAGTTACTAACTCCTGCTCTAAGAGCTTTTTTAAATGAACTTGTAGAGTTAACCAATAACAGCGATGGAGCACTTGTATTTCACGAAGTTTTTCAATTAAGTGATAATTCAGACATCCAAAAGTTATCTCGGCAGGATCGTGTCACGCTTTACGATAGGGTTTTACAGCGCCTTCAGGCAATGAACTTACCAGATCAATTTGCAGCGGAATTTTCATATCAAGCACTGCCTTTTAATTTCGCCAAGATATATACAAAACTATTGCAACCAAAACCCAAAAGCCGTGTTTATGATCCATACGCAATAGCAGGAGAATCCATAGTTGATTTTGCTCTACAAAACCAGAATTTATCTATAACTACTGAAAGCGTTAATCAATCCTCACGCTATATCAGGCATCAACTGCTTATAGCGGGAGTTCAAAAACTAAACACCATAAACTCGTTTGCACTTACTCCTGTAGCCAACGTCAAAAAGGGTGAATTTGATTATGCGTTAACTTTGCTTCAACCAAGCATATATTCTGAAATAGAGGACATTACTGGTGATAGCAGCAAAAAACTAAAAGGAGACTATGAAGAAAACCGAATTCCTAAAGCTGTTTTGAAGTCTCGCTTTTGGGAGCACGCGTTAATTCATCACATGCTTTATTCGCTAAATGACTCTGGTAAGGCCGTTATTATTACTGCCAAAGGACCGCTTAGCAGGCACTCTGACTTTCATTCTAGAAAACAATTAGTCGATAACAATCAAATTGACGCTATTATTCAACTTCCACCTAAACTGCTTGATGCTCGAACAGTTCCTTTATTCGCTATTGTCCTTAATAAGAAAAGGTCTAACAAGGACAAAATTACCTTCATTGACGCTAGAAATTGCTATGTGCCAGATGCAGGGATAAACATTCTGACGTCCATTGACGAAATCGCCGAAGCCTATCGAAACCAAAACAGTCAATCAATAAAACTTGAATTAGTGACACCAGATATAGTTATCAAACATGGTTATTCTCTTAACGTTGATACCTATGTAGCTCATGACAAACGCGATTATGAAGATATTGATGTTGACGCTGTGCAGCAAGCGCTGTTGAAACAACAGCGACATACCGATCTGATCATCCGAAAACTAAACTCCGTCTTTGCAATTGGCTAAATCATTTTGCAAAGACGCAACTAGCTCAACTGCCAGAAGAATAGAGGAATACACCATTTGAAGGCTTATATTTTCACCTTCTTGATGCTGTCCAAAGTCTCCAAATGGATAAAGAGCATTTATTGCTACATAGGTTGATTTGGAAACTACTTTTGCAAGTGGGTTTGAACGCTCTGGTGTAGTAAGAGCTTTTAATAGTTTTAAGCGCTTAGCTCCTTGGGGAAAGCTAGTTTTAAACTCTTGCAGACTTTCATGTTCTTTATGGTAATTCCAAGTATCAAAATGACCATCGGGGACGACCTTCCCTCCAAATTCAGCATTCCAGATAATGTCAAAGCACTTATCTAAAATCCCCCTAATACCACTTAAACAAACGCTTGGATGGTTTGGTAAATCTTCCAAGCTTCTTTGTAAATACCTATTTAATTCATGATCGATGTTCGATATTTGTAAAAGTCGCTTAGATAAAACATGATTAAAGTTTTGGGCAAACGCTTCTTCACTGCTGAATAGACGGTCAATCGCCCCTTTTTCATTAGCTAAGCCATCTAGATAACTCTGCAATAAACGACTCGGCTTAATCAATTTGCTACCACTAGCCCTTGCAAATCCTTTTTCTACTATGCTCGTTTTATCGGATTGACAAGCTCCTTGAATTTCTGATTCTTCGACTAGTAACCTAATAATATCTTGTGTACTTGGCGAACAATCATGCCAAAGGTCATCTATAAAATTTTGATTTGATTCAAATGAACATGACACAGCTTCTTGTACTAATGCGTTAGTAATCTTATTTCCATCATGTTCATGTAACAAATAATTCAATACTTCTAGCAATACAACAGGGGTTCCATTTGTAGCGTTATACAATTCAGTTAACGCCCCCTTCTCAAACTCAACCAGACAGTAATTGGTTAATATGTCAGCAATCTCATTTTCATCAAAGCAATCAACACGTATTGGTGTCGATAGGAATATATTCCAAAAATCACTCGTTTGTGCATCAGGGTTTCGAATCAACTCCCTAAGAGTCTTTCTGCTAGCCGTGATTAGTGTCAATGATTTATTCTGCGCTAACTCTCGTAATTGGTCCCACAAGTTCCTTGTTAATTTGTCACTAGATAGAGCTTTATCAAACCCATCAAAAATCACTAGAACTTTTGTTTCATCGTTTAATGCATCTAAAACTTCAGCGATATCTTGCTGAAAAGTGTCTTTCGATGATTTTAAATGTTCTGCATAATCAGGAAATTTATCCTTTATTGCCTCAGATAAGTTTGAAGCAAACTGACTTAAAAACTCTAAGTCGTTTTTCGGTGTACTATGACCAAGATCCCATAAAAGTACACACGAATACTCAGTGCTACCTTCTGATGAAACAATTTCCTTTAGTTTTTCCAAAACCACTGTTTTACCTGAGTACCTTGGACCAACAACTTGAATGTGATCTGGCACAGGTTTATTAATTGCCGTTAATATTTCATCAAGAATATTTAAACGACCAATCAGCCTAGATTCATTACCTGTGACTGGAAACTTTCTATTTATCATTGTTAGATCCCTCTTCATTAAGCGCATTTTTTAGTACTACTTCGCTATCTTGATGATAACTAATCCACTTAGCCATCAGCGGCACTTCAATCGCGTAATAGCCAGTTCCATCATCACCAAAAAAATTAACTAATTCTAATTCTCTTAAGTAAGCAATATCAGCTTCTAACTCATCGTCTTTCACATCAACGCCGTTTTGCATTAAATATTCTTGCAGCATCCCAAACGTGCACAAAGGTTTGTTATTAAAATTACTAGATAATGTGCATAACAAAACTTGCCTTCTATATCCGCCGTTAACAGGCCCAAGGCGTGCATAATCCCATAAGCTTGCAAAGTGTTCGTCTGCTACAATTAGCTCATCTGCAATATGATTTACATCATAAGTTTTGATTGAGTGCTCAGCATTCCTAACAGCATAATCAAAAATACGATTACAGATTTTTTGAATAAGATAAGGTTGTCTCGCGGTTAAACTCAGTATCAATTCTACAGCTTCACCAGAATATGCTATGTAATCTTTAACTGGCTCTATTACAACTTTTTCCGCACTAGCTTTGTCCAAAGCACTCACTGTTAGATTCGTGCCTAGACCATATAATGCCGACCAATACTCTTCGCGAAGTCTCTTCAATCTCCGTGAACCTGTTAAAATAGCCGAAAACCTTGAGTAGTTTTGAATTAGATACCGAATATTTTCAGGGAGCTGAGGAGAAGTAACACCATTATCGATACCTTCTTGAAGCTTATCGAATTCATCCAACATCAAAACTATCCCAAGTTTTTTTTCTTCTAAAACAGCAAGCAATACTTCTAAATAATCTCTGAAATCAATAAATGGAGAATCTTCGCCGATGCCAGCTTTGCATGACCTTGCAATTCCGAGTGCTGGCTTTCCTGCTAATATTATTTTTCCATCCGGTAATGGAACATCAACGCCCGTTTTTGTAATAGCAGAAGCGATTGACCGCGCCATTTCACGAAAAACTTCTACTGTAGGAACACCTACTTTGTCTGTTGCACCTTCTGCTCCCTGTAGGCTTGAATATACAACCAACCAATTTGGTATAGTTTTACTTCCTTCTAAATGTTTTAAAATTGACGTTTTACCAGCTCTACGGTTGCCCTCTAATAAAATGACGTTTCCATTACTTTCAATTTGACGAACCACCTGCTGAATAAATGTTTCTCTACCGTAAAAGACTAATGCGCCATTCTCAGGCTCAAGAGGGCTACCAGTTACATATGGGTTACTAGCAGTTTCAAATGACTTAAACTCTTCACTAAGTTGCGTCAATTTTATTGCAAGCTCAGAGCTGCCACTTACCTGTTTCCCAGCAAGAGTTTCTGCTCGCCACATTACAGTAAAGCTAACCCTGTCAGCATCTGTAGTCTTACATGACAGTGAAACTTCCATCGAAGTGTGGTCTGCCAAATAATAGTTATCACCACTGCCAAAATTAGGAGATGTTTCTACCACTACATTCTTTAAAGGAAGAAAACCTTGGTTATCTAGTGAAATAAAAAACTCCACATCGGAATTCTTCTCTAACTCCTTTACTGATGACGACACTACAATGCTGACATTAGCTAATACCATCTCGATGCATCTAACTATCCGTCCTTGAATAAAAGCAAAAACCCGGAGCAACCTCTCCTCTATATTGTAATTTCCAGCGGTTATCTCACGTAGTTGAGCTAATTGCTCATTCGCATCTCGAAATATATTCAATAGAACAGGACCCGGAGGGATTTTGTTTATGTCCTTAAGAACATGCAATATATTCAAGACACCTAAATACCAACTTTTTTGCTGTGTATTTAGTTCATCCACTACTCCGTCAATGCTAAACGCTTTTAAAGAGATCTCACTCAACAAGTTGGTAGACTTTTCAATACTTGTATCATTGCCAACTATTCTCTTAGCTACCTCCGTTTCCATCACATCGACTAGATGATCCACAGCCTTTTCTTCAGACTGTTGACTGTTTTCTTTTAAAAACGCAATTACATCTGTTCCATGCTGTTCATACTGTGCCACAGCACGCTTCTGCATTTCTATTGACGGTAGCAAGATGGGTAACGTTTTTATTACGTCGGTATTTATGTGTTGCTGAACCGCACCTCTTTTTCTGCTATCTAGCCAATCCTGACAAAATGAAGTAGATAAATAGTAAAGCAAGTATTCAGGTAAAACTTTCGCTGAGTTTACTCGTAAAACGTAAAAATTATTACCTGCAAAAGCTCCATCGCCATTATCATCAACTAGCGCAAGCTTCCCTATAGTGCCCGTTTTCGATATTAGAATATTGCCTTTATTTAATCGGTTGCCTGAGTACGCGTGAGCTAAATCCTCCTGTAGCCAAGTAGTGATCTTCTGTATTTTAAAATTTTCAATATCTCGAATACGGATATAACCATATGGATTTTCTATATCAGTTTGTTCCGAACTTCTAACTGACTTGCCTGTATTTATTTGTGCAACTTTGGATAAGTTTTCAACTTTAACTTCATCCCCCACCAACTTTCTAAAGTCGGTTAACAAGAGAGTTAACGCATCATCTTCCTTACGAACAGGGTTTAAGTCCCAATCATTTGTGGCGATTTCATCAACAGATACATCCCAAAAAGCACGGGTTGAAGCTCCTGACCCAGCAGTTCCCTCTTTCACACCCGGAGGTAAAGGAATTGCTTCAGGTAACTTTTCGCGGAATAGCTTATCTAAAATATCATGCAGCAGAACCCTAGGCAGCAATTGAGATGTTTTACTATTCACATGTTGCAAATACGTAGAAAGATCTGCAAATCGAACTTTGTGAGTTCTCTTTTTACTAGAACTCAGTAGAAGTAAAGCTCCACGGATTCCAGAGTCTTCAATTAATGTCTTGGGTGGAATTCTTACTACAGCTTCTATGTAGCCGCGTTCAACCAAATACCTTCTTAATTCTATTTGAGATTTATTTTTACCGAATAACAACCCTTCAGGTACGGCTATTATTGCTCTGCCCCCCGGCTTCAATGAAAATATAGCCTGCTGTATGAACATTCCTACAATGTCGTTAGTGGTAACTGGAAACTGTTTTTCACGACATAAATAACGGTAATCTTCTCTTTTAACCCCAACTGGAGGCTGCGCTAAAACAACATCATACTTAGGGTGCCCGTCACGTCCATATGAATCATATAAACCACTTCTTCTGCTTAAATGAAAGTTAAACGTACCAGATAAAAAGAATCGCACCATCGCAATGAGAATGGCCTCTTCTGATAAATCATATCCAGTAAAAGAAGTATGCGACAAAAAGTCCGTGTCTGCGGCTTCAATAGCGTTGTGAGCAGCTATAAGGAAGTTACCTTCACCAGCGCAAGGGTCTAAGATGGTTTCTCCGCTTTTAGGGGCTGCGATAGCCACTGTCAGTTGTGACAGTAACTTGCTTGACGAAAATTGTGTTGTTTGAGGAGTTCTTGTTTCCTGTAATATTACCTCAAACAATTGTGAAATATCTTTTCTACGATCTAAACGAAGCCCTCCCCATTGGTTAAACCAATAAAGGGCCTCCATGACGACTCTTTTGTCTTTGAATAAGTGGTACTTTGACGAGAAATCGAGTTCACTTAACCCTTCAACTTTTACAGAGTGTCTAAGTAAACTTAGGCTTTCATCGATATGTTGATCGATTTCACGGAAGCTGATGTCTGAAGAAAATAACCTGTTCAACCTATCGGCAAGCTTCAAACTTTCACTTTCACCATTGTATTCAGCAAAACTAATCATCTCATCACGCAACCATCTCAAAAGAAATAGAAGCACTAATAAATTGCGTACATCCTCTTTGCTAACACCAAAAGAATGAAGGCGTGCTAAGATGCTTTTAACGGAACCAATTAATTCTTTATTATCCAAAACTTATACTCTTTCTGTTTTCTACTCTGTTAATTGCACATCCAATGCCAATTTAAAGAACAGGCTACAACCCTTTAATTTCAATAGGTTAATAAAACCAACCACTATCAAGATATAAAATTTAATACATATGTGTAATTTTATTTATTTTTACAATCTTCAAAACTAACAATATTTGCTTTAGCACCATCACCTAAAACAAGTCTCTGGCAATACGCCAGCAGCTTTTCCACCGGGATGACTTTCTCTTTACGCTTAGTTACTTTATTTGTAATCCGTTTTACCGAAGTGTTTAGGTAAGTTGCTAATTCAGTCGCTTGCTGAACTGATAACTCAGATACGCTTTGTTCTCTTAAAATTTGTTCAACCCAAAGCCCTGCATCGCTGATATGCCCATTTATACTTAAATCAGTGTTTTTAACCCACTCAACGTTAAATGCTGTATCTGATAAATCACTCAATAACATGGCTATTTCACTTCTAGGGATAAGTTGATAGCTTTCCAATGTTTCCGCCAACATTGCCTGCCACCCCATAGTGAGTAAGTTAGTTAACTCATCAAGAGTTAAGCTTGTAGTAACTGGGATGAAGAAATTGAAGCGACTATTGGCTTCACAAACAATAATGGTCTTTTCATAGGACTTATATTGGTTATCAATAATATGAGCTTGCCAGCACATAGTTGTGCTATCTAATTTCAATGTATTAACACCAGCTTGTTTACCTGCAAGTGTAGGCAATCTCGGCAGGTCTGCTTTTAGCCACTTTGCTAGAGAGTTTGACGCACCAAACAACAAAGATATTTTTCTACCCATTCGAAATTCCTAGCAACTCTAATTTAACTCTTTCCTTACTCTTATAGCCCACATCAAATGGCACGACTCTTAACTTCAATTTTCGTTCTTCGTCGTAATAAAAGTCGTTCGTTAAAGCTTGTTCAAAGATATCTGTTTTAGGGTAAATCAAAACTAGGTCACCTTGACCTTTCAAGTATTTATAGCCGTAACCGAGCATTTGATAGAAGTCATCTTGCGATAAACCAAACTTATCTTTGCCAGATTTTTTATTTTGATTGATTAACTTCCATTTGGTATCTAATACCGTATCCATGCCTATGAGATCTTTAAGATATAAATCAGGCTTGAGGCGGAAATAGCTCTTATCCCCATAAGTTACCAGTGATTTACTTTGTACTTGAGAAGATAGCTTTTGAGGACTGGAAACTCTTTTCTTCAGGTATTTAGCGACAAAGTTTTCAAACACGGCTTCCATTGGAAATAACAACGAATAAGCATTGTTTTCACCTAACATTGACTGAGGTGAATAGCCCTCCAATATTAACCTTGCCCAACTTAACGGCACATCATAATGCTGCATGCCTCTTTGCAGTTTCACACTAGAAAAGTCGTTCTTGTAATTTGTACTAAGAGGCACATCATCAAAGGCAAACAGCAATTCCTGAGATAGCTTCTTACTTTTATTCACATTGGTATACGAAGCGACAGATTTAAGTGCAGAATGAATAAGTCGGTTTTCTGCTCTATCCATCAAATAAGCATCGTATTCAACGTAAAACTTGTGGCGATTAATAAAATTGTGTTTTAGCTGTTGGCTATGAAGCAATTTACCTTTTAAAAAAGCGTTATTACTTTGCTCTCGAACATAGTCACTCCTAATTCCTTTCTTAACAAGAACATTTACCGCATTTAAAAACTGCGCGATAAAAATTTCCATCAAAGGCATTTTTTGCTTCTTTATGCTCGCAACCTCAGTCTCAATATGACGAAACAGCTTTAATGACTTAAGCATCATTAACAAGGACTTTTGCGCTTCTGTAGCCGCACTTTCCTGATTATTTGCTTTAGCAATTTTAGGAAGTATTTCTATTTGAGTTCCATCAGGGCAAAGAACCACACCAGCATAGTTTTGCACTTGCAGAACTTCCATGCCATGCGCAATTTTTAGCTTTAAAAAGCGTGATTCTGACTCATCACATAAACAGCACTTTTTTAGATATTCGAAAGCATCTTCTGGTATTGCCTCAACATTATCTTTTCTTAACGCCTTAGCGTTAGCACTTAACAGCCCATACTCAAATACGGTGATGTTTGTTGCTTGTCGTCGTTTTAATCCCTTAATCATGCCGAGCAATTTAACCTTTATCCTTTGGTAAGCTGTTAGCGCTATATATGCCTATATAGGTCAAAGGGTCAGTCCAAAGCTCAGAGTCAGCTTTAATCAATTTATAGTCTTGAACGTCATCGGCGATGTCACCAACATCATCACTATCACCAAATAGCTTCTCGTAATCTACATCTGACTGTTCAATGATTTGGTAGTTCTTTGCTTTTTTATTATCTGGCTTTTGATTGTCACCAAGCACTAAACAAATCTTTTGCCAATCTTCAAAAAAGTATTCGGCAAGCAATGGAATAACCTTGTTCTGAAAACAGCTCTTTAATTCGTAAAGCGCTTTATCGTCATTTCCAGCCTCAATTTCTTTCACAACTGACATTAAAAACGCATGGCCGAGCTGATGTTCCCTGTCATATAAAGCGGAAATTCGCTTATTCATTGTTTTAAGTAAACGAACTAAATCAATTTTATTATCGCCTACGCTAACACAGTAAGACTTACCTTGTTCATTACATAAAACAGGGTAATTTGGCATCATTTCTACAAAATCAAAACGGCGGCGAAGTGCTGTATCCATTAAAGCCAAAGATCTATCAGCAGTATTCATCGTGCCAATAATGTAGAGGTTATCCGGCACTGAAAATTTATCGCCGGAATACGGCAAGGCCACTTCGATAGCTTCCGATTTCCCTAAACGTTTTGATGGCTCAATCAATGTAATTAGCTCACCAAAAATTTTTGATATATTGCCCCGATTGATTTCATCGATTATCAGTACAAAGTTTTTACGCTCTTTTTTAGAAGCATCATTATGTGTTTTGAATTTATTAAGGTACTCAATCACAGCGCCGTAATAAGGTTGCAATCCACCTTTGATTTCTTTTTCACCGTTATGAACCGCTCGCAGTGTCTTAACACTTAACGAATGAACTGAGGCTCCTTTGCTTTTATCAAATCTAATTGTGTTATTAGTTATATCTGTAACGGTAAAGTATGTTTTCTTACTCAAAGTATCTATTTTTATTCCGTCATCAGCTTCGGCTAACTCTTCAGAAAACCCCTGCCATTTATCTTCAAAAGTACTTGCAACCGTTTTTGTTTTTGCAACTTGGTGTTCTTTGGCATCTAAACATAACGACTTAAACACACCATCCTTTTCAAAGTAACTAAGTTGATCACCTTCAGTTTTAGCGCTTAACCCCTCTACGAACTCCTCATAGCCATAACTTTGATGAAAAGTAACAAACCTTATGCGCCCTGCGTCATAAAGTCCCTTATAGAGCTTAGTTAACTCTTCACGCTGTAACTCTGTGGTGCCTTTCCGCTCATTTATACCTAGCTTGCTGTACGTTTCAGGTTCTGCCGCTTTAACCGCCGCTTGAATTGAGTGATAGGTTTTTCCTGTTCCCGGTGGACCATATAGAATTTGATTTAGAGGAGATTGATTCTTGCTACTGTTCAGATTGTCCATAACTTGATAACCATCCGCTTCTTTTTCTTTTAATTCACTTACTTCCGAAGAAGGTTGCGCTTCAATTTTTTGGGTGAAAACTTGATATAAGTGCCATATCAAAATATTGCGTTTGTATATGTCGGTATTTGGTTCTATGAATGGAGCAACTGCATCTAACAATGCCTGATTATCTTCAAACCAATGTTTAGTGTGATGAATTGACAACTCGAACTGCGTATTTAATCCTTTGATTATCTCGTTTAGATATTCCTTACCAACAACACTCGTAATATGTTCGGGATCAGCTAAAGAAAACACTCGATGCAACACAGAATATAATGTTCTTGAAAAGCCATCTTGACTTTTCCAATCCTCAAATGCTTTGTCAAATGCAGACTTTGTCGGGTTAGTTAAAATATCTAACGTCAGTTTCTGAAGAAATACTTTATTGTCATCTACTTCCCTTTGATACATAAAGCCATTGCCAACACTTGCAATGCCATTTGCTTTTTTCAGCCATATTCTGTGTAGTAAATCGTCAGTCACCGAATTGGCTGATGTGATATTATTTTTTAAATTACAAGTCGCTTGATAGTCTTGATACCAGCCATCTTCGTTAAAACTATTAGCGCTCAGCCATTTAAACAATATTCCTAAGCTATGCTCATTCTCACCCTGTAGCCAAAGATTATTAATTGTTTCTTCATATTCTGGCTTTATTGATATACCAGAACTTTGTGGACTCCATTGCTGTTCGGGGCAAGCTTTTAAAAGCAATACTTGAGGAACCAACCCTTCATTACAATTGTGTCTTATATCCTCAACTCGAAAATCAATATAAGTACGTTCTTTGGTTGCGTCTTTCCAACACTTATCTATATAACTGGCTTTTGTAACGATACCCTTTGCGATAATACCTCGTGAGCCTTTACCCAGCTTTATAAGGTAAACATGGTCACCCTCTGCTACTTGCCTGCTATGGCAGGACCAGCGAACAACCTCATCTTTTTGATAGTCTAATGTTCCTTGGTCTGAGCCTTCCCCACCTGTTGAGAAGTTTTTTGGATTCCAGCTTAATAAATAGGATGACATATCAACGTCCTTGTTATTCTTGTTTTAAAGTAAGAGTTATAATTCGCCAGCGAAAGATTTTTGGCTTAACGAGTTGAAAGCATTTAATGCTTCCACTGCTGATTTTTGCATTGCTAATTTAGACTTTCGTACTTTAACTACTGCGTCGTGATATTTTTCCACGAGCTTTTCATCAGGCACTAGTACATTAAAGTTTTTCAATTCCACAGGCGAAATATGTGGCACGGTTGTTTCCGTCGGGCAACAGTGTTTTTCAAAAGCCTTAGACAATATGCTGGCATACAAAAAGTCAGTGTATTTTGGGTTTTTGGGTCTTATTCTCGCTACACGCTGGACAAGATACGTATCCCTTTCATTTTCTGGGAATACACAAACTTTCAACCCACTAGAAATCCACGGACGATCCATTGCCAAAATGACATCTCCAGACTTTACTTTATAATTTTGAATTCCTGCTAATTTTTCTTTATTCCAGTATACCGTGTCTTTCCAATCGAAATACCCAGTCAAGGTATTGGCTCCACGACAAAGCCTTACCGAATCTTCACCATCGTCAATATATTCAGCACTTTTAAATGCATATCCAGAAATTACGTCTGAGAGTTCAGTTAACTTAACTTGAGGTAACCCCTTCGGATTTAAAAAAGGATCTCCGAACATATCTAGGAAGACGCTGCGGAGGAAGTCGTCGGCGAGATCGATGGCTTGTTGGCGTTTGCGGCGCACGTTGTCCGCTTTATCTAAAATCGCGGCGATACGTTTCTGTTCTTCGAGTGGTGGAAGAGGGATTTCGAATTCTTCAACTACTTTTTTTGATACTTCCTTAAAGGTTGCACCATTACCTAAAGCATCTAAATGCTTACTATGAGCTAGCATGCAATAGTATAAATACGTGCTATCAACACCTTCTCCAGCTACCAAACTCTTAAAGCCTTGATTAGTACACATATCTTTGCCAGCTATTGCCACATTTCCTATTGGTGCACGTGATGTAAGTAAGATACTTCCTTTTGGCAGTAAATAAGTTGCACATTTATCGAAACCAAGTTGAGATATATATTCTGGTGCGTCTAATAAAGTTTTATCAGTTAAATTAGAGACGTCTTTTGGTGTTACCCAAGGAACGTCATCAGATTCCCAGTACTCAGGCACATTCCTCTTAGGGGTAGCTCCACCAACGACTTTACAACAGTCTTTTAGCTTTACTTTCGGCCAACTCACAGCATCGCCTCCAGCTCTTTAAGGTCAGCTAAGATTTCATTTTCTAGTGATACTAGCTTGCCTAAGATTTCTTTTGGTGGATCGTATTGCTCTTCTTCATAAACCACTTCTTTGTAGCGGTTTATGGAAAGATCATATTTGTTTGAGGCGATGTCTTCTTTACTTACCCAAAATGCCTTTTGGGTTTTATCGTTTTCTTCGCTGGTTGCGATAGCTTTATCGCGAGCTTTAAATTGCGCAACTAAGTCTGGCAGGTCGTTACCTTTAATCGGAGTACGTTTATCATCTAATGAGAAGCCATCGGCTTGTACATCATAAAACCACACATGGTCTGTGGTGCCGCCTTTGGTGAAGATTAAAATCGCGGTTGATACACCCGCATACGGTTTAAATACACCGCTTGGCAGCGATATGACTGCTTCAAGCTGGTTGTTATCGACAAGTAATTTACGCAATTGTTGGTGCGCTTTTGATGAACCGAATAATACGCCATCGGGCACGATGGTCGCTGAGCGACCACCAACACGTAACATACGCTCAATTAGCGCAACAAAAAGCAGTTCGGTCTTTTTGGTTTTTACTTTACGTAAAATTTCTGGGCAAACATCTTCTTCATCCAATGAGCCTTTGAACGGCGGATTGGCGAGAATAATTTCCATGCCTTCTTTTGCTTCAGCAGGAAATTTTTCCAAGAAAGACTGGCTTAAGGTATCTTGGTAGTGGATATCGGGCCGTTTAATGCCGTGCATCACTAAGTTCATCGCCGCTACACGTAACATGGTGGCATCAAAATCGAAGCCGTGAAACATGTCAGTATCGATGTGTTTGCGTGCGTCTTCGTCAATTAAATCGCCTGAATACAAGACGTTTTCTAGCTGTTTACCGTTGCTGTCTAATAGTGGCTTGCCATCGATATCAAATAGTGGCTCGCGTTCAATAGCGTCAGTTGAGGTGTATTTCTCAAGTAAGTACTCGTAAGACACTGATAAGAAACCACCTGTGCCCGTTGATGGGTCGCAAATACGGCTATTTTTATCAGGGTCCATCATTTCCACCATTGCACGAATAATGTGGCGTGGCGTTCTAAACTGGCCGTTAATACCTGCCGTGGTGAGCTTACTTAATAAATATTCGTATAAGTCACCTTTGGTATCTGAGTTTTCTAGTGGTAAGTCGTTGACCATCTCTACCGCTTTCACTAATAGCGATTGCTTTTGGATCATCAACTGGGCGTCTTTCATAAACTCGTTGAAAATCGCGCCCTCAGTTGACTCATCATCATTGGCTTTAGAGAAATACGGAAATAACTCGTCTTTAACTACTTTATAAAGTTCTTCCGCGCCTAAATGACGCAGGTTTTGCCAACGCAAGTGCTGTTCGTTGTCATTAAAGCGGCGGGTAAACGGCTTTTTCGTTCTGGCGAAACGCTTTTCATCCGCTTGCTCATTCATATCAAGCATACGGGCATACATTAAAAAGGTAATTTGCTCAATTACCGTTAGCGGGTTAGTAATACCACCCGTCCAAAATTCTTCCCAAAGTTTGTCTATTTTGCTTTTAAGCTGACCTGTGATCATTTCTCTTTTCCTCGTGTCGAACTGTTTAATTTAACGCTCGACCTACAACTGAATTTCTTTATCTACTGATGTGGATTTTTGTCCAAGCTCCACATCAAACTGTTTAATAAACTGCTCTATCACATCGGCTTGCGCTTCACTGAACACGCCATCTAAGCCCATGTCATGCACTTGGGTAAATGGTGCATCGTAAAGCTGATCAATGTTGATAACGCCATAGCGCACTAGGTGATTTTTTAATAAACCAATAAAACGCTGTTGTTTGGCATTCATATGGGTATGGGTTTGCTGTACGAATTTAGTAAAGCTTTGCTCGATTGCCTCTTTATCCATACCAACAATAGTACGAAGAATTTTGTCTAAGCCTGCCGTTGAATCTGGGTAAAACTCTTTCAAGGTATTTAAATCAACATTCGGGTTTTGAATGTGAACTAAGGCATTTAAGCGAGCAATGTCATCCTCTGTTACTGGGCTACCTGCACGGATTTTTTGTAACACGCTGTCGGTTTCAAATAGTGGTGCTAAGGTTTTCTCCACTTCTTGGCGGAAGATTTGATAGTCAATCGACACTATCTTGGTAGGACGCTCTGTAACCTGATAGTCAGCTTCATCTTCTCTAATGTCTAAGATAACTTCTTGTGAAGGCGGTTGAATGCCTTTTTCTCTTAAGTGAATAACACTACGCAATGCCTTACGACTGGTTTCCAGTGTTTCAAAACCGTCTATTGATGCTGTTAGGTTCTGCCAGTATTCCTCTTTTTGAATATCTGCAATAAAACTTGCCTTTGCACGCACTTCATTTAAGTGCATTTGCAGCTTTTCAATCTTCACCATTAAAGCTTGCCTAGCTAAGTCGATTTGGCTTGGATCGGTGTATAGCAAGGTTTGGATAATGGCGATTTCATTATCAAATTTATACGCTTCTGACTGGCCCATAATGTTGCGCCATTGCATCAGCGGTGCAATATGCTCATAGAGACTTGCTTTAGTTTCTGGGGCAAACTGATTGAGGTATTTTTCGTCTTTGCACGCTTCAACTACCTGCCAATTGTCGCGCACCGCTATGGTATTCATATCAAGCGAACATACGTCCTGATGAATAAGTTTTATCACTTCATCAAACGTTGCGACATCAGCTTTTTTAAGTGAGGTTTCAGCCAATAACAAGCGTGATTCAAATAGCTTTTGAGTTAGCGATTTTGACTGTTTTACGTCCTCTTCTTCAGGGTCCATATCGAAGTATTCGAAGTTTTCCCAGTGATCGAAAATCAAGAAGTGAGTTTTATCTTTACCTGCACCGTAAAGATCTTTACACAAACGCGTACCGCGCCCAATCATTTGCCAGAACTTCACTTTCGACTTAATTGGTTTAGCAAATACGAGGTTTACACATTCAGGCACATCAATACCTGTGTCGAGCATGTCCACCGATACGGCAATACGAATGCTGTTTTCTTCTGTCGATTTAAAATCATCAATTAGCTCTTCAGCACGTTCATATTTCGAGTGAATTACTCGGCAAAAGTTATTGCCCAACTGCGGATACATTTCTGCAAATAGGTTAGCCATAAGTTCGGCGTGAGCGATATTCCGCGCAAAGACAATTGTTTTACCCGGTAATTGACCATCAACATCACGTAAACCTTTTTCCATCAGGTTACGCAGTATCACACGATTGGTATCTTTATTTTTAACAGCTTCATCGATTTGTTTAGCGTCGAAGTCTAACTCGTTAGGGTCAATGCCTTGTTCTTCTAGTTCAGCAATTTGCTCATCGGTGAGATTATCTTTGCTTATCCCTTCGCGCAGGAATTTAGTGGTAAAGCTTACGATTTTGTAGGGTACTAAGTTACCGTCTTCTATCGCTTGCTCTAGCGGGTAATTCGCCGTCGGCATTTTAAAATCGCAACCAAATAGCTGACAGGTTGAACGTGACACCATTTCAACTGGGGTTGCGGTTAAACCGACTTCTAGCGCGTCAAAGTATTTAAAAATATCGCCGTAGATATTGTAAATAGAACGGTGGGATTCATCAGCAACAATCAGATCAAAATAACCGACATCATACTTTTGGAATATACGCATCATGCCCGGATAGGTTGCGATAAAAACACGAGCGCTGCTTGCAGCTTCTTTTTTACTTTTGCCAACCACATATAGCGGCTCTTTGGTAAATTCGTTAAAGGCATTACCCGCTTGCTTACGTAACTCTTTACGGTCACATAGGAATAAAACACGCTTTGCCCAACCAGCATCCAACAGCCGTTTCGCCAGTGCGATAGATACTCGCGTTTTTCCCGTACCCGTTGCTTGTACGATAAGCGATTTACGGTGTTTGTTGGTGAAACGCTCACAGACACGCGATATAGTTTCCATTTGATACATACGACCAGCTACATCGGTATCGATAGGCGTTTGGTTGAGATCTTTTTTCAAAGTTCGTTGCTTAATAAGGTATTGCAACGAGTCTTTTGAGTAATACCCGTAAAGCTTGCGGCTGTTATAGCCTTGGGCATCGTCTAAAATACGAATGTCGTAGCCATTTGAATAGAATATTACAGGGCGCTGACCATATTCTTTTTCCAGTGCATCCGCATAGATTTTTGCTTGCTCGCGGCCTTTCTCAACTGATTCACGAGTACGCTTCGCTTCAATAACTGCCAAGGGCTTGCCATCGTCATCCCAAAGCACATAATCAACATAACCAATACCTGTAGGAGTTGGTTGATGAGCAACTTCTACTTCTTTGCCAATTTCATCTGTACTAGATTCGTCTAGTGATACATTCCAACCCGCTGCACGTAAATCCATATCAATAATGCGGGCGCGAGTTTCAGCTTCATCAAACTTAAAGCTTGATGTGATTTTCTTATTCAGTGATTGCACTTGGCTGACTTTTTCAGAATCAATTGCTTGTTTAAGCTTGGATGCTTCAATTTGTGCAAGTTTTTGCGCTTTTTCCGAGGCTTCCAGTTCCTCTAGTGCTTTCTTTAAACGTGCTTCATTTTCAGCTAGCTGTTTTTCAAGTTGTTTGTTCTTTTTAACAAATTCCGCCCCAGACTGATCAATAGGTTTTGTTTGTTCTGGGATCGTAAACTCAGGACATTCTTCTTGCTGGCCTCCCGCATAAGCCATAAAGAGGTAACTAGCGACAAAGTAACTTTCTTTTAATATCCAGATAGCTTGCTGTTGATCGACTTTGCCTTCATGCGCAGCTTGGTTACCGCTTTTACGGATCGCATGAAGTTTATCTGTTATTAAACTAGGTACGACACTTGTGAAGTCGTCTGAGGTTAACTTGTCATAGATGTTAGAATTGGGGAATACAGGTAGGCGAAGCTCCTTGTACAAATAGCCAACCACTCTCTCAGCAAAGCAACGTAACTTTACTAAAGCACTTTGTGGGTCACTTATTACATAGTCTTCTGCAAATGCAGCAAGCTGATGTAAGTCAGGCCATTTGGTTTGGATGTGTTCAAAATTCATTGATTGCTTCATTCCTGATTATTCCTTGTGTCCTATATCGCAAGCGCAATGCCAAATTCGAATTTATTGTTCTTTTTCATTTTGAATCCCCAATCGCTTCATCCAATTTGTTAGCGTTTGATGGTCTTTTAAGCCCAACATTTGGGTAGCGTGTTTCTTAACATTACCGCTTGCTTTCAATGCTGCTTCAACATACTTTTTTTGATAATTTTCAGTTAGTTGGACTATATCTATTTTATCATTAAAAGACAGTCTAACATCATTATTTTGCTCACCAAATCTTCTATTTATGATCGCGTCAGACAGTTCCTTTTCACCTACCAATTTTGCATCTGTCCAGAGAAAAGCCCTGTTCAATGTGCTCCATAATTCACGAATATTGCCTAGCCATGACTGCGATAAAATAAATTTAATTCCATTTTCGGAAACTTTTTTACTTATATAGTCAGGGTGTTTGGACCCCGACTCATTAATTTGGTCTGTCAGTTGTTCAACTATGACTGGAATATCTTCAAGTCGATCTCTAAGTGGTGGCATATTGATTATGCCAACAGCTAATCTATAAAAAAGATCTTCACGAAAATCCCCTTGTTCAATCAAGGTGGTCAAATCTTGGTGAGTAGCAGCAATAACGCGCACATCGACATTAATGGTTTTTGTATCACCAAGTCTGGTAATTTCACCTTGCTGTAATGCCCTTAGAAGCTTAACTTGTATATCTGGCTTTAATTCACCAACTTCATCTAAAAATAAGGTTCCACCGTTAGCTTGCTCAAATAGACCTGCATAATCTTTATCTGCGCCAGTAAACGCCCCTTTTTTATGACCAAACAGTGTTGAATCAACTAGATTTTCAGCAAGCGCACCACAGTTTACGACTCTTATAGGCTTGTTGCCTCTCAGACTACCTTTGTGAATAGCATTTGCCATTAGCTCTTTACCTGTACCAGTTTCACCTAAAATAAGTGCTGGAACTTCAGATGCCGCTATTCTTTTAGCTTTTTCAACCACATCAGCCATTGTTTTTGACTTGGCAGTTAATTCTGAAAATGCCTTTTGTACCTTAGGTAATGAGGTCGCTGTATGAGCAATGTTCTTTGACGCAGACTTTACGTATTCTTTACCGAAATTCAGTGGTATTTCGACTTCTTCAATAACGTTTTTCGGGGACGATTGCACAAAACGTGTATTGGACTTTCCCTTTCCATGAAGCACAGAAAGAGTTGTCATTGCAGGTGTACCAGAAGTTAGGTTAATTGAGAGAATGTCAGACTCTTCAGATAACTTTGTGATCCACTTTTCTGTTTCGATTGAAATAGATTGGTAGTCAATTGGACTTTGGATTTGCGCTAAGTGGATTTTAATATCTTCAGATGGTCGGCTTATCATCGCCATCCGCTTTTTCAGAAAGCGCTCAAACGAACCCCACTTAGCTTCATCTTTGTTGGAAAGAATGACTATTTTATCAAATGGAACTTCGGATTTTGTCGCAAGTGAAACAATAGCTGCATTCTGCTCCTGTTCCATGTTTTCAATATCGCGATTACCAAGCCACGTAAAAAGTGTATGCACTGTCCAATTGCTTATTTTTATTCATTTGTAAATCATCTTACCTGAAATAAAAATTTTTACCTAGCCGATAATCCCTTAATTTAAACTCGTTTAACTCAAACTTAACAGGTGTTTTGTCCATTCGGCTCTTTTTGAGCGATTACAGTTGTAAAGATCTTCTAAACTTTTGAAATACTCACTGAACACTTTCTTGTTTTTATACCAAATATCAATCATATAGCTTCTAGATCCCGGTAACGACTCCGCCTCAGAAAAAGGCGTCGTATAAACAATCAAAAAATCTCCTTTTTCCATTGTTTGAGCAACCCCCGGCATGTTTTCAACAACTAAATTCTCACCGTACATCTCAATCAGCTCGATAGCTTTTAACCCTAAATCTCGCACCTTTATCATATAAAGCTCTCTTTATTTTTTTCAAAAAATCTTAAGGTAAGAAGTATGTCATCCCTGAACTCATATCTAGTTTTCTATACGGCGTAATATAGACAATGGAATTTTTCTAGCTTCGGCCTTGTTTAGTTGCTTTTCAAACGTGATTTTGACTTTCAACTCAGTAAGCAAAGTCATAATTTCATGAATATATCTGCTAGAAATCGCTTCATTAGGGATAATTACTGTATCAACCTGATTTACCGTCAGCACTTTACTCAACTTATCTACTAATTTCCCAAAAGGTAAAAAGTCAGGGTCAACACACTGAGCGGACAAGTTAACTTGTAATTGCTTGTTGGTAAGAACGTCTTTACTAAATTGTTTGATACTTGAGAATGATTGAGTCTTGAATTTCAATGTTTTCATTTTATTCACCTATTAGTTTTATCACTTTAAAAGTGATAGAAGTTAAAATCACAAAAATCAAGTAGAAACTTTAACTAACCAGTTGTTTTTATTATTATTTAATAAACATTAAAATAAATATATATTTTGATATTTATTAAATCTCAATATTACTAACCCATTAATTTTAATGATTAACCTCATAGTAACGAAACAGTTAAACTTGGCAGCTTTTTACGAAAAAACAGCGGTTTTAAGCCATTTTTTAGTAATAACAAAGTCAATGGGAATTACTTACCCCAGAGTTTTCAGGGAAAAAATTAAAGTAGCTAATACAAATAGAGAGCGTTCAAGACGTCCTTGCTTCCTTCTATATGGCTACGTTTAATTAGCGCCTACCACAACCATAATCAGACATGTGATTTGAGTTGCTTGAATCTGCTATTAATGAAATTGGATGGACTCAATTTTGACTCACAGCTCGGATGTTCGCGGCAATCCATGTGACAGGAAAAATTTCATTTTAACAACTTAAACTAAAACAATTAGTTATGAACATTTAGGGTTAACTACTATAAAAACTCAAGATTACCTCCACGGTTTTGCCAAAGTTTTAAATTTTGTTCGGCTATCATTACCTCATCAACTCAAAGTCATGTGAGCTTTCAGTGAATACAATAGTAAAAGACTGGCACATCGTTTCTATTTTTGACGGTGAAAAACCGATTGGAAAAATTTTATGGGGTATCTGTGTTGATGACATGACATACCGATTCGCTACCAACGATTACATTAGTACATCAAAAATTGTAGAAATCTCTGCTCACAATCAATTAATCAAAACAGCGAGTGGTAGTATTTATCAAGTCATAGGTACAGGCCAAAAAGCTCAAGTGCAAATGAAAGACTTCGAACTACTTCGCCACGGCTTCAGTCCAGAGCAGATTAGCCACTTAAACTCCGCTGTTTGTAATTAAGCACCATTAGGACTTATCAGATTAGTTCCTAAAAGATTATCTGCACTTTATTTTAGGCAAAAAAATAGACAAACCGAAGTTTGTCTATTTTTAAATACAAATGTCTAATTTTTAAATACTAGACTACACACAAAAAAGCCGCTCTTTTTACAAAGGGCGGCTTTTCAATATTTGCTAAGTCGCGCTAAAGCGCGATTTACAAACCCTTACGCGTCGCGGTAAGTATCAACCGCTGGGCAAGAACAGATTAGGTTACGGTCGCCGTATACGTCGTCGATACGGGTTACCGTTGGCCAGAATTTGTCTTTTGCTACGCTTGGTACTGGGAATGCAGCTGCGAGGCGATCATATGCACGGTTCCAGTCGTTGCTTAGTACGTCTGCTTGCGTGTGTGGTGCGAATACTAATGGGTTGTCTTCGATAGACCATTCGCCTGATGCAATCTTGTCGATTTCACCTTTGATAGAAACCATAGCTTCGATAAAGCGGTCGATTTCTACCTTAGACTCAGATTCCGTTGGCTCAACCATTAGTGTGCCCGCTACTGGGAACGACATCGTTGGTGAGTGGAAGCCATAGTCTTGTAGACGCTTTGCAACGTCCATTTCGGTAATGCCTGTGGCTTCTTTCAGTGGGCGAAGGTCAACAATACATTCGTGAGCAACGCGGTCGTTACGGCCACGGTATAGAATTGGGTAGTGCTCGCTCAACTTAGCCGTTAGGTAGTTAGCGTTCACAATTGCCATTTCTGTTGCTTGTTTTAGGCCTTCGCTGCCCATCATCGCGATGTATGCCCACGAGATAGGTAGAATAGAAGCAGAGCCGTAAGGTGCCGCAGAAACCGCGCCGTTACCTACGTTTGTACCTTCTACGTTGATCACGCTGTGGTTAGGCATAAATGGCGCTAGGTGCGATTTAACACCGATAGGACCAACGCCTGGGCCACCGCCACCATGTGGAATACAGAATGTTTTGTGTAGGTTTAAGTGTGATACATCAGAGCCGATTGAACCTGGGCTAGTTACCCCAACCTGCGCGTTCATATTTGCGCCGTCCATGTATACTTGGCCGCCGTGCTGGTGCACGATGTCGCATACTTCACGGATAGATTCTTCGTACACACCGTGTGTAGACGGGTAAGTGACCATGATGCACGATAGGTTTTCAGCTACGTCTGCGGCTTTCGCGCGTAGGTCTTCCATATCGATGTTACCGTTTTTATCACAGTCAACCACAACCACTTTCATGCTTGCCATTTGTGCAGACGCTGGGTTTGTACCGTGCGCTGAACTTGGGATCAAACAGATATTACGGTGACCTTCACCGCGAGACTCATGGTACTTACGGATCGCGATAAGACCTGCGTATTCACCTTGTGCACCTGAGTTAGGCTGTAGTGATACTGCGTCGTAACCTGTGATGTTCACAAGCCAGTCGTGCAGCTCAGTCATCATGATCTTGTAACCTTGTGCTTGGTCGATTGGGCAGAACGGGTGTAGCTCTGCAAACTCAGGCCAAGTCACTGGGATCATTTCTGCGGTTGCGTTTAGCTTCATGGTACACGAGCCCAATGAGATCATTGAGTGGTTTAGTGCTAAATCTTTGTTTTCAAGACGCTTGATATAACGCAGCATCTCGGTTTCGCTGTGATAGCTGTTGAAGTTAGCATGCGTTAAAATTTCGTCGTCGCGCACTAGGCTTGCAGGAATACCTGTGATGTTCTCGCCTGATACTTGTGCGTCTAGCGCATCTACATTTAGGCCGTGGTCGTCGCCTAAAATGATGTCAAATAGCTCAGCTACGTCCGCACGCGTTGTGGTTTCGTTTACTGCAATTGAGTATTCGCCGTTGTGGTTAAGGGCAAAGTTCACGCCTTTTGCTACGGCACGCGCCACAACCGTTTGCTTGTCAGCGTCGTCCGCTTTAACAGTAATAGTGTCAAACCACGTATCGTGCTTAAGTGCCACGCCTTTTGCTTTAAGACCCGTTGCAAGAATGCTTGCAAGACGATTAATACGCTCAGCGATGATCTTAAGACCTTGAGGACCATGGTAAACCGCGTAAAACGCAGCCATGTTCGCAAGTAACACCTGTGCAGTACAGATGTTTGAGTTCGCTTTTTCACGGCGGATATGCTGTTCACGTGTTTGCATCGCCATACGTAGCGCGTCGTTACCTAAACGGTCTTTAGACACACCAATAATACGGCCTGGTAGTGAACGCTTGTAAGCATCACGCGTGGCAAAGAATGCCGCGTGTGGACCGCCGTAACCCATTGGTACACCAAAACGCTGTGCAGAACCAAGCACTACGTCTGCACCTAGTTTACCAGGTGCTTTAAGTAGCATTAAGCTCATGATGTCTGCGGCAACACAGGCAATCGCTTTTTTGTCTTGTACTTGTGCGATTAGGTCAGTAACGTCGACCACTTCACCTGATGTTGAAGGATACTGGAATAGCGCACCAAAAATCTCGTGGTTAGCAGCGTCGCTAGCAGGACCTACTACTACTTCAAAACCAAACTGCTCAGCACGCGTAGATACTACGTCGATAGTTTGTACGTGTACGTCGTCGGCAATAAAGAAGATGTTTGCTTTTTTCGCTTTAGATACACGTTTTGCAAGCGCCATTGCTTCTGCCGCTGCAGTGGATTCGTCAAGTAGTGATGCACTGGCTAAGTCTAGGCCGGTAATGTCCATAGTCAGCGTTTGGAAGTTAAGTAGTGATTCCAAGCGACCTTGCGCAATCTCTGGCTGATAAGGGGTGTAAGCCGTGTACCAACCCGGATTCTCAAGTACGTTACGTAGGATAACGTGAGGTACGTGCGTTGGGTGGTAGCCTTGACCGATATAAGATTTGAAAACCTTGTTTTTGCTTGCTACTGACTTCAGGTAGCTTAGGGTTTCCACTTCTGTGCGGCTTTCACCGATCTGTAAGCCCTCTTCTAAACGAATTGAAGCAGGTACAGTTTGACCGATCAGCTCTTCAACACTAGATACTCCAAGAGCGCTTAGCATCTCGCTCACCTGTGCTGGGCTTGGCCCGATATGGCGGCGGATAAAATCTTGCTTTTGCTCTAACTGTTCAAGAGATTTGGCGTTTGACATTAGTCCAGGTTCCTATGATCCAAATGAAAAAGGTGAATACTGTTTTTATCTAAATGAGATACCTTGGTAACGGCAGTATTCTAAAAACGTTGGCATGATCTCGTCATACCTTGAGCAAGTACCCTTGCCCAAAAAGCAACAATAAAAGCCCCTAAAAAGGGGCTTTTATTACTATCAACAAATTAGTCTTCGTCGATTGAATTTGCGTAGCCTTCAGCGTCTAGTAGGTTATCTAGCTCAGACTCATCAGACGCTTTAATACGGAACAACCAACCGTCGCCGTAAGCATCGTTGTTTACAGTTTCAGGCGCATCTTCTAGGTCTTCGTTTACCGCAATGATAGTACCGCCGATTGGTGCGTAGATGTCTGATGCTGCTTTTACAGACTCAGCAACTGCACAGTCTTCACCCGCGTCAACTTCATCGTCTACTTCTGGTAATTCAACGAATACCATGTCGCCTAGAAGTTCTTGTGCGTGCTCAGTGATACCTACTGTGTACTCGCCATTGCCTTCAGCGCGAACCCACTCGTGTGAAGTAGCGTACTTTAACTCGCTAGGAATGTTGCTCATTTTTTTGTTCCTTTGGTCGGTTGCGATGTCACCCCGTGAGCGACATCAATGTTATTCTATTTATTACCTATAAAAACTAGATAATTGACTTGCCGTTACGAACGAAGCTTGGCTTAACTACTTTAACATCAACTAGCTTCTTACGCATTTCAACTTGTGCAGTCTCGCCAATTGAACGAGGTACACGCGCAAGCGCTACACTGAAGCCTAAAGTTGGTGAGAATGTACCAGAAGTAATAACACCTTCGCCACCTTCTACGATAACTTTAGAACCACCACGTAATACGCCTTTGCTTTCTAGGACTAAACCTACCAGCTTATCAGTGCTTTGCTCTGCACGCTGTTTAGTGATAGCTGCACGACCGATAAAGTCACGCTCCTCTGGCTCCCATGCAATTGTCCATGCCATGTTCGCTGCAAGTGGAGACACCGTCTCGTCCATGTCTGAGCCGTAAAGGTTCATGCCCGCTTCTAAACGTAGCGTATCACGTGCACCTAGGCCAGCTGGACGCACACCTGCGTCTAATAATTTTTGCCATAAGTCCGCCGCACCATCGTTGTGTACTACGATCTCATAACCCTCTTCACCAGTGTAGCCCGTTGTTGCGATAAATAGGTCGCCAGCTTGCACACCAAAGAATGGCTTCATGCCTTCAACAGCCGCTTGTTGTTGTTCGTCTAGGATAGTTGCTGTTTTTGCTTTTGCGTTTGGACCTTGTACCGCAATCATCGCGTACTCAGGACGCTCAGTAACTGTCACTTCAAAATCTGCTGCTACCGCACCGATATGTGCAAGGTCTTTTTCGCGTGTTGCAGAGTTAACGACTAGGCGATATTGCGTTTCAGTGAAGAAGTAAATGATAAGGTCATCAATTACACCGCCCTGCTCGTTTAGCATGCCTGTGTATAGCGCCTTACCAGCCACAGTAAGCTTAGCTACATCGTTTGCAACAAGCTTTTGTAAAAATGCCTTTGCGTCTACACCTTCGATATCAACAATCGTCATGTGTGAAACGTCAAACATGCCCGCGTCAGTACGCACCGCGTGGTGCTCCTCAATTTGTGAGCCATAATTGATTGGCATTTCCCAACCGTGGAAGTCTACCATTTTCGCGCCAGCTTCTAGGTGCTTCGCGTGTAGTACTGTTTTAGAAGTCATACTTATCCTTCACTTTTTTACTCAGCCGCCATCGATTGGCGCTGAGGGGGTTATTGTTATCGCGCTTACGATAACTGCACGGAATTTATGAAACGAGTTTAAAACCAGCGTCAGTGAGCGTCGTTTGCCACTTATCTAACACAGCAGCTTGCGCAATCAACTGATACTGTTGCTGTTCGTCCACCAGCAAGGTCGTAATAAATACTTCACCGCTTTGCTTGCCATAGCAGGCATTTTTATCTGAGATCCTAAGGCCTGGCGTTAACGTAAAGTCACTGACTAAACGCTCAAACGCAAGCTCACCGCTTATGGTGGCGGCAACTAAATCATGACGGCGAACCAGTTCAATATCAAACTCGTCGGCATGGCTATCAATCAGTGTTGCCAGCTCAGCGGCTGCACTTTCACTTGCAACAAAACGGTAAGCCGTTTCACTAAAATAGTACACGGCGAAATTTTCGCCACTGTCTAGTTTGCCTTGAAAACCTAAGCCAGGTGCCATTAACTTATTCAAGTTAAGTGCAAGAATTTGGCTTAAGAAAGGCGTGGTCTCAAAGCCGCTGAAATCGAGTACAACAACAGCATCAGTTGGCATGTAATGGTTTTGCGCCGGAACACTGCCCTGACGGTGCTTTGCAAAGATAATTGGCGTGACGCTCATGGCACTACCTTAGTGAAATTTCGATGAGCAAAAGTATAAGGATGCGCAAACTCAACAACAAATTGTATTTACTTATCAATTGATAAATAATATTAATGTACTTGGGTTTTATAAATTGCATTTCCTTATATGAAAAACTTATCAATTGATGGATTAAGAACGTTGGTCACTGTGGTTGATGTCGGTGGCTTTGCCAAGGCCGGTGAGTTGCTTGGCTTATCTCAGCCAGCTGTTAGCTTGCAAATCAAACGTTTAGAAGACATGCTAGGTTGCAAGCTGTTTAAAAAGCAGGGCCAAAGACAGGTATTGAATCAATATGGTGAGCTACTTTTGCCCCTAGCCAAACAAATGTTGCAGCAGAACGATGCAATTATTCAACAATTTACCTCTGAGAGTGTGACAGGCCGAGTGCGTTTGGGCATTCCCAGCGAATTTGCAGCGAGGATCTTACCCTCGATTATTGGCGATTTCGTTTCTTTATATCCTGATGTGGCGCTGGAAGTTAAATCAAGATTGAGTAAACACTTACTTTCTGTAGTAAGGCAAGACCAGTTTGATTTGGTGCTAGCGCTCAATGAAGAGCTTAGCTCATCCAAGTACCCGGTGTTTATGCAAGACCAACTGGTCTGGGTTGGCGATTTATCGCTTGCGCAGCATTCGGTTGTCACTTTAGTCACCGCGCCGGAGGGCTGTATTTATCGCCGCCGCGCTATCGAGGCGTTGCAACAAGCTGGATTACAATACCGTATCGTATATAGCAACGCCGACTTAACTGGCCTTACCGCCGCTTTAAAAGAAGGACTCGGGATCACTGTGCTAGCCAAAAGCACCGTGCCAGCAGAGCTGCCTTATCAGACCCAAACCCAAATATTACCCGAACTCGGCCAAATCGGTATCAGCCTTGTCAAAAACACCCAAGAATCCGCCCACGCCGTAGATAAACTCGCAGAGTTTATTGCATTGAGGTTAGGTTAAAATATCGCGGGGTAAGCCCGCTCCTACCAACAACACAAAACCCTTGTGGGAGCCGCTTTATGCGGCGAGATTGTTGCAATGATCGCGGGGTGAACCCGCTCCTACCAGCAATATAAAATCTCTGTGGGAGCCGCTTTACGCGGCGAGATTGTTGAAATGATCGCGGGTAAGCCCGCTCCTACCAACAACACAAAACCTCTGTGGGAGCCGCTTTATGCGGCGATCTTGTCCTATATTTACGTGAACACTTATCAATGAACTCAAGGAGAGAGTCATGCCACATAGCTGCCGTTTAAGGAAAGGCCGAGTTTCATCAGCCGGTCAATATTATGCAATCACTATTTGCTGTAAAAACAAAACAGCTGTTTTTAATAACCTCGCAGTCAATCAAGTTGTTATTCATGAAATTTATCACCTTGAGCAGGATAACTTTATCAAATTAATTGCCTACACACTGATGCCAGATCATTTACATCTCCTGTTTCAACTAATGGATGTGTGTTCTTTGTCTGATGCCATTCGGTCTTTAAAAGGAAGAACGGCAACTAAGCTAAGAACAATGAACATTCGACAGCTATGGCAAAAGGATTTTTATGACACCTGTATTTTGCATAACACTATGTTAAAAAACCAAGCAAGATACATAGTTGCAAACCCGCTTCGGGCAGGGTTGGTAAAACAGATTGGTGATTATCCTTATTGGAATTGTATTTATTTAAGCAATGGGATTGGGGATTTATAAAGTTGGTGATACCTGTTTTAGGAAAAGATCGCGGGGTGAACCCGCTCCTACCAGCAACACAAAATCTCTGTGGGAGCCGCTTTACGCGGCGAGATTGTTGAAATGATCGCGATGTAAAATCGCTCCCACCAGCAGCATAAAATCTCTGTGGGAGCCGCTTTACGCGGCGAGATTGTTGAAATGATCGCGATGTAAAATCGCTCCCACCAGCAGCATAAAACCTCTGTGGGAGACACTTTACGCGGCGATCTTTTTATTTACCGCCTATCGCTTCTTTGGCGAACAGGTGTTTGATTGGGCCGAGGTTGTCGACCAAGCTCAGGCCCACACCACGTACTAGCTTTTTAAGCGGGTGACTGCCTTCAAACAGCTCTTTAAGTCCTTGCATCATGGCAATATGCTTTTGAGCATCTGCTTTTCTGCTGCGCTCATATTGGCGCAGTATCCGTGTGCTGGCAAATTGCTCTTGCGGTGCTGATAACAAGGTGATCAAATAGGCAGCGTCTTTTAGCCCTAAATTCATGCCAAGACCTGCAAGCGGGTGAATGGTATGTGCCGCGTCGCCCATTAAAACGATCCGCCCTTGCACCCATTGTTTTGCATAACGCATGGTCAATGGAAAAACATGTCTTTCGCTAATCAATTCACACACACCGCACTGCATATCAATTGCAGCACTCAACGCTTTATTAAACGCCTCGACCGGCATGGCTTGTAGCTGCTTTGCTTTATCCGGTGCGGTAGACCATACAATTGAATGAGTATGTGGATCATCAAGCGGCAAAAAGGCCAGCGGCCCATCAGGAAGGAACACTTGTCTTGCTGTTGCATCATGTGGCGCTGCGGTTTTTATCGTTGCAACCAGCGCATGGTGATCATAATCCCAATACGTGATTGGCATATTAAACTGCTGGCGAATAGCCGAACGTGCGCCATCAGCTGCCACCACTAGTTTCGCCATCACAGGTTCACCAGTCGCTAAGGTTAACAGCACATCGGTGTCTGTTTGGTGCAAGCTTTGGTATTTTGTGTTCCACATCAGCTTGGCCGATTGCTGTGCTTCAAGTGCTGTTAACAAGGCATAGCGAATGGCGTCGTTTTCAATGATGTGACCAAGCTCAGGTAAGTCTAACGAGACATTATCAAAGGCGATTTTACCAAAGCTGTCTTTATCGCGTACATCCATACGAGTATATGCCGCGGCGCGCTGCGCTTTAATATCAGGCCACACGCCCAAGCGCTCAAATAAAGCCTGACTTGCAGCGCTTATCGCGCTCACGCGTGCGCTGTATTCTTGTGCCAATGGTGTTGGCTTTTCACCACTGTCTAGCACTAATACCGAGATATTTTGCTGCGCAAGCCCTAGCGCCAGCGTTAAACCAACACATCCACCACCAACAATACAAACTTGAACTTGTTGCATGCCAACTCCTTTATCCTTTATATCCCATCAATTGCTTGGCCAGCGGCGCCCTTGCTGTTTTGGACAGCGCCATGGTGAGTAGACCTAAACTACGGCCTAAGGCTAAGGTTCTTGATGAGTTTGAAAATAGTCGAACGAGCGCATCGGTTAATGTCATCACCGTATTAATATCTTGCGCTCGCGCCAGTTGATAAGCACGCGTAAATTGAAAACTTCCCCACTCATCAAGCACGTTCGCCTGACATTGTGAGGTTAGGACTTGAATATCTCGTAGACCTAAATTAAAGCCCTGTCCTGCAATGGGATGAATGGCATGCGCCGCATTGCCAATCACCACCACCCGATGATGAGTGAGTTGCTCTACTCGCCCAAGCACTAGCGGGTAGCTTGCTCTCATACCCACTTGCACAAAGCGCCCAGCGCGATAACCAAAGGCTTGCTGCAATGCAGCTAAAAACTCGTGTGCTGTCATCGCTTCAAACTCGCTAAGGTGTTCATTTGGCATACACCACACCAGCGAATAACGATTATCACTCATTGGCAGAAGTGCCATTGGTCCATGCTCAGTAAAGCGTTCAAATGCCTGACCACCATGAGTTGAGTCAATCTGCACATTGGCAATCAACGCGCCTTGCTCATAGCCTATGCTATCAAAGCCGATATTGAGTTTAGTTCGCGTAGGAGAATTCGCGCCGTCAGCAACAACCAATAATCGACTTTGTAATTGCTCACCATTATCGAGGACCAGTTCAACCTGTTCAGGTTGTTGATGTATATGCGCCACTTGGTTTGGGCAAAACAGTGCAATATCAAGATTGCTCAGCTGCTCGTGTAAAAATCTGCCATAGGGATTGACTTCAACTACATAGCCCAACGCTTTTTGGTTGTAGTCTTCAGGGTTTATCCACGCTTTACCGAAGTGACCTCTGTCTGAAACATTCACTTGTGTGATTGGCTCAACGTACTGCCACTCGGGATTAAATAGATTTAGCTCGCCCAAAAATGCGACCGATTGCGCAGCAAGCGCAATACTACGGTCGTCAAAACTTGGATGCTGCTTACCTTTGGGCGCAAAGGCTTCAATAACCGCAATCTTTGCCTGCGGAGAGACTTTTTTTATGGCGATGGCGGCGCTGGCTCCTGCCATACCACCACCAACCACGACGACATCAAACTGTTGCACGCAAAGTGTCCACTAGTTATTCATTAATGCTTCTATTTCTGCGATGGTTTTTGGCACCAGTACGGTTAAGTTTTCATAGCCTGACTCAGTGACCAACAAATCATCTTCGATACGAATGCCAATTCCTTTATACTCATCAGGAACTTGCGCATCTTCGTCAAAATACAGACCCGGCTCAATGGTAAGTACCATGCCAGGTTCAAATGGACGATCTGCTTCATCTAACTTGTATTCACCGACATCGTGAACATCAAGACCTAGCCAATGACCTAAACCATGCATGTAAAAAGCTTTGCATGCCTGTGCTTCTACGAGTTCATTAACGTCGCCCGCAAGAATGCCTAAATCTACTAGCCCTTGAGTCAATACGGTCATCGCAATTTGATTGGCTTTGACTAATGTACCACCCGGTTTTACTTCACCAAAGGCGGCATTTTGCGCGGCCAATACCAACTCATAAATCTTGCGCTGCGCATCAGTAAACTGGCCGTTTACTGGGAAAGTACGAGTTATATCAGCCGCATAGCCTTCAAGCTCACAACCCGAATCAATCAGTACTAAGTCGCCGTCCAGTAGCGCATCACAGTTGTCGGTGTAGTGTAAAATCGTCGCATTGATGCCGCTGCCAACAATGGTGCCATAGGCTGGGTGACGCGCCCCATTCATTGCGTAATGATGATGAATTTCGGCTTCAAGCTGGTATTCCGTTGCGCCCGGCTTGGCAAACTGCATGGCGCGTTTGTGCGCCTCAGCACTGATCCTGCCCGCTTCGCGCATGATGGCGATTTCAGCAGCCGACTTAAATAAGCGCATTTCATGGACGAGTGGACGAATATCTTTGATGATCTCAGGTGCGCGATAGCCCTTTTTCGGTGCACCACGCAATGTGCTTAGTAGCTGCCAAACCTTATCATCAAAGGCGCTATATGTGCCTTGTCCGTAGAATAATACCTTGCGACCATTCACAAGATTTAATAGCTCGTCGTCTAAGTCACTCAGCGCAAAGGTTTGGTCAAGTTCAAGTTGCGATTTAGCTTGCTCATAGCCCATACGGCGACCATGCCAAATCTCAGCAACCTTATCTTTATTACGACAAAACAGCGTAGACTGCGCATTGCCGTCTCTGTCTTTCGTAAGCACCAAAACCGCATCCGGCTCTTTAAATCCAGTCAGGTAAAAAAAGTCGCTATCTTGGCGAAATGGAAATTCAGTGTCGCGGCTACGGGTTAACTCTACGGCCGCAGGAATAATCGCTACGGCGTTGTTATCTAATGCCGCAATAAGACGCGCACGACGTGCTACAAACTCGCTGTTTTTTATCATATTAATGTATCGTCTTTGATGTGCTAACGGACTGGGGTTCTTTACCCATCTCGGCAAAGCATAGCAGTGTAGAAACACGCACATATTCTACCACTTCGAGCAGTGCTTCTTTATCGTCATTGCTGTCTTCAAAACCAGTATCAAGCTTAGTTATTTCGCTAAAATCGTTAATCACTTCTTTAACATCAGCAGATAACTTACCGTAATCTTTTTGCTTTAAACCAAAGCCAAGTAAAAAGCCTGATACCCAAGCAATCAGTGCGTTAGCTTGGTCATGTAATGACTCATCTTCTGGCGGCAAATACAGTTCAAACTGAAACTCGCCGTCGTTGAAGTGCTCGGCAACTTGCTTATATAAATCGATGCAAAATTCTCTAATTGGCGCTGAAAATTTTTGACCGTCGTTAAATACGTCACTCAATAGCCCTAAATACTCTGAATCTTCGATATTCAGACCACAGGCCAATAGCCCAGAAATGGTGCCGTGAACTTCGGCGGGGGCAATAAATAATTCGTGTTTTTCTAATAGCAATTGAGCTTGCTGGTAGTCTTTGAATTCGCTCATAAATACATTCCCAAGCAATTGATACTCCAATGCTACCACCGCAGCCTTTGCAACTCCAACGAATTGTATGATCAACCTCAAGGCTGCTTTAGATTTCACCAATTTGGTAAAACTAATATTGCGAATGAGTGGGCTTATGAGAGATGAAGGGATTTAGGAGCAAGCCCAAAATCCCTTTAACCATGCTGGATTAGCTTTACTTACCGCTCGCGTTGATCTCGATAAGTTCCGACAGTGTTTCTGGATTTTGCGCCATAGCCATAGATAATTGCTGCCCCAGAGCCATCATACTTTGACTTTGTGGTATCGAAACAGATATAGAAAGTGACTCCATTCCATTGGCAAAGTCATTCACAGCCGTTTGAATTTCAGCAGGTAGCATCATCATTTGTAGTTGCTGGGCAACAATCGCCTGAAAGTCAGCCTTGCTCATACCCTGCTGAGCAATTTCAGACTCAAGTAACTGAGGTAAGCTGCCTGCATTGTCAATATTAACAGCCAGCGATTTTAATTCGAGCGATTGCATTGCCGCCATCATTTGCGACTGCACTTGAAGCTCTTGTTCAAGGTTTGGTGTATCACTTTGAATTTTTGATGCCGCTAATGAAGCATCCATAAGGGCCTTACTGTTTCCAAACGCAGCATTAAAAGAGCTCTTTGCAATGCCTTCTGCAGAAGATGCGAATGTAAACTCGCTGGCGCCAGATGCTTCATCATAAGCGAGACTTGTATTCAAATGGTACGTTGCATTCACCAGCTCCGGCGACATCCCTTGGGTAAACTCTTCAGCTTCTTTTGCTAATTTTAAACCGACTAGGTCAAGCTCGGTATAGGGGCTGATTTTGTCTTGCTCGTAACCCACAACATTTAACTTCTCAATGGTAAATATGGGAATATTTTCATCGACTTGTGAAATTGTTAGGTCGGTAATTTCTACACCACGGGTAAACAAATCAACAGAGCTGTTTGCAAAACTCACCGTAAGGCCACTGTCTTGTTCGAAGTTTTCTATTTGCTTGGTGATTTCTTGCTTCACTTGCTCATTTACATAATAGTTGGCGCCAACATACCCTGCGCCCGCTAGTACCACAACGGCAACTGCTAATGTGGACTTATTCATATTTCACTCCATTATTTAAAAAAGTGCCTCAAGCGCTTCGCTAAGGCTAGAGACGGCAACAATTTCCATCCCTTCAATATTTTCTTTTGGTTTATTTGCTTTTGGTACAATTGCTCTTGTAAATCCATGCTTAGATGCTTCACGCAATCGCTCTTGCCCACTTGGCACCGGGCGGATCTCACCTCCTAACCCCACCTCACCAAATACCACCAGCTGCCTGTCTAAGGTTTGGTTTTTAAAGCTTGAAACCAGTGCGGCTATCAAGGCTAAATCAGCACTGGTTTCGGTCACTTTGACACCGCCTACGACGTTTACAAACACATCTTGATCCGACACCTGCAAACCACCGTGACGATGCAGTACCGCAAGTAGCATGGCTAGGCGATTTTGTTCCAAACCAACAGTGACGCGACGCGGGTTGGCGAGCTGTGAATAGTCGACTAGCGCTTGAACTTCCACAAGGAGTGGCCGCGTGCCTTCCCAAATAACCATAACTAATGAGCCTGGTGTTTGCGCTTCACCACGATTTAAGAAAATGGCCGAAGGATTGTTTACTTCCTTTAGACCTTGGCTTGTCATCGCAAACACACCCAACTCGTTTACAGCACCAAAACGGTTTTTATTGCCACGCAATGTTCTAAAGCGGCTGTCGGCACTGCCTTCCAGTAAAATAGAGCAGTCAATACAATGCTCCAGCACCTTAGGGCCGGCAAGTGTGCCGTCTTTAGTTACGTGTCCCACCATGATAATGGCGACCTGATTGGTTTTGGCAAAACGCGTCAAATAGGCCGCGCTTTCACGTACTTGAGAAACCGACCCCGGTGCAGATTGAATATCACTCATATGCATTACTTGAATCGAATCGATGACCATAATGCTTGGTTTTTCACGAAGTGCGAGCTGGCAAATCGTCTCAACATTGGTTTCTGCGAGTGTTTTTAACTTATTTGTAGGCAGCCCCAATCGTGTCGCACGCATGGCAACTTGTTGCAGCGACTCTTCACCGGTGACATACAAAGTGTTCATGGTTTCGGCAAGGCGACACATGGTTTGCAGCAGCACCGTACTCTTACCAGCGCCGGGGCTACCACCGATTAATATTGCACTTCCCGGTACAACTCCACCACCAAGGACACGGTCAAACTCTTTAAAGCCAGTTGAAAATCGCGGTAACTGCTCTAGGTTAACTTCATCTAAGGTTTGTACTTTAGCTTCAACAAGGCCGGCATAGCCTGACGTTGAACCGCCTTGAGGGACCGATTTTGCTGACGGAACGCGAAACTCCGTTACGGTATTCCATGCCTTACACTCCGAGCATTGGCCTTGCCAACGCGCGAATTCGGCACCACAATCGCTACATACAAATGCTGTTTTCTTTTTTGCCATAAATTACAGGTATATATCTTGCTTAAACACAATAATAGGTTAAGAATAAACTAATAAAGCGCCAATGTTGACATAATATTGGCGGTGACCCAACTGGTCACATAAAATGAGCGCGTGTAAAACTGTTTATGCCTGAAGATAGATTACAAAAATATCAAAGCTTAATTGAGGATTTAAAACTGGATCTTGGCGATCCGGCTTTTGATCGCATATTTAAGCAACGTACTGCGGACCTGTCCAAGCCGGACCAATTTCTATTAAAAATGGAAATGTCGCGGCTATCTCAGCCCGTGGCACGATTTATTGACCTCAGAGGACAAGTCGCAGGTCAAGTTAAGCCTTATGAATATGAAGGCAAACAGCATTTTATGGATGACTTGGCCATTGAGGTATTCGAGCGAGAAGTCGCTAAACACGGGGGTTATACCCTTGCAGTTTACGAATCCGTAATGAGTACCGACAATAATTATAAGGTCATGCAAAAGCAGGCCCAAGCACGCGAAGAAGAGGTAGAAAAGGACGCGGTCAATCATAACTACACTAAACTCGTTCGTTTCGCGTCATACGAAAGTCGCTCTGAAGAGCGCATGAATTACTCCATTAAGATCACAGTGGAACTGGCAAAAAATCGTCCTAAGGTTTCCGCTACTACCTCCGATATTTCCCTCAGCGGCGCTAAAATAAAATTACCAACCAATCAGCAAGTAGATCCCGGACAAATCATTTCGATCCGCTTGGTGGGTCTCGAGCAAGACTTTGAACTTGGCTTGAAAGAAGGTATTCAGTATGAAGTTGTCGCCGTAGAACCGGGTACGATTGAATATAATCAAGTTCGCTTAAAACGTACATTTATCGAGAAAAACCAAGGGTTTGATGACTTTTTAAATAGCTTTATTCACGGTAATAAGCGCCGTTATAAAATAAATCTCGACAACACTCTGGACGCCGTTGTTTGTAAGGGCTATGAGCAATACTATCTACCACGGGTCTGCTCTTTGTTTGTTTTCATCAGTGAGAAACAAAAACAACTTTATCCAAGCATGGTGCTTACCAACGAAAATAACGCTTACATCAATTACTACTTTGAAGACGAAAGAAAGCAATCAAGCCTATATTCCGTCTTCAACCAAAAACGAATGCAGCGACTGCTAACGCTTTGTGGCGCGGTAAAAGAAGCGGTATGCCATGTGTTTACTCACTCTAGTCAAGGTAAAATGTACTTTTACTCAGCCTTTGACTTTGAGCTGGAAGAAATGCAGCAGCTAAACGATCTGTTTTTTGCCTTTGGCAGCCAAAAAGACAGCTGGCGCACGTTTAAAGTTCAGTTGATGCCAAGTCACCATGAAGACGCCTTTATCCCACTTTCGCTTCCTGCAAGTGCAGGTAAAAATGTCGAAAAGCTAAATAAACGCCCCACGCCAAGGGTGCAAGGCTTTATCCAAGACGTAAAATATCTCATGTTACTGACAGATATCGGAAACCCGTCTATCACTGAGCGATTCCAACGTCTGAGTTATGAACAAAGCTTAGTTAATCAATTAAAGAAGTTCGGTCACGGCAAATCAGCCACACCTCCTCCACTTGAGGTGGTTGCGTTAGAATACGTTAACTTACGTGCACACAGACGCTATCTTTATAAAACCAATGTCGTCGTTCATATTGATGGTCAAGGCACTTTCAACTGCGTTACCCGTGATTTTTCTGTCATGGGTTTACAAATAGAGTGCGGCCAAGAAATGCCGCTTAATAAAGGTGACTCGATACATTTGGACTTAGTTGATTTACAAAAATTGACAAAGCAGCATAATTTAACGAATTTGCGCTATGAAGTGATGATGGTCAATAAAACTAAAACTATCATTAACTTGAAAGTGCAGAAAATAGGTCAACTCGACCATTCTGCCATGGGGTTCTTTAAAGCCCTTATTGAGAGTAATAAAGACAAGCTAGTTGCTTGTGATGAAGCACCAAAGGTACCGGGACTATCACTTGCACTGCGTAACATGGTGACTAAATCCGTTTGTCAGTTTCCACTTTATTTACACAAAGAGACCTCACATAATGCGGTGGGAGCAATTGGACAGGGGCTTTACCCGACATCCCTTCACCACTTATTGCATTCGTTTAGTGATAATGACGATAACACTTTGGACGCCAAGGCGATTTTCCCCGAGCGTTTCGTCGAAGAAAAGCTAACAGAAATTCTAAAGGCGAAATCGCGACAAGATAAACCGCTTAAATACTTGGTGTTTATTAAGTTCAATCCAAGCCAAACCAATCAACATGAGGCGGTTGGTGCGCAAGTTATCGCTCATGATGAGTCTATTGACAGTTTGTACTTGTATGCTAAAAAAGCACTGCGCAATGACCTACTCTTTGTCTATCAGCTTTATGTATCAAAAACCGGCCGCCCAGATATGGATTACCTTGCGAATGAGCTGCGCTATGTAAGCCACTATGCAATCCACAAAGCAAAAGACCTAGAAGAAGCGCTTTGGTCAGTAACTGGGGTGTGTGATTTGATAGACGTTACGGATTATGTGATTCGGAATATGGGCTTTGATGCGCCGCTTGTTACCAAAATGGAAGAGCAGAAAAAACGCTGGTTAGAGACCAACTTTAAACACTGATTTCAAATGCTCCCTATACGCTTACGGTATATGGAGCATTGTTATAAAGGTAGGTGTGATTTGCAGCTAGGGCTACTCCACCCAACCAAATAGGGTTAATACTGCGATAATCACGAGATAAAACAAAATATTACGTTTCACGAGGCGCATCATACAGCTTGCTTCAAAAGTACAACCTAAAAACTGTTGCTCAATTTGCTCAGCCGCAAGTGCAGTGCTTGTGACGATTTGACGATTTGTGGTTTTAAAATCTAGCACATACTTCAACCAACTTGACGTGCCTTTACTGAAGTTACCGATGATCAAAAAACCAAAGCTTGCGATCCGAGCAGGAAGCCAATTTAGCCAATAAAATAACCGGCAAAACTGCTCAAACACATGCTGTAGTGGCGGATTTTCTTGCTCATGATGCCAATGCACAATCTGCCTTACCATCGCATATAGCACAGCGCCCGGCGCGCCCAACGCCACAAACCAAAAAATAACTCCGCAGTAATGTTGAAAGTTGATCCACGAAAGCGTCTGACCAAACGTCTCGCCGCCCGGCTCATCTTCTAATTTGTCTTGCCCCATTTGTAACGCATAAAGCGTAGCCGCTTCGTTATCACCTCTGGTCAGCGCATTTAAATAGCCTTTATAAAGCTTGCGATATTTTGCACAACCAAAACAGACTAAGAGCACACAGATATTGATTGCAAACTGCCAAAATATAAAGTCACTTAGACTGTAAATAAAAGCAACGACCAATGCAGGAATAACTAACCAAAGCATCACACCGAAATGCGAGCCCAACATGGCATTTGGCTGGGTCCAAGATTTGGTTTTCGCATAGTAACTTTGCAGGTAATAGTCGACTTGCCAGTAATTCGCCCGCGCGCCAAGTCGTTCAATAATAAGCGCGATGATGATAGAAATTAAGATCATGCTTGCCTAGCTCTCTTGGTTATTTAACAAGGTAAAATAATGCTGCCAATCAAATGCAGCCCCCGGATCTGTCTTTCTTCCAGGAGCAATATCATTGTGCCCTACAATACGATCATTCGTCAGCTTTGGATAGTGCTGCTGCAGCCAACGCGTTGTTTTTACTAAACTCGCATATTGTGCTTCGGTATATGGCGTGGTGTCTGTACCCTCCATTTCAATACCAATTGCAAAGTCATTACAACGCGTTCGACCTTGCCACTGCGACACTCCAGCATGCCAAGCCCGTTCAATGAAGGGAACGTATTGGGTGATGCTACCGTCACGACGTATAACGCAGTGCGCCGACACTCTTACTCCCTCTAAGTCAGAAAAAGTTGGATGTGCGCCGCAGTCCAGCGTGCCCATAAATAACTCTTCCACGTACGGCGTGCCAAAGCACCCTGCAGGCAGCGAGATATTGTGGACCACCAGTAAATCTATCTCACACGCTTGTGGTCTTTCATCGTAATGGGGGGATTGCTTGTGTTTAGCAAAAGGTAGCCAATTCAAAGTATTAGTTCCAAGCCTTGGTTTGCATTCGATTATAAAGACAAAATAAGACAAAAGGTAGGGATGGGTTTAGTATAACAATAGTGTCGCGACATCAAATCACAACAAACAACACCTAACCGTAGCAGCGGGTTTACCCCGCGACCTCCGTTTTGGCAGTCAACTCACTCCCTTCAAACACGGCTTTGTATTTCAAATACTCTGTCGCGACATAAAGTCGCTGCTACGAAAACACACAAGGGCTCAACAGTAAACAACACATAACCGTAGCAGCGGGTTTACCCCGCGACCTCCATTTTGGCCATCAACTCACTCTTTACAAACACGGCTTTGTATTTCAAATACTCTGTCGCGACATAAAGTCGCTGCTACGAAAACACACAAGGGCTCAACATCAAACCACAACACATAACCGTAGCAGCGGGTTTACCCCGCGAAATAAAAGCCACCCCGCCAAATTTCGTGATTTCTTCTCCATCAATTGTACTCCTAGGCAAACGCGCGTAAAATTCGGCCATTGCAGAAAAAATGAAAAGACAACCTATGATTGACCAAAACCTTATCAGCCAATTGGTAAAGCAGGCGCTAGACGAAGACCTTAATTATCAAACACCGAACGAAGGTGATATTACCGCAGCCCTTATCCCAGAAACGCAGCAAGCAAATGCCTATGTGATCACAAGGGAAGATTGTGTGTTCGTTGGCAAGGCGTTAATCGAAGAAGTTTTTCAACAAGTTGACCCAAGTGTTAGCGTCAACGTACTTGTGAACGACGGCGATTTTGTTGCCGCCAACACTCGCTTATTTACCGCAAGCGGCTCAGCAAGAGCGGTTCTAACCGCAGAGCGCACGGCGCTTAACTTTGTACAAACGCTATCGGGCACGGCAACCACCACAGCAAAATATGTTGAGATTTTAAGTGGTACGCAAACTAAACTGCTGGATACACGTAAAACCATCCCAGGATTAAGAGCACTACAAAAATACGCCGTTAAATGTGGCGGTGGTAAAAATCACAGAATTGGCCTCTTCGACGCGTATCTTATTAAAGAAAACCACATTGCCGCCTGTGGCAGTATCGCCAAAGCCGTTGCGACTGCGCGTAATAACCACCCAGACAAGCCGGTAGAAGTTGAAGTAGAAAACCTAGGCGAATTACAACAAGCCTTAGATGCTGGCAGCGATATTATTATGCTGGACAACTTCAGCGTAAGTGAAATTCAACAAGCGGTTGAAATCACCCAAGGCAAAGCCAAGCTGGAAGTCTCTGGTAATATGACCATTGAAATTTTGACGACTTACGCACAAGCCGGTGTTGATTTTATTTCAAGCGGCGCACTGACCAAACATGTACAAAGCATCGACCTGTCGATGCGCTTCGAATAACTTTCGCTAAATTTAAAAAAGCGCTCTGATAGGGCTCATTGCCGGGCCCTTTCTTTTTATAGTGCTATCAAGTAACCAGTAAATCACTCACCTCAGCTGATTTTTCCGCTCCTTAAGATATCGGATTTTCATTTTTAAAAAGAATACCACTTTGTACCAGCAAATAGTGTTGCACTCACTCTGTAACCCTCCGTAATAGAGAAAGTTTTCTATTTCGTTGACAAACCTACTTAAAACCCGTTAAATACGACAAAAGAACTAGAGTGTAACAAGATCTTAATGTTCAGTAACGATTAATTCCGTTCGTTTTTTGAACCGATATTAGGAAAGCTTGCGCTATCGCAAGAGAATCAATAATTTATTATTAAAATTTGATTGTAGGCATCAGCGTTTACTATTAAAGTAAATGTTAATTGTGATCGCTGAAACTAAATCGGTGCTACACTTCTAGTTGATTAGGGAACGGTCACAAACTTAACGGGTTTAGCTTTTAAGATTTTTGAATGATGAACTTGTTGCATCTTCTTGGTCACCGTTAAGTCAATTTGAGCACACCAGTTTGTTGATTCGATGGATTGGTAATTATTGCAAAGGTTTTAATAAACGCTTAACTTAAACCTATTATGGTTAAGTCACTTAAAATTTAGGAGACACATCATGACTCAAAAACAACAGGGTGGTTTTACCCTAATCGAACTAATGATTGTTATCGCAATCATCGGTATTCTTGCAGCTATTGCTTTACCTGCTTACACTGATTATGTGAACCGTGCGAAAGCTTCAGAATTACTGGCTGCAACTAGTATGCCGAAAGCATGTATTGAAGAAAGGGCACAGTTAGGCACAGCCCCAACTTCATGCTCTACAGGAGATGCTGCATCTCAATATGTCTCCGCAACGGCGGTAGATTCAGGAGGAGCGATTACAGTTACGGGTCAAGGTGATATGTCAGGTATTTCTCTAGTCCTAACACCATTGACCGCTGCAGATACCCCAGCTGACTCAGATTCATTTGCTACATCTTTTAGTGTATTTGGGTGGCGCTGTACAGCTACTGTTGATGCCGCAAACAAACTAAATTGGTTACCAGGTACTTGTACTGGAACAGTTTCTTAATATCTGTTATAGCGAGGTATAGCTAGACTTTTAAAGCTATACCTTCTTCAATTCTAATGAAATGAAATCAAAAAAAAACGAATCAAACCTTGATACCTTTATTTGGGCTGGCTTTAATAGTCGAGGCAAAAAGCTCAATGGCGAAATGACTGGACAGAGCGTGGCTCTAGTTAAAGCCCAATTACGTAAACAAGGAATCACACCTTCCAAAGTTAAACGCAAGCCTAAACCTCTCTTTGGCTTTTCTGGTACTCAAAAAATTAAAACTGTTGATATTGCAACGACAACTCGTCAAATTGCTACAATGTTAATGGCGGGTGTTTCTTTAGTACAAACATTGGATATGCTTGCTCGTGGCATAAAAAATAAAAGCTTATCTAAATTAATCAGCCATATTTGTGATGAAGTAAAGGCAGGCCAGCCACTTGCTAAATCACTAAGAGCTTACCCTAGATATTTTGATGAACTTTATTGTGATCTTGTCCATTCAGGTGAACAGTCTGGTGCACTTGATACCATATTTGACCGCATCGCACTCTATAAAGAAAAAACAGAAGCGTTAAAGTCTAAAATCAAAAAGGCGCTGTTTTATCCAATTGCTGTGATTGTTGTCGCGCTAATTGTTACTTCAATATTATTGATATTTGTTGTACCTCAATTTCAAGATATCTTTGCTGGTTTTGGTGCTGAACTCCCTGCCTTTACCCTAATGGTTATCGCGATTTCCGAATTTATGCAGGAATACTGGTGGGTATTTGTGCTTGGTATTGGCCTTTTTGGTTATACCTATAAAGAAATGCTTATTCGCAGTGCTGCGGTAAAGCATTTTAACGATCGTATGGTTTTACGTATTCCAGTGATTGGCGAGATCCTGAAAAAAGCGGCGGTGGCGCGTTATGCTCGTACGCTTTCTACCACCTTTGCAGCGGGTGTTCCCCTTGGCGATGCACTAGATTCTGCCGCAGGTGCGTCGGGCAATATTATTTACAAAAACGCAATTAAAGAAATAAAAGCAGAGGTTAACTCGGGTAACCAAATGCACTGGGCAATGCATAACACCAAAGTCTTTCCAGATATGGTAGTGCAAATGGTGTCTATTGGTGAAGAATCGGGTTCTTTAGACGGTATGCTGGCAAAGGTCGCTAACATTTATGAGCAAGAAGTCGATGATGCGGTGGATGGCCTATCTAGCCTATTAGAACCATTAATTATGGTGGTACTCGGCGTACTGATCGGTGGCCTGATTATCGCCATGTACTTACCGATATTCCAACTAGGTTCAGTTATTTAATTTTGTTCACAAAATTACACTATTAAGAGGTGCAGTGCTGTGCCTCTCAATAGTGCTATGTGGTAAACTGCAAAAATCCATACCGAGTATGCCTCGGTAATTTAAACAAAAAAATATAAGCAAGCGCCCAACTTATGCAAGATATTATCAACTTGATGCAAACCCAGTTATGGTATTGGTTACTCACCGTCGGACTCGTCAGCCTTTGCATCGGTAGCTTTCTCAATGTGGTTATTCTTCGCTTACCTAAAATGATGAAGCAGGGCTGGCAATCAGAATGTCGCGTGTTGCTTGCCGATGAGCTACCAACACAAACCACTGAAGCACCCGTATTTAATTTAGTAAAACCAAATTCTCATTGCCCGAGCTGCAAAACGCCGATTAAAGCGTGGCAAAACATTCCACTGATCAGCTGGCTATTATTAAAAGGCAAATGCAACCACTGCGACGCGTCAATCTCTGTCCGCTATCCTTTGGTAGAGCTAACAACCGCCCTACTCTCCACATGGGTTGCGTGGCATTTTGGTGCCACTTTAGAAGCCACTCTGTACATTTTGATTACTTGGGTATTAGTCGCACTTACGGTTATCGATATCGACGAAATGTTGCTGCCTGATCAGTTAACGCTACCAACCTTATGGTTAGTACTAGTTGCCAGTTGTTTTGGTGTTGGCATCGAACCCAATGATGCCATCATTGGTGCGGCGATAGGTTATTTGAGTTTATGGAGTGTGTATTGGCTCTTTAAATTACTCACAGGTAAAGAAGGCATGGGCTATGGCGACTTTAAACTGCTAGCCATCTTTGGTGCATTGATGGGCTGGCAAGCAATCTTAACCATAGTACTACTTTCAAGCCTAGTCGGCGCAATTATTGGTAGTATCCAGTTAAGTGTTCAAGGCCGAGATAAAGCCACCCCAATCCCATTTGGCCCTTACTTAGCCATCGCAGGCTGGATCACCCTAATGTACGGCGAGCAGCTACAGCTGTGGTACGTAAACTTAATAATGTAAAGTAAGACAATGCTAAAAACGAATAATTGGATTTTAGGGGTGACGGGCGGTATTGGTGCGGGTAAAACGGCCATCACTAATCACTTGCAGCAAAAAGGGATAGTGGTTGTTGACGCCGATATCGTTGCACGAGAAGTAGTCGCACTAGGCAGCACTGGGCTACAAGCAATTACTGATGAGTTTGGCAGTGCCATTTTACAGCCTGACGGCAACTTAGACAGGGCTAAGTTAAGAGCCATTATTTTTGCTGATGCCGATAAAAAACAGTGGCTTAATGAGCTACTTCACCCGCTTATCCGTAATGAAATACTCACGCAGTTAAACGCAGCGCAAAGCGATTACGTGGTTTTAGCGGCGCCCCTGCTGTTCGAAAATGGCTTAGAGCGCTATTGCGACGCCACTTTACTTGTTGATGTCGCCGTTGATACGCAAATCGCGAGAACAATTAGCCGTGATTCGGTAGATGCAGCGCAAGTAAACCGTATTATCGAGTCGCAGTTGCCGCGCTCAGATAAACAAGCAAAAGCGGACTACATACTAGACAACGACCGACCGCTAGTTGAAAGCCTGCAAGAGACAGATAGATTACACAATGAGTTTATCAATCTAGCAAAAGTGAAAGTAAGACTAAATAATTAGGCTAGACTTGGCTGTAAAACTTAATCTACACTCACAGTGATAGCTTGGCATTTTTCCAACTTAATGATAAATATTGAATATGCATTCAATGTGAAGGCAAAGAGGTACTATGGAACATCATTCCCCGCTACTGCGTAAATTTATTACCTTAGGGCGAGTTACTGCTGAGCAAATAAAGTCTCGCCAGTCAGAAGCAAACACCACCGCCGAGTTGATTTGCCTAAGTTCAGGAATGAGCTCCAAAGAGCTAGCTGAAGAATGCCTAGACTTATTTAAGGTGCCCTTTTTTAATCTTGATCACTTTAACGTTAGTGAAATTCCACCGGCGCTAGTCAAAGAAAAGCTGATCCGTAAGCACCATATTTTACCGCTGGTACAAAAAGGTAGAAAACTCTATGTAGCGGCCTCCGACCCTACTGATTTCGGCGCATTTGAAAACTTTGAGTTTAGTACTGGATTACAGTGTGAAGTCTTAGTCGCCGACTACAAAAAGCTCGAAGCAAAGATTGATCAGCTGTTTGATGCAACGGGCGGTCTCTCGATCTCTGAAGAAGAATTTAAAGAATTTGCCGACTTAGAAGTTGATGACGAGCCTAAACAGCAAAACACCAACGAAGATAAAGACGATGCGCCAATCATCGTTTATATCAATAAAATCTTAATGGACGCGATAAAAAAAGGCGCGTCGGATCTGCACTTTGAGCCCTACGAAAAAAAATACCGCGTGCGTTTTCGTATCGATGGCCTGCTGCATGAGATGGCAAGTCCACCAAACACACTGGCTACTCGCCTCGCCGCCCGTATCAAAGTGATGGCGCACTTAGACATAGCGGAAAAACGTAAACCGCAAGATGGCCGCATTAAATTAAAGATTTCCGAGCGCAAAAGTATCGACTTTCGTGTGAGTACGCTGCCTACCATGTGGGGCGAGAAAATCGTAATGCGTATTCTAGATTCGTCCAGCGCCATGCTCGGCATTGACGTGCTAGGTTATGAACCTGAGCAAAAGCAGCTTTACCTCGACGCACTAGAGCAGCCTCAAGGCATGATTTTGGTAACCGGCCCAACGGGTTCCGGTAAAACCGTGTCACTTTACACTGGCTTGAATATTCTTAATCAGCCAGAGCGCAATATCAGCACAGCGGAAGACCCTGTCGAAATAAACCTTGAGGGTATTAACCAAGTACAAATCAATACCAAAGCGGATATGACCTTCGCCAATGCCTTGAGAGCATTTTTGCGTCAGGATCCGGATGTCGTGATGGTTGGTGAGATCCGTGACCTTGAAACCGCTGAGATCTCGATAAAAGCCGCCCAAACCGGTCACTTAGTATTGAGTACGCTGCACACCAATTCTGCGCCTGAAACGCTCACCCGTCTATTAAACATGGGCGTGCCGGCATACAACGTAGCAAGCTCGGTGAGTTTGATTATTGCTCAGCGTCTCGCAAGACGCCTTTGCCCTAAGTGTAAAACACCTGAAACGCTGCCGGAAGAAGCCTTGCTAGGGCAAGGCTTTACAGCCGAGCAAATTAAAGAGATTACCCTTTTTGCGCCTAAAGGCTGTGAAAACTGCACCGATGGTTACAAAGGCCGTGTGGGTATATATGAAGTGGTAAAAATCACGCCAGAGCTTTCACACCTGATCATGGAAGGCGGCAATTCTCTTGAGATTGCCGAAAAAGCAGAGCAGTTAGGTTTTGATAACTTACGTAAGTCTGGCCTGAAAAAAGCCGCCGCAGGGGTGACATCGCTTACAGAAATCAACCGCGTAACAAGCTATTAAGACTGATTGATTAAGACAAAAAGATCGCGATGTGAAATCGCACCTACAACTAAGCTAACACCCGTGTGGGAGCCGCTTTATGCGGCGAGCTTGATGAAAAATATCGCGATGTAAAATCGCTCCCACAAATAAGATAGCGCCTGTGTGGGAGCCGCTTTACGCGGCGATCTTTATGTAAAATATCGCGATGTGAAATCGCTCCTACAAATCAGCTATACAAATTTTGCGGTACTTTAAGCACATTAATATGTACCGTGACTTCCTCACGGTCATGATATAGGTGCTTTGCTTGGATCTCATAATCCACATTGTACTTTTGCAGCTCTTCATGGATAAGCGTAAGACATTCATACACGCTATCGAAGCGTTTTTTCATCGGTAGCTTTAAGTTAAAGATCAGTTCTCGAGCGAACGCATTCACCACCCAGTCCACCATTAAATCTGCAACACGCGTTGGCTTTTCGACCATATCACACACCAGCCAATCAATATTGCGCTTTTCTGGGCGATATTTGAATCCATCTTCACGGTAGTGCTTCACTTGTCCCGTTTCCATCAGGTCATCATTCATCGGGCCATTATCGATTGAGGCGACAAACATGCCACGGCGTACGAGTTGGTATGTCCAACCACCAGGACAAGCACCTAAATCAACGGCTCGCATCCCCGCACGCACACGTGTCTCTTGCTGATCTTTAGGCACAAAGACATGGAATGCCTCGTCTAATTTTAGCGTCGAGCGGCTTGGTGCGTCCGATGGCATTCTCAGACGTGGGATCCCCATAAAGAATGGCGAATTGTTATCACTAAACGAATAACCGACATAAGCGGTGTTATTGGCAAGAAACAATACGTGTAATACAGGCTTGGTAGGTTTTAGCTCACGAGTCAGCTTGTTTTGTTTCTCGAGCGCCTTAGACAATGGGGTTGAAAACTTTTTACAGAATTTAGAAAGCTCTTTTCCTTCGTTAGTATCTGGCGTTTCAACGCGCAGCTCACCACACAAAGGAAAACCTTCCACAGCCGCTTTTATCACGCTCACTCTGTCTTCAATCGGCATATGGGTATGTAAAGTGCCAACAAACCACTGCCTTGCAAACACCAGTTTCTTAAAGTCGATTTTCTTCGCTAAGGTCTCAGCATCATTTGGCGAAAAGCACTCAAATGTTACAAAAGCAGTATTCGGCTTAGCTTTTACGTAGCCAGCAATTCCATGCTTTGCAGCATAATGATTAATTTCGGCTGCGGCGTCACTTTCAAAACCACCGCGACAATAGATAACGATACTCGACATTAGATTCTCTAGATTAAAAGGAAGATTTAGCAGCTTGAACTATCAATAAAATCCAAGCAATTAAAAAACAGGTACCACCGATTGGGGTGATTGGCCCTAGCCATTTCATACCGGTTAAGGCAAGTAAGTACAAACTACCACTAAATAGCAATACACCCGCAATAAAAAAGCCACCAGCAACTTGTACCTTGAGGCCCCATTTGATCAAAAACGCGGTGGCAATAATGGCAAGGCCGTGAGTCATTTGGTACTGTGCCGCCGTGTTAAAAATACCAATGGCATAGTCGCTCAAACGTCCTTTGAGACCGTGAGCGGCAAACGCGCCTAGAGCCACAGACAATAAACAAAACACGCTGCCAATAATCAAGTAGAGCTTAGCCATGACAGCGCTCCTTGATAAAATTCGCCGCAATCACGGCAGCATTCGCACGGCTCTCTAACTCGCTTACACCACTCACCTTACGTGGCTTTAGTGAATGGTCGCCATCTTTGAGCCATTTCACCATGACTTGCTCTGGAAAGCACATGGCATCAACCTCTGTACGATTGCCAAAGGTATCACGTTCGCCTTGTAAAATGAGCAGCGGACATTTCAGCTCAGGAAAATGGTCCACTCTGAGCTTTTCCGGCTTACCTGGCGGGTGGAATGGGTAACCAAACGCAAGTACCCCTTCCACTTTTACGGTGGTTTCACAGGCCAGCATAGATGCCATACGCCCGCCCATAGACTTACCACCAATAAAGAGCGGTAAACTTGGCTCTGCTGCTGCCAATACTTGCTGAAAATACGCAAGTAGCTTAGGGGCACGCTCTGGTGGGCGTTTTTTCCCTTCTTGTTTAGCTTGCTGCATATATTCAAAGTCAAAGAGTCCAACTTGAACGCTCTTAGAGGCAAGCAATTTAGCCATTTCTTGCATAAAATCGCTATCGCTTCCTGCGCCTGCACCATGGGCAAAAATAAACTGTGCAACTGGATTTTCAGCATAGTGCCATTCGATATTTACTGCGCTCATAAACTATTTAACTCTTGTTCGTGTTCTACCATATCAAGCATCCATTCCTTGAATGAAACTATTTTACCCAGCTCTGACTGCGACTCTCTAAATACCAAGTAATAGGCATTTTTACTTTCAAGGTGGTGGCTAAATGGAATAACCAGTCGCCCTGCATCTATATCCGGTCTTGCCAGTACGCTATTGCCCAGCGCCACACCTTGGCCGTGAATTGCTGCCTGTAACACCATAGAGGAGTGACTGAAGATAGGCCCAGTATTTACTGCCACATTTCTGACCCCAGCGGTTTTCATCCATGCCTTCCAAGCACGACGCGTGGTGTCATGAAGCAAAGTATGCTGGGCCAAATCGCTTGGCTGATTGAGCGGTTTGGGGCCAGTTAACAAAAATGGGCTACATAATGGCACAAAGTACTCGGTATGTAGCTTATGGGTTTGCACCCCATTCCAATTACCACGACCGTAGTAAATCGCGACATCAACGTCATCCGTTAACGAGTTGTCGTCGTGATCTTGGGCTTTGATCCGTACGTCGATTTCAGGGTGCAACTCGTTAAAGTTACTCAGCCTTGGTACCAACCATTGAATTGCAAAACTCGGCGTCAAACTCACCGTTAACGACCCTTTTGCGCCTCGCGCTAGGAGCTTTTCAGTCGCATCGATTAATTGTGAAAAAATATCTTTAATATCGAGGTAATAGCCCTGCCCTTCCTCAGTTAATAGTAAGGAGCGATTTTTGCGCAAAAACAGTTTTAAACCTAGATGTTCTTCTAAGATTTTAATTTGATGACTAACCGCAGCTTGAGTGACGTACAACTCCTCCGCCGCTTTGGTAAAGCTCAGGTGTCGTGCCGCCGCCTCAAAGGCTTTTAATGCATTTAATGGTGGAACTCGTCGTGACATTCATTCATGCCTATAAAAAACCCGCTAACCGCGGGCAAGTAAAATCCCCAAACAACATCTAATTATGAGGTCGCTTGGGTATAGATTATAAATCAGCTGCGCTGGTGTCCAGTGGCGCAAAACTCTTAACTAGCTCATCTACCGCTTTCATCTGTTGTAGGTAGCCTTCAAGTTTAGCCAATGGCAATGCACAAGGACCATCACACTTAGCTTCATTTGGATTCGGATGCGCTTCAATAAAAAGTCCAGCTAACCCAAGTGCCATACCGCTACGAGCAAGTTCAGCAGCCTGAGCACGGCGGCCATCGGCAGAGTCGCTACGACCACCTGGACGCTGTAGCGCATGTGTCGCATCAAAAATAACAGGAGCCATACGCTTCATATCATCCATGCCCAGCATATCTACGATCAGGTTGTTATAACCAAAGCTGCTGCCGCGTTCACAGAGGATAACTTTGTCATTGCCCGCTTCATTGATTTTCTTAATGATATGACGCATTTCATGTGGCGCTAAAAACTGTGGTTTTTTCACGTTGATCACCGCGCCAGTTTCTGCCATAGCGACAACTAAGTCAGTTTGACGGGCAAGAAACGCAGGTAACTGGATCACATCAGCAACTTCCGCAACGGGTTTTGCTTGGAATGGCTCATGCACATCGGTGATAACCGGTACATTAAAGGTCTTTTTGATTTCTTCAAAAATCTTTAAGCCTTCTTCCATGCCAGGGCCACGGTAAGAATTAATTGACGAGCGATTAGCCTTATCAAATGACGCTTTAAATACGTATGGGATCCCAAGTTTACTTGTGACCTCAACGTAATGCTCTGCGATTTGCATTGCTAAGTCACGAGACTCAAGCACATTCATTCCACCGAACAGGACAAACGGCTTATCGTTTGCGACTTCTCGTCCCGCAACGTTAATAATATCTGTATTCATTTTTTATCCTTTAGCTGCCTATTACACGAAGCAATTGTCCGCATAACCAAGCCATATAAGTACCAAGGGCATAACCGAGCACTGCCAGTAACACACCGACTGGAGCAAGTGCTGGGTGGAACGCCGAGGCCACCACCGGCGCAGATGCCGCACCACCAATGTTTGCTTTACTGCCAACAGCAACATAAAACACAGGTGCTTTAATTAATTTAGCAACGATAAATAACAAACCAACATGCACGGCCATCCAAATAACACCAATAACGACGTATTTAGGCGCCTCAACAATTTTGGTGATATCCATGTGTAGACCAATGGTTGCTACTAAAATATATAAAAAGCTCGAGCCAATTTTTGACGCGCCAACCGCTTCATATTGACGTGCTTTGGTAAACGAAAGTGCCAGACCAATGGTCGTAACGAGAACAATGATCCAAAACAGTTTGCTATGAAGAGAAAACTTCTTCAGCTCTGGGTAATTGCTACTAAAAAATGGCACCAGTAGATCCGCAGCAAAATGCGCAAGCCCCGTAGCACCAAAAGCAAAACCAACTAGGATCATCAAATCTTTGAGCTCGGGTTTTCTTGCGTGCTCGGCTTCAAATGCTTGTACTTTGTCAATTAGGCGATTGATTGAAGAAGTATCCGCCCCGGTTCGCGCATCAATTTCTTTATTACGCGCCGCCATATAGAGCAAGCACGCCATCCACAAGTTTGCGACAACAATATCAACCGTTACCATGATGGTGAAGATTTCTCCGCCTGCGCCGTAAATCTCTTTCATCGCCACCATATTGGCACCGCCACCAATCCAGCTTCCTGCAAGCGCGGCCATACCACGCCATACAGCTTCTGGGCCAGTTACACCTAGTAGCTCAGGCATAAAGGTAGCAGTAAGTAAAAGCGCAATTGGGCCACCAATCACCACACCCACCGTTCCCGTTAGGAACATGATAATCGCCTTTTTACCCAAAGCCGCTATCGATTTTAGGTCAATACTCAGTGTCAATAGCACCAAACAAGCGGGTAACAGATAATACTTTGCTACCGTGTAAACATCGTTATTGTTGCCATCAACGATACCAAAGGTATTTAACAGAGATGGTAAGAAATAACACATCAACAGCGCTGGCACGTACTTGTAAAACTTTGCCCAAACTCCGCTTTTTTGACTCGATGTGTAAAAAACAAATCCCAGAATAACGGCCAATAGGCCCATAATTACCGCGTTATTGGTAACGAGCGCAGCGCTTTGCTCCATAAATCCTCGCTGTTATTATTTTTTATATAACTATTTTTAATGCAAAATATTATTATGATCGGCCAACTCTTTGATCTGATGCTGGATCACTTCAATGGTTGGGTCGTCCGGACATTCATCAACAAAAAATTGTAAGTCGTCTTTTGCCATCTTCGGACAATTTAATTGGTTGAGTAGATAGCCTCTATCACGACGTTCATAAGGATCATCGCCTAAGATATCCATCAATTGCTCGACGCAACTTAGCGCGTGACCAAACTTTTCTGCCGCAATAAACGCCCATTTTTGCTGAGACAAATAAAGCTTTAACGACTCTTCGTTAAAAATAAGCTCCATCGGCTCTTGGTCTTTTTCTTGCTCTTTGTCTTGGTTGTTTTCGTTTTCTGGAATTATGTACCAGCTCTGATGGCCTGAGCTTGGCTCAATGACATAACCTTCTTCCTCGCTAAAAGCGACGTGTACGACAATCTCTCCTTGGCTTAGGGCAAGACTGGCCTCTAATTTCGCTCGTTCAAGCAGATGCACTAAAACAAGACCCAGTGCGGTATTGGTACCACTGCGCATAGAAAGTGCGTAACAAACGCTATTGAGCTTATATTCAGGCACCTTTTGACTGCTACCACTGAATAGCCACAAGGTATAAAAAGCGTCTAAGATTTCATCCAAACATTTATGATTGTTTGTATGCTTATGGCGAATTTCATCCACGGCAAATTCAAGCTCTGCTAACTGACACAAAGTTTCATTGGTGTCAGCTTGTGCATCCCAACTTTGCTCAGCCTTGATACAACGGATCAATGGCGGATAGGAAAATGCATCTGAATTGTCATCGAGAGATAAGTCATTCTCATCTAACCAGATATCATTCTTCATAGAATTCGGTTTCTCTTGAATTGCTTTCATTTAGAACGACTAGTTTACCACTTTTTGTCATATTCCCAAGGGGGGAAATTTAGTAATACCAATCTATCGTTCGCTGAAATAGTAAAAATGTTTACTTATTATGGAGATATAGGAGCGCTCGGTGATAAACCAAGCGCCAATTGAAATGGTTAAGCAAAGAAGCCTTGTTTGCTCACGGCGAGGTGCGCGATGGCCATTAGTACCAATGTTGCAGCGCCTAGCGCCAAATATTTGGTCTTTTTAACACTTGCTTTTGCAATTACAAAGCCCAATGCGATATAACCAAACACCAATACGATTTTTTGTAGTAGCCAAGGTTGTTGTGCAGGATTGAGCCCCGCAGTTACCGCCAAAATGACCGCTGTAACTAACAACAAAGTGTCTACGCTGTGGCTGGTAATAAACACGCCTTTGTTTGTTGCTAATTTACCTGAACCCAAACGCGAAAACGCGCGAGTGTAAAAAAGCACTATGCTCAATACCACAAATAGTAAGTGCGTATGTTTTAACGCCATGTAATCCATATTATTCTCTAATCAGGGAAACGTTGTAGGATCAATTCTAACTCATTAATACAACGGTTGAATACATCCACGAGTTTGGGGTCAAAGTGTTTTCCCTTTTGCGCAGTAATCTCTTTTTGTGCATCTTCTTGGCTCCATGCCTCTTTGTAGCAACGTTTATGGCGTAACGCATCATACACATCAGCTAGTGCTACGATGCGACCATAAAGGTGTATTTCATCGCCTTTTTTACCTTTCGGATAACCGCTGCCATCCCATTTTTCATGGTGGTCACGAGCGATTAGTGCGCCCGCACTGACAATCTCACGGCGAGAGTCTTTTAACAAGTCAAAGCCTTTGTCTGTATGGGTTTGCATGACTTTCCACTCTTCGTCATCCAGCTTGCTAGGCTTATTTAAAATCGCGTCAGGAATACCAACTTTACCCACGTCGTGCAGTGGTGACGCCATTTTCACCAGCTCAGCTTCTTTATCAGAAAGACCCATTTCTTTGGCAAGCGTATGACAAAGATATGCAACGCGCTTAACATGATTGCCGGTATTTGTGGAATGAAGCTCAAGCGCTTCACTTAAACGGATCACCAGTTCTTGCTGGGTATCTTCAATCTCGGCTTGTAGCTGTACATTTTCGTACGCCAATTGCATATTCTGGGCAAAAATATCGATTAAATGACGCTGAGTTTCGGTTAAGAATTCAGGAATACCAGACACAAATAGCATTGAGGCGTGGTTATAGTCACTGGAGCAATAGGCAAATAGATAATTGTCTTTATATACAATGTCTTTATCTTGTAGTGCTTTTAAGCAGGCATCCATTTGATCGCTGCTAAGCACTTCAGAAATCGGCTTACCTTCGCTACTTTCAAACTCTCCACGCCCTGCAAATACAACCAGTTGATCGTTCGTTTGGCCAGCTTCTTTACCGGCCGCAAGTGACGTTGCATACATAGCTTGGTCGACCGTACCTATCAGCGAAGTAAGTTGCTGTAACACCCCCTCAATAAAACTCTCAATTGAGTGAGTAGCAAAAATATCACGGGAGGCTTTAATGATTTTCTCAAGCCCTTGTCTTGATTGATCGATGGCGAGAATGTCACGATATGAACGTAAACTCGACATGACGACAGTAAAGAGCTTTTGCGCGGTGAGTTCTGTTTTTGACTTATAGTCGTTGATATCGTAGTTCACGATAACTTGGCGCTCAGGCGCTTGGCCCGGCTGACCAGTTCTTAAAATGATACGGATATGATTGTTTTTGGCGGTTTCACGAATGTATTTTGCGACCTGCAAGCCAGCATCGTCGGTTTCCATGACAACATCCAACAATACCACCGCAGCATCGGGATTGGCATCGACGATTTTCTTTGCTTCTTCACCCGAATAAGCGCTAATAAATTCCAGACGCTTTTTTTGAAACTCAAAGTCACTCAGTGCTAATTTTGTCACTGCATGCACTTCGGGCTCATCATCGACAATAATAACCTTCCAAGTGCCTACTTTTTCAGGTTCAACTACGTCAGCGGGTTCGTCTGAAAACAAAAAATCATCCATATTGCGGATCCTATTGAAGCGCCTAACTTTCGTGTGAGTTCGTGACTTTACGGCAACATTGCCAACGTCACTCTATCACACCCTGCCATATCTTTTATTGTAAGTATATTAATATACGCCATTTCTGCAAAAAACTGTTGGATCTTATCTGCTTGCTCAAAGCCATGTTCAAGTAGCAAATATCCCCCCGAGTTCAGATGTTGCTTAGCCGTCCTGATGATATGAAAAATATCCGCATAGCCATGGTCATCTGCGACCAGCGCGCTGAGCGGCTCAAATCTCACATCCCCTTGTGATAAGTGATGGTCGGCTTCATCAATATAAGGTGGATTACTCACAATCAAATCAAACTGTTGCTCTGCAACTGCGCTAAACCAATCACTTTGCAAAATCGACACGTTCTTAAAGCCCAACTGAGATTGATTAGACTTTGCAAGCGCCACGGCGTCTGCTGAAGCATCTACTGCGGTGATTTGCCAAGCTGGATATTCACTCGCCAACGCCAGTGCAATCGCGCCAGTACCTGTGCCTAAGTCTAGCACCTGAGCGTCATTTGGCATGCTGAGAGTTAAAACATGCTCAACCAGAGTCTCAGTATCAGGCCTTGGAATAAGCGTGCTGTTGTTCACTTTTAAAGGCAAGCTCCAGAATTCTCTTTGACCTGTGATGTGTGCGACAGGCTCTCCCGTAACACGGCGTGCAATACATTCTTCGAATTGCTGCTGCTCTAGTGCAGAAAGCTCAGCTTCGGGCCAAGTAAAGAGATAAGTGCGGTTTTTATCGATAACATGGAGTAATAACACTTCGCTATCGAGCTTTGCTGACTCGGAGTGTGGTAACAACTCAGAGGTTGCCCAAGCAACGGCTTGGGCAATGTTAAGTGTTGGCATTAATCGCTTTCGCTCATTGCTGCTAATAGATCAGCCTGATATTCAATAACCAGCGGATCGATAACAGCACCCAACTCACCGGAGATCACTTCATTAAGGCGATATAGCGTCAAGTTGATACGGTGATCGGTAATACGGCCCTGCGGGAAGTTGTAAGTACGAATACGCTCAGAGCGGTCACCGCTACCTACTAGATTACGACGTTCAGAAGCTTCTGCTGCTGCACGTTTTTCATCTTCTGCTTGCTGTAAGCGCGCACTTAGTACAGACAGCGCTTTCGCTCTATTTTTATGTTGTGAACGTTCGTCCTGACATTCAACCACAACGCCTGTCGGCAAGTGAGTGATACGAATAGCAGAATCGGTTTTGTTTACGTGCTGACCACCTGCGCCCGAAGCACGGAAAGTATCCACCTTTAGGTCAGATGGATTAATTTCAATTGCTTCTGCCTCTGGGATCTCTGCCATCACGGCAACCGTACATGCAGAGGTGTGAACACGGCCTTGAGATTCCGTTTCAGGCACACGTTGTACACGGTGAGCGCCAGATTCAAACTTAAGCTTGCCATAGACACCGTCGCCACTAATGTTAGCGATAACTTCTTTATAGCCACCGTGCTCGCCTTCGTTAGCGCTCACGATTTCAACGCGCCACTTTTGCGTTTCTGCATAGCGGCTATACATACGGAATAAATCACCAGCGAAAATCGCGGCTTCATCACCACCGGTTCCCGCACGCACTTCCAAGAATACGTTGTTATTGTCTTTTGGATCTTTGGGTAACATCAATACTTGAAGGTCATCTTCAAGCGCAGCAATGGCAGCTTTTGCTTCTTTATACTCTTCCTGTGCCATTTCACGCATGTCTGGATCTGAGTCTTTTAGCATTTCTTCAGCAGTTGCGACGTCTTCCTGAGCCTGTTGGTAGGCTGTAAACGCTTTAACTACGTCTTCCAATTCTGAAAACTCTTTTGACAAGGCGCGAAAGCGGTTCTGATCGCTAATCACCTCAGGCGAGCTTAGCATCGCTTGAACTTCTTCATAGCGCTCTACTAAGGTTTCTAACTTACGATATACAGACTCTTTCATTTACACGTTATTCCTGCTCAATACCTAATGTTTGCTTGAGTTGCGCTAACTTATCTATATCGCCTTCTTTCGCAGCCTCTTGAATGGCGCGTGTTGGTGCGTGTGTTAGTCGATTACTCAGCTTATTTGCTAATTCAATAATAATTTTATCTGCTTCTTTGCCCGATTGTAGCTGATTTATTGCTTTGTCCACGAGCTCATTTTTAATTTCTTGCGCGCTTTGGCGATACTGCCTAATCACATCCACTGAATGCAGCGAACGTTGCCACTCGGAAAACTCTTGCGTGCGTACATCGATGATCTGCTGCGCTTCAATGGCCGCTTGTTCACGACTGGCCAAGTTTTCATTGACTATCGCCTGAAGGTCATCAACTGAATAAAGATAAGCGGCATCCAACTCTGACACTTGGCTTTCGATATCGCGAGGCACCGCGATATCGATAAATAACATTGGTTTATGGCGACGTTTTTTAAGCGCTTGCTCGACCACTCCCTTACCGATAATTGGTAAGGTGCTCGCAGTTGAACTAATAACAATGTCTGCACTTGGTAGCGCATCTGGCAACTGTGCCAGTGAAATAACACTACCGCCAACTTCTTTTGCTAGGTTTTGTGCGCGCTCAATTGTGCGGTTCGCGACTGTGATTGACTTTGGATTATGCTGCGATAAGTGTTTAGCAACTAACTCTATTGTTTCACCGGCACCAATTAACAAGACCTGAGTTTTATCCAATTGACCATAAATATGCTTTGCTAAATTAACAGCGGCATACGCCACTGAGACAGCACTTGCACCAATATCGGTTTCGGTGCGCACTTGCTTCGCCACCGAAAAAGTTTTTTGGAATAAACGCTCAAATGTTGGCTGAATTGCATGGTGTTGTTTGGCCGTACTAAAAGCTTGTTTAATTTGGCCAAGAATTTGTGGCTCACCTAACACCAATGAATCAAGACCGCAGGCAACTCGCATTAAATGGTTCACCGCATCCTGATTCATATGCACATAGACATTTTCTGTTAAGTCTCGTTGCTCTATGTTATGAAAATCTGACAACCAACCGAGTAGTGCTTGGGGATCAGCAGACTCAAGGCTACAATAGATCTCGGTTCGATTGCAGGTCGACACAATCACAGATTCTTTAAACTGCGAAGAATGTTGGAGTTGGTGCAATGCTTCTGTAAGCTGTTCTGGAGAAAACGCCACTTTTTCACGTAATTCTACAGACGCGGTTTTGTGATTGATACCAAGTGCGATGATGGTCATAGATGCCAGTATTGCTCGAGCCCTGCTTTAAAGCCGGCAATTTTACCAAAAATCAATCGAATATGGAAAGTAAGGAAAGGCCTTTGAGACAACTTCATTTGATTTTACTCATATTTTTATTAATTTTAACCGGTTGTGCGCAACAATTACCTCAGCAAAACGTAGCACAAGACTGGCAATCTAGGCTAAAACAACAAAAAAATTGGCAAGCGAGAGGTAAACTTGCATTTATTGCCCCAGACAATCGTCAATCAGCTAACTTTAATTGGTATTTAAAAGAAGATAAACAAAATCTGATTTTAACCAGCTTTGTTGGCACCCGCATATTCGAACTAGAAGAATTAGACACACATTCGGAGCTGACCTTTGAAGACAATGTCCATAAAGGCATGGACAGTAGCGATTTGGTTAAGCGTTTAAGTGGTCTCTCTCTTCCGGTCAATCAAGCCCCTCAATGGCTAACGGGCTTAGTTGAAGCACCAGCCAGTGAACTTGATGATCTTGGCAGAATAAGCAATGCACAGTGGCAAAGCCCATCTGGCCGAGTGTGGCAAATCACCTATCAACAATATAAAATGCAAGACGGAATGTGGCTGCCTAGCCGCATGAAACTCTCGTCGACCAATATTGAGGTCAAAGTATTAATCACTTCATGGCAGTTTAAATGAAGACATTGACGCTAAGCGCTCCGGCAAAATTAAATCTTTTTTTGCATATCAATGGCCGTCGAGAAGACGGCTACCATGAACTAGAAACTTTATTTACTTTCTTAGATTTTGGTGATGAATTAGCATATACGCTAACCAGTAACCAGCAGGAAATCGTCATTTGTGGTGACACCGCAGGTATTCCACTTGAAGATAACCTCATTTATAAAGCCGCCAAAATTCTTGAGCCCTATAAAAAAATAACTGCTGGTGTCGATATTCAGTTAAATAAACGGCTTCCCATGGGTGGAGGTGTTGGTGGTGGCTCCTCCGATGCCGCGACAACTTTATTGGCACTCAATACGCTGTGGCAATGTCAGCTTACTATTCCAGAACTTGCAAAACTCGGCCTCCAACTAGGTGCCGATGTGCCTGTTTTTGTTGAAGGTAAAACAGCTGTAGCCCACGGCGTTGGCGAGCAACTTGAGCCAATTGACATCGCGCAAAAATGGTATTTGGTGGTTGCCCCACCCGTTCATGTCAGCACCGCGTTAGTCTTTACTCACCCAGATTTACCACGCAATACGCCTAAGCTAAAAAGCGGTTGGAAACTCTCGGATACGGGCAACGACTGTCAAACTCTTGTCAAAAAGCTTTACCCCGAGGTTGAAAAGACCCTCGCGTGGTTGCTAAAATATGCACCAACCAAAATGACTGGTACTGGAGCTTGTTGTTTCGCGGAGTTTGAAAATCGTGAGGCAGCGCTGCGTGTGCTCGAAACTCTACCTTCATCTTGGCAGGGCTTTATTGCCCAAAATACAAGTGAGTCAATTTGTCATCGACAATTGCGCGCTTGGCAAAACTAGAAGTAAATTGTTTAAGTTAGCTTGTTTTGACTTTTTTATTTCATGGTCATTGCATGTTAGTCCAAAAAATTCAGTGCCTGAGGAACCCTACCGTGCCCGACATGAAGCTCTTCGCTGGTAACGCAACACCTGAGCTAGCTCAAAAAGTTGCAAAACGTTTGTTTATTGAGTTAGGTGATGCCGTTGTTGGCCGTTTTAGCGACGGTGAAATTAGCGTTCAAATCAACGAAAACGTTCGTGGTTCAGATGTATTCATCATCCAATCAACATGTGCTCCTACAAATGATAATTTAATGGAGTTAATCGTCATGGTTGATGCGCTACGTCGTGCATCTGCTGGTCGTATCACAGCCGTTATTCCTTATTTCGGTTACGCACGTCAAGACCGCCGTGTGCGCTCTGCTCGTGTTCCAATTACTGCTAAAGTTGTTGCAGACTTCCTTTCAAGCGTAGGTGTTGACCGTGTTCTTACCGTTGACCTACACGCAGAACAAATCCAAGGCTTCTTCGACGTACCTGTTGACAATGTATTCGGTAGCCCAGTGCTAATCGAAGACATGAAAGAGCGTAAGTTCGAAGATGTAGTAGTAGTTTCACCTGATATCGGTGGTGTGGTTCGTGCTCGTGCGATTGCAAAACTGTTAGATGATAAAGACCTAGCGATCATTGATAAGCGTCGTCCACAGGCTAACGTTTCTCAAGTTATGCACATCATTGGTGATGTTGCTGGTCGTGACTGTATCATTGTCGATGACATGATAGATACAGGCGGTACTTTATGTAAAGCAGCAGCAGCACTTAAAGAGCATGGTGCAAAACGCGTATTCGCTTACGCAACCCACCCAGTACTTTCGGGCAATGCTGCGGAAAATCTACGCAACTCAGTTATCGATGAAGTTATCGTGACTGATTCAATTCCACTTTCTGATGAATTGAAAGCGCTTGATAACATCAAAGTACTAACACTTGCAGATATGATGGCCGAAACTATCCGCCGTATCAGCAACGAAGAGTCAATCTCTGCGATGTTTCAACACTAATCGGCACCAAAACTGATTAGCCAAAAAGCACCTCTGGTGCTTTTTTTGTTTTATAGGTTTCATTGCAGGTGCGTTAGTGGTATATTGGCGCGCCTTTTTTAGGCAGGGAGCTTGGTCGCGAGCTCTCTGACACATTAACTTAAATTATTTTGGAGACATCCATGTCTGTATACAAATTAGACGCTGAAGTACGTTCTGACCTAGGTACTGGTGCGAGCCGCCGCCTACGTCGCGCTGACAAAGTTCCTGCAATCCTATACGGTGCTGGTAAAGATGCAGTTTCACTAACTCTTGATCACAACAAAGTATTGAAAGCGCAAGAAGACGAAGGTTTCTACACTCACATCCTAACGCTAAACATTGGCGGTGAGTCTGTTGAAGCAATTCTTAAAGATATGCAACGTCACCCGTACAAGCCTAAGATCACTCACTTAGACTTCCAACGCGTTGATGCTTCTCAAAAGCTTCACACTAAAGTTCCTGTTCACTTCATCAACGAAGAGAAAGCAACTAAAGGTGGCAACACTATCGTTCACCAACTAACTGAAATTGAAATCACTTGTCTTCCAGCAAGACTTCCTGAGTTCATCGAAGTTGACGTAGCGACTCTAGCTGTTGGCGAAACTCTACACCTATCTGATATCAAGCTTCCAGCTGGCGTTGTTTCAGTTGAACTTGCTAAAGGTGCAGATCACGACCAAGCGGTTGTTTCAGTAAACGCTCCTAAAGCAGCTCCTGCTGAAGAGTCTGCTGAAGACGCAGCTGAGTAATTGTTCAGGTGTTAACACCTTGAATAATATTCAAATGCTTGTGGGCCTGGCAAATCCAGGCCCCGAATACGCAAACACCCGTCATAACGCTGGCGCTTGGTTTATCGAAGAACTAGCCAGAAGATACAACTGCCTCCTAAAACCAGACGCTAAACATCACGGCCTCACCGGCAAAGTGCTCATCAATAATCAAGAGTTTAAATTGCTGATCCCTACGACTTATATGAACTTAAGTGGTAAAGCGGTCGCGAGTCTTGCCAATTTTTATAAGATCCCCGTCGAGAGTATTCTTGTTGCTCACGATGAAATGGATTTAGAACCCGGTATCGCCAAACTCAAAAAAGGTGGTGGTCACGGTGGTCACAATGGCTTAAAAGACATAATCGCTAAAATGGCAAATAACAAAGAATTTATGCGATTGCGCGTTGGTATTGGTCACCCAGGACATAGAGACAAAGTCACGGGGTGGGTTTTAGGCAAAGCACCACAAGCTGATCAAGAGAAAATTGATGCCGCTGTGGATGAAGCAGTCCGATGTATGGAAATACTCGCAAAAGACGGTGTGTTAAAAGCGCAAAATCGACTACATTCATTTAAACCGTAACAGTTCACTGCTGCGATTGATTGAGTAATACCTAAGCTTCTCGTTCGCCATGATGCGTGCTTGAGATAATACGGTAGAAATTTAGGAATAAACACTATGGGTTTTAAATGTGGCATTGTTGGTTTACCTAACGTAGGTAAATCTACTTTATTTAATGCGTTGACTAAAGCGGGCATTGAGGCCGCAAACTTTCCTTTCTGTACTATCGAACCGAATACCGGTGTAGTACCAGTACCAGATGCTCGTCTTGACCAGCTAGCTGAAATTGTAAATCCTCAGCGTACTATCCCAACTTCAATGGAGTTTGTGGATATTGCCGGTTTGGTAAAAGGCGCTTCAAAAGGCGAAGGTTTAGGTAACCAATTTTTGGCAAACATCCGTGAAACGGATGCTATCGGTCACGTAGTTCGCTGTTTTGAAAATGAAAATATCGTTCACGTTGCTGGTCAAATCGATCCTGCTGAAGACATTGATGTTATCAACACTGAGCTGGTACTTGCAGACATGGATACTGCTGATCGCGCGGTTTTACGTAACGCGAAGAAAGCGAAAGGCGGCGATAAAGACGCGAAATTTGAACTTGTTGTACTTGAAAAAGTAAAAGCGCACTTGGACGAAGGCTTAACGCTTCGCTCACTTGAGCTAAATAAAGAAGAAGCGGCAGCAATAAGCTACCTAAACTTTTTAACGATCAAGCCAACTATGTACATCGCCAATGTTAACGAAGATGGCTTTGAAAACAACCCATTCCTAGACAAAGTACGTGAAATTGCAGCAGCAGAAGACGCGGTTGTGATCCCTGTATGTGCAGCAATTGAGGCTGAACTTTCTGAACTTGAAGAAGAAGATAAGAAAGAGTTTATGGATGACTTAGGCTTAGAAGAGCCGGGCCTGAACCGTGTGATCCGTGGTGGTTATGAGTTGTTGAAACTGCAAACTTACTTTACAGCTGGCGTAAAAGAAGTACGTGCATGGACTATCCCTGTTGGCGCGACAGCACCTCAAGCTGCTGGTAAAATCCACACAGACTTTGAGCGTGGTTTTATTCGTGCACAGACTATCGGCTTTGATGATTATATCGAGTTCCGTGGTGAATCTGGTGCGAAAGACGCAGGTAAAATGCGTCAAGAAGGTAAAGAATACATCGTAAAAGATGGCGATGTGATGAACTTCTTATTTAATGTGTAACTATAGTTACTACACGCTATTTCAATAAAAGGAGCTTCGGCTCCTTTTTAGTTTTATCAACTCTGCTTTTTAATCAAATAAGTACCTTGCTTCTTCAGAGTAAGTTATAGACTTCAAAGGAATAAAAATTCACAGGTTTTGTTAAAAATTTGCAATTGCCCCGCATGATTTGATATAAAAACAAGCCGTTTCGCTTAATTTATCTGCAAACAAACTGTGTTAGCAGATTTTTTGCAAAAAAGGTGTTGACGGCTTGGGGGCATATACGCATAATACGCCCCGCATCAGCGATGATGAGAAGTTAAAGAGATGGCTATGTAGCTCAGCTGGTTAGAGCACATCACTCATAATGATGGGGTCCCCTGTTCAAATCAGGGCATAGCCACCATGCTTTAACTACTACCAAAACTCATCGATTTGTTGTCGCAAAAAATATGCGTAAGTAATGGAATTGGCAGTTGTCTTAATATAGACGCTGGATTTAAGTTCCAATAACTAATGCTAAAAGATGTGCGGAAGTGGCGGAATTGGCAGTTGTCTTAATATAGACGCTGGATTTAGGTTCCAATAACTAATGCCAAAAGATGTGCGGAATTGGCAGTTGTCTTAATATAGACGCTGGATTTAGGTTCCAATAACTAATGCTAAAAGATGTGCGGAAGTGGCGGAATTGGTAGACGCGCTGGATTTAGGTTCCAGTATCTTCGGATGTGAGAGTTCAAGTCTCTCTTTCCGCACCATGTTCTCGATTGGAACTAAAACAATCAAATTTTCGTTGGAGTATCGCCTCGACACGAAGTGGAAGCGGTAAGGCAGAGAAGAGAGAGGTTTTGATCCCTCACTCATCCACCCCCAGATTCAAATCCTGGGTTCAACAATTTAAGTTAGATTTGAGTTTTCGTTGGAGTATCGCCAAGCGGTAAGGCAGCGGGTTTTGATCCCGCCATTCCCAGGTTCAAATCCTGGTACTCCAGCCATCTCTTTTTGAGATGTTAGCTACAAATAAAATATCTACTGTGCGGAAGTGGCGGAATTGGTAGACGCGCTGGATTTAGGTTCCAGTATCTTCGGATGTGAGAGTTCAAGTCTCTCTTTCCGCACCATGTTCTCGATTGGAACTAAAACAATCAAATTTTCGTTGGAGTATCGCCTCGACACGAAGTGGAAGCGGTAAGGCAGAGAAGAGAGAGGTTTTGATCCCTCACTCATCCACCCCCAGATTCAAATCCTGGGTTCAACAATTTAAGTTAGATTTGAGTTTTCGTTGGAGTATCGCCAAGCGGTAAGGCAGCGGGTTTTGATCCCGCCATTCCCAGGTTCAAATCCTGGTACTCCAGCCACATTTCTAAAGTTTCGGAATTGGCAGATGTCTTGAAATAGACGCTGGATTTAGGTTCCAATATACTCTAGATAATAAATGCGGAAGTGGCGGAATTGGTAGACGCGCTGGATTTAGGTTCCAGTATCTTCGGATGTGAGAGTTCAAGTCTCTCTTTCCGCACCATGTTCTTTTAAATCAGAACCCAAAAAGATTTTATTTCGTTGGAGTATCGCCAAGCGGTAAGGCAGAGAAGAGAGAGGTTTTGATCCCTCACTCATCCCCCAGATTCAAATCCTGGGTTCAACAATTTAAGTTAGATTTGAGTTTTCGTTGGAGTATCGCCAAGCGGTAAGGCAGCGGGTTTTGATCCCGCCATTCCCAGGTTCAAATCCTGGTACTCCAGCCAATGGCTATGTAGCTCAGCTGGTTAGAGCACATCACTCATAATGATGGGGTCCCCTGTTCAAATCAGGGCATAGCCACCATTTACAAATGCGGAAGTGGCGGAATTGGTAGACGCGCTGGATTTAGGTTCCAGTATCTTCGGATGTGAGAGTTCAAGTCTCTCTTTCCGCACCATGTTCTTTCAAGTAGAACTCAAACGCTTGAACTTACCTCTATTGCTGGGTATCGTCTCGACACGAAGTGGAAGCGGTAAGGTAGCCTAACTCAAATCTGGGCTAAATAAGATTTGAACTTACCTCTATTGCTGGAGTATCGCCAAGCGGTAAGGCAGCGGGTTTTGATCCCGCCATTCCCAGGTTCAAATCCTGGTACTCCAGCCATCTCTTTTTGAGATGTTAGCTAAAAATAAAATTTCTACTGTGCGGAAGTGGCGGAATTGGTAGACGCGCTGGATTTAGGTTCCAGTATCTTCGGATGTGAGAGTTCAAGTCTCTCTTTCCGCACCATTTAGTAACAGTTTCTTTCCTCTTTATTCATTCCTAGCTCATTTTTATAATGTTACTTTTAAACTTTCTTCATGTTAGGAAAGAAAGTGCTAAAGTCTTTATTTCTTTTATTTTCATTAATCATTTTCAGTATACCTAGCTTTGTAGAAGCGAGGGCTAGCTCAATTTGCTCTCCATCACACATAGAAATAGCACTCAAGCATTTTAGCTACTGTCAGCCCTCGGAGCAGGCAAATAAAGTTTCATTTCAAACTTTTATTAACGATACCTACTCAGTTGTGATTCGCGACAACTCTTCTGAACTAACGTTAAGCTGGATAACTGGCGCTACCGCGCTTGCTGGTCTACCTAACAAGTACGATTTAACACCTCTTGAGTTTATGACACGAGCTTTCAATGGTACGTTTGATATACAGAGTGAAGACATGCAGAAAGTCAGTGCTGAGCTTGGCGTTATAGACGAAGCAAATGTATTTACCGCTACTCACGGAGCAAAACATATTTTTTCTTCTATCAGACCTTCAGGGGTTCAAACTGCTTACATTTTGCAGCCCAACAGTGATTGGTTATTAAGGCTAGATGGAAAATTTGATATTAATACATTGATGTATGTGGTCGATAAGCTAACACTGATGAGATAATCTCGGCACTAAATAATGAAGCGTGCAGTAATACCAATTTATCTTAATACTTGCTCCTTCAAAAAGATCACTTAATTAAGTAACCTGAGCTGCGGATAATTAATGCCTTTCTAGCAGCCAGTTTTAGCGCTAACTGCGTTGAATTCACTTCCAATAGCCAGCTATTGGTGCGTAAATTCGCCTTGTTTTCCCTAAATCTTGCTGGCTAGACAAGGAAAAAACTAAGTTGTGCTTTAGCAACAATGAGTTGGAACATTCCTTATCCAAACCTCAGGTTAAGTAAATTGGTGTAACACGCTCAGTGTAGAGAACAAGGATTAAAAACCAACTCCTCCCATGGCGTGCTTAAGCACTTCTTTTTTCAGCGGCCCAGCTTTATTCGCCACATTCAGCGCCAGATTTCTCAAATGCTTTAACGGTGTTACTTGATTCGAAAAGCCAAAATAACACGCATCCATCATACTCATCATCAAAAGGTTGTCTTTTCTACGCTTTGACTCGTAATGATGTAGTGCACTGCTGTCACCAATATCTTCTTTTGCCTCAATCGCTTCGGCAAGTGCCGCTACGTCTTTAAAGCCAAGATTTACTCCCTGCCCTGCTAATGGATTAATGGTATGAGCTGCATCTCCTACTAATACCACTCGTTCGCTCACGTATTGGTTAGCATGTTGCCTTGCTAAAGGAAAAACCGCCACTTCTTCAATCTCAAAGTCACCGGGTAGCTCAAAAAATGCAGCTTTTACTTCTTGTTTTAGCGCCTGCTTATCTAGTTGCTTAAGTAAATTGAGTTTATTGCCGTTGTCATACCAAATCAGATTGGCATACGGATACTGCATAGGTAAAAAGGCAATGGGACCTGATGGCTTAAATTGCTGCCATGTTTTTTCTTGCTGCGGCGCGTCGAGTTTAATCAGCAGCCCCATACAATGTTGCTCATATTGCCACCCCGTCACGCCTATGCCACTCATTTGTCTGACGATAGAACGGCCACCATCAGCTGCAATTAACAAATCGGTGGTAAAGGATGCTGCTTGATACTCAATCGTCACGGAATCCTCATTATGAACAATGCGCTTTGGGATCCCCTCTGGTGAAACCACTTTGATATCAAATTCCTCAAACTGTTGCCACAATGCTGCTTGAATGAGGTTATTCTCAATTAAGTGGCCTAAGTGCGAGGCGTTTAGCGCTTCACAATCAAATATCAATTGCCCAGGCTTATCCTCATAGGCTTCTAGCTGCTTGTAAACCGCGGCTCTGGAGCTTCTTAACACAGGCATAGCACCGAGTTCATCCAATAACTGCTCGGAAAAGCGATTGATAGCAGAAACGCGAATATCTACCTTATCACTTGCGAGTATTGCATCAGGTGAGATGGGAGAATGTTCAATAATGGTTACGTCAACACCTTGCTTCGCTAGCTTAACAGCACACGCTGCACCAACCATGCCACCACCGACTATCAGAGCCTTGTTTTTCATGCCATATTCCACTTAATTGAGTCTTTGCGCATTGTAACGCATATAAAAACAGATGTTTGCTTAAAACACCCTGTATTGATCCACATTTTGAAAGTTAAAATCTATACTTGGCTAGACAAGATAGGTCATATAAAATACGCGTCCTTTAGGCATAATGATATCAATTCAGCATCGCCTGCACGAGAAACGCGTAGTGCTAAACACCGAGTTGTAAACGAGGCAATATTTAAATGAGTAAAAAACTGCATATTAAAACCTGGGGTTGTCAGATGAACGAGTATGACTCCCAGAAAATGGCGGATCTTTTGGATTCAACAAATGGCTATCAGCTTACAGAAGAAGCTGAGCAAGCTGATGTGATCCTACTCAATACTTGCTCGATTCGTGAGAAGGCACAGGAAAAAGTATTCCACCAACTTGGTCGTTGGAAACTACTAAAAGACACAAACCCTGATCTTGTTATCGGTGTTGGTGGCTGCGTAGCATCACAAGAAGGCGACACCATTCGTCAGCGCGCTCCATTTGTTGATATCGTGTTTGGCCCACAAACATTGCACCGCCTGCCAGAGATGATCAAACAGGTGCAAAGCAAAGAAGGTGCTGTCGTTGATATTTCATTCCCTGAAATTGAAAAATTTGACCGCCTCCCTGAGCCAAAGGCTGAAGGCCCGAGTGCATTTGTTTCAATTATGGAAGGTTGCTCTAAGTACTGTACTTTCTGTGTTGTACCGTACACGCGTGGCGAAGAAGTAAGCCGTCCTTTAGATGATGTGATCCTTGAAGTTGCTCAGCTTGCGGAGCAAGGTGTACGTGAAGTGAACTTACTCGGTCAAAACGTAAATGCTTACCGTGGTGAAATGCACGATGGTGAAATTTGTTACTTCTCTGATTTAATTCGCTACGTTGCAGCAATTGACGGTATTGACCGTATTCGTTATACAACATCTCACCCGGTTGAATTTACACCAGATATTATTGAAGCCTATGCGGATGTGCCAGAGCTTGTTGACCATTTACACCTACCGGTACAAAGTGGTTCAGACCGTATTCTAAACCTTATGAAACGCGGTCATACTGCGCTTGAGTACAAGTCAACGATCCGCAAGCTACGTAAGATCCGCCCGAACCTAAGCATGTCTTCAGATTTCATCATTGGTTTCCCAGGCGAATCAAACGCAGACTTTGAAGCAACGATGAACCTGATTAATGATATCGGCTTTGATATGAGCTTTAGTTTCATCTACTCAGCGCGACCTGGTACACCAGCAGCCGACTTACCTGATGATGTTGCAGAATCAGAAAAGAAAGAACGCCTGTATCTTCTACAGAACCGTATCAACCAAATGGCGCAGGATATCAGTCGCAAGATGCACGATACCGAGCAGCGTATTTTGGTTGAGGGCCCATCGAAGAAAAATCCAATGGAACTGCGTGGTAGAACCGAAAATAACCGCGTTGTAAACTTTGAAGGTCCACACTCAGTGATCGGCCAATTCGTCGATGTACGTATTACTGAGGCATTACCAAACTCGTTACGTGGTGAACTTATCCGTACTGAAGCAGAAATGGATTTACGTCGTGACGTAAAACCGTCGGATATCTTAAATAAAGCACCACAAGAACCTGAAATTAATGAATTAGGTGTTGGTACTTTTACCCCCTAGCATTTTTAAATTGTGCGCTAGCTTCGGCTAGCGTCATTTTTATAGGAAGACATTTTGAGTAATCAGATAAAGAATATAGAAATTTACTTAGAACCCGCAGATAATCACCGCCTTTCTTCACTTTGTGGTCCGTTCGACGAAAATCTAAAACAAATAGAACGTCGCCTTGGAGTTGAAATCGCGCACCGTGACAATTGGTTTAAAGTGACCGGACAAGCGGTAACGGCAAAAGCAGCTGTGGATATTCTAAAATCTCTATATGTTGATACTCAGCCTGTGAAAGGAAAAATGACAGAAATCGAACCGGATCAGGTTCATCTGGCCATCACAGAAGCGAGCGTACTCGAACAAGACGCCCCAACCGTATGGGACAAAGAAGTCTATATTAAGACTCGTCGCGGTGTAGTTAAGCCTCGTAACCCAAATCAGAGCCAATATGTCGCAAATATCTTAACTCACGATATTACCTTTGGTGTTGGTCCTGCAGGTACTGGTAAAACCTATCTTGCTGTTGCGGCAGCGGTTGATGCGCTAGAACGTCAAGAAATACGTCGCATCCTCCTCACTCGTCCAGCAGTTGAAGCTGGTGAAAAGCTGGGCTTCTTACCGGGTGATTTAACACAAAAAATCGACCCTTACCTTCGCCCTCTTTATGACGCCCTATTCGAGATGCTTGGTTTTGAAAAAGTTGAGCGCTTAATCGAAAAAAATGTCATCGAAGTTGCACCTTTGGCGTATATGCGTGGTCGAACACTCAATGACGCGTTTATTATCTTGGACGAGAGCCAAAATACCACGACTGAACAAATGAAGATGTTTCTTACCCGGATTGGCTTTAATTCAAAAGCGGTGATCACCGGTGATATCACCCAAATCGATTTACCTCGTGGTGCGCGCTCTGGACTTCGTCATGCGATAGAAGTACTCAATGATGTAGAAGAGATTTCATTTAACTTCTTTAAATCTCACGATGTAGTTAGACACCCTGTGGTTGCTCGTATCGTCGAAGCCTACGAGAAGAAAGAAGAACAAGAGCGTCTCGCTAAAGCTGAAAAGCATCAGGCGAAACAGCAACCTTCTGAGGAATAAACCATGGACTTAATGCTAGATTTGCAATTGGCTTGTGAGTTTGAAAACTTGCCATCCGAAGCACAATTTCAATTATGGGCAGAACATGCATTAACGCAATTTCGCGAAGAAGCGGAATTAACGATTCGCATCGCTGACGAGCACGAAAGCCAAGAGCTCAATAGCCAGTACAGGGGCAAAGACAAGCCAACCAACGTGTTGTCTTTCCCATTTGATGCGCCACCGGGGATTGAGTTGCCACTTATTGGTGATTTAATTATCTGTCCCCAAGTGGTATACCAAGAATCCATAGAGCAAGAAAAGACCTTTCATGACCACTTCGCCCATATGGTTATCCATGGTTGCTTGCATTTACTTGGATTTGACCATATAAATGAACAAGACGCGGTAGAAATGGAAACAATAGAGAAGCAAATTCTCGCTTCTTTGAATATCGCAGATCCTTACAGAGACGATTGTTAAATTAACGGAGCAGACACAACTAATGAGCGACGATAACTCGCAAAGTAGTCAGGGTTCTTCTAGCAAGACCTGGCTGGGACGCATCACACAGATGCTGCAAGGGGAACCCCAAAATAAAGAAGAATTGGCTGAAGTCATCGCTGATGCGCAAGAGCGCCAGCTGATTGACCCAGAAACCAAAGACATGATGGAAGGTGTACTCAGCGTTTCAGAGCTGAAAGTACGTGACATCATGATCCCACGTTCGCAAATGATTACACTTGATGTAGATGAGCCGCTCAGTGCTCAACTCCCTATGATGGTAGAATCTTCACACTCGCGTTTTCCTGTGATTTGTGAAGACAAAGACCACGTAGAAGGCATCTTACTTGCCAAAGATCTCTTACCTTTGATTTTGCGCGAAGAGCGCGATTTGCCAAGTATCCGCGAATATCTTCGTCCCGCTGTGGTCGTGCCTGAAAGTAAGCGTGTCGATACCCTGCTCAACGAATTCCGTCAAAAACGTTACCATATGGCTATCGTGATTGATGAATACGGCGGTGTATCTGGACTGGTTACTATCGAAGATATTCTCGAAACCATTGTTGGTGAAATCGAAGATGAACATGATGACGACGAAGAACAACAAGATATTCGTCAGCTGTCTAAACATGTTTATACCGTGCAAGCACTCACGCCCTTGGATGAATTTAACGAATTTTTCAAAACCAACTACGACACCCAAGAAGCCGATACCATTGGCGGTATTATTCTTCATGCATTTGGCCATATGCCAAGCCGTGGTGAAACCATAGACATAGATCCCCTTCAGTTTAAGGTAACTAACTCCGATAACCGGAGGATCTTACAAATTCAAGTAAGTGTACCTAAATCTGAACATGTTGAAGACTCTAGTATCTAACCTGAGTAACCTCGCAAAAGATAAGTTTGCATGGCTGGCACTCATTTCTGGCTGTGCACTTACTTTTGCTTATTCCCCTTTTGGTTTTTGGCCCATCGCGTTTGTCAGCTTGATTATAGCGACTTGGCTTACCGATAAACCCAGTCCAAAGCTCGCGGCTAAATATGGCTTTTTATTTGGCTTTGGCTGGTTTGCCCTTGGCATAAGCTGGGTGCATGTCTCTATCGCTGAATTTGGTGGTTTACCCTTACCTGTCTCAGTGCTGTTGATGGCATTACTATGTGCTTATCTTGCCATCTACCCGACATTGGCATTTGCTTTTGCCAGCTACTTTACTCGCACACCTTGGCAACGGGTGCTGGCACTTGTTGCGGGTTTTGCCATTACCGAGTGGCTGCGAGGCCATATGCTCACGGGCTTCCCTTGGCTTAGCTTCGGTTACACATTAACTGACTCGCCATTGGGCAGTTTAGCCCCTTGGATCGGTGAATTTGGCTTAACATTGTTAGTTATTTTAGCGACAACCAGCCTTTACTATCTACTTAAACAACGTGCGATTTATCTCACCATAGTCAGCTTTGCTGGCATTGCCGGTCTATACAGTGTGCCAATCATTCAAGGCCCACTGAAATACTCGGGTGATGAAATTACCACCTTACTTGTACAAGGTAATATCAAACAGAGTCTGCGCTGGGAGCCTGAACAGTTTTGGCCTACCATGTCTAAATATCGAGATATGACCAGACCTAACTGGCAAGGCGTTGATTTAGTGGTGTGGCCAGAAGCGGCTATTCCAGAATTTGAAGATATCGCCTACCCATTTTTAGAAGGGCTGGACAAAGCCGCCGCGTTTAATGGCACGGCGCTAATAACGGGTATTCCCGATTATCAGTTTGATACCAGAACCGCGTACAACACGCTGATCACGCTTGGTAAAAAAGAAAAAGAAGATAGCGAAGGGCAATATCACTATCTGCACAAAAACCGCTACCAGAAGCACCAATTGTTGCCTATTGGTGAGTTTGTGCCGTTCGAAGACCTATTGCGTCCTATTGCGCCTCTTTTTAACTTAGCGATGTCGTCATTTACTCGAGGTGATGCGGTACAACCAAACCTACTTGCAAATGGCTTGCATGTGTTACCCGCTATTTGCTACGAAATCGCGTTTAGCGAGCTTGTCAGAGGTAACTTTACCTCTGAGTCAGATATTCTTTTTACTGTGAGCAACGACGCTTGGTTTGGAGATTCCCACGGCCCGCATCAGCATATGCAGATCGCTCGCATGCGTGCCTTAGAATTACAGCGCCCATTAATTCGAGTAACGAATAATGGTATCACTGGTGTTTACGATCCACTTAGCAAAGTTCAGCATGCCATTCCACAATTCGAAGCCAATATACTGAAAAGTGATGTAAAACTCATTAGTGGAGTGAGCTGGTATGCAGAGCATGGTAATCGCCCCATCTGGTTTATTGTCGCTTTTATTTTGCTGATACTCACCGCCGCAAAGGCAAAGTCCATAGTGCTTAAGCGATTTGAACGCAACTTTTTGTAGTTGCGGTGTTGTACCTGTCGCGATGTAAAATCGTACCTACATACAATAAATAACCTCTGGTGGGAGCCGCTTTACGCGGCGATATCTAATACCATATCGCGATGTGAAATCGCTCCTACACGTAATATATAACGTCTGGTGGGAGCCGCTTTACGCGGCGATATCTAATGCCATATCGTGATGTGAAATCACTCCTACACAAAATATATAACGTCTCGTAGGAGCCGCTTTACGCGGCGATATCTAATGCCATATCGCGATGTAAAATCGCTCCTACATGCAATATATAACTCTGGCCAGAGCCGCTTTACGCGGCGAGCTTTTGCTATATCACAATGTGAAATCGCACTGAATATATTACCTCAGCTAAAAGCAGGTTTGTGTTATTACTCGCAAGGTATAATAACACTCACTTTCAACCCACCTAATTCGCTATGCGCAACGGCAATGCTGCCACCGTGCAATTCAACCAGTTTTTGACAAATAGATAAACCTAAGCCGGAGCCACCAAGATCTCGGCTACGTGATTTATCACAGCGGAACAAACGTTCAAACAATCTCCCTAAAGCTTCATCGCCCACACCTGGGCTTGAATCTTCAATAACACATTGGATCTGCTGGCTTTGATAGCTAATATCCACACAGACTTCTCCCGGCTTGTCAGTATAATTCACACTATTACGAGCCAAGTTATTAAATACCTGAGCGAACCGAGTTACGTCAATGTCGATTTCTAGCTCATCAGGTAGTTCAATATGGGCATTAAACTCAAGCCCTTCATCCGTCACAAAGTCATCAATATCTTCAACAAGACCAATAAAGGCTTGTTTGGCATTGACGCGCTCTAACGCCAAGTTAAGGCTGCCGGTATCTGCCTGCGCGAGTTCGTAGATATCTTTAATTAATGTGTTAAGAGTATCAAGACGGCGGTTAAGCACTTTGTAGCTCTGCTTTGGATTTTCCACCAAATTATGTTCAAGAGATTCAATATGTAGCTTAAGTACGGTAAGTGGTGTTCTTAATTCATGAGAAATATCTGCAAGTAGTTGCTGCTTTAAGTCCAAGGTTTTGTTGAGAAGCTGCTTCTCGAGTTCCAGTGAGCGACGTTTGTTTCTCGCAAGTAGTAAAAATGCGCTCAGTAGAACGACCAAAACTCCCACCACTGCTGCCGTTACTATTTGTTCTACGCGCTGTTCGGCCAGCTCTACATCACGCTGTGTTTTTAGACTTTGTAGCTCATATTGATTTTTCTGGTACTCGGTATCCATCTGATAGGCCAAGGCTTTTTGACTGGCTTCTTTTTCAAGCTGAGAAACCTTAGATTCCGCATATTGTAAGTGATAATTAAGCGCAGACTCAAAATCACCTTTCGCGCTGTAGGCGTCCTTTAACACTCGTAATGCGGTTTCCTTGAGGCCAAGATAAACCTCATCTTGAGCAATAATTTGCTCCATACTTTGAATAAAAAAATCAGCTCGTTCAGGTAAAACAATTTGCGCATAGGTAGTCATCGTCTCTTGATAAAGCACTTTACTTTGTACCGGATCAATTAACTCTAGCGCCTGTTCAACATACTCTTGAGCCTTAGCTTTTTCATTTGCTTTTAATTTAACTTCAGCCAAATTGCTCAGGGCCCAGCCCTGATTTCTGGTATGGTCATTCTCCTCGAAAATCGTAAATGCTTTTTCAAATGACGCTTGTGCATTGTCATATTGGCTGAGTTTCATTTGTTCACGACCAATGCGGATCAACGTGTAAGCTGAATAAACGACATTGCCCGCTTTAATGTCATAGTCATATGCGGTTTGATAGGCTTCAAGCGACTTTTCATGGTCGCCAATCACTTGATGTGCACCACCTAGGTTATAGTAAACTTGTCCAAGTAAAACAGTATTTTCCTGTTTTTGGCTTTTTAGTACAGCTATCGATTGCTGCAGTAATTCAAGTGCCTTGTCCGGTAATGAAAGATCCGAGTAAACATCTGCTAACTGAGTAATCGCAGACACTTGCAAATCTGGGAGTTCATACTTCTTTGCCACTTCAATTGAGAGTTCATAACTCTCTATCGAGTCTTTATAACTGCCATTGCTTTTGTAAGCAGCAGCCCGAAAGCGATAAGCGTGGCTTAACAATCGATGCATATCAAGCGCAGATAGCTGAGATACGGCTAGGTTTAAATAACTAATCGCGTCGCTAAATCTCCCCTCTTTGAGCATGAGGTCACCATACGTTAAAGAGTATTTAGCTTCATATTCGGGTAAATGATGCGAGAGTAATACCTGTTTAAAGCGCTCCGCCCATTTATATGCTTCTTCGAGCTGGAAACCGTTTTTTAATGCAACCGTGGTCTTATGGTGAACGTCTGCAATTTCTTCCGGCGTTAAGCCTGACTCTAATACTTGGTCGACTTTTTGAAGCGCGCTATCACGTGTTTCTTGTTGCTGAATTTCTTTTATAAAAGCATCATATAAACGCTCACTAGCGTGAACTAGTGGGCTTAGTAGTAGGCAACAAGTAAGCAGGATTATCTTAAAGTGCAACACGTTATCGTCTCTTTTTTATTATCATTATAAATTGAGCAAAACAGCAGGCGAATAGGCTATCATATTGCGTGAGCATTAAATAATAAATTGTGGTTCTATGTATGTCGAATAATTGTCTAACTCAGTTTTTGTTAGCGTTAAAAAGCGCGGATATAGAAAAAATAAAAGCCGTGTATGCACAGGTGACCAGAGACGAGCAGATTGAGGTCCTCAAGTTTCTTTTTCAAAGTGCGCAGAGTAACACTGTACTCTATGGCCACTATCAAGATATAGCGAGTGTTTGCTTACAAGCAGCACGCTTTCCAGAGGCGATGATAGCTGCGATTAACTCCTTGGAGAAGTTTGCCTTTTTTTCAACACCATTGATCCAAGCTGAGCAAATCAATAACCTTAACCCGCAAGGAAATAACATACTACATATCCTTTTATCGCAAATGTCCGCGAAAGATAACGGTCTAAATTACCTTAGGACCTTATTGCACTTTGAAAGCAAAGAGCTACTTCAAAATGCGCTGAGTCAAAGAAATGCAAAAAAGTTAACACCTCTAGAATGCTACTTAGCTTTTAATAGCCATACTGCGCCACTGAGCATTCAAGAATTAAGTGCGTTACTTGGCTTGATGGAAATCGAAAGGCGACATATAAGCGCAGTGGAACCCCACAACGCTAAAGTGATTGAATCACACCTCCAACAACAACACCGGCTCAGTGAATATAAACAATTTCTGCTAGCCACTTACTATCAAAGCAATGCAGGCTAACTTTCCTCAGGCTTTAAATTAAGAGGCAGGCAAACTGGCGATGTATTCACTTGCTGTCATGCGGTGATAGGTGACTTGTTTGTAAAGTAAGTGCGCTGGGTTTGGGTCAACCACTTCAATTGGAATTGCTTTGTGCCTTGCTATTTCCAAGGCCATTTGAGTGATATTGACACTAAAGGAAGTGCCCATAAAAATGATTCTATCCGCAGCATACATTCGTGACTGTGCTTCGCTAATACGATACAGATCGGTGTAGTATTCGTCGAATAACAATACATAGGGTTTAAGTGACACGCCTTTTTCTGGGCCTTGTCGCGCGATCTTGAAAAGTGCTAACAACGACTCGGCCAATCGACTTTCGTCTACCTCATCCCAAGGGGCAGTAAAACACGCTGTGGGCTCACCTTGGGTATGAAAGGGAGTCACCTGATCAACGCGTCCATGGATCGCAATAAAATGATTATTTCCCGCTTTACCATCTAAACCGTCGATATTTTGCGTGATCACATTTTTATCACTAAGCCATTGATGAACCTGATTGGGGCCGTGATTACGGTAAGCCACAAAACGATGGTAGTACCATTTTAAGAATTCTGCCGGTTGCGATTTATACATTGCGCGCGTTGCCATTTCTTGAGGAGTGTAATTAGCCGAACCTATCGTCCAAAAGCCATCCTCTCCCCGAAAAGTTGGAATACCACTTTCGGCACTCACCCCTGCACCTGTGATATACAACGTTTGCAACATGACACAACCTCAACTCAAGTAAATTTGACTCACGATAACGTAAAGTAGATACCCAAGGCTAGCAACACAAGTGCACCCGCAAGCCCAAACATAGGCAGTTTGCGACCAATAGATTCTGGTCTTTCGAACACTTCAGAAGGTGATTCAGTCACTACTGTTTCTTCTTCCACCGTTTTTACATCCGGTTTAGTCGACTCATGGGGAGTAGTCTGAGGTGAAGCCTGAGCTTCCGCAGTCCCTTCAAAGGCCGTACAAGGGATCTGCCATTGATACCCTTTTCGTGAAAAGGTTTTGATGGCATCATCACCAAACAAAGCACGTAAATGGCCAATATTTTGAAATACGACCTGATCGGTTACTTTTCTATCTGGCCATACCTTCTCTAAGATGTCTTCTTTACTGTGGATGGTTTGAGGAGCAGATAAAAATAGCTCCAATATCTGAGCAGGTTTTTGTTTTAAATTGAGCTTTCTGTCGTCTTTATAAAGCTTCAGTTCTTTGCTATCAAACAAAAAATCCTTAAAAGCGAATTTCATTTCCCTAGTTCCCAACTTGGTCTTAATTACTGTAATAGTTATTGTTTTATTCGAATTTACTACAACTTAACATTGCATTTATAACGAAACATGCCGCGAAAATATAGGGCAATGTTACATCGGTTTACAAACTATTGATAAAATCGGCTTTAGTATAGAGCGATCACTCAGAAAATCACTACCTAATCCTTAGAATAATTCGAATAGACTCAAAACCTAAGCATATATAAACTGCATTTTCTGTAATTGTTAGGCTGACTCATGTTACTTGCTTTTATCTACTCCATCGTGTTGATAAAAACCTCATTACTCGGGCTGGGACTTGTCAGTATTGTGCTCTCAACAATCTTTATTCTCGCGCTACATCTCAATATACCCACCCTCTCAACCAATGCAAAAAGCGAATTTATTAAATCCTTTAAGTTTGTGACCTTCTCGCACCTGCTCGGTTACTTGTTGTTATTGGGTAAACTTTTGTTTATTGATGGCTGGCAAGACGTACCTATGTTCATTGCAAGTCACTTGATCATGCATCACATATGGAGTGGGCTTATTGCTGCGATTTTGACATTGACAACCATACTAAAATACCAAACGCTCATTGCAAAATCTACGGCAGCTAAAAGTACTTAGCAAGTGCAACTATTTATATTTGTAAAATAAAGAGAACCAAACTAGACGCCTTCTTACACTTTATGACAGCCCCCCAACAGACCTTGACACCCCCGCTATTTATACTGTCCTCAAGTTAACCACAACGGACATTGATTATGAAAATTAAAGCGCTTTTATCTCTTGCATTACTCACAACAAGTTTATCGTCTTTTGCAGAACAAAATAACGAGACGCATCGCGTTGGTTTAGACATCTCTGGCGGCGGCGCTTCTTATAAAAGCTCAAGCAAAGATGGTGATGGTGTAGGCCAAGCATACCTGTATTACAACTATCACTTTACGCCAATTTTGGCGCTTGAATTAGGTTATAACAGCGGTGAAGACTTAGATGATTGGAAGTGTGAGGACGAAAATGATCGCAAGTTTACCTGTACGCAAAACAACAAAACTTTGTTTGGCCTTGGCGCTAACAATTTAGAATTTGATAACTTTGTTGTTGCCGCAAAAGGCTACTATCAAATTTCTGACAACAGCTATTTTTACGGCAAATTAGGTGCGAACTACTACGATTACGAAATCACTCGTGGCCGCACTAAATTAGTTACCGACGATGGCATCGGTTTTGTCGCTGAAGCGGGTTGGCAATATGACTGGGATAACGGCATGGCAGTTAACCTTGGCTATAAGTACCTTGATATGGGTGACTTGGATACATCGAGCCTATCTCTAGGTGTCAGCTACCGCTTCTAATACCCAACCAATAAAAAAGCATGTGAGTCTCACATGCTTTTTTATTCTTTAAAACCTAGGCTTTAATCAAACGCTTTTGTAAGATTTGAACTTGATCGCGCGCTTGAGCTGCTTTTTCAAACTCAAGCTCTTTAGCAAACTTCATCATTTGTGCTTCGAGTCGGTCTATTTCTTTAGCGATCTCTTTCGCATCCATTGCTGGCATACCTGGTTTAAATTTGGCATCGATATCAACCACTTTGTCATCAGCCACTTCCTCACCGAGATCCATCACATCCGTGATCTTCTTATTGAGTGCCGTTGGGGTAATGCCATTGGCCTCATTGTACGCCTCTTGCTTTTCTCTACGTCTTTGCGTTTCATCTATAGCTTGGCGCATTGAGTTCGTCACCCTATCACCATATAAAATCGCTTTACCATGTAAGTGACGTGCCGCGCGGCCAATTGTCTGAATAAGAGAGCGCGTCGAGCGTAAAAAGCCTTCTTTATCAGCATCAAGAATGGCAACCAAAGAAACTTCGGGCATATCCAAGCCCTCTCGTAACAAGTTAATGCCAACGAGTACATCAAAGACACCTTTGCGCAGGTCTCTAATGATCTCCATACGTTCAACGGTATCGATGTCAGAGTGTAAGTAACGTACCTTAACATTATGATCGTTAAGATAATCGGTCAGATCTTCTGACATGCGTTTTGTTAGCGTAGTAACCAGTACACGCTCATTCACTTCCACCCGTTTGTAGATCTCAGAGAGCAAATCGTCAACTTGAGTTGCAACTGGACGCACTTCTACTTCTGGATCTAATAGCCCTGTTGGACGGATCACTTGCTCGGCAACATCACCCGCAGATTTGTTCAATTCATAATCACCAGGAGTCGCCGAAACATAAATAGTTTGCGGCGAAATCGCTTCGAACTCTTCAAACTTTAGTGGCCTATTATCTAGCGCAGACGGTAATCTAAAACCATATTCAACCAAGTTTTCTTTACGACTGCGATCGCCTTTGTACATCGCCCCCACCTGCGAAACAGTAACGTGAGACTCGTCGATGATCATAAGCGCATCATCCGGCAAATAATCTAACAAAGTTGGTGGTGGCTCGCCAGGTGCACGTCCCGATAAATATCGGCTGTAATTCTCAATACCAGAGCAATAGCCAAGCTCGGTCATCATTTCAATGTCGTACTGTGTACGTTGAGCAATGCGCTGCTCTTCGACTAGGCGATTTTTATCCAATAATTGAGTACGGCGGTCTTTTAATTCCACCTTGATACGCTCAATGGCATCAAGGATCTTTTCTCTTGGCGTCACATAGTGGGTTTTTGGATAGATAGTTGCGCGAACTAGGTGTTTCTCAACGGCACCAGTCAAGGGATCAAACAAACTGATCCGCTCTATCTCATCGTCAAACATCTCAACCCGTACCGCAATGGTTTCCGATTCGGCAGGAAAAATATCAATAACTTCACCGCGAACTCGATAGGTACCACGGCTAAAATCCATGTCATTACGCGTGTATTGTAGTTCTGCCAAACGCCTTAACATGTCGCGCTGATCGATAGTTTCACCGACTTTCAGCAACAGCATCATCTTCATATAAGAGTCGGGATCGCCAAGGCCGTAAATCGCTGAAACGGAGGCGACGATGATAGTGTCTCTGCGCTCAAGCAAAGCTTTGGTCGCAGATAAACGCATTTGCTCAATGTGATCATTGATAGACGCGTCTTTCTCAATGAAAGTGTCGCTGGCAACGACATAGGCTTCGGGTTGATAATAGTCATAATAAGAGACGAAATACTCAACCGCATTATGAGGGAAAAACTCTTTCATTTCGCCGTACAATTGCGCCGCTAGTGTTTTGTTATGCGCCATAATGATTGTAGGACGGTTAAGATTATTAATGATGTTGGCCATGGTAAAGGTTTTACCTGTCCCCGTAGCCCCCAGCAAGGTTTGATGTGCAAGGCCCGATTCTAAACCATCACACAGCTGAGCAATCGCAGTTGGTTGATCTCCGTTTGGCTGAAACTCAGAAACTAGCTGAAACTTATCTTCCATTACGCCTCCTTTTGAACCTCGCTTGCTGCAATTTCATTAATTACTTTCTTAAACCAATTGAAGGCTATGGCTGCGGTAAATAAATTCCCCAAAGCAGCGCCTGCAAATAGCCCTGGTAATCCTGCCAACTGTGAGCCTATATAAGCAATAGGTACATAAAATATGAACAACCGGATCACACTTAGAATGAGCGCATTCATCGGTTTATGCAACGCATTAAATGACGAATTGGTTAATATGATCACGCCTTGAAGGCCGTATCCTAGCGGCATGATATAAATAAATAACTGTATGGTTTCAACGACAGCAGGTTCATTACCAAAAGTATGACTGATGTAGTAAGCGCTCAATACCAGTAATAGATAGACCGCAAATTGAAAAGCAAGCACAAATTTAAGTGTTTGGGTATAGGCATCAGACACACGCTGGTATTGTTTTGCACCAAAGTTCTGACTTACAAAAGGAGGCAAAGTCATAGAAAGCGCCAAAACCACGAGACTTGCGATAGACTCGATACGACTCCCAACGCCAAATGCGGCCACAGCTTCTGGTCCATAACTGGCAATAAGTGCGGTCATTACCGCCATTGCCAACGGCGTCAGCATATTTGCGCCAGCTGCAGGCAGGCCGATGGTGAGAATTTTTTTTGCCGCATTTGTGAAGCTGGTGTATTTTGCAGACAGTGAGATAAGACGTTTTTTAACTATCAGCAAATATAAAATAATAGTTACCCCAAGACTCCAAGATAACACACTGGCCACTGCTGCCCCTTTTACACCCATTGCATCAATTGGCCCAAATCCGAAGATTAATATCGGGTCCAGCACCGCATTTACTAATCCCCCGAGTCCCATGACTAAACTTGGCGTTTTGGTATCACCACTGGCACGCAGCACTGAATTACCAATCATCGGCGTTATCAATAAAATCGAGCCAATGAACCACACGGACATATAGTCGTGTATAAATGGCATAACCGCTTCACCTGCCCCGAGGAGAATAAAGATCTCATCGACAAAAATAAAACCAAGAATAGAAAGCAGCGAAACAAAAATGGCAGAGATAATAATAGCCACTGCGGCATCAAACTTAGCTTCGTCGAGCAAATTGCTACCCAAAGCCTTCGCGATAACGGCGGATGTGCCAATACCTAGCCCGATGGCTAAGCTAATTACAGTAAAGGTAACTGGAAAGGTGAAGCTGATTGCTGCGAGCGGCTCGGTGCCAAGCATACTAATAAAGAAAGTATCAACGAGATTAAACATCATCAGCGTGATCATCCCGAATATCATGGGGATCGTCATTCGCTTTAAAGTCGCCCCAATATCACCAAAAAGGATATCGTTGCCATTGGAATTTGACTTAGCTTGAGTCATAACAACCTATTTCTGATACTTTAAGCGGCTCATTGTATGCTATTCAAGATGTTGACGCTATGCGGGAAACGTTAAGAGTCGTTATAAAGTCTAAATTAGCAACAGTTACCTATAAAAAGCTTGTGTTACGTCACAGGATTAAGGTTTAGTGTTGAAAATAACGATTCAGTAAGTTTTGACAAAAAAGTTACAACCTCGCTTGCAAAGTAGCATGTTTTTTGCACAACCAAAAAGGTAAAAAGTTCATAAAAGCTTCACACTGAGCAACAAATAAACAAAAATAACCAATCAAATATAACCTATTGATATTGTTGAAATTAAATTTTTATCGAATTTTACTTGAAACGGCTGCAGCGCCCTAATTTCATAGTCTTGCAATACTTCTCAAATAATAATAAACAATGTTATCCACAGATTCCGTGGATAAGTCGCTCCAAGCCAATAGAATAAAGGTTTTCAGCTTGGAGTAATTTTGATCAACGGCGAGTTTAGTGTGATCATTCTTAAAACAACAACTGGATCAATTTAGATCTCTAGGCTAACCTTGCTTCTGGAAGTAAAAAGCATCTAGCTACTAAAAATAACGAGGATCACATATACAACTGTTTTAATTGAATTTTTTATTAATTTATTGATTCTCACTTTGACGATAGTAACTACTTACTGTTTGCTACACCGCGTTTAAATAGAGATTATCAATATCACACTATTCACCCTCATTGATCTCATTCACGTGACAATTGCAATGATTTAAAGATCTCAAGAAAACATCATAAAATGAGCAGTTAGGGATATAATTCAAACAAAACGTTCAAAAAATACATTAAACAGAATATATCACTGTATAGATAAACAGTAAACACTGTATATGTTAATTTTATTCGACATCCCCCTACATGATGATTTAGGAATTTTATACAACAGCTTCTATTTCATATTTTGCAGCTCTTCATGATATGAGGCTTTTGAAACCGAAACTCACTAAGAGTCATTATATTAACGATGATAAATTACCTATCACTCAACTTTTGCTTAGATTACTAGGCGGCAAGTCGAGCGCCGCGCTCAAAACCCACTCAGGGGAACAAAAATCAAACAGCAAAGGTCAACAGGACCTATATCAATAATACTAAACAAGCTAAAAAGCCAACAAATAGCGCATTAATTCATCGCTTAGTAGAGTTTTTTACGTTTCTGTGATTTTAGTGGTTGACACCTTGCAATGTCGTCATTAATATTTCGCCCCGTTGAGAGATACGCTTCCCCCTTAGCTCAGTTGGTTAGAGCGACGGACTGTTAATCCGCAGGTCCCCCGTTCGAGTCGGGGAGGGGGAGCCAAATTCTCACACTTGACTATTCCCCCTTAGCTCAGTTGGTTAGAGCGACGGACTGTTAATCCGCAGGTCCCCCGTTCGAGTCGGGGAGGGGGAGCCACTCCTTCACCGGAAAGTCAACATTTTATTGTAGTTCCCCCTTAGCTCAGTTGGTTAGAGCGACGGACTGTTAATCCGCAGGTCCCCCGTTCGAGTCGGGGAGGGGGAGCCAATCAATAAGATAGTGCTCAAAAGAGCATTCCTAAAGTTCCAAATTGTTCCCCCTTAGCTCAGTTGGTTAGAGCGACGGACTGTTAATCCGCAGGTCCCCCGTTCGAGTCGGGGAGGGGGAGCCAATTCCACGAAAGCATTAGACTTTTTCCAGCATTTACACTACTCTACAAGCAATATTCTCACTGCATTTGCCCAAATAACAACCTTCTCTGCAATTTATCGACCAGACAAAAATCAAACCGATGAATTTGATAAAGAAATTGGCAATGCACCCGATACTATGGAATAACTCTCTTTAAGAAGCGTACTATGGCTGGTTTTAAAAAACTTATCGTACTCCAAGTCACCTCTTGGCTATTATTCTCCTTGATTGGTAGCTTTTTTTTCGCAACAAGTTTTGACTCTGCAATCAACAAAGCACAACAAAGTGCCCATACCATGGTGACAGAGTATATAAAGGATAAGAAACTCACTGAAGTTACTCCTGAACATATCCGTCAGGCCTTAAATAGCGGGGATGTTTTCTCAACTTTTATCGTACGAGACTTTGACGGCCAAACTGTTTTGCAAGTCAACACACCAAGCAACCTCCCCTTTATCGCCGAACTCATAGAATCAAATATCAATGCTATTCGCCCCCAATTTGCTGTTAACGATACCAAAGACATCAAAATTGAATTCTTGATCAATGCACAAAGTCAGGCGCAATTACTACAACAAGCCCTACTGCTACTTATCGTTATTTCAGCGTTAGTTGCCTTTATTCCTGTTTTCTTTATGCAAGGCGTCTATAAGAAGCTCAATCGCAACGTCAGTATGACCGTGGCCAGTGCGGTAGATTCATACATCACACAAAACCAAGTTACCGACAATATTGAGTTTGATTTTAATGATGGTAAGGTCGCAGAACTCGGGCATGATTTAGTCCCCTCTTTTAAACGATTAGCTAGCTTTTTAAAGTCAAAGCAAGAAGACATTAAAAATGCCGCTCACACTATCAAGCAAGAAGCGTATAAAGATGTAGTCACAGATCTTGGCAACCGCAATATGTTCGTTGAACATTACGAGCAGTATATCGAGTCATCAGCTAAAAAGGCATTTGGCTCGTTGGCGATGATCCGCTGTTCTGAATTGCAGGTCATTAACCAAACTCGTGGTTATCAAAAAGGCGATGAATACATTAAGTCGGTATCGGATATCATCAAGCACGTCACCGGTACTTATGCCGGCAGCCAGGTGTTCCGTTTAAATAGTTCCGATTTTGCAGTGATCTTACCCAATGTGCCAAGTAAAGAAGCTGAAGAGTTTGGTGAAACACTGCAAGCGCGTTTTACTCAGTTCCAGCAAAACCAAGAGCTATCATCGGTTGCAAACACTGGGATTGTACCTTACGAGAACGGTAAACCACTTGGAGAGCTACTCTCGGTTGTTGATAATGCCATGAGTATGGCACAAAGCAAGCAAGCCAATGCTTGGCATATTCAGCGTGAATCTGACCTAGTGAATAACGTTAGTGCTGGATTTGGCAACCAAAACTGGCGTCGCGTGATCCGCGATGTGATCAACAGCAAACGTGTTAGCTTGATGATGCAAAATATCATGCCAATTGGTAAAAATTCTAAGGCCTATGCTGAGATCCAGTCTCGCTTCAAAACTGAAGAAGGACAGATGCTACCAACGGCTTCTTTCCTTGCCATGGCGGAAAAGCTGGAAATGGCCATCGAGATTGATCAGCTGATCATCGACACCTCGCTAGAACTTATCAAAACGCGTAACTTTAATGAAAAGTATTTTGGGATCAATGTCACCGCATCGAGCGCTCATAACGATCAATTTGTGATCTGGTTAGAGCGTCGTTTGTTAAAAGAAACCAATCTCGCCTCTAAACTGGTATTTGAAGTTAGCGAGTTTGGCTTACAGCAAAATATTAAAGCCAGTAAGCGCTTTATTGATATGGTGCATCGTGCCGGCGCTCGTATCACCGTTGAGCGTTTTGGTGTGGGTTTAACGTCGTTTAAGTTTTTTAGAGACTTAAAGCCTGACTATATCAAAATGGATGCAAGCTATACTCGTGGTCTTGAAGAAGACAAGAATAATCAATATTTTATGCGCTTAATGGTTGACCTTGCGCACCGTATCGGTGTCAACGTATTTGCCGAAGGTATCGAGAGCCAAGAAGAGAAACACATAGTCGAAACGCTTTGTTTGGACGGTGTACAAGGCTATTACATCGAAAAGCCGAAAGAAATCTAAGTAACCAGAGCTTGGATAATTCACCTATTATCCAAGCTCACAAAAAGCTCTAAGGGCAGCTTCTTTACCCCTCACTTTCCCGCTGCCATTACGCTGACTTTCGCACACTATCATTTGCCACACCAGTTACAATCTGTGTTACTATTGGCAGGAATTATCATTCAAGTTTGTCCATGGGATCTTAAGAAGTTCACAAAGATAAGCTTGAAGATTATTTCGGCGCTAGCGGTAATCCAATATCTAGCAATAAAATCACTCTATCACCATGATTTTATTGCTAAAAAATCATATATTTAGCCTGATAAGCAAACTCTGAATTAGGATTACTTGCTAATAACTGAATGAAAACTGTCAGCATTACATGACAAGCTACAGCCTCACACTATTTGAGAGGCTAGCTTAAATGATAGCAAAGCACATGTTTTCACTTAAAAAATTCAAAGCGGAACGGTGCTATCGGTTTAATTCTACTAAAAAGTATTTTTAGCAGAATTAAACCCAGTCAAAACTTGCACCTAGTAAGTTCTTTAATACAGTTAACTATCACCTCGATTTGACGGGAAAACCCGCATAAAGTGAATAAGTTATAGAGGCAGGAATGACCGAATACATTTTGTTGCTCATTGGCACCGTGCTGGTGAATAACTTCGTTTTAGTCCAATTTTTGGGCTTATGTCCATTTATGGGGGTATCTGGAAAATTGGATACCGCAGTGGGAATGTCGTTAGCGACCACCTTTGTTCTTACGCTAGCCTCAGTCACCAGCTATTTGGTCAATCAGTATATTTTATTGCCGCTCGATCTCACTTTTTTAAGAACGATGAGCTTTATTTTGGTTATCGCTGTGGTTGTGCAATTTACAGAGATGGTGGTACGTAAAACCAGTCCAACCTTGTATCGGTTACTGGGAATTTTCTTACCTTTGATCACCACCAACTGCGCTGTACTAGGCGTCGCACTACTTAATATCAAAAAAGACCACACCTTTTTAGAGTCTGCAGTCTATGGTTTTGGCGCTGCGGTTGGCTTTTCTATGGTTTTGGTGCTATTCGCCGCTTTGCGTGAGCGTTTGGCTGTCGCTGACGTGCCGACACCCTTTAAAGGCGCATCGATAGCGATGATCACCGCAGGACTTATGTCGCTTGCGTTTATGGGCTTTTCTGGATTGGTTAAGTTTTAGATATGACATTACTTTACGCATTACTTGCACTGGGTGCGCTGGCGCTTATTTTTGGTATTGTGCTTGGCTATGCAGCAGTGAAATACCGAGTTGAAAGCAACCCAATTGTTGAACAAATAGACGCTATTCTGCCACAAACTCAATGCGGCCAGTGTGGCTATCCCGGCTGTCGACCTTACGCTGAAGCGATTGCGAATGGCGATGATGTAAATAAATGCCCTCCCGGCGGTGAAGCTACAGTGAAAAAACTGGCGGACTTAATGGGCGTAGAAGCAAAGCCACTGGCTGGCGGAGAAGACGCAGAGCCGGTCAAGAAAGTGGCTTACATTCGTGAAGACGAATGTATTGGCTGTACCAAATGCATTCAAGCTTGCCCCGTGGATGCTATCGTTGGTGCAACCAGACAAATGCACACCGTGCTCATCGACGAGTGCACAGGCTGCGATCTGTGTGTCGAGCCCTGCCCGGTCGATTGTATTGATATGATCCCGGTTGCACAGACCAAGCAAACGTGGAAGTGGCAGCTAGACGCCATTCCTGTGACACAGATTGATTAAGAGGTTTAAGTGGAAACATTACTTGAACAAATAGAAAGCGGAAAACTGTGGCAGTTCCCAGGTGGCATCCATCCACCAGAGCAAAAGACATTATCCAACCAACAACCGATTGCTCGTTTACCTTTGCCTGATAAACTAATCCTGCCACTAAAGCAGCACATTGGTGCCAATGGTAGCCTGTTAGTTAACTCTGGCGATCACGTCCTTAAGGGTCAAGCATTGACGGCTCCAGGCACGAACTGGTCGCTGCCCATTCACGCCCCCACATCTGGCACCATTGAAGCGATAAAACCGATGCCGTCGGCGCATCCATCCGCGCTACCTGAGCTCAGTATTATTTTGCGCCCAGACGGTGAAGATAAGTGGACACCACTGAACCCAATTAGCGACATTAGCACGCTGGATAACAAACAGCTTATCGATATTATCCACCAAGCTGGTATTGCCGGTATGGGCGGTGCGGGATTCCCAACCTATGTCAAAGCAGACAGCCCAAAGCCCATTGAGTTTTTAGTCGTCAATGGCATTGAGTGCGAACCATATATTACAGCCGATGATCGTTTGATGCGTGAGCACGCCAAAGAAATCATCGCAGGCGTCGAAGTGCTACAAGGTATATTGAAGCCACAAAAAGTGTTGTTTGGCATTGAAGATAATAAACCAGAAGCCATTGTGGCGATCACCGCAGCGGCTCAGCATAATCAGGATATCTTAGTCCGTAGTGTGCCAACCAAATACCCCTCAGGTGGTGAAAAGCAACTGGTCAAGCTATTAACTTCCAAAGAAGTACCAAGTGCTGGAATACCAGCGGATATCGGCGTTCTAGTGCAGAACGTTGGAACACTGTTCGCAATTTGGCAAGCCATTTTTGAGGGTAAACCACTTATTGAGCGTGTAGTTACCGTGACCGGTAATACCATTACTCAGCCAAGCAACGTGTGGGCTTTACTCGGCACTGAAATAAAGCACCTGCTAGACTCACAAGGCTTTTCACCAGTAGAGGCGCAGCGCGTAGTCATGGGCGGTCCAATGATGGGCTTTACCTTGCCATCGGTTAGGATCCCAGTGGTCAAAACCACCAACTGTATACTCGCGCCAGACAACCAAGAACTTGCGATCCCGGGGACGAAAAGGCATGTATTCGCTGTAGTGCCTGTGCAGATGCCTGCCCTCAAAGCTTATTACCACAGCAGTTACAATGGTTTGCTAAAGGCAAAGAGTACCAAAAGTTAGAGGAATACAACCTCTTTGACTGTATCGAATGTGGTGCGTGCTCTTATGTTTGCCCGAGCGAAATTCCCTTGGTGCAATACTATCGTGTAGCCAAAGCCGATATTCGCGAACAAAAGCTCGAACAAGTCAAAGCAGAGCGTGCTAAAGAGCGTTTTGAGGCAAGAAAAGAGCGCTTAGAGCGCGAACAAGAAGAACGCCAAAATAAACATAAACGCCGTTCGGCGGGCGCTGCACCAAAAGCCGCAGATAAAGAAAAAGTACAAGAAGCACTCTCACGCGTTAAAGATAAGCTGTCAGATAAATCCGCGGTCCAAGCTGCGATTGCACGCGCCAAAGCCAAACGAGGTGAGAATGGCGAATTAGAGCCGGATAACAGCGCCATTGCTGAAGAGCGTGCAAAACGCAAAGCGCAGGCGCGTAAATATAAAGAAGAAAAAACTGATCAGCCTGAAAGCACAGATAAAAAAGATGCAGTAGCCGCCGCCATTGCCCGTGCAAAGGCGAAAAAGGCCGCAGCCCAAGCGTCACCTGAGTCTGAGCCAGCAGCAACAGACGATAAAAAGGCAGCCGTAGCTGCTGCAATCGCCCGGGCCAAAGCCAAAAAAGCAGCCGCAGAAGACACAGCTGAACCTGAAGCCAATGCAGCGCCAAGCGATAAAAAGGCCGCCGTTGCCGCCGCAATTGCCAGAGCTAAGGCCAAGAAAGCCGCTAAAGAAGCGGAAGAAGCAGGTGAAAGCATAAGCGAGCAAGCTGAAGCTTCACACAGTGCTCAAACCGATAACGCTGACGAAGATCCACGTAAAGCCGCCGTTGCTGCCGCAATCGCTAGAGCTAAGGCCAAGAAAGCAGCTAAAGAGGCTGAAGAAGCTGGCGAGAGCACAGTCGAACAAGCAGAAGCTGCTCCAACGGAAAGCGCTGAGGAAGATCCACGTAAAGCCGCCGTTGCTGCCGCAATTGCCAGAGCTAAGGCCAAGAAAGCAGCTAAAGAGGCTGAAGAAGCTGGCGAGAGCACAGTCGAACAAGCAGAAGCTGCTCCAACGGAAAGCGCTGAGGAAGATCCACGTAAAGCCGCCGTTGCTGCCGCAATTGCCAGAGCTAAGGCCAAGAAAGCAGCTAAAGAGGCTGAAGAAGCTGGCGCAAGCGTGAGCGAACAAGCAGAAGCCGCCTCAACGGAAAGTGCTGACGAAGATCCACGTAAAGCTGCCGTTGCCGCCGCAATTGCCAGAGCTAAGGCCAAAAAAGCCGCTAAAGAGGCACAAGAAGCTGGCGAAAGCGTGAGTGAGCAAGGCAAAGAAGCAAATGAGCCAACGGCGGGATCAGAAACAGACTCCAGCGGTACAGAGCAAGGTGCTGAGGGCACATCTGAGCAGCAACAAGCCAGCCCTGAAGCACGTAAAAAAGCCGCCGTTAAAGCCGCAATTGCGAGAGCAAAAGCGAAGAAGCAAGCGAAAGAACAAGAAGGAAATGAACCGTCATGAAACTAACCATGGCCTCATCCCCGCACAATCATAGCCATAAATCAGTCAACAAAATCATGATGACCGTCATGGCAGCCTGTATTCCCGGGATCTTAGTCCAAACCTACTATTTTGGTTTTGGTGTATTGATCCAGTTGGCTTTGGCGCTTATTACCGCAAGCCTTGCTGAAGCGCTAGTGCTAAAGCTAAGAGGTCGAGCGATATGGCACAGCCTCAGCGACGGTAGTGCTTGGCTCACTGCTGTGCTACTGGCCATCAGTATTCCGCCACTAGCCCCTTGGTGGATAACTGTCATTGGCGCATTTTTTGCCATCGCAATTGTAAAACAGCTATACGGTGGCCTAGGCTTTAACCTTTTCAACCCGGCCATGGCGGCCTATGTATTATTGCTGATCTCCTTCCCTGTACAAATGACTTCATGGTCACCTATTCAAGCGCTCACGCTAGAGTCGCTAAGCTTTGTCGACCAACTCGCGATGATCTTTACCGAGTCCACCAGCCAAGGTGTCTCACTTGACGTATGGCGTGCAGGGGTGATTGACGGTGCGACTGGTGCCACGCCATTAGACTCGGTAAAAACCGCAGTCTCGCAAGGCTTAACCGTTAATGAGGCGATGAGTAAGCAGGGTTTTGGAGCACTTGCGGGACTTGGTTGGCAATATGTTAACCTGGCCTTTTTGCTAGGTGGTCTTTATCTGCTAAAAGCCAAAGTGATCAACTGGCATATTCCTGTAGCCTTTATTGCCAGTCTTGGCCTTGCTAGCGCAATTGGCTATATCATTGCCCCTGAATCAGAGCCGGGCACCCTATTCCATTTGTTAAGTGGCGGCGCTATGCTTGGTGCCTTTTTTATAGCCACCGATCCGGTGTCGGCCTCTACCACTAACTTAGGTCGCCTGATTTACGGCGCGGCAATCGGCTTAACAGTCTATGTTATTCGTCAATTTGGTGGTTACCCAGACGCCGTTGCATTTGCAGTTGTGATCATGAATATGGCCGTACCACTTATCGATCATTACACTCAGCCTCGTACTTATGGTCATGGAGCAAAATCATGATAATTCAATCGATGCAGAAAAATGGCCTCATCCTCGCGGCATTTGCACTGGCAACAACAGGGGCGGTCGCACTGATTAATGACCTCACCAAAGATAAAATTGCCAGCCAAGAGCAGCAGCACCTGATGCAACTGCTTTCTCAGGTGATTGCAGCAGGTAAGTACGACAATACACTGTATTTGGATTGCACCACCAGCAACGCACTAGAACTCGGCCCTGGCGGCCCGCACACCATTTACAGAGCCAGACTCAATGGCGAACCCTCAGCCCTGTTAGTGAGACACATCACCCCCAAAGGCTACAGTGGCAATATTGATGTCTTAACCGCTATCGATAGACAAGGTCTGATCTCAGGTGTGCGTGTAACGCGCCATGAAGAAACCCCAGGCCTTGGTGATAAGGTCGAGCTGGCAAAATCGGCTTGGGTAACGACTTTCAACGGTGTTCAAGTTGAAGGTGAAGGTGAAGCAGATCCTAAAATGAATGTGAAAAAAGACGGCGGTCAATTTGATTCATTTACTGGCGCAACCATTACCCCACGTGCCGTGGTAACCTCGGTAAATCAGGCCGCATGGTTTGCCAAAACGCATTTTGATGCGCTATTTAACGCGCCTAATACTTGCGAGGTGTCGCAATGAGTCAGTTTAAATCGCTCTTTCAAGAAGGTACATGGCAAAATAACCCTGCACTGGTACAGCTTTTAGGGCTATGTCCGCTCCTTGCGGTGACTTCAACGGTAACCAATGCATTAGGGCTTGGTATCGCCACACTACTGGTACTGGTTGGTTCTAACTTTACCGTATCGGTGGTGAGAAACTGGGTGCCAAAAGACATTCGTATTCCCGTGTTTGTGATGATCATCGCCGCCTTTGTTACGGTTATTCAACTACTCATGAACGCTTATACCTTTGGTCTGTATCAATCCCTTGGTATATTTATTCCGTTGATCGTGACCAACTGCGCCATTATTGGTCGTGCCGAGGCATTCGCTTCGAAGAATAGTCCGCTGTTATCGGTTTGGGATGGTTTAATGATGGGACTGGGTTTTGCACTGGTGCTATTTGTACTGGGTGCAATGCGTGAACTCATTGGTCAAGGAACACTATTTGATGGTGCCGAGCTACTCCTTGGCAACTGGGCAAGTGTTTTGCGTATTGAGATCTTCTCATTCGATCATCAATTTTTAGTCGCAATCCTGCCACCGGGCGCCTTTTTAGGCCTTGGTTTTTTGATTGCCGCTAAAAACATTATCGACGCTCAGCTCAAAGCCAAAGCAGCGCCAACAACCGAAGAAGTAAAAGGCCCAAGAGCACGGGTCACTAACTTAAACTAATGTGGTAATAATAAAGCCAGTTTGCAGCGATACCGTCACTATCGCTGCTTAATGAAAATAACCGCATGCTACCGTCATTGAATTTAGCAAGTAAATCTTATGAATAAACAAAAACGTATAGAAATACTCACGCGACTCAGGGACGAAAATCCGCACCCTGAAACTGAGCTAGAATACTCGTCACCATTCGAGCTTTTAGTTGCCGTTACCCTCTCAGCACAAGCCACTGATGTTGGGGTAAACAAAGCGACACGCAAACTCTTCCCTGTTGCCAACACACCTGAGAAAATTCTGGAGCTTGGCCTTGAGGGCTTAAGAGACTATATCAAAACCATTGGTTTATTTAATTCAAAAGCCAATAACGTCTATAAAATGTGTCAGATCCTCGTTGACAAACACGGCTCCGAAGTTCCTGAAAACCGTGAAGCGCTAGAGGCACTGCCAGGCGTTGGTCGTAAAACCGCCAACGTGGTACTAAACTGCGCTTTTGGCTGGCCGACTATTGCCGTAGACACCCATATCTTCCGCGTCTCCAACCGCACCAAGTTTGCCATGGGTAAAGATGTGGTGGCTGTCGAGCAAAAGCTAGAAAAGGTTGTACCAAAAGAGTTCAAGGTAGATGTCCACCACTGGCTAATCCTTCATGGCCGCTATGTGTGTACTGCGCGTAAACCTAAATGCGGCAGCTGTTTGATTGAAGATTTGTGTGAGTTTAAAGAGAAGACTGAGTAATATTTAAGGTGATAACCTTGCTATGCATTTGTCACCTTACAATTTCATAACACTTTTGTTCATTTTTACTATCCATTTCTTCTCTATATAGCCCATAAAACCTTTGCGCATCTTTTTTCAAATCATATTTTTGGCAACATAATAAAAATCTAAAAATCGCAGCTTGCGAGTGGCGACCAAATCGATATTGTTTCTGCTGCACAAAATCGAAAAAGCGTTCGCATACTTGCTCTGGTTTTTTCTGGCTGGTCAATGCACCAATTAATTCAGCCATTGCAAAGCTATTTGTTGGCTCTATTTTTAATGCTTGCTCCGAAATGCTTTTTGCCATTTCAAACTTATTTTGACGTTGGTAGATTTTGGCTAGCTCCGTGCGAGGGTGTAATCCTTTAGGGTCTAATTCAATATATTCGAGCAACCTCTGTTCGGCCTTTTCAAACTTATTTTGACGTTGGTAGATTTTGGCTAGCTCCGTGCGAGGGTGTAATTGCTTACTGTCTATTTTTAGCGATTCGAGTAAGACCGCTTCCGCATCCCCTAACTTATTTTGACGTTGGTAGATTTTGGCTAGCTCCGTGCGAGGGTGTAATTGCTTACTGTCTATTTTTAGCGATTCGAGTAAGACCGCTTCCGCATCCCCTAACTTATTTTGACGTTGGTAGATTTTGGCTAGCTCCGTGCGAGGGTGTAATCCTTTAGGGTCTAATTCAATATATTCGAGCAACCTCTGTTCGGCCTTTTCAAACTTATTTTGACGTTGGTAGATTTTGGCTAGCTCCGTGCGAGGGTGTAATTGCTTACTGTCTATTTTTAGCGATTCGAGTAAGACCGCTTCCGCATCCCCTAACTTATTTTGACGTTGGTAGATTTTGGCTAGCTCCGTGCGAGGGTGTAATTGCTTACTGTCTATTTTTAGCGATTCGAGTAAGACCGCTTCCGCATCCCCTAACTTATTTTGACGTTGGTAGATTTTGGCTAGCTCCGTGCGAGGGTGTAATTGCTTACTGTCTATTTTTAGCGATTCGAGTAAGACCGCTTCCGCATCCCCTAACTTATTTTGACGTTGGTAGATTTTGGCTAGCTCCGTGCGAGGGTGTAATCCTTTAGGGTCTAATTCAATATATTCGAGCAACCTCTGTTCGGCCTTTTCAAACTTATTTTGACGTTGGTAGATTTTGGCTAGCTCCGTGCGAGGGTGTAATTGCTTACTGTCTATTTTTAGCGATTCGAGTAAGACCGCTTCCGCATCCCCTAACTTATTTTGACGTTGGTAGATTTTGGCTAGCTCCACGCGTGAATTTAAGTCTTTTGGACTAATGTTCAGTATTTCTTTCAATAAGGCTTCCGCATCCCCTAACTTATTTTGACGTTGGTAGATTTTGGCTAGCTCCGTGCGGGCCTGTAGGTTATTACTGTCTAACTTGAGTAACTCTAACAGTATTGCTTCCGCATCCTCTAACTTATTTTGACGTTGGTAGATTTTGGCTAGCTCCACGCGTGAATTGAAGTCTTTTAGACTAATTTTCAGTATTTCTTTCAATAAGACTTCCGCATCCTCTAACTTATTCTGACGTTGATAGATTTTGGCCAGTTCCACTCGTGAATTTAAGTCTTTTGGACTAATGTTCAGTATTTCTTTCAATAAGGCTTCCGCATCCCCTAACTTATTTTGACGTTGGTAGATTTTGGCTAGCTCCGTGCGAGGGTGTAATTGCTTACTGTCTATTTTTAGCGATTCGAGTAAGACCGCTTCCGCATCCCCTAACTTATTTTGACGTTGGTAGATTTTGGCTAGCTCCGTGCGAGGGTGTAATTGCTTACTGTCTATTTTTAGCGATTCGAGTAAGACCGCTTCCGCATCCCCTAACTTATTTTGACGTTGGTAGATTTTGGACAACTCTGTCCTTACATGAAGGCTATTTGTATTAACCGCTAAAAATGTTTCCAATAGTGAAAGAGCTTGATGTTCTTGCCCACTAGCTAGGAAACTCCAAGCGAGTCCTAGGTGCAAAGTCTGGTAGAATTTTGATGATAACTTCACTCGCTGAGCTAGCGGTTCTTTTAACAATAAGGCTGCTAGTTTCCCTAATTCAATATGTTGACTTTGTTCGATATAAACTTTTTTATTTCCGAAAATATTTACAAATGCTTGAACTACAAAAGGATCCGAAAAATCTGTACTACTTAGCAAATCTAACATTAATTCTGTTTTATCTAGATTTGGAAATTCACTAAAAAATATTTCAGATACGATTTCATGCTTGGTTCTAAGCGTTACGCGCTTTTGTAAATCAGCATCTCTGTAATGTTGGATCACTATGGGTTCATTATGCTCTCCTTGAATACGCTCTAGCAGCCAGTTAGTTTGTGACTTATCTGCACCACATACCTTTTCAAGTAAAGGCACAGGCAATTTAACCCCATAGAGGTAAAATAAAGCTATATACTTATAGGCACCTTTATAAGCAGGTATATCGCGAGTTAGTTTATCAAAATCACTCCAATCAAAAGCGTAATCTATTTTCCTCCGCTTTTTCAACTCAAGCAAAATTGAGTAAGTGGCATTCACATAACCAAGGTTGCTATTTAGTCCTTTTGGTATGAGTTCATTACTTACTTCACTATCAAGCGCTAATAACGAAAAAAGTTTTTGATAGACATTTTTCCTTTGTTGGTAAGAATTACGCACAACTATAGGCTCTAACTCTTCCTCTCCATGAAAATGTACCAATGTGTCATCCTGCTTCAAACTATTAAAACGGTGACCACGTTCAGCAAGTACTATATTTACTTGGCTATTATAAGCAGGTATTTGCCTGATAAGTGATTGCAACACATCTGGGTTAGCGGCCGGGTTATCAATACATAGCAGGCAAGGTTCATGCCCTACGGTATATTTTAGTAATGATAAAAGGGCTTTTTCATCATTGTTATTAAATCTATGTTCAAGATTTAAAATAAAAACATACGGATACGTTGAAACAGACTCGATTGCAATACGATTAAGTATGCTTGTTTTCCCAAACCCTCCATTTGCGACTAACCACAAGCTTCTTTGTTGATTAGCACTCTGCAACGTTTTGTGGACTAAATCTAAAATCGTATCGTTTCTGATATCAATGTCGTTACAAACAACTTTGAAAACCAACTCATCACTGTCATTAATTCGGTAGTAATCTAAAGCAAGTTTTTGGCACTCCTCACCACCTAACTTAGCTCGTTCAATCTCTGTGATAGTCACCTGTCTAAATCCAGAAATAGATACTATGGGCAAATAGGGATAATAAGTTGGAATAAACTCTGTCGCATACCGCCATATTTTTTCAGAAATTGTTTCCCAGCCCCAATATTCCACTTTTACAAATTCATTAGACAATTGTTGCGCCAAAAGTTGTAAATGAGCGTCATTTTTAAATGTAGATGCAAAAATAAAGCGACTAGGAGGAATAGGTAAGCTGCCTATGCTGGCAACTTCCTTCTCTAACTCATTCTTTAACACATTCACGATCTTTACATCGTTATTATGTTTAATGTCTTTCAACTTACACTGAAATGTGACAGAGCTATTACTTGGTGAAAACCCATCAATACCGTACTGCGTTTGCCCTCTTCGACCAAAGCATTCTATGCTGGGATCATCTAACTCTCTTCGTAAAAGATCTCTGACTAACTTTTCAAATTGATATTCATCGGCTAATGCTGGTAATTGATAACTCAATTTTAACTTCCTTTTACGAATACGCTGCTCAACGCTACTTATAATAGAATACGAGAAATAAAATAGAATCTAACGATATCAAGCTATTGATTATAATCAAAGTAAAATATCTTAGTATTTAGTCGACTCTGAAAACACTTAATTTCTTGATCTAAGTAGTGTTCTAAATTGTCCCGATATCCTAATTTTGCTAGGTTTCCTTTCTTACAAATTAAACCTTGAAAATAGTGATTAAAAGTAAAGCCAAAAGCGGTTCATGGGAGCACACCTTACTTTTTGCAGCTTTGAAAGCAAGACTAACAGACAACAATCTTTCCCTCTCTTATCACGCCTGAAAAATAATATGGATGAGTAATTTATTTCATGGATGATCTGTGCCGCCGTTTAGTTGCTGTCGCCAAGGTTTCAGATACAGCATTTAAAATCCGCTATAACTGAATGAAAATAAACTGAGATTCTAGCGATATCTGATTGGTCAGCAAATGTGGCTAAACCTATTTAAGTGCCCTATCGCTTGGTAAATTGATTCGGCTATATTGGACAAAGCAGTCTAATGTAATTAAATCTATTGATATCTACTTTCCTTATACTTCGGCGGACCGACTATTACTGTAGACACCCATATATTCCGCGTCTCCAACCGCACCAAGTTTGCTATGGATAAAAATGTGGTGGCAGTCGAGCAAAAGCTGGAAAAGGTTGTACCAAAAGAGTTCAAGGTAGATGTCCACCACTGGCTTATTCTCCATGGCCGCTATGTGTGTACTGCGCGTAAACCTAAATGCGGCAGCTGTATTATTGAAGACTTATGTGAGTTTAAAAAGAAGACTGATAGCTAATATTTGTTTTAGCATAAGCACAACTTTAATTTATGGGGATTGTAGCTACTTTTTTGTTTCGTTGAATTATCTGGAAACATAGATCGCTGCATAAAGCATCTCCTAGACACGATACATAACTTCTGGTGGGATCCGCTTAACGCGGAGAGCTTTTACTAAATCGCGATGTAAAATCGCCCTACATCCGTTTTACAATTTCTAGAACATTTTCAAAGTATTGATTTCACAAATCACTGCGCTTTCTTTATGCTAATGAAAGTCTTTAAATTTTAATGCGAATATCATTATGCTACCTGTCCTTCGTATCTTGTTAATAGAACAAGAGCCAGCCGTATTGCAAGCGCTCTCAAGCAATCTGTCAAAAACGATCCCTAATTTTGAGCGAGAGGATGTTCAAATCGATATTATTGAATGTCTCGAACTTTCAAAAGCCTTGGAGCATGTCACTGAAGATGGTGATATTCAAGCTGTCGTGCTGAGTTGGGATGTGCAACAGAAAAGTGGCGAACAAACCTATAGTCGCTTTATCGAGCAATTAAAAAGTATTCGTCTAGAATTACCGGTTTATGTTATTGGTGATGACACTAAAGGGCTTGAGATAGTCAACGAATCCGAGGAAATCGAGTCTTTCTTCTTTAAAGATGAAGTTATCTCAGATCCTGAAGCCATTTTAGGTTATATGATCAACGACTTTGATGACAGAGCCGAGACGCCATTTTGGACCGCGTATCGCAGTTATGTCGGCGAAGCGAACGACTCTTGGCATACTCCAGGTCACAGCGGCGGTTCGAGCTTTAGAAACTCTCCTTATATCAAAGATTTTTATCAATTCTATGGCCGTAATGTATTTGTCGGAGACTTGTCTGTATCGGTTGATTCGTTAGGTTCACTGTCAGACAGCACCAATACCATTGGCCGCGCTCAGGAATCCGCAGCAGCAACGTTTGAGGTTAAACGCACCTACTTCGTGACCAACGGTTCGTCCACCTCGAATAAAATTATTTTGCAAACCCTACTTCGCAAAGGTGATAAGGTGATCATCGACCGCAACTGTCATAAGTCTGTGCACTATGGCATTTTGCAATCGGCCAGTTTCCCAATCTATTTGTCGAGTATCTTAAATCCAAAATATGGCATATTTGCACCGCCTTCACTGGCCGATATTAAGCAAGCGATTGAACAAAATACCGATGCAAAACTACTGGTGCTCACCGGCTGTACCTATGATGGTTTGCTGAGCGACCTAAAACAAGTCGTAGAATTTGCCCATCAGCATGGCATCAAAGTCTTTATTGATGAAGCTTGGTTTGCTTACTCGCTATTTCACCCTAGCTTGCGCCATTACTCCGCCATTCATGCAGGTGCCGATTATGTCACCCATTCGGCGCATAAAGTCGTATCGGCATTTTCGCAGGCGTCTTATATCCATATTAACGACCCTGATTTTGATGCTGATTTCTTCCGTGAGATTTACAGTATCTACGCCAGCACCTCGCCAAAATACCAACTGATTGCGTCTTTGGATGTGTGCCAAAAGCAGTTAGAGATGGAAGGCTATAAATTACTCAATGCGCTGCTGAACCATGTTGCAGAGTTCAAACAGCAGATGGCCTCGCTCAAACATATAAAAGTGCTTGATAAGCAAGATTTTATGAACATATTCCCACATTTTAGTGGCGATAATATGGGTCATGATCCGCTTAAAATCCTCATCGATATTAGTGAACTGCCATACTCATTAAAGGATATTCATAAGTTTCTGCTAGACGAAATTGGGCTGGAGATTGAGAAATACACGCACAGTACCATCTTAGTCTTACTAACCTTGGGTGGTACACGCTCAAAGATCATTCGTTTATACAATGCCTTAAAGAAGCTCGATGGCGGCAAGGTAAAACTATCGAAGTCAACGCGACGCTCACGCTTACCTGAGAATTTACCCGCTATTGACCTTGCTTGTATTCCTAGTGATGCCTTCTACGGTGAACGTGAATCTGTGCCTATTAGCAAGAGCAACAACCGTATTTGTGCAGGTTTAGTCACCCCGTATCCTCCGGGTATTCCGCTTTTGGTGCCGGGTCAACATATTACCCAAGAGCATATTGAATATCTCAAGGAACTGGCAGGCCAAGGATTGACCATTCAAGGTAGTTTCGATGGTGAGATCTACGTGCTTAAGGAGCAAGAGGAAAAATAAAGCGAGCCACTATCGTTAGTTGACTCACTGAGCAGCGATGTCATTAGACATTGCTGCACCAGCATTATAAAGAGCTGTTAACTCACTGAGTATAGCCTTAACTGAGAAACAATTTGTTTATCAGGCTAATTACTACTAAGAATTATGATCCACCTGAGAACACATAAAAATTTAAAAATCAAATCGTTACCATCAAGTCCTGTATTATTACCCTTTAGCCTAAATTGACTAGCTCTACCCATCTAATCAATACACGCTGATAGAAAGGCACTATCTTTGGCTCAGCTTAAGATATTCCACTGATGATACAAAGTAATCAACCTGAGTCTTGGATAAGGAATAAGCTAACTTATTGTTTTTAAAGTTCACCTTAATTTCCCCCTTGTCCAGCCAGAGAGTTTTAGTGGTAACACTGCTTCCTGTAGGCAAGGCAAATTTACGCACCAATAGCTGGCATAGGGAGTGAATTCAATGCAGTTAGCGCTAATACTAATCCGATAAATAGTATTCTACGCTCGTGACCACACGTACAATTTTGATCTGCGGTGTATTACTGTCTCTATCGCGAATGCTAAATTGCCCTTGTCTTGCTGATTTTATTTTGCCAAGTACAGAGTCGGAATCTTTAGCAAATTTGACCGCCACTTCTCGTGCTTTTTGTGTGGCTTCTTGCACCATTTCAGGCTTAATATCATTAAGGCCAGTAAACAAATATTCAACTCGATTTTGATAATCATCTTTGGTGATGGCAATACCTTGTTTGGCCAGCTCACTTAACTGCCCTAGCGCTTGCGATACCTTATCTGGATTATTGGAGTACACTGTCACACCAGCTTTTGCCACATATCGAAATCCCTGATTATTTTGTCCGTACTCTTGGGCGTATTTATCTGTAATAGAAGGCGCTGATATCGAAAGCTCGGAAGCATCAAAGCCATGTAAGGTTAAGAACGCGCGGATAGCTGCGTTTTTCTTTTCAGTGCGCTCAACCAACGCTTCCAGATCGTTATCTGCATCACGATAAAATACAGGCCAAATCACCGTATCTGCCGTTACTTCCTTTTCCGATAACCCCTTTACACTTACCGTTCGCTCCATTCCTTTTACTTCTAGAATGGTCGATTTTACCATCCAGCCACTCACTATCACCGCCAGTGATAGCAAAGCCGCAGGAGCTAAATATTTACTCATAGTAGACATATCTTTGTCCTCAACGTTACGCCTCAGTCATGGTTTTCGTACAATTATTATAGGGATAGATCAAAGTCTACCTTGATTGCACTCGAAAACTGCGAGCAAAATGGTAGAGTGGTGCTTATGAGCTGCGGCTGAACTAGGAAACAGTATGAGCGTAAAGCGTATTAGCCAATTTTTTAACCCCCAATCTATTGCGGTGATTGGTGCTTCTAACAATCCAGATCGCGCCGGCTTTATTGTAATGCGTAACTTGCTGCAAGGCGGCTTTAAAGGGCCCATTATGCCCGTCAGCCCAAAACATACCGCAGTGCATGGAGTACTTGCTTACAATACTATTAGACAGTTACCCAAAGTCCCTGATCTCGCTGTTATTTGTACCAACAAACAAACCCTAGTGCAAATCATCAATGAGCTTGGCGAAATTGGTTGTCAGCATGCAATCATCATCGCAGCAGGTCTCGATAATCAGCATAAACAACTATTAAAAGAAGCCGCCAAAATAGCCAAAGTCACCTTGCTTGGTCCTAATTGCCTCGGTTTACTCATTCCTCACTTGGGTATTAATGCTAGTTTTTCTCATACGGTTGCAGCACCCGGTAAGCTTGCTTTTATTTCACAATCGGCGGCGGTATGTTCAACCATACTGGACTGGGCACAACATAAAAAAATCGGCTTTTCTTACTTTGTTTCCGTTGGGGATTGCCTTGATATCGATTTCGACGAACTACTCGATTTCCTCGGACGGGATCCAAAAACCCAAGCTATTTTGCTTTATATTGATAATATCGACGATGTTAGGCGCTTTATTTCCGCAGCTCGAGCCGCTGCATTTAGTAAGCCCGTCATCGCCATAAAAACCGGTAAAACCAAGGCTGGCGCAATCGCTGCGCTGAATCACACCGGCGGCAATACCTCCGATGACGCAGTTTATGATGCCATGTTCCAACGTGCAGGTATGCTGAGGGTAAACGATCTTAGGGAGCTATTTGCTGCCACTCAAACCCTTGCTTTACACCCCAAATTGCTTCAAGTAGAACAGCTGACCATTTTAACCAATGGTGGCGGCCCTGGCATTATGGCGGTCGATACCTTACTACAGAACTCAGGCAAACTGGCGGTGCTAAGCGAGCAGACCAAGCAAGCGCTCAGCGCCCTGATCCCACAAACGGATCATGCTTGTAACCCTATAGATATTTTTGGTGATTCCTCGCCAAAACGTTACCAACAAGCACTAGAAGTTCTGTTAAAAGCTGACGAAGTCAAAAACTTATTGATAATTCATACTCCTTCAGCGCTTGCGCCAAGTACCGCTTATGCCGAGATCATTGCACAGACCCTAGCCAAAATTCCAAAAATGGCACGCCCTTATGTGATGACAAACTTTATGGGTGAAGAAGCGGCATATGCTGCAAGGCTTGTATGCGCAAATGCTAAGATCCCAACTTATCGTACACCCGAAGGTGCAGTTGGTGCCTTTATGCACTTGGTGAGCTACCGCCGAAACCAAAAACATCTCACACAGACACCAGAATCCTACAGTGATGAAGACCAGCTGCAACACCTGCAAAGCAAACGTTTAATCAATGACTTTTTAAACTCTGGCGCCAATAAACTCGCGACCCATTTAGCTTCTCAAGTGCTGGCTAATTACGATATAGAATGTATAGAGACGCAAATCGCACTCACCCCCTCAGAAGCAAAAGAGCAAGCTCAGCAGCTTGGCTTTCCCGTTGCACTTAAGCTGATAAGTCATGACATCCCCTCTAAGTCGGAAGTGGGTGGGGTTGTGCTCAACCTCAATGATGCCGAAGAAGTAGAGCAAACCGCATTTTCGATGTTACTACGGATCCGTGAGGCGGCACCCGAAGCTGAAATAGAAGGCTTCTCTTTGCAACGCATGGCAAAACGCGCAGGAGGACAAGAATTACGGATCGCGGTAAAAACCGAACCTGGTGTTGGCCCTGTTATTTTACTGGGTGAAGCGGGCACCGGGCTTAATTTCTCGCAAGCTGCGGTGGCATTACCGCCACTGAATATGAACCTTGCAAAGTACCTGATTGCAGCCGCCCATGACAAAGGCTTTATCAAGGAGCGAGCACTGCCTGAAAAGGTCGATAAATACCGTCTGTGCGCCCTACTCACTCGTGTCTCTCAAATGGTAGTCGACCAACCCGATATTATTGATATGGAACTCAACCCTATTTTGGCCTGTTCGGGTCAGTTCCAAGTACTCGACGCCAGTATTACGCTAAGACGATACGAGCCAGTATCAGGCCGTAAACGCTTGGCCATCCGGCCTTACCCCCGAGAGTTGGTAAAAACCGTGACATTAAAAGATGGCCGCCCTGCAACCTTGAGACCTATTCGTCCTGAGGATGAAAGAGCGCACCAAGAATTTGACCAGTCTTTAAGTAAAGAAGATAGATACCGCCGCTTTTTTGGCGAGCTGCCGCAATTTAATCATGAGCAACTCGCCAAAATGACGCAAATTGACTACGACCGAGAAATGGCGTTTATCGTCACTGTGCCGAATAAATCTAGCTACCAAACGCTTGGGGTATCACGCGTATTGATGGACCCAGATAACCAAGTGGCTGAATTTGCCGTAGTGGTACGCTCAGACTGCCAAGGACTTGGGCTTGGACGAATACTCATGGAAGCTGCTATAAAACACTGTCGTAAACAAAACGTACAAAGTATAGAAGGGATCACTCTGCCAGAAAATAGCGGTATGATAGGTCTTGCAAAAAAGCTCGGATTCACCGTATCTCGAGATTTTGAGGAAGGCACCATTCAGATGGTGTTACACTTAAACTAAACACAAAAAAGATAAGGGATGCTGGCAACTTGATGCAACTTCACATCAGAGAAAAAACGGCTGCGGTGCTCGAGGCTACAGGGCAATACCGCCGACTCGGGCGGGCAGTTGATATCTTCCTCATCACCCTGATTTTAACCAATGTCGTTGCCATCGTGTTGGAATCTGAGCGCGACTTAGCAACTGTGTACCATCACTACTTTCTCACCCTAGAGTTAGTCAGTGTGACCATCTTCGCCATTGAATACTTACTGAGATTTTGGTGCTGTGTCGATAAGCTTGATTACCGCCATTTGGATATACCAAATTGGAAAAAGCGCCTAAAGTATCTGATATCACCGCTGGCGGTGATTGATCTCATCGCTATTTTGCCAACCATATTAATGGCCTTTATCACCTTTGATCTGCGTTTTTTACGTGTTATTCGATTACTCAGGATCTTTAAGCTGACGCGCTACTCTCGGGCCATGCAGTTGCTACTCGCAGCATTTAAAGAAGAATCGAGTTCATTACTTGCCGCCTTTTTTATCATGAGTGTGGTGCTAATCATGGCCTCTTGCGGAATTTATCTTATTGAACACGATGTGCAACCGGATAAATTTGGCTCCATTCCTAAAGCGATGTGGTGGGCGATGGCTACTCTAACCACCGTGGGTTATGGCGATGTTGTGCCTATCACCCCGCTTGGACAATTTTTTGGTGGCCTTATCACTTTACTCAGTATGGGCATGGTCGCGATCCCCACCGGCCTCTTGGCCTCAAGCTTTGCGGACCAAATGCGCAAACGTCGAGATGCATTCAATGAAGCGGTATTGCATGCGTTAGTCGATGGTGATGTCGACAAAAGTGAACAAGCCCATTTAGAAGCCCTTCGTATAGAGCTTGGCTTAAGTCAATTGGAAGCAAACCAAGCAATTAAACTAATGAGTAGTCAACGCGTCCATCATATGTACTGTCGTCACTGTGGTAAAAAGCTGTAGCCAAAGAGACTACAGCTATATTTCAGAGAGTAGCTGCGCGACTTGTTCGCCACTAATCGCCGAGCTGAAACGGTAACCTTGATAATAATCAACTTGCTCTGCTTTGATGCGTTGATACTGTAGATCGTTTTCCACCCCTTCTGCGACACATTTTAATCCCAATCCATGCGCTAAATTTACACATGAGCGAATAATTAAATAGCTTTCAGGATCCTCAGCAATTTGCTGTACAAAGCTTTTATCTATCTTGATGACATCAATAGGCAATTGTTGCAGATAGGTCAAAGAGGCATACCCCGTCCCAAAGTCATCCATATAGATACGACAGCCCAGTGCTTTTATTTCTTTCATCACTTTCACCGCGCTCTCAACGTTAGAAAGCAGAGCTGTTTCTGTTATCTCAAAGGCCACAGAATGACCCGACACTTTACTGCGGCACAGTGCTTGTTGAATATCCTCGACTAAGCTTGAGGATTCAAAATCAATGGCCGAGAGATTAATGGATATATATAGGTCTTGCTTCATGGTTTGCCAGTGTCTCAATTCAACTAATGCCCGAGAAAGGGTTTGTAAGGTAAGCTCGGTAACGACACCGGCATGTTCAGCAGCAAGCGCATACTCCTGCGCACAAAACTCGCTATTTTCAGGCCAGCGTAATAGCGCTTCAAAGCCAAGCAGAGTATCGCTTTCTACATCGACAATAGGCTGATAATGATTACTAAATTCACCATTTTTTAAGGCCCTCATAAGTGCTTGCTCGACTTCTCGTGAACGCCTAACCTTGCCATTCATTTCTTCGCGAAAAAACTGATAACTGGAAATTTGCTGTACATTAACATGCTCAAGCGCAGCCTTTGCTGCTTGGTTTAACTCAAAAGCGTCTGACGCATCGTCGGGATACATTGCAATACCAATGGCAGGTTGCATAAGTACGGTATGCCCTGCGGCTTCAATTGGAGTACTAAATGAGTGAACCAAACACTCAACATACTGATGAACCTGTTCAGGGTTGTCGAGGTGCTCCATCAACACATAAAACGACTTATCATGTCCCGTCGCTAAGCTATCTAACTCACGGAAGCAGCAGCGTAGCTTTGTTGCAAGCAGAGGAAGCAACTCAGCAACAAAGTCTGCACCATAGATATCGTATAGGTTCTGCAAACGGTTAAACTTTATGACCAAAAGTGCGAAATGTGTATGTTGCGAATGCACGATTGCGTGCTGCACTCTATCCATCAATAACGCTTTATTTGGTAACTTAGTTTGTAAATCATAGTTAGCAAGCTGGTATAGCTCTTTTTCTGTGCGCTTTTGCTGGCTAATATCGGTAAGCACCACCACATAACTGTATAGTTCACCATCGCTATTCGCCACGGCACTAATTTTTATAAGTACGTCTCTTTCGTCACCATTGGGCAAACTCACCACTTCCTCAGAGCTTAAATGCTGATGCACAGCCAGCGCCAACGTCTGACGTAGATACATCATACGTTTTTGTCTCGACATCCCAAGCTTCACCGCAGTGCTTGATGATGGGATAGAGTCAAGGTTAAAGGCATTTTGCATCGCCCGATTACAAGCCTGAATACGCAGTCTTTTGTCTAAGATCATTACCCAGTCACGGGTCTGCTCAAACGCCGCCCCAAATAATGCGGCTCGCTCTTCAAATAAACGCTCACGCGTTAAGTTGGTATAGGTGCCTGCCACCTGAGTTGGATTACCTTCATCCCACTCAAGTACCTTGCCAAAGTCCTTATACCAACGCCACTGACCTTTGCTGTCTTTTAATCGATAAGTACAGTCGATAAAGCCTTTGTTCGTTGTGACGAACTCAAGCCACTGTAAGCGAAACATGGCTCTATCCGAGGGATGTATCTTTTGCAGATAATCATCCAAGCCGACACTCTCAAGCTCGTAATCGAGCTCCGTAACTAATCGAGGCTGATAGATTAAGGTACTACCCGCATGCCACTCCCATACGCCGGAGTTACTTCCCTCTAGCGCCATTTTCAACCTAGCTTCGCGGTCTTGTGTTTCCTTATGAGCGGCAAGAATAAGTTGCTCGACGCGATACTTTCGATAGCTCCAAAGAGACAGTAGTAAGAGCGTAAGAAAAACATATCCGGCAATCGCAACAGGTGAGCGCCACGCGGGGTAATTTACATTAATGGTTAATTTTGCAGGCGGTGTATAATCTCCTGTTAACGGATCTTTAGCCCAAACTTTTAACGCATATTCACCGGGATTAAGTTTAGGAAATACCACGCGATTTTGATTACGACTCAGGATCTTCTGACCACCAGATATTTGATACTCATAAATAATCCGATCCTGATAACTAAATGCCATTGCAGAGAATGACACTTCGAGTCCAATGTCATCATGCTCAAGCTCGATGTGATCAAATTGCTTTAATCCGGCTTTTTGATTTGGGCGAGAAATTAAATCCACGCTGGTGATATTGACATGATCAAGTAATGGCTTTTTAGGTCTGTTGTCATCGGGAGAAAACACCACAAACCCTTTCAACATACCATAGGCTATGCGACCGTCTTCCAACATCACCGACGCGCCACCGTTAAACTCATTAGAAAGTATGCCATCTTCGGTCGTGAATTGTTGTAAATGCAAATTATCTGGGTCTAGACGCCAAATACCTTTATGAGATGACATCCAAATCATACCTTCCTTGTCTTGACGCATTTCATACATCAAAGTATCTATTTTATGGGCTTTTAAATCGATGTTATAAATTGGCTCGTAACCATCTAACGTCAGACCAATCAAACCAAAGGATGATAACGACAACCACAAGATATTATTTTTATCTATGGTGTAGGTAGTGATATCGACCGCTAAATGCTTATTTGCTTTCGGCGCTTTATAGATCTCAGTTAGCGTTTCCAACTGCGGATCATATTGCAGCAATACGCCAGCATAGTAGTAAAGGGGTTTAAGCGGCTCGTTTGGAAGTGGTGGGTAGAAGCCATAAGTAAGAAACGGATCGACATTTTCAAATGACTTCGTCAGGTGTGTCAGCTCTGCTGTATTAATATCGTAAACGAACATCCCAACGTCACTATTGACGAAATAAAACTTACCATCAGATAACAACTCCCCACCTTTCACAAAGGATGTCAATATCTCTTTATCTTCTGGATTGTTAGCCTTGGGCCTTGTTACTTCGTGAGTAATAGGGTCAAAGACAAACAGTCCTTTTACCGTCGTGAGCCAAAGCTTATTGTTATACTCCGCAATCTTCCAGATAATAAACTCTGAGAGAATTTCGTCACCCAAGTAACCCTTTAGAAACTGTTTAGTCTCTCTGGTTTTTGGATTGTATCGTGTTAGGCCGTCATTCGTTGCCAGCCACAAAAATTGATTAGATTCATGCATCGCCCAGACATTACTGTGAGAAAAACCTTCACCTTCAACGGTAAGATCACTAACATTATCAAACGCCAGCGTACTGTCTGGTAAGTAAAATGCACCGTCTTCTTTTGTGGCGACCCAAAGGCCACCATAGTTGTCTTTAACAATATCAATAATACTGGTATTTGACGGCAAAAATACGCTTGAAGACAAACGCCTATCTCGAACCGCATTACCATCTTCAATCGTGTAATAAACAAGACCTTTGTCAGTACCAAGCAGCAAGGTATGTTCATCATGCCTGAGCATTTTCCATATGTTTAGTTCGGGAAGCAGCGTTTTAAACGGTACCTCTGCGTCAAAATCTTTTAGTAGTTGAGAAATATCTAGCTCATACATCCCCTGAACCGCACCCACGAGCAAGGTATCCTGGTCTAAAATAAATAGTGATTTAGTATTTGTTTGATAAGGATGTTCAATGGGAGCAAGGTGATCGAGGGTTCTTAATTTTTTCGTTGTTAAATGATATGCAAACAAGCGCTCTGAAGTGGCGATAAACAAGATGTCTTGATGTTGATAAACAGCGCGTATAAAACCACTTTCTTCATCTAACGGTAAAGTCACCTCACTCTTGAGCTTACCTGAGTGGATATTGAGGGTCGCAACATCATTGGTACGCACAACCCACATATGATCATCATCTTTGGTCAAAACAATATTAACCAAATTAGAATAAAACTCGTCCTCTGTAGACGGTGGTTCTATATATTTTCTATACTCATCTTTCATCGGATCGTATCGCAGTAACCCTGCAATACCCGTCGTGATCCAAATCCCACCAAGGTTGTCCTGATAGATATAATTTACCTGCACTTTATCAAGTACGCCATCGGGTCCATTTACATCCAATACCTGATAGCCATCGTAACGGTTAAGCCCACCTTCAGTGGAAAGCCATAGATACCCTTGCTCGTCGATAAGCAGTGTATTGACGTAACTTTGTGATAACCCTTCAGCAGGTGAAAGTCGTGAAATTTGCGCGGCATTTACCAATGCAGTAAATAGGCAAATGCAAAATATAAAACACAGGCGAAACATAAAAGGCCGAGATTGTTAATTAGACGTAATACATTGCCACGAGTTGACGGTTTTGTCCAAGATAACTAGATAAGCGAGAAGCGAGTTCAGACGGTAATTGGCATGAGTTATTTTGAAACCCAAGTGCGGTATAAAAATGACAGAGGTGGCGATATGCAAAGGTATAAACTGTTTGCCCAGGGTTTACACTGCGAAAATGATAAACAGCTGATTCAATTAATTTTTTTGCAACACCTTTGCGTCTAAACTGCGGTGCAACATAAACGCCTACAAGTAACCAATAGCCATCTACAGGCTGTAAACGACAAGCCGCTATAATTTTACTATTATCTTTAACTGCCCAAACGTTGTCGTGTTTTGCAGCTCGTCCTCGTGCTTTTTGAGCATCATAAAACTTATTAACGAGCGGTGTCATTATCGCTGGGAGTAGTTCAACCGAATACATCAAGCAAGCATCAGGCTCAAGTAAAATTCAAACTTTTGCTTCAACGTATCCTGTTCAGAGAGTGGCCTTTGATTGATCGCATCATAGATTGCTTCTCTACTTTTTTTGCCTCGTTTTATTTGGTACGCCCAAAACGATGCTTCATACTCAAGTTGAATTTGGTATTTTTCTTGTCTAGGTAGCAAACATAGGTTGTGGCTCATTACACATCATTCAATTTTAAGTGAAGGGAACCACAAGTGTATCACAAGCCAACACACCTATTGCAGCAAAATCTAGTTTTGATTAAACCGAGATGCTGTGCACTTTTTTGTAAAAATTATGTATACTAATAGCCTCTACTTCTAAGTAAACAGTTGACGGAGTTGGATTGAAAACCGCATTACTATGTTTAATTATGATGATTTCAACGGCGACTCAAGCAGCCACAGATACGCCAAAAGTTATGCATTTCAATCAACCGCCAAAGACCCCGCAAGCACTCTATGTAATTGAACTTATGGGAATGGTTTATCAATCTCTCGACATAGAGCTACGCCTTGAAGAATTTAATCACAAAGGCTCTCTAATTGCAGCTAATGCAGGAAACCTAGATGGACAGTTAGCTCGAGTTGCGAGCGTGGAAAAGGAGTATCCAAACTTGCGTCGTGTTGATTACCCGTTATTTCAGTTTAACTTGCAGCTATTCACCCTTTGTGGCGATTGTAAACTTAGGGAGCTTCAATCCTTAACGGTTCGCAGCGGCTATCCTGTAGCGACCACATATTTGGCTGAGCACCAAATCCAAGCTTATGTTATCGGGGTGAAAAGCGCGGTCGCACAACTCAATTTAGTCATGCAGAAGCAAGTTGAAGGAGCACTTATTCTCGACTTTCACTTGAAACCACATTTAAAAAATATCAATGAAGAAACCCTACAAATAAAAAATTTAGCCGTCGTTGAGAGCTTTCACTTCGTGCATAAGCGCAATGAACACTTAATTCCACTGATTAAAGCAAAATTAGAGGAGTTTGAACGCGAAGGGGTGATACAAATGCTCAAAGCTAAATATCAAATTTAAAGTTTTCTCCTGTTTGCTCATCTGCTTGCTCCGTTTTTGATTTACGTTGTAAGTACCTTTTATATCGTTGCTGACACAGCGCAATAACTTTACGTTTTTGCTCGTTATTAAGATTATTCCACTCAAAGCGCTCTTCGCGACTGCGATAGCAACCTTTACAATAACCGCGATTATTTACCTGACAGATCCCCTTACACGGACTTGGGATCTCAAATATCTCAATTTGTTCCATGTACACTCAACACTTTTGCCCCTTTTCTAAGCATACTGTTTAGTAACTAGTCTGCCAAGGTTATAAAGAGCGAGTTACAACCTAGGGTCCCAAAAACAAAAAAACCCAGCACAAGGCTGGGTTTTTGAAAGCTCAGAAAAACTTACTTTTTCTTCACTGCTTTTTTGTTTGGAAGGTCAGTGATTGAACCTTCGAAGATTTCAGCAGCTAGACCGATTGACTCGTTCAACGTTGGGTGAGCGTGGATAGTAAGCGCTAGGTCTTCACCGTCAGCACCCATCTCTACTGCTAGGCCAATTTCACCAAGCATTTCACCTGCATTGATACCAACCATGGCACCACCGATCACACGACCTGACTCTTTATCAAAGATAAGCTTAGTAGAACCTTCAGTACGTGCAGAAGCGATTGCACGACCAGAAGCAGCCCACGGGAATACCGCAGTTTCAATGCTTAGACCTTGCTCTTTTGCTTCTTTCTCAGTCACACCAACCCAAGCGATTTCTGGATCTGTATATGCAATTGAAGGAATACACTTAGGATCGAAGTAATGCTTCTTACCAGAGATAACTTCAGCAGCAACGTGACCTTCATGAACCGCTTTGTGTGCAAGCATAGGTTGACCTACGATGTCACCGATAGCGAAGATGTGATCAACGTTGGTTTTCATTTGCTTGTCAGTGCTGATAAAGCCACGCTCATCAACATTTACGCCCGCTTTGTCAGCGTCGATTAGCTTACCATTTGGTGTACGACCAACAGCAACTAGTACTTTGTCATAACGAACTTGGCCTTCTGGTGCTTGCTTGCCTTCGAAAGATACGTAGATACCGTCTTCTTTCGCTTCAACAGCAACAACTTTAGTAGAAAGCATCACGTTAAACTTGTCTTTAACGTACTTTTGGTAAATCTTGATAACGTCTTTGTCAGCCGCTGGTACTAGTTGATCAGCAAACTCAACTACGTCAATCGCTGACCCTAGTGAACGGTAAACAGTACCCATCTCAAGACCAATGATACCACCACCTAGTACAAGTAGCTTTTCAGGCACGTCTTTAAGCTCAAGTGCACCTGTAGAGTCGATGATACGCTCGTCTTCAGGAATGAAAGGTAGGCTTACAGGCTGAGAACCCGCTGCAATGATTGCGTTATCAAAGGTCACTGTTTTTGCACCGTCAGCACCTTCAACAGCGATAGTGTTAGAACCTGTGAACTTACCGTAGCCGTTAACTACAGTTACTTTACGCATCTTAGCCATTCCGCCAAGACCACCTGTAAGTTGACCGATCACAGACTCTTTCCATGAACGGATTTTGTCTAGGTCAATTTGTGGAGCACCGAAAGAAACACCGTGAGAAGCCATTTCTGCTGCATCGTCAATTACCTTTGCAACGTGAAGAAGGGCTTTTGAAGGGATACAACCAACGTTCAAGCACACACCACCTAGCGTGTCGCGAGATTCGATTAGTGTAACGTCTAAACCTAAGTCTGCTGCACGGAATGCTGCAGAGTAACCACCAGGACCACCGCCTAGTACAACAACTTGAGTTTTGATTTCGTTGCTCATGTTATTACCTTAACTGTTATTTGAACGGGTTTACTCGTCGAGAGTAGCCGACCCAAAGTGCCTGCCAAACACCCGATTCGGGGCACAGGGCAGAGAGAGTTATTATTGCTCGAAAGTGTATCATTCACACTCTCTATTGTCCCGCCTAATTATCAAGCGGAACAATAAAATACAAGAAAACCGCATCACCTAAGTCATGCGGTTTCTATTCTTACATTACTAGCTGGCGAATATCGCTTAAGTAGTTTGCAAGTGTCACAGTAAAGCGAGCTGCTAGTGCGCCGTCAATGACACGATGGTCGTATGAACAGCTTAGCGGCACCATTAGGCGCGGCTCAAACTCTTTACCATTCCATTTCGGTTTGAAGTCTGACTTAGAAACACCAAGAATCGCAACTTCAGGAGCATTAACGATTGGCGTAAACGCCGTACCGCCGATACCGCCTAGGCTTGAGATAGTGAAACAGCCGCCCTGCATATCAGCAGACGTCAGTTTACCGTCACGTGCTTTCTTAGAAATTTCCATCAACTCGCGTGATATCTCAATGATGCCTTTCTTGTTCACGTCGCGAACAACAGGAACCACTAGACCATTTGGTGTATCAACCGCGATACCGATGTGAACATATTTCTTCAAGATTAAGCTCTCACCATCTTCAGATAGTGAAGAGTTAAACGTTGGGAACTCTTCAAGTGCTTTTGCAGCCGCTTTCATCACGAATACTAATGGCGTGATCTTCACACCCATTTTCTTCTTCTCAGCTAGCACATTCTGTTCTTTACGGAACGCTTCAAGCTCAGTGATATCTGCTTCGTCAAACTGCGTAACATGTGGGATTTGTACCCAGTTACGATGAAGGTTTGCACCCGATAGCTTATTGATGCGAGAAAGTTTCTTCTCTTCTATTTCACCAAACTTGCTGAAATCTACTTTTGGCCAAGGAATAAGACCAAGCTCACCGCCGCCAGTGTTGCCACCTTTTGCGATTTGACCAGATTCAACTTGCTTAACCAGCTCTTTCACGTAGTTTTGTACGTCTTCTTTTAGTACACGGTTCTTACGACCTGTACCTTTAACGCGAGCTAGGTTAACGCCAAACTCACGCGCTAAACGACGTACCACAGGTGAGGCGTGGGCATACTGATCATTGGCCACAAAATCATCTTTTTGTGCAGAGGCTTTTGGTGCTTCAGATTTTGCCGCTGAAGCCGCAGGCTGAGCTGGTTTTGCTTCAGTTTTAGCTGCTGCCTGAGGTGCTGGTACCGCGCCTTTCACTTCGAATACGAAGATTAAAGAACCCGTTGATACTTTGTCGCCGGCATTGACTTTGATCTCTTTAATCGTACCTGCAAACGGAGCTGGTACTTCCATTGAGGCTTTGTCGCCTTCAACCGTGATAAGCGATTGCTCTTCTTCAACGCTGTCGCCAACAGCAACCATGATTTCAGTAACTTCAACTTCGTCGCCACCGATATCTGGTACATGCACTTCTTTTTCAGCTGATGCAGCAGGTGCTTGCTCTTGAGCAGGCGCTTCTGCAGCTTCGTTAGTCGCAGGTGCGTCACCGCTACCTGCCACTTCGAAGATGAAGATCAATGAACCGGTTGACACTTTGTCACCCGCGTTGATTTTCACTTCTTTGATAGTACCTGCAAATGGTGCTGGTACTTCCATTGAAGCCTTGTCGCCTTCAACCGTGATAAGCGATTGCTCTTCTTCAACAACATCGCCCGCAGCTACTAAGATTTCAGTTACTTCAACTTCATCGCCACCAATATCTGGTACGTGAACTTCTTTCACTTCTGTCTTGCCAGAGGCGTTTGCTTCTGGCTTAGCTTCTTCTGCTGGTTGCTCTGCCGGTGCTTCTTCACCTGCCGCTTCAAAAACCATGATCAAAGAGCCAGTCGATACTTTATCGCCTTCCGCTATTTTGATTTCTTTAACTGTTCCCGCCACAGAGGCAGGTACTTCCATTGATGCTTTGTCGCCTTCAACAGTGATAAGCGATTGCTCTTCTGCAACCGTGTCACCTACGCTTACTAGGATCTCGGTTACTTCAACCTCATCGGCACCAATATCTGGAACATGAATTTCGATTGCCATCACTCGTCCTCTTATGCGTAAAGTGGGTTAGTTTTGGTGGTGTCGATATCAAATTTCTTGATAGCGTCAGTCACTACTGATTTTTCAACTTTGCCTTGCTTAACTAGCTCGCCAAGTGCAGCAACTACCACGTAACCGGCATTCACTTCAAAGTGACGACGTAGGTTTTCACGGCTGTCTGAACGACCGTAACCGTCTGTGCCAAGTACTTTGTAAGATGCGCTTGGCATAAATGCACGTACTTGATCAGCGTAGTTTTTCATGTAATCCGTAGCAGCAATTGCTGGCGCGTCACCAAGTACGCTGGTGATATAAGCCACTTTTTGCTCTGCTTCTGGGTTAAGCATGTTGAAACGCTCTGCATCTTGACCGTCACGAGCAAGCTCGTTAAAAGACGTTACAGAGAATACGTCTGAACCGATACCGTAGTCGTCGCTTAGGATCTGCGCCGCTTTACGTACTTCGTTCAGAATAGTACCCGAGCCCATTAGCTGAACCTGTGCTTTGTCGCCTGTGTAGCTTTCAAGCTTGTAAATACCCTTACGAATACCTTCTTCAGCGCCTTCAGGCATTGCTGGCATATGGTAGTTTTCGTTCATGAGCGTTAGGTAGTAGAACACGTTCTCTTGCTCTGGACCGTACATACGACGGATACCATCTTGTAGAATAACCGCTACTTCAAATGCAAACGTTGGGTCGTAAGAAATACAGTTAGGCACTGTACCTGCTTGAATGTGTGAGTGACCATCTTCGTGCTGTAGACCTTCACCATTTAGCGTTGTACGACCGGCAGTTGCCCCTAATAGGAAGCCACGCGCTTGTTGGTCGCCCGCCATCCACGCCATATCACCTACACGTTGGAAACCAAACATTGAGTAGTAGATATAGAACGGGATCATTGGTAGGTCGTTCGTGCTGTATGACGTTGCCGCTGCAACCCATGAAGACATCGCGCCTAGCTCATTGATACCTTCTTGTAGTACCTGACCTGACGTTGCTTCTTTGTAGTAAGAAACGATATCGCGGTCTTCTGGGCTGTAGTTTTGGCCGTGCGGGTTGTAAATACCGATTTGACGGAATAAACCTTCCATACCAAAGGTACGTGCTTCATCAGCAATAATTGGAACAATGCTCTTGCCGATATTCTTGTCTTTTAACAAGATATTAAGCGCACGAACGTATGCCATTGTGGTTGAGATATCACGCTTTTGTTCTTCTAGAAGCGGTTTAAATGCATCTAGTTCAGGTAGCGTAAGCGTTTCTGTGAAGTTAGGTAAACGCTTAGGTGTATAACCGTGAAGCGCGTTACGGCGGGCATGTAGATATTCGTGCTCTTTTGACCCTTCTTCTAGCGTCAAGTAAGGTAGCTCTTGTAATTGCTCATCAGATACCAAGTCATCTAGGCCTAGACGTGAACGTAGGTGTGCTACGTGTGTCATGTCCATTTTCTTAACTTGGTGAGCAATGTTTTTGCCTTCAGCCGCAGCGCCCATGCCGTAACCTTTTACCGTTTTAGCTAGGATAACCGTTGGACGACCTTTGGTTTCTTGTGCCGCTTTAAATGCAGCGAATAGTTTAGATGGCTCATGACCACCGCGCTTTAACGCGAAGATTTCATCGTCAGTCATATCAGCAACAAGCGCTGCTGTTTCTGGGTAACGACCGAAGAAGTGTTCACGTACGAAGGCACCATCTTTTGCTTTGTAAGTTTGGTAATCACCGTCAACTGTTTCATTCATCAGTTGCAGCAATTTACCCGTAGTATCTTTGGCAAGTAGCTTATCCCAACCAGAACCCCAAACGACTTTGATCACGTTCCAACCAGCACCTTTAAATAGGCCTTCTAGTTCTTGGATGATCTTACCGTTACCCATTACTGGGCCGTCAAGACGCTGTAGGTTACAGTTGATTAGGTAGCATAGGTTGTCTAGCTTTTCACGGGCAGCGAAAGAAATCGCACCACGTGATTCTGGCTCGTCCATTTCACCATCACCAAGGAAGGCGTAAACGCGTTGCTCAGACGTATCTTTTAGACCACGGCCATCTAGGTATTTAAGAAAACGCGCTTGGTAGATAGACGCGATTGGACCTAGACCCATAGAAACCGTTGGGAACTGCCAGAATTCAGGCATTAACTTAGGGTGTGGGTATGAAGAAATACCGTTACCATCTACTTCCTGACGGAAGTTATCTAGCTGCTCAGCGCTTAGGCGGCCTTCAACAAATGCACGAGCATAAATGCCCGGAGAGATGTGGCCTTGGTAATACACTAAGTCACCACCGTCTTTCTCGTTTGGTGCACGGAAGAAGTGGTTGAAACACATTTCATAGAATGCAGCTGACGACTGGTAAGAGGCCATATGCCCGCCCAGCTCAAGATCTTTCTTCGAAGCACGAAGTACGATCATAATAGCATTCCAACGGATGATAGAGCGAATACGACGCTCAAGGTTCACATCCCCTGGATACGCAGGTTCTTGATCTGCTGGGATAGTGTTGACATAGTTAGTCGTAGTGCCTGTTGGCATATCTACGCCATCAAGACGCGCTTGCTCTAATACTTGCTCTAACAAGAACTGAGCGCGCTCTACGCCTTCTTCTTTTACGACCGACTCAAGCGCCTGTAACCATTCTTGGGTTTCTAGCGCGTCTACGTCAATTTTATTGACTTCAGACATATGGAGTGTTCCTTATGTTTAAAATACGAATTTATTCTATTTGTGCCAATTCTTACTGAATCAAGTCCGATTACTGCTGTTTTGTTCTACGCAGTGAACGTTCTATTCGCGAACGCTCTTTACCGGCTTCTAATAACGCTTCTTCGATAAAGGCTAAGTGGGCGTTACTAGCAAGTCTTGCTTGTTCAGGGTTACCATTGATCACCGCATCTAATAACAACTTTCTGTGCTCACCGAGCTGCTCACTCACGTCTGATTTTTGCACCAAGACCGTTAAGTTTTGCAACACGTTTTGCTCAAGCAGTGACTGCATCCCTTTTACAAGATGAAGCAGGACGACGTTATGTGACGCTTCTGCAACGGCAAAGTGAAAAGCATTAATTGCCCTTGCCTTTTGCATCAAGTCATCACCTATCTCTGCAATACTGTCAAAGCTTTGTTGTACCTTTGCAAAGTCATTCTCTGTGCCCCTGAGTGCCGCATAATAGGCGGCGATGCCTTCTAATGCATGACGAAACTCAAGTAAATCAAACTGAGATTCTGGATGCTTACTGATCAAGTCGAATAACGGATCAGTCAGCCCTTCTTCTAGCTGATTTTTAACATACGTGCCACCACCTTGACGACGGGTAACAAGCCCCTTAGCTTCCAATTTCTGGATAGCCTCACGAAGTGATGGACGCGACACTTCAAACTGCTTAGCTAGTTCACGCTCAGGCGGCAACTTTGCACCGGGTAATAACGAGCCCTCGAGGATCATATTCTCAAGCTGTTCTAGTATTACGTCGGATAATTTTGCTGCTTTAATCTTTAAAGACATTGAAATAACGCCAATTTTTTATGATGTGACCTAGCCAGACCGCTGACTTATTTTAATCAATTTGGTAAGAATTAACTTCATAGGTAAATTGGTCATACCAAATTTGCACAATACGTTATCAAAATCCATGACAACTGTCAAAATTCAGCCCAATTCAATAATTAGCTGAGTGTAAAAACAACAGTTGGCGTGCATAAACTTTAACCAAGAATCGGGAAAATTTAAAAGACGATTTAAATGGTCAGACCAGATGGATATGTACCATTTAACGTAAAATCAAGCTGCCGGAAAGGTGGTTTGGATAAGGCAAGTCTAAATCTAAAGCAGCCAATGACGATTCAAGATAGTCTTTACGATTGTTGGCTGCAAAGCATGCTCTAAAATCCCACTGAATACACTATTAGGCTTTACGTGTAATAACATTCTTTATGCTTTATAACCGTCAAAATAGCCAACAGGCTATGAAAAACATTAAAAACAAATTTAGATTCTAACTTATGAATGATTTCGCAACGGATCAGGACATTATTTGGTTTTAGCAAAACCAAAAAGCAATCAATCGGTAAACACACGAGAGCAGCGAGCACGATACTGAGCAACATAGTCTTCATCCGCCCATAGTTTTTTAAGCCCTTCGTTATACAACTCGACATATTCACTATGATGCTTATTGATAAGCAAATAGCCTTTTTGGATAAAAGCAGGGATCGCTTGCGCAGCTAATAACTCCGCTTCTTCCGCAGGCAGTTCCTGCTGATAGGACTTCGCCGATTTTTCGTCCATAATCATAATATCTGCACGGTTTCGTAGGATCAGTGCCACATTTTTACTGGTATACGTGGCATATGAAGTTTTGATTTCAAGCGTCTCTATCGCCTCTAGCAGAGAAGGCGGATAAGTTAACCCTTGATTGAGCAACAATCTAAATGGCTTGAGATCTGCGTAACTCGTATAGGTAAACGCTAAATCTCGATGATGATAAAAGCGTGCTGTTTCTTCAGTGAGTGGGTATTGAGTGTAAATATAGTCTTTGCTCCTTTGCTCGCTGTAATACCAATAAGCACTACCAATGTAAGCCGCCTTCATTCCCTCTTGATAGGCGCGTTCCCAAGGCATAAATAAAAATCGGACTTTGATATCAGAGAGCGCAAAGACATCTCGGATCACAGCAGCCACACAGCCTTGATCTTGTTTCGCTTGATCTAAGTACGGCGGCCATTGCCCCGTCGTAATATTCACCTGAGTATCAAGCGCGCTCGCACTCCCGCTCACACAACACAGTAAAATCAACGGCCAAACTACTTTCATCTGTATGCTCTGTTATTTTTTCAAAAAGTATAGGCAACGAATTAGATTATGGGTACATTGTTGTAGAAAAAAGAATGGAAAATCATGCAAATGATATGCTATGACACACTAAAGTAGATGTTATTTAATGCCATGGGAGTAAGCCGATAATCAAATTACCCATTGCCAAGTTTACCGATAATCGAGTATAACCAGAGTCTCTGGGCATGTATTACACAAGGATATCACTTTGGTTTGGCGGGTCTTTGTCCTACTACTTATCATCACGCTGATATTGTTTGCGCTTTATTTTATCTACCCAAGTGCAGCAGCAAACTCGATGAGGTCTATCAAACCTTTATTGACTGAATTAGGCATACAGCTAGACACCCATACCGAAAAACGTTTAAGTCAGCCAGACACCACTCCTCACCTAACGGTTGCACCACCAAAAGTAACAAGACAGCAGCTACCTGAAATACCAGAAAAAACCTTTTATAACCTAAATGGGCACAGTGATCTTGTTAATATGTTCAGCGGTATCTCAACACCTACCTGCGGGGTACTAAAGCGCGAAGTATTTTCCTTGCAAACGCAATTCAACGACATTGAAAATTTTAAACTCAATCTAACGGGTGAACCCGTGAGCCCTCATGTTGAGTATCAGGCGCAGCAAGCCCTCAACGTGGTGTATATGATGTTTAAGCACTTTTTTAACCAGTTAGCGCATAAAAAAGCCTTATCTCCCATCCAGTTGAACATGCATATTGCCGCCAATGACGCTGACTACAATGAGCTAATCCTCTCTCGCGATGCCGAGCCCGCTGGCACCTTGGGCATGTACTTCTTGTTTCAAAACCAAGGCTTTATCAATGGCGGTCGCACTGAAGAAGAAACGCTAAGAACGCTCATTCACGAGTCCGTGCACGCCCTAGTTTTTTACTATTTCGGCGTAACCCCTCGATGGGTAACGGAAGGCTTAGCCGAGTATTTTGAGCACCTAAGAATTACCGAAACAGGTCAATTTTCAGTTTACCTCTCTGACGAAGATTGGTTAACGAAAGAAGGGATTTTGAAATCGCGCTTTGCCAAGCTTGATATTAACACCCTATTCAATAGCGAAAATCAGTGGCAAACCATGCAAAGTAACACCTTATATGCCAATAGTTATCTGTTTACGGGATTTATGGTCGAGCACAACAGCAACGCTTTTTTCGAGTATTTACGACAAGAAAGCAGCAATCCGTGCAATATTGTACCTGCACAAAACATCGAGCTACTCTTTCGTAATTTTAATGAAAATGTCGAATCACAATTTGAGGAATGGCGTAACACACCTCGCCAAATTCAACACGGCGCATGGCAATAACTCTCCCTGTGAGGGTATAGCAATTAAGCTGTTTGTAACAATGACAAAAACTATCAGCATAGCCTCCTAATTAGCATTGCAGATAGTTTTGTAGGGAGGCGGTTCACCCTCCGAGAAGTGTGCTTTTCGGGTAGTCGTAGCCCACGGATAGGCGTCGAAACCTGTCAGGAGGACGGGCTGAATTCACGATAAATTTCGAGAAATCAGCCGTTAGCAAAATAAACCTCCATGTTTAATATCAAAGCGCATCCATGTGCTCCTCGTTCATTCTTTTTAAACGACGAAAAAGAACGAACCAAGAAAACGTCGCCCCAACATCACACTTAATCCTCAAATCCTAAGCCGATATAGTGCAACCGTCTTGTAAGGCACGTCCCTGTACCAGACAAGACTTGGCCGACATCCTGTCGGCACATTGCATATCGGCTTATGCTTTTCGGGTGTGATGGAGGGGGAATAAAGTTGCTTGTGGAATTTCCACTTTCTCAGTAGCAATAGAGTAGTTTATAAGCTCAAAAGCGGCTCCAGCCTCACAGTGTAAATAGTGTTGTGGGAGGCGGTTTACCCGCCGAGAAGTTATGCTTTTCGGGTAGTCGTAGCCCATGAATGGGCTTCGAAACCTGCCAAAAGGACAGGCTGAATTCACGATAAATTTCGAGCAATCAGCCGTTAGCAAAATAAACCTCCATGTTTAATATCAAAACGCATCCATGCGCTCCTCGTTTATTTTTTTTAAACGACGAAAAAGAACGAACCAAGAAAACGTCGCCCCAGCATCACACTTAATCCTCAAATCCTAAGCCGATATAGTGCAACCGTCTTGTAAGGCACGTCCCTGTACCAGACAAGACTTGGCCGACATCCTGTCGGCACATTGCATATCGACTGATGCTTTTCGGGTGTGATGGAGGGGGAATAAAGTTGCTTGTGGAATTTCCACTTTCTCAGTAGCAATAGAGTAGTTTATAAGCTCAAAAGCGGCTCCAGCCTCACAGTGTAAATAGTGTTGTGGGAGGCGGTTTACCCGCCGAGAAGTTATGCTTTTCGGGTAGTCGTAGCCCATGAATGGGCTTCGAAACCTGCCAGAAGGACAGGCTGACTTCACGATAAATTTCGAGCAATCAGCCGTTAGCAAAATAAACCTCCATGTTTAATATCAAAGCGCATCCATGCGCTTCTCGTTCATTCTTTTTAAACGACGAAAAAGAACGAACCAAGAAAACGTCGCCCCAACATCACACTTAATCCTCAAATCCTAAGCCGATATAGTGCAACCGTCTTGTAAGGGTGAGGTTGCCAGAGCCACTGCCTTTAATCGTGATATTGCCTTGGCTTTGAATGAGTTGACTTCCCGCTGGGGCGGTGATGGTGAGATTGTTGTCTGCCTTGAGGTTGATATCACTTTGGATAACACTGCGATGGCTGCGACCCGCCTTAAGGGTGATATTTTGTGTGGCACTTAAGCCAAGGCTCTTGAATTTTGTGGTAAATATATCGAACAAAATATTGCACGATGTATATGCTAACTGTCATGTGCTGTCCTTTGCGTAGAACTGGTTTATAACTTGATTTCGGACTTTAAAAAGTCGTAATAAAAAAGCCCATCCTCTCCATGGTCTTCAAAAATTTCTTTCCCGGCTAACATATAGGCCTTAAGTAAAGCATTTTTACTGCGCTCTTTATCACCTAACTGATAATGACACTGGCCAGCTCTAAAGTGAATAAATGGGTTGTCGAGTGCTTCAGGGTAGTTTAATGCATCCAGCATTGAATCTAGGGATTGTTGATATTCATCAAGCATATAATAACTATCCCCAATAGATACTTTAAGCCAAACGGCTTGCTCCCAATCTTCATCTGGATCAGCGAGTAAATCGAAGGCTTTTTTCCAGAGTGTCATTGCGCCTTGAAAATCTTCTTCATCAAAAAGGTCATTGCCTTGCTCGCAATACTCTTCTATCTGGTCATGTACATTCATTGGTTATACTCATTAAAGAAGGTTTTGTATTTCTTAGGTTGTTCTACAAAGCATCTACCCCGTGAAATAGAATTGGCTTTAGCAAACCATTCATATGCTTGTTTAAACTCTCCTTGCTCAAAGTATAATGTACCTTTTAAAAATAATGGCCCATCATCATAGTCATTTAAATGGTCTGAGTCTAAAAGCTCATTAATAATATTATGGGCTTTTTCGTGTAAGCTTAATTCTCGATACATTTTACAAATTCCGGTAACAAAACTGAGAGTGACATCCCAATCAAATTTCGGTTCAGGTAATAACCTCCATGCTTCCTCAGCTTTTTCTTGGGCGATGTCAACATTTTTGACTTCTAATGCCTTGTATGCAGAAATGTAGAGAGCATCAATTTTATCGCGCAAGTCTATGGGTAAATTTTCCATTATCTTTCCTTATTTTTTAGGAGGTAAATATCTATCGTTAAGCTTAGCACCAGCAGAGCGGTTAATTGCGTAATGGTCGAGAGTATAATTATCAGGATCTAACATCCATTTTCGCACTTCCTTTGATTTTGCGCCGTATTGTCGGCCCGTAGTATTCCACCACTTTACTGCATCTGTCGGGTCATGAGCCATGTCTGCCTGAGATAGGGGGTACCATCTACCATTACTTGCTTTAAATTGAGTACCTTCGAATGATTCTCTTATTTTACCTTGCGCTTTCATTCTTGCAATGACTTCTTTACCGGTGCGAGATGTTTTACTTGGTGTTTTTCCAAGGTATTTCAAGCGGTTCGATATCTTACGAGCTTTCTTAGTTTTTGTATTATTTGAACTATTGTTTTTAGCCCCCGGTAACTCATTCCCTTTTGGTGGTTCCAACTCATCGGCTTTGGCTTTGGTGGGCTTATCGGTAACGCCTCGAATTGGTGGTTGACCTTGATATTCATCCAGTGCTTTATTAACTCGCTGCCCGATTTCTTGGGCGGCTTGTTGCATATGCTGGTCGATTTTGGGGGTGACCTCGTCTAGGCGTTTAACCGTGGCTTGCATGCCTTCGATGGCGGCGTCTGGGAGTAGTAGGTCGTAGTGCCAACTGCTAGACATTTCATCGAGTGAATCGCGCAGGCCTTTGACGATGTTTTTAACTTCCGTGGCGGATTGTTTTCCTAGGTCTTGCCAGCTAATGACTCATAGGTATTTAACAAAGTCGCCTTTACCAACTTTTCTTTGGGTAAAAAGCTGCATCGGCAATCTCCAGCTTTTAAGTGAATTATGGGCTAGTACATCGTCGTTATTGATAATCGATTACTTGGTCGATCATTTACTCCAAATGTAGCCAGTTTAAAAAGAACTGATCTGACTACAATATTCTATTCTTAGTCATTTAAAAGGAAAGGAAAGACTTATCTTCGTCTATTTTCGAGGCATGATCAGTTGCTTCATCTTCATCCGGCTGTAGCGCTTGAAAAAATGAAGATAGGTTCGTAGAAACCTCATAAAATTCCTGTTCGCTTTCACCACTTTCATGATCCCAGCAGTAGACTTTGAGATCTCTTTTTCCCAAACAAAGTTGATCGCCACCACAAGAGGAGCCAAAAATAAAATAGCCTTTTTGCTCAAGTTCTTCGTACATGGCATTTTTCTGGAGTATATTGTTATCTTGATTATCAATACCATAAAGAATTTCCACCGACTGATATCCATCATGATCAGTCAGTGGGGTGGCTTGATTAGGCTTAATTTTTGCACCAGAATCAAAAATAACTGATGAATTAAATAGTGAATAAAGTTCCTTTAGTTCATCTGGTATTTCGAACTTAAATCTATTTTCAAGCTCATTGATATCAATAACTTCATCGCTGCATTCATGCAAAGGTATCGCTCCAAGAGGGTCAAGAACATTCTTAATCATAACTTACTTTCCTTTTCTTAAATCAGAAGCTGATCCTATATGAGGTATATTACCATGCAATTTCGTAGGTATAAGCTGGATTATTGTAGCACTAGCGTGGTGTGGAGTTAAATCTAGCTTACTCAGCAATTGCCTAGCGGCATTTTTACTTTTCAGGCCTTTTTGATCAGCTATATATTTGTATACTTGACCAAAGTCTTGGCATGTACCATTTAATTCATTTGGTGCAAAGGCAATTTGGCCCTTAGACCATGGTGTAAAGTCAGGCCTACCATTTTTAAATATGATTGGCTGACCACCAGTAATTTCATTTACTTCTTTGAGTGTTGATTGCCACGTACCATCACCGTTTAACCATGAGTGGTGCACTTATTATCTGAATTTGGGGATCACTCCTCCATCAAGATCACAATAGATTTGTCTTGCTCTTTGGCATCTCGGAAAGTTCGGTAATAAGCATTTCGAACAATCTCATAAGCGTCTGGGTCTAAGTCGCCTTCGTTTTGCTCAACATATTTAACTAGCTGTTTACCATCATAAGAGTTAATATCGAAGTCTAGATTTTCTTCCATGACATCACTTAAATCGGTAATCATTTCTGAAGGAAAAAAGCCAAAAGAACCATTTATCTCGGCATCAGGAGCAATTAGGTGATTGGGAAAGTAGTGAAATGAACACGCCTCAATCAATTGGCTATTACCAGCAACTTTGTCCCACATGGAAATTGCAGGAATAAAGCCACGCATATTTAATTCAACCGTTTGCCAGCGAATTCCATTACTTAAAGTAATATCAATAAGTTGCTGGTATTTTTGCTGACTGCTTCCTGTTAGTGTTTTTGGAAAAACAGCTTCATCAATGAGATACAAATGAATTAGGCCACTCATTTTTTTCCTTACTAAATTAAATTTAAGAGGTTTAACGGTAAATAGATTGATTCACTAGTACATTCCCACCCATGCATGTCACGACCAAGCTTTGCAAGAGTTAAGGCATTCAAACAAATAACACCTTGCCGGATATCTCTATATTCACCCAATTTTGCTTCGTCAGCGTGCCATTGCAAAGCTTTGTCAATGCCAATTTGCCATTGGGATTTATCACTAGTAATTAGTCCTTTAATTGAGCGTAGTAAAGGCACGATAAATTGTTGAACATCTCTGTCTTTTTCTAATTCAGAAACGTTTAGAGCATTAATTAATGCTGCATCATCAACTTTGAATGTGGTACCAATTTGAATAAGTAGGCGGTCATACAAATAGGATGACTCGTTAATAATGTCCTCGCTCTCTAATTTCCAATTAGAGTCAATAAGTTCGGATTTCAACTCTTTCGTGCCGAAAAGTAAAATACAATTCAAAGTTTCCTGTATGCTCCAGCAGTTTTCTGGCTCTTTCCATAAAGCTTCGAATGCTAACTTAAACTTGTACGGCATAGCTTTTTGAAAGTGTACGATGCTCTTATTGTTTTCTTCAAGCATATAATACGCATAACCTAAATCAAGGTATTCTTCTGCGACAGTAAATAATGCTTCTTTACGCTGCTCCAATGATAATGTTTTATCATCTATTTGTGCCTTCCTATTTTCAATAATAATAGGTGAGTCAGCAATAAGCTCTTCAAAATCTTCTTCATATTGATTGATCTTTAACATTGTAATTCCTAAGGTAAAGGTTGAAGTTTTGATGATACAACAGAACCATTCTTTTCAACCGCCTCTATAACTAAACGACGAACAGGCGGAGTTCCACTTTTCATAGCTCTGAGTAAGTCACTTCCGAGTTGGTTTTTAGATTTGTATTTCTTCGAGTTTTTCATCTTTTTTGCGTTAGCTCTGAGCCAAAATAGAGACATCTGGGTTTGCATGGTTTTTGTTTTTTTCAGCGTAGCTCCAGGTCCTTTAGCTTCTACAGCGAAATATTCGATAATATTTCCTTTACCATCTCTCTTAACCCAAATCTGGTCAATTCCTGGTCCAGGCCCAAAACCCATCTCCATTTGCGCTGGTGGAGGTGGTTTGGAAAAGTGTTTTTCCATATGCATTGCAGCTGCTAACTCACCTTTTCCTTCGGTAATTTTAGCCTTAAAAGCACCGATTTTTCTGGAAGAATCACCATTTCTAATAGCTTGATCCATACGTGATTTATAGTGAGCCATATAAGCTGAAACATCTTTATAATGTTTCTGAAGTCTCGGATCTGTTAATTTGCTAACTTTAGTACCCGGCAGCTCATTCCCTTTTGGTGGTTCCAATTCATCGGCTTTGGCTTTGGTGGGCTTATCGGTAACGCCTCGAATTGGTGGTTGGCCTTGATATTCATCCAGTGCTTTATTAACTCGCTGTCCGATTTCTTGGGCGGCTTGTTGCATATGCTGGTCGATTTTGGGGGTGACCTCGTCTAGGCGCTTTACCGTGGCTTGCATGCCTTCGATGGCGGCGTCTGGAAGCAGTAGGTCGTAGTGCCAACTGGTAGACATTTCATCGAGTGAATCGCGCAGGCCTTTGACGATGTTGTTAACTTCCGTGGCGGATTGTTTTCCTAGGTCTTGCCAATTGATGTCTCTTAGGTATTTAACTGGGTCGCCTTTGCCGAGCTTGCGTAGTACGGCAAGCGCAGCCGAGAGCGATTCTCCAGTATTTTTTAAGATAACCTTGCCTACGCCTTTAACTGCTGAGCCCACAACTGGTACTAAACCAATACCCGTTAGGGTAAAGGCAAGCCAAGCGTCGGTGTCGTTGGCTTCATCATCGTCGGTCAGTAACATGACATTGGCAATGATATCTCGTAAATCCATGACTTGGTCGATAATCGGTATCATGGAAATCAAGGTACCTACCACGATTTGTGACGTAGAGGGGTTTTGATTAAAGTCGCCTTGCAGTGTGCCCCATAACCAATCACCTGCTTGGGTTGCGATGCCATTGGCTTCTATCAGTGGTGCGGTATTGCCGCTGCGTACCATTTCAGCGGCTTGCGCTGGGGTGATTTGTCCATACAGTGGGTTTTTAGGGCGATTATCTTCTGGCAGGTAATCGCGTTTATCCTCACCATATTGCACGGTGTATTGACCGGGTGGTGCATTCTCAATTTTCTATATAAATTCACTAGTGCTTGCTGGAGGTGGTAAACCAAAGGTATCTAATTTTTAAAAGAAGGAGCTTATATAACGCTCAAGGAAATGTAGATGCCGTGGGCTGTAAAAAAATTTGAGAGCTTACGTCATTTGCATATGAAGTAGCTCTCAAAATAAGTGCGCTATTTTACACTAAATTAGTACTTTAAGGCTAACTCAAGCCAGTGTCAGAATAGATATGCTAAACGCACAATAAAGTACTATTCGTCTTCTAATATGCCCAAAATAAAGTTATTAAACCCAACGTGATACTCTTGCTCTACAATTTTATCTAAATTGTTCCAAACTGTAATTACACACTCTCCATTACTGAGAGGTTTCGAGCAGTTGATACAGTAAAGAAACTCATTGTTCACGCTATGGAAAACTACAAGCTCTTTTGGGAGTTGGTCATTACTCCTCTTTTTAAGAGTAAACCAAACAAAATTCGGATATTCTGCATTTATAAAATTAGGTGTTTTAGTTAAACCTAAGATTTCAATCGGGCCTATCGCTATATTTCCCCAAGCTTTCAAGTAGTCTTTAAAACTTTCTGGGAGACGAAGGTTGAGCACTGACTCAGCTTCTTTTATTTCTAAGTCACTATGACTACCTTGATATTCAAATTCGTTTAGTGACTCTAATCTTTGCTTTAACTCATCATGTGTAAAGTTTTTCATAATTAAAATCCTTTGGCTCTATATTTCCAGTACTCCGAGCTCCACTTTATAAATATCTTCTCTGCCTCAGTTTTCTTGATATTACCAAACTGAGTGCTTGGCCATGTTGATTTCCTGCCGTTATGAGCCCTAAAGCTATAATTCTTCCTCTTAAGCCAAGCGCCATTTCTTTTTTCGTATTGAGGAATATGTAGTATTTTTGTCCGCTCTGAATGCAGTTTACCACCAACCTCTGCAATTGTACCAGGCTCCTTTTGAATCAAATGGTGGAGGTTTACCGGCTCACCGTCGAAACCAATAGGAGGTCGTCCTTTCATCATTCGTTCAAGGTTCGTCAAACCATTAAGGTCTTTCTTGTTGATATCGAATAAGTCATTACGCTGGTGTACAAGCCGCCCATCGAACATCGTTTTATGTTTCCACTGGCGAGTATTTAACCTTGAAGATGTCCTATGCTTTTCAGCTGTTATTCTTATTGATGGACCATGATTGATTTTTTTTACATCACGGATACTGGTGTCTAGTTTTCTAATCCGGTCTAGTTGTACCTTTTCAGTTGTACCCGAGCGAGTGTAATTTAAGCGTTTTAACTTGGTGGCTTGAGTGAGCTTTTCCAATGCGCGGGTTGCTTTAACAAAGTAATTGGATTTAGCAATAGCAGAAACTACTGCACCACTACCAAAGGTGGCAAGGGCAAGCAGTATTTCAAACGACAAGCGACCTGCCATTCTGGTGCGTTCAACACTGGAATGGGCGTTAAAGTAACGTGCTGGGAAATTTGCAAGTAAAGTACGCGCTTCTTCATCTTCTGCAATAATAACTAATGTCTCAAACGCTTCAACAATGCCATTAATGGACTCTGAGGCAGTTGACATAATTTGCTGTAACTCTGCCCGTATAGCTTCCACATCGCCAGTTGCAAGATGGCCCAAAATACGGAAAGTTGCTGCGCCAACATCATAAATTGCTCCAGCTGTGCCTTCTACTAAATCTGCGACTCCCGTTACAATGCTTTCTCCTTGCTGATAAAGCCCGTATAAGAATGCACCGCTATAGATAAGCCCTTGCATCCCAAGGTTTTCGTCATCAATCAGACGCTCTTGAATGTCAGCTTGCTTGCGGATTTCTGCAACCATTTGGTCAAGGGCCGTGCGAAGCTCTTGGCGTAACGAAATAATCTTCTCTTCGTCTTCGCCGATGTAACTCACGGTATAATTACCCGCAGGCACATCAATGACTTCTGCGATACCGCCACTAAGCTGGCCGGTGTATATTTTGCCGTTATCCATCACGACTTCGTAATCAATGTCTTCTACTGGTGTGCCATCGCTATAAAAATACGAAAGGTCAATGGTTTTATCAGCAAGTGATGCCGCGCCATCAGCGGTTAACGACAAGCGTTGATTTGCTGCTATCTGCGCTATTTGCGGTACACTCGGCATCGTGGCGCTTTGTTTACCACCAATATCTTGCTCCATGCTGCCGTCAAACACGGTCATGGCTTTGCCTTTTAAGGTCAGTAGCTTGTCTGCAAAGATGTTGACGTTACCACTTGAGTCAATGCTGATTTCACTGCCGCCATTGGCAAGGGTGAGGTTGCCAGAGCCACTGCCTTTTACTGTGATATTGCCTTGGCTTTGAATGAGTTGACTTCCCGCGGGAGCGGTGATGGTGAGATTGTTGTCTGCCTTGAGGTTTATATCACTTTGGATAACACTGCGATGGCTGCGACCCGCCTTAAGGGTGATATTTTGTGTGGCGCTGACGTCAATTTGATTGGCGGTGACGTCTAGGTTGGTTGCTGCATCAGCAATCACCGACTTTTTACTCTCCAGTGCCAATTGTTGTTTGGCGCTGGCAATAAAGGTTTTATTGGTGAGTAGTCGAATTGCACTTTTAACACTGCCAAGTTGTATGTCTTTGGCTGCAAAAATATTCATCGCGCCAAGTTGCGCAAGCCAGTGGATATAAGGCTGCTTTTTATCCCCATGTAACACCAAGTGCTGGTTGCCCGCTAGGGTTTGCAACACAATATGCGGGGTTTTTGGGGTGTCATCAAACATCAACAGGTTTTGGCCGCGAGAGCAGAGCACGTTTTGGGCGTTATTGGCGCTGGTAACAACAGATGGTTGGGTGTCATTAAGGGCAAACCCTAACAAGTAACTTTGGTCAGGGTCGTTGTTCATACAACCGATGAGCACATTACTGTCTGGCAGCAGTGGAAAGTGTAACCCTGTCGGTTGCTTTTGACCACGACAGGCATATTGTGTGAGGCGCTTTACCGATTCAGTCACCTGACTATCAAAATGTACTTGCGTGGCATATTGCCCTTGGGTATCTAGATGAGGATTGGTCTTTGACCCCGACAGTGAACGTACCGTGGCGGTAAACACCATCGGCTTGGGACTATGCTCTGGGGGCGCGATACGTATTGGCTCACCTCGTGGTACACAAACCGACTCGCTATGATATGCAACTTGCTTAGGGTCATTGGCACTGCCTTGCTTATACACCTGTTTACTGCGAATACAGGTATAATCGCCACCTTTTGCTGTGCCCAATTTACCATTTAACGAAAACGAATAACCGGCATTGGCTTCGGCTACGTTCCCTACCAGCGTGACTTCATTTTTACCTTGTTGATAGGCAAGCTCGAGATTGCCAGTGCGCTCAAATTGCTCAGCAGGATTTTGTGCAGCAGGCTCAAAATAACTGCGCTGGGCCGAGCTGACCGAGGTTGGTGGATGGGCATTCATGTGCACTTGTGAGCCACCCATTCTAAAACGATGGCGGCTTTGGCACTGCGTAAACCCAACAAAGCCGGTTTCATGTTCGTGCACCAGACCATCTTTATCCGTTACCGACAGCAAGCCTCGCTCAATATAGGGGCTTGCAAGATTCCCCTCGGCAATCACTATCGACTCAATAAAATCATGGCATTCAAACCAATAAATTAAGCCGTACTTTGCTAAGAGTCGAGTGAAAAAGGTGTAGTCGTTTTCTAGCGCTTGTACGCACTGCGGTAGCGTGGGTAAATCTTTAGTGACTCGCCATTTTATCCGGTCTTGTGAATAGCCGGCTTTTTGTATCAACTTATTGAGGACAGACTGAACATTGGCTTGTACAAAGATTTGGCTTTTTTCAGTTTGCTTAAGTAACTCAAGGCGAGGCTTTAATACCACCTCTGCACCACAGGTGTGCTCAGACACAAAACCAGATTGAATATCAAACAAAGTCCCAGTGAAATACGTCGATATTGCATCTGGTGACTCAATTTCAAACGTGAGCATATTGCCGACAAGTAATTCATCAGCCAGGTCAAATTGGGATTCTAGGTTCGCTTTGAGTAAAAAGCCGCTATTGATACAGGTCGTGAGTTCAAAATCGACGACATGTACAGGATGGTTAGTACCATACACCACAATCCTTGTTTGCATTTTTTATGTCCACTGTTGTTGGTTAAAGCCGTTCCACCAATACACAGTACTACTTCCTAGTGTGCTGCGATTGGTTTTTATTTGCGCGCTATTGTTACATAAAAGGCAAGCATTTTTAACTCATTTTTTTATTCAGCATTCGAATGCTTATCTTTTGGCATAACGATGGTTTTTAAATCTCAAGCCAAATAAAACGGTGTCAGCTTGCCCTCCTTGGCAGATATCAAAGCGCATCCATGCGCTCCTCGTTCATTCTTTTTAAACGACGAAAAAGAACGAACCAAGAAAACGTCGCCCCAGCATCACACTTAATCCTCAAATCCTAAGCCGATATAGTGCAACCGTCTTGTAAGGTACGTCCCTGTGCCTGACAAGACTTGGCCGACATCCTGTCGGCACATTGCATATCAGCTTACGCTTTTCGGGTGTGATGAAGGGGGAAATAAGTTGTCTGTTAGCTGTCCACAAAGCCATCAGAAACATAGTTGCTTGCAAGCACCAAACAAAACTATCAGCGCCTTGTATCTCCCTCATCACACCTGAAAGTAAATTGCCAATGAGTCATTTCAACGCATGGATGCGTGAAAAGCGGTGACAGGGCCAAGGATGGCCCTTACACCGCGGTGACGTTCATATTGGCAATTTACTTGAGGAGTCAGTGTGATGTTGGGAGTGCCCTTTCTTTTGCTTACTTGTTCTTTGGGCATCAAAGAAAAGTATGTCGTAGCCCATGGATGGGCGTCGAAATCCGTCAGGAGGACGGGCTGACTTTACGGTAAATTTCGAGCTACCAGTCGTTAGCAACATAAACCTCCATGTTTAATATCAAAGCGCATCCATGCGCTCCTCGTTCATTCTTTTTAAACGACGAAAAAGAACGAACCAAGAAAACGTCGCCCCAGCATCACACTTAATCCTCAAACCCTAAGCCGACATAGTGCAACCGTCTTGTAAGGTACGTCCCTGTGCCAGACAAGACTTGGCCGACATCCTGTCGGCACATTGCATATCGACTTATGATTTTCGGGTGTGATGGAGGGGGAATACGTTGCTTGTGAGATCTTCTACGATTTTTATGATTAAGTTGCTTGCAAGCATTGCAAAAACTATCAGCGTAGCCTTGTAAATAGTTTTGTGGGAGGCGGTTCACCCGCCGAGAAGTATGCTTTTCAGGTGAAGAAGAAGTGCCTTTTCTTTTGCGCAACGATTCTTTGGGCATCAAAGAAAAGTATGTCGTAGCCCATGGATGGGCGTCGAAATCCGTCAGGAGGACATATCAAGCATCCCTCCTTGGCTCGTATCGACTTAAGAATTGTCGCGTAGATAACGACTTGAACTAGTAGTAAAAAGAAGTAAGTCAGGCTTCAATTTGAAGTTTTAAAGCCTGACTATTTTAAGCATACGCCACTAAGCAGCAGCTTTTTTTCGAGAAAAGTTTTGTCTCGCAACCTTAGTTGTAATTGATAAGACAGCCAACAGTTCAAGACCTAACAGAATACTCTTCATTGAAGAGTAATTATAAAACACCCAATCCCAACCCCAAAACTGCTTGGCAAACTCTTCATTTACTCCTAAATAGTCTAGGTTTCGAATCAGATTTTCCACAAGAGCTAAAGAATCAACGCCAATAAATAACAAGAACAATGTCATCAATGCCATATCTGCGTTAGTCATTAAGACTTCTTTGGTTTCTTTGCCTTTTTTCGCCAACCAGTTTCGAGAAAGCATTGGACGGAAAGCTATTAGTAGAAATGAAGTTATATCTATTAATAGATGTATCAAAAATATGCGGTTATTTTTCCAGAGGTAGAGAGAATCATCATTTAATGAAAATAAGTTAAAATATATGATCGCAAAACCAACAATACGTGTAAAAAACAGTATAAAGCATATATGGCGAATATTAACATCTGAATAGTAAACGGCACCTATAAAAGCAATTGCAGTAAGCATTACTACTTGATCCAATTCAGAGTTAAAATAAAATATGCTAAATGGAATAAAAAGCAGCGCTAATAAATATTTCATACCTTAACCTAATTTGACCTAACCGTTACCTGAATCGTTATTGGCTTCCCTAGGCTTGTCAGCAGTACCCGTGCCACTACCACCTCCATTAACAACTTTAGCTTGGAGGTTAGTCAAAACAACTTCCGTTTGTGGCCTAACGCTAGAGTCAGTATGAGCCCCTTTAGGCTCATTACTATTATGTGCGCTACTTCCACCTGTAACGAGATTAACCTGTTCATTATCTAGTCTATTTGCGTCTTGCTGTTCCATCAGTGTGCTAACGGGCATAACTTCTTTTTTAGGACGTTTCGCATTTTCCGTACCACTCCCTCCAGAAACTTGTTTTGCGTCCATATAAGGCAGCAAACCTTGGAAAGCCTTATTATCTTTTTTTGAGTCAATACTTAAAAAACGAGCGATAAATTCCGACATCAAATTCTTCATCATTAATCTCTATTTTTTTATATCTTCTTGCTCTTTCTCACTCTGCTTAATTTGAGTGATAAGCCCTTTGATATCAACCGAACAATAAATACATATTTCTAAAAATTGGTTAATTCTTGGTTGTCCGACACCGGTTTCCCAATTTTCTATCGTCCTGAGAGACACACCAATTTTATCTGCCATTTGTTGCATGGTGACTCCCTTTCGTTTTCTAAGTGCGCGAAGGTCATCCCCTGAAATGCTATTTTTAAAGAAAAACAACGCAGTTATATCCTTAACATAATATCGTTACTATACGAATGTTAAAGAAGCAGTAAACGAGTCTTACTTTACACGCTTTGCTTCTCCGCCAACTCCGAACCCATTAACGGGAAATAGTAACAAAAAGAAACAAAAGCGCAACATTTTTGAGCTATGTTTTTCGTTAAGTAACAAAGCGTATATTATTTCGGCACACCTAGCAAATATAACAGTTGTAACAAAGATCCTTCACAAATCGCAGCGTCGGCACTTTCTACCACTTTTGGCTTACCATGGATTGCCACACCTAGCTGGGCGTTTGCCATCATCACTAAGTCATTTGCGCCATCACCAATGGCAACGGTTTGAGTCATTGGGATCGCATACTGGGTTGCAAGTTGACCTAGCACTTCCGCCTTTTTGTCGGCATCTACGATATCTCCTAGCACTTTGCCGGTGAGGTGCGCGTTTTCCACCTCTAGGGTATTGGCAAATACAGCGTCTAGCTGGAGTGGCTCTATCAATGATTCTGCAAACCATGTAAAGCCACCCGAGGCGATGGCAAGGTGCCAGTGATGCTGCTTGAGCGCCTGACACAACAGCTCTATACCGGGCATTAGCGGTAAGTTTTCTTTTAATGATTGAATTTGTGATAACGGTACGCCAGAGAGTGACGCAACGCGGCGGTGTAGACTTTCAGAAAAAGAGAGTGCCCCGCCATCGCCTGTGCGGTGACAGAAGCCACTTCATCATATCGGTCGGCCAATCGAGCAATTTCGTCAATACATTCAATTTGAATTGCGGTGGAGTCCATATCCATCACAAGTAGCCCCGGTTCTTCTAAAGTAGGTGCTTGCGTTATAATCGCACCTTGCGCATTAATGCTTTTTGCAAAATCTCTTACTTCAGCCTTGCTCGGCAATTGCGATGCGTTAAAACGCATACCCAATGCAACCGGGAGCTGTTCATGAGGTTGATATGCCGTAAAATAAGTTTGCTCGATAGCAAATGTTCGAAGAAATTTCGCGACTTCCACAAGGTGTTGCAATTGTATATTTGGGCCAAAAAAGCATATTGATTGGGTCGTCAGCTCAGGTAATTGATTTACTTGTGTGAGGCTTGTGTTACCTTGGCAACTATACCAATGATCCAGCGCCATATGTTCCTGAATTGGTGTGTTTAGTTCACGATTAGCGAATTGAATGATTGACGACATAAGTTGCTCCTTGATAGCGTTAAGCCGATTTTTAACATGATTGCGCTAAGCTGTCAGCACTGGACCTTAGCAAAAGCGGGCAATATGCGATAAATATGAAAAATTTACATGTATTAGAAGTGTTAAACTCGACCAGAGGGCGTAGATTATTTCGCCTGTGCATCGCCGCGACGTGTTTAATTATGGTGACTTGGCTTGCGTTTAATACCAGTTTTGAATCTCATCGTTTGCTCCATAATGGCGCAGACCTTACCGCAAGAAGTCTCACCAAGCAGCTCGCAAAAAATGTGGCATTACCCCTCTCTCGCAGTGATACGCCAAGGCTCAGCGCACTGGCAAATCACCTCGCTAGCGATGACTTTGTGCTTCAAGTCGCAATTTATGATTATCAAGGACGCTTTGTTGTTGGTAACGACGGTAATTCCTCGCCCACGGATTATCAGCAGCTACCTCAAACCTTACCTGGGCTCAGTAAAACCAAAAGCATTATTTCTGAACCAGTATATACGCCAACCGGACAGCCTCTTGGGTTCGTCAATATGGTCTATTTGACAGAAGCTGCTATGTCACAAAGCCACTCTCATTTCCACGAACTTGGACGAGTCGTTTTACTGATGCTGGTGATTACGATGGTATTCACATGGCAAATAGGTCGAGCATTAAAACGCTGGGAAGTAAAACGCAAAATTCGCAAGAAAGTAAAGATGCTTCCTGCGCCTGAAAAACGGGCAGAAGAATTAGAGCAGGGGTAAAGCTGTTAGCATTGTAATAAAGTTGATAACATAATAGTTAACCTAAAATAAAATCGAACAACAAAGGATATGAATAGTAAACTTTTTATTACCCCAAAACCCAATCCAAACGCTGAGTTGCGACTATTTTGCTTTCCCTACGCGGGTGGCTCCCCAGCAATATTTACGCCATGGATCGAAAAGGCAAGTGAATGTGTTGAGCTCGTTTTTGTGCAGCTTCCGGGGAGAGGGGCTAGACTGGTAGAGCCAGCAATAGACAACATGCCGGATATTATCTCTGAACTCATGGTACACCAAGACTATATGACCAGTAAGCCTTTCGCGTTTTTTGGACATAGTCTTGGTAGTCGCATTTCATATGAGCTTGCTTTTCAATTATTAGACGCTGGCTTACCTACTCCACGTAAAATATTTGCTTCTGCGAGTCGTGCACCGCATTGCACCTCAACTAAACGCCATTTACACGGTCTGCCACATGATGAATTTATTGCCGAGCTACGTGACTTAAATGGCACGCCAAAAGAGATTCTTGAAAATAAAGAACTAATGGAGTTACTGGTACCATTGCTTAGGGCCGACTTCAAAATAGCAGACACCTATGTCGCAGAGCAGCGAGCTTTACCCATCCCTATCCATGTTTTTCATGGTGTTGATGATGAGATCTTGAATGAACATGTCTCAGCATGGCAAGAGCTAACAGCACAACCATATCAGCTTACTGAGTTTTCTGGTGGGCACTTTTTTATTCACCAATACGCTGATGAGATGATCTCAATTATTAATCAGCAATTGGCTTGAGTATTGTTGGTGTTATGCCGGGAGAGCTTAAAGATCGCCGGGTGAACCGGCTCCTACACCTGCTTTTCTATTGCTGGTAAGTATGGTTTTATATCGCGGTAAAAGCGTAAAGATCGCCGGGTGAACCGGCTCCTACACTTGTTTTTCTATTGCTGGTAGGTATGGTTTTATATCGCGGTAAAAGCATCAAGATCGCCGGGTGAACCGGCATCTACTTTATAAGGTGAACAGCGATGCTACACATCCAAAATAAGCGAGGAGAGAATGCGATTTAACTGAGGTTGGTTAAACTCACCACTTATCTGATAGATAACATCGCTTCCTTTTTTATTAATGTAAACCCTATCGTAGTCTTGATTTTCTCCCATAACGACAAAAGCAAAAATATCGCCGTTTTGGTACACACTCATCGGATTATTTTCGTCTATGTCAAAAGCCGAGCGAAGCTTTGCTATGTTTTTTACTTTAGGATCTGAATGATACAGGGCATGAAAAAATTCGTTTACGCTCATATTCAACTTTTTATGCATATCACCAAGTGAGATTTCCGGTGGGTTTAACGCAATTGCCAACTCATTTTGATCTTGGCTAGTTATAACCGCAGTTTGGTTACTTAGCCCTAAAAAGTTAATTTTTGATAGTGTCGTGCTATCTACACAATAAATCAGATCAACAACTCTGATATGGACCTTATTACTACAAGATGCACTTGGAAAAGGGTTCGCTGTTTGTGACGCAATTACCAAGTTTGAGGTGAACATTAACGCGGCAAGTAAAATTATTTTAAACATAACAACTCAATCCCTGTTGTGATTAATTCTAGTTTTGTTCTGTAACTGTTGGTGATTTCTTAGTTCGGCCTGAGATTAACCCCGTACAAGCGAAAACCTCTTAATGGTATGTTTAAGCTTTTTCGTCCAAAAAATATGAGAATTCAAATTAAGTGTATAAGCATTAACCAGAAGTGAACACGTTAAGGTTATATTATGTTATGTCCTAGAGCGAGGGATGAGATTACTGATCTATATCGCGTTTAAAGCTTAAAGATCGCCGGGTGAACCGGCTCCTACCCTATTTTTCTATTGTTGGTAAGTATGGTTTTATATCGCAGTAAAAGCATCAAGATCGCCGGGTGAACCGGCTCCTACACGGGTTATCTATTGCTGATAGGTATGGTTTTATATCGCGGTAAAAGCATCAAGATCGCCGGATGAACCGGCTCCTACACGGGTTATCTATTGCTGATAGGTATGGTTTTATATCCCATTTGTGATATTGACTCGTAGGTCGAGATTTATCTCGACATCATCAATTTAGCCCAAGCCGAACAACTGTGTGGTATTTCGATAGAGCGCTGAGGCAAGCTCGCTTGGTGTTTCGCTTCGATATTCACAAAGCCTGTCAAATACTTGGACGACTCGCTTAGGAGAGTTCGGCTTCCCCTGATAACCATGTAACGGCATCGACGGCGAATCGGTTTCCAATACTAGGCTTTCAAGCGGCAGCTGTGATATTACCTGCGCTGTTTTTTCGCCTCTTGGATAGGTGATTGTGCCACCTACTCCTAGCTTAAAACCCTGAGCGATATAATATTCAGCCTGCTGTTTTGAACCTGAAAAGGCGTGGATCACCCCGCCATACTGTGGCTTAACACGTTTAAACGCGGCAGCAATTAGGTGATGACTTTTACGGTGATGGACGATTAGCGGAAGCTTTACCTGATTACTCAGTGCGATATGCGCTTCAAACAGTGCAATTTGCCGCTCAAGTGCATCGCAGGTTGTATCAATACCGCACTCTCCTATCGCACACAGTTGGGTACGATTGTGTATTACATACTCTACCAACGCGGTCATATCGTCGTCGCAATGTTCGCCAATAAAATAAGGGTGTAACCCCGCGGCGATTTCACATTGTGGATGATGTGCTTGAAAATCAACAAGCTGTTGAGACTGCTTAAGGGTAACGCCAGGCACCACAAAGCGTTCAACACCATTGCTGCGGGCAGCTTTGATATGCGTAGCTAGGTCATCTGCCAACTCGCTGAAATCGAGGTGACAGTGACTATCTATAAAGGCGAATTTATGGGTTGAGCCGCTCAATTTCCCAACTGCCATCGGCTTGCTTCACATACATAAAGCGGTCATGAAGACGGTGCTCTCCACCTTGCCAAAACTCAACTTTAGTGGGCTCCACGCAATAACCGCCCCAAAAATCAGGTAGTGGAATTTCGCCTTTAGCGAACTTGTCTTTCATGCTACTAAAGGTTTGCATCAAGGCTTGGCGAGATGACACGGGGCGCGATTGCTGAGACGCCCACGCTGCAAGCTGACTTTCTTTTGGTCGTGATAAGAAATACTTGGCAACGCGACTGGTTGGTAACGGGACTGCTTCACCATACACGATAACCTGACGCTCAATTTCATGCCACGGGAAGTGCAAGCATATCTTGTTGTTTTGCTTTAGTTCTTGCGCTTTGCGTGAACCGGTATTGGTAAAGAAGACAAAACCGTGCTGGTCTACATGCTTAAGTAAAACAATGCGTTGAGACGGCTGGCCGTGCTCGTCAACCGTAGCGACGACCATCGCTGTTGGGTCGGTAAACTTGGCATCAATCGCCTGCTGTAGCCAGGTTTCAAACTGCTCAACGGGTGTGTCTTTTAGCATCTCACGACGTAAACCGTCTTTGGTATATTCTCTGCGAATGTCTTCAAGTTTCATCACTATTTCCTTTACAAAAAAGCCGCTATAAAGCGGCTTCTAGTATACCTTAATGCAAGTTAAAACTAACTTACATTTGCTCCATCACTTCGATACCAAGCAAATCTAGACCGGTTTTCAGTGAGTTAGCAACCAGATTACATAACAAGAGACGACTTTCACGGACGTCTGCAGCTACATCATCTTTCAAAATTGGGCACGCTTCATAGAATGTCATATACAAGCTCGCGAGCTCATATAAATAACTACATAATACGTGTGGCGTTGCTTCGCTGATCATCAGATCAAGTACTTCTTCCAATTGCAGCAGTTTGAGCGCAAGTGCCTTTTCCTGTGGTGCTTGAATTTGAATGCGACCAGTTAGGCTAGCGCTATCCATGTTTGCTTTGCGGAAAATACTACGCACACGGGTATAGGCGTACTGCAAATATGGCGCTGTCGCCCCTTCAAAGCTCAGCATCGTATCCCAGTTAAAGATATAATCGCTGGTTCTGTGCTTTGACAGATCGGCGTACTTCACTGCACCAATACCCACTTTACGCGCGATTTCTTGGCGTGCTTCATCAGATAAGTCAGAAGCTCTGTCAGCAAGTTTTTCTGTCGCACGGCTCACCGCTTCGTCAAGTAAGTCTGATAGCTTCACCGTGCCGCCAGTACGAGTTTTAAACGGTTTGCCGTCGTTACCCATCATTGTACCGAACAGGCTCGGCTCGTAGCTGGTTTTGTCTTTTAAAAGACCCGCTTTACGTGCTGTGATCTCAACTTGGTTGAAGTGTAAGCCCTGACGCGCATCAACAAAAATTAGAATACGATCAACATCTAGCTCATTTGAGCGGTAATCACAGGCGGCTAAATCCGTCGTTGAATATAAGAAACCACCACCTGATTTTTGCACGATAAATACGGAAGGTTCACCGTCTTTATTTGCCAATTCGTCAAGGAATACGACTTGAGCGCCCTGATCTTCAACCGCAATGCCTTTCTCTTTTAATAGCTCAATTACACCGGCAAGACGGTCGTTGTAGGCACTTTCTGCCATGATATTATCACGCGTAAGCGTCACATTTAACTTGCCGTATACTTCTTCAGAATGTTTAACTGAGGTGTCGATAAACATTTGCCATAGCTTCTTACAATGCGCATCACCGCTTTGAAGTTTGACTACGTAATCACGGGCTTTATCGGCAAAACCGGCTTCGTCATCAAAGCGCTTTTTCGCATCACGATAAAAGCTTTCAAGATCCGCAAGTGCGACATTTTCAAGGTCAACACCTTGGTTTAGCAAATCTTCAAGGTGTGCTATCAACATACCAAACTGGGTACCCCAGTCGCCCATGTGGTTTTGGCGAATAACGGTATCACCACGGAACTCAAGGGCACGTACAACAGCATCACCAATGATAGTTGAGCGCAGGTGACCTACGTGCATCTCTTTAGCAAGGTTTGGCGAAGAAAAATCTACCACGACTTTGTGAGGCTTAGCATGTTCAGCAACACCTAGCTTGGCATCCGTATTTGCCGCCTCTAGGCTTGTGGCTAAAAACTCAGGCTTGAGGTGAATATTAATAAAACCTGGGCCTGCGATTTCCGTTTTTTCTGCAAGATCAGCAACATCTAGGTTGTCGATGATCTTCTGCGCCAACTCCCTTGGATTGGTTTTTAGTGCTTTGGCAGCCCCCATCGCACCGTTAATTTGGTAATCACCAAACTGAGGACGCGTGCTTTGTGTTACCGCTGGGTTTGTACCTTCAGGGATACCAGCCGCTTGCATCGCTGCATTGGCTTTTTCAATTAAAATACTTTTGATGTTCATCTGTTTTCCTTTAATGCGCAGCGATTAGTGTTCACGAGTTTCATGGAACTTCACGTCAGGGTAACGTTCCATAGATAAATTCAGGTTTACGCGACTTGGTGCGATGTAAGTTAGGTTATCACCACCATCTAGTGCCAAGTTTTGCTCACACTTACGGCGGAATTCAGCCATTTTCTTCTCGTCATCACAGCTTACCCAGCGTGCGGTCTGAACCGTTATACTCTCGTAAATCGCATCCACGTTGTATTCAGACTTTAAACGCGCCACAACCACATCAAACTGCAGCACACCGACCGCACCTACGATCAGGTCGTTGTTGATAAGCGGCCTAAATACCTGTACCGCACCTTCTTCAGAAAGTTGTACCAAACCTTTTAAAAGTTGCTTTTGCTTGAGTGGATCTTTTAGACGAATGCGACGGAATAGCTCAGGCGCAAAGTTTGGAATACCGCTAAATTTAAGCGTTTCACCTTGTGTGAAGGTATCACCGATTTGGATCGTACCATGGTTGTGTAGACCGATAATATCACCCGCAAACGCTTCTTGAGCGCGTTCACGATCACCGGCCATAAAGGTTACCGCATCTGCAATACTGACTTGTTTACCAAGACGCACATGGTTCATCTTCATGCCCTGGCTATATTTGCCAGAAACAATACGCATAAAGGCAATACGGTCGCGGTGTTTTGGATCCATGTTTGCTTGGATTTTAAACACGAAACCAGAGAACTTTTCTTCGTCGGCTGTTACTTCACGGTCATCGGTTTGGCGTGGTAGTGGTTTTGGTGCCCACTCAGTTAATCCATCAAGCATATGGTCAACGCCAAAGTTACCAAGTGCCGTACCAAAGAACACAGGAGTTAATTCGCCAGTTAAAAACAACTCACGGTCAAACTCGTGTGAGGCTCCAATTACCAACTCAAGCTCTTCACGTAGTTGCTCAGCTAAGCTTTCACCCACAGCGGCGTCAAGCTCGCTGTTATCTAGTCCTTTGATAATGCGTTTATCTTGAATAGTGTGACCTTGGCCTGTTTGGTACAAAATCGTTTCGTCACGATGGATGTGGTAAACGCCTTTAAATTCTTTACCACAGCCAATTGGCCAAGTAACCGGTGCACACATGATGTTGAGCTCGGTTTCGACTTCATCAAGTAGCTCCATTGGGTCACGAATATCACGGTCCAATTTGTTCATAAAGGTAACGATTGGCGTGTCACGTAATCGTGTTACTTCCATTAGTTTACGAGTACGATCTTCTACACCTTTTGCTGCATCAATCACCATCAAGCATGAGTCAACCGCGGTTAGCGTACGATAAGTATCTTCAGAGAAATCTTCGTGTCCTGGGGTATCAAGTAGGTTCACCAAAGCATCATTGTATGGAAACTGCATCACGGAAGTTGTTACCGAGATACCACGCTCTTTTTCCATTTCCATCCAGTCTGATTTAGCGTGTTGATTTGAGCCACGGCCTTTAACCGTACCGGCTTTTTGTAACGCCTTCCCGAATAAGAGTACTTTTTCAGTGATAGTGGTTTTACCCGCATCCGGGTGCGAGATGATAGCAAAGGTCCTTCGCTTATTGATTTCATTAAGAAAATCTTGGTTTGCCATGTATAAATTCTTTTAGTTTGTACACGGATTTGTACACACTTTTGGAAGTACTCTCTTTTCAGTTCTTCGCTTGTCAAATCCGTCGTGTTAATCGTAATTGGCCGCTATTTTCGCTGATCTTGACTTTATAAACAATCAATGGTTATCTAATCGGTTACCATTTACTCTCAGCGTGCACCAATGCTCAGTTGTAGCTGTTTGCAATCGTTGCTTCTTCAGCTAATGAACAACTGTGGCTAAACCACAAATTCCTTCGCTACCAGAAATCGATGATAGCTTGTCGTACTACACCGATGATGGTGCAGTTGCCGTTGATCGGTATTGCAGGGTATTGCGGGTTCAAAGGTTTTAGATACTTCTGTTCACCATCAATAACCAACTGCTTAAAGGTTGCTTCTTTCGAATCATCCAAACGCGCAACAACCAATGAACCTGAAGAGTAAGGTAACTCAGGATCAACAACGATCACTGCCCCCTCAGGTATGGATTTTTTTCCGCTTGGATTTTCCATACTGTCGCCTTTTACGCGAAGTGCGAAACAACCCTCATGTGCTTTCCCAGTGACTTCACGCCACTCCTCAGCATCTTCATGGGCAAATCCCTCCGCTATTTCAGTCCAATCACCGGCCTGAACCCAGTTAATGAGAGGAATTCTTCCCTTAATATCAGGCCCGACTTCTACATTACCGACCCCCAAGCCAATCTCGCCATCACCTGTGGCGAGCCAATGAGCATTCACGCGAAGCGCCTCCGCGATCTGCATGGTGTAACGAGACCTAGCCGATTTACCAGAGCAAATCTGGCTGATCGACTGCTGTTTGATACCAATGCGACGAGCCAACTCAGACTGAGTTACCCCAGTAAGCTGCAAGGCATGGTTTAGTCGTTCGGATAAAGTTTTCATAAGCCCGCATTCTACAAATAAAACTGTAGTCTTTCAACAATTTTAACTGTTGACTTATCTACAGTTTAAACTGTAACATTCAATCTTGTAACAGTTATTATTGTAATAGGAGACGGTATGGAAGTGTTCAAAACGACACAAAAACATCTCCGCCGTGCCATTGACTTGGTCGGCGGGCAATCAGCATTAGCAAGAGCCATCAACTCAAAACAGCAAAACGTCTGGTTTTGGTTGAATAAATCAGGGCGTGTTCCCGCTGAATTCGTTTTACCCATCGAACAAGCTACGCAAGGACAGGTAACCCGATCTCAGTTAAGACCGGACATCTATCCCGAATGCCCAAGCGAGCTGAAAGCCAGTAACCAGTAGGATTAAGGGCAAGTAATGGTCAGCATTTTACGTAAACACAGAAGCGAGTACCTCCATGCGTGATTATGGCAAGGTCTATACCCGCTTTTGGCTAAAGCAAAACGTTTTGTCCTGGAGTGACTCTGCGAAGTTGCTAGGACTGTATTTGCTTACATGCCCACATTGTAATTTGCTTGGCTGCTTTCGACTGCCGATTGGTTACGTTGCTTCTGACTTGAACTGGGATGAGCAACAGGTTGCCAAGGCGTTAAGTGAGTTAGAACAAGATCAGTTCCTGATTCGTTGCGAGGGATCTGGTTGGACTTTGATTCGAAGCTTTCTGAAGCACAACCCAATCGAAAACCCAAACCAAGGTAAGGCAGCCTTTCGGTTGCTTAAAGATGTACCTGCCGACTTCGTTGGTATGGCATCGCTTTTGAAATCTCTTGCCGCTTTTCAAGCTCGGCTTCCAGAAGAATTTTCATCATTGTTTATGCCTGATGGCAACCCGGTAAGGGACTCTCAACGGTCGGATGACTCTGAGAGAAGCAATAAACCAACAGTTAAAACTGTTGACCAGATACAGTTTGAAGACTTCTGGGATGTACAAATACGCAAAGAAAAAAAAGCGAAAGCCAAAGAAGAATGGCTACGCATGGGCCTCAATGAAGACCATGAACTCGCCTTGGAAGTGCTAACACGCTGGAAAGAGCAACGAGACAACCGATTGCAGTATCAAGATCGGACTAAGACCCCTATGCCACATAACTGGCTTTTAAACCGGCAATGGGAAGACGAGTACGTTCGCATTGATGAAGTACAGCAATCATCGACGAGCCTAAAGGGCAGCAATCACCAATTGAATATTGAAGAAAGCAATCGCCGCATTGCTGAAAGCTGGGCCGGACCAGGTATTCGGGAGGTTCGTTCAAGTGCAGGAGGTTGATAAACGCGAGTTTGCTGAAATTTGGGGAGCAGCTTGGGCCATGTATGGCAAAAGCGTATCACCGCAATTGCTATCCATCGCATTTGAAGCCCTTCGTGCTTATAGCATTGAAGAAGTGCGAATCGGTCTGACTCGGCATATTCAATCACCGGATACTGGGCAATTTTTTCCAAAGCCCGCTGACGTCATCAAGCATATCGACGGCAACTCAGGTTCAAGAGCCATGGTTGCTTGGAACAAAGTTGACAAGGCTGTTCGTCAGGTTGGCGCTTGGACATCCGTGATGTTTGACGATGCGCTTATCCACCGCGTGATTTCAGACATGGGTGGATGGGTTGAACTCTGCAAGGTTGATGACAGGGAATACCCCTTTAAGCAAAAAGAGTTTTTAACACGCTACCAGGCTTACTTGCTGCGGGACGAAGTGGGTGAATACCCAAGGCTATTACAGGGTATTGCAGACCATCAGAACCAGCAAAAAGGATTTGATATGCAAGCGCCGGTTGCCGTAGGCGACTGGTCAAAAGCGGCACAAGTTTATACGAGAGGCATCGCCGACTTTAGCGCAGTGCCATTAAAAAGAATAAGCCCGAAAGCCATTCAGGCGCTTCTCGGAAATCAATTAGAGGACAAAAATGAAAACGATTAAAGCAAAAACCATTGCCCTAGTGATAGCCATGTCCGCAAGCACTTCAGTCTATGCGTTTCCGGGCTATCAGTGGGAAAAAGCAGCACATAGCGTTGGTATTGATCCAGTCATGCTCTACGCCGTTGCCTTGGCTGAGTCGGCCTCACATCGTGGTCTCAACATGACCAGTCCATGGCCATACGCAATTCGCAATGGTTCAAACGCAACCTACGCCAAATCTAAGACAGAAGCAGAGCAACTGTTAAACCAGGCACTGCAAGAGACTGAAAAATATCAGCTCGATATTGGCCTTATGCAAATCAATTTGCATTGGCATGGGCATCGGGTGAGCTCAGCAGCGGAACTGCTAGACCCCATCACCAACCTTACGGTCGGCTCAAGTATTTTGGCCGAAGCAATCAAGTCTTCACCAAATGATTTAGAGCTTGGCATAGGCCGCTATCACAGTTGGAACGAAGAGCGTGCACGCTGGTATGGGCAAAGAGTGCTTTCTATCTATCGCAATATTTTACATGAACTGGAGGTCCGTCAATGACAACCAATCAACAAGACTTCTATCAATTAAATTTGGCGTACCTACACGCAGCACGAGAATTGGCGCGAATTGATCCGCAAGAGGCCGTCTTGCGCTTTGGACTTACACGCGACGTGGTTGATGCTCTGATTAATGCTGGTGTTGACGACCTGCAACGAGTGGCGACCTCATCATTCATGCTGTTTCAACCAAGGGGTAACCAAAGCCAACTGATTGAGATGGTGAAGAGCAAAGGCACAGGTATCCCAAGAATCGCTTATTTATTATCAACCCTAAACAACAAGGGGGATGCATGATTGATAACCTGTCCAAAAGTGAGCTATTTACCCGAGCCTCGCTGCTTATTAAATACGGATTTCGAACAACCATTATCGCGCTCGATACAGGTTTGCCAATCCACATTATCAGAAGGCTCCACAAAGAAGTGACTGGCAAGTCACCTTGTCCTGGTCAATTGCCAGAATCTGATGCCATCGTCAAAAGCAGAAGAGCATTAGTTGAAGGCTCCCTGCTTATGGCGCTTTATGTCAATATTGGTGGTGATAATGTCTACAAGCAATTAAATATCGATGCTTTGATGAAGGCTTACGATGCGTATTTGGTTGCAAGAAAAGAAGCAGATCTTCCAGCTGAGATCCCCTGGAAAAAACTGACCATCAATGAAGGTTGGGTTCTAGCTCGTGATTTAAGATCACAGCTTGCATCCTTACACCGGTGTCGATGCGGCAGTCTGTATTTGACGGTATCACAACAGCGCATTCAGCTTAAATGTCCTGTGTGTGAGATTATGGCCGAGCAAACCACTAGAGCACTTTTTGAGAACTAACATGCAGATGCATGATTTGATTGTGCACCTCCCGTGCACTTTGAGAGTACTAAGAAGATGACAAACTTACTTAAATCTTTACCAGCACGCTGCTGGTTTATATCACTGGGGCTTTTTCTGGCGACTTTGGCTGCGGCTCATTTCTTTCCTTCAGAAATATTAACGGCATCTGCCAAGTTAGCGGCTTTGCCATTTCTGTTCTGCACCGTCGTTTTTTTCAGCTACTTGGGTTTCAAAGCGACCTGTAATCCCATCGGACTTATAGCCATAATCACTATGCTTGTAGCAATCGCATATTGGCAAGCGAGTTGGACAATTGTTGGTTTGGGACTCTCTTTCTTAGCTATTTGTACTGGAATTAGATTCTTGAGTAGCCAAGTTAAAGATTCGGGTAGAACTTTGAGCATTGAAGAAAAATGGTATTGGTATAAGCTCCATTCGTTTTTTGATGGCTTTTATCCAAGGTATCCCAAAAAGCCAAAAAAATAGCCAGCCAACCACAAGCTGGCTACCTTCTATTTTCAGTTCCTTCCTGATGCCTGGTTATAAGCCCTAATATCGATCAAGTTGTTCTGAGCATAATCTCCCGCAAGCGATGCATTTGAGATCACCGCTATCTGCTTATCCACAAATGCTTTATCTTCTTCAGACACACTGTCAGGGATGTAAGCGCCACTCTCATCCTTTTGACGATACTCATTTAGCATTTGCTCCCTTAGACCTAGCATTTCAGGCGACCAACTCGATGAGTCTTCAGAGTTGAATACGCGTCCCGCCAAACCTTCATTGAAAGCTTGAGCGAACACTTGACTTTGAATCGGGGTCAATCCCATTCTCTGCCCTTCGCTGTATGCTTCCTGTTTGAAATCATCGGCATACTGTTCTAAGAACTCACCATATCGATTGTTAACTGCCGCACCAAATGCCCCCGCCAACATGGCTTCAGACTTAGTGCCCCAGTTTACTTCGGAGGCATACTGCGAACTCGATCCACTGTATGCATCATTAAACGCCGTCAATGGATTTTCCAAAGAGGTTCCGGCATCAACGGCGGCTTTTAACCCATCCCAGGTTGATTTGCTGGCCACCGTTGCGTTGTGCAAGAAACCTCGTGAGCCAGGATCTTCAAGCGCTTGTTCTTTGTAACTCTCATAGTCTTCGCCAAAGTGATTCAAGGTATGCAGAGCTGCATCAGTATGCTTGCCACTGAAATCACCAATAGCACTGGCGCTGTTGAAGAACATTTCAGCACCAGAAACTCCGCTATCATCAGCCATAATGCGTGATCGCCACTGAGATCCAGCTTCACTGTTTAGTCCAGATTGATAGGTACTTGTGTCAGTAGCTACGGCCTGCTGAGCTTGCTGCTGATGCGCATTCAACTGTCCATCTATACCAGACAGATTGGTTTGGTAAGCCGATTGAGCTGCGTTGAACTGAGTTTGAACTGTTGCTGCATCCTCGTAGCCGCCCAATACACCCGATTCAACTTGGCTTTGAGTACCACCAAAAGTAGGTGCAGTTGATGACAAGCCTTCATTTGAGCGCGGCTGAATTGATCGTAAATCGGCTCCGGTAGCCATGGCCATAACCGTCATTGCAGCTTGATAATCATTGTCGCGTTCAGCGGGCGTTGAAGAGTTGCTATAGGTTAAAGACTCCATAGCTGCCGCTACATACGCCTGATTATCATCAGGTAGCAAGCGCTGATACATTGGAAGGTTTTCACGTAAACGGTTACCTGCTTCAACATGCTGGTTCATATAGCGACCTAAATAATCCATGACTTCAGGATTGTCCGCCGCTAATCGGGTTAACGTCGCACCATCAGTATTTCTTTGTCCTGATAGACTGTAGCTGGCCTGATCAAGCTCACTAAAGCGATTTGATGCCGTGACAACGTCTTGTGCTGAACTCTGAAGTGACTGATAGTCTTGGTTAGACAACGACATTTCAACGCCAGAACGTCTTGAATCTGAAAGGTCCTTAACCATCGCATCGCGATACTCAGCACGTCGTGAATCACTTAATGCCAAGCTTTGCATCTCCCCAGTGAGCGTATTTGCGGTCGTAGATCGAGAACTGCCTTCTGACGACTCAACTTGGCCACTAAAGTTACCACCTAAATCCAGCCCTGCTCGTACCCTTGATAGTTTTGGTACACGAGATGAGTCTGGCTTATCGACTCCTGGCAAGTTGCCCTGTGGAGAATCATTGCCGCCAGTACCAAGAAGCCTTCCAAGAAAGCCCTTATCAGCAACTTCTTTCTCACCGGGATTAGTAATGGTTCCATCGCCACCGACCCTTAGGCCTCCCGATAGCACGCCCGATACCAAGCCACGTACAGCATCTTTTTTATCGTCTCCAAAACCATACCGAGTTTGCAGGTCATCAGTAACCTGATTAACAACGGCGCTAGATGCGGAGTTAGAAGAACCAATCTGACGTCCAACCGAAGAAAGGTTGTCGTAACTTAGCTTTTCACCAAAGGTTCGACTCATGGTATTGCCAACCTGACGGCTAAAGGCTTGAGTTGCCTGAGTCATGGATTCTTTTGCAGAGCCGACCATTGAACCCACTGCGTTTCCGACAGAGAAACTGCTTAGTAGGTTTGACGCGCCGGTCATAGCAGAACCAGTGAGGGCTGAATTTTGGAACATTGACTGTGATTGCATTACCGGGGCATTTTTCGCGACATCTGGACTTGCCAGCTTTTCATCAATGGCATCACCGTTTTGTAGACGCCCAGCCAAGTGGGTAGCGGTTATTGCTGAGCCATAAACGAGCATGAGCGAAATCGCCGGAACACTCGACGCCAACATGCCGCCAGTAGCTATCCAGGTTTGCAGCACTGAATCCATCTGCATCATCCCAGCAAAAGATGGCACTTCTGTACCTGCAAAGGCATCAAGAGCAGACATTTTCCCTGCAACGGTTAAATGAATATACAGGTTAATGATGGCCATGACAGGCATCCAAAGTTGAATCCAAAGCAGGATTAACAAGTACTTCCCAGCCATTCGCATCCCGATTTGGCCAAGGGCTATCACAAAGGCCATCAATGGGGTGATGGCGTAAATGAACCCCTCAAAAAACGTCATCATCGGACGAACGATACTCTGGAACAGGGTCTGCTCCGCCGCCCATTGCGTATTACGCTGCTCAATCGCTTGGTTAACCATAACGGCTGCGGTGAAAGCTTGATCATCCATATACTTGCCCGTCACGCTTTGCTCATAAATAGGCAAAAGCACTGACGCGGTCATATACTCTTGGGTGTTAACCGAAGCCAAACCAAGGTTATTCAGTGCATTTCGGATCACGTCATCAGTGTCCGTTGCTGACGAAGTCCCCAATGAGGCTGACAGAACCTGTTTAAGCCTTGGAATGAAGGTTGATTCTGTCATGAGTTTCAGTTGGCTATAGGCATCGGTGCAGTCCAGATCGCTACTGCTACCACTGAGCATGATTCGAGTGCCATAAATGCGCGAATCAAACCTAATCGCTGTCATCGGGTTAGGATCACTCAGCACCTGATCGAGGTTCTTTTGGCCGATGTCGATACCAATCAAGGTGCACTCTTTGATGTAGTTAAACCACGATTGCTCGATGTCCGAGCCGCCGACACGATTTGCATCACCCAACCCAGAGCGATCCATCACCTGTTTTCTCACTTTAATCAGTGACTGTAAACTGGATGCAAAGCCGTATTCCGTCATCGCGGGAGTTGAGAAGGCGGTTTCAAACAATCGCGTGATTTGAAAGCCAACAGTCGAAATCGTACTACCTGCGGCAGCAACACCGATGGGCACATTATCAACCACTCGAACTTGTCCGGTGTACGCATCCTCAATGCTCACTCGGGTACTGGGTCCAAACATGGTTGCAAAGACTAGCCATGAGACTAAAACGTGTTGAAAGTTAATCCCACGACCGCCTTGCATTAAGGCCTGGACAGAGACCATCAATACCCCAATGAGCAAGCCAATGCGAACCATTGAAGTAAAATCGCCTGTACCAGTGATCATCGCGACAGCGTTCAGGACCTGCTCTAAAAAAGCCGAATCCCCGATGGAATAGATTTCCCACATGACCTATTCCCCCAGCGCCGTAGATTTAACGGTGTAATAACGCTGTTTGCGAATGGTCTGTATCACCTGGTTAAAATGTGCCAGCAACTCTTGCTCTGAGCCGTATCTTCGCTGCAACGCGGCGTACTCCTCATTGATTTGGCGACGTGCACGTTCAAGGTCTTCCGTTAATAACTTCGCATAGGCATGATCTTCCACACCGGAGGTACTTCTAGCTGCATTGAGCATGTCTTCAACTAATGCTCGGGCCATCTCAACAGCAATAAATGGTGCCGCTCGTGAAGCAAACGACCTAGCGGCCCCTTCATTTAATGCAGAAAGAGTTCGAATCATGCCCCCAATGCTGGCAGGAGCCGAGGTCATAAAAGCCTTTTCGGTGGCGCTAGCAGCCCCTGTATTTCGAGCAAACTTAAAAATAATGCCGTTACTAGAACCTGTACCAAGAAGTAAATTTTCTACCTGAGTTGATAACCCGGTAAGAGTCACGTTAGTGATTATTGGGTTCAGACAACCGTCTTGCGTCACTGTGTCACATCGGTACATAGCGACGTTACCGCCATGAATTAGATGTTCAATAGTCACTTTATTGCCATTCAGTCTGGTCAGTTTCGGGGCTTTACCTTGACCATCAGCCGCATTCGCTAAATCACCAACGATGATCGAGCCCGTCACGGACATAACCGCTTCAAGAAAACGGTCATCCCCCGATGCAAACCAGCTTGATGCCGAATGACGTTTCAGTGCTCGCCAAACCAAATTACCTTTAATCGTTCTGTTTACATCAGATGCCGCGACACTCGAAGCGTTCTCATATGGGTTCTTACCATTGGACTCACTCCAACTGGTAAAAATGTCCCCAGCCCCTTTAAGTGAGCTCAACATGCTGGCTTCTGTTTGCCCCTTTTTACCAAAAGCAGCCAGGGTATCGTTCACGACTCCCTGAGCCATTTGACAGGAATTACCAAAATACTCGTTCAACTGCTGGATTTTCTTTTGCAGTGTCTCCATGTGCTGAGAGCATTTCTCACACATAGCACTGAGCGCCAATTGGAATGCATACCCCTTGGCGTTTGCAGCAACAGAGCGAAGTAATTGAACAAACTGATCCGCGTTAACAAATGACAAACTTCCCGCGAACATATCAATGCCGCCACAACCGGCTTGGAATGACGGTGGCACCATAGAGACGAGGTTCTCGTTCATGATCCTGTTACGAACAACAACGCTTCCTCCAGATATAACGCCACGCCGCTGACTCTCGAATACACCAGGCGCAGTGGTGTTGGTCATTGAACCAAACAACTGGTTCATCTCCTGTTGCAAGCTTGCTTGGCTCATAGATGAAAAACCAATCGCACAGGCGATTAGCGATACTCGGATTACTTTTTTCATTGTTATAACCCTCCTTGTGCACGCAGATAGCGAACAAGGAACTCAGGGTCCTGTAATATCTTTTCGTTAAGCTCTTGGGCTGACATCGCGAGTGACACGCCGGGTTGAACAGGTCTGGTGGCATAGTAAGTTTGATCGTCAATCCAACCGGCTTGATGGGCTGCGAGAATGATTCGATTATTGAGCTCATCAAGGCTCATTGCGCCTTGTCCAATCGGAGTAATAACGTTAGGCGGGTCAACTAAGAACACGGCAGGGACAGTCGTAACGGACAAGGATTGGGCTTGTCCTGAATCGACTTTGTAATTGGGAAACTCTCCACCGGGTAAAGGCAAGCCATCGACAGCAATAGCAAACACCTCGAACCCATAGTTCAAGGCCATAGATTCGATGATAGGCGCTTGAGCATGGCAATAAGGGCAATCCGAACGATAGAAAAAGAACAAACCAGCCCGCTTCGCTACTTCACCTAAAGCTACATCACGTTGAGTGCCAGCTTCTCGATCCATCCGATTGGCAGCATAGGTCGCCAAGGGTCTGCGACTGATTTCATCCAAAACAGGATCGCCCATGACCACCTGCTGACTAACATCAGCAAACTGTGAGCCCTTATCCATCATGACGCGCTGGAGATACAGATAGGCTCTGACGTTCTCATTCGTCGGCTCATCAATTGCCTTGTCCATGAACGACTGCATGTGCTCACGAAACCAGGCAGCACTGAAAGGCTTTAGCCCGTCCTTAGTGGGCTCCACAACACCAGATTTCGGCTTCATTAGGTCTTCAGACTCGGCTGGCTCGGGAATGACCTGATACCAAAACCAACCTTCCTGACCACGCTGATAGAATTGCCCATCACTAGCATAGGCGGGCAAGATGAATAGAAAGAAAATAATGATTGGGATGGTCACCCATAGGATGAACCAAGGTAACAAAGGCGTTCTCATTGTCAGCTCCAGAAATTTCACAGAGCTAACATGCTAAAGATCCCCGTAAGAGCGATTGGCCAGATAGATGAAGGAATCGTGTGTGTTTCTGACTATCTATTAAACACTGTTACTAACGTAAGTGCTTTGGCTGATGGCACCATCACAAAGTGCATACCAGAGCTCCCATGACACCAAAACTCTGCCTGTACGAAATATTTTTTTGCTTTCTTTGAAGCTATACATTCTGGCAATAAAGATTTTGCCAATTCTGTGCTACACAATTTAGCGCACAAAGCCTTCCAAGGATGCTTAGGTACACCGCCTGAAAGCCGTTCCACAAACCTTTCCAGTGCATGACGAGTCACCACGACAGGCCCAATGTTCGGAACGTTGATGACCTCATCGATTTCTCTCACGGTAGCATTATCGACGCTGTATTCTTCGAAGGAATATGAGAGCCAATCTTCCCGTTTCTCTACCGATATCTGTGCTTCCTGGTATCGAGTGAGCAAAAACCTAGTCAGGCTGTAAAGTGAATGCTGAGTTGAGCGTTGTTTCTGTAACTTTTTGATAGCTCCTTTACTGACCCGGATTTGAAGCCCATTACCGCTTCGGTTACTCCCCATCACCTCTTTCACTGACAGTAGGTGATGAATCGCATAGAGCTCAGCTGCAATTGGCTTTTGCTGCTCAGTTAGCTTGTCGTATTGCTCACCTAAATCGACCTTTAGTTCACCACCTCTTCGAAGGCCGGTCTTCCAGTAAACCGTAAACTCACCATCAATCTGCTTTGTTAACAGGGTTAATACCATCATGTTTGTTTCTCCTATTGGTTATCTATTTTTCATTCTCCATGATTTTTCAAATATGCAAGGCGCAAAAAAAGGGGCCGAAGCCCCTTAGATCAGATATGAACTTTCGGAAAGCCCATGGCTCCGTAAACATTCAGCACATCATTCCAATCCCAACTTTTCACGCCAAGTGACGTTGGTATCGGAGGGATCAGAACTTGTGTCAGAATGCCTTTTTGCCAGGCTTTTTTCTTGAGTTCATTCGCTGCATTCAGGCCGGTCTCAGAGAGATCGTGATCTGCCCAGATGTACAGCATTTTCACATTACTTGGTGGTTCAAACCTAGCCAGTAGCGTTGCATTCACAACCGACCAACATGTCTGTCCCGTAGCTCTGGTAACCGCTAAAGCTGTTTCGATGCCTTCAGAAACACCTAATACCTCACCAGGCTCACCTATCGGAATGGCACCACCAGTGATTGTTCTGTCACTTGGTATCGGCATCATCTTTTTAGGCTTTTCAACCGGCGCTTTGAATCCATCTTCACTTAGGTAGATCCGATGAAACGTGGCCGAACGCCCTTGCTGAGTAACGATTTTACCTAGCAGCGCTGGGTAGCTATCGATAAACAAGCCATCTTCATCATGGTAAGGCAAGTTTGGATGATACCTCAGCACCGAATCCCATTCAGGACGAAGCCGGGTAACAATGCCACGACGATGCATGTAGTTCCAAACTGGTTGCGCACGAGTATCTGCAAGAGAAAACGTTTCTCCCCAGGTTTGATTCAAGCGATGGATAATCGCTTTGTCCTCGTCCTGCTTTCTAGCCTTCCAATCAACTGCGTTACTCGGTATTGGCCGAATAGGCGCTTGTATTTGTCCGGGTTGAATACCAAGAACCTGGCCGATTGCTTCAATAGACTGAGCAAAGTTCCATCCATTAATCCAAGACAACAGTTCAAAACCATCATGAAAGATACCGCAGGTGTTACAAACGCCACCTCCGGTATATTCAGCATCTTTGAATAGCCTAAAGCCATCACGACCGCCATGAACAGGACAAGCCACATGACGGCCCTTTCGAGCAATGGCGGCATCAAGTTCTGGCACCAATACCGCTAATACTTGAAGCCATTGGCCATTAAGATATGGCCTTACTGTTTCAATTTGTAAAGGTAACGCCATATAACCTCCTTAAGTAAAAAGCCGACTCCTACCACTGGTGGTAAAAGTCAGCTTGGGTCCTGCATTGAGCCGTTTGGTTAATGCAGGAACGTTAGTCAAGCTGGATACCATGTCGTCTTAATAGCCACATGATGGAATCACGAAGCACATCAGGATCGACAACCGCAGCCATCGCGCAAACACGAAAGCAAAATGGCGTTAATTCGTCATTTTGAATCCACGACAACACATCCCTTCGCAATCGAGTACTGACACGACCGTCCAGCAATACACGGATCGCATCCAATAGAATGCCTTCGCGTAACTGCCAGATTTCCGTGTCAGACCAAGTGACTGGGGCATCATCAAACTCAAATAGAAATTCGAGCTGTGATGACGTGTGTTGATAGGACTGCTTTTGTGATGAAGGAGAATGGGCAATGCGCCCATTCATTAAAGATAACCGCGTTCGGCAAGCGAAACGCAGCCCTCGGATGCGACCACGACATGGTCAAGCGTTCGAATATCAACAAGTGACAAGGCGTCACGGAGTCGATGAGTGATGCGTTTATCAGCTTCACTGGGTTCAGGATCACCCGATGGATGGTTATGAACCAGTATCACTGCTGCCGCATTAAGTTCTAGCGCTCGTTTTGTTACTTCCCTTGGATAAACGCTCGCTGCATCTAAAGTGCCTTTGAACAGCTCTTCAAATCGAATAACGCGATGCTTTGTATCAAGAAACAGTACGCCAAAGACTTCGTGCTCATACTCGTGCATCAGTGTTTGCAGGTATGAGAACGCCGACGATGGCTGTTCAATTTTTCGACCTTTACTCAATCGACCACGGGCAAGCTTGAGCGCCATATCTAAGATATCCGCTTCAGTCACTTGCTCAGGAACGATGTAAGTACCGGCTTCTTCGCCAGCTAAGAACTTTCTGTTTTTCATAGGAGTCTCCAAAAAAAACGGAGACGAACCCATGCCCAGGCGGGGACGGAATCGTCCCCGCAGGGTGGTAAAATGGATGTGGTTACTGAATTATCAGTTGTTGTGTTACTTCGAATAACTCACGCTTCAGATCTTTGACGTCGTTAATCACGATGCTTCGAGGAAAGAATTTCTCAACACTGCGTGTTTGAATCCCGATCCCCAGCAGCTCAAAGCCACTGCGTCTGCACCGGTCAACAATGTCATGCGTGGCAGCCCAATCATCTGGGTCACCATCCGTTAGCACTATCATTAGCTTTCGCTTCTGTTTTTGTGCCAACAAACTGTTTGCCGCAAACCACATAGCTTGTGCCATAGGCGTACAACCTCTTGGTTTTTGGTCAAAACAGGCGGCCCGATGTCGAACCGATTGCTTGGGCAATAACGCGATAGAAACTTCCTGATGAATACCAGGAAAATAACTGACCGCAGGTACAACACCCGGTATACCTTCCAATGCCATGGCTAAAGCCAAAGCGGCTTCATTGGCAACATGAAAATACTTGCGATTACCTTCGCCAATGGGCTTACCCATTGAGCCCGATATATCGACAAGCAAGTGCACAGCAGCATTAGGCGCAATGCGGGGCTGCCTTTGAATAAACAATCTCGACTCACCTGCTTGTGAAGCGGCAAGACGATGAGTTGCCACTCGAAGACCGTACCGTTTGGCATGATTCCGATTGTCCTGACTGGACTGAACCATGCCCCTAAGTCGGGCTCGAATTTGAGCCGACTCAGACGCCGATAAGGTCAAGATAGCCTCATCACCCAACATAGCTTGCTCTGCTTGGGGCAAACTGAGTGGAGTGACGCCCTGATGTCCTTCTGCTTGTTCCGACAACACTTCTGCCACTTGTGCAAAGGTATCGGGTTCAAAGTGAGCGGCACTGGCCTCTAAGGCTTGTCGCAAATTATCAGCTTGATCAGAGTTATCTGAATCACTCGTTTCAGCAGCATCCCCTGTTGCAGACGAACTTGTTTCCGGGGTTTGACTGTCACTACTGCTATTGCTGTCATTACTCGCATCTTGTCCAATGTCATCACCGCCATCAGCATCAGACTCATCCTGTGGTGGACGAGATTCTTCTTCCAACATGGCAACGATGGCATCGACAAGTTTCAGCACTTCACCTGTAGATGCCAGGCTAGGCACTGCTGTCAGCATGGCGCTTAACCGGCTCATCGCTGCGGCAGGAAAGAGTTGTCTCACTCTTTCATCAACAGCTTGATACAAAGGCGTCAGCGCTTTCTGGCCCAGAAAATGGCATCTCAAGCGAAACAACAACCAGGCTTGCAAGTTAGATGCAGGCTCAGGCTGTTCAGGTACACACATTTGCTGTGTGTCCACCATGTACTCAATCACTTGCGAAATACTGCGCCGGGTTCCGGGGTAATCCTTTGCCAATTCGTTTTCAATGCGCACATCCTCAATAATATTGAGAAGTGCCTTACGGATCGGCTTAGACGACGCCTTCTTCACCATGTCAAAATTGGTATGCCGAATATGCGCCGCTTCATGAGCCAGATAACCCCAAGCTATTTGTTGATAGTGTGGGTCGTCTGGGTTTGCTGTTGGGATCACAATCCGCTCACCATCGGTAAACGCATCTTGTCCTTGAATAAGCACCTTCACACCAAACTTTTCGCCATAAGCGGCGGCAACGATTGGCAGTGCATTTTTTAATGGATGATTCATGGGAGTCTCCTAATCATTAGGGGAATACTCCCTCAGCGGGAGCGTTTCCCCGCTGGGAATGTAAGTGTTTAAACCTGTGCTTTTAGCTTAACCAGGTCGTATTTTTGACCTAACCAAGCCACCAATTGAGCGGTACTCTCGTGCTGCTCAAATGACGTTTTAAGCTGGTCTAAACTCAGGATGTCATCCAATGTCAGACCATACTGGTCTTGTAACTGAGTAGACACCTCGTGTTGATATTGCAGCCAGGCCCGCTCATGAGCGGTTTGCTGCAATGCCATGTTTGGAACAAACACCATGGCCGTTACCCAAACACCTTGCCCGTCCGCATCTGCGATCAATACAGGGTTCTTGGGGATCACGACACTATGTGTTGAGTACGATCGTTGTACTAACGTTCGACAACACGCCACTTCTGGTATCGATTCACTTTCAACCGCATCAGTCACACCACGAAAATGCGGTTCAAACTGGTTCAGTTGGCTGGGGTTATGGATGGTTGATTGCATAATTTCCTCTTACATAGTTCAGAGGACATGCGCCCTTAAGGGCAACATGCCCTCAAGGACGTTAGAAATAAAATGAGTTTGGTACAGTCGAACCAAGGTTTGGTCTGACGGTTGGTTGTGGTATTGCACGTAAGTTATCTGCCTGAGCAGATACTGGCTGTGCGGGTTTAGGTTCAGGTTTGGGCATCAGTTGTCTGATATCCAATTGACCTTCACCGTGCATTCTCATCTTGTCTGGATCAGACAAAATTAAAATGGTCGCCATCAGTTCGTGATAGAGATTGTCTGTCACAGGGCCGGTCTTCGGCAGACGAACAAATAAATTGTCCATCGCTTCAACCATCGGCTGAACTCGATGATCCAGGAATGACAAACCATCCAACTTGTCTCTTAATCGCTTGAGAGGATTAAGGGCACGCTGACTGATTTGATTCTTTCCTGCAACGGAACGCTCAAACAGTTCATTAGCATCACGAGCCACCTCCCTAAATAGGGTGTGTCCCATGCCATTGACCTTGTCATCTAAGCCACCAGCTTGTTCAGCCGGTTGCATTCGATAGATGGCATAATCGAACTGAAGCCGTTGTTCCACGTCTTCGATGGGTGACAGCGCACGCCGAATTGCATCTGCAAATTCCGGGTGTTTCGCAACCCAGTCAAACGTCACCTGATCATAGTTGTCCAAGAACAACTGCTTGCACTGCGCAAACTCCTGACCGATCCTGTCAAGCTCTGGAACAATCTGATCAATTCGGTCTTCAGGGACGGCATAGCCACCTAAAAACCGCACACCGACTTGCTCACACAAGCGCTGCGCTTCTTTCTTAAGCCTTTCAAAGTTCGCCAATGCCTCTGGGTCGCAAATTTTTTTACTCCCTAAGCTGGCAACATCCTTCGGTGGAAGTTGGCTGCCATTGGCTAATCTGAAATCTTCAGGCCTTAGCTTTTTTCTACCGCTCCAGATGGAACAGTCGATGTGACAAATCAACAGTTTGTCGAGGGTTTGAATACTCATAGTGCATCCTCATGCGAGATGGGGACGCACCACTCCCAACAGGAGCAATGGCCCCCGTTTGGGTGGTAGTAGTTGACGCGCTAATGGCAATACCACTATCAGAAATAGTAATTTTGCGAATCAGGCGACGATTGGTTGAGATCGATTTTCACAGGCATTAAGTCCAGTGCTTCAGCTATCGGGCGAACCCGCTCTAAATCACTGCCTAGCAACCGCAATACATCTTTTTCCAACTTCAGTTGGTCGGATACTTCTATCCCTTCAGGACTCGCTACTGTGAGCGAACACAGTGGTGGTAATTGACGCTTAAAAGCCAGTAACAGCAACAATGGCCACGGGCCATCATCAGTGTTAACAATGCCAGCGCCTTCACCTGACACCATGCTGATTTGATTGGTACTAGGTAATCCGCTTTTGCAAAACCCTAATGACCATTCTCCAATCCTGACTTGGTTATCATCAATAACAGCCAAGCCATAGGCTTCAAGCAGCTTTGCCATATCGAACAACGCTTTTTTCGCCAGCGATATTTGGCCATTGACGTCCTTGCGAGTACGAAACTCCCAACTGACGTTATTGACGCACGCGACACTATCTAGCGCATTTGAGAGTTCAAATGGCCGCCCTTGATGATCAATGCCGACTTGTCCAACCAATCGATAACCCTTGTTGATTTTCTCATTGATTCGTCGGTCTGCTTCAGCGTTAGGATCAGTCGAATCAATCAATCGCTGCTGCGACAATTGACCGGCTTTTCCAAACCGAACTTCAATCTCCTGGGTATCCGATCCAACGTAAATGGCCCATTCTTTGGCTGTCCCATCAGAATGACGGTAACGGTAAAGAGCAAAGCACTTATCCATCATCAATCCTCCCAATGGTCACCGAAGACATCAGCGGCAATACGGTGAATGGCTTCTCGTTGCTCCAACTCAGCACGAGCCGTCAAAGACCGAACCAGTGCATACTCCACTGCGTTAGGAGCGCCTTTAAAAGCAAGTGTTAACTTTGCCCAGCGCACCAAGGTCCGAGTGGACATAGTGATACTAAGCTCAGCACCACCATCCGCGCCCCCAATAAAGAGACGACGAATGTCACCAGCCACTTTCACCATTTTTTGGCGAAAGACTTCTGGCAAGCCCGGCGCAACGTTCTCCAGAATGGCTTCCTCTACAGAAGGCTCTGCATAGGTCGCTTCGATGATTCTAAAGCGATCAAGAAAAGCCAAATTCTGTTGGAGCACACCTTGATACAAGCCCGTTTGGTCACCGCTGCCCGCACTGTTGCCGGTAGCGATAAAACGAAACTTGGTATGTGGCATGATGATCTCACCGCCATTTTGTGCGATGACCAACGGGGCACCTTCCAAAATGTCATTGAGCCCAGCCAGTTCAGCAGGCTCAGCAAGATCCATTTCATTAATGATCAGCAAATGGCCATGCTTGACAGCCAGTGCCAGCGGCCCATACACAAAGGTCATGTTGCCATTAACCAGTGTGTGGTGACCGATAAGATCGGACAACTCCAATCGACCGTGCGCAGTAATTTGCTGAACAGGCCAATTCAATCGAGAAGCAACTTGGCAAATTAGCGAGGTCTTACCGCATCCAGTGGGGCCTGTAATATACAAACCGTCACCGTCTGGGTGAGACAAGAACGCCAATACGTCACGTAAGTCTTCTTTTCTAAAAACATACTCGTCCTTGCGAACGGGAATGTTTGGATGGGTAGTGTCGGCACTAAATCCTTCCAGAACGAAAGCATCAGGAGCCGGGACATTAAACGCTTGATTCACTTGAACCAAAAATGGGGATTGTTCTGTCATGGTAAACCTCATTAGTTTTAACGAGGCCCCATGCCCCAACAGGGAATGAAGTCCCCGTCGGGTGGTGTGTTGATTGTGGTATGGCTGTGTATGTAAGAGTTCAGCTCGCTCTATCATTCGTACCCAGCATTGGCTACGAGTGAAACTGCTTTCTGATGCACTCGATGTAAGCGCATGAGAAAGGAGCCGAAATCGGCTCCAAGTGAACGTTAAAAGTAAAATGAGCTCGGCGAGTCACCTGGCAGAACCAAGTTATCTTGCTCAAGACTGATTTTGATTGGTGTTTCAACGGGCTGCTCTGGCTTATTGGTGCTAATGCGCAACCGCTCTTGTGGCGCTTTTCGGTAAGCGGCTAAAACCTGTTCATCCAGCTCGCCTAACTTATCGGTGGCCAATTGCTTATAGTCCACCGTGCCCGCCATCATGTAGCGGCTGAGTTTGACCCCAGCATAGTCGGCATGAGCGTAGTTACCCATCATGGCGACCAATTTTGACTGGGCGTCTCGCATTTCCTCTTTCAAAGATTTAATGTGATTTTCCAGTCGGACCACTTCGGCATGTGCTGAGCAATACTGTCGAGACAGCGATGTCCAACGGTATTGGGCTTCACCCTTGGGAACAAAACAATCTTGCTCAGGGCATTTTGACGGCTCTTTTTTGGTCTGTACTAACTCCCAAAACTGAAGCGCTGTTTCTTGCAACTCAGTTAAGAACGCCGCGTCTCGCTGTATTTCAAACTCAATCAGTTGATCCTCAAAATAGAAAACCAACCAACCTCGCGTGCTATTGGCGACCAGTATTTGATGCTGTACTTGCACCCAATACAACTGGTACGCCTCGCTTTGTTCTCGGTGAGCTTGCACATCCTCAAAAACTGACTGGCAAGGACATTTCAGTTCAACGGGTTCGCCCGCATCGTTGATGCCATCAAAGCTGGCTCGAAAGATTGCGTTATGATCGGCTTCTGCACATGACGGCAGAAGAAAGTCATTATGCGCATTCTCAAATGCTCGCCTTGCTTGAGGCTCCAACCTTATACCACGAAGCACATTTGGATTATTCGACAGGTCTTCCGGTAATACGAATCCGGTTTTTTCTGCCCATAATCGCCAAGGTGTTTTGTAGGGTGAACGCCCCATAATAATTGGGGCTTCAGATGCCGTAACCCCTGCAATGCGCCACTGGTGCCATGCAGGAGTACGTTGTGATAGGTCGATAACCTTCATATTGCCTCCTTTGAAGGGAGACTCCCCTGAAGGAGAGAACTCCCCTTCAGGGTTAAGTGGTTACTTTGCAGCTTGTGCTAACGCTGTTTGGTGCTGAACAACACTTGCTTGAACCGAATCAATTGCCGCTTTACCGGCTTGAATCGAACCTAAGACAAGGGCAACAACCAATACCAAGCGAAAAAGTGAGGCTGATTTAGTCATGGAAGATCTCCAAAAAAAAGACGAGACCTTCCCCCTGACGGGAGAATAATCCCGCCAGGGTTAGTAAAATGAATGCGTGGCGCTAAGAAGCTAAAGGCTGTGTGAGCGCTTTGGCTGCTTGTTGCTGAGCATTAAAGATTTCTTGCTTCGCAAACGTCAGCTCAACACCTTGAAAATGTTCATTGGCATATTCCAATGCACTATTCCAAGCGTTTGAAGCTTCCGCCCGCTCGATAAGCTTGTAAACAAGCCCTCGGGTTCGATCATCAACTTGCTCGGGTGGAATCACAGATGGCTCAACAACGTGTGTTGCTTGGCCTTCGATAATTCGCTCCGCTTCGTCTTGATCGAAAATTCCCACAAAGCCAAACGCAATGCGGGAACACTGGATCATGGATTTATGTCTTAGCATTCGCTTAGTGTGCGTCTGCCATGGACCATCTACACGGTAAGGGCCATTTTTGCCATTACCTTCAAAAGGCGGTCGATAGACTTCATCCAGATACTCAGTGATTTTGACTGGGTGCGAACGGTCGCGCCGATAGATGATGCATTCCATCCATTCAGGGCATTCTTTCGCGCCATCCAGTGAGACTTTGTTTTCTGAAGTCTTGAACTCCATGCCATCAAACTGGTCGTGTTGATTGATGATGCGAGACCATCCATCGACACCTACCACTGGGATAATCCCAGCTTGTTTATCAGGGAACGCAAAAATCTCTTTGGTGAAAGGGTTCAAACCGTACTGATCTGCAACCACCAAGAGCGCCATCATCTGCTCATTGGTCGGTGCACTACCGTCACGTTGCTTGAATGCTGTTGCTTTTAGGGTATCGAACAACTTGTTTGGATCGACACTAAAGCGCTCAGCAAAGCGTTGGATTAGCTTTGGTTTTTCCATTATGGACTCCGACAATCAAAGTGGGAGTCTGCCCCTGACGGGAAAGTACTCCCGGCTGGGTTAAAGCGTTATCGCTCGGTTAAAAATCTGGTTCAGGATAAGTTTGTGCCCAATTAGCTTGGGAGCTCGCATCATCCGCCGGTGATGGCTCAGATGCTTTGTTCACACTATCAAGAAGCAGAAACTCATCCGCGTCCACTTCGGTCAATCGATGCTTAATGCCATCTTTCTCCCATGAGCGCGTGCGCTGAGGCCCTTGAACAAAAAGCTTCGCTCCTTTTTGGATCAAATCTTTTGCTCTTAGCCCTAACTTAAATCCACCACGATCTCGAAAAACGACCCGATGCCATTCCGTATGCTCTTTGAGCTCATTGGATTGACGGTCGCGCCATTTCTCAGAAGTGGCCAGTGAAATGCTGGTCACTAAATCACCTGATGGATAGGCTCGCGTCTCTGGCTCAGAGCCAACGTAGCCTATGAGTGTTACTTGGTTTTTCATGATGTTCTCCTCGTCTTAGTTGAACTCTGTGCACACAGTTGCTTCTACCCGACTGGGCAAAGAAGACTGACGACGCAGATAGGTTGGTATTTCGAGTAAAGCCATGTCGTACTGATGTGGCTCTTTGTAAAACGCAGATGTCAAACGGGGCATACCAGGAGCTTTAGGCACTGCCATTGGACGACGTTTTGATGTTGGTGTGAGCAATCGCTTGATTTGAGTAAGTACAAATCGAAACGGGCGCACGGTTTGACGAGCAAGTAATCGCAAAAGCGACCAGCTCAGTTTTGCAAGCAACATAATGCCTGCGATTTGGATAATAAATCCGAAGATATATTCCATTGGTGACTCCTTAATTTGGTTGTGAAGGAGTCACCCCAACTGGGGAAAACTCCCCCAGTTGGGTGGTGAAAAGGCGAACCGTAAGGAACGCATGGTTGCGCATGTAAAAACATGCAGGCTATTTGTTTAAGGAGGCTAGCTACCTCTTAGTACCACTGAGAAAACTCAGCGGCGGGCTTCCTTTGAGCTCATGCTCTCAGGCGCAGATATCACTGAAACAGATCAGCAATATTTGATAGTCAGTGTAACCGTCTTATCCAGACAGGATAGTTAGAAAGATGCTCAATTCTTCCACCTAGCTGAAAGGCCATTACCGCACAGAGGATTAGGCTAGGGACTGATTATTGTCATATCAGGAGCAAACTTATGGCCCAAGCAAGACCCAATTACTCAAAACCCATCTTTGAACAATCATTCACAATTAATAGCTTACAGGCGCAACGTGTCGTTGACCGTGTTTTTAGACGGACGGTCAGTGCGCTTTACGGAATCGATGTCATCCTGCGCATCATCGGCGATGAGAACGAAATTGATGAAGTGGAACAGATCATTAGCCAGTTGATCGAGGATTGCGCTAAGGCGGTAGACAACGAACAAGCTCGTTTAGACAAATTGATGGAGTCCAACGGTATCGATGAAGTACCTGACTACACCGACCCGATTACCTTCAACGCCAAAATAAGCTCGCCTCAGGTTGGCCAGTTTGTCGGCTTAGTGCGCAAACTCGATGCGTTAATGATCTCAATGGACACTCTCTGGTTGTCTAGCGTGCTTAGCAACAAGCAACGCGTTGATGGCAACTACGCATGGCAACAGCGCATTATCAAACTTGCACGACGCATTATTGATATCGAAATTCGAGCACGAAAATCAGCCCAAGCTAAGGGTAAAGAAGCAGAAGTTGAGCAAGCGGTGCCTTCAACCGATGACGATATCACTGAAGAGGAAACAGATAACCCCGCCAACTAGCCAACTAGGCTCCCATCAACCAGCCCCTCTCGAAGGGGCTCTTCATCTTGCTGTATTTTCTATCAAAATCATTAAAATGAATTTAACTGTCATTTTTGGCCAAGCTACATGAATAGAACTAATTTTTTCGTTACTTTCTTTAGGGTAAGCGGATTAAATGGTTGATCTTACCTTTGCATGAGAGTGAGACAGACCGGCATCTCATCGGATTATCTGGTTGATGCTTCACCTACTGCTGGTGCATGTTTCCTTCGCTAATTCCAGCAAGAACCCCACACGCCTCAACTTCCCGGTCATCGTTGCAACTCGCTCTCAGTGAAACGAGTTGTTTCTCAAGCGCTTGCAGAGCGGTTATCTGCGACCGCACATGAGAGATGTGATCATCGAGCAAGGCGTTGACGGCGGTACAAGGCTGATGAGGGTCGTCCTGATAGCTCTGTAGTTCGTGAATCTCAGCCAGTGACAGGCCCAGGATTCTGCAGCGACGGATGAAGGCCAGCCCCTCACCATGCTTCTCGGTATAGACACGGTAACCGTTGTCCTGCCGATCAGGCGGCGGCAACAAGCCCTGCTGTTCATAGAAGCGGATCGTCTGTGTTTCGACCCCTACCAACTGCGCCAACTGACCAATGCGCATCAGCCTCCTCCCCAACGGATTCTTTACTCTATTGACCTTATAGTAGCTTTATAGTTTTAAATGGTACCACAACATTGTTCAAGTGGAGTCGTATCATGAGCAAATCCTGTGGTGGCGCCTGTGGCGGTGATGCAACGTCCGCAGCGGATACCGATATACAGGCCTCCTCCGAGGCGCCAGGGAGATGGGTCAGTGTTTATGCCGTGCCGAAGATGGACTGTCCATCAGAAGAACGAATGATTCGCCTAGCCCTGAACGGCTTTGAGGAGATTCGGGCGCTGTCCTTCGACTTGTCGAACCGCCGGCTGAAGGTCGTGCATGACGGCGAGGTCGAGCCCGTCACCTCGAAACTGAAGACCTTGGGGCTAGGCGCCTCGCTTCAGGAAACCGTCGCTGCAAATCCGGAGACCATCAAGGCCGCCGAGTTTTCGGCAGCTTCTGCTAAGCAAGAATCCGGGACCCTGCGCTGGTTGCTCGGCATCAATGCACTTCTGTTCGTGGTGGAAATTACTGCCGGTCTGATGGCTCAGTCAACTGGCCTCATTGCAGAGTCCCTGGACAATTTTGCTGATGCGGCAGTGTACGGACTCGCTCTTTATGCGGTTGGGCATAGCGTGAAAAGGCAGGTCCGTGTTGCGCACGTTGCTGGTGTGGTCCAACTGGTTTTGGCTGTTGGCGTACTCGTAGAGGTCGTGAGGCGCTTTGTATTCGGTAGTGAGCCTGAATCGCTGGTGATGATGGCTATCGCATTCGTCGCATTGATTGCCAATACCAGTTGTCTGCTGCTCATATCCAAACATCGGGAAGGCGGGGCGCACATGAAGGCAAGCTGGATATTCTCGGCCAACGACGTGGTGATCAACCTGGGGGTCATCACCGCCGGCGCCCTGGTCGCGTGGACCGGGTCCAATTATCCGGATCTGATTATCGGCACCATCGCGGGGGCATTGTACTTAACGGTGCCAGACGCATTTTGGCGTTGAAGGGTTAAATAATGCTCATTATTGGCAAAAAGCTCTCGCCGTATGCCCTATTGTCCATATCGGGCCTGCTGGCAGCGTCTGATCAGGCTGTAAAGTGGCTGGTGCAGCAATCAATGGCCTATGGCGAGTATGTTTCGGTGACCCCGTTCTTTAACTGGGTGCACCTATGGAACACCGGTGCCGCATTCAGTCTTTTTGCGAATGGTGGAGGCTGGCAGCGCTACTTTTTTATCGGAATCGCGGTAGTGGTCTCGATTTTTCTGATCAAGCTGATCCTTGAAAATCGTCATAAAGGAGAAGCCATCGCTTACAGTCTTATCCTCGGTGGCGCCATGGGCAACCTGATTGACCGGGTCTTTCGCGGCTATGTTGTGGATTCCTTTGATTTCTATTGGCGAGACTGGCATTGGCCGGCCTTCAACCTGGCTGATATTGCAATTGTCCTCGGTGCCTTACTTTTCGTTTCCAGCAGCTTGTTGGGTAAAAAAGCAAACACCAATGCCGAGCCGGATGGATCTGACTGACACCTACGCCTATACAACACCATGACCGAACTTCCCGACAACATCCTTCACCTGCCGCAATACCAAGTACTGGGCTGCAAATCAACCGACGACGAAATGCACTTCCAGGTGGACGTGCCCGATCCCATCGCCTGCGAGGAATGCGGCGTGCAGGGTGAGTTCGTACGGTTCGGCAAGCGTGACGTTCCCTATCGTGATCTGCCCATCCACGGCAAGCGGGTCACTCTCTGGGTGGTCCGCCGCCGATACACCTGCCGGGCCTGCAAGACAACATTCAGGCCCCAGCTACCGGAGATGGTGGACGGATTCCGTATGACACTGCGGCTGCATGAGTACGTGGAGAAGGAATCCTTCAACCACCCCTACACCTTTGTGGCGGCACAGACCGGCCTGGACGAGAAGACGGTGCGCGACATCTTCAACGCCCGCGCCGAGTTCCTGGGGCGCTGGCACCGCTTCGAGACGCCCCGCATCCTGGGCATTGACGAGCTATACCTGAACAAGCGCTACCGCTGCATTCTGACCAACATTGAGGAGCGAACCCTGCTCGACCTGCTGGCCACCCGCCGCCAGGACGTGGTGACCAACTACCTGATGAAGCTGAAAGACCGGCAGAAGGTCGAGATCGTCAGCATGGACATGTGGAACCCCTACCGGGCAGCGGTCAAGGCTGTGCTGCCCCAGGCCCGTATCGTGGTCGATAAGTTCCATGTGGTGCGCATGGCCAACGATGCCCTAGAGAGAGTGCGCAAGGGCCTCAGAAAGGAGCTGAAACCGTCCCAGAGCCGGACTCTCAAGGGAGACCGGAAAATCCTGCTGAAACGCGCTCACGAAGTCTCAGACCGGGAGCGCCTCATCATGGAGACCTGGACAGGCGCGTTCCCGCAACTGCTGGCCGCCTACGAGCACAAGGAGCGCTTCTACGGCATCTGGGACGCCACCACACGGCTCCAGGCAGAAGCCGCCCTGGACGAGTGGATAGCCACCATCCCGAAGGGCCAAAAGGAAGTCTGGAGCGATCTGGTCAGGGCAGTGGGAAACTGGCGCGAAGAGACCATGACCTACTTCGAGACGGACATGCCCGTCACCAACGCTTACACGGAGTCCATCAACCGACTGGCCAAGGACAAGAACCGTGAAGGGCGCGGTTACTCCTTCGAGGTGATGCGGGCACGAATGCTCTACACCACGAAGCACAAGAAGAAGGCACCGACTGCGAAGGTCTCTCCTTTCTACAAGAAAACCATCGGTTACGGACTGCCGGACTTCGCAGAGGAACTCAACTACGGAGTGGATCTATCAACCATCTGAGGGTGGTATCAGATTGATGGGGTGAAGGTGCCCCATCAACCATTAAATCCGTATACCCAAAATAATAAAAGCAGACTTGACCTGATAGTTTGGCTGTGAGCAATTATGTGCTTAGTGCATCTAACGCCGGAGTTAAGCCGCCGCGCGTAGCGCGGTCGGCTTGAACGAATTGTTAGACATCATTTACCAACTGACTTGATGATCTCGCCTTTCACAAAGCGAATAAATTCTTCCAAGTGATCTGCGCGTGAGGCCAAGTGATCTTCTTTTTGTCCCAGATAAGCTTGCTTAGCTTCAAGTAAGACGGGCTGATACTGGGCAGGTAGGCGTTTTATTGCCCAGTCGGCAGCGACATCCTTCGGCGCGATTTTGCCGGTTATTGCGCTGTACCAAATGCGGGACAACGTAAGCACTACATTTCGCTCATCGCCGGCCCAGTCGGGCTGCGAGTTCCATAGCTTCAAGGTTTCCCTCAGCGCCTCGAATAGATCCTGTTCAGGAACCGGGTCAAAGAATTCCTCCGCTGCCGGACCTACCAAGGCAACGCTATGTTCTCTTGCTTTTGTAAGCAGGATAGCTAGATCAATGTCGATCATGGCTGGCTCGAAGATACCCGCAAGAATGTCATTGCGCTGCCATTCTCCAAATTGCAGCTCGCGCTTAGCCGGATAACGCCACGGGATGATGTCGTCATGCACGACAAGGGTGACTTCTATAGCGCGGAGCGTCTCGCTCTCGCCAGGGAAAGCCGAAGCCTCCATAAGGTCATTGAGCAATGCTCGCCGCGTCGTTTCATCAAGCTTTACGGCCACAGTAACCAACAAATCAATATCGCTGTATGGCTTCAGGCCGCCATCCACTGCGGAGCCGTACAAATGCACGGCCAGCAACGTTGATTCCAGATGGCGCTCAATGACGCTTAGCACCTCTGATAGTTGGTTCGAAATTTCGATGGTCACCGCTACCCTCATGATGTCTAACGCGCTGATCACCGGCGGTTGAAAACCGTCCGGTGGATTCGCAGGTTATGCTCCCTCATTTTCATTTCCGGTTTCCTATAGGGCAACTAGGCTGTCCTTGCCGGCGCTTGGAACACAGACGATGGCATCAAATGCCTCGCTCAATTTCGTTTTTACAGAGGCGCTTTGAGACCGCATTCGCTTTGCTTCCATGGGGGCATCTGTCAATGTCAGACATGAATTCTCCGTACCACAGGCGTCGATGACATACTGTTCCATACTATCCTCACGGATTGCATCGGCAGGCGTGGTCACAACAGAGAATCCAAGAGGACTGTCGGGCGATGGGAAATGCATTTCCGGCACGGTGGGTCCAAGATGGGTGAATGCAATCGCACGGTAATTCACCCTCTCTGCGAGGTGCTGCCCCATGGGAACAGCCGTAAGCTCGCCTGAAAAGGAGACTGGGGTTTTTTGTAAATGATTGTTGTGCGCCAGCAGAATTATCTTCACATCCGGATTCGCTCGAACCATTCCATCTACTACGCCCGCCATATACGAGTCACGTACGGAAGTATCTCCCTCAAGAGAGGTACCATCGAAGAAAGTTTTCATTATACGCAAGGTTTCCAACGTATACTCTATCGATTCTATTCGATCAGAGGCTTTTCGGAACAAATCGCTGTTGACGTGTTTTTTCAGTACAGGGGCAAGCGACGCCAAGCGGAGCTTCAATCTGGTTACCCCTGAGATAGCTTTCTCCTGCCGAGCCGTTTCTAGCTCCCCCCATTTTGCCGATGAAATAACCGCCGACTGGCCATCAATGGACGCCAACAAGTGAGTCAGCATATCAACGTGCGGTTTCATGAGGTGATCGATGAGCTGGATAATTTCGGCCAATTGCGCTAGGTCGTCCCTTGGGTTCAGGGTGTTGGGTAAGTCGATTCCGACTAACTGCAGTTTTCTTCCTGATTCGCGGAGATATGATTTCAGCCAGATCAGCACTGAGCCATACACAGAAAAGGTCAGGGTATCCGAAAATCGCTCAAGTTCATGAGCACCGGCTGTTGAGTTGAGCCATTCAGATAACCGGGATGCCTGAATCGCCCCACATTCCAAACCAATCGCATTAAAATCATGCCTTTCGACCAAATAGCGGATAAGACTTGCTCTAGCCAGTGAAAACTCCGCGACAAAATGAGCGCCCTCGCCAATGCCGACAATTCGGGCGCCCTCAATTACGGAAGTAAGAATCTCAAACTCATTGAAGTCCAGATTTTGAGGCTGTAAAAGTGTTCTGGTCGTTCTCCACGTCATTATTTTACCTTTGCGTTTATTACTTTAATCGCCATACGTTCGCTTCGCCAACAACCCGGGTCACAGCATAACGCCGAGTTCAGCGGCAGTTTTTAAGTTGTGGTTTTATGGAATATTTTTGCGCAGCAAAACCATAAAACCACAACTTAAAAACTGTCCAAGGAGCGGAGCGACTGGTGCTGCAACGACTTGTTAGCCTTTTTTCCAAATTTGATATGTATAATTTATATTAGACACAAAAAACTGTTCAAAAACCAAGTTGAAACCTTCAGGTAATATAGGGAATTTAATATCACCTTCAACCTCAACATGAATAGTAGATAGATGAATTATATCTGCTTTTTCAATAAGGCTTTCATAGATTTGCCCCCCACCCGAAATATATACATGATCTGTAATTTTAGATAGTTCTTGCAAAGCATTTTCTATTGAAGGAAAAACCAAGACGTTTTCATTTGACCCTGAAATTCCATTCTTTGACACTACTGCATATTTGCGATTTGGAAGAACTCCCATAGAGTCAAATGTTTTCCTTCCAACAAGAAGCCACTGATTGTATGTGAGCGCCTTAAAGATTAGCTGCTCACCTTTTGCTGACCACGGAATATCAGGACCACTACCGATTACGCCATTTTCTGACACTGCAGAAATCAATGAAATTTTCAATTTAACTCCCGATATGGCTAACTTTGTTTTAGGGCGACTGCCCTGCTGCGTAACATCGTTGCTGCTCCATAACATCAAACATCGACCCACGGCGTAACGCGCTTGCTGCTTGGATGCCCGAGGCATAGACTGTACAAAAAAACAGTCATAACAAGCCATGAAAACCGCCACTGCGCCGTTACCACCGCTGCGTTCGGTCAAGGTTCTGGACCAGTTGCGTGAGCGCATACGCTACTTGCATTACAGTTTACGAACCGAACAGGCTTATGTCCACTGGGTTCGTGCCTTCATCCGTTTCCACGGTGTGCGTCACCCGGCAACCTTGGGCAGCAGCGAAGTCGAGGCATTTCTGTCCTGGCTGGCGAACGAGCGCAAGGTTTCGGTCTCCACGCATCGTCAGGCATTGGCGGCCTTGCTGTTCTTCTACGGCAAGGTGCTGTGCACGGATCTGCCCTGGCTTCAGGAGATCGGAAGACCTCGGCCGTCGCGGCGCTTGCCGGTGGTGCTGACCCCGGATGAAGTGGTTCGCATCCTCGGTTTTCTGGAAGGCGAGCATCGTTTGTTCGCCCAGCTTCTGTATGGAACGGGCATGCGGATCAGTGAGGGTTTGCAACTGCGGGTCAAGGATCTGGATTTCGATCACGGCACGATCATCGTGCGGGAGGGCAAGGGCTCCAAGGATCGGGCCTTGATGTTACCCGAGAGCTTGGCACCCAGCCTGCGCGAGCAGCTGTCGCGTGCACGGGCATGGTGGCTGAAGGACCAGGCCGAGGGCCGCAGCGGCGTTGCGCTTCCCGACGCCCTTGAGCGGAAGTATCCGCGCGCCGGGCATTCCTGGCCGTGGTTCTGGGTTTTTGCGCAGCACACGCATTCGACCGATCCACGGAGCGGTGTCGTGCGTCGCCATCACATGTATGACCAGACCTTTCAGCGCGCCTTCAAACGTGCCGTAGAAGGCACTGTTGCAAAGTTAGCGATGAGGCAGCCTTTTGTCTTATTCAAAGGCCTTACATTTCAAAAACTCTGCTTACCAGGCGCATTTCGCCCAGGGGATCACCATAATAAAATGCTGAGGCCTGGCCTTTGCGTAGTGCACGCATCACCTCAATACCTTTGATGGTGGCGTAAGCCGTCTTCATGGATTTAAATCCCAGCGTGGCGCCGATTATCCGTTTCAGTTTGCCATGATCGCATTCAATCACGTTGTTCCGGTACTTAATCTGTCGGTGTTCAACGTCAGACGGGCACCGGCCTTCGCGTTTGAGCAGAGCAAGCGCGCGACCATAGGCGGGCGCTTTATCCGTGTTGATGAATCGCGGGATCTGCCACTTCTTCACGTTGTTGAGGATTTTACCCAGAAACCGGTATGCAGCTTTGCTGTTACGACGGGAGGAGAGATAAAAATCGACAGTGCGGCCCCGGCTGTCGACGGCCCGGTACAGATACGCCCAGCGGCCATTGACCTTCACGTAGGTTTCATCCATGTGCCACGGGCAAAGATCGGAAGGGTTACGCCAGTACCAGCGCAGCCGTTTTTCCATTTCAGGCGCATAACGCTGAACCCAGCGGTAAATCGTGGAGTGATCGACATTCACTCCGCGTTCAGCCAGCATCTCCTGCAGCTCACGGTAACTGATGCCGTATTTGCAGTACCAGCGTACGGCCCACAGAATGATGTCACGCTGAAAATGCCGGCCTTTGAATGGGTTCATGTGCAGCTCCATCAGCAAAAGGGGATGATAAGTTTATCACCACCGACTATTTGAAACAGTGCCGATAAAAATATATCATCATGAACAATAAAACTGTCTGCTTACATAAACAGTAATACAAGGGGTGTTATGAGCCATATTCAACGGGAAACGTCTTGCTCGAGGCCGCGATTAAATTCCAACATGGATGCTGATTTATATGGGTATAAATGGGCTCGCGATAATGTCGGGCAATCAGGTGCGACAATCTATCGATTGTATGGGAAGCCCGATGCGCCAGAGTTGTTTCTGAAACATGGCAAAGGTAGCGTTGCCAATGATGTTACAGATGAGATGGTCAGACTAAACTGGCTGACGGAATTTATGCCTCTTCCGACCATCAAGCATTTTATCCGTACTCCTGATGATGCATGGTTACTCACCACTGCGATCCCCGGGAAAACAGCATTCCAGGTATTAGAAGAATATCCTGATTCAGGTGAAAATATTGTTGATGCGCTGGCAGTGTTCCTGCGCCGGTTGCATTCGATTCCTGTTTGTAATTGTCCTTTTAACAGCGATCGCGTATTTCGTCTCGCTCAGGCGCAATCACGAATGAATAACGGTTTGGTTGATGCGAGTGATTTTGATGACGAGCGTAATGGCTGGCCTGTTGAACAAGTCTGGAAAGAAATGCATAAGCTTTTGCCATTCTCACCGGATTCAGTCGTCACTCATGGTGATTTCTCACTTGATAACCTTATTTTTGACGAGGGGAAATTAATAGGTTGTATTGATGTTGGACGAGTCGGAATCGCAGACCGATACCAGGATCTTGCCATCCTATGGAACTGCCTCGGTGAGTTTTCTCCTTCATTACAGAAACGGCTTTTTCAAAAATATGGTATTGATAATCCTGATATGAATAAATTGCAGTTTCATTTGATGCTCGATGAGTTTTTCTAATCAGAATTGGTTAATTGGTTGTAACACTGGCAGAGCATTACGCTGACTTGACGGGACGGCGCTTCCCTACCCTCATGGCCGCCTCCCAGGAATCGACCCAGGTGCTTATCGTGGACATAATCCTTTACTCATAAATTGGCACTGTTGCAAAGTTAGCGATGAGGCAGCCTTTTGTCTTATTCAAAGGCCTTACATTTCAAAAACTCTGCTTACCAGGCGCATTTCGCCCAGGGGATCACCATAATAAAATGCTGAGGCCTGGCCTTTGCGTAGTGCACGCATCACCTCAATACCTTTGATGGTGGCGTAAGCCGTCTTCATGGATTTAAATCCCAGCGTGGCGCCGATTATCCGTTTCAGTTTGCCATGATCGCATTCAATCACGTTGTTCCGGTACTTAATCTGTCGGTGTTCAACGTCAGACGGGCACCGGCCTTCGCGTTTGAGCAGAGCAAGCGCGCGACCATAGGCGGGCGCTTTATCCGTGTTGATGAATCGCGGGATCTGCCACTTCTTCACGTTGTTGAGGATTTTACCCAGAAACCGGTATGCAGCTTTGCTGTTACGACGGGAGGAGAGATAAAAATCGACAGTGCGGCCCCGGCTGTCGACGGCCCGGTACAGATACGCCCAGCGGCCATTGACCTTCACGTAGGTTTCATCCATGTGCCACGGGCAAAGATCGGAAGGGTTACGCCAGTACCAGCGCAGCCGTTTTTCCATTTCAGGCGCATAACGCTGAACCCAGCGGTAAATCGTGGAGTGATCGACATTCACTCCGCGTTCAGCCAGCATCTCCTGCAGCTCACGGTAACTGATGCCGTATTTGCAGTACCAGCGTACGGCCCACAGAATGATGTCACGCTGAAAATGCCGGCCTTTGAATGGGTTCATGTGCAGCTCCATCAGCAAAAGGGGATGATAAGTTTATCACCACCGACTATTTGCAACAGTGCCGTTGATCGTGCTATGATCGACTGATGTCATCAGCGGTGGAGTGCAATGTCGTGCAATACGAATGGCGAAAAGCCGAGCTCATCGGTCAGCTTCTCAACCTTGGGGTTACCCCCGGCGGTGTGCTGCTGGTCCACAGCTCCTTCCGTAGCGTCCGGCCCCTCGAAGATGGGCCACTTGGACTGATCGAGGCCCTGCGTGCTGCGCTGGGTCCGGGAGGGACGCTCGTCATGCCCTCGTGGTCAGGTCTGGACGACGAGCCGTTCGATCCTGCCACGTCGCCCGTTACACCGGACCTTGGAGTTGTCTCTGACACATTCTGGCGCCTGCCAAATGTAAAGCGCAGCGCCCATCCATTTGCCTTTGCGGCAGCGGGGCCACAGGCAGAGCAGATCATCTCTGATCCATTGCCCCTGCCACCTCACTCGCCTGCAAGCCCGGTCGCCCGTGTCCATGAACTCGATGGGCAGGTACTTCTCCTCGGCGTGGGACACGATGCCAACACGACGCTGCATCTTGCCGAGTTGATGGCAAAGGTTCCCTATGGGGTGCCGAGACACTGCACCATTCTTCAGGATGGCAAGTTGGTACGCGTCGATTATCTCGAGAATGACCACTGCTGTGAGCGCTTTGCCTTGGCGGACAGGTGGCTCAAGGAGAAGAGCCTTCAGAAGGAAGGTCCAGTCGGTCATGCCTTTGCTCGGTTGATCCGCTCCCGCGACATTGTGGCGACAGCCCTGGGTCAACTGGGCCGAGATCCGTTGATCTTCCTGCATCCGCCAGAGGCGGGATGCGAAGAATGCGATGCCGCTCGCCAGTCGATTGGCTGAGCTCATGAGCGGAGAACGAGATGACGTTGGAGGGGCAAGGTCGCGCTGATTGCTGGGGCAACACGGTTGCCTGATCCACACCCATTAATTCAGCTAGGTGACTTTGCTTCATATGACGAAGCAACCGCGCCCTCCGCACCTGCCGCCCCCTGTCATTCGTCAACATTCTTCAGCACCTCAATGTCGTTCGTAGTGAGCCTCATTTTTTCAAGACCGCCGATGATGAGAGCCAGGCCTCGCTCGAATGCCGCGTCCGGACCGCCTTCGTAGACGATTTTCATCGCGCTCTGTAGGCGCGCCGGCATCGTAGACGCTGAGGTGGTCAACTGATCTTCGCCCCGCTCCTCGGCGTCTGCCTCGCTAGCTTGCTGCTCAAGAACAGCGCCGACGGTGAAGTAGCTGATTGCCATCAACGCATAGGTCGCGTCACCTGCCGAAAAGCCAGCATCGCAAAGGAAGCGAAGCTGCGCGTCGGCTTTTTCCATCTGCGGCGCGGCTGGCCGCGTCCCGGCATGAATACGCGCGCCATCGCGATAAGCGAGCAACGCCCGTCGAAAACTGCATGCATTGCCCTTCAGGAACGAACGCCAGTCGTCGTCATCCCTTGGCGTCGAATGCGTGTGATTTATCGTCAGCATGGCTTCGGCAAGTGCGTCGAGCAACGCACGCTTGTTCTTGAAATGCCAGTAGAGCGCTGGCTGTTGCACCCCGAGGCGCTCAGCCAGTCGGCGCGTCGTTAGACCTTCCATGCCCACGTCGTTAAGCAGTTCGAGCGCGGTTCGGATCACGGCCTCGCGTTGGAGCTTGTTCATTCGCGAATTCTCATGTTTGACAGCTTATCATCGATAAGCTTTAATGCGGTAGTTTATCACAGTTAAATTGCTAACGCAGTCAGGCACCGTGTATGAAATCTAACAATGCGCTCATCGTCATCCTCGGCACCGTCACCCTGGATGCTGTAGGCATAGGCTTGGTTATGCCGGTACTGCCGGGCCTCTTGCGGGATATCGTCCATTCCGACAGCATCGCCAGTCACTATGGCGTGCTGCTAGCGCTATATGCGTTGATGCAATTTCTATGCGCACCCGTTCTCGGAGCACTGTCCGACCGCTTTGGCCGCCGCCCAGTCCTGCTCGCTTCGCTACTTGGAGCCACTATCGACTACGCGATCATGGCGACCACACCCGTCCTGTGGATCCTCTACGCCGGACGCATCGTGGCCGGCATCACCGGCGCCACAGGTGCGGTTGCTGGCGCCTATATCGCCGACATCACCGATGGGGAAGATCGGGCTCGCCACTTCGGTCTCATGAGCGCTTGTTTCGGCGTGGGTATGGTGGCAGGCCCCGTGGCCGGGGGACTGTTGGGCGCCATCTCCTTGCATGCACCATTCCTTGCGGCGGCGGTGCTCAACGGCCTCAACCTACTACTGGGCTGCTTCCTAATGCAGGAGTCGCATAAGGGAGAGCGTCGACCGATGCCCTTGAGAGCCTTCAACCCAGTCAGCTCCTTCCGGTGGGCGCGGGGCATGACTATCGTCGCCGCACTTATGACTGTCTTCTTTATCATGCAACTCGTAGGACAGGTGCCGGCAGCGCTCTGGGTCATTTTCGGCGAGGACCGCTTTCGCTGGAGCGCGACGATGATCGGCCTGTCGCTTGCGGTATTCGGAATCTTGCACGCCCTCGCTCAAGCCTTCGTCACTGGTCCCGCCACCAAACGTTTCGGCGAGAAGCAGGCCATTATCGCCGGCATGGCGGCCGACGCGCTGGGCTACGTCTTGCTGGCGTTCGCGACGCGAGACTGGATGGCCTTCCCCATTATGATTCTTCTCGCTTCCGGCGGCATCGGGATGCCCGCGTTGCAGGCCATGCTGTCCAGGCAGGTAGATGACGACCATCAGGGACAGCTTCAAGGATCGCTCGCGGCTCTTACCAGCCTAACTTCGATCATTGGACCGCTGATCTTCACGGCGATTTATGCCGCCTCGGCGAGCACATGGAACGGGTTGGCATGGATTGTAGGCGCCGCCCTATACCTTGTCTGCCTCCCCGCGTTGCGTCGCGGTGCATGGAGCCGGGCCACCTCGACCTGAATGGAAGCCGGCGGCACCTCGCTAACGGATTCACCACTCCAAGAATTGGAGCCAATCAATTCTTGCGGAGAACTGTGAATGCGCAAACCAACCCTTGGCAGAACATATCCATCGCGTCCGCCATCTCCAGCAGCCGCACGCGGCGCATCTCGGGCAGCGTTGGGTCCTGGCCACGGGTGCGCATGATCGTGCTCCTGTCGTTGAGGACCCGGCTAGGCTGGCGGGGTTGCCTTACTGGTTAGCAGAATGAATCACCGATACGCGAGCGAACGTGAAGCGACTGCTGCTGCAAAACGTCTGCGACCTGAGCAACAACATGAATGGTCTTCGGTTTCCGTGTTTCGTAAAGTCTGGAAACGCGGAAGTCCCCTACGTGCTGCTGAAGTTGCCCGCAACAGAGAGTGGAACCAACCGGTGATACCACGATACTATGACTGAGAGTCAACGCCATGAGCGGCCTCATTTCTTATTCTGAGTTACAACAGTCCGCACCGCTGCCGGTAGCTATTGACTATCCGGCTGCACTAGCCCTGCGTCAGATGGCTCTGATCCAAGGCAAACTGCCAAAATATCTGCTGGCACCGGAAGTCAGCGCCCTGCACCATTATGTTCCGGATCTGCATCGCAGGATGCTGCTGGCTACCCTGTGGAACACCTACATCTGTATTAACGAAGCGCTGGCATTGACCCTGAGTGATTTTTCTCTGGTGCCGCCTTATCACTGTTGAAGGCCACCGCTCATCACGCGTTTGCTGACATTGAGCCCTGCCGGCCGATCGGCCTGAGACTCTCAGCACAGGAGACGGCGGGTGACGAGCGTATACTTTTTCGACGCTTGGTTGCGGTCGCGCTAGGCGTGGCCGCCGACGAACCCGCTGGTGTCGCCCTTGCGGAGCAGCGCAAGGCGGACCTTGCCACGACATCCCCTCGCCCGCCGATCGTCTAAATTCGTCGAGGTTAAGAAATTCCCGCTCCGGCGAGGCCATCACCATCACCGGCGTCAGGTAGTGGACATGGCAGCAGCGCACGCAGGGGCACTGTTGCAAAGTTAGCGATGAGGCAGCCTTTTGTCTTATTCAAAGGCCTTACATTTCAGGGTAAGCGGATTAAATGGTTGATCTTACCTTTGCATGAGAGTGAGACAGACCGGCATCTCATCGGATTATCTGGTTGATGCTTCACCTACTGCTGGTGCATGTTTCCTTCGCTAATTCCAGCAAGAACCCCACACGCCTCAACTTCCCGGTCATCGTTGCAACTCGCTCTCAGTGAAACGAGTTGTTTCTCAAGCGCTTGCAGAGCGGTTATCTGCGACCGCACATGAGAGATGTGATCATCGAGCAAGGCGTTGACGGCGGTACAAGGCTGATGAGGGTCGTCCTGATAGCTCTGTAGTTCGTGAACCTCAGCCAGTGACAGGCCCAGGATTCTGCAGCGACGGATGAAGGCCAGCCCCTCACCATGCTTCTCGGTATAGACACGGTAACCGTTGTCCTGCCGATCAGGCGGCGGCAACAAGCCCTGCTGTTCATAGAAGCGGATCGTCTGTGTTTCGACCCCTACCAACTGCGCCAACTGACCAATGCGCATCAGCCTCCTCCCCAACGGATTCTTTACTCTATTGACCTTATAGTAGCTTTATAGTTTTAAATGGTACCACAACATTGTTCAAGTGGAGTCGTATCATGAGCAAATCCTGTGGTGGCGCCTGTGGCGGTGATGCAACGTCCGCAGCGGATACCGATATACAGGCCTCCTCCGAGGCGCCAGGGAGATGGGTCAGTGTTTATGCCGTGCCGAAGATGGACTGTCCATCAGAAGAACGAATGATTCGCCTAGCCCTGAACGGCTTTGAGGAGATTCGGGCGCTGTCCTTCGACTTGTCGAACCGCCGGCTGAAGGTCGTGCATGACGGCGAGGTCGAGCCCGTCACCTCGAAACTGAAGACCTTGGGGCTAGGCGCCTCGCTTCAGGAAACCGTCGCTGCAAATCCGGAGACCATCAAGGCCGCCGAGTTTTCGGCAGCTTCTGCTAAGCAAGAATCCGGGACCCTGCGCTGGTTGCTCGGCATCAATGCACTTCTGTTCGTGGTGGAAATGACTGCCGGTCTGATGGCTCAGTCAACTGGCCTCATTGCAGAGTCTCTGGACAATTTTGCTGATGCGGCAGTGTACGGACTCGCTCTTTATGCGGTTGGGCATAGCGTGAAAAGGCAGGTCCGTGTTGCGCACGTTGCTGGTGTGGTCCAACTGGTTTTGGCTGTTGGCGTACTCGTAGAGGTCGTGAGGCGCTTTGTATTCGGTAGTGAGCCTGAATCGCTGGTGATGATGGCTATCGCATTCGTCGCATTGATTGCCAATACCAGTTGTCTGCTGCTCATATCCAAACATCGGGAAGGCGGGGCGCACATGAAGGCAAGCTGGATATTCTCGGCCAACGACGTGGTGATCAACCTGGGGGTCATCACCGCCGGCGCCCTGGTCGCGTGGACCGGTTCCAATTATCCGGATCTGATTATCGGCACCATCGCGGGGGGCATTGTACTTAACGGTGCCAGACGCATTTTGGCGTTGAAGGGTTAAATAATGCTCATTATTGGCAAAAAGCTCTCGCCGTATGCCCTATTGTCCATATCGGGCCTGCTGGCAGCGTCTGATCAGGCTGTAAAGTGGCTGGTGCAGCAATCAATGGCCTATGGCGAGTATGTTTCGGTGACCCCGTTCTTTAACTGGGTGCACCTATGGAACACCGGTGCCGCATTCAGTCTTTTTGCGAATGGTGGAGGCTGGCAGCGCTACTTTTTTATCGGAATCGCGGTAGTGGTCTCGATTTTTCTGATCAAGCTGATCCTTGAAAATCGTCATAAAGGAGAAGCCATCGCTTACAGTCTTATCCTCGGTGGCGCCATGGGCAACCTGATTGACCGGGTCTTTCGCGGCTATGTTGTGGATTCCTTTGATTTCTATTGGCGAGACTGGCATTGGCCGGCCTTCAACCTGGCTGATATTGCAATTGTCCTCGGTGCCTTACTTTTCGTTTCCAGCAGCTTGTTGGGTAAAAAAGCAAACACCAATGCCGAGTCGGATGGATCTGACTGACACCTACGCCTATACAACACCATGACCGAACTTCCCGACAACATCCTTCACCTGCCGCAATACCAAGTACTGGGCTGCAAATCAACCGACGACGAAATGCACTTCCAGGTGGACGTGCCCGATCCCATCGCCTGCGAGGAATGCGGCGTGCAGGGTGAGTTCGTACGGTTCGGCAAGCGTGACGTTCCCTATCGTGATCTGCCCATCCACAGCAAGCGGGTCACTCTCTGGGTGGTCCGCCGCCGATACACCTGCCGGGCCTGCAAGACAACATTCAGGCCCTAGCTACCGGAGATGGTGGACGGATTCCGTATGACACTGCGGCTGCATGAGTACGTGGAGAAGGAATCCTTCAACCACCCCTACACCTTTGTGGCGGCACAGACCGGCCTGGACGAGAAGACGGTGCGCGACATCTTCAACGCCCGCGCCGAGTTCCTGGGGCGCTGGCACCGCTTCGAGACGCCCCGCATCCTGGGCATTGACGAGCTATACCTGAACAAGCGCTACCGCTGCATTCTGACCAACATTGAGGAGCGAACCCTGCTCGACCTGCTGGCCACCCGCCGCCAGGACGTGGTGACCAACTACCTGATGAAGCTGAAAGACCGGCAGAAGGTCGAGATCGTCAGCATGGACATGTGGAACCCCTACCGGGCAGCGGTCAAGGCTGTGCTGCCCCAGGCCCGTATCGTGGTCGATAAGTTCCATGTGGTGCGCATGGCCAACGATGCCCTAGAGAGTGCGCAAGGGCTCCAGAAAGGAGCTGAAACCGTCCCAGAGCCGGACTCTCAAGGGAGACCGGAAAATCCTGCTGAAACGCGCTCACGAAGTCTCAGACCGGGAACGCTTCATCATGGAGACCTGGACAGGCGCATTCCCGCAACTGCTGGCCGCCTACGAGCACAAGGAACGCTTTTACGGCATCTGGGACGCCACCACACGACCCCAGGCAGAAACCGCCCTGGACGACTGGATAGCCACCATTCCGAAGGGCCAGAAGGAAGTCTGGAGCGATCTGGTCAGGGCTGTGGGCAACTGGCGCGAAGAGATCATGACCTACTTCGAGACGGACATGCCCGTCACCAATGCTTACACGGAGTCCATCAACCGACTGGCCAAGGACAAGAACCGTGAAGGGCGAGGTTACTCCTTCGAGGTGATGCGGGCACGAATGCTCTACACTACGAAGCACAAGAAGAAGGCTCCGACTGCGAAGGTCTCTCCGTTCTACAAGAAAACCATCGGTTACGGACTGCCGGACTTCGCAGAGGAACTCAACTACGGGGTCGATCTATCAACCATCTGAGGGTGGTATCAGGTTGGTGGGGTGAAGGTGCCCCATCAACCATTAAATCCGTATACCCTTTCTTTATAGCGTTATTCGCTATACCTGCAATTGCAGAACACCCCACATCGTTCAGTCAGGCAAAACGATTTGCCCGAGAAATTTACCAAGACAACCAGAGTACGTTTTACTGTGGATGTAGCTATAGCAATGATGGTGCGATTGATGCTGCATCTTGCGGATATGAACCAAGAAAGCAACCGAAACGAGGTGAACGCTTAGAGTGGGAACATGTAGTCTCAGCTTGGGAAATTGGCCATCAACGCCAATGCTGGCAAAATGGTGGTCGTCGGAACTGCGAAAAGAATGATCCTGAGTTTTCTAAAATGGTTTCGGATCTCCATAACCTCGTACCATCTGTAGGAGAGCTCAATGGGGATAGGTCAAATTTTCGATTTGGCATGATTCCGAATGAACCAAGATCCTATGGTCAATGTGATTTCGAAGTTGATTTCAAAGACCGTCGAGCAGAACCACCAGCTAACCGTCAGGGTGATATTGCTAGAATTTATTTCTACATGCGAGATCAATACGGCCTAAGACTCAGTAGGCAACAAACTCAGCTATTTGAAGCTTGGTCAAGAATGGACCCTGTTGACGAATGGGAAAAAGTGCGTGATTTTAAGATTAAAACTATTCAAGGTAACTCTAACTGCCATGTGTCAAATAGCTGTTAATTGAAACTAGCTGAGACAAACTTGTTGGACAAGGTTCTTTTAGCGAAAATCAGATTAACATTACTAAAATTAATCTGATAGTCGGCAACTGCCAAAGTGGACGTTCGGATCTGACTCGCTTTTGAACCATCATCAGCTTTGTCGAATTAAGTCGAATTTTCAATCAATCGTAATTCCCCCAAATTTCTCTCGTATAGCGTCGTTAATATCTATGCATTTAATAAATTGTCAGAAAGGAACCCTAAGTCACTTTGGAAAGTACCCGTTTATCGAAATTAGCGTAATAGCCTATTGATTCGCACACCACTAATAGTTCACGCCACTCATCGCTTTGGAACAAATGCGCCATAGAAAGTTAATCTTATTCGTATTGTTAAGCATCTATTTGGCGCTAATTTGGCTGGTAAATTAATCTCTGTTTTGCCATTCTTCAACGATTGGCTGCCAGTTTACTTCACGAGGCTCACCTGTGGAGTTAGACCATACGTCCCAAAAGTCAGGATCATCAGACTGAGGCCTTTGCTCTTCACTAAGTTCTTTCATTCGAACTAACACCGGTAGTTCTGAAGCCCATCCGAGTAAAATTGCATGTCGAGATGGTAGCGATGGTAGCTCTCTTAATAGCCCCCTCATGTTATCGGGAACAAGCCTATGAACTTGTTCTTGGTCTCTATCATTGCTAATTCTGTGCAGTAAAAAAGTATTACATTGAGAAAGAACAGTAGGAGATAACTCAGAAGGTCGTTGGGATGATACTACTAGTCCCAAACCAAATTTACGCCCTTCGCGAGCGATTTTTTCAAATACTTTGCAGCACACATCAGAAACTGATTGACTCTCACTTTCTTCTTTGTATCGTTTGATAAATGTATGAGCTTCCTCTGCAACCATTACTGTTGGTAATGGTTTTCCATTCATCTTCCGATATCGTTGAAGAGCTTCAAAAGTCACTCTAGAGATTACTGCTGTTACAAGATGGATAATTTCATTGGGAACTAGTGATAGGTCGATAACAGTGATAGCACCATGAGTATCCTTCCCAAGAAAAGTATCTAGCCAATCAGTTAAACTTATTGGTTCCTCAGAATCTTTAGTAACTGCACTAATTCGGGTGTCACCTAGCATTGTGCGAATTCGAGTCAAAAGAAATTCCATGAACTGCTCAGTTCCCGTTTCTTGTGCTAAAGCTTCGAGATAGGCGACGAAGTCATCACCTTCAAAGCGAATAGGCGTATCTTCACTTTTCGGGAGAAGTTCTTGTTCATCACCACCAAGTGCAACATGAGCTTCTTTTAACTCAGAAATCAACTTATCAGTATCACTGACTTCAGGCTTAGCAGGCCACTGTGCTCCTCTTCTGGAAGATAGGTAAGTATTTATCGTGCTTATTACACTATTGAAAGGTTGGTTGTGGATTTTTTCGTTTAATGTTATGAGGCTAGTTTCCCATGACGTTAAACTTTCAACTAAGCCTTTGGCATGACCACCATTCACATATATCTGCCCTTGACTTGCTAGTTGCCTTATTGAAACTAAAAGTATTCCGCAAAAATGTTTTGCTTGAATTGTCACATCATCTTCTGACAACACATCATTTCTCATCGCCCTCAAAGCTCGTCGTAGTAATGGGAGTTGAACTTTTGAACTTGCCTGAGTGAACGCCCCCCATTCTGAACTGTTCCATAGCCATGATGGTACTTTAAGTTCTAACTCACCATAATCAGAGTTAGCCTCTACGCGCAATAAATTCCCCTTATATTTTGACTTTGGACCAAATGCTCGGCTGTACTCCCCGTTAGGATCAAGTATTATAAATCGAGCGTTCGGAGTTTGGCCCTGTTGTAAAACTGCGTCCAGTGACCATTGAATTAGTCCCGCCACAGAGCAAGATTTACCACTACCTGTGTTGCCTAAAACAGCTATATGTCGCCCAAAAAGCTTATCGGGGTCGATTTTTATTTCTGCATTGTTAGCTAGAGGACTATCTCCTATTTTAACCCTTCTGTTTTCACCTGATTCGATTATTGAGTTTAATTGTTGGTCAGTAGGTAAAAGCACTGAATCACCAACTGAAGGAAATGCATCTGTTCCTCTGGTGAATTTGAAACCATCGTTTTTTCTATCGCTTCTCAATGTACCAACGGGGTTGATACTGAGCTTTTTTAGAGGAAAAGGTAAGTCTATCAAGCCAAAATCTTGCAAGCCTCTTCTTTTGGGGTATGGCGAGTGTTCTACTGCGATCCACTCAACTTGACCAACTAGAAATCCATCATCACTGTTTATAAGCACATAACTGTTGATTCGAGGAAAGTTGCGAGGTGAGCCTCCTTGAAGAGAGACTGAGTCTGGGGAATCAATTTCTAAGGAAACTCTAATTTCACTAGGCGATACAAAACCAACGGTTCCGATTCGTAACTGTTCCAGTCTTTCTATAGGCAAGTAACTCATGATGTTACCTCGGTGGTAGTTGCATTACCTGAGTGTTCTGACTGGATAAAGCCTCGCTGTTTTAGTAATTCGGCCATCTTTATTGATGCTTTATCTATGGCTGGTTTAGGTAGATAGTTATCAACCAAAGTTTTTAGATCCCCCAAATGGTCACCCATTAGTAAAGTGATTTGAGCTTTTCTTCCACTTTTACCAATGAAGTTCATAATTCTTTCTAGCGGATCTCCGAAAGCAATGATGACTAGATGGGTAGATGGAACGGTAAGCATATCTTCAATTACTCTGTTTATATGCTCATCACCAAAGCTATAGCCATACGTGACTAATGTACTGTTTGGACGGCTAGTCGCTGCTGCTAAGTCTCTAAATAACTCTACATAGGGGTACTCAGCGGTTTCTCTATCTTTGACTGAATTAGGGTAAATCATAAGTTGTTCATAACTATCGCTTTCGTGCCCCTCTGCTTCTAGAAACGGTTCAACAGAGCGAGCTCCAAAAGGTAGGCCAAAGCGCCTAATCGCACCATCTTGTTCGTGCCAATCTAGAGAACCGTGAAGTTTGGTAAAACGTGCCACTCCTTCCAAATATCTTGGTTCACCACGTATTCCCGGAGGGTTATAGTGATAATCAACTTCTAATCTTGAGGATCTAAAAACGGGAGCAATACTTCCAACAAAACGGTCTATGAGTCTTAAACCAGCAAGTTCAGCACCAACCTCGATAATTCGGTCATAGTTCGTTGTAAAAATATGCAATCTGTCGCGTGTAGCGGTTCTACTTGCAAAGCTCATTAAGAAACTCACAAGATAATTGAAAGTTTCCTCTTTTCGTTTTTTTTCAGCACTTTTAATTAAGTGTTCTCCTGTACTGACAGATTTTGAAAACTCACCTAGACATCGAGACAATTCCCCCTTAATTGCAGCTAAATCAGCTTTTAGGTCTCTATAGGCTGCATATGGAGCCGGGGGGTTTTCAGGTTGCGGGCTATCCAACACTGTTAAAATTTCAAGACCTTTGATAAGTTCATTAATAGCTCTAATTTGATCTTCTATATTTCCTTGTGCGCGACCAGCCGATTTGGCAGCTTTTGTAGCGAATTCATTTATTTCGCTTTGACAGACCGCTAGATCACTGATCCACCCCATTCCAACGGGTGGCACGCCTGTAGCCGACATTTGAATAGACGTACTTAAACCCGCACCGATCAATAGATTTAAATGTTCGGATTGAAAAAGTGCTGTTAACCAAGGCTCAATATTTTGGCGTAATTTCTCTATTGATATTTTAGAACCCTGTTCTCCCCATGAAGTATTCGTTGATAGGATAAAAGGATAAGAATCACTTTGCTCATTGGAGTTTGGTGTTAGCTCAATAATATCAGGAACACTGCCAACTTTAATTTGCTGAATAGTCATAAATACACTTCTCATATTTGTGTGAAAGATATAGCGTTGGGGACACAAACGTCTGCCATGAATATTTACAACTTAAGCCGTTGGCATTGAATCATCCGTCACAACTATCTGAAATCCTTAGTACATCTTCAATCTCGACACCAAGGTGTTCAATCGTGCTTTCGAGCTTAGCATGACATTTTACAATACAGAACGTTTGCATACATATTTGAGGTATCCAAGCCCAAATATGTATGAATTAAAAATGAAGATATTGAGAAAAGTGGCTTAGCTGGGTTGGTCGATTTTGGTTGGCCACGTCAGTTCCTCGCTCATAGCTATCTGTCCGATGTCCAACTCTATTTATCGAAACTACTACAAACACATTTTTGCAAATTTGTCGCAGTTACATAAATGCATATTGATTATTTTTTCTGCTCCATTAGTCCTGCAAAACGGGGCTAACGGAGCAATTTATTCTAATTGTTCCCCGAGACTTCTTCCGTTGCCTCCTGGCGAAGTTTCTGGGCATCCATTCCGTTTAGCCGTTCAATGGCTCTATCTGCGGCACTCTGACGATTTCCATCAACGTTTAGCGTACTTCCTGAGCCTGTGAGTCGTTCCAGATCCAGTGACGGTACTTCGGGTAGGTTGCCTGTTATCGACAAGATACCTATCCATTCATCGAGATTGACTTGGCTCCAATCTACCTGGTTTAACTGACTCGCGGTCAAACCTTCACAGTTTGGTGACTTGGCACTGCCCCAACCAAGGCCCAATTGAGGGCGTACTTGTTCTTGAATGATCCGTGAAAGTGGCGAAGTAAAACAGCAATATGACTGCCGTTTTTCAACACAGGCACCTAAGAACTTAGACTTGCAGTAAGAGCCTACATAGTGGCAACTCTTCAATACCCGCTTGGCGTTCATTTCAAACTCGCTCTGCTCACATTTCCAGATAAGCTGAATGAGGATCATAGTGACTGAATAAATCATGTAGGCCGTCATAACCGTACTCAGAACCGCGCCCGCAGCGCCCCCCAGGGCAAAGTTACCACCCGAAACGACACCATCGGCTCCAACTGCGCCACCAACGTTACTAAACAGTGCCGATTGTGCCCCCGAACCAAAGGTCGTACCTACCCATTCAGCCGTTTTGTTGGTCAACACCTGCATAAAGCCAGTCGCAGCTTGCTCCGCTCCCGCGCCAGCAGCCGTTGATGGCCCAGCCCCCACTAAAGAGTCCCATGCAGACACAAAGGGCTCTTTGACCGCACTCCAGGTACTCGTGATCGGCTCTCTAAGCGTATTCCACGAACCATAGATTGCCGAAGACGGATTCATAGCCATGACTGCCGTATCAAGCTTGTTAACCGCCACTATCATCGTGATGTAGTCCGATAACGACACGCCACTTGGCTTTTCACAGCAATCCACTATACCGCCAACGGCTTTTTTGCACTGGCCAGCATTACCTTTAAAGACCGTACACTCGACGTTGTCTTGGCCATCAGCGCCCGTGCATGACATATCATTGGTCATAAACTGCGCCGCATTAAGCATCGCTGCGGCTTCTGCAAAGTTAGCCTGCTTGATTGACTCTGGCTCTAAACAATCTGTGCCCATGCAGCGAACTGGCCCCTCACAGTTGTATTGAGTTTCCATTCGTGCATTTTGCACTTCAACGCTTTGTCCGCAGTCATACACCAAACTTTGGATATAACAGAAGCCTTCATGACCAGCTCCGCCTTCAGTGCATTCGGTTCTGACATACTGGCAGGCCGGGTTTTGCTCTAGCGCGGCACACGTATTGGTGGTCGTGTTTTGTCCGTTATTGACGATGGTTTGCGTATTACCATTGGCATCTACCCAGCTATCTGAGCTGCCCATGTTGAACTCTGGATGAGCAGTCGAAGCATTGTAGGTCGCTCTTGCCCTCCAGCATGAGAGCCCCAGTCCATCAGAACTGCCGCGACTGGTTAAATGAGCAGGAGACGAAACAACAGCCGGATAAAGACTTCCAAGATTGGCCAACTCGCCACTACCAACCATTAATCCGTCGATTCGTTTTGTACCCGTATCCAAACACTGCCACTGCACCGCAGTGAACTGATCCGTTTGCATCAAGCATTGGTCTATGCCGGGATCACTTGATTGATGAACAATGTCCTGTTCTAAGTACTTGCCGGAGAAGGTCAATGAAGCGCTCAGTTTCGCAGGAACCAAACACTTCTGGACTTCTCGGCTGCAAGTGTCGAAATCGACTTTATTCCAGCCGGATTCACATCTGGAACGAGTGACTTCCTGAGGTTCATGCCACGAAATAATCGACCCATTAACGACCTTGCACAATGAGCCAACCAAGGTTCCTTTTGGACAGGTCATTTCAGGGTACTTAATGGACGGTTTCGTCTCAGTCACCGTCTCCTTGTTGCCCGTCAATGAGAGTGTCGTTTTCCAACCATTTGCCTTCGATGGCGACTCGGTGATTTGTATCTCAGTATTTTGATTATCAAAAATCCTCAGCGTCGCGTTTCCAGTTTGCATAGTACTGCTGTGCTGTGGAACAAAACTGAGCGTTTCGGAGCTAAAGCAACCGCGCTCAATGGACCAGCTTTGTTGATGGGTTTCAGCGGATACACGTCGCTCTAACTGACACTGAGTAAGCGTACTGATCTTCTCGCACACCTGGTAATCCGGTACATGCTTGGTTTCCGTAAATGGCGTAATCGTCTGAGTAGGCTCACAGGCCTCAAAACTACTTGGCATAAGGTTGGATACCACACACTTTGGATCGCTGGTTTGCAATCCACAGTCATAGGTATCGGTAAAACGAATGCATTCACCTTTATCATTGGTTTCGGCACATTCTGACGACATGAATCCACAGGAAGGATTCGCTTCAAGCACTTGGCAGGCCTGATTTTCAATCCCCTTATAGCTTTCATCATCCACACTAACTTGTACACGCCGACACAAAGGCGATATGCCAGCCACTGGGCTTGGGGCAAAATAGGATTCACAAACTGAAACACCATTGACCACCGTACATCCGTTGGTTGAAGACGGCTGATCCGTGCATTGAATGCTGTAGTCTGAAAACTTCGTCGGGATATCCGCTGCTTGTTCGATACAGGATTGTGGCGACCAACTATCATTCATCACCACCTTGGTTGGATCAAAGCGCACCTTGATGCGAGCATACCCCTCACCACTACCTGTAACCGATACGCGAATTTTTACCGGCACGTCTAAACCTGGCTCTACCGCTTTTAGCTTAGCGGTTAAGTCGGTATTTGGATTGCGCTCCCAACTGGTACTGAGCTCGCAGCGACCTGCCGTTTCTGGTGGAAAGTTATTGTTCGGCCCAGACCAGACTTTCTGATCGCCAAGCCACACTTGCATGTAGTCATCCCATTTTGCGTACTCAAGAACGGCAGAGGTAATCGCATCGGGATTCACGACTTTGAGTGTGATGGCCTGTTCAAATACTTTACAACGGCCACTCCAGTAGTTGTCACCAATTCGCCCTATCCAAACCTCAAGACAACCCTCACCACAAGAGCGAAGGTTCATCGGCCCTGAAACATGCTCAATAATGCCTGCCGTGTAATCGTGAGTAATAGTGCAGCTGTTAACCGCTGTATTGAGCCTGTCACATTGCTGGTAGTTTGGGCTGCCTTCACCTTGAGACTCACAGCCGGGGAAGCTTTGCGTTAATAGATTTGGGTCAGTTTGAACCGCATCAGTTAATGCCCAAAGCGGATCATTGACCATATTTGGCCGAGACCTGTCTTTGATTTGCTGTAGCGAACGAAATGCTTCACCCGTAGCGCCACTTTCGGATGCCATGCTCTCTTGGCGCTGTGTCCCCAATTGATTCATGCTGGCATCAGAGCCATAAACGCCCGTTAAGACATCCAATGAGCCTTGATCCATACCAGGGAAAAGCTCTTGCAGGTTAATGGACTCATTACCACTGCCATTCGGCACCGACAATGTATTGCCATTGAGTGCGGGCATCGTCCAGTTTTGCAGCAATTGCTTACCTTCTTGTTGTCCGCTTAGGCCGGATTGGCGCTGCACATCAGCGGCCACACCATGTAAGGGCAAGCACGCCATAGTGATAGATAAAATACCCGCTAACACTCGGGTAAAAAATGTTGGTTTCATAGCTAACCTCCCGAGTTACAGCAGTCTTGCCAGCGCCACAAAATGTAGAGCGCATCTTCTCCGGCACCGGGGATCGTTCGCCACTCTCCCCATTTCATGGTGCTTTCACCAATGACATGCGCACTTTCAGTTTCCGGTACTGGGAAGAACATACTCATCTTGTATTGAGATTTCGGCAGCATGGGTTCGATAACAGGACGGCATAGCGCACTGTTCCCCATTGTTCGTCTTGCAAGACCACGCCTGTGTTGAGCCGCGATTGCACGCGCCGCTAAATGACTGGTGTTTTCTGCTAATGAACCAAAGGCTAAGGTGTGGCCAGATAACGGATAGAGATGTCCCCAACTGCCAGCACACCAAAACAACTGGTCGATGGGTTTACCAAGCGTTGATGAGGCAGCGTCAGCGGTACAAGCAGAGATAGCTAATGGATTGGCAACGGCAGCCGCTTCAGGCTGAGTAAAAAAGGCCAGTTCATCGTTCAGCCATGTCGGGTCCAATTCCGACAAATACATCAAGTCAAAGTCCATGTAACCATCGGCATTGCAATTGCCATCCATGAACAAATCGAGCATGACCAAAAGCGGAAAGGCGTAATAATGGTAATGGTAGAAAGCGAGATCACCGGTATCGTATTCACCCTCACCATGACCACCTTGCAGTCGCCTATCACCTAACGGTAAGCGAATCCCTCCCAGGGAAGGCGAACAACCTGGCGTTCTGACCAGTTCAATCAAACGCGCTGGCTCCCACATGCTGGTAACAATACCTGGCCTTGGCACACCTAAGTTATCTTCACATAAGCAAAATGACTTGTTTGATGCGCCGCTTGGGACATTGCCAGAGCCAAGAGGAAGACCGGCAACCCGGATAGGAAAAATGCATGACCAGCAAACATCCGTCAGCAACTTGCCGGACAATAACCCCGCGTCTGGGCAGGTCAGTTCGGCTTTTGCAGGAATAGATGCGCTTAGGACAAACATGACAACGAGAGTCCACAACAGACGATACGTATTATTGAGCTTTTTCATGAACAAGCTCCTTTGCTGGAATTTCTTCTATTTCAAACGCGAGTCCCTTTGCTTGAACAAACGATGGGGTGACTTGCAGATCAAAGCGCTGCTTTAGCGAGGCATTGAGAAGGTAAACCGGACTATTCAATGTCTTTTCGAGCGCATTGAGGCGATTCCAGCCTTGTGCACGGTCGAGCTGCGTGGTGATAAGCGTAATGCGGCGCAGTGTCCTATCTTGGCCCTCAAGCCAATGCGCAACTGCGTCCACTTCTTCAGCGTTCGACGCATTAAACACCACAAGCTGCTGAGTAAATGGCAAGGCTTTTAGCGGGTTAATACGCGTTCCTGCTGGGATCAATGTTCGGCCATTGGCATCCAATAGTGGCCGCTGCATGACGATGGTTGGATCAACCGTTCTTATCCGATACTGCGTGGCTTTGGGTAAGTCAGTAAATGTTTGGCGAGACCAGAAACGTTCAATGGCTTTTTTCTTTAATGCGCCCAGGTCAAGCGACTGTAAACGCTGCGTCGCCACTTGCATCAAATCCGGTTCTAAAATCGAATGAATAGGACCGCGTTGACCCAATGATCCGGTATTGCCTGTTTCAATTTGACGTTGCAACCAGTCCTTGCTGTAAACCCCCAGTGCACTTGCAGTCACCTTGTCATCTTCTATGCGGAAAATGGCAGGCACGCTAGTCACCCGCCAGTGCACAAAGGCTTTCGGATCGATTCGAACCTGAGGAACAGGATCAAGTCCCACCATCAGCGTATGCCAATCACGGATAGCCGCCCCCAAGGTCTTTCCTTCAGGAATTCCCCGAAACAACACAATAGCGCCGGTAGCACTGGCCTCTTTAAATAGCTGCTTCAGTGAGGAATCCCCCAGTGAGGACGACGCAAATATCAACCATTCATCGCTGTGTTTGAGCGACGCAGGTTGTTCAATCGGTGAAAAAGGCTCGATAAATTCAGATGAACCATCCACAGCACTTTGTAAAATGCTGCGGCTCATTTCAACGATCTTTTTGTCCTCATCAGACAACGGATAAGGCTCTTGTGCCCAGGAAACTTGAACCCAAGCCAATGGAGCAACCAACAAAAATAAGAGGCATAGTCTTCTCATCATCCACCTCCTACCAAAGCGGCCAAGCGCGACCAACAATCTGCTCGCGCTTAACGGCATTCCAATAGCGGGAGTCAAAACTCGTTGCAGCCTCACCGGAAAACCAATATTCGTTTTCTTGCAGCGTCAATGAGCGGCTAAATTCTGTTTCCGCCACACCAAGACGCTGGGCTAATGCCATGCCGGTAGAGACTTCAGCACCGTTCACCAGCACATGCTCAGGCGTCACCTTGACTTCATCCCCAGGCATCCCTGTTAGGCGTTTCAGCATACGAGTACCGTCTTTATATAACGGAGCGAGTCCTTTTGAGTGGAAGGCATACAAACCATCCTTAACGGGCTCTTTATTCCATAGGTCAATCAGATACACCGTGGTATCAGGCAGGCAGCGCTCTTGCTGGGTATCAATACCTATTCGGTAGCGCATCATGGCGTAGGTGCCTACCAAGGCCATGATTAACGCAAGAACAGTCAACCGGATGAGATATGGCCGCCAAGGCATTCTTTTACGGAGTATCTTCATGAGACACCTCCTTTGAGCCTACTGGCACAAATACGGAATCATCAGCACCCACCACCGCTTGGGCATCCAGCACGATGAAACCGGCTGCTTTTAACTTTTCAATTTGCTGATTGGTCTGAAGCAACCTGGATTCGATGTCTTGTTCGCTGGCATTGGGGCCCAGTGACAACACCGCCTCCCCAAAATCCACGACTGCAATGGGCGTACTTAACGCCAACTGGCTGTGGATGGGTTCGAGTGTTTTCATTAAAAGCCAGCTGGTCATTAAACCGCTACCAGCAATAGACAAAGTAATAGAGGCCATAAATGGCCAAAGCGTGGTCTTATTCATAGCCTCGCTCCTTCAACAACTGAGAGATGGCATCAGCAACAGAAAGGCCTTTGCGCGTTAACTGCTTAATCGCGTTTACATCTTCTGCACGGGACGAGTACAACAGCTTGTGAAACGGATCGACGATAAGGCGGCCAATCCCGGTGCCCATTTCGGTAATAAAGAAAATTTCGGAATAGACACCCGTGACGGTATGAACGGTTTTCAGGTATTCGTAGCCGCCTTCACCTAGTGGCAAGCGACCTTCTTTTTTGAGTGCGTTGATGGTTTCAGCTTTTTGGCCAAGCAGGTACATATTGGCCGAGTTTTCAGCGATGGCTTTACCTGTAGGGCTGTCATACAAATCGTTGACCGACTGCGTTACCGTTACAGCACTGCCGCCATATTTTCGAAATCGACGGTAACCCGTCTCGATAAACTTACCGACATCACCTTGAGTCAGCAGATCCCACGCTTCGTCGATAAACACAATCTTGCGACGATCCCGCTCACCTAAGTACATCTCTTGTTGGATTTGGTAGATAAGCTGAAGCAACACCACTTGTTGCAGGTGCTTACGCCCCTTGAGTTCTTCTAACTCCAGAACGGTGAAACGGTTTTTGAAGCGAATATTGTTGTGGCCATTAAAGAAGCGGCCATATTCGCCCTGTGTCGTAAACGGATAGAGCTGCTCACCCACGTCTTGCACACGACGGTCATCGTGATTTTTCAAAGCCTCTGCCACATCATCAACCAACATGGCACGACCTTTTTTCTCCCACAGTTCACGGGTCTGACGCTTTAGGTTGGCCATCTGAAAATCGGTTAATGACTGCGTAGGTGCGGCCATTGCGGCCAATAACCCAACCAACACATCCGCTTCTTCGTCATAGTCCTCAACGATTTCAAACGGATTTAAGCAAATGCCACTGTCTCGCCCGAACTGTAAGAACTCACCGTCATAGACTTCACACAGCTTTTCATAAGAGCGGCCAACATCAATCACCCAGCATTGCCCGCCTTCAGATAAGTAGGAGGAGATGATTTCGTTCACCAGGAATGACTTACCCGATCCCGATTGCGCCGCGATGCAACAATTGTAATTACTGCCCGAGTCATAAAGGGACACACTCATGATCTGGCCATTACGGGAAACAAAGTTAATCACCGGCGTGCCAGTGCCTTTCCAATCCGCAAACAAAGGCAACAGAGGGATCACATGCCGTGTCGCCATGGTCTTGAATCGAAACAAGTCGTTCATCGCTTGGCGGTCAGCACCAAATGGCAAGGCATTCAGGAAAATGGGTAAACAGAAGTACTTGTCTTCCATCAGCTCAAATCCGAGTTCTTTGAAATAAGTTCGAGCATTTGAAACAGAGCTGATGGACGCTTCTTCCGTTGGTGAAAACAGCGTCAAAGTCATATTGGCCCGAATAGGACGATCACCTTCTTGCAAAGCTTCAAAAAGAACATCAAATCCCTTTTTCTTGGCTGCAAGCACCGGCACAAACTTGAGCATCGGGCCATAGGCCTGATTGACCGCCCACTGACGCTTCGTCTCTAAACGAGATCGCATCGCCTCAGCTGAGGGAAAGTGAATGGTGACATTTAGCAAAAAGCTGCCGCGTAAACCGCGACTGCCCGTCATCATATCGCCCGCAAAACTTGCGGCATGACCAAACCAGATCCGCTCAGGCAAGCGTTTAAACGATAAGGTTTTAACTCGGTAATCGCCCAGCATCAGACCTTGGCTATCCACCTTGATAGCTCGGTCATAATCCAACACTTGCTCCCGAAGTGGTTTATCTGCCTCACTGCGGATTGGTGATGGATTGCGCCAGGAAGCATCTTTTCCCCAGTTAAGCTGAGCACTTATTGCCGCGAGCCAGTTTCGGTCAGTCATCTCAGTGACGCGAAAACCAACCGTTGCCAGCGCTTGCGAGAAAGAAGCCCGAAGCGCGGATGCTCGACTCAACTCACGCTCCGTCGGTATAGGACTTTCCAAAGGCAATTTGCAGGTGACGATCAGTTGAAAGTTGCGAACCTGAGTCTGGGTCGATTCTTCTATCGGTTGAACCGTGCCCCCATCGAGAAAATCCGCACGTTTGCGTATCGACGCCCTGAGTAATGGATCGGATTGACGATGCCGTAAGCCCATCATGCGCTGAAGGTCGGTTTGAATATCAGGCGAGGCGTACAGGCCAAATTGCAGCAAAGTGTCTTTTGGCCAGTCGTTGTTGAGAAGAACATTAACCCTGTCTGCAACAGACTCATCACCACCCGGCAATGGGTCACATAGAAAACCAAAGCCAACACTCTGGTCTTCCATGAAAAACAGTTGCTCATCGTCTGAATAGGCCAATACTGGCAAGAGCTCTGAAGCGCGTTGCCCTGAATACAGAGAGGCTTTCATTAACGCCCCTCCAACCAAGCAGAAAGATCATAAGGACGGCCTCGACTGATGCGACCATCATTGGCGACGATGAAAGGCACACCTTGAATGCCCAGGATTTGAGCCGTCACCAAGGTACGCTGCATTGGCTCTAAGTTGCAGGCATCATCCTGTTCTAGGTTACCAATCCGGCCATTGAGCAATGCATCGGTGGCCGCTTTCTTGTCACGCGCACAGCCAAGCTGGCGAACCTGACGCTCTGAATCAGGACCAAGCACTGGTACAGGGAGTATTTGGAAGGTGTATTCTTTGGTTAACGGTAAGGCTTGTTTCAAAAGCTCATGGCAATGCGGGCACCGGGGGTCAACAAAGACCACCACTTTCTTTTTGCCTTCGCCCAGCGTCAGTGGGTTCAAATCATCCATTTTTAAGCCAAGACGACTTAAGTCCAGCGTGTTCCCCGCTTCACGAATTTCTTCAAGGCTGGTAAGCGGCTTTTTGGACCAGGCATCATAGAGCGTGCCATCAATGACGAACCGGCCACTGTCTGACATGAAAACAATGCGGCCATTGCTTTCGACCGCTTTCATACCCGTGACAGGTAAAGAAACCATGCCGTCAATTTTGCCAACGGGCGACACTTCAGACACAGGTTCAGCTTGAACCAAAGGAGACAGCGCAAGCGCCAGAATGATTGGAGATAGTTTTCGCATGAGGAGTCCTCGTTAATGTAAATCGAGGCTCCAGTCTATGCAGTTGTCCTATGTGGACTCGGTTAGATAGATTGAAGAAATCGCAATCTAACTAGGGGGCTTATAGCTCGTTGAGGTTTGTTATAAACGAATTACTCGGCGTTTGCGTTAACAAGCCAATCATCAAGCACTTGCTTCAATTTATCTAATTGCTCTTGATGTTTTGTTTGATTCTTTGCCAATTTGTTAATGTTCTGCAACTTCCAACGAATCGCTGGCAAGTCCGCTGCATTAGGATAGTCAAACAAAGCCCAGTCAGGTTGCCCTCTTTTGAATGACATAAGGAAAGCATGATCTCTTTCTGTGAAATGTTTTTGCAGTTCAATTAACATCATGGGCCTAACAGAGGCTAAGTCTTCGCATTCAACTTTTTCAAAAGTCATTCCGTCAAATTCTGCCTGAAATTTCTCATTCAGAGGCTGCCAGTTTGGCGACATGACTTCATTAATAGGCCGAGGGTGACTTAATGTATAGGTTAAAAAACCCACCAAAATCTCTCTCGAAATCCCTTCACTGCCAAGTAACATACGCACATCAAATAAGTCGCGAGGATGTTGGCGATCCATTGCAGCACACAATTTCCCACCATACAGATCGGGAAGACTGACTACCTGAATCTCAGCATAACCAAACTCGTCTTCAACAGACTCTTGAACTGGCATTATTTCTGCACTATGCAGTGTACCTCTGGCGACGGGCGACACTTCAATTTTGATCGTCGCAACCGGACTTGATACAACGATTCTCAGTTCATCAGCTTTATTATCCTGAAATGCCGCTCTGATATCTGGTTGAGTATTGATTCTGTCTGTAATGCGCTGCAATGCAGCCCTGACATTAATCAAAGCCTCATCTCTTGGTTCAAGTGGAAGATAAGCAAGATCAATATCTACAGATAGCCGAGGAAAATCTCTCACAAATAAATTAATAGCGGTGCCACCTTTAAGTGCAAAAACCGTCTCTGTTGCTACCACAGGAAGCATTCTTATGAGCAAGGAAACCTGTTTGTAATATGGGCTATCTTTATCCATTATGTTGTTCACCTTTTTTGACGCTTAATATCTCTGGCACTGTGATTTGATATCGCTCATCAAAACGTCCTTTTTCGACAACCTGCCGCTTTCCTGCACCCAATTTAATTCTTGTTTCATCTATGCGATTGACCCACTGGTGATCGTAGTATCGACCCAGAAATAGAAATATTCGGTTTGCCTGAACAGAGCTGCTTCGCTCAAGAATATCTTGTACTTTTCTAGGGCTAAGATTGACTAAACCCTGAAATAATTCTGCGACATGCTCAAATGAAATCAGCTTCCCAATAGCGTCTACCACTTCATAGGCAGCAAGTTCTGCACAGCTGACAGTGAGTTCTTTCTCTTTAACCGTGATCCTTTTCAAATCTTTCTCGGGATTCACTTCAAGCTTATGATTTCCACAGTAAAACCAATTCTGATAAGGGAATTCACGAAACCATTTTGGTAAGGACGACTTATTTTTAACGCAAATCCAAACTTGCTCTTTGTTCAGCTGTAAATAGTGACTCAGTCCTTGGTGAGTTAAGCTGCTCAATCCAGCCAAATGAACTGAAACGCCCAATTGCACATCTAATGCTTGAATGGCATCAACCCAAGTTGGCTTTATATCGCCCTGCGCATCTGGACGATAATACACGCCAGAACATAGCTTCTTTAGCCAACCGTTCTGCGCGTACTTTTGAGCCAAGGAATAGCTCACACCGTTTTCAGTCAGCCATTGCTGAAGTACTAGCGCACCAGGAGAAGTATGAGCAACAAGCCAGTTTATCTTAGATGACATTTTAACACCCAAAGTATGAATATCAAGAACAGTATAAACCATATAGTTTATTGTGACAGTGATTTTAACACTTTAGGTATTAATATACCAAATACTGTAAACCAAGCCCGCTAATGCGGCGTTGTTGAAATGAAAAGGTCTACACAACATCACCAATAACCCGATGTTGTGTAGACCTAGTTTGATTACCTTAAGTGAACTGCCTACTGTGGTTCACATTCAGGTGCCCAGTAAAACGGCGCTGATTGCTGGAACTGTTGTGCCAATGACTTCTTGAGTGCTGGCAACAACAGGTAAGGTTGCAGACATAACACTTTCAACGACTGTTGGTGTGTTGTAGAGACCCATACCGCCACCAATGCCCAAGGCAAAAGCCATCAAGCTTTGGCGAGCGATACCGCCCACAATACCCACCAGAACCATGGCTCCCGCTACGATCCGTCCCAAAGTACCTTGGGTCCAATCTTTTAGGGTATCCCACACATCAGTGAAAGCATCACCACCGGTGCCCGCAAATGAGGGCTCCGAAATCATTAACGCCATCAAACCAAGCGCACCAATGGTCATTAGGCGCTGAGTCTGAATGCTGCGAACTGCATTTGTCATTCGTTAGTTTCTCCGTAGATACTCAAGTTATCGCGCTTACCATCAGCTCCCGCTGAGGCTGAATCGCTTTGAGTCTGAAGTGGACGTAGCACTGGCGAAACCGTTCGAGGTGCGGACACCCCAATATCCCACCGGCGCGGTTCAATTTCGGTAAACACGTAGCTGGATAAATTCAGATCTCCACGGTCATCCTCCCAAGGCGCAATCCAAATTCGCATCACCCTTGAAGGAATGCGAATAGGTGCAGATTGCTGCGTCTCAGGTAATGCTGGATGGCTCAACAGTCCTGTTTCTAAATCAGATTGTGAATACCCAGAGGGAGAACCAATTCGAGTCGCCACAGCATCAATCGTCTTGGGTGCAGCGCCATTACTGGTAAGCTCATAGACTTCACGCGCGGATAAACAGCGCACACCGTCAGGCATACCTGGGCATCCATATTCACTACTCCCAAGACCCAATGAACTACAGCCAGACAATAAGGTTGAGCCGACTGCCAATAAAAGTAATCCAGCTTTAGACCACTGTTTTGACTGGTGCTTTGGGTTGTTCTGCATTGATGTCGTCATGGTTAACTCTCCTCTGGATACACATCTTATTGTCTGAAACGGACTTCGATCGGTTAGCAACATGCAGGATTTTTTCATCTTCTTGCACCTCCCCCTTGCGAAGTAGCCAACGACAACGAGGCACCACGAGTGACTATGACTTCAATTTTCCTCGCAGCGTCTACTTCTATGACTGGGAACATATTTTCAGCCATGTCCAAATAGAACTTGGCCACTCTATCCAATGCTTTACCGGTGCCTTTAATCGCAGCGCCTTGTAATGCTTCTTGGCTCATGACTTGTTGGTACAGCTGAGTATCACCGGCATTACCCGTCTGAATCGTCGGAACAGGATTTACATCAAATGCACCAGCCAACCCCTGAAGGAATCCGGCCATCATTGATTTGGCCACCAGCTGGCCTTGTTTCGACACTAATCGGCCACGAATACCGGCTTTGCCGTCTTCACCCACAGCATAAGAATCCAGTCGCGTTTCAATGACGCCACCATCTTCTCTCACACATGAAATGGTCTCGCCTCGCAAATAAGCACGCTCAGAGCTCAAATCACCGTAACCTGCGGCGATCAAGAAACACTCTTTGATATCCGCTCTAAATCGGTTGGGTAAAATGGCTTCCTTTTGAATTCTCAGCAATGCAGGAAAAGGTTCGCGTCTTGCGGACTCGTGAGTAGGTGCATCCAAACCCGTGATCAAAGTACCTGAGATGATGCTGCCTGCCGGTAGGTACAAAGGCGGCGCTTCTTGCACAACAACCTCTGGTTCAGCAACCACTTCAGGTTCAATCATACGAATCGTGATTGGCGGCAATGGAACATCCCGAGCTCGTGTACCTTGGCCATTGGCTGGCTGCTGATAGAGCGGATCAGGCAGCGGCGCATTGGCAAAATAGTCGTCTGGGTTAGACGGCAGTGGCCTTTCTTCATTAGGCAATTCCATGGCAGATAAAGACACTTCAAAACGGCTATTTGTGCCTTCAACTACTGAATCTCCCCCAGCGCGAACATCATCAAGTTCCGCTCTAAGCCGAGCCAACTCCGCATTGACCTCACTGGGTATAGAAGGCGAACCTGGGCTTAGCCGTCCTGAATCGACGTCACGACGCAAGCGCTCAACTTCACGACGTAACTGTTCATTGCGCTCACTGAGTAGTTTTACGTTCGCAGCCAAACTATCGACCCCAACATCACGAGTATTGGTATCCGTAAGAATGTGCCGGATCGTTTCCTGTCGGTTCCGACTGCTTGAGCCATCGTCAGGATTAGGTGAAAACACCATCACCATCAGGATGAGACCACCAGCAATACCGGCAACCGATAGGCCCCGCTTCATGTTCGGGCTCATTTGTTCCCATTGTGCTTTCATCGTTATTCACCTCCCACAAGAAGCGAAGGTCGCTGACTTTCTACCGCTTCTTCACGATGATTGCGAACAACCACATACAACTCAGTCTTTTCACCCGGTAACAAGATATTGCGAGGCCAGTAAGCGCTTGCCACTATATCTGGTGCATGACAGGCTATTTCACTGGCTTCTATCGGCTCATCGGCAAAGCTTTCAACCAGTCCTACATAGACGGTGAAGTAATGTCCCGTCACAATTTGCCCCTGCTTAAAACCAAACTTTAAGCCTGGCTGAAAACATTTAGGGCTTATGTCAGTTTGGACAGCCAAACGGATGTCATAGCCTTGTGGCAACTCATTTAATGCAAGGCGTCTGAGTAAGTCTCGTAGGTTATCAACGTATGGCTGAGCTGTTTCCCAAGTGGCGGCTTTGCGGTTCACGACGCCCTTAATAGGCCACTGCTGACCATCAATAGCTAAGGTAATTTCACGCGGTGGAATACGACGAGGCACTAAGGTGACAGATAATGCGGGCGCTTCCTGACCAGGCGGAGTGATGTAAAGTGAAACCGGTGATTCTTTGTCCGTGGCTACATATACAACATTCCCCTTGATTTGCGTCTGAGCATCACTGGTTGTTCTCACCTGAGGCGATTCAAACGGCGTCACAATTCGATTCAGATGACCAAGTGCTACAGGGATCAGTTCATTAACCCCCGGTGTCATCAGTAGCGTTGTTGGCGTATCCGCTGCAACCGAATTGCTTTGAACCGGTGGATTTGCAGTAGCAGACTGCTTCATCACACTAGCTGGCACAATCGGCAATTCCACGTCTGCATACGACGCTTGTGATAACAGAACGCCACTCAAGCTGATTGCGATTAAACTTGGTGTCATCCATCGACTAATTTTGGTTCGCATCATTCACCCTCCGGTTTTGCTCTTGGGTCAACTTTTCACGAACGCGCTTCGTTCTAGCTTGCCCCTCATACGTATCCATCCAGCTAAGTTTTGGACGGTATTGCTCAATATCGATGTCAAACTCATAGGTGCGAGTTTGGCGCTGTTCATCTCCAGATGGTCCAGAGACCAAGGAATAACCGGTCACAAAGACATGGCCGGTTTCATACTCATACTCCACTTGTCTGGGTTGGAATTTGAGCGTGACTCGGTCTTCCCGGATTTGTCTTGCCTGAATTTCCAGTGCATCGACCACTTGCTGGTACACCGCTGGAGAAAGCAGCGGCTCGATAGCAACCCGGATAAAGGACACATTGCCCGGCGTCACGTTACCCATAAGCTCTGCCAGGTAGAGTCCCCAGGATTCAAGGTAAGGTTGAGTGGCTTGGTTTCGTGACACTTCAGCCGTTTCAGACAAGGTTGGCGGTTGAATGGCTACCACGGTATTGCGAGAAAATGCCGCTACCGCAAGCAGCAAGTTAGATAGCACCAGCACCGCAATCAGAAACCGTTGCCATCGGTTCTCTAATTGCGTGCCTTGCCATGATTTTAAAAACACGTCGAACTTCACGGCAGATAGCTCCTGATAAATGGGTTAGGGATCGTCTTGGCTTTGGTTGGCAACAGTCCGGCCCAGTAGATGGCGTGAAGAATAAAACCATCCGGGCGACCATCACGAAAACGCCGATAGAGCTTGGTTGTCACCAACCCCAACAGGCATAAAACCAAGGCATTACCGGTAAAAATGCCGATCACTAGCCCCAACAGAATGGGAGCCATCTCGTCGGCACTCCAAAGCAGGAAGTGCGGCGGGTCATCGATATAGGACGGAATACTCACAGGTTCCATAGTCACTCCTCGTTGTTTGAATTGAGAAGTGAAGGATGCCTTGGGATTGGCAGGTTCAGTGGTCAGCTAGATGCCGAATTCTTGAAGGTTTTGAGGGTTCTACTCAGACAATACTAACAATTGATCTTTTTGATGCGGTTGATATGATGGGGATATTGGTCGTGTCGAGACCAGCTGCCCACTTTAGCAAACCCGGACGGGACGACATGCATATCAAATTTATTTTTGCTTAGGTTTTTTCTGCGACCTCGGCAGTGGGCACCGTATTCGCTAATAGGAGAAACTCAATGCAAATTATTAAAATCATTTCCTCTGACACGGTTGAACGTTTAAAGCAAAAAGCACGAAAGCTTAAACGTGAAAAATCCATTACACACACTCAAGCACTCGATGAAATTGCAGTATCTGCTGGTTTTAATCATTGGCATCAGGTTGTACAAGCTAATGACGCACTGAAACCATCAGAAGTGGCATTATCTTCAGGATGTATCATGGCTTTTGATGTCAAAGATGGTATGGATGTCGATACCAGTGATGGGATCTTAATTGAAGACCATTTCTTGGAGATGCTCACTGAAAAGCAGCTATTTGAAATTTATGTCAATTCCCCTGACGAGGACGACGAACAAAACAGGCCGCTAAAAGAAACACTATCGGATTCAGAGCTTCAGGAGTACTTTCGAGATTATTGCTCATTCATGTACTTCCGTCTTGCCGAACCTTACGCAAACAAACCGCTGAAAGAAGTATTGGCTCTTATACGACAGTACTCGTTTTGGATGCCGCAATATATTTGGCTTCAAGGTCACCTTATTGATACTTATCATTTGCCAGCTGAAGACGAGAACGGCAATACCGTAGGCGTAAGGTTTTAGCTCTACAAGATGAGGCCTAACTGGCCTCATATCTTCTTCTGCAAGTGACTTAACGCCAACCCCGCCATCAATGCCAAACCGATGATCAGCGACGGTAACACCACTGGAGGAATGGCCAGCGGGGCAAACAATCCCATAAACAGCAAAATGACGCCTGAGCCCAGGATAATCATGCTGTAGCGGTGAATGATAGGGCTCGAAAAATCAAAGGTTGTTTTCTTAATCTTCCAGGTCATCAAGCCGTCCCACAGCGCCGGTAACATGAGAATAAGCGCAAAGGGCAACCAGACCATCAGCAAAGCAAATCGAGTGAACACTTGGTACAACACATCAAAAAATGCTTGAATACGGTCTTCTACCCAGACAAACCAAAAGCCTCCCATGTTCTCCATCCCTTTAGAACGAAGCCGTTGTTCTTCTGTGGGGATTAAAAAATCACGCACAGATTGCTCCATCTGCGTATCCACAATCCATGATTGATACCAGCGATGGCTTGTTTGACCAATCCAATAGCTTGTTTGAACGCCCAATTGATTTTGGATCATCTGCTTCTCTTTACTAATGACCCGGCCAGTCCAATCACCGGGCACTAACACGCCAATGGCAATAATCTCCAGCATCAGTGCCAGACACAGCAGCCAAACCGACTTATGCTTGCTCATGCCAAACATCCTCTTCTACTCGCGCCAGCATGGCTGCAACGGTTGGCGTCATAATCCGGGCTTTAATCACTTGTTGAAGCCGCTTTGTCGATGTATGGCCACTGACATAACGCACATCGATGCGTCCTTCAGCCAAATACGCCATCCGATTTGGACGATTACGAATCCAGGAGTAGAAATACACACCATCCACGGCGGCCCACTCGAAATGGTCAGGATCACGCAGGCGAATTCCCGTTAAAGCACTGGCGGCAGTCCAGGTCAGCGCCTCAATGAAATGCCACAGGCGTACACTGTCATCATCACAACTGACTTCTTCATAACTACCCAAGCCATTACACAAACACAAATCAAAGATGGAATGGCCATCTAACGTGAACGCATCCGTTAAGTAGTCCGCCAAGCAATACACCGAGGCCAAAGCATGGGGCCAGTCGGTTTCAAGCAGTCTTAAGGTTTCCTTGAACTGGGGGTTATGTTGCTGCCACTGAGCGAGCATTTCTTTACTGGTAAGTGTTGTCATTTTCAGACAGACAGAATGATGCATACAGACTCCTTATGCTGCCTGTGTAGAGCTGGTTAAAATAGGAATGCGGCCTTTGATCACGCGGCCACCTGAAAGCTTGGCGATGTACTCTAGGTTGGGGAGCTGGCCTAATAACTGCGGTGGAAACATATCGCCTTCTTCCTCCATCAAGCGTTCGCCATGATTGCCGGTAAACAGTGCTGGGCTGTCCGAGTTGGACGACATACCTTGAGTTTGCATGATGTACTGCAACCGAGTCTTAGGCAGATTGTCGGTAATGTACTGCTGAGTTTCGGCATCCATCACCCGAAGGGCTATCAAGTTGTTGATGTTACCTAACACCTGGCGAGCCTTAGCTTCACTGCCTGTACGAGCTGCAAAGTCAGCAAAGGTCTGAGTAGCAATCACACAACGCATTTTTGCGCCACGGCCTTTGTTGAGCAGTTGAATGAAGGGATCGTTTACGACTTCAGCCGCCTCATCGATGAAGATATTTACGGGGCGATTTTCAACACCATAGTTATAGCGGTCACCGGCCACGGCGGTGAGATCGGATAAAAGCAACGAACCAATGGCGCTACCAACCATGGCGTCGGTTAATGAATCCAAGCCGATATAGGCCACTTGGGCATTGTTGATAATACGGCCAGAATCCGTAATTAACCGGCTGTCATCCACATCGTTTGCAATCGGTGATAACAATGGGCCTAGTTCACTTGATGTGAGCATATTGAGTACCGGCATCAATGAGGCCACCATCTTGGAATAGTGGGTTCTGTCATGCTCAAACATACTCAATAGCCCCTCTAAATCGGTATTGGCGGCAACGGGCTGAATGCGTTCGTAGTAAAAAAGCAGCATCGCCATAGCTTGTTTAGCTAAGGTATTGGCCTTTTCGGTAAAGCGCTTGATCTCAACACTAAAGTTCGGATACACCTGCTCACCCCAAGCCGTGACGGCTTTTACTACCAAGCCTTCTGGGCCACCTTCCAAGAATCGTCTCAGTGTTTTCAGATCAGGACGTTGTGACGTAAGCAACAGACCTTGCACTATGTTATTCAGTGCCATTTGACCAAAGGCTTTAAATGGATCAGCACCGGTTTCAGATGGGATTAATGCCGCAATTCGGCTGGCAATTTCAGTGCCTCGGTTAAAGTTTCTAAGGGGATTAAGCCGCACCGAATGCTCTGGAAACCCCGGATGAAAATACACAAAGCGCTCAGGACTACCGGCGGCAATACAGGCTCGCTGTGCATTATCCTTAAGTTCCTTGTCTCCCTTAGGGTCAATAATAATCACGGCTTCATTGCGTAAAATGGCCTGAGTGATCATCGCATCAAAGCATCGGGTTTTTCCGGCACCGGTCGTGCCGACAATTAAGGTATGCCCCTCAGTGTGACCAACTGGCTGGTACACATCTTCTTCTTTGGGCTCGACACCATGAATCCAAGTCGAGCCCATTTGCTTGCCGTGACCTTGGTTAAGCAAGGTTTGCTTATCCCGCTTTAGGATTTCATAAGCGCGTTGAGCATGACGTTGGTCCCACTCAAAGCCATACCCTAACCACAATTCATCAGGATGTTTTGCCATCACCTTTTGTAAATGCGACAGCTCCATAAAAGCCAATGGTTTGCCTTTTAGTCCCTTCTGTAACTTATGAAGACGGTAAGCCTCAGGCAGGCGGTACAACGCCATGCCCGAGGAAATCCCTGTCATCCACCAAAATGGCGCAGGTGGTAGCTCAGTCAGCATTTCTGCGGCAATTGCCCCAGTGGCACCAACCAGCCAACCTGCTGCTGCCATGGCTTCATAGTTCGTGCGCCAGGGCATCTCATATGCGTTTTCTTTCATTCATGCTCCGCAAGATAACCGTTTGCAATCGCTTAATTTCAAAAGGATTAACGTTTAGCGTGAGCGGTAAACAAAACCGTTTCCCCCTCATCAAACTGGCATTGGTCACTGGCCGAGATCCCCCGAAGCAATTGCCCGGCTGGAATACCATGCTCATTGGCGACTTGGCGTAAGGTTTGAATCGTGACGCGAATACCATCGGCACTATGATCCACGTCTGGGTAATTGCCATCGGTCAGTAAGATGGGCAAATCTTTCACAAAATTAACCATCTTTTGCCGCTGCGCGTGTTTGGGGTCAGTACTTGACTGCGCATTGGGCGCAATCGGCTTTTGATTACGCTCCGCTCTTGTGGCGGGCTCTTTTGCTTGGGCATTGGTTATCTTAGTTCGACTCGGACGCTGTGAAGCCTCTTCGTTCTGAATTGCTGCCGCTGATTCTGCGTCTTGTTTGGGAAGGTCAATCAGTGCAGTAAGCCCTTTAGAAATCGATACTTTCAGCAGCAACCCTTGCTCCTGAACGCCATCATTCGTAGTAATAGTTCTGGCCTTACGTGTCGGGTTTGCGGGATCTAGTTCAAGCCAATCTAATTGACTGAGTTCAGCAAGCAGTTTTCGGGGAGCACACCAAGGCCTTACGGCATCGGGATAGCGGATCAATATCTGTTCACCAACCATAACCAACGCACTGCTGGCCTCTGGGAGCCACGCCAAAGATTCAGGCAGATTCAATGCTTCTGCATCGTGCTGGTTTACGTTATTTGAGATAGCGCCATCATATGAATTGTTAGGCTTTTCACATCCATCACCTGGAGCATTTTCATTTGCCTGGGGGTTATTAACATCACTGGCATGACGAAGTTCATCATCTTGTTCGGACGAGTTTGTCGATGGTGACTCAGACGAATTGCCGTGTTCAATTGATGATGACCCTTCAGGCAAGTCTGAATGCTCACTGGAGCGACTCTGTGGCTCTTCTTGTGTTTTCTGTGTTGCTTCCCAATCAGATTTGTTAAACAGAGTCACACCACTTGGTACATTCGAGCTGAACAATAAATCGGCCTCAGATATATGCAGCATGGGTAGCCAGATTGGCTTGCCGTCTTTTAGCAGCACTTCAGGGGCAAGGCTTTCGTATCGCTCATTTGAGGCGGATTTAGTGGCTAGTCCTCGCTCAATGAGGATGTCCGCAAGGGTATCGGGATCTCTTGGGATGCCAGGTATCTTGTCTTTGGCCAACAGCTCAATGATGTCTTTAGCCGCGCTTTTCCAAACCAGGTAAAGATGGGTTGATTGATTCGATTTTCGTAACCAGACTCTGGCGTCTCGCTGATTGACCAGCCACTGCGAACCGGCAAGTAATCGCCTCATGGCATCAAGTAGATAGCGTTCGACTGGGACACCAAGGGCATTGTCGTCAACGGAAATGCGTTGAGCTTTCAGGTCTCGCTGGACACTGGTTTGGTCAGCTTCAATAACCAATTTAGACAGGACATGCTCGGGATCAGTATTGCCAATTGCTTCCAGCATGGCTTGCAAAATCTCAGGGCCTGGCTGGGTTAACCAGGCGAGCAACTCAGGTGTCATCACTCGGTTTAACACCAGAATTGAGAATTGCTCGTGCCGTTTGCACCGTCCGTCGCGCCAGCGAATGAAATAGCGTTCAATGCTGTTATTTGTCGTCCACTGAGATAATGTTTCTAAAAAAGGGTTCCACTGATAGCGTCCATCTTCGTCAGTGATGGACAAGTCTGAAACGGGCTTACCAATATCATGGAACAAACCGCCTAATGCCGCCGCAACACGCCACCTTGGCTCTAGCTCTTTTTTCTCAACCGGTGTGCCACTGGCAACAAAGATGATCCCTTCAGCTGCTTGTGCCGCCCAGAAAGCAACTTCCAACGAATGACGTAATAAACCACCAGCACCACTGTGATGATGATGCTCAGAAGCTGGCAACAAATGAACATAAGCAGCCAGATGATCAATGCAGGGCTGAATAAGCCTTTGAAACTCACGCTGATTAAAGCCAAGTACCTGGCGCAGTTTGGCAATTAACTCGTCTTGTGTGGACTGCAAATCTTCAGGTGACGCAGCTGGCAACCCCTTCAGGAATGGCGGATAGCGTGGAATTTCCGCATCCAGTTGCGATGACAGCTCTGGTAGTGCTTTGGTTTGAAAAAATAGGTTTTTGAACATAGTGAACCTCCGACACGATAGTGTGAAGGTTCATAAAATCACCGGCGGTGAATTAGATAAAAGAAATCCAGATCTATTGACACACAGATATTTTGAATAGCATTGCTAATTGATTACAAATGCCGCAGACTTTGTAAACTAACTAGTTACTCGGCTTCTGCTCGGCGCTCTATAAACTTCCGACTCTCCATCGTCTTTTAGATCTATTTCGTATCGACGCCTGTCTAGGACTTCCAAAAATCCCATAATCTGCGAGCTGTCTAAATTAATCTTCCCATCAACTATATTTGTGACAACATTAGTTTTTTCGCAGTAACGTTCTAGCTTATCTTGACTAATGTTTATTGCTTCTGATTGAGATTTAATGGAAGCAATATATCTTGCAGCTCTCGGGTGGTTTTGAGCGTACTGAGATATACTATCAAAGTTAACGAAATCAATTTCACTCGCAATACTCGCAATGTTGGCTGGAACTGCATCCATAATTGCCTTCTGAAGTTGAGCTGTAAACTCTAGGCCACTAGGGCGGAGAATATGAATTAAATCATTCTGAATAATAAAATCGAAGTCATTATCCAATTTGAAAACAGTTTCCTCTAACGACTTTAAAGTATTATCAACATACTGAACCAGCCTATGCCTTTTCTTTATTAAAGTTTTAAACTGAGTTGAACGACGTACAGCTGTTATTCTCTGTTGGTTGTTATCAGTGAGCTTTACAAAGTACGCGAAACATTGATTGATATTGTCAAAAGCACTGCAATCTTCTGGTACATTTTCGGACTCATGAAGAGTTTTAAGCTCTTGTACCAATGGGTCATTGATTGAAAAGGTAAGATATTCAATAGAAGAATATTTTTCTGATGGCTGATACGTAGCCATACTGCTCGCCTTATCCTGCATCTGTGTCTTTGTAAAACTAACCATTTCAACTAATGACTTCTGTACGACTTCATCAACAGGAACAAACACAAAACCTCGATTGGGACTATCCAGACCAAGACCAAACTCAGTTATATTTACATTTTCAAAATCAAAGTTAATAGGCATTATTCATCCTCTAAAAATACCGTTTGGCTAAGCCTGTAAGCTGAAATTTTCTCTCCTTTGACAATATGAGAGCGCTTTGTGATTAATACGACAGGAATTCTGCCACTAATAGAGTTATTTGCTGCATCAGGTTTCAACGTATATACCCTGAACCCCTTCATGGCCCAAAAAATGTTCATATAATGCATATTCAGATGCCAAAACAGAAATACAATGAACGTTATTGCCGCCACATGACCCGCTAAGTCTCTAATACTATCGATATTGACACTATAGAAAGGAAGTAACATAGCAAAAAGGTAAACAAGTAGATGATCTCTGTGATCCTCACAATCGCCAGCGCTCACTTCTCGCCGATCTTTTCTTTTTTTTACTAATATTACGCGGAACCACAAGAATAAATTTGGCACCGTAATAAAAAAAAGGCAGAAAGAAAGAAAATATACTTCCGAAATACCTTTTATTCCCCACCCCTTAATTGCCCAAAGAATGAATAGTGGGGACATACTGCTCAAGACCATTAGTAGTCTAGCTAGCGACAAACCTTCATTATTTCCTGTCATAAAACCACCCTTAAACCTAAATAAATGCTACTCACCAAAAGAATAGATTCTGTAAAATCTATACCATCGAGCAAGCGAGCGGCACTTAAATAGATCGTCATTTTTTATATCTGCCCACCCACACCTTTGAATTTTTCAACAAAAACGGCAATTTTCTGAAAAACCGTTTGCTTCTGGGTTCGGTACTGTGGGTTCAATGGGCTAAGTTTGGGCAGCGCCTCATTAAGAGCAGTGCCATTTTCAGAGGCGTACTCACGTTTGAGTGATGATGCAATATAACGTTTGGCAGCATCGATATTGAGCTTTTCAGAGGCAATAATGGCATCGGCTTCGCGCTTCTGCTCCGCCTGGGCGAATTTGAAGAAAGCGTCGATAATGCTGGCTTTGTCATTGATCTCATCTAGGTTTGTCTGGTTAATAAAATCAACCACTAAGCTCTCTTTCGCTCTATTACCAAGGCTACCACGAATCATACGGCGGACTTCTTCAATCAAGCCTTCTTTGCTCTTGCTCTTCTTATTGTGATCAAAAATCAGTTCCAGAATGTAATCGAGGTTGATTTCTTGCGATTTAAGCAAATCAATTTCAAAGACCACATCGTCCCAGTCTACCGTTGACTTATCTTTGTCCTGGCCTTCTTTGTCGCGGCGTAACCAATCGCGGGTATCGTTGTAGGTAGAGCGATAATCTTGAATAGCACGTTCGCTCGGCATATCGATGGTTTGCATTGCCTCGATGTCAGCATCGTCCAGATAGTACTTTGACTTGAACTCTTCAACAGCTTGTTCATCACTGATATCTAGGCTTTGCAGTGCTTTCAAGCCAGCAAATTCATCGTAGTTTTGTAAAATATTTTCTGCTTTGAGGTATTCACCAAATAGCTTGGCAAATTCCTTTTTATCTTGTTCTTTTTCAATATTTTCTGGGTTTGGAAAGCGTTCTTGCAGCTCTTTTACGATATCAACAAAACCTCGACGCGCCTGCCCAGTAGCAATATCGTTAAAACCTTCCATGTATTCTTTGTAGCTCTTCTCCAACACCACGTTTTTGGTGTTTTTGTCACCAAACAAGGTGATGGCATCAATGGTTGCCTGTTCCAAATCACGGAAGGTAACAATATTGCCAAAGGTCTTCGTCGCATCATAAATGCGATTAGTGCGAGAAAATGCCTGCATCAAGCCGTGATAGCGCAAATTCTTATCAACAAACAAGGTGTTAAGCGTAGGCGCATCAAAGCCCGTTAAAAACATACCGACCACTATGAGCAAATCTATTTCTTGATTCTTCACGCGCTGGGCAAGGTCACGGTAGTAGTTCTGAAAGCCATTACTGTCCACGCCATAGTTAGATTTAAACATGGCATTGTAATCAGTGATCGCGGCGCTCAAAAACTCTTTCGCGCTGCTGTTCATCGCGCTAACTTCAAAGCTCTCATCTAAAATATCACCAATGGCGTCCTGCTCTTCATTGGCAGCAAATGAGAAGATAGTCGCAATGCGTAGAGGTTTACTCGTGGGTCCATTCTCAGCCTCGGCCTGCAATGTCTTGAAGGTTTCATAGTACGCTTTCGCCGCATCAACACTACTTACCGCAAACATGGCATTAAACCCTTTGGCGCCAGAATAGGCTCGATGCGTTTTCTGGTTAAAATGGCTCAGAATATACTGCGAAATTTCACGAATGCGCATTGGATGTAAGAAGGCTTTCTTATTCTCAGCGGCACTAAGCTTCTTTTCATCCTGTTCAGTCTCAATGCTCTTAAACTGCGGACGAACATCGTTATAGTCCACTTTGAACTTGAGTACTTTTTCATCACGAATGGCGTCAGTGATCACATAAGTGTGCAACTGCTGGCCAAACACGCTGCCCGTGGTTTCAGCACCCAAGGCGTTTTCAGGGAAAATTGGCGTACCGGTAAAGCCAAACTGGTAGTACTTTTTGAATTTCTTCTTCAGGTTTTTCTGCGCTTCACCGAACTGGCTTCGATGACACTCATCAAAAATAAAGACAACTTGCTTGTTGTAGATACCTAAATCGCTTTCACTTTTGATTAAGTTATTGAGCTTTTGGATTGTGGTGACGACAATCTTGTTATCGTCTTTGTCCAGGTTACTCTTAAGCCCTGCGGTACTGTCTGAACCGTTCACACTATCAGGCGAGAAGCGCTGATACTCTTTCATCGTCTGATAGTCAAGGTCTTTTCTGTCCACCACAAAAAAGACTTTATCGATACAGTCTAAATCGGTGGCCAAACGTGCCGCTTTAAAGCTGGTTAGTGTTTTGCCTGAACCGGTAGTGTGCCAAATGTACCCGCCGCTCTCGGTGTTGCTCCAATTTTTAGCGTTAAATGCGCTCTTAATCTTCCATAATATGCGCTCTGTAGCGGCAATCTGGTAGGGGCGCATCACTAGCAAGGTATTGCTGACATCAAACACCGAGTAACGCAAGATCACTTCAAGCAACGTCTCTTTCTGGAAAAAAGTCGCTGTAAAGTCTTTTAAATCCTTGATCAGCGTATTGTCTGATTTCGCCCAGTTCATCGTAAAATCGAAGCTGTTTTTGTCGCGCTTGGTGGTATTGGCAAAATAACGCGTGTCGGTGCCATTCGAGATCACAAACAGCTGCAAGAACTTGTACAACGAGTTCTCAGCATTAAAGCTTTCTTTGCTGTACCTATGTATTTGGTTAAACGCCTCACGGATCGCCACACCACGCTTTTTCAGTTCGATTTGCACCAAAGGCAAACCATTGACCAAAATCGTCACATCGTAACGGTTGGCATGGCTTCCCGTTTGCTCAAACTGCTTAATGACCTGCACTTTGTTACGAGCAATGGTCTTTTTGTCGAATAGGTAGATATTTTCTATATGGCCATCATCAAAGACAAAATCAAAGATATAGTCGCTGTGCACCTTACGGGTTTTATCAAGAATATTGTCGCTTGGTGTGTTCAGGTATTGCTCGCAAAAGCGAGCCCACTCGGCATCGGTAAACTCGACCTTATTAAGGGCTCGTAGCTGCTTGCGCACATTCGCCAGCATGGCATCGGGTGTCGTTAGCGCAGGTAAATACTCATAGCCCTGGTTGCTTAGGTCCTGAATCAGTTCACGCTCTAAATCACCTTCGCTTTGATAGCCCTCAGCAATTTGGTCTTGTCGTGTATATTTATCTAAAACAATAAAGTTATTCGATTCTGCAATACTTTTATAGTTGGTCATTGTAATTCCTGCTTCTTGAATCCATAAGTGTTTATTAAGTAACCAACCAGGGCTTCTAATTTATCCTTGTCTTTATCTTCTAGATCCGAGATCTCGTCGCCAGCATGAGCAGAGTGGCTGGATAAATTAAGGATTCTATTGGCGAATGGATCTGGCTTTCCGTCTTGAGATTTTTGAAGAAGTGCAGGCCAATAGTTGTAACCTAGGAAAGTGGCCATTTTCTCAAGAACATTTCTCAGAAGACTAAAATGATACTTTCTGACTTGTCTATCATTAATGGCTTTCTGAAGCTCATTTAGAAGGAATAAGTGATAAGAAAACGGCGAGTCTGTCGGTTGTTCAGGTAGTTCAAAATCACCATCAGCCAGCTTTTCTAATCGGTATTTTTGGAATTCCTTATTTGGCTTATAGATTGGTTTGAAAGTACCATCGGCCTGCTTTTGATAAGCCTTATTATTGAGCTCATTGCAGAGCACATTATAAAAAAGGGGACTATGCGTTGTTATGATAAATTTTAAGTCTGACGAACTAGACTTGATCAAACCTGCTAAATCAACCGCTAATTCAATTAAATGACTATCATCCAATGAACTCACTGGATCATCAATAAATACGTATTCTAAAGCATCAAACTTATCAGTAATTCTATTAGTAGCATCTACCTCATTAAGGGTGGAAACAACTTGTTGTAAAAGAGTGTACATAACACTCCATACAAAGTTACTTTCCTCACCTTTTGAAATTTTTATTACTTCGTATTTACCCTGAACGACATTTTCGACAGCATCAGTCGCGGCAGTATCTAGCTCATAGTTGACAGGTTCATTTGCGGCTACTTGAAAAATGACCTCAGAAAACGCAGGTATCGTTACTTCCTTTTCATCAATTTTAGCTTTATATTTTTCATTAAATATTGGGGTAGCTTTGCTACCCGTATAACGTTGAAAGTTTGTAGCGATGTTGCCGTCTTCGCCCAACTCTTTTAACAAGTCTATCAACCAACCCGTAAAAGTATTTGGTTGTATTTTTAACTTTGGCCTTGAATCTACTTTTAAATCGTTATCCCAATAAAACAGGTCTTCCGTAAAGGCGTTGTAGTACAAGAACTTATCACGAGTTTTCTCTCCATCTCCTTCACTATCATCGTTCTGTGTAGAAGGAACGATTTCCTCCTTAAAAGCTCGTGACAATCGAGTTTTCCCTGTGCCATTAAAGGCATAGATCAACTGTACCTTTTTATTCTTGCTTTTTAAGTCTCTAGCTATGTCCTTTAGTTCCTTACCCATATTAAGCTGCCGCCTCTTCAGGTTTAGGAAAACTCAACAGTAGGTCACGATAATAATCGTATTGCTTTTGGCGCAGTTCAATTTCGCGTGGAAGCCCATCTTGAATTGAGTGACTCAATACATCAAATTTATCTAAAATGGAAACAATGCGATTCTGTTTTTCAATTGATGGTATAGGTATCTGGAACTTCGAAAACTCCGCCTTAGTAATCGTTTTCAAAGTGCTTCCTCTGGCGAATTCTTTTTCTTTATCAAATTTAGCCTTTAGCTGATGTGCAAAATATTTTTTATTTATGTCTGACTTATAATTGGTAAATATAGCTAAAGTTCTATCTACATAACAATCATATTGGGTGATGGCAACACGCCCAATCGTACCTTGCAAGGAAACTATAACAGTACCTTTTTCAACAAATACACTTTTAGGCTGAGCCAGTTTAGAAATTTTCTGTTTCGTTTTTGTATTAAGTTCGAAGCCAAAATCTGCCACATCTGCAACCTGAACAAAAGGCATACAGCCCTCTCCATCAAACCACTCACTGTTTCCATAGGGCTGAGGGAATGAACCGCGCCTAAAAGATGCAACATCCTCTAGGTTCTTCCACTCTACCTCCCCATCATCAAAACTTAACAACTGGTCGCGGTAAAAATTGTATTGTTGCTGCCGCATAATAAGCTCAGCGGTCAGCTCAGCGGTCAGCTCAGCGGTCATAGCGGTAAATACGTCAAGAATGCGCACAATTTCAGCTTGTATTGTCAGCGATTTTTCTGGGTTATCTGGGCATGGGATAGGGATACTAAAGTCTTTGACTTTGGCATCAGAAATAGCTGGATATGCAGATCCACTCTGATTCTCTTCAAGGTACTTTTTAAAATCATTTGAGGAAATCAAATGCAAAATCCACTTAGGTAGAGTCACATCCCTTTTCACTCGCAATACACAATATCCTGTGCTCGCGACTGCTCCATCATATTCCTCATCAATTAAGCAATAGCGCATTTGTGTCGGACGAGTTGTTGCAAATAATACATCGTCTTTTTTTACAAGCTTTTGAGCACGGCTGGGCGCATTGCTAGCTTTTACCTCTGTTGTTTCTATTATTTTTTTTGTATCAACGTTGACTGAAGTTAGATCAATATACTGATGGCTTTCAGAAGTTTCACGCCACTTTATATTCGTAGTTCGCTCAGTAACTTCGCTGATCGGAAGCCAAACCACTTCAACACCATCGAGTAGTTTCTCTACATAGCTAAAATCGTTCATGCCTCAACCTCCTCACCGTCAATTTCCGCAACTATGGCCTCAATATCACTGCGAAGTCGGTCTATTTTCGCAACGGTAATTTTAAGCTCAGCATTGAGCTTATTTATGTCTACTAACTCACGAGTATCTTCGGACTCTACATAACTGCTCACCGAAAGGTTGTAGCTATTGCCTGCTATGATTTCCAATTCAACAGATTTAGCAAAATGATCCACGTTCTCTTTGCTGGCAAACACTTTCATGATGTCTTCAATGTGCTGCTCAGTCAGTACGTTGTTATTGGTTTCTTTTTTAAACAAACCGCTGGCATCGATAAACTGGGTGGTGGTGTCAGTTTTGTGCTTAGACAGCACTAAAATATTCACGGAAATGGTGGTGCCAAAAAACAGGTTAGGTGCCAGTGAAATCACGGTTTCAACATAGTTGTTATCAACCAGATATTGACGAATTTTTTGCTCAGCACCGCCACGGTAAAAAATACCGGGGAAGCACACAATGGCTGCACGCCCTTTGCTTGATAGGTAACTCAGTGCATGCAGCACAAAGGCAAAGTCGGCTTTTGATTTAGGGGCCAGTACGCCAGCGGGCGCAAAGCGGTCGTCGTTGATTAGGGTTGGGTCGTCGCTACCAATCCATTTCACCGAATAAGGCGGGTTAGAGACAATCGCATCAAACGGCTTGTCGTCTAAAAAGTGCGGTTCGGTTAAGGTATCACCCAACTGAATATTGAACTTGTCGTAGTTAATGTTGTGCAAAAACATGTTCATACGCGCTAAGTTGTAGGTGGTGTGGTTGAGCTCTTGGCCAAAAAAACCATCTTCAATGATATGCGCATCAAAGTGCTTTTTAGCTTGTAACAGCAACGAGCCCGAGCCCGCCGCAGGGTCATAAATTTTATTCACACTGGTTTGGCCGTGCATGGCCAGCTGTGCGATCAATTTTGAGACGTGCTGAGGGGTGAAAAATTCACCACCGGATTTACCCGCATTCGCGGCATAGTTTGAAATCAGGAACTCGTAGGCATCACCGAATAAATCAATTTGGTTGTCTTCAAAATTACCGAAGGTTAAACCGGCCACGCCTTTTAACACCGCAGCTAGGCGTTTGTTTTTTGCCTCTACCGTATTACCCAGACGATTACTGGTGGTATCAAAATCCGCAAACAAGCCTTTGATGTCTTTTTCTGAATCATAGCCATTGGCTGAGTTTTCGATTGCCGCAAAAATTGCTGCCAAATCCGTATTTAAATTTTCGTTCTTATGTGCATTGGCCGCCACATTGCTAAACAACTGGCTAGGGTAAAGAAAATAGCCTTTGGTTTTAATGGCATCTTCTTTAGCAAACTTGATGTTTTCATCATCGTCAGACATGGCAGCATAATTAACGCTATCATCTCCGCCTGTGATGTAGTTGACAAAGTTTTCACTGATAAAACGGTAAAACAGCGTACCCAGTACATATTGCTTGAAATCCCAACCATCCACTGAGCCTCGCACATCGTTGGCAATCGCCCATATTTGGCGTTGAAGTTCGGCACGTTGTTGTAAACTTGTCATCTGTTAATTCCTGATTTTAATTCGTCATAATTCATTTATGGGTTGCGCAATGTTCACTGTCGTCGAACATCATTCGTTAAACCCTGGAGCTAAATTCAAATTTCCGACCCCGTAGAGTGTCGGAGTATTCTTTAACCAAAGTTGGTATTCAGTGCCTTGAAGGCTGTGTGCTTTGGAACAATCCACATGCCATTGGCGTAGCAAATACCCAGCGGTTGCTGCTCTAATCTCAACCTTTAGAACGCCACCCGTCATACCATAATCCAATTCAATCGCTTCGCTGTGCTCTATGCGTGGGTGCGGTACTAACTCAAGCTCTACAAATCGGTTCCATTGCCGATCTTGGGTTTCAAGCTCTGTTTCAGACAAAGTGGAATCTTCCAGCACAACCGCTGCTTTAATGCGGGTCAATACAAAGTCACGGAACTCACCATGCTTGCGGTCAAAACCACGAACATGCCAACGCAGGCCATTGTCCACCAGCGTATGCGGTACAATTTCACGCATTGTTTCACCGCTCGATAACGACACATAGGTAATGTTCAAGGCTTTGCCTTTGTGTATGGCCTCAGTAACTTTCGCTACTATCGATAAACTCGGCTTGTTAAGGTGATAAGGTGCTTCACAAGCCAGAGGTGGCTTTACCTTTCCGGTGAAGCCATCTCCGTACCCTTGGCTAATGGTTGCCAGTGTTCTCACAACGTCGTAGTCGAACAAGGGCTCAAAAGCTTCACCACGCTTATGCAACTTGAGCTTTTGGTCATACTCGATGTTGCCTGGTGCAAGCTCTCGGTACATTGTAAAGTCTTTCGTTGCTTGTGTTGGCGCTATACTGAAACGCTCAACCAAATCAGCGCGTACCGCTTCGCCCTTGAATAACAGGGTAAAGTCAATATGCGCAATACGATCACGGCTAGCTTGAGGTAGTTCTTCTAAAAGCGTTTTAGGCTTGCTTCCAGACAGATCATGTTTATTCAGCTTCATGCAACCTTCATCTATTCAACATCTAAGCATTGTGAAGACTTGAGCTTTCTGAGATAAGCTGCCGGATCATGCAAGCCTTGGCTGTCTGTTCCAAGTTCAAGTTTCTTTAATAACGCACTCTTGAGATCTCGACTATGCTCGCCAAAACAAGGGGCATTAGTTGTTTCGTCAATCTCCCGCAGCAAAGCCAATACACCCGAATACGCAAGATACTTTTCTGTTTTGGTTGCATTTTCATGGCTAACAACTTGGATCAGCTCTTCTAAAATAGTGAGCTTTGATAAAAGCTCCATTGATGTATTCATGCGCCCCCTCCAGAAACCAACTCCACCTTGTGTGGTTGCTCACAGCAAGAAAACAATTTGAGTTATACAGCCTAACTAAATTTATTAGGTATCATCCTATCACAAATTATTTTGTAGGGAAGACTAAGCGGCAACTTTTTGATCTGGATTGCAATTGCCGCTCAGGTATGGGCGTGAAGACCTTGTTTGGTGCCATCGATGATAGTTGCTATCAATCAATGCGCTACCCGAACCAGTGACACCACGATGTTACCGCGATGAGATCCCCCTTTGTCCGACTCTGTAGACATCGGGACTCGTTGCTCACTCTCTCGAACGCGCCTAGCAACTTCTGCCTGGGCAGGCAGCAATGGCAGCATCCCTTCAGCAATCGCGTCCGGTGCAGATTCTTGGCCACAGGACATCAAATGCTTCCATGGATCTTTAAGAAAGCGCTCGAACGTGATGCCAAATTCAATGATGCGGGCAGAGACGAAGATTTCGCCCCAGTATTCAATGTAGGTGTCTTGGTACATGGAAAGATTCCTCTTATTGGTTAAACCATGAGTTCACTTTCCATTTTCCAGAGATTTTCAAATATGCAAGGCTTACCTTGTAGAGAGCTACAAAGCTTTAAATCGATTGCGGGCATCTTTGTAGTCATAGTGGGCATGTTCTGAGCCACGATGATACAAATCATCTAGGTAAGTTTGTTCCTGCGGCAACTCGTCTTCGCTGATTTCGCGCCACCAATGTTTGTTGGCACCTTTTACACCGTCATGCCAGCGGTAACCGCGCTCTTTTAAATAGTCCTTTACGTCAAACGGCGCACCAAACGCACGAACTAACACAGTTCGCCTGTCTGCTTCAGACAACAAGTTTGCAACGGACTCGGGCAACAAATGAAACAACCAGGCCATCGCCAAACAATCGGTTGCAGCTCGGTGTCCTTCATAGAACCAACCTAAGCGAAGCAGCAGGTACTCAAGCTTTCGACTTTCAAAACCCAGCGCCTTCCAATCTATGCCACTGGCTGAACAGGCCCAAGATAGATGTCCTAATGCAGCAAACCGCTTTTCAAAGAAAGGACGATCAAACTGTGCATTGTGTGCAACCACCAGCGGATCATCGGATAACCAACTCGCTACCAGTGAATCATCAATGTGCTGGCCTTGCACCATCTCATCGGTGATGCCGGTTAACTCGGTAATCAGCTCGGGGATTGGCTTGCCGGGATCTTCATACAAGCTGATCACATCAACAATCGACACAATCCGCTGAGCAGAGGGGCTGTAAAGCACCTTAACCATACCAAGCTCAATAATGGACTCATCATCGGCAGACAGTCCGGTTGTCTCTGTATCGAGCAGCACCATTGGCTGTTCATCACCGACCACAGGAGAAAGTTCAAGTGGCCAAGACTGCGGCTCACGCGTTAATGGAATACGCTCCAGCAATCTAAAATCTTCTGGTCTTTCTGGGATATCCGCGAGGCGCTCTAGCGGAAATGGCGCAGGGGCTCTTGTCATTGATGGTTTCTCTTCAATTCTATTGTTCGCTTTGGGTTATTTCACTGTGCCACAGGTTTTTCAAAATGCACCTTGAATACCTCAGCGTTTTTTTAATCTTTCTACTGGGTGAACCCATGTATGAAGGCTTTGACTAAGCCTTTCAGAAAGCCTTAGCTAAACCGTTTAGGTAACCCTTACCGATACCCTTTACGTATGGCTTGGCCAACCCCTTTTCAAACGGTTGCAAAAGGTTTGAACTGAGTTCGACTGAGCATTTTAAAGATGCTCCTGACTTCGCTTTAAGCCAGTAAATTCAATACGAAGCAGAATTTTACTAACTGTTTTTAAACCCTTTGCAAAGGGTTCAACAATCCTTGTCTGACGGTTACTTGACCCATGCGTTAACCAGTAGCAGTAACAGGATCAGTAACAGAAACAAGAGCAGTAGGCAGAAGCAGTATTGTCCAAGCCTTGCAGGCTTTGACGAGGGCGAGCAAACCCACATCTAGTTTTCAACACAAAAAAGAAATCACCTACGACACAACGTCTTACTCGAACAACACCAGTTTTACCTACAATTTTACTTGTAGAAATCAGCATAGCATTAGATACTGTATAAACAAACAGTATCAGTTGTAATTTTTCGAGGTTCGTCATGAGTGTCTCGCTGATAGGCCGTAGCGGCGCACTTGCCTTCATCAAAGCCAAGCGCCTTCGTATTCCATTGTTCATGGAACGTGTTTCTGCTGGTTTTCCCTCACCAGCGCAGGATTATGTTGAGCAAACGCTCGACCTCAACGAGCTGTGCATCAAGCGACCGGCTGCAACGTTCTTTGTGCGTGTTGAAGGTGATTCAATGATTGATGCTGGGATTCACCCAGATGATATTTTGGTGGTTGATCGTTCTGTTCAAGCAGAACACGGTGACATTGTCATCGCTGGCATCCATGGAGAACTCACGGTAAAGGAGCTTCAACTAAGGCCGTGCGTCAAGCTGATCCCAAGAAACCAGGCGTATGAGCCCATTCATATTCCTGAAGGGGCAGAGTTAGAGATATTTGGTGTGGTCACCAATGTGGTGCGAAACATGCGCCGTAAGTCGTGACTGTCCCATGCCTGTATTTGCCTTGGTGGACTGCAACAACTTTTACGCCAGTTGTGAGAAGCTGTTTCGTCCTGATTTAAAAGATACGCCGGTTGTGGTGCTGTCCAACAATGACGGCTGCGTGGTTGCACGCTCGCGTGAAGCTAAGTTACTCGGTATTAAAATGGGCGTACCCGTCTTTCAGATCAAAGCCGAAATGCAGCGCCATGGCATTTTGGCATTCTCCTCTAACTATGCGCTTACAGTTGGGAAATACTTTAGACATCACATGTTGTAATGTTTCAGGTTGTATAAATTAGACGTCGAGATGAGGGGTGGTTACAATTTTTACTATTGGTTAAGAAATATCTTGAAAAAGTAGATGTATGAACGCGTAACCCCCTGGGGGAAGGCTTAGCAGTGTGAATAACGGATGATTTAGGTGTTAATGTGATTGAACAAAATAGGTCGTTTCCAGATGACTTCGGCTTTGACTATTGTCTTATGTGGATTAGTACGGAGAAATATCCCTCATTTATAAGTAGGCCACACCCTGACAGTGGCGAGATCATCCATGACGTTAGGGACAACTCAAAACCATTTGCTCATAAACTTCCAATTTTAATAGACCCCGATGGTATCAATGTGGTGCCAGTGAATCTATATCTTCACTCTTTGTTGGCAGATCCAGATATATCCTCCGATAAGACGATTCAATCCCATGCAGTTGCGTTATTGAGCTTCTATCGGTGGTTGAGCACGGAAATCCCCGAACATACACACCCAAGGACTGGCCTTCTGGTTGATGAAAAACCTCCGTTAACAATATATGACTGCACCGAGAAGGTAGAGGAAAGTCCAATCGTGAGATATCGAGACTATTTATTGGAAAACCTTTATACCAAGGATGAAACTGGAAAAGTCGGTGGTTCTCCAAGTACAGCCTCTTCAGTGGTCCACCGAATGCGATTTCCGTCTGCATCTGTTGAAGTTGGGCGACGACGGCTTCTGAGCCTTTACCGGCCTCACATTCAAGGCACAAGAACACCTGCCTTAACAGTTGCTCCAGGAGATTGCATTGTTCATCGTAATGTTGCCACTGGTACTCTTCCACGGTCCGTTTCTGTTTTTTCAGGTAAAGGCAGAGGGTCTGGATATCCCTGTCATTCATGACCTTCAATGCCTGTTGTCTGACTACTGAGAAGGGTTGATTATCATCAATGTTCTCATCCACAAACAGATGCAGTAACTCTGCCGCTTTCGTGACATTGTCCGCGGCTGACTGCCAGGACAGGAACACTGCTTGTTGTGCAAAGGTGTTGGCAGCTTCTTGTTGCTTGCGGATATGGTAAATGAACCCATCAGTTAACCGTTCCAGTGCCAGTTGTATCCGCTCTGTCAGGTGACATAGCAACCATAGATGCTGCTGTGCGCGTTTGAATCGTTTGAGTTTACTACCGTAATAGTTGATGAGCTCACCGAAGTGTTGTCGATTTTTAAGAGACAGATTAAGCCCATCGATAACGCCATTGATTTGCGTGCGCCATGGCGCTAACTGATGATAAAGGGCAAGCTCTTTTTTAAGTTCAGGTACGGTCAGACTTTTTGCACCGCCTCTGAGCTGGTTCAGGCTTAGTCCGTCATCAATGGCTGTTATGCTGTCCAGAAAGACGTGAAGTTCAGGACTGGTGAGTTGATTAAGTTGGTGCGCCAGGTCTTTTCTGACCTGCTGCATCGCTCTGCTTATCAGTCTCTGGAGTACGGTGTACCTAGGGATAGCAATGCTGTGACTGGTTAGGAATTCAATAGCAGTATCAAAGAGGTAACGCGGCTCCAGCCAGGCATTGCCCACCTGAACAAGGTGGTCGAAAAGAGAATTGAAGTGCTGACTTTCGTCCCATTTGTGATAACCAGCAAGGTCTAATACTTTTGCGTAGAGTCGATCTTTTTGTTTTTGTGAGGGAGTGAATGGTCTGAGCCCCTTGCCGCCAAGCAGCTCTTTACTGATGAACATTAAATCCTTAGAAACCTGCGAGTAAGCGATATCTAGGATGACGGGCTTTGATTTGAAGTATCCCAAAATCGCGACAAAGTAACATCTATGAGCTCTGAGACGAATTGACCGAAAAACTGCCAATTCCGCATCGTTCAGAGAAAAGTACAGACGTTGTTCTTCGATTGAAAAAATGGGTGGGGAATAAAGATCTGCCTGTTCTGCTCTCGTGAGAATAGTAATTTCGTTTTTGATGGCCATATCAGGGCTGTTCCGTATTAAATGTACGATATTTACCTAATTTGCCACACTTATAAGTAGTAACCCACCTCCGCAGCCATTTATTGGTGTGGTCTACAGAGGATTAAGTCTTTTTAGAGGGGAAAATCCCTAGAACCCCATCTCCAAACATATCAAGCGTGTCTGTATCCCACTCTATTGTAAACAAGACATTTTTATCTTTTATATTCAATGGCTTATTTTCCTGCTAATTGGTAATACCATGAAAAATACCATGCTCAGAAAAGGCTTAACAATATTTTGAAAAATTGCCTACTGAGCGCTGCCGCACAGCTCCATAGGCCGCTTTCCTGGCTTTGCTTCCAGATGTATGCTATTCTGCTCCTGCAGCTAATGGATCACCGCAAACAGGTTACTCGCCTGGGGATTCCCTTTCGACCCGAGCATCCGTATGAGACTCATGCTCGATTATTATTATTATAGAAGCCCCCATGAATAAATCGCTCATCATTTTCGGCATCGTCAACATAACCTCGGACAGTTTCTCCGATGGAGGCCGGTATCTGGCGCCAGACGCAGCCATTGCGCAGGCGCGTAAGCTGATGGCCGAGGGGGCAGATGTGATCGACCTCGGTCCGGCATCCAGCAATCCCGACGCCGCGCCTGTTTCGTCCGACACAGAAATCGCGCGTATCGCGCCGGTGCTGGACGCGCTCAAGGCAGATGGCATTCCCGTCTCGCTCGACAGTTATCAACCCGCGACGCAAGCCTATGCCTTGTCGCGTGGTGTGGCCTATCTCAATGATATTCGCGGTTTTCCAGACGCTGCGTTCTATCCGCAATTGGCGAAATCATCTGCCAAACTCGTCGTTATGCATTCGGTGCAAGACGGGCAGGCAGATCGGCGCGAGGCACCCGCTGGCGACATCATGGATCACATTGCGGCGTTCTTTGACGCGCGCATCGCGGCGCTGACGGGTGCCGGTATCAAACGCAACCGCCTTGTCCTTGATCCCGGCATGGGGTTTTTTCTGGGGGCTGCTCCCGAAACCTCGCTCTCGGTGCTGGCGCGGTTCGATGAATTGCGGCTGCGCTTCGATTTGCCGGTGCTTCTGTCTGTTTCGCGCAAATCCTTTCTGCGCGCGCTCACAGGCCGTGGTCCGGGGGATGTCGGGGCCGCGACACTCGCTGCAGAGCTTGCCGCCGCCGCAGGTGGAGCTGACTTCATCCGCACACACGAGCCGCGCCCCTTGCGCGACGGGCTGGCGGTATTGGCGGCGCTGAAAGAAACCGCAAGAATTCGTTAACTGCACATTCGGGATATTTCTCTATATTCGCGCTTCATCAGAAAACTGAAGGAACCTCCATTGAATCGAACTAATATTTTTTTTGGTGAATCGCATTCTGACTGGTTGCCTGTCAGAGGCGGAGAATCTGGTGATTTTGTTTTTCGACGTGGTGACGGGCATGCCTTCGCGAAAATCGCACCTGCTTCCCGCCGCGGTGAGCTCGCTGGAGAGCGTGACCGCCTCATTTGGCTCAAAGGTCGAGGTGTGGCTTGCCCCGAGGTCATCAACTGGCAGGAGGAACAGGAGGGTGCATGCTTGGTGATAACGGCAATTCCGGGAGTACCGGCGGCTGATCTGTCTGGAGCGGATTTGCTCAAAGCGTGGCCGTCAATGGGGCAGCAACTTGGCGCTGTTCACAGCCTATCGGTTGATCAATGTCCGTTTGAGCGCAGGCTGTCGCGAATGTTCGGACGCGCCGTTGATGTGGTGTCCCGCAATGCCGTCAATCCCGACTTCTTACCGGACGAGGACAAGAGTACGCCGCAGCTCGATCTTTTGGCTCGTGTCGAACGAGAGCTACCGGTGCGGCTCGACCAAGAGCGCACCGATATGGTTGTTTGCCATGGTGATCCCTGCATGCCGAACTTCATGGTGGACCCTAAAACTCTTCAATGCACGGGTCTGATCGACCTTGGGCGGCTCGGAACAGCAGATCGCTATGCCGATTTGGCACTCATGATTGCTAACGCCGAAGAGAACTGGGCAGCGCCAGATGAAGCAGAGCGCGCCTTCGCTGTCCTATTCAATGTATTGGGGATCGAAGCCCCCGACCGCGAACGCCTTGCCTTCTATCTGCGATTGGACCCTCTGACTTGGGGTTGATGTTCATGCCGCCTGTTTTTCCTGCTCATTGGCACGTTTCGCAACCTGTTCTCATTGCGGACACCTTTTCCAGCCTCGTTTGGAAAGTTTCATTGCCAGACGGGACTCCTGCAATCGTCAAGGGATTGAAACCTATAGAAGACATTGCTGATGAACTGCGCGGGGCCGACTATCTGGTATGGCGCAATGGGAGGGGAGCAGTCCGGTTGCTCGGTCGTGAGAACAATCTGATGTTGCTCGAATATGCCGGGGAGCGAATGCTCTCTCACATCGTTGCCGAGCACGGCGACTACCAGGCGACCGAAATTGCAGCGGAACTAATGGCGAAGCTGTATGCCGCATCTGAGGAACCCCTGCCTTCTGCCCTTCTCCCGATCCGGGATCGCTTTGCAGCTTTGTTTCAGCGGGCGCGCGATGATCAAAACGCAGGTTGTCAAACTGACTACGTCCACGCGGCGATTATAGCCGATCAAATGATGAGCAATGCCTCGGAACTGCGTGGGCTACATGGCGATCTGCATCATGAAAACATCATGTTCTCCAGTCGCGGCTGGCTGGTGATAGATCCCGTCGGTCTGGTCGGTGAAGTGGGCTTTGGCGCCGCCAATATGTTCTACGATCCGGCTGACAGAGACGACCTTTGTCTCGATCCTAGACGCATTGCACAGATGGCGGACGCATTCTCTCGTGCGCTGGACGTCGATCCGCGTCGCCTGCTCGACCAGGCGTACGCTTATGGGTGCCTTTCCGCAGCTTGGAACGCGGATGGAGAAGAGGAGCAACGCGATCTAGCTATCGCGGCCGCGATCAAGCAGGTGCGACAGACGTCATACTAGATATCAAGCGACTTCTCCTATCCCCTGGGAACACATCAATCTCACCGGAGAATATCGCTGGCCAAAGCCTTAGCGTAGGATTCCGCCCCTTCCCGCAAACGACCCCAAACAGGAAACGCAGCTGAAACGGGAAGCTCAACACCCACTGACGCATGGGTTGTTCAGGCAGTACTTCATCAACCAGCAAGGCGGCACTTTCGGCCATCCGCCGCGCCCCACAGCTCGGGCAGAAACCGCGACGCTTACAGCTGAAAGCGACCAGGTGCTCGGCGTGGCAAGACTCGCAGCGAACCCGTAGAAAGCCATGCTCCAGCCGCCCGCATTGGAGAAATTCTTCAAATTCCCGTTGCACATAGCCCGGCAATTCCTTTCCCTGCTCTGCCATAAGCGCAGCGAATGCCGGGTAATACTCGTCAACGATCTGATAGAGAAGGGTTTGCTCGGGTCGGTGGCTCTGGTAACGACCAGTATCCCGATCCCGGCTGGCCGTCCTGGCCGCCACATGAGGCATGTTCCGCGTCCTTGCAATACTGTGTTTACATACAGTCTATCGCTTAGCGGAAAGTTCTTTTACCCTCAGCCGAAATGCCTGCCGTTGCTAGACATTGCCAGCCAGTGCCCGTCACTCCGCGGTCTTCACTGCGTGATCGAGTTGATCGACACCCGCCGTGACACGCTCCATGAAGTGCCTGCCTGCGTCTGTTAGCCGAACGCCCCGCGCATGGCGCTCAAATAGCAGGACACCAAGGTTATCCTCCAGCGCTTTCACACGCGCGCTGACGCTCGACTGGCTGATACCAAGTGCCTTGGCCGCATGCCGAAAATTCAGATGCTCGGCGACGGCGATGAACTGAACAAGGGAAATGAGCGGTATCCTGCCAGACAGGATACCGACATTCACGAGGTTTCGATGGTTAGTGCGCCGCATCGGAGCGGGCCTGCTACCAGTCGTCGGTTAGACGACTGGCGACTTCTCGGTGGCAGCCCCACGGAGCCGAAGGAGCACCAGCCCCAACGAAACCAGTACCGCCATCGCCGTGGCGTAACAGATCACGGGCCACGCTGTGTCACCGTTTAAAAGTGCCACCGCCAATGTCCCGACAATGCTGACTATCAGGCTTTGAACGCAGAAGTAGAACGCGACCGCTGATCCCGCGATGTCGTCGAACTCTGCCAAAGCGCCGTTCGCGGTAACGGACACCGTGAAGACAATACCGACCGCGACAACCCACATCGGTAGGATGAAGGTGAGGAATGACGGCGAGCCGTAAAGTTCGCCGATCCCCAACAGGACCGCTCCGCAAACAAGCAACGCCATCCCACGCGCCACGCATCCTGCGATGCCCCATCTGGCGACAAAGGACTTCGCGAAACGGGTTGTCACGATCATTACAAGCCCGACAGTGGCGAAGGCAAAGCTGAATCCGATCTCGGAATATTCCGCTTGGCCTATGAGCACACGGGGAGCCGTCGAGAAGAAGACGAAGAAGGTGCCCATACCGGCGCTAAAGCCGACAGTGTAAACCCAAAAAGCCGGACTCGCGAAGATCGGCAAGACAGATCGGCGCGTCTTGACTTGATCCAGAGGGCGGGTTTCGTGCCACCTGAAACCCGCATTTAGGAGTGCGAGCATCGCCAGTATAGCCAAAGTAATGAATATCGCCTGCCATCCCAAGAACTCGCCGATCAATGCTCCGGCGATAGGGCCGAGCGCAGGCACGAACGCCAGCATCGAACTGAAAAGGCCGTAGATGACGACACCCTCAGGACGGTTGGCATAAACGTCGCGAACCGTCGCGAACGTCGCCACCAGCATGGCCGACGCGCCCACTGCTTGAAGTAGACGGAAAGCGACAAAGGCCGGTGCAGTTGAAGACCAAGCTGCTCCCAGAGACGCAATGACGAAAGCCGTTGCGCCCGCAAGTAGAATTGGCCGTCGCCCGATTCTGTCTGAGAGCGGACCAAAAATCACCTGGCCCACGCCGAGCATCACCATATAGAGGCTCAACGTGAGTTGGATCATAGCGGGCGTCGTGTTCAGGATGCCGGGCATCGCTGGAACGACAGGGAGATAAATATCCATCGCCAGTGAAGCGAGGATGTCGAAGGGTGCCATAAGCAGCAAAGCTGCCGGCAGGGTGTAGGCCCACGCGGGGCGTGTGTTGGTCATGACGAATCAACCTCTCGAATAGAAAAATACCGGGCGGCGTCTGCTCGTCAGCAATCAGACTAGGGATTGGGTCTTACAGAGCGCCGCAACAACAATACTGGTTGTTGCGGCTTACTTGTCTGCTGACTTGGAATTTCCCATCTGATTACTCCACGCTTACGAATATGAATTGCTACATTTTATCCGATTATCTTTTGCTTCGCAATGCGGCATGGGCGCACTCAGCGTTCCAGCCCCCTCTGCCGCCCTAACTGCCACGACACCGACCCGCCCTGCACGATGCCCATAACCTCGCGGCCGAGTTGGCGGTCGATGATCGGCCGCCACGGGACAAGGGTGAACTCATGGGATTTCTCGACCACGGCGAACTTGCCGCTCGATAGATGCACGGTTCCGGTAAACTTGCCGCTGACGCTCTCGCCGTCCGTGGCGGCGCGGAACGGCAGGCCCTTACTCAAAGCCATATCCGATCCGACGCCGGCTACCTCGCGCTCCCGCAGGATGGCGAGAAGGTTGCGCCGGTAGAAGACGCGGCTGTCCCGGCTGCGGGTGGCGTCGCCCTGTTCGATATGGTGCTCGCGGCGCTGGTCCATGGCTTCGCGGACTTGTTGCCCGAAGCCGGTTGGCGCAAGGTCGGCCGTCTCGCCGTGGATCAGCCGCCGGTCCAGCCAGGTCGCGCCGTCCGATCCGATCTGTTTGTTCAGATCGACCGGGGAAAGGACGCGAACGCTGGCCTGACTGTCTCGGCCGGCGTCATGGGCGGCGGCACGGCTGACCAGATCATCGGGGATGCGCCATTGGTCGGCGTCGATCCGCTCGACGATACCGGCCCGGCGTAGCGCCTCCAGCCGGCGCACATGGGCATCGACATAGCCCTCATAGTCGCCGCCTGGAACGCGGCACGTATAGGAAGAATAAACGCCCTTTTCACCCAAGTCCAACAGCTTTGGACCGCAGTTGACTCTTTCGACACCCCTGCGATGCAACCCAATCCGGCTGACGGGGAGCCAGCAACGCTGAAAATTTACCCTCCTCTTTCCCACTAGCGGCTCCTTTTCCGACAACCAGCACGGCGGATCCCTGCCGCGGCGCTGTGAACGCAGCATTTTGATTGGTATCGTTGGCCTTCAGGCTCGTCAGTCAAACAGACCCAGGAGCAGCTCAGCCGGTGGCGCCCGGCTTTCGGGTAACGCCCTGGTCCCGCTGGTTTCGGCTTTGTGCTTCAGGTGATCAAGGATCTGCTTGATCACTATAGGGTCTTCAATGCAGGCGATGACTTTCATGGCGCCGCCGCAGCCGCTGCAGGTCTCGATGTCGATATTGAAAACACGCTTGAGCCGTTGCGCCCATGTCATCGACGCTCGCCGTTGTGCTGGTGTTGCCGGTTCATCAGCCACCCTGACCTTGTTGCCCCTGCCCCGTTTTGCCGGCGTGACCAACGCCCGGTGCCGACTGTTGGGTGCGAACACCCCGTGGAAGCGGGTTAGGTTGACTCTGGGCTTCGGTACCAGGGCGGCCAGCCTTGCAATGAAATCCAATGGTTCGAAAATGACGTGCGTGGTGCCGTCCCGGTACGGCGTCTTGAGCTGGTAGCGCACGTTGCCGCCTCGTGTTAACGACAGCCGCTTCTCGGATACCGCCGGGCGGCTGATGTACCGGCACAGCCGTTCGAGCTTCTTGCGTTCATCGGCCCTGGCCGCCACGCCGGCGTGCAGGCTGGACCCGGCTACCTTGCCAATCCCGTCACCGAACGGATCACCACTGGTCGGCAGAGTTTGCAAAGTGAACACCTTTCGCCCCGCCTGTGAACCGACAGCGATACGGTAAGTGATCGAGTGCCCCAGCAGGGGTGTCATCGGGTCGTCATCCACCGCATCCGAGGCCAGATAGCTGTTTTCGACATCCCGTTCCAGCAGGCCTTGCCGTTCCAGATAGCGACCCACCCGGTGGGCGATGGTGTGCGTCAGCTGGGTGAGCTCTGGGCTGGTCGGCGCCTTGACCCAGCGGAAACGCGCTGAGCCGTGGGATTGCTCGACATACACACCGTCGAGAAACAGCATGTGGAAGTGAACATTCAGATTGAGCGCCGATCCAAAACGCTGGATCAGGGTGACCGCGCCCGTCTTGGCCACTTGGTGGGTATGGCCCGCTTTCTTGACCAGGTGCCAATACCCATCTTTGTATCAACTCCCCTTCCTGCCCGGCATCCCCGCAATTGATGACTTCAGAACAAGATGCTACCAATTTTTCAATAACAGCAAATTGCCTTTTTACTCCATCGTTATCAATTAGTTTAATGCCAAATTTTTTAGGTACAATTGGCAGATCTTCCAATTTCCAGTATTTCCAATTTTCTTTGTAATCATGGGGTTCATTCAATGTACACAGATGGCCAAAAGTCCAGGTTACCCAATAGCCATTTCCTTCATAAAAGCCGTTGTTGCGTTGTTTTGCACCAATTACTTCGGCAATATCTTTTGCCACAGAAGGTTTTTCAGCTATACATAAAATCATAAGGAGGCAAAGTTAGTAAGGTCGTTGAAGTTTTGAAACCGTTACATACAAAACATTTCAACAAAAACAGTAAGTTTTAGAGTTATTTACGTGTATATTTTTTTATTTCAAAAGCAAAAGCGTGTTTTTCATCAATACCCTGTTTCAGTACAGTTTCACTATTCCACTCAGATTCAGAAAATTTAGGAAAAAAAGTATCTGCGTCAAACACTCCATCTACTTGTGTGATATACATTTCTTGAAGGATGTTTCGCTGCATAACTTCTGCATAAATTTGTCCCCCACCAATGATGAAAACAGTTCTTTCGGTTTCATTTTTATAGAACTCTAAACATTCAGTAAGTGAAAAAAAGACATGAGCTCCTGGTGCTTGATAGCCGATTTGGTGAGTTAAAACGGCATTTTCACGATTTGGCAAGGGTCTAAATTTCTCAGGAATAGATTCATAATTTTTACGTCCGGTTATTACTACATGACCTGTTGAAGTTTCTTTAAAGAATTTCATATCAGCCGGCAATTTCCATAACAAATCGTTGTCTTTACCAATGCCAAAATTTTTATCCATGGCAACAATTAATGATAGTTTCATAATGATCGGTATTGAATAATTAATTTTTTATTTGAGGCATTAAGCACATGCAATAATTTCTCAATTGGTTTTTTCACCTTTTCTTTCAAATGTAACTCATCTGCAGTTTGAATCATACGTATAGGAAGAATAAACGCCCTTTTCACCCAAGTCCAACAGCTTTGGACCGCAGTTGACTCTTTCGACACCCCTGCGATGCAACCCAATCCGGCTGACGGGGAGCCAGCAACGCTGAAAATTTACCCTCCTCTTTCCCACTAGCGGCTCCTTTTCCGACAACCAGCACGGCGGATCCCTGCCGCGGCGCTGTGAACGCAGCATTTTGATTGGTATCGTTGGCCTTCAGGCTCGTCAGTCAAACAGACCCAGGAGCAGCTCAGCCGGTGGCGCCCGGCTTTCGGGTAACGCCCTGGTCCCGCTGGTTTCGGCTTTGTGCTTCAGGTGATCAAGGATCTGCTTGATCACTATAGGGTCTTCAATGCAGGCGATGACTTTCATGGCGCCGCCGCAGCCGCTGCAGGTCTCGATGTCGATATTGAAAACACGCTTGAGCCGTTGCGCCCATGTCATCGACGCTCGCCGTTGTGCTGGTGTTGCCGGTTCATCAGCCACCCTGACCTTGTTGCCCCTGCCCCGTTTTGCCGGCGTGACCAACGCCCGGTGCCGACTGTTGGGTGCGAACACCCCGTGGAAGCGGGTTAGGTTGACTCTGGGCTTCGGTACCAGGGCGGCCAGCCTTGCAATGAAATCCAATGGTTCGAAAATGACGTGCGTGGTGCCGTCCCGGTACGGCGTCTTGAGCTGGTAGCGCACGTTGCCGCCTCGTGTTAACGACAGCCGCTTCTCGGATACCGCCGGGCGGCTGATGTACCGGCACAGCCGTTCGAGCTTCTTGCGTTCATCGGCCCTGGCCGCCACGCCGGCGTGCAGGCTGGACCCGGCTACCTTGCCAATCCCGTCACCGAACGGATCACCACTGGTCGGCAGAGTTTGCAAAGTGAACACCTTTCGCCCCGCCTGTGAACCGACAGCGATACGGTAAGTGATCGAGTGCCCCAGCAGGGGTGTCATCGGGTCGTCATCCACCGCATCCGAGGCCAGATAGCTGTTTTCGACATCCCGTTCCAGCAGGCCTTGCCGTTCCAGATAGCGACCCACCCGGTGGGCGATGGTGTGCGTCAGCTGGGTGAGCTCTGGGCTGGTCGGCGCCTTGACCCAGCGGAAACGCGCTGAGCCGTGGGATTGCTCGACATACACACCGTCGAGAAACAGCATGTGGAAGTGAACATTCAGATTGAGCGCCGATCCAAAACGCTGGATCAGGGTGACCGCGCCCGTCTTGGCCACTTGGTGGGTATGGCCCGCTTTCTTGACCAGGTGCGTGGCAATGACGCGGTAAACGATGCCCAGCACCCACCCCATGATCTCGGGCCGGCTGGCAAACAGGAAACGCAGCTGAAACGGGAAGCTCAACACCCACTGACGCATGGGTTGTTCAGGCAGTACTTCATCAACCAGCAAGGCGGCACTTTCGGCCATCCGCCGCGCCCCACAGCTCGGGCAGAAACCGCGACGCTTACAGCTGAAAGCGACCAGGTGCTCGGCGTGGCAAGACTCGCAGCGAACCCGTAGAAAGCCATGCTCCAGCCGCCCGCATTGGAGAAATTCTTCAAATTCCCGTTGCACATAGCCCGGCAATTCCTTTCCCTGCTCTGCCATAAGCGCAGCGAATGCCGGGTAATACTCGTCAACGATCTGATAGAGAAGGGTTTGCTCGGGTCGGTGGCTCTGGTAACGACCAGTATCCCGATCCCGGCTGGCCGTCCTGGCCGCCACATGAGGCATGTTCCGCGTCCTTGCAATACTGTGTTTAGCAAAAATGCAAGCCGATGAACAACTCGCGATGGCAACAGCTAAAAAATTGGTAGAACAAAAACGCCAAATTGAAAAACAATGTTCTAAATAAATCCACCACTCGCACAAATCCCCCTATTGTGCGAGCCTAAAAACACAGACACCTTATCACTGCTTTTCGAAACCATTAATCAATGCTTCTAAACCAAATAAAAAAGCCTCTGTGCCATCATCTTGATCCATAATTTGCAAAGCATCTTTTAATAGTCGAGGCATCGTATCATCTGCTATTTGTTGCCTATCATTAAGTGCTGCGATATGTTCTTGCTGCTCTAACACAGAACCTAACGTAAAATGACCAACCGCGCTTATTGCATATAACCCACATTTTAATGAAAAACCATTGTCCACCATAAACTGCAACTGCATTTCTACGGTGTCATATTGGTCTGAACTCGGGCGAGTCCCTAAATGCACTTTTGCGCCATCACGGTAACTTAATAATGCATCACGAAAGCTCAATGCATTATTACGTAAAAATTGTTGCCACGTTTCCCCAACTGCGGGTAATGAATGACGATGATTACGCTTTAGCATTTCAACAGATAATGCATCCAACAATGTGCGCTTGTTCTTCACATGCCAATATAGTGTAGGCTGCTCTACGCCCAGTTTTTGAGCTAGTTTTCGCGTTGTCAGCCCTTCCATTCCCACTTCATTTAGCAACTCTAATGCCACTGTGATGATGGTTTCTTTATCTAATCGCGCCATACTGCCCTCTCTTTTTTTCTATTGACACTCTATCACTGATAGGGATATATTCCAACTCTATCAATGATAGAGAAAAAACGATGAATAAATTTGCGATCACCGCTTTAACGATCACCGCCCTAGATGCTATGGGGATCGGCTTGATCATGCCTGTATTGCCTACATTGTTACGTGAATACGTGTCGGCTGAAAATTTAGCAAATCATTACGGTATCCTGCTGGCACTGTATGCCATCATGCAGTTTTTTTTTGCTCCTCTACTTGGCAAATGGTCTGATAAATTCGGGCGCCGACCAATATTACTACTATCTCTTGCAGGCGCTGCTGTGGATTACACTTTGCTTGCATTATCTAGCTCACTTTGGATGCTATACGTTGGGCGATTAATTTCTGGAGTTACTGGCGCAACAGGTGCGGTCGCCGCTTCTGTTATTGCTGACAATACTGCTTCACAAGAGCGTACTAAGTGGTTTGGACGCTTAGGGGCGGCTTTTGGTGTCGGGTTAATCTCTGGCCCTGCAATTGGCGGCTTTACAGGGCAATTCTCAGCTCATCTTCCTTTTATTATTGCTGCCATTTTAAATGCGCTCTCTTTTTTAGTTATTATGTTGATATTTAAAGATAATAAAATCAAAAATACTGAAAAAAACACCACAGAAACAGCAGAAAATTCGCGACCTTTCCTGCAAGTGATCAAGCCAGTCATACTATTGTTATTTATCTTTTTTATGACTCAAATGATAGGGCAAATTCCAGCAACGACATGGGTGTTATTTACGGAACATCGTTTTCAATGGGGCAGTATGGAGATCGGCCTATCTTTAGCGGGGTTAGGCATCATGCATGCCTTGTTCCAAGCATTTGTAGCGGGCGCAATCGCCAAGAAATTCAATGAAAAAGTGACGATTATTGTGGGCTTTGTTGTTGATGGAGCAGCATTCATTATTTTGTCATTATTGACAAAGGGTTGGATGATTTACCCTACATTAATCTTACTCGCCGGCGGCAGTATTGCGCTACCAGCCTTACAGGGGTTAATGTCAGCTCAAGTCAATCAAACTAACCAAGGTAAGCTACAAGGCGTTCTAGTCAGCTTAACCAATACGACGGGGGTGATCGGCCCATTATTATTTAGCTTTATTTTTGGTCAAACACTGGCAAGTTGGGATGGCTGGATATGGATGATTGGTGCGATAATGTATGTTTTATTGATTGTATTTATTTTATCTTTTTATAGAAGCACCAAAAAGATAGTTAAAATAGCGAAGCTACCAGCGAGCTAAGTTTTAGCATATCAATATTAAGTGCTATGATACCCCTATCAGATTTGCTTTTAGCACAAGATATTAAGAGACAAACCCTATGACATTACCCCCTAAAAAACCAAGAACAAAACCTGCGGAAGAAAGGCTAGATGACCTAATGAACGTATAGGAAGAATAAACGCCCTTTTCACCCAAGTCCAACAGCTTTGGACCGCAGTTGACTCTTTCGACACCCCTGCGATGCAACCCAATCCGGCTGACGGGGAGCCAGCAACGCTGAAAATTTACCCTCCTCTTTCCCACTAGCGGCTCCTTTTCCGACAACCAGCACGGCGGATCCCTGCCGCGGCGCTGTGAACGCAGCATTTTGATTGGTATCGTTGGCCTTCAGGCTCGTCAGTCAAACAGACCCAGGAGCAGCTCAGCCGGTGGCGCCCGGCTTTCGGGTAACGCCCTGGTCCCGCTGGTTTCGGCTTTGTGCTTCAGGTGATCAAGGATCTGCTTGATCACTATAGGGTCTTCAATGCAGGCGATGACTTTCATGGCGCCGCCGCAGCCGCTGCAGGTCTCGATGTCGATATTGAAAACACGCTTGAGCCGTTGCGCCCATGTCATCGACGCTCGCCGTTGTGCTGGTGTTGCCGGTTCATCAGCCACCCTGACCTTGTTGCCCCTGCCCCGTTTTGCCGGCGTGACCAACGCCCGGTGCCGACTGTTGGGTGCGAACACCCCGTGGAAGCGGGTTAGGTTGACTCTGGGCTTCGGTACCAGGGCGGCCAGCCTTGCAATGAAATCCAATGGTTCGAAAATGACGTGCGTGGTGCCGTCCCGGTACGGCGTCTTGAGCTGGTAGCGCACGTTGCCGCCTCGTGTTAACGACAGCCGCTTCTCGGATACCGCCGGGCGGCTGATGTACCGGCACAGCCGTTCGAGCTTCTTGCGTTCATCGGCCCTGGCCGCCACGCCGGCGTGCAGGCTGGACCCGGCTACCTTGCCAATCCCGTCACCGAACGGATCACCACTGGTCGGCAGAGTTTGCAAAGTGAACACCTTTCGCCCCGCCTGTGAACCGACAGCGATACGGTAAGTGATCGAGTGCCCCAGCAGGGGTGTCATCGGGTCGTCATCCACCGCATCCGAGGCCAGATAGCTGTTTTCGACATCCCGTTCCAGCAGGCCTTGCCGTTCCAGATAGCGACCCACCCGGTGGGCGATGGTGTGCGTCAGCTGGGTGAGCTCTGGGCTGGTCGGCGCCTTGACCCAGCGGAAACGCGCTGAGCCGTGGGATTGCTCGACATACACACCGTCGAGAAACAGCATGTGGAAGTGAACATTCAGATTGAGCGCCGATCCAAAACGCTGGATCAGGGTGACCGCGCCCGTCTTGGCCACTTGGTGGGTATGGCCCGCTTTCTTGACCAGGTGCGTGGCAATGACGCGGTAAACGATGCCCAGCACCCACCCCATGATCTCGGGCCGGCTGGCAAACAGGAAACGCAGCTGAAACGGGAAGCTCAACACCCACTGACGCATGGGTTGTTCAGGCAGTACTTCATCAACCAGCAAGGCGGCACTTTCGGCCATCCGCCGCGCCCCACAGCTCGGGCAGAAACCGCGACGCTTACAGCTGAAAGCGACCAGGTGCTCGGCGTGGCAAGACTCGCAGCGAACCCGTAGAAAGCCATGCTCCAGCCGCCCGCATTGGAGAAATTCTTCAAATTCCCGTTGCACATAGCCCGGCAATTCCTTTCCCTGCTCTGCCATAAGCGCAGCGAATGCCGGGTAATACTCGTCAACGATCTGATAGAGAAGGGTTTGCTCGGGTCGGTGGCTCTGGTAACGACCAGTATCCCGATCCCGGCTGGCCGTCCTGGCCGCCACATGAGGCATGTTCCGCGTCCTTGCAATACTGTGTTTAGCAAAAATGCAAGCCGATGAACAACTCGCGATGGCAACAGCTAAAAAATTGGTAGAACAAAAACGCCAAATTGAAAAACAATGTTCTAAATAAATCCACCACTCGCACAAATCCCCCCTATTGTGCGAGCCTAAAAACACAGACACCTTATCACTGCTTTTCGAAACCATTAATCAATGCTTCTAAACCAAATAAAAAAGCCTCTGTGCCATCATCTTGATCCATAATTTGCAAAGCATCTTTTAATAGTCGAGGCATCGTATCATCTGCTATTTGTTGCCTATCATTAAGTGCTGCGATATGTTCTTGCTGCTCTAACACAGAACCTAACGTAAAATGACCAACCGCGCTTATTGCATATAACCCACATTTTAATGAAAAACCATTGTCCACCATAAACTGCAACTGCATTTCTACGGTGTCATATTGGTCTGAACTCGGGCGAGTCCCTAAATGCACTTTTGCGCCATCACGGTAACTTAATAATGCATCACGAAAGCTCAATGCATTATTACGTAAAAATTGTTGCCACGTTTCCCCAACTGCGGGTAATGAATGACGATGATTACGCTTTAGCATTTCAACAGATAATGCATCCAACAATGTGCGCTTGTTCTTCACATGCCAATATAGTGTAGGCTGCTCTACGCCCAGTTTTTGAGCTAGTTTTCGCGTTGTCAGCCCTTCCATTCCCACTTCATTTAGCAACTCTAATGCCACTGTGATGATGGTTTCTTTATCTAATCGCGCCATACTGCCCTCTCTTTTTTTCTATTGACACTCTATCACTGATAGGGATATATTCCAACTCTATCAATGATAGAGAAAAAACGATGAATAAATTTGCGATCACCGCTTTAACGATCACCGCCCTAGATGCTATGGGGATCGGCTTGATCATGCCTGTATTGCCTACATTGTTACGTGAATACGTGTCGGCTGAAAATTTAGCAAATCATTACGGTATCCTGCTGGCACTGTATGCCATCATGCAGTTTTTTTTTGCTCCTCTACTTGGCAAATGGTCTGATAAATTCGGGCGCCGACCAATATTACTACTATCTCTTGCAGGCGCTGCTGTGGATTACACTTTGCTTGCATTATCTAGCTCACTTTGGATGCTATACGTTGGGCGATTAATTTCTGGAGTTACTGGCGCAACAGGTGCGGTCGCCGCTTCTGTTATTGCTGACAATACTGCTTCACAAGAGCGTACTAAGTGGTTTGGACGCTTAGGGGCGGCTTTTGGTGTCGGGTTAATCTCTGGCCCTGCAATTGGCGGCTTTACAGGGCAATTCTCAGCTCATCTTCCTTTTATTATTGCTGCCATTTTAAATGCGCTCTCTTTTTTAGTTATTATGTTGATATTTAAAGATAATAAAATCAAAAATACTGAAAAAAACACCACAGAAACAGCAGAAAATTCGCGACCTTTCCTGCAAGTGATCAAGCCAGTCATACTATTGTTATTTATCTTTTTTATGACTCAAATGATAGGGCAAATTCCAGCAACGACATGGGTGTTATTTACGGAACATCGTTTTCAATGGGGCAGTATGGAGATCGGCCTATCTTTAGCGGGGTTAGGCATCATGCATGCCTTGTTCCAAGCATTTGTAGCGGGCGCAATCGCCAAGAAATTCAATGAAAAAGTGACGATTATTGTGGGCTTTGTTGTTGATGGAGCAGCATTCATTATTTTGTCATTATTGACAAAGGGTTGGATGATTTACCCTACATTAATCTTACTCGCCGGCGGCAGTATTGCGCTACCAGCCTTACAGGGGTTAATGTCAGCTCAAGTCAATCAAACTAACCAAGGTAAGCTACAAGGCGTTCTAGTCAGCTTAACCAATACGACGGGGGTGATCGGCCCATTATTATTTAGCTTTATTTTTGGTCAAACACTGGCAAGTTGGGATGGCTGGATATGGATGATTGGTGCGATAATGTATGTTTTATTGATTGTATTTATTTTATCTTTTTATAGAAGCACCAAAAAGATAGTTAAAATAGCGAAGCTACCAGCGAGCTAAGTTTTAGCATATCAATATTAAGTGCTATGATACCCCTATCAGATTTGCTTTTAGCACAAGATATTAAGAGACAAACCCTATGACATTACCCCCTAAAAAACCAAGAACAAAACCTGCGGAAGAAAGGCTAGATGACCTAATGAACGTATAGGAAGAATAAACGCCCTTTTCACCCAAGTCCAACAGCTTTGGACCGCAGTTGACTCTTTCGACACCCCTGCGATGCAACCCAATCCGGCTGACGGGGAGCCAGCAACGCTGAAAATTTACCCTCCTCTTTCCCACTAGCGGCTCCTTTTCCGACAACCAGCACGGCGGATCCCTGCCGCGGCGCTGTGAACGCAGCATTTTGATTGGTATCGTTGGCCTTCAGGCTCGTCAGTCAAACAGACCCAGGAGCAGCTCAGCCGGTGGCGCCCGGCTTTCGGGTAACGCCCTGGTCCCGCTGGTTTCGGCTTTGTGCTTCAGGTGATCAAGGATCTGCTTGATCACTATAGGGTCTTCAATGCAGGCGATGACTTTCATGGCGCCGCCGCAGCCGCTGCAGGTCTCGATGTCGATATTGAAAACACGCTTGAGCCGTTGCGCCCATGTCATCGACGCTCGCCGTTGTGCTGGTGTTGCCGGTTCATCAGCCACCCTGACCTTGTTGCCCCTGCCCCGTTTTGCCGGCGTGACCAACGCCCGGTGCCGACTGTTGGGTGCGAACACCCCGTGGAAGCGGGTTAGGTTGACTCTGGGCTTCGGTACCAGGGCGGCCAGCCTTGCAATGAAATCCAATGGTTCGAAAATGACGTGCGTGGTGCCGTCCCGGTACGGCGTCTTGAGCTGGTAGCGCACGTTGCCGCCTCGTGTTAACGACAGCCGCTTCTCGGATACCGCCGGGCGGCTGATGTACCGGCACAGCCGTTCGAGCTTCTTGCGTTCATCGGCCCTGGCCGCCACGCCGGCGTGCAGGCTGGACCCGGCTACCTTGCCAATCCCGTCACCGAACGGATCACCACTGGTCGGCAGAGTTTGCAAAGTGAACACCTTTCGCCCCGCCTGTGAACCGACAGCGATACGGTAAGTGATCGAGTGCCCCAGCAGGGGTGTCATCGGGTCGTCATCCACCGCATCCGAGGCCAGATAGCTGTTTTCGACATCCCGTTCCAGCAGGCCTTGCCGTTCCAGATAGCGACCCACCCGGTGGGCGATGGTGTGCGTCAGCTGGGTGAGCTCTGGGCTGGTCGGCGCCTTGACCCAGCGGAAACGCGCTGAGCCGTGGGATTGCTCGACATACACACCGTCGAGAAACAGCATGTGGAAGTGAACATTCAGATTGAGCGCCGATCCAAAACGCTGGATCAGGGTGACCGCGCCCGTCTTGGCCACTTGGTGGGTATGGCCCGCTTTCTTGACCAGGTGCGTGGCAATGACGCGGTAAACGATGCCCAGCACCCACCCCATGATCTCGGGCCGGCTGGCAAACAGGAAACGCAGCTGAAACGGGAAGCTCAACACCCACTGACGCATGGGTTGTTCAGGCAGTACTTCATCAACCAGCAAGGCGGCACTTTCGGCCATCCGCCGCGCCCCACAGCTCGGGCAGAAACCGCGACGCTTACAGCTGAAAGCGACCAGGTGCTCGGCGTGGCAAGACTCGCAGCGAACCCGTAGAAAGCCATGCTCCAGCCGCCCGCATTGGAGAAATTCTTCAAATTCCCGTTGCACATAGCCCGGCAATTCCTTTCCCTGCTCTGCCATAAGCGCAGCGAATGCCGGGTAATACTCGTCAACGATCTGATAGAGAAGGGTTTGCTCGGGTCGGTGGCTCTGGTAACGACCAGTATCCCGATCCCGGCTGGCCGTCCTGGCCGCCACATGAGGCATGTTCCGCGTCCTTGCAATACTGTGTTTACATACAGTCTATCGCTTAGCGGAAAGTTCTTTTACCCTCAGCCGAAATGCCTGCCGTTGCTAGACATTGCCAGCCAGTGCCCGTCACTCCCTGTCGTCTGGGCGTTCCTCTGGGCTAAACATCGACATGATCCGGCGCTTAATATCGCCGTCCTTGTTGACCAGCGTCTTGGTCACGAAGGCCGCGTATTCTTTGGCGTTGTCGTACCCTTTCCAGACCTCGTGGGGGTCAAGAGCGTAGGCGCAAACCCGCCCAGCGACTGGGATTCTGACCAAGGCGCGTTCTGTCTCAAGGTGGGGTTCTAGGGATTTTCCCCTCTAAAAAGACATAATCCTCTGTAGACCACACCAATAAATGGCTGCGGAGGTGGTTTACTTTCAGCTTGGAGCCTAATCATCCACTATCGGCCTTGTTATTTCGCCAATATTGGGCAATTTCCCAGTATTAGTGAAGTTATACGTTCCGCTTAAGTTGATATTTTGCCACGCAACGGGCGAAACAGCACGAGTGATACCCGCTTTCTCTTCATCTCCTCTCGCTTCAAAGTGTCCCAGAAGATGACTCAGTATCGCGGAGTTGAAGTAGATGATCGCGTTGGCAAGCAATCTTGCGCATTCATTCCAGATAGCGATTTCAGACTCGTTTTTGCCACGGAACTGATCACCATTCACCGACGCAATGGCTCGTCTAAGGAAGTGCCATGCTTCTCCCCGGTTCAGGGCACGTTGCACATACTGCCGCAAACTGGCATCGTCGATGTAGTCAAGTAAATATTGCGCTTTAACCAGTCGATTATACTCCGTCAGAGCCTGTAATATTGGGTGTCCAGAAGGGTAACCAGACAACTTTCTTACCAGCATTGCTTGTGTCGTCCGCTTTGTCTGAAGTGACAGAACAATACGCCTGATATCTTGCCATCCCGTTGTAATAACATTCGTTCTGATAGGCTTCTTTAGCGCCAGTATGGTGCTGCCTTGTTCACTTTCAGTCACATCAAACAGATCATTGATGACACTACTGAACTGCGCGTATCGCGGTGCAAAACTGTAACCGCATAGATCCAGTAAGGCGAAGTTAACATGATTGACACCGTGTGTATCTGTCGAGAGTACGTCAGGTTTGATTTCACTGCTGTTGGATTGTAACAGGTCATAAATATAGTGTGATTCGTGCTCGTTGGAACCGATGATCCGAGCATTGAGGGCGCTGTGGTTGGCCACCAGTGTCATGGCCGTGATCCCTTTGTTGGTGCCGAAATACTTAGAGGAGTACCGGGTTTTAAAGGTTTCCAGATGGGTTTCGAATTTCTGACCATCCGCACTGGCATGCAGCTGGTCCTCCTGAATATGGTAGTGGCGGAAGATGGGTAGCGCTGCAACCGCATTATTGATCACGTCGCTGGCGTCATGCAGCGTTTCAGGCCGGATATAGTTGGCCTGCACCGTACTCAGGTGTTCATAGCTTCGATCGGAGATCTGCGCCATGCCATACACACCACGGTGAGTGGCGTTGGCAATCAGAATGGCCAGTAAATCATCCTGATGAGTGAACCCTTGTTTTTGTATCGGAAGTACATGAGTCAGACATTTCATGAACCCGGTTTCGCGCTCTACATACCGCAGTACATCCGCGATACCGACCGGTTGCATTCGCTTAAAAAAGGGATTGTTGACCAGAGATGTAGCGCTTTTGGTCGGCAGACGCCAGCGGGTACCGGTACGATTTTTCATGATCACATTTCGATTGTCTCCCTCATCAATATGGAGAGCAACGTCTTTGAGTGCACTTTCCAGCCGGTGTTGTTTCTCCTGTAACAATAACTCTGCGGGCTGTTTTAGTCTGTCCAGTGTTGATGAGGCCAGCAAGGTATCCTGCGATGTCTGGGGGATCAGGTCGTCTTCCAGTGCGCGGTATTTGGTAACATTTGGCAAATAAATGCGTCCATTCAGTCGTGAGGTTAACTGCCGGTAGAGCAGCCATTCGTAACGTTGCGGGTTAACGTTATCCTGTTTAACCAACCATGGGAGGTGCTTTTTCGGGATGAGCGACGTATCCATCGTCTTCAGTGGTCCACCGAATGCGATTTCCGTCTGCATCTGTTGAAGTTGGGCGACGACGGCTTCTGAGCCTTTACCGGCCTCACATTCAAGGCACAAGAACACCTGCCTTAACAGTTGCTCCAGGAGATTGCATTGTTCATCGTAATGTTGCCACTGGTACTCTTCCACGGTCCGTTTCTGTTTTTTCAGGTAAAGGCAGAGGGTCTGGATATCCCTGTCATTCATGACCTTCAATGCCTGTTGTCTGACTACTGAGAAGGGTTGATTATCATCAATGTTCTCATCCACAAACAGATGCAGTAACTCTGCCGCTTTCGTGACATTGTCCGCGGCTGACTGCCAGGACAGGAACACTGCTTGTTGTGCAAAGGTGTTGGCAGCTTCTTGTTGCTTGCGGATATGGTAAATGAACCCATCAGTTAACCGTTCCAGTGCCAGTTGTATCCGCTCTGTCAGGTGACATAGCAACCATAGATGCTGCTGTGCGCGTTTGAATCGTTTGAGTTTACTACCGTAATAGTTGATGAGCTCACCGAAGTGTTGTCGATTTTTAAGAGACAGATTAAGCCCATCGATAACGCCATTGATTTGCGTGCGCCATGGCGCTAACTGATGATAAAGGGCAAGCTCTTTTTTAAGTTCAGGTACGGTCAGACTTTTTGCACCGCCTCTGAGCTGGTTCAGGCTTAGTCCGTCATCAATGGCTGTTATGCTGTCCAGAAAGACGTGAAGTTCAGGACTGGTGAGTTGATTAAGTTGGTGCGCCAGGTCTTTTCTGACCTGCTGCATCGCTCTGCTTATCAGTCTCTGGAGTACGGTGTACCTAGGGATAGCAATGCTGTGACTGGTTAGGAATTCAATAGCAGTATCAAAGAGGTAACGCGGCTCCAGCCAGGCATTGCCCACCTGAACAAGGTGGTCGAAAAGAGAATTGAAGTGCTGACTTTCGTCCCATTTGTGATAACCAGCAAGGTCTAATACTTTTGCGTAGAGTCGATCTTTTTGTTTTTGTGAGGGAGTGAATGGTCTGAGCCCCTTGCCGCCAAGCAGCTCTTTACTGATGAACATTAAATCCTTAGAAACCTGCGAGTAAGCGATATCTAGGATGACGGGCTTTGATTTGAAGTATCCCAAAATCGCGACAAAGTAACATCTATGAGCTCTGAGACGAATTGACCGAAAAACTGCCAATTCCGCATCGTTCAGAGAAAAGTACAGACGTTGTTCTTCGATTGAAAAAATGGGTGGGGAATAAAGATCTGCCTGTTCTGCTCTCGTGAGAATAGTAATTTCGTTTTTGATGGCCATATCAGGGCTGTTCCGTATTAAATGTACGATATTTACCTAATTTGCCACACTTATAAGTAGTAACCCACCTCCGCAGCCATTTATTGGTGTGGTCTACAGAGGATTAAGTCTTTTTAGAGGGGAAAATCCCTAGAACCCCATTGTGATACTTGGTAATCATTCCCCCCACGAAATTTATTGCCATTAACTGAAGTAATAGCACGTTTTAACTGATGGTATGCTTCACCTCTGTTCAAGGCTTGCTGGACGTAATGACGCAACGTTGAATTATCAACATACTCCAAAACATAAATAGATTTAATTAAACGGTCGTACTCATGCAATGCTGACAATCTTCGGCTCTTGCCGTTACTCAACTTTCTAATGATTGTGCTTTGAGTGGTGGTTTTACGACTCAATGAACAAACAATATGCTGAATATTGTCCCATTCTTCAGCAATTAGCTTATGATTAATATCTTTCTTTAATTGAATACGGCCTCCGTTCTCTTCAGTCACTTCAAATAGCTCAAAAAACACCTTTTTCATTTTCGCGTATCGAGGGGCGAATGTGTAACCAAAGAAATCTAATATAGCGAAGTTAACATTATTGGTACCATGCGTATCGGTCGATAAGGTATTAGGCTGTATATCTGAAGAGTTGTTATAGAGTAAGTCAAAAGCAAAGTGACCTTCATATTCGTTAGCGCCAATGACTTGCGTACTCACCGGAACATGACGTGGTCAACCAAAATTGACCAACCCAGTTAAGCTACTTTTTTCAATTTCTTCATGTCCGCCTCATATTGATTTGAAATTTCCATACTTTATCTAATTCATGTTTTTCTAAATTAGCTAAAATGCAACTCAGAAATGTCCAGAAGTGAGTTGTGTGGTGTCGAGTGGAGATTGTACGATTAAGCCCCTAAGTAATTAGTCCGTCAGTCTCCCTCGGTAATCAAATTAGTACATCTTAGCGATCAAATTGGTAAAAAATTAGACATGTAGATGAATGCCCACCTTAAAAAATAGACAGCGGGTTGGGCTGGGTGATTTTTCTGGTGTTAGACGCCAGCAACCCATGCGGCAGAATGGTTGCTCACTTACTCGTCTATTTTTAGCGGGAATTCTTAGCCAACTGTACGCGCTGTATGCAGATTTAAGCAGTCGAGTGATGCGCACTTTGGAGGAGATGGCACCACGAGTAGAGGTTTACTCTATTGACGAAGCGTTTTTGGACTTAACCGGTATTGAGTCTGCCCTATCCCTTGTCGAGTTCGGACAACAAGTGCGAGAGCGCATAGGCCACTGGATTGGGATCACCGTCTGTGTAGGCATTGCACCGACTAAAACACTCGCCAAGCTGGCTAACCATGCCGCCAAGAAATATCCTGCCACTCAGGGGGTTGTAGACCTGACCAATCTAGATCGGCAACGTCGATTGCTCGCATTAGTTCCGGTTGATGATGTTTGGGGCGTTGGTAGACGACTTTCTAAGCGTTTAAATGCGTTAGGTATCACCACAGCCTTAGATCTAGCCAATGCCTCTCCTAGAGCCATCAGAGACCAGTTTTCAGAGGTTTTAGAAAGAACCGTCAGAGAGCTCAATGGTGAGTCGTGCATTGAACTTGAAGAGATCCCGCCAACTAAGAAGCAAATCGTCTGTAGCCGTTCATTTGGCGTAAAAGTGACGCACTTTGAATTTTTAAGTGAAGCCGTATGCGAATACGCAACCCGCGCCACTGAGAAACTTCGCAAAGAACAGCAGCAAGCCAAAGTGCTGACCGTGTTCATACGTACCAGCCCCTTTAAGGACAACGAGCCGCAGTACAGCAACTCTGCATCGGGTGAATTGCTAATCCCCAGTTGCGACACGCGGGATTTTATCGAGCTGGCCAATCACTTACTCAAGCGGATATGGAAGGATGGTTTTCGTTATGCCAAAGCGGGCGTCATGCTGTCTGACTTTTACGATCCTGGCATGTTTCAACCAGGACTATTCGATGACGTATCGACCCGCTCTAATAGCCAGCAGCTAATGTCTGTATTGGACACCATTAACCAAAGCGGTGCCGGAAAGGTTTTCTTTGCTGGACAAGGACTCAAGAAAGATTGGTCGATGAAGCGAGAGCATTTGTCTCCCGCTTATACAACACGCTGGGACCAGTTACCGCGAGTGAAGTAGCGCAGTTGACTCAATACGCATTCACTCTGCGACGCAGCATGTTGAGCTTATCAACCTGGCGTCGAATATCACTGAAGAATTCCTCTTTCTCCATGGCCAGCGCTAGCTCCCATTCTTTGGCCAAACCTTGGCAGTCTAAAAATGCGTATCTCAGCTTCGTCTTTGAGATACGCAGCCCCTTGCTAAAGACCACGCGTTTGCCTCGTTGACCGTGAAAACTGTTGATATACCACTCTATGCCAAAGCCATACTTAAAGTCTCTGATACGGACACCAAGCAGACCCCAGTCTTTAAAGGGCTCATTCTCTCGAACCTTGTAATGGGTAACCCAAAAGTCATCAACTTCAGCTCGTGCCAGCGCTTTTAGCCTGTCCGTTTCTTGCTGAAGTAAATCTGATACATCTGCTTTCCATTGTTCATTGACGATTTCTACCAAACCAATTTCCCCATCCAATTAACCCCTAAAGCCAAAACCACTATCCGTTTGGCTTTTGGATCGAAACGCCAAACGTAAAACTGCCGTCACAATCACTGTTTGGCGTCTCGATATAAATCGACTCGCTCAATCCCATACCCGACAAGGGATACAGGCTGATTTCACTTAAAAACACCTAAAAAGACGTATCGCCATGAAGATACAAACCGTTTGGCAAGTTCAGGCCAGAATGCAAACGACGTTTGGCGTCTCAATTTTTTTGGCTAGGTCACCAGCCGCCAAACAGAGCCTATTCTCATACTTTTGCAAAAATGCAATAGGCAGATAGATGAAAGGATTTGTCACCTTTCTGCCCACCGCCAGTGCACCGAATCCTGATAATGACATTTGAGTAAACCGCCAGAGCACTTGGAAATGCCCAAGCGTGAACAGCGCGGTTGATTGAAAACCGTTAGAGCACTTTGAGTGCACAGGAGATAAGTATGTTTGTACTAGGCGTAGATATCGGTTACTCAAACCTGAAGCTGGCAATTGGCCAATCAGGTAGTGAACCGAAAACCATTATTCTACCTGCGGGTGCCGGTCCAGCGGATCGTATGCCGGAGCGTATCGGTGGAGGCGATGATGAAACTTGTTTGTATGTCTCTGTCGATAATGAGCGCTGGGCCGCTGGTGTTCCTGCTGGACGCCTTCAAGGCTGGGAACGAGAGCTTCACCCGGAATATCCCACCACAAAAACCTATAAGGCACTTTTTCATGCCGCCTTGTTAATGGCTGAAACAGAATCCATCGATTTGGTTGTCACTGGATTACCGGTTTCCCAGTTTCATGAACCACAACGTAAGTCTGACCTTGTGCAGCGTTTAAAAGGTGTCCATCAAGTGACGCCTAAGCGCAGCATCACCGTTCATGACGTCAAAGTACTACCACAGCCTGCCGGTGCCTATATGGATCTGGTTCAAACGGGTGGTGATCTGGGCTTGATTGAAGAAGGTCGTGTCGTCGTCATTGATCCCGGCTTCTTTTCTGTTGATTGGGTTGCCCTTGAGGCCGGAGAAATTCGCTACAGCTCATCAGGAACCAGTCTTCAGGCAATGTCCGTGCTACTGGAAACCATCGATAAGCTGATTTCGGAAGATCATGGTGCCAAAGTCGGAATGGATCGACTTGAAAAAGCCATGAGAACCGGCGACTTACAGGTCCTGCTATTTGGAGAAAAAGTCGATATTTCACCTTATCTGAATGCTGCCATGAAAAAGGTAGCGCCTGTTGCTCTTACAGCCATGCGTCAATCCATGCGTGACGAAAGCATTAATGCGGACTTGGTATTGATCGCCGGAGGTGGAGCCTTGGCTTATAAGGAAGCGGCCAAGGAGATTTTTTCACGAAGCAAGATCATCGTGCCTGAGCAGTCTGTTTTGGCGAACGTCCGAGGCTTCTGGTTTTATGGGGCATGATCATGAGAGTTGTCGTCAACATTCCCCCAGGGAGCCACCCAGAACTACTCAAAGAATTGGAAAAGACGCCACCACGGGAACGCGCTGAGCGTCTGCGGATGCTGGCAACCTTTGGGTTAATTCAAATGAGCCAACCCAATCTATCCACGACATCTGTACCGGTGGATGGCCTTGCACCAGATGGTGAAGTTACTTCTATGAGTACAGCGCCAGAACCCAAAGCAGAAACACGTAAACAATCATTAAAATCAAAACTAGGGCTGGGCTTATAACATGGCGTTATCAGTTAGCTGGCTCGATGCCAGGTTAAATAAAGAAGCAAAAGAAACCGTAGTAAAAGCCGACCGAGATGGGCTAAGTGCTCGGGTATCGCCCAAGGGCAAAATTGTTTTTCAGTTTCGTTATCGGTTCGATGGCAAGCAACAGCGGGTAGACATAGGTACTTACCCCCTTATGAAGCTGGCTGAAGCCAGGAATGAGCTGGATAGGTTAAGGGCAGTACTTGATCAAGGCCGAAACCCCAAGCTTTACCTACAGCAGGAACGGGCTAAGTATTCTGCTAATCAAAGCTTCGAATCGATTTTTCGAGACTGGATAGACTCTGCCGGTAAGCAAGGGCTAAAGGAGAAAACGTGGCACTACCAAAAACGCAGCAGTGAAATATATTTGCTGCCCCGACTTGGCAAGTATCCATTAACTGACATCACTGAATTGTCCTTGCGAAACTGTCTTCGTGAGGTTTCGGAATCGTCTCCGTCAAACACAGAGCGCCTAGTGTCTGTACTGCATAAGTTCTATGACTGGCTGATTGATGAACAAATTTTGGAAATTAACGCTGCCGCTGGGATCACAGCAAAAAAGGTTGGCGGTAAAAAAGGAAAACGAACTCGGGTGCTAAATGACAACGAGATCAGGATACTTTGGCGCTATTTGCATGAGTCAAAAATCACTGAGAAGAATCGCATCTACATAAAACTGCTTCTCTTATTGGGAGGGCGCAAGGGCGAACTCATTCAAGCTGAAAAGCATCACTTTGACTTGCAATCTGCAATGTGGACAGTGCCCATAGAGATCCGCAAACAAGGTGAGAAAATTGGAGCGCCGATCATGCGGCCATTGATTAAGCCAGCTATTGAGCTGATTGAACTGGCGATGCAGATGAGCAAATCAACCTACTTGTTTCCCGCGAACGGACAAGAAGAGCTTGCCACAAATGGCTTTGATACCACTATTCCTAACAATGTGAAAATTTGGGCTCGCAGGTCGCTTAGTGTCGAGATGGAACATTGGTCTATGCATGATCTTCGCAGAACTATGCGAACGCGAATGTCGGCCATCACGACGCAAGAAGTTGCCGAGTTGATGATTGGCCACAGCAAAAAAGGGTTGGATGCTATCTACAACCAATATCAGTACCTGGATGAAATGCGTCATGCTTACGACGTTTGGTATCAACAGCTAGAGACCATCATCGAGCCGACAGGCTTTCCGTTCAACTGGCGTTTCGGACAATAAAATAAAAGAAAGAGGCTCAGTCCTCTTTCTTCTCATACTCCTCCAAATCTTCAATGTGCCACAGCTTGTTTCGTGTATTTCGGTTGATACGAGGTTGCGGCAAGCTGCCATCTTTTATTCTTCGCCAGAGCGTCGTATAGCTAATGTGGTAACGAGCCATCACTTCGTAAGATGTTAGAAAAGGGGTTACCTGGTGCGCTACTGCTGTCATCTGCATTCTCCTGAAAATCAATGTAAAGCTATCATCGCCTGATTCATCACTTGTTGATGGTCAGAAAGATGCATGATTTGTTCAGAAGATCAGCCTTATCGAAACACGAATGTTGCTATTAGGTACTTTTCAGCTCAAACCTATGAATAACAAGGGCTACAAGGCGGTTTGTGTCATGAATAGCAATCAACACGCCTAACGAGAAAAATTTGTACACACTGTTTGTACACTCGCAACAATGACACATCAAAAACCACAATGACGAACCCTTTAAATTCATAAACTTATAAACAAAAAACTAGAGATGATCGCATTTATTCCGCTTTTGTAATGTCGAGACCAAAGTACCAAAAGCAGGAAGTACTTTCTTCATCAAACCCAGTAAACACAAGGCCTACAGCCAGATTTGTGTCATGGAATTTTCACCAAAGGCCTCTAAAACGGAATTTGTACTCAAGTTTGTACACATTTTCCGAGGTTACGCTTGAACATCATTGAAAAGCAAAGAAACGAGAAAAAGACAAAAAGCCTTTAAATTCAGTACGTAGAGATGTGATTGTGGTGTGCAATGAAAGGTGGTTTTAAGCGTTGAAAGGCTGGGCGGCATCAGGGTGCGAGATAATTGCAAAGGTCCTTCGCTTATTGATTTCATTAAGAAAATCTTGGGTAGCCATGTATAAATTCTTTTAGTTTGTACACGGATTTGTACATATTTTCGGAAGCACGCTCTTTCTTGCCCTTCGCTTGTCAAATCCGTCATGTTAATCGTAGTTGGCCGCTATTTTCGCTGATCTTGACTTTATAAACAATCAATGTTTGCTGAATCGCGTACTATTTAACCTGAACTTCGGATAATTAATGCCTTTCTAGCAGAAAGGCTATTTACGCTTATTGTACACCAACCTTGCTATTGAAACCGTCACTTACCTTTTTTGGTTAAACAACATAGCGAAATATTTGTGTAAAGTTAGGAGCTCAACTCCCGTTCCTTACTAGCGACAAGCTACCTATGCCCATATGAGTAAGGCAATAACCTTGCCCTTTAGTAGTTCCAAATAAATGAGAAATATTTAACGCAGTTAGCATCAGATTTGATTCTTCAAATTGAGCAAATAGTAAGACAAATTGGTATTAAACAGCACAGCTCAACTGGCGCTCGTACCAACATTTTAATCGACACCTTAAAAGGTGATGGAATACAACGCATGGGGAAAATTTGTTTTGCAGGACTCAAAAAGAAAGCAGCCCCGAAACACTTGCTTTGGGGCTGTTTCATAGGGGATTAGGCCAACTCTTCAGTTTTTTGTACTAAACGAATTGCTTCATTGATAAAAGATTGTAGTGGGTGTAAGTGAATATCTTCTTTCCAAATAGCCAATAGATCCTCAATAACGTGGTGTTCAGAAACTAGCTCCGTCCCTTGATACTCTCTAATTATTGGATGAAGAAATTGGCTGTGATCTGAAGCCGCGACATTTTCTCTATGGATCCGGTTGGCAGTAAACGGGTCAAAGTCCGCATCTATACCATATTCTAGTGTTACGGTGAAAAACTGTCTTTTCTCTTTTGCTAAAGATTCAAGCACATGATTTATGGGTAAAGAAAAACCATAATGTACTTTGTCACCATCTGGGTAAAAATAATCACCTATAAATCCAGGCTGCTGCCACATAGCACCGGACTCATTAACCTGATCAAGCACGAGTTGAGCAACATCTTCGTTGTTACAGGTAACTTCAGGGTAATGCTCGCCCTGCTTTTTGTTTAATATCGTATTCAATGCTCGACTATTATATCTAAACCCGTGAATAAATCCTGATGTCGCCATTTTATAATCTAACGAATGGGTCAAAGTACCCGCAAAATACATATTTTTTTGATTAACCGATTCAAAATCGTTATTTAATTTTGGATACTTATCTTTGATTGTGAGCTCTGGCTTCGTCTCTTCACTAAACAAACTAGTATCAATAGCAAACCCAGTACAACAAAGTACTTTGTCATACCATAGTTCTTCTAGCTCCCCTTCAGCATGCTTGTATTTAAATAATACTTTAAAGCGTTGATTTACGCATTCAATCGACATAATCTCTGCGTCCAAGACTGCATTTTGCGATTTGAGTTGATAGGTATCAAGCACGTTGTTATTCACCGCTCTCAAATGACCCACGTAGTGTGTTTTCCATGCAAAATTTACAGAATTAGGACTACAAAGGTGGATGATGGCTGCAGAGGAAACTAAGTGATCGGCAGTTTCAAAGGCTGAGTTACCTTTACCAATCACTAGTACTGTTTGGTTTTCATAATCCTTTGTGTCAATTGACATCTCAGTATAGTTTTCAGCTAACTCAATTCCTTTAATCTGTGGGATATGTGGTTTCAAAAAGCCACTTGCAACGATTAACTTCTTAGCAAGAAAAACGTTCCCATTTTGATCTGTTAGCCTATATAGTGCATCCTCCTTATCTATATTAACAACTCGAGTGTTACATCTCACTTTAATGTCAAAGTGATTTACATAATCTTGCATATACGTAACTAAGCTGTCTGCCTGAGGAAAAAACTCCTTATCATAATCTTTAAATAACAAAGAATAATCATCGGACAACAATGAATTCCAGTCATGCCTCATATTGAATTCAGGATTGTCGCTCCCAGTGAATCGCTTATTTATTGAAATTAATTTACGATGCCTCGGAAACTTTTTATAAAAATTCCCCGGTTGCTCACCGGCTTCCAAGATGAGGTAGTCTTTTTGGTCACGCTCAAAGTAATATCCTAATTGTACCCCTGCAGGTCCGGCCCCAATGATAATATGGTCGATATGTTGCGTGTTATGTTCAGTACTATTCACGGTTAAACTCCAAATTTTTGATGACGGTTGAGTCCAAGCAGTGATGCTTAAAAATCTCTACGAGTGAGCAGACTTAATGCATTGGTACGCATTATTTTTTGCAGTTGCACTTCACTCAATCCAGAGTGTAAATAGCGCTCAACTAATGCCTCATAATTGCCACATACAGGCCAGTCTGAGCCAAATAAAACTTTGTCTACTACTTTGGGGTTACTACGAACCAACTCAGTCACCACATCGATTGGTACTAACGCAGTATCAATAAATGCATTTGGGTACTTAGTAATTACTTCAACAGATTCTTTGTACCAGTGCGGCTTACCTGCATGGCACAATACGACTGCCAACTCAGGACATGCCTCAAAAATAGGAATAAAGTCCGCGGGGTTACAGTACATTTGTTCTGTATCTTTTTGAGCCGTAAACCCGGTATGAAACATGATCACCACTCCATGCTGTTCACAGAGTTTATAAATTTCCATCATGTCACTACTTAATGCATCAAAACCATGATCAGCAGGATAGAATTTAAACCCTCTGACTCCAGCCTCTATACTTTTATGAAATTCAGCTATCGGATCCTTGTGATAATTAGGATTAACACTACCAAAAGGCACTAAACTATTGTTATCTTTACAACGGTTAGCGATCATTTCACTGGTAATAGAATAGTTTGTACCCGGCCCACATTCAGCCAGAATAATCCCTGTGCTTACACCCGCGTTTTGAAGGTAGGCAGACATTGCCTCACCATTTGAAAATAGCTTCTTAACATCAGCCCCATCTTCTAACGGAATTTTTTGTATTAAATCTTGGATGTCTTCACGCAGTTGCGGGAAATCACCCGCATGGATATGAAAGTCGATAATATTATTCATGGTATTTCCTTTTGTATTTTTTTATAAACTACCGGTTACGATATGCCTGTCAGTCCCTGTTTCTATCAGCTCTACACAAGAGAAACCCGCCTGGTGTAAAAGAGATTTATACTGCTCAAAGCTACGATGTGCGCCTTCGGTATGGAGCATCATGTTTAAGTGCATTACAGCAGTTGAATAGCGACTTCCAGCAACATCAAAAAGTCTTTCCAAAATGAATACTTTACCGCCATTTCCGGCGGCCAACTGAGCGTGAATTTTAGTGAGGATGGCTACTGATGAATTCTCATTCCAATTAGATAAAACGTTGCTCAGCAAATAGTTATTGCCATTAGGTATCGAGTCTTCAAAAAAGCTGCCAGCTTTAAATCGAATGCGGTGAAAAAGGGGATTATCATTACAATACCTATCAAACTCAGAAGCAACCTCAGGAAGGTCAAATACTGTAACGCTTTGTGCCTTGTTTGCAGCGATCAGCATACTGGCTACTGCACCTGCACCACCACCAACGTCAACAACATCTCCGAGTGCGTCAGGTAAAAATGAGATTAAGGGTTGGCCTGAGCAGTGACTCAGCTCCCACATCGCAGCAGCAAAACTATAGCTTTTGTCTTGGCTGTATATATCATCATATGGCGAGCGAGGCTTTTCTTCACCAGTCAAAAGGTTTTCTAACTTAAATATGGACTTGCGACCTTGATCGCATACAAATTGAGTGAAGTTTCCTAAATAACGTATGTGGGTTTTATCGAAGAAGGGAAGATAATAATCCTCAACAGCGAAGCCATCACCACGTTCCGTGAGAATATCTAGTGCATTAAGCGTCAATAACATTCGATGCAGAGCTTCAGGTGCTAGGTTCAGCTCTTGCGCTAGCTGGCCGATATTTGTTCCTGGTGCCTGAACTAACCGTTCAAATATGTTGTATTTAAAACACAGAGCAAGTAATTCAGTAACGACATAACCATATAAATGCTTGTCGTACTCCTCAAGACTATACAATTCTTTCATTTTCCTTGCCTACCTATAGACAGTACTTGTAATTAATTCGCTAGGAATACTTGAACTGCAGTAAAGAGAAGTCGTTACATCAAGTACTTGGCTACATAGCTTGAAAGCAAGAAGGGCAGAAAACACTCGCCTGACTTTCAGCGTTTAGCTGTTCAATCATGATTAAAAATGTGTCAATAGTGACCAAAACTGAACACTTTGCGAACAGGTTAACATGTTAATTTAATTGATTTCAAGTAAATAAATAATTTACAAATGATACAAAATGGTTCAACTTTTCATATCTGCCATCGCCACTACAACTTTTCTATTGCCGTCGAATTCATCTCGACCATGCGCAATAATGCGGTTATCAACCATTACGACATCTCCTTGTTGCCACGTAAACCGCACAGCGCAGGATTCATAGGCCTCTGCAATCAGCTGCATTGTTTCATCAGAAATAACACTCCCGTCTGCAAATGTAACATTTCGTGGTAATCGATCTTGCCCCAACAACTCAAGCAAAACGGCCCTCACCTGAGGTTCTAGACAAAATGGGTGATGTAGTTGTACTTGGTTGAAAAAGCTTACTTCTTCTGGAGATAAGACCAGTACGCCAGCCGTTGTGAACTCTGTAGTTATCGTATCATCTGCGTCGTGACTAAATGTTAACCCTAGCCGTTCACAAATAGTTTTGACTTCATCAAGGCTGTCTGTTTTGAAATAGTCCTGCCAAGACACGTCGAACCCAGCAGAGAAGTTACGCGTATATTTCAATCCCTTTGCTGAAAAATCCTGCTTGATATGCTCCGGTAAAGCCTTGTATACAGCACGACAATCCACTAATGGCGTTGCCCCTCCAACAGCCGCTGGCTGTTCACAAAAAAAGAATTGTTTTGTTGGCCAAACCCCAGTATTCGAACTTTCATTATGGAAAAGTATTTTCATGTTATTAGGGTATGGTGTGGACTTGTATATTTTCTTACCAACCTCTTTTTTCGGTAAATCGCCATAGTTACCGTAAAGGTCAGGGCAAATGGCTGCGGCAAATGCTTCAAAGTGCTCAGGAGTTGGTAATGAGAAGTCTCTAAAAACCAGTGCAGCATCGCGTTGCAATAAATCTAAAATAGCTTCCCGATTTGTACTTGCCCATAAAACGGGATCTGCTATTGCGATACCGGACAAAAAAGTAGGGTTAGTGACCGAGGACGGCGTTAAGTTGGACTCAATCAACGTCGCGAATGACTTAATATCAGCACCATCTATTATTGTATCTACCATTACTCTCTCCTGAAGTTAGGCCATGCCTACAAGCACTTTCCTGGCACCTTCAAAAGGTTGCCGGCCATGGGTAAAACGTAAGTTATCTAGCAGTAAAACATCGCCTTTTTGCCAATTGAAATGGAACATTTCCTGTTCATAAATTTCCCGGATTTTTGCCAAATCAGCTTCCGGAATGTCACTGCCATCTCCAAAGTAGGTATTTCTTGGTAATCTTTCAGTGCCAAACATTGATAAAAAACTCTGTTTAGTTTCAGGGTCAAGGCTTGAAATGTGGAATAAATGAGCTTGATTAAACCAAACTTTAAAGCCATGTAGCGGGTGTTCAATTGCAGCTTGATTAACCTGCTTGGTCCGCAACTCATTATCAAACCATTCAAATTCAAAACCGTTTTCATGACAAAAACGTTCAACATCCTCTTTACTGTCGGTTTGAAATACTTCAGTCCAAGGCAGATCAATGTCGCTATAGTTTCGTACATACATGATTTGCTTAGATTCAAATTTGGCACGGATCTCCGCTGGTAATTTTTCATATACCGCACGACTGTCAGCCAACGGTGTCGCTCCGCCTTTTCCTGCCGGTAACATACAGAAAAAACCTAATTTTTGAGGCCACTTATTCGCATAAGAACATTCATTATGCTGCGGTATCACTTCGTCATGGTGATACTCAGTGGCAGTGTAAACATTTCCTCTAAGTTCGGTCCTAGGCGTCGAGCGGTATTGATACGAAGCTAACTCACAGCCAAACAACGTGCTAAGCGCTTGCCCAAACTGCTTACTACTCACAACGTTTAAACCTCGAATGAGCAGCATTCCGTGCTCATCTAACATGCCATTGAGTTGCTCCTTATGCTGTGTCACCCAATCGAGTGATTTCATACCTGACAACTCGACTTCAAGTAGTACTTCTCTATCTCGTGCTTCGGGTAGTGGTTTAGTCTTTAACATTATCCAGTTACTCCTTCATTTTTCTTATTCTTTCGCTTTAAACTCTGTTTTATTAGATCGGCTATCATGACTACAGCATCACCTTCGAGTAAACCGGCATGTGTGGTCTCAAATTCATGCACCTTCAGCGGCTGTTTAAAGGCCTGAGTAAATGACGCAGGCTCAATCACCCCGCCTTCTGAAGCAGTCGCTTTAAACAACTCAACGGCTAAATCTAATGGTTCTTGCATCGCCTGAGCAGTCGCCAAACTACGCCCTAAATCAACCCCAAATTGCAACGCTGCGGTTAGCACATCGCGTGAAAGTGGGAAATCAGGTTGTGAGGAAAATATTGACTCAATGATGGCTTGCATCAGCTCATCGTAGCTGTAGCTACAAGTTGGTGCTAATTTCGTGGCGATATGCTTATCAATATAGCGAGCGCTATTTAACAGATAATCATGGTTACTTTTCACTTTTCGAGATGTGCCTATCGGAAGTGAATCTATCATGCCTAAATAGGCAACATTCCGGCCTCGTTGCTGTAACGTAGCAGCAACCAAGTGCGCGAGTGTGCCACCAGCAGACCAACCTATGATCCTATAAGGCCCCTTTGGTTGCGTAACGAGGATTTCTTCTACATAACGCTCAGCTAGTTGCTTTGCAGAATCAAATCGATAGTCAGACTGGTAATTGTATGGCGCTTGTAACCCTAGTAGCTGATATTCAGGCTGCAATTTAGCTGCCAACTGGCGATAGTTATCAACACGCCCCCCATATGGGTGAATCGCGAAGATAACTTCTTCAGCTTGTTGCCCCAATAAAACAACTGACTCTGGCTGTTTCGGTGCTTGGCCTTGACCTTCAACCAATTCCACGACCCCAGCAATGGTATTGATTTTGCTCATTTGCTGAGCTGCTATTGTGATCCCTTGCTTCTTCAACAAGCCAATCACCAAAATCATTTTTACGGAGTCACCACCTAAATCATAAAAGTTTTCTTCGACTCCTATCGTTTCAGCATCGCAGCCCAAATATTGCGCCCAAGCTCGAGCAACGGTTAATTCCAAAGGCGTTTCAGCTCGTTTTTTCTCAACATTCTTTTGCACACTTGGCAATGCACTTTTATCTACTTTTCCGTTGCTTTTTAATGGGATATCTTCCACAAAGACAATCGCACTTGGTACCATGTAGTGAGGTAGCCATTGCTGGGCAAGATTTAATAGATTACTTTGTTGCTCCACAGCACCAGCTTTGAGCTTGATGTAGGCCACCAAAGTTTGCTCGCTGTTAAGTATGACAACGGCGGTACTAACACTAGGTGAGCGCAGTAAAGTTAGCTCGATCTCTTCCAGTTCAACGCGGAAACCACGAACTTTGATTTGATTATCTTTACGTCCGACATATACCAAATCTCCACTTTCATCTCTATATACCAAATCCCCCGTGGCGTAACGACGCGAACTATCGGACGCCCAAGGGTCAAGAGTGAAATACTGATCCGTTAACGACGACTGTCTGATGTATCCTAAAGCAACACCGCTTCCTGATAAGTACAGCTCACCTACGATGCCATCAGGCACCAACTCTTTGTTATCATCCAGCACACAAGCTCGCATTCCTGAAATAGGGCGACCTATCGCTATTGGCTTAGCATCCACATCATTAATAACCTGTGTACATGCCCCAATGGTAGTTTCTGTTGGACCGTAGTGATTAATTACTTCCACGCCATCATTAAGTAGCGTGCGAATGACTTGACGAGCATCGGATTGAATAGCTTCACCACCCACGAATACATGGTTTAGCGATGTCAATTTTCCATCATAATGCGTCAACAGTGCAGCCAATAGACTCGGAGTCAGCTTAATCACATTAATCTCACGTGCAAGGATATGCTGGGTAAAACTATCACCGCTTTGGATCAACTCTCGACTACCTATATCTACACTGCCTGCTGTCGCCAACGCTAGAAGTATCGAGGTGTAACCCAAATCTGTGGCAAATGAAGTAAGGAGAGCAAAGCGACTATGTTGGGCAATCGCGTGTCGAGATAACATGGCATCAACGTAATGGCTTATGTTGCCATGACTCACGGCCACTCCTTTAGGTTTACCAGTTGTGCCCGACGTGTAGATAATATAAGCGATATCATTAGCGTGAGGGATGTCCCCTCAAACTCGATATGTTCAGAAGCTAGTTTTGTTATGCATAGCTGTCGTTGAGACTTGGTCATTGCATGTTGAGTCGTGGGCTCAGTGAGCGTTAGGTCTAGCTGTGCATCTTGAGCAATGAAAGCTAGACGTTCTGTTGGCCATTCCTTTTCCAATGGCACAAATGCAGCGCCAACTTTAAATGTCGCTATAATTGAAGCTAAATAACCCACGCCCTTTTCGAGACAAATTCCAACCCGACTTTGTTTACCGATACCGTTTTCTGATAACTGTGTAGCGATTTGATTAGCAATTGTATTTAATGCTCGATAATTCGTACTTACCCCATGGCTATAAACAGCTTCAGCCTCTGGATAACTGGCAAATTGATGCTTTAAGGTAGCAATAAAGCTCGGGGAAGTTTGTGTTTGTCGGCCATAACCACTGTTCACTAAAACAGCTTGTTGCTGTGCTTTGGTTAGCCAAGCTAATGTCGATATTGGCTTATCTGATCCGTGTGACATGGCCGTAAGGATTTCGCCAAGGCAGCTACGAAGCTGTTCTATCCCGTGTTTTGAATAATGATTACTATGGTACTCGAACTTAATCTTGAGTACCTCGCCATGAGAGGCTATCAAAGAAAGAGGGAAATTGTTGCCTTGCTGCGATTCAATATTTTTGATTTGCAGTGACTGCTCTGTGTGCCTACTCGCATCGGATAAAGAGCGCGGATAGTTCTCAAATACTAATAGGCTATCAAAGAGGCCGCGACCGGCATGTTCACTAGATAACTTTTGAATTTTTGATAACGGAAAATAACTGTATTCATCTCTTTCAATATAATCTGATTGGAGCTGTAGTAACAGCTCAGATACGCTCTGCTCTGAGTCAAGAGAGATGACCGCGGGCACTGTGTTAATAAATAGCCCCACCATTGACTCTACCCCATTCAAATCTGCAGGGCGGCCGGATACGGTTGTACCAAACGTAACCTGTTTACTGCGGTTTGCTCGACTCAACAATAAAGCCCAAGCAGCTTGCAATACAACATTCAGGGTGGTGCGCGTTTGCTTTGCAAGTAGAGTTAACGCATTAGTTTGCTCGACTGTTAGTTGTAAATATTCCCTCGCAACCACATAGTCAGGCTGCTCTAGGTAACGAGAAAAAGGTAAATGACTTCGTTCAGTAATTTGACCCACTTGAGTACGCCAAAACTGCTCAGCTTTATCACTATCTTTACTTTGTAGCCAGGCGATGTAATTTTTGTAAGGCACGGCTGGCGATAGTTGTATATCTCGCTTGTTACTTAATGCATGATAAATCGCTAATAACTCGGAGAAAACAATACCAGAACACCAACCGTCGATTAATGCATGGTGCTGAGTCCACAAAAGCTGATAGTGTTGGGGCGCCAATTGCCAAACCGTTACTCGTACTAAAGGTGGCATATTGACATTAAAGCCTTCCGCCTTGTCTTCAGCACGCATTTGATTGACTATCGCTTGTTGTTCCGCCACATCTAGTTGACTTAAATCAAACTCTTGCCAAGGTAATGTCACCTGTTGATGGACAATCTGATTGATTATTCCTAGCTCTGACGTTCTAAATCCAGTTCGAAAAATGTCGTACCTATCTACCAGACACTGCCAAGCAGCACGCAGATGGCCGAGATCAACCTCACCAATCACTTCCATAAATAGCTGGTTGGCGTATGCACCACGCTCCAAGTTACTATGGTATAGCATCCCTTCTTGCATTGGCGTTGTCGCATAAATATCTTGAATAGCTTGGCCTTGCGTCCAGCTTTTTAGCTCTTGCGGCTGGACGGTTGCCAACGGAAAATCCGACGCCGTAAAAATACCGGCTTCAACATCACAGCAGTGCTGAATAATCTCTTCTAAACTTCTGACAATTAGCTGGTTTAACTTTTGGAGAGACTCGCAGGAGTAACCGTTTTTGTCATAGCTCAAGTTGAACTGTAATTGCTCGGCCAAAATTTTACCGTTGAAGCTAAGCCCGTGTGTTAACTTTCTATGAGGGCTGATAGCTCGCCCGGTACCTTCCTCTACAGCAAACAATAGCGATTGCTCATTGATCACCTGCTTAAATTGGCCTAGATAGTTGAATACAATTTCAGCGTGAGGTTCAACATTACTCCCCAACAGACCTGCCCGAGCTAATAACCCAAAGCCGAGTCCTTTATTTGGAATGGCACGGTATTGCTCTTTTACTGCACAAATTAGCGCTTCAAGATCTCCATCAGGCGCTTCTAATGTAAGTGGGTATGAGGTAGTAAACCAGCCGATAGTGCGACTGAGATCATGGCCGCTATCAAGCTCTTCGCGACCATGCCCCTCTAAATCTATGCGCATGATAGACTGTTCCGACCAAAGACTAAAACCACGTAATAGCGCTGCAATGAGTAGCTCATTTATTTGTGTTCTATAAGTGCTATTAGCTCGTTGCAACAACAAGCTTGTATAATCCTTATCCAATGCAAACTGTAAACTACCAACAAACTCATTACTTATGTATGCCTCACTCGTCTCACCGCGCCGATAACTAGGTACAGGTAGCGCTAACTGCTCTCGCCAATAAGCAATCTCGTTGGCATTCTGTTCTAGATTTGGCCATGAGTCTAAATACTCGCACCATGTTTGATAAGCGGTGGTCTTTTGCCCAAGCTCAAATAGAGCATGATGAGTGGGCTCTTGGCTCTTATCTAAACAGCGCTCAAAGTCTTCCAGCAGAATACGCCAAGAGACTCCATCTATAATAAGGTGATGGCAAATAATCAGCAGACGCTGCTGCTGTTTTGGATCAGTAAACAAGACCACTTTGAATAAGGGGCCAACTGTAATGTTGAGGCTTTGCTGTAACTCATCCGCAATACCTGTAATTGAATTTAAATTATCAACATTGATTACGCTTAGTACTGCGTCAATATCAAAACTTGAAGTGTCAGCAAACTCACCAACCCAACCAGTATCTTGATGTTTAAAACGCAACCTCAGTGCATCATGCTGGACCACTAAGCATGTAACAACTTGGGTCAGAAACTCTTTAGTTAACTGGATTTGGCAACCGAGCATAACAGCTTGATTAAAATGATTTAGTCCAGCCTCATCCATAAAAAAAGCTTGATGAATAGGCAGTAATGGTAAGGTTCCAGCACTTGGCTGCTGTGAGACCTGCTGTACTTGTGAAGTCGAAACATGGGCAGCCAGTGCAGCTATGGTTTGGTAGGAGAACAACTGCTTAACAGAAAAGTACAATCCAACCCTTGCGGCTCTCGACACTAGCTGTATAGACAAGATCGAATCACCACCCAGTTCAAAAAAGTTACTCGTAACACTTAGGTGTTGTGGTGAAAGTCCCAGCAACTGAGCATACAACTCAACCAGTTGATGCTCTATATCATTGCTTGGCGCTTGGTATGATTCTTGTTGCGCCAACATATCTATTTTGGGTAGCGCCTGTTTATCAACCTTGCCACTTTGGGTGACAGGCAGTGCATCAAGCACAGCAAAACCTGCAGGGATCATATAATTGGGCAAACGCTCATGCAGTTGTGCTTTCACCGATGCAATAAGTTCACCGTCAGAGCCAACTACCTCATTGCTCGCTACGATATAGGCTAGCAACCTACGCTGTCCTGCAGCCAATTCTTCAACAACTACTTCTGCCGCGGTTACACCAACAGCTAACAGTAGTTGCTGTTTAACTTCCTCAAGCTCAATCCGGAAGCCTTTAATACTCACTTGATCATCAATACGTCCCAGATATTCAAATTCTCCGCGGCTATTTTGCCGCGCAATATCTCCAGTAAAATACCACCGCCCCGCCCCAAAAGGGTTCGTGATAAATTTTTGCAAAGTCAGCTCTGATTTATTCAAATAACCTAAAGCCAACCCACTTCCCGCTATCACTAACTCTCCACACAAGCCTTTCGGTAAAGGTTGACCGTCGCGACTCGAGACAAATAGCTGGGTGAAATCTACAGGATTACCAATTGTGACCTGATGCTGGGGTTTTAGCTCAGCAATACTGGCACACACTGTAGACTCGGTGGGCCCATACGCATTAAACATAGGGTATCGCCCAGCCCACTGTTCGGCCAAACCTTCATCGCAAGCCTCGCCTCCGACCAACAGAGCTTTAAAATCATAATTATCATGATAAGGAAGGTGACGAAGAAGTGTTGGCGGCAACAGTGTGTGAGTAATACTTTGTTGCTGTAAAAACGAGCTTAGCTGTGCAGGATCGGTTTTACATTGCGGATCGCAAAAATGTAGACTGCCACCATTTAATAATGCCCATTGCCATTCCATGATAAAAGCATCAAAGCTAATAGTGGCAAATTGTAGTACTCGGCAATTAGAGTCAATTGCAAATCGCTGCCCCATATAGAGCCCAAATTGCAAAGCACTTTGCTGCGAAATGACAACGCCTTTGGGATTGCCTGTCGAACCCGAAGTGTAAATCACATAACTTGGTAGTGTAGATGGGTCACCTTGGTGGGGCTCAAAGCCTTCAGTAACATAATGATTTAATATTCGTTGCTCAAAATCATCATCGAAACATATGACCTTGAGGCCATCACGCTTGTCGAGCCCTATCTTTTCTTCCGATGTGATCACCAATGACACTGATGCATCATCAAAAATATACTGTAACCTCGCCTTAGGTAAATCAGGTGAGACAGGTAAATAGGCTGCTCCAAGCTTCATAATGCCCAAAATAGTATATATTAAGCGCTCATTCTGAATCATACTTACAGCCACAATATCGCCAGCACCTACCCCCAACTCTTGAAGATGTATAGCCATTTGTGTCGAGGCGCTATCAACTGTTTGATAGCTAATGTGGTTATTTTGCGATATTAACGCGGTTTGATTATGAAGCTTTTGGGCCTGCGCACTAAAATGAAGATGAACATGATCTGCTAGTGGCTGACCTTCAAACTGCGGTTGGTTGGGAGTAACTAGCTTCGTGCGCTCAGCATCAGTGATCATATTGATGCGACTTAAGGGCAAACTAAGATCATCGCAATTTAATAGGGAGATTAGGGTACATTCAAAAAATTCAGCAAATTGTGTTATCGTTTCAGGCTTAAAAATAGCACTATCATAAACCCATTTGATTTGGCCACCTTGCTCACCCAAAGCAACGTTAATATCTATATCAAATTTAGCTACCACCCCTTTGCGCTCAATAGGTAGTAACTCAAGGTGAGGTAGCTCTAATGCAGTGTTTTGACCGCTCGTTGTACTTAGCAGTACCTGAAATAATGGGGTGTATTGGGCGCTTCTGGCTGGCACGCAATGCTCAACTATCTGCTCGAAAGGAATATCTTGATTAGATTGAGCATCTAAATTAACTTCTTTAATGTGCTCAAGATATGCATTAATACTAGACGCATCGACATTTGCTTTTAAAACGAGAGTATTAACAAAAAAGCCAACCACTTGCTTCAACTCTGATTTCATTCGGTTAGCAGCTGGCGTTCCCACTACAAATTCAGCTTGGTTACTACAGCGTGCCATCATAAGATTCAGCACCGCATGAAATAACATGAATGGAGTCAGTCCATGCTCCTTTGCAAACATCAACGCTCGACGGCTTACGCTGCCTTCGAGTCGTCTGGAAAGTTTAAGGCCTTGATAGCGTTTAAAATCTGGCCGTGGATAATCCATGGGTAGACGATGAACGGCAGGCATTCCTTCAAGTTGATGCTGCCAATATTCAAGTTGCTTTTGCAACACTTGCTGATCCAAGTGTTGGCGTTGCCAAAGTGCAAAATCACCGTATTGTATCTCCGGTTCAACGACACTCGCTGGGCGGTCATCAAGTTGAGCCTGATATTCTGCCACAAATTCACGCGTGACAATTTCCATCGACCAACCATCAGAAGCAATATGATGCATACTAAACAGTAATACCCCAACAGCCCGTTCTTGCTCGCGTGGCAAAGAGATATAACTTGCTCGGAGCATCACATCGGTACTTAAATCGAACGGTTTTTCACATTCGCGCTGGAGTAACTCCTCCATCGTATTCGCATTTGGTGCACATTCGTCACGGCTCAAGTCGTAAACTGTCATTGCAAATTCAGGAGTCGCTTGAATAATCTGAATAGGCTCTCCGTCCTTGTCATCATATGTCGTTCGAAGCACTTCATGGCGAGTGATGATCTGTTGTATTGCCTGTTGGGCCGCCACAACGTTAAACTCTCCTCTAACGGTGAAGCCTCCGGAGATATTATATTCTGCGCCCTGGTCAGAAAGCTTATCGAGAAACCACAGGCGTTGCTGTGCAAACGATAAAGGCAAGGTGTTAGACCCTATTTGCCGAGCTGTAATTTTGCTTTGTTTCTTAGCCAACATCTGGGCGCGCTTTTGCTCTGCCAACTTTTTAATCAGCGCGGCTCGCTTGCGATTTGACTCTGCCACTGACTGTGTATTCTCAATATCCATTTTCGTTATACCTATTTTGTTATGCGCTATATCCGGAGGTGACGATAATTCAAAGTAGCCGTTACTCGTCACACAGCTCCTGATAAAGCTTTTCTATTTCTTCATCAGACATATCTGCTAGCTCAGCTTCAGCGGCCGCCAGCTCGTCTTCATCTAAATGAAGTAAAGCATCAACTTGGTCAGCCAAATCGCATAGTACGGGTGAGCTAAAAATTTCTTTTATAGATAAGTCAACAGGAAAGGTTTCATTAACTTTGGTCACTAGTTGTACCGCTAATAGCGAATGTCCACCCAGTTCAAAGAAGTCGGCATTGATGCTGATCTCCTCTGCCGATAAGTGCAGAAGTTCGGCCCAGATGGTCAGCAGCTTTTTCTGCGTATTATTTTGCGCAGGCGAATATTCACCGGTTAGTGCTGCAAGGTTAGGTTTAGGCAACGCCTTTCTATCTACCTTACCATTACGATTGACAGGTATATGACCAATACTCGTTATCGCATTGGGTTGCATGTAACTGGGTAGTGTTTGAGCCAGTTGTTTTTTAACTGCTGCAACAACCGCCTGTTCGGACTGTCGTTCGCGGATCTGTAAGTATGCAATAAGGAGCTTTTCTTCTCCCTGCTCCTGCCACACTTTTGTGACACAATCGAGTACATCAGGGTGGTGTAAGATCTGTTGCTCTATCTCACTTAGCTCGACACGGTAGCCACGTATTTTTACTTGGTTATCTTTACGACCTACAAACTCTATATCACCATGCTTGTTATAACGCACCACATCACCAGTTCGATATAGTCGCTCTGATTCTCCGCTGTAGAGTTGTCTTGAGAAAAAATGTCCATTGGTAAGCTCAGCATTGTCCATATAACCTTTTGCCACACCAACTCCACCAATGTGCAACTCCCCCTCACAACCTTGTGGTGTTAGGTGCCCATAATGATCCATTACGTAAAGGTTGACGTGACCCGCCGGACGACCAATAGGTGCAACCTGAAAGCTATCATCCGCTTTGATTTCATAGTGACTACTCCAAACTGTCGCCTCTGTTGGCCCATATTCGTTAAAAAATCGAGCCCCTGACTCCATTGGCTTTCAAAATGCAACTGTTGAAGATCTTGCTCTACTCCTTCTCCACCAGTGATCACTAATCTTAACTGGCTTGGTAGCGCAGCCATTAGGTTGGCATACTGTAATAACGCCCGATACATTGTCGGTAAAATCGCCAAGTGAGTAATATCACTTGCCATGATGTACCGGTAAACGGCTCCAATATCGACCACATCACTATCTTTGACGATATGTAGTTCAGCACCTTGTGCTAACACTGAAAAAATACCTAATAAACAAGAGTCAAAATAGATAGATGAAAGAGACAAGAAGCGCCCTGCTGGTACTCGATAAGCATCTAGACGACTCTGTGTTGCAGCGATGATTTGCCGATGCTCAATTTGTACACCTTTAGGTTCGCCACTTGAACCAGAGGTATACATGATATAAGCCAAATCCGTATTGTGACCTCCAATTTCTGGATTTATGTTTGAGCATTGTGTGATTAATTGATTGGTCGCAACACTATCAATATAGGCGACGGCCAGTGCAGGGATTTGTCGCAATATGGGCTCAAATTGCTGATGACTCAGCACTAAATGAACTTTTGCATTGCTAATAATAAATGCACGTCGCGCTTGTGGCTGTTCCGGATCCAAAGGCGTGAAAACTAAACCAGCTTTAGCAACTGCATACATTGCAATTACCATATCACTACATCTCTCCATGCAGATCCCAACCGTTGCTTGACGCGGTAACTCCAATTTGAGTAAGTAGTTGGATAGCTTGTTAACAGCTGAATTTAGCTCCTGATAATTATAGCTCTGTGTATCAGAAACCAGTGCAATCGCCTCTGGAGTTCGTGTTACCTGGTTCTCAAGAAACTGATGAACTTGTTGTATCCTTGTTGGTGCAAGCTCTGGCCCTCGGCTCATTGCCACTAATGCTTGCTGTGTTTGCTCATTGAGCAGATCGATATCACTTAATGCGATCCGTGGATTGTGTGCAACTTGATGAAGGATACGTATAAAGTAGCTCGAGAATCGCTCAATCGTATCTGCATCAAATAACGCAACATCATAGGTCCAGTTGATGACCCACTTTCCTCCAGCAAATACCACCCCAAGATTCAAGTCAGTTTTAGCAATCGTGCTTTGTTGTTCTAACGGGGTAAATTCCAGCCCTTCAATCCCCGCAACAGATTGGCCGATATTGTTCAAGTTCAAAACAACTTGTACTAGTGGCGTGTGACTGCTAGTGCGTAGTAACTTACATAAATCTACGAGTTGCTCAAATGGCACATCTTGATGTGCTTGAGCGTCCAAATTGACCGTACGAATATGCTCTAGAAGTCCATTAAAACTCTCTTGCTGTACTTGAGTTCGCAGAACCAGAGTATTTACAAATAGTCCTATTAGTGGCTCAACTTCAACATTCGTTCGATTGGCGATAGGGCAACCAATAACCACATCCTGCTGTCCACTTAATTTACTAACTAAAAATGCCAAGGCTGCATGAAATAGCATGTACATCGATACATTATGCTGACTCGCCACTTTCTCTAATTGCTGAACTATTTCGCCAGATAAACAACTCTCATAAATTGCTCCTTGCTGTGCTCTGACTGAAGGTCGAGGCCTATCCAATGGCAGGTTATGGATGCTTGGCACATCTTGTAGTTGTGTACGCCAATATGCTAATTGCTCAGCTAAAAATACATCATCCAATCGCTGTCGTTGCCAGTAAGCAAAATCACTATATTGAATACTCAATGCAGGTAACTGCGGATCAACTCCCGCCTCGATAGCCTGATAACAATGGATAAACTCAGACATCAAGATACCCATAGACCATGCATCTGCAGCTATATGATGGAGATTAAACAGCAGTATGCCCTGTTCGCTACTTTGGCAGATATAATGGATTTCAAATGGCGGTTGTTCTTCGAGTACGAATACTCGTTGATAAAAAGAACGTAGCAGATCAATAATGCTATCTTTTTGTTGTTGCTCAGATAAATGAGTTAGATCAGAAACCGTCAGCCTGACTTGCCAGTTTTCTTGCACTTCTTGATATGCCGTTTGGCCATCAAATTGATATTGAGTTCTAAGTACCGCGTGCCGATTTACTAAATACTGCAACGCTTGCTCTGCCACTTGCAGTGCAAACTTTCCTGTTACTTGATACGCTAGCGGCATATTGTACTGATTACTAGGACTTACTTGCTCTACAAACCATAGACGCTGTTGAGCATAACTAAGTGGGATCTGCTTTCCTTTAGGTGCCGGTGTTATTGCCCCCAGACTGGCTTTACCATGATTATCTATATGCTGCGCTAGCAATTGAATCGTGCTGTTTTCAAAAACTGCTTTCAACGCTATCGTCAAGCCAAAAGTCGCCTCAACTTGGCTAACCAAACGAGTTGCTAAAAGCGAATGTCCGCCCAACGCAAAAAAGCTATCTGTAACACCGATTGTTGTCACATTTAATAGACCTTGCCAGATTTCTAGGAGCTGATGCTCTGTCTCTGTACTCGGAACCACTTGCATCTGATCATTTTGGTAAGTGGGTTCAGGCAAGGCGCTGTATTGTAGTTTACCATTGATAGTGAGAGGCCAATTTTCGACGGTAACAAAGTGACTAGGAACCATATAATCAGGTAACTGATCACTTAAATAGACTTTAATCTGTTCAAGCTGTGACGGTTTAACAGCTCGACAACCAACATTAAGATAAGCAATCAACCGTTGTTGTAGTTCAGTGCCTTTGACCAGTACGATCGCATCATCAACTTCAGGGCGGTTGCGCAGTAGACTGGTGATTTCATCCACTTCAACTCGGAACCCACGAATCTTAACTTGCTTATCTTTACGTCCCAAACCAACCAAACGACCGTCAGCGAGATACTTTGCCAAGTCACCGGTTCGGTATGCGCGTTGACCATCATACTCCACAAACGCGGCTTTCGTTTGTTCTGGGCGTAACAAATACCCTGCTGCCACATTACTACCCACAACCAAAACCTCACCTACAGCTCCCGTAGGAACACGTTGTAGTTGCTCATCAACGAGTAATACGTGGTTGTTGGTTATCGCCTGTCCGAGTGTTATGACACCTCGTGCGACATCCTCTTTAATATTACTGTATAGAACATCGGACATAACCTCGGTGGAGCCGTAAAGGTTATAAAACTCCACTTCATCCAGCCATTTACAGCATCGCTCAGCAAGGCTCAAAGACAGTGCTTCACCACTAATAAACCAGTAGCGCAAACTGCTAAGCGTCGAGCGATACTGCGCTCCCGATATTACTAAACTCTGCAAATGAGAAGGCGTAGTAACTATTCTGGTGATTTTATGTTTTTCAATAGCTGCGACGAATAAATTGTTATCTTTCACCTGCTCTCGTGGCAATAAAACAACGGGTTTGATTGCAGCTAAGCTGACGTAAAACTCCCACATACCGCGTATAAACGCCATTGAGGTCATCATCACGGTTACTTCATTTGAGGCCAGTGGAAAACGCTGTAACATCCAACTGACTCTGTTAACTACAGCACCGTGAGTCCCTAACACCCCTTTGGGCTTACCCGTCGAGCCCGAGGTGTAGATTATGTGCGCAATATCATCACTAAAGACTTCAACGTCTGGATTTTCTCCGCTGTATTGGTCCAGCGTGCTTTCTCTCAATAGACTGCTACAGTCCAATGTTACGCGCTCAAAAAATGATGCCTCTGTTTGCTCATCATGTAATAGCAAAGTAATGTCTGCATCTTCTGCTTGCAACTTCAATCGTGATGCAGGCAGTTCAACAGACAATGGAACCAGTGTTGCTCCTGCCTTTAATACAGCAAGCATAGCGATTATCCGCGTGGCGTTTCGCTGGCAATGTATACCTACCGTTTGACCCTTACTGATAGCATGTTGCTTAATCAGATAATGAGCCAACTTGTTGGACTGTTCGTTTAACTCTTCAAATGACAGCTTTTGCTCTGCATAATGTAATGCACCACTAGCTGCGTGCTTACTCAAATTAAGTTCAAATAATTGATGAACTGAGCTGACTTCATGCTCACAAAGAGTAACTGCGGCATTCTCTTTTAGAGGTTGCGACCACTTAAGCTGTGCAACGTTAAGTTGTGGATTTGCTGCAACCTGATACAACGTACTACTAAATTCATTCGCCAAAGCAGTAATGGTTGAGCAGTCAAACAATGCCGCATTGTAAGCAAAAATAAACTTCAACCCTGAGTGAGTCGGTCGCAGATATAAAGTAATGTCGTACTTACTGTCAAACTCTTGCTGTGCGGAAAAAGCACTCACTTCGAGTTGGCTTTCTGTTGACAATGCTAGTTGTTCATTGGCCATATTGATAAACAACTGAAAGATAGGAGCATGTGTCAAGGAGCGCTCCGGATTCAATTGTTCGACTAGTAATTCAAACGGAACCTCACTGTGAGCATGTATCTCCATATGGGTTTGCTTGGCTTTGCGCAGCAATTCACTGATGGGTTGTTGTGTATCAAACTGAGTGCGCACGACTAGTGTATTTAGAAATAAGCCAATCATATTCTGACAGGACTTATTATTACGATTGACCGCAGGCATCCCCATTACAACATCCTGCTCACGACTGAATCTACCTACAGTAACCGCGAACATAGTCTGTAAGAGCATAAACAGAGTGCTTTGGTGCTGCTGAGCAAATAGCTCTAGTTCATTAACGATATCTGGTGCAATGGTTCCATCTACTCTTGCTCCACTGAACTGATCAGGAGCTCGATTACGGTCTAGGGGAATACTATGTAATGGCGGCGCTTGATCTAGATGACTCAGCCAAAAATCAAGTCCGTGTTGCAACCGCTCTCCACCTAGGTAACGACGTTGCCAACTTGCAAAGTCTGCATACTGTATCGTCAATGGCTCCAGAGTGGGTGCTTGCGCTGAGCTTATCGCGTCATAGAATGCCATGATATCGTTAAGAAGAATATTCAATGACCAACCGTCGCAAGCAATATGATGCACCACAATGGCCAATACATAATCATGCTTGCCAAGTTGCAACAACTGAACCTTTAACATGTGGTCACTTTGTAAGTTAAACGGCTGTAAGGCTTGGGCTGCAACATTAGCGTGTGCCTGATTAAGCTTTTCTTGCTCACTGCCATTTAACTCAAGCGTTGTTATCCGTGGCGCAAATGCTGGCAATATAACTTGTTGGGGTTCGCCATCCTGATCGAGCTGGTATACTGTTCTTAGTATCTCGTGACGCTTAATAACTGCTGCGATGGCCTGCTCAAGGGTATTAGTCTCTAATTGGCCACGGATTCTTAACGCCAATGGCATATTGAATTGTGCGTTTGGTTGAGTTGCTAATTGCTCAATAAACCAAAGACGCTGTTGTGCGTAAGATAGCGGTAGGGCTTGACCATCTCGAGGTAACGCTGGGATCTCTGGGTTGTTTTCTCCCAAACCAGATTGCTGCATAAGTACCGCTAAGCGGCGAATACTAGGATAACTAAAGAGTTCTTTGAGACCCAACTGCAGCTTGTAGCGAGCGTTAATCTCGCTGATTATTTTCACTGCTAACAGAGAATTTCCCCCTAACCTAAAGAAATCACCCGTTACACTTAACTCCTCTAGTGGTTGTCGCAGTACCTCTGCCCATATCTCTACCAGCGCTCGCTCTACACTATTCTCCGCCGCTTCATATTCCTGCCCTATCTCCCCAATCTCGCTCGGTAGCGCCCCCCTATCCAGCTTACCATTCGCCGTCAACGGCAAAGCATCTAGCAAACACCAACGACTCGGACACATATAACTGGCTAAACGCGCCGATAACGCACGCTCTAACTCCGCTATAAAAATGCCTTCATCTACTACCTCTCCCTCTGCAACAACATAACCCACCAACGTCGCATCCGCACCCTCTCCTTGCACCAACACCGCCGCCTGTTTCACCACTGCTTGCTGTGCCAAAACACTCCTTATCTCTCCAAGCTCTATACGATATCCCCGCAGCTTGACTTGCTCATCCTTCCTTCCCAAAAATACCAACGCTCCCGACTCCAAGCGCCGTACCCTGTCTCCTGTTCTATACAACCTCGTATCCGCCAACCAAGGAACATACACAAATGACGCCGCCGTCCTGTCCGGATCTCCAACATATCCTTTCGCTACGCAAGGCCCTCCAACATAAAGCTCTCCTACGCCTCCTTTCGCTTGCAGCTCACCCCCTGCATCAACGACATACAACCCTGTGTTCGCCATCGCATACCCTATCGGTATCTCTTCTCGCGTTGAATCCCCTGCCCTTAAATGCGCGCTTGCATCATATAAGCTACAACCTACCACCGTTTCCGTCGGACCATAGTGGTTATAAAGTTGACTTTCACTAAAGGTATCTTGCAACCGCGCAGCCAGCCCCTCCGTTAGCGTCTCCCCTCCTATCACCAGAACATGCCCTCCGCTGACCTTATCCCCATCCAGCAATTCAAGTAATGCCTCACAATGCATCGGCGTCAAACGATATAAACTCGCCTCTGAGCTCCCTCGTAACCGCTCGACTAATCCCTCCAACTCCTCTCCCCAAGGCGCTAAGTTCACGCACCCTCCCACCAAAAGAGGCAAATATAAACTCGGAACGCCTATATCAAATGCATGCGACGTCAACACATAGCTTCCTGTCAACTGCTCTTGATAGTACGCTTTTAAACCATAGCCACAGTAATCTATTAATCCTCTGTGACTTACCTCCACCCCCTTTGGCTTACCCGTCGACCCTGACGTATAAATCACATAGGCGCTATCCGCTAAGGTATGTGTCACTCCCACCGGATGGCTGTCATAACCCGATAAGCCCCACTCATCCTCATCCAGCATTAACACATCTACCCCTGAAACCGGTAAAATTTCTAATAAACATGTCGATACCAAGACCTGAGTCACATCCGCATCGTTAAATATATCTGCTAAACGTGCCGTCTGATTATCCGGGCTCAATGGGATATAGCTCGCACCCGTCGCCATCACCCCTAGCATCGCCACCAAGAGCGTGACATCTCGCGTCATCACCAACGCAACTCGCTCTCCCACCCCTATATCCTGCTCTTGAAGGTAATGTGCCAACTGATTCACGCGACTGTACAACTCTCCATAGCTCAGTGCGTGTGATTCATCCCGTACCGCTATTCTCTCCGGCGTCTGCTGGGCTTGTCTCGCAAACTGCTCTACTACACTTTCTCCCCGCCGATAATCACAGGCTGCACCTACGCTCTCTTCTATCAAGCTTTGACGCATTTCATCGTCATACAAGGCTAAACTTTTGCAGCTACCTTGGGCTCCCTTCGCGATACTCTCCAATAGATACTCAAAGCTACGGGCATACGCCGCTATCGTCGCTTCTGTAAACAAGCTCTGTTGATACCGCCAGTGGCATAGCAACTCGCCTTCTCCCTCCGAGCAAGTCAAATCCAAATCAAACCGTACCTGCTCTTGACTTTGTTGGAGTGGTTTCAGCCTCGCCTCTCCCAAACTCAACCCTTCATCGTCACTGCTGCGATGGTTCTGTAGCACCAACTTAACCTGACACAAGGGGTTATATGCTAAGCTTCTATCTGGGTTTAATGCCTCTACCAACAGCTCAAAAGGGAGCCCTTGATGCTGATAATCTGCCAGCGTATCTGCCTTTATCTGCGCCAATAGCGCCGTAAATGGCTGCGCTAAATCAACCTCTGTTCGACTCACCAAGGTATTGATAAAAAACCCTATTAATGGCGACAATTCACTCTCACTACGCCCCGCTGTCGGTACGCCTAAGACGATGTCCGACTCACCGCTTAAGCGGCTCAATAACACCGCAAAAGCACCTTGCAGTACCATAAATAACGTGACACCTGCGCTTTGCGTTAGCGCTTGTAACCCTGCCAATGTCTCTTTGCCTATCCGACTACGCACATATCCAGAGGTAAATTCTTGCTTGGCTGGTCGCGGCTTATCTAATGGCAATCCGTGTAAGCTCGGCATGCCCGACAACCTAGCCTGCCAATACCTTAACAACTGTGCTTTGTTTTGCTCCGTTAACTGTTGCTGTTGCCAGTACGCGTAATCTCCATATTGGACCGGTAATTCAGGCACATCCGCTTCCCCGCCTGTTATCGCAGCTTGGTAAAATGCATTAAACTCTTTTATTAATAGCTGCATTGACCAACCATCCGATGCGATGTGATGCAACGTGAACAACAAAATATGCCGTGTTTGAGACTGTTTGATGATTTTTGTACGCAACATTAAATCTTGGCTTAGGTCAAAAACTTCTCGTGCCGCATCATCCACTTGCCGCTGCACTTCATCTTCACCACAATCAACCAAATTCACCACTTCCACCGTCACCGCTCGGGCTGGCATTACCCGCTGCATACACACTCCATCGTGGGCTTCGAAACAGGTTCTTAACGCCTCGTGGCGGGCAACTATTTGGGTTAGACTGGCTTCTATGGCTGCAATATCCAGTACCCCATCACAGGCCAGTGCTGCTGCAACATTATAATGTTGACTGCCTTCTAGCTTATCGATTAACCACAGCCGTTGTTGTGAAAATGACGCTGGGATCGCACCACTGCGATCTATGGCACACAAGGGGATACTCGCCACTGACCTCCCTTGCTGCTTTCTCTCAAGAAAGTGCAATAACTGTTCTTTGTGCGTTTTTATTTGCTCTGCTAACTCAGCAGTCATGGCACCTTTTGGTGCTTTCACCTTTAAAGTACCGGAGTCAGAAGATAGCTGAATATTTTTTTGTTGTAGTTGATTAAGCAAATCAATCATTGGGTTAAAACTCCATTTCTTCAAAGGCCTCACTATCCGCCTCTAGCTCCTGCTGTTCTGAGCTATACTGGGACTGTGTTGCATCAATAAACTGTGCTAATTCTTTGATTGTTTGGAAGGCAAACAGGTCTGCAATTTCAAAAGGGTAATCCCAGTGCGATTGGACACGATCGAGGATACTCATGGCATGAAGCGAATTTCCGCCTAGAGCAAAGAAAGACTGCACGGTACTGAGAGGTTCTGTGATACCTAAACACTCTCGCCAGACTTCCTCTAGAGCAACTTCTGTTGCCGTATGTGCTGGAACATATTCAATCTGAGGCTGGGCCGTCACCATGCTGTATAGTGCTTTACGGTCAAGTTTGCCGTTAACAGTGACTGGTAATTCAGTCAATGCGATATAGGTTGCAGGTATCATGTAGTTCGGTAAGGTAGATGCCAGCAACTTAGGTATCACAGCTGAAAGTTCAGCACTGTCCAATGATGTAACACAGAATGCGATAAGCTGTTCACCAGCTTGTAACTCCTGCACACTGACAAATGCTTCTTCCACTTCATCACAGCCTGCAATCGCAGCTTGGATCTCTCCTAGCTCTACACGCAAACCACGGATTTTAACTTGATGATCTAAACGACCAAGGAACTCCAGAGCTCCACATTCTAAACGACGGACCAAATCGCCCGTGCGATAATATCTCTGCTGACAACGGTTTGCTAAGCTCACCGTAATAAATTTCTCCGCAGTGAGCTGTTCCTGCTGAAAGTAACCTCGAGCCAAGCCAATCCCAGATATGAGTAACTCTCCTGGAATACCGATAGGCTGCTCAGCAAAATCCGGACTCACTACTACACAGTTAATGTTATCAATAGCATAACCAATGGGAACACTCGGGGCCGAGGTGGTTTTACTACAATCCCAATAACTTACATCTATTGCTGCTTCTGTCGGGCCATATAAGTTATGTAACTGAGCGGATGACGCTCGTATAAACTGTTCTCGGTGATCGCGCGTTAATGCCTCACCGCTACAAAATACCTGTTTCAGTGTTTGGCATTGCGATAACTCTGCATGCTGCATAAATGCTTGCAGCATTGAAGGTACGAAGTGACAATGAGTAATGCCTTGTCGCTGTATCAACTCTGCTAGATACTTAGGCTCTTTGTGACCCTCGGGTTTAGCTAGAACAATACTTGCGCCAACGGTCCAAGGCCAAACAAACTCCCAGACCGAAACATCAAAACCATAAGGCGTCTTTTGCAGCACTTTATCACTGGCTTTCAGTCCATATTGCTTTTGCATCCACAGTACACGATTCAACAAGGCTTGATGCTCAACCATCACCCCTTTTGGTTGTCCTGTTGTACCTGACGTAAAAATCATATACGCAAGATTTGTCGCGCTTAATTCAAAGGTACTAGGAGTCGTTGCTCTATACTGGAAGAGAGTATCTAGCGTCGCTTCGCTATCGATCACAGTCACTTGATGTGATTGCAAACACTCAGCTTCCGCTAAGTGCTGTTGGGTCAATACTTGTACATCACCCAGCTGGTCTAAGATTGCACTACTGCGCGCGTCCGGCATACTCGGGTCAATAGGTACATAAGCGCCACCCGCCTTTAACACCGCCAAAATTGCAATAACCATGCTACAGTGACGTTCAAGATACAAAGCCACGAAGGATTCTTGCATTACTCCCTGAGCCTGTAGCAAACGAGCCAATCGGTTCGCTGCCTGATTTAACTGCTGATATGTCAACGTTTCTTGAGTATCAAGAACGGCGATGCTGTTAGGTGTTACCTGTGCAAAGTGGTCAACATATTGATGCGGTAGTAAAGCTAAATTGTGGGAACAGAAAGTATCATGTTGCTGCGCCAGTAAATGTTGCTCAGACGTCGATAACAGTGAAATTTCACCCACACCTTGACCATCCGCAAGCTGAGAAAAGATGGCATCAAGATGATGTTGCATTTGCGCTATGGTGTTATCGCTGAAACGCTCTTTACGATATCCCAATGTAAGCTGTAAGTGTTCACTATCATTCACAATAAAAGTCAACGGCACAGCACTATACTCTGCCGTCTCACTACTATTGATAACAACATCGCTGGTATTATTCGCTACACTGCTATTGCTCTCAGTAGGATAATTCTCAAACACTACGATACTATCGAACAACTCAATCTCAGCGGCAATCGCTGTTTGTTGCTGGATCTCTGGCAAAGTTAAAAAGCCGTGTTCTTGACTCTGCAACTGGCTTTCATGTAATTGCTTAAGCTGAGCTTTAAGATCCGTTGATGGAACAAAATCAGCTTTTACAGGTATGGTGTTTATGAATAACCCAACCATCTTTTCAATGTTTTGTACCTCAGATGGCCGACCTGAAATTACAGTACCAAACAATACCTTTTGGTCACCACTGTAACGCTGTAACAAGTATCCCCAAGCCCACTGTATGACCGCATTGAGAGTCACCTTGGCTTCACTGGCAAGTACTCGTAGCTTTTGCGACAGACTCGTACTTATTTGCCATTGTCGCTCAACATAGCCTGATTGAACGTCTAAATTTTGGCTTTCTAACAATGCGGTGGGCGAGTCAAAGTCATGTAAGTAAGTATGCCAATAGTCAAGAGCACTTTGCTTATCTTTACTCTGCAACCAATCATAGTAACCATCCAGTGGGATCGGTTTCGGTAACGATAAGGGTTGCGAGTTAGCAAAAGACAAATAGCTTTGCAATAGTTCTTGGTAAACGGTTTGCAGACACCAACCATCTAAAATTAGGTGATGATGTGTCCAAAGTAATTGATGCTGCATGGAGCCATAGCGCACGATAGTAACTCTATGCAAAGGCGCTTCATTGAGTGGCATTGCCATTTCTCGGTCTTGCTCACGCAACGTGATAAATGCGCTGTGGCGCTGCTCATCACTCAAGTCGCTCCAATCTAAAAAGCGCACAGGAACTTTAATATCTGGTGCAAGCACAAAGCGATAAAGGCTACTTTTTTCTATAGCAAAGCCGCTTCGCAATATTTCATGCCGATTAGTCACATATTGCCATGCTAGCTCCATCGCCTTGATGTTCAATTCGCCACTGATTTGATTTACAACTTGGGTTAAGTAGGCTTTTTTATCAATTTGACTTTGAAAGAATATTCCATGCTGTAATGGTGTTGCAGGAAAGATATTAATGAGTGTACCAAAGCGTTTCTGCCATTCATTAAGCTGAGATTGTTGTAATTCGACATGAGGGACATCAGAGGTTGTTAACATCGGCATTCGGCCTTCACAGTGATTAGCAATATCCTGCAACGCCATAGCTAAATTATTTTTAAGAGCAACCATAGTCTCTGGACTAAACTGCGCAACACTATAGTCAATCATCAAATGCAGTAAGCCTTCACTCACTTGGCCATTGATCGCAATAGCAAACTCCCGTAAAGCTTGCTCGTGTAGATTTGACCCCATACTTTCATTAGCGAGAGAAAAATCCCCATGCTCGTGCTCTGCATTTATCTCAATTTGTCCAAGATAGTTAAATAGCACAAAAGGATCCGCTTGCTCAAAATGCGAACACTCAGAAGTTTGGGAGTAGTATTTTAGTGTTCCAAAGCCAACGTTCGACTCAGAAATAACCCTACGCCGTTCTTTTACAGCAATAATTACTTCTGTAAGCCCTGTGCCCTCTGAACTAAGTAATAGTGGATAAAGTGAAGTAAACCAACCTACTGTTTCACTGAGATCCACATCATCAGAGATAGGATCCCGACCATGGCTTTCCAGTGCAACTGCGACTTGCGATACCGCAAATGTTTGCTGCAGCGCTAAATACAGCCCACTTAACAATAAATCCTCTACTTGCGTGCGATAAGCTTGGTTTGCACTTCCTAGGAGTTGACGAGTTACTGAGTGGGTAAGCTGTAGCTTAACGATTTCACTTTCACTGCGTAAACAGGGCTCTATTTCACTCTCAGATAAAGGCATCATGGTATTTTCAGCGGCTAATTGGGCAAGCCAAAAGACTTGTTGCGCTTGGAAATCGTCGTAATGAAGCGCTAAGGTATCACTCCACTGCCTTATAGATGAGGTTTTTGCTGGTAACCGAGGTATCTCTTGGCGTTGATGCTGACACCAAAGACGCTGTAAATCTTGTACCAAAATTCGCCAAGAAACACCATCTACGACCAGGTGATGCGCTACAAGTAACAACCGAGCTTCACTTTTACCTGAGATTAAGACTGCTTTAAATAACTCACCTTTTGAAATATTAAACCCAGACTGTGCTGCAGCAGCAATTTCAGTTACGGCCTCAGCCGACCAATCAGCAACGAAAACATTCTGTACAACCCGATTAATATCAATTTGTTCAAGCGCAATAAACTCGCCCATCCACCCTGTTGATTTGTGAGTAAACCGCAATCTCAACGCGTCATGCCTATCAAGTAAACATGAAACTGCTTGCCTTAGAAAATCTTGCGATAACTCAATAGGCACTTGCAATAAGATAGACTGATTATAATGATGTACAGCCGCCCCTTTTGAGCGTTGTAAGAATCTCAATTGAATAGGTAAAGGCCTAAATTCTCCGCTTAGGGGAGATTGTTCAGCACTCACTTCTTTACTTGCTTTAACCACCAATGCCTGATCAGCAACCGTAGGTAACTGCATAACTTCTTTTAAAGTTATATGGAGCCCCTCTTCCCGAGCCATAGCAACCAATTGAATTGCTATAATTGAATCCCCTCCTACGGTAAAAAAGTGGTCATTAATACCAATCGCGTCGTTTTTGAGCAATCGCTGCCAAATGAGTAATAACTGCTCCTCTGTGGCATTTCTTGGTGCTATAAAGGCCTCGAGCTCAGTGTTACTATGCAATTGTTTTAGCGCATTTTTGTCAATTTTACCGTTCGGGGACAGCGGCCACTGTGATACCGCAATGTAGCGACTTGGCAGCATGTACTCTGGTAGTAATGCCCGTAGATACTCACGTAGCTGCTGTGCCAACCCCGTCGCTTCTTCTGTTCGGACGTAAGCCTGTAACTGTGACTCTCCTGCCTCTTCTACCACTAACACTAGCGATTCTATTACTGCATCATGGCTATTTAGGTGATGCTCTATTTCCCCAAGCTCAATACGAAAACCTCGTAACTTCACCTGCTCGTCAACGCGCCCTATAAAACACAACTCTCCTTGTTGGTCATATCGAACTAAGTCTCCTGTACGATAAAGTCGTGCATCTGTGTTGTGACTAAAGCGGTCTGGAATAAAACGCTGTGCCGTTAGCTGTGGCTGATTAAGATAACCACAAGCCACGCCCGCACCACCTAAATACAACTCACCCGTTACTCCAAACGGTAACAGCTCTCCTTGTTCTCCCAGTACGTAAGCCTGCGTATTGGACACCGGACGACCTATTCTTGGGGCCTGCTCCGGTGCCGCTGTCATTTCATAGTAAGTGGAGTACGTCGTATCCTCTGACGGTCCATACAAGTTCACAACTCGCCGTAACTCTCGCCCACTAAATAACTTCTCTACTACTGTCTGTGCCAGTGGCTCTCCTGCCAAGTTGACACTCAGAACCGAGCTAGGAAGCCGCTGCGCCGCCAGCAATGCATCTATTCCCGACGGCACTGTATTAATTAGACTAATACCCGCTATGTCTTCGTTTAGCAGAGTCAGAATGTTTTCCACTAAGATTACTTTGCCACCAAAGCTCAGTGGAACGAATAACTCAAACACCGATAAGTCGAAGTTAAGTGACGTGCTTGCCAACACCCCCGCTAACTCTTCCGGCTGATAAAACTCTCCTGCCCACTGCACCATCGCCAACGCATTCCTGTGCGCTATCACTACCCCTTTTGGCTTACCTGTCGAGCCTGATGTATAAATAAGGTAACTTGGCTGGTCGCTCGTAGCTTGCGGATGACGGCCTAAGTTGTCTCTACACTGTTGTGCTAAGTCCTGCTGTAGTTTAGTGGCGTCTAGCTGCCACAGAGCGACACCTGCGATATCCAACAGCCCTTGAGTATGCTCGTTACAAATAACATGCTGCAACTGCGTATCTGCAACAATATACTCCAGTCGCTGTTTGGGATAATTAGGGTCCAGTGGGACATAGCGTCCTCCAGCTTTTAATACAGCCAACACTGCCACAACCATATTCACCGAGCGCGTTAGCAATATCCCTACCGCATCTCCTAGCTGCACTGCTTGATGCTGTAGTTGTCGTGCCAATTGGTTTGCACGTTGGTTGAGCTGACCATAGCTGATACTTTCATTGGCGGTTTCTACCGCCACCGCATCTGGTTGGCTCTTTGCTTGACGCTCAAACAACTCATGCAATAAACAGCTCGGCACCTCAACATCCTGAGCTGTACTATTCAACTCCGTGAGCAAATAAGACCGCTCTCGCTCACTTAAAAGCTCAACCTCCGCAACCTTCAAGGCCTTCGTCAACCCCAATAGCAAACGCTTATAATGTCCGCCTAAACGTGCCAAACTCGCCGAATTATAGTGCCCCGCCCCGCCTTCTAAGCGAATACTCAACCCTTCCGATACATGCGCCACTACCGTTAAGTCGTAGTTCGTCCCTTCCGTTGTCTCCGCTGTCGTAACCTCTAACCCCGACTGCTCATCCGCTTCACTTAACTGCGCATCAACCGGATAGTTCTCAAATACAAATACGCTATTAAACAGAGGCTCTCCCAACGGCGACTGTTTTTGTATTTCATACAACGGATAGTAGCTATGCCCTTCTCGTGCCACTTGCTGTTCGTGCTGCGCCTGCAATAGCCCAAGCACCGTCTCTTCTGCACCGCTCTCTACAACCACCGGTACTGTATTGATAAACAAACCTAATATCGACTCGACACCCGCAAGACTTGCCGGCCGCCCTGACGTCACTGAACCAAACACCACCGCACCTTGGTTGCCATAGCGCTGCAACAACACCCCCCATGCCGTTTGTACGACTATATTTAACGTCGTTCTCGCTTCCGCCGCCAACCGTTGTAACGCCGCCGTCTCTGATACACTAAACTCAATGCGATACTCGCCCTCTCCTGCTCCCACCTCTCCTTGCTCCGCTGGCAACTGAGTATGGCTACTCAGCGGCGCTAACGTGTCTCGCCAAAACGCTACCGTCTCCTCCTTGTCTTGCTCACTCAGCCACTGAGCATAATCTCTATAGCTGTATTCTGGCGCTCCACTTGCTAACGGTATACCCGCACACAGCGCTTCATAACATTGCTTTATCTCCTTAAATACCAACGGAATACACCACCCATCCAGTAGCGCATGGTGGTAACTCCAGAGCAACGTATGTTCATCTCCTACATTAAATAAGCTAAAGCGCATCAGTGGTGCTGCATCTATCGCAAAGGCTTTGCGCTTATCCATACGCTGATAATCGTCTAAATAATGTTGCTGCTGCGCCTGTGACATCTCCCTTAAATCTTCTTCCTTCCAAGGCAGTACCGCATGTGCGCTCACCCTTTGATGCGCATTCCCTTGCTCTATTCCTACAAATGCCGTTCTAAAAATATTGTGCCGCTCTATTACCGCTAACCATGCAGCTTTAAATGCGCTTGCATCCAAATCCTTGAAGCTTATCCGAGTCTGCGTGACATAACTCCCTGCTTCCAACAAACCATGGAATAACAGCCCCTGTTGCATCCCCGTCGCTGGATATAAATCTGCAATATCCGACCCAATATCCCATCGTTCTAACTCTTCCGTAGTCACCCTCGCCAATGGAAAATCACTCGGTGTATAAGGCCCAACGCCCACCGCCTTACAATGCGTAATAACGTCTCTTAAGGCCTGCTCATAAGCCTTCATCAACGTCGATAGCGCTCCCTCGCAATAACACCCTGTGTCATAATTCAGCGTAAAACCTAAACTGCCAAATACCACTTTCCCATTTAACACCAGCTCTTCTTGTGCTATCCGAGCTGCACTTATATGTTGCCCTCTATTTTCCTCTGCTATGTTAAAGGCGCCCGTCTGTTTTACCGTTTGGTCAAACTGTCCTAGGTAATTAAACTGCAAAGCCGGCATCGTCTTATCCGCAAGCTCACTATCACCGCAAAGGTACTTTAATACGCCATAGCCTATTCCCGTATCCGGAACCTGACGGTATTGCTCTTTTACCGCCATCAAAATACCACCGACATCCTCCGCCGCTTGTACGCTTAGCTGCAATGGATACATACTGGTAAACCAGCCTACGGTTTGACTTAAATCTATTACCCCCGTAACTCCCTCACGCCCATGCCCTTCTAGTGTCACCGATAGCGTTTGAGCACCACTACAACGTTGATGAGCTAACCACAAAGCCGCCAAGAGTACTTCATTCACCTGAGTTCGATAACTCTGTGGCACCATCGTGAGCAAAGCCTGTGTCTCATCCTCACTCAATTGGATTTGTAATTGTCGCCGTACACCTGCTTGTACCTGCTCATGACCATAATGCTGTTGCCAACTATTATCTGCCTCTAGTTCCCGCCAATATGAACGTTGCTGCTGAAGCCCTTCACTCTCGCTATAGCGCTGTAAGTGTCTTCCCCACTGTTGATAACTATGTGTCTTATCACCAAGCTGCAATGCTTCTCCCGCTTGGTATTGTTGATAGAGCTGTGCTATGTCTGACAGCAAAATACGCCAAGAAACCCCATCCACAACTAAGTGATGTATCACCAACAGCAAGCGTCCTGTACCCGCTTTGTTCGCCAAATAGACCAATCGTAATAACTCACCATCTATCGGTGATAAGCTGCGCTGCGCTCGCTCTGCAATAGCCGTTAAACTCTCTGCCTCTCCATCCCACTCATGCTGCTCTATGCAGTTTGATAGCGCCAATGCTTCCAAGGCTTGATACCAACCTCGCCACTGCCCCTGTGATTTATCAAAACTGAGCCTCAATGCGTCATGTCTCGTGACCAAAGCTTGCAACATCGGTATCAGGCATTGGGTGTCAAAATCCTCTGGGGTACTTAATAGAACCGACTGGTTAAAGTGGGCTAACGCCGTTTCGTTTTTGAAAAATGCCTGCTGAATAGGCAGCAATGGCATCTCTCCTATCACCGCCTCTTGTGCTATCGTGTATCCTTTGCTCTGCTTTACACACCGTGCTAATGCCACGATGTGTTGATGACGAAACAGGTCTTTAACACTAAAATACAGGCCTTGCTCCGCTGCCCGTGAAACTAGCTGAATTGATAATATTGAGTCGCCACCTAGGGCAAAGAAGTTTGCCTCACAGCTCAGTGACGCTTGCGGTATCTTTAATAAACTCGACCATAATTGCTGCAATTGCGCTTCTGTTTTATTTTGCGGTCCTCGGTAATGTGCTGTCGTCAACTCCGGTTGTGGCAAAGCGCGTTTATCAACCTTACCATTGACTGTAAGTGGAAATTGCTCCAACACCACAAACTGGCTCGGCACCATATATTCTGGTAATTGTTCGGCGAGGTAACGCTTCAACAATGAAGTCTGCTCATTGCCACACAAAGTTGGTTTTAACGTTATATAAAGTAATAACTGAGCACTGTTATTTTTTCCTTCAATAACATGGGCTACGGCTTGTTCAACGCCAGTAAACGCCACTGCAAGCGCCTCAATTTCAGCCAACTCAATACGATAGCCACGAATTTTTACCTGTTCATCGATCCGGCCTACGTAAACTAAGTTGCCATCTTTGCGTTGACGGACAAGATCCCCACTGCGATAGATCCGCTCCCCTTGCCAATTCAGAAACTTTTCGGCTGTGAGTTGGGGCTGCTGTAAATATCCTTTAGCAACTCCAAAGCCGGCAATACATAGCTCACCGACCCCACCTTTAGGTGCCACCTGAAGATATGGGTCAAGCACATAAAGTTGGGTATTTGCAATCGCACGACCTATTGAAACCGCTGCACTAGCGGGCTCTTTCTGGCCAGGAAGTACAACATAATCACAACAGCCAACGACGGTTTCCGAGGGGCCATATTCGTTCACAAAGGTCGCGCCATTGAGCCATCGCTGACACTGTCCCAACAGCTGGCCTGTAAACTGTTCCCCACCCACCACTATCGTATGAGGTGTTGTAATACTCTCACCATGGTGAATAGCGCAAAGCGCCTTCAGGTGGGATGGTGTAAGTTTAAACAAACTAGCAGGGCCACTGCGCAAACACTGATACAGATCAGCTAAAGTATCTTCTTCTGGCAGTATCGTGATGGTTTTAGCGCTGATAAGCGGTGCCAATAACGAAGTTAACGTTGCATCAAAACTCAGTGTTGAACTAACTACTGACCGTAATATACCTGCACAGAGATAATGCTTTGCTGCATAATCAAGATAGTTACTTAAGCCTTTATGTAGTACCTCAATTCCTTTCGGTGTGCCAGTTGAACCAGATGTATAAATAACATACGCGACAGGGTTGCTGTACACCTCAGCTAACTTAGTTTTAGCCGTTTTCTCATAGGTGTTGATATCGACGACAGTAGCAATTGAGACGCCTTGTAGCTTCGACTGCCACTCAGGCTTTGTTATAATGGCTGCCAGCTCCGCATGCTCGGCTATTCTTAACAAACGTTGCTCTGGGTGACTCGGATCCATAGGAACATAGGTCATATCAGCACGCAATATTGCTAGTACTGAAACCAACAAAGACTCACAACGGCCGAGACAAATACCAATTCGAGCATGAGGTGGGAAATGAGTTACTAAGTAGCAAGCGAGATCTTGAACTTGTGCTGCCAAATCCGCATAAGTCATCGTGCTGTTAGAAAACTGCAGTGCTGCCTGTTTTGGTTTTCTATTGACCTGCTGTTGAAACGACTCTTGTAACCTTAATTCTTGCGGTGCTTCTCGCCCAATATATCCCCGTTCTGATGAGGAAAGCGTAAGCTCACTAAGCATCGTCGTTTCAAAAGTACACTCACTTAAGCTTGTTAGCAATGCGGCGAAATCGGCCAGCATTAACTCCATACTACTGGGTAAAAATAAGCTAGTATCGTATTGCAACATCAACACAGGGCAACTGCTACTTAGCTGTACCGCAAACTCTAAGTCATATTTGCATCTATCAGCTGCCACTGGGATAAGATTTGCTTCTACACCACTAAGCGTGAAAGATGAAGACTCCGTATTATTCATGTTCAACATGATCTGAAATAGCGGTGTATATTGAGTTGTACGAGAGTTACAACAAGCATCTACCACTTGTTCAAACGGTACTTCCTGATGTTCTTGCGCTGCAAGGTTCACGTCGCGAATATGCTGAAAGAATGCAGATAAAGTACGCTCTTGAGTATCACTACGAAGCACTAGTGTGTTGACAAAGAAGCCGATCAACGGTTCCAGCTCTGTTTGACATCGATTTGCTACAGGGGTGCCAATCACAACGTCGTGTTCATAGCTATATTTTGATATTAATAGGCTTAATGCCCCATGGTAGAGCATAAAAGGGGTTATATTGGCAGCGGTAGCAAGCCTTTGTAATTTCTCAGCCAACGCTGAGGGTAATTTTCGTTGTAGGCGTTTACCATTACTTAACTTAGCACTCGGCCTAGCGTGATCTAACGGTATTTGGTGCACAGAGGGCAGCCCTTGCAACTGCTGCTGCCAATAATGCAACTGACTACTTATTCTCGCTTGGGTGTCACTCTGTTGCTGCCAATGTGCATAATCACTATATTGTATACTGAGAGGAGGTAAGTCTTGTGGCTGTTGAGTCACCTGCGCCTGATAGATACTACAAAATTCATTAACCAAGACCCCCATTGACCAAGCGTCAGAAGCAATATGATGTACTGTAAAAATAATCGCAAGCTCATCTTCCGCTAAACTTACCGCCGAAACACGTAGCATTTGGTCTAAACTCAGATCAAAAGGCTGACTGTTTTGCTCATGTATCAACCGTTCTAAAGCCAGCTTTTGCGCATCTCCCGTTAAGTGAGTCAATGATAAGTGCTTTATCTGAAAAGGCTTAGTATGATTAACTTTCTGCATCACAACGCCATCAGCCGATTTAATAAAGACGGTTCTTAACGTCTCATGACGCTCAATAAGCAAAGTAAAGGATTGCTGCGCGCTCGCTAAATCAAATTTCCCGCTTAGTTGTACCGCTGAAGTAATATGGTATTCAGAACTACCTTGATTCAGGTTATCTATAAACCACAGCCGCTTTTGTGCATAAGACAGCGGGTGTAATTGTGACTTATCTGCCTTAGCTTGAATCGTCGCGCCAAGAATATAGTCAGCTTGCTCATCAAGACAGTGAGCTATATTTCTAATGCTTTGGGCCTTAAAAATGGTTTGTAAGGACAGTGACTTTGCAAATTCTGCTTGTATTGCAGCTTGCATTTTTACCGCCCGTAGGGAATGCCCGCCTTGACTAAAAAAGCTACTATTTAGGTCTATTTCAGTAACCGGAGTATTTAATATGCTAGACCAAATACTTAACAACTTAACCTCAGTCTCTGACTGAGGCTGCATTATTTGTTCAGCTATAGGCTGATTAACTTTCGCTTTTAGCGCATTTTTGTCAATTTTACCGTTCGGGGATAGCGGCCACTGTGATACCGCAATGTAGCGACTTGGCAGCATGTACTCTGGTAGTGATACCCGTAGATACTCACGTAGCTGCTGTGCCAAACCCGTCGCTTCTTCTGTTCGGACGTAAGCCTGTAACTGTGACTCTCCTGCCTCTTCTACCACTAACACTAGCGATTCTATTACTGCATCATGGCTATTTAGGTGATGCTCTATTTCCCCAAGCTCAATACGAAAACCTCGTAACTTCACCTGCTCGTCAACGCGCCCTATAAAACACAACTCTCCTTGTTGGTCATATCGAACTAAGTCTCCTGTACGATAAAGTCGTGCATCTGTGTTGTGACTAAAGCGGTCTGGAATAAAACGCTGTGCCGTTAGCTGTGGCTGATTAAGATAACCACAAGCCACGCCCGCACCACCTAAATACAACTCACCCGTTACTCCAAACGGTAACAGCTCTCCTTGTTCTCCCAGTACGTAAGCCTGCGTATTGGACACCGGACGACCTATTCTCGGGGCCTGCTCCGGTGCCGCTGTCATTTCATAGTAAGTGGAGTACGTCGTATCCTCTGACGGTCCATACAAGTTCACAACTCGCCGTAACTCTCGCCCACTAAATAACTTCTCTACTACTGTCTGTGCCAGTGGCTCTCCTGCCAAGTTGACACTCAGAACCGAGCTAGGAAGCCGCTGCGCCGCCAGCAATGCATCTATTCCCGACGGCACTGTATTAATTAGACTAATACCCGCTATGTCTTCGTTTAGCAGAGTCAGAATGTTTTCCACTAAGATTACTTTGCCACCAAAGCTCAGTGGAACGAATAACTCAAACACCGATAAGTCGAAGTTAAGTGACGTGCTTGCCAACACCCCCGCTAACTCTTCCGGCTGATAAAACTCTCCTGCCCACTGCACCATCGCCAACGCATTCCTGTGCGCTATCACTACCCCTTTTGGCTTACCTGTCGAGCCTGATGTATAAATAAGGTAACTTGGCTGGTCGCTCGTAGCTTGCGGATGACGGCCTAAGTTGTCTCTACACTGTTGTGCTAAGTCCTGCTGTAGTTTAGTGGCGTCTAGCTGCCACAGAGTGACACCTGCGATATCCAATAGCCCTTGAGTATGCTCGTTACAAATAACATGCTGCAACTGCGTATCTGCAACAATATACTCTAGTCGCTGTTTGGGATAATTAGGGTCCAGTGGGACATAGCGTCCTCCAGCTTTTAATACTGCCAACACTGCCACAACCATATTCACCGAGCGCGTTAACAATATCCCTACCGCATCTCCTAGCTGCACTGCTTGATGCTGTAGTTGTCGTGCCAATTGGTTTGCACGTTGGTTGAGCTGACCATAGCTGATACTTTCATTGGCGGTTTCCACCGCCACCGCATCCGGTTGACTCTTTGCTTGACGCTCAAACAACTCATGCAATAAACAGCTCGGCACCTCAACATCCTGAGCTGTACTATTCAACTCCGTGAGCAAATAAGACCGCTCTCGCTCACTTAAGAGTTCCAACTCTACTAAGGACTGCTCCACAGGTTGTGTTAGAAGGTTGTCCAAAACATTACCGAAGTGCCTATCAAATTGAGTTATGGTTTCTTCATTAAATAACTCGGTATCATAGACCCAAGTGAGTTTGCAGCCAGATTCGGACAGGGAAATGCTGATGTCTAAGTCATACTTGGTAGTAATGTTATCTGATAAGACTTCCTCGAACTCCACTCCCTGAAGGGATAGGCTCGGCTTGCTTGACGACTCACCCTGAAACATACTCAGCATCACTTGGAAAATAGGAGTATGCTGCACGCTACGCTCAACTTGGCAATGCTCTACAATCTGCTCAAACGGTAAATCTTGATAGCTTTGCGCGGCTAAATTGGTATCACGAATATGAGTTAAAAATGCAGCGACAGTATCATGTTTGATAGATGACTTTAAAATTAGGGTATTGACAAAAAAGCCAATTAGCGGTGCCAGTGCTGTGTTTTGTCTATTTGCAAACGGAGTCCCAACAATAAACTCTGATTGGTTACTGTGACGGCAAAGTACAATACTCAGGGCTGCATGAAAAACCATAAAGGGGGTCATTCCATGGCGCATGGCAAAAGCCTCTATAGCCGAAGTAGAATAGCGACTGAACACTCTGGCACCCTCATTACCTTTGCGCTCTGGGCGAGGATAATCCAAAGGTAAACGATGCAATAACAGAGCACCTGATAACTGCTGTCGCCAGTAACGTAACTGCTCCGCTAAGCGACTTTCTGTTAGCCACTGCCGTTGCCACACAGCAAAGTCAATATATTGGATAGCCAATGGAGTAAGTCTGGTTTCTTGTCCCATTTGCAGCGCTTGATACTCAGCAACAAACTCACGTACAAATATATTCATCGACCAGCCGTCAGAGGCGATGTGATGCATATTAAATAACAGAGTATTTTGGTTATCTGGGCCAGCTATAATATAACTCACCCGTAGCATTAGCTCAGTTGCCAAGTCAAAACTCTTTTCTGCATCATATCGGATCAACTCAGCTAATTTACGTTGTTGATACTGTGCCTCAAGTGCAGAAAGATCAATGCGGTTGATCTGAAATTTGAATTCTTGATTTATCTGCTGAAAGGGTTCCCCTTCAACCTCTCCGTAAGTGGTTCGTAATACTTTATGCCGCCAAATCAATTTCTTAATGGCTCGTTCTGCAATATCAACCGAGAAATCACCTGCGACTTTAATCACCTTAGGTATGTTGTATTGTGCACTCTGCCCTTCAAAGCGATCGATAAACCACAGGCGCTGCTGAGCAAAAGAGAGAGGGAAATGACCGTCATGAGATGCCAGCGCAGATATAGTTGACTTAGGATTAGTCTCATTCTTTGTTAAAAAATGAATAATTTCTTGTTTGTTTGCCAGTATTTCTTGCTTGAGATTTTCAGGAAATGAAGCAACCGATAATTTATATTTCAGCTGCCCGCCTTCTGTATATAGGTACACACCTGAAGACGTGGCACTTGCAACTAGCTGACTGATACTCATAGATTATTTTCCCTAATAGGCTTTCATTCTTATTATTGAGCATCAAATAAGGCCTGTCTTACGCACGTGTGACTGCGCAGAAAATTTAGACAACCTCCACTACATGAGCTGTTTTCACACTTATTTTGGCGGCTACTCTGTCAACAAGGGGAATCCGGACAAAATATTAACTTTAATAACACTTAGATACTAACATGTTAATTTAAAACAACCAATATTTAACACAATATCATTATTTGGGCAAACTTTAACCCATTGCATTAGGGAAAGAGGGACGAATTACAACGTCCCTTCCTCTATCACAGTGGCTAAACTGGCTTGTCTGTTAAGGTCTCGTATCGTCAGAAGTTGCCGTACTTTCTCAGCTAATGTAGCGATCTCTGGATGAGCGATCAGCTCTGCTAAGCTTAATTCTAGTGACCAATAATCGTTGATTTCAGCCAGTAATTGGATCAGAAGTAATGAATGCCCTCCAAGCTCCATAAAGTGAGCATCAACACTAATTTGTTCGTAGGGAATACTCAAAAGACGTTGCCAAATACCAGCTAGCGCTTGCTCAATCTCATCACGGGGAGCTTTAACCGCAGATTCCACGTTATCAATTTCATAGCTCAGAGCTGCCTTATTAACTTTACCGCTTGGAAGTAACGGCCATTGCTCAACTGTAATGATGGCTGCTGGCACCATAAAAGCAGGTAAGTTAGTGCGTAATTGCGACTTAATGTGGCTAACAAAATCAGGGCCCACCGTTGTTATCGGCTCTATATAAGCAAGCATTCGATTGTGACCTTGACCATCTTTATCTATCTTGATCACCGCTTTGTTAACTTGCTCTAATAGCGCTAATTGACGTTCAACCTCTCTAGGCTCAATGCGATATCCTCGAATTTTTATTTGTTCGTCAGCTCGGCCTAAATATTCAAGCTCACCACTTTCAAGGTAACGCACTAAATCTCCAGTCCGGTAAAGACGTTTACAAGGGGCTAAGTTAGGCAATGTTACAAACCTTTCAGCAGTAAGCTCTGCTCTATTGATGTAACCTTTGGCTACACCATTACCACCAATGTACAACTCTCCTGCAACACCAAAAGGGCAAAGCTGCTGTGATTGATCCAAGATATATAGCTCAGTATTTGGCATTGCCCGCCCAATAGTGATCTGTTCGTTCTCATAAATTTCAGCAATACTGGCGCACACGGTGATTTCGGTTGGGCCGTAGAGATTAAAAACTGGATAATGACATGCCCAACGCCAGCCTAGCTCCTCATCACAAGCCTCTCCACCTACAGCCAAGGCTGCAAAGTTATAATCCTCTCGAAATGGTAGATGAGCAAGATAAGATGGAGTTAGTAATGTATGCGTAATTTTCTGCTGCACGAGATAGCGTGCCATAAGATCTGGGTTTGCTCTTTCCTGCTCGCCACAAATGTGAAGACTTGCGCCCTGCGTCAATGCCCACACCCACTCCAAAACAGAAGCGTCAAAACAGGGGGTTGAAAACTGCAATACACGAGCATTTCGACCTGTAGGTAAGCGTTTTTTCAAGGCTACCGCAAGTTCAGTCACACTTTGATGCGCAATAGCCACTCCTTTTGGATTGCCTGTCGTACCTGAGGTATAGATAATATAAGCTGTATCGCTTAACTTTCCTCTACTTTGACTACAACCCTCTCCCACGACTGTCTGTACAGCATTTGCAACACAAATACGTTCCAAGGCTAAATGCTTAAGATCAGACTCAAGGGGTGAGTCGGTAAGTACACAAGTCGCCTCCGAATCTTGCAACATGTACTCAGTTCGAGAAATTGGGTAGCTGGGCTCTAAAGGTAAGTACGTACCTCCCGCTTTTAAAATGGCCAGTATTGCCACCATCATATCTGTCGAACGCCCAACATATACGCCTACGGTATCCCCAACTTGGTATATTGAATTTGCGCACAAATGCTGGCTGACAGCTTCCGCACGTTGGTTGAGCTGACCATAGCTAATACTTTCACTGGCTGTTTCCACCGCCACCGCATCCGGTTGGCTCTTTGCTTGACGCTCAAACAACTCATGCAATAAACAGCTCGGCACCTCAACATCCTGAGCTGTACTATTCAACTCCGTGAGCAAATAAGACCGCTCTCGCTCACTTAAAAGCTCAACCTCCGCAACCTTCAAGGCCTTCGTCAACCCCAATAGCAAACGCTTATAATGTCCGCCTAAACGTGCCAAACTCGCCGAATTATAGTGCCCCGCCCCGCCTTCTAAGCGAATACTCAACCCTTCCGATACATGCGCCACTACCGTTAAGTCGTAGTTCGTCCCTTCCGTTGTCTCCGCTGTCGTAACCTCTAACCCCGACTGCTCATCCGCTTCACTTAACTGCGCATCAACCGGATAGTTCTCAAATACAAATACGCTATTAAACAGAGGCTCTCCCAACGGCGACTGTTTTTGTATTTCATACAACGGATAGTAGCTATGCCCTTCTCGTGCCACTTGCTGTTCGTGCTGCGCCTGCAATAGCCCAAGCACCGTCTCTTCTGCACCGCTCTCTACAACCACCGGTACTGTATTGATAAACAAACCTAATATCGACTCGACACCCGCAAGACTTGCCGGCCGCCCTGACGTCACTGAACCAAACACCACCGCACCTTGGTTGCCATAGCGCTGCAACAACACCCCCCATGCCGTTTGTACGACTATATTTAACGTCGTTCTCGCTTCCGCCGCCAACCGTTGTAACGCCGCCGTCTCTGATACACTAAACTCAATGCGATACTCGCCCTCTCCTGCTCCCACCTCTCCTTGCTCCGCTGGCAACTGAGTATGGCTACTCAGCGGCGCTAACGTGTCTCGCCAAAACGCTACCGTCTCCTCCTTGTCTTGCTCACTCAGCCACTGAGCATAATCTCTATAGCTGTATTCTGGCGCTCCACTTGCTAACGGTATACCCGCACACAGCGCTTCATAACATTGCTTTATCTCCTTAAATACCAACGGAATACACCACCCATCCAGTAGCGCATGGTGGTAACTCCAGAGCAACGTATGTTCATCTCCTACATTAAATAAGCTAAAGCGCATCAGTGGTGCTGCATCTATCGCAAAGGCTTTGCGCTTATCCATACGCTGATAATCGTCTAAATAATGTTGCTGCTGCGCCTGTGACATCTCCCTTAAATCTTCTTCCTTCCAAGGCAGTACCGCATGTGCGCTCACCCTTTGATGCGCATTCCCTTGCTCTATTCCTACAAATGCCGTTCTAAAAATATTGTGCCGCTCTATTACCGCTAACCATGCAGCTTTAAATGCGCTTGCATCCAAATCCTTGAAGCTTATCCGAGTCTGCGTGACATAACTCCCTGCTTCCAACAAACCATGGAATAACAGCCCCTGTTGCATCCCCGTCGCTGGATATAAATCTGCAATATCCGACCCAATATCCCATCGTTCTAACTCTTCCGTAGTCACCCTCGCCAATGGAAAATCACTCGGTGTATAAGGCCCAACGCCCACCGCCTTACAATGCGTAATAACGTCTCTTAAGGCCTGCTCATAAGCCTTCATCAACGTCGATAGCGCTCCCTCGCAATAACACCCTGTGTCATAATTCAGCGTAAAACCTAAACTGCCAAATACCACTTTCCCATTTAACACCAGCTCTTCTTGTGCTATCCGAGCTGCACTTATATGTTGCCCTCTATTTTCCTCTGCTATGTTAAAGGCGCCCGTCTGTTTTACCGTTTGGTCAAACTGTCCTAGGTAATTAAACTGCAAAGCCGGCATCGTCTTATCCGCAAGCTCACTATCACCACAAAGGTACTTTAATACGCCATAGCCTATTCCCGTATCCGGAACCTGACGGTATTGCTCTTTTACCGCCATCAAAATACCACCGACATCCTCCGCCGCTTGTACGCTTAGCTGCAATGGATACATACTGGTAAACCAGCCTACGGTTTGACTTAAATCTATTACCCCCGTAACTCCCTCACGCCCATGCCCTTCTAGTGTCACCGATAGCGTTTGAGCACCACTACAACGTTGATGAGCTAACCACAAAGCCGCCAAGAGTACTTCATTCACCTGAGTTCGATAACTCTGTGGCACCATCGTGAGCAAAGCCTGTGTCTCATCCTCACTCAATTGGATTTGTAATTGTCGCCGTACACCTGCTTGTACCTGCTCATGACCATAATGCTGTTGCCAACTATTATCTGCCTCTAGTTCCCGCCAATATGAGCGTTGCTGCTGAAGCCCTTCACTCTCGCTATAGCGCTGTAAGTGTCTTCCCCACTGTTGATAACTATGTGTCTTATCACCAAGCTGCAATGCTTCTCCCGCTTGGTATTGTTGATAGAGCTGTGCTATGTCTGACAGCAAAATACGCCAAGAAACCCCATCCACAACTAAGTGATGTATCACCAACAGCAAGCGTCCTGTACCCGCTTTGTTCGCCAAATAGACCAATCGTAATAACTCACCATCTATCGGTGATAAGCTGCGCTGCGCTCGCTCTGCAATAGCCGTTAAACTCTCTGCCTCTCCATCCCACTCATGCTGCTCTATGCAGTTTGATAGCGCCAATGCTTCCAAGGCTTGATACCAACCTCGCCACTGCCCCTGTGATTTATCAAAACTGAGCCTCAATGCGTCATGTCTCGTGACCAAAGCTTGCAACATCGGTATCAGGCATTGGGTGTCAAAATCCTCTGGGGTACTTAATAGAACCGACTGGTTAAAGTGGGCTAACGCCGTTTCGTTTTTGAAAAATGCCTGCTGAATAGGCAGCAATGGCATCTCTCCTATCACCGCCTCTTGTGCTATCGTGTATCCTTTGCTCTGCTTTACACACCGCGCTAATGCCACGATGTGTTGATGACGAAACAGGTCTTTAACACTAAAATACAGGCCTTGCTCCGCTGCCCGTGAGACTAGCTGAATTGATAATATTGAGTCGCCACCTAGGGCAAAGAAGTTTGCCTCACAGCTCAGTGACGCTTGCGGTATCTTTAATAAACTCGACCATAATTGCTGCAATTGCGCTTCTGTTTTATTTTGTGGTCCTCGGTAATGCGCTGTCGTCAATTCTGGTTGTGGCAAAGCGCGTTTATCAACCTTACCATTGACTGTAAGTGGAAATTGCTCCAACACCACAAACTGGCTCGGCACCATATATTCTGGTAATTGTTCGGCGAGCGCTTCGCTCAAAATACGAGTAGCGCTATCCTCAGACATCTCACCAGATAGCATCACGTAAGCAATCAGGTATTTTTGACTTCCTTCCCCCCAACACAATACTGCGGCTTGCTTAACACCGAAAGATTCATTCAACAATTGCTCAATTTCAGCCAACTCAATACGATAGCCACGAATTTTTACCTGTTCATCGATCCGGCCTAAGTAAACTAATTGGCCAGTATCAGATTGTCGTACAAGATCGCCTGTACGGTATAATTTCTCATGCTCATTCGTTACAAATGGGTTACTCACAAAACGTTCAGCATCTAGCTCTGGACGCTTGATATAACCTTGTGCCACACCTACTCCACCAATATATAACTCTCCAACCGCCCCCTCAGGCAGCAGTTGCTGCTGATCATCAAGAATATAAGTTGTAACATTATCAATAGCAGTGCCTATTGTTACAGACGTATCGGGATGGAGCTTAGCTACAGTGGCACAAATAGTGGCCTCTGAGGGACCGTAAGCGTTATACATTGGATAGTGCTTTGACCACTGCTGCGCCAGTGCGGTACTACAGGCTTCACCACCCACCAATAAAGCGCGAAAATGGTAGTTTTGATGACAAGGTAGATGCTGTAAGTATGCTGGGGTTATGAGTGCATGAGTGATACCTTGATCAACCAAGTAATCTGCCATTTGCTGAGGATGATATTTATCAGCTTCGCTACAGATACATAGCGATCCTCCGTTCGTCAACCCCCACATCCATTCTAGGGTAAAGGCATCAAAGCTAGTAGAAGCTAGTTGCAACACTTTACTACTGTTATCTACTTGGAATTGTCTCCCTAAGTATGCCGCAAAGTTGACAGCTCCTTTATGTGCTATTTTAACCCCTTTAGGTTTGCCACTGGTGCCAGACGTATACACTATATATGCACTTGCCACATCACTATTTAAAATAGGGCTTGGTGGATTGTCTTGGCTATAGTTTGTCAGCGAGGTGTCAGCCATAACACAGCTAAAAGTACCTCTGAGTTCCACAAGTCTTTTTTCAAATTCACTACTGGTGAGTAATAACGATGCTTCAGAATCATTAAGGATGTAAGACACCCTGCCATCGGGGTAACTTGGATCAATAGTCAGGTAAGCACCTCCTGCTTTTAATACCGCAAGAACACTCACAAGCAGTAGTTCAGAACGTGGTAAACAAATAGCGACTGTTTGTTCTGGCGTAAGCTGATATTGTTCGATTAAATACCAAGCCATTGCATTTGCTCGCGCATTTAATTGTGCATAACTTAAACTTCTTCCTGATGACGTAATAGCTAACGCTTCTGGCTGTCGTTCAACCTGTCGTTCGAACAATTCATGTAAACCGCAATTTGCAGCAGGGTAATTTGTATTACCTGCCGCCCTAGTGAGTAATCGAGTAAACTCTTGAGCATCTAGTATATTTAATTGCTTAATGGCAATATCTTGATCTTCATGATGAGCGGCTAACGTACTCAGTAAGTTACACAGATGTCGGTCTAGAGTAGTGATATGCTGGTGAGAAAATATTGCAGTGTCATAGGTCCAGTTGATTGTCACTTCATCTTTATTGATACAAATATTAATATCTAAATCGAACTTAGCTACTTTAACTTTTTGCTCCCGTCGCTCAACAATGAGAGCTTGATTTTGCGGTACAGGCTTCGATGAAAAGTCGTTTTGCGTTGCTAGTAAAATTTGAAATAACGGAGTATGTGAAGCAGAACGTTCACTTGCTAGTTTATCAACTAACTTTTCAAACGGCATATCCTGATGCTGCTGGGCTTCAAGGTGCACTTTCTTCACATGCTTAAAATAATCGCTCAGATCGTTGTAATTGGTATTTACTCTTAATACTAAAGTGTTCACGAACAGACCAACAACCCCATTCAACTCGCCTTGTAGTCGGTTGGCAATCGGCATACCCATCACGATGTCATGGCTACCACTGTGACGCGATAAAACTAAGGCACACAAGGCATGAGACAGCATAAACGGCGTCAAGGCATAATGCTTTGCCAAGCGACAAAGCTTACTCGCTACTTCACTGCTGAGTCGACTTGACACTTGCTCTCCCACGTAGTTCTTATCCGCTGGACGTTTAAAGTCTAACGGTAAGCTATGGACTTGTGGCATTGCAGCTAACTGTTGCTGCCAATACTGCCAATGCGTATCTAGAGTATCAGGCGTTAGCTGTTTACTTTGCCAAAGAGCGTAGTCCGCATATTGTAGGGGTAAAGCTGTAAGTGGGTTTTGTTGGCCTTGAGTAAAAGCTTCATAGAGTGCCCAACATTCGCGGGTCAAAATATCCATCGACCAACCGTCAGTGGCGATATGCGGCATATTAATTATTAAAATGCTCTTATCGACTTGGCATAGCAGTAGACTCACTTTAAGCATTACATCATCTGCAAGGTTAAATGTGTACTTCTGCTGCTCTTCAAGCCTCTGAGTGATTTCCGTCTCTTGTTCTTCACTCTCTAAATGCGTCAAATCTACCTGTTCGATGTTAAAATTGACTGTGTGTGCCGCGTGAATGATTTGCAGCGCTTGCTCATTGGCATGTGCTTGATATGTAGTTCTGAAAATTGCATGGCGCTCAATCAAAGCAACGAAAACACGTTGCAATGCTGAAATATCAACTTCACCACTTAACGTTAAAGCCCGAGTGATATTGTAGGCATATGTGCCACCTTGCAAAGCATCGATAAACCACAAACGCTGTTGTGCAAAAGTCAGTGGAGCACTGTCTAAATTATCTTGTGCCTTAATCTTCTCATATGTGTGTTTTGCTTGAATTTCCTGGTGGCTTTGCAACCACATACCAAACTGACGAATATTGGGATGTGAGAATAAATCACCCAAAGTTACTTCAATGTCGAAATGCCGCTTAATTAACGCACTAAGCTTCACCGCTAACAGAGAATTTCCCCCTAACCTAAAGAAGTCACCCGTTACACTTAACTCCTCTAGTGGTTGTCGCAGTACCTCTGCCCATATCTCTACCAGCGCTCGCTCTACACTATTCTCCGCCGCTTCATATTCCTGCCCTATCTCCCCAATCTCGCTCGGTAGCGCACCCCTATCCAACTTACCATTCGCCGTCAACGGCAAAGCATCTAGCAAACACCAACGACTCGGACACATATAACTGGCTAAACGCGCCGATAACGCACGCTCTAACTCCGCTATAAAAATACCTTCATCTACTACCTCTCCCTCTGCAACAACATAGCCCACCAACGTCGCATCCGCACCCTCTCCTTGCACCAACACCGCCGCCTGTTTCACCACTGCTTGCTGTGCCAAAACACTCCTTATCTCTCCAAGCTCTATACGATATCCCCGCAGCTTGACTTGCTCATCCTTCCTTCCCAAAAATACCAACGCTCCCGACTCCAAGCGCCGTACCCTGTCTCCTGTTCTATACAACCTCGTATCCGCCAACCAAGGAACATACACAAATGACGCCGCCGTCCTGTCCGGATCTCCAACATATCCTTTCGCTACGCAAGGCCCTCCAACATAAAGCTCTCCTACGCCTCCTTTCGCTTGCAGCTCACCCCCTGCATCAACGACATACAACCCTGTGTTCGCCATCGCATACCCTATCGGTATCTCTTCTCGCGTTGAATCCCCTGCCCTTAAATGCGCGCTTGCATCATATAAGCTACAACCTACCACCGTTTCCGTCGGACCATAGTGGTTATAAAGTTGACTTTCACTAAAGGTATCTTGCAACCGCGCAGCCAGCCCCTCCGTTAGCGTCTCCCCTCCTATCACCAGAACATGCGCTCCGCTGACCTTATCCCCATCCAGCAATTCAAGTAATGCCTCACAATGCATCGGCGTCAAACGATATAAACTCGCCTCTGAGCTCCCTCGTAACCGCTCGACTAATCCCTCCAACTCCTCTCCCCAAGGCGCTAAGTTCACGCACCCTCCCACCAAAAGAGGCAAATATAAACTCGGAACGCCTATATCAAATGCATGCGACGTCAACACATAGCTTCCTGTCAACTGCTCTTGATAGTACGCTTTTAGACCATAGCCACAGTAATCTATTAATCCTCTGTGACTTACCTCCACCCCCTTTGGCTTACCCGTCGACCCTGACGTATAAATCACATAGGCGCTATCCGCTAAGGTATGTGTCACTCCCACCGGATGGCTGTCATAACCCGATAAGCCCCACTCATCCTCATCCAGCATTAACACATCTACCCCTGAAACCGGTAAAATTTCTAATAAACATGTCGATACCAAGACCTGAGTCACATCCGCATCGTTAAATATATCTGCTAAACGTGCCGTCTGATTATCCGGGCTCAATGGGATATAGCTCGCACCCGTCGCCATCACCCCTAGCATCGCCACCAAGAGCGTGACATCTCGCGTCATCACCAACGCAACTCGCTCTCCTACCCCTATATCCTGCTCTTGAAGGTAATGTGCCAACTGATTCACGCGACTGTACAGCTCTCCATAGCTCAGTGCGTGTGATTCATCCCGTACCGCTATTCTCTCCGGCGTCTGCTGGGCTTGTCTCGCAAACTGCTCTACTACACTTTCTCCCCGCCGATAATCACAGGCCGCACCTACGCTCTCTTCTATCAAGCTTTGACGCATTTCATCGTCATACAAGGCTAAACTTTTGCAGCTACCTTGGGCTCCCTTCGCGATACTCTCCAATAGATACTCAAAGCTACGGGCATACGCCGCTATCGTCGCTTCTGTAAACAAGCTCTGTTGATACCGCCAATGGCATAGCAACTCGCCTTCTCCCTCCGAGCAAGTCAAATCCAAATCAAACCGTACCTGCTCTTGACTTTGTTGGAGTGGTTTCAGCCTCGCCTCTCCCAAACTCAACCCTTCATCGTCACTGCTGCGATGGTTCTGTAGCACCAACTTAACCTGACACAAGGGGTTATATGCTAAGCTTCTATCTGGGTTTAATGCCTCTACCAACAACTCAAAAGGGAGCCCTTGATGCTGATAATCTGCCAGCGTATCTGCCTTTATCTGCGCCAATAACGCCGTAAATGGCTGCGCTAAATCAACCTGTGTTCGACTCACCAAGGTATTGATAAAAAACCCTATTAATGGCGACAATTCACTCTCACTACGCCCCGCTGTCGGTACGCCTAAGACGATGTCCGACTCACCGCTTAAGCGGCTCAATAACACCGCAAAAGCACCTTGCAGTACCATAAATAACGTGACACCTGCGCTTTGCGTTAGCGCTTGTAACCCTGCCAATGTCTCTTTGCCTATCCGACTACGCACATATCCAGAGGTAAATTCTTGCTTGGCTGGTCGCGGCTTATCTAATGGCAATCCGTGTAAGCTCGGCATGCCCGACAACCTAGCCTGCCAATACCTTAACAACTGTGCTTTGTTTTGCTCCGTTAACTGTTGCTGTTGCCAGTACGCGTAATCTCCATATTGGACCGGTAATTCAGGCACATCCGCTTCCCCGCCTGTTATCGCAGCTTGGTAAAATGCATTAAACTCTTTTATTAATAGCTGCATTGACCAACCATCCGATGCGATGTGATGCAACGTGAACAACAAAATATGCCGTGTTTGAGACTGTTTGATGATTTTTGTACGCAACATTAAATCTTGGCTTAGGTCAAAAACTTCTCGTGCCGCATCATCCACTTGCCGCTGCACTTCATCTTCACCACAATCAACCAAATTCACCACTTCTACCGTCACCGCTCGGGCTGGCATTACCCGCTGCATACACACTCCATCGTGGGCTTCGAAACAGGTTCTTAACGCCTCGTGGCGGGCAACTATTTGGGTTAGACTGGCTTCTATGGCTGCAATATCCAGTACCCCATCACAGGCCAGTGCTGCTGCAACATTATAATGTTGACTGCCTTCTAGCTTATCGATTAACCACAGCCGTTGTTGTGAAAATGACGCTGGGATCGCACCACTGCGATCTATACTGGTAATAGCAACCAATTTCTCTTGTTGGGCACGGAGTAGCGCTATTAATTCTTGTTTGTTTGCTGTTAATTCAGCTTTTAACTCAGCACTTAACTTGCCTGACTTCTTTTTAAAACGCAGCTGTCCCTGCTCGTCGAGAAATAATGTGACACCTTGTAGGCGCGCTTTCTTTAGAATTTCTAGCACCATTATAATACTCCCTCATCTTCAAATTCGTCATTCTCTGCATCGACTGCTTGTAATGCGAATAGTTGCTCAATCAACTCTGCTTGTTGGCGGATAGTCTGATATTGAAATAATTGGTTCATTTGTGTTACGCACGCAAACTGCTTCTGTAGAGCAGCGCTTAATGACATGACAAGCAGAGAGTTACCTCCAGCTGCGAAAAAGTTACAATCTATACTCGGTGGTTGCTCAAGTCGAAGTACCTGTTGCCAGATAGCTACCAATTGCAATTCAAGATCGGTATTGGCCGCAACAAACTCTTTTGAGTCCTGCATGGGTGCCTCAGGTAGCGCTTTGACATTAATTTTACCGTTTGCACTCAATGGTAGCTCAGGCAAGTCAATCAATTGCGCAGGGCAAAGGTAACTAGGAAGGTTTTGTTGTAGCGTCAGCAATATCTGTGACAAAGTGATATCTGGGTCTATATTGGACTGGTTAAGCACAACATATGAGACTAAGCGCCTATGCTCTTCCTCTCCTGCCATTACGGTAACACCTGCCTTAACCTGAGGTAGCATAAGCAACTGCTGGTTTACTTCTCCCAATTCGATACGAAAACCATGTAATTTCACTTGATCATCAATGCGACCCACATAGTATAAGCTGCCGTCATACTGTTGCCGAACAAGATCACCGGTACGGTATAATCGCTCTCCAGGCTGAAATGGGTTGTGAACAAAACGCTGAGAAGTCAACTCCGGTTGGTTAAGATAGCCATTCGCGAGACAGCGCCCTCCAATGTGCAATTCACCTACAACACCAGTTGGTACTATCTGCATTGCTTTGTCTAATACATATAGCTGGGTATTTTCCATAGCGTAGCCAATAGGGAGCGAATCAGCCTGTCCTAGCTCAAAATCATTTAGCCGCGCGATACAACAACCCACAACGGCTTCGCTTGGTCCATAATGATTGTATATGGTGGCATTTGGAAAGGTATGAGTTAATTGGGCGAAAAGCGATACCGGAAACAACTCACCGCCAATCACAAAGACATGCTGACTTTGACATACCTCATCACCCATAATGAACATTAACGCTCTGGCATGCATAGGTGTTAATCGCAACAACAAAGGCTGAGTACTTGGTCGCGCAAGTCGCTTGGCAAGCTCGGTTAAAACCTCATCATGGTGACCACTTAGGTCGACCGTCCCACCGCATAATAATGGTAGAAGTAATGCAGGCAAACTAATATCAAAGCCGTAAGACGTCACCAAGAACGAGCCTACTAACTCAACGTCATAATAATTCTGCAGAGCAAACTGGCAGTAATCGAGCAATGCCCGGTGCGAAACCTCAACCCCTTTAGGTTTACCTGTCGAACCTGATGTATAAATAACATAAGCGGGGGTTTGAGCTTGGTAAACTAAACTGCTTGGCAGACTACTATACTCGTGAAACAACCAATCGCTAAGTGTTAGATCCGTCACCTGGCATGGTTGACTTTGCCAGCGCGCCCAATAGGCTTGTGAAATGAGTGCCATATCAAGCTTTGCATCGTTAACTATGCTATTGAGACGCTCCCCTCGGTTTGACAAATCAATCGGAACAAAACAAGCATTAATTTTCAAAGCAGCGAGAATTGCGACCAATATTTCAGGACCACGATCAAGGTATAAGCCAATTCGGCTACTTTCCCCGACTTGTTGTTGACGCAAGTAGTTGGCCAGCTGCTCTACTTTTTGGGCCAACACTTCATAACTGAACTCCTGCTCATTATAGCGCGTAGCGATAGCCTTAGGGTGAGCAGCTACTTGCTGATAAAATAATGCTAATAAAGATGTATCGCGACCTTTAAGGTTAACAACACCACACTGCTGCGAACGCTCACTTTGTTTCGTAGTTAACTGTAATTGCCCAAGTGCGACTTCAGGGTTGGTCAGCGTTTGAGCCAGTACGTGCTTTACGCTATTCACAACGTTTTGTATCGCTACCGCTTCAAATAGACTCGTATCATAATCAAACTGCAATAACAGCTTTCGCTCGTGCTCTATAACACGCAATGAAAATTCAAACTTACTTTGCTGATCACTAAACTCGATGGGCTTAAGGTGTTCGGTAAAGGTGCTTTCATCTGAGACTAGCGCCTTTTGATACGTAAACAGAACCTGCACCAAGGGGTTATAACTCGTAGTGCGCTGTGTCGTAAGCTGCTCAACTAGCCACTCAAAGGGCGTCTCTTGATTGTCTAAGGCGGCAACATCAGTACTTTTTACTTGTTGTAGGTAATCACTAAAGCAGCACTCAGATTGATAATGAGTACGCAGCACCAAGGTGTTAACAAATAAACCAACCACGCTGTCAAAATCTTTGTGCGGTCGATTAGCCACTGGCGTTGCAATAGCATAATCATCACTGTTGTTATAGCGGCATAGTACGATGCTCAAAACAGCATGTAAGTACATAAATGCTGTCGTATTAGTCGCTGATGTTGCTTTTTTCATTAATTCGAATAATTCACCCTCGACATCTATAGTCATGGTTTGGCTTTTATGTGCAGCAAACTTCCCACGGGGCTTATTCAGTGGCAATGAACTTAGCATGGGCATATCACTTAGCTGCTCTAACCAATATTGATTTTGTCGCGCTAACCGCTGCTGCTGAGCTTCACTGTGCTGCCATAATGCATAGTCAGCGTAATCGACTGTGGGTGCAACTAGTTGATGCGCTTTCCCCTGCTGATAAGCCTGATACAGCGAATAAAACTCTTGAGCAAGCACCTCCATAGACCAAGCATCTGTCGCAATATGGTGGACACAAATTAGCAAGTAACAACTTAGCCCTGTCGTAACATAAGTTGCTCTGATCGGAATGGATGTAGCAAGTTCGAAGGGAAGTTGCGCTAATGCTTTTAGTCGCTCGTCGACTGCGCTTTGGGCGCATAGCTGCTGTTCATTTAGCTCGGTAATAGTAAACTTAGGTCGTGAGACCACGACTTGCGTTATTTCTTCTTCCTGAGTACGGTAAATCGTGCGTAATGCTTGGTGACGCTCTATCAACTCATTCATAACTTGAGTAGCCAGCGCAAGGTTAAACTGTTTGCCAACTTGGAAAAGCAAATGCATGTTGTAGTGCGTACTTTTACCATCGTGAAGCTGATCGATAAACCATAAACGGCGCTGTTGTAATGATAATGGCAATGACTGTTGTGATTTTTTACGTCTCGGAATAACGTGCTGCTGACTTGTTTGCTTTTCATCAATCAACCGACTCAACGCCGCGATAGTATTATGTTCAAAAATATCTCGAAGCGACAAAGTGGAATTGAATTTAGCGTTTAATTCATTTACTAACCGTAAACTTAATAATGAGTGACCACCAATATTAAAAAAGCTGTCATGAACTGAAATATCAGAGTTAAGCCCGAGTATTTGTTGCCAACTCTCCATCACACTGTGTTCACTCTCCGACTCAGCTGGTACAAAATCAATATCTGCAACCACATTCAAGTTAGCTAGCGCTGACTTATCCACTTTGCCATTTGGAGTTAGAGGTAAAGCAGAGACACACTCTATACGGTCAGGGATAAGATAACTTGGGGCACGCATAGCGAGTATATGGCGCCACTGTGATACGCTCTGCTGTTTATCTTTGCATGTGGATGAACACACAACAAATGCGACCAATAATTCGGTTTGACTGCGACATTGTTTAACCACCGCCACTTGCTGACAATCCGCGAACTCGCGAATTAGTCGTTCAACTTCTCCAAGTTCAATACGATGTCCTTTTATTTTGACCTGATCGTCGTTACGGCCAACATAGATGAGCTCACCCGTGTCCTGCCAACGAACCAAATCGCCGGTTTTGTATGCCCTAATAGGTGTCGTTAAAAAGGACACTTCCACAAATCGTTGCTGCGTTAGCTCCGGACGATTTAAATAGCCTGGTGTCACTCCTTCACCAGCAATTAATAGTTCACCCACAGCACCATGTGGCATTAGCTGTTGAAATTCATCCACAACGTAAACTTGAGTGTTCGCGACAGGGGCACCTATCGTGACAGCTTGTGGTTTCACTTTAGCCGCACAAGACCACACCGTACATTCCGTTGGCCCGTACATATTAAACACTCGCTCAGGCAGAAGCGCACAAAGTTGCTGAGCAAGGTCATCACTCAGAGCCTCTCCACCAACCAGTAGCAATTCCAGCTGCTGTAATGCATCTCGACCCGAGTCACTGTGTAGTAATTCACGTATATAGCTAGGCGTCGCTTGAAAGTGTGAAACTTGGTGTTGAACGATTAACTGAGCAGGATCCCAATCGTTCTCAAAACGTTGTGCCAACATATTCGTTTGACAATCGTGCTGTATAAAGCGTTCTTGAATTGTTGCTACACAAGATAACTGCTGCGGTGTGATGGAGGCATGTTGTTGAGACGTGTAAATAACTACAACTGCATTAAAGCCCATCTTGCCAAAGAGAGCTAACTGCGCCAGAGCCATATCACTATCTTCAAGCGTGCAAAGCGCTCCCGTTTGTTCATTGCATTCGCTAACGGGCAGATAGAGTACTCTGCTGCTAGCCGCTTGCTGAATAGTGTTAAATGCCGCAACTTTTGTTGCTAGTTCTGAAAGCTCGCTTCCTTGATATAGCACCGAAAGTCCAGCTCCGCTTCGCGCCGCCTGCTCATATTCTTGCTCCGTGGCGCGACAGTTTAAGCCGAGATTTTCAGTATCAGAATGTAAGCAAGAAACTCGATCACCAACATAGCTTGAAAACTTCGCAACAGATAACTCTTTTGCATCGAGTAATGCCATATCTGATTTGCATAAATGCACCTGTGCGAGCTTTTCACTTGCGATACTCTGTGGTCGCTCTGGCTGGATGATTACCTTAGCTCCAGAGGCTAAGCTCCAGAATAGCTCGAGCACAGAAATATCAAAGCTAATACTCGTGCTAGCTAACCAGGTTATATCTGACGAGTTGCTTGGTAGCGATGTGCTCATCGCGGTAAAAAAGTTAAGTACGTTTCTGTGGCTCACTTTGACGCCCTTTGGCTTGCCCGTGGAGCCACTCGTATAGATCACATATGCCAAGCTATCTGAGGTGAGTTGATTAGTATAAGAAACGGGGTTTGTCGACGCCTGTAAGTCTAGGTATTCAACCAAGTGAAGTGCAGCTGATACATTGTTACTGAATAATGGTTGTAACGATTGCGTCAAAATTAAGTGCTTTAATTCGCTATCTTGAACAATATAATTCAGCCGCTGTGGTGGGTAGCTGGGATCTAAAGGCAAATAAGCACCACCAACTTTTAAAATAGCCAACATATTAATCAGCATAGATAAAGAGCGCGGTTGACAAATCCCAACTAAATCTCCAGGCCGGATCCCTCTTTGATACAACTGTTTAGCAACACATTCAGATTGCGCATTTAACTCTGCAAACGTTAAGTTTTCATTGTTAAAACAGACAGCTACTTTATCGGGCTGCGTAACACTTTGGTATTCGATGGCATGTTGCAGTAACCCCTCACTATCAAACGCTTGCGAGGTACAATTTAGCTGTTGCAACAAATAGTCACGTTGAGATTCTGGTAACAAGTTGTAGTGATAACAAGCTTGTTGTTCAGAATCGATGACGCCATCAACCAATTGTGCAAATTGCGCCATCATCTGCTCGATATATTGCTGATGAAACAACTCAGTACGGTATTCGACTGTAAGCTGCAGACCCTCTGATTGTTCACGTGCATGCCAAGTCAATTCATACTTAGCTACCGATTCTGAATGTAACTGTGGTGTCATGGAAAACGGCAAATCGCCAAGAGGTAACGCTTCGTTCGCCGTATTGTCCAGAATCAACATGATTTGAAACAACGGGGAATAATTCAAACTGCGTTCAGGAGCTAGCATTTCGACCAATTGTTCAAATGGCGTAGCTTGGCGGGACAATGCCTCTAGGTTAACTTGCTTTACTTGTTCTAAGAACGTCCCAAAACTCTGCTTAAGAGAGCACTCCACTTTTAACACTAGGTTATTTATAAAAAAGCCCACAACGTTATCCAACTGCGGGTGACTACGATTTGCAACCGGAGTTCCAATAACCACTTGCGAATGCTGAGTGTGACGGCAAATTAACAGACTCAATAAACCATGCAATACCATAAAAAGCGTCGCATTGTGTTTGCCCGCAAGTTGCTTTAAACCATTCAACTGCTTCTGATTCAATAGCCATTGCAGATTGTTTCCAGCAAACGTTTGCTGATTACTTCTCGCTTGATAAATGGGTAACTGATGGACAGCATCAATATTTGCCAGCTGTGTAAGCCAATAATCTAAGTGCGCTTTATGCTCATTCGACGCAAGTTGTTCATGGTGCCACGCGGCATAATCACTGTATTGAATATCGATCACAGGAAGCGCTTCAGTATCAACACCCAGCTTTTGTTTATAAATAGTAATAAAGTCGCGTAATAGAATATTCATCGACCAAGCATCTGTCGCGATGTGATGTGTAGTGAGGAGTAACGTGCCGTGCTGCTCACCTCGCTTGACATAAGTCCCGCGCAACAGACAATCTCGACTTAGATCGAATGGTATGGTTGCATTTTCTAATCGCACAGTCTCAAGTTGACACTGCTGCTCAGCGATAGACTTTCCAGTCACATCTAGTAATACTAGTTGAAAAGCTTCTTGCGTTAACTGTAGCTGTGGTTGAGCATCTATTGTGACAAAATTCATAAGTAATGCCTGATGACGCTCTAGTAACTGAGTCAAGGCATACTCAGCAATATCGACATCAAACTGGCCGCAGATATCCAACGCAAATGGCATATTATACTGAGCCTGGTTGCTTTCAATCTGCGACAGTAACCACAACCGCTGCTGCGCTACAGAAAGCGGTTTAACCATATCCGTCTCCAGTCGCTTAATTGGTTCAAGCGCTAGATCTTCACTTTTCTGTATAAACTTAGCCAAGTCACGAATAATAGGGTGATTAAAAATATCTTTTAACTGTAGTTTCTTACCCAGCTGTGTACTCACATGGTTGATCAACCTAACCGCTAACAGTGAATGCCCCCCCATTGCAAAAAAGTCACTGTTAGGCGCAATATCTGTTCGTGATAACAGCTGCGTGCAAATATCCAGCAACTGCATCTCAACCAAGCTCTCCGGAGCAAGTCGTGAAGTTTGTTGCAACGTTTTGGGATCAGGTAATGCCCGTCGGTTAACTTTGCCATTACGATTTAGCGGAAAGTCATCAAGCGCAATATAGCAATGTGGTCTCATGTACACAGGTAGCCTAGCAGCGGCAAGGCCTTCTAGCTGGTTGCGCACGGTCTCAACATCTTCATGTTGAGGCACGAAATAACACACAAGATACTCATTTTCTTGGCTTCTATTAACGTGTGCGATTAATCGTTGAACACCATCACAGCCCTCCAAAAGCGTTTCAATCTCGCCAAGTTCAACTCGATGCCCACGAATTTTAACTTGTTGATCATTACGACCAATAAACTCCAACCGCCCTTGACTATTCCAGCGAACTAAATCCCCTGTTTTGTAGTAACGTTCGGACGAGCCGCTCTTTAAAACATCTACAACAAAACACCTAGAGGTTAACTCTGGCCGTTGCCAATATCCCTTCGCCACACCGGTACCTGCAATCCACAATTCGCCGATGCCTCCGGGCACTTGAAGTTGCTGTTGTTCGTTTAATACCAGCAACTGAGTATTGGTCATTGGCAGACCTATCGGTACAGTGCCGTTTCCTAACAATGGTAAATCATTGAATGCATGTATGCAGCAACCCACGACAGTCTCTGTTGGACCGTAATGGTTATATAACAAACTGTTAGGAAACGTATCACCTAATGCTAAAGCTACTCTTTGCGATAGGGCCTCACCACCTATCACCAATACACAAGGGGCAGTGATCACTTGGCCCTTGAGCGCATCGAGTAAGGCCTGACAATGGCTAGGAGTTAATCGCAATAATACCCCTTCAAGCTCAAGTTGCTGTAATTCGTTCAGCAAAGCAAAAATCACATCATCTTGTGGCAATAATGTCACACATCCCCCATGTAATAAGGGTAAGTAAAGACTAGGTACACTGATGTCAAATGCCGGCTCAGTAACGAGTAGAGAGCCCACGAGATGGTCTTGGTAATAAAAATCACTGGCAAAGGCGCAATACTGCTGTAATCCCAAATGAGTAATTTCAACTCCCTTGGGTTGACCTGTAGAGCCTGATGTATAAATTAGATAAGCACTATCACTTAACTGAGTTGGCGGTAGCGAAGATGGTGTAAACTCACTTAGCCAGTCTGGCGTTAAGCAGTCATCCATCAACATTACATCATACCCTTCGCTAGATACTGTTTCGAGAAGTGCACTTTGGGTTATCAATAGTTCGGCATCAACATCTTTTAATACATATTCCAACCTTGTCTTACCACTCGATTTATCTAATGGGATATATACGGCTCCCGCCAGCTGTACTCCGATAAGGGCGACTAATAGCTCCACACTTTTAGGCAGTAATAGCGCAACATGATCACCATGACCTATTTCTTGTTCTGATAAACAGCCAGCTAAACTTTTCGCTTTGGCAATTAATTCGCCATAACTTAGTGTCGTATCACCTGCTCGAGCTGCGATTCGTTCCGGTGCACTCTGAGCCTGAATTAATATCTGCTGTACAATGGGAAGTTCTGTATCAGTAACTTGCTGCTCACCTGTTCCCATTGATAGGAGCGATTGTCTTGTTTCTTCACTCAACAACGAAGGTAATGATTGATTAGATTGGTGTTCAGGCAACGCAGTTAGCAATTGCACCATAGCTGTTGATAACCGCTCCACTGTCACTTGGTCGAATAATTCACTTTTATAATTCCAGTCAAGGATTAGGCTTCCTTGCTCTTCAAATATGCTAAGGTCCAAGTCATAACGCACAGCTCCCTCTCGCAACGGTAAAGCGCGAACAATCAAGTCCGTCAATTCAAATTGAGATTGTTGATAATTTTGTAGTACAAACTTGATTTGGGCTAAAGGGTTGTAGGCTAAATTGCGGGAAGGCTGCACAGCCTCTACGACTTGGTCAAAAGGTACCTCTTGATGACCAAAAGCCTGCTGTACTCGGCTTTTATTTTTAGCTAAAAATTGCCAAAAATCACCATCTTCAGGGATCTCCGAACGCAGCACTATTGTATTGAGAAAGCAGCCGATCAAGGACTGAACTTCCTCTCGTTCTCTTCCCGCCACAGGTGTCGCCATCACAATATCATCACTACCACTAAATCGGCCTAAAACAAAAGCAAATGCAGACTGCAATAAGGTAAAGAGCGTCACATTGTGGCTTTTTGCCAGCTTGACTAACTGCTCGCTCAGTTTCTTGCTCAAAGGAACTTGCATTTGTTTAGATGTAAAATTTTGCTGTTTAGGGCGTGGTCTATCGAGTGGTAGGCTATGTACCTCTGGAGCTTCGGCTAAATAGTCATGCCAAAACTCTAATTTCTGTTCAAGTACTGGCTGATCTAAATGTTGCTTTTGCCAATAGGCATAGTCAGCATACTGTATTGGTAAAGCAGTTAACTGCACTGACTGGCCAGTCGCTAACTGGTGATAACTGGTTACAAATTCTGATGACAGCACTTCCACTGACCAGCCGTCTGCTGCAATATGGTGAACAGCGAAAAGTAAGCAATGCTGTTTGGCATGACGTTTAACAAGCGTTACCCGCAATACTAATTCAGCACTCAAGTCGAATGAGTAACGTGACTCTTTAGTTATCAGCTGTTGTAGTTTAGTCTCATATTCTGCGGCAGAAAGCAGGCTATAGTCTTCTTGAAACAGAGGTATCTCAAAGTCTTGATGTAAAAACTGCAGCGTTTGATTTTGCTGCTCAACGTAACCACACCGGAGCACTTCGTGACGGTTGATTATTTCAGCCAAAGCCTGACTAACCTTATCAACTCGCAACTCACCTTCTAACTCGAATGCTGCAAAAATATTATATTCGCTACTCTCGCCACCACCAAGCTGGTGTATAAACCACAATCTCGCCTGCGCCAAAGACAAAGGTAGATACTTACTGTCAGGACGAGGAGTGATAGCACTAACTTTAGGACGTTGGATACTATGTTGTAGATACTGGATAATATCGTCTTTGTGTGCAGAAATTTCATTCTTTAGCTCAGAGGTCAACGCTCCTTTTGGCGCCGTAAATTTTAGCTTTTGCTCTTCAAGATAAAGTTCGATCCCTGCAGCTAGCGCTTTTTTTATTATTTTTTGAACCATTAAAATTCTCCAGATTCCATATCTTCCGCAAGCTCAGCCTCGGTACTTGCGCTAGTGTTTTTGTTAGCCAGTTCAACAGCTAATGCAATCTCAGCTACGGTTGGATACGTGAATAAAAACAGCAGTTCCAGCTGTACACCGAAACCGTTTTCTATCGCATTTTTAAACGCGACCAGTGAAATAGAACTACCTCCAAGCTCGAAGAAGCTATCATGCACTCCTGGGGAAGTTTGTAACCCCAAAGTCAGTTGCAATATATCCACAAGCTTCTCTTCTAGTTCATTGCTCGGCGCCATATAGCGACTATCACTATGCGCAATGGGGGTGGGTAAATTAGCTTTGTCAATTTTGCCATTATTTGTTAACGGCAATACGTTGAGCACAGCCCACCGACTAGGCTGCATATAATGAGGCAACCTATGCTTGAGCCACCCCTTCACATCACTGATAAGGTCACTATGATCTTGGCAACTGTGACTAACCAACCAAGCGTCAAGGTGCTGATGCTGTTTAGTGGTATTAAGCAGCACTACCGCGCTATCCAACCGCTCATGCTGAGCTAAGTTTTGCTCCACTTCAGGCAACTCAACACGGTAACCTTTATATTTGACTTGAGCGTCTCTGCGACCTAAAAACTCAATGTTTCCGTCATTACGATATCGAGCAATATCTCCAGTGCGATACATTCTTGAACCAAGATCTTGCTCCAGCAAATCTGCAAAAAATACCTTTGCCGTTAACTCATCTTTGTTCCAATAGCCTCGGCTGACTTGATTTCCACCAATATAAATCTCTCCTTTTACACCAGGAAGCTGTAGTTGTTGCTGATTATCGAGTATATAAATACGGTTATTCGCATCCGCTTTGCCAATAGCCAAAATTTCACCATAATAGCCATCAGGCTTTATCTCTAAGTGCGAAACAGTGACGGTGGTTTCAGTTGGACCATAAGAGTTAACTAACTTTGGAAGCTTCCCTTGATGTGCAAACCAGCGCTCAACACAGCCAGCCTGTAACCCTTCACCACCAATAATGACTGTTTCCAGCATATTAGGTAATGACATAGTAGGCGCCTGCATAAGTTGATGGAAAAATGCCGTTGGCAAAGTGATTAGATTGATACGTTGCTGTTCACAAAGCGCCCAAAATGTTGCCGTACTCGATAGCCAGGTATCGTCTCGTAGTACCAACGTCCCACCTGTCATTAAGCTGCCAAATATCTCCTCAATGGACATATCAAAATTTACAGCACTAAATTGCAGTATGCGTTTAGTCGAGTCGAGTCGGTAGCGGTCTATAAAGCCTTCGACAAAAGCAGCTAAATTTTGGTGCTCCACCATCACGCCTTTAGGGTTACCGGTGGATCCTGATGTATATATTAGGTACACCAGTTGCTGTGGGGCGATGCAGATTTGGGGCGCATTCGGTTCATGATCTTGGAATATTGCGTGATCTTCACTTAAATTCTGTATCACATAATCGGATTCTGCTTGTTTGTAACTCTCATGGTCATCACCCTCAGGTAATAACAAAAGCTTTGGTTTACTATCGGCCAAAACATAAAGAGACCTAGCTTTTGGCTGCGCTCTATCCAGCGGCACATATGTCGCACCGGCTTTCATAACCGCGAAAATAGCGACCATAAACATTGCCGATCTTGGCAGGCAGATTGCTACTCGATCTTCTGTTGTAATTCCCTCTTGTAAGAGATAATTTGCGAGCTGATTTGAGTGGGATTCTAACCAAGCATAAGTATACTCCTTGCCATTATCTACTATGGCAATATTATCGGGGAACCGAACAGCATTATTCGATAACCGCTGAGGCATCAACAAAGTTGGAGTAGCTTGCAATACGCTTTGAGGCCGACCGAGTAAACGCCTCTTATCATCATTAGACATAAGTGATAACTCGGCAATGGTTGCATAAGGTTGCGTTACAAAAGCCTTTAAGATCTTTAAGAAATACTCGCTCCATTTGGCAACATCACTAGAGTGGTAAAGCTCATTTAGAAACTCTATATGGCAATCTAAGCCATGTTCTGTTTGCTCTGCAGTTAGCACTAAATCAAATTCTGAATGACCATTCGTCCGTATCAGTTCATTCATTTCGAGAGCTGGTATCTGCGCAGCCTCATACTTATTGTGAAGTGCTAACAATGTTTGGAATACAGGATGCTGATATGAACTTCTTGGCGGGTTCAAACGCTCAATTATTTGCTCCAACGGAGCATCTTGATTGGCAAAAGCAGAAGTGCTTTTCTCACTCACATGAGAAAACAACTCGATAATAGTCATCTCCGACTGTAATTCAACTTTCAAGACAACGGTATTGACGAACAGTCCAATTAGATCAAAGCAAGCCGCATGCTGTCTCCCAGCAACAGGAAGTCCTATCTGTAATGACGAGCTGCCGGTAAGCTTAGCTAGCAAAATAGCCCATGCTGAACTTAACAGCATATTGAGTGTTATCTTTTGATCTTTTGCTATCAGTTCTAATTCAGAGCTAAAAGAAGGCAATAAAGAAAAACTGACTTTGCTGGTACTACCCCTAAGTTTTTCTATTGTCCCGGTGTCGCTAGGCAGTTTTAAATCTTCACCACGCTCGGCTAACTCAGTAACCCAGTAGTCTAGCTGTGACTTGAGCTTTTGTTGCTGCTGACTTGCCAGCTGCCAATCAGCATAATCACTATACTGAATAGCTAAAGGAGGAAGTACCGCAGCCTCCCCTCTTTGCAACCCTTGATAAAGTGCCGCAAACTCTCGATGCAATATCTCTACCGACCAACCATCTGCGATGATGTGATGAAGACTGATCATCAGCACCGCTTCCGTTGCACTTTGCCTGACCAAACTCGCTCTAAATAGTTGCCCTGCTGTTAGGTCAAAACCTCGCTGTCCTTCTTCTGCTTGTAGTGTCTGTATCTTATGCTGCTGTGTTGCAGGCGCTAGTGATGTTAAATCGTAATGCTGTAAGACAAACCTGACCTCACTTTCCACGACTTGCCGAGGCTCACCTTCATGGCTTATGAAACGGCTTCGCAATATATCATGCCGTGCAATAATGCCTTGTAATGCCTGTTCTATATAGTCAGCTGCTATTACTCCTCGCAGCTGTAATGTTGAACTCATCACATAATGCGCACTGCCAGGTTGCATCTGTTCAATAAACCACAAACGCTGTTGTGCATATGACAAAGCCGCCGGCTCTGAACTGCTTCGTTTTGTGATCAATGTTTGTTGTGAGTGTTCCGCTGCGTCTATTGTTGCCGCTAGGCTAACTAAGTCTGGCTGAGCAAATATGTCGCCTAAACCTAGCTCTACTGCAAACGTTGAGCGGATCTCAGCTTGTAGCTTTACACTTAATAAGGAATGCCCACCTAGCGCAAAAAAGTGTTGCTCTAGACCGATATCCCCCGCTTCTATCCCCAACAATTCAGCACATATTTGTACCAATCGTCGCTCTGTTTGACTTGTCGCAGTTATTCGTTTCGTTGCTTGCTGATGTGGACTAGGTAGCGCACTGCGGTCCACTTTACCGTTTGGCGTCAATGGTAAACGCGGTAATGTCACGACCTGTTTTGGTACCATGTATTCCGGTAAGACAGTCGCCAATTGCTGCTGTATGTCACCATGACTGTCTTCTTTGTCACTGACAATATAGGCAACTAAACGGCTCTGCTCCTCTTCGCCCACTACCAGCACCACCGCTTCTCTAACACTTGGTAGCGCTAATAATTGCTGCTCTATTTCCCCTAATTCAATGCGGTGACCACGCACTTTAACCTGGTGATCGGCCCGACCAATCACTTCAAACTCACCTGACACCGTCAATCTGGCCAAGTCTCCCGTCCGATATAATGGTCGTGCTGTGCCGTCTGGGGCAATTCCTGTAATAAAGCGAGTCGCAGTTAACGCCTCTTGGCCGAGATAACCTAAGCTGACTCCCTCTCCACCTATATATAATTCTCCAGTACAGCCATGCGGTTGTAGTTGATAACTATCACTCAGCACATAAAGTTGAGTGTTTGCAATTGCCCGACCAACTGTCACTTGCTCGGAAGTTACTTTACTGGCTGCTGACCAAACTGTCGTTTCCGTCGGCCCATATAAGTTCCATAAAACCTCACCTTGCGCCTGCAATGCTTTACTGAGGTGATTATCAAGTGCTTCCCCGCCACATAAAATTGTTAAACCTGATATGGGCTGCCAGCGCCCTTCCGCCAGTAACATTTTCCAGCTTGCGGGGGTTGCCTGCATCATATTGATATCACCTCGGTGTAAGCGTGAAATCAACGCTCCCGGGTCCCGCCGCATCGCATTATCCGCTAAGTGTACCGTCCCCCCAACTAACAAAGGTAGAAACAACTCTAGTACATGAATATCAAAGCTAATGGGAGTCACCGCAAGTAACTTAGTATCTGAACTCGCGTTCAATAACTCTGCCATTGCCGTTAAAAAATTCACGACATTATGATGGCTTACCATCACGCCTTTAGGTTGGCCTGTGGAGCCTGACGTATAAATAACATAAGCGCATGCTCCACTTTCAAGACGCTCCGCTTCCCACTCTAACGACCCTGCACAACTAAGTAGCTGTTCAACATCATAATATGGCACTGTGCTTGGCAGTTGTTCACAGACCGAAGACTCACTAATTACAAGGCATGCTCCGCTATCGTTAATCATGTGCGTTAAGCGTGCACTCGGATACTCTGGGTCTAATGGAACATAGGCTGCGCCAACTTGCCACACCCCAAGTAAAGTGGGCAATAACATGATGGTGCGTGGTAAACAAACCCCCACCCGTTGACCTCGTTTCACACCAACCTGCCGAAGCCCTTGTGCAATATGTTTCGCATGTTCAAACAATTGCTTATAGTCAAGCTGTTGCTCAAGGCAGCGTACCGCTATTGCATTCGGGTGGCATTGACCCGCCTGCTGTAGCAGGGTTATTACCGTCTGCTGTGGAATGTGACTATAAGGTCCTTGTCCTTGCCGGATAAGATCAGCTTGCTCGTGCTCTGTTAATAATGACAACAGGCCAATATTTTGCTCCACAGGGGCGTGGACTAAAGCCATGAGCAATCGCGCTAAGTGCACCAACAAGGTATTCGCACGTGACTCACTAAAGAGTTGTTGGTTATAAACAAGATTAATAACCAGTTCGGAGTCTTGCCAAAAGGCATTAAAGGTTAAATCATATTCACTAAAGAGTGCTTCTGGCTGGCACTCAGTTATAGTGATGTCAGCAAGATCCAAACTCGCCTGACGTTGGCTGTGTAAATTCAACATGATTTGGAACAACGGCGCGTGCGCTTGACTACGCTCAGTTTGCAATTGCTCAACCAACTTCTCAAAAGGCACAGCCTGATGTGCTTGTGCATCCTGATTTACGGCTCGGATTTGCTGACAAAAATCAGCTACCGACTGCTCCCCATGACAATCTAGCCGCAGAACAACATTATTAATAAAGCATCCAATTAATGGCTCTACTTGGGATGATAAACGATTGGCCACTGGGCTACCGATAACGATATCGCGATTGTTACTGTGGCGGCTCAATAGCATTCCCAAGGCGCCATGTAACAGCATAAATAGCGTCATTTCTTGCTGCTGTGCAAAGGTTTTGAGCTGCTCTGCCTGTTGTGCCAAAAGCACAGTGCCAACCTGTTTGCAGGCAAAGGATTGACTTGTCGGGCGTGCTCCGTCACAAGGTAAGTCATGGCGCTGGGGTAAGTCAGTTAATTGTTCCAACCAGTAATCGACACTGGGTTGTAGTACTTCTTTACCCTGTTGCTGCTGCCAATCAGCATAATCACTATACTGAATTGCTAAAGGAGGAAGTACCGCGGCCTCCCCTCTTTGCAATCCTTGATAAAGTGCCGCAAACTCTCGATGCAATATCTCTACCGACCAACCATCTGCGATGATGTGATGAAGACTGATCATCAGCACCGCTTCCGTTGCACTTTGCCTGACCAAACTCGCTCTAAATAGTTGCCCTGCTGTTAGGTCAAAACCTCGCTGTCCTTCTTCTGCTTGTAGTGTCTGTATCTTATGCTGCTGTGTTGCAGGCGCTAGTGATGTTAAATCGTAATGCTGTAAGACAAACCTGACCTCACTTTCCACGACTTGCCTAGGCTCACCTTCATGGCTTATGAAACGGCTTCGCAATATATCATGCCGTGCAATAATGCCTTGTAATGCCTGTTCTATATAGTCAGCTGCTATTACTCCTCGCAGCTGTAATGTTGAACTCATCACATAATGCGCACTGCCAGGTTGCATCTGTTCAATAAACCACAAACGCTGTTGTGCATATGACAAAGCCGCCGGCTCTGAACTGCTTCGTTTTGTGATCAATGTTTGTTGTGAGTGTTCCGCTGCGTCTATTGTTGCCGCTAGGCTAACTAAGTCTGGCTGAGCAAATATGTCGCCTAAACCTAGCTCTACTGCAAACGTTGAGCGGATCTCAGCTTGTAGCTTTACACTTAATAAGGAATGCCCACCTAGCGCAAAAAAGTGTTGCTCTAGACCGATATCCCCCGCTTCTATCCCCAACAATTCAGCACATATTTGTACCAATCGTCGCTCTGTTTGACTTGTCGCAGTTATTCGTTTCGTTGCTTGCTGATGTGGACTAGGTAGCGCACTGCGGTCCACTTTACCGTTTGGCGTCAATGGTAAACGCGGTAATGTCACGACCTGTTTTGGTACCATGTATTCCGGTAAGACAGTCGCCAATTGCTGCTGTATGTCACCATGACTGTCTTCTTTGTCACTGACAATATAGGCAACTAAACGGCTCTGCTCCTCTTCGCCCACTACCAGCACCACCGCTTCTCTAACACTTGGTAGCGCTAATAATTGCTGCTCTATTTCCCCTAATTCAATGCGGTGACCACGCACTTTAACCTGGTGATCGGCCCGACCAATCACTTCAAACTCACCTGACACCGTCAATCTGGCCAAGTCTCCCGTCCGATATAATGGTCGTGCTGTGCCGTCTGGGGCAATTCCTGTAATAAAGCGAGTCGCAGTTAACGCCTCTTGGCCGAGATAACCTAAGCTGACTCCCTCTCCACCTATATATAATTCTCCAGTACAGCCATGCGGTTGTAGTTGATAACTATCACTCAGCACATAAAGTTGAGTGTTTGCAATTGCCCGACCAACTGTCACTTGCTCGGAAGTTACTTTACTGGCTGCTGACCAAACTGTCGTTTCCGTCGGCCCATATAAGTTCCATAAAACCTCACCTTGCGCCTGCAATGCTTTACTGAGGTGATTATCAAGTGCTTCCCCGCCACATAAAATTGTTAAACCTGATATGGGCTGCCAGCGCCCTTCCGCCAGTAACATTTTCCAGCTTGCGGGGGTTGCCTGCATCATATTGATATCACCTCGGTGTAAGCGTGAAATCAACGCTCCCGGGTCCCGCCGCATCGCATTATCCGCTAAGTGTACCGTCCCCCCAACTAACAAAGGTAGAAACAACTCTAGTACATGAATATCAAAGCTAATGGGAGTCACCGCAAGTAACTTAGTATCTGAACTCGCGTTCAATAACTCTGCCATTGCCGTTAAAAAATTCACGACATTATGATGGCTTACCATCACGCCTTTAGGTTGGCCTGTGGAGCCTGACGTATAAATAACATAAGCGCATGCTCCACTTTCAAGACGCTCCGCTTCCCACTCTAACGACCCTGCACAACTAAGTAGCTGTTCAACATCATAATATGGCACTGTGCTTGGCAGTTGTTCACAGACCGAAGACTCACTAATTACAAGGCATGCTCCGCTATCGTTAATCATGTGCGTTAAGCGTGCACTCGGATACTCTGGGTCTAATGGAACATAGGCTGCGCCAACTTGCCACACCCCAAGTAAAGTGGGCAATAACATGATGGTGCGTGGTAAACAAACCCCCACCCGTTGACCTCGTTTCACACCAACCTGCCGAAGCCCTTGTGCAATATGTTTCGCATGTTCAAACAATTGCTTATAGTCAAGCTGTTGCTCAAGGCAGCGTACCGCTATTGCATTCGGGTGGCATTGACCCGCCTGCTGTAGCAGGGTTATTACCGTCTGCTGTGGAATGTGACTATAAGGTCCTTGTCCTTGCCGGATAAGATCAGCTTGCTCGTGCTCTGTTAATAATGACAACAGGCCAATATTTTGCTCCACAGGGGCGTGGACTAAAGCCATGAGCAATCGCGCTAAGTGCACCAACAAGGTATTCGCACGTGACTCACTAAAGAGTTGTTGGTTATAAACAAGATTAATAACCAGTTCGGAGTCTTGCCAAAAGGCATTAAAGGTTAAATCATATTCACTAAAGAGTGCTTCTGGCTGGCACTCAGTTATAGTGATGTCAGCAAGATCCAAACTCGCCTGACGTTGGCTGTGTAAATTCAACATGATTTGGAACAACGGCGCGTGCGCTTGACTACGCTCAGTTTGCAATTGCTCAACCAACTTCTCAAAAGGCACAGCCTGATGTGCTTGTGCATCCTGATTTACGGCTCGGATTTGCTGACAAAAATCAGCTACCGACTGCTCCCCATGACAATCTAGCCGCAGAACAACATTATTAATAAAGCATCCAATTAATGGCTCTACTTGGGATGATAAACGATTGGCCACTGGGCTACCGATAACGATATCGCGATTGTTACTGTGGCGGCTCAATAGCATTCCCAAGGCGCCATGTAACAGCATAAATAGCGTCATTTCTTGCTGCTGTGCAAAGGTTTTGAGCTGCTCTGCCTGTTGTGCCAAAAGCACAGTGCCAACCTGTTTGCAGGCAAAGGATTGACTTGTCGGGCGTGCTCCGTCACAAGGTAAGTCATGGCGCTGGGGTAAGTCAGTTAATTGTTCCAACCAGTAATCGACACTGGGTTGTAGTACTTCTTTACCCTGTTGCTGCTGCCAATCAGCATAATCACTATACTGAATTGCTAAAGGAGGAAGTACCGCGGCCTCCCCTCTTTGCAATCCTTGATAAAGTGCCGCAAACTCTCGATGCAATATCTCTACCGACCAACCATCTGCGATGATGTGATGAAGACTGATCATCAGCACCGCTTCCGTTGCACTTTGCCTGACCAAACTCGCTCTAAATAGTTGCCCTGCTGTTAGGTCAAAACCTCGCTGTCCTTCTTCTGCTTGTAGTGTCTGTATCTTATGCTGCTGTGTTGCAGGCGCTAGTGATGTTAAATCGTAATGCTGTAAGACAAACCTGACCTCACTTTCCACGACTTGCCTAGGCTCACCTTCATGGCTTATGAAACGGCTTCGCAATATATCATGCCGTGCAATAATGCCTTGTAATGCCTGCTCTATATAGTCAGCTGCTATTACTCCTCGCAGCTGTAATGTTGAACTCATCACATAATGCGCACTGCCAGGTTGCATCTGTTCAATAAACCACAAACGCTGTTGTGCATATGACAAAGCCGCCGGCTCTGAACTATCTCTGGGCTCAATTATTATGGCTTTATTAACACCAAGGGCTGCACTATCAATAAACTGGGCTAACGAGCTAAGCGTGCTGAATTGATATGCTTGAGCTGCAGAGAAGTCAATATTAAAGTAGGTAGCAACGGCTGTTGCCATTTTTATCAAAGAAAGTGAGTGCCCACCCAAACCGAAAAAGCTGCTATCTCGGCCAACAGCTTCACACACAATACCTAGCTTATCAGCCCATAATTCAGCTAACGCAATTTCTGTAGGTGTTATTGGCGGTTGTGTAGTCTGTATCTGTGGTTTTGGCTTTGGTAATCGCTCACGATCTATCTTGCCATTTTGAGTTAAAGGCCAATCAGCAACAATAACGATAGCTTCAGGCACCATATAACTGGGCAATTGTTGCTGCAAGTGTACCCGAAGTAACTCTACTAATTGTTTATCGGTGTCGTTGATGGGCTGAACATATGCAACAAGCTGTTTATCAATAGCGCCTTGCTGTAACACCACCAAACTACTCGCTACACCGTTGAATTGGTTAAGACAACTTCGGACTTCATCCAGCTCTACGCGGAATCCACGAATTTTAACTTGCTGATCTACACGCCCAATAAATGCCATTACGCCTGGGCTAATATAACGAACATAATCGCCCGTGCGGTAGATCATTCGTGGAAGAGTGCTACCCTCAGAATAAAATGGATTCTCCACAAACCGTTCACGAGTCATCTCATCCTGATTTAAGTATCCTAGCGCAAGTCCATGCCCACCAACACATAGTTCCCCTTCCGCACCAAAAGGAGCGAGTCTATCCCCCTGCAAAATATAGACATGATCTCCAGGTAATGCCTTGCCGATAGGAATTGAGGTAGGAGCTACTTCATTAATCAAATGACATGTTGTAAATGTCGTATTTTCCGTTGGGCCATAACCATTCCAGAGCTGAACTTCAGGCAACTTCTGTTGACATAACTTTACAGCAGCAACATCTAACACATCACCACCTGCGATGACATTCTCAAGAGTGTGATGTTCGGGAAGAGACTGAGCCCATTGGCTGAACAAACCAGCGGTCAACCACAAGGTATTGATCTGCCAAAGCGCTAACTGTTGATTTATTTGCTCAGGAGTGACAAATTTTTCAGGGTAAACAACGCAGGTTCCACCGTTAAGTAGCGGTCCCCAAATTTCGAATGTTGCTGCGTCAAAAGCAATGTTTGCACAGTGCAATACCTGTGTCATTGAATTAAGTGGAAAATACTCGGCGTCACAAACTAAGCGTAAAATCCCTTGCTGTGAGGTTAAAACACCTTTTGGCTTACCTGTCGACCCAGATGTGTAAATAACATAAGCTACTTGCTCAGGAGGAGTAGATATTGCGGGCTTGCTCAGCAGCTTAGCGGTATCAATCAATCTTTCCATATAACCATCACAGAGTAGCAGCTTAGTACCTTGGAAAAATGTGAGTGTACTGCTAAGACTTGGTTCAGTTATCACAAGCGACAACTGAGCATCAGTTACAATATTCTCAAGTCGCTGTTGTGGTTGATTACTATCAAGAGGTACATAGGCGCCTCCAACTTTCAGTATTGCCAACATCGAAACTAGCATTTCTACGCTACGAGATACATGTAAGCCAACTAGCATTCCTGATGTAACGTTATACTTTTCAACTAGAGTGTGAGCGAACTGATTTGCTAGGTGGTTTAACTCTTCATAACTATATTTTTTATTCTTTGCAATGACAGCCACTTTATCCGCATATTTCAGCGCAATGGATTCAAAGCGTTGTGATACTGATTGATTTATTGGGTAAGGGATTTGGGCTTGGTTTAAAGTATGGATTAAATAGTCTTGCTCGGACTGAGTTAACATCTCAAGCTGAGCAGTACTGCCCTCATGGTTGCTTAGCAGGCTTCTCAAAAGCTGCCAAAAGTGTTGATCTAAGCTCTCAATTAAGGCATGGTCAAAACAGTTCTGATCGTAATACCAATTAAGACATAGCGTTTTGTGATCAAAGCTAAACTCTAAGTGCAGATCAAACTTTGCTTTACTTTGATGTAGCTGAAGTAAGGATAAGTTTGTTCCAGATAAGAACAGCTGCTCAGGAGCAATCCCCTGCTCAAAATCTTGTTGTTGCGTCAGCATTATTTGAAATAAATTACGCCCTTGCTCTGGAGCTAAACGTCTCACCAGTTCCTCGTAAGAGGCCTCTTGGTTGGCTTGCGCTTGCCTGTTAACATCTTTTATTTGGGCGAAGAAATCGGTAAGTAGCGTATCCTCTACCTGAGTTCTCAACACCAAGATATTGACAAAGAAACCTATTAGACCTTGAGTTTCTAAGGTAAGACGATTTGCAGCCGCCGTACCCACAACAATGTCGGTACTATTGCTATGACGTGCTAATAACAAAGCCAGAACCCCATGAACTAGCATAAATGGGGTCATTTGATTATCTTTTAATTGCGCTTCCAAAGGTCGCTTTAAAGCGTCAGAAATACGACTAGAATATTGACCTTGCTGACCTCGTTGCTCTGCTCGTTTGGAAACGTTTAGATATGCAGTTGTTGGCAAGTGGGCAAGCTGGCTTTGCCAATAATTATATTGCTGAGCCAATTCGTCGCTATTTTCTCTATCTCGTTGCCACAATGCGTAATCTTTATATTGAATTGGCAGCTCTGGTAGTTTTACTTCTTTTTTCTGCAATGCTAACTGGTATGCAGTTGCAAGTGCTTGACAAAAAATCTCCACTGACCAACCGTCAGCGATAATGTGATGTAAATTTATCACTAAAGTGCCTGACTTTACTTTGTCATCACCAACACCACTTTGCAGCAATACATCCACGTTAAAAAGTGTGTCACGGCCGAGTTCAAAATTATATTCCTGTTGTTCTTGAATATACCTTTGTCGAGCTAATTGATAATCTCGCGCTGTAAGCTGGGAGTAATCAATCACTCTTATGTAGTCATCTCGGGGAGCAGAAATAACTTGAACTACAGAGGAGCCATCTTGAACTAGGTTAGTACGTAGGATCTCATGCTGCGTCGCCAAAGCAATCAAGGCTTTATTCAAGCTATGAATATCGATATGTTCAGAAAACTCAAAAGCAGCTAGCATGTTGTATTCACAACTACCACCTTGTAGCTGATCCAGTGACCACAGCCTTAACTGGGCCATTGACAGGGGGTAACGCTCAGCAGAAGGTTGAGGCAATATTGTTGTGAGGTTTTCAGTCGCTTGGCTCGCAGCATTTAGCTGCTCAGTTAAAGCGGCAATCGTTGAAGCTCTGAATAAAGTCGCCAAGTTAATATCAACTTTAAACTCGCGCTTTAATCCCGAGAGCATGCTGACCGCCAGCAAGGAATGCCCACCCAAAGCAAAAAAGTCGCTTTCTGGCGCTAACTTGGCAATAGAAACATTTAACAGCTTTGACCATATCGAAGCCACACGCAACTCCATTTCGCTCAGGCTCATCTTTGAGTTAACACCATCACACAAGGCGATTTGTGGGAGCGCTTTCAGATCTATTTTGCCATTTGCTGAAATCGGCCACTGTTCCAGCAACATAAAACCACTTGGTATCATATAGCTGGGTAGTTCCAATGCTAATGCGCGTTTAATCTGCGCCAATAATTCTTCGGTTTTGTTATCCACAGCTTTAACATAGGCATTAAGCTGAGCTTCAGAGGCTGAGGAATCGAGTACGACGATAACCGAGTCGACACCACTTATCTGTTTAATATGATTTTCAATTTCTCCAAGTTCAACTCGGTGACCACGGATTTTAACTTGCTTATTATTACGCCCTAAATATTCAATGTTCCCATCACTTCTAAAACGACCTATATCTCCGGATTTATACATTCTTGCGTCGAGTTGATTTTGCCAAGGATCTGCGAAAAACGTTCGTGCCGTTAGATCCGGACGTTGCCAGTATCCGCGCGTAACTTTACTTCCTCCAATGTATATTTCTCCAGGTACTCCAAATGGAAGCGGACGTTGCTTTGAGTCTAGAATGTACAGTTGAGTGTTGGGATCTGCACGACCTATTGGTACCCTATCTTGGATATCTCCATTTTTCTCAATCTCAAAACAACAGGCTGAAACCGTTGTTTCTGTGGGCCCATAGGAATTGATTAGCCGAGCTGTAGTATTCGTTTCATTTAGCCATTTTCTGACTTTATCTACCGCTAACGCTTCACCACCTAAAATAATAAGCTCAATACAACTCGGTATCTGACCATCAAGCTCGACTGCAAGTCGATGCCAAAACGCGGTCGGTAAACTAAGCAAGTTAATTTCGTACTTTTGACAAAATTGCCAAAAAGCATCAGCACTTCCCAAGCAGGTTTCACTACGTAACACTAAAGTTCCACCATGTACCAAGGCGACAAAGATTTCTTCTATTGCTGTATCAAAGCTCAATGAAGCAAATTGTAATACTCGCTTACCCGCAGTCATGGAATATTTGTGCTGTAATGGCAGGATAAATGCTGCTAGCTGGCGATATTCAACCATCACCCCTTTTGGTTTGCCGGTGGAGCCTGAGGTATACATGAGATAAGCTAAATCGTCTGACTTAGTAGGGATAGAGACTTGCTGATATTCGTATTGTTCAAGCGTCAGATCATCGCTGTTGATGACGGTGCAACCAAGGCTTTGGTTATTTTGATTTTTTAAGTTAGCAAGCCCTGCATTGTCGGATAAGCACAACACTGGGTCGGCATCAGCAACCATAACTTGAAGACGCGCTAGAGGAAGGGCCATATCACATGGTACATAGACAGCTGCCACCTTCATAATCGCCAGTATATTGACAATAAGTGCTATACTGCGTTGCTGGTAAACTAACACTCGGTCTTGTCTTTTCACACCTAACATTAACAAATGTTGGGCCATTGCATCTGCACGACGCTCAAGTTCGGCGTAGCTAATCGTTTGATCTGCTGCAATCACAGCCGTCCGCGCAGCAAGGTTGTTGCTATGCAAAGCGATTTGCTGATGTAGTAAGGCTTGCTCGGTATCTAACTCGTCAATCGGTGTATTTTTTAGCAGCGCGAACCTTTGCTGATCTTCAGCAGAGAGAATCTCAATATCAGAAACTGGAGTTTCAGCACTTTGTAAGGTGATCTCTTGCATCACGACCATTAGCCTTTCTAACAACTGAGTGCCTTCAATTTCATTGAAATAAGCAAGGTTATGATCAAGCATTAACGCTGGTGATAGTTCCTCACCATACTCCCAATAAGTCACCGTAACTGGAGTTATTTCATGTAGATGTGATACATACTCAAGAGACTCGGTACCATTTTCAAAATTCAGGGAGCTATCCAATTTTAAATAGTTAAAGGCAATATCAAATAGTTGATTTTCTTTGCCTGAACTACCCAATGCATTGACCAAGTGCCCGAAGGGAAAACGCTGATGTCGAAAGCACTTTTTCTGCCGATTTGCGATATCTTTGACTAACTCCAGCAACGACTTCTCACCTGCGCAATTAAGTGTTGTTGGACTGATACTGGTAAAAGCCCCCAGCATCCGCTTTTGTTTAGCACCGTTACGGTTATGAAAAGATAACCCTATGTTCAATTCCGTTAATTGGTAAGCTTTGGAAAAATAGATGCTTACTCCAGCTAATACCAATTGAGCAACACTCACTCCCCATGCTTTAGCTCGAGCAACCATGCTTTTGTGTAACTGCGTAGGAATATCAAGTTGTATTCGGTTACTCGGTGTATGTTGTTGACGCCAGCTTTCTTTATGAATACGGTTAAAAACTCGTGCTTGAGGCGTTATTCCCTGTTCAAGCCAAAATTCTCGATCTCTTTGATACTTTAAACTTGCTACATAATTTTCGTCGTCTGCGACAATTTCAGCCCAGAGCCCCATCTTTGATTGATGTTGTGGGTCTTGACCACGATAATACTGGCTCAATAAATCAGCCCAGTTTGCAAATCCCCAACCGTCCATCATGACATGATGAGCAATCGCTACATACCAGTATTCATTCACGGAAAGCTTGACCAAATAGGCATCGTATAACGGCTGCTCTTCAAGCTGAAACGCTTCTGCAAAACGCTGCTGCAGCCAAACTGTGGCATGCTCAAGAGGAGTTGAGTAGGCCGAAAAGTCGAGTACTTCTAAATTAGTAAATCTAGAGTCACTAAAATACTGAGATATGCCGCTTTCACTCTGGCGCACTCTCATTCCAAATATTTCATGATTTATGACTAGCTTTTCATGAGCTGCTTTAATCCGACTTTCGTCAATCGCTCCCAACTTAATATAGCCACCAACATTATATAGTGGGTGCTCAAGATACTGTTGTTGGTCCAAGTAAATGTCGCGCTGCGTTAAACTCAACGCTAAGTAGCAGGTTGAGCCTTGCTTTTGTCCATCCATCATCATCTTCCTAGCTCATTGGATTATCGCGTTCAACTGGCCACTTAGTTGTTTAAGTTCTGTTGTGGGAGAGGGGTCGGTAGCGATTGGTTGCAAGATTGATAGCTGACCTTGCTCCATTCGGATCACCTTATCAGCGATTTTGAAGTACCTGTCATCGTGGCTTATAACTACTACGGCTTTATTTGCTGACTTTAATTGCGGAAGAATTTCCGTATAAAATATTTCTTTAAACTCGGGGTCTTGATCGGCTGCCCATTCATCAAAAAGGTATAAGCTTTTATCTTCAAGGACACTAACCAAAAGTGCTAATCTCTTTCTCTGCCCATCCGATAACGAAGTCGTTGAAAATGCGTTATCTACAACCTTCACTTTTTCATTAAGATCCAATGCACGAAGCAATTGAGTAATTCTTTCCGGATCCACTTTCAAACCAAAAAGACGCTTAAATAAGTGATAATCAGAGTAAATGGCTGCAACTTCTTCACGGCAACTAGCTAGGCTTTCCATTGTTACTTTTGTGTCACCAAAGTAAATATCGCCTTCTGTTGCTTGATAATGCAGTGTCATCAATTTACTCAGCGTGGATTTCCCAGAACCATTCCCTCCGACAATAAAAACAACCTCACCTTTGCGAATTTCGAAACTCAACGGTCCTACTTTAAATCCGGGTTTATCATCAACACTCAAATATCGAAAACTTACGTCATCAAAACGAATACTTTGCCATTCTGGAAGTGGAGAAATTTTCTCGATAAATTGCTCTTCGGGTAATGTTTCTAGCAGGGTGTTAACTTTCCTAACTGAGACTTTAGCAATCGCAATCTGGGGAATAGCGTTCAAAATCACCGATACTGGACCTGCGATATACAACAACACCATCACTACACCAATCAACTCAGATGAAGATATTTGGTGATAATTGACAAAGACAAAGCTGATCATTCCAATCACCATAAAACTCAAAATATCACCGTAATTCACAGCAACTCGCAGTACGCTTTGCGCTATTTTATCGGAGGCTAGGATATGGCTTTCTTGCTGATGCAATGCATAATCAAAGTAATCGTCACTTTTGGCTCTGTTTAGTTTGAGCTCCTTCGCACCATTAATAATACCGCGGATACCTTCTTGTAAATTATCAACGTGCTTGCGGGACTTTGTTATATATACTCGGCTCACATACATGGGTAATTGATAAGTCACCACACCAAATACAATGCAGTAAGCGACAAACAGAAAAACATCTCTATTGAGATAGTAGAGAAAGATCATCATGCCCAGTAGCGTTACACCATTTGTTAATAAATCAGGTAGCACTCTCGCTCCCATCACGATCCTCTGAACATCCGTCGTTAGCGCTGCAATCAATTTAGCTGAACCTACTTTTTCCAACGCCACTATTGGTGCTTTACGGATGCGATCGTACATGTCCTTACGCATCTGCGTCGTGACCTCAAGCGCAACACGAGTCAGTAATACTTGTGAAAGTGAACGTGTTACAAAAATAAGGGCACATAAAATAGCAAACGCAATTGCAAATTTGGCACTGCTTACCTGCCAACCAAAGAGTTCTAATTGATCTGACTCTGTTGCCAACCCTCCCAACGACGGCTGAAGCGCTTTTAGGACCAATGGAATAAGAAGTGAATAAGCGATGCCCGCCAGCGCTCCGAGAAAGATGGCACAAAATACCTTGTTAGGCGCCTTTTTTGTAAATACATCAAACAGCTTCATAGTTATCCTTAGTTAGACTAATGCCAAGAAAATAGCGTCGTTTTTCATTTCCATGACGTGCCTAATCACCCGCAATCAATTCAACGTAAGCAAGCTGCGATGGTTCTGCATCAAACCTTTCGAACTCTACTCGACTAAACTTCATAACCATGTCATCGTAATGTTCACTGATCGGATTGCCAGACTGTCCAGTTGAGTTCATGTAGAAGTGCTGCTCAGGATCGCCCATCACTATGATTTGCCTCATACCAGCACCAAAGTTTTGCACAAACCCTTGTGATTTGTCGTAATATGAGGCTGCAACATTGACCGAATGTATTGAGCCGCCAGCAGGAGCCCTGCGCTCAAATAAGCCATCCAATACTCTTATATGACTAAAGGGAGTATGAGCATATTCAGTATGTTGCAACTCTCCCCAATTCCATCCAGCAATGTCTTCACCTAGTTGATTTGATAACACCTGCAAGGCTTTTTTAAACGCTTTATTTATAAGTTGTTGACAATTATCACTAGAGGAGTTTGTTGCACTATCCACACACCATTGCGGATGCTGCAGCAACTCAACAACAGTCGTCAGCGGTAAAGTAGATGCAATGTCCTGCAAAATATCTAGCTGCCCTTGCTGATTCCAAAAGCCAGCCAGCTCGTCCTTTAATAGCAACTTTCTTATCTCACGCTGCCACACAATAAAAATGCTTGGCGCCTGACTATCCGCTGACATATTGCCGGTCCAACTTTTCAGCAGCTCTAGCGCTTGACGTTGATGCTCATTCTGCGGTTGAATTTGCTGCGCCAGCGGCAGCAATTTTTTCACTTCAAGATCTAATGTGTCCCCTTGTATGCTCATCATGTCCTTTGCTGTGAGCAGCCTTTCTGGATTTTTTATTAAATCGCTAATCCGCTGACTGCGATAGCTAGGGGCAAATGCATGACTGATAAAATATGGATAAGAATCAAATAACAAACCATCATTGGCTGACACGATAATGCCACTTTCCGGGTTATATAGCTTAGGCATTTGTTGATACGGAATATAGCCAGCCCAATCGGTATTAACCCGACCAGCAGGCAAGGGGATTACCCCTTCACCAACAGCCCTTATAGGTATGCGTCCTGCTCCAGCGTAACCAATATTCCCTTCGGTATCGGCATAAAGCATATTCAGTGCTGGCGCGACTAAAAAGCTGAGGGCATTTTCAAATGATGACCAATTGTTGGCATAGTTAAGCTTAAAAAAAGCCTCATAAGACGTATCATCAGGGTCTAATCCCGTCCACTTTAGGGAAACAGGGTGCATCATTGACTGCTTGATATCACTGATCAAGGGACCACGCTCAGTAGTTCGAACATTGATTTTTACTGGCTTTATACGTTTATTCAGTAATTCTGGAGTGTCAGCTCTAACCTCTATGATCTCAATTCGCTCACTAAGTGGTTGCCATGAACTCCCAGACTCATATAAGCCTTTTTGGTTAATGTTTAAAGTTTCGAAATATAGGTCTTGCACATCAGCCATCATATTAGTCCCCCCCAGCTGATATGATCGTTTTGACCAAAAATAATCAACGGGGTACCAACCAAGCCCATTCCTTTAGCTGATAGATGCTCACCTTGTTGCGAAAGTGCATACCAATATGAGGGGATTTGCAGTCCTAAGTGCGGATCATTTGCCAGAATAGGCATATTATCTTTGCTATGCTTGCCACTTATAACCCACGCATTACTACCAACATATTGACCACCAAAGTTAAATTGTTTTTGTAACTGCGAGTTACGTCGCATCACATTTTCAAGTGCGACTAAAGTAGGTTGTTGATTAAATTCGGAGTATTGAGCAATACTAAACTTACTGGTGATGTCACCAAATAACTGAGTAAGTTGCTTTTCTGGCAAAGACTGAGCGGCAATATAGTTTCGAATCTCATCATTCATATTGCCAGCCAAATTTAGCGCAAACATTTTAACCCAAGCAATAGTATCTATTTCTTGCCATTGCTGTGGTTTTATATCTAGTAAAGTAAACTCAGCTGGATAAACAGTCTGTTGCGCAATCCAATAGTTAATCCCAGCAACATACGCTGTAACTGACTTTTTAGCTTCAGGAGAGAGGTTTTGCCAAGCTTGCTCTGCAGCGCCATAAATTCCAAGGCTTCGTATCCAAATGTCACTTCCTAGAGCATCTCGACCGAGTACTTCGCTCAAGCGTCCTTGAGCCATGCGTTTTTGAAGTTCAAGCTGCCACATTCTATCTTGAGCATGGACAACCCCTGTTGCAAAGAAAATATCTTGATCATCACTACCGTCGAGATAAACAACGCCATTTTGGTCACGATAAACTTTTACATTAGCGCTCAACCATGGAGCCTTTAGCTGCCCTTTGAGTGGCGGGAGGCTTGCCTGAAGATGGTTAACTCCGTATATCAGAATAACGAGTAAAGGTAGTAAGACCACTAAAATTACTCTTGAAATCAATGGGTAACTCTTAAACACGAGCGAACTAATCCTTTTTTATTATAATTTATTTCTAGCACCTGTACTGCTAAACCCAACAACCCCTAAGATCCCCTGAACTCCCAGTGACGACTGCCTCCAGTCACTCGGGCTGTTAAAACGAAATCGTGTTCATGAATGAGCGAGACTTAATCTGTTGAAATTGGCTAAGTCGCTGACTAGGGTAAAATATAACCACAATCAAACTTAACCTTTAGAAAACACAAAATCAACTAAGAAAACAAAAAAATAACACTTGCAACCATTCGTGAAACAAAACAAACTAATGGCTAATTTTTCATCTGTTTTAACATCAGCTTTATAAGTAAAGGAAAAACAGCTAGAGGGTATGTGGTCTTGCCAGTAGTGGTCTACTTCATAAAGCATGTAACCCAAGATGTTAATCGCGAGATATATCAATTCCGGAACAAAAAATTGCAAATGTATCGAAAGTGGGACTTTTGCCTGCTGTAAGTAAAGTCTTTTAAAAATACATAACCAATTGATTCCAATTGACAAATAAAACAAAAGTAGAAGTTGGTATTAAATCTGCTAACCAAGCTTACATCAGAAGATATACGGTAGAGTTCATGGATATAACTATTAATAAAAAGAGTAAGAAAAACGTCAGCAAAAAAATGTGGTTAATTATCACAGCCAGTGCAATGGTCATTATTGTGTTTTATTTATTCTTTAATAGCGGATACTCCAACGCTTCTTATATAGCCAATAATCGTAGTTTACTTTTTGCTAACGTTCAGCAAGGCCAATTCACTATTAACGTGAGAGGCTATGGTGCATTAGTCCCTAAAGAGATCCATTGGATTTCTACTGATATTAACGGCAGAGTTAAACAACTGTGGGTTAAACCTGGAGATAGCGTAAAGCGTGGTGACATTTTAGTTTCTTTGCAAAACCCCCAGTTAATACAAAAAAAGGAAGAAACCACATGGGAGCTCGAGGCATTGATTGCCGAGAAAAAGGCTGAACGCGTGGCATTAGAATCGCAATTATTCCAACTCAAAACAACGCTCCTGGAGACCGATGCCGAGTTTGAATCCACCAAACTGGTACTGGATGCCCAAGAAGCCCTTATAAAAGCTGGTAACTCAACTATTTCAGCACTTGACCACTCGAAAACTAAATTGACCATGAAAAACATTGAGCTGCGTCAAAACTTACAAGCTCAGCAATATAAAAAAATGGAAGAGAATCTCGAAGCTCATATTGCTGGTGCTAAAGCGCGCTTAAATAAAATGCGAAAGACATTACAACAAGTTCAAGGTCAAGTCGACGCATTAGATATAGTGGCGACCTCCGATGGTGTTGTACAAGAGATGGAGCTGGAACTCGGGCAACAATTGACTAGTGGCGATGGCGTAGCCAAGATAGCCCGCTTAAATGACTTTCAGGCCGAGTTAAAAGTACAAGAGCTTCAAGTACAAAATATTCAACAAGGACAAAAAGTAAAAATAGACACAAGGACTTCGACAGTTAATGGAGTTGTTGAACGGATCGATCCCAATGTTGTTGAAGGAACAGTTAAAGTGGAAGTCAATTTGCAAGGAGAACTTCCACCTGAGGCTCGACCAGACTTAAGTGTCGAAGGGACTATTGCGATCGCAGATAAAAAGGACACTCTATTTGTTAAACGCCCAGTATTTGCCTCAGAAAATACACAAGCATATGTCTATCGTGTAGATAACAATTCAAAAACAGCCCAGCGCGTTAAAGTTGAGTTTGGCCAAGTATCAACAAACACCGTTGAAATACTGTCTGGGCTCAAAGCAGGTGACAGAATTATCATTTCAGACCAATCTGCTTGGGAGCAGCATGCGGAAATTATCCTCAATTAGGGAAGCCTTATGACAAATAAAACAATTATTCAACTGGACAATATCGAGAAAAAATTCTCAACGGAAGATGTTGAAACTTATGCATTAAGCCAGATCAGTCTCACTATTAACTCTGGCGATTATATTGCAATTACAGGCCCTTCTGGTTGTGGTAAATCGACACTGCTATCGCTCATTGGCTTACTTGATGTGCCGTCAGCAGGTCAATACGTACTAAGTGGGCATGATGTCAGCCAAATCAGTCGAGATGAGCGAGCCGCCATCCGTAATGAGCATATTGGATTTGTATTTCAGTCTTTTAATTTAATTAGCGATATGACTGTTGAGGAAAATATTGCTCTACCACTAAGTTATCGAAACAACATCGACCAAAAACAGATTAGTCATCTTATTGACTTCGCACTAGAAAAGGTTGATATGCAACATCGCCGTAAGCATTTCCCAAGTCAGCTATCAGGGGGCCAGCAGCAACGTGTTGCCATTGCCCGAGCGATTGCAGGAAAGCCAGCTTTAATTTTAGCTGATGAACCAACTGGTAATCTTGATTCTAAAAACACTGATGCGGTTTTAGAATTACTAAAAAAGTTACACAATGAAGGTACGACGATTGTTATGGTGACACATGACCCGCGCTCAGCTGGACAAGCCAACCGCCAAGTTGAGATGTTTGATGGTAAAATCGTTGCGGATCAAGTCGTAAGCGCAAAAAACTCTGCCGCTTAAGGTGTGCACTATGAATTATTTATTAGATATAAAATACGCTTTTCGACTTTTGGCAAAGTCTCCGCTTTTTACTATTTTGACAACCATCGTATTGGCTGGCGGTCTTGCGGTCAGTATATTCAGCTACTCTTTTTTGCATACCTTCGTCTTTTCTGATTTACCATTACCCGAAGGCGAGTCGATAGTGAAGCTACAAGCGACAGAACAGGGCTATGACCGTATGTTTGATGCCGTTGACTTTGCTGCCATTCGGCCACAAATATCAACGCTAAGTGAATATGGCATGTATTATTCAACTTCAGTGCTGTTGGATATTAATGGTCAAGCTCAGTCTCACAATGCTACTTTTAGTGAATGGAACTTGTTCCAATTCTCCCGCGTCCAACCGCTAATGGGTCGAGCTTTTAGACCTGATGACAGCTCCCCCCGGTCAGAAAAAGTTGCCGTGATAGGCTATGACCTTTGGCAAAGTAAGTTCTTCGGCACGCCGGATATTCTTGACTCCACAATTAAAATCAATGGTAAAAATACCCGAGTCGTTGGCGTTATGCCTCAGGGATATGGTTTCCCTGTTGCTTCAAAATTATGGCTGCCGATTCCTGAGCCCTTGTTTACGACTCAAAATAGGGATCAAGTTTATGTAGATGTATACGCTCGGATAAAACCCGATATAGCACAAAACGTTGCCAATGACACACTATCTCGCATCGCCAAAAACACTTATGAGATGCGTCGTCAAAATAGTGATACTGCAATCGATGACATTTACATCACGACTTTTCAAGCCGCGCAAACCAATGGCGCTGATGGTATTATCGTTTTCACCATTCTAAACATAGTCACCGGATTTATTTTTCTGCTAGCAGCAATTAATGTGGGGAATCTACTGTTAGCCCGCATGAATGCAAGAACCAAAGAGATATCTATCCGAGTCGCCCTTGGTGCGCCGCAGAAACGGCTTATCGTCCAAATGATGTGGGAAAGTATTATTATCTGCGTAGCTGGTGGCGTTATTGCTTTACTTTTATCAGGCTGGGCACTGCAACAAGTTAATCAGTTTTGGATTAACATGAATCTAGCTGATGGATTGGCCTATTGGTGGCACTGGGGACTTGACCTGAATACTATCTTTGCGACTATCATCTTCATTTTTGTCGCTATTATCATGACGGGTGTATTACCTGCGCTACATGTAACAGGTGGCGACTTCAACGCCATTTTGCGAGGTGGTACCAGAGGCGCGGCTAGCAGCAAAGGAAACAAAGTTACTAGAATGCTACTCACTACCGAAATTACTGTTGTTACGGTATTAATGTACCTAGGTATTGTCTCTAGTTTTTTTGCCAATCAGCTGATCAATTTAGATATTGGCTTAAACACCAAAAACATCTTGTCTGCCCAAGTTTCTCTGCCAGCAGAACGTTACGACTCCCACCCTCGCCGCAATGCACTCTACCAAAATATCGCATCTAGGCTACAGCAACAGTCAAGTGTGTCTGATGCAGTTGTCACTACTAGCTTTGGTAAAAATACCTTCATGCAACAAGGTATAAAATACCAGCTGGAGCAAGATAAACCACAAGCTGTGATTAGAAGTGTATCAGGCAACATTCAATTCACAGGTGTCCAGCTACTCACAGGCCGCTATATAGATTCAAGGGACCAAGGGAACACCATGCCTGCAGCAATGATCAGTAAAACTTTAGCACAGACTTATTGGCCTGAAGGATCGGCCATAGGTAAACAACTTAAAATAAGTGACGAAGTAGAAACAGCTAGTACTTGGGCAACAATTGTCGGCGTAGTTTCAGATCGTGTTGAAGGCACTCCAGTTAGCGATCCTAAAAATCTAATGACAATTTATCGTCCAATAAGTCAACTAGATAGCGGTAATATCAATATAGAATACAAGTTTATTGGTTCAGAGCAACAAGCTCGCTCAGTGATTTATGAAACGCTATACGCAATAGACTCAGAAGTACGTATCAGTGCACTTAAAAGTATGGAAGAATTACTCGTAATGCTAAGGGATCTCACTCACTCTGCAACCCAACTATTTTTGAAATGCGGCTTATTTGCCTTGGCATTGGGAGTGACAGGTATTTATGGCCTCACGGCCAATTCAGTTACCCAACGCCAACATGAAATTGGGATCCGCAGGGCATTAGGTGCAAACGATCAAAACATCATCCGCTGGCTCGTTAAACTCGGAGCAAGACCGATGTTAAAGGGTCTAAGTATTGGTTTAGTTTTGTCAGCCATACTCAGCTTTGCCACTTGGCAGATCATCGCGTTAGATATCTATCTCTACGCGATTAGCGCCATGGTTGTAATTGTAATAACAAGCACGGCTGTGTTAAGCGCCATTTACCTTCCTGCGCGCCGCTCAATTCAATTAGAGCCGAGTGAAACACTGCGCTGTGAAGACTGATGTAGCAAACCTCCTAGCTGACGATCTTTGTCAGCTAGGTCCTAAAATCAGACCCTAAGGAGAAGGAAATGTTTACAACTACTGTCATACGCGTCGGCTTTACAGCACTTGTTATGCTCTGCGCGACGTCGCAAGCACAACAACCCGCCCCACAAACCACTTCGCTTGAATCGGCATTTTACAATCGACAATATGAGCAAGTCGCTGAAGCATTAGCGGCCCAAAAAAACAAAGATCTTAACTCGGAAATAATGGCTGTATCCGTTGCAGTAGCACAAGATAGCGACGATAAAGAAGCGATGCTAAATGCCTTGATCAAGCGGCATCCAGAAAATGCCGAAGTGCATTTTGTAGCTGGCGAATTATGGTATCAAATTAAGGAGCAATCGAACCTCTTTAATAAACTTGGTCTAGTGGAAAAATCTAATAAGCATTCAATTAGAGCTGCTGAGTTAGCACCAAACAATCCTAAATATTTAGTTGCTGCTGCAAAAGCTTTAGCTATTGAAAGCGGCTTTTGGGACTCAGAAAAGAAAGCATCGAAAGCCATCGTCGAACGACTGAAAGACATGGATAAACATTATTATTATTTGGCTCTCATGGATTACCTTCAAAACACTCAAAATGAAAGCCTCGCGTTACAAACTGTAGATTTTGTGAATCAACACTACCCTCATGATATTGCCTTAGTAAACCGAGCCGCTAATTTGCTTTGGACTTTTTCGGCCAAAGAACAAGCACAGAATCTGTTCGCTAAAGGGTGCCAAATTAATAATGTAGCCACTGGGTTGTTACCTACTTGGCGAGACACTTGTGTGTCTGCCGCTTATTTAGCATTACAGGAACACGGGGATAAGCAATTAGCAGTTGATGCCATGGAGCGCTTAATAAGCAAAGAACAAGTAGAAGATGAGCAGCACATAGAATACTTAATGCTGTTGGGTGAGCTAAGTCGAGCCGTAAAGGACAACAATAAAGCTAAAAGTGCTTATCAACAAGCGCTAACACTTAGCAATGACAGTTCAACAAAGCGAGATATTCGCCGTGCACTCGATAAAGTAAGCCAATAAGCGACATTAGTAATATAGAGAAGGTAAAAATTGACTTGAAAAAACACAAGTAATTCAGCAAGATGGAGTTATTGCTATTATTTATCCTAGCAAAGGTCATGAGTAAAGATTAAATTTTTATAATGTAAATCATATAGATAAAGATTTTTTCCTTGATACACATGATACCTCGAAGCAGCAAGCGTAATGTTTGTGAAGCAGTTGTTGTTGTAATATCAAATTACCGTTTTAATATAGCAGGCGTTAAATACTAATAACGCCGCTTCAGCTAAGCAAATATATGATATAGATAGTCTTACGGGTTGCATTGTCACCACCAGAGGAGTAGTAAAATGACAAAAATGGCAAGATATGCTCTACGAATTGCTGCCTGTTAATTAGGAAATCACGATGAGTGAATCGATTCTTGTAGCAGATGATAATCCAGACATCATCACCTCTGTACAACTACTGCTTGCTGAGTTTGACTATCAGGTATTCAGTGCTACTACCCCAACAGAGCTACTTAATGCACTGGAAACAAAGCACTTCGATCTAATACTCATGGACCTTAATTATCACTTAGACAGCACCTCAGGTATGGAAGGTCTAGAGTTATTAGCTAATATTCGAGCCAAATGGGACATCCCCGTAATAGTCATGACCGGATGGGCTACTGTAGAGTTAGCAATAACGGCTCTACAACAAGGTGCTAATGATTTTATCCAAAAACCTTGGCAGAACGAACACCTCGCAAACAGCATTAAAACCCAATTAGCCTTAAGCGATAGCCAAAGGTTAAGCAAAAAACTAAGTGCTGAAAACAATCAGTTACGTACGCAACTCAGTAATAATCACTGCACTCTAATCGCAGACTCACCTGCGATGCAGAAATTAATTGCAGAAATAGATCGATTACGAGAAAGCCAATCTAGCATTTTACTTACCGGTGAAAACGGCACAGGAAAAACGCTACTCGCTCGCTATATACATAATGACTCACAACGAAGTCAGCAGCCTTTTATCTCCGTAAATATGGGAGCTATCGCTGATGGTGTGTTTGAAAGTGAATTTTTTGGCCATAAAAAAGGAGCGTTTACAGGAGCAATTACTAGTCGAGAAGGTCTTGTCAAACAGGCTCAATGTGGCACATTATTTTTAGATGAAATAGGGAACACTCCCCTTTCTCAACAAGCTAAAATACTTAGCGTGATTGAAGAGAAAATGTATACACCGGTTGGGAGCACACAGGTATATCACGCTGACGTCAGAGTCATTAGCGCCACTAATATGGATTTAGTCAGAGCGATAATGGAAGGAACATTTCGCCAAGATCTATTTTATCGTCTAAACACTATCGAACTTCGTGTACCGTCACTTAGGGAGCGTTTGGAAGATATTCCTCTTTTAGTAGATCATATGTTAGATAAGCTCATCGCTGAGTATAGCTTCGCACCAATAAGGCTTACGAATTGCGCCATGGAGAAACTTAAAGCACATTCATGGCCAGGCAATATTCGAGAACTTAACCATTGTATTGAACGGGCAGTATTTATGTGTCAAAACGGTGTCATAGATGCACATCAGTTGCACTTAGTTACTGAGCCTGCAGCTACAACAGCAAACGCTGCGGTTACCGCAGCGGTACCATTAAATCTGACTTTGGATGAACTCGAACGACAAGCCATCATCGAAAGACTTGAACATTATGCAGGAAATGTGAAAAAGACAGCAGCATCATTAGGCCTTAGCCGAAGCGGCTACTATCGTAGAATTGAAAAGTACAACCTTTAAAACATAGCAGCTTTGACCTTGTCTACCACACTTAAAACCACAACTGGAATGCTCATAGTATTGAGTTTAGCCTTTTGTTATTTATTAAGCTTACTATCGGTATCTAAATATATCATAGCGTTGACAGGGCTATTTCTACTTCCAGCCTGCCTGTTTTTAACTAACCACATAAAAGCGAGCTATTACAACCAAACTAGAAACATTGCTGTATTACTAGAAGCACTGGTGGACGAAGACTACAACATACGGTCAGCCATCCGTGCTGAAGATGATGAGATGCTAGAAATAAAACAGCTCCTCAATACACTTTCACAAAGGCTAGCACAACAAAATGTTGCCATAAAAGAAAGCCAACTTTTACTGGAAAAAGTGATCACTCACATTGATGTAGGAATAATTGCCACGGATGTTAACTACGACATAACCTTTGCAAACCCCGCAGCTAATGAGCTACTAGGCCTTCAATCGTCACAACAAGGCGCAAACTTAAGCTGCACTACAATCCCTGTAGAACAAGTTACAAGACAGCCACAAAGCTTTACCATTAAAGATGGTGCTGTTAGTAAAACCTATCGAATTGCGGTAGTAAAATACATTCATCATCAGCAGCTCAACTATCTATTTTTTATCAGCGACGTACAATGGTTATTAATAGATAAAGAGCGAGAGAGTTGGCAACGCTTACATCGAGTACTCAGTCATGAAGTTAACAATAGTTTAGCTCCGATCTCTTCTATTAGTGCCACGTTACTGAAACAGCTTCAGAAACTAGAAAGTGCTACACCGGCTCTTGAGCAGGGTCTTACGGTGATCCATAATCGCTCAACTTCGCTCTACAAATTTATTAGCAACTTTCAGAAAATTAGTAAGCTACCTCAACCTAATAAGCAACCGCTCGACATCTGTGAACTTATCGAAAAATGTATTTTACTATTTCCCGATAGCAAAATATCACTACTAAATCCAACGAAATGCCAGCTATATGCTGATCCACACCAATTAGAACAAGTCTTTGTGAATCTTTTAAAAAACGCTCAAGAAGCCATGAGTACAACAACAGGAGAGATTACCATTGAGTTTGAACAAAGCGACAAATATTGCAGTATAAAGATAATTGATGAGGGTGTCGGCATTAGTAATACTGACAACCTCTTTATTCCGTTTTTTTCTACCAAAGTGTCTGGCAGCGGTATAGGTCTAGTGTTTAGCCGGCAAATACTTTTCAACCATTTAGGTGATTTACAAATTCAAAATAGAAACGATAAAAAAGGAGCTGTTGCAATAGTTTCTCTTCCAAGGTTGCAATCGTAACAATTGCTACAGCGTTATATTACTATTTTTAGGTATACACCTTATTGCAGTAGATGAATCATTCATAAACAAAATATCCATCAATTAGCGGGATCGTTCTTGTATTTTTGTAACAAACAAAATAAAGTAATAACGATTTGCATTTAAATTAGTAACGGATGTACGTAGTTGTGCCTACCTCACACACAAAAGCTTTGCGACAGCAAACCCCAGACGTCGCGTCCTTAAGTTCATGTTTCCTTGTTATTGCTATTCATATCGGAGGCATTGCTTTTGCGTGGACAACTACCTCAATACCGGAGCCAATGGAAATATCTTCTCAGCACTCTAGCATTAAGGGCAAGTTTATCAACTTACCATCCCAAACAGAGGTAACGACAGTTCAACAGCCTGAACCTATTGTAGAACCTGAACCTATTGTAGAACCTGAACCTGTTGTAGAGCCTGAACCTGTTGTGGAGCCTGAGCCTGTTGTAGAGCCTGAGCCTGTTGTAGAGCCTGAACCTGTTGTAGAGCCTGAACCTGTTGTAGAGCCTGAACCTGTTGTAGAGCCTGAACCTGTTGTAGAGCCTGAACCTGTTGTAGAGCCTGAACCTGTTGTAGAGCCTGAACCTGTCGTAGAGTCTGAACCTGTTGTAGAGCCTGAACCTATTGTAGAGCCTGAACCTATTGTAGAGCCTGAACCTATTGTAGAGCCTGAACCTATTGTAGAGCCAGCCCCAGTCAGCTCCACTGTTCAATCAGAACAAAGTGATGTTAGTAACACGACAGAGACGGCCACTACTTCTCAGGATCCGAGTTTACCGCCTGGGCTTGTATTACCGCACATGAGCGACGCTAATGCATTAAACAACCCGGCACCTATTTACCCAAGATTATCCCGTAAATTTAAAGAACAAGGGACAGTCTTATTAAAAATTTATATTGAAGCGAACGGCAGCGTCTCTGAGATAGAAATACATGAGTCGAGTGGCCACGGTCGCCTAGATCAGTCTGCAAAAGCAACTGTAAAACACTGGCAATACCAACCGGCAACTCAAGACGGACAAGCGATCGGTTATTGGTACCTACAGCCTGTCAATTTTGCATTAAATTAAATAAGGAACAGTCATGGAGAACCCATACGGAATCGCCGCCATGTGGGCACAAAGCGATATCGTCATTAAAGCAGTAGCGTTTAGTCTGCTGTTTATGTCAATCGCAACTTGGTGCGTCATATTAATTAAAGGCATTAAGCTTTATAAATTAAAACAGCCACTTGTTGGCTCTAAGCAGTTTTGGCACGCACAAGATGTGCAGTCAGGTATTTTATTGCTCGAAACTCCAACGGGCCAAGCGACGCCCTTTAGTTCACTGGTCAACGAAGGCATGCATGCCAAGGCGCATCATGAGCAACACAAAGAAGATTTGCATGGTAATTTACCTATCGCAGAATGGTTAACTGCCAGCTTACGAACTTCTATTGACGAAAGTAAATCGGAACTACAGAGTAACTTAGCGATACTCGCTTCCATTGGTGCCACTGCTCCTTTTATCGGCTTGTTTGGCACGGTATGGGGAATTTACCATGCCCTGATAAGCATTGGCGTTAGTGGCCAAGCAAGTATCGACAAAGTAGCTGGTCCTGTGGGTGAAGCATTAATTATGACTGCTTTTGGCCTTGCCGTCGCTATCCCCGCAGTACTGGGGTACAACGCACTCACTCGGGGAAACAAACGCGTTGTAAACCGCCTGAACCACTTTGCTCACGAATTACACGCATTCTTACTGATGGGCTCTGCACCAAGTGCAAACGCTAAGCGCCCAGTATTTAAATCGGTCGGAGGTAAATAATGGCGTTTGGCCAAGGATTTGAAGATGACGAAGAGGTCATGGCTGAAATAAACATGACACCACTTGTGGATGTGATGCTGGTATTGCTGATCATTTTTATTATCACCATGCCTGTGATCACTCAGTCCATTGAAGTAGAGCTGCCCAAAGCAGCCTTGCAAGAAACCAGCGCAGAGATATTGCCCGACAGCGTTTCTTTGATAGTACAAGCGAATGGTGATATTCAATGGCAGCAGCAAGCCATTACGCTCGCGCAACTTCAACAACGTTTAGTGGAAGTTGCCGCACAATCACCGCAGCCTCCGATCCAATTACAAGGGGCTGCCAAAGTTCCCTATGAAAAAATAGTCGAGGTTATGGCACTGGCACAACAATCAGGCGTTAACTCACTGAACTTTGTGACGCAAACCAAGTAATAAAAACCAAGATAGCGCTAAGCGGGGTGTCGCCTTGTTATAGCGCTATGAAGATAGATAAATAGACAGAACTTAGCTTTTTTAACACAGTGCAACGGGCAGAGATTAGGCACTAAACGACGAAGGATCTCGTTAGACAGTTTAAATACGAATTAATTTCATAAATATTTAAATAAATTAAATTCTCACTCGTCTAATCCAAAACATAATTTTAGTTGAGCTTCTGATAGTCATACCAATTCGCTTAATTAAGTGATCTATTTTGAGGCGAGAAAATCTTGTCGATAACAAGGCGAAAATTTTGCTATTTAGTTGTTCTAAATGAGAAATTTTTAACGCGGTTAGCGTCAGATTTGCTCCTTCAAATTGAGCAAGTATTAAGACTAATTGGTATTAATAGTGCCCTGTCGGTCTTGACGCTCAGCAGGCCCTAGGACAATAGCAGTAGCTAACCGTAACTGTGAGGATTAAGTATGAACAACACATCTCGCTTTTCATTAGTAGGTATTGGCTTCGGACCTTCTAATATTGCACTAGCAATCGCACTTCGCGAGCAAGGTCTAACAGATTGGGCTAACCATGCCTTGTTTATGGAACGTCAGCCGGAGTTTTCATGGCATAAAAATATGATGCTCGAAAACACGCACATGCAAATTTCCTTTTTGAAAGACCTTGTCACTATTCGTAATCCTAAAAGTGAATTTACGTTTATTAACTATTTACACCAAAAAAATCGCTTAGCAGACTTTATCAACCTTCAAACATTTTTCCCAAGCCGACATGAGTTTAACGACTACTTAGCATGGGCGGCTTCGCATTTTAAAGATCAAACCAGCTATGGCGAAACAGTATTTGATGTCCAACCGATTTTAGAAAACGAGCAAGTTGTTGCGCTACAAGTGCATTCCAGAGGTGTTGATGGCAGTGAAAAAGTCGTTGAAACAGATAACCTAGTCGTCAGTATTGGTGGTGGTGGATATATACCAAAACAATTTAGAAAACTGGCGGGCGACACCCGCGTATTCCACAGTAATGATTACAAAGTTGCTATTGAAGCAAATAACACAGCTAAGAAAATTGCCGTCATTGGCGCAGGCCAAAGTGCCGCCGAAATATTTATGGATTTACACGGCCGCGCAGATGATAACCAAGTCGATTTTGTTATTCGTGCAAACTCTATTAAGCCATCGGACGACAGTCCATTTGTAAATGAAATCTTCAATGCAGAATATACTGATAAGGTTTTCTCCAAATCCGATATCGAACGCGAAGCCTTCTTAAAAGAATACCGCCAGACCAACTACGCCTGTCCTGACTTACCCCTTATCGAACAAATTTACGGCGTATTTTACGAACAAAAAGTACGCAGCCACTATCGCCATCGCTTCCTTTCTAGCACAGAAGTCGCAGCGGTTGACGCGGACGAAAACGGTATTCATCTAACCCTCACAAACCGCAAAACTGGCGACACTAAAGTGTGTAGCTACGATGCGGTGGTGTTGGCAACAGGCTATGTACGAGATCAGCACAAAACGCTATTGGCGCCTTTATCAAAATACTTAGGTGACTTTACTGTGGGACGCGACTACCGCATTCAAAGCACGGAAGACTTTAAACCGAATATTTTCTTGCAAGGCGCATGCGAAAGCTCCCATGGACTAAGCGACACTTTATTATCAATTTTGGCAGTCCGTAGCCAAGAAATTGGCGAGGTACTTAAACAACTAAAACAAACATCAACGCCTCAAGTTACTGATAACACGGCGCTAGTGGACTAGCCTCGAACTAAAACGGGTGATTGAGAAAAGCTCTGCTCAATCACCAAATAATTAAATCTGCTTCTCAAAAATAATAAGGAGTCTTTGTGAAACAACAACGCTCAACCCCATTGTTAACCCTATCACCCATTGCTGCCGCCATTTTAGGTTTAACACTGGTATCAACTGCGCATGCTGAAGGTAACTCGCCAAGCAAACTAAAAGCGGTTACCGTTAATGCTGATGCCGACCAAGAAACGGCAACAGGTCCGGTTGAAGGTTACAATGCACGCCGCAGTGCAACTGGCTCAAAAATCGATGTTGCAATAATTGAAGTGCCACAAACCATCAATGTTGTCACCGCAGATAAAATTGAAGCCATTGGCGCAACGCGTGTAACAGAAGCATTATCATATACCGCAGGTGTGAATACCGCACCTTGGGGTGACTTACCACAATACGATTGGTTATACATTCGTGGTTTCGATGCTTATGCACCTGGTTTCTACCAAGATGGTCTTCAGATCCGTAACAGTGGTAACTGGGGTTTATGGCAGACCGAAAGCTACGGTATGGAGCGTATAGAAATTCTTAAAGGCCCCTCTTCGGTATTATATGGTCAAAATGGTCCGGGTGGCGTAGTAAACCTAGTTAGTAAAATGCCAACGCCATTTTCGCAAAATGAGCTGCAGATCAAGCTTGGCAATAACAGCCTCAAACAACTAGCCGTTGATATGTCAGGTCCAATTGACGACGACAGCGAGTATTTATATCGCGTGACAGGCTTAACCAAAAAATCTGATTTGAGTACCGATCCACTAGAAAACGATCGCGACTACCTAGCACTGTCAATGACTTGGCAACCAAGTAGCCAAGGGAAAATTACCTTTTACTCACAATACTACGACATTGAGTCTGGCGCTGCTTGGCACGCCTACCCAACAACAGGTACTATTTTGCCGAACCCTAACGGCCAAATCCCGTTTTCAACATTGATTGGTGAGCCTGATTTCAACCGCTACAACCAAGAGCAGTGGGTGGTAGGTTATAAAGGCGAATATCATTTCAATGACAACTGGCAAATCAAGCAACACGCGCGCTATGCGGAATTTGACGTTGACTATGGCGTCATTTGGGGTAAATGGGCGCAAAAAAATGCTGATAACCCAAGTGACCCTGAAAACTTCCGTTACTTAGCCCGTACTCCACTATCAAGTAAAGAGAAAGTCAGCGGCGCTACTATCGACACGCATTTGATCGGTCAGTTTTCACACGGCAACGTAGAACATACATTACTCATTGGTGCCGATTATCAAGATACAGAGATTGAAGTGAGAGCGCGCTACGGCGGTGTGTTAGCTGATCTTGATATCTTTAACCCGACTTACGGCTCAAGTGTGATCCAACCTGAACCTAATATCAAGGGTGTTTCCAAGCTAGAGCAATTTGGTATTTATATCCAAGACCAAATCAAAATTAATGAGAAGATCATCATTTCTTTGGCTGGTCGTTGGGATGAAGCAAAGCTAAAAAATGAGACGCTAGAAGGTCAAGTAGACCCGACATCAGTGCGTACAGACAGAGAATTTAGTGCTCGCGCCGGGGTTGTTTATTTAGCTGACAACGGCTTAGCACCTTACTTTAGCTACTCTGAATCTTTTGCACCGACAACCAATGTTGACCCTGCTACCGCTCGTCCTTTCTCACCTGAAACAGGTAAACAATACGAAACCGGTGTGCGCTATCAACCAAAGGACTCAACTTCAAGCTATAGTGCAGCGGTATTTGAGATTGAACGTAGTGACTTCACTCAGTGGGTATGGACAACCGAACCTGCTGGCTACAAACAAACGGGTGCCATCGTTGTACGCGGTTTAGAGTTTGATACCTTTGTACAACCAACTGAAAAAATGAACTTAACCGCTTCTTACGCTTATATTCCTAAAGCGGATGTCACTGAGAGTGGTCTTGATCCAAGACTTGCTGACGAAGTCGGCAAACAGGATAAAGCAGTTTCAAAGCATCAGTTTAATATCTGGAGTGACTATCAACTTACTGACGACTTCACTGTAGGTTTAGGCGCACGTTACACGGGTAGTAACAAAGGTACTGGTGAAAAAGCACCTAAAACCGTTGAGGGTTACACCCTGTTTGATGCCATGGCAAGCTATGATCTGGCACAATGGCGCTTTGCACTCAATGTGCGTAATCTAACCGACAAAAAGGTTATCGCTTCATGTGGTGAAACATCCTGCTCCTATGGCAGTCGCCGAAATATCGCATTAACTGCAACTTACCAATGGTAAGTGATAGCAACTAGAAATTAACTCTCACAAAAACGGCGCTACTCAGCGCCGTTTTTATTTCCAAAGACAAACCTTCCAAAGACAAACCTAAAGATAAAAATAAAGCGACCAGAGCCGCTCTATACTTTAACTTTAAACTTCGCTAGACACGTTCTAATACAGTGCGATCTTTAACCACCGCGAAATGTCCAACATCCAAGTCGTGAGACGAAACACTTTGGCTATTCAACCACTCGTACCACCATGCTTTATGCGCTTGCTCTCGACCTTTCATCCAAAATAGTTCAGCCTTACCGGTGTAAACAGGCAGCGTCTCAATATTGACAGCAGCCAAAAATAGCGGTTGGAAGGCCAGATATAAATGGTATAAGTCTTGAGCCGTTAACTGTCCGTAACCCGTCATAAACTCCGTCCTTGGGTGCTCAAACACTTGCTGCATCAACTTTTGAATGCCATCACTTGATATCTGCTGTTGAGCAGTACATTCAGTCAGCGTACTTTGTATTTCAACGTCTTGCATCAAGGCAAACCCACTTTCTTCGCTCAGTAATAAGCTGAAGAAGGTTTGTAGCTGCATCATTGGGCCTATTTGCTCTGCCAGTGTTGAGCGCTGTGCACTTGCATTAGGTGGCGAGTAAGGATCAAGTAAAAGCAGCTGCTCTACTTGCTCACCTTGTTGTTCTAACTCAGCGGCAATAGCGTGCGCCAACACGCCACCTAAAGACCAGCCACATAAACGGTAAGGTCCGCGAGCTTGCACTTTGCGAATTTCGCTCAGATGCGATGCCACCAGCGCAGATAAATCAGCAGCTTGCCCGGTTAAGGGATCAGGCTGATAGGTCAGTCCGTACACCGTGCGCTTGCCATCGAGATGCCTTGCCAAAGTAGTGTAGTCCAACACTTTACCAAAACCATCATGTAAGCAAAATAGCGCACTTGCAGCAGCTGATTTTTGATTCAGTGCGATAATAGGCTCGCTACAAAGTGTATTTCCAGAGCCGGTAGCGCCTTGCAATTCAGTCAACTGCAAGGCTAACTGACTCAGATCTGCGGTTTCAAACATGTGTTTTACCGCCATTTCAAAACCACGTTGGCGCATCAATGACACCACTTTTAGACATGCGATAGAATCGCCGCCAAGCGTAAAGAAATTAGCAAAACGACTGATATTATTGATTCCTAAAACCTCAGACCAGACTTGCGCCACACTTTGCTCCATGTCGTTTATTGGCGCAACAAACTCTCCGCTATCTTGCCAAACCGGTTCCGGTAAAGCGTCGCGGTCAATTTTCCCATTCGGGCTAAGTGGCAAGCGCTCAAGACTCAAAATGCTGTTTGGCACCATATAGTCAGGTAAGACTTTAGCTAAGATGCTTTTTAGCTCATCACTTGACTGTACTTGTTGAGACTGCACATAGCCGACTAAACGGTCGCCTGACGGCGAAGGCTTTGCCAATACAACGGCTTTTTGAATACCGCTAATACTTGCAAGCTGAGCTTCAATTTCTTCAAGTTCAATACGTAGGCCTCGGATCTTAACTTGGTGGTCAAGTCGACCCATGTATTCTATCAGCCCTTCTTTATTCCAACGCACCAAATCACCGGTACGGTAAAGGCGACCACCTGATGCAGATATCGGATCGGCAACAAATCGCTCTGCGGTTAAGTCAGGGCGGTTAAGATAACCCCGGCTCAACCCTACTCCACCTAAATAGAGCTCACCTACTACCCCTTGAGGAACTGGCGTCAAGTATTCATCGAGTACGTAGCAACTGGTGTTTGAGATAGCACGACCGATTGGAATTGTGGTTCGTGGCGCTTGCGTAAACTCCCAGTTGGTCACATGAATTGTGGTTTCTGTTGGTCCATATAAATTATGCACCTTGGCATTTGGCAGCGCAGCGAACATACGTTGACGAAGTTCCGGTGGCGCAGCCTCTCCTCCTACCATAATGTTACGTAAATAGTTCTCTTCATTGGGGTTAGTTTGCTCAATAAAGGCTTGTAGCATCGTCGGTACAAAACTTGCTGTTGTAACTTGTTGCGCCTTGATAAGTGCAATTAATTTGTCTGGATCTTTATGATCTCCGGGTTCAGATACTACAATGCGGCCGCCTTGACTCAGTGGGAAAAATAGCTCCCAACAAGACACATCAAAGCCAAATGGCGCCTTATGTAACACCGCATCCTCCCGTGTAAGCTGATACTCGCGCTGCATCCACTGCATACAGCTAACCAATGAGCGGTGACTAATAGCCACGCCTTTAGGTCGTCCCGTCGAGCCTGAGGTATAAATCACATAAGCCAGCTGCTCTGGGTGAGCATCAACAATGAGATTATCTTGGCTGTATGGCGCTAAGTCTATCTGTTGCCATACACACTGCGTGATCTGCTCAGGGAATGGCGGCAGTGCACCTACCCCTTCAGCATGAGTCAATAGCAACTGTACGCCACTTGACGCCACAATATATTGCAAACGCTCCGCTGGATAATCTAAATCTAGTGGTACGTACGAGGCGCCCACTTTCATGATTGCCAACAGACTTATCACGGTTTCAACACTACGCCACATGCCCACAGCGACTCGGCTCTCTATACCCACACCTCGTGATTGTAGATAATGCGCGAGCTGATTCGCTTGTTGGTTAAGCTCAGCGTAACGCACGTGATTGTTTTTAAATGTGACGGCAATAGCGTCAGGCTGTTTTTGCACCTGTGCTTCAAATAAGCGGTAGACCGCTTGCTGGGTGTTCTCTTTGGTGGTGTTTTCGCTCCACAAGCGCTGAGTTTGCCACGCATTGTCAGTCAACGCTTGCCAATCACCTAGCTGTTTTAGTGCAGGCTCTGCGACAAGCTGAGTCAACGCATTCAGTAAATAGCCACACAACTGCGCAGGTTCAACACTCGGTAGTGTTTGCGCTACGATGTTAAAGCCATCGCCAGCATCGTCAATAGAAACTCCAATAGGGTAATTGGTGCGTTCCTCACCGCCAAATACTTGCCAGCCATCATCGGTAACATAGAGCTTTTTCGAATCACCATGTTTGTGCGCATTTGGGCTATAGCGATAGTTCAACAGCGTCGAAAACAGCGGCGTTCCTTTCGCTACGTTGCTGCAAGATTGTGCTTTGGATAAGCTCGCACTTTCATGGCAAATAAGCGCAGTTAACAGCTGCTGCGCTTGTTGCAATCCTGATTTAAGATCTGCTTGGCGCAATCGAAAACGGATCGGCAATGTATTGATAAACATGCCAACAGCCCTATCGGCGCCTTCTCCACCTTGTGAGCGGCCAAACATCACCGTGCCAAATACCGGATCATTTAGTCCGGTCAGCTTTTGTAGCACCATCGCCCAAGCTAGGTGGAATACCGCCGCAGCACTGGTGTTTTGCTTTACGGCAAGGTGGCGCACTTGGGCGGCCAGTGCTTCAGGCACGGCAGTTTCGTGCGTTAGAATGTCCTCACCTGTGCCCTTAATATCTAACAACCCAAATGGCGCAGTTGGCGTTTCTATATCCCCTAATAATTCGCTAAAGAACGTATTTTGCTCCGCTTCGGCCTCTGGGTTTTGCTGCGCTAGCGCCACAAAATGTCTAAACGGCACAGGCTCTGGCAGTAGCGCTGCATTACCCGCTAAAATCATCTGCACTTCTTCAACGAGTACGTCTAAGCTGGTGTGATCCATCACTAAATGATGACTCGGCAGTTGCAACCAGCAGGTCTCGTCTTGCACTTCGGCAATAGCGATGGCGGCAATTAAAGGTGCACACAGTGTGTTTAGTCTAAAGTGGGTTGGATCTACGGCTTCATTTAAGCGTCTTGCTGCTGCCGTTAAGCCTGCTTCATCAGCAGCTAATGGCGCATCACAGGCATAATCTAACCACTTGATTTCCACTTTGGCCTGACGCTGCACGACTTGCACAGGCTCAGGCAGGCCCTGCCAAAAAATGGCTGTCCGCAGAATATCATGACGGGCAATAACCAGGTTAAGCGCATCAACAAATGCACTTAGCTGCGCGCGGCTTTCAAAACGTAATAGATTAGGCGTAATGTAAGCGTCGCCTTTTTCTTGCAAAGTATGGTGGAATAAAATTCCCGACTGCAGCGGTGCCAGCGGATAAATGTCTTGGACATTTTGGACGCCCCCATCTACTTGCTCGACGACTTTAGCTATCTGATCATTATCTAGACTGACCAATGGCAGCATTTCACTGGTGATAACAGCGGTATCCGTCGCAATCCCTGACCATGCGGTTTCTGGTGCCGTATCTTGGCGGTAAGGCGTAAGGGCAGCCGCGAAGTGTTTGAGCACTGGCTGACTAAATAAGGTTTTCACTTGTGCTTGCCAGCCAGCTTGGCGGGCACGCTCCACCAGCTTAATCGCCAGCAATGAGTGGCCACCTAACGAGAAGAAGTTGTCATCCCTGCCCACTCGCTCAAGGCCGAGTAAATCTGCCCATAGGTGTGCAGCCATGGTTTCAGCCTCACCTATCGGTGCGCTGTATTCTTGCGCTTTGGCCCATTGCGGCTCAGGCAAAGCTTTGCTATCGACTTTACCATTGGCTGTCAGTGGCATTTTATCTAACACCACAAACGCATTGGGCACCATATAATCCGGGACATTTTCACCAAGCGCTTGAGCTAATTGCTGCTCATCTTGAATACTACCAGTTACGTAAGCGACCAATTTATCGCCAGTAGCCAAGTGTTTAACTAAGACTTTGGCTTCACGCACTTGAGGTAAGCGTCTTAACTGCTCGGCAATTTCACCCAGCTCTATTCTAAACCCTCTGATCTGTACTTGGTCATCGCTACGACCTAGGTATTCAATCTCACCGTTTTGATTCCAGCGCGCCAAATCACCAGTACGATACATCCTTTGGCCATTACCTAACACGCTGTCTGCAACAAAGCGTTCGGCGGTTAAATCTGGTCGAGCAAAATACCCTCTGGCCAGCTGGATGCCTCCTATGTATAACTCTCCAGTAACGCCCTCAGGCACGGGGTTTAAACTGGCATCTAAAATATAGGTATGGGTTTGTGAAATACCTTGGCCAATAGGTGCCAAGCTTCTCTTGTCGTTAATAAAAGGCCAGTGGGTTACATGAATTGTGGTTTCTGTTGGCCCATATAGGTTGTTCATCACAACATCAGGCAGTGCCTTGTATGTGTCACGGAATAATTCAGCAGGCACGGCTTCACCACCACACATGATATGCCGCAGCGAGGTGCATTCAGCCACATCAGGTAGCTCGATAAAGGCCTGTAATAAAGCCGGAGGAAACGAGGTAATTGCGACTCTTTGCTGTTGGATAAGTCGCTTCAGTTCGAGTGGATCGCGTTGGTCACCAGGTTTTGCAACCACCACAGACATCCCTTCACTCAGAGGGAAGAAAATTTCCCAGCAAGACACATCAAACCCAAAGGCGGCTTTGTGCAATACCGCTTCCTCAGGTTGTGGAGAGTATTGTCTTGCCATCCATGCCATGCAGTTACTCAGTGCACGATGGCTGATCGCAGCCCCTTTCGGGCGACCCGTTGAGCCCGAAGTATAAATCATATAAGCCAATTGCTCGGGATGAATAGCCACGTCGAGCGGTTGGGCTGACAACGTTTGCCAAGGCAATTGTGCTAAGTTGACGACTGGCAGAGAAGCCAAATGGTGTGTGATCTGCGTATCTTTCAGCACCTCGGTTAATTTCGACTGTGCGTCAGGGTGAGTGATAATGGCTGTGAGTTGACTATTTTCTGCGATGTAAGCCAGTCGCTCTGGCGGATAATCTTGGTCCATAGGCACAAAGGCAGCGCCAGTTTTTAACACGCCTAATAACGTCACTACCGTATCCATACTGCGCTGTAGCGCTACACCGACTCTATCTTCGCGACCAATATTTAGGCTTTGAAGGTGCTGCGCAAGCTGATTTGAACGTTCATCCAGTTGTTTATAGCTCAAGGTTAAATCTGCAAATACCGCTGCCACTGCATCTGGCTGGGTGTCAGCCAAACGGCTAAACTTTTGCTGCACTGGGGTGGTGTCTTCTAGTTGTGGATTTAACCCCCAACGCTGCCATTGCTGCGTTTCACTATCGTCTAGCAAGTTAATGTCACCAAGGGCCATAGTCGGCTCAGTGAGCAAGGCAGCAAGCACTCGCTCAAAGTGCTGACTCATGCGAACAATGCGTTGTGTGGAGATGGCCTTTTGATCGTAAGTAAAGGTCAAAAAGCAAGCGCCTGCTCGGTTTTCATGAGCATCTAACACCAACTCAAACTGCACTTCTCCTGTGGTTGCGGGCAATTCACCCACTTTGAGCCCAGGCAACTGTTGTAACTGGCTTAAATCACCAAACTGATAGTTAAACAATATCTGAAATAACGGATGCACCTCGCTACTTCGCTCAGGTTGCAAGGCTTCAACCAATTGCTCAAAAGGTAAATCTTGATATTCTTGTGCTCCAAGTGTGGAAGTCTTTACCTGTGCTAAAACCTGTTGCAATGAAGTGCGGCTGTCAAAGCGGTTATCCTGCACTTGGGTGTTGACGAATAAGCCGACCAAATTGGCGACTTCAGCCCGTTGTCGATTCGCGATTGGCGTACCGACACGGATCTGCTCCATCCCAGTATAGCGCTGTAGCAATACCTGAAATGCCGTCAGCAATACCATGTAATGAGAAACCTGATGGCTGGTGGCAAAAGTACCTAGCTGCTGCGTTAAGCTCTGTGGTAATTGCCAAGCGTGTGAGGCACCGCGAGCGCTGCCATGCTCTGAGTTTTGAGCTAAACCATTATCCACCTTAAGCTGTAACACTGGCTGTTCGTCACCGAGCTTTTGCTGCCAATACGCTAACTGACGCTCAAGCTCACCGGCCGTCATCCAGTCTTTCTGCCATTTAGCATAATCTCCATAGGCAATATTCAGTGCTGGTAGCGCTGATTGGGCCAGCTGGCTCGATAAATCTCCCGGTGCAATTTCAGCGCTAAGCAATTGGCTATACAGCGCGGCAAATTCTCCCACTAAAATCTGTAATGAACCACCATCGGCAATAATATGATGCACTACCACCACCAGTTGATATTGGTTTGGCGCAAGCGTGAGTAACCCCACACGGATTAAGTTGCCTTGGGTGAGATTAAACGGTGTGTTTAACCATTGCTGACGCACCGCATCAATGTTATCACCCGCTCCTACCTCTACCTGAAAATCATTGGCAATCTCGATTGGTAGCACCTGCTGCTTTACCTCAGCATCAACTTGTACAAATTGCGTGCGAAGCGAACTGTGACGAGCAATTAATAGCTGAAAAGCACGTGTCAACGCACTCAGGTTTACCTCACCTTCAAGCTGTAATCCCCCAGTGATGTGATACGCTGCACTGTCTGGGTCTAAATGCCATAAAAACCACTGACGTTGCTGTGCATAAGACAGCTCAGCAGCCTCAGCTGAGTGATGAAAAGGTAAAACGGGAAACTGACGCATGTTCAGCCCATCGGCTTGCACCTTTTGATAGACCAGCTGGCGTTTATCTTGAGGTAACTGATGAAAGCGCTCAGCAATGCGTTGGATGACCTCACTGCTCATTATAGGTTCTCCATAAATGCTTCTAAGTCGAGCAAGGCATCTTCTTGCTCTGGATTTGTTTGTGCTGAAATAATTGCAGCTAAGTCTTTTAGTATTGGATTCGCAAAGGCGTCGCGCACCGCAATGTCTACACCAAATTGTGCTTGGATTTGACTCAGGGTTTCCACCGCAAGTAAAGAATGTCCGCCAAGTGCAAAAAAGTTGTCGTCACGTCCGACTTTTTCAAGCTGCAGTACTTGCTGCCATATCTCGGCCAGTCCACTTTCGATTTCACCTTGTGGTGCCGCAAACGTTGAAAATTGCTGTAGCGATGGCTCAGGTAAAGCTTTACGGTCTAGCTTGCCATTCACGGTGAGCGGCAATTTTTCAAGCTGCACAAACACACTAGGGATCATATATTGCGGCAACTGAGTAGTGAGTTGCGAGTTAAGCGTATCAGGCTCAAGCTCAGCGCCATTTGCTAGCACCAGGTATGCCACTAATTGCTCGCCACCAACGCTATTTTTCACTAACACCGCAGCATCAACTACATTGGCTAATTGCCTTAATTGGCTCTCTATTTCGCCCAATTCAATCCGCAAACCACGGATCTTCACTTGCTGATCTAAGCGGCCTAAAAACTCAAGTTGACCTTCATCATTCCAAACTACCTTGTCGCCAGTGCGATACATTCTAGCGCCTTGGCTGTTGCTATCGGCAAATGGATTCGCGACAAAACGATCGGCACTGAGATCCGGTCTAGATAAGTAACCGCGCGCCAAGCACTCACCGGCAAGATATAACTCTCCTGCCACCCCTATCGGCACTTGATTGAGTGCACCATCCAATACATAAGCTTGTACGCCAGAGATAGGTTTACCAATTGGAATTACGTCATCTTGCTGGTGACACTGCCAGCTTGTCACCTCTATCGCCGTTTCTGTCGGTCCATAAAGATTGTGCAGTGCCGTTTGTTCAAAGTAGCTAAAAAATTGCTGTTGGGTTTGCAAGGTAAGCATTTCACCGCTCGTAAATACTTGGCGTAAACTTGGGCATAAGGCTTTTCCGCCCAGCGCATCGCGTGAGCTGCTTATCCCCGTCATAAATGCTTGCAACATGGAGGGAACAAAGTGACAAACCGTCACCGCTTCTGTTTCAATAAGTTGCCGAATTTGTGACGGTTCTTTGTGTTGTTCTGGCGCTGCTAATACTAGGCTTGCACCTTGCGTTAATGGCCAGAAGAACTCCCAAATAGATACATCAAAACCAAATGGCGTTTTTTGCAACACCCTATCACTGCCTTGAAGCTGATAGCGAGTTTGCCCCCAAGCCAAGCGATTTGCGACGCCACGATGTACACATGCAACCCCTTTGGGCTTGCCCGTCGAGCCTGAGGTATAAATCACATAGGCTAAGTTATCTAAATGGATTGTCACATTGGGTGCTGTGGTTGGATAAGCGCTTAACTCTAAGTGCTCAAGCCATGTTACTTGAGCGCTGATATTCTCTGCCAGCTGCGCTTTTACTAGAACATGACTCAAGATACATGCACAGGCGCTTTGCTCAATAATATAGTGTAAGCGTGCCTCGGGCAGTTGAGGCTCGATTGGTACGTAAGCCGCACCTGCTTGAAGCGTAGCCAGCATCGCCACCACCATCTCAATGCTGCGCTCAAATAGCAATGCCACTTTCGACTCATGGCTGATATTTTGCGCCACCAAATACTGTGCTAATTGATTTACCCGTTGCTGTAATTCAGCATAGGTGACAGACTCGCCCGCAAACCTTAACGCAATCGCGTCTGGGGTTTTCTGTGCCTGAAGCGCAAATGCTTGAGGTACGCTAAGCAAGCTTGTTGAAGTTTTACCGCCAGATTCAAGCGCCGCTAAAGCCGCTTTCCGCTCAGCACTGTTCAGTAAAAGATCGCGAATTTGAGTCTCTGGAGCTTGGCAAAAGGTGCGCAGGAGCGACTGATATTGCTCGTCAAATGTAGAGATCCAAGCCGTTGAAAGTTTATTGCTATCAACACGCCATTGTAATTGCACGCCACCATCACTTAGCTCGGTTGTATCTAGCGCAAGGTCGCACATTATGCCCTGAGTCAAACTAAAGTAATTGGTCAACGAGGCACCATGCAATTGTGCTAAACCACTGCTGCTATCTTTGAGGTGATTGAACATCACTTGATAAGGCGTTGCGCCCTGCAAGTTAGGTTGAAAACGCTTCATCAGTGAATCTATGGGGATGTCTTGTTGCGCTTGGATTGCTAATGCCTGTTTGGCACAGTTACGCAATAGCTGCTGTAGCGTCAATTCACCAGCAACAGGCAACCGCATCAGCTGTATATTAACAAAAAAGCCGACCACATTATGGGTAGCAAACTGATTCCGATTTGCCACCGGAACCGCCGTCAGCAGCTCATCTTCGTTTGTGTATCTATGCAGCAAAGCTTGATACGCAGTCAATAACACGACGAATAGCGAGACCCCTTGTTCACGCGCAAATTGTGTGACTTGTGCTGCCAATTGCGCGGGTAACTGAGTAACGAGTTGCTCTGCCTTAGGTACACTATTCGCTGAGTTTGCCACACCAAGTTCAACCACAGGCAAGGAACCTGTGAGTTGCTGCTGCCAAAATTGCCACTGCTGCTGTACTTGCTCCGCATCACTGTTAAGCCAATCATTTTGCCACTGAGCAAAGTCAGTATAATCTAGCCGGTTCGCGTCATGGGTGATGGGTTGAGCGAGACTCGCTTTTTGATAAATTTCAACGAAGTCTTTAATAATCAAGCTCTTCGACCACGCATCACTAATTATGTGGTGCATCACGACTAAGAGTACATGCTGCTCTGGAGCAAATTGCAACCACTGCATTCGCATCAAAGGACCGGTCCGTAAATCAAAGGGCGTTGCAGCGAAGCGCGCTAACCTTGCTTTATAAACCTGTTCCTGCGCTTGTTCGCGACTCAGCTCTGTATCATGTGCTTGCAGTGCTGCAACTTCAGCGACTAATTCATGTTGCTCAACCCATTCCAGCGGTAAGCTCTGTGTCGGCAAAACCACTTGCGCAGGTTTGGCGCCTTCCCCTTCAACAAACTGAGTACGCAACCCAGCATGGCGCTCGGCTAAGTGATCTAAGCTTGCACGCAGCGCGCCTTTGTCTAGATGGCCACTTAAACACATCCCCCCACCAAGGTGGTATGCGGTATTTTCAGGGTTGATCAACCACTCAAACCACAGCCTTTGCTGCGCCGCCGATAACGGCGCTTGAAGTTTGCCAAGTTTTTTAATTACTGGCGCACTCGACTGAACTGGCTGTTTATCCTCGAGCTGTTTAAGCATGGCTTTTTTCTGCGCCAGTGTCATATTGCCTTTGCGCGCTGCCAATAGTGCATTGATCGACATGCTTATTTCGCTCCCTCAGCCAGCTCTTCGGCCAGCTCTTGCTGTAGCTCTTGTATTAGAATGGCTTCTATTACTCGAGCAAGCCCCAAAATGGTTGGATCTTTAAAAAAGGAAGCTGGTGACAAGGTCACTTCAAATTTATTGCTTAGTTGCGACATGATTTGTACCCCCATTAAGGAGTCACCGCCCAGCTCAAACAAATTATCGTGAATGCCTATTTGCTCTATCCCCAACATGGCGCTCCAGACTTGCGCAATACCAACTTGTAAATCATCTTCTGGCGCAACATATGGCGTTGATAACTCAGGACGCTCATAGCCACCACTGCGAGGTGCCGCATCTGCCATAGTCAATTCTGCATCTAACAGGTTACCTTTGGTGGCTTCTAATCGTGCAGGAAGGTCGAGCGTTGAAACCGCAACTTGCGGCAATATTGGTGCGCTGAGTATGCGCTCCATAACTTCAATCCCTTGCTGAGGCGCGATGCCGACTCCGTCAGGCATATCCATATCACCAGCCATGCCGACCTCTCGCCAACTGTCCCAGTTAACAGCCAGTATTGGATAACCGCCCGTTTGCACCAATCGCTGTGCGTATTGTTGTGCAATACCATCTAGATAGGCATTAGCTGAAGCGTAGGCGGCCTTAGATAAACCACCTGCAATGCTGGCAAGCGATGAGCACAACACCATAAAGTCCAGTGGCTGCTCGTTAAATAAAGCCAACAAATGTTGCGTACCCACAACTTTGGCAGCAAACATCTGCTCGACAAACGCTGCATCCGTCGAACTAATTAAGGACGTTGCACCACTCCCAGCGGCATGGATCACCCCATTGATCTGCCCAAACTGCTGATGTGCTTGTGTGACAACCTCTGCCATTTGTTCAAAGTCCGCCACATCTGCTTGTTTAACCAGTACCTGCGCACCAAAGGATTGCAATTGTGCTAACTTTTGCTGTTGTGCTTCTGAAGGCGTGCTGCGACCAAGCAAGACTAATTTAGCCTGGTAGTGCTCCGCCAAATGCTCAGCCATTACCAAACCAACGCCACCTAAACCGCCGGTAATTAAGTACACCCCACCTTGGCGATAAATCGCTTCATTTTGCTTAGGTTTGGCCGTCGCTTCAAAGCCCATTAGCCAACGATGATAAGACCGATAAGCGACCACCTCGCCCGCTTCGCCATGTTGCTCTGACAACAACCAATCTATCCAGTCACCATGCAGTTGTGCGCCAAAATCAACCAGTTGACATTGAATGTGTGGGAACTCCTGCGGGATGACTTTACATGGGCCAAGTAACATCGACTGAGGGGGTGAAATCTCATCATTGCCCGACACATCGGCCAACCCTTGGCTCACTACGCTCAAATTAACCGGCTGACCTAACTGTTGCGATTCAAGTGCTTGAGCAAGTGCGATTAGACTCATCATGCCCTGTTGTTGAGTTTGGCTTAAATCAGTAGGCTCGCTGGTCGGCAAGCTCCACAAATGGAATATATGCGATACAGGACCATGAATTTGATTCACGCTTGCAATAAGTTGCTGATAGTCGCTCAACTGAGCCGCGCGGATCACAAACTCATTATCCGATTCTTGGTGATATGCTTGCCCTAATTTGACCCGAATTAGCTTATCGCTCTGCGTGTGCAGGTTATCAAGGAGCAGGTCGCAGGCCTTATGCTCTGTTTCAAATAGCAAAGTACAACCCAGTTCAACGGGCTGAGTTAAATCAGGAACCGAGCGCTTATATGAAGGGATGTAACACCACTGTTCAATCGGTTTTGGTGCTAAGGCATTATGGTTGTTTTGCGCCACAATATTTGCATCAGCTTCAATCCAAAAACGTTTTCGCTCAAACGGGTAAACAGGTAAGGCGACGCGATGAGGTGTCTGCTCATATAAGGCATCCCAATCAATCTCTACGCCCTCAATCCATAAACGTCCCAAGGCTAAGGCAAAGTGTTGCTCTGTCTCTTGCGCTTTTCTTGGGTGTGGTAGCGAAGTGACAATACTCGTTTGCGCTTTTACTTCTGCATCCCGTCCAGCAAGTTGACTTAGCGTATTACTTGGTCCCACTTCGAGTAGCACAGTTTGCTCTAAGCCATTTTCTGACTCTGGATTGTCAAGATTGACGATAGTGCGCAGACCTTGGTTAAAGCGCACCGCTTGTGCTAAATGCTGCGCCCAATATTGAGGGTCGGTCGCTTGTTGGTCAGTTATCCAAGTGCCTGTTACATTCGATACAAATGGAATGCTTGGGGCATTGCACTGAACCTGGGCAATCAACTTAGCCAGTTGATCACCTGCATCACTCACCAAGGACGAATGGAACGCATGGGAAACATGTAAAGGCTGTACTACGACCCCTTGCTTAGTGAGCCTATTTGATAGTGCCGCTATCGCTTGCTCTGAGCCCGATACAACACAGTTTTCAGGGCTATTCACCGCTGCCAGCTCAACTTTATGCCCAAGATTGTCGGTATCAAGATAAGGAGCTAAAGCGGCTTCTGAGAGCGCCACCGATAACATACAGCCCGGTGCTTGCGCCTGAATAAATTCGCCCCGCTTGGCGACCAGGTATAATGCATCCTCTAAACTAAACACCCCCGCAATACACGCGGCGACGTATTCGCCGATACTGTGGCCAATCATAGCACTGGGCTTTACTCCCCACGCCAACCATTGCTGCGCCAATGCATATTCCACAGCAAATAATACCGGCTGAGTGACTGAGGTTTGTTTTAGTTGCGCCGCACCGTGCTCAACGTCCGCTTCAGCAACAAAAATGAGGTCTTTAATATCTTGCCCAACGTGCGCTATCAGGCCCTCCCGACAGTGGTCAAATGCATCTCTAAACACGCTTTCTGACTCATACAGTGCGCGGGCCATATTGATATGCTGCGAACCTTGCCCTGGGAACATAAAGGTAACGGGCCTGTCACCTGAAACCGTTAACTGCCCTTGCGCTCTTAATGTGCCGGTATCGTCAGCCAGTGCTGCAATCGCTTGCTCACTATTTTGCGCCACCACGACGGCACGATGGGTTAGGCCTTTCCTACCCACTTGCAAAGTGTAAGCACTGTCTTGCCACAAAGGCTGGGTGCTTGCTTGCTTAAACCAAGTTGCTAACTGCTCGCGGCGACTGGCCAGTGCAGTTTTGGTGTGGCCCGACAGCGGTAAGATTTGCCAGTTGCGCTGCGACTGCGTCGCACGTTGAACTGGTGGCTCCTCAAGGACCACATGCACATTGGTGCCACCAATACCGAATGAACTCACCCCAGCACGGCGTGGGCCTGTTTCATTTGACCAAGGCGTCAGCTTATCCGCGACATAGAACGGGCTATTGGCAAAGTCAATTTCTGGGTTAGCTTGCTTGTAGTGCAAACTCGGCGGGATTTGTCCGTGCTTCACTGTCAGCGCGGCCTTTATTAACCCGGTAACCCCTGCGGCTGCATCTAGGTGGCCGACATTCGATTTGACTGAACCTACGGCACAATATTGCGTTTGCTCAGTATCCATTCGGTAGGCGCGGGTGAGCGCAGCAATTTCAATGGGGTCGCCAATCACCGTGCCGGTACCATGCGCTTCAACGTAACCAATGCTCTCTGCCGGGGTATCAGCCATTTCCAGTGCTGCGGCGATAACTTCAGCCTGCCCATCCACACTAGGTGCGGTGTAACCTGCTTTAGTATTACCATCATTATTCATTGCAGAGCCCTTGATCACGGCATAAATGGTATCGCCATCAGCCATTGCATCTTCAAGGCGTTTAAGTACCACGACACCAGAGCCAGAACCAATTACCGTCCCTTGAGAATCTGCGTCAAACGGGCGACAGTGACCATCTGGAGACAAAATTGCGCCGGGTTGATATACATAACCGCCCTGATGCAAAAAGTTCAACCATGAGCCGCCAGCCAAGGTCATATCTGACTCATAATTCAATAATGAGCGTGTCGCCATGTGAACTGCAGCCAAGGAAGTTGAGCACGCCGTTTGTACCGTTACCGCAGGGCCCTTTAGGTTTAGTTTGTAGGCCAGTGTCATGGTCATGGCATCTTTGTTATTACCGTTCATCAGCGCTTGTAGCTGCGAGATATTACCAAGATCGCTAAAACGGCCACTTTGCATCAAATTAGAGATTAGATAAGTGTTTACGCCACAGCCGCCATAGACACCTATTGGAAAGTCACACTTGTCACCATCGTAGCCAGCATTTTCCAGCGCCTGCCAAGCGGTTTCTAAAAAGAGACGTTGCTGCGGGTCAAGCTCTTCTGCTTCACGCGGTGAATAGCCAAAAAATGACGCGTCAAACTTGTCTTGATCAGGCAACAACGCACACCGAGGGACAAAGTTGGGGTCAGCAATAGTCGCTTCCGGCACCCCAAGTTCACGTAATTCTGCCTCTGTGAAGGTTTTGATTGATTCCACCCCGTTTTTTAGGTTTTCCCACAGGGCATCTACGTTCTCAGCTCCTGGGAAACGACCTGCTAGGCCGACAATGGCAATATCTGTGCTTGAATAAGTTTCTGTAGTCATGCTTAGCTTTCCACTTTTGTGCGTGTTTTTTTCAAGAAGGCTTGGCGCTGGCGTTGACCACGCGCCGATGCTTTTTTCATTTCTTTGGCAACTGCTTGCTGTGCATTCGCAGCGCCTTCAGGTGTACGTTGTTCAAAGTAAGTGGCCATGGCACTTACGGTTGTCATATGAAACAGTTCTAACATGGTCAATTTACAGCTAAATTCGGCTTCAAGACGTTGCTGAATCTGACCAAACAATAGGGAGTGACCGCCCAAGTCAAAGAAGTTGTCATGCAGGCCAATTTGTTTCGCATCTAGACCTAGCACTTCCGCCCAAATCGCAGCGACTTTATTTGCTAAGCCGCCTGTTGGTACTTGATGGCTTTCACCACTCCCCCACTGAGGTTCGGGTAAGTGATGACGGTCAATTTTGCCATTGGCCGTCACAGGCAAGTTTGCCAATACGGTGATACAACTCGGGACCATGTAGTCTGGTAGTTTTTGCAGTAAACTTTGCTTCAGTGTTTGCGCGCTTGGTAATACGCCTTGGCCATTCGCCTCAGCGCCAACATAAGCCACTAAATGTGTCCCTGAATGACCATGTTGACCATCACCATCTTTGGCCAATACAACCGCTTCTTTAATGTGTGGGAGTGCCATTAATTGCGCTTCAACTTCACCAAGCTCTATCCGGAAACCACGAATTTTGACTTGATGATCGATGCGCCCTAAATATTCCAACTCATCGCGTTGATTCCAACGAACCAAGTCTCCCGTTCGATATAAGACTTCGCCATCGCTACTAAATGGGTTGGCAACAAAACGCTCTGCGGTCAGGGCTGGACGCCCCAAATAACCACGAGCAACACCACGACCACCCACGTAAAGTTCACCGCTTGCTCCTTGTGGTACAGGATTCAGATCGGCGTCTAAAATATAGGCCTCACGCGCACCAATCGGCTTGCCAATTGGTACAGTGCTAACCTCATGTAGCTCACCCGGCAAACTGATCCATGCCGTTGGTGTAATAATGGTTTCAGTTGGCCCATAGGCGTTGACAATCCGGGGCGCGGAAAACGCCCGATGAGCGTCTTGATAATCTGTGCGGCTAAATTCTTCACCGCCAACAATACAGGTGCGAATTTGTTTACAGTCGTGCAAATGCGGCGTCAAAAGGCGCAAATAGGCGGGCGGTAAATGCAGTGCCGTCACCTTGTGCACGTTTATTAACTCACTGACGGCCTCCACATTGAGCTGCGCCTTAGTCGCCAGCACTAACGCACCACCTTTGATCAGTGGTGTCATCCACTGCTCACCTGCGGCATCAAAGTTAATCGAAAAGAACTGCAGCTCCGTGTGCTCGCTATCCACTCCATATACGTCAACCATATTTTGAATATGCATGGACAATGGGCCATGCGTAACGGCAACCCCTTTGGGCAACCCCGTCGAACCTGAGGTGTAAATAACATACGCTAAGTGCTGGGAATGTGATGCAATCGCAGGGTTAGTCGTCGCAAAGTCGCCAAGTGATATATGCTCGTATGCAAGCACTGGGATGGCGTTTTCAGCGTTTGGAATATGCGCCACGAGCGCAGCATTCGTCAGCACCAACTTAACCCCGCTATCCTTCACCATGTGAACAAGCCTGTCCTCAGGGTACGTCGGATCGAGTGGCACATAGGCGGCTCCCGCTTTCCAAATCGCAAATAGGGTGACATACATCTCAATACCGCGCTCAAGCGCCATACCGACACAATCTTCAGGCCCAATACCTCGACTTTTTAAATAGTGCGCGAGCTGGTTGGCTCGTTGATTTAATGCGTTATAACTCACGGTTTGTTGGTTGAAGATAAGTGCGGGCGCATCTGGCGTGCGCTTCACTTGCTCCTCAAACAATTGATAAATGGTAGAGTCATCCGTTGCAACCGCAGGCCCTTTGGCAACCTGAGTCAACCACGCTTGCTCTGCCGAGGTTTGCACACATAGCTGCGCAAGTGGCGTTGCGCCAGACTCAAGCTGGGCATGTAGCAGAGCAACATATTGCTCAGCCATACGCGCTATCGTTTGCGGCAAAAATAGTGCTCTGGGATAAACAAACTCTAGCGCTACTTGATCCTCTTCTAGCTCGTAAGTTTCGAGCGTTAAGTCAAATTGCGGCGCCACTTCTAGCGGCTGCCAAGCGCGGGCTGATAAGTTAGTATCCTTTGCGACCAACGGCTGCCATGCACGAGTATCATGCTCCGTATGGCTAAACATTATCTGGAAAAGCGGATGCGTATCGACGCTCCGTTCCGGCGCTAGCGCTTCGACTAGATACTCAAAAGGAACATCTTGATTTGCTTGTGCGCCCAAGACGGCAGTTTTGACTTGCGCCACAATATCTTGCAAACAAGTCTGACCCGAAAACTTCGCAGGGATCACTTGGGTATTTACAAAAAAGCCTACTAACTCTTGGAGTTGAGGCAAATGGCGGTTCGCAACTGGTATCCCCACTCGAATGTCATGTTGCCCAGTATGACGATAAAGCAATGCATGAAAACTGGCTAACATCACCATAAATAAGCTGGCGTTTTGTTTGGCCGCTTGGCGACGAAGTTGCTTAACCAGTTGGGCCGGTAAGACGACACTGTGATTTGCACCTAACAGTTGCTTATTATTTTCAGGAGAGTGCGCTTTATTGACTCGAGGGAAATCCGTGCACAACTGCAAAATAGGTTGCTCATCGCAGGCGAGCTGTGCTTGCCACCACGTTAATTGTGCTTGCGCTGCATCGGAGGTGAGATACGACCGCTGCCACAAAGAAAAGTCTTGATAGGTGATTGCGCCCTCTCGCACTTTACTCGCACTCAAGGTTCCCAAATAAATATGCGCAAGTTGGTCTAGTAATATTTGCATCGATACGCCATCGGAAACGATGTGATGCATCACTATAATCAGCTGATAGCCTTGCTCACCTAGATTAATTAGCGCCGCGTTGACGACATCCCCTTTAGTTAAATCAAATTCGTATTGGCTCACTGTGGCAACCAATTCAGCCAATGCCGAAGCTTGCTGCGACGCTGCAACATTACTTAAGTCAAATTGTTGCAGCGGCCAATGACCCGTTTGCGCAACCACTTGGATTGCCGTACCAAGTTCATCGGTATCAAAGCGTGTGCGCAGCGCTTGGTGTTCAGCCACCAGAGTATTTAACGCGTCTTGCAAGCGCGTAGCGTCTATATCTGAGTGTAGGTTGATGCGCGCACCAATATTGTAAGCACTGCTATGGGGCTCTAGTTGCCATAAAAACCATAGTCTCGCTTGCGCATGAGACATTGGAATGGCCTGCTCAATTCCATACTCGTTGGCAATAATGGAATTTATTGATGACACGCTGGAAGCTTCTTTAGCCACCAACTGTTGGCGTTGTGACGCGGCCAAAATAGCATCGGCTTGCTCGCCTAAGCGCAAACAATGAAATATTTCTGTGGGGTCAAACTTCACTTGCCAATGTTGCTCAATGGCGTGAATTAACTGCACCGCTTTTAGCGAGTTACCGCCTTCTGCTAGAAAGTGTGCGTCGCGACTAAAATCACTCTTACGATTGAGCACGGCTTGCCAGATATCGGCCAGTGCTTGCTCGTGTTCTGATAAAGGTGCTGGGGCCAAAGTATCTGCCAGTGTTTGACCACGCACCAGCTGATTATGTGCATAAATCGCATAAGCCTTATCAGCATTATCTTCTGACAGTGGCGCAGCGACACTCAGTTCAGCGGCTTGCGTCCACATTTGCTTGCAGGCGCTACGCTGTAATTTGCCACTGGACGTTTTTGGCAAGCTTGCAGGTTGCATCATCAAAACGCCTGTGACGGACTCATCACAATATTCTGCAACGATTTCCTTTAAGCGATTAACCAACAACTGCGGACTCACTTGGCGCTGAACCTTGCGCGCAATTTCTAGGGCTACACCAACGCCTTCGCTATGGTTATCCGTGGCTGCAAATACCGCGATCCGACCTTTACGGGCGAACTCAAATTCTGCTTCGATAATTTTTTCAATATCCTGAGGATAGATATTGCGACCATGAGAAATGATCAAATCCTTGATGCGGCCAACAATGTATAGTTGATTATCTTGCCACACTCCTAAGTCCCCGGTGCGAAGCCAGCGCGCTTGCTCATGTTCTACAAAGGTGGCAGCCGTTGCAGCTGGGTTTTGCCAATAGCCCTGAGCAATACTCGGCCCCGATACCCAAATTTCACCCACATGTCCTGCCGGCAATGCCGCCTTGGTCGTGTTGTCTGTGATCCGTATACTATGATGTGAAGCTGGTACGCCACAGGCTACCTGCTTTACGCCGTGCTCAGCTTGTTGTGCGATACCTTGTGCAAGTGAGGCAGCAGAAAATGACTGTACCACTAGGCCAGATTGTCTTTTTGGCCCAGTAACAAATAAGGTTGCTTCAGCCAATCCATAACACGGGTATATGGCTTGAGGATTAAAACCTGCTGGCGTGGCTTGTGCAAAAAAGCTATCAAGCGTATCAACCCTTACAGGCTCTGCGCCACTAAAGGCCACTTGCCAAGAAGACAGATCCAAGTTCGCCATTGCGCTTGGCCTTATCCTTTCAACACACAAGCGATAACCAAAATCTGGACCACCGCTTGACGTACCTCGGTGTCTAGCAATTGCTTCAAGCCAGCGGATTGGTTTTTCAAGGAAGTAGCGAGGCGACATCAAGACACATTTTGAGCCATTGAATAAAGGCAAAATCAAGCCGGCCATTAATCCCATATCGTGGTAGAGAGGCAACCAAGACACAACAACCTCGTCTGCTATCACCCCACTCCCTTCGCTGATGGCAATTTCATTTGCAATCAAATTACCGTGACTCACCATAACACCCTTTGGTGCTGCCGTTGAGCCTGAGGTATATTGTAAAAATGCCAACTCTTGTGGTTGTGGCGTATGCGCTTGCCAGCAGGTATTCTCTTGATAATTTAACTGGTCAACAAACAGTAAACTTGCAGCACTTAGGCCGCTGTTGTGCATTTCTTGTTTGGCTAGTTCAACTAACTGATGATCTGCAGAATGCGCTAAAATAGCGGTTGCTTGACAATTTAACGCAATCCCAACAACGCGCTGAATATGCTGAGAACGTGAAGATTCGGGAACAAATAAAGGAACCGCGATGAGACCGGCATAAAGGCATGCGAAGAAACTGATAACATACTGTTCATTGTTATCTAGCATCAACAGCACGCGATCACCTTGACGACACTGTAGCTGCAGCTCGGCCGCTAGTCTTTTAATCTGTATATCTAATTCACCATAGGTAAATGAGCGCTCATCCAGCACACCTTCTTTGTCACTAACGACCACCAACGCGGTTTTATCTGCTTGGATCTGGGCAAGGTGTTGTAAACGCTCAACCATGCTGTGGGGCGTCTCGCCCGTGAGATACGGGTTTAGTTGTAATGGCTTGTGTTGCATATTGCAGCTCTACCTCAATTTTTCTAAATGGGCTCGCGACTAGAGACAAGATTAAAAAGCGAACCGACTAATACCAAGTGTTTAATGCTGTGTGATAACCCAAGTCCTCAAGTGCAGCGCTTGGTTTTACTCACAACTACTGACCACAGAAGCCGCTGATGTATTATGGCGACTCAGTGTTTGCTCAAGCGCAGACAACACCGAGGCTTGGGCACTGTGAATATAAAAATGCCCACCAGTGAAACCTTGTTGCGATAATGGATGACGGGCGTGCTGCTGCCAGGCCAGCACTTCGCTAACACTGATTAAGTCATCGTGGCCATAAAAAGTGGTTACCGGCACGGTTATTTGCGAAGGGCTAGATGGCGCAAACGAGCGCAATGCGCGATAGTCAGCGGCCAGCACTTCAAGCGTCATTTCCAATAAATCAGCATTGTCAAATAGCATGTCTGGCGTTCCTCCCTGCGCTCGCAATTCAGCAATGAGCGCTTGCCGATCATTAGGTTCTGGGTAGCGCTCGGGATGAATAAACTGTGGCGCAGGACACGCCGATAGCATCAAGGCGTTAGGCAAAGGTAAATTGCGCTGTTGCAACTGCAGTGTGACGCCATAGGCAAGCAAAGCTCCCATGCTGTGGCCAAAAAAAGCATAATCACCGACCATCTCATGCTGATAACCCTGAAGTATCGCACTCACTTGCTCGTGATAGTTTTCGACTTTCTCTTCAGCTAACTTAGGGCCTCTTCCTGCAAGCTCAATGGGCACTAGCTTTATCCAGCTAGGCAATTGCCGACTCCAACGTAAGTACATTGAGGCACTCGCCCCAGCACAAGGCAGGCACAACAGCTTAATGCTTGGTGTACTCACGCGTCACCTAGTTGCGCTTGCTCAGCCATCCACTGACGCAAAGAGGCAGGTCGCATATCTGTCCAGTGCTCGTTAATGTAGCTTTGCACGTGGGCCTTATCGCCCTGAACACCAGCTACAGCTTGCCAACCCGCTGGTACCGCTTTCCACTCGGGCCAAATTGAATATTGTTCTTCTTGATTAATAAGCACGATGAAGGTTTCATCTTCGCGGTCAAAACAGCTCACTGACATGACATCTCCTGATAAATATTGCACTGCTACTATAGGCAGTCGGTTTACATTCTGATGAGGTTGGGTAGCCATGAGGTATGTATCTCCGTGCTACCTTCTCAACATGCCAATAAATTTGGCGATATTGCCTCTGTAGACGAATAGAAATGCGAATTGTTTAAAGAAAAAAGCGTCTATATTCTGATTTTTTACCAGTGCAGATAATTGAAAGCATATGGGTAGGGATATCGCGGCCTAAATATGCTTAGCCGCTAAGCGGTTATCAAGTTAAACGCAGTGATAGTGTTGGCTTGCACTGCGCTCAACTTTAACCACTCAGGTTATTTATGCAGCTGCCTCTTCACGCTGATAAAGTTGGCCGTGCTCCATTCGCAACAGTCGATCGGCGCAGTCAAAATACTTATCGTCATGAGAGATAACCAACAGCGTTTTACCCTGCGCTTTAAGCTCTGGTAATAACTGGCGATAAAACACCTCTTTAAATATAGGATCTTGGTCCGCCGCCCATTCATCAAAGACTAAAAACGGACGCTGCTCTAAATGGGCTACCACCATGGCTAGTCGCTTTCTTTGCCCTTGAGATAACGCACGCGTTGAAAATGCACCATTGGCAACATGCACTTTACGATTAAGTTGGAGCTTTTCTAACAGTGAGTTTGCGGCCGCATCTAATTCAGCCGAAGGGATATCCAGCAATTCTTCAAACAAATAAAAGTCAGAGAAAATTGCGGTGAAAAGCTGCCTATACTCATCTAGATCTTCTGGGTTAATGGTTTTGCCATCTAAGCGAAGTTGACCAGTATTACTCTTGTATAATCCGACCAACATCTTAGCCAGCGTGGTTTTGCCACTGCCATTACCGCCAACCAAAAAGACAATTTCCCCCGGTTTAAATGATAAATCGATAGGTCCAAGTGTGAATAAATCATCAGAAGGTTCATGATAAAACTGATGTGTTAATCCGCTTAATTCAAGCTGCTTAAACGAAGATGGCGCATTCGGTAAGTGCTTTTCTTTCGCTCCTTCGGATAAATGCGCGGTGACAGCTTCAATGCGCGCAGCTGATGCTTTCGCTATATTGGCCGCGGGCAGAGCTTTTAGTAAGTTCTCTAAGGGCGCAATCATATATATAAAGACCAACGCAAAGCCCGTTAGTATTTGGGTACGCTGCGCTGAATCTGCTACCAGCGCGAACAAAACCGCGCCAATAAATGCGTAGATTAAGAAATTTCCCCAAGCGGTAGAAATAACAAAGACAGACATGCCCACCGTCCGTTGCTTACGAACCGATTCAATGGAATCTCCAAGCACGTTATCTGCAAATCGCTGTCTTTTACCAGCATGTAAGCGTAGCTCTTTGGCACCATCAACCAAAGCACTAAAGTGTCCAAACAAACGATCTTGCTCTTTTGCTGCACTATTTAAATAGCCGATGGCTTTGAGATGAACCAAATGATAGCCAATAGAGCCTAAACCCAAGACCACCAGCGCCATCACAAATACATCCAGCGATAACCAAGCAATGAAAGCCATACAACCAATAACAATTATACCGTTGACAACGATCACCGGTAAACGGACGAAAAACTCAGCGACCTTTAAGCAGTGTTCAGACAGCGCTGATTGCACCTTGGCTCCGCCCACTTCTTCAAGTTGACGATAATCTGCTTGCAGCACCTTATCTGAAATATGCCTTCTCAGCACAGCGTGTGCCTGTTGACTCAATCGCTCAAACAATGTTGATGCCACCACCTGAAAAACCAGCACAGCCACCACCAAGGCCACAAAAATACCAAAAAATTGATTGGCTTCTTGTTGTGATGAATTCAATACCTTATTAATTTGCGTGAGTAACAATACGGCACACACACCGCAGATTGCACTCGTGAACACAGCCGCACCTAACAACCATTTTGATTGACGAATTAAATACCCAAGCACACGATTTCCTCATAATTCAATTACTGAGTCTGATAGCAACAAGACGAAGCACTTCTAAAGTTGTTTAACGAAAGTCTAAAAAAAACTAGATTTATACCAATTTACCTAAATGTTGAGGCCAGAAAATCTTGTCTTTAGTCAGGCAAAAATTTTGCTATTTAGTTGTTCTAACTGATAAATTTTTAACACAGCTCGCGTCAGATTTAATCCCTCCAAATCGAGCAAGTATGAAGTCAAACTGGTATTGTCTGCCTAAAGGCGAGCAACTTACTCACCAGCGGGCAAATTAAGGTGTTGCTTAGCGCCAAAAAAATCACTGAGCACCGTTAAATAAATCTGCTCGATTTCCAGTAAATCACTTATGGGTAAACACTCATTGGCTTGGTGTATCGTGTCGTTTTTAACACCACATTCAATCGTTTGGGTGTGACCATTGGCAAAAAAACGCCCATCAGACGTGCCTCCAGCGGTGTTTACTATGGGGTATCTCGCAGTACACCGCACGATGGCGTTTTCCACTAAGTTTAAGAACGAATTTTCCATATCTGCACTGGTATAGTAGGGGTTACATGCCCTTGACCAATCTAGACTCAGGTTGTCTTTAAATCTTGCTAAGTGATTTTCGATAATGCCGATGATCTCTTGATTACTATACCCATGGCTGTATCTAATATTGAAATTAACCTGGCACGCTTCAGGTACGATATTATCCACATCAGTCGTCGTATTGACGCCCGTGACTTGAAGGGTTGTTTTGACATCTGGCTGGTCTTTTTGCCACTGTAAACCGCACAGTGTCGCCACTATTTTACCCGCGATATGCGCTGCATTGATCGTTTGTTCGGGATAAGCGACATGGCCTGCTTTCCCTTCAATTTTTATGGCACCTGAGATTGAGCCGCGGCGACCATTTCGGATCACATCACCCACTCGATTGTGTGAGGTAGGCTCTCCAACAAGGCAAGCGTCAATCGTTACACCATCTTGACTGAGTCGCTCGACGATTCGCTTGGTACCAAATTCAGCTTCCCCCTCTTCATCGGATGTCAGCAACCAATAGAAAGTGCCTTTAAGCTTTTGCTTCGAAGCCAGTAAGACTCGTGTGGCACTCAGCATGGCAGCAATGCCCCCTTTCATATCGGACACGCCCTGCCATAAATAACATCGTTTACGACAGTCGCTTTAAATGGATCGGAATGCCAATGCTCCTGCTCAGCGGGGACAACATCAACATGACCAGAAAATGCAAAACTTGGACCTTCAGAAAAAACCTGCTTGGATATAAGGTTACGCACTCCATTTTCTTCAAACCATGAGGTTTCAAACCCGAGTTCCTCAAGATATTGGGCGATTGTTAAGATCAACCCGGCATCACAAGGCGTCACAGACGGCGCCGCGATGAACTCCTGTAGAAGACTTATAGAGGTACTTATTTGGGTTATTTTTTTAGTTAGTTCTTGCATGTAGAGCCTAGTTCCCAAGCCGAATATTTGTTTTTGTTGCACACCACTTTTAGGCAGCAACCACGACACTCAGACTAGTGACGAAACTAAACTAAATTTTTTTACATAAGATTATTGATTTGTCGGTGTTCGGTATTTTTTACCCCGCCAAAACATGTAATTTGACCATTAACTGCATTTTCTAGTGCCGTTTTTGGCAGATAACAGCCAAACAAACATAAGCACTAAAGTAATGTGGGAGTTTGAGACTAAAAGGCGGTATTAAATTAATGAAGTTGTGCTTCGTCATTAACCATAAACCTCTATAGCTGTTCGTTTCAATGCTGCCGAATTTAGTGCCTTTTTTTAAACCTCCTTATGATACGTATGCGCAAGGTGTTGACCTCACCCCTTTACGATCTACAGCGACTTTTTCTGAGTTATTAGAGTCACCACATTTTATCGACCACATAACTCGCTTTAGCTTAGAGAGAGGCGTAACGAAATCAAGGGCTCAAGCCTCCGTGTGGCATATGTATTACACCTTCAATATTTTTCCAAGCATCATCGTGAGCCATTCATTATTGCTAACCCCCTTGCCACTAAAGCTTTGCGAATTGAGCTACAACCCTGAGCAGCTCAGCATTTTGCTGCCGCATCAAGGTAAAGCACTTAAAAACAGTGACACAGAAACACGCTATCACGACTTATTGTTCAATCACTTATCACCGCTTCACGACCTGCTACACCAAGCTTTTGGCGTAAAAGAGCGGACGTTATGGAGTAATTGCTTTTATCGCTTGAATGACTTTTTCGACATTATGATGGGGCTTGTGGGTACGCATCCAACATTGCTTCAAGATAAACAAATACTGACTACATCCGCCCACTTAGGGGCGCTAAAGAATCCGCTTAAGTTTGCCGAAATAACCGCACATGATCCGAGTGGCAAATATCAAATCCGCCCTGAATGCTGCCTTCTCCACGACCGAGAAAATGGCAATTACTGCCGCGACTGTCCCAAACACAAGCACAATATGGTGCAAAGAAAAGCCGCGCTAAGTAACCTAAGCAAACTGAGGAAAAACGTCTCGATAGAATGAAGCTTTCTCAGCCATCACTAACGCAGCCCGCTTATGAGGAAAGTCAAACTCAAACTGGCTATGATAACCAAGCTCTGCAATGCGAGTGAGTAGCCGCGTATTATCATGGCGAGGCTCTAGCACAATACGCTGAGTATCTTCATGCCCTAAATAAATAAGGTGACTCAAACTGGTCATCCAAGCACGAAAATTTTCGGGACCTCTACATGATTGCTCGCCAACTAATAAATGGACGCCTCTATCTTTGGGCTGCCACTCATAATATCCCGCTAACTTATCTAACTCAGCCCAATAAACTTCAACATAGCCAAATGGCTGCTCATCAAAATACATGACGAGCGGCAAACTAAAGTTGTCTGCTAAACGTTCGCTGAGATACTGCCACTGCTTTTCTTCTGACCACGCCTGCTGCCAAAAATGTGCAACTCGAGGATCGTTCATCCACTGACAAAATAGTGGTAAATCCGCTTTTGAGATCAGCTTAAAGCGCACAGTCTTATTGAGCTGCGGGTTGTGATACGAGGCAAGCTCTGTACCTTGCAGCGCGGTTTTGTCGGTACAAGGGAATTGCTGCCACAAAGGGTGAATTGAATACATACTTTTCCACTTAAATTACACAAACGACTGTCATTGAAGCGACAAAGCCCGTTTGAAAGATTTAGTAACCGAGTCATGAGGTTACATGCACTCTGTTTAGTAGACGGTGACTAAGGGAATTAATTTAAGGAAAGCGCGATTTGTAGGCACTCTAGTTCATTTTTTTCTGATACATGTGTTTGTCTGCTCGAGAGAATAAACTGGTCATGCTTTCAAACTTACTGTCGCTCTTGGCAAATCCCGCAGAAAAACCACACTTGGGGAGCTTTTTCTTTTTTAACGCCTGATAGAAATTAGCCTCACTTTGAAAAATAAAGTCGTTTACTGCTTCTTCATTATCTCGTTGTACAATAGCCAGAAACTCATCGCCGCCATAGCGCCCAATAATATCATCTTCGCTACTTGCGGCTTTCAAGGCTTCAGCCAAACTTTGTAACACCTGATCTCCAACTTCATGACCATAGCTGTCATTTATCGGTTTAAAACCATCTAAATCAAGAAAGACACAGTAAAGCGCACCACCCAGTTTTAAGGCAATATCACGCTTATGTTCACCGAGTATTTCAGTCGCGCGGCGATTTAGTACTTCAGTCAACGGATCTTGCATCGCTATCGCTTTGATTTTGCTATAGCGCTCAATCATCACCAAATCGTCTTCTAGCATATCGCGTAAGTGCTCTATAAATTCAACCAACGAAGCGTTGTAATTTGTAGGCTTAAAATCCATCACACACAATGTGCCAAACGATTTTCCATTGGGCCAGTGGATTGGTACACCCAAATAAGACTCAAACCCATCATTGGCAACCTCAGGGTTATCGTCCCATTGATAGTTTACGCTGGCGTGCTGCTCATATAGATTGCGATTATTAGCGACAACATGCTTACAAAAGATATTGGTTTCTTGCGGTATAAAACCACCTGCAGGATACGGGTTTTCTTCTTGGTCACTTGCAATCATCACTGCAAAACCGTCTTCTTTTTTTTGTACCACAAACGCAGCAGGCGCCGAAAAAATCTTCGCCATCAAATCGACTGTTTTTTGCCATTTTAATAATGTTTGTTGTGAGGCTTCTGGTTTGAGCAAGTCAGCATACGGCACAGTAATACCATTTAATTCAATTACATTTTATCTAAACAGTATAGCGGACAGCTGAAGAGTGGATGAATTATTGTTTCAAAGGAAAACGGTGTGGGCAACACGCTGACAGGTGCGTCAGCGTGTATTGGGAGGTTACGGCTTTAATGCTACTTTTCTATCGTTGTAATAGGCAATCAAATCATCAACGGTTTGCTGACAATACTCACGGATCCCAGAAACTAACATGTGCTTTTCACCATAACCGACTTTAGTGCCGTTCGACAGCAAGTTAAAACGCAGGTTGATTTTGCCACGTTTGCCTTCATAGCTAAACTCAGGTTTAGCCGCTTCCAATGTTACTTCCGTTACCGATATATCATCCATATGAATAGACATAGATTCGTATATCACCATTGGCCTTGCTGGGTTTATCATTACCTCTTGCTCACCCATCAATGGGATGATCACATGAGGAAAGGTAGTGCCTGAAAATTCTACGTAATTTCTCGTCAAACTATTGATGAGCGTTGGGCACGTGCTGGTTTCGCCAGCGCGCGACACGGACAGCATCACTTTATCATTTGCGGTAATATCAAATTGTGCAGCACCTTCTGGCAATTTAAGGGTTGTTGTTTCATCAACCATGCCCACGAAGCTAAACTCCATATTCTCGCTTAAGCCGTAGTGCTTTAACACTAAGGAGAAAAGTAGATCACCCGGTACACAAAACTTCTTTGCATCGATGTCGTGCAGTGGGTTGTAGTCGTCCGCGACTCCTTTTGCAAATAAACTCCCCTGCTCTCTGGTAATGGTGATCTCATTTGCTTGTTGTTGATAATACGGCTCTAACATCGCTACTTTTCTCTAACCTCTATGATAAAACTGCGCCATGTTACCAGAATTTTCTGAAATAGAGGTCATATCTGTTACGATAATCTGTTAACAAATATTACATTGACCGGACTTGGCACTAAAAGTTAGCGAAGTTATTGAAAACAATACCTCGCTAACCTCTGTTTAGAGTTAAGTTACATTAACCCTTGTAATGGCTCAGCGCCCCACGTAAAGAGTAACAAAGCTGAAAGTGCAATAAAGATAAGGTATGCAACAACACCCGATTTCATGACAGGCGTGCTGACTGCATGTTCTTGCTTACCAGTAACTAATGTCTTTACTAGGTTTTGACCTTTTAGGCGATACACCACAATAGCAAATATATGCAGTGCAATGGCCGCAATTAACAGCTCAATATTGGTGTGATGTATATCACCTGCTAATTCAACTAAGTCGTAAGATACATATTGTGCAAGTGGGCCTTCCACCAAAATATCATCTGTTGTCATCAAGCCAGAAACAAGCTGGACAAGGATCAGCACAAAAAATAGCAGCACCATCAAACTTCCCGCAGGATTATGTCCTACATGGCTTTGTTTTGATTTAATGGCCGATAAAATTGCTTTAGGTGAATGAAATAACGCGCTTAATTTAGCGGTTTGGCTACCAATGACACCCCAAATTAATCGCGCTGCCATCAGTGCTAACAATAAATAGCCAGTAACAAAGTGAAGATCCATCATGCCTTCTTCACCGGTAATATATAAGGTTACTAGTCCTGCTACGAGCAGCCAGTGAAACCCGCGGATAAATCCATCCCACACTTTGGTCATCGTTTATTTGCCCCATAGGTAAAAATCATTGCAATGATGACAGGTTATAAAACTCAGCACAAAGAGTTAAGGTTAAATAACCGCTTATCTTGATTTGGCAGCGCATTTTGAATGCTAATTAAGCACAATGTTCTATAGTAAACTGGTATTTGCTTTGCGGGGTTGGAGCGATAATGAAATATTTACTGCTAATGCTGCTGTTATTTGGTGCGTGCTGCAACGCAAAAATATTGCTGATCTCGAATGAACCTGCCGATGAGCAAAGACTTTTTAGCAAACAAGCCCATAGTTTAGAGTCAGATACCAACAACTTGCTTTTAAACCAGTTTGGCCGAGATTACTTTGACTTTAACATTGTCACCCCAACCAAGCTTAACCAATTACTAGCAAGCGAAGAGCCTGTGTGCGCGGTGTCTCGTCTAAAAACCCCAAGTCGCCAGCAAGCCTTCTTGTTTACCATCCCCATCCACCTATATCCGAGCCATAGATTATATTACTTCAAACAGCACACCCCGATGGATGCCAGCCTTGTGAACGCCACGGGTAAGCTAAAGTCGCTTGCGAGTTTAATGGCTTACTATCCACAGACCACTATCATCAAAGAGGTCGGCAAATCTTATGGCAATACCATTGACTCTGCATTAGCGCTACTTGAACCCAAAAATGTTGCCATTAGACCGTATAAAACCTCAGCACAAACCATTATGGAGCAGTTTAGTGCAGGTAAAGTCGACTTTATATTAGCCTACCCCGCTATTTTTCAGCAAAGCTTTCCAAAGGACAAAGCCCATCTAGTGGGCTCATTACCGATTGCAAATAACCTCCCTCATCTTGAAGGCCATATTGCTTGTAGCCACACCCAAGAAACACGAGCATTTATCGACAAGGCCAACCAGATGATCCGTGCACTATATTCCACCAGTACCTACCTAACCACACACTTAAAATATCTCCCCAAGCAAGATCACGCATTGATCACCAGGCGGCTTGCGATGCTAAGCGCCAAATATCAACATACTCCTGCAAAATAATTTCAACTGCGGTTGCACAAGGGTCATACTTAGTCTAAATTAAATCGTACACGATTAAATCACAAGAGACTAAAAATGACGGCACTTTATCAGTTTGAAGCAAACACGTTACAAGGTCAGGCATATCACTTTACCGACTTACAAGGCAAAGCTGTCCTTATTGTTAACACGGCCAGTGAGTGTGGATTAACACCACAATATGAAGGACTCCAAGAGCTACACCAAAAATACGCGGATCAGGGACTTGTGATCATCGGCTTTCCCTGCAATCAGTTTGGTAAACAAGAACCCGGCGATGCAAAACAAATTCAAGAAGGCTGCTTAATCAACTACGGTGTTGATTTTCAGATGATGGAAAAGATTGAGGTTAATGGCGATAAAGCACACCCACTGTATCAATACCTAAAGTCCGCTCTTCCAGGGCTATTTGGTAATAAAATCAAATGGAACTTCACTAAGTTTTTATTTAACCAGCAGGGTGAACCCGTTAAGCGCTATGCCCCAATCACCAAGCCTGAACAAATAGCCAAAGATATTGAAAAGTTACTAAATGAGTCAATCTAACCCGCAGCTCAATCTCGATAACCAGATCTGTTTTCGGCTATATAGTGCATCAAGACAGGTTACACGACTCTATCAGCCGTTACTCAAAGAAGTTGGGCTCACGTATCCGCAATACATAGTGTTATTGATTTTATGGGAGCAGGACGGACGGCTGGTGAAAGAAATAGGCGAGCGAGCTGAACTCAATAGCAACACCCTAACACCGCTCCTTAAGCGCTTAGCAGAGCGTGGCCTCGTTACCCGTAGCAAAAATCCTGATGATGAACGACAAACCTTCATTCACTTAACTCAAGCAGGTAAAATCCTCGAGCAATCATGCGCTTGTATCCCAGCACAAATGATGGCAAAAGCGGGCTTAAGTATGGAGCAAATTCAACTGTTAAGGCAGTCTCTTGATGTGTTGATGGCACAAGGAAAGCGGTAAACACGATACATTTCGGACAATAAAAAAGCCGCTACATCAGCGGCTTTTACAATACGGTCTCGCTATTATGCAATAGACGGGTACTCACGGTATGCTTTTTCAAGCTTTTTAGCTTGCTTTTTAGATACACCAATATGCTCTAGTGCCACTCTTAAACGCGCACGAGAAAGGTCAGACCCTAACACTTCCATCGCATCTACTACTGAAGTCGATGAGGTTTTGCCTGTAATAGCAACGAAGATAGGCTCTAAGAACTCTTTGATCTTTAACTCATGGTGTGTCGCCACAGCCTTTGCAATAGAGAAGATCTCAGACTTGTTCCACGTACGCAGCTTTTCCAATTCCCAAATAAAGAACTGCAGAGCTTGACGAACCACTTCTTCGTCCGCTTTACCAGCCGTTAATAACGCTGGATCGTATTCAGGTAAGCCCGCCACAAAGTGGCCTGCTAGCCCCACCAAATCAGATAGCGTGTTGATACGCGCCTTGGCTTCAGGAAGTACGCGAGCCAACATATCACCGTTAAACTTCCAGTCGACAAAGCGCTGGATAAGTTCTGCATCGGTTAGGTTTTCGCGGATCCACAGACCGTTTAACCAGTTAAGCTTGTCAATATCAAAGATAGGTCCACCAAGCGATACGCGCTTCATATCAAAGTGTTCAATCATCTCAGCCAAAGTGAACTTTTCACGCTCATCCGGCATTGACCAACCCATACGACCTAAATAGTTAAGTAGTGCTTCTGGTAAGAAACCCATTTCTTTGTAGTAGTTAATTGAAGTTGGGTTTTTACGCTTTGACAGCTTAGACTTATCAGGGTTACGAAGTAGCGGTAGGTGACCAAGTACAGGTGCTTCCCAGCCGAAGTCTTCGTACAATTTTAGTAGTTTAGGCGCAGAGTTGATCCACTCTTCACCACGGAAGATATGGCTAATCTCCATGTGATGGTCATCTACTACGTTTGCAAGGAAGTAAGTTGGGAAGCCGTCGGCTTTCAACAAAACTTGCATGTCTACGTTTTCCCATGGGATCTCAATTTCACCGCGTAGGTAATCGTTAAACTTAAACGTGCCTTCTTCTGGGATTTTCATGCGAATTACGTAAGGCTTGCCAGCTTCAAGGTTTGCCTTTACTTGTTCTTCAGATAAACGTAAGCCACGGCCGTCATATTTAGGGCGTAAGCCTTCTGCCATCTGCTCTTCACGCATTTGGTCTAGCTCTTCAGCCGTCGCAAAGCAGTAAAACGCTTTACCATCATCTACAAGCTGCTGTGCAAACTTTTTGTATAAGTCAGAACGCTCTGATTGACGGTATGGACCAAACTCGCCACCCACATCCGGACCATGATCCCAGTCAAGCCCTAACCAACGTAGGCTGTCCATGATAGCTTGCTCAGATTCAACAGTACTACGTACCTGATCGGTATCTTCAATTCGTAATACAAACTCACCACCTTGCTGCTTGGCAAAGCAATAGTTGAATAAGGCAATATAAGCCGTTCCTAAATGCGGATCACCTGTTGGAGAGGGTGCGACACGAGTACGGATAGTCATCAAAATTCTCTTAAAAATGGATTAGTCGATTAATGGCGCTATGCTAGCATAGCGCCTGATTAGCGCATAGTAAGGCGCGTGAATTAAGCTGCTTTTTCCAGCTTTTCTAGATAAGCAACAATATCATTGGATTCGTACAGCCAAGTGACTTCGCCTTGCTCTTCGATTCGCAAGCATGGCACCTTCACTTTACCACCCTGCTCTAGCAACTCTTGGCGATATTGCTCATCATTTTTGGCATCACGGGTTTCGAGCTTAAGCCCTTCACGCTTGGCAGCGCGGCGCACTTTAACGCAAAATGGACATGCCTTAAATTGGTATAACTTTAAGTTTGCCGTCATAGCATCTAGCTTTTGCTGTTGTTCTGCGGCACGTTTTTTACTGCGCGGGGTAAAAATAAAATCAAAAAGTAAAATCAGACGTCCTAAAAACCATCTTACAAATTGCATAACGTTTCCCAAACCTTTTGCTAAATTCGCTAAAAAATAGGTTGGGGAGTTTAGCATAATCTTTAAGCGCTATATATAAGCGGAGCTTAAAACAACTCTATTTCTGCACATGCGTATTGTGATTCAGCTAACCCTAAAGCGAGGTAGTTGGTAACTTGGTTTCTGCCATTTTCTTTTGAGTGATAAAGCGCAAGATCGGCTTTATGAACTTGCTCAGAAACTTGTAGTGTATCGACCACTTCAGTAAAACCTAGGCTCACAGAAACATGCTCTACTTGCGGAAATCGGCTGGAAGCAATTGTACTTCTCAAGCGCTCAAGTGCTACTGCAGCAGAGTCATCATTGCGACTTTGAAATAGCACCGCAAACTCCTCTCCGCCGTAGCGAAACACATAGTCTTCTGCTCTAAAGTTAGCTTTGATCTTTTGCGCTACCAACAGGATCACTTCATCGCCAATCACATGACCAAAATTGTCGTTTACCTGTTTAAAGTGATCGATATCTACCATCGCTAAATACCACTTGCGGTCTTCACTGTCATCACGGCATACCGTAAACCCGTCCCCATTGGTTATTTCCATGACTTTTTCATCAAACGTTTGGCGATTGAGTAGCTCGGAAAGCGGATCGATACGAGCAAAGTGCAATGTTGCCATTTGATGCGCAAAAACAGTGAGTAAGTGCTTCATTAAAGTCGCAGTGGTGAGATTTACTTGACCTTCTATATATAAAAAACCAACGAGCTGAGCTTGGTGATAAAACGGGATAACACTATCGCCGTGGTATTGAATGAGGTGTTTGTCATCTTGGCGCTGCTGTAATTTATCTACCACGGCATCTACCGGTCCCACCACAACACAAAAGTCGCGATGGCTCACAAATATAGATTTTGGGACTTCTTTTTCCGATAAGCTTTTACTGAAATAAAATGCATAGCTTTCCCCACAAACATCGGAGATAACCCGCTCAAGGGCCTGCATTAGCACCAGTTCACTCTTTTGCGCCAAGAGCTCTAAAGTAAGTTCGTGACCACAGGGTGAATAGCTAATCGACATTCAAGGCCTCTCAATAAAGTTGACTCTTGATAAGTGTAGAACAGCCTTCTGAATTTACAGTAATTTATAGGCTAATTTAATACTTCTTGTTGGCTATGTTGATTTAAGAGCACCAAATTATCGCGATGGATGATCTCCTCTGCACTTTCAAAGCCAAGGCATTGCGCAAATTCACTACTATGACGGCCAATTACCAAACCAAGTTCTTGATTACTTAAGCTAGTTAAACCTTGTGCTTGTAGCGTGCCTTGTTGGCAAAACACTTGAACCAGCTCACCACGTTTAAATTGCCCTTCAATCGACACGATACCTTTTGCTAGTAAACTTGCTCCTTGATTACATACCGCATTGATTGCGCCACTATCACAAATTATTTTACCGGTTGATTTAGGGCCAGACAGCAACCAGCGCTTGCGCCCTCCAACCGGAGCGTCAAACTTCAAAAACGTCGTGCTTGGTGCGGTTTGCGTAAGTACTTGCGGTAAAATGTCGTATTCACTGCCTTTTGCAATCACGACATCAACGCCTGCTCGTTGTGCGATGTCGGCGGCTTGCAACTTAGTCGCCATACCACCCGTGCCAAGTTGTGTGCCACTACCACCAGCAAGAGCTCTAAGTTCGTCGTTTATATGTGTTACTTGCTCTATCAACTGCGCATCTGGATTGGCTCTGGGATCTGCGGTAAAAAGACCATGCTGATCGGTGAGTAATACCAATTTATCGGCATTTGCTAAAATTGCGACGTAAGCCGAGAGGTTATCGTTATCGCCAACTTTGATTTCAGACGTTGCCACCGCATCGTTTTCGTTGATGATCGGCACGACATGATGCTCTAAAAGCTTAGTGAGCATGTCCCGTGCCGTTAGATAACGTTCGCGGTGCTCAAGATCGGCTCGTGTCAGTAGCATTTGTGCCACATTAACGTCGTAAATACTAAACAATGACTGCCATAAATGGATTAATTGACCTTGCCCAATCGCAGCTAACATCTGTTTTTCAGCGAGCGAATGACCAATTTGTTGCTGCAATACACCGCGCCCAGCAGCAACAGCACCGCTAGATACAACAATGACCTGATGACCAGCTTGACGCAACGTTACACACTGCCTTACCAGCTCAACAAGTCTGGGCTTGTTTAAGGTCTGGCTGCCTGCAGTTAAGACACTTGTGCCGAGCTTGATAACAATGGTTTGTTTATTGTTTTTGGTCATAGTATTTGTTGGTTTTTACAGCGATAGAGCTTCGTTATACCACGGACCTTTCCCCCTCCCAAGTAATAATACCAATTGCATTAACTCTCCAACCAATTTGAAGGGTGAAATACCATATTAGCGTCGTTAAAAATTTCTCTTTTAGAACAACTAAATAGCAAAATTTTTGCCTTGCCTATACGGATATAGGTACCTTGGCGGTAGCAGGACGCGAGAGCGGAGCTACTAAAGCTATTCCTCCGCTTCAAATAGCTTATTTAATTAATACAATTGGTATAAACTCATGAATTTTATTTCTAACTCAGAGTGAATTGGTATAATCCACCGCACTGATTTCGATCAAGGCTTTTTTGCACCGCGTGTGAGAGAGTGTTCACCATTCAATGAAAGAATAATTAGCTGAGTTCAGAATGAAAAAACACAAAAAGAACAAAGAGATTATGATGCTACCTTTGCTGTTTGTAGTGATCTTAATGTGTGTGGGTGGCCATTTTATTTTGCAACCTAGCTACAAAGACAGCCACATTGTCGAATACTCTCTAGCTGCACTGCCGTTTTTAATGTTTGCCGTCGTGATTGTCGCTATCAAAATAGCCATAAAAGCAGATAACGATGAAAACAATGAGGGTGAGGGCTAAAGTATCCCTCACATTGGTTATAGAGGATGATAACCAAACCACAAAGGGGTAAGCGGTGTTGATTGGCCACTGTGGGTGAGCTTGATATTTAAGTTTTGATCAAATAAATCGATGGCAAAACAGTCATCTACATCATGTAAATCGTCTTTATGAATATGGCTAAAACCGTTAAGCAAAAACGCTTTTGCCTTCTCTTTTGCTTCATCGGCATTCGTTGCAACGAACAGCCCAAAGTCATGCGCCTCAGCTAAACTATCTGGCTTATATCCTCCCAAGTTCACAAAATACAAATGCTCAGCTTGCTCAACACGCTCTTCGGTAAGTTCAATGGCATAGCCATCGGCATGTTCAATGATTGTGTAGCTATCCATATGCACCGAGTTTTTATCACCAACCCATTGCTGCTTTAATTTGGGATAAGCTTCTTCAATTGTATTTGCCGCGACAAAGCGCACATCATGCATTTCAATATGGCAACCTTGAATACGGCCGCCTAGGTATACAACAAACAACTTCACTTTGACACTCCACTCCTTTAAAACCCAAGTATACTCTCAACGCAAAGACTTGGCTTTATTGAGTTAGATGATTATTCTGAATAAATACTCTCAGTGAAGGACAATATAATGAAAAAAACATTCCTCGCGCTTTTGGCTAGCTTTAGCCTGTCAACAACAGCTCAAGTAACCTTAATTCACAATGTAAATGGCTATACGCCCACTAAATCGCAGCAAATTGAGCGCTTTTCTTCTTTGGTAATTAAAGACGGTAAAGTCGTAAAAACAAGTGCAAAGGATCTGAGTACCCAATACCCGAGTGCAACCAAATTTGATGGTGAGGGAAAAACCCTATTACCTGGTTTAATTGATGCGCACGGTCATATCATTGGCCTTGGCAATAATTTACTCACACTCGACGTGCGCGGTAGCAAAACCATTGCAGAAGTAGGAAAACGGCTTAGCCACTACGCAAAAGCCCATGAAGGTGAATGGATAATAGGTCGAGGCTGGGATCAAACCTTATGGCCTGGCGGACAATTCCCAACCGCAGCCGATCTCGACAAATACGTAAAAGATAAGCCCGTCATGCTCACTCGAGTAGATGGTCACGCTATTTGGGTAAACTCAAAAGCGATGGCGCTTGCAAACATTTCGAAATCAACAAAGACACCGGAAGGCGGTGAAATCATTACACTGAATAGCGGTATGCCGAGCGGGATCTTTATCGACAAGGCAGAAGACCTTATTCGCACTCATGTCCCAGCTCAGTCGGATGCACAAGTAAACAAGGCGCTTAATAAAGCTGGAGAACACTTGCTGAGTTTAGGCATTACCTCAGCTCATGATGCTGGGATTGACCACACCACGTGGCAGGTTTACCAAGCACGCGCCAAGGAACACTCAATGCCTCTGCGCGTCTACGCTATGCTCAGTGCAAGCTCCCCCAAACTCGCAGAGATGTTGGACGTCGGAGTGATCAAAGATACACGAGATCAACTCTCTATTCGTAGTGTAAAAATCTATGCTGATGGTGCACTTGGCAGCCGAGGCGCGGCACTTATTCGCGACTATCATGACCGCAAAGGCCACAAAGGGTTAATGCTCGAAAACCAAGCGACGCTTGAAGCATTGATCACCCAAGCCATACGCAGCGGCTACAGTGCACACACTCACGCCATTGGCGATAGAGCGAATCGCATCGTGCTAGACTCATATCAACACGTTTTTAAAAAAGCAGGTGGTAGACTGCTCAGAAATCGCATTGAGCACGCACAGATTGTCCATCCGGATGATATCCCCCGCTTTAAGACGCTAGATATTATTCCATCAATGCAGCCTGTTCATGCCACATCTGATATGCATATGGCCGAAAAGCGCCTAGACGACAAACAGCTTAGCGGCGCTTACGCATGGCAAACATTCTTAAAGCAAGGAAGTAGAGTGGCGGCGGGTTCTGACTTTCCAGTGGAGCTCGCAAACCCTTTCCATGGTCTGCATGCCGCTATCACCAGACAAGACCATCAAGATTTACCCAAGGATGGCTGGCGCCCAACAGAAAAGCTAACCAGAGAACAAGCACTCCAAGCATTTACTGTTGATGCTGCGTATGCCGCATTTCAAGAGTATAAACTGGGAAGTTTAGAACAAGGAAAGTGGGCCGATTTTATCTTAATAGACCAAGATTACTTTACCGTAAGCGAAGATAAAATTGATGATATTAAAGTCGAGCAGACCTGGATTGCAGGTGAACTTAAATATCAGCGTTGATCTTTTTGTAATTTCACCAAGTGGTAGGTGTTAACTAGTGCCAGTAGACCATTAGTTAACGCCACCGGCCAAGCTTGGATAAGTGCACCATAGGCGGTAAAACAAATACAGCCCATTAAATTGAACCAACGCAACTTAGCAACATCGCTCATCATCAAAGAAACGACCAAAAAAGCAGAGGCTAAATAGCCTAAATATTCCCAACTCATTTGTCCTCTCCCCTAAGTTGCGTTAGCATATAGTTTATGCTCGAATTTACGTATCGAGCAGAATAAAAAGGCTAACCCACAAGCCCCTAGAAATTAGCACCAATAAATTAGCTCTAACACGGGAAGTGGGGGTTTAATGGTAATATCGTTTATTAAATTCTTCGCCACAGCGCTGAGATAAAACCGATACTACTTAAACGGTGTGAGTTAGCGTAAAACTGAAAAATTCATGCTAACGTCATTATAGTTTAATAAATAGGACATTTGTCCGAAGAGCCATCTAGATGTTTCAATATCATTTTTCAACCAATTTGGTAGAACAGTTACTCGCTTTTGCTGGTAATAGTTTTCAGCACAGCAAAAAAGAAGTCTTGATCCACCAAGATGAACCATTGAGTAAACTCATATTGGTGACCAGTGGCACTGTGTCTTTTAGTTATGATGTCGGTAACGGTCGCCGTCTATTACTCGGACAACTGGACTGTAACAACACGCTAATTGGCGAAATCGAAGCGCTGAATCATCAGCCTTGTATTTATACCGTGACTTGCTTGAGCGATGTAACCTATCACCTCATTGAGCTAAAATATTGGCGAAAATTACTGCTTGAGCAGCCGGAGCTGAGCCTATATACCGCGCAAACCATCGCTGCTAAGTTTACTGAAAACCAAAAGATAAACTTAGACAAGTTGCTGTTGCCGCTGAGCTACAACATTGCTAAAGACTGCTTATTACGTGCCGAGAATTCGAATCCAACATTACTTCGTGCCTATTCAACGGTAAGTGCTGAAGCCGAAAGATTTGCGACCACTGAGCGTGCATATCGTCGGGTGGTAAGTGAATTGGTAGAAAAGGGCTTGATAGTACGTAGTAGTGAAGGCTTAAAGCCAGTCGATGTTGACGCGCTTGAGGATTTTGTTGATAGCTTCGCGCAAGCTTAATTTTTCGCGGTTAGAATAACTAGGGCGAGTACTTTCTCGCCCTTGAGTACTGATTAACTTATTTTGCAAATAGGTGTTTAATATTTGCTAAGTCAGACTTTCCTTCCACTAATTCTTCCGGTGTTAAACCTGACAGCTCGTGAGGGAATACCAACCACTCATCAGACTCATGAATAAAATAATCTGGTGTCATTGGTACTTTTTTGTTTGCTGGCTTGTAGTATGGGCAAGCAACACGAATATCGCGAGGCAGGTTCAAGCGCATTAGCTCTGCAAGCTTTTCTTTCAACGCAAAGATACTGCGGCCAGAATCAAACACGTCATCAACGATTAGCAATGAATCGTCAGCGTTTGCATTTTCCACAATGTAATGCAAACCGTGAACTTTGATTTCTTTAGATTGCTTACCAATGCCATAGTAAGAAGAAGTACGTACTGCGATATGATCAGTCTCTATACCTTTGTAATCGTAGTATTCTTGAACTGCGATACCAATAGGCGCACCACCACGCCAAATACCGATAATAAAGTCAGGTCTAAACCCGTCTTCATAAACTTTAGCGGCTAAGCGAAATGAATCTTCTAGCAATTGTTGCGCTGTGATATAGCACTTATCTGACATAAATACCCCGTTAGGAAGCCCGTGTGATGGTGACAAGCAGCAAGCGCTGCCAATTGATACCAATTACAATTGTTTGCAAACCATAGGCACTTGTGTGATTGGTATAACCGAATATTTTAACGTAAAGCGCAATAAAATGCTGCAATAATAGTGTCTTTTTATTTTCATTTTTTGATTTGAGGAGCCATATTCTAAAGTTAAGGATCGCCGGGTGAACCGGCTCCTACGCAAAGTTCAATGGGTGAACAGACACCTACACGGAGTGGTTAATTTGGTGGCAGCGAGTTTACCTCGCGATGGTTTTCAACAGATAAAAATAAGGCCGCGGTGGGCGGCCTGTATCGGTTATTCTTCGGTATCTACGCTGGCGTCATTGTCTTCTGGTGTCTCAACACCATTGTGCTCCAGATCATAGCTATCTACGCGCTGTAATCCGCGCGGTAACTTATTACCTCTGCGCCCTCGCTCACCGTAATAGTGCTCTAAATCACTCGGCTTTAAGGTTAGCTTGCGCTTACCTGCATGTAAGGTAACAGAAACGCCTTCAGGTACTACCGCTAACACTTTGACAAACTCTTCGCGGCTTTGCACTTTCGCGCTAGGGATAGAGATAATCTTATTCCCCTTACCTTTACCAAGCTTAGGTAAATCACGTAATGGGAATAGCAGCATTCTGCCTTCGCTCGAAATCGCCATACACATATCGGTGGCAACATCAAATACCTGGATAGGAGCCATCAAATGCGCACCTTTTGGCACGCTAACGAACGCTTTACCATTTTTGTTTTTGCTCACCATATCAGCAAAGTCACTGATAAAACCGTAACCGCCATCGGTCGCCATCAGATAAGTCGATTTCTCTTCGCCCATGACCACATGTTCAAAGTTACATCCTGACGCTAAGTTAAAGCGTCCCGTCATCGGTTCACCCTGACTCCGGGCTGAAGGTAAGCTATGCGCATCGGTTGCAAAGGCTCGCCCTGAAGTATCTAAGAACACCGCAGGCTGATTACTCTTGCCTTTCGCAGAGGCTTTATAACAGTCTCCTGAGCGGTAGCTTAGCCCTTCGGCATCGATATCATGGCCCTTTGCAAAACGCGCCCAGCCTTTTTCAGATAGCACAATAGTTACAGACTCTGATGGGATCAAATCTTTTTCGCTAAGCGCTTTGGCTTCACCACGCTCAACTACCGGTGAGCGTCTATCATCGCCATACAATTCAGCAGCTTCTTGGATTTCTTTTTTCATCAACGTCGACATACGACGCTCAGAGCCTAAGGTTTTTTCCAATCCATCACGCTCTTTTTCAAGCTCATCCTGCTCACCACGGATCTTCATTTCTTCAAGCTTTGCAAGGTGGCGTAATTTCAGGTCTAGAATTGCTTCTGCCTGCTTATCTGAAAGACCAAAACGCGCTATTAACTCTTCTTTTGGTTTGTCTTCGTTGCGAATGATTTCGATGACTTCATCGATATTCAAAAATGCAATCATCAAACCTTCAAGAATATGCAAACGCGCAAGCACTTTGTCTAAACGATACTGCAAACGTCTACGCACCGTTTCACGACGGAATACTAACCACTCAGATAAAATCTGACGCAAGTCTTTAACTTGTGGACGCCCGTCTAAACCAATCATATTGATGTTAACACGGTAGTTCTTTTCAAGATCCGTCGTGGCAAATAGGTGCGCCATTAATGGCTCGACCTTAACTCGATTTGAGCGCGGTACGATGACGATACGCGTCGGATTTTCATGATCCGATTCGTCACGTAAATCCGCTACCATAGGGAGTTTCTTCGCTGTCATTTGTGCTGCTATCTGCTCTAGCACCTTGGCACCCGAACATTGATGTGGCAACGCGGTGATCACCACTTCGCCTTGCTCTTCGGTGTACACAGCACGCATCTTGATTGAGCCACGACCTGTGGTGTAAAGCTTTTTGATCTCTTCTTGCGGCGTAATGATTTCCGCATCGGTTGGATAGTCTGGCGCTTTGACCAATTCTAGAATTTCTTCTAGTTCGGTTTTAGGCTTATCCAATAACAAACAACAAGCTTCAGCAACTTCACGTACGTTATGCGGCGGAATATCGGTTGCCATCCCCACCGCAATACCCGTCACCCCATTCAGCAAGATATGTGGTAAACGCGCGGGTAACACTTGCGGCTCATCTAAGGTGCCATCAAAGTTAGCGGTCCAATCGACCGTACCTTGGCCAAGCTCTTTCAGCAGTACTTCTGAGAACTTAGATAAACGCGCCTCAGTATAACGCATCGCAGCAAATGATTTAGGATCATCCGCAGCACCCCAGTTACCTTGGCCATCCACCAGCGGATAGCGATAAGAAAACGGCTGCGCCATGAGTACCATGGCCTCATAACAAGCACTGTCGCCATGAGGGTGATATTTACCCAATACGTCACCAACGGTACGGGCAGATTTTTTGTATTTTGCTTGAGCAGATAAGCCCAGCTCACTCATCGCATATACAATACGACGTTGTACAGGCTTCAGGCCGTCACCAATATGTGGTAACGCCCTATCCATGATCACATACATGGAATAGTTCAGATAGGCATCTTCAGTAAAACGCCCCATCGGAAGTTGTTCAATGCCTTGCAAGGACAAGGCTTGAGGATCTGTCATGTTACACCTTACTTGTTGTTGTAGCTGATGCGATATATCGCATTGGCGTAATCATCGGAAACGAGCAGGCTACCGTCGTCGAGTTCTGCAATTGCGGCTGGTCGACCATGGGTTGTTTCGTTTTCCATAAAGCCGGTAAGGAAAGGTTCATAGCCTCTAATTTGGCCATCTTGCACATTTGCTCGCATTACTCGATAGCCCACTTTTTTGCTGCGGTTCCAAGAACCATGTTCAGCAACAAAAAGCTGATGCTTCATTGCCTTTGGAAATTGCTCGCCACGGTAAAAGTGAATGCCCAGCGGTGCAACGTGCGCTTGTAGTGCAAGTGCTGGCATGGCGTAGTCAGTCACCGATTTACCCTCGCCAAATTCAGGGTCTAGCACGCTGCCGCCATGAACATAGGGGAAGCCAAAATGCTGACCAATTTCGTCAACACGGTTGATTTCACATGGTGGAATGTCATCTCCCATCATGTCACGACCGTTGTCGCTGAACCATAACTTTCCAGTTACTGGGTGATAATCAAAACCCACTGAGTTACGCACGCCTTTGGCAATCGTCGAAAGCTTTTTCGTCTCAAGATTTAGTGAAAATATACGGCCAAACTTAGGGTCTTCGGCACAAATATTACAAGGCACGCCAACTGGAATGATCAGTTCGCCTTCCGGCGATACTGTCAGGTACTTCCAGCCGTGGTGACGTTTGTCAGGCAAATCATCGAACACCACTTCTTTTACCGGTGCCTTGAGGTTTTTTGCGATTTGCTTAAAACGCACAATACGCTCAACTTCAGCAACATATAAGTCACCGTCTTTTAGGGCGATACCGGAGGGCATATTCAGCCCTTCTGCAACCAAGATTTTCTTGTCGGCTACGCCATCACGGTTGTTGTCAATGAGTGCGTGAACTTTACCCGCTTTACGAGAGCCAACATACACAGTGCCATCTTTGCCCACCGCCATTTGTCTCGCATTTTCAACATCTTTCGCAAAATAGCTCAGCTCATACCCTTTAGGTACTGAAAGGCGCGAAAGCATATCATTTGCCAGCGCAGGTGAGCTTAATAACGCTACTGCCAGCGTCGTCGCTACCGTGGTCAATTTACTATGTATTTTCATGTTAAACCTCTGCCTTATCTCCGTGCTGCTCAAGCCAAATTTTACGGTCGCTAGAGCGCTTTTTAGCTAACAGCATATCCATCATTTCGAGGGTTTGTTCAGGCTCATCTAATGTCAGCTGAACTAAACGTCTAGTATTTGGATCCATAGTGGTTTCACGCAATTGCAACGGGTTCATTTCACCCAACCCTTTAAAGCGCTGTACGTTGACTTTACCGCGTTTCTTTTCGGCCTCGATACGGTCTAAAATGCCCTTTTTCTCATCTTCATCAAGGGCGTAGTAAACTTCTTTACCAACATCAATGCGAAATAGCGGCGGCATGGCAACAAAAACGTGGCCCTTACGAACAAGCTCTGGGAAGTGCTTCACAAAGAGTGCGCATAATAAAGTTGCAATGTGAAGTCCGTCAGAATCCGCATCCGCGAGGATACATACTTTGCCATAGCGCAGGCCTGATAAATCTTCAGAGTCTGGGTCAATACCTAAGGCAACAGAAATATCATGTACTTCTTGCGAGGCTAAGATCTGTCCAGATTCCACTTCCCAGGTATTTAGGATTTTACCGCGCAGCGGCATGATTGCTTGAAACTCACGGTCTCGTGCTTGTTTTGCTGAGCCACCTGCTGAGTCCCCTTCCACCAAAAAGATTTCTGAGCGTTCAGTTTCACTTCCAGAACAATCGGTTAATTTACCCGGTAAAGCAGGACCCGAAGTGACTTTTTTACGAACCACTTTTTTCGCAGCACGCAAACGCTTTTGCGCATTGCTAATACACAGCTCAGCAAGTAACTCTGCAGTTTCAGTGTGTTCGTTTAACCATAAACTAAAGGCGTCTTTGACAATGCCAGACACAAAGGTAGCGCACGAACGTGATGACAGCTTTTCTTTGGTTTGACCGGCAAATTGTGGGTCTTGCATTTTAACCGACAAGACATAACTACAGCGGTCCCAAACATCATCAGGCGTCAGTTTCACGCCACGCGGGATCAGGTTTCTGAATTCACAAAACTCACGCATCGCTTCAAGTAAGCCCTGGCGTAACCCATTTACATGGGTTCCGCCTTGTGCCGTTGGAATAAGGTTTACGTAGCTTTCAGCGATGGATTCCCCGCCCTCAGGCAACCAATGAAGCGCCCAATCAACCCCTTCGGTTGAGCCACTGAAACTGCCTGTAAATGGGGATTTCGGCAGCACTTCGTAGCCTTCAGCGCTGTCTTTTAGGTAATCCTCAAGACCTGCCTCGTAGTGCCATTCTTGCGTTTCTTTCGTCTGTTTATTTACGAAACGAATTCTAAGCCCTGGACACAATACAGCCTTAGCTTTGAGCAAGTGGTTTAACTTAGTAATTGAGAAGTTAGCTGAGTCAAAATAACTCGCGTCGGGCCAAAAGTGTACTGAGGTGCCGGTATTACGCTTACCAACGCTGCCGGTCACTCTTAAGTCTTCGACTTTATCGCCGTTTTCAAATGCCATTTCATAGATTTGCGCATCGCGTTTAACGGTAATTTCGACCCGAGTCGACAACGCATTAACAACCGATATACCCACCCCATGAAGACCACCGGAGAACTGGTAGTTTTTATTGGAAAACTTGCCCCCGGCATGAAGTTTGGTCAGGATCAATTCAACCCCAGGCACGCCCTCTTCTGGGTGAATGTCCACAGGCATTCCTCGACCGTCATCGATGACTTCAAAGGAGTTGTCTTCATGCAAGATCACGTCAATCTTGGTGGCATGTCCGGCTAAGGCTTCATCGACACTGTTATCGATAACCTCTTGGCCTAAATGATTAGGTCTGGTGGTATCGGTATACATGCCAGGACGGCGCTTAACTGGCTCTAAGCCATTGAGTACCTCAATAGCTTCGGCATTATAGTTTTGCTGACTCATAGGCTAGTTCTAGTTATCTTTTTATCCGCTAGTATATGCACAACATACAGTTTTGAGCAGAGCTTTGTGCATAAATTCTAATTTTTGATAGTTAAAAATTTGGTGATGGTGTCAAAATAGCGTGGAAATTCAACAAAGCTATGATCCCCACCAAACTCAATAATTTGACGACAATGACTATAATAACGCACCGCCTCTGCAAAAGGCAGCACCTCGTCGCCCGTTTGTTGCAATAATAGCAAGTTTTCTGGATTACTCAGCTGCTCGACATACATGGATTTTAACGCATCAATATGTTCATACTGCAGCTCATAATGACAGTCCTGATAAGGATTGTATTGTGGTCCAAGGTAGTCATTTAATAATGAAAAAGGCCTAACTGCAGGGTTTATCACCACCGCTTTACAGCCAAGATGTTGCGAAAAGTAGGTGGCGTAATAGCCGCCTAACGAGCTACCTAATAACACAGTATCAGAATCAATGACGCTATCCAACTGTGCCAATGCGACTCTCGGGTCATAATGTAGTCTTGGGACAAGGTATGGCGTTTGTTTATCCATCATATATTCACCAAACGCCGTCGCTTTATAGGATAGCTCAGAGCTATTAAAGCCGTGAATATAAACTACTTTCCGAGCCATTTTACCTCTGTTGTTATAGCGCTTTTACTAAATACGATGACACGATAAGCGGGACCCAAATCAGACTGATACCAGTCCTTTGTGTGCTTATCAAATTGGATTGATGTTGCAGGCGTAGCGTAGATAGGTAAAGTGCGAAATTGTTGTTGATATTCATTATGCACATGACCATGAAATAGCCCTAAGACTTGCTCTGAATCCACCAACAGGTTTAACAGTGCAGGACCATTTTCGAGCATATGTTTATCTAAATAGCCATCTATCGGCCTAGGATGGTGGTGAGCAAAAACAATCGTATTGTTGTTGATATTATTGTTAAGCTTGTCTTTGAGCGCACCTAAATGTGACTTAGCACACCATCCGGCGGGTGTTTCACCCTTTGAGTTTAACAGTAACATCTGCCCAAACGGACCTGTGATGCATTTATGACGGACGATTTGCCCAGCACTTATTTCTTCGAGTAAAGCTAGCTCGTCGTGGTTACCCGGCACCCAAAGCACCGGACATTGCAACTCACTCTCCCTCACTATACGAGCAAACTCATGATAAGAAGCCGCACTGTGATCTTGTGTTAAATCACCGCCAAACACCACACAATCGAAATGCTCTTTTGCCATCGCGGCGAAAGTGCGTTCAAGGTTAGCGGCGGTATTTACCGCAAAATATTCCCCAGAGGGCGTGGCAAACAAATGGCAATCCGTAAAATGACCAATACGAATTTGCGCTTTATCGAATTGCAGCTCGAGATCAAACCAAGCCATTGTTTACATCCCAGTTTAAATGCACGCGGCCTTTTTCTAAACACACCATAAGCCAATCAGCTAAAAACGCATTTATTTGATACTTTTCATCTTTTTGGTGCATATCAGGATTTGGGTAACCATAGGATGGCTTTATTCGACGATGATAATCACGGTGAATTACTTCAGCCACTTTAGCATCATGGTAGAGGCGCACAGACAACGAAAAGTGTGGCAAATGGGCGCTTACTGTCGCCATCTGCTCGATGTGAATGTCCGTTGTGTATTTACTGACTCCAGCTACGCTCAAACTGTATCGCGCAGAGGCTAAGTCAATCACTCGACTCTCACCGACCACTTCTTCAGGTAGCAATTTTAGCGCCCGTAAATAATTACGTTCGCACAGCGTGATGTAACGGGGCAGAGATTGAATATACTGCTTTGAGCTCAGCACTTGTGACAAAAATACGACTCCTAAACTGCTTCTATATCCGCGCTTTATTTAATGCCAACCATTGTAGACTAATAACAGTGGCAGCGTTATCGATTTCCTCATTATCAAGACGTGCAAGGGCTTCATCAAGTGGCATCACATGCACTTTAATATCTTCACCTTCTTCAGCCAGTCCATAAACCCCACTCGCTTTAGATAAATCAGCAAGCGCTAGATACAAATATAGTCGCTCTGTTGTACCACCTGGGCTTGATAAATAAGAGCGCATATAAATGAGCTTATCAAGCTCAAGTCCAGCTTCTTCTTTGGCTTCTTTTCTTGCAACACTCTCATAGTCTTCGCTCCCTTCTGCCATCCCTGCAATGCATTCCAAAAGCCAAGGAGAGTGTCTTGAAGCCAACGCTCCAATGCGAATTTGCTCAATAAGCAACACATTGTCTGTAACAGGATCATACGGCAATATTGCAACCGCATGACCACGCTCTAATATCTCGCGAGTTATCAGCTCTGATACACCGCCATTAAATAAGGCATGGGTAAATTGGTACTTGTGAATGGTAAAAAAACCATTGAAGATTGTTTCTATTGAAGAAACATTGACGTCGACTTTGTTGAACTGACTCAAAGGTTTCATAAAATAATCCTGTATTTTTTAATAGCAACGGTTTAAAAGCTAACCAATCGCCCTTATAGTAGGGTCATACCTGAATAAGTAAACGAAGTCGTTTACCTTTAACTTTTTCCACTTTACAATACCCAAGTGGTATTAATATATTCTGTTACACTTGTTGGCGATGTTTTACGCATTTGGTCTTTAATTGGGCCGCAAAAACAGGGTAACATGCTGACAGTATAAAAATTGTCTAAGGACTGAGCGAAAAATGAAAAAAACTCTACTATCATTAGTTGTTGGGTTGTCGTGCGCACTTTCAAGCAGCCTGTCCCACGCGGAAGACCTACTGCAAGTATACGACATTGCAACGGCTAACGATCCTACCGTATTAAAGGCTAAAGCGCAGGCTGATGCGCAAAAATATGCACAAGACCAAGCATTAGGCGTATTGCTACCTCAGCTTGGCTTTCAAATGAGTTATACAGACGTTAACTCTGAAGGTCCATCGAGCCAGCAAAATGACTCGACAGGCTACACCATGTTTGAGTCTGACACTGACACCTTTCAGCGTTCAATCTCTCTAAGCCAAACCATTTTTGATATGGCATCTTGGCAGGGTCTTTCAATTGCAGAAAAACGTGCAATGCAAGCATCGACTCAATATGAGCAGCAAAAGCAAACTTTGATTGTCCGTATCGCTGAAGGTTACTTTAATGTACTAAGTGCGTTAGATAGCCTAGAGTTTGTACAAGCCGAGAAGCGCGCTATTGAACGTCAACTAGAGCAGACAAAACAGCGCTACGAAGTAGGTTTGACAGCAATTACAGACGTGCATGAAGCAAGAGCACAATTTGACCGTGCAGTTGCAGACGAAATCATAGCAAGTAATGCAGTTGAAACAGCACGTGAAACATTACGTACGATTACTGGTAAGTACCACGCTAAGCTAGATAAGTTAAACACTGAAAAGTTCTCAACAGTTAAGCCTACGCAGAATACGAACGATTTTATCGAAATTGCAAAAGCGAAGAATCTAGACCTTCAAGTTGCAAAATCTGCGGTAGACATCGCAAAAGATCAAATTGATTTAGCTCAATCTGGGCATTACCCAACACTAAACTTAAACGCTACTTACTCTGATTCTTTAGCTGACAGTGCAGGTAGACAACATGCACCACGTAGCGACAGAACTTCGGTAGGCTTAACGTTAGACGTACCAATTTACACAGGTGGCCGTACAGTTGCAGCAACAGATCAAGCTCGCGCAAACTTTGTTGCTAGCAGCGAAGATATGGAAGCGGCAATGCGTAACATGACACGATCAGTGATCACGTCTTATAACCAAGTGGTTTCAGACGTTGCAACTTACCGTGCGCTAGAGCAAGCGGTTGTTTCAGCAGAAAGTGCATTACAAGCAACTGAAGCGGGTTTTGATGTAGGTACTCGTACCATCGTTGACGTACTAGTCAGCACGCAAAACCTGTATAACGCGAAACGTAACCTAGCTGATATCCGTTATCGCTACGTACTATCATCGCTACGCTTAAAACAAGCAGCAGGTACACTATCTCGTACCGATCTTGAAGCAATTAACCAAGGTTTGATTGAAGGCTAAGTACTTCGATTATCACCTCTGAAAAGGCCAGCTATGCTGGCTTTTTGTATTTTTACAGCAATATAGATAAACTAGCCGCTTCAATTAAGTCTTAGGTATATTACTTTGGTTACTCACTCACCTTTCAAATGGTCATTCTTAGCACCTAAATTTTGGCTGACTTGGCTTGGTGTTTTCGCCCTGTATTTAATCTCATGGCTCCCGCAAGGTGTTCAATTTGCACTGGGTAGAGGCCTTGGACGTCTAGTCCATAAATATATGAAACGTCGCCGTCATATTGCTGATGTCAATTTGAAACTTTGCTTTCCACAGCTAAGTGAAGCAGAACACAAAGCTATGCTACTAAAAAATATGGAAAATACCGGCATAGCAACACTTGAAACGGGGATGGCATGGTGGTGGCCAGAGTGGCGCATCAATCAGGTGGTGGGCTCGATTAAAGGGCTAGAGCATATTGAAGCCGTGCAAAAGCAAGGAAAAGGGGTACTTATGCTGGTTCCCCATATGTTGCATCTTGAGATGGCAAGCCGAGTGCTAGGCACTAAAGTGCAAGGTGTTGGCTTTTATCGCCCACACAATAATCCACTTATGGAGTTTTTTATGACCCGTGGGCGACTACGCTCAAATGAGTATTTAGTCACTAAGCGAGACGTCAAAGGCTTATTGAAAACACTCTCAAGCAAACGCGTGTGTTATTACTTGCCAGATCAAGATTATGGCCGCAAGCGCTGTGAGTTTGCCCCTTTCTTTGCGGTTCCTGATGCTGCAACAACAACTGGTACTTTATTATTTTCTGCTAGCAAAAAGGCTGAGACTTTAAGCTTACACTGTACGAGAGATGCAAAAGGGATGTATCATTTAGATATACAACCTATTTTAGAAGCATTCCCAAGTGGCAATGATCTTGCAGATGTTACTCGCGTCAACGAGAGAATGGAGCAAGCAATCAATTGTGCGCCGGATCAATATATGTGGGTGCATCGTCGCTTTAAAACGCGACCTGATGAAAAGGCACCTTCGTTTTATTAGGGCCTAGAGTCTTGGAGTAGTTTGAAATGGCTAAGAAGAAAAAAAATAAATTATCGTCAATCTGGTTTTGGACTAAACACCTATCACTAGGTGTGTTACTCATTTGGGCTGCCTACTATTTTCTTTTTGGTGCCTCTAAAGATATGAACTTTAGGGAAACCACCAATGTTGCAGCGCAAGGCCTGTCGCAATTTTACGAAAGCTTTCGAAATAGCATGAGCAATCGTGATACCGATCGTGAAAAGTATGTTATCACACTCGGAAAGCCCACCTACCCTCTTGACGATGCGCTAGCACAAAGAGCGCTCGCAGTTAAACCATCTAACCCTAAATGGACCGGTGAAAAACAACCAAGACGCTTTGACACAGGCGATACCTTAAAAGATGTACTTACCAAGCAAGCCAAAGAAGAAGGTGTGGAACTGTTTTGGTATCTAGAGCGTGACTATGTGGTGAAGTATAACTTCCGTCTCGATACTGACTTTGTTTCTGCACTCTATCAGGTTGGAACGGCGATAAACGACGACTTTGAATTTCAAGTCTACACATTTTTCTGCCCGCGAGAGCGTGCTGCGGTTATCACCGAAAACCCACCAATCTATGTACGTGAAAACTGCCGTAAGCTAGCGGGTTAAGCAAGTACCCGCTGCCAAACTTGAGTGACTTGTTGTGCGTGTTGATCAAACGCTTCACGCCCAACAACCCTACCTAATTGGTTTAAGCTATTAAAATGATATTGATCTCTAAACGCACAATATGCAGAGATTAAGTGCTTCATTTCATCACTATCAATCACTTTAACTTCACCCGCTTGCTGTAAAATACGTATATTATCTGGATAAGTACAAAGTGCTGGATACTGACTGCTATATCGCAACACAATGTACTGACTGATAAATTCAATATCCGTCATGCCGCCAATTCCCTGCTTTAAGTCAAAGTGACTGTCACTATCTTGGTTAAGGTGGGCTCGCATTTTTTCACGCATATTGCGAACATCTTCCGCTAATTTAGGCACGTCTCGCTGCTGTATTAGTATTGCATGACGTATTTCCTCAAATCGTGCGGCCATTTTCGACTCACCTAACACCATACGAGCTCTCACTAGCGCCTGATGCTCCCATGTCCAAGCTTGCTCTAACTGGTATTGGTAAAAGCTTTCTAGATTGATAGCGAGTAAGCCCGAGTTTCCTTCAGGGCGAAGTCGAGTATCTAATTCGTAAAGCATGCCAGAGAGCGTTTTGGTATTGAACAAATGCATTAAACGCTGTGCCAGCTTCATATAAAACTGTCTTGAAGAGATAGCTTTATCACCCTGAGTTTGGCTTTCGCCGTCACGATTATGCACAAACACTAAGTCTAGATCTGAGTTGTAACCGAGCTCATATCCCCCAGCCTTGCCATACGCTATTACAGCAAAGCCTTTTTCTTCTATTGTTGCACCTTCAGGCGCACCAAAACGCGCCACCATATGCCCCCAAGCAATATCGACGGCTTTTGCGATAATCGCCTCAGCAAGCGCAGTTAGATGATCGCTCACCTTCATAATATCCAACACGCCAGTGGCGTCTGCAGCCGCGACTTTTAGCTGATGCGTTTGTTTAAATTGTCGCAGCGCTTCCATCTGTAGCTCAACATCTTGCTCATCTATACGTAAAAATGCTTGCTGGATCTCGTTTTTATAGGCCGTTAATGGCAAAGGTTTGTAGAGAGTTTGTGGGTCGATAAGCTCATCAAGGAGGATCGGGTATTTCGCAATATGCTCAGCAATCCACGCGCTATGACAACAAAGCTTGATAAGTTGAGTCAACGCACCGTGATTTTCGTAAAGTAGCTCCAAATATGCAGTACGAGACGCTACTTTATTGATCACACTGAGCACGCGAGCGAGCGCCGGCTCCATGTTTTGTTTACTAAGCTCTCGTAGCAAGGCTGGCATTAACTTATCGAGAATATCGCGACCACGAGTGCCCGCCTGCTTTTTACTTAGCCCTTGTTTAAACTCCATCAAGTCAGTTTGCCAAGTCTCAAAACACGGTGCAGCTCGGCACTGGCCTAGCTGAGCAATTTCTCCCGTTTGCCACGCGTAAACCGCGCTATCGTCTTCATCTAATTCTTCTTCAGGCGGTTCACCAATGACTTGACTAAACTCAGCCCGGATATGCTGCGTCACAACCTTTAGCATTTGCTCAACTTCGGCGTAATCGTTACATTGCAATAAGTGGCTCAGGCGCAGACAATCTAAGTTGTTGTCGGGTAAAGTTTGCGTTTGTTTGTCGTCAAATGCTTGTAGATATTGCTCAACTTTACGCAGCACTAAATAGTTCTCATGCAGACGGTTTTTGACCTCGACAGGGACAATATCAAGCGCTTCAAGCTCTTCTAATGCCTGTAACAATGAAGGGGTTTGTAATGGCGTTTCGCGACCGCCGCGTATCAGTTGCAAAGCCTGCACAATAAACTCTACTTCTCGAATGCCACCAGCGCCCAGCTTTATGTTATTCGTTAAGCCTTTGCGTCTCACCTCTTGGGCAATCATATTTTTCATCTTTCGCAGTGAATCTATCACAGAAAAGTCGATATAACGGCGATAGACGAACGGCCGAATTAAGTCGTAAAACTCTTGCCAATACGGCGACGGTTCACCAATTGGCCGCGCCTTTAACATCGCATAGCGCTCCCATTCTCGACCTTGATCTTGGTAATAATCTTCCATCGCGGCATAGCTCATTACCAAAGGACCACTATCCCCAAATGGTCTTAAACGCATATCGACTCTGAATACTTGGCCATCAATGGTAACTTGATTAAGCGCTGAAATAAGTTTTTGTGCCACTCTAGTGTAAAAAACTTGCGCCTCAATACTGCGCCGGCCACCGGATGTGTCGACACTTCTCGGATAGGCAAAGATCAAATCGATATCAGAGGAAAAATTCAGCTCCTTACCACCAAGCTTTCCCATGCCTAATACCGTCATAGGTATCGAGTTACCAGCCTCATCTTTTGGTGAGCCTGATTGCGCTTCTACGCTTAAGTACGCCCATCGGTACGCATTTGAAATCAAGGTATCGGACAGCTGCGAAATATAGCGAATACTGTCATCAATCTCATTGCCTGCAACCAAATCCAGCCACATCACTTTAAGCCAATACTTTAACCGATAGTGACGCAGCTGCTGCCAAGCTTGTTTTTCTTCAACCAAAGGCGCGGAAAAGTCAAACACATCAGGACAGTCGCGCATTTGCATCTGCGATTCATCGAGCAGCCAAGCTCCCCACTCAGGAAATCGTGTAAGCGTACGCTCGGCAAAATCACTCAGCGCCAGTAACCGTGCCAGTTTGGGCTCCATCGGCGCATCACCATAAATCATTTGGTAACGCTCTTGAGCAAGCGTATTTAGCGCTGCTTGAACAAACAATTCCGACATAAAAAACTCCACGGTAGACTGGCTCTCTTTGTGAGCAGTGTTATAGTAACTCTATCTAAAACACAACCTTACACCGAGTATGAGTTATTTGTCTTTAAACAATATCAACTTTTTAGCGATTTTGATTTGCTTTGTCATTGTCTGCGGTTTAACTATTTTGCTGCGCTTAATGATCCAACGTAGCGCCAACAATCTCCTTGATGACGAGCTCGCACAACGTGACAACTTTGCACTTGGGATCAGCTATGCCAGTCAAGTGACGATGCTGTGTATTTGTGTTGCATACTTATTCAATGACTTAGGCGTGGTGAGGGCGCAGGCACACCCTCTGCAAGTGGCCTTACATATAGGGTTGATCATTGCCTTTGTATACTTCGGCCAATGGATCCATCGCAAATGGATTCTGTATCAGTTTGACGAAGAAGAAGCGATTTTAAAGCAAAATATCTGCGCCGCGATGGTGGACTCCGGCATGTTACTCGGTAACACCATATTGGTGCTTGGTTTATATCATTGGGTGCACCCGAAAGGCTGGAGCGATCTATTAGTCGTAGCCCTCGGCTTTATGCTATTGCAGCTGCTTTATACGCTAGATAGTAAAATCAGAGAAAGTCGCTTTGCCAAGTTCAATCAAGGGGCTTCTTTACAGCAAAATTTTAATCTCAGAAACACTTCTATTGGTATTCGTTATGCAGGCAAATCCATCGGCCTCTCTTTAGCCATGTATGCGGGGCTGCACAGCGCTCCCTACCATGGAGCAAAAGTGGTAGAAAACTTGTTTTCGGTTGTCATGCATTGCGGTGTAATGTGGCTTTTTCTTTACATTGGTAGCTACGTATTGCTGCATTTATCCTTACCTAAGGTCAATATTGGTCTAGAGGTAGACCACCAAGATAACGTTGGCATCGCATGTTTGGAGTTTGCAGTTTTCTGCTCAATAGGCTATTTACTTATTAACTTGTTTTCGGTGTAACGCAATACTGCATGAATGCTTTAAGTGATGGACTTTTACTGGTAGATAGCAATTGGGATTTTAGCCAAGAACTCGTCGAGCATTTGCAAAATGTGCGCTCTAGCCAAGCCAGTAATATAATTATCGCAGGTGACAACACCAAACAAATGCTCAAGATGATGTTTAAAGAGCAAATAAAAGACTACTGTTATTGTGACTTTGACAATGAAATCAGCGTTTCTGAACTTGCCAGCTATTTGCACCGTCATCATAACATTAATGCTGTGCTGCTCTATTCTCTGGACTATCATTTAGCTACCGAGGAGCAGCGCTTTATTTTTGATTCTCTTCACCCACACCGGTTTTTAATCGAACAAACCCCGCAAGGTTTTCAGATCACTAAACAGCACTCACAAGCATTAATCAATCACTTATCTTGTCATCCGGATACCGCGGGCCTCCCCGACCCTGACTTGATGCTTGCCAAGCTCACTGGGTTACTTTGCGGTAAAGCTAAAGTGGCAGGATGATGTAGACTAACCGTGCGCGAGCGCTTACCATTGCCACAAAACAGCAACTGAATAATCGAATTATGCGTATTCCACATATTTATCAAGACTCGCCTTTGGCCATTGGTGTGCCAGTTACTTTGGATGATGACGCCGCAGGACATATAGGCCGAGTGCTTAGAATGACAACCAAAGATAAAGTCAGCCTGTTCAACGGACAAGGCGGCGAGTACCTATGTCAATTAAGTGAAGTTGGGAAAAAGAAAGTCATTGCTGTACCTGAATCATTTGAAGACAAAAATGTAGAATCTCCACTAGCCATACATCTTGGGCAAGGGATTTCTCGCGGTGATAAAATGGACTTCACTATTCAAAAGTCGGTAGAGCTGGGCGTGAGCGAAATCACCCCTTTGTTTACCACACGCTGCGGCGTTAAATTAAGTGGTGAGCGCCTAGCAAAAAAACATCAGCAATGGCAAAAGATAGCAATTGCCGCGGCCGAGCAATCTGGACGTAATACCATCACAGTTATTCACCCGCCGATGGAGTTGTCTGAGTGGCTGGCACAGCAAAGCGACGAGTTAAAAATCACACTACACCCTCGCGCCGAACATTCAATAAAAACACTGCCGTATACCCAGTCTGGGATCCGCTTTTTAGTGGGCCCTGAGGGCGGCTTTACCGATGAAGAGCTAGACGCCACCGCTCAACAGCGGTTTGTGGATGTCCGTTTAGGCCCACGTGTACTACGTACAGAAACCGCAGCTCTCACGGTACTGAGCGCACTACAGCTGCAATTTGGCGATTTAGCACTTTAAATACACAGAGCAACCCCCATATCATGGGTAAACTCAGCAAGCGCAATGGGAGCGTCTATGACGATTAAATTAGGGATCATTTCCGATCCAATCAGTGGCTTTAACATTAAAAAAGACACCGGGTTTGCCATGATGCTGGCGGCACAGCAGCGCGGCTATGAATTGTATTACATGGAAATGAACGACCTTTTCTTGTACCAAGGCGTTGCCAAAGCGACCGCAGCAAAAGCGAAGGTATTTGACGATACTTCCCATTGGTATGAACTAGCTGAGAAACAAGAAATCGACTTAGGCGACCTTGACGTTATTTTAATGCGTAAAGATCCGCCTTTTGACACTGAATATATTTACGCCACTTATATTCTTGAGCGCGCTGAACTTGCGGGATCGCTTGTAGTAAATAAACCACAAAGCCTGCGCGACGCCAATGAAAAGCTCTTTACTGCGTGGTTTAGTGAACATACTCCAGATACTTTAGTTACGCGTAATCAATCACAAATTCGCGAGTTTTTAGCTAAACATGGCGATATCATTCTTAAGCCTTTAGATGGGATGGGCGGCGCGTCTATTTTTAGAGTGAAACAAGATGATGCAAATATTGGCGTGATCTGCGAAACACTTACCGAGCATGGTTCTCGCTATGCGATGGCGCAAAACTATATTCCAGCCATTAAAGACGGTGATAAGCGCGTGTTAGTGGTAGATGGTGAAGTGATGCCGTACTGCTTGGCTCGCATTCCACAAGGCGGTGAAACTCGTGGTAATCTCGCAGCAGGCGGCCGTGGTGAAGCAAGACCTATTAGCGAATCGGACCGTAAAATTGCCGAAGCCATTGCTCCAACGTTAAAGGCAAAGGGCCTAATATTCGTTGGCCTAGATATCATTGGCGATAAGCTCACCGAAATCAACGTCACCGCACCAACTTGCGTAAAAGAAATTGAAGCGGCGTATGACATTTCAATTATGGATAAGTTTTATGATGCGATCGAGCGAAAACTCGACCATACTAAAAACTAACCATTAAGGGGGTCTGGTTATGAAATCACTCGCTAATCACTTTTTAGTGGCAATGCCCAGCATGGACGACCCTTTTTTCAATCATACGGTAACCTATCTTTGTGAACACAGCGAAGATGGCGCGATGGGGTTGGTGGTAAACCACCCTATCGATATCACCGTGGGCGAATTGCTTGATCAAATTGATATCGATAACGACAAATCTAGCCAAGCGGCTAAGGTAAATATCTACGCAGGTGGGCCTGTTCATACCGACAGAGGCTTTGTATTACATACGCCAAAGTTTGGTTACGCCTCAAGCCAAGAGCTTAGTTCCGAAATTATGATCACCACATCAAAAGATGTTTTAGCCTCTTTAACGTCATCACACTCTCCCGAAGGATTTATCATCACCTTGGGCTATGCTGGATGGGTAAGTGGTCAGCTAGAGAAAGAACTGAAAGAAAACACTTGGTTAGTCGTCGAGGCTGACCCCGAAATCATATTTAATACGCCACCCGAAAAGCGTTGGGAAAAAGCAGTGCAAATGCTTGGTTTCGACGTTGCACAATTAAGCTCGCAAGCAGGTCATGCGTAACTAGCCTGTCATTTTGAGCTTAGGTTAATAAACGAAGTATTCATGGAAAACAAAAAAGAAAAAGCGCCTAAAGGTAAACGTAGCGTCATCGGGTTTGACTTTGGCACTAAAAGTATCGGCTTGGCTATCGGCCAAGAAATCACCGCAACCGCATCAAGTTTAGGTGCCGTAAAGGCAAATGATGGCATTCCAAATTGGGATGACATCGCCGTATTTATTAACGAATGGCAACCTGATTTATTGGTGGTTGGCTTACCACTGAATATGGATGGTACCAATCAAGATTTAACATTCAGGGCAAAAAAGTTTGCCAACCGCCTGCATAACCACTTCCGGTTGCCGGTAGAAACACAAGATGAGCGCTTGACGACAGCTGACGCCAGAGCACGCTTATTTGAACAAGGTGGCTATAAGAACCTCGCAAAAGGTAAGGTAGACGGCATGTCCGCTTGTATCATTCTCGAAAGCTACTTTGAGGCAATGTGGGAATAGCCTGCCTAACTCTTGGGCCTGTTGAGCTTTATTTTCCACCAAGTGAATTGATATTTATACACGGTGTAGCGATAACACACTAAAAATATCAATCTAGCGCCGACCTTTAATATCAAAAATTCAGTACTGATATTAAAGGTACGGCTAACTATAAAAGTCCATCATATTTAACGGACTCTCAACGCTTTCAATCACCACCAGTAAGGCAACTCTTATTCCTCTAAACACTATGGTGAAATCGCCGTTTTTGTACAGCTAGCAAAGCAACTCTAGCCGCGAGTAGGCGTATAAATGACTAGCGAAGCTCCTGTACGGGGTTTACGACTTGGTACTTCTTCAAATCAGGTATTAACCCTGCTTGCTGATACGCGCTAGTGATCCGGCCTTGCTCACGTAGTATTGCAAGGCCTTTTTGTAATGCAGCAAACGCTCGTTCACCTTCTGGGTGAAGCCGAGACACCGCAAAATGTCTGCTGTCGTTTAACAGCACGACTAGATGCTCATTAGCAATGAGCTCAACATCTTCCAAAACAAAGCGATTATCTAGCTTCGGCATAAGCGGCATCAACATAAAGTCGACCCAACCTTTGCTCACCATACGCGCTTGTGACATCCAATCTGGTTCAGCATGAAGTTGTTTAAGCGGAAGTGACTCCAAGGTTTGCCAGTCGGTCTGCCATTTAGGGTTGGATACCGAAGTTAACTGAGTGAGCCCTTGCTCCGCTTTTAGCTGCTTTACTTTTTGATTATCTATCCCGTGATAAATACCAGCAAAATACTGACCTTTTTGAATAACGGGCTCACTGATGAAAAGCAGCCGACCTTTATTTTCAAGGTCTGCTTTCCAATAACTATCAAAGTGAAGTAGTTGTTCCCCTTTTTCAAGCAAATTGGATTCACGAAAACTGACAAAACCTGGCGTAAAAATAAATGCTTTGTCGAAGCCACCTTTTTGCAAGGCTTGCTGTGCTATCACCATATCGACAACATCACGGCGTAAATACTGGCCACTAAAATCGGTAATTTTTGTGACGTCGCGCTCACCAACAAAACGTTGATAATCTGCGAGGACATCATCTCTAATAAAAACATTAAGTGCTTCGCTGGCATTAAGTACACCAGCAAAGCTCAGCACGAAAGTGAAAAATAGGTAGCTGCGTTTAGTTCTTCGAATCCAACCCATCTACCGTAACCCCTTGTAGGAAGCCCGCACCTTTTTGTTCATTATTTTGCAGCTTGATCATCAAGCGCAGATCGTTTGGCGAGTCAGCATGATGTAGTGCGTCGGCATAGTTGATCCGCTGCTGCTTATAAAGCTCAAACAACGCTTGATCAAAGGTTTGCATGCCCATGTCTTTCGATTTTGCCATTGCCTCTTTAATCGAGCCAATATCGCCTTTTTTAATAAGCTCGGCAACGAGTGGGGAGTTCAGTAACACTTCAATGGCCGCCTCTCGACCTTCGCCTTTTGAAGAAGGCACTAGTTGTTGCGCCACAATAGCGCGCAAGTTCAGCGCCAAATCGTACTTCAATTTATCGTGCTTTTCTTTAGGGACTAAGTGCATGATACGGTCGATGGCTTGGTTAGCATTATTGGCATGTAAAGTTGCAACGCATAAATGCCCCGTTTCAGCAAAACTCAGTGCATACTCCATGGTTTCTTGCGAGCGAATTTCACCAATTAAAATAACATCTGGCGCTTGGCGTAATGAACTTTTTAAGGCAGATTCAAAACTGTCAGTATCAATGCCCACTTCACGCTGAGTAATGATGCTTTTTTGGTGTTGATGCACAAATTCGATGGGATCTTCAATGGTCAAAATATGGCCACGTTGGTTACGATTGCGATAACCGAGCAGCGCAGCAAGCGAGGTTGACTTACCCGTGCCCGTACCACCCACAAATAACACCAAGCCACGTTTGGACATGATCACATCGGTCAGTACCGACGGCAAACCTAGCTCATTAACATCTGGAATAGCGGTAACGATACGGCGAATAACCATGCCCGCACAATCCCGTTGCCAAAATGCTGAAATACGAAAACGCCCGATATCATTGGCAATCGCAAAGTTGCACTCTTTAGTGTCAAAGAATTCTTGCTTTTGCTTGTCGCTCATAATCGAGGTAACAAGATTCAGTGACTGCGCGGCATCCAGTCTTTCTTCACTTAAGGCTCTAAGTTCGCCATCGATTTTGGCGCTCACCGCAAGCCCTGCCGAAACGAATAAGTCGGATGCTTGCTGATTGGCCATCGTTTGCAAAAACGGTTCTATATTCATCGCTACACCACTACCTAATAGCCGCTATTAAACTGATTTTTATCGTGCGCTTTTGCACGCGCATCTTGCTGTGTGATCAAACCACGGTTTAATAAATTTGTAAGGCATTGATCCATGGTCTGCATACCGTGCATTGCACCGGTTTGAATTGCCGAATACATCTGTGCAATCTTGTCTTCACGAATAAGGTTACGAATAGCAGGGATCCCGAGCATGATTTCATGCGCTGCTATGCGCCCGCCGCCAACTTTTTTCACCAACGTTTGTGAAATCACCGCTTGTAGCGACTCTGACAGCATAGAACGCACCATGTCTTTTTCTTCACCTGGGAACACATCCACAATACGGTCGATGGTTTTTGGTGCTGAGGTAGTATGCAAAGTACCAAATACTAAGTGGCCTGTTTCCGCGGCAGTTAGCGCTAAACGAATGGTCTCAAGATCACGTAATTCACCAACTAAAATAACGTCAGGGTCTTCACGGAGTGCACTTCTCAGCGCCGCGTTAAAGCTGTGTGTGTCTCTATGTACTTCACGTTGGTTAATAAGGCTTTGCTTGTTGTCGTGAACAAATTCTATCGGGTCTTCGATGGTTAGAATATGGTGATGTTTGTTGTTATTAATATAATCCACCATCGCAGCCAGCGTGGTTGATTTACCAGAACCTGTCGGGCCGGTTACCAATACTAAACCACGTGGGTTGTCGGAAATTTTGGTAAAAATGTCTGGTGCCCCCAAATCATCTAAGCTCAGCACTTGATTTGGAATGGTACGGAACACCGCAGCAGGACCACGATTTGAATTAAAGGCGTTAACACGAAAACGCGCCAGATTTGGCACTTCGAACGAGAAATCTACCTCAAGGTTTTGCTCATAGTCACGACGTTGATTATCATTCATAATATCGTAGATGAGGCTGCTGACGTCTTTTGCTTCTAACGGCGGGATATTCACCCGACGTACGTCCCCGTCAACGCGGATCATAGGGGAAACACCCGAAGAAAGGTGTAGGTCAGATGCTTTGTGTTGAACACTAAAAGCCAATAATTCTGTAATATCCATTTATAACTCCACAATGAGCACTAGTACTATATGGTTACAATAGCAGAACGCTTAGATAACGCCTACGGCAGGATAGAAAAAGCCAAACAAAACTGTCAATTCAGCGAAACAGTACAATTACTCGCGGTTTCTAAAACCAAACCTATCGCCGATATTGAGGCTGCAATTGCGGCAGGTCAAACCCAATTCGGTGAATCTTACGTACAAGAAGCGGTTGATAAAGTTGCCTATTTTAAACAAAACAAAGCGCTTGAATGGCACTTTATTGGTCCAATCCAGTCCAATAAATCAAGATTAGTCGCCGAAAACTTTCATTGGGTACAAAGCGTGGATAGAGAGAAAATCGCACGCAGGCTAAATGAGCAAAGACCAACAAACTTGAAGCCACTTAAGGTGCTATTGCAGGTCAATATTAGCGGTGATGACAACAAATCAGGTTGTCATCCCAATGAGGTTGATACGCTCGCGCAGTTTATTAATGACTGTCGTCAATTGGAGCTTCGTGGCTTGATGACTATCACTGAGCAAACCGATGATAAACAAAAGCAATTACAATATTTCCAGCAAATGCGCGCTTGCTTTGATAGACTAAAGGACCAATATCAACAGCTAGATACCTTATCGATGGGAATGAGTGGCGATTTAGACACTGCGATTGCAGCAGGTTCCACTATGGTTCGCATTGGTACTGATATTTTTGGCAAACGACAGTGAGGTGAATAACACAATGTCAAACAAGACAATTGCATTTATTGGAACGGGAAATATGAGCTATGCCATTATCGGTGGCATGATCAAAAGTGGCTTTGACGCGCAGTCTATTATTGCCACCAACCGCAATGCAGAGAAACTTGCCAAAGTCGCAGAGCAATTATCGGTAAAAACAACACAAGATAATCTAGAAGCAGTCGCCGCGGCTGACGTCATTGTCTTGTCTGTAAAACCACAGATGATGGCCGAGCTGTGTCAGACCTTTCAAGATGCAGATATTGATATTAGCAATAAACTGTTTATCTCTGTCGCCGCCGGAATTACCGTTGCACGACTGAGAGAAATGCTCGGCCAACCGGTAAAAATGGTGCGCTGTATGCCTAACACGCCATCGTTGCTTGGACGCGGTGTGTCTGGCTTGTATGGCGTCGACATCAGCGATGAAGAAAAAGACTATGTTGAGCAAGTATTTTCATCCACAGGTATTGCCCTGTGGCTTGATGAAGAGTCGAAAATCAACGACGTTATTGCGGTAACAGGTTCGTCTCCAGCGTATTTCTTCTTATTTATGGAAGCCATTGAAGAAAAGGCTAAAGCCCTAGGTTTTAGTCCTGAGGAAGCCAGAAAGCTTGTGCAGCAAACTGCGCTAGGCGCGGCTGAAATGGCATTATCGCAACCTGAAATTAGCATTGCTCAGCTACGCGCTAACGTCACCTCTAAAGGTGGCACAACCCACGCAGCCGTTGAGTATTTAAAAGCACAGCAATTACCAAAAACCGTAGCGGACGCGATGGATGCATGTATCGCGCGCGCTGAAGCAATGGAAAAAGAAATCTAAAGGTGACCAATGAATGCCATGCAATTTTTAGTCGGGATCGTATTTGATCTATTTTTAATGGTCGTATTACTACGATTCTGGTTGCAGCTTGTCAAAGCGGACTTTTATAACCCGCTAAGCCAAGCGGTTGTTAAAGCAACCTCTTTTGCCGTGAACCCGCTGAGAAAAATCATTCCGGGTGTGGGCGGTTTAGATCTTGCCTCTTTGGTGCTGGCATTCATGATTGGTTTTGCCAAAATGGCGACGCTGATGGCGTTATTCGGTGGTTACTTTGACGCTTTAGGCGCGCTGATTGGTGGCGCTATTACGGTAGTAAAAGAAGCATTTAGTCTGGTGTTCTGGATCCTTATTATTCGTGCCATTTTAAGTTGGGTAGCGCAAGGCTACAATCCAGTCGCCGCCGTGTTCGAGCAATTAACAGAGCCGATGCTAAGACCTATTCGTAAAGTGATCCCACCGCTAGGCGGACTGGACTTATCTATTTTAGTCCTAATTATCGGCATGCAATTTTTGCAGATTCTAATGATGGATTTACTGAGATAGGAGCATCCCAATGAAACCATTTATTATTGTGTTAATAATGCTGCTTGCACCGGGCGTATTCGCTCAAGATGAACAAGGCGGCCAATTTAAAGACTTAGGTCCTTGGGAAGTGCATTATATCGCCTTCCCGTCTACCTTTGTTCAGCCCACAATTGCAAAAGCGTATGGCTTAATTCGTAGTGGTAACAAAGCGATTGTGAATATCTCGGTCTTGGCCGACAAGCCAGGAAAACCAGCAGTTAAGGCACGCGTTGCAGGTAGCGCCAAAAACTTACTTGGTAAAACCGTACAGCTAGAGTTTAAAGAAGTCGTAGAAGGTGAGGCAATATACTATCTTGCCCAATTAGATTACGACGATGAAGATATTTTTCGTTTCGACATTGAGATCAGTGAAGGTAAGCAAAGCCGCAAACTCACGTTCTCACAAAAGTTTTATGTAGAGTAGAGAAAATATGTCAAATAAAGTGGTACTTGCCACGGGTAACCAAGGTAAAGTCAAAGAGCTTAGCGCGATGCTAAATCAGTATGACATTGAGGTATTACCGCAAAGTGATTTCAAGGTGCCAGAGGTTGCAGAAACCGGCACGACCTTTGTGGAAAACGCCATTATCAAGGCACGTCATGCAGCTAAGGTTTCTGGCTTGCCTGCCATTGCCGATGACTCAGGCCTTGAGGTAGACGCGTTAAACGGCGCACCTGGAGTATATTCAGCGCGTTATGCTGGCGCAAACGCCGACGACCAAAAAAATATTGATCACTTACTCGCAGCGCTTGGTGAACAAACTGAGCGCAGCGCCCGTTTTTGGTGTGTTCTAGTTTATATGCGCCACGCTGACGACCCAACGCCGATTATTTGTCAGGCAAGTTGGGAAGGTGAAATCACCACAACGCAACAAGGCCGAGAAGGGTTTGGTTACGACCCAATCTTTAAGGTACAAGGTTTAGACTGCACATCAGCAGAGCTAACCAAGGAAGAAAAAAACGCAATCAGCCATAGAGGACAGGCACTTAAACAACTCGTCAGTCACTTTCAAGGCCTCGCGTGAAACTACCTCCATTAAGTCTTTATGTGCACGTACCTTGGTGCGTGCAAAAGTGTCCTTACTGTGATTTCAACAGCCATGGTAAAAAGGGCGATATCCCTGAAACGGAATATATTCAACATTTGCTCAACGATATCAAAGCCGATCTTCACTATGTTCAGGGCCGTAAACTCAGTAGTATTTTTATTGGCGGTGGCACCCCTAGTCTGCTTTCAGGTGAAGCGTACCGCTATTTACTCAGTGAAATTGAGGCGCTAATTGGTTTTGAGGATGACATTGAAGTCACTTTAGAAGCGAATCCAGGCACAGTTGAGACCGATCGTTTTAAGCATTATGTTGCGGCTGGCATCAATCGTATTTCGATAGGTGTGCAAAGCTTACAACAGGAAAAGCTTACTCAACTTGGTCGTATTCATGGCGAACAAGAAGCGCTCAACGCCGCACAAGAAGCCCATCAAGCAGGGTTAAATAGCTTTAATCTTGATTTGATGCATGGTCTTCCTAATCAATCGGTTAGCGACGCCTTAAGTGATTTAGAAAAAGCCATTGCAATGGCACCGCCACACCTTTCTTGGTATCAATTAACCATTGAGCCAAATACGCAGTTTGCCTCTAAGCCTCCGGGTTTACCTGAGGATGAAACACTGTGGGACATCCAAGAACAAGGTCAGGCATTACTTGCGGAGCACGGCTACCAGCAATATGAGATCTCAGGCTATGCCAAAGCGGGATTTCAATGTCGACATAACTTGAATTATTGGCAATTTGGCGATTATCTTGGGATCGGCTGTGGTGCGCATGGCAAAATCACTTTGCCTGAGCAGCAACAGATCTTAAGAACCGTAAAGGTAAAACACCCTCGTGGCTATATGGATCTGAGTAAACCCTATTTGTATGAGCAGTGGCATGTTGCAAGCGATGACAGACCATTTGAGTTTTTTATGAATGTGTTCCGTTTAAAAACTGCCGCATCAAAACAACAGTTTATTGACTACACTGGTCTTGAACTTAGCGCTATTGCAACGCAAATTGCTGAGGCCGTAGATAAGGGTTTGATTGAGGAAACCAACGATTCATGGCTAGTTACAAATAAAGGCCACCGATACCTCAACGATCTGCTAGAGTTATTTGTTTAATATAGAAATTATGCGGGTGATATTCACTGCAACCCGCATGAAAACCGCCATTCGGCAACATATAATAAAAGGGTATAAAATGCGTAAATTAACCATTTTAGCAGCAGCGGTAAGCGTCGCGCTTTTTGCTGGCTGTCAACAAACCACACACTCTCCAGCACCTGCTCCAAAAGCTGAACAACAAGTCGTAAAAAGTGAAGTAGAAAAGGCAAACGCACTTTTTGAAGCGTCGTTTACCCGTGGCGTAATGCGTAGCCCAGTTTACCAAACTTATATGGGTATCAAACAAGACTACGACAAGTGGGATGACGGCAGCGAAGCGCGCCAACTTGAAGATCTTGAACTGACGAAACAAGACTTAACTGCGCTTAATGCAATTGATCGAAATAAGCTAGATGCCAATACGCAAGTGAGCTACGACTTATTCAAGCAAGGTCTTGAAAACACCATTGCAGATTTTAAATGGCGTTATCACTCATATCCGGTAAATCAGATGTATGGTACACACTCAATGGTGCCTGCATTTTTAATCAACCAGCACCAAATTACCGATGTCAAAGATGCCAAAGCGTATATTTCACGCTTAAACGGTGTACCGGCTGTATTTGATCAGCTCATCGTTGACTTAAAAGCGCGTGCAGATAAAGGTATTATTGCACCAAAATTCGTTTTCCCTCACGTCATTGAATCAAGTGAAAATATCATCAAAGGTGCGCCATTTGCTGCGGGTGACGACTCAACGTTACTGGCTGACTTCAAACGCAAAGTAGCAACACTTGAAGTCAGTGAAGACGAGAAATCAGCGCTGGTAAAAGAAGCAACAGATGCGCTAACAACAGCAGTAAAGCCTGCTTATAACAAGTTGATTGGTTACCTACATAAACTTGAGAAAAAAGCAGACAAACGTGACGGTGCGTGGAAATTCCCTAACGGCGAAAAATTTTATAATAACGCCCTAGCACGTACGACAACCACATCGTTAAGCGCTGAAGAAATTCACGAAATCGGTTTATCTGAAGTGGCGCGTATTCATGACGAAATGCGAGCAATCAAAGAGAAAGTGGGCTTCAAAGGCGATTTAAAAGCCTTTATGGAGTTCATGAAAACCGACAAACAGTTTTACCTTCCAAATACAGAAGCTGGTAAGGCACAATATTTAGCCGAAGCCAAAGCGATGATCGATAATATGAAGTCACGCTTGGATGAGCTGTTTATCGTTAAGCCAAAAGCGGACATGATAGTAAAACGCGTAGAGGCATTCCGCGAAAAATCTGCAGGTAAAGCTTTCTACCAGCAACCCGCGCCTGACGGCTCACGTCCTGGTGTTTACTATGCAAACCTTTACGACATGGAAGCGATGCCAACTTACCAAATGGAAGCCTTGGCTTATCACGAAGGTATTCCAGGTCACCACATGCAGATCGCGATTGCTCAAGAGCTAGAAGATATGCCTAAATTCCGTAAGTTTGGTGGCTACACTGCATACATCGAAGGCTGGGGCTTATATTCTGAACTTGTACCAAAAGAAATGGGTTTATACGAAGACCCCTATTCAGACTTTGGTCGCTTAGCGATGGAATTATGGCGTGCATGCCGCTTAGTGGTAGATACTGGGATCCACGCAATGAAGTGGACACGTCAAGAAGGTATTGATTACTACGTAAACAACACACCAAATGCTAAGTCAGACGCAGTGAAGATGGTAGAGCGCCATATTGTTATGCCTTCACAAGCCACTGCGTACAAAGTGGGGATGTTGAAGATCCTAGAACTTCGTGAAGCCGCTAAGAAAGAACTAGGCGATAAGTTTGATATTCGTGAGTTCCACGACATCGTACTGAAAAATGGCCCAGTTCCACTAAACGTGCTTGAATCATTTGTTGATGAGTGGGTCGCGAGCAAAAAAGGCTAACTCCTACTGCCAATGAACCGAATAAAAGCCAGCACGATCAGTCATGCTGGCTTTTTTACTTTATTTACCTTACATAAGCTGTATTCAGATAAGCAAATCGGTATAAGAAATAACGGCCGCTAGAGCGCGAGTTGTTATCCCGCGCTCAGGTTACTCACTCTTCTATAAAATTAAACTCTGTTCCAGTTAAAATAATATGCAAGCAGGCACCGCCATGCGCAGGGCTTTGCATTTTGATTTCGCCCTTCAACTTCTGTGTTACTAAGTTATATACAATACTCAAGCCAAGTCCTGTCCCCCCGAAAAACGCTTTGAAGTAACGAAAGGCTCAAATATAGCAGGCAATAGCTCTTTATCTATACCGGCACCATCATCTTTAAAATAAAAATGGATATAGTCATTAATTAACACGGTAGATACCACAATATTGAGCTTTTGCCCGTCAATCTTGGCGTGCTTGATGCAGTTGTTAATACTGTACCCAACAACTTGGCTAAACACCGACGGATAGCTTATTAAAGTTAAGTTTTCGGGGATTTCGAGTTCAATGGCATAGTCTTCTTGGTTTAATTCTGATTGGTAGCAATCAAAGACATTTTTAACTAAATGCTTAAGGTTGAACGTACTCTTTTCTTCAAACTCTCGATTCACTGCCACTAGCTTAAAATCATCTACTAACGAGGCTGTACGGTGGAGGTTGTTTTCTAATAAATATAGCGCGGCTTCTGCCTCAGTAATTAGTGTCGTCAAGGTTTGCCGCTGTAACTTCCCAAGTTCAAGTTGCGATTTTAGTGTCGCGACTTGCTCTTTTAAATGCGATTGACTGGTAATAGCAACACCAAGCGGCGTATTAAGCTCATGAGCAAAGCCACTCACCATATTTCCTAAGCTCGCCATTTTGGCTTCTTCAATCAAACGTTGCTGCGCTGCGCTTAGGCGCGCAAGCAAGGTTTCAATAAATGCTAATAGGTCATCGAGTTGATGAGCAATTTGTGCAATCTCATCGTTACCGTCAATATTCACCCTTAAGCTAAAGTCTTCAAGCTTAGCAACTTTTACGAGTACTTTATTAATAGCCAGTATATGCCGTGTGACTTTGCTATTTTGATAATTCAGTAAGATAAGCACAGCAATATTCATCAGTACAATTAAAATGAGGCCATATAAAATGATACTTTCTTTACGTTCTTGCGTAACGGCTTGGGTACGGATTGATACCAGTTCAAACTGGCTTCTTAATTTTTGCTTCTCGGTGAATAGCTCCGCGCGTACGCCTTCACCATCGTGCAAACCTAGCTTTCGCAAAATAGCAACATAGCTTGCAAAACCCGCTTCATAACGTTTAAGCAAGTTGCTTATCTCTTCACTAAGCGCACTGTCTTTGATTAGTTGCTCAGCATGCATGACAAGTTGCTCATGCTGCTGTAAATAACTTAAGTCAGCTCTTAACAAAAAGTCTTTTTCTCGACGCCTTAATTCCAATATGGCAATTTCCAACTGAGGCATAGCCTTACCAGAAATTCGCTCCTGCAAAGCATGGGCGCTACGTCTGAACTCACCATAAATACCTGCATTTTCGTCATAGCCGAGTTGCTCATGCAAACGGATAAGTTCGTCTAGTTTACTAAAGTAGGTTTTTGACAGTTCATCGAGTTGTAATAGCAAAGGCAGCAAGGCCTCTTCATTGGCCATAGAATTAAGCAAGCTACTAAAGCTATCCTGATAGCTGTACTTTAATTGCGGGATGGCAGAAACATCATCTTTTTGTGCTCGAACAAGAATATGCTCTTCTTGATCTATGGTTCGTTGTAGAGCGGTTTGCAGCTGAGTAAGTTGTGCGGTAAGGCGGGCACTACGACTCACTTCGTAATACAAAAACCAGCTGACAAAAATGATCACAATCGCAGAAGTCAACGCGGCAATTTTGAAAAATAGAACTGACTGCTTTAGCTGCACGGCACATTCTCACTTAATTGATACTCTGTAAGCTTAGTATAGTTCTATTGGGTTTCCTGATTTGTTTCCAAAACCTCACTTTCTTTTTGTTGTCGATGCGACAGGTTTTTATCGTAATACATGTTGTGATCAGCGCGAGCCATGAGTTCCGAAACACTATCTTGATTTGCTGAAGGAAAAGCATAACCAACGCTCACCGTCGTTTGAATAGTGTGTCTATCAACTTGTAGCGGTTGCTTTTCAACCTGCTCCTTAATATTTTTTATAATTGAGTTAACCAAAGCGTCCTCTGAAACTCTGTGCAAAATAATAACAAACTCGTCCCCCCCCAATCGCGCGATAAAATCATACACACGCACTGAGTTCATCAAAATTGACGAGACATGGAGTAACAGCTTATCTCCCACTTCATGACCAAACTTATCGTTTACTTGTTTAAAATTATTTAGATCGAGGTTAAGCAGCACAAATGACGGTTGCTCTGAACGACCAAGTAACGTATTGAGCTGTCTAATCGCATAGCGACGGTTGGGCAACTTAGTTAAATCATCTTGCAACGAGGCGGTATGTGCTAAGTGATATGCTCGATAGAGTACTAATAACGAGAGAAACAATATTGAGGCAACAGCAGTAACCAAAATCTGTGCTTGTTGTCTTGCTTTTGCATAAGTGCTCTCGTCAATTTGATAATCAGCCACAAGCTGCCATTCACCAGATGGTAAATTGATTGGGATGACTAAATCTGGTGTTTCAAACAAGGTAGCAGAGCCATAAAAGACATCTCCCTGTTCACCGAGTCCATCTCGACCTCGAATCGCTAAAGTGGCACTGTCCAATTCGTTAATGCCACTGTATTCAAGCAGCTTCTGATAATCTAGAACCACACTAATCGCGCCCCAGTAGTTTTCATTCCTCGGATAATCTGAAAACACAGGAAACCTCGCTATCAAGGCTTCTCCGCCTTGCACTAGTTGTAATGGACCGGCGATAAATACCTTTTGAGAGGTTCTTGCAATTTCAACAGTGCGAAATTGTTCAGGGTTAGTGCGAAAATCGAAACCGATAGCCGCTCGGTTCCCTTCAACTGGATAGACATGACTAATGATATTATTTGGTGCGAGACCGACATGGCGAATCAGCGTCGACTTTTCAACGGCTTTAGCAACCACATGAGACCAATGCTCAATTGCAAAGTTAGGATCGATTGTAACAAAGGTCGCTAAACTCTCAGCCAGATAAGTATCCATAAATATGGCGTTTTCAATTTTAGCGCGGACAAGTGAAATGTTAGACCTTACCGTTTCGGTTCTTTCGCTTACTTCCTGAACCACAATAGAGTGAGAAATAAGCTTTACCGCGTAGAAAGTCAAACTCCAGAACACGATGGTAAACAACGATAACAGCACTATGGTTTGCTTTTCTACAGTTACCTTCATCGCCTCTCTTGCCCAGTAAAATTTAGCTGCTTAAATCTACAATAAACCAATTTAATTACAAAAGCATAGGCAATTTACCGAAAACCGCCAGTTTTGTGGGGAAGTAACTGTCTGTTTAGAAAAATGGGTTGAATCGTGGAGACAGCTTGATTTGTAGCGGCGAATAGCACCGGTGATGTGGCGCTTAAATTAATTCGTCGAGATAAGACCAATTCGTTCGTCGAGATAAATCTCGACGTACAATTCGAGGCATAAAAAAAACCAACCAATTGGTTAGGGTTATAAAAAGTGGTACCAGTGGGCGGGCTCTTAACCTGTATTAGCGCCACCCGCGTGGCGTCCAAGTCCAGTTTCGCAAGAACGGTCTGTAGAGATAAACCAATCCATTGAGATAAAGCCAATTTAGTCGAGATAAATCTCGACCTACAATTCGAGGCATAAAAAAACCCTTGCTAAAAAGCAAGGGTTATAAAAAGTGGTACCAGTGGGCGGACTTGAACCGCCACGCCCGAAGGCAACGGATTTTGAATCCGTCATGTCTACCAATTCCATCACACTGGCATAATTTTTCTTTCATCTTCTAAAACAAGAGAAAATAAAGAAAAACCACTTTGAGCTCAGGCTTTTTTTATTTGCCTTCGTCTCTATGCTTTGCATTATACAAAGGCGATTAAGAACGGCAAGTAATTTTTTTGCAATAAGGCGTTAACTGCTTGTTATTTGCACACAATCAGTTAAATATTGCTCTAAATTCAACTTTATTCATGTCAAAGCTATAAAGACAAGGCATTACTAATCCATTAGTTAACGTAATTCAGTAAACGTTTTATCGGTTTATGTGTAAAATACCCCGCAACCTTGTAATTATGAGAGTTGTTATGTCACATTTTGCTCCAGCGAATTTCAGCCGTCGCTTGGCTTCACTTATATACGACAGCTTAGTGGTCGTCGCGTTCGCAATGCTGACTACCGTGTTATTTTTACTAACTATCAATGCCTTAATTTCATTTAACGTGCTCACGCTTGGTAATCATGAAGACGTATCGGCGCTGATCCAAGCGGATCCCATTTTATATACACTTAGAGCCACTTTATTAGTGTTGGTTTCAGTGCTGTTTTTTGCCTATTTTTGGACTAAGAGCGGTCAAACTATCGGCATGCGCGCATGGCGCCTAAAAGTGCAAAACCCCGACGGAGCGCTGTTAACTTGGCCAAAAGCAATCGCTCGTAGCCTATGCGCACTACTTGGGCTGGGTAATCTGATAGTGTTGTTAGACTTTAAAAAGAAAAGATCGCTCCAGGATATGCTGTGTGGCACTGAAGTGGTAGTACTCAGCAAAGAGGAAAATAAAAAGGTTTATAACAGCTTAGATTAATCTAAGTTTCAAATAGCAGCCTATTCCATTAGCCATGTCCATAAAAAATATAGGCCTCAACATGAGGCCTATTTCTTTATTTAATTCAAAACGTTAATTTTGTTTCTTCAGCAGATGGATAGCCAATCCAATAAATAACAAGCTTGGCATTAACGCGCCAACCACCGGTGGAACTTGATATACCATCACAATAGGGCCAAAAATTTCATTACTCAGGTGGAAGGCTAAGCCTGTTACCACGCCCATAATAATCCGCGCGCCCATACTCACCGTCCTCAGTGGCCCGAAGATAAATGACAAAGCCACTAGTAGCATAACCCCAATCGTCAGCGGCTGCATCACCTTACGCCACAGCGCGAGTTCATAGCTACTTGAATCTTGCTCATTTTGCTTTAGATAAGCGAGAAATGACCATAACCCCGTAAAAGACAAAGCATCAGGCTCTACCGACACGACACCCAATCTGTCTTCGCTTAATTCAGACTCGTAGAGCATTGATTTTGAATAATGCGTTGTAATTTGCTGTTGATCGATATGTACTTCTTCCACGTCTTGCAATTGCCAGCCGTTAGACATACTTTGCGCCGACTGAGCACGTACTATTTTTGCCAGTGTTAGTGAATCATCGAAATAATAAATCGCGATATCTTTAAGCTTACCGTTTTTTTCAACATTACCAATGTTAATAAAATTGCCGCCATCTTTCGCCCAAACACCACGCTGAGCGCTATAGACTTCACCGCCATAAATTGCTTCGTTTTTTAACCGTTTTGCGGTTTGCTCCGCTTTTGGTGCGCCCCACTCCCCAAGCGCCATCATCAGTAGTGCAAGCACCACTGCCGTTTTCATCACCGACATAATAATTTGAAAACGCGACCACCCAGCCGCTTGCATCACAATTAGTTCACTGCTTGAGGCAAGTGCACCAAGCCCAATCAGGCCACCTATCAGCGCAGCCATCGGGAAAAATACCACGATATCGCTTGGCATGCTGTAAATGGTATAGAGCATGGCACCGAGTAAATCATAGCTGCCACGACCAACCGAGCGCAGTTGCTCAATAAACTTAATAAGCGTATTGATCCCAACAAAAACTAATAGCGCGAAACCTGTGGTTTGTAAGATGCTACGCCCTAAATACCAATCTAGCGTCTTCATCATACCGTCGTCTCCCGTTTCATAAATACCGAGCGAACCCACACACCAAAAGGTCTTCCTTTCGCAATTAAATAAACGCCAATAAAGAGCACACTTAAGTGGATCCACCAGAGACCGACTGAGGCTGGTACTTTTTCTTCAGCTAACAAAAACTTGCCTGCATTGAGTAAAATGAAATAACCCAAATACAGGGTAATTGCTGGCACGAGCTTAGCGAATTTGCCTTGTCTTGGGTTAACCACACTCAGAGGCACAGCCAATAGAGTGAGTAACAAAATGGAAATAGGCACCGACAATCGCAACTGAAATTGCGCTTTTGCTTCTGGCGTATCCATTTCAAGTAACTGTAAGCTTGGAATAGCCTCTAATTTACGGCGCTGGTGTTCAATTTCTTGTTCTTTAATTTGCACTTGATAAGTACCAAATTCAGTGCGATTAAGTGCTTGGCTGAAGCCATCAGTCTCGTAACGCTTACCTTCATGAAGGAGTAGTTGCTGCTCACCACTATCAAGCTCAATCACTTCACCTTTTTGCGCATACACTAGACGAGCGGCTTGATTTGAGTCCTTCTCGGGCAATTGCGCGACAAACACTTTGTCTAATTCACGGCCTTGTTCGCTAATGCCGTGAACAAATACCACCGCTTTTTCATTGCCCGTTTGCTGAAACCTACCGGCTCTGAGAGTAGAAAGCCCCGACTCCGCATCGGCTTGCTCTCTTAATTGGTACTCTTTTTCGCTCGCCCAAGGTGCAATATACATACTCACACAAGCGGCCAGTAATGCAAAAAACACACTAGAGACTAAAGTCACCCTAACCACATACCACTCACTGACCCCGCAAGCGCGCAGTACCGTCATTTCACTGTCGGCGTAGATGCGACTATAGGCTAAAATGATCCCTAGAAAGAGACTAAGCGGTAAAATATATCCGGCCAACTGTGGCAGTTTCAACGCAAGCATAGCAAGTACTAACTTACCCGGTATACTCCCTTCAGACGCTGAGCTCAGAATGAGTACAAACTTTTGTGACAAAAATATTGTCATTAAGGTGAGAAAAACCGCAACCTGAGATTTTAGTACTTCACCCGTTAAATAGCGGAAAATAAGCAATGTTCGTCCCTATAAAACGTCTTGTTTCACTGGAATAGTGGGAAAAATTGAGTAAACTGATTATTTTAGTCACTTTATTATATGTCAATGCGCCGGAATATCCTACCTAAGGTTAAAGCATATTCATGACTTTAATGTAGGAAAGTGTGCTGGCATAAAAAGTTCAAAATGACATGACAAAGACTCAGGAGTCGCAATGGAATTCAGCGTTAAAAGTGGTAGTCCAGAGAAACAGCGTAGCGCATGTATTGTTGTAGGTGTATACGAGCCACGCCGTCTCTCACCAATTGGTGAACAGCTGGATAAAATAAGCGAAGGCTATATCTCAAATTTACTTAGACGTGGTGATCTTGAAGGCAAACCAGGACAAGTTCTACTTCTTCATCATGTACCAAATGTACTCAGCGAACGCGTTTTGTTGGTGGGTTGTGGTAAGGAAAGAGAGCTCGACGATAAACAATACAAACAAATCATCTCTAAGACCATCAATACGTTAAATGAAACTGGCTCAATGGAAGCGGTATGTTTTCTGACCGAGCAACATGTTAAGGGCCGTGATACTTACTGGAAAGTTCGCCAAGCGGTCGAAACCACGCAAGATTGCCTGTATACCTTTAATCAACTAAAAAGCAAAAAGAGTGAGGCTAGACGCCCGCTACGTAAAATCGTCTTTAACGTACCAACGCGTCGTGAATTAACAATCGGTGAAAGCGCGATTGAGCACGGTCTTGCTATCGCAGCAGGTAGTAAGCTGTGTAAAGACGTTGCTAATATGCCGCCAAACATCTGCAACCCTCGTTATTTGGGCGAGCAAGCACAACAGTTGGTTGAAGACTTTGATAACGTTACCGTTAACCTTGTTGGCGAACAAGAAATGGAAGAGCTGGGTATGCACTCATACCTAGCGGTTGGCCGTGGCAGTCGCAACGAATCAGTGATGTCAGTTATCCACTATAACGGTGGTGACGAAGGCCAAGCACCAATCGTGTTTGTGGGTAAAGGCTTAACATTTGACTCAGGTGGTATTTCTATCAAACCTAGCGAAGCGATGGATGAAATGAAATACGACATGGGCGGAGCCGCGGGCGTGCTTGGCTTAATGCGAGCTGTCGTACAAATGCAACTGCCACTTAACGTGATTGGCGTTTTAGCTGGCTGCGAAAATATGCCTGGAGGCGATGCTTACCGTCCGGGCGATATTTTAACCACTATGTCGGGCCAAACCGTTGAAGTACTCAATACAGATGCCGAAGGCCGCTTAGTACTGTGCGATGCACTAACTTACGTTGAAGCATTCGAGCCTGAAACCGTTGTTGATGTTGCGACTTTAACGGGGGCATGTATTGTTGCGCTTGGTAGCCATGCAACAGGTTTATTATCGAACCATAACCCGCTTGCCCATGATTTGCTAAAAGCGTCAGAGCAAAGCGGCGACAGAGCGTGGCAACTACCGCTTTGGGATGATTATCAAGAACAACTTGAGAGCCCATTTGCAGACTTTACGAACTTAGGTGGTCGCGCAGCTGGCACAATTACAGCCGCGTGTTTCTTGTCTAAATTTACTAAAAAGTACAACTGGGCGCATTTAGACATCGCAGGTACAGCATGGCGCAGCGGCAAGAACAAAGGCGCTACAGGTCGTCCTGTGCCTATGCTGATGCAATACTTACTTAACCGCGCCAATATCACGGACGCGCAGCAAGACTAATAGTCTAGTCGCGATACTTAACAAGCATAAGTCGCGACATAAAGTCGCTGCTACAAAAGGCTAATCCAAACCGTAGCAGCGGGTTTATCCCGCGACACGTAGCAGCGGGGTTACCCCGCGACATGTAGCATCGGATTTATCCCGTGCCATGTAGCAGCGGGTTTATCCCGCGACATGTAGCAGCGGGTTTACCCCGCGACATGTAGCAGCGGGTTTACCCCGCGACATGTAGCAGCGGGTTTATCCCGCGTCTGCTCACGGCTACCAAGCGATTAAACCTCTCAAGCACTTCTCACCACTTGCCATATTTTATTCTTCTTCGCCTGGTTCTTGATTGATGGTGGTGCCTTTATATGGCAGAATACAGGCTTATTTATGTGCATTTAAGTGGCGCTATAATTAGTTTTAAACTAAGCCGCGCATACTGATTTTCTTCGTCTACGCTATCACGGTAAACAAGATTACAGATATTGAGCAGCTGTGGAGCCTGTGGCAAACCTCAGTACTCCTCGCAATTGGTATTATTATCATGACTATCAAAGCGCGCTTTTACGTGTTAAAACAAAACGATGAGCCGGGGATTAGCGTTCCGGCTCATTTTGATCTGGCAGCACAAACTGCGGCGAGCTTATATCAAGCTGGACACCGTATCTTTGTTAACGTCGATAATACTGACGACGCTCATTTATTCGATGAGCACCTTTGGTGTTTTGACGCAGACAGGTTTGTGCCCCACAACTTACAAGGCGAAGGCCCCAAAGGCGGCGCACCAGTGGAAATTGGCACTATGCCTCCTGCTGCTCGTCGCCCCGTGCTGATTAATCTGGCTCGGGTCGTCCCTGACTTTATTCGTCGCTTTGAACAGGTGATAGATTTTGTGCCTGTTGAAGCCAGCGCTAAGCAAGCCGCACGAGAACGCTTTAAGCAACTTCGTGCACTTGGCGCAACAATTTCCACTGAAGACATTGAGAAATAGCATTTTTAGGGTTCTGTGTAATGGATAAAACCTACAATCCACAAGATATTGAACAGTCTTTGTATCAAGACTGGGAGTCAAATGGCTACTTTAAGCCATCAGGCAATGGTGACGCATATTCGATTATGATCCCACCGCCGAATGTCACAGGTAGTCTACACATGGGCCACGCGTTCCAAGACACTATCATGGACACTTTGATCCGCTATCAGCGCATGAAAGGCAAAAACACACTATGGCAAGTGGGTACCGACCACGCAGGTATCGCCACTCAGATGGTAGTTGAGCGTAAGCTTGCAGCTGAAGAAGGTAAATCACGCCATGATTTAGGCCGTGACGAATTCATCAATAAAATCTGGGAATGGAAAGAGCAATCAGGTGGCACAATCACCAAACAGTTACGTCGTTTAGGCGCGTCTGTAGATTGGGATAGAGAACGTTTTACGATGGATGACGGCTTGTCTGAAGCAGTAAAAGAAGTATTCGTTCGCCTATATCAAGATGACTTAATTTACCGTGGTAAGCGTCTAGTTAACTGGGATCCTAAATTACACACTGCAATTTCTGATTTAGAAGTTGAGAATAAAGACAAGCAGGGCCATATGTGGAATTTGCGCTATCCACTTGCGGATGACGTAACCACTAAAGATGGTAAAGACTACATTATCGTAGCAACCACTCGTCCAGAAACCATGCTTGGTGATACTGGCGTTGCAGTCAACCCGGATGATGAACGTTACCAAGACTTAATTGGTAAAGAAATTCTACTTCCTATCGTCAACCGTCGCATTCCTATCGTTGCCGATGAACATGCAGATATGGAAAAAGGCACGGGCTGCGTAAAAATCACGCCGGCACACGACTTCAACGATAACGAAGTTGGTAAGCGCCATGAGCTGCCAATGATCAACGTGTTCAACAAAGACGCGGCAGTTCTGAATACGGGTGAGTGCTTTACTTTTGATGGTAAGCCACTTGAAGCGATGGATGCACCAATTCCAGAGCGTTTCCACGGCCTTGACCGTTTCGATGCGCGTAAGCAAATCGTTGATGAGTTTGAGCAGCTTGGTCTACTTGAGAAAATCGACGATCACAGTCTAACCGTTCCTTACGGCGACCGCTCTGGCGTAGTAATCGAGCCACTACTTACCGATCAGTGGTATGTTCGCGTTGCTCCTCTTGCTGAGCCTGCGGTAAAAGCGGTAGAAGATGGCGATATTCAATTTGTACCTAAGCAATACGAGAACATGTACTTCTCTTGGATGCGTGATGTTCAAGACTGGTGTATTTCCCGTCAACTTTGGTGGGGCCACAGGATCCCGGCATGGTATGACAGCGAAGGTAATGTATATGTTGGTCGTGACGAAGCAGAAGTTCGTCAAAACCATAACCTTGATGCAAATGTGGCGCTGACCCAAGATGAAGACGTGCTAGACACTTGGTTCTCTTCTGCACTGTGGACTTTCTCAACGTTAGGTTGGCCTGAAAACACAGAAGATCTAAAGGTATTCCACCCTTCAGATACCCTAGTTACTGGTTTCGATATTATCTTCTTCTGGGTAGCTCGCATGATCATGATGACCATGCATTTCATCAAAGATGAAGATGGTAAACCTCAAGTTCCATTTAAGACCGTTTATGTGACTGGCCTTATTCGCGACGAAAATGGCGATAAGATGTCTAAGTCAAAAGGTAACGTGTTAGATCCACTAGACATGATTGACGGTATCGATCTTGAGAGCCTAGTGACAAAACGTACTGGCAACATGATGCAGCCACAGCTTGCGGCAAAAATCGAGAAGAATACGCGCAAAACATTTGTCGATGGTATTGAAGCACACGGTACTGATGCATTGCGTTTCACTCTTGCAGCAATGGCATCAACGGGACGTGATATCAACTGGGATATGAACCGTCTTGAAGGGTACCGTAACTTCTGTAACAAGCTGTGGAATGCTAGCCGTTATGTATTGATGAACACAGAAGAACAAGACTGTGGCTTCAACGATAACGAAAAAGTGTATTCTCTAGCGGATCGTTGGATTTTAGGCCAATTCCAAAATACAGTTAAGGTGTTCTCTGAGCACTTAGATAACTATCGTTTTGACCTTGCGGCAAATACCATTTATGAGTTCACATGGAACCAATTCTGTGACTGGTATCTAGAGCTAACTAAGCCAATTCTATTTAAAGGCAATGAAGCGCAGCAACGTGGTACACGTCATACGCTTATCACCGTATTGGAAGGCTTACTTCGTTTGATGCACCCACTAATGCCTTATATCACAGAGACAATTTGGCAACGTGTAGCACCAATCGCAGGTGTCGAAGCGAAGACAATTATGCTTGAAGCGTTCCCAGTATTCGACGAAAGCAAAGTTGATGCGCAAGCGATGGCAGACCTTGAGTGGGTGAAGCAGTTTATTATTGCTATCCGTAACATTCGTGGTGAAATGGACATCAGTCCAAGCAAGCCGCTAAACGTGTTACTTACTGGTGCAAGCGAAGATGACAAACGTCGTCTAGAAGAAAACCAAGCTTTCTTAAGTGCTCTGGCAAAACTGGAAACGGTAGATTTGCTTGCAAGCAAAGACGAAGCACCAGCTTGTGCGACTGCGTTTATCGGCGACCTTGAAATCATGATCCCAATGGCAGGTCTGATTGATGTAGAAGCTGAACTTGCACGTATTGCCAAACAGCTTGAAAAAGCAGAAAAAGGTCTTGAGCAGGTCGAAAAGAAACTCGCAAACGAAAAGTTTGTAAGTAATGCGCCTGAAGCGGTACTTGCTAAAGAGAAAGCAAAATTAGCTGAGTTTAGCGATGCAAAAACGAAGCTACTTGAACAAAAAGCAAAGATAGAAAGCTTGTAATCGCTTTCTATCTTGGTTGGTTTTATACCACTGCAAAAATTAAAAAAGCCGCATATTGCGGCTTTTTCATTAACTGATTAAAGTATTACTGTTGCTCGAATAGGCTGTCGGTACTTAACCCTTCGTGTTGTAAAATATCCTTCAAGCGTCTCAATGCCTCAACTTGAATTTGCCTTACACGCTCTCTCGTTAGCCCGATTTCGCGGCCAACATCTTCAAGCGTAGACGGCTCATAACCGAGCAGACCAAAGCGTCTCGCTAGCACTTCTCGCTGTTTTGGATTTAACTCTCCAAGCCAATCAACAATGTGCTTATTAATATCGTTGCTCTGCACTTCGGTTTCTGGACCACCGCCCTTTTCATCCGCGATTATATCGAGCAGTGCTTTGTCATTTTCACCACCAATAGGCGTATCAACCGAAGTGATCTTTTCGTTCAGACGCAGCATCTTGCTGACCTCTTCGACAGGTTTGTCGAGACATTCAGCGATTTCTTCTGCGGTAGGTTCATGATCCAACTTTTGCGTCAATTCACGTGCTGTACGTAGGTAAACGTTGAGCTCTTTGACAACATGAATTGGCAAACGAATGGTACGAGTTTGGTTCATGATAGCGCGTTCGATGGTTTGACGGATCCACCAAGTTGCATAAGTAGAAAATCTAAATCCACGTTCCGGATCAAACTTTTCTACAGCTCTTATCAGACCTAAGTTACCTTCTTCAATGAGGTCAAGTAATGCCAAACCACGGTTGTTATAACGACGAGCGATTTTAACCACTAATCTCAAGTTACTCTCTATCATCCGTTTACGTGAGGCTTCACATCCCTTTAACGCTTTACGCGCAAAGTAAACTTCTTCTTCTGCACTGAGCAGTGGGGAAAATCCAATTTCACCTAAATAGAGTTGAGTGGCATCTAAGTTTTTAACCACTTCTTCTTTGGCAAAAACTTCTTCGTCGTCTTCGAGGTCTTCAAGTAATTCGTCTTTCGGTTCGTCAATATTATCATCTTCGAGCTTGTCTAACTCAGGAGTAGATTTTGTAGGTAATTTTGCAGTGTGAGCCATAAGTATTCTCCCCAAGCGAATAAAAGTAAGGGTACTCGAACCAATCGATGTACTCGCATTACTTTATGGCAAGTATTTTGCCGGGTTTACAGCTTGACCTTTAAAACGGATCTCAAACCTAAGCGCCGTCTTAGAAGCATCTGTACTACCCATTTCGGCAATTTTTTCCCCAACTTTAACTTTTTGCTGTTCTCTGACGAGTAACTTAGCGTTGTGGGCATACGCACTTAGATAATCATCTGTATGTTTCAGAATGATTAAATTGCCATACCCACGCAACGCACTCCCTGCATATACAACTACACCGCCAGCAGCAGCCTTAACTGAAGTGCCCAGTTTATTTGAGATCTCCAATCCCTTATAACCATTCTCTTTAACAGAGAAGTGACGAGTCACCTTGCCTTCAGCAGGCCATTTCCATAGTACCTTATTATTATACAAAGCCTTGGTACTACTAGATTTTTGTGTGGCTTGTCTTTGAACATACTCTCGTTGATTTGGCTTATCAAGCTCTTTTTTGGAGGTTTTGTTACTTTTTTGTTTTAAAGACTGAGACTTGTGGTTTACTTTCGTGTATTTTATGTTCTTTTTGTTTTTATTTCTGGGATATTCTAGACGAATGATCTGATTGGGATAGATCGTGTACGGAGGCTTAATTTTATTGATTTTCGCAAGTGTTCTTACATCTTTGTTCGCGCTAAATGCAATTGCAAATAAAGTATCGCCTTTTTTTACTTTGTAACTGCTTCCGTTAATATTAATTTTATGTGACGAGGTGGTCTTACCAGAGTATAAAGTTGTTACAGGTGCAGGCGTATGATTCGACGAACAGGCAACAAGCAGGCCGCTTAAATAAATCGATATGATGACCTGAGACTTGCGCATTACTTATATTTTCCAGTGCTACTATCAACGACTATCATATCAATCTAACTTAATTTTGCTTGGTTTTCACATTCTACTGGAAAAATAGTTATATTTTATGGAGTTGTTTTTAAAACCAGCAAATTAACCGACTTCGCCAGCGATTAAAGGCACAAAGCGCACGGGAGCTAGAGCATGGCGAATAAACTGCTCACCTTGTTTAACAAATAACGTGAGTATTTGCTCTTCAATCCCAATTGGAATGACCATGGCACCGCCATCTTCTAGTTGCGTCAACAAATCATCTGGAACTGATTGTGCAGCGGCTGTAACAATGATCCCCGCAAAGGGCGCTTTTGAAGCCCAGCCCTTCCAACCGTCACCATGTTTCATGGTAACATTGTATAAATCCAGCAAATGCAGCCTTCTGCGCGCTTGCCACTGCAGCGACTTGATCCGCTCGATGCTAAAAACCTGTTCAAACACTTGTGCCAGTATGGCGGTCTGATAACCAGAGCCCGTCCCCACTTCCAAAATGCGCCCTTTAACACCCACTTGTTTTAACACTTCAGTCATTTTTGCGACGATAAAAGGTTGTGATATCGTTTGCCCTTGACCGATAGGAAGTGCAGTATTTTCATATGACTTATGTTTAAGCACTTCATCGACAAACAAGTGTCTAGGCGTGTTAGCGATGGCATTGAGTACCATTTTATCTTCTACGCCTTGCTGTGTTAGCAGTTCCACCAGCGCGTTGGCACTGCCCTGATAATTATTCAGCACATACGCCTCTTAAGATAACCAGCTCGCCACAGCATCTAAGCTCTCGTAAGCCGTCATATCCACCTTGAGCGGTGTGATAGCGGCATAACCATTGTTTACAGCATGAAAATCCGTGCCTTCACCAGCGTCACTTTCATGACCTAACGTGCCATACCAGTACACACTTCGGCCCCATGGGTCGATTTGTTCGGTCATGGTATCCGCTTTATGACGTGAGCCTAGTCGAGTGACTTTAATCCCTTTTAAGTCACTTAATGGAATATCAGGGACGTTGATATTAATGATTTGGTCTTTTGGTAGCGGGTGGTTTGCAAGCTTTTTAATGATCTCTACCGTGACATGCGCTGCAGTTTCGTAGTGGGCTTCATTTTTAGAGCAAAGAGAAACGGCAATCGCAGGCAAGCCCACATGTCGACCTTCTGTGGCCGCCGCAACAGTGCCAGAGTACAGCGTATCATCGCCAAGGTTAGCGCCATTGTTGATCCCTGCAACGACTAAATCCGGCAATTCATCCATCAGTTTGTTCACTCCAAGGTGAACACAGTCGGTGGGCGTGCCATTCACGGAGATAAAACCATTATCTAGCGTAGTCGCTCTGAGCGGGTTTAATAAGGTTAACGAGTTACTCGCACCGCTACAGTTTCTATCTGGACCAATGACGGTTACGTCCGCGATTTGTGATAACGCTTGATACAAGATAGCAATACCCTTGGCGTGAACACCATCGTCATTACTCAATAGGATCTTCATATTTCACCTCTTTTTCTTGTTAGACAATGAGTATCTCACTGCTGTATCGACTCTTCATGTTTATTAAACTTTTTACTGGCATCTTTATGATTAACAAGCTCTCTGAGCAGCGCCGTGGCAAAAGTTCCTTTTGGTAAACTGAATTCTAGGGTGAGCGTACTGTTGTCAGCCATACTCACTTTAAGTGCTTCGGGTATTAATCTAAGCGCTCTACGCTCATTTTTCATCCCAAATTCAGCCAACCCTTCGTGCCATTTAGCGAAAGGAGCCAACCATTCACGCTCTTGCGGCAACAAGCCCTTTTCACCTTTGCCAACCAATGGTGCCGAAAGCAAAATGTCGCCATTCAGTAACCGTTCGATGAGCTCGCAATCAATTTCTGAATCAAAAAAGGCGTTACTACCGCTCAGTAAAAAGATTTCACGATGCCAAGTCGTTGCCAAACCATGCTCTGCCACGCGGCGACTGACGACTTCGTTAAACAGATGAGAGCGGGCGGCTGAAAGCACCAGCCCTCTGAGCTTTTTATCGCGGATCTTTTCGCCGTCAAATAACCTATCTGCCATGGCTAAGTTGTGGCCATCATGACCAAAACGTTGTTCTCCAAAATAATTAGGAACCCCTTGGCGTACGGCATTAATACGCGACAGAATATCAAGTGGAGCAGTCACGTTTCTGAGGGTAATGGCAAAGCGATTGCCCTTATGACAGCCTGTTTTTAACTTTCGATTGTGCCGTATTTGTTGCACCACAAAAATAGAGTCACTATTTAATGCACTAAAATCTACCGACTTTTTAATTGGCACCGGCACACTAAACCACTGCGTACATACGCCGTGTCTGTCTTTAATTCCTGCATAACTGACATCTCGCGGTGAAATTTGAGCAAATTCTGCAAGCTTTTTAGCGACAAATGCAGTGTTTTCTCCCTTTTTTATGATCTGCAAGCAAACGTGCTCACCTTCGCCAGTAAAAGGAATATCTAAAATTTCTTCGACTCTAAAGTCTTCTGGTTGTGACTTATAATCGCCATCAGATAACGGTTTGCCGTAAAGATAATTTAGTGTCTTCATGCTTTTACCAATAGCACCACAGCATGGCTTGAGATCCCTTCCTTACGTCCCTCAAAACCCAGCTTTTCAGTAGTGGTTGCTTTAACATTAACTTGGTCCAGCTGCGCTTCACAGTCGTTTGCGATTTTACCGCGCATCGCATCAATATGTGGTCGCATTTTTGGTGCTTGCGCGACAATCGTGATGTCGATATTGCCTATTTGATAGCCAAGCGCTTTCACTTGTTCCATCACGCGGCGTAATAAAATACGACTGTCGATATTTTCAAATTCACTCGCGGTATCAGGAAAGTGCTTACCAATATCTCCCAGCGCAAGCGCTCCCAACAAGGCATCACACAATGCATGAATTGCCACATCACCATCGGAGTGAGCAATAAACCCCTGTTCGTAAGGAATTTTTTCCCCACAAATCGTCAATGGGCCAGCTCCACCAAATTTATGAACATCAAATCCGTGGCCAATTCTAATCATGCTGTTTACCTTGTTGTTGAATTATAAACTCCGCCAGAGGTAAATCCTCCGGCGTTGTGATCTTAATGTTATCTGTACGCGCGGCAATGAGTTGGACTGGCTGATTTTGTAATTCCATCGCTGATGCTTCATCTGTGATATTTGCACCTTGAGAAAGTCCAAGCTCCAGTGCAGCCAATAACTCTTCATACCTAAACATTTGAGGCGTAAAAGCCTGCCATAACGACGCTCTAGGTACGGTCTCCTGTACCAACTCCGCACCGCGTTTGATGGTATCTTTAACCTTGGCAGCCAGTATGCCACCTTGCTGTTGATCTATACATTGTGAAATCAGCTGATGAATATCGTCCAGCGCAACTAAAGGTCGAGCCGCATCATGAACTAACACCCAGTCAGGGCAACTTGGTGCTAACGCTTTTAGCGCCAATAAAACGGAGTCGGCACGTTCTTGTCCACCTTCACAGTAGCTAAAACGGCTATCAGGTAGTAACGCCGATGAAAAATATCCATCTTCTTTGGAAACGGCGACCATAAATTGATTGACGCACTCAAGTCCGGCTAGTTTTTCCAGTGTATGTACTAAGATCGGTTTACCTAATAGTGGAATATATTGTTTAGGCATCTGCGCCTGCATACGACTGCCAACCCCAGCTGCGGGGATGACGACTGCAAGTTTATCGTTTCTTTTCATGAGGTACTTTCGGTAATACACGGATAAAAGTTTCGCCAGGCTTAATCATGCCAAGCTCATGACGAGCGCGCTCCTCAACACCTTCAAGGCCGAGTTTTAAATCTTCGATATCCGCTTTTAATAGTTTATTTCGTTTACTGAGGTTGGCATTGGTTTCTTGGTGCGATTTAACCACGGATTTTATCCGAGTGTAGTCCTCCACGCCGTTGTGGCCGAACCAAAGTCTGTACTGAATAAATAGCGCTAAAACCAACAGCGCTAACTGAAAAAATCGCATTGCTTAATCCAAACTTCTGTTTTTTGAGTCGATTAGGATCGTTGACTCGTTTTTGTTTTTTGTACTTGTGGCCAATTAATTGCACTGGCAAGTAGCATTTCCCTTAGCGTCAGCCTTCGTGGTACTACCGCCTTGCCAAAGTGCCAAGAATGGCCACAACAGGCAGCTGTCATTAACGCTTTCGTCGGTTTTAGCAGTTGTACACGCGCTTCATCACTTGCTTGTAAGCTATTGCCACTAACACTAAACCAGCCAAATTGGTTGCAGTGCAATTTGTCAGCCTCACCCACTTGGTCAACACTATCGAGCCTCACGGTTGTCCCCGTCGAGTCTGCATATAGCACGGGAACCACCAGCCCCACTTTCACCTTAGTAGTAAAAAATGCTGCGTTGGCAGCGTCATCACATTTAGGCTGTGATTTTTGCTTTGCTAACCAACATCCATTGAAACTATCTAGCTCAAGCGGGACATCACCATGAATAATATGTGTGGCCGCGCGCTCAACATAATACGGCAGGCTGTTTAACAAACGCTGAAGGCGAGTATGATCGGAGAGTTCAGCAAGTTTCGGCAACTCTCTGGCATAAAATACGTTTACAAGCTCGGCAAATACAAGGCGAGATGCTTCGTCATACCAGATTGTATTTTGCTGTTGCTCCAAAACGCCTCCCGTCAATGCAATCTACTTTAGTAGACTGGTGTACATCCTTTATACACTAGCCATGTTTCAAATCAAAGCAAACTGCTCAGTTGTACTTGCTTACGGCTTGGTTCCTAATTTTGCTTGCCCCTCAGCCATAAATTGTACTACCGAACTGCGTTTTTTTCCTATTAAGAAACTACCATCAGTCAAAAACATAAAGTTCTGCCAACATCGCTTAAACACGTCAAAGCGGGTCTCGATCACATCATCTCGAGAGAGACAAAAATACACGGTAGTATTAGCTTGCCAATCAAGAAATTGCTCGATAGTTTCAGGAAATGCTTCTCCAGCTTCCCACGGCTGCTCCCAATTGAGGGTTTCTTGCCATGAGTCCGCTTTACCAACCCAGTCAGTTTTATCAAAGAAATCAGGGTGATCTTTTTCGTTGCTTACCATAGTGCTCCAAAGCACCGCAGCGCGCGCCGCTGACATTGGTTTTATCAATGCCAGGTCGGATTCTTCGATTGGAAGATCTTTATGTTTGAAAACCCAAGCTTTCTTATAATCGTCCAGCGCAATATAATTCATCTTTAAACACCTTCAGTCTTAATGGCACGGATTATAACATTTCAGTCCGTCACGTACGGCTTTTATTTTTTGGAGCTTGAATTAGTGGATATCACACCTGGAATTTACCGCCACTACAAAGGAAAACTTTATCGTGTGCATGCTTTGGCAACGCACAGTGAAACGCAAGAGAAGCAAGTGGTTTATCAAACCTTATATGGAGATATGAGCTTTTGGGTTCGACCACTTGAAATGTTTTTAGAAGACGTTATGGTCGAAGGCGAAGCGGTGCCTCGCTTCACCTTAATCGAAACCGAAGCAGGGTTGGCAGCGAAAAGCTGATTGTGGCAAGATGAACCTATCTCATCTGACCACAAGAAGTTGAATTATGTTTAAAGGTACTGATCAATATATTGCTACCTCTGCACTACAACAGGCCGTGAATGCGGCCATCGTTTTAGAAAAACCACTCCTCATTAAAGGTGAACCTGGTACAGGCAAGACCTTACTCGCCGAAGAATTGGCAAAAAGTTTAGATACCGAACTAATTCAATGGCATATAAAGTCAACAACCAAAGCCCAGCAAGGCCTGTACGAATACGATGCGGTCTCGCGTTTGCGCGACAGTCAACTTGGCGATCCTCGCGTTAATGACGTTGGCAATTACATCATCAAAGGTAAGCTGTGGCAGGCATTTAGCGCCACAAAGCGCCCCGTTCTGCTGATTGATGAAATCGACAAAGCCGATATTGAATTCCCCAATGATCTGCTGTTAGAACTCGATAAAATGGAGTTTCATGTCTACGAAACTAACGAGCAAATAAAGGCAAAGGTGCGCCCCATCGTGATTATCACTTCAAACAATGAAAAAGAGCTACCAGATGCCTTTTTACGCCGCTGCTTTTTTCACTACATCGACTTTCCGAGCAAAGAAGAGATGCAGCAGATTGTAGACGTGCATTTTCCACATATTAAAGCAAATTTAGTACAACGAGCACTCGAAAGCTTTTTCCAATTACGCGACACACCAAACCTAAAGAAAAAGCCAAGCACGAGTGAATTACTCGACTGGCTAAAACTATTATTAGCGGAAGATATTTCCCCTGACGCGTTGCATGACAAATCTAACCAAGGTGGCCTAATGCCGTTATTTGGTGCGCTACTTAAAAACGAGCAAGATGTTTCTTTGGTTGAGAAACTTGCCTTTATGAGCCGCCGCTGATCATGCTCATCGATTTTGTACTCACGCTTAGACGTTACGGTATCAAAGCGAGCCTGCGCGAATTACTAGACTGTTTAGAGGCGCTGGATAAAGAAGTTTGCTTTGCCGATCTGGACGGCTTTTACTTTTTGGCAAAAACCATCTTCGTGAAAGATGAAACCTTGTTTGATAAATTCGACCGTGCGTTTGCTGATTACTTTGAGGGAATAGAGTCAATTGATCTCTTCTCACAACTTCAACAGCAGCAATTGCCTGAGGATTGGTTGCGTAAAGAGTTTGAGAAGTCGCTGTCTGAAGAAGAAAAAGCCAAACTTAACGCCATGGGTGGACTCGATAAGCTCCTTGAAACGTTGAAAGCACGCTTGGCTGAGCAACAAAAACGTCACGCAGGCGGCAATAAATGGGTTGGTACAGGAGGCACTTCGCCTTTTGGCGCTTACGGCTATAATCCTGAAGGGATCCGCATTGGCCAAGATGGAAATCGCCATCGCAGAGCAGTAAAAGTCTGGGATAAACGGCAGTATCGCAATCTTGACAGTAATACCGACATCAGCAGCCGCAATATTAAGCTTGCACTCAAGCAATTGCGTAAATTTGCGCGCAGTGGAGCAAGCGATCAGCTCGATCTTAATGAAACCATTCGCGCTACCGCAAGACAAGGCGGCATGCTGGATGTGAAAATGGCTCCTGAGCGACATAACTCAGTGAAGGTATTGATGCTGTTTGATATTGGCGGCTCTATGGATGACCATATCCAGCTTTGTGAACAACTCTTCAGTGCCGCACACAGTGAATTTAAGCACCTCGAGTTTTTTTACTTTCATAATTGTGTGTACGAACATGTTTGGCACGATAATGACCGTCGTGACAGCGAATTGCTTGATACTTATCAGCTAATTAATCGATACGGCTCAGACTATCGACTAATATTTGTTGGTGACGCGACAATGGGCCCCTATGAAATCACCTATCCCGGAGGTAGCGTAGAGCATTGGAATCAAGAAGCAGGTGCTACTTGGCTGAATCGTTTAACCAATCACTTTAGTAAGGTGGCTTGGCTTAACCCTCAGCCGCAAAGCTATTGGTCTTATTACCATTCGATAGAGCTAATAAATCAATTAATGCAAGACAGAATGTATCCGCTAACAATAGAGGGACTAAGTCAGGCGTTTAAAGAGTTAAGCTAAAGCATCATTGCTTGCAAGGTAAGCACCTTGCAAGCAATGATGCGAAATTAGTCACTCGCTTCGATAGGTTCTAGTTGTAGTTTTGAAGCAATCAATACGGCTTGAGTACGATTATAGACACCCAACTTTCTGAAGATAGCGGTGATATGTGCTTTCACCGTTGCCTCTGAAATATTTAGCTCGTAGGCAATTTGCTTATTCAGCAAGCCTTCGTGTAAATATTGTAGCACTTTATATTGCTGCGGCGTGAGCGAGGCCACTTGTTGGGCAAGCTCTTTGTCTTCACCTTCAAGTTCAGCCACTTTGTCTTTCATGCCTTCAGGCAACCACGTGTCACCTTCGAGCACTTGCTCTATGGCTTCGGTAATTTGTTCTACTGACGCCGCTTTTGGGATAAAACCCATCGCGCCGTATCCCATCACTTTAGAAATGATAGAAAGGTCTTCGCTTCCCGAAACCACAACAACTGGAAGACTTGGGTGATCCTCACGGATCCGAATTAGTCCATATAAATCACCATTGCCCGGCATATGTAAATCGAGCAGGAGTAGGTCTAGTTCTTCTTGTTGTTGTAAGACCGAGAGCGTAGTGTCAAAGTTTTCAGATTCGAATACCTCTAGTCCTTCAAACTGCGCTTTTAGAGCCCCCTTAAGCGCCTCTCGAAATAGAGGATGATCATCCGCGATTAAAAACTGATACATGCTATGCTCCTAAAAAATCGGCTGTTATCGTAAAGATAACAGCCGTTATAGTATGTTTATATTAGGTCGCAATTCAAGTTATTCAGTTAACGATTCAATCTATTCTCGATTAATTCATCAACCACACTTGGATCGGCAAGTGTAGAAGTATCCCCTAACTGTTGATACTCATTGGCTGCAATTTTACGCAAAATCCGGCGCATGATTTTACCAGAACGGGTTTTAGGTAAACCTGGAGACCATTGGATCATGTCTGGGGTTGCAATTGGGCTTAGCTCTTTACGCACCCAATTTCTCACCTCTTTAGTTAACTCGTCAGATACCGTTACCCCTTCATTTGGCGTGATATAGACATAGATCCCTTGACCTTTAATGTCGTGTGGATAGCCTACCACAGCCGCCTCAGCAACCGCTTCGTGAGCGACTAACGCACTTTCGATTTCAGCAGTACCGAGGCGGTGACCTGAAACGTTAAGTACATCATCCACGCGACCGGTGATCCAGTAGTAACCGTCTTCATCACGGCGACAACCATCGCCCGTAAAATAAACGCCCGGATAAGCCGAGAAGTACGTTTGTTCAAAGCGGTCATGGTCGCCATAAACCGTACGGGCTTGTGAAGGCCAACTATCCAAAATCACCAGATTACCTTCGGTCGCGCCTGTCAGCGTATTACCTTCCGCGTCAAACAGTGCAGGAGCAATACCAAAGAATGGACGGGTCGCAGAGCCCGGCTTAAGTGCAGTAGCGCCAGGTAGTGGCGTGATCATGATGCCGCCCGTTTCGGTTTGCCACCAAGTATCTACGATAGGACAGTCACTATTACCAATTTGCTCATAATACCAAGACCAAGCCTCTGGATTAATTGGCTCACCGACCGAACCCAAAATACGTAAACTATCACGCTTGGAACTTGCTGTCGGCTCGTCACCTTTTGCCATTAAAGCACGGATCGCGGTAGGCGCAGTATAAAGGATAGTAACGCCATGTTTATCAACGATTTCACCCATGCGACCAGACGTAGGATAGGTCGGCACGCCTTCGAATACAACTTGAGTACAACCATTTACTAGTGGACCATAAGCAATATAACTATGACCCGTGATCCAACCCACATCCGCGCTACACCAGTAAATATCATCTTCTTGAAGATCGAATACATACTCATGAGTCATTGATGCATACACTAGGTATCCACCCGTAGTATGCACTACCCCTTTCGGCTGACCGGTAGAGCCCGAGGTATAAAGAATAAAGAGCGGATCTTCCGCATTCATCATTTCAGGTTCACATTCGGCTGGCTTATCAGCAACTAATTCATGCCACCAGACATCGTGAGCATTCCATTCAACATCGCCTCCTGTTAATTGATGTACAACCACATGCTCGATAGTGGTGACGCCTGCTTGCGCTACCGCTTCATCAACATTTGCCTTAAGCGGCACACAATTACCACCGCGACGACCTTCATCTGAGGTGATGACCACTTTGGCGCCAGAATCTTTAATACGGTCTGCAATCGCAGAAGGTGAAAAGCCCCCAAACACAACGGAGTGGATAGCACCAATTCTTGCACAGGCCTGCATGGCATAAATTGCTTGTGGAGTCATCGGCATGTAGATAGCGACGCGGTCACCCTTTGCAACTCCTAGGCTCTTGAGGCCATTGGCAAGCTTTGCGACTTCATCGTGTAGTTGTTGGTAGGTAATATTTTCCGTTTGTTCTGGGTTATCACCTTCCCAAATCAACGCAACTTTATCGGCGCGCTTTTCGAGGTGTCTATCGATACAGTTATAAGAGGCATTTAGTACGCCGTCTTCATACCATTTAATATTGATATGGCCTTTATCAAATGAGGTATTTTTAACTTTACTATAAGGTTTGAACCAATCTAAACGTTGACCGTGCTCTTTCCAAAACTCTGCGGGGTCATCAATCGACTTTTGATATAGTTCTTGATATTGCTCGTCGTTGATTAATGCTGCGTTCTTGATTTTTTCAGGAACTGGATAAATGCTCTGTGACATAGTCATCTCCATTATATTTAGAGGTCTAGGTCTGCTAGACACGCTTTTCCTAAGGATCACCCAGCCTTGGGTGTTTAAGTATTAGACCTTAGTTGTAGAACAGCTGCAAACGTAAAAGTTTCATACAACTTACCGACTGTACCTAATTCAAACGTTATGATCGCGTTATCCTCCGCTCATTTACTGTATGCCACCTTAGTCTAATAGACCAATAGGTAATTGAGTAAAAACCAACCTTAAACAACAGTTAGTGATGATTAATATGAATATCGGCTGCTGCCAACTGCAAAGCACAGCTATTGAGGAACTGGATTATGACAACGAATAACATTAATAAAAAACTGCTCGCAGTTGCTATCAGTAGCCTCTGCGCTCTCCCTGCCACTGCGGCTGAGATTGACGATACTAAAGTTAGCTATGGTGGTTATATCAAGCTAGATGCCATTTGGAGTGACTTTTCTGACGGCGCGCTGGGTGCGCAAAATATCGGCCGAGACTTTTACGTCCCTGGTACGACTCCTGTCGGGGTTAACTCAGATAGCGATGCTGTGTTTGATATGCACGCTCGCCAATCTCGCTTTAGCTTCGGGACCGATACTAAGCTTGATGATGGCAGCAGTATCAAGACTAAAATCGAGCTAGACTTTATTTCTACATCTGGAGGCAATGAGCGTGTGAGTAACTCCTACTCACCTCGTATTCGCCAAGCCTTTGTGAGCTACAAAGGCTTCTTGTTCGGTCAAGCTTGGTCAAACTTCCAAAATGTTAGTGCGCTACCAGAGACTTTAGATTTCGTTGGTCCAGCTGAAGGCACCGTTTTCGTACGCCAAGCCATGGCTAAATACACCACGGGAAACTGGTCTTTCTCTATTGAAAACCCTGAAAGCACAGTTACCACTGCAGATAGTGGCCGTGTCGTCACTGATGACGCTAGCATGCCTGATTTCACTGCACGGTACACACACAATGCAGATTGGGGTCATATTGCGGTAGCGGCACTTGCGCGCCAAATTACCTATAAAGTCGGTGGAGCTGATGAGTCTGAAAGCTCATTTGGGGTCAGTGCATCTGGTCGTGTTAATTTCGGTGACAATAATTTGAAATTTATGCTGACCCAAGGTCAAGGGCTTGGTCGTTACGTAGGCCTAAACGTTGCTAATGGCGCGGTATACGACGGTAACTCGTTACATGCAATTGACTCGACATCGGGCTTTATTGCTTATCAACATAGCTGGAATGAACAATTCCGTTCAACATTCTTATACTCTTTCTTCAATGCTGATAACGAAAGCGATTTGCTGGCGGTAACTGGCGATCCGACAAAATCAAGTATGAGTTACAGCGCAAACCTACTTTATTCACCCGTGAAAAAGCTTACCTTTGGTGCTGAATATAAGATGGGCACTCGAGAAACAGAAAGTGGCCTTGAAGGTGATTTAGACAGACTGCAACTTTCAGTGAAGTACGTGTTTTAAGGTTTTGTAATTTTAATAGGCTAGTACCAATTCACTTCCTAACTGCGGCCTATTGGCCGCTTTTTTATTGTTGGTCGCGACATAAAGTCGCTGCTACGATGTATTTTTTCGCGACATAAAGTCGCTGCTACGATGTGTTTTTCCGCTACATAAAATCCGCTGCTACGGTGCGTTTTTTGCGGCATGAAAGATCGCGGCTACTCGTGGGATTTCATCGTCTAACGTTGTGGCCATATCGCGCCAATAAAAAACCCCGCTGGCTGGCGGGGTTTTACAATCATCTCAAAAGCATCATCTTATTGAGCTTTTGCATCCTTCATATAATCAAAGAACTTGCTATCCGGTGATAACACCATAACGTCATTCTTATCTTTAAAGGTATTTTTATATGCTTCAAGCGAACGAACAAACCCGAAAAACTCAGGGTCTTTATTATATGCTTTAGCGTAAATGTTTGCCGCCGTTGCATCACCTTGACCGCGAACCGCGCGAGCATTACGCTCAGCATCTGCAAGCATTACTGTCACTCGACGATCAACATTAGCACGGATGGTCTCCGCCTTCTCTTGACCCTCAGAACGGTGCTCTTTCGCCACAGCTTGACGCTCCGCACGCATACGCTGGTAGATCGAGTTACTTACTTCGTTAGGTAGGTTAATTTGCTTAACACGGACATCAAGTACTTCAATCCCAAGCTCAGTTGCACTTTCAGACGCTTGAACTAACGCTTCTTCCATTAGCTCGCTACGTTCACCAGATACTATTTCTTTAATAGTACGCGAACCGAAGTTTGTTCTTAGACCGTTGTTCACCTTTTGCTTAAGTAGCGTTTCAGCATACTGTTTATCACCACGCGCACGTAGGTAATAAGCACTAAAATCATTCACGCGCCACTTAACGTAAGAATCCACGATCAAGTCTTTCTTCTCGCTCGTTACAAAGCGATCAGGTTGACCATCAAGTGTTTGGATCCGTGCATCTAATTTACGTACTTGGCTAAAGAAAGGCACTTTCAGGTGAAGGCCAGGTTCATACACCAGAGCATCGCCATTCGCGTCTTTTTGTACCTTGCTAAATAGCAGTACAATTGCTCTTTGACCTTCGTTTACTACAAAGATACCAGAGAACGACATGATCACGGCAGTGACTAATAGAAGTAGACTAAAATTCTTCATATTGATTATCTCCCGTTACCAAATCTGTCGCGATTAAATCTATCACCGCCTGAATTGACAGAGCTATTTTGCTGTTGAGTACCTTCAATCGTTCTACGAAGCTGCTCAATATCGCTCTGATTTGGCAAACGTACTGGTGACGAAGCGTTGTTATGGGATTGCATAATCTTATCAAGTGGTAGATACAGCATGTTATTACCACCTTCAACATCAACCAATACCTTTGAGCTACGGCCCAAAACTTGCTCCATTGTATCAATATATAAGCGTTTACGCGTTACTTCTTTCGCAGCTTGGTATTCTGGTAGTAACTTTTCAAAGCGCTCCACTTCACCTCGAGATTCAAGGATTATACGCTCGCGATAAGCTTCTGCTTCTTGCGTCATACGAGTCACTTGACCACGCGCACGCGGTTCAATTTCTTTCGCATAAGCTTCTGCTTCACGAATGAAACGCTCTTCATCTTCTTGTGCAGCAATCGCATCATCAAATGCGTCTTTTACTTCTGAAGGAGGACGCGAGTCCTTAAAGTTAACGTCTGTAACAATCAAACCAAGATTGTATGGTTCGATAATACTGTTTAGCTCTTCCCAAGTGCGCTGACGAACCACTTCACGACCCGTAGTTAACACTTGGTCCATGCGAGAATGGCCCACAACGTAACGTAGAGCACTGTCTAGCGCTTGTTGTAAGCTGTGATCAGCATCGGTCACACTGAAACGATAAAGCGTTGGATCTACAACACGATATTGCACTTCAAACTCAACACTCACGACGTTTTCGTCTTCCGTAAGCATAAAGCCTGAAGCCGACAATGAACGCACCGCTTCAATATCTACAGGAATAACACGCTCGATGAACGTGGCTTTCCAGCGCAGACCCGGCTCAGCAATACGGTCAAATTTACCAAATTGCAACACGATACCGCGCTCAGCTTCTTTTACCGTGTAAATACCACTTAGTGCCCATACGATGGCTGCGATAATAAGTATAAAGACGAAACCAGCACCGCCTAATCCGCCATTACCACCTTTCCCCGGCTTACCGCCGAAAATACCGCCGAATTTATTACCAAATTTACGGAATACTTCATCTAGATCAGGTGGGCCTTGATCCCGCCCCCGCGGTTTTTCCACGGATCGTTATCATTGCCATTATTACCCGGTTCGTTCCAGGCCATAGCTATACTCCATTGTTATTTAAATGAATTAGGTTAAATCTAACAAAATTCGAGCGACTCTCATATAAAAATACGCTCGAAATTGACGATTTTTAACTACCAACAACCAAATCATTGAGATTTCGCCCGAATTCCTTATTGAGCTTTTCCCATTCGATTTTTGGCATTCTTACCGAAACAAGCCAGTTGCCTTGCTCGTCGTAGCCTTTTTCATCCACGGCATTAAGCTCAAATAGTGCACCTCGTAAGCGCCCAAGCGCAGGAGGTACGGCAAGCTCAGCTGTGAAAACGGTTTTTGCCAACAACTCTTTAACGGCGTCGAATAACAACGAAATCCCTTCTCCAGAGTGGGCACTTAACCACACTCTGATCGGTTTTCCTTCATCGTCCCTATCTATTCTAGGCGCAACTTCGTCCATTAGATCAATTTTGTTGTAGACTAAAAGTTGAGGAATGTCATTGGCTTCAATTTCCTCTAGAACCAATTGTACCTGTTCTATATTTTCTTTTCTTCTCGGATCTGCAACATCGATGACATGAAGCTGTAAATCCGCCTCACGAGTCTCTGTTAAAGTCGCCTTAAATGCTGCTACCAAGTCATGAGGTAAATGACGAATAAAACCTACTGTATCTGCTAAGATAACGGGGCCAACATCATCGATTTCGATCTTTCTTAGCGTAGGATCAAGCGTTGCGAACAATTGGTCCGCAGCATATACATCCGCATCCGTAATTTTGTTAAACAGCGTCGATTTACCCGCATTGGTGTAGCCTACAAGAGAAACAGTTGGGATCTCGTTACGACTACGCGCTCGACGCCCTTGCTCACGCACAACGGCTACCTTGTCTAATCGTTTACGAATACTCTTAATTCGCTCTCTTAGTAACCGTCTATCGGTTTCTAATTGAGTTTCACCAGGACCACGTAAGCCGATCCCCCCTTTTTGCCTTTCTAAATGCGTCCACCCTCGAATTAAGCGCGTAGAGATATGCCTTAGCTGAGCAAGCTCAACCTGCAATTTACCTTCGTGGGTACGGGCTCTTTGCGCGAAAATATCTAAGATCAGCGTTGTCCTATCTAACACTCGGCACTTACAAACGCGTTCTAAATTGCGCTCTTGTGAGGGACTGAGTTGGTGGTTAAATATGATGACATCTGCGTTGTGGATGTTGACAATCTCGGCAATTTCTTCAGCTTTACCCGTTCCGACAAACAACTTTGCATGTGGTGCTTGACGGCTGCCTTGCACAACCGCCACACTACTAACACCAGCAGAAGAAACTAGCATTTCCAATTCACGTAGATCTTCGCGATCTCCTTCGTGAGGAAATTCTATATGAACCAAGACTGCCTGTTCGCCGGCTTCATAACGGTCAAACAAGCATTAAGCTCCTACTAATAAGAATTAATAATTACCTTCTTCACCTTGGTCGCCCGCTTCACTTCCGGTTGCATTTTGGAAGTTAACCGCACGAGCTGGAACCACAGTGGAGATGGCGTGTTTGTAAACCATTTGGTTTACTGTGTTTTCAAGCAAAATCACAAATTGGTCAAATGACTGGATCTTGCCCTGTAATTTAATGCCATTCACTAAAAAAATTGAGACAGGAATGCGCTCACGACGCAAGACATTCAAAAATGGGTCTTGTAAAGATTGGCCTTTTGCCATTTTCTTATCCTTCGTTTTAGGTGTTATTATGTCAGGTCGTTGATTTAATCAGAACACGCTGATTTAACAACTACTATTAGCTTAGCGAAGTTAGAACACGTTGCAAGTTTTCTTGACTATCGGTGTCAAGCCAAGTCACATCTTGCCACCCCCTCAGCCAAGTTAATTGCCGCTTCGCCAGTTGTCTGGTCGCTGCGACGCCTTTGAAAACCATTTCGTTATAATCGCACTCGCCAGCTAAATACTCCCACATTTGCCGATATCCGACACAGCGAATAGAAGGCAAATCAGGGTGTAAATCTTTACGTTGATATAAGGCCAAAACTTCATTTTTAAAGCCTTCATCCAACATTATTTCAAATCTTTTCTCTATACGTTCATGTAAGACTTTTCGGTCACTTGGTGCAATCGCAAATTGATGAAATTTATACGGCAATGCATCCTGTTTGCTTTGCTGCAATTGAGTCATCGTTTTACCACTAATGCGATAAACTTCCAAAGCACGGTTGATACGTTGCGAATCGTTTTCGCTGATTTTAGCCGCGGCTTCTGAGTCAATCTCTTTTAACTGTTGATGCAGCGCAGGCCAACCCTTTTGTTCGGCTTCGCGCTCCAATACCGCTCTGATTTCAGCATCAGCCTCTGGTAATGGCGACAGGCCTTCAATCAAGCCTTTAAAATACATCATCGTGCCACCCACTAAAATTGGCACCTTGCCACGCTGATGAAAATCATCAATTAGTTTAATAGCATCAGCACGAAACTCAGCAACCGAATAGCTTTGTGCAGGATCAATAATATCAATTAGGTGATGTGGTGCCTGTGCTTGCTCTTGTGCGCTCGGCTTTGCCGTACCGATATCCATCCCTTTGTACACTAACGCCGAGTCTACACTGATGATTTCGGTATTTAACGCTTGGCATAACTCTATGGCCAATGCGGTTTTGCCCGCTGCTGTCGGCCCCATTAGGGTAATGACAGGTAACTTGTTCACATCTAACCTACTAATAAACTGCACTAATCTCGTATTATAGCTGATAGTACATGGTAATTAATACCTACTTAGGCACGAATTACTGCGAACTTAAAAAACTGACCAACTTCTGGGCATCAATTGTAACCGCACTTTTATGAATACGAGCCAAACATGAGGCTTTTGAAAGTAATTTTTCTTTAACTAAATCAAAATGCTGGCTATCGAAATAGCTACTGGGTGTTGAGACTTCTAGCCACTGTAACCAATCTTGGAGTTCAGCATCTGAGCTTGGTTCCATCATCTGCTTAGAAATTTCACCAACATCTATGCTATAGAGTGACACTGGCAACTTTTTAACTAAAATATGACCATCAAAAATTTCAATCGCAAACCCTAAAATTGCCAACCAAGTTTCACGCTGCTGCAATGCTTCCAGTGCGGCTTTATCTAACTTGATGCGCACGGGTAACAACAACGCTTTGCCTTGCAATGTGCCATCTTGCTCAATTTGCATTTGCCAATATGGCAACAGCCCCTGCCTACAATCACCAAACAACAATTGATTATCTTGCTCAAGCATGACTTTGCCTTGCGGCAACAACATCCAGCTAGATTTACTGGCGGATATCGGGACGCTACTTACTTCATTTGACGGCAATGCAGCTTCTTCAATTTGATCGAAGTGCCGCATCTGTTGATGTGATAGCCCTTGATAGAGCTGGTTTACATTCACCTGCTTTTTGCCACCACCTGTTGCACCGCCATAGTTACTTCGACCGCCACCTGAGGCTGCTCTTGAAGCCTCAGTGCGTTCGCCGAAGGTACTTGGAGCCGAATAGGCCTGTGGTTGCGTTTCGGGCTGTAAGGTTGAACGGTAACTTTGATGATAAGTTTCATCTACCTGTTCTTGGGGCGTAAATAATGGCGATGCGATATCAGGTGCTTGAGTCTCGGTCTCGCTTGCACAAGGTAAATCAATTTGCTCCGTCGCGACCTGCTTTATGGCTTGTACAATAAAGTCGTGAACCAAGCGCGCTTGATGAAAGCGAACTTCGTGTTTCGCGGGATGGACATTAACGTCAACTTGTCTCGGGTCTAATTCAAGATATATGACAAAACCGGGAAGCTCTTCATGCCCGATGGATTCATCAAATGCTTGGCGAATCGCATGCAGGATGAGCTTATCTCGCATCATGCGACCGTTTACGTAGGTATATTGTGTGCCGTTGTTGACCCCCGCAGGTAACACCCAACCGAATAACCTCAGTCCCTCATGCCCTGAGTCGATAAAGCTTGCTTGCTGTAAGAATGCTTTACCACCAACTTGCGCAACTCGCTCAACACCTTTATCAATAGTGCGAGGGCGATATTGGCGAACCACCTTTTGGTTATGAGTGAGCGTGATGGCAACATCAAAACGACTCAATGCAATGCGCTTAACCAGCTCATCGATATGGCTAAACTCGGTTTTTTCGGTGCGTAAAAACTTTCTTCGTGCAGGCGTGTTGAAAAACAGATCTTTGACTTCAATCGTGGTGCCGTCTGGGTGCGCGGTAGGTTGAACCTGCACAGCCATATCTCGCCCTTCGGCAAAAGCCTGCCAAGCAGTTTCTTGCGCTTGAGGTTTAGAGCTCAGAGTCAGTCGCGATACTGAACTGATGGATGCCAGCGCCTCACCTCGAAAGCCAAGCGAAGCAATACACTCCAGATCATCTAAACTTTTCAGTTTACTTGTCGCGTGGCGAGACAATGCCAACATCAGCTCGTCTTTAACAATACCGATACCGTTATCACGGATCCGAATAAGCTTGTGTCCTCCACGCTCAATGTCTATTTGAATGCGCGTCGCACCTGCATCAATACTGTTTTCCACCAGCTCTTTCACGACGGATGCTGGCCGCTCCACCACCTCACCGGCAGCGATTTGGTTGGCTAACCGAGCTGGAAGTATTTCTATCGTCATCATTTACGCTTTTGGAATAGTTAAGACTTGCCCAATAAACAAGGTATTGTTTTTCAGGTTATTTGCTTTTTTCAATTCACTGACCGTAATGCCATAACGGCTAGCCAGCACACTCAATGATTCGCCACTTTTTACTTTATGCGTCACCGGCTTGTTGGATTGCATACGCGCAAAGAGCGAATTATCCGGTGGATTTTTCTCATAATAGCCTTTTATCGAACTAAAAATAGCCCGAGCTAAACGCTCTTGATAATGCGGAGACATTAATAGCTTTTCTTCTTTGGGGTTTGAAATAAACCCGGTTTCCACCAGAATCGAAGGTATATCTGGTGATTTTAGTACCCCAAAGTTTGCAGCTTGCGGTCTGCTTTTGTGCATTTTTGCCACTTTTTTCAGCTCTTTGACGACTTCTTCTGCGACCTGAAACCCGGTTTTCATCGAATGTTCCATCGACATATCAAGTAACGCTTTGGCTAAATATTTTTCGTTGGCCGTATCTTTAATTAAATCGGCTGCACCACCCAATAATTGTGAGTGTTTTTCTTTGTCTTCTAGCCACTTACCTATTTCAGAATTAGCTCTGCGTAGTGATAACACCCAGACCGACGCTCCGCGTGGTTGAGGGCTGGTGAAAGCATCTGCGTGAATAGATACAAAGAAATCCGCTTTTCTTTCGCGCGCTCTTGCGGTTCTCGTATTCAACTTGAGATAATAATCGCCAGTACGAATAAGCTTTGCGCTCATCCCCGGCTGGCTATCTACTAAGCGCGCTAAACGCTTCGCAATTTGAATGGTTACGAGCTTCTCATAAGTACCTGAAGGTCCAATAGAACCTGGATCTTCACCGCCATGACCGGCATCGATGGCGATGACAATATCTCTGTCTTGCGCCAGTGTTTTTCGTGGTATGGCAGTTTTTGTATCGTCATAAGCACTCATCTGCTTACCATACAAATCAACAACTAGTCGATTTTTATATGGACCGGTTGGTGCTAACGCAAAGATTTTTGGCGTAGCGCTACGACTTAGCTCCACAACAATCCGTGCAGAATTGCTGTTTTTTGGTTTGCTTTGGCGCACCTTGTTTACAACTCGATGTTCGTCAGGAACACTCGGAAAGTCTTTTTGTTGCTTGGTGTTTTCAAGATCGATCACCAAGCGCAGTGGATTTTTCAGCACAAAATAGCTGTAATCCGGCTTATCGCTCATATCAAAAACAATACGAGTGCTTTCTGGGGAGGGCCAAACACGCACACTTTCGATGGCGTTTTGGGCGATGCTCTGCATGCTCGTTAAGAGTATGCAGATAAAAATTAAAATATAACTAATAGTCGGCTGATTACGCATGATCTTGTAATTGTTTTAATAGTGCCTCGCCGCGGCTAGACTTGGCCTCAAGTGTAATTTGACGGCCATCACCAGCATACTGCATTGTGACGTCTATATCTGGGTTTGGAATAAAGCCTTCACCTTTTTCAGGCCACTCAACAACACAGATTGCATTACTTGCAAAGTAATCCCGGATCCCCATGTATTCGAGCTCTTCAGGCGAACCTAATCGATATAAATCAAAATGATATATTGAGACATCATCCAGTTCATAAGGTTCAACTAAGGTATAAGTTGGACTTTTTACCTTACCTGAATGACCAAGGCTTTGCACGATCCCGCGAGTGAGCGTGGTTTTACCTGCGCCTAAATCACCGTGTAAAAATAGTACCGCACCTTGACGAATAACATTGGCAATTTTATTACCCATGGCAACTGTTGCTGGCTCATCAGCCAAATCGAATCTCATATGACCTGTCGTCACCCTAAAATACCTCGAATATGTTCGAATAAATCCCCGGCCAACATACCTTTTTCGCCGTCATGGGCGGCCTGCTCGGCAGCTAAACCATGAATATACACGGCTAGGTTTGTTGCAGCAAATGCTTCCATCCCTTGGGCAATTAAACCGCCTATGATACCAGATAAAACATCGCCCATCCCAGCACTCGCCATTCCTGCACAGCCTGAACGATTAATATTTATCCGCTCACCTTCAGATATCAAACTGCCCGGCCCTTTTAGTACCGTAACGGCGCCATATTCATGGCTAATTTTTTTAGCCACCGCGAAACGGTCATGTTCATTTAGCGGTGTCTCTAAGTGGTTCAATAACCGCCTTGCTTCACCTAGGTGAGGCGTTAATACCCAGTTTGATTTTTGCCTCGGTGCATGCGCTAAACAATTGAGCCCATCAGCATCCACAACCATCGGTAATTCAGTTGCCATCGCATGGTTAAAAAGTGTTTTGGCCCAAGCGTCTTGACCAAGCCCGGGACCAAGCACTATCACACTGGCTTTTTTTATCAGTGGCAATAACTCATTCGCACTCTCAACACCGTGCACCATTAATTCAAAACGCCCCTGTAAGACGCTTGCAATATTATCAGGATGAGTAGCGACCGATACAAGGCCAGCTCCTGCACGCAGAGTGGCTTCTGCCGCCAATCGAATTGCTCCAGCCATACCACGATTACCACCAATAAGTAACACATGACCATGTGCATTTTTATAGCTATCTGGTGCTCGCTGCGGCCTTGCTGCCATGAACGTTTGATGATTTAAGTAATTAGATGTTGGCGTTACTAGGGTTTTGAATGCTTCACCAACATCCAAGTCGGCTAACAATAGCGCCCCCACAAAACGCTTTGCCGAGCCGCTAAGTAAGCCCTGTTTTAACGCGATAAAGGTGATGGTTTCGGTAGCTAAAAATGCACTGGCCGCAACTTCTCCTGTTGTGGCATTTATACCGCTCGGTACATCAAGTGCCAACCTAGTAACCGGCAGTTTATTTATTTTGTCAAAACAAAGGCAAACATGGTCAGGCAGCTCACCTCTAAAACCGGTGCCGAACACACCATCAACCACAACCGTAAACTGACTTAACTCTACTTCGTTCAACGAAAAAACCAATGCGCCTTGATATTGAGAAAATGCCTGCTGCGCATCGCCCGTTAAGCTTTCGGGTGCAAATAACGCGAGTACGGTGACGGAAAATCCGGCCTGCTGACATAATTGAGCGACGACAAAACCGTCTCCCGCGTTATTGCCTTTACCTGTGATAATTAAGATATGGCTGGATTTGGACTGGCTGTTTTCAATAAAGCGAAATGCAGCGGCCCCAGCTCGTTGCATTAAGGTACTTAGATCTGTGCCTGATAACTTTGCGGCTTTTGCTTCATATTGCTGCACTTGTTGGGCTGAGTAAGCAAATTGTGGTAAATTGTCCGTGTATTCATTAGCCATTATTTCTTCCCGTGACGACCGATAATATCAATTATAGTGAACTTGCAGCACAAATTAAGCAATGGGGCCAAGAACTTGGCTTTGCAGAAGTCGGTATAACCGACATTGATTTACGCGAGCATGAAGCGCAACTTCAGCGCTGGTTAGACGCAGGCTATCATGGTGAAATGGCGTATATGGCGGCGCATGGAATGAAGCGTGCCCGCCCCGCAGAACTGGTTCCTGGCACTCAACGTATTATTTCGGTGAAAATGAATTACCTGCCACCCGATGCCAGCTTTGCCAGAGCACTTGGTAATAAAACCACCGCCTATATCTCTCGTTATGCATTAGGTCGAGACTATCATAAGGTAATGCGCAACAAGCTAAAGCAGCTCGGACAAAAGATTGAGCACGAAGTCGGTACGTTAGGGTTTCGCCCTTTTGTCGACTCAGCCCCAGTACTAGAGAGACAAATTGCAGAAAAAGCAGGCCTTGGCTGGCGTGGAAAGAACAGTTTAGTGATTAATAAGCAGGCGGGCTCTTGGTTTTTCTTGGGTGAGCTGTTTGTTGATATTCCTCTTCCTATTGATAAACCAAACCAAGAAGAAGGTTGCGGCCGTTGTACCGCCTGCCTAACTTTATGCCCTACTGGCGCCATCGTAGAACCTTATGTCGTTGATGCGAGACGCTGTATTTCTTATCTCACTATAGAGCTTCAGGGTGCTATTCCAGAGGAGTTTAGGGCAAAAATGGGCAACCGGATATACGGTTGTGATGATTGCCAGTTAGTTTGCCCATGGAATCGCTATGGTCAAATAACGGAAGAAGCCGACTTTTTGCCGCGAACTCAACTGAAAGATCAGCAATTGTTGAGCTTATTTGCATGGGATGAAGCAACATTTTTGAAAAACACCGAAGGCAGCCCCATTCGTCGGATTGGACATGAACGTTGGCTACGGAACTTAGCCGTTGGCCTTGGCAATGCACAATACGATGAAGCAATCGTTATAGCACTGGAAGATAAGCGTCAAAGTGCAACTCCCCTTGTTATTGAGCATATCGACTGGGCGCTGGAGCAACAAAGACAAAAGTCAGACCAACATGAACGCAAAAAAGCAAGGCTGATCCGCATTATTGAAAAGGGCTTGCCACGAGACGCTTAGCAGGTTTGTCGCGATAAAAAGTCGTGCTAAAGCACGACCTGCACAAAATGGTTCGAAGGAATCACGATAAATAAGCTGCGCTATAAAAGCTAAAAAGTCGCGCTAAAGCGCGACCTACGGCTGTATTGGAAGTAGGGTTGCTATTCTGAGCGTCGTGAGAGTAGTTTTAAGTCTTCTTCAATATCATGGAAAGCGGTTTTCACTTCTCGCACACTTTCTTCCCGTGCGACTGAGCTTTGAATCGCTTTATCGACGTTTTGATAGATAAACATCTCCTGATCTTCGTCTAGGCCCATTGTCGGAATGCGCTCTTCAAATAACTCTTGTAATGAGCGGAACACTTTTTCGTTTTCTTGACGATTTTTATCAAGCAGCAACACCATGCTGTTAAACTTACCTTGCACCATTTTTATCGCTTCTTCCAGGTCCTCGTGTTGCTGCACCAGCTTGCGTTTAGTGGAAATGGCAATTAACTGTTGCTCCGTTACACTGGCAATAAAACAGATATGATCCCGCAATCTACCGTGTTTATCTGGATCGTCTCCCGGCATATTGAGGATCAAAATACTCAAAAATGGATAGTTAACCAATATGCGATTAGTAAATTCATGTAATCGCCCTTTGGTGTGTAAGATCTCAAATAATTCAATGACGATAGGTGAGCAAATTCCCGTAGTGGCAAAGTGATGCTTTTGTCCCTCAAGCCGAACCTCGACATTACAATTAAGTCCCAGTCCCTTTAAACATTGACATAAAGCTTCCGCCAGTCGCGGGATTGTTTCTATTTCACCTATTTGCTCGATGTAGGTAACGATTTGCCCCATTTCACTGCTATTAGCCATGGCGCTAAATGCTGTGGAGGTTGCATCTTCAATTTGCTGAGCCAGAATATCTTTTTCTAATAGCATTTGGTTCAAGTGCGTGAGCTTGGCTTTTAGCTCACCTTGGCCAAACGGCTTAACAATATAATCTTCAGCCCCCACTGAGTAGCCTTCCATGCGCTCTTCAACAGAGCCTCTTGCAGACACGAACATAACGATAATATGCTGTGTGTTTGGATTGGCTTTAATTGCCTTACATACCTCATAACCGCTCATTTTTGGCATGCTCACATCAAGTAAAATTACTTGAGGGTCAAAGTCTTCAACTACAGCTAGACATTCATGACCGCTTTCAACGGTTTTTAACTCAAAGTCTAAATCTTCTAAAATCTCTTCAATGATTTCTAGATTAAATGGTTCGTCGTCAACTGCTAAGATTCTGCGTAAAGCCATAAATGAATATCCTTCGTCGGTTCGCAATGGGAAAGGCACTGTGGGGAAAATAAGGTAACTTAAGACCAGTGCTTCAACAGCTCCCAATCAAATTGTATTAGTACAAGCTCTACTATTATTTATAGACGCTTACTCAACGCCTTTCCAATTGCAACCATTACACCGCATTACTCTCAAGATGCTCTGTTAACGGCAAACTCACATTGATACATGCACCACCCTCGGGATTATTCTCGGCGTAAATCTGCCCTTTATGCAGTAAAATAAATTCCTTACAAATAGCAAGACCTAAACCCGTGCCGCCGGCACCACTGTCTGTTTTACTGCTTTGCACAAACTTGGCAAAAATCTGTTCCAATTCGTCATCCGGAATACCAACCCCTTGATCGGCAATCTTGATATGAATATCTTGATCTTTACAGCTTAACAGTACACTCACCTCACTCCCTTCAGGGCTAAACTTGAGCGCATTGCCCAATAAGTTTCTGATCACTTGATTCATTTGCTCCGGATCGCAAAAGGTCATCACGCCTTGAGCGGGCTTTTCAAAGCGAATTTTTATCTTTTTCTCAAGCGCAGTGCCTGATACATCTTCAATACCGCTTTGGATCACATTAACGAGGTTGTGAAAGCTTGGATTAAATGGAAAGCGACCTGCGTCTAACTTTGATAAATCAAGCAGATTGTTAAGTAGTACCAGTAGACGCTCACCACTGGTTTCGATACGAGATAAATACTTTTTGAGCTTGTCTGCCGGCACTTCTGGAGCCGTTAACTTATCTAAACCGAAACGTGCAAAACTTAATATAGAGTGCATTGGTGTGCGAAGCTCATGAGACATATTGGCTAGAAATTCAGATTTGGATAGGTTGGCCGCTTCCGCCGCTTCTTTGGCTTTTTGTAACTGTGCCGTTCGAGCTTGCACTTCAAACTCTAGTAACTCTTTGGTTTCTTCTAGCACTTCTTGTTGCTCTTTAAGCTTTGAGACATTTTTAAAAATGACCGCAAATGCCATATCGCCGTGATGATCGATTTCGTTAAACGTTCCCATTAAAGGAATGCTGCGCTCACCCGCTTTTGGCAGACTCAGCTCACAGTTAAAGTGCTTTAACATACCAACATGCTTCATCAAATCGCGTAATTGCGACACGGATATTTCATCAAATAGCTCAAAAATAGAGAGTGGCTGTAGCTCTTCTTCCGTCAGCTCAAACAATTCACAACACGCGTCATTTGCTTCAATAATATGGCCCTGGCGGTTGAACAGCATAATCGGATCCGGGGTATGTTTATAAATTACGCGTAGCAGACTATCGCGTTCAATCAAGGCATCGACCGTATCCTGTAGGCGCTCAACTAACTCTTGGTTATGGCGTCTTAAGAGCTCTGTTTGCCATAATTTATGTAGGCTTTGTAATAAATCGCTCTCATCAAACGGTTTAATCAGAATGTCTTCAACCCCTTGACGCACGGCTTCTAACATATCCACTTGATTAACCCGAGAAGTCATCAATAAGCAGCGGCAATTGTGATGCACTTGACGAACTTTATTAAACACATCTAAGCCAGTGTCTTTTTCTAGATTAAAGTCACAAATAAGAAGATCAACAGGATGTCGCTCGGCAACTTGCATCGCTTCATCAAGCGTCGTCGCGGTCGTCACCGCAAGCTGTGCTCCGCGTAGGCCGTTAGCTAAGGTCTCTAAGCGAGGCGTATGGTGGTCAACCAGCAACACTTTGGGCAGCACTAAGGTATTAGTAGAACCAATTTCCAGTAGGCGTTCAAGTAAGCCAGTAATATCTTTATTGGCAAAGAAGGGGTAGATAACAATGCCATTTGGCAAGGCCCGGTTGATTTCACTGAAAGATTTTAAGTGCTCGGCATTATCGGGTTTAGGTGCCAGCAATACTAACTTATCATGATTCCTCAGTTGATATAACGCTTGGAGCTTACTGGCGGGCACCCCATGAGCAATAACAACAACATCGAATTTATCAAAATCGAGATTTGCTTCCAGACTCCGGTAATGCACATGCTCTACCTCGCCACCGAGTAACTCAAATAATACCTTTACTCGCATCGCTTGCACACTGCTGCTGTCAATAATCAGCACTCGATTCGTCATAACCAGATCCTTTACCGATAATTCTGAGATCCAGTTTAGTAGAAGAATCACAAGACGCTAAAAAATAGCACTATTTTGATATGTTTGACGCCGCGGTCTAATTCACGCAGCGAAAAAAATTCAAACAGCAAAGAGCAACGGCGTATAAAGCTATGGGAGAGATTTGCCCAAAATCGTCAAGCTATAGTGATTACCATCCATGACCGCGACGTTGGGTAATTCTCCCCACTTTTTATAACCGTGTTTTTCAAACAAGCGGATACTGGGGAGATTATGAGAAAAAATAAAGCCTAGTAGCGTTGTAATAAACAAGCTTGGCGCTTGCTGCTCTGCAAAGTCCATAAGTTTGCTACCTAATCCTTGGCCTTGTGCCGTTTTTGCAAGATAGATACTCACCTCAGCCGTGCCATCGTAGGCAGGACGTCCATAAAAGCTGCTAAAGCTTATCCACGCTATCACCTTTTCCGCCAGCTCTACCACATAAATTGGGCGATTTTGCGTATGTGCGGCGAACCAACTTTGCTTTTGTGCTACGCTTACGGGCTCCGTATCCGCGGTGACTTGGCGGCTCGGTATCGTTTCGTTGTAAATGGCAACTATGGCGCAAAGGTCATGCGGTTTAGCGAGTCTAATATTCATGAAAGCTGATCAAGGTAACGAATATTTTCGTATCATAAGAGATAACATAAATAAAAGGAAAGCACTGATGATAAAAAGTCTTTCGATTCTGAGCTTAGCGCTCGGTTTCCTAATCTCGAGTAACGCGTATGCAAAGACATCCAGCTGTGATGATTTTACCAATGTTGAGCTGCGAAAACTGCGTTCTGATGACTCACTTAATCTATGTGAATTTAAAGACAAACCGCTTCTCATCGTAAATACAGCCAGTAACTGTGGATTTACAGGTCAGTTTGAAGGGCTTGAGCAACTACATCAAAAATATCAAGATAAAGGCCTTGTTGTACTTGGTTTTCCCTCAGATGACTTTTTCCAAGAAGAAGACGACGAAAAGGAAACTGCAAAAGTATGCTTTATCAACTACGGCGTAACCTTCAATATGTTTGCTACATCGGAAGTTCGAGGCTCGGATGCTAACCCCATTTTCCAACATTTGAATGAAGTAACAAGCTCTCCAAATTGGAATTTTTACAAATACTTAGTGTCAGCTGATCGGAAAACAATCAAGCGCTTTAACAGTCGCACTAAACCTATGTCTGACGAACTCACTAGCGAAATTGAAAAACTCTTGCCTAGATAAGCTGATTTTTTAACGTACCTAGATTAGAATAAAGTATGAATAATAAATAATCATCGGAGAAATTATGGCAATCGCTAGTGCAAGACACATCCTAGTAGATAGTGAAGCGCAATGCATGGAGCTCAAAGAACGCATTGCAGCAGGGGAAGATTTCGCAGAAATCGCAAAGCAGTACTCCAATTGCCCGTCGGGCCAAGATGGTGGTGCGCTAGGTGAGTTCGGACCAGGCATGATGGTGCCTGAATTCGATAAAGTGGTTTTTTCAGCCCCAATCAATCAAGTACAAGGGCCAGTGCAAACGCAGTTTGGTTTTCACTTGCTTGAGGTAACCAGTCGTAGCGATTAATTCGCTTGCGAAAAGTTAATCACTTCGCCATCATTCCTTAATACCAACTCGCTACATTTACTGGATGAGCGAAAAGATACTTAGTTGAAGGAATGATGGCATGAAACTTATCGGTTCGAACACCAGTCCATACGCCCGTCGAATTAGAATGTGGGCCGCGGCTAAACAGCTCCCAATGAGCTACCAGCATATAGATATATTTTCCGAAGCAGGCCATGACGAACTTATTCGCCATAATCCCGCCCGTAAGATCCCATTTTTAATAGACGATGCACAACTTATTTGTGATTCCAATCTGATTGTTCGCTATCTCCGTGAAAAACATCAACTTCCATTTCCCAGTTGGGATCAAGAAAATTGGCTGATCCTTATTAATGCCTGTAATGATTCTGTGGTGGAACTGTTACTTAGTAAGCGCTCTGGTTTTGATATTGAACAAGATAAACTATTTTTTAATCTACAGCGGGAACGAATTGGTCATACCCTGCACTATCTCAATGAAGAGTGTGTGACAGAAGAGTTTTTACACTGTGATTATCTCCAAATCAGTTTATACTGCCTTATTGATTGGGTTCTATTTAGAGAGCTCGTCGACCTGAGCGATTACACCAACCTAATGGCATTTCATGGCCGTTGGCAAAGCCAAGCAATCGCCCAGCAAACTGATCCACGAAATTGAGAACACCTATGATGAATGAAGAAGAAATTGGCTCAGAAGTCAGTGAGTTTATTGAGCAAGTAAAAAATACTGAAAGCGTTTGGGCACTTAGCTCTGATGACGGTGGCATGGTTGTGGTTGACTCTAACCAGTTTGACGAGACTGATGTGTTATTGCTGTGGGATAGTGAAGAAAAAGCGCAAGCGCAATGTCGCGACGAGTGGAGTGAGTTTTCACCGATGAGTATTGATGTTGAAAGTTTTCTTGACGAATGGGTACTCGACCTAAAAGAAGATGATGCACTCGTTGGTCTAAACTGGAATGATGACAACGTTTGTGTTGAAATCGAGCCCGTTGGTCTTGCTAGACTACTTGTCGATATCGAATAAAAGCACACCGCATCAAAGTGGCGCTCGTCCTTCGTGAGTGCCGCTATTCACCCGGCTTTGACACCAAAGCAATTAAAGTCCCTTCAATGGCTCTTACATAAGCTTGTGTTACTCTGCCCTTTTGGTTTGGTGAGCTTAATGGCTCAGCCCCTGCGGCTACCGCCTTATCATAGCATTCAGGGACATTTTCACAGCTGATGGTAATTTCAAACCCAAGTGCAGGCTGTTTAGGATGGCAACGAATATAGTCTTGCCTAAATTGTGATTGGGCTAATGGATGGCTGGCAAAGGCGAGTTTCACTTCTCCTGTGTCTAACTCACCATAATCCCCCTCATCTGTCATATCAAAAGTGCTCAAGCCAAATGCTTGATAGTAAAAATCCAGCACTTCCTCAACACTTTCTACATAAATCACCGTTTTAGCAAACACCTAAGCCTCACTATCAATAAACCTAATGTAACTTAACCTGAGTTTTGGGTAAGAAATGAGCTAACTCTTTATTTTTCAAGCTTGTCTAAACCATATACTTGTCTAGCCAGAGAGTTTTAGGGATAACTAGGCGGATTTACGCACCAATAGCTGGCTATTGGAAGTAAATTCAACAAAGTTAGCGCTGAAACTAGCTGCTAGAAAGGCATTAATTATCCGAAGCTCAGGTTATATATAACTTAAGCACAAATGTTGGGCAAGGTAAAACAAAGCGAGAGAGTTCAGGGTTAAAGTTAAATATAGTCGAATGTGGAAAAGGAGTTGATTGGATAGATATGGAACTTATGCTCAGCTCGACACACTCACCAGATAGTGTCGAGCTACAATTCCCGCAAAAAGCCTTACGACTTATTGCGGTTTTCTTTTGCGAATGCGCGAAGCTTACGCTTTTGTGAGAGCGTCATTTTGTTTGAACGACCAGCGTAAGGGTTATCCCCTTCACGGAATTCAATCTTAATCGGCGTACCCATTACGTTAAGCGCTTTACGATAGTAGTTCATCAAATAGCGCTTATAGCTATCTGGCAGTTCATGCACCATATTGCCGTGGATAACAATACGCGGCGGGTTATAACCACCTGCGTGTGCGTACTTAAGCTTCACACGGCGTCCACGAACCAATGGTGGCTGGTGATCCGCCTGAGCCATATCCATAATACGACGTAACATTGCCGTACTTACTCGCTTAGTCGCTGATTCATAAGCTTCGTCAATCGACTCAAACAAGTGACCAACACCTGTACCATGTAATGCGCTAATAAAGTGCAAACGAGCAAAATCAACAAAGCCCAAGCGTCTGTCTAGCTCAGTTTTGATACGCTCTTTGACATAGTCATCAAGACCATCCCATTTGTTTACCGCAATAACCAACGAGCGACCCGCATTTAGTGCAAAACCAAGTAGACTCAAGTCTTGATCTGAGATCCCCTCGCGCGCGTCTACAACGAGCAATACCACGTTGGCATCTTCAATCGCTTGCAGGGTTTTGATAACCGAGAATTTCTCTACGACATCGCTGACTTTCTTACGCTTACGTACACCGGCGGTGTCGATTAACACGTATTCTTTATCATTGCGCGTCATTGGAATGTAAATTGAATCGCGTGTTGTACCCGGCATATCGTAAACGATAACGCGGTCTTCACCTAAAATACGGTTAGTTAGTGTTGACTTACCTACATTTGGACGACCGATAATCGCGAGTTTAACAGGCTTGTCTTCAAAACCCGTTTTGCCGTCTTCGGCTTCTTCACCTTCAAGGTAAAGCTCGGCGATATCTTCATCATCATGCTCAAGCTCTTCATCTTGAGCCGTAAGTTCAGCGATAATCGGTTGTAGCGTCAACTCTAATAATTGAGTAACACCACGACCATGCGCAGCGGCGATCTGTTGAACATCACCGAGCGCCAGCTGGTAAAACTCAGCACAGTTGGAGTCAGCATCAATGCCATCCGTTTTATTGGCGACAACAAAGCAATTCTTCTGTTGTTTACGAAGGTGCTGCGCGATAGCTTGATCAGCAACCGTCATACCTGCGCGCGCATCCACCAAAAATAGCACAATATCCGCTTCTTCAATTGCAAGCAGCGACTGCTCCGCCATTTCAGTTTCAATGCCTTCTTCAGAGCCATCGATACCACCCGTGTCTACCACAATAAACTCGTAGCCTTCATAGTTTGCTTGGCCGTATTTACGGTCGCGAGTCAGACCCGGAAAGTCAGCAACTAACGCGTCACGAGTACGTGTTAAACGATTAAACAGTGTGGATTTACCCACATTAGGTCGCCCAACCAGAGCGATCACAGGAAGCATAGACTACCTCTTTTATAAACAACAAAAGGCTTCGCAAAAGCGAAGCCCCATAAAAAATCTAAAAATTCAGAAAGTTACTGCGGAATTTGAACTGCGCTAAGTTCACCATCACGCGTGTAAACAAATACTTTGCCATCGACCACAATCGGTTCGACGAAAAAACCTGAACTATCAAACTCGGTACGCGATACCAACTCACCAGAGCTCTTATCTAGCCAATGTAAGTTACCTTCCTGATCGCCAACCACTACATAGTTGCCAGCAACCGTTGGAGCGGTTAAATACCAACCGCGCAGAGCTGGTTGTGTCCAACGTTCAATACCTGAGTTTTTGTCTAGTGCGTACAGTACACCATCGCTATCAACCAAATAAATTACGTCAAGATCGAGTGTAAGGTCTCGGTAACTACTGTACTCACGATCCCACACTACATTGCCGCTGCGCACATCAATGGCGACTAGTTTACCATTATAGGCGATAGAATACACATATGCGCCGCTTACAACAGGTTTAGTATCAACATCCACCAAACGTTCAAACTCAGAAGCCCCTTTTGCAATTGCAACATCCGAGCTCCATGCGGTAAAACCGTTTTCAGCGATAAGTGCTGTTAACTTACCACTTTCTTCGCCAACCAATACGCCACCATTCGCGCTGGTTGGTGAGCTTAAACCACGTAATGTCAGCGCAGGGACTTCTTGCTCATAGTGCCAACGCTCTTCACCTGTATCTGGGTGTAGCGCAACCAGCTTGCCTGAACCTAAGTTAACGTAAAGAAGACCATCGCCTGCAGCTGGCGCTGACAGTGCTTCACCTGGTACCGACTTACGCCAAACTATTTCGCCGGTTTCACGGTCAAGCGCAAAAACCTGTCCGTGCTCAGAGCCAACATAGAGTTTACCATAAGCTTGTGTGATCCCACCTGACAGCTTCGCACTGTCGCTGTCTTCCCATGGCCAAAAGTTGGTATTCTCACGAACATCAACTTGCCACTTTTCTTTACCTGTTTGTGCATCAAATGCTGTCACTATACCTTCACGGGCAGCTGCAAAAACAGTGCTTTGGTAGCTTGTTGGAGATAAACGCGAAAAGTAGTGCTCAACCCCGTCACCAATCCCTTCTTGCCAAACCACAGAGGCGTCGAATTGATTGTTGATCTCAGGGAGCTTTAACTCTTCTTCATCATCACTAGAAGAACAACCAGCGGTGAGTGCTGCAACACATAAAGCCAATGAGGCCATCGTTAACTTCTTCATGGCAACTCCTTAAACCGTTGTCTTTTGTGCAAGATCATCCAGTTTAATTTGCAGCATAGGGTTGCTATTGCCTTCCGCTGCTTCTAGTGCCGATTGATAAGCACTTCGAGCTTTATCTTTATCGCCTTGAGCAAGGTAAATATCACCTTGGATCTCAGCAAGCTGAGCCTTAAACGCTTCAGGCATAGGCTTAGCGAGTGTTGCCAGTGCTTGTTCGTATTGAGACTGAGACGCTTGTACACGTGCAAGTCTTAATAAAGCCGTTGCTTTTAGCTCAGCGTTAGCAACATTATCAGCCGCCCAAGTTAGCTTCTCTGCAGCTAGCTTAAGATCGTCTTTGTCGATTGCCTCTTTAGCAGCAACGAAAGCCGCTAACACGGCGTAGTTAGAATCAGCATTTGCAGCAACAAAAGCGTCGCTTTTAGCTAGTACATCATCACTTTCAACAACCTGAGTGTATGCTTCTGATGCTGCTTCTGCGCTATCGATCTGGCTTTGGTTATACGCTTTCCAGCCATACAGACCACCTAAACCAAGCACAGCACCAACCACAATCGTTGTACCATTTTCACGGAAAAATCGTTTTATTGCTTCTGCTTGTTGTTCTTCTGTTGAATAAATTTCCATTCTAACCTCTTAGCCTACCAGCTCTGCTAACAGCGTTTTTACTTCTGCAAGTGGTAAGGTGATTTGTTCTTTCTCTTCACGCAGATACTTCACTGTCACTTTGCCTTCAGCGAGTTCATCTTCGCCTAGCACTAGCGCAATAACAGCATCGCTTTTATCTGCACGCTTAAATTGTTTCTTGAAGTTGCCACCGCCACAATGAACCATCACGCGAAGGCCAGCAATATCATCTCGTAATTGCTGTGCAACTACAGGAGCTTGAATCGCCGCTTTGTCACCCATCGCAACGACGTATACGTCAGCATTCCGACGAATATCACCCACACATTCCAGCGTTTGTAGCATCAACACTAAACGTTCGATACCCATAGCAAAACCAACGGCTGGCGTTGCTTTGCCGCCAAGCTGCTCAACCAAGCCATCATAGCGGCCGCCAGCACATACTGTGCCTTGAGAACCTAAGCTTGTTGTCACCCACTCAAATACAGTGCGGTTGTAGTAATCTAAGCCACGTACCAGTTTTTCATTAACTTGGTATTCGACGCCAGCTGCGTCTAAACGTTCACACAAATTAGCAAAATGTTCGCGTGATTCTTCATCTAAGTGTTCAGAAAGCTTAGGTGCATCAACCAGTACAGCTTGCACCTCTGGGTTTTTGCTATCTAACACGCGCAGTGGATTGCTATACATACGGCGCAGACTGTCTTCATCAAGCGCTTCTTTGTGTTGCTCCAGATATGCAATCAGAGCATCACGATATTCAGCACGCGCTTCATTTGACCCCAAAGAATTGAGCTCAAGCTTAACATGGTCTTGAATACCAAATTGCTGCCATAGACGCGCCGTCAATAAGATCACTTCGGCATCAATGTCTGCCGTCGCCATACCAAAGGTTTCAACACCAAATTGATGGAATTGACGGTAACGGCCTTTTTGCGGTCTTTCATGGCGGAACATAGGTCCCATGTACCAAAGGCGCTGTTCTTGGTTGTATAGCAAACCATTTTGATTACCCGCACGGACGCACACTGCTGTGCCTTCCGGACGTAGCGTTAAGCTATCGCCATTACGGTCATCAAAGGTATACATCTCTTTTTCGACGATATCGGTCACTTCACCGATAGAGCGCTTAAATAGATCGGTCGACTCAACGATTGGAAAACGGATCTCTTGATAGCCAAATGCCGCTACTGTGTCTCTTAACACCGATTCTACTTTCTGCCAGACCTGCGTGTCACCTGGCAGACAATCATTCATTCCACGGATTGCCTGAAGTTGTTTAGTCACTGAAAACCCTAACTTAAATTTGTCACCAATCGATTTACTACTACTTGAGCCTTTAACTAAATACGCTCAAACAGTCTCATCGCATTGGTTTTATTTCTTTAATGCCATTTATCGTCGTGCAGTTTAGCACGCCGTGAGAAAGCGCGAAAATTCGCTTATCTTAACGATTACGCCGGTATCAGTCGATGATTTTTACATCGATTTTTTCTTCGCTTTCTTTTTTCTCTACATATTCTCGGATCTGAGATTCTAATTGAGCAACGATATCATCATTATCAATCCGTGTTTTTTGGCGCTCGCCATTGATATAAAGACCTGAACGGCGATTTGCGCCAGCAAGACCTAAGTCACTGACGAGTGCTTCACCAGGACCATTGACCACGCAGCCAATCACAGACACCGAAATAGGTGTGACGATATCTTCTAATCGCTCTTCCAGCTGATTCATCGTATTCACTACATCAAACTCTTGGCGTGAACAACTTGGGCAAGCAATAAAATTAATGCCGCGCGAGCGAATTCGCAGTGACTTTAGAATATCAAAACCCACTTTGATTTCTTGCACCGGATCAGCCGCAAGTGAAACACGTAATGTATCACCAATCCCTTCAGCAAGTAACATCCCTAGGCCAACTGCCGATTTAACCGAACCGGCTCTAAAACCACCTGCCTCGGTGATCCCAAGGTGCAGAGGTTGATCAATTTCTTTTGCCAATAAACGATAAGCGCCAACGGCTAAGAATACGTCGGAAGCTTTTACCGAGACTTTAAACTGATCAAAGTTATGGCGCTGGAGAATTTCGACATGTCGCATCGCAGACTCAAGCAAGGCTTCTGGTGTTGGTTCACCATACTTTTCTTGCAAATCGCGCTCTAGTGAGCCGCCATTCACGCCAATACGAATTGGGATATTATGCTCTCCCGCCGCGTCAATCACTGCACGAATACGATCTTCGCTGCCAATATTCCCAGGGTTTATCCGCAAGCAATCGGCACCGTACTTAGCCACTTGTAATGCAATACGATAATCGAAGTGAATATCCGTAACGAGCGGAATATCCACTTGCTCTTTAATGCTTTTGAATGCTTCAGCTGCATCCATTGTCGGCACAGAAACACGGACAATATCCGCTCCGGCGTCTTGGATAGCTCTAATTTGTGCCACCGTCGCATCAACATCTAGAGTATTGGTGTTCGTCATAGACTGTACTGCTATCGGTGCGCCATCACCAATAGGCACATTACCGACATAGATCCTTGTTGATTTTCTACGCTTTATAGGTGGTTCTGAAAACATGCTGACTACTCTGTTAACGGTAAATTGAATTTAGCTAGACGGTTTTTAGTAAACGCAGGCAAAGACACTGGTTTACCGTCAAGCGTGACCTCTACGGCCTGATGCTTGCCGAGTATAACAGAAAAAGGGGCCTTACCTTCAACTGTCATAGTATATCCCGCTTTTTTAACACCGAACGCGACACGTTCTTGTGTCGCATCAAACATTTCAACCCAGCTTTCTTCGTTGAAATGCATGACTACCGTGCTCAATGCCGAGTTTCGTTTTACCGTTTGCGGTTTCGCTTCAACAGGTACTGAAACCTCCGTTTCACTCATCTGCGGCTCGCTTTGCGGGGCTGTCTCATTATTTTGCTCAGTAGGTAATGCTAACTCATCAAGCTTTGGCGTTGTGGCATTTTCAACTGGCGTCTCAAGCTGAGTGACCGGCGTTTCAGGCACCACTTCTTGCTCTGAGCTATTGGTCTGCCAAAACCAAAATGCCGACGACCCCAGTACAATAGCCAGCACAATGTAGCTCACCATCATTAGGCGGTTATCGTGGGCTTCTTTATGAGTACGGCGAGAAAAGCTTTGCATCCGCTTTTTCTGTGGCGGCAGCTCCGGAGATTGATATCGAGCCAGTACTTCCGTCGGATTCAACCCCAATAGCGCAGCGTAATTTTTAATATAGCCACGCACAAAGGTTTCAGGCCCTAGGTCTTGATAGTCATCCTGCTCGAGCTTGGTAAGTTGGGCATGGGTCATCTTTAAGCGCGATTCAATTTCAGCAAAGCTGATCCCGGCATTTTGTCTCGCCGTTGCTAAAGTTTGCCCGAGTGAAGGCTGCTCTTGTTCAGGTGCTTCCTGCTCTTTCATTGTTTGGTTCATAAAACGTAATTTGTTGGGTCTACAATTAATAATCCGTGGCCTGCTTGCAGCGCCACATCAGGAGTGAGTTTATTCCATCGCATAATTTCATCGATCAACACACCATATCGATCGGCAATACTGAGCAAAGTATCTCCCGCCGCAATTTCATGCACGACATTGGGATTGTTAAGATACACCTTTTGACCTGCGTACAATCTTGCAGATTCCCGCACTTGATTATATTCCATCAATTCAACCATTTTAATGTCGTATTTGACTGAAATACTAAACAGGTTTTCACCTGCAATAACAGTATGAAAAGGTACCTGAGGAGGCGCAACGTCACGATTTAATAACGGTACACTTGAACTGCTGGATGATGTAGTCGCTAACACTTGAGGCTCACGTGAGCGAGGACTAAATGTGACTTCCGATGGGTCCGGTTGATAAAACTCAACCCGAGCTTCAGAGTCCGAGCTAACGTTCACTAAAGATGTGCTTTTTGCCACTTCAGGTTTTGCCGAAGGCGCAGAATTATTGGCCTCAATGGGTGAATCAACGGTGAATGATTGGGTTGAATTCGGTTGCGTTTTCTTACGTTTAATTTTAATTTTTGGATTCGCAACTATATGATTAGGCGACGCCTCTGCAAGCTGATTTAACTGCGCTTCTCGATAGCGATTGCGCAACCGTTCAAATTCACTTGCAGCGATATTATTCGTTAAGATAAGGCCTGCTTGTGCAGATTTAGGGTAGCTTTGCACCAAGGTCGTGGCGATGTCTTGCGCTTTTTGTAAGTGGCCCATTTGCATATGCACTAGGTGCCCAAGCATTAAGCTTCTTGGCGAAATAAATCCACGCTTGGCAACATTATCAAGCACATCTTCTGCTCTTAAGAAATCACTGCGAGCATAGTACAGGCCCGCGAGTGCAAGTTGCGACGACATTTGCTGAGCGTTATGCTTAATCGCATTTAACAGATATTCCTCGGCAAGGGAATACTCGTTTTGCTTCAACGCACATAGGGCTAAGTTTTCATAGCTTGCAGATACCCGCAAATAACTTGGCACCTCTATCGCTTTGAAAAAGTATTTGCTCGCTTTGTCATACTGTCCAACGCGACAAAGAAAAGTGCCATAGTTGTTTAGTGTGTCGGGATTATCTGGCTCAATATCCAAAGCCGCCTGATAGGCATTATCAGCACGTTGTTGCTCGCCCACCTGTTCGTAATAATACGCTAATGTATAATGAGCTTCGGCCAGCTTTGGCGCTAACTGTAATGCACGCTCTAAGTTAAATTTGGCTGAGGTGGTGTTACCAGAATTGAGATATTGAAGTGCAAGCGCAATGCGAGTTCTTGCGGCATTGGTGTTATTGACTTGTTGTTCGGCCACAGGACGCCCATCGGAGCGATAACTACTCTCCGTCACACAACCTGACAGAACTAAACTCGCGCCTGCGAGAATGGATGCAGCCAATCCTGTTTTGCGATAATTTCGCGATTGCATCACTCACCTTTGAATGCCACTGGGTTCTATGTGTGCCCTATATTACCCAAAAGGCTAAGAGATTCATCTCTTTTTTACCAGATAGTCAGAACTTATCTGAGGTTAAGATGAAATGAGCTGAGTAAACCCAGCTCATTTTTAATATTATTGTGCGCTTACATTGACAGTAATAGCATTGTCGTCACGCTGCTTTTTCTTGGCTAAACGTTTGGTTCTATCTACGACATCACCTACTAGCTGTCCACATGCAGCGTCAATGTCATCGCCACGAGTACGACGAACGATACAGGTAAGTCCTGCAGCTTGTAACACCTTAGAAAATCTATCGATACGGCTGTTGCTAGAGCGACCATATTCATTCCCTGGGAACGGGTTAAATGGGATCAAGTTAATTTTTGACGGTGTGCCTTTGAGAACTTGCACCAACTCATGGGCATGATCTGTACTGTCATTCACGTCTTGTAGCATCACGTACTCAATGGTGACATCTTTATTTGCTTTAGAGCCATCAATATAGCGACGACATGCTGCTAGGAACTCTTCAATCGGATACTTTTTGTTGATTGGTACAAGTACATCACGTAGTGGATTGTTTGGCGCATGTAGCGAAATCGCCAGTGCCACATCAATCTTTTCTTTCAAGATATCAAGCGCAGGTACCACACCCGATGTACTTAGCGTAACGCGACGCTTGGATAAACCAAATGCCCAATCGTCCATCATCAGTTCCATCGCCGGTACAACGTTATTTAGGTTTAACAGAGGCTCACCCATACCCATCATAACGATGTTAGTAATTGGACGTTTAGTGCTATCGCCTTTATGCAGACCAATGTCGGTTGCCACGCGCCAAACCTGACCAATGATCTCAGACACTTTTAAGTTACGGTTAAAGCCCTGCTGCGCTGTTGAGCAAAAAGTACACTCTAGCGCACAGCCAACTTGAGAAGACACACACAGTGTCGCTCGGTCTTTTTCAGGGATCCACACGGTTTCAACTTCTTGGCCACCCTCGAGTAATAGAGCATATTTAATGGTACCGTCAGAAGCCTCTTGCTTTACTGAAATTTCAGGCGCCTTAATCTCACACTCAGCTTGCAAACGCGCACGCAGCTTTTTGTTCAGATTGCTCATATCATCAAAGTTGTCAATGCCAAAATGATAAATCCATTTCATCACCTGATCCGCGCGAAACGGCTTTTCGCCATATGATGCAAACAACTCGCGCATCCCCTCGCGATTTAAATCAAGTAAGTTAATTTTTTTCTCAATAGTGGTCATGAACAACCTCGGTTAAAGACGGTAAGAACAGCTAAATTGCCAATAACGCATTGTACAAAAAAGCAGCAAGCATCACAAATAATGTAACGTGTTTTGTGAAGTAGTGTGATTACTTTACAAAGCACGCTTATCCCTCAACTTAGCTACGGGACAAAAAAAGGGCTCGAAAGCCCTTCTTTGGCACCAAGTCTCGAATTAACGAGTACGTGGGCAGATCTCTTCTTCAGCGAAGAAGTAAGCGATTTCGCGAGCAGCAGACTCTGGCGCGTCAGAACCGTGTACTGCGTTCTCGTCGATGCTGTCTGCGTAGTCAGCACGTAGCGTACCAGCTAGCGCTTCAGCAGGGTTAGTAGCACCCATGATTTCGCGGTTTTTACGAACTGCATCTTCACCTTCAAGCACCTGAACCATTACTGGACCAGAAGTCATGAAAGAAACTAGTGCACCAAAGAAAGGACGCTCTTTGTGCTCTGCGTAGAAACCTTCAGCTTTCTCTTGAGAAAGGTGAACCATTTTTGATGCAACGATTTTAAGACCAGCAGACTCAAAACGGTTGTAGATAGCACCGATGTGGTTTTTAGCTACAGCATCAGGCTTGATGATTGAAAAAGTGCGCTCTAAAGCCATCTTTTTTGCTCCAAAATATTATTGTGAATATTAACGGGCGCGAATTATACGTGTTTTGGTAGAAAAAACCTACTATCTCACGCCGCTTTCTTTGCGAAGAAACGAAAATTTGGCGAATTATTTGTCGATTAAATGCGCAGAGTTGCTAGTAGAAGCCTTAACAGTAAGGTCTCTTGCCCTTCCTTGCACAATGTCAAAAAACCTGATCTACATCAAAATTACTTACTTAGCTTTCTTCTATACTGCGCCGCTTTTTAGAATCAGCACACGAAATCACTCAACAGCTGACCCGTAATCAGAGGTAAACCATGTTTGTACCAGAACTTCTCTCTCCTGCCGGCAGTTTAAAGAATATGCGTTACGCTTTTGCGTACGGTGCCGACGCTGTGTACGCCGGACAACCAAGATACAGTCTACGTGTACGCAATAACGAATTTGACCTAAACAACCTCGAAACCGGTATTAACGAAGCCCACCAGCAAAACAAAAAGCTCTATGTCGTATCAAATATTGCGCCGCACAACGGCAAAGTGAAAACTTACTTACGTGATATTGAGCCCGTTATCGCGATGAAGCCAGACGCGCTTATCATGTCCGATCCCGGGCTAATTATGCTGGTGCGCGATAAGTGGCCAGACATGCCAATTCACTTATCCGTACAAGCGAATGCTGTTAACTATGCGGCGGTGCAATTTTGGGCCAAACAAGGGGTTGAGCGCGTTATTCTTTCTCGCGAGTTGTCGCTACAAGAAATAGAAGAAATTCGTACATTGTGCCCAGACACTGAGCTTGAAGTGTTCGTTCACGGCGCCTTATGTATGGCTTATTCTGGTCGCTGTTTATTGTCGGGTTATATCAACAAGCGCGATCCAAACCAAGGTACTTGTACCAATGCCTGCCGCTGGAGCTACGATGTCAAACCTGGTCAAGAAAACGAAACCGGGGATGTTGTCCATAAAGTCGATCCAAAAGCGATTATTCCAACCTTAGGGGAAGGTCAACCAAGCGACGAAGTGTTTATGCTCGAAGAGCAAGGTCGCCCAGGTGAATACATGCCAGCATTTGAGGATGAGCATGGTACTTACATCATGAATTCCAAAGATTTACGTGCAGTCCAGTATGTTGATCAACTGACTCGCATGGGCGTGCACAGCCTTAAGATCGAAGGCCGAACCAAGTCATTCTATTACGTTGCCCGCACCGCACAAGTCTATCGTAAAGCCATTGATGATGCTGTTGCAGGTAAACCATTTGACCCAAGCTTAATGAAAACCCTAGAAAATCTAGCCCACCGAGGATATACCGAAGGTTTCTTGAAACGTCATGTACATCAAGACTATCAAAATTACGACTACGGTCATTCGGTGTCTGACCAACAGCAGTTTGTTGGTGAAGTGCTAGGTCGCACTAATAATGGCCTCGTTGAGATTGAGGTTAAAAACAAGTTCTGTACTGGTCACAGCTTAGAATTGATGACGCCTAAGGGCAATATTCACTTTAATCTTGAACACATGGAAAATAAAAAAGGCGAAGCGATAGATGACGCCAAGGGCTCTGGTCATATCGTCAAAATTCCACTGCCAGAAGACATAGACTTAAGTCACGCCATTTTAATGCGCAATTTGGGCCAAAGTGAGGACACTCGTAATCCTTTTAAAAAGGCATAACGATGGCACTACTTATTAATGATAAATGTATCAACTGTGATATGTGCGACCCTGAGTGTCCTAATCAGGCCATTTACATGGGCGATAAAATTTATCAAATTGACCCTGACAAATGCACTGAATGCGTCGGCCATTACGACACACCAACCTGTGTAAGTGTCTGCCCCATTGATTGCATTAAACCAGATCCAAACCACAAAGAAAGCCTTGATCAGTTAGCCGAAAAGTACCTTCGACTCACTGAATAACAAGGTGAAGCCACGCGCTTCACCTTGTTAATCTCTCAACTCCCCCTCTTCCCTACCTCACGATAAAGATTTCTTACACCTCTTGTCGAAATTTCAAATAGATATACTACAGTTAAAGCAGAGCATTAGGACTTTTAAAGCGTATTTTACTATCGCAGCTTGAGTGCGCTTTTAGCGTCTTAACGGCGGATGTTTTTATATGAATCGGCTTTACGTTGAGGTAAGGAAATAACATGGATTTGAACTCGTTTGAGTCATTTTTTAATAGCGCGTACATGCCGCATGGTCATTGCTATTTGTGGCAACCTCACCTGCTATGGACCAATGTCATCTCCGATATCTTGATAGCCGCCGCCTACTTTTCTATTCCTATGGCGATTATGATTTATGCAAAACAACGCCCTGACGTTGGCAGAAATTGGGTCTTTGTGTTGTTCTGTAGCTTCATCACCTTATGTGGACTCACGCACTTAATTGGCGTTTATACCGTTTGGCATGGCGCTTATGGTATTCATGGCATTTCAAAAGCAGTCACAGCGTTTATCTCAATGGTAACGGCGGTTTATCTTTTTAGACTTATCCCAAGCGCCGTCGCAATCCCAACTCCCAATCAATTCCATGGCGTGACCGCAAGGCTCAAACGTATTACCGATGAAAAGCAAGCGCTTCATTCGCAACTCGACCAACACAGAGTTACCGAGTTTATGCTCGATGCCTTACCCACTAGTACCTTGCTACTTGACCAGCTACTCACCGTGAGTAAGTGCAATCCTTATTTTTATCGCGAGCTTGGGTACGACACGCCAGATGCATTAATTGGGCTGAGACTACACGATATCGTCAGTTTGGATGATCCGTTCTACAGCTTAGAATCCATTAGCCAATCTCTACTCAACCAAAACGATTACAGTAAAGAAGCACTGTGCCATGTGAAAGACAAATTTGGCAATCTAATCCCGATGGAGATGCGCTTAGTACAAGAACCCCATGACGGTGCCAATCTCATTTTAGCGGTGTTTAATAACCTATCGTCACTTAAACGCACAGAGCAAGCACTTGCGGAATCCACCGAACAAATGAAGCGTGCAATCGGGGCAACCGAAGATGGCATTTGGGAGTGGAACGTTGTCGACAACAGCGTCAGCTATTCATCTCGTTTAAAAACCATGATAGGTAAGCGCGACGACGAAAAAGTCACCTATGACGATTGGTTTGCACATATCCACCCAGACCATCAGGGCAAAGTGCAAGATGCCATAGATCATCACTTTGCCACCAAAGATCAATATTTTGTCGAGTACTTAGGGCGAGACAACAAAGGAGAATACGCTTGGTTTTCCGCCGTAGGCAACAGCCAATTTGACGACCACGGTAAAGCATTGGTGATGTCTGGAGCACTTAGAAATATCCATCAGAAAAAATCCCTTGAGCTGCAAGTTGCGGAAAAAAACAAAATTCTCAATGCCATCTACGAAGGTGCAAGTCAGGCTATTTGGCTATTAAAGGTAGAAAAAAACCAAACATTTCGAGTGCTCGAGTACAATAAGTTTGCTTGTCAACGCACTGGCGTCAAACTTGATGAAATATTGGGTAAAACCCTCAGCGAACTAAGGGGGACAGTGTTAGAAGCGGAGCTAGTAGATAGAATCGAAAAAAACTACCAACTTTGTGTTGAGGTCGCAAAACCCGTAGATTACACCGAAATGATACCGTTTAAAAACAAAGAGTATTGGTATCAGACGACTCTTTATCCACTTAAAGACAGTAAAAACCAAGTTGAGCGGATCGTTGGTATCGCCGTCGATATTACTGCGCGAAAATTCGCAGAAAAAGAGCTAGAAGACAACCAACGCTTTTTACAGCGAATGATTGACTCAGCGGTGTGTGGCCTTTATCTCTACGACTTAAAACTCCAAAAAAACACGCGCATAAACAAGCGTTATACCCAACTCCTTGGTTATACAATTCAAGAGTTAGAAAGTTCAAATTTAGAACTATGTTTTCATGAAAGTGAACGCGCACTCATTTACGAGCATATTGATGAAGTGAGAGCCAGCCAAGACGGTGAACTTATCCCGATAAAATATCGCTTTAGACACAAAGAAGGGCATTGGGTTTGGTGTTATTCTGTCGATACCGTGATCACTCGAGATCACAATGGCGAGCCAGAGTTGATGCTGGGTACTTTTGTCGATATGACCGAGCACACCGAATTGCTATTACAGCTGCAAGAATCCAACGCCCACCTTGAGCACTTTGCCTACATTGCGTCTCATGATTTGCAAGAGCCACTCAGAAAGATCACCGCTTTTTCGGACAGTTTGGCGCAAAGAATTACGCCAGATTTAAAAAACTACGATGATGCAAAGTTTGAAATAGAGCGCTTAGTTGATGCCAGTCAACGAATGCGGATCATGATCCAAGACCTACTCAAGTTATCACGCTTACATTCCCATGAGTTGAAGCTACAAACAACTAATCTAACTTTATTGCTAGAAGATATCTGTGAAGTGATGAGCTTTAGTATCGAGGAAAGCGGCGCAGAAATTAAACTCGAGAATGGTGATTTACCTATCAAACTTGATCCCTCGCTTTTTCTTCAAGTGTTGCAAAACTTAATCAGTAACAGCATTAAGTTTAAGTCACAAGAGCTTGCGCCCGTGATCCAAATTTACACCAGCCAAACCGGCCATGAAACGGTGATCCATTACAAAGACAATGGACTTGGGATCCCAAAATCTCGACGCCAGCAAATCTTTGAACCGTTCAGGCGTTTTGGCACCACACAAGAGTATGGCAGTGGTATTGGCCTTGCGCTGTGCCGACAAATCGTAAAACTACATGGCGGCACAATAAAATGCCTGCAAAGTGATGATGGCGCTTTATTTGAAATCATACTGCCAAAAGAAGTTAAGGAGTAATAATGGAACTGTTATTAGTTGAAGATGATCCAGATGATGTTTACTTTTTTAAAAGAGCATACAGCAGTATTACCAATGCGCCAGAGCTTAAAATTTTTTCTGACGGTCATGAGCTGCTACATTACCTCGATTCTATCGCAACTTACGACCAAGTTATTTTGCTGGATTTAAACATGCCAAAAATGAGTGGCTTTGAAGTCATGGAAGCTTTAAAAAATGAACAAGTTGCCGATAAATTAATAACGGTATGCTATACCACCTCCACTCACCACAGTGACATTCGTAAAGCATATCAATTGGGTGCTAAGTCATATATTACCAAGCCTGGACGCTTAAGTGATTTAGAGTCGTTGATCAAATTAATCAAGCAGTATTGGTTTGACAATAACTGTGTCGTGCAAGGGTAACTATGAATACATGGCTGATTTATCTTCTTGAAGACAACGATGAAGATGCTTACTTAGTAAAGCGCACACTTGCAAGTACTGACGGTAGACAAAAGTTTAACGTTAAACATTTTAAAAATTTAGAACAACTTGAAACCGCCTTAAATACAGTCAAGCCTGAAGCCATCCTAATCGATTTGAATATCGATGAGAGTCAAGGTCTTACCACGCTGATTAAAGTAAAGCAGTTACCCGTCAGCGCCCCTATAATCGTGTTAACTGGGGTATCTGAAACGCTGTTTGGCGAAAAAGCAATTCAACTTGGTGCGCAAGATTATATCCCAAAACATGAAGTGAGCGGCCCACTACTGGCACGTACAATTACCTTCTCAAAAGAACGCTACGAAATGCAGCGGAATCTAGAGAACTTGGTGGTTATGGATAGACTCACTATGTTACATAACCGCGGCGCATTTGATAGCGAACTAGAAAGAGCGATTAGTGAATCAGAGCGATATGGTCATGGATTTGGTGTGTTGTTTATTGATCTCGACAACTTTAAACCAGTCAATGATCAACTTGGTCATCAAGCAGGCGACCAATTGCTAAAAATACTGTCGGCAAAACTTAAAATGTATAAACGTGCTTCGGACTTTGTAGCACGCTACGGTGGTGATGAATTCGTGGTTATCGCCCCTCACCTGACCGAAAAAAACCAGTTACGAAAACTGGCTCAGCATAAGTATGACTTGCTCAGTGATAATTACTGTCTCCAAGATGAAAGCGCCAACATCCGCGAAGTAAAGCTAGACTTGAGTATCGGTGCTGTGATTTATCCCACTGACGCAACATCGGCTGAAGAGTTAGTTGCTAAAGCCGACAAAGCCATGTATCACGCAAAAACTAATAAACTACCTTACGCGTTATACTCGGATGCAGGGCTCACGACAAAACAGGAATAGAGAGAGCTATTCAACTCTATTGTGCAAGTATTGCCTATCAGACTTTCGCCTAACATGGTTGCGCCTTTCGACGAGAGGCAAAACATTACTTCGCTGTTTTCGGCGCTCTCCCCCTTGCCTTTCCTCTAGCAACTCTTCAAGCTGAGACAGAGTAATTTGCCTTCTCATAGCAACCTCCACATCACATTAATTTATTTTCTATAGTCGCTTTTACCCTAAAACCCAATCTATCGGATCAGGAACATATGATCCATATCAAAGAAACCATACTGTAAACTTTTATTTTACAAAATAATCACATTTAGGTATAACTTAATTGAACAAAAAACAAACAGAAAGGATACAACATGAAACGCCACTATCTATCAGCGTGTTTAATCGCGCTCCTCTCACATCAGGCAACAGCTGCTGGTCAGCATGACTCAGTAGCTATACCTGAATTTACTGCGGAACACATCAGTGCCTTACCTATTTCTAGTGTAATGGCAGTAAACCCTGAACTGTTTCTTTTCAGCAATGCTTTACAACAAGTAGATTGGCAGCAAGTGCTTGACAGCACGGCACCACATTTAAGTGACAAGCTCGAAGTGCTCTTACACTATGCTGGATATGCCAGTATTAACCCTAAATTGTTGCTGGCACTAATGGAACTTGAATCAGGTGTGATAAACAACCCAGATAAACAATCCCTCTCTGCACCGTTTGGTAAACTCTCTCATGAACAGGGGTTTGATGCGCAAGTAAAAGATGTAGCGCTTAATCTGAGTGCGAGGTACTACGCATTTCAAAAACTTCGCGATGAAGGCAAAGCCAAAAAGTTACCTGCGGTAAACGAAGCAACCGTTGCACTTGCAGATCTAACCCATACATCTGCAAACAAGCTATTAGACACCTATCAAACATTATTTAACGGCGAGTCATTAGCACTAAAAGCGGACAGCAACATCGCTTTTAGTGAGCGGGCTTCAACACAGGCAGTATCGGCTGCTAGCTTTAGCATGAGCTTTCCATGGCCGTCGGGTTACGCTTGGTATAGCGGTGGTGCACACTCAAATACAGGCTCTGGTTACCCTTACTCTTCGCTTGATTTTAATAACGGTTCAGGTGGCTGGGGAAGTAATACACCTTGGGTTCAAGCAGCGCACGGCGGCACAGTGACTCGCTACTCAGCTTGTAATATTCGCGTGACTCACTCAAGCGGTTATTCAACTCAGTATTACCATATGGAAAGTTTGCAATATAACACTGGTGATGTCATTTCTGCAGGCGCTTGGCTTGGCCGTTATGCGGACGATAAAGCAACAGCATTGTGCCAAGGCGGTCAATCAACCGGTCCTCACGTTCACTTTTCGCTACTGTACAACGGTGGGCATATTTCGCTGCATAATTGGTACATCAGTGGCTATCGTATAGATGTGGGTAACTCCAACTATGACGATAACTGTAATCGCTTCTTTTTTGAGAAGAATGGGTATCGTACTTGTGCATGGCGTGCGTTATATAAGTAACGTGAACTTGCACAACCATGGTATTAGGCTCAACTTTTTAGTTTGAGCCTAATAAAAAACTTAAAATTTTTGTAAAACAAATGTATATTAAATTTAATCAGGAATAAAAAAGGATTTAATACTTCTATGTTTGCAAAGGAATATTCCAATAACTCGCTAGCATGGCAAGATCGAGCGTTTTTTATTCTGACTCATGCTCGAGCTAATACCAGTTCCACAAATTATACCGTGCTTATCAAAGTGCTTGAGACACTGGGACATACAGTAAAAGTCGACACTCGACTACCAGAGTCTGCGCAACGCGAACAAATCGCGTTATTTTTGGTAGATACAGAACACCGAGATTGTAATGAACTTATCAGTGCTGAAGTAAAGCTATTGGCGGCTAAGCACAAGGTACTGCTATTTAATGCCAATGAAGACAACGTTAATGAAAAAACGGCGCTACTTGGCAATGTGAAAGGCATACTCTATCGCAACGCTCCGCCAGAGACGTTATTTCAAGGGTTAAGCAGTGTGCTCAAAGGCGAGCTTTGGTTTTGTCGTAGTGCTATTTCAGAGGCGTTTAGCGAACTAATTGCCGCCATGCCACAAGCATTGCCTAACAGCGACATCATCTTAAGTAATGAAGAATTAAATATGCTTACCGGCAGAGAAAAATCTGTGATCAAGCTTATTGCTGCTGGTGCTAAAAACGAAGATATCGCTGATAGACTAAACATCAGTAGTCACACAGTTAAAACGCATATCTATAGCGCATTTAAAAAAACCAATTCACGCAACCGAGTTGAACTTGCTAATTGGGCACTACGCCATATACCGATAGTGAGTTTGAATTAAGAGCTGTGTAAAGACACACAATAAAACCGAGATAAAAAAGAAGTGAATGAATGGCTAGCATAGTACTAGCCATCTGCAGAAAATCGTAGGCTTACGCTACACCATAGCTATCACGGTATGCTTTAACTGCATCTAAGTGCGCATCCATACCACCTTGTTGCTCAAGGTAAGTAATCAAATCAGCCAATTTCACGATAGACACCACTTGAGTATTAAAGTCACGCTCAACTTCCTGAATAGCAGAAAGCTCAGCTTTGCCTTTTTCTTGGCGATCTAATGCGATTAATACACCGGCAAGATCTGCACTATTAGCGGCAATGATCTCCATCGACTCACGAATAGCAGTACCCGCTGTGATCACATCATCAACAAGCATAATACGACCTTCAAGCGCCGAACCAACTAAGTTACCGCCTTCACCATGCTCTTTCTTTTCTTTACGATTAAAGCAATAAGGCACATCTTTGTTGTGATGATCGGCAAGTGCAACGGCTGTCGTTGTCGCAATAGGAATACCCTTGTACGCTGGGCCAAACAACACATCAAACTCAATGCCAGCATCTTCCAATGCCGAAGCATAGAAACGACCTAAACGCGCCAGATCACGACCTGTGTTAAACAAGCCTGCATTGAAAAAATAAGGGCTAGTACGACCAGACTTTAACGTAAACTCACCAAACTTAAGCACCTGCTTTTCTAAGGCAAATTCAATAAACTCTTTTTGATACGGTTTCATGTTTTTCCTACTGAGTGTTGATTACGCTAACGCTTGCTTTTGTAGATCAATGATTTCACGAATTGAATGTTTCGCAAGACCAAGTAACTCATCTAGCTCGTCGAACGAGAACGGTTCGCCTTCAGCTGTACCTTGTACTTCAATCAGTTTGCCAGTTTCAGTCATGATCACGTTCATGTCTGTCTCTGCTTCTGAATCTTCAAGATACTCAAGATCGGTAATTGGCTGACCTTTATAAACCCCAACCGAGATTGCCGCGATCATAAACTTTAACGGGTTTACATTGATCATGCCTTTGGCACGCATGTGTGTTAATGCATCGACCAATGCCACACAAGCACCGCTAATTGACGCCGTGCGTGTACCACCGTCCGCTTGAATAACATCACAGTCGATAGTAATGGTATTCTCACCTAACGCTTTTAAATCAACTGCGGCACGGAGAGCGCGCGCGATTAAGCGTTGAATTTCCATGGTACGGCCGCCTTGTTTGCCACGTGCCGCTTCACGGTTGTTACGCGTATGTGTAGAGCGCGGAAGCATACCGTATTCTGCGGTGATCCAGCCCTTGCCTTGACCTTTCATAAAGCGTGGCACACCCGCTTCTACAGAAGCCGTACATAACACTTTAGTGTTACCAAACTCTACCATTACTGAGCCTTCAGCGTGCATTGTATAGTTACGAGTAAATGTAACCGGCCTGATCTGATTTGCAGTTCTTTCGCTTGGACGCATCCACGTTCCCCCATCATCAAAATTTGCCGTACATTATAAAGGGATCATAGAGACTATGCCACGCGATCCGACTAAAAATAAAATTCACTTTAGGGCTGTGCGGAAATTCGGCTATAATGCCTCGGTTAAACCAAGCTAATTTAGGGACTTTATATGATCCATAGTATGACCGCCTACGCCCGCAAAGAAGTGAAAGGTGACTGGGGCACTGGGGTTTGGGAAATTCGTTCAGTGAATCAACGCTACCTCGAAACCTTTATCCGCGCACCAGAACAATTTAGAGGCTTAGAGCCAGTAATACGTGAACGCCTGCGTAAACACTTACAACGCGGCAAAGTTGAAGTATTCCTAAAGTTCACCGCAAATCCTGCGCACGTTGGCCAACTAACCGTCAACGAATCGCTTGCAAAGCAACTTGTTGAAAGCGCCAAGTGGCTACAATCACAAAGCGGCGGTGATATCAATCCTGTAGATATTCTACGCTGGCCTGGCGTAATGGAAGCCGAAGAAGTCGATTTAGACACCGTAAACAGCGAACTGTTAGGTGGCTTTGATGAGCTAATAGAAGACTTTAAAGCTGCACGAGCAAGTGAAGGCGAAAACCTAGAAACCATGCTCACCACTCGTCTTGAAGGTATTCTAGAGCAAGTTGCCATCGTTGAAGGCTACATGCCTGAAGTCACTAAGTGGCAACGTGAAAAACTTTCACAAAAATTAGAAGAACTAAAAACCGACATCGACGAAGGTCGCCTAGAGCAAGAACTGATTTACCTTGCACAAAAGCAAGATGTTGCAGAAGAGCTCGACCGCCTCAAGTCACACGTCAAAGAAACCCACAAAATCCTCAAAAAAGGAGGCGCTTGTGGCCGTCGTTTAGACTTTATGATGCAAGAATTCAACCGCGAATCTAACACCCTAGCCTCAAAGTCAATCAACAGCGAGATCACCAACGCCGCCGTTGAACTTAAAGTTCTAATTGAGCAAATGCGCGAGCAGATCCAGAATATTGAATAACACGCCGATATTCTATCAGCTTTGAAAAACCGCCTCTCGGCGGTTTTTTATTGGGTTCGTTTTATGGAGTATATTAACCTTCATAGTTTCGCTAAACTTCAACTGTTATTAGAACAAAAAGGCAACCGCATGATTAACCTGTTCTGTACACAAAAACTCATTGCAAAGCTCCCTGTCAATGAAAGAGTTATACCCGCTTGTTCCGATGCAAAACTGACTGATTTAAGCACGCCAGACACTCACCCTTTGTCAGATTGGCATGCTAATTTGCTCACAATACAACGCAGAAACTGTATGCTCCTGATGCATAATCAAACCCGCTTTCCGGTATTTATTATTGGCCTCACCAAACCAGATTTTGCAAAGTTAGATTTTCTATTTGCTGATAGCTTTATGAATACCTTGCTAAAAGTGGGTGCAAGTAACCAGCAATTACAAAAAGCAGCTTCATTACTCGGCCCGCTAACAATCGCCAAAGCCAATAACCGTAGTGTGCAAGGGACGATGAATCAAATGAAAGGCGATATAGAACATCAACTTTGGTTCGACCAAATTAACATCATGGATTGTTCGCCTTATAGAACTGCCGCCTGGTTAGCTGAACGCCCTTGTATGGTTAAAGGACAAAAAGACTGTATTTGGCCCATTAAGGAAATGCTCGCTTTATTAAGCTAACGCTCCAATATCAACCTGCTAAGCCATTGCTAACTTAGCCGCGTGTTTCCACATGAATGCCGGCATGCTATTTCGCAACTGCCAAGTGATACTCATGGGTTGGCTACCAGTATGTGATACATAGTCAACTTCACCGAAATTAACAAACCCCATCGTTTTACCAAATTCATCTTTAGATTGCTCACGAACGAAGAGGAACAAACGTTTGCCTCTTTCTTTGTGAGTTACATACTCTAACCCTTTACCCCTCTCGGGCCTTGCTGAGTTTTGGCTTTGCCAATGGAAGAGGTCTTCATTTATCGCATAATCGTGATACATGGTAGTTGGTGAAAACTGTTTTTCATTTTTATTCAAAGTGACAAACAACAATTCGATATCTTGCTCTTTAATATTAAACACACCTTCTCGAGAATTTGGCTGCTTCTCAAATGTGGTAGCACCAAAGCCAACCAATATTTGCTCTCTGGCATAGCGAGCATGAAGCTTTATCGGGTGATTGCCCATCATGGGCATAGTTTCTTGTTTATGGTGAATTCGATTGATTAATAGACTGGCTAAACGACCCAATTCATCTCGAATGGGTGGCAGGTTCAATTTACTTAAACTTTCTGCGACTGAATTGAAACCAAGTACAGAGCCTGGCTTTTGCCAAAAGTCATAATGCAGCATCAAGGAATATTTTTCAGCCTCAGAGTTACTTACTTTAAATTCGTTACTCGCGATTGACGCAATAAAGTTTAAATACTGATAGTCGTCACAGACCAATAATCTCGTTCTCACCATTCTGGCAAAGTTACGTGTTATTTCTTCATCTAAAGCAGTGGTTATACCTGCTTCGAAGCACAACTCACTCCAGCTAAATTTTTTATAAATATCTTCGAGTTTGACTTGCGGATTCACCTTAATAAAATTCGCTAAATTTAACTCTAATGTTGAATGTTGAGGAAAGTTACGAATAAGACCTATGAGCCTTTGCCTGTTTAATGTCGCCTGCTTAATGTTACGAAGCACCATCTCTTGCGTTTGTTTCGATAGCTCAATTCGACACCCTAAAGGCGCATGAGGAAAGCCATTTTTAATTTCATCACTTATTGCCCCATCAGTTTTACCAACCAAAGCTCTAAACTTATGAGCAAAGTCATATTCAGCATTGGCATTACCGACAAAGTCTAAAATCGTGCACACTTCTTTGCCATCGGCTAAGCGCAAGCCTCGCCCCAATTGCTGCAAGAATATCGTTAAGCTTTCTGTAGGTCGTAAAAATAGTAAAGTGTCGACTTCAGGAATATCGACCCCTTCGTTAAAAATATCCACCACAAATAAAACGTTAATATTGCCAGAACGAAGTGCTTGTTGCTTTTGAGTTCTATCTTGGCTGTTATCACTGGTCAAATAATCGCAAGATATACCTTTAAGCAGGAACTGCTTACACATAAATTCTGCATGCTCCTTGCTGACACAGAATGCCAATGCCTTCATACAAGACATAGACGTTATAAGCTCGTTTAATGTTTGATAAATCTTCTCAACTCGTTGCTGGTTATGCGTATACAAATTGGTTAATGCAGCTATGTCGTACCGCCCTCGACTCCAACTGACACTTCTGAGATCGGTATCATCATCAACGCCAAAATATTGGAACGGACATAAATGGCGACGGTTAATCGCCTCTGGTAAGCGGATTTCAGCTGCAATCACGCCACAAAAGTCATCAAGAATATTTGCACCGTCATGACGCTCCGGCGTTGCTGTTAATCCTAGCAAAATACTCGGCGTAAACTTATTTAAAATACTGCGATAAGAGCTGGCAGCAACGTGATGCACTTCATCAATGACAATATAATCAAAGTAGTCACTAGAAAGGGATAAGTTGTTAAGTTGGTTATTTAACATTTGCACCGATGCAAACAATTGTTCATAGCGCTCAGGCGTGTAGTTACTCACCCAAAGCTCGCCAAAGGTCGAGTTTTTTAAAACACCTCGATAAGCCTGACGCGCCTGTTTAAGAATTTCTTCTCGATGGGCAATAAATAAAAAATTAGCATCGGGTTTGTGTTTGAGAAACTTTGCAAAATCAAAGGCCGAAATTAACGTTTTACCCGTACCGGTTGCCGCCACAACTAGGTTTTTAAAGCGCTTGTGTAAAGCTCGCTCAACCTCTAATTGCTCTAAGATTTCTTGCTGATGTGTAAATGGCTTAATTTCAAAATAATGGTTTGGTTCTTGAACGCCGCCCATTTTGGCATTTTTGAGCGCTATACTGAGCTTTTCTCGTGCCTTAACTTGACCATCAAAAACTTCAAATTCCCTCGAATTCCAGTAGCTTTCAAATGTATTAATTGAACGCTCAATAATGTGCGGAATTTCTTGTGACGTGATCTTTAAATTCCACTCAAGGCCACTGGTTAAAGCGGAGTGCGATAAATTAGACGAACCAATGTAACCCGTATTAAAACCAGTATCTCGAAGAAACAAATAGCTCTTTGCATGCAGTCGCTCACGCTGAGTATTATAGCTGAGTTTAACCTCTGTATTGGGCAGTGAAGCCAAAAATTCAACCGCTTTGGCATCGGTTGCGCCCATGTAAGAAGTGGTGATGACTTTGAGCTGCTTACCGCTGCGGGTAAATTCTTCTAGCTCATTTTTGAAAATCCTGATCCCCGCCCATTTTATAAATGAGACCAGCCAATAAATTTTGTCTGACGATCTTATTTCGCGCTTCAACTCACTCTCGAGAGATAAACCTGCATTGCTGCCACAAAATAATTCGCTTTGTGTTAAGCCCGTTAGCGGAAATATATCTTCAACATACTTCTTTAAATCGGCGGCAACAGGATTTTCAATTTCGTATAAAGCCGTAAGTATTTTTCCTTGTCCTGCTAGTAAGTTTTCATCGAAGAATTCATCTTCTCGGACCCTATCTTTAAGCCATAATATCAATTGATTTGATAACTCAATTTGACGCTGTAATTGGTCGTCTCCGGCAGGCAAGCAATTAACCGCATACTCAATGATCCTGCTTAGAAACCGAGATAGCCATATTGCAGCTTCGGCTTGTTCAAGCACACGCTCCCCAATGTAGAATTGCTCTTTATTGAGGCGACCCGTGATCAAGTTAGTGATCATTTGCTCATAAATGCCAGTTTGATTCATAAGTACTGCTATTCCTTTAATTATGAAAGATAAATTTACACGCTCTCGCATTTAGTTAAAAGCGTGGTGTGGTTTTTTAAGTGCTTTTTAGCCATTAACACCTCTACCACCTGCACGTTTAAAGCCAACCCAATTAAGCGCTCGTAGTCATGCATTAAGCTAAGAGCTAGCTCTCCAACCTGGCTCTTAATATTTATAAACAAGCATAAAATTACTTCTAAGGGTGATAGCGTTACCACGGCTAAAATTACAGCTACGCCGCACGCCAATACGAATGTATCGCGGAAATTCTCTGCAGGTATCTCGCAAATAAGTAAAGAACATAAATGGACTGCGGCCAAAGCCAGTTTTGGCCTTTACCTCAGGCAAGCGCAAAATCCGCTGCTGACGCGCTGGATATACTGAGTTTGTGGGCGATTATGTGGTTGAGTTCATCGTTTCTATTTTTTCAAAATAAGCCTCACTGATCTGTTAAGTTCAGTTAGGAGTTTGCCCCACTAGTATTAAATAGTTAAACGGAGGCAGTAGGCAGATAAATGCTCAGATCGTGCAGCTTTCTGAGGGTACAGGTAGCTACTTGCCCCAGTTTGTAGATAGTGCCCCAAATAATAAATGCTCTGTGGGTAGGGTTAGAGTGTGGCTAAGTGACGTGAATTAAGGTCTTGCCCAAACTGCCCCTAAAGCCCAAGAGGTAAGTGCCAACAACCTTATCAAAAAAGAGAAAGCCTTTCTCAACTAGAACGAACACCACCACACTTTTATGCGCGATAAAGAGTGCAATGCAAGTTGAGTACTCCTCTATGCGTTTTACCGAACGGTGGAATGCTGAGGTTAGAGGTCTACACAAAGTGACTTTATGGGTAACAATCTGTAGACCTTTTGATGGGCGTACAACCTTCAATCAACCCTAAATCAGTTTTTTACTCACGTCATTTGGCCGACCTATAGCCTCATCGTTTAAAGCAAATCACTCAAACGATTTAACAATGCTTTACGGCTATTATTCGCCACAACAAAGCGCTTAAAGCGTTGTTCAAACGCCGCTTCATCTGCTTTGAACTGATAGGCCTCACACAGCTGATGCAAATAGCGTGATGCCGCATCGTAACCACTGGCGCAAGTTCGATCCGCTTGCTCTTTTGCTTGCTGCCAGTAGTGCTCACGCCGATTGTAAACATCCGTCAACGCTTTTTCTTTTTCTGCTTTTTCGATGGCTAATTTTTTTGCGAGAGCTGCGGCTTGCTCTTGCTGTAATTGACTTTGCGCTTGCTCGATGAAAGGGGAAATTACCTCGGGAGTTAACCAGTATTGATAGATCTCGTCTATGTTGGCAGGTTCTTTTCGCGTCAGCGCTAAAGCTTGGTGACGGGTAAGTTGGCCCTGCTCAAACAACATGCGTAATAACGTGTCTTTCTCTGCTTCTGAGAGACTATGGAGCCATGTATCAAAATGAAACTGGGTTTGTTTGGCTTGGTGACTGGGTTGTGCGTTCAGCACCATGGCGAGTGTCTTAACCAATGCTAAAGGAATATCATACAGCGCTGCAAACGCCTGCTCCTCTTCACTGAGGCGCTCAAAATCGAATTGAATTAACGGCACTCGCTCGACGTCATCATTAAAATCAAACGCTTTGAGCCACATAAAGTACACAAGGCGCCAATCCCCTTGCATTAACCCGCTGCGTAAAGCGGCTAAATGCTGGAAAAAGTCGTCAGCATGCTCATCGTCAAAATACTCGTCATACTCCTCAAGGGAAAAGATCAGCAACTGCCACTCATCGTTTTCGTGAACATGAAGCCCATCACTTGAAAAGCCAAGTAAAGCTTCAGGGAGCGTTCCTGCTGGTAGCTTGATGTAGGTATCGATTGAGCCCCAATCGGCATAGTAAAAACCGATATCAAAGTATTTTAACATCAGCTCAAAAGGCTCTGCCTTTAGATCACTGTAGGTGTAATACACCTGAAAGGACGTAGCGCTGATCTCGGCACGGCTTGAAATGGCTCTGAGTGCTTTACGTGCTTTAGCATCTAAATACCCATCCAGACGCTCAAATTTATAGTATTGATATTCGCTCACGATGACCTTGCTATGTATTTTTTGTGAATTGAAAAGTTTGTTTTACTGTCATTGAAAAAGCGCTGCATTTTCTTGTTTGCGCTGCTCCAGTGTTTTAGTAATCGCAGATGCTGTCGTTTTACTGATCCCTTGCTGCTGTGCAAGATAAGTAAATTGACTGATGGCTTCTGCAACTTCTTCAATGACTTGCCTTGCATCATGCCAACTCCCATAGCCAGCACTGGTCGCTAGTTTTTGCATCACTTTAAGTGGTGGCGCTGTGCCATAACCTCCGAACGCAGTGGCGTGTTCGTTGAATGGATGTGGGCTGTAAGTAACATCGTAAAAAGGGGCAGGATCCCATTGACCGTCATCCACTTGCAAAAACGCCCAGTTTTTACTGTGGTCGTCTTGATTAGACGACAGCAGGTTAAAAACGGCGCGGCGAAATTGCAGTTGCCCAGCGGCTGGTGATTTACACAACTGACGGCTGGCTTTGATCAAGTCAATGTAATCTAAACTTGGCGTTCTAAAGTCTGCATCCAGCAGCCCGCAAGCGCTGTGCATATGCAGGCGACCTGAACTGCGATTACCGCTTAAATTGGTCTGCTCCGTGACATAATCAAAACGCTTAAGCGCCAACCAGGCAGACGCACCGCTTGTAGTTGGTGCTTCAATGAGTTGCCATTGCGGCGGTTGACACTTAGCAAGTTCTGCCATTTGTAAATAAACCGCCTCACACAAGCCTTCTTCATGGCCGAGCGCTAGATTCTTCGAGGTAAATTTAATCAGCCAAGCCTCATCTCCAGGCTGAGCAAAGGTTCGACAATGCTGAGTTTCCCCAGCAGGCATATAAATCTGCGCTTTTGGCCTTGCCCCACCCGAACTACCACCCGCGACTAATGCAGCCAGCACCTGCTGAGTATGTCCATCTAACTCATCGTGATTATCATCCATATAATCTGACATTGAAGAATCGAACAGCGTTTGCGCTTCTAAGCCTAAAGTAGCTAGATCAATGTCAGCGTTCGTCGTGGTTGAAAACTCTGACACCGGAGAAAAAGACAGCGCTCCCATGCCTTTATCACCGACAAAGGCTAACCTATCCATCGCCGTTAATAGATTAGGCAGGATGCCCCTTTGCCGGAAAATACGATCTTGCAACAGCATGCCCCAGCCATCGGGCAAACAATCTCCAAATACGCCATGTACACCTTGATGCGGCGCTTTAGGTGCGACTTGAACTTGTGTGCTCGACTGCAAAGTAAAAGGTGATAAATTGCCAAACTTCTGCAAATAGCTGTCTGCATACTGAAAAAAAACGCCTTGCCGATTCTGCGCCAAGACCCCTACAGCAACCTGCTCGCCTGAGCTTAACGTACGAGTTACCATGAGTTTTTGAATGGGTTTAAAACTCATCTTTTAGCACCTCATCAATACTCGTGGGTATAGCAGCGCGTTCTTTGCTAGGTTGTGTGAGCTGATAAAGCCTATCCAATGAATCGAGGGTCTGCCATAGCAACAGCAATTGGCGAAATGAAATTTGCCCGGTCAACTCAAACTTCTTAATGGTGGCAGCAGGTACACAGCTTCGCTCAGCCAATGCAGATCGTGACAGTTTTGCCTGCTTTCGTAACTCACGCAAATAAGCCGCATAAGCTTGGCTTACATCGGTATCATCAAGTAAGGTAAAATTCATCCGCAAAGACCAAATGGATATAGTTATATCCATTATAGCGAAATAAAGCAGAAAGTAGATACTATTGTATCCAAAAAATAAATAAAGTGTTGAAAAATCACTCGATAAAGCCCTTCAAAACCTCTATTTTTAAGTCCTAACAGCAGCATAAAAACGGCACTGTTTTTCCGTAGTCATAGCCAAGGAGCACCACTAAGATTTAGTAAAAGCCATAGACAAGTGGTGGGCAGTTTGGTGGGAAAACAGGCATTTTTGAGCGGTTTCTTTTCGGTAAGTTTTTGAGTTTTTAAATGTTTAGATTGCCACCCGAGGGTGGCATTTTCATTTTACTCTTCTTTATTTTCGAGTGCTTCTTCTCGGCGCAGATAGGCGCCGGCTTCATCACTACTTGCACGCAGTTGGTGGTTTTGATCCACCGCTCTCGTTTGCTGATTGAGTTGGTACACTTGTGAGGCATTGCCTAAATCACGCTCGCTGGTAATTGCGGCAATGGATTCTCGGTCTTTTAAGAAGCTAATCACATCTTTACGGATGTCGCTTAGCTGTGCATCGTCTTTATGCATTTCTAAAATATGTCTTGGGTGCTCTAGGTTTTTCATGCCCGTTGCAGCGAAGGTCGTTGATACTATTCTCGACACCACTACCCAAGGGGTAATACTGCTGCGTACTAGCGTATTTTCAGAGCGTGTGGAATCGTGAATGCCAGTACCTGTTGATATTTTAGACTCAGTAAATGTCCCTTCACATTTAAAATAAACCAGCAGAGATTCAAACTGCATCTCGGCATAGAATACGTGTGCAGCATTGGTTAGCATTGATGCAAACGATTTAATCAATAGGCCACTTAGCAGTAAATGTACGGCTACCATAACAACGGCGCTAAATGACGCGATGTTTTCGTCGCTGAAGGCACTAGAAAAATTACTGATATTGGCGCTCGTTACATAGTGGTAAATATCTACTACGGCATAAGCAAAAAAGACGCTTAATCCAAGGGTTACTAGCAGCAGTAAGTTACCACCAAGCAAGGATAAAAACCTAAAGCGTTCAAACGATTTACCTAAATCTAGGGGCAGAACTTTAGGTTGTACTTCTTGGATCATTTCGCCTTTAAAGCCACCTTTACCATCAACTTGTTCTTGCAAGCTGGGATCTAGCTCACGATAAACTCGGTTTGGTACTTCTTTATATCGGCGATTAGCCATCACCAAGTTGTCTAAGTTAATAAATATCTCATTTGGATGTACTGATTCTTGCCAGTTTTCTCTTAACTCAGACACTTCAACCACTGGGTTTACTTTGTCTAAACGCGCTTTAAGCATAACAGCAATAATGGCGCTACAGCCAAGTGCAAGCACGATAACGCCTGTGAGATAAGCCCAAGTATGAAGACTAGGTAACGGCGCAAAAAAGAGCTCAATATCGGCTTTACTTAACTTTCCTTCATCCATGATGTAAGACAAAGTTAGACCTATCAAGATTGGTAGCACAAAAGAGAGCGAAATCACTTTAGTGAGGGTCGCACTCCCCAAAGATTCAATAGCATGTTCCGCTTTGCGTGAAATCGGTTTAGCCGCGCTATACCAGCATGACAAAATATATATCATCAGTAAGGTGCTATAGATTGGAAAAGTCAGCTCCCCAGCATCACCGGCAAAGCCCGACAGCGATACAAACGCCACCACGCCATAAAGCACAAGTGCGGTTAATGTACTCACCCATGCACCAAATAAGCGTTGGCTCATATTTCTGATAGGATAAGGGAGAAAGAGTAATTTAGGTGCAATGCTGTGAAGTAAACGCGATAAGAATCCCTTAGGCTCTACAAAAGTACTATTCTTTCGGCCAATCAACATTTCTTCTAGCGTTTTCGCCGCATAAGCGACATCAGCCTTTTCTTGCTTGGCAGTTGAAGTTTCTGATTTACTGAAGTTATAAGCTAAAGAGGTGGGATGGTTACGACCCACAAAAAAGCGCAGCGTTGCATATATTCCTTTTGCAAGAGAAGTGATCCCAAAGCCTAAAATCAACATGCCAAATAGCATGATGATCCAACCCATACCCGCATCGCTCTTAACGGAGCTGGCGGCAATCACCAGTAATGCAATTCCAGCAATAGTTTGTATTGCACCACGAATAGCTGTGATTTTACCTTCCGTTTTAAATGGGTTTTTAAGCCCTAAATCAATAGAGCCATAATCAAAAGCCACTAGCAGCCTCCTTGTATAAACAGTCCAATGTCGGTGGCTAGGAGGTCGTCTAGTTTACGTAGCGTCCAGCCACACCTTTTAATTTCTGCAATACTCTGCACAATAACTTGTTAAGTTGCAACGAGTTTCGTTTGAATTCAAAGAAGTTCCCACTTCCTGTTATCAAATCGTCTAACTTCGTTACAATTAGGCGAAATAGACAGAAGATAAAGCCACTCGTTTTCTACCAATTGTTTTACAACTGGGTGTGCTGCCATGATTTGCTCTAGTGCTTCGGTTGGTGCTTGTACAATTACGCTCAAACGCTGTGGGGTATGCATCCATTTTTCACCGTTATGAACGGATTGCATTGGCAGGCCAATTCGCAAATCTCCGCCATTGCCTTCAAACACTCCTATTCTCCCCCCCACTACATTATGCAACACCTTGTTACCACTGCCGTATTTGTGGATATCGGTTACCGAAGCGTTATATTGCATATTGATCCAGTTAGTGACGAGCATAGGGGCGGTTAAAATAGCGGTTAACTGACTAAAGTCTTGGTCTTGCTCCGCGCTGTATTCATGCAAAAAGACTCGGCCTTGCAAGTCAATTCCCTGCGTAACTTGTCTCGGCGCGACCACAAATGCTGCATTGTTGGCAAGGCCCCATTCCGGCCTGACTTGAGACCAATCTTTAGTACGGGCTATAAATCGCTGCTCTAATTGCTGCTCGGATAACTCTTTACCAGTTATCGCAAGCGTATGAGCGCGCTCTACTCTAGCCAGACGCGATGCCTGCTTTAACCAGCGGGTCATCTCTGTATCTATTTCGCCATAGGGGGTAATTGTTTCAGTGGTGGTATTATGTAGCGCTGCAACAAAACGGGTTTGCGACGGAATAGCGATGCCTAGCGCGATTAATTCTGCGCGTACCGCTTGGTCATTAAGAAGTTGCGCGAGTACTTTAACATTCACTTCTCCCGATTGGCCGCCACATGCACCACATTGCAGTCCGGCTTCATGTAAATTATTGGTGGTATGTGCTCCGTGGCCAACCAATAGGACTGTATCAGCAAATTCAGTCAGTCCCATCCCTTTTAATATGCCAGCTGCGAGTTTAGCTTGCTCCAAAACAGTAACTTCGTGTTCGCCCTGTTTTAATTGCCACTTTCTTGAATCAATATGACTATCGACGGGATGATGAGTTTTTTGCAGTGAAAACACTTTGCTAAATAGCTGATAAAAGTAACTCATCCCCATCGACTCCACCATCGAAAATGAAGCAGCCGCAGAGTGAGACCAGCTATGCCAACGGCCAGCTTGCTGCCGTTTTGTGGCAAGCTGCTGGGTTGCGGGCGTTTGTATTGCGGTGATTGGTGCTTTTAATAATCCGGGTAACTGTGGCCGACTAAAACGGCAGTTAGTAGCATGATAATCAATAGGTAGGCCAAAAAAACCAGCATAGCCTATGGTTTGAATGCCTGCGTTTTGAGTTTCTAACGCACGGCGGATCACCTCTGAGCGCACATCAATACAAAAAGCCGCTTGTAAGGTTGGTGTAGCTTGCTCACGAGCCTCCTCAGATTTTACCTGCTGAGTCTTTAGCTGCCCCACTAAAGTGACTTGATAACTGAGCTCGAGTGCCCGCTGAAATACCAGGCGCGGCAACAATGCCTTTTTATGTTCAATCACAATCTCAGCAAGTTGCTGCTTTTGCTTGTTCCAATGGTATTGAATACGGGTAAAGGTCGTTGGATGGCGCTCACTCACATAACGCCAAATCACCAGCTCCCACGCCATTCGAATTGCCAGTAGCGCACGCATATCGGAAGCTGGATGCTGGGCAAGATCTGCTTGCCAGCGTTCGTAAGCCGCCCAAGATGCCCAACCATTAATGTCTAGCAGTAGCATGTGCGCATAATCACTCAGCTCATTAAAACCAATCTCTAAGGTGTCGACAGCGAGTGCAATTAAAGACTCAGGAGACGTTGGCAAAGCCTTAAAGTAATCCACTAAGCCCGACTCCCCCATGACGATGCTTATCCCCAAGTCTCGCGATACGGTTTCATGCCAGTGGCGATACAAACAGAGTTTATCCTCACCTTGGGTTTGTTTGAGAATAGGCTGCACCTGCTGATAATGCGCGGCGCAAAATTGGCTAATTTGGTGGCTGATCTCCTCCTGCCAAGGCATCTTATGCTCAGAGCGATAACGGTCAAGTAAGTCCGCTAATGTATGCCAATGTGGCAACTCGCCGCAGTGACTTTTTTTGAGCCAATTAAGTAGCGCATTGGTACTGCGATCCACCGCATAATGTGCCGCAGATTGCTGCAATGCTTGCTCTGAAATCGCCTCTTGCTGCCATTTTTCAAGATAAAATGCCACGGGCATCAGCATTCTAACCTGTGCCAACGCACTCATTTTATTGACCACCGCATCAAAGGGCAGATCGCGCATTCCCCAAAATGGATTCACTGCGATCAATTGATCGAGTGGCCAAGTTGGCGCAATGCGTGTTTCAGCACTCAGGAGTTGTTGCTGTTGCGGCTTAGATAGCTGAGTCTGTTTGTTGTCTTGTGTCTCTATCATTACTTCTGCTCCTCGTGCCCCGCAGCATAGCGATGAATGGCTAGGTGTTTCTGCTTTTTAATACTTGGCAAATGGACGGGCCAAAGTAATATGGTTAATCGCGTCATCCACTCGTCTAAGTACAGGCCGGCATACAACACTCGAGAGAGTTTTTGCACTGTTACCAAATGTGCGCGGTAATAGAGCAAATAATTTACTACGATAAGTACCACTACTAAGCTGAGCAACCAAATATCAGCACCATCGAGTGCTTGCGTTCTAAGATCATTTGGTAGCGCGACCACCAAGTGCAATAGCCACTTTTGCGCACTATAGGCTGCCAATAACACAACGGCTGCGGTGATAATTCTAAAATAGCTACTAGGGGCTTGCGCCTCAAAACGCAGCGCTAGCCACACCGTTAATGCGCCAACCATTAATCCCCAAATACTGATAGGACCTTGATATTCAATAACGACTGCAGCTGCTGTAGTGAGGCCAGTTGCCACGGCAAGTGCAATGAGCCATTGCCACAAGGGCGGTTCAAGCTGGTCGCTCAAGCGACGAGTCAAATCTTCATGGATCCACTGGCTTGAGTTTAAAAATGCGTGGGCTTTGTAGGCTGAATGCGCCAATAAGTGTAGTAACGCTAATTCATATAGCCCCAAAGCACACTCCACTAGCATCAACCCCATTTGTGCACAGGTTGACCAAGCCAAGCGCACTTTTAAACTGATCCGCGTTGTCATGATAAGCGCGGCCAATAATGTCGTTATTCCTGCCACGATCAAGATCAGCCATTTCGCAGCTTCTACGCGTAAAATCAAAGGGCCAAACACCATCACCAAAAAACCACCCAGATTAATGATCCCTGCATGCAGCAGCGCACTTACCGGTGTGGGTGATTCAACCACTTGCATCAACCAGCCATGCACTGGCAGTTGCGCGCATTTTATCAGCGCCACGATTGCGAGTAAGCCAGCTGCTGATTGCTCTAGCACAGTCAGTGTCGTTGAGTGAGTTAAGTAATAGTCGGTGATGTCATTAAGCCGGAGCATGCCAGTGCTGAGGTAGATACAAATGAAAGCCCCCAGCAATGCACTTTCTGCCAAGCGCGCCAAAATAAACTTTTTGTGTGCGGCCAATGCCGCTCTCGGGCGGTTAGGATAAAACAACAGTAGACGGTGTAGGCTCAAACTAATGCCAACCCAAGCCAACCAAAATAGGATTAAGTGATTACTGAGCACCACAATAGTCACGCTCAGTAATGTCGTGAGTAGATAGCGAAAATAGCGGCCCCGGTGTTTTTCACCATGTAAATAGTGAATAGAGTAACGCAGTAAAATAAAGCTCATAAAGCCAATCAATGACACCACGCTAAGCCGTAAAAAGTTTATTTCAAACAGGCTACTGGCAATATCACCTTGTGTTGCCCAACTCCCCCAGCCAAAAGCGATACAAATTGCCACACCAATAGCAAAACCGTTCGCGATACGAAATAACCCAGCGTTACTACGAGACGCTTTGCTCATGAAAGACGCAGCAATCAAAAAGTGTAATAGCAACAACACCACTAAGATATTAATCATCACTTTCTATGCTTCTCACCTAAGTCTTGAATTAGGTCATTATTCCAACCTTTTTAATTTAATAAAAATAGATATAATTTAACTATTCGTTCTGTTTTACTTATATATAGATGAGCCGACTTAATTATCACCACCTTTACTACTTTTGGCAGGTTGCCAAGCTCGGAAACCTGACTCAAGCCGCTAAAGAATTACATGTTTCGCAATCTGCGCTCTCTGCGCAAATCAAACAGTTGGAACATAATGTCGGGGTATCACTATTTGAGCGCGTAGGCCGCAGTCTAATGCTGACCGATCAGGGTAAAAAGGTGTTGAGCTATGCCGATGATATTTTTACCACGGGGCAAGAACTCGAAGCCTTGCTAAGCAAAGGCGTACAGTCAACCACCCACGTAACTATTGGGGTGTTGACCACTCTGTCACGTAACTTTGTAGAAGCTTTTATTAGCCCTTTGATGCGGCGCAGCGATGTGCAATTTAAATTAAAGTCAGGCAGTATTTCTGAGCTGCTCAACGGCTTAACCAATTATGAGCTGGACTTAGTACTTACCAACCGAACAATAAACCTAGATACTTCAGATCCCTATTGGCAGTGCCAACTAGTTGCCAAGCAACCGCTGGCGATCATTGGTCCGCCTGCCCTCAAGCCAAGCACGCCATTTCCACAAGGCTTTGAAAAAACACGCTGGATCTTGCCACCTGCCAACTCAGATTTACGCACCGCATTTAATGCGCTGTGCGCTCAGTATCAGTATTTCCCCAACATTTTGGCAGAGGTCGACGATATGGCGATGATGCGACTACTGGCACGAGATAGTGGCGCAGTGGCCGTTTTACCTGCCGTAGTAGTAAAAGACGAAATAGCCCAAGGGGTGCTACAGCAATATCAGGAACTACCTAATATTTATGAGTATTTTTATGCGATTTCAACACAGAAAAAGGTTGTTCCTGAAGCAATTAAAATCCTGCTGCAAGAAGCGCGAGATAAGCCCGCACATTTTTAAGCACGCTGATTTTTATTCACCTGAAAGTATTAGAAAATCACGATTTATTTCTGTTTTTTAACTTAACCCATATTAACGTAAGAAAATTGGCCTAAGCACTTGACCAATTGATGTTTATTTAGCAAGCTGAAACTATAGGATAAAAATTCGACGAGGCAGTTATCGTGTTCAAGCTTGCGCACAATGGCAATATCTTAATGGATGTGAAGTCTGCTTCACCGCCAAGTGCTGCGTTTGTGATTGAAGCCCTTGAAAAATCACAATTTGCCGACTGTGAAATTGATCACGACTCGATTAATGCCTTTTTCCAGAGCGACTTTCCAGAGAGCCAAATCGTCGTTGCTAAACAACATGATGCCGAATTTGAAGTCACCTTAAGTGACGATAAAATGCAGGCCTTTGGGCAACTTAAAACGGCTCGTGGTGGTAAAGCCGTATCATTAGAAGAGGCAAAAAAAGCCATTGTTAAAGCGGGCGTCAGCCGTGGTTATAAGCAAGCTTACCTAGAAAATATCCTGCGCAAACAGTTTGAACTTCCACCTGGCGAAGAAGCATCTGGATTAATCGCCCAAGGCCGACCACCACAAGACGGCCAGTCAGCAAAATTACTGCCGCATGTACAAACTTTAAAAGAGAGACTCAAACAACCTAGAATGCGTGAAGATGGCACCGTTGACATGCGTGATTTTGGCAAGCTTGCAAGCGTTGCACCGGGCGATTTACTGGTCACTCAAAAGCCCGCAACACCAGGCAAAGAAGGCTTTACAGTTAGCGGTGAAAGTATTGAAGCGAAGCCCGGCGAATCGTTCCAGCTTATGGCGGGTGAAGGCACCGAGATCAACCCCAACAACCCACTAGAGCTTATCGCAACCATTGCAGGTTGCCCCTCAGATATCGCCAACGGTATGCGCGTGGATGATGTATTTACGATTGCCGATGTCACAGTAAAAAGTGGTCATGTCGACTTTAATGGCAGCGTTGTAGTTACCCATAATGTGGAGCCGGGTATGCACGTGACTGCACAAGGCGATATCACAGTGCTCGGCACGGTGGAATCTGGAGAACTTATTGCAGGTGGTCATATTGAGGTACGAGGTGGCGTTATCGGCCACGTCGACCATCAAAATAATGAGCAAGGCTTAACCTGCAAGCTTATCGCCAAAGGCAATATTGAGATTGCCCATGGACAATATACTTACCTTGAAGGCGATAACATTATTATCAATAAGCAGAGTAACCACTGCGATATTAAAGCGCAAAAGCTGATACAAGTTGGCACTGGCGATCATCCAAGTGGCAAGTTAATAGGTGGTTCGATCATAGATGCGCAAATGGTGGTAGCGGGAGAGATTGGCAGTGAATCTGGCGCTAAGATGATGATTTATCTTGCACGCAAAGGCCTTAAAATCACCCAAGAAACCGACACCCTGTTCAAAGAAGTCGCCGCCACCAATGATTCTTTAGATCAACTACAGCAAGCGATTGAAAAAGCAGAGTTAGTAAAAGACGCAGCTAAAAAGCAACAACTCAAAACTAAAATTGGCGCAACACAGATGCACTACTGCCAGCAAGCCGAGCACCTTGAGCAAAAGCTCAGCCAGCTTGATCACGACTTACACGATTTGCTCGACAACACGAAACTTGCGGCAAACAAAGCGCTTCATTCAGGGGTTGAAATTCATATCTTTGATCGCGTGTATAAAACAACCCGCAGTTACCCCCCTTGCTCAGCAACGCTACAAGAAAACCAAGTCAAGATAGACTTTAAAACCGCGGGCTCCTAGCCTGCACTTTGCTCTAGCGCTGACACTTAGCGCAATACACTGTGCTGCGCTGCCCTAGACGTATTTCTTTTAATGGCGTTTCGCAGCTTACGCAACGCTCACCTTTGCGACCATACACAAGTAACTCTTGAGCAAAGTAACCCGGCTTACCATCACTTTGAGCAAAGTCTTTAAGTGTCGTTCCCCCTTGTTTGATAGCTGCACTTAAGGTTTCCTTGATGATCGGTGTCAGTAATTGGTAGCGTTTAAGTGAAATTTTGCCTGCTTCTTTTTTGGGATGGATCCCTGCTTTAAACAAAGATTCATTGGCATAAATATTACCCACACCAACCACCACATGATTATCCATAACAAATTGTTTAATCGGCTGTTTTTTGCCTCTGCTTTTTTCAAATAAGTACTCTGCAGTAAAAAGCTCGGTCAACGGCTCAGGACCCAGCTTTTCAAAAACGCTATGATCTTCGCCTGTACCTTGCCATAAGAAGGCACCAAAGCGACGCGGGTCGTTCAATCTGAGCGACTTACCTGAGGCCAGAATGATCTCCACATGATCATGCTTTTTTAGTGGCTCTTTGCTATCAACAACACGTAAGTTTCCTGACATCCCCAAGTGCAAAATCGCAGTGCCATGCTTGGATTCGATAAGCAAATATTTTGCCCGTCGCTTAACCGCAAGCACCCTCTCACCTTCGAGCAATTGTACTTCCTCTGGTACAGGCCATCTCAGCTTACCATTGTGCACTTTTACGCTTTGGATAATATGTTGCTCTAAATATGGTTGAATGCCTAAACGGCTCACTTCGACTTCTGGTAACTCAGGCATAATTCACTCTATTACTGTGTGGTATTACAATTCTATCGGTAGAAATAATGCTTTGGCTTGCACACTATCAAGCTCAAACCAACGCTGTTGTTGTTTATCAAATAATACAAAGCCATTATCGCTAGGATACAGCTGATAGCTAAGGGGAAGCTCTTGAGTTGCTAGCCAAAACTGCGCTGCGCTCAGCGCTGGCTCCAACTGCTTTGGCGCCTCAACAACCAATAGCTGTAAACTTTGCCACTTGGCAACAAGCGCACCTAAGGCATCTTCACTAAAGCTCTGGTTTGAGCCTTGCGGTAACTCTATACGCCAGCTCGTGCCAATGCGTTCAATTTTATAGCCAGGAAATGCCACAGTTAAGACAAAGCTTTGCTCTGGTAGCACAGCTTGTATCTTTGCTTTGTCGTCACTGGGATTCAATTTATAGTGAAGGCCGTTGAGAAAAAAGATCATCAGTAACATGGAAAAGATCACCACGTTATTCCAGCCCTTACGGCTCATTTGAATCATACCCATCTCCTAAGCGTTTGAGCGGTTAGTGTATAATACTAATTTACATTTATACATGCTCAATTAGCCCTTGCTCACCGAGGCTATTTCGCCTAATTCAACAATCTGTCGTTACCGTCCCCTATCTACGCCAAATTGCGCATTTACACTATTTAAATGACAAGTTATTTTGCTAGAATGTGGGCAAAATTTTAAGGAGTTCCGTCAATGGCAATGTATGTAGTGGGTCATAAGATCCCTGATTCAGATTCAATCTGCGGTGCAATCGCACTTGCTTATTTAAAAAACCAAATTGGTGAAGAAGCAATCCCAACGCGTTTGGGTGAAGTCTCACCGGAGACTCAGTTTATTCTTGACCGTTTTGGTTTTGAAGCACCAGAGCTTAAGATGAGCTATGCTGGCGAAGATGTGTATATCGTTGACCACACTGAAAAAACGCAAGCACCAGACGACATCGATAAAGCAACTGTAGTTGGCGTAGTTGATCACCACAAACTAGGCGACCTTACAACTTCAACACCACTTGAGTGTTGGATCCGCCCTGTTGGCTGTAGTAACACGATTATTAAAATGATGTACGACTTCTACGATGTAGAAATCCCAGCAAATATTGCTGGCATCATGATGTGTGCAATCCTAAGCGACACAGTCATCTTCAAATCACCAACTTGTACTACTGCGGATATCAAATGTGTTGAAGCACTTGCAAAAATCGCGGGTGTTGATGATGCTAAAGAGCTTGGCATGGAAATGTTCAAGGTGAAATCAGCAGTTGAAGGCACACCAATTCGTGACCTGGTCATGCGTGATTTCAAAGACTTTAATATGAATGGCAACCTTGTTGGTATTGGCCAGCTTGAAGTGGTTGATCTTGCTGTATTTGACAAGATCAAAGATGAGCTACATGCCGATATCGCAAAATTAAAAGAAGAAGGTAATCGCCACAGTGTAATGCTGCTACTTACTGATATCATGAAAGAAGGCTCACAAATGCTGATCGCTTCTGATGATGAAGCGATCATCGCAAAAGCATACGACGTTGAGCCTGAAGCTAGCAAAGTATGGTTAGACGGCGTACTGAGCCGTAAAAAGCAAGTTGTACCACCACTGCAAGACGCATTTTCTGGTTAATACTGCTCGCCGAGGCGAAAGTCTCGGCTGTTTTTATGCTGCACCTCACTCCGGGTATATTCGCCTCCTTTGTCAAAGACTTGAATGCCGCGCGCCATTCACATCACCTTATTCAAATCAACCTACCCGTGAGCGACTGTATCGCGCAAGTCGGTGACAAAACGCTATTTGGCCCAAGCGTAATTGCTAGTGGCGTAGAACATAGCTTAAAAATGACCTCAGGCTGGGTGATATTAGTCGAGCCAAAAAGCGTGTATGGCAAGCAACTCCAGAGCAACAGCTGCGCAGCAATCGAGATAAATACCGCACCAAATAGCAATGCCAAGCTTGCCGAGTTAATACGCACAGTAGGACTTACCGAGCTACCAACGACGGATTTAGATCCACGAATTGACCGTGTATTGGCGCAATTAGATGCTTGTTTTAACGCACAAACTTGCCTTAAACCCAGTCACTTCAGCGCAAATACGATTGCCGAGTCACTTTATCTCTCACCAAGTCGCTTTTTACATCTGTTTACGGAGCAAGTGGGGATAGCATGGCGACCTTATGTGCTGTGGCGCAGGCTGATCTGCTCAGTTGTCGCCATACAACAAGGCAACAACCTTACACAAGCAGCCATGCTCGCGGGGTTTGCAGATAGCGCTCATTTGAGCCGAACATTTAAACGGCAGTTTGGCATTACACCGACTGAGGCATTAAAAACACAAACTTAGCCAGTTTATTCAAGCTTAGTTACCTAAGTTGCATCACACTGCTACCAAAATAGGAGCATAACCATGAAGCAATTTTTAGTAACTACCCCTTTAGTTGATTATCAACATTCAGAGATCCAAAGCTTAATAGAAGCAAAAGGTTGGCGGCAGCTTGATGAAATCACAGCAGCGGAGCAAATCTATAACTTCATCAAAGACGACATAGAGTTTGGTTATAGTGAGACAGATACACTAACTGCAAGCCAAGTGCTTAAGCAAGGCTATGGACAATGTAATACCAAAGGAACATTACTGGTCGCATTGCTAAGGGCTTGTGATATTCCCACCCGAGTTCATGGGTTTGAGATAGCCAACAGTCTTAAACAAGGGTTAATTCCTACCCTACTGGCGTGGTTTGCTCCAAAAAGTATTATCCATAGTTGGGTTGAAGTTTATCTAGAGGAGCGCTGGGTAGAGCTTGAAGGTTACATAATAGATGACGGCTACCTTAAGCAGGTTCAGCAACAGTTCCCGATGGCAAAAAACTTTACTGGGTTTGGTATTTCTACTCCCTGTTTACAGCAACCCGATAATCGCTTTTCGTTAAATGGTGCATATATTCAAAAACAAAGTATCACACGCGATTTAGGGCTTTATACAAGTCCAGATGCGCTGTATCAGCAACACAAAAATCTAACTGGCATCAAGCAATGGCTCTATGCACACTGCTTTAGACATTGGATAAACCAAAGGGTAAAGCGCGTCAGAGCCGGACGCTTCAACTAACTTGAGCGTGCAATAGCAAATTGGCTGCGATTGTGGTTAGTGTATTCAACGCCACCTCTATTGCGCGGGGATCACGCAGTTGCGGCCTGCAGCTTTGGCTTGATATACCGCGTGATCAACGGCTTTTAATGAATGACCAAAAGGCAAATTGGTATTGACTGCTGCGACCCCAAAGCTTGATGTAATGGTGATCTCCCCTGATGGCGTAGAGATAACCGATTGCTCTATTTCTTGTCGCAGGCGCTCGGCGATCACCATCGCTGAATTTACCGGTGTGTTAGGTAACAGCACAATAAACTCTTCCCCCCCTAAGCGACACATACAGTCTTCTAACCTTAAGGTATTTACACAGATCTCAGCAAAGCTTTTTAACACTAAATCACCGGTTTCATGGCCGTGATTATCGTTGATTTTTTTAAAGTGATCTATGTCTAGCATCATCATACTAAATGGATGGTCAAAGCGTGCATGACGACTGATCTCACGTTTTGCGTTATCCATTAAAAAACGTCGATTACTCAATCCAGTGAGTGGATCTTTAAACGCCATGTCAGTAAGTTGCAGCTGTAACTGCCATAACTCTTTAACCAGTAATCGGCGACTGCAGCAGTCTGCAATCATCTCCGCAAAAGCAATTTCATCTTTGTGCCACATACGTACGCCATTATTCCCTTCACAGCACACCACTCCGTGAGGAATACCATTTTTAAAGATCACCGTATCTAACATGGTCACTATGTGGTTTGGGGTTAAATAACATTCTTTAAATTCGGACGTTCTGGGATCGGCGGCAGCGTCATTCGCATCTATCGATTGACCACTGTTGATTGCTGAAAAATAAGCGGGGAAGTTTTCATATGTTAAGGCTGGCAATTGCACCGGTAACTCGTCACCCTGCCAATCTGTATTAGCAACATTGATAAGCTCAGAAGGTTTGTCAAGATCATCAAACAACCAAACGGAAACCCGAGTGACGTCTAAGATAAGCTTACCTTCATCTAGTAAATCAATCAGGAAGCTTTGAAATGTTCCCGATACATCAAGCTCTTGCGAGCTGAGCCGCCTAAGCCTCTGAGTGACATTGCTAAAGTTCTTCAACATAATACGAAGATTTTATTCTTTTCTGCTAGCATAACGCGCCATAATTTTTAAGCATAGTCTTAAATACTAGAATTAACCTATGTTTTGGAATATTTTCACACGATTATGTAAGAAATAAGAATATAAGTAGAGTAATCCGTAAAGGAGGTAATGCTAAAAGGTAATAAGCCTGAGATTATTAAAGTGGCGCGAGGCCACTTTATTCTTTGATTATTTAATATATTTTGCGAGGTATTTTTTAAATACCGGATCTGACATTGCCAATTGGCGTTGCTCATCCATGATTTCTTTAAGCAAAGACTCTGATGTCAGAGGGTTGGCCAAAACCACTCGAAATACCACCGTGGGTTGGCGGTCGTATCGCTCTGGCGTTAAGCGTGTTCGAGAAACAAAAGAGCGGCCCGCTTCACGCTGACGCTTTTGCATACTCGCAGTAAAACGGTTAAGTGCAGCATAAATCTCTATCTTTTCTTGCTCATCCGCTTGTGCGATTGCCGCTTTTATTTGCTCAGGCACATAGCGGTAAGTCAGCAAACATAGCTCAGGTTCAGAGATCAGCTCAAAATCAGGGGTTTGTTTAATTAGTTCAGCAAAATACCGCGCCTTTTCAATCCCTTTATCAATAAGCATCTCATAGCCTTGACGACCAATGACACGCAGACATGCGTGCACTAACATCGCCATACCAGGACGACTCCCCTCTAAAGTATGACTTCCCAGATCTTTAGAGCCTTTCCGTAAGATGTATTCGGCGTGATGTTCAATTGCATCAGATGCCGCCGGGTCTTTAAATAACACCATACCCGCTCCCATAGGCACGTACATTTGCTTGTGCGCATCTATGGTTATTGAATCTGCTCGCTCCACCCCTTTCAGAAGGTAGCGGTTGTTATTCGATAGTAGTGTTGCCCCACCCCAAGCGGCGTCGACATGAAAGTGGCAATTGAGTTCTTCAGCTAAATCAGCCATCTCTTCTAGAGGGTCAATATTACCCGTTTCGGTCGTCCCAGCAACACCAACCAAAGCCAGTACTTTTATCCCTTGCGCTTCAAGCTCATTAGCTTTAGCTCGCATGGCGTCAACATCAACCTTATTGTTGCCAGCCGTTTTGATTGAAATGAAGTTATCGCGGCCAATACCTAGCACATCTGCGGCCTTACCCAACGAATAATGGCCTCTTTCAGAAACCAATACCGCTAAGCCTCGGTAACCATAATGTAGCATTGCAGCCACAATACCCGATGCACCAATACCTTTAAATTCACCATCCGCTTTTAATAAGCGGTTTCTTGCAATCCAAAGCGCGGTTATATTCGCAATTGTGCCACCCGAACAAAAAGCACCTAGTGACGTTTTTGCGCTGTGCATCCACTTATCGTAGAAAGCATCATCGCTGCCGTAAACCAAGTGATGCATCATTCCCAATACTTGACGTTCAAGCGGAGTAAAGGCTTTTGACGTTTCAATTTTGACTAGGTTCTGATTGAGTCCCACCATCAACTTCGACAGTGGCAACACAAAATGCGGTAAAGCTGAGGTCATATGCCCAATAAAGCTTGGGGCTGCGGTATGCACTGAGTGGGCAACTAATTGCTCCATGATATCTTGCGCATAGTCGGAGACAAACATCGGCACTTCGGGGATCACCGCCGACTGAAAGTCTTTTTCAACTTCGTGCAGTGGCTTTTCAACTGCCGCAATATTCTCATTTAAAAAGCCAGCCAAATTGCTCGAGATTTCTTGCTCGATTCTGCTTAAAGTTGAATCAGGCGCCTCAGGCACGGTAAATATACGCATTAAGCTTTCTTCAGACGCAACGGCGCAACGCTTTGGACCCATCAATACTACCTAAACATCAAACGGTGCAGTAGCTTACCTACCCATTTTAGAGATTGAGTAGATACAAATTGCACAAGAGATTGTGATACATGAAATGGCTAACTTTACTGTAAAGAAAGGGAATTGTCTTCTATTGTCTAGTTAAAATTCATGAAACATTGACAATTTTATGAAAACCCAACGAAAGTTCAGTGAAAAATACCTTAGTTTCTATTTTACATTCTCGTCAAAAATAAGGTATAAAATGGGGACATAAACCCAACAAAACGGTATATTACCGACTTGCTCGCAACAATGCATTTTATTGATCATTGGTGAGGAAATTTTTTGCTTTATTTCTTCTCAAGTCATCAATTTATGTTGTATTGTTTATATTATGTAACAAAGCAGCTGCCACGCTTACGCTAGTTAGGCATTTTGATCGTCGTTAAATCGCGATATTGTGGATAAAGGATTATCATGAATACTCGGAGTATAGCTCAACCCCTCAAAGCTAAATCTAAGCAGCCTACGACAAAAGCAACGCCGCTTTTAGGGCTCACAGGTTATACTTCCCGACTCCCCGTTGCTTGGCTCGTTTTAGCCTCTTTTATCTTTTTAGCTGCCCTATCGATTTATGTTATCGCCAACTATTATGATACGCGTCGCGATATCATGGCGAGGATCGACGCCCAGCTAATCAATGCAGCCACCAGCGCCAACGTCATTGTAGGCAAAAAGTATCACGAGTCACCAGAGCAAATAACCCCAGCCGAGTTTAAACAAAAAAGCCATGCCCTCACCGAGCTTGCCCGTGCTTTAAATGTTGAATACGTCTATACCATGGTGCTTAAACCACCTTACGTGCACTTTACCGCGTCCAGTTACACCCGAGAAGATCTTAAACTCAACCGACTAACACGTTATCAAGATGTTTATTCCGAGGCTTCGATTACCCTAAAAAGCGCCTTTCACTCTACCGAACCTGTGTTTGAAATAGCCAAAGACAAATGGGGCCACTTTAAAAGTGTGTTTATTCCTTTTGTGCTACCCGATGGCACTACTTATATAGCAGGTGCAGACTTAACCATTCACGATTTAGAAAGTCAGTTACAAGAAAGTGTAATGGATGCCGCCATTGACGCTAGTTTCTTCTTTGTGATGTTTTTGGTTGTCGTGAGCTTGTACTTTATGTACTACAAGAAGACCTTAACAACAGATAGCCGCACCGGATTTGGCAACCGTATCGCCCTTGAGCAAGCACTTAAATATTCTAAATCGCAACACCTATGCTTAAGCGTAGTATGGGTGAAGGAGCTTGAGGATATCATTAGCTTCTATGGCACGGAAGTCGGCGATAACGTTATGGCAAAAGTCATGAGCTACTTTAGCGAGTTTACCCATCCGTTTGAGGTTTACCGCCTTACCACCTCTAAAATTGCGCTAGTTACCAGCATCGAAAATGGTGAGCATTATTTGGCGAACTTAACCGAGTCATTCCCTTGTGCAAAACCCATATACGACGCGCCGCATTTATACGTTAATTTGTGTGCGGGTGTTGCTAAAGGCAATTGCGCGTTGTTACTTGAAAATGCCTTTCTCGCGCTACGTCAGGCCCAACAGCAAAATACCCAAGTGTGTTATTTTGATTCTCAGCTGCAAATAAACCCCCAGCAACAATCAAAAAATCTCCACCTCACCCGTTTACTGCAAAGCGCGTGTGAATCAGACCGCATCATTCCTTTTTTTACGCCGCGTAAAGCTTGTCACGACCATGCTGACATTCAGTACCACTGCACGGCACGCGTCCTTAACGAGCGCGGCGCTATCATCGATGCCGAACATTTTTATCCAGTGATGAAGCAACCAAAACTCCGCGCACAAATTAGCATGAAGCTACTTGAGTTATGCATCACCCGTTTTCGTAAATCAAACCATGCTTGGAGCATGCAATTGAGCCACAGTGAAATCGCGGATGCAGAATATTTTGAATATATCAGCCAGATCCTACGCCGTTACCCGCAGCCACAACTTATCACATTTGAGTTTAATGAAACGGATGTGCTAAAAAACTTCAGCGATATGAGCTTAATGATGCAGTCGTTAAAAGCAAAAGGTGCAAATGTTGCAGTAACGGGTGTGAATAGTGGTTTTCTTACCATCAATCGGATCTTAAAACTCCCACTTGATGCCATTTGTTTAGAAGCCAGTATTTGTGAAAACTTGGATGAAGATGAGATGCTGCTGAGCTCCATTGAATATCTTGCAAGTCATTGCAATGCCAAGCGGATCGACTTGATTGTACCCTGTGTTGCCACCAGCAAACAGGCAAAACAATTGGAAGCAGCAGGCGTTGCAAGATTAGAAGGTAGCTGGATAGGCAAAGCAAGCGGCCATCTTTAAGCCGCTTTTATCAATTTGAAGTGTAGATCTGTAATAGGTTAAATTAAAGCGTTACGACGAGGCGGGTACTAGATTGGCCACTTGCCCAATACTTACGTTCAAAGGGTGTAATAGCCTCATCACTTTCGTAGGCTTCCACTGCAACATCAACACCGCTAAGCGCCAAAGCTCTGGCAAACTCTTTTACATAAATATCCCAATTACTGCGCAGCTCCAACTTGCCGCCTAACTTGACGATAAAAGGGAACACCGCGCTACCATGCCAGCGTCTTTGAATATGTTTAGCTTTCGGCCACGGATTAGGATACAGCAAATAATGGTGAGTTGGCTGCCAATCGGCTTCCAGCGCTAATCGCCAAAAGTCATTGAGATCGGCTTGCACCAAAATATATTGGCCTTGTTCTGTTTGTTTATATTCAACATCATGTTTATCTAGTCGATGCGCAGACTTGTCGATGCCAATTACCAACGCATCAGGGTGTCGCTTCGCCAAATTTGCCGTACTTTCACCAACACCACAACATGAGTCCAAAATAATCGGTCCGTTATAGGCCTGTACTCGCGCATTAACCTCATCGAAAGCGCTTTGTGTATGTGCCGCAATGGGTTTTTTAAACTCAGCGGTTAGATGCTTAGTAACGATTTCATCGAGCTTTTCGTGTAGCCCTTGTTGATTAGTGGTGATACTACGAGAGTTTGCTTCTGTCATAACCAGTCATTATTAAGGGGGAATGGTAAGGATTTTACCTGAAATAACGCAAGAGCGCTGCAATTGATAGCAGCGCTCATTCTTTATCCTGCGGTTAGTGTCTTAGCCCAACACCGCGTTTAATTAAGTGCAGTGACAACCAAAATAGACCACATATAAATACACCTAATACCGTAAAGGCAACGCCAATATCAACGTCCGAAACACCTAAAAAGCCAAAACGGAAGGCATTTACCATATAAATGATTGGATTTACCTGTGACACACCTTGCCAAAACTCCGGCAGCAATGTGATTGAGTAAAATACGCCGCCCAGGTAAGTCAGGGGTGTAAGCACAAAAGTCGGAATAATACTAATATCGTCAAAGCTGTTGGCAAACACCGCATTGATCAAACCACCTAATGCAAACACAGCTGACGTTAAAATAACCGTAATAACGATAACCGCTAGATTGTGAATTTGAATATCCACAAAAAACAGACTGACGATAGTAACAATAAGCCCAACGAGCATGCCTCGCGCCATACCACCGCCCATATAGCCAAGTACAATAATATAGTTAGGCACAGGTGCAACGAGTAGTTCTTCAATGCTCTTTTGAAACTTGGTGGAATAAAAACTCGAAGCGACGTTAGAATAGGAGTTGGTGATCACCGACATCATGATTAAGCCAGGTACAATAAACTCCATGTAGCTAAAGCCACCCATATCACCAATGCGCGAGCCGATTAAACTGCCAAATATCACAAAATAAAGTGTCATGGTGATCGCTGGCGGTACTAAGGTTTGCACCCAAATACGTAAAAACCGAATACACTCTTTTATCCAAATACTTTTTAACGCGACGCCATATTTCAACACGATTATGCCCCTCTCCCCTGCTCCAGTAAGCCAACAAACAACTCTTCCAAACGGTTAGCTTTGTTACGCATACTTAATACTTGATTACCTTGCTCTGTGAGTTGTGTGAATACCCCATTGAGCCCTTGCGACTTAGCTACCTCTACCTCAATAGTATGGTCATCTACGGTGGTAAATTGGTAACCATCGAGTGCCACAGGCTGCATGGGCGGCTTAAGATCAAGTACAAACGTTTCTTTATCCAACTTTGAGAGTAATGTCTTGATGGTCGTGTGCTCAACAATCGTGCCTTTATCAATAATCGCAATATTACGGCACAACAGCTCTGCTTCTTCTAAGTAATGCGTTGTGAGTATAATCGTTACGCCTTGCTTATTAATTTCACGCAAAAAATCCCACATAGAACGGCGTAGTTCTATATCCACACCAGCCGTAGGTTCATCTAAAATAAGGAGCTTAGGCTCATGCATCAATGCTCTTGCAATCATCAAGCGACGTTTCATACCGCCGGATAACGTGCGAGCTTGCTTATCTTTTTTATCAAATAATCCCAGCTGCTTGAGATACTTCTCGGCTCGCTGATGGGCAACGTCTCTTGGCACACCATAATAGCCCGCCTGAGTCACTAGAATTTGGTTTAGCGTCTCGAATTGGCTAAAGTTGAACTCCTGTGGTACTAAACCTAAGTTCGACTTAGCGTCTTCCAAATGAGTATCAATACTATGACCAAAAACCTCTACACTGCCTTGGGTCTTATTCACCAGTGAGGCAATAACCCCTATTGTGGTAGATTTACCAGCCCCGTTTGGACCAAGTAGCGCAAAGAAGTCCCCTTCTTGAACTTCGAGATCAATGCCTTTAACGGCTTCGACGCCGTTACTATAAACTTTTTTTAACCCTTTGATGTTCAGTGCTATTGTCATATTTTATTATTCTCCATAACCCCAGCGCTTAGCTAAGGTATGCTCGATGTGTAGATGATCTAAAATGCGGGCCACCATAAAGTCGACCAAATCGTCGATACTTTGTGGCTGATGATAAAAACCTGGTGCTGCAGGCATGATAGTCACCCCCAAGCGGCTAAGCTTGAGCATGTTTTCAAGATGAATTGGACTAAAGGGCGTCTCACGCGGCACTAATATTAATTGGCCACGTTCTTTGATCACCACATCTGCTGCGCGCTCAAGCAAATTGTCAGATGCCCCAAGTGCAATGGCTGACACGCTTCCTGCGCTACACGGACACACCACCATCTGCTTTGGTGCGGCCGAGCCAGATGCCACAGGGCTAAACCAGTTATCTTTACCAAATACCTGAATTTGCTTATCTTTAGCACAGAAAAGCGTCTGTAGTTGCTCTGTTGCTTTTTGTTCATTTCCTGAGAGTTTTAAATTCGACTCAGTATCCAGCACCACTCTGGCTGCGCTCGAGATTAGCACGTAAACTTGATAGTTTAACGACACCAATACCTCGAGTAATCTCAGTCCGTAAGGGGCGCCCGACGCACCACTAAAGGCCAGCGTAATTGGCCCATTAAATGTTTGTTCTGACATAATGATTACTTTTTCAATGCAGTTAAAAGTTTGTCGTGGATGCCACCAAAACCACCATTACTCATAATCAACACATGCTGGTTTGGTGCTTGATTTGTCACAACCTGTGCGACAATCTCATCCACACTTGCAAAACACTGACGACCCGCGGCTTCAGCTTGTGCTTTAAGAGACCAAGATAGGCCATCTGGTTCGAATAGATACACTTCATCTGCCACATCAAGGGATTGCAATAAGGTTTCTTGATGAATGCCAAGCTTCATCGTATTTGAGCGAGGCTCTAAAATAGCAATGATAGGTGCATCTCCAACTTTTGCTCTAAGACCTGCGAGGGTCGTTGCTATTGCCGTGGGGTGATGTGCAAAGTCATCATAGACAGTAACGCCATTGACCTCCCCTTTAATTTCCATACGGCGTTTAGGAGAAATAAATTGCCCCAGCGCTTCGATACTCACCTCGATTGGAATGCCCACATGTCTTGCCGCCGCAATCGCCATCATGGCATTTTTCACATTATGCACACCAATCGCTTGCCAATTTACTTCGCCTTTTTCTTCGCCCTCAAATAATACCGTAAAGCGAGAGCCGTCAGCCTTGAGCAAGTTATACGACCATTCTTTACCAAGGGATTCCTGCTCGCTCCAAAAACCACGTTCAATGACGTTTTGTAGCGCAGTATCATCCGCTGGATATACGGCTTTACCTTGGCTGGGTAGCGTGCGAATTAAATGATGAAACTGGGTTTGAATGGCATTTAAATCTGGAAAAATATCAGCGTGATCATATTCAAGATTGTTGAGTATTAACGTGCGAGGTAAGTAATGGACAAACTTGCTGCGTTTATCGAAAAACGCCGTATCGTATTCGTCGGCTTCGATAACAAAGAATGGCGTATCTGAAGTGCGCGCCGACACACCAAAGTTTTGCACTATGCCACCAATCAAAAAGCCCGGGCGTAATCCTGCGTATTCGAGTAACCAAGCCAACATACTCGCAGTGGTCGTTTTGCCATGTGTACCGGCAACTGCCAACACCCATGACTGGCGTAATACATGGTCTTTTAACCATTCAGGGCCTGAGGTATAACGCATACCCTTTTCTAAAACATATTCAACGCACGGATTACCACGGCTCATGGCATTGCCGATGATCACCACATCAGGCTCAACATCGATGAGTTGCTTAGGGTCGTACCCTTGAGTTAGTTCAATTCCGAGTGATTCAAGTTGTGTACTCATCGGCGGGTAAACATTGAGATCTGAACCTGTGACTTTGTGCCCCAATGATTGAGCGATGGCTGCGATCCCGCCCATAAAGGTACCGCAAATCCCTAAAATATGTACGTGCATGATGTTAGCGTTCTTTATTATTTCATTGCCATTTAGATTAACATACTCAGCTTATTGGTGGCTGACTTTATTGTTGAATCTCATGCACCAGTATTATTCTTTATTTTAAAGTGGGTAGTGTGAGAACGTGCTCAAGGTTGTATCGTTCTTAAAATTTTTGTCGCGCTAAAGCACGACCTACGGTTAGTGGTGCGTGCCACGCAAAAGGGAGCGTTGTGGTAAAGGTTTGTCGCGCTAAAGCGCGACCTGCGATGCGGTAGCTGCCGACCACACGCCTTTTTCGATACCCTGTTGTACCATCAAAGTCAGCGCTTTTTCTATCGCTTGAGTTACACAAATGTGCATCGGTTCGTTATCGCTAAAACCCGCTTCGGCTTCAGCCAATCGTTTATAACTCACATATCGGAAAAACCCTGCCCGAACCTCCATGGATAGCACTTTTTTACTACTCGCGACAGAAAGCAGCACTTGCCCGGTACGAACATCAACTGCGCGCATATAAATAGAGATAACATCCTCACGATAAAGCTCAGATGCACCTATGCCAAAATATTCCATCCCCAAACCGCCTGTGCGGATATTAGAGTCATAGCTGATGATCCCGCCTTCTAAAATAATCTTTGCGGTCATTAATGGTGGCAAAGCGCTTGTATCATTATCATCACTTGCTGCACGAATAATTTTGCGCTCAGTCAGCAAGTTTTGCAGCCCTTCACGTTCTACCGGAATAAACCAATCCGTTTCGTGTAGTGCCTGCATTAAAATCGAGTTAGCGCCTTGAGTCACCGCTGTTGAAAATGAACTCACATTATCTTGTGGTTTATATTGCCCTGTTTGGTCGCGAAATGAATAAACCGAGACAGGAATTCGCCCCTTAGGTGTGGGTAAATTTTTTAGTTCTGCAAAGGTTTCGGTATCGGTCAGCTCAATAGCCACACTTTGCGCCGGTGGCAACACACGTGACATGCTAGAACAACCACTAAGTAGTAACAACAATACCAATAAAGTTACGCGGAGCATTTAGTATCCTCCACCAGCCGAAGCGGCAAACCTGGGTACTTCAAGAATGGTTTCTTCACCCGATGCTGTATTTGTTATTCTAACCGTAATGGTGTCGGGTGTACTGGTGATCACTTGGATTTGATAGTCGCCACTCATAAACGTCGCGTCTTGATCAAAAATACTGTCTTTGATGTCATCACCAAACGCTACATCCGTAATTTCTCTTACCAAGCGGTTGAGATACGTACGCTCGAGTGATTCTTGAAACTTTTCATCATAGGTCTTTTCTATAATTGGCGCTCTGTGTTTATTTTGAGATTGCGCTTTACTCAATAACATATTGGCGTTTAACGGGTTACCACCAAATGCGGGGTTAATTGGTTTATATACCAGCTCCGTTGCTGCCACATGAGCACCGCTAAGTAGCATTAAACCAGCACACACGATTGTTGTTTTTATTGTTGCCATGTTACCACCCACTTGCTGCTAAATCTTCTGAGCCATTCTGTTGATATTGTTCTCTCGCCATCGCATCCATAATAGTAAAGATGGCAGTCTCAACTCGCTCATCAACAGAGCCACCTCTCCTTCCCATCGCTGTTGCGTAGACTGCGCGATTATTCATTAAAACTTCTAACCGAGTGCCTGCTCTTGGTAAAACCGTTTCTTTAACCGTGATATTAATTCCCGAGGTGTTAGGAACATCTCTCCAAAGCTGTGAAAATTGAAAGTAAAACTGATGACCAAATCGGCTAATACTCTGATCCATCACTAAACCATCAATTTCTACATCTTCTTGTGCACTCAGTGAAAATGTAGAAACGAGCATGGCGCTCAAGAATGTTATTATTCTTATCATTATTTGTTTACTCACGGCATAGAATATCTTTACTGACGAGATTCACATTGATATTTTGGTTAGCTGAATAGTACAAAATACGGGGGCTGGTGTTGCCCCTGTCTAAATTGCTTAGCTATTACTTAGTTATTGCTGAGTGATAGTCGCAACGTTGTTGTCACCAACCTGAGTTACGGTAATGTTTTGACCACTACCTGTAATTCCACCTTGAACTAAGTTGCCATCACCAATTTGGCTTACTGTAAATGCATTATCATCACCGTTGATAATGAATGCTTCTGAGCCCATACCCATCACAAAGTTGTTGCTACCATTTTGTGTGATGTCTAACATATTACGGCTGCCTTCAAGCATTAAATCTATCGCGTTAAATTCGCCTGATTGCGCAATATCTACTTGGTTTGAACTGCTATCGAACACACTGCTCATCGTCACAACAACACCATTGCCAGTGCCACTTTGTGAGATATCAACGGCGTTGTCATTGCTTGCAAGGCTAACGTCTGGGTAAGATGATTGCACTACCACCTCGTTTTCATCACCCGTTTGGGTAACATCAACATCGTTATCACTACCGTTGAAATTCGCAACATGTGCGATGTTCGCATTACCTACTTGAGTCGCTGAAAACTCATTGTTTTCACCAGCAACGCCAAGGTACATCTCGTTGCCATTGCCAATTTGCATCGCGGTAAATTCGTTATTATCACCAACAACGTCAGCTTGAACTTTGTTCTCATCACCACGCTGTTCAGCCGTCACTTCATTATCACTACCAACTAATAAATCTGACGCAAAGGTGTTAGTTGAGCCTTCCTGATCGATACTAAGCTCGTTATTGTCTCCAGTAATTTCAAATACGTTAACCGTATTGCTATCACCTTCCGACTGCTCAATCTCAATTTGGTTGTCATCCCCAATCACTGTCTCTACGGCAATAACATTGAAATTGCCGCTTTGGCTCGATTCAATTTCGTTTTCATTACCCTGTAGACTAATCACTTTATATTGGTTATACACACCATCTTGGTCCAAAGTAATTTGGTTCATATCACCTTGTACAGACTCAAGTGTGGCTTCGTTCCACATACCTGATTGTGTCGCTGATACCTCGTTTTGGCTACCTTGCATATTTAGGTTGTAGAACCATTGACCGCCAGAACCTTGAGATACCGTAATAGTATTTTGATCGCCATTAATGATATTGATGGCTTCGTTGTTAATCCCAAGGATCCCGCTACCTGACTGCTGAATGTCAATCGCGTTATCGTCGCCAGTAACTTCCGTTAATGCGCCGTTAGATTCACCATCTTGGCTATATACTTGGTTATTGTTGTTACCAGTTGTTGTTATAATAGCGACGTTACCAGTACCATTTTGATCGGCTTCTGTAATGTTGTTGTCGCCAACCGTAGTCACATCTGTCAGATTAGATGTTCCCAGTTGCACAGAAGCTAACTCGTTGCCACCTTGACTACCTGAAGTTTGTGAAAGCTTAAGCTCATTACTTGTTCCACTTACACGTTCTACTTGTGAAAGTGCAGAAGTTGAAAGTGGTTTATTATCTGATTTTGCCTCAGCATGTGCTGTAATAGAATGTGTTAGCGCAAGTGCGATCGCGCAACTCACGATTGATTTTGAAAACTTCACACTGTTCTCCTTAGAGATTTATTATATTATTTTTCAATTAAGTGCTTAGTGCAGGCTTTGAGCTGTTGCCGAACTCAGCCAACTGCAACCTTTCACTTAACTAACGTCCTGTTATGACTCATTACTCTTGAGTCGCTCCCACCTGTGCCAGTTACCAGAGTGTTACATTTTTAATGAAAAACGTAATCTATATCAAAGTCAGCAAATCAATATGATGAAATAATATATTTTATTACGTCTAGTCATCTTTAACTCTAAGATGGGAACAACCGAAGATAAATAAGAAGATTTTATGAAAAAAATATCCTTTATTTTTCATTACGATACAAAGCTAAACTTACACAAAATTACGAACAAAAAATGGAGATACAAAAAAAGTATGGTTAAAGTTCAAACGCACCCATTTACATACATCCCATAAAAAAGAACCAAATAATTCATTCCGAAACCTCCTACCCAGTAAAAAATCCTGATTTTATTAATTAACGCTTTTTTTACATTGCACTGCTGAATATCTGCGTCTAGGTTTTAAGACGTTGCCAAAAAGACCACAGCCACTACCAGAAAAATTACCAACTCAAAAAATCGTGTATCGATGGATACGCTTGAAATTAAAAAGGTTATTAATATGAGATCTAAACTTTCTGCATTGTCTTTGGCTTTGCTACCAGCACTTGCTTTCACGGCTCAAGCGGCAGTTCAAATTGAAACAACAACCGCGACTGCAGACGACAGCATCCTAGTTGTATTTAAAGAAAATACCTCTGCAGCACTTCGTGCAAATGCAAGAAACCTAGTAAAAGCAAAAATGGCAGATTTAAATGCTGACGGTGTTGATGATAAATACCGTCATGTTTTGAAAGGTCGTTTAGCAAACTTTAAGCTAGATAGCATTACAGCAAAACAAGCGATTGAAAAACTGGCTAATCATCCAGCGGTTGCATATGTTGAGCCTGACTATCAAGTAAAAGCACTTGGCATTCCCGATGACAGTCGTTTTGACGAATTGTGGGGTATGCACAACACAGGTCAAACTGGTGGTACAGCAGATGCCGACATTGACGCTCCTGAAGCGTGGGATATTACGGTTGGCTCACGTGATGTTATCGTCGGTGTGATCGATACCGGTGTTGATTATACTCACCCAGATCTAGCCGCAAATGCATGGTACAACCCGGGTGAAATAGCTGGGGATGGTATTGATAACGACGGTAACGGTTATATTGATGACGTTCACGGTATTAACGCGATTACTGGTAGTGGCGATCCGATGGATGACCAAGGCCACGGTACGCACGTTTCGGGTACTATCGGTGCTTCAGGCAACGATGCAACGGGCGTTGCTGGTGTAAACCATGAGGTGTCTATCGTAGGCTGTAAATTCCTCGATGCATCAGGCTCAGGCTCAACCTCAGATGCGATTGAGTGTATTGACTATATGGTTGCGCTTAAAAACGCGGGTCATAACGTTCGTGTTACTAATAATAGTTGGGGTGGCGGCGGCTTCAGCCAAGCACTTTCTGATGCAATCACAGCCAGTGAAAATGCGGATATCTTATTTGTTGCCGCAGCTGGTAACAGTGCGGTAGATAACGACGTAAACCCTCACTATCCTTCAAGCTATGAACACGACAGTGTATTCTCTATTGCAAGTACAACACATACCGATGCGATGTCTTCATTTTCTCAATGGGGTTTAACGTCTGTTGACATGGGCGCACCAGGTAGCGCAATTTTATCTACCGTTCCAGGTGGTGGTTATTCAAGTTACTCAGGTACTTCAATGGCGACACCTCACGTTGCAGGTGCTGCTGCTCTGGTACTTTCTATCAATCCTACACTAAGTGCTATCGAGCTTAAAAACCTACTGATGCAAAGTGGTGATGTTAATGCTGACCTTACAGATAAAACAGTATCTGGTAAGCGCTTAAATGTGAATCAAGCAGTAATCGATGCAGACCCAGAGCCTGGCTTTAGAGTGTCAGCTCGTCCTGCTAATCAGGAAATCACGGCGGGCGATACTGCAACATACGAATTTACTTTTGCTTCGGTCGCTGACTGGCAGGGTACTATAGACTTGTCTGTTACCTCACCAATTGCTGGTGCGACATTGTCTGCGACTACCGCAATGCCTGGCGATACTGTAACACTTTCAGTACCAACTACGGCTTCGACTCAATGGGGCGAATATAGCTTTACACTCAATGCAACATCAGGTGAACTTGCAGATCAAGAGCAGGTAGGACTATATGTATTACCTCAAGGGTTAAGCGATTTCAGCTATGAAAATACTACCGCGGTAGACATCCCTGATAACGATGCTTCTGGTATTACTTCTGTGATCACTGTAGCTGATACGGTTACTGTGTTTGATAGTAATACCCTAGTGGATATTACACACACCTACATTGGCGACTTAATTGTTACACTTACCTCTCCAGCTGGAACAGTAGCAACACTGCATAACCGTCAAGGTGGTGCCGCAGACAACATTAACCAAACCTTTAACTCAGCTGCATTTAATGGTGAAGTTGCAACAGGTGATTGGACATTGTCTGTCTCGGATAATGCAGGTATCGATACTGGAACATTGAACAGTTGGACTCTAAACCTAACAGGCCTTGGTGAAACATCTCCTCAACCTCCAGTTGCGGGCTTCAGTTTTGCAGCTTCAGGCTTAGCCGTGACATTCACTGATGAAAGCCGCGACCCGAACGATGACATCGTTAGTTGGGCATGGGACTTTGGTGATGGCAGCATCAGTACTGACGCCAGCCCGATCCATGAGTTTGCAGCATCTGGTGAGTACAGCGTTTCTCTGACTGTTACTGATAGTGAAGGCAACAGCCACACAACAACCCAATCTGTTATTGTTAGTACTGATGAAATTGAGCTATCGCTAGTTCGCGCAAATAAGTCTCGCTTAGGCTTTATCCGCGTAGAACTTTCATGGCAAGGCAGCAGTGCAGATGAAGTAACGATTTACCGTGATGGACAAGCGATTGAATCTGTCTCAAATACTGGTAAATTCAGAGACTTCTCTCGTGATTTAGAAGCTACCAGCTACACGTATAAAGTGTGTCAATCTAGTGAAATCTGTTCAAATGAAATCACAGTGAACTTTTAATCACTCTATCCCCAAAAAATAATCTAAGCCCCGGAAGGGGCTTTTTTGTTCTTATTATCCAATTTAATGTACTGGTTAAAAATAGCCGAATAAAATAGATATGATATTTTTACAGATCGCGATAGAAAACAGTTGTAATATAAGCTAACATTGCTTTGATGAGATAACGATGCAACGCTTTCACATTCAACCCACATTCCTGCCGTAAAGTCGACTTGATAAAAAATTAAGCCGAATTTTGTACTTCACTAGATAGCGTCCCTAATGTGCAAGATGAAATTAGTTTGGCTTCTTATGTACAGTAACTCTCAATTGAGATATGGAAAAGCGTTGAAAGATCAAAGTGGTAACCTCCAAAATCAGTGCTCATTCAGCTCTCGTCGTTCATGATGTTTTCATTCGCCTAATAGCTTGTACAAATAGCTCCAAAATAGCGAAAAAGCGAAGTAACGGCATAAAATGAAGTATTAGAGTATACTCCTGAATACTATTGGAGAAATTGCAACTTAATCTGGTTTGCAACTTTTATATGAAGCGCTACAATGCAGGGTGAAAATTGGAAACTAGTCAAAATATGGACTTTTTATGAAAGCAGTTATTCCTGTCGCGGGTCTTGGTACTCGCATGCTCCCAATGACCAAAGCCATTCCAAAAGAAATGTTGCCTTTGGTAGATAAGCCACTCATTCAATATATAGTCAAAGAATGTGTTGCAGCAGGTATCAAAGAAATTGTGTTAGTGACTCACTCATCAAAAAATGCAATTGAAAACCATTTTGATACCAGCTTTGAATTGGAAGCAACCCTTGAAAAGCGTGTAAAGCGTAAACTTTTACAAGAAGTACGCTCGATTTGCCCTGAAGACGTCACTATTATGCATGTTCGTCAGGGCGAAGCCAAAGGTCTTGGACATGCTGTGTTATGTGCGCAGCCTATTGTTGGTGACAATGACTTTGTTGTTGTATTACCTGACGTAGTTTTAGACGAATATTCTGCGGATCAAAGTAAAGAAAACCTTGCTGCAATGCTTTCTCGTTTTAACCAAACAAAAACTAGCCAAATTATGCTAGAACCGGTTCCACAGCAGGACGTATGTAAGTACGGTATCGCTGATGTTAATGGTATTCAACTTAGCGCTGGCGAGAGTAGCGCGATAAAGCATATGATCGAAAAGCCAAGCATTGAAGAGGCTCCTTCTAACCTAGCAGTGGTTGGCCGCTATGTACTTTCTAAAAATATTTGGCCCCTATTAAGGAAAACACCTGTCGGTGCCGGTGGCGAGATCCAGTTAACGGATGCAATCGATATGTTGATGGAAAAAGAAACCGTTGAAGCTTTTCATATGAGTGGACGCTCACATGACTGCGGAGATAAGCTGGGTTATCTTAAAGCTATCGTTGAATATGCGATTCGTGACGAGCAGTTAGGTGAAGAATTTTCACAATTCTTAAAACGCTTTCATCAATTAAGCCTAGCTTCTTAGTTTGTCGCGGGATAAACCCGCTGCTACTGGTTTTTGCACATTCGTAGCAGCGACTTTAGGTCGCGATTCTTTTATGACTTCACGTCGCGACGCTTGTAAGATTTAATATCACGACTCACACCAACCCTGGTCGCGGGATAAACCCGCTGCTACCGGTTTGCACATTCGTAGCAGCGACTTTAGGTCGCGACGCTTGTAATGACTTTCAATCACCTTAATAAATCACACCCATATACAAAACCAATATGGATATTCACATACCCGCGTAACAAGGTTAGCCCTTATTGGATTCTGAATTATATACCTTGCTTGCTCTTTTAAATCATCTTCGCTTCGAATCAAGTGTTCATAATAACCTTTTTGCCATAAGCTAAAGACACCAAATGAGCGTAAACGAGTCGTAATTCGACCCTTTATGGCGCGAATTGCATCTGACAAGCTAAGGGAGCCATTTAGCTGTATGATTAAGTGCAGATGATCCGGCATTAAAACGAAAGCAATAACTTTAAAAAGGCGTTCCTTTTCGCAAGCCATGATTGTCTTAGCGGCCTCAGCACAAATCGAAAAGGAGTTAAAGTACGACTTTCTATCTTTGCACGTTACGGTAATTGCATAGAAATGATTTACGAGTGAGACCCGCTTATTCCTCAAGTTTTGACTTTTGTACATGTTATATCCTTATAACTCTACGTACATAAAGAATAGAGCAGATTTGAAAGAGAGCAAACTTGAAAAGTATATAGGAATCAACCCTGGTCGCGGGATAAACCCGCTGCTACCGGTTTGCACATGCGTAGCAGTGACTTTAGGTCGCGATTCTTTTATGGCTTTAGGTCGCGACTCTTTTAAAATTTAATATCACGACTCACACCAACCCTGGTCGCGGGATAAACCCGCTGCTACCGGTTTGCACATTCGTAGCAGCGACTTTAAGTCGCGACTCTTCTATGGCTTAGGGTCGCGACGCTTGTAAGATTTAATATCACGACTCACATCAACCTTGGTCGCGGGATAAACCCGCTGCTACCGGTTTGCACATGCGTAGCAGCGACTTTAGGTCGCGATTCTTTTATGACTTTAGGTCGCGACTTATTTAACGATTTTATGCTGAGATTTACAACCTTTGACGCGGAGTACCCCGTTTCTACCGATATACGTCACTTTTTTCAATCACTTCAATATCATACCCATCAGGATCTTTGATAAAAAAGAACCTTGCTACCAATACATCGTGATTATAAAAGTCCTTGATTGCTTGAGGATTGTAGTTACTTTTTTGGGCTTTATCGTAAATTACTTTCAAATTATCTACAGCAAATGCAAGATGCCCATAGCCATTACCGATGGTATAATCTACAGCCTCATGATTCCAAGTCAGCTCTAATTCAAAGGACGTTTCTTCATTGCCAAGATAGATAAGAGAAAAGCCACTAAAATCTAGTCGTCGCTTCACTGTCAATGCAAATACATCATGATAAAATTTAGTTGAACGATCAGCATCTTTCACTCTGATCATTGAATGGATCATTTTTGCCATTACTTTACCTATGGAATTTATATGTGTGAGCTCTACGCATCAACCCCCCCTCACTGCTACGAAGTAGATAAGCGATCTATCCGAATTCAAGGTGCTGTTACTAGCCTTGCTTTAGAGAACGAAATTTGGCACCTGCTAGAAAACATAGCTAAGAATGAACAGCTTACTTTAGCTGAGTTTATTTCAACTCTTTATCAAGAAGTAATTGAACGCCATGGTGAGATTAAAAACTTGGCGTCAATGTTGCGTATTACCTGCTTAACTTACCTTGCAAATAATAAAGCAAACGATCTACACAGTGGTAGTAGCTGAATACTACACTTTACTGTCGCTCTAAAAAGCGTTGCCATGTAATATTCGGATTGATAACTCGGATTGGTGAAATGACCTGCTTCAGTAAGCAAAGAGGAGGACGTTTCACTTCATGGCCATCTTGCTTGAGACCCAGCAAATATTGGAAGCTGCTTTTTGTACCGAGCTGTATAGCTGAAATTCTAACTTGCTGCTCAAAATTCAAACGCAGGCTGCTGATCGCAGTTTTCATGCCTTGCTGGTCAACATTAGGTAGACCACACTTCTGCAAGTACCCTTGCCTTTCCCCTTCACCAGAAAACCAAATTCTGACTTTCTCACTGTAGCGCCCAGTCTTAGCTGGTAAATCAAATAGTATGCGATGATGAGCTTGTTGTTTGACTAGTGCTAAATACTGCTCTAACCCGCTTTGCCATAAAGCAGAATGAATGGGCACAATACGTGGTTGAATTTTACCGTGAGTATTAAAATGAAACACATGAACATGATCTTCATAATGAATATCATCAAGTGTAAGAGAACCAATTTCATCACTGTAAGCCCCCGTATAATAGCTCAGCAAAGGTAACCAAAAATGCCAATGCTTGGGTTGCTCACGCTTCAACTTTTCATCCGAGTATATATAGCCATTGAACAAAGTATGAAGTTCCATAGAGGAAAACGCTCTTCGGCCTAAATGAGATTTCATACTGTAGTCAACGTATTGAGTATACTAAAGACCTTAAGTTTAACGGTTTTTAGTCTTTTTCGGAAGTTTGATAGTTACCTTCTCCTCAAAGCAGCCTGTTTATCCTGCGATAAGCGCGTAAAGAAAAGAGTGGTGGCATAAAACAATAATAGAGAACCACGACCTAAAGCCATAAAAGAGTCGCGACCTAAAGTCGCTGCTACGCCATGTTTGTAGCAGCGGGTTTATCCCGCGACAAGCGCGTAAAGAGAAGAATTGTGGCATAAAGTCATAAAAAAGAGTCGCGACCTAAAGCCATAAAAGAGTCGCGACCTAAAGTCGCTGCTACGCCAAGTTTGTAGCAGCGGGTTTATCCCGCGACAAGCGCGTAAAGAAAAGAGTGGTGGCATAAAATCATAAAAAAGAGTCGCGACCTAAAGCCATAAAAGAGTCGCGACCTAAAGTCGCTGCTACGCCAAGTTTGTAGCAGCGGGTTTATCCCGCAACAAGCGCGTAAAGAAAAGAGTTGTGGCATAAAACAATAATAGAGAATCGCGACCTAAAGCCATAAAAGAGTCGCGACCTAAAGTCGCTGCTACGCCAAGTTTGTAGCAGCGGGTTTATCCCGCGACAAGCGCGTAAAGAAAAGAGTTGTGGCATAAAGTCATAAGAAAGAGTCGCAACCTAAAGCCATAAAAGAGTCGCGACCTAAAGTCGCTGCTACGCCAAGTTTGTAGCAGCGGGTTTATCCCGCGACAAGCGCGTAAAGAAAAGAGTTGTGGCATAAAACAATAATAGAGAATCGCGACCTAAAGCCATAAAAGAGTCGCGACCTAAAGTCGCTGCTACGCCAAGTTTGTAGCAGCGGGTTTATCCCGCGACAAGCGCGTAAAGAGAAGAATTGTGGCATAAAGTCATAAGAAAGAGTCGCAACCTAAAGCCATAAAAGAGTCGCGACCTAAAGTCGCTGCTACGCCAAGTTTGTAGCAGCGGGTTTATCCCGCGAAAAAAGTGATAACGAGTAATACCTACATGTATATATTTAATTGAGAAAAGAAAAAAGCCGCGTCTCCGCGGCTTAACTGATTGGACTAATCATTCTTTTCTTAGCTACCCGTTACAGTGTCACACGCTACTGAAACATCGATGGTCTCATCTGTTCCGTCAGGCGTAATAGACGTCGTGAATGGTGCCGAAATTCGAGGATCTACGCTAACAGCATATGATGCGATATCACCATTAAGTGCAGAAAGTGCAAAAGTACCGTCACCATTATTCGCTGCTGTGCGGAATGGCTTAGTAGTACTAGCTCTATACTTTACAATCGCACCTGGGATAACTTCTGTTACCGTTGTATCGTTAGAACAAACTGCTCTAACAGTTACATTTTCATTAACTGTAGTTTGAATTGGGTTTGCTAGCGCGATCGAAATTGGGCCATCACATACCGGAACTTCGGCATTCGTTGCAGAAGCATTCCCCCACACGTTACCTGCTGCGTCACGAATGACTACACGTGCTGATGCCGTTGAGCTAATACCGTAACGAGCTGAAGTGCTTGCTGAAACGACTGTTTTTGACGTACTACCACCACGTAAATAACTTGATACGCTTGCATCTGCTGAAGTCATACTCACGTATAGACCTGAGCTCGGAACAGTATCACCAGTCACATTAACGGTAATACCTTGCGTACAGATTGGAACTGAACGAGACAATGTAAAGAACGTAAGGTGGTCGGTTTTAAAAGATGCTTTATAAGCCGTACCTTCAGCATTTAACGCACCAACAGTTGCTTTATTCGTTTCTGACTGCCATTTACCTGTATCTTCATTATTCGAAGAAACATCAAACAGGTCTCCTGTTTGAATTGTTCTATCACCCGATGGTGCTAAGGTTGCGACAGGAAGTGAAACAGAAACATCAATCTCTTGACTAAATTGCTTGATCTTAGTTCCATTGTTATCTTGCATCACGATATTGCTTACACCAACTGGCTTTTTAACGCTGGTTGTACTATCTGCACTCAATCCAGCTGGCAAAACAGCGGAGATCTTGCTAGATGTAGGATCCGCAGAGCCAACAGTTAATGAAACAGAAGTACCTGTAACTGCATTACCGCTTGCATCTCTTAATTGCACGCCGGCTGGAATAGTGACATCAGAGCCTGCGTTACCTTTTGCTGCCGCAGCAGTAACAGCAGATGCAGTTGTTGCGTTAGCCACACTTTCAGAAACGCTTGCTTCAACAACTTCATCACCGCTTTTTGACACAAGCGCCAATTCAGCTTCTAAAGTTGCTTCAGAGTCTTCGTTACTTAAATCAATTTCAAAGCTTTTTGAAAAATAGCCGTCAGCAGTTACAACCGCAGTTACGATCCCAACGTCTGCACCTTCTTTTACAGTAAAGGTGTAGCTACCATCTTCTGTTGCAATCTGTGTTATTGCATCACCATTGACGTTAACCAAGTTTGAGGCAGGCTCTCCATCCTCAAAAAAGGCAATTGTCGCTGGCGCAACGATATCAACAGTATCAATATCAACTACGTTACCGCTTACAGCAAATGCTAGAGCGGCTGGCGTTTCTGGCGCCACAATCACAGGGTCTGTTGGTTCTGGCGGCTTAACAACTACATTATCATCATCATCGCTAAAACAGCCAGATAATGCTAGAGCTGAAGCTACAGACAAAGCGAGTAAAGATTTTTTGTTCGAAATCATGATTGGTCCTTGTTCCCTTTTTTGAAAGCGCCAGGCGGCACCGTCGCGCGTTTTAATACATCGAAGTTTAAATATAGAGAAGGTTTTAAGATTGTCCAGCTTGATAGTAGAAGTTTTTGATAATTTTTAAAGATTTTCGTATACAAAGTTACTTCAAGTCCCCTTAATAGAAGCAAGCGTATAACAACCGTAATATTACTTTAATAATATTTATGACGTCCAAACTTAGCTAAGCGTACTTATGTTAGGATGTTTGTAACTTTTTTGACAACAAAAAAAGCCGCTATTCAGCGGCTTTTTTAAGGCTTAATAACAGACGTTATTAAGAACCTGTTACTGTCTCACAAGCCATTTTTAGCTCTTGATCTGCAACTTCATCACCCGCTTCAAAAGTAAACGATGTAGCTTGGCCTTCTGCAACGTCTAGTGATAATGGATCAATGCTCACAGTGTACGTCTCGCCAACAACTAGGTTATTTAACGAATATGTGCCTTCAGCATTTGCAGCAAGGTATGTTGCTTTGTCAGCACGACGGTAAGTAATCACTGAGTTTTGTACTGGAACAGAGACCGACTCATCATTAGAACAAACACCCGTTAAGTCAAATGATGCTGTTGTGTACTCAACTGCTGGCGCTTCTAACGTTGCTGCAACAGCTTCACCACATACTGCTACTTCATTTTCAGTATCAAACCAAACTGTACCTTCAGCATCACGAAGTACAATACGTGCTGTCGCGTCTGCACTTACGTTATTTTTACCCGCGTTTTCCGCAGTGTAAATAACTTTAGAAGTTGCTCCTGAAGCAATGAACTTAGTTGCATTGATATCAGATGATTGCACATCAACAAATAAGCCGCCTGCAGGTACGTCACCAGTGATGTTTACAGAAACATCATTATTACATACAGCAACTTCATCAGTTGCGGTGAAGAATGTAAGGTGGTCGGTCATAAACGAAGCTTTGTACGCAGTTCCTGCTTCGTTTAAAGCACCAACAGTAACTTCATTATTAGTCTCTTTAGTCCAAACGCCTGTATCTTCGTTATGAGATGAAAGACCTAATACATCACCAGTTTCAACAGCGCGGCCTTCAGATGCTAGTACAGTATCTTTTGGAATAGAGATTGAGATAGAGATTGGGTTGCTGAACTTTTTGATCTTAACGCCATTCTCATCAGTCATTGTTACGTTAGCAACACCAACTGGAGCTGCCAAAGTCGCAGCGCTATCTGCATTCAGTCCTTCAGGAAGCACTGCACCGGCAGCTGAAGATGTAGGATCTGCAGAACCAACGTTTAGTGATACTTTTGTACCAGTGATAGCTTCACCATTTGCGTCACGAAGTACAACGCCTGCAGGAATTACCACGTTAGCACCAGCTTTGCCTTTAGCTGCTGTTGCTGTGATTGCAGCGTCTACAACACCGCCTTCAACTTCAGTTTCCACAACTTCTTCAACAGTTGAATCAGTATTTTTAGAAACAAGTGCTAGTTGAACTGCAACTTCAGCAACATCATCTTCCGTAGTTAGATCAATGTTGAAGCTCTTTGAGAAGTAACCGTTCGCTGTAACAACGGCTGTTACTTGAGAAAGCTCAGCACCTTCTTTAACAGTAAATACAAAATTACCAGCATCACCAGTTTCAACTGTTGCAGTTACTTCGCCTTTGGTATTTACGATGTTTTCAGAAGCTTCACCATTTTCTAGGAATGCGATTGTAGCAGGAACAACATTAGTGCTGTTTTTGTCAACAACGCTACCATTCACAACTAGAGAAAGAGCATTAGGAGCATCAGGAGCTACTACTACAGGATCTGTAGGCTCTGGTGGTGGAGTTGTTGTGTTATTGTCATCGTCGCTGAAACAGCCTGAAAGCGTCAACGCAGATGCGACTGACAGCGCAAGAAGAGATTTTTTGTTTGCAATCATGATTAGTCCTTGTTTTCTTTTTTATTAACAACGCCACGTTAGCGTGTTAACACACAAAAAAAAGCTTCATTGCTAGCAATGAAAGCTTTAAATTAAAAATTTGTATGGTAGACAGGGACTAAGTCACTCCCTGACCCGATTCAACGCGAGCTTTGTAGTCAAAACTATGACCAAGATATAAACAGCCCACGATGACCCCGCTAATTTATCACAGTAAAGCGTTAGATCCAACCGCTTGATTTAGTTTGAAAGTAGGATACCGTTGGTACACTAAATACACAATGAATGAAGTTAAATTTATCGTAAATAATTGCAACATAATGGTTGTTTATTAACGAGGTATAAATTGTAAATGTGTAGCGATAGCTTCAGTGCAGCTATCGTCACGAGATAAAATAAAAAAAAGAATCGCGATCCGTAACCGGGATTTATCCCGTAATAAGAGCGTCGCGACATAAAGTCGCTGCTACGAATACATAGCCCCGCGACAGCAGCACCGAAACACCACACCCGTAGCAGCGGATTTACCCCGCGACAGCAGCAACGAAACACCACACCCGTAGCAGCGGGTTTATCCCGCGACAGCAGCACCGAAACGCCACACCTATAGCCGCGGATTTACCCCGCGACAGCAGCACCAAAACACCACACCCGTAGCAGCGGGTTTACCCCGCGACAGCAGCACCGAAACGCCACACCCGTAGCAGCGGGTTTATCCTGCGACAGCAGCACCGAAACACCACACCCGTAGCAGCGGGTTTATCCCGCGACAGCAGCAACGAAACACCACACCCGTAGCAGCGGGTTTATCCCGCGACAGCAGCAACAAAACACCACACCCGTAGCAGCGGGTTTATCCCGCGACAGCAGCACCGAAACGCCACACCTATAGCCGCGGATTTACCCCGCGACAGCAGCAACGAAACACCACACCCGTAGCAGCGGGTTTATCCCGCGACAGCAGCACCAAAACACCATCCCCGTAGCAGCGGATTTACCCCGAGATAACAGCATCGCGACATAAAGTCTCTGCTACGAATACATAACCCCGCGACAGCAGCACCGAAACACCGACCCCATAGCAGCAGGCTTACCGTGACCATCTCTTATTTATAGGTCAAATACACTTCTCTTAGTCGAGCCAAGTTACTATATACATAGCTGCTCGATAAACGACCTTGATTGAGGAATGTTTTATCAATATTAACCGGCGTATTAACTAAATGGCCTCGACCAATCGCAATAGCATTTGTTGATTCACCAATTCGCGTACTTGCAGCATGACGCCACGCCTCATTTCCTTTAATTTGACCATAACGTGTTGGTGCCATGTCTTTTCTAGGTGTAAGTGGAATGCTAAAAGATATACCAGCGATTTGCACATCTGTATCTTGCGCAAATATGGACACGTAACTGTCACCAAACCAAAAGCGCGTTTCTAGCTTAACGCCACTATCCTCATAAAAGAACTTACCTGCTGTGGCATGAAAACTAACATCTTGCTCAACCCAGTTATAACGATAAGACAAGGTTTGATAATCCTTATCTAAGTCATAATCATCGTACTCAAAGTATCCAAGCTCTGCTGAAAATTGATGACGACCATTGCCACTCAACCAAGTTGTTTCGTTCTTAATACCTGTGTAATCATTAAACTCTTTAAAAAAGCCGATATGTGTTTGGTTATAAATACCATAAGGCAGTGCAAATGTTTGATAAATAGTCGCCTGTGTTAAGCCACTTTGTTTAGCCAAACGACCAAATGCTTTTCCATCATCGTAGTCACTCGTATTCGCAACTTCGGTTTCAGCACTTAAATTAATACCACCGCCATACCACATTGGTACATCAACATCAGCTTTTAAGGCGAGTGAGAAATCATAAACTCCCAGCTCCGTTGCCAACCTTGAGTCTAGTGCAGGACCAACTGTTAATCTTGGTTTAAAGTACGCGCTATTTGCCTTTGGCATACCAACCCAAGACACACTACCAATTGGGTCCATTTCGCCTCGACGAATATCCATATCAGGTGTAGTGCCAGTATTTACGAACTCTCTATAATTATTAATGTGGCCTCTCAATGCCAACATTGGAATGCCACGATTTAGCAATTGAACAGTAAACTGCGCGTTCGGCTCGTTCACATGTTCAGCAATACGGCCTAATACTAAACCAATTGCATCTATGTCATTGCGATTAAAAACATAGTTTTCAAAACTCACGACAACATGAGGGTCTCGATTGAAGCCAACACTTACCGACTCAAAGCCGTCTTCCAAGAGCGCCGCTTTTAAAGCGCGCGTTTGCATTGTTAGAGATTTTTTATATTCATCACGCTCTGTGACTTCTTTTTTCGCTTCTGGAAGAGGTTTACGGGCGAGACGGCGCTGCTCCTCATAATGAGCTTTAAATGCCGCTTCTCGCTTGGCGTCTGCGTCAAGCGTTGGCGCTGGAGCTGCTTCTAGTGGGTCATTTAATGTTGCCTGCTCAAACAAAGGCATGGAGAAGTTTATACCCCAAAAGGTGTCTTTTTCAGCGTGATCAGTATTACTGTAAAACTTACTGGTAAGCGTTAAAGTACCCACATCATAAATCCATGCTTTTGGTACTGTTAGGCGCAAACCGGCATTAACCGCATCAGCATCGTGTTCCACTTGCACAGCTAGCCAGTCTAGTGGCTGCCACTCAATACCCGCGAATGCGCCATCCATTTGCCCGGTTGCGCGATCGCTTACCGCAAAACCCGCTGAAAATCTAAAGTCGTTCCATTCACGAGAACCTGCCAAATAATAGGTTTCATATTTATTAGCGGCACCGCCAAGGTCTTTACCACCTACAGCTAAGTTAAACCACTCTTTAGGCACAAAAGGGAGTTGGTATTTTAAGTTAAACGAAAGGTCGCGAGTTTGATTTTCACCATTAGCTTTAGCAGTAAAAAGATTGTCGTGCATTGTATTAGAAGCAATCATACCGCTTACCTCTAAACCGTCAAACACACCCGCTGAGAAAATATAGTTGTGACCATCGAAGTAGCCATTGCCACTGTGATCAAGTTGGTTATTGTAACCAATATCTATACTTCCCTTTTCAAGTACCTCAGCAGTAGGGGTATTAAAAATACCAGTGTACCCCGCAAATGCAGTGTAGTTATTTATTTGGGTATCAGCTAAAACAGGTATGCTTGCAAGCGCAATGCTACCTGCAAGAATCGTATTTATTTTTGACATGTGCGCAGACCGATTTTTATTTTCAATTCTTGAATTAAATGTGGCAGAGCAAATTAACCAGCTCAGCCACCGTTATAAGTATTATGTAGACATCGTACAATGAAGTATAGAAAAACCCAACCTCGTAACCGCGGATTTACCCCAAGATAAAAAATCGCGACATAAAGTCGCTGCTACGAATACATAACTCCGCGATAAGATCGTTACACGTTTCTTAAATTAACCACTTTCTGCTCGGACTCACGTTGCGCTTCAAGCACTTGGCGTTTTTCATTCCACACCAAATCACAAATACCGTCTGTAGGATTAAAGCCTGTAGGCGCCTCTAGCAACAGTTTACGAATAAGCTCATGATCAAAATTATGACAAGCCGTGTCCATTGCACTCATAAAAGACTCTAGCTCTACCATTGGCAGTTTTACCTCGTTGGCCGTCATGATCCGTGGATGAGAGGTTTCTTCTACATTGTCACCAATCAATAACTCTTCATATAACTTTTCACCTGGGCGCAATCCTGTGCATTCAATTTCAATATCGCCATGAGGGTTTGACTCTGATTTAACTTCTAAGCCAGAAAGATGCACCATTTTGGTCGCTAAGTCTTTGATCTTAACAGATTCACCCATATCTAACACAAATACGTCACCACCCTTACCCATGGCACCCGCCTGAATAACTAACTGCGCTGCTTCCGGTATGGTCATAAAAAACCGGGTGATATCTTTATGCGTTAAGGTAATTGGTCCACCTTCTTTAATCTGCTTACGGAATAGAGGCACAACTGAACCACTAGAACCAAGCACATTACCAAAACGTACCATGCAAAAACGGGTATTTTTAGACGTTACTTTACTTTCAGCCAAGGCTTGTAACACTAACTCTGCCATACGCTTGGTTGCACCCATTACATTGGTAGGGCGCACCGCTTTATCTGTAGAGATTAATACAAAGGTCTCTACTCCTGCGTTAATAGCGGCTTTAGCCGTGTAATAAGTACCAAATACATTATTACGAACACCCTCAACAACATTTTGCTCTACAAGCGGTACATGCTTGTAGGCTGCGGCATGATAGACAGTTTGCACCCCAAAGGCTTTCATGCAAGTTTCAATACGGTTGATACGTTGCACCGATCCCATCACTGGTACTATTTCCAATGATACGCCTTTATTCAATGCAAGCTGATTCAGCTCCTTTTCAATGCTATATAAACCAAACTCAGACACCTCAAAAAGCACCAGCTTTTTAGGTCCATTTAATATAATTTGCCTGCATAGTTCAGAGCCTATAGAACCGCCTGCACCGGTTACCATAATGACTTTATCTTTTATATTTGCAGCCATCAGCTCTGCTTGTGGCGCTACTGGGTCTCTGCCCAATAAGTCTTCAATTTCAACTTCTTTTATCTCATTAAGCTGCGCTTTACCGTCGATAACATCTGCCATACCTGGCACCGTCATCACCTCGAGCGGCAGTTTTTCTAACTTAGTGAGTATTTCTTTACGGCGAGAGCGCGATACGCTTGGTAAAGCAAGCAAAACCTTATTCACTCGCTTTTTATCTATCAAATTATAGATTTCGTCAAAGGCAACAACGGGGATCCCTTGGATAATAGCATTATGTTTGGTAGCGTCATCGTCTAAGTACGCCGTAACATAATAGTCAGGCCCTGTTGCTAGCGCAGTAGCTAACTGCCGGCCTGCATCTCCAGCGCCATAAATAACCACTGGGGTTTTAGTAAATGAGGTTAATCGCCAAATAAGTGCTCTTACCAAAATACGCGAGCCACCTACTGAAAGTATCATCAACCATGCATAAATAAAGGGCATAGTACGAGGAATGGCGGTTTGCGTAAAAAATGAAGACAACACTAAAATCACAGTACTAATAACTGTACCAAGTACAACAGCACCTACGGCATTTGCCCCAACGTAACGGAGCACAGCGCGATATAAACCAAGTTTTACAAATATCACCAAGCTAATGGGGAGTAATAACGCGAGGATTAACCAGTTATTAAAATTAGCCAGTGGTGCTAGGCTATCGAGGCGAACAATAAGCGCTAACCAAAAGGCGGAGACTATAAAAACTGAATCTAATACGAGCGTGAGAAGTCGTTTTTGGCTACGAGAAGCGCCAAGTAAAGCGCGAAACCAACTATCCATTGTGTTCCCTTTTTATTCCAATCCGAATTAAAACCGCAGACGAACTAAAGCATAGTACATGTTGCAGTATACACAAAAGTAGCAAAAATGTATGAGGAAAATATGGAGGATGCGTGCGCATCCTTCCTATTTATAGTGATGCTTTGTGAAGTACTTGCTTTACTACCTCACAAGTTTTGCTGATTTCTTCAGTGGTAAGCGTTGGATGTACCAAAAACATTAAAGATGTTTCACCTAACTCTACTGCATTCGTTAAACGCTCTTTTGGTCGCCAAGGCGTACTATCAAAGGCTTTTTCTAGGTAAACTTCTGAGCAGCTACCTTGAAAACAAGGCACGCCAAGCGTGTTGATTTCGTCGACTATGCGATCTCTTGTCCAACCTTCCCTAAGCGCCGCAGAGTTTACAAACAAATAATGTTTATACTCTGCATGCTCAATATAATCCGGCACGCGCACTGTACGTACCACATTAAATGCTTTTGCAACTTGATCTATTGCCTGAGCATTGCTTTGCCTTTTAGCCGTCCAGTCTGACATACGAGTAAGTTGAATACGCCCAATCACCGCTTGCATTTCTGTCATACGCCAATTAGTGCCAAAACTCTCATGCAACCAGCGAAATCCAGGAGGGTGTTCACGATTGTAAATGGCATCAAAGCTTTTACCGTGGTCTTTATAACTCCACATTTTTGACCATAGGTCTTTGGAGTTTGTAGTAACCATTCCACCTTCACCACCAGTGGTCATAATTTTATCTTGGCAAAATGACCAAGCACCTATATGACCTATTGTACCAACCGAACGCCCCTTATACTTAGCACCATGTGCCTGAGCACAGTCTTCTATAACATAGAAGCCATGCTCTTTACTGAGGGCCATGATTGCATCCATTTCAGCAGGCATCCCAGCTAAATGCACCACAATAAGTGCTTTTGTTTGAGGTGTTAAAACCGCTTTAATAGACTCAGCAGTAATAGCTTGGCTATTTAAGTCAACGTCGGCAAATACAGGTGCAGCTCCCGCTGTAACAATACTACTTGCAGAAGCTAAGAAAGTACGAGGAGTAGTAATAACCTCATCTCCTTCGCCAACATTCAATGCTTTCAACGCAATATCTAACGCTAATGTGCCATTACCAAGTGCAATCGCATATTCAGCACCAGTCCAAGCTGCAAACTCTTTTTCAAATTCACGCCCTTCTGTACCTGTCCAGTAATTCACTTTGTTAGAAAGTACAACTTTACTTACTGCGTCTGCTTCTTGCTGAGTAAAGCTAGGCCAAGGGGAAAACGGGGAATTTAACATCTTAATCCTTCACAACTTTAGCAGGGTTACCATATGCTGTAACACCTGCTGGAACATTTTGTACAACAACAGAACCGGCACCAATAATCGCTAGTTCTCCAACTTCAATCAACTGTTTAAAAGAGCTCCCAATACCTACCCACACTCCACTGGCAATTTTACAGCCGCCGGCAATGGCTGAACTTGGGCATATATGAACATAGTCCTGTATAAAACAGTCGTGCTCAACTGTCGCATTCGTGTTGATAATAGAGCCCCGACCGATTTGAGCAAAAGCGTTGATCACTGCACCAGCCATAACGACTGTACCTTCACCAATGTTAGCTAATTTACTTACCGTAGCACTCGGGTGAAGCAATGCCGGCGTTTTAGCTCCAAGAGCTAACAGTTTCTCTAGCTTCTCTTTTCTAATTTGATTATTACCAATAGCAACTATTACGCCTTCGTAATTATCGAGTCTTTGAGCTAACGCTTCCGAATCTCCAACTACAGACCAGTGCTCAAGCTTGCTCTTAACTTCAAATGCATCATCAAAGAACTCGACGTGATAACCATTTAATTCAGCGATTTCCGCTATTACTTTTCCGTGACCACTTGCCCCTAAAATAGCCAGATTAGCCATCATTTTGATTTCCTTTGAACGGCTCCATAGTCACGTGTCCATCACCACTTATTCCTTCGCGTACAAAGACTTTTTTTACGGTCAAAAAGAGTATTTTTATATCGAGTAAAAAGCTTTGGTTTTCTACATACCAAACATCAAGCTTAAATTTGTCTTCCCAGCTAATTGCATTACGGCCATTCACTTGTGCCCAACCAGTAATCCCAGGACGGACATTATGGCGACGCGCTTGCTCAGGACTATAAAGAGGTAAGTACTGAACGAGTAAAGGTCTAGGTCCAACTAAGCTCATATCCCCTTTAATCACATTTAGCAACCCAGGTAGCTCGTCTAAGCTAGTTGAACGTAAAAAACCGCCAAATTTGGTCATACGCTGGTCATCTGGCAATAAGTTCCCCTGCTTATCTTCAGCATCTAGCATGGTTCTGAACTTCATCATTTTAAAAATTTTACCATTCAAACCAGGGCGGTCTTGGGTAAATAATATAGGTGAACCCAGTTTTAAGCGTATAAGCAAAGCAACTACAATTATTACAGGCAGTAAAGTCAGTATTGCGCACAGGGCAACTAAAAAATCAAAGATACGTTTCATTAATTTAATTCCATAATCTTCAAAAGTTCCGTATTAACCTTATGAACATCAAACTTATCTTCAACCATTGCTCTACTTGCATTTGCCATTCTTTGCCATTCACTTTGGTTTTCTATAAACCAAATCATTTTTTCGGCAAGCTGTTCTGCATCGCCTTTTTTAACTAACCAACCATTCTCACCATTTGTAACAGTTTCTCGACAACCTGGAACATCTGTTGTCAATATTGGTCGACCAGTAGCCATCGCTTCTAAAACAGTTCGTGGTAATCCTTCATGATATGAGGGCAGTACGAAAATACTGCAACTTTCTATATAAGGCCTTACGTCGTCTGTTTCACCTAAATACTTAACGGCACTATTACCATTTAAACATTCGAGCTCTTTTAAAGAAATACCATCTGGCGAAGGATCTACAGGGCCGACTAATTGAAACTCTGCCATTGAATACTTTTCCTTCACTATTCTGGCCGCTTCTATATACTCACGAATACCTTTATCACCCAGCAAACGAGCAATAAGTAAAAACTTCGGGAGGCGAGGTAAAGGCTTAACATCAAAGTGCGTGATATCGACACCGGAGCCATTAACAACTACAGTTTTATTTTCAGGAACTATTCCCAGTTCAACAAAAACCCTCTTGTTATCTGGATTTTGAAAAATAACCTTGCTTGAACGCTTCAATGCAACTTTATATAGAAAAACAACCAATTTCATTAACAGATTTTTCTTCCAGCTTCCCTTTTGGAAAGCGAAGCCTAAACCTGTAACCAGAGCATAGAAGCGGCAATTAGGAATATAACGCGTAGCAAACGCCCCCCAAATGATAGGTTTTATTGTATATGCTAAAATTATATTAGGGTTTTCAGCTTGGAAAGTTCTTCGAAAAAAAAGAAAAGTATTTAGATCTTGGATAGGGTTTAAGCCATTTCTGCTCACTGGATAATCAATATAGTCAATTCCTAATTTCTTTATTTCCTTTTCTTCTAAAGTACTCGAACCATTTGCTAAGCCTGTAACTTTAAAATTACTATTTACTAAAGACCTAACTAGCTCACCTCTAAAGTTGACAATAGAGCGTGGCAATGCACCGATTAACATAATATATTGCATTACAATCTACTTGATCTCTTTACATCTGCATCTAACCATGCTTGAACCATAAGAATATCCCATAATTTGGCAGCGTTATTTTCTTCGTATCTAAGGTGATTAATTAGCGCTTCTTGCACCAGACTAGGATTATACAACCCCTGAGCTTTTAAGCGTTCAAATGATAATAAATCTTGAGCCCACTCTTTTAACTCCGCTCTAAGCCACTCATGTATAGGAACACCAAACCCCATTTTTGGCCGCTCCATCATGTCTCGAGGTAAGTACTCATATAATATTTGTTTCAAAGGCCACTTCCCTACTTTTCCTTTCTGCTTTATAGAAAGAGGCATTCTCCAAGCGGCACCAACAACGTTTGGGTCCAAAAGAGGTATCCTCCCCTCCAAACTCACATTCATAGCTGTTCTATCCACCTTAGTTAAAATATCTCCAGCTAGATATGTCACTGAATCTAAGTACATCATCCACTCACCGAATTCATCAAATTTAACGTCATTGGTTGACAAAAAATCATGTAAATACGGATAATTAGCACCTTCGACCAATACATCATTTGATTTCCAGTGAGTGATAGATTGCTTGTAAAAGTCCTCTATATCTTTAGCTTCAAGCCAAGTTGAAAGTGTTTTTATTTTAGAACCAATCGGCCCTTTTCTTCCATAACTTTCTGCTTTTTTACTTAGAAAGAAAAATAATTTATTTAGCACCGAAACAGGCATTGCTTGTAGGGTACGAGCAATCGCTTTTCTAGCTGGTATATTAGAAACTTTACGCCAAATGTCTGGGGTAGCAGTATATCGATTATAACCACTAAATAATTCATCCCCACCATCACCACTCAACGCAACTGTTACTTTTTCTTTTGCCATAGCACTAACTAAAAAAGTAGGCATTTGAGAAGCATCTGAAAAGGGCTCATCAAACATAGCCCCTAACCTTGGCACTAAGTCGAGCACATCGGCAGGAGAAAAATACTTTTCATGATGTGCCGTCCCTAGTCTATTAGCCACAGCCTTAGCAAACTCAGCCTCGTTATAGTCTGGTACATCAAAACCAATTGAAAAGGTATTTATTGGTTTATCCGATTGCGACTGCATTAACGACACAACTAAACTAGAGTCAACTCCGCCGGATAAAAAAGCCCCAAGCGGTACATCGGCAGCCATACGTAACTTAACCGCTTTTTTCAATTCGCCATGTAAGCTATCTACTGCTTCAACTTCATTGCTAAATTGGTTGTTACGACCTCTATCAACAATCTCACTAAGAGACCAATAATATTTAACCTCTCCTAAACTACCCGACTTGTACTGAATATAGCTTCCTGGCATCAGTTTATTTATTTCACAGTAAACTGATAGGGGCGCAGGAATATATGACACCGAAGCCTGCTTTGCGATTGCATCTCTATTAATACTCAGGTGCTCACCAAACTCTGCCTCAATACATGTAAGCTCAGATGAAAAAGTAAAATGCTCATTAATAACACCGTAATATAGCGGCTTTTCACCAAATCTATCTCTGGCTAAAGTCAAGCATTGTTCATGCTTATCCCAAAGAGCAAATGCAAACATACCATTGAACAGTTTTAAGGATTTTTCGACACCCCAAGTTTCAAATGCATGTAACATGACTTCTGTATCAGAAGTGCCACGCCAATTAATTTTGGGTAACTGCTGTCGTATTTCTTCAAAATTATAAATTTCACCGTTGAATACAATTGTAAATCTACCTGTGATGCTCTGCATTGGTTGATGACCAGCCGCACTCAAGTCGTGGATAGATAAGCGCCTGTGACCCAAAAACACATTACCTTGTTCCCAAACGCCGTGATCATCGGGGCCTCTATGCTCTATTTTATCGAGCATATTTTGTAAAGCATCCAGCGAAAAATCAGGGCTAACAACGCCAACTAAACCACACATAAATATCCTTTATACTTCTAAAAAACGTCTTGCAATTGTCTCAATTGAAAAATTTGTGCGCACATGCATTGTTGTTTTCAGTGCAACTTTTTCTTTAACTTCAGGCGGGAGTGAAATAAACCTAGCTATACAACCTGCTAGCTTTGCATCATCTTTAACTGGGGCAATATGATCACTGTTATTGATTATATAAGGCGCATCTCCAACGTCTGTTGAGAAAACAGCACAACCATAGGATGCTGCTTCTGCCAATACATTCGGAAAGCCCTCTGTTTTAGATGAGAGTATGAACACATCTATACCTTGATAAAACGACGGCATATCATTCACTTCACCTAAAAGTGTCACATCGTCAAGGCTAAGCCCTAAGCTATCAAGTAAAGCAATGAGTTCCTTATTTTGCTCGTTCATGCCGCGGCCACAAACACGCAAATCAACACTTAATCTTTGCGCCTTTAAACGCTTTACGACGTTAAATAAAGTACGATAGTCTTTTGCTTCATGAAAGCGCCCAGCCGCACCTAACACTATCGGCGTATTATTATAGTTTTTAGCTTGAAAGTCATGAAAGGCATAGCCATTAGGCACATACACCGATTTACACGGTGAATTATAACCGAACTGTTCATGTTGCATTTGAGCTTTCTGAGAGCAATATATTACTTTATCGGGGACAAAGTTTAATAATTTACTAATTTGAATTGCTAACTTTGTACTCCTTTTTTCTCCTGAATAATCATCAAGGGAATGCCGCACCCCCCAAACCAAGTGAGCTTTTTTAAATGATAATAAGGATGCCATCGCTGAAATGGCATTAGCGTGGTACATCCAAGAGTAAACTTTTAATGGCGCATCTCTATTTATATTCGCGGCAAGTTTAAACGCGGTTCTCAATAAGGATAAAGCATTGTTTGATCCCAATGCAATTACTTCGCAATTTGGATGCGTTATCCTATCAACCATATCTAAGCTTTTCGCCATCAATGATATCACTTTAAAAGGGGTACTTTGACTATTATTTATAACTCTTATCAACGCAGATTCCGCACCACCTAACTCTGTGAAATTTGTTATAACATGATATATAATAGCTCCATTACTTTTCATTAACATCACCTAGTCAGCAGCTTTCGAATGCAGTCGATCATTACAACCAATAGAACAAATACAAATACTGACCATACAAAGTTAAAGTACTGCCCTACCCAGCCATGGAATAGTAATAAGCAAACCTTCAAAAATACGAAATTTTTTGCCAAATCAGGGGCCTCTATCAACTTCAACAAAGTAATTGGTAACGCCACCATTACAAGAATATAAAAAAAGAAGAGTAAACCATCGAATGTACCACTTAATCCCCATGCGTATAAGCCAGGACTTACATTCCAACTAGATTTTCCAATAACATCTGAATAAAGTATTGACGGTAAAAAGTTACCCATTGGTGTTGCATTTTCAAAGAACATGCTACCCAATACATTACGGTGAACGCCTTCGAAATAGAAAGGGTAGATCAGTCCTAAATCAAAGTACATCGACACTTCTTCGCGATGAACCCAAATAGAATAGTTTAGATAAAACTGCTGCAACCTTTCAACCAATTGAAAGTAACTAAAAAAAACATATTCAAAAACATTTGTCAGCCCTGTTGACAAAAGTAATGTATCAAAAGTCACTTGCACCCCAGCTGTCCCTATCCGAAAATAAAACCTCAGATAGTATATAACAGGGTAAATTAAGAGGATAACGGCCATGATGGAAAATACTTTTGACCACTGTAGTGTACCCTCTTTTTCTTTCTTAAACAGGTATAAAATAAAGAACACCAAAATAAACGATGTCCAACCAAGCAAAAGAGATGTAGTACAAAATACTAGAGCATTGAGCTTCCACAGACGAGCATTATAACAACATACCAAATATACTAAACTTATATTTTGGACCTGAAACACTGCTAAAAAGTAACTGAATGCGCCCGAAAATACCACATCTTCCTTGCCAGCTGAATATCCTGATGAATATGATACAAAGTAATTAGTTAGGATAAGGGTTAATATGCCGATGCCTAGAATATCCTCACCAAAATGGTTAATCGTATTAAGGTTTAGATTAAACCGAGGTATAGATACTCTAAGTAAAAAGTGATAGTAATACCAATAAAGACCAAACAGCGAAAATAACATCATTGAAATGACAAGCGTCATATCTAAGAAGTTTACATTTACCCCATTTGCGCCTTTAGTCGCCTCTCCCCCAAAAATGAAGTAGCAATAACCTATGATGTTTACAATCGAAAAAAAAGCAACTATAAATTGCCTGACCTTAAATGCCATCTTTTTGCTTTACCTTAGCTGGAATGCCAACAGCTATAGAGTTATCAGGGCAATCACGGAATAAAACTGAGTTTGCCCCAATAATCACTCCATTACCCACCTCCACTGGTCCCAATACCTTTGCACCTGTGCAAATTATGACATCGTTACCAACTTTAGGTTGGTTTCCTATGCTAGGCGCAAACAAATCTTTATTGCCTAAGGTAACACCATTAAAAATCCTCACATTTTCCCCAATTTGAACATCAGCACCAATGACAATATCATGACCATGAGTAAAAACTAGGCCCGGCCCAATTTTTGCCGCTAGAGAAATATCAGAAGAAAACAGGATCCTAATAATATATTCGAAAAATAACCTCAGAAAACGACCAATTAATGGTAGCTTCATTGCCGACTGGCCTATTCTTAAAAGTAACACCAATTGTTGTGTATGGCCTACCAATGAAATAATTATAACTTTAAACGTGCTCACACCTTCTGGGGCTGAGCGGCGAAGATCTCTTTTTAAATAACTAATCAATTTCACCCCCTAGGTAATCTTAAGGATTTTACTGTATTAAGATTTGAAAACAGATAATATGGCGCCTTAAATATCGAGACATCAAAGCGGACTGTTTTTAGTATATTTTTAACACACAACCAGTTGCGATTTTTTAGTTCAACCATAAGCATCAATATAAGTGCGGCGTTTACTCTATGACGGTATTTTGGATATTTACTAAGGAAATGCCCCATCGTTTTCAATAAGATCATTTTACTTTCTGAATTAGATGAAGATATCCCGACACCAGCTCTGTACAATGCCAACCTCTCTTCACTCGCAAATGACGCGTAGCCACTCCCTAAAAGCTCTACATTTGAATAGTAATCAACTACCGGTAACTCAGTGTCATCAATAGTCCTTGCTCTATACATCTTGGTACTATTCATGCCAATGGATATAAGTTGTAAAACATCCCCTCGATAAAACTTTTGATTCGCAATACCTTGTGTTATCCGATCAGGTAACCTAACTCCCCCAGAAAATTCAACATCTACTCGAGTCCAACTCACATTGCAATCAGGGTTATTTTGCATATGGCTGACCTGCGCCTCCAACTTACCAGGATACCAAAAATCATCACCGTCACAGTGGCAAATTAAATCGCCCTTAGCCTGTTCATGCACAAATAAAAAATTATTGTAAGGACCTAGATTATTCTCCTGAAAATGCAGCTTTAAGTTTTTATTATCACGGAAAGAATCTAATATTTTACGCGTACCATCTTTGGAACCATCATCACTTACAATGACCTCTAGCTCAAAGTTTCCTTCCTGACTTAATATACTCTCGATACACTTTTTAATGTAGCGCTCTTGATTGTAAGTGACTACGCATACTGAAACAGTTACTTTTTGATCCATTATTTTACGGCCTTAAACTTTCGAACAAATTGTGCTCTTATACCATTCGAGCATACAATAGAAACAAAAAGGCTAATAATCGCAACCAATATAATTTGAATTACCTGCATTAACACACTTAACTTGTTATCTATTATAGTGCTCGAAAATATTGATGTGACAATGGCTGTAGGTAATAAAATTAGTAACACATCCGTTACTAACCAACTATACACAAGTTTTTTCGCTAACTTCGAATGTACAAATGAAGCCCATACAATTAAATAAAATAAATTAACTGATAGCCAAATCCAACCTGCCCCACTCCACCAAAATGCTTAGCAGCGTAAATAACGAGTGGAATCAATATCATTACCATCAGGGCATTACCAATCAAATGATAACGCAGGTTACCCAGTGCGTATTGTAAATAATAAGGAAAAGCAGATAAGGCTAACAGGCCATTACCAATGGCGTACAGCTGGAGAATTGGCGCTGAATTCTCGACAAGCTCTTGATTACCAGTCCACAAATAAAGCAACGGCTCAGCACACACCGCGATTACAATAGCAGCAGAACCCGCCACTATACTTACCAGCTGCGTGCTATTGCGATAAACCTTAAACAACTCATCATTTTTATTCTCTGCATGAAGCCTAGCCATACGCGGCATGATTGCACTGCTAACAGGGCCGCTTATGACCATGATGCCACTTGCAACTAAAACAGCAAGCGTAAAATAGCCGTACTCTTCTAGTGGCAGTATGCCAGACAAAATTAATTTATCGGTCTGTGTTACAAACACCCAAACAGATGAAGTGAATGCGATCGTGAGTGAGAACTTTAAAAGTGGCGCTACAGGCTTGAAGGACCAGCCGATGGCTTCTTGGCGTTTATTAATTTTAGGCGTCAGCTTTTGAGCCATTAGCCACACCCCGATCAGTTCAACCAAAGCAACAATTATTTGGTGAACAAAAAATACAGTTGGTGTAAACCCATATAGCCACATGCTGCCAAATACCGCAACAAAGCGCAGAGTCGCTATAATTACATTAAATGCACTAAGCCAAACTAGTTTTTCACTCCCCGTAATAACCCCTCTGTATAAACCGCATAGCCAACGCAATGCCACACTTAGTGACATTACCTGCACAGAGAATGTCACTTCCTCTAATGAAAGCCGCTCAACTGTCAACCAATTGCTTGCTATCAATTCAGAACTTAACAGTAAAACACTTCCACCTATGGCAGCTATCGAAAAAAATATCATACTGAGCGCTCTTTGTAAGCGCCTAAATGCCAACGCTGACATGCTTCCGCCCTTGTAGCGCGCGGTCTCTCTTGAAATTGTTGGTGTCAAGCCTAGGTCAAGTAGTGTAAACCAGGCTTGTAGCATCGCAAAAAAACCTACTAATCCGTAGGCTTCAGCCCCCATATATTTAATGTATAGGGGTAAAATAAGTATGCCAACACCTGTAACATACAACTGGCTAGCATAATTTGCTATTATATTTTTCTTTAACGTTGACATAATTTAGATTTGTTTAATCCACTTATTATAGATGTCACTATATTTTTGATCTAAATTTGGCGAAAACTCACCGACCTCATAAGTTGCATTGTCAACATTACCATTCGCGACATGTACTCTTTTATGCGAAAACCAATCTACAAGCTGTAGTAAACTAATCACTTGCTGTAAGAAAACCCTATGGCGCAACTCGGCAGTGGTGCTTTGCGCATTTTTTGGAAATGCGGCCTGTAAGACGGGAAGGCCAGTATCCATACCTTCATCAATAAAATGTGCTGTGGAGCCAATAAATAAGGCACCACTTTTCAAAGTATCACCGAACCCATCCATACCAGGACAGGCTGGTAGAATAGAAGGATGAAAGTTAATCACTTTTCCCGAATGAATTTTTAAAAAAACATTACTCAATAAACGGGTGTAAAACGAAACAAATAAAATATCATCTGCAACAGGGTACTCCCTAGTTAAAAGTATAGAAAACTCACTTCCTGTATTAGCAGGCAATACTTTGTAGCTTAAGTTATTGACCTCTGCAAATTCTATGAGCCCACATGGCCTATCACTTACAAACTCAATATCATAACTAGCCAATAAAGATGTACTGAGCGCTTTTTTTATGACACTTCCATTGGTGGAGCATATAAAGACTATTTTCATTTTAAAATAGCTCGTATTGGTCTAGGAGTTGCTTTACTTGTTCTTTGCTATTCCACATCAGAACATCAATCATTGAAAGATAAGGTACAAACTCATTACTTGCTTGAGTGTATTCATCGGCATTCATTTTTATGAATGAGAGGTCAATACCACGCTCTTTGAAGTAGTCCTTTTGATACAATTCAACACCACCTGGACTATTAATATAATGTGTGCACTCAAGCTTTTTCGATATTGCAATCAACTTATCAGCAGCAGAAATATTTCTGTCATAATCTAAATGACTTGAAATAAAATAATTTTTTTCCAAACCTAAGTAGACAAATACCTTTTGTATACTTAATTGGCAAATATAAGGTACTGAACGTTCAGCAGAAGTAAGCACTTCTTCAACAAGCTCATAAACAGGCTCGAAATAAGGTGCCTTTTTATATGATTGTTGAATTGTTTTAAGAGTTTTTCTTACATCATTTGAAAATTCAAAAGTATTTATTTTTTCATTTTGAGTAGCGCCTGGAACAGGAATTGTAAACCTTTGAGCCCATCCATTAACCAAAATATTATTTCTGTTGATATAACCTCTTTTAATAAAGTTTACATCATCATAAAACACAAAATTATCTACAGAATGTACGAGCTGGTAATACCCTAAATAAGGGAACAAGTAAGGCTGCATTATTGCGCACGACATCATAACCCCTTTTTAACTGTTGAAGTTACCTTCAGCACATCTTCACGCGTAAGATTAAAGTGTAAAGGCAGACACAGAACTCTTCTTGAGATATCTCGTGAGACTTCCAAATTACCATGTCGAACTTGCGGGAAAACGGAGTCTAAAGAAGGCTTAAAGTATGGTCTATATTGAATACCACTCTCACTCAGCTCTGCTGCCACCGCAGCCAACTCTTCTGTACTATTAAGGCAGATTGGTAGATAAGCACCATTAGTATTCGCAAGCGAGTGCCATTGGGGTAGATCCACTAAGCCAGTCAAATTATCTTGATACAGTGAAAACAGCTCGGCTCTGTGACTAAGTATATGATCAATATCATCTAAAATAGTTAACCCCACAGCACACTGATACTCATTCAACTTAGCGTTTATACCTACATCTGTAATCTCACCATTTACAATTGCAAAGTTTATCAATTGCTTCGCTTTTTCATAATCAGCTTTGCGCTTAAATACGATTGCGCCACCTTCAACTGTATGAAAGACCTTTGTTGCATGAAAACTAAGTATGCTTGCATCACCAAAATTTAAAACTGATTTACCATCAACTTTAATGCCAAAAGCATGAGCTGCATCATAAACCACTTTAATATTATGCTTGCTTGCTAACTTATCAAACCCTTCTACATCACACGGGTTACCATAAACATGGGTTGCTACAACTCCATTTACGTCTGGCGTCTGGTTCAAGGCTTCTTCAACTTTGCTTACGGACAGATTGTAAGAATAATTATCAATATCACAGAATTGTGTGTCGATGCCCTGCCACAATAAGGAGCTTGTCGTTGCAACAAAACTAAAAGGCGAGGTGATAGCACTTTTAATCCCTAGCGTTTTATAAGCAACCTGCAATGCAAGTGTACCATTAGAGACCAAAAGTAAATTTTCTACACCTAGGTATTCTTCCAGACGTTCTGTAAGCTGCTGATGTAAAGGGCCAAAGTTAGTGTACCAACCGCTTTCGTTAACTTGTTTTAGGTAGTTTGTAAGTTTTTCTAAATCAGGTGCTATAGGGCTATTTAATGAAATAGTCATAATTACTCTTTAATTAAATCCATTAAATATTGACCGTACCCATTTTTTAATAATGGCGCTGCAAGCCTTGTAATATCGTCATGAGTTAACCACTGTTGGTTAAACGCAATTTCCTCCAAGCAAGCTATTTTGTAGCCTTGCCTTTTTTCAATTGTTTCAACAAACTGCGCTGCCTCTAATAGGCTTTCATGAGTACCTGTATCTAACCAAGCAAACCCTCGACCTAATAGTTCAACATTAAGGCTATTTTTTTCAAGATAAGCGTTGTTAACACAAGTTATTTCTAACTCACCTCGTGCTGAAGGAGTGACATTTTTAGCAATTTCAACAACTGAATTATCATAGAAATACAACCCCGTCACTGCGTAATGACTTTTCGGTTCTTTAGGCTTTTCTTCGATTGATATTGCTTTGAAGTTGTCGTCGAATTCAACCACACCAAAACGTTCTGGATCTTTGACTTGATAGCCAAAAACAGTAGCGCCTTCATTATTTTTAGCCTTGCGCACAGCTTCAATAAGCTTCGGAGAAAACCCTTGCCCATAAAATATATTGTCGCCGAGAACTAAACAAACATCCTCTTGACCAATAAACTTCTCACCAATTATAAAAGCTTGCGCTAGACCATCTGGATTAGGTTGAATTGCGTACTCTAAATTGATACCAAAATCACTGCCATCACCCAACAGTCGTTGAAATGAAGACTTATCATCTGGTGTTGTGATAATTAAAATATCTTTGATACCCGCAAGCATTAGCACGGATATCGGATAATAAATCATTGGCTTATCATAGACCGGAAGTAGCTGTTTTGAAACACCTTTAGTAATTGGATAAAGTCTCGTACCTGAGCCTCCCGCTAATATTATCCCTTTCATAACTAATCCTTTACTCCAACACCTAATCTTTCAAGTTTATATTCACCTGAAAGAACATTATTACACCACTGTTCGTTCTCTAGATACCAAAGAACTGTTTTTTTCAGGCCTGACTCAAAAGTTTCTTTTGGCTGCCAATCAAGTTCATTTTTGATTTTACTTGCATCAATGGCATAGCGCATATCATGCCCTGGCCTGTCTTCAACAAAGATTATCTGTTCACTATACTTTGTGGGCTTTGGTTTTATTTCATCTAAAATCAAACAGATCTGCTGAACAACTTCGATATTCTGCTTTTCATTGTGACCACCAATGTTATAAGTCTGTCCAGCAACACCCTCGGTTGCTACTTTTACAAGCGCTTCAGCGTGGTCTTCTACATATAACCAATCACGGATCTGGTTACCCTTTCCGTAAATAGGTAGCGATTTACCAGCTAAAGCATTTAATATCACCAACGGGATAAGCTTTTCTGGAAAATGATAAGGTCCGTAGTTATTTGAGCAATTAGTAATTACAGTTGGTAAGTTGTATGTCCGAGCCCAAGCTCTTACTAAGTGATCAGAGCTAGCTTTACTCGCAGAATATGGACTACTTGGGTTGTAAGCTGTTTCTTCAGTAAAAAGTGGAAGTGGTTCATCCGCTTGCTGTTCGTCCGGATGTGGCAAGTCACCATAGACTTCATCTGTAGAGATATGGTGAAATTTAAACAGCGCTTTCTCATCAGCTTCAAGTTGAGACCAATGGTGCCTAGCTTGTTCCAGCAGAGTGTATGTGCCTACAATATTAGTTTTTATAAACTCACCAGGACCGTCAATTGAACGATCCACATGGCTTTCAGCAGCCAAGTGCATCACTATATTAGGTTTATATTGCTCAAATACACGCTTTAATTCGAGTGCATCACAAATGTCTACTTGTTCAAATGTATATCGGCCACTATCAGCGATACTCTCAAGCGATTTCAAATTTCCCGCATATGTTAACTTATCAAGATTTATCACTGAATAGGACGTATTATTGATTATATGGCGGACGACCGCAGAGCCAATAAACCCAGCTCCTCCAGTTACCAAAATTTTCATTCTATTGTTCACCCAAAAATTCGAGGTACCACGGCATTGCCTTTTTGATACCATGTAATATTCTATATTCTGGTGCGTATCCTAAATTATTAACCGCTTTATTTATATCAGCTTGAGAATGGCGAACATCCCCTGCTCTAAAATCGCGGTAAATTGGCTCTTGGGTATGCTCTACATCACACTCTTTAAGTGCAGACTGTATTGATTTATATAAATCATTAAGCGTTGTTCTATCTCCAACAGCTACATTATAAACATTATCTTTAGCGTCATCAGATGCAGTAGCTGCGAGAATATTCATTTGCACTGTGTTTTCTATAAAGCAAAAGTCACGACTAGTTTCACCATCGCCATTAATGTAAACATCTTCCCCTTTTATCATGGCCGCAGTCCATTTAGGAATAACCGCTGCATAAGCGCCATTGGGATCCTGCCGTTGACCAAATACATTAAAATAACGTAAGCCAATTGATTTAAAGCCGTAGGTTCTAGCGTAAACACCTGCGTAAAGTTCGTTTACATATTTAGTTACAGCATAAGGCGATAGTGGATTACCTATGTTCTCTTCCACTTTAGGTAAAGCTGGATGATCACCGTAAGTCGAGCTGCTTGCTGCATAGGTAAAGCTTTCCACGTTGGCTTCTTTCGCAGCTTGGAGCATATTCAAAAAGCCCGTGATATTGGCAGCGTTGCTGGTAATTGGATCTGCGATTGATCTGGGCACTGAACCCAATGCGGCTTGGTGTAAAACGTAATCAACGTTACTTACAGCAGTTTCACAAGTGGCGTAATCTCTAATGTCACCTTCAATAAAAGTAAACCGCTGCCACTGCTCTGCAGTCACTAGGCTTTGTACTTCATCTAAATTATGTTGGTGGCCCGTGGCAAAGTTATCTAGTCCTATTACTTTTTGGCCTAGCTTTAATAGCGTTTCAAGTAGATTGGAGCCTATAAATCCAGCCACACCAGTGACTAGCCAGACTTTTGGATTGTTTTGTAGTTCAGCTTTAACTTCTTCGTAACGAGACATGAGAAACTCTTCGGGTTTTTAGTTCAAAAAAATTAAAAAGGGTTATTAACAAACCCTTTTCCTCGGCTAAGGTCCGCTTTTTATAGGCGCATATCCACGGCTTGTTTTGGTAGCACATATTTTAAGTCGTACAACACGTGCTCCTTTTTGCCTAGTTTTTTGATTTCCTCAGCACCAAGCTCTTTAAACTCATTGTGACCAACAGCTAGAATAATCGCATCGTAGTGGCCTTGCTTGTGTTCAGAAGTCAATGAGAGACCATATTCATGTTGTGCTTCTTCATTTGAACACCAAGGGTCTACAATATCTACGTTGATATTATATTCACTAAGCTCTGTAATAATATCCACTACTTTGGTATTTCTAAGATCTGGGCAGTTTTCCTTAAAGGTTAATCCCATCACCAAAACATTTGCGCCTTCTACCTGAATGCGTCTTTTCAGCATTTTTTTGACTAGCTCAGATACAACATGTTTACCCATACCATCATTTAGACGACGCCCGGCCAAGATCATCTCAGGATGATAACCAACACTTTGTGCTTTATGGGTTAAATAATATGGGTCAACGCCAATGCAGTGTCCACCCACTAAACCCGGGCGGAATGGTAAAAAGTTCCACTTAGTGCCTGCCGCTTCAAGTACTTCAAGAGTGTCGATATTGAGTTTATTAAAAATAATAGAGAGCTCGTTTATCAAGGCAATGTTTACATCACGTTGAGTGTTTTCTATTACCTTGGCCGCCTCTGCAACTTTAATTGAGCTCGCTTTATGTGTACCTGCTGTAATAATTGACTTATACAACTGATCTACAAACTCGGCAACGTCAGGTGTTGAACCACTAGTTACTTTTAAAATATTGGTTACTCGGTGCTCTTTATCACCAGGATTAATTCGCTCAGGTGAGTACCCAGCAAAAAAGTCTTGATTAAACTTAAGACCAGAAACTTGCTCTACAACAGGTAAACATGCTTCTTCTGTTGCACCAGGATATACAGTGGACTCATAAACAATGATATCGCCCTTATCAACGACCTTTCCTAGCATTTCACTGGCTTTGATTAATGGTGTTAAGTCAGGCTGTTTGTGCTTATCTATTGGAGTAGGTACAGTTACGATGTATAGATTGCACGCTTTAAGATCGCCTACGTTATAAGAGTATTGCAAGTGTGGTGCTTCTTTTAGTTCTTCATCACTGACTTCTAGCGTTGAGTCATGCCCTGCTAGTAATTCATTTACTCGGTTTTGGTTAATATCAAAACCAAGTGTTGCATATTTTTTTCCAAATTCTACCGCTAGAGGAAGGCCGACGTAGCCTAACCCTATAACACCAATTTTTACTTTATTTAAATCCATATACATCTCGCTTGGTGAATGTTTAATTTTGATTTCTTTAGAAGAAAGTTAAGGAATATGTCCGACCGCTCTTGTCGTTTTATTTGGCCGCAATTTTAATTTTTGTTACGAGTCGCGACGTAAAGTCGCTGCTACGGGTCGTAACATAAAGTCGCTGCTACGAGTCGTAACGTAAAGCCGTTCTACGGGTCGCGACATAAGGTCGCTGTTACGGGTCGTAACGTAAAGTCGTTGCTACGAGTCGTAACGTAAAGCCGTTCTACGAGTCGCGACATAAAGTCGCTGCTACGAGTCGCGACATAAAGTCGCTGCTACGGGTCGCGACGTAAAGTCGCTGCTACGAGTCGCGACATAAAGTCGCTGCTACGAGTCGCGACATAAAGTCGCTGCTACGGGTCGTAACGTAAAGTCGCTGCTACGGGTCGTAACGTAAAGCCGTTCTACGAGTCGTAACGTAAAGTCGTTGCTACGAGTCGCGACATAAAGTCGTTGCAACGAGTCGTAACGTAAAGTCGTTGCTACGAGTCGTAACATAAAATCGTTGCTACGAGTCGTAACGTAAAGTCGTTGCTACGAGTCGCGACGTAAAGTCGCTGCTACGGGTTGCAGCGACATAACCTGCTATGCTTTATCTGATTTGTACTCGTAGTTGTAGTAGCCGTAGTAACCATAGGCATTAGTTGATTTACGAACAACACCGTTGAATACCACCCCTTTTACATCAATACCATTTTGCTCAAAACGATTTCGTGTAATTTCTAGCTCTTTTGCATGGTTTTGACCAAAACGGGTTACTAGTAATGTTGTGCCTGCATGGGCACTCACAATTGCAGGGTCTGTCACCGCTAAGATTGGAGGAGTATCAACAATAACTAAGTCGTACATTTTGCTCACTTCACCAATCAACTTGCTAAAGTTTTCATGCATTAGTAGCTCTGAAGGGTTAGGCGGTATTTGGCCTCGGGTCATTACTTGCAAACCTTCAACTTGGCTTGGCTTAATCACCTGCGCTAAATTCAATCGGCCAGAGAGGTAATCACTTAAACCGTCATCCCATTTCATGCCAAACTGAGTTTGCAGGTAGCCTTTACGCATATCAGCGTCAATAACAAGAATGCGTTTGCCACTTTGTGCCAGCACAGTGGCAAGGTTTACGGTAATAAAAGATTTACCCACGCCAGGACTTGGGCCTGAGATAGCAATAACATTATTTTTTGCTTCTAGCATAGCAAAGTGCAAGCTAGTACGGAGGCTACGTAGCGCCTCAACGGAAAGGTCTGCAGGGTTATCCATGGCGAGTATCGATTTCGCCTTTGCCACTTTGCCCTTGCGCGCCTTTGCAAAACCTGTGAGTTTTACTTGGTACTCTGAGAATGGCACGCTGGCATATACTGGCAAACCTAATGCTTCTATTTCCGCAGGGTCTTCAATACCTTTGTGCAGCGCTTTTTGCACCAGTACAATCGCAACGGCTAACATTCCGCCCAACATGGTTGCCATCACAACGATTAGTGCTTTTTTAGGTTTGACTGGCTGAGTAGTATTTACCTCTGCGTAATCCACTATGCGAACGTTGCCTACCGTACCCGCACGCACAATATCTAACTCTTGCGTTTTACCCAAAAGCAGCGTGTAGATTTCGTTATTTACTTCTACATCACGTTTTAAGCGTAGCAGCTCGCGCTGAGTCTCTGGTAAGCCTTGTACTTCACCAGCTAATTCGTTACGTTGGCGCTTTACGGTATCAATTTGCTCTACCACACCTCGGTAAGAGGGGTGTTCACGCTTAAATTTACGGCCAAGCTCTAAACGCTTTAGCTCTAACTCTTGCAGTTTAGTTTCTAGTTTTACAATTTGTTCTAAAACGCCCTGTGTTTCTAGGCTAATATCAATGGATTCTTGGCGAATTTGGTAGTCATTAAAGGCTTTTTCTGCACGTTCTAGGTTACGTTTAACTTCTGGAAGCTGCACCTCTAAAAACTCAAGAGACTGCTGCGCCTCCGCGCTATTACGCTCCACGTTGCGACGCACATAAATACCAGCTACTTTGTCCAGCACTTTCTCGGCATATTCAGGACTAGCACTCTGAAGTGCCAAGTTAATAATACCTGAGTCTTTGCCCTTCTCAGACGCTGATATTGCACTTTGCAGGTCTAAAATAGTCTGAAGACGGTTACGTTTAACGATTGAAAACTCGGTCTCTGGACGTGCTATCAAAGTCTTAATGGTCAGCTCAAATTGACCTTGCTTTACTTCTTCGCCCACTTTACCTGCAAGTACTTCGTCACCATCACTTGTTAATAATGCAAATGACTCTTCCGCTCTTGCTTGTAAAACGAATTCTTCACCGATTGCACTACTTGGCACTTTAAATCGGTGTATTTCAACTTGCTCACCACCCCACGCATAAGAGCTTGCGCCAAGGCTTGACTCTGCTACTTCGCCTTCACTTTGTGCAACAAATTTACGGAAGCTGCGGCCACCAAATAGTGGAAATAGTTTTGGCTCAACAACGGTATCTAAATTTAATGTGTCGACTGCTTCACCAATGACGCTTCTAGATTTTAGTAGCTCAATTTCGGTTACTGCGGCAGAGGTACTTTCAAACATACCAGACATATCATCAAAACCGGGAACAGAACCGCCCTTTTCCTCTACCTGTACCATTGCAGTTGCTTGGTAGATTGGCGTGCTAAATATTGCGTAGGCTATACCTAACAGCATAAATAGTGCAGTAATGCCTGCGATAAAAAACTTAGCATCTAATAATGCGCCAACTAGCGCCATTAAATCGATTTCTTGCGTCTCTTCTTTTGATGACTTTTGATTAGAGATAAGATTTGGCTGAGCATTCATATACTCACGGATCCTTATAAATACTGTTGCCAAGCGCCACAGGCGCTATCGATAAGCTCATAAACATGCTCAAACGCTTCACGTGATTGGCGATACGGATCTGGAATTTCTTTATCGCCAATCCATTTACCAAGTAAAAAGGTTTTGCCACGAGCTTGAGGGTAACGGCTGCAAAGGTCAGTTAAATGCCTTTGCTCCATTACGAGGATGAGACTATTTTGTGCGACCAAGGTACCAGTTAACTGGCGACCTTGGTGCTCACTCATGTCGATTCCTTGTTCTTTCGCCAACTCCTGCGCTAATGCATCAGCGGCTTTTCCTTCTAGGGCGGTTAATCCAGCTGACGAAACAGCTACATTTTTGCCACTTAGTTTGTTTTTTAGCAGATACTCTGCCGTAGGACTGCGGCAGATGTTACCTGCACAAACCATTAAAACACTATCAAACATGAGTACTCACAATTACTGATTTTCTATATCTTGAATCGCATCCACTGTAGACAGTGAAGGCAATAATAAACTGATAACTTTGTTCCAACGAGCAAGTGGCGCGCTAGTCACATACACAATATCTTGCGGCTCAAGTTCAAACTGTTCAGCAAGTACTAGAGAGGCTACGTTTTTAGCATGTAGCTGATATACATCTGCAAGCACACCATCTTTTTGCAGGTCGCGCTTACGCAAGACAAAAACACCGTTTGCGTCTGCTGTACGCTCGTTAAAGCCACCAACATCCGTTAGTGCTTCAGCTAGGCTTAAACCATAGCGGTTTACGTCTACTTTGCCCGCTTTAATCACATCACCCAACACATACACGTTGCGTTTATCATTACGACTTACGTGTACAATATCACCGTGTCTAAGTAAGCGGTTTTGTGAAATATCACCTTCGGCATAAAAATCATCGAGTTGAATAACTTCTGTTTTGTCACCACGAGTAAAGGTTACCGTTTCCCAATCTGCGCTTTCTGTTAAACCGCCGGCTTGGTTTATAGCATCAATGAGTGTCACTGGAGTTTCTGTGATTGGATACACACCAGGTTTTGTAACTTCACCAGTTACATATGCTTTTTGGCTTTTAAAACCAACCACTTTTACGTCGATTTGCGGTTCTTCAATAACACGACTTAGTCTTTTTGCAAGGTCAGTTCTAAGCTCGGTTACTGTGCGACCAGCAGCAGGAACCTTTGGCGCATAAGCAAAGTTGATTGTACCATCGGCTTGAACACGGAAACCATCAAACTCTGCTGTTCGTTGTACAGCTGCTGGAATGGTGAGTTCAGGATGATCCCACACACCAATGGTGATTACATCACCTACGCCAAGGCGATATTCATAATTTGAAACATCAATACCCGCGAGCGACGAGTGATCAATTTGTTTCGCTCGTTTGATTTTATGTTCTTGCACCAATTGCGAGTCGATAATATGAATATTTACTTTTTCAAGATCTCGCTCAAGGTTTGCAGTTTGTTCACCAGAACCTATTCCTTCGAAATGGCCACCTGGAACGAGTGTACAGCCACTCATTGCAAGTAATACAGTTGAAGCAATGATAGTTTTACAGCGTAGCGCCATTGTATCTTCCCAAAAGTGTTTATAGTCTTTTCTTTTAATTACTTTTATTGCCTTTTACTTAATAACGTAAAGACAACAGAAATTTCGTGGGCTAATTAAAGCATGCACGATTGTTAATCGCAAGTGAGTACTAGGTTTTGCAGCTGTTCTCACTCTATATTCTATGTTTTTACCTTGAGGTATGAATAAAAGCCTTTATCAAGTTTGAGCTCGTTTTTTAGATTGCTGTTTTTGTTATTTCTTAATTTGCAATTTAATCTTTGGTCCTTGGCCGCGGCGTAAAACTGCTACGTCTGAGTTTGAATCATTTTGTCGCGACATAAAGTCGCTGCTACGGTATTCAAGCACGCTTCCGCCCTTAGGTTGCAGCTCCTAAATGCTGTTTTCAGTTTATGTAAAAGATCACGAGGTGAACTCGCTCCTACCGCGTTGACCTGAGGCGTTTATGTTGTCGCGACATAAAGTCGCTGCTACGGTATTCAAGCACGCTTCCGCCCTTAGGTTGCAGCTCCTAAATGCTGTTTTCAGTTTATGTAAAAGATCACGAGGTGAACTCGCTCCTACCGCGTTGACCTGAGGCGTTTATGTTGTCGCGCCATAAAGTCGCTGCTACGGCATTCAAGCACGCTTCCGCCCTTAGGTTGCAGCTCCTAAATGCTGTTTTCAGTTTACGTAAAAGATCGCGAGGTGAACTCGCTCCTACCACGTTGACCACACTCTTTATATTTTTGCAGCGTAAAGCCGCGCCTGAACCATTCTGTCGCGACATAAAGTCGCTGCTACGAACTGGTTTGAGCTTTTAAGTTACAGCTACAAAATTGCAAACGTTCCGCTATGCTAATGTAATCTTTCTAACAACGTGAAGAAGTTTACAGCCAGACCAGAGTACACCCTTTTTATAACAATTAAATAAGAATAAAGGATGAAGTTTTTATTGTACCTTTTTTATTGTACAGTTATCAACAACGATTTGTGCATAATGGTTAAGCAGTTTAATTAATAAAATGCTACGAAGTTCTCCATCAGGTTGTTGATATATGGCCTGAATGTCTTTGTAACAGCCGTCTGTTAACTGAACCAAGTCACCTTCTTGAAGGTCGAACTCATCCGCTATTTCATTTTTATTCATTAGTTGAGCGACGAGTTCATCTGGCACCATTTGCAGATCGGTACCATAACGAATAAAGTCAGAAACACCGCGAGTGTTTTTTACAGCAGAAAAGTGTGAAGAATGTGGATCTAGCTTAACAAATAAATACCGTGGAAACAGCGGTTGCTCCACCGCCTTTGAGCCAGAGGTTTTTCTTTTTACGAAAGTTGGGAAGCAAGACTCTATCCCTTGATTTTGAAGATTTGACTGTGCTCTGTGTTCTTGTTTTGGTTTACAGTAGAGCAAATACCAGCATTCCATGCGTTGCGTTCCCTAAAAAATAAGCCTAACGAATTAGGCTTACTATTATACGTATATTCTCAATTAGGTCTAGCCTAGTCACTGCCAAAAAGGTCTCTTGTGTAGACTTTTTCGGTAACGTCTTGTAACTCCTCAACCATGCGGTTAGAGATGATTACATCACAGCTATTTTTGAATACATTTAGGTCATTAAGTACCCTAGAATTAAAGAAGCTTTCTTCTTCAAGTACTGGCTCATAAACAACGACTTCAACACCTTTCGCTTTTATGCGCTTCATCACCCCTTGAATAGATGAGGCTCTAAAATTGTCGGATCCTGCCTTCATGATCAGGCGATAAATCCCTACAGTTTTGGGATTACGCTTTAGAATAGACTCAGCGATAAAGTCCTTTCTTGTTGTGTTTGCATCAACAATCGCTTGAATGATGTTGTTTGGTACGTCTTTGTAGTTCGCTAGCAGCTGCTTGGTGTCCTTAGGTAGGCAATATCCGCCATATCCGAAAGACGGGTTATTATAATGATCACCAATTCTTGGGTCTAAGCACACCCCTTCGATAATTTGCTTTGTGTTTAAACCATGAGACTCTGCGTAGCTATCTAACTCATTAAAATAAGCTACTCGCATTGCTAAATACGTATTAGAAAACAGCTTAATTGCCTCAGCTTCTGTCGAGTCAGTAAATAAGGTTTCAATATTTTCTTTCTCAGCACCTTGTTTTAGCAATTGTGCAAATACTTCCGCTTGCTTAGAGCGCTCACCTACTATCACCCGAGATGGATACAGATTGTCGTAAAGTGCCTTACCTTCTCTCAAAAACTCTGGCGAAAATATGATCTTATCAGAATTAAATTGGGCTCTGGCTTTTTCGGTAAAACCTACCGGGACGGTTGATTTGATCACAATAATTGCATCACTATTGTAATGCTGAACATCGGAGATAACTGATTCTACGGACTTTGTATTGAAGTAATTGCTTTCAGGGTCGTAGTCGGTTGGTGTTGCGACCACCACATATTCAGCATCTTTATAGGCAAGTTGCTTATCAGTGGTCGCCACGAGGTTAAGGCGTTTGCTCGATAAATACTCTGAAACTTCTTTGTCCACTATTGGTGATTGTTTTTTATTGATCAGATCAACTTTCGCCTCATCAATGTCTAATGCAACGACTTCGTTGTGCTGAGCCAACAATACAGAATTGGAGAGGCCTACATAACCAGTACCTACAACTACAATTTTCATTAATAATTCCTAAAGTTATATCCGTGTTTTTAACTCAACGTCTAACTGTTGCGCGACTTGATTGGCAGCGTAATGTTTAACAGAGCTCCGTGTATTTGAGCTAAGCGCATCATACTCTTGAGGGCTCATTGTTAGTATCTGTACTATTTTATCCGCAATTGACTCTTTGTTCTTCACATCAAAAAGTAGTCCATTTTTACCGTCAATCACAACTTCATTGACCGGACTAATATTTGACGCCAAAACGGGCGTGCCACATGCCAGCGCTTCAACAGCAACCAAACCAAAGCTTTCTCTATGAGTTGGAAAAATAAACGCATTCATCTCACTATACTTGTCTACCAGTTCATGCGGTTTTAAGGCACCGAAATAGCGAACGAGTGATGCTAATTCAAGCTTAGCAATTTGCTCTTGCAAAGCGGGAACCTGTGCACCGGTACCATACATTTTTAAACTAAAACCACTAAGCAGCTCAGGGTTTGCAGCTTTAATGATGGCAAGTGCTTCAAGCAACTCTTGCCACCCTTTTCCTTCATCTATCCGTGATACATACCCAAGTGTGAATCCGACTTCAGATGGCATAACCGTCGGCTTAAACAGCTCAAAGTCAACACCGCCTGAGGGCGAAACGACAATTTTGCTTTCTTGATACCAAGGATATAATTCAAGCAACTTAGCTTTAAAGTATGAAGAGGGTACGACAACGGCAGCACTGCGCTTTAATATCAGCGATGATGCAAAGCCCATAATCTTGTGTATGGGAGTGTCCCCAACCAGATCATCACCGTGAATATTCACTACATACTTGGGTCGACTAAGTAGCAGAAAAGGCAACAGGCATAGCGTTGAATAAGTTAGATAGTGAAAGTAAATATAATCGTAGTTACGCTTGGCAATCGCCCTTATGCCCTGAGCAACAAACCTGGCGTAACAAAGCAACTTCTCAAAACCTGAAGCTCTATAGTCAATCACGACTTTATTTACTATTTGATTTCCCTGAGCCTCCAATTGCTCATAGTTTTTCCCGACAAAGCTACCAAACGAAGGGTCCTTTTTAGAAGGAAATAAGTTTGCGATAAAACAAATTCTACTCACTTTCATCCCTTTTAAAGAGTTCTAAGCGTTTTCTAGCAAGCTTGGGAAATAACGAGGCCAACCAAGCTCTAAGCAATTTAGTGGCAATAGCAGGAGTAAAAAACTTTATCACAGTAACAAAGCCGACTTTACGGCCTTCACTGTAATGCATCAAAAAGTCAAAACACTTCTTGTTTGACTTCGACATTAAATACCCATAGCGCTCATAAAACTGCTGAAATCCAACCATACGATTATTAAGACTATCGGTAATTCTGGGTTTATCATGTGCTGTATGAACTATATATGAAGGTGTGCTGATCCTTTTGCCTGCTCCATATTTCAGTATCATTCTCGTCCACAATTCCCAATCTTGTGATGACACTATCGACTCATCAAATAATCCTGCCTCTACCAGTCTCTCACGCTTAGTTAGCACTTGGTTTGACGCTTGATTAAAATTGAGTTGAGCGTCTATCCCAATGATTAAATTTGAATCCAAAAGAGAACGCTGAATTTTGCCATAATCCCAAATGTAGCCACTACAAACAAAAGCATAACGCTCGTCAAAAGCCTCAACCAACTCTGCAATTCTATTAGGTAAAAACTCATCATCATCGTCAAGCCCCGTTGCATACACCCCATGAGCGTGCTGAATCGCATAGTTTCTCGCTCGGCAAGCACCTTGATTAGTGTCAAAGCAGTGGATTTTAACTCGCGAGTCCTGCGCACTGAGTTGTTGCAAATATTCTACGGTTCCATCCGTCGAACCATTATCAACTATAAACAACTCTAAATTTTTGTATGTTTGATTTTGTACCGACTTTACCGCTCGCTTCAGCAATGATAGTCGATTACAAGTTGGGATCCACACAGTAACTAGGGGTAAAGATGAATTCACGAGTTACTCCTTTTCTCATTATCAACCCATAATAATGAAACAAAACACCCAAATGATATCCCTAGCGTACCAGAAATCCAAACATGACCACTTAATTGTGCTAAAAATAGCAAAATAAATGTACCAACAACAACACTTGGACTGTAAACAGCATTACATTTAACAAACTGTGAGGCAGCCTTAACGAACGTTAATATATAAAAGGCAAAGCAAATTAGTAACCCAAAAAAGCCAAAATAGGCCAGTACGTCCACCGCATCAATTTCGGCAGCATACTTAATGGGAAGATACTCTGCAATACCAGCGGTTCCGACTCCAATGGCCTGCTGCCAGAACGCTAAATAGTCAACATAGACGACCAACAAATCTCGTGCATATTCGTCTCGGCCGGATAATACAATACCTAATATTCCTTTTTGACTGAGCACCCACATAAAGCGATCATACAAGCCTAGTGCTTCAAGTAAGTCGGTAATAACCAGTGCAATAATAACAACACCTATAGTCATAGGAACCAGCATATAGAGCTTAAGCTTTGTCATCTTAAAAAAGCGCTCTCTTTCATTGGCCAACGGAATAACAAAAACCAGTAATGCCGCTGCAAGCATCGCTGTTTTGGTTGCCACCAGTAAACCACAAAGCACAGTAAACAACGAAAGTACGGGATACCAGCGACGATAGTTGTTCCAACCAATATGCAGTACAAAAGAAAACAACACCACCATTGTTGCACCTAACTCATTTGCGGCATAAATATAACCATTGGAACCTGCTGTTTCGCCATCTCTGAGTTCATAACTGGAGCGGCCAAAACCAAGCGCTCCGAGTAATAGGTTAAAGCACAATATTGCAAAGTTGGTAAGTAGGATCTTTTCTAACCACTTGGCAGTGAATGACTTCCAACGTGTTGACAACAGGCCAAAGTACACAAAAATGGATATCGGCATAAGCATCTTGTATACATTTGAAAAGTCATTAATGAACGCGCCGCCATCTGCTTCATTGGCAAGCTGAAAAATAGGACCAATAAGGAGTATTGCCAGCAAAGAGAGTAAAGCAACAAAATACCTAGCGTCCAGCAGTAACACTAGCACTAAAATCAAGACTGTTAATGGCAGTTTATATAGTAGCGACAGCTTAAGGTTGAGACCAAGCTGGATCACCGTAAAGCCCGCAGCAATATCCGCAAGTAAGTAGACGCTCATCATCAGCAAGCACAACTTATGCGCTAGAGATGGGGCTTCATTACTGACAAAAAACTGCTTTAACATCAGAAATTACCGGGTTCTTTTTCGAGCTTAGCTCTATATGTGCTCACATATTCTGCTGTGGCTTTTATCACTTTAGCAGGGTTGCCCGCTGCTACCATGCCCTCTGGAATGTCTTTCGTTACAACACTGCCTGCGCCAATAACACAATTATTGCCAATGTTCACACCGGGTAAAACGATACTCCCCCAACCAATAAATACATTATCACCTATTGTGATTGGCGACCGATACGAGCGCCTTGAGCCTTTTTTATAACTTTCAGGATGAATAACAAGCTCTTTAATAAAAAGCGTTGGAGAAGCATCATGACCGAGTAACGTTGCCCCTGTAATAGTACAATCTCGACCAATAAAAAAACGATCCCCCTTACTAGATGAAGATAGTTTGGTATCAATAATGATGGTGTTTTCACCAATTTCAGCACCCTGAGCACGGTACTTATCGATAATCAGCGTATAACCTAACTTATCAACTTTCTCCTGCAACAACGTGGATCTAATAAAGCGATTCGCAATTTTCAATATTAGGTATTGTAATTTAGTCTTCACTTGCTAACTCCCTAGCCAGTTTATTCCAACTAAATTTTTGCTCTGCTAACGTTCTATTTTGCTGTTGCAACAGAGCATAGTCACTATCTTCAAGCGCCATAAGGGTTTTCATCCCTTCGGCAAACGACTCAGCTGAGTGTGCGTCGAGTAGTATATTGTTAGTAGATGATAGGATCTCACTTGTGGCTGTTATCACCTTGTCACTTGCACAAGCTCCCACTATCGGTAAGCCGCAAGATAAGGCTTCTAGAATGGTTTGTCCAAGCGGCTCATAAGTTGATGACATAATAAAAAAGTCAGCAGCCTTATAATATTCCTCAGGGCAACTTTGGCGTCCTAAAAACTTAACTTTGGCGTCCACATTAAGGCGGTTACATAACGCGCGAAGCTCTTGTTCTTCAGTTCCCTCGCCCAATAACCACAACGTTGCATCACCGTCTAGCAATTTTAATGCTTCAATTGCCGTATCAAAGCCTTTGGCCTTTACAAACCGGCCAATACATAAAAACACTTTACCATTATCAGCAACACCTAATCGTTCTCTTAATTGGTGCTTTTCGCTTCGAGAAACCAGGCTAAAGCGTGATAAGCTAACGCCTGGTTTACACGTTCTGATGGCTTTATCCTTGTTAATTTTTCTGACTTGCTGCAACATATTTTCACTAAATACAAATAGCTTGTCAGAGCAAGAAAATGCCCAGCGCTGCATTAATTTATGCAAGGAAAAAGACAACGAACCTTTCACTTTTCCTAGAAAAGTAGTTTGCTGTCGTAAACTGGCCTTGGTCTCGTTTTCCACTACACCAGGCACCAAATATACAAGGTTTTGATACCCTAGTGCCTTTAGGTACACCACATTGAAGTGAAAACGACAAACCGCAAGCTCTGGGTCATGTTTTTTTAGTACGGTTTTATAAAGTGAAATAGCATTGCGAATATGCTTTATCCCTCGTCCAACCCCTTGATCACGGCCAGTTTTATATCGATAAATAGTTACGCCATCTTCAACTTCGACGTCCGGTAGTGACTTGTTGTCTGGGTTTAAGTCGCTGGTAACGATAATAACCTCATATCCTAACTGGATATATTCTTGAGAAAGATGGTAGAGCGAGTTTTCAATCCCACCTATGTTTGGCTTATATTGGTTACTTGTCAGCAGTACACACGGTTTTCTAGATGAGGTAATTGTCATAACCAACTACGCCTTCGATCTAAGCGCTAAAATAAATGCAACAATCAAAGACAATAAGCCACCGATAAAGGTAATTCCTAAACAGATCAGCGCACGTGATGGCCCCGATTTTTCTTCAGGATAGATAACAGGAGACAAAGGTTTTACCAAGTGATAGTCACCAATAGACGATAATAATTTTGAACGGGTTTGTTCTGCTATTAACTCGTAAAATACAGTACGTAACTCTGCAACGCTGGTTTCTGCGGCTTTTTGTTTTAAATACTCTATCGCCTCTTCAGCTTCGTGCTTGTCTTTTGTACGCCAAAATTCATTTATATCTTCAACAAGCCAGTTGGTTATATTCACTGATAACTCAGGTGCTAGGGTAGTGACTTTTAGCTCTACCAGACCTTTTTTCTTCATATACAAAACATCTATGCTGCCTAACAGAGAAATATAACCTTCCCATGCTGATGGAATAACTTGTTTGCCAGGAGGGGCGCTTCTTACCCAAGTTTTTGTTTCAACATCGTAAAGCTCAGGGTTGTAGATATAGCCGTTATTATTTGAATCCCATTTCTCAAGTGCGAGAATTTCAGGTAATAAGGTACGCTTGTCAATAAATGGCTGCAAAAAGCCGCGACTTTTCATAAATTCAATCGCTGCATCAACATCATTTCCTTCTGAGCCACCAAGAGAAATTCCCGCCATACTAGCTAGACCACCGAACTGACCAGCCAGCTTAGATAGTCCTCCGCCTTCTTTGGCGTTAGATGGTACTAAGTAAACTTTAGCGGTATATTTATTGGGTTGTTCCATCGCTACAAATACGGAGAGTGCGGCTGAAAGCAGTGTTCCAACAATAACGACCCATTTGTATTTCATTAACTTAGCAAATGTGAAGTTTATACTCTGTTCTGCGGCTACAACATTACTTTCCATGGAGTTTCTCAACCAGCTTTGACTAACTAAAAGGTGGGCATTATAGCAAACGAAATGTTTATTAAAATAGTATTTTTAGCGTTAAATTGTAGCCAAATGCAACCCATTAAAAGCGACAATCCACCTACAGCAAGGCCCACATATCGGTAACTAAAGCCTGTCGGAATACCTTACTTTTGGTCAACTTTGCTCTAGCAGTAACAGTTGCTTAAAAAGCGAGTGTATTTTATGGGTTATTATTTACAAAAAGAAACGAAAGAGGCTACATTATTCGTGTATCCTAACTACTAATTTAGCCAGCATTGATAGACGAATGTGACTAAACGCTGGCAATGCGTTAACATAGCTCGTTTGCATGACTTTTTATTAGATAAATTATGTTTATAGACACGCTCTGGTTTGCGCTTTGATATCGGCTACTTTTTGGTTCAATCTAATTTTAGGCACTGTTTGAAGTGATAATAAATAATATAAGCGTCTTTTTTGCTACATTCATTAGTCTGTTTTTGTTCAGAAAACTGGCAAAGGTGATCAATCTTGTCGATACACCGAATGAAAGAAAGGTACACTCTGGTACGGTGCCTTTGGTCGGTGGTTTGTCTATTTTTGTTGTAGTCTTTAGCTACTTATATGTTTTTCCTAACACTTTATCTCATTCATATATTTATTTATGTTGTGCTGGCTTCTTGTTGCTGATAGGTGTGTGGGACGACCTAAAAGACTTAAGTTTTAAACTCAGGCTGCTTATCCAAGCACTGATGTCTCTGATTATGATGATAAACGCCGATCTCATTTTGATTGATCTGGGTTCACTTTTCGGACCCTCCGATGTCAGCATTCCTTTTCTTGGTTATCTGCTTACCTTTATTGCCGTCATTGGTGCAATCAACGCATTTAATATGGTAGATGGGATAGATGGTTTGCTTGGAGGAATGGCAACCGTTACATTTGGCGCAATGTCGGTGCTCTTTCTAATGTCTGGCCACACTCAGCTGTTGTCTTTTTCATTTGTGATCGTTATTGCAACTATCCCCTATATTTTAATGAATGTTGGTGTCCCCTTTGGACAAAGGTTTAAAGTATTTATGGGTGATGCTGGCAGTACAGTCATAGGCTTTTCTATCGTATGGATGTTGATAGAAGGCTCGCAAGGCGAAACTCGTTCATTTAGTGCTGTAACAGGGCTTTGGATTGCCGCAATTCCTATTATGGATGCACTTTCTACTATTATAAGGCGAATAAAAAAGGGCCAGTCACCTTTTATGCCTGACAGAGAGCACTTACACCACATTATCATGCGGTTAGGTTTGTCTTCTAGACAGGCACTATTAACTATTTGTTTTATCGCTTTACTGTTTGCCACAGTTGGTGTTGTCGCTGAGTTTATAGGCGTTCCAAATTATGTGATGTTTTGGAGTTTCGTCGTGATCAATCTCGTCTATTTCTATATAATGAGCCGGATCTGGCGAGTAACTGTTAAGATACGCAAATATTTTGGAATCACCACAAAACTAAATAAAAAGCAGTAAATATGTCAAAGCAACCCGTAGTTATCCTAGCTTATGGCGAAGGAGGGCATAAAAAAGAAATGACCCTTCTGTTAGATCATATAGTAGGATCCGAACTCAATTTCGTTTCATTGGGGCCTACACCAATTCACCAGTCCATCACGCATTTTACGCTTGGTGATGTACGTCATAAGCAAAGCCGCATTAAATCCGTTGGAATGGCTATTTACGGTTCAATTAAGGCGCTAACTACGACTCTACAAGTCTGCCGCCAATACAAAGTAACCGGCATTATCTCTACCGGCCCTGGTATCGCTATACTTCCGTCCATTGTTTTACGGCTGTTCGGCAAGAAAGTGGTATTTGTTGAAACGTTTTGCCGCTTTTACACCCGTTCCTTCACCGGCAGGGTAATGTCCAAGTTATGCCATGAGTTTTGGGTGCAAAACAAACAGCAGTTAGCGCTATATAAAAATGCAAGGTACTGCGGAAGACTATGAAAATATTAGTAACGGTTGGTTCTTCTTCATTTGATACATTGGTTAAAGCTGTCGATGAGGCTGCGCAAACTCTCCCCCAACACCATTTCACTTTTCAGATAGGCAAAGGTGACTTTCAGCCACGTAATGGTGAGTATTTCGGGTTTTCGAACCACTTTTCAAACACATTAAAAGATGCCGATCTTATCATCACACATGCTGGGGCAGGAACCGTGTTCGAATTATTGGAAATAGGTAAGAAGTGCATTATTGTTCCTAACTTCGGAAGAGTTGATAAGCATCAATCAGATTTAGCAGACTATGTCGACAAGCATAATTATGCAATGGTTTGCACACAAATAGACTCGATTGCTCAGCTCATCAATGGTGCGAGTAATTACCAGCCTTCGGCTTATGTAAAAGAACCTTTTTTTCTGGCTGAAGACTTAGTGCGACTCTTTTCACAACCATAAAACTCATAAGCTATGGATTGTATATTCACAACCCCCTGAATTTGTTGGACAGGCTTCTTACGAGTACAAAGCTTCCGAGAGATTTTACAGCTCGCTCGGAAGGAGCTTTCGCTATATTAACGATAAAAGGATGCCAAAGCGTTATTTAGCTGATTAAACTACTATAACTCTCTAAGATTGCAGCCGTATTCATTTCTGACGAAAATAAATGGCCGACCTCAGCACGTTCAGTTTCTGTAAGTGTCGCTCGATTTTCAAATAAATGACTGATTGCAGCCGCAATGGATTTTGCATTCTTTTGCTCTGCTACTTTCACCGCAGCTGTGTTTGTCAGTCCTGCCAGCTCGGTTAACCCGCCACAATCTGAAACAACAGTAGGTAACCCGGTCGCCATTGCCTCTAAAGCGGCAACACCAAATGATTCTTCTTGAAATGTTACTTCGTCGCGAATTGAAGGCTGCACATAGACATTATGTGATGCAAGTAAAGATGGCAACTTAACGTGCTCTACCTTATCGATAAAATGTACTTGCTCACTCATACCTAGTTGTTGAACCTGCGCTTTGAGTTGCTCCTCAAGTGCCCCGCCTCCAACTAAAGTTAATGTTGCATCAGGAAATTGGGGCAGCAGTATAGACAAAGCATCAATGAGGAATTGATGCCCTTTACAATTTATAAAACGACCGACAGAAATAATGCGTAAATTATCGAATGTAACCTTCGCTTTTTCGTTCAAAAACATCGGATTGAAAGCATTATGAACCACTTTAATTTTAGCGGCGGGGACGCTTAGATTTAGCGTTGTTTTATGCTTTAAAAATTCCGAAGGAACTGTCCATTGAATAAAGTCTTTCTTTCCCGCTGCAGCAAGAACAGCACGATACTTAGGTCTGATCAAAGGTTCACTGTTTACATCAGAGCCATGTAATGATGCAAGCGTGGGGATCTTAATACCCAGTTTATCACTCACGTGCATCCAAATTTTTACTGCATTCCCAGTATGGCAATGGATCACATCAGGTTTAAATTCATCTATTACGCGCGCCCAAGTTTTGTAATCAATCATGTAAGGCAACAACTGCAACCTAAGTGCAAGTGCTTGTGTCACTCGCTCATTAATGACTGACTTGATTGGTGATAGGTAAACTTTATCAAATGGGCGACTCGTTTCATTCATTCTATTTGCAGTTAGGATCGCAGACTGTACGCCACTTTGCTCAATCGCAACAACCTGATCATAAATAAAGGTTTCCGTCGTTATTGAAAAATTGGGTATGCAGTGAAGTACTTTCATGAATGTTCCTTTGCTAGTCGCGTTAAAATCAGCGGTAACTTGCATATAATTGTCAGTAAATACTGAATAAAAATCGAGATCACCACGCCCCACAACTCAATCTGTGTACCTAGTATTAAAATACCTATACACAATATGATATTAGAGAAAAGCGTGATCATAAATAACCGCTTCACATACCCTAATGCTAAGAATATCGGATGTATTGGTGTAAAAGCCGTCGCAACCGCGTGAATAAACAAAAACGTAATAATATGCCACTGATAAGCCAGTAACTCTTCTGAAAAGATTGCCGGTATCCAATAATTTGTCGTAAAACTTGCCAACGCGACAACAACCAAAGAAGGGAGGAGTAAAAGCAGGATGATTTTCTGCATTGCGCCTTTAACTTTGCTATAAGCTTTCTTTGCTAATAACGCATTCACTTCAGGGTACAGCACTTGATTCAAGGGACCTGTCACTTTTGTTGAAATCGTCGCGATTTGTTTTATCACGCGATAAGCGCCTGCGGCTCCTACAGATACCACCGCACCCACTAAGATATTATCGAGCTGTTTGACAGGGATATCTGCCAGTGCAGTCATATGAACAGTGAAATTGAAGCGTGTGAACTCTTTTATTCGAGCCAGAGAGAGCGCTTCGATTGTACTCTCTTTGTTCTTTAATAAAGAAACCACTTGGCTCAAGCATAAGCACTGAATAAAAACGACGCCCAACCCTAAGGTGATGAGATAGGTTGCAACGTAAAAACTCACCGTTAAGTTTTTCCAATAGCCAACTAAGGCACAGGCAAAAAAGAGTACTGCACTAATCACGCTCTGTAACGCTAACGCTTTATAACGCTCTTGGTAGCGTAGTATACCAATTGCGACACTGGTTTGGTTTAGCAATATATATATCGAACACCACTTTAGTAACTCGCTGTACTCACCAAGCCCAAAGCTAGCAGCGTAGAGCTCAGCAAATAGAACAGCGATCCCCGTACCTGCAACCGCACACAAAAAATCATATTTGAGCGTTGCTACAATTAATCTTGCTTTATCGCTTTCGAGGCTAAAATAACGTATCAATCCCTGCCATGCCTGAGGGTTGAAGCACAAGCTAATAACCAATATGTATGCTTGCAATAAGGTCACTTCACCAAAGGATTTAACCCCTAGGGCTTTTAATGAGATGGCAACGGATAAAAAGTTAAGAATAGACGCTGATAGGTTACCACCTAACAGGATCCCCGCCTGACGAATTAGTTTTTGTAGCATAGTCGTTCTATTTTTCGTTCAGAAAAGAAGCCAGTGGAGAAAGCCTGTAATTAGCCTTACAGCCCAGTGCTTTCTTCACTTTCGTTTTGTTCTTGTTTTTGCGAAATACCTAATAGTTTGCGTGCAAATACAGTTAACTTCCAAATATTGAGCATAATTTGGTTGTAAACTACCTGGCAAAGAATAAAGCCATAAAACATGAAGTAATCAGGGATCTCATTAAGTTGGGCGAGTATACCAATGAGCGCAAAGAGACTAGCAATTGAACAAATAACAAGCAGAGTCATTTTTGGTCCAACACCTAGTCGTTGTAAAATATGATGCAGATGCTCACGATCTGGTTTAAAAGGCGACTGCCCTTTTTTAATTCTTCTCATTATGGTGGAGATAGCATCCATGATCGGGATTGCAGCAATCCACAACGCGGTCACTGGATTGATGGCGATAATCTCGCCTTGAGATCCCTCAAGTAGCAGCCAAACCACAGTAAAGCCAATCACCGTACTACCGGCATCGCCCATAAATACTTTGAATCTTCGACCTAATGGGATCCCTAAATTCATTAAAATATAAGGTAATGTCGCCACCACAATCGCGATAGAAAATGCAAATAGTTCAGTAAGTCCTGCAAGATAAAACAACGCAGCCATGGAACTAAAGGAGACCGTCGCCAGCCCACCTAACAAGCCATCGATACCATCGACCATATTAAATGCGTTGATGGCTCCAACGACAGCAATCACCGTAGCAGCTACTCCAAACGTGCCAATATTAAGAGCAAAAGATCCAAGTAACTGACCAACCTGAGAGAGCATTAAATCAGCAAAGAAAATCATCGTAAAGGCGACACCAGCTTGCACAATCAGGCGCAACTTAAATGAAACGTCAATTAAATCGTCAATAACACCAATGATAAGTAAGCTAACGGCGCAAATAAGATAAACATCTACATTGGTCATACCATTGCCAGATAGCCACAAGTAACAAAACACAATAACGAAAATAGCAACTCCCCCTACTAAAGGGATGCGACCTTTATGATTTTTTCGCTCATTTGGCGCGTCAACTAAATTGATAATTTTTGCCAGCTTTCTGAAAAAAAACAGACTAAGAAAAGCTGCAAAAAAAATGATAATGTTACTTAATACCACTTAAAATGACCTATATGAGAATAATTCATCACTTGCCGGATAGGCGCAAGCAAGGACGCATTATATAGCAAGCGCTTATAAGAGTCACTTATGTAGAATGTCTCAAATTTGTATAAAAAAATCCTTAAATGGAAAGTATCCAGTTGGAGACTGGCTATTTCTGCTTGACGCCTAAAGTGGTAGAATAGCGAAAAATTTAATGTTGTTATTCCTAATTATGCTGAAACAGCTTGTCAGAAATGCCGCCAACCATTTTGGCTATCACCTTACCGTTACGCCTGTTACTAATACGCCAATACAACAACGAGCAGCATTTGTTCATATTGGAAAATGTGGTGGCAGCGCCATTGATCATGCCCTGCGAAAAGCATTGGCCACGCCTTCTGACAACCGTTTATGTAGAGATACAAGTATCGCGGCGAGCATTGGAAGTTTTGGCAGAGACATCAACACACTTGAAGACCAATGCGAATTTGGACATCATCACCTCACTCAACTCCAAGGCTTAATGCGCTATTTTCTCTCTCTTGAGCGTGGTTATATTAGCGGCCATTGGGGGCTCAACAGAGCGATTTTAGATGAATATCGCCAAGTACAATTCATCACTGTACTTAGAGATCCGGTAGCTAGACTAAAATCAAATTATATCTTTAATAAGCTTACGAATAATTTAAAGATAATGCCGCCAACCAACCACCCAACAGATGACTTAATCGCAGAAGCCGATGCCATCATCTTTGGCGAAAGAGGTTGGCAAATGGCAAACACACAGAGTGCCTTTATTTACGGGCATTACCCAAAATCGATGGCTGAAGCGAAGGATAATCACAATCTATTCATAGAAAATTTAGAATTATTCGCACTCGTTGGCTTTCTTGATAACCTTGCCAGTTTTAGACAGCGATTTGAACATAAGTTTAGCCGTCAGCTCGCTATTGAACAGCAAAACTCAACCCAGGCTCAGGTGAGTAGTGCAAATCAACACACGGTAGACATCCTATCTGAGTATTTTAATTCTAAAAAAATCAAAACCCACCTAACTAAACTGTGTGAGCAAGAGAAAATAAATATTGACGTGGCAAGGGAGAAATTTGAGTGAAGCGTAAACTACTCATTAATAGCTCGCTATTAGTAGTTGAACGTTTCACCGTCTTATTTTTTAGTTTTGCCAGCGCCCTATTAATGGCGAGATATGCGGGCGCTGAACTTTTTGGTCAATTTTCCAGTATTGTCGCTTTTGGTTCGTTGTTTTTAGTGTTTACCCAAATGGGGTTAAACAACGTCAGCAGCAAATACTTTACCCTCTACCCTAATAATACAGCGTTTTATCTATTTGCAGCCATTGGGGTTCGGCTCGTATTTTCAGTTGCTATCATTCCACTCGCCTATTTATGCGGGTTACTCGTGCTCGACTCAACTGAGGCCGCTCTAGTGGCATTGCTCGTGGCATTGCAAGTAGGTAATGCCGCTACCGTTATTGAATTTTTCTTCATCGCTAAGCAGGAAGTAGCAACAACGCTTGTTCCACGACTGCTAATAAAGCTTAGCTGTAAACTCGCACTTATATTAGCAATCCTATGGGAATCGCCGATTGTGATTTGGGTGCTCTTGAGCGGTGCCGAATATGCACTGCTGGCAATGGCGTATCTGTTTTTGCTGCGCCGCCAGCCACCTTTAAAAAAAGCACAACTTAATACAGCCAAACGCATGTACAAAGGTGCAGGTATCTTACTTCACCGAGGAAAGTGGTTACTACTTTCAAGTCTTGCCGCCGTGATGTATTTAAAAATCGATCAAGTCATGCTGGCAAGTATGATAGGCGATCAGGAAGTGGCTTATTATGCCGCTGCGGCGAAGCTTTCTGAGTTTTGGTATGTCTTACCTGTGTTAATTGCTAATGTATTTATGCCCAGGCTCGTTAGCCTCTATCATGCTAATAAATTTCAGTATTGGCGATTACAGCGACACTTTTACGCTTATTCGACCGTTGCGGCAGTCGCAGTGATAACGCTGACACTGTGGCTTGCAGAGCCAATCATCTTGTTCTTGTTTGGTGACGCATATCGCAGCAGCATTGCTATTTTGCAGGTACATATTTTTGGCTGCCTCTTTATTTTTAGTCGTGCGTTTATGAGCCGCTGGTTGATTTTATCCAACAATCACAAGTTAAGCCTACATAGCCACTTAATGGGTGCAGTTGTGAATGTATTGCTTAATATATTATTGATACCACACTATGGAGGTGTTGGGGCAGCCATTGCCAGTGTCGTTGCTTATGGTGTTGCAGGTATTGGATTTATGGTGTTTTTTGCTCCGACACGTAGTTATTTAAAATCCCTCATCAGCCATTAGTTTTGATACGAGCGCTTATCCGCAGATTCAAGCTGTTTACTTTTTGCAACTTAACAAGCCTTCTTTTTTAATTCTAGATAGCAAAGTCACACATTAATATTGACCACCTCTTTGACTTTTCAAAAAGATGGCTCAATTAGATAAAATAATTGTGTTAACTCTCAGCCAACATGAACTCGCAATGCTTACTCTAAACTCGATAATATGCGAGTAAACTCACTCTCTAATAATTCCTTATTTATAATGTTACCGCTTACTGAAACAGTCAAAGATTCATTTTTCAGCTTGTTCACAAAAGTTAGATTATAAATAATTTGCTCATTTCCACTTAATGTTGTTGATAAAGTATATTCTAAGTTTGGATGCTTTCCTTGATAAACTGCATCGTCAGAACCAACAAGTGTCACTTTCAAGTCCTGAGCCTCAGCACTAATAAGACCATGAACAGTATTATTTAGTAACTTTTTGAACTCTGCTTGATCACCAGAAAAACTCGCCCCTTCAAGTACTTGACATGTGACATTACTCGCAATGACAGCATTGTTCACTGTCTGTTTAGAAAGCTGCTGTTGAATATGGAGCGTTGTTTTATCTGAGAGGTTTATACTCTGTTGTTTTTTAATGGGATTGGTAAGAAAACTTATGTCATATTCACAATGAGCTTTTGAGTGCAGTGGTGACAACAATAACGCAATAAAAATAGTCAGTTTGTACAAACTTTACCTCCAGGTTCTGATAAAACAAAAAACCCGGCAAAAGCCGGGTTTTTTTTAATCGTAAAGATTAGTTACCGCGTTGTTGAGATGTAGAGATCTCTGTACGGCCTTTGCTGTTTTGGCTAACAGCGTAAGCAGTAACATCGCCTTTGTTAGCATCGATGTTAAATGTAACGCTTAGTTTTGTCTTCGCGCCATTTAGCTTGAAGATTTCGTCCATCTTAGGCTCAGGAAGCTTAGTTACTGTGTTAGCAGCTAGTTTACCGTAGTTAAGTGGACCGTATTCAACACCATTTTGGTCGATAGCTGTAACAATAACATCAACTTCTTTGCTAGTTTCATTAGCGAAGTGGATGAATGTATCAGTATCTTCATAGTTTACAGGAACGTAAGGAACGTTGATGATAGTTGCATCAATCACCCACTTACCAGCATCTACGCCGCTTTCGACAGTTAAACCGCCAGCAGGAAGTGTTGCGTTAGTACCAGTAATTACTACTGAACCTGTCACATCACCAGTTACTGGGATAGATTGCTTAACAGCAGGGTTTGCATTGTTCACTTTGTTAGTGAAAGATAGTGTATCTTTCTGCTCGCCAGTGTAGTTTGTATTAGCGAAAGTAACAATTACTTTATCTGCATCTGTAGAAGGTGCAGTAGCTGATGTTGTTACAGTACCCTTAACTGAAGCTAGACCTGAAGTTGCACCGTCAGCGAAGTTATCTACATTTTTAAAGTTACCAGCAAAGTTCGCTACTACGCTGTTTACAGCGATTGCACGTAGAAGTGTACTTTTGTTAGTGAATGTATACTTAAGTTCATCAACTTCGTTACCAGCTACAGAGCCAGTCGTTTTCCAAGCTGTCGCGTCATTACGCTCAATAACACCGTCAAGCTTTGTTGTTACGTCAAACGCAAACTGATTTGCTTCAACAGCAAGAACACCAGTACCTGTTTCAATAACTGTCTTATCAGCTTTTTCAGACTTATAAGAAAGCGTTGAAGCACCTAGTACGTGCACCGTATCTGTACCAGTTGTATTAGCATCGAAATCGTGCTGACCTAGTACTACACGGAATGCTGAGTTAGCTGTTAGTGGGTTACCTAGGTTTACTTTGAAGCTGATTGAATCAGTTTCGCCTTTAGATGCGTCACCATTTTTAACTGTTACGTTATCAAATGTAAAGCTACCTGTACCGTAATCAAAACCGATGCTACCACAGAAAGCTTTACCACCGCTAACTGTTTGAGTAACTGTACCAGTACAAGCAAGCGTGCTCATTAAGTCTACGTTCTTATCAAAAGATAAAGTGATAACAGACGAAGATGGGTGCTCTTTATCTACAACGATGTCAAAAGATACTTTGCTTGCAGAACTTGCAACTTTAGCTGCAATACCTTCAGAAGATACTTTAAGCGCATCACTTGAGATAGTCGCTGCTTGCGCACCGAATGCACCTACAACTGCTGTTGCTACTAGTGCTTTTTTGAATAGTTTCATTATTTCCATTCTCCTAGTTTCATGAAACTGACTTTATGCTAATGAATACATAAAGCCAAATTTATTATTTCCAGCTGGAGTTTTGCCGGAGCATTGCAAATTTAAGGCGTGTATCTATACATGTCAAGTAATTAACACATAAACAACGCGTTTTGCTTACTTTTTACACAGCAAGTTATTTAAGTAACTCGCTCTTTATTTTTCATGTCAAAACTCAAGCACAATAATAGACCCTACTCTCTGTAGGTTAAAATTTTATTACGACTCGAATGTTAGTCTTATTTGGCGTTAGCTTTATTGTTCTGCACAAAGTTGTTTTAGCTATTGCCACCATAAACTGGCCTCTAACTTAGCGTTTAACTACAGAACTTTCAACTCAAATTAGCTTTTTTTTTTAAAACTTCACATTTTCTAGCCCTAGAAGGAAGCTCTCTTTGACTCTTTCCCAATCGGCTGTGTCATGAACAATTTTTGGAGTAACCAAAATCACAAGCTCGGTCTTATCACTAGACGAATTATCACTTCTAAATAAATGCCCAAGAAGTGGTACATCACCCAAAAGAGGAATAGAGGTAGCTCCTTTTGAGGAGTTTTCACTAATCAGACCACCTAACATTACAGTTTGGCCATCTGATGCTACAACTTCTGTTGATAATGTTCGTTCGAAAATTGCGGGATTTCCAGCGGCCCCACTACTGTCCGGTGATACATTTGAGATATTCTGCTCGATACTCATAATTACCGTACCTTTTGCATTGACCGTAGGTGTGACAGTTAAATTAACTCCAGTTTTTCGATATTGTAGCTCTGTAGTCTGCCGGTCTCCACTAATTGGGTCAGTTGTAGTACTTCCAACCGTTGGAATGTCATCCCCTACACTTATATTAGCAGATACCCCATCTCTAACTAATAAAGAAGGTCTTGATAAAACATTCACTAGCCCATTAGATTGATTCAGATTAATGCTAAACGTTCCAGGCAAGCCAACGATAGAGTAGTTAAAGCCGTCCTTTGAGTTAAAGTTAAAGCGCTCTGAAGATGAGCTGGCTCCACTTCGCAGCGCATATTCAACCCCTTTTGAGAACGACCCAGTTAACTTCACCTCAGCAATCACTACTTCCATCATTACCTGCTTAGGCATGATATCTAGCTTATTGATTATTGGCAGTAGCTCTTGATAATGGCGCCCCGTCGAATAAAAAATTAGCGCATTAGCTCTTTCGTCCACAACTAAACGTATCTGCTCACCTTCTATAGCTTCACTACTTTTATTTGATGAACTTTGTCTCGTATTATTAGAACGAGTAGATGCTGAACTACTTGAACTATTTTCGTCAAACCCTCTATCATTCTTCGAGTAGCTCCCTCCTAATAGCGGTGCTAAACTTTCACCTAGGTCTGACGCCCTAGCAAACTTTGGATGATATATATAAAAACTTTGCTCAGCCCCCACTGAAGGTTTATCTAGCTCATTTCTCCAATAACTAATGCGATCAATAATTTGATCACTGGTGGCAAATACTACAACTTTCCCCAAATGTTCGAGCGGTATGAATTTTACACTCGCCTGCCTTAAATTATCAGCTACAATTATACCTTCTTCTTTCAAGATCCCCGTTACTTTCTCAATAAAAGATTCTGAACTAATATATTCAAAAGTCAGCATAGCTGTGGCTTTATTGTAAACAACGGGGCTATCAAGAAGTGACACTAGCGAAATAGCGCGCGAAACTTGCTCTCTTTTTCCCTGAATAGTAAGCATTGACTGCACGTTATCAAACAAAACTTCAGCATCAACAAGTTGCGAAAGAATATTAATTAAATTTGGAGGCATCCCATATCGAATCGGCACTAGCTGTACGACTTCAGTTACCACATTAGGTACATCACTTGGGTTGCGGCCAAAGCCAAACGCTCGATTCTGACGACCATCGCTAGCTAAGTGATGAAGATAATACACCCCCTCACTTTTTGATACAGCAACATTATTTTGAGATAGTACCTGCAAAATCAAGCCAAATAGCTTTTGTTCTGACACACTTTCTTTCAACTCCAGCGTAACTGGTGTTTCAGTCGTTTTAACCTTGGCTTCAACGAGATAAGAAACATCCAGCAATTCACCAAAAGTGTAATGGATAAAGTCATTTAAAGGCAGTGCATTGACTGATATTTTACGCTCGACTTTATCGCTAAAGTCTCGAGCTAAGTCTATATTTAAATTGCCATTCGAGGTTATATCAGAAAGAGAGCTTAATCTTTGAATACCACCTTTTTTATCCTGTTCATTCGTTGTCTCAAACGCCTGACTCTCCATAGCGACTTTATCTGTATTCAAATAGGAGGTCTCGACAACAACCTGCTTCACTTCCTTGTTACGATCTATAGTCGAATTGCACCCTGATAGGCTAAAGGCAAGCACCAGCATGATTGTCGATTTAGTTATTGTCTTAGCCATTGTTACTTCTCTCAAACAATTTAAACTTATACTCTTTCTCGCTGTTAATCACAGTAATTTCATTACCCTTGATATCAACAAGCTTAGAGCTTTTGAATTCGTCTCCCTTTTCTAACTTAAATAGCTCAGCATCCTTCGATTTCAAAACTACAAAAGGGTTCTTACCTTTTTGAAAAATACCTAAAAATTGATAACTTTCTCCGGCTATCAAGAGCCCCCCTCTACTTCTGCAGGTTTCATCTCTTTATCGTTCTTTTCGGCACTTTCTTCGGGTAATTTATCCCGAAAAAGCCACTGTTGCTCAACTTCTAATTCTGCAACTTGAGTTGGCAGCACGAAATTTATAGTAGTAGAGTTATCAGGTAACTCTTTGTCTTTACTTTGTTGGCCAGCGAGTTCAAGCCCAGATAACATAAACACAACCGTACTAACGCTCAACAACACTAAAAACCACTTCATAGTGTTTCCCTATTATTTTGCCAAAATACCAACTTTAACATGATGACCATGCGGTTGTTTGGCTTGCCAGATACTTCTCTTCCAGCATAAGAATAACTTTTAATTCTACCTAGGGGCGTTTGAGATTCAAATTCTCTTGTAAACCGTAAAGCACAATCAGGTGTACCTCGAAATCTAACATCCAAGTACCATTCAACTTTATCAATTAGTTCATCACGCCCGCCCCACCCGACACTTTCAACTTGGCAATCCAGTGAAGTAAGCAACCTTTCAACACGGCTTTGGGCTTTAAGTTTAAAATCAGACTCGCTCGAATACGGATATACGTAATCTTTTATCTGTGCACTACTAGTTAGTAATGCACTTAGGTTGCTCTCAATTTCTTTTTGAGAATTAACTAAGTAATTAATTTTCTGTGTTCTTTGTGCTAATAAAACTTGCTCTTGAATATCTTCTTTTACGGAGTACCACAAAGGCTCTATTACATACATGTATAGCAATAAGCCAAAAAGTACTAATAGGTAATGCCTATACTTTAAAAGCTCAGTTTTCATTCGTCTTCTTAACCTTAAGCTCTAATACAAAATAATCTCTCTTTCCAGATTTCATAACCGAACCAGAAAACTGAGCACTCTCTATCATCGAGGAGCGAGCTATAGACTCTAAAACTTGAGAGGCTGAATCCGCAAACCCTCTAATCGTAACGTTATTATCTTCACCAGAAAACTGCTGAATGTCCATTCCACTATTTATGGCTTCAAATGCGATCTGCCAGTTTTTATGCACTTGCGGATACTGACTAAAGTTATCATTGGTCTGAATTACATATCTTTTAAGCTGCTCCACTTTGTTGCTTTGCGACAGCAAGCTTTCAATTTGAGCAGAGTTTTCAGTAATTTCTGAATTCAGTTTTGATAACTCAATACTAGTAAAAACTTTTGCCCCCACAGCAACTAAAAGTGCAGTAAAAAGAGGAACAAGGTATAGCCCATGGACGTAATTCCAATTAAAGATTCTTTTGCTATCGAATACAGCCAAATTAATTAGCTCGGTTAAATTGATATTTTCTATTTTTTTTACTAAATAACCTGAGTAGTCGTTCTGATTTAGCCGGACTTTTTCCTTCGAATCTGAGATACCCATTGATAAACAAAACCGATCTATATTGCTCACTAATGCATTCTCGTACACACTAGAACTTTTCCCCCAGAAGAATAATAAAGCACTCCTATAGGCGTTTCTAGCTCATAAACCCTTTCATTTTCTCCTTTCATACTCCCTACCAATTCTGTTTCCGGGATATAGATACAGTGAGGATAATAATCTACAAGCTCTTTATCGATGACAAGAGTTTGAACATCAAACCCTTCTTGAACATCATTTTTTTTGTGTATAAATTTGACTAATCCTGATTCCAACTCAGTTTGTAAGCTTAGTATCGACCTAAGTTCATTATGACTAACTGAGGGATATGTTTGCCACGTTTCCTTAAAATGCTTTCTTGCTAAAATTAACACTTTTGGGGTAGAGGGTGCTTCGACAAACCCACTGTCCGAAAGTGAATAGATACTATCGCAATAATACCCAACATGGTTACGAACTAACTTATGAACACCTAAATATTTTGTGATATCGTTTATAAACTTCATTCAAGATTCCAACTGACATCTGTCATTACAAAAGGACGATGTTTTGACCTTACACGCAAATTTACAATAAATTGCTTAGAAAGCGTTTGGTCATCGGATTTAACCCTCATGGTTATTCTAAGTAAGTTTCCAGTCGAAAACGTAAGAGACTCACCACTGGAGAAACCTGTATATTTATAGAAAACATTCGCACTAAGCTGGCCATTATCACGCAGTTCTAAAAGCTTTTCCACAGTAGATTTGTTTTTAACAAATGAGGCCATTACCTCTTTAGGAGCGTTTAGCGGATTGAAACCAGAGACGTGCTCAACGGTAAAGTACTGAAGCAACTTATCTAGGCGATTTTTTTTTGCACCCTTAATATGCAGCACCTCTCCTAAAGACTGGAGATATCCATTACGGGCACCTTTTAAATTACTATTCCTATAGTACTCGCTTTCAGCTCCTTGCCTAAAAACTCTCGAATCTTCATCCTTCCAATCTCGGAGTGAATCTACAAACTCCTTAGCTTGCGCTTGCTCACTCCCCATGTAAACAAGAAAGTCTCCAATGAGATCTCCTCCGGTTGTATTTAAACTTATTAAACCACCTAGATCTTGGATTGAAACTTCAACACCGTTAATCTTAAACACCGAACCATGAAAATTCCAAATCGTCGCTATTTCATTTACATTGTTGGGATCATTGTAATTAGGTGCAGTTAATAATGCATTCGTCAAAAGGGCTTCTGTACTTTCAAGCTGAAGACGCAACTCAAATGACTTTTTTATTTGCGATGATGTTTTAACCTGCTCTTGACCTGTTTGTAATATAAAAATACCTAGCAGCGATAAGACCAAGGAAATAATAAGCACCTGAATTAAGGCAATACCCTTTACCTTCTCCACGTTAAACTTCTTCCCTTAAGTATGCTAATAAAGCAGCATAGGAACCATTAGGTAAAGCAATATGCATTTCACTTTTACCTTCGTCTGATTCTATGGCTATTCTAATTTGTAACGGTAGTATTCTCATATCTTCCATTACATGCTGCCTGTAAGTTTTAAAATCAATATTTGCTTGCTGGTCTGAATCTGTTGATACAGCTTTGAGGGTTTCATCTAGCCCTCCCCACCCTATATAAGAGAATTTGATATCAGACAAACCCGATAACAATATAGCTTGATACTTCCATTCAACTTCATCAGATTGATTTAAAATTAAATGTTCGCTCATAGGTGATTCATTGTAAGCAAGATCAAAACTTTCCCCTCGATTAATTAGTTTAAATTCGACTAGTGCACTCTCAGGGCTAAAAAGTGGTGAGCGCGAAATAAACATTAACCTATCTTGATCACCAGATAGATACAGCGCAGGTTCCCCCTTATCAGAGGTCACAACATAAGGGTAAGCTGACTCGATCACTCTTGATATTGCATCAAAAGCCAAAGAACGTTGGGTTACTTTCCAGTAATAGTCTGTTCGTGACTTCCACTGATTTGAAAATACACTGTAACTGTAATAACCTGAAAACATCACAATAGTAAGAATACTGGTCGCAATTAGTAACTCAATTAAAGTAAAGCCTTTAGTTTTAGCTACCATGTGGCAACCTCAAACTCAAATTGCTCATTGGCTTTACTACCCGTAACCATCACGTTATAAACTGCAAAGCGCTGGTTTTTCTTAAAAAAATCTTCTCGTCCTTGCTCATTATTGAACAAAATTCTTCGTGCTTGCCAGTTAAACCGCTCTCCTAATAGCTCTACTTTTCCTTCATAGTTTGCCTCCTTAGTTGAAGCAACTAATCTTAGTTCAGACTTTATAGATGTTACTAAGCTCGGTGCTAATTGGTAAAACTGAGCTACTTCGGCTGCTTTACTAGAAAAGACCAAAGCACTTTTAAATAATTGTGAAACCAAAGCAATTGAACTGAATAAAATAATCGCTGCAATGAGCACTTCTATTAGAGTGAAGCCCTTAACCTTGGTTATATGTTTCGAATAGCGGAGCAATCTGAACTTCTCTTTCATGACTTTTTTCAAGTATTATAAAACTGTGAGGTGAAATACTTGCTTTCGTTGATATTACAATTTTAGAGTTCTTGAATCGGAGCTCTTTAAACTTGATAGTATTTTCCTCCGTTTCCGACTTCACATGAATTTGATCACCAATTAACTCTATTTCAAAGCTATATCCACCGTAATAAGCCTTGTAGCTCAAAACCTTAAATATATTTTGAACCTTTTTCAACTCAACTATCCGAGTTTGCTTTGCGATACTCTCGACAACTAGCCCCCAGTAAGCATCATCAATGAGCTAACAATAGCAAGCACTACCATTAACTCAATTAAAGAAAAGCCAGATGTTTTTTTACAGTGGGACATCATTTATGGAAACCATACTCATCAACATTGTTATGACTATACCTCCAACGAATCCCCCCATGAAAAGTAGCATTAGTGGTTCTAGCATTGTTGTCAGCTTTTTTATCACTAGTTCTAGATCATTTCGAGAGCGTGATGCCACCTCTTGAAAGACCGTTGGTAAGCGGCCAGTTTCTTCACCAACCTTGATGATAGATAAAAAGAAATCAGGAAATATTCTCGTTTTCCCTAGCACTTCAGCTAATTGCTTCCCAGACTTTAGCTGTCGAAGAGCTTGTTTAGAATCTCGTCGAAAGTCGGGATGCTTCAATGTTTCGGCTGTTAGTTCTAAAGTAGTATCTAGTTGCAGTCCAGCCTCCAACATCATTGACATAGATTGAGCAAACCTTATTCTTTCTGAAGTTGTGATTATGCGCCCTACTCCAGGTAGCTTACTAACTTGTATATAACACCAGTTTTTTACGTCTGGTTTCTGTAGAGCGTATACAGAAAGAACAACGGACAAAGTCACACCGATAAGAATAAGAGCTTGATACTCAATAAAAAATTGACTGATCCCAATTATCATCTGAGTATACCACGGTGCTTGGCTTAGATCAGTGAAAATACCAGCCATTTTCGGCACGATAAAAGTAAGTACAAAATATACGGCCATCATACAGACAAAGAAAATCACACTAGGGTAAGTCAATGCCGTGCTAACCTGAGACTTAAGATCTTTTTGAAATTTAAGATCCGCGGCTAAGCGCTTTAGTACCTCAGGCAAATTACCTGATGTTTCACCAATTTTAAGCAGGCTAATGTATAAAGGCCCAAACAAGGCTTCATGTTTAGAAAACGCTTGGCTGAGTGAATCTCCTTTTTTGATCGAACCGGCAATTTGGTTTAACAACCGACTCAGAGCAGGGTTAGTGTTGGATTGGCGAATAATATCGATCCCTTTATCTACTCGAACGCCGCTTTCTAGCAACAAAGATAGTTCGCTGGTAAAAAACTCAAGCTGATCTAAGGTGACCTTTTGTGAAAATAAACCAGAAAATGCGGTTCCTTTAGCAATTGCTTTAATTTCAATCGGACTAAGGCCATCTGCATTGAGACGCTGTTGAGCTTGCGCTAGATCATTTGCCTCAATTGTGCCTTGATGCCGAGAGCCATTGCTGTCGATCGCCTTATACTCAAATTCCATTACCCTGCAACCCTTAATACTTCATCGATTGTGGTAACACCAGTAATAACTTTAAAGAGACCATCTTCCATTAAATCTCTTCGCTGTAATTTCCTATTGTGCGCTTTTGCCTTACCAATAAACTGATCATTTTTAGGGATCGCCTTGATTTCATCGTCACAGCGAAGATACTCATTTACTGCTATACGCCCCTTAAAGCCGGAGTTATTGCAATGCTCGCATCCTTTAGGCTGTTTTAAATTAAGCGTATTAATTCCCGCCATATCTGCTATTTCTTGCAGCGGGTATTTATTGATCAGTTCTTCTGCATTGTCTGCAGGCTCTGCACAATGCGAACATAAACGTCTTGCTAATCGCTGCGCAACGACAGACACAAGTGCGGCGTTAAGTAAAAACTCCTCTACGCCCAAATCGAGTAATCGAGTGTATGCCCCTGCCGCATCATTGGTATGCACCGTGCTGAACACTAAATGCCCGGTTAATGCAGACTGTAGAGCAATTTGTGCTGTTTCTTTGTCTCGGATCTCACCAACCATGATGATATCTGGGTCTTGACGAACTATGGAGCGTAAACCTGCTGCAAAGTCAAAACCAATATCTGGGTTAACCTGAACTTGATTGATCCCTTCAAGTTGATACTCAACGGGATCCTCTAGCGTAATAATTTTTACGTCTTCGGTATTTAGTTCATTGAGAAACGTATATAATGTTGTTGTTTTACCTGACCCTGTAGGGCCTGTTAACAATATCACCCCAGTTGTCTTTTTCAGATCTTGACTAATCAGTCCCTGAGTATCTTCAGACAAACCGAGCACCGACATATCATATCTAATTGAGTCTTTTCTCAAAAAACGCAGGACGATACTTTCCCCCTCGTTTAGAGGAAGCGCAGAGACACGGATATCCAATTCTTGATTGGCAATACGTAGCTCTATTTTTCCATCTTGGGGACGGCGCTTCTCTGCGATATCCATACCAGAAAGAATTTTAAGCCTAGTGGTAATAGGAAGCTGCATCTTTGGAGCCAATGAATCCACTTCATGAAGCACGCCATCAACACGATAACGAACTCTATACCTATTTTTGTGTGGTTCCAAATGCATATCAGAAGCATTTCGTGCTAACGCTTTTGTAATTAATGAATTAAGAAGGTTAACTATCGGAGCTTCTGAAGCTAGCTCTCGTAACCTAGCCTCTTCATCGCCAGTCAAATGTTCTTCAATCGCTTGAGAATCTTTTTTGCTCTCTATCTCGAAAAAAAACTCTTGTAGTTGCGACTCAGTCGCGACATATATTGTTAAACTTACAGAAGCCTCTTCAACTATATGAGCAAGGCCCATCGATAGCGGGTCTTTGCACGCAATGATCCAGTTACTTTCATTGTACTCAAGAAGCAGCGCACCAACCTGCTTTAGTCGCTCAAGCTTCTCTGGATCCAACCCTTCAGGAATTTTCCATTGTGAATATTCATCTGGTCTAAATGATTCGTAACCAAAAACTTTTGAAAATAATGAACATAACTCATCTTCAGACAAACACCCCATATTCACGAGTATTTGCTCAAGACGCCCATTAAAGCGACTTTGGTATGATTTCGCCTTTTCAAGGTCATTGACTGCCACATGAAAGTCTTCAAGCAGTACTTTCTCTAACTCATTCATTTATGAATTATATCCTCACTTTCACCATCACCACCTTCTTTACCATCCAAGCCGTAAGACATTATGTCGTAAGGACGGTTCTGGGCACCAGGAACAGTATAAACGTAAGGCTTACCCCAAGGATCTAAGGGGATATCTTTTGGTAAATAAGGGCCGTCCCAGTTCGCCGCATTGCTATTTCTTAATTCTTCTAGTGTGGCTGGAACAGTCCCCATGTCTAATCGATAAGTATCAATAGCCGTTTCAAACATTTGCATTTGTGCTACTGCTGTTTTCTTCTTAGAAGAACTGACCTTAGAGAATAGCTTTGGAGCAACCAAGGAACCTAATAACCCTAGAATAATCAATACGATTAACAGCTCCATTAAGCTAAAACCTCGTTGTTTCTTCATCTTCAGCTCCTATATATTTGATGAAAAGTATATGTTTTTACCTACAAGTAATCTTCATCGCTACGAAATTTAGCAACCATGCCTATAGGTGTATATTTCGACTATTCTATCAGCTTAATTTCGACTGATAACTATTAATTTCAGCAATTACACTTTGCCACATGGCGTTATTTTCATTCTTGACCTGTGCAGCGTGAGCGCTACTTGCATTTTTCTGCTCGTCTAGCCCATTTATAAATTGCTCAACTTTAGCACTTACCTCTTCAGTGCTTGCAAGGTAATCAAGAATATTCTCCTCAATACCATACTCTTCGAACAGCATTTCGTACTTATGACTCCAGCTCGTCGCAAGACAAGGAACACCTTGTGATAGTGCACTTACACAACCATGAAAGCGACTACTGACGACGGCATCACAACGCCCCAAAAATGCTTTTATCTCGATTGCACCTAGGCCATCGACGATATCTACTTTGCTTTCTATACCTTTGGCTATTGCCTCACACAGTAACCTATCTTCCACACCTTCATGATTAAGTAAAACCACATCAAAACCAGATTGCTGAAAAAGCTCGACTTGATGACGCCAAAATCCAATATACGCTTCAGTACCACTTTGAGCAGTTTCATGGTGATAGCTTGAAACAACTTTATTATTCGGAATAAAACAGACTGTTTTAGTTGCAAATGGTTCAATTATTTCCGGTTCAATTAGTGCAGTAAAGTCAGGGCTTTGCTGTAAAGAGCCACTACTATTTAAGGCCTCACACGCTTGAAACGAAGCTTTATCTCTAGGATACACTTTTGATGCCGCATTGATCAGTGTACGTGCTGCTGCTGCGTGGTCGGCTTTTTTAAATGGACCTAGCGCTTGCGGTAGCACCATATATGGCTTGCCCGCTTTTTTGAATCTAACCGCTTCTTTCGCTGCGTTTTTCAGATCATTTAGCGGCCACTGATCTCCATAAGAAAACCCACTTGCATTTAGAATAACATCTACATCAGCCTCTGTTACTATGCCATAACGCTTAAGTAAACGCTTGATAATGTGAGGCAGTTTACCGAATAAACCCGTTAGATCGACAGACCCCCTTCTGAAACTTAGCTTTTGAAAGGCCCCTAGTTGCGCTCTTTTTTTATAAGGTAAGTTGGGCCCAGGTGACAATACTAAATTATATTCACCTATTTCTTTTTCTAGTTGCGCTAAAATAGACAGCAACATTAGCTCAGCCCCTTTATTCGAGAACTGAACACCTTTTATTTCAATATTAATCACGTTTGTTTAAATCCGGGTGTGTAAGTAACTTTTCTGGCGACTTTTTATTTGAAAATGGAATTCCCCCTTCTTCAAGGGCGTATCCCACCGCAATAAACATCACGATCCGCTTATGTTGTGGCAGGTTAAGCAATTTTGCAGCTCGCTTATCTAAAGTGTGTAGCTCTGGCCAGTTTAGCGCGCAAGTAGAAAGTCCTAATGTTTCACATGCCAACATAAACTGCATACTCGCTAGTGAAGCATCAATATAAATAACATGACGATCTCTTTCAAACGGGTATGCCGACAAATCTCCAACTACCGCCAGTAGACAGGGGATTTGAGATGCGAACCCCGCTGTGCCTCCGGGTAATTTGACCGCTTGTTGCTTTGTGGCTTCGTCATCTATCCACATAAATTCAAAAGCCTGTCGATTACATGCACTTGGTGCTTCAGTGGCCATAGATAAAGCTTCAATAAGGAGTTCCCTTTCAACCTCTCGTTGCTCAAACCATCGAACTGAGCGCCTTGTTTTACATAGTGCTTTAAATTGCTTTGGGCTAATCTCGTGGGCCGCTCTTTCACTACTAGAGTACGGTACAGAGCTACTCTCCCCATCAAAGTCAACTGCTTTAAAAGCTGCAAAACTGGCTTTAATAATTGGATGTTCGACGTCACAAACAGCAAAAAATTGGCACAAAACTGAGTGAGCCCAAATCAAGTCACTTCGCTCAAAATGCGCAAGGCTCACAGCTCGCAAATAAACAGAAACCGTTTCTTCAATATAATCTAATGCAAAAACCTTTTTGCGAGGGCGCATGATCAAGCCCTTCTCTAGACGATGAATATTACGACGCAGCAAAGCACTTGAGTTATCTTGAATACCTTGATGTTTTTCATACTGGATCTTGGCTTTTAGTATTGCTTGCTGCTCATACCCAAATGCTCTGTCAAAGAGAAGGTAGTAAAGACGGCTTAGCGTTGGAGAGCCTATGAACAAAGGTCTCACGATACGCTGTGTCGTTTCAATTAGCTTAATGATGAGCTTTTTTAATTTCTGCATAAAACGTAAATACGGGAAACAAACGTTTCCCGTATCCTTTTTTAATCAAATTTTGTTAATTACTAATTATTGTTCAACGTAGCAATCGACGCGGCTGCCAGACCTAGTTGATAGATAATCTGTGTTGCTGTACTCCATAGCGTCAGACTATCAATATGTTGAGCATCAAGCGGTACAACAATCGTATCACCAGGAGCTAGTTGGTTAGCATGACTACTCACAGCAAACCAAGTCCCTGAGCCTGGGAGCTCTACTGAACCATTAGCTTTGATAATATAGATCCGTTCATCATCCGCTTTTTGTTTTAGACCACCACTCGCTTTAATATAGTCATCAACTGATTTAGACGAATCAAATAAGTGCGTTGCTGCCAAGTTGACCTCACCAATAACACTGACAGAGTCTTGCATCGCAGGAATATATAGCGCATCTCCATCTTCTAGCTGTAATGCTTGTGTCGAGCGTTTATCTAAATCAATAACAAGACGTCCTAACGCTTCAACTTTAGATAAATCTCTCAAAATCTTATCCATATCTTCATATGGCATTGAGGTATTCGCAGTCGCGCTCTTCTGAAAAGTATTAGTGATAATATCGCGTCTTAGCTCTTGCGTTAAACGTTGAATTTGTGAAGTTTCTTTACGCTTAATGGACTCACGAGTAAAAATAGCCGCTTCTTTATGTGCAAACTGGTTAAAACCACCCACTCTTTCAAGCAGGCTATCAAGCGTCTCACCACGTTTGATGGTATAGGTGCCAGGGAATTTAACTTCACCCACAACTTTAACTTGAAGCCTTTCCTGCCAATTAGGTCTAGGGAAGATGTTTACAGTATCTTTGCTGGTTAACGCCTGTGTCGGATCCGCCAGTTCATTTACACCATTAAACTGGATATGCTCAACCTGTTTACCATCGTCGTATACAACTCGTGTTAACTCAACTTGCTCAAGATAAGCCGCTTCAAGAAATCCACCGCCAGCCCGTACCGCCTTTTGGAAGTTCGCATTTTTTGATAAAGGATACACACCTGGAAACTTAACTTGGCCATTTATAGCAAATAATTGCGCTGGTTCCGTTGGGGTTGCCTGTCTTTGAAGTTTAGCTAGAATAGGCGCTAATAGCTTTTGACGACTAAAAACCGCATACTCTTCGTCTTCTACTTCTTTTGGCTCTTGGAACAATGCATCAATACTTGTGATCAGTTCAACTTCTTCCTCAAGTTCGAACAGCTCATCTTCTTTTAAGCCTATATATTTTAAAAATTCATCACGCTCAAACTGCTCCCATAGCTTTACATTTTCACGCAATTTTAGTTGCTCTTTGTTATACGCGAGGTCTTCTAATAACTGTTCTTCTTCTTCTTTAAGCTGGTAGCGGCTAAATACGACGATTGTATCGTTAGACGCGAGCTCTATATCACCCGCTTTACCGTTAAAAATATCTTGTAAAGAAAACTGATGGATAGCGATGTCGCCTTCAAAGTTTACTTCACGGATAATCAGTGAGTACCCGAAGTCGGCGATAGATAACAAATCTTCCCTTGGCGCACTAAATACATCCTTTAGCGTCTTACCTTGGTGCCATTCATAATGCCCTGGGCTAGTTACTGCACCAACCACAGTTACAGTGTTTTGAAAACGAGTTGATGCGGCATTGACTGATATTTCATCACCGTTCTGCGGCTTATAACTCGTATTTTCAGTAAAGTTGTAGTTCAGGGTAATGCGCCTTCCATCACCGTTGTAACGTGATACGACTACTTTTGACTTGTTTGCGTTCGCTTTGAAACCACCTGACATCGCCATTACACTCTCAAGCGTGTCTGACTCTTTAAGCTCAAAGATGGCTTGGCGGTTAACTTCACCTTTTACTTTAATCTTCTTAGCTGCAGGCGGGATAAATACAACATCGCCAGGCTTTAGGACTACATCATCAGAGCTATCACCAAACAGCAATAAGTCGTATAAATCAAATGTGGTAACTAGCTTACCCGCTCGCTTTACTTGAATTTTTCTAAGCGAACCACTATCACTTACACCGCCAGAAACAAATAGCGCATGGGTCACTGTCGCAAGCGGTGAAACCGTATAACTACCAGGCTTGTATGCTTCACCCACTACCATAATGCGCATAGGGTTTAGCTCACCCATAGAAACAAAAGCTTGAACTCCGATCATTTCTTCTGATATTTTTTTTGTGATCAGTGCTTTTAGCTCTTTAAATGACAAACCAATAACGTGAACCGGGCTCAGGTTTGGAATTGCAAGACGCCCTTCTCTGTCAATTTGAACTTCATGTTCTTCGTTGGTTTTACCATACAAATTGATCTTCACCAGATCGCCAATACCCAACAAATAAGTATCAGGAATTGCAGCCAACTCAGAAGGCATAAATGTTAAAGGCTCACCAGCAAAAAGCTCATAACCAAAAGGCTTTAGCTCTTCCTGCTTCGGCTTAAACTTATCTTCCTCTTCTTCCTCTTCCAGCAATCCATTTTTGTTTCGAGGTTGAATCGAAGTATCTTTTTCTTCTTTCTCTTTATTGCCTAATGTTTTGCTATCTAAAGTACTTAGATCGATGCCATAGCGCTTCGCAAGGGCTTCCTGCTGAGCTTTAGGGAGCTTTTTGAACTGTTCTATTTGCTGTTTGCTTGGTGTCATCGCAACTGATTGGTGCGATATAAGAATAAAAACTGAGAGCAATATTATTCTGAAGAACTTCACTGAAATCTCTTCCATTATAGACTTTTGTTAAACTTTGAGCATTCTACCGAAGTTTGGAAGAATTAAAAGGGCACATGAGTGCCCTTTGGGAAGATACTTGTTAGAAACTGTAAACCAAAGTAAGTGAAGTTTCTGTATCAGTATTTTCTTTGCCATCCGCTACGTCAGAGTTGTGGATAATGTTATATGCCACTTTCATTTGAAGCGAACCATTTATTTTGGTTAACAGCGCCGTTTCAGAGGTTGTCTTAGTATTTGTATCACCGTATTCAATCGCGATAAGCTGTGTAAAACGCGCATTTTCTGAGATTTGCCACTGGTAATCTAGTTTACCAACACCAATGAACTCGCTTTCAGAAGTACCTGCTAACAATTCACCATCATCGTCAAGTTCAGTGCTATCGTCTTGGTGCTCGAAGCGCTTTACACCAGGACCGATTTCAGCGTTAAGATACATATCGTCATTTTCGAATAAACGTTGACCGTAACCCACTGAAATAACTGCTTCGCTACGGTAAGCACCAAAATAATCTGAAACATAAGAACCAAACACAAATAGGTGGCTATTATCTTCGTTTAACTTATAGTTGCCTTGAACTGACGCGGAGTATTTTTCATTGGTACGAGATGTAATGTCTACACCAGCATCGTTTTCACGCGTGTCTTCTTTATAGAAGCCATCTAACTTGTACTCGTTGTTCCAGTTAGTTAGATTGTGTTTAGCTTTGATCCCGCCTTTAAGCGTTGTTGTCTCAGTGTTACCACTGGTGATTATCGCACCAACTTCACTGGTTACATCCCAAACTTTCTGTGGTTTCTTAGCTTTACCTTCTGCTGCAGCATTAGCGCTGGCAGCCATAAGAATACAACAGGTTAAAACCTTCAATTTCATTTCTAACTAACCTTTTACTGATCTTTGTGTAGGTGAACATCCATTTGCGGGAATGGAATGGTAATATTAGCTTCGTCTAGCGCAATCTTAATATTTTCCACAAGCGTGAAATACGTTGGCCAGTACTCTTCTGTTTTAACCCAAGGACGAACAACAAAGTTAACACTTGAGTCGGCAAGCTCCAGCACTGCTACCGTATAAGCTGGCTCTTTCAAAATACGTGATTCATTGTCTAGTACAGACTTTAATACCGCTTTTGCTTCTCGTAGATCGGCGTCATAGCCAACACCAATTACAAGGTCAATACGACGTGTTTTTTCGCGTGAGTAGTTAACGATCGCACCGGACATAATGGCAGAGTTTGGCATTACAATTACTTTGTTATCAGGAGTACGAAGCTCTGTAGAGAAGATTTCTATCTTTTGTACACTACCGGCTTTGCCGCCAGCTTCAATATAGTCTCCTGACTTGAACGGACGCAGCATAATAATAAGTACGCCAGATGCAAAATTAGAAAGTGAGCCTTGCAGGGCAAGACCAACAGCCAAGCCTGCGGCACCTAAAATAGCAATGAATGAGGTGGTTTCGATACCTACCTGAGATAATGCCATAAGCAGCGTCGCGGCAAAAACAATCGCATAAGCAATATTGGCAACGAATGAGCCTACCGCTTTATCTACTTTGCGTTTACCAAATGCTTTTTCAGTGAGATCAGCACTAAGCTTAGCTAGTTTTAAGCCAACGAAGAAAATTATTAGTGCTATAACGCCTTGAAGCACATAGTGTAAGATTAAATCTGAGTTCTCATTAACCCATTTCCAAACAGCTTCCATACTCATCCCCCTTTTTATATTAAGCAGTTATTTATCATTAGATCGGCTGGATCATACATAGGATATATGAATATTTGCTGTATGCGGAAATAATCTCCGAAAAAAAACTTTTATTAAGTTTTTTCGATATTTCCCTTTGCATTTGGAAAAAACTTATGTATTATGCGCGCCACACCAGACAAGGTGTTCAAGTCTTTTGTGGCGGCTGTAGCTCAGTTGGTAGAGCCCTGGATTGTGATTCCGGTTGTCGTGGGTTCAAGTCCCATCAGTCGCCCCACTCTTTTTATAAATTCATTCCCATTTTATATTTTTACACTCACACCACTCCTAAACACCAGCGTAGCAGCGATTTTATATCGCGACTGAGAATAAAACCCTCGCTATATAAAGTAGCTCCTACACGGCAAACACCAAACAATAAGCACTAAACATCTGCGTAGCAGCGATTTTATATCGCGACTTAAGAATAAAACCCTCGCTATATAAAGTAGCTCCTACACGACCAACACCAAACACCACACATCTGCGTAGCAACGATTTTATATCGCGACTTAAGAATAAAACCCTCGCTATATAAAGTAGCTCCTACACGGCAAACACCAAACAATAAGCACCAGACACCAGCGTAGCAGCGATTTTATATCGCGACTGAGAATAAAACCCTTGCTACATAAAGTAGCTCCTACACGACCAACACCAAACAATAAGCACCAGACAGCAGCGTAGCAGCGATTTTATATCGCGACTTAAGAATAAAACCCTCGCTGCATAAAGTAGCTCCTACACGACCAACACTAAACAACAAGCACCAGACACCAGCGTAGCAGCGATTTTATATCGCGACTTAAGAATAAAACCCTCGCTACATAAAGTAGCTCCTACACGACCAACACTAAACAACAAGCACCAAACATCAGCGTAGCAGCGATTTTATATCGCGACTTAAGAATAAAACCCTTGCTACATAAAGTAGCTCCTACACGACCAACACCAAACAATAAGCACCAGACAGCAGCGTAGCAGCGATTTTATATCGCGAAAAAGATCTCAGCATTAAGCCGGTTTTGCAGGTAAGGGAGTGATTTAGGCATAAAAAAATGCCACCTTATTCAGGTGGCATCACACACGGGATTATTTCTACATACATAGAAATGCTTTACATTTTCTTGCTACGCTTTCTTTTTGATCTTATGACCTTTCACAGCGTAGAAGATTATAAATAGATAACAAGGTAACATTACAAGGTGTGCAATTTGCTGTGATTCCACTGTGCCAGATGTGCCCTTAGCTAAACCTAAGAATACTGGACCGAATGCACCACCGGCAATACCCATAACCAATAAACCAGAGCCTACACTGGTTAGCTTGCCAAGTCCAGATAATGCGAGCGGCCAAATAGCAGGCCACATAATGGCATTTGCTAAACCTAAAATAGCGACCATCAATAGAATATCAGGCAACGCTGATAATCCAAATAGATTTGAAATGACAAATGAGTCTGGGCTGCCAAATGAAATTGCGAGCGTGAGAAGCACACCAAGCACGGCAGATGCTGTTAACGCCCTCTCCTGCGATATTACTCTCGGGATCAATATAATACCCAAAATATAGCCCGTAACCATACAAGCCATAGTATAAGAGGTCATCACACTATATTTTTCAACACCCAGCGCTAACGCAAATGAACCAATCGTATCACCAGCAATCACTTCAACCGCAACATACAAAAACAGTGCGATCACACCAAGCTTTAGATTAGGATGAGATAGCGCTTCTCTCACTGAGCCATGTTCTTCTTCATCATCTTTTTCTATTTCAGGTAGTGGTGCAAACTTAATACCCAAGGCAAAAATACCAATAAATGCAGCCAAGCCTAAATATGGCCCGATAAGACCGTTTGCCATTGCATCGATATCAGCTTGAGTCAGCTCTTTACCTGCCATATCAGTAAAGTTACTCAGCACCAACGCAGTAAATACAAGCGGCGCAACAATACCAGCACCTTTATTCAGTATACCCATAATACTTACGCGCACAGCTGCTGACTCTTCAGGTCCAATACGCACCACATAAGGATTTACAGCAGTTTGTAACAATGTTTGCCCAATACCCATAGTAAATTGAGCAAACAAGAACAATGCAAACATTTGTGTTTTAGCCGCTGGAATATATAGCAACGCTGCACACATCATCATCGCAATTGCGATGGCCATACCATTTTTATAACCCACCTTACGGATAACTAGAGCGGAAGGAACCGCTGTAAATGTCACCGCAATATAAAAAGAGAAAAGAATAAATGAAGATTGGAGAGGAGTTAGTTTTAGTACTTGCTCCAAATATGGCATTAGTGACCCATTAAGCCAAGTCACAAAGCCAAGAATAAAAAACATGGCTGCGACAATTGCCATAGGGATCGCGTTACTTTGTTTTGTTGTATTCGACACGGTAGCTTCCATAAACATTACTCATCGTTTATTGTTTGTATGGCTTTTTGCCTTGTTATTTTTTGCTTTGCTCACTGCTTTCTTTACAAAAATGACAGCGCTGACATTTAACTTTACGTTAAAATCTATTTCATTACCAGTTAGAATTTGAGCAAAATTATCACCAAAAAAGGGCCATTGCCCTTTTTTGCGATAAACTGAATACGAGGGTTTATTTCAACCCTGTGACACGGCTCGTATTTTTTTCTCCGGCTCGCGTTCTCAACAATACCTTACTTTCATCTGAGACACTCATCTGATCAGTATAAGGCTGCCAAGATTCGCCATTGTCTAAGCTCACTTCAATTGTAAGATAAGGGAACGCACTATTCGCTTCAAGTTTACCCAGCACCACCTTGGCACCAGGAACTGGAAGGTTTGGCTTAATGCCATCGTTTTGTAACTTTGCAATCTCTTTTAAAGACAAGGCTGCGGCAAAGGTTGAGAAGTCCTTGTTTAACTCTTTTTGGTTAATACGACGCCCTTCCCAATCCGCTTTATGCCAAGCACGCTCCGCAAGCGAAAGCAAACGAGGGAAAATCAATCGTAACACTTGGTCTTCCGAGCGAATGGTCTCACTCCATATTTGCCCTTGCATACCAAGGATATTTTGCGGTTTTTTAAGCGCGGGCAACTCTCGACCAACTAAGGCTTCTAGATTCACGATAGGCTCACGGTTTCGCGTGAAGTCCGCATTTGCATAAATATTATCTGGCATATACGAAAATGCTTTTTTCGTATCTGTGTAACGAGTTGCCCAATAATAGCCGCGCTCTTCAGGGTGCGCTTCATAAGGGTGATCAAAGTACAAATGTGTACCGTGAGACAAAATAACTTGGTAATTGTTGTTTGCAAAACGGTGAGCCCTGTCTGCAACCCCCCACTCCCAAATGTTATCCCAAGTATTTACCAAAAACTGTGGGTTTGGAAATTCATCACGCTTAAAGGTCGTCGTGGTGTTATACATTAAACCATCTTCCCAAGCAGCAGGGGTGATCCCACGCTTAGCAAGCAGTTTTGCAACTTTTTGAGTAAAGTATGGTTTTAAATCATTAGGTCCAGCCACTCCGTTGTCGGCGACCGCAAATAGCTCATTACATGCTGGTGATTCAGTCCATGAGCCCTTTCCAACCTCATCGCCACCAAAATGGACTGTCGTTAACATAGTGCCAGCATCGCGATACATTTCCTGCAGTTCATATACCACCTTCTCCATAAAGGCATAGCTTGAGTCCAAGCAAACATTAATAGAGTTATCAGTATAGAGTTGCACGGTTAGATACTTTGAAGTGTCATCAATATCGTTCAGAAGATAGGCTTTGGCCTCTTGTGCTTTACCTGCTTCCATCAATTTGTGATAACGCGCTTCCATCGACTTAATCGCAGCACGAGCATGCCCGGGGCTTTCGATTTCTGGAATGATCTCAATATGACGTGCAGTGGCAAATTTAAGTAACTCGACAAAGTCCTCGCGAGAAAGGAAACCATTTCCACTTCCCGTTTTGAAAGGACCTGTGCCCAGTTGAGTCAGTAAGCACTCACGCTCTTGTAAATCAAAACAACGGAATGCGCCGACTTCTGTTAACTCAGGGAGCCCTGGGATCTCTAGTCGCCAACCTTCATCATCTGAGAAGTGCCAATGGAATTTATTTAACTTATAACGCGCCATCTGTTCAATTAATTTAAATAACGCATCTTTACCATGATAGTTACGGGCATTGTCGTAATGCATACCACGCCAGCTAAAGCGCGGAGAGTCTTTGATCTCTACGTGAGACAAAGTAATTTCATTTTTACTATCGGCAGGAAATAGCGCAAGCAAACTTTGAATACCGTAAAACACACCTGCGTTATCAATACCCGTGATTTCAATCACGTCATCATCAATATCTAATGTATATGACCCAGCTTGGTTGTAGTCATAATCGCGCCCTAAACTTTTCGCAACTTTAAGGCGGATCGTCGGGATATTCCCTTCAGGCACGTGATTAGCTTCCGCTTTTAAATCCAGCCCATACTCTGATAAGTCTTCTTGAAAAACGGCGACTTCTGACTTCAAACGTCCAGCAAAGCGGATCTGCCAGTTTTTGTTAAGGGTAATTTCGCCACGACTGAAGTCGATGTGCTCAGGCTTTGGAATGATACGTCTTAACGCATCTTCTTTTGAGACCGAAATATTGCTTTGATTACGTTCAAAGCGCAGCGCTGCGTTCGCGATCTGCGTGTAATCGGTAGGTGTATTATATCTTTTCAGCTGGTTTTCACGCTCAAATGGCGCAACGAACTGCGTCATGTCTTCTGTATCAGTATTTGCAAAAATGACCGGTTTATTTTTACCTGACACAATAAAGGCACGCGGCATAAAGTCGCTGTATGCAGCAACCCAAGCCGAACCATCAAAAGCTAACTTGAGCTTTTCACCGGCTTTTAAGCCAGCGAACGAATCGGTAGGGGTTATACGATGAAGGTCGCCATTAATATGTTCAAAGCGCAGACCTTCAGCTGTTTCCGTTGAAATATGACGAACTGAGTGCAAATAGATTTGCCAATCGCTTTGTCCTTTTGGTAGATCAACTTTTGAATTGTTAGTCAGTGTAATAGCACCGCTAAAGCCCCCAGCACCATTACTGAAGTTATTTTCTACCGCAAATTCAAAATGCGTGTCACTTGCAAATTGCGCTAACTGCTGCTGCGTAAATGATGCGTGTGTATAGAACGAGCACCCAGCAATTATCGCCCCAAGCAAAGTCGTTTTTATTCTCATCTTTTGCTCCCAGTCTTCATGTTCAATTCTAAATGAACATCATTTAATCACTTATTGTTCCTAAACATCATATAAAAGTTAAAATGACAGCGCTATCATTATTTTTTCATATCCTTGTGTTAGACAAAATGAAGCTACTCTGATTTGGCTGTAAATACCATCAAATAGCGATGAACTAAACCTTGGAAATAGCGAGTGTTTGCAGAAAGTGCTGAATTGAGTGTGGTATTTTGTGAGAAGTTCAGAGGATTGTAATTAGATGTTGTAAAAGCGGCGGATTTACTGCAGGAACACAATAAAACCGCCACGAATTCAAAATGTGAAATTACCAGATTTTCACTCTGTCTTCTGGTTTAAGATACATCTTATCGCCTTCTTTCACATCAAATGCCTCATAAAACTCTGGCATATTCGGCAGCACACCAATCACTCGATAATGACTTGGTGAATGCGGATCTGTCATTAGACGATTACGCAGCTCTTCATCGCGGTATTTGCGACGCCAAATTTGTGACCAGCCCATAAAGAAGCGCTGCTCCCCAGTGTAGCCGTCAATAACTGGCGCTTTTTGATCGCCTAGTGAAATTTGGTACGCTTTATAAGCGACAGTTAATCCGCCTAAATCACCAATATTTTCACCCAGTGTCAGTTGACCATTAACACCAGCGTCTTCAAATGGTTTAAAACCATTAAATTGTTCAACCAACTTTTGGCTACGCGCTTCGAATTGTGAAAGGTCAGACTCACTCCACCAATTACGTAGGTTACCATCACCATCGTACTTCGCACCTTGGTCGTCAAAGCCGTGACCTAATTCGTGACCGATAACCGCACCGATTGCGCCGTAGTTTACTGCATCATCCGCTTCTAAGTTAAAGAATGGTGGTTGTAGAATCGCAGCAGGGAATACAATCTCGTTATTCACTGGGTTATAGTACGCGTTCACCGTTTGTGGTGTCATCAACCACTCGCTACGGTCCACAGGCTTGCCTAATTTATCGATCATCTCCTGATTCGCAAATTGACTATAACGTACGTAGTTACCGACTAGATCATCAGGATTGATCTCAAGTGCGGAATAATCTTTCCATTTGTCAGGATAACCAATCTTTGGCGTAAACTTATTGAGCTTATCTTTTGCAGCTATCTTAGTTTCAGCACTCATCCACTCAAGGCCATCAATAGCTTGATCAAACCCTTTAATAAGGTTTGCGACTAATTCTTCCATTCTAGCCTTAGCTTCTGGTGGGAAATACGACTTAACGTATATCTTGCCTAGCATTTCACCAAGTACTGAATTACTTGCATCCACCGCCTTTTTCCATGTTGGCGCTTGTTCTTCTACACCCGTCAATGTTTTACCAAAGAAACCAAACTTAAGGTCAACTACATCTTTACTTAGTAACTCAGCGTAGTCATTGGTAAAGTGGAATGTTAAGTAGTCTTGCCATGCCTCTAGCTTTGAATCAGCAATGATTTTAGACAGCGCTTCAAAGAAACTTGGTTGGCTTACAATAAGAGAATCCGTTTTAATACCAAGTGCGCTTAAAAATGCTGATGTATCAAAGTCAGGCATTAATTGATTAAACGCATCATTGCTTAGCTTGTTATAGGTTTTAGTCGCGTCGCGGCTTTCAACACGTGTCCATTGCGCCTCGGCAATTTGTTTTTCTAACTCAATAATATTTAGTGCAGCTTGGCCCGGATTTTTATGACCAGCCTTAGCTAACAATTGTTCGATATAGCGCTGATACTGCTCGCGAATTTTACTAAACTTTTCGTCATCTTTCAGGTAGTAGTCGCGATCAGGTAAACCAAGCCCTGACTGGAACATGTAGAGTGCATTTTCACTTGAGTTTTTAGCGTCATTATTAACATACCAACCGAATGGAGTGCTAGCACCGGTTAAACGCATTTTAGCAAAGATAGCTGGTAGCTCCGATTTACTCTTCAAGTCTAGAATTTCTTTCAGATAAGGCTTAACAGGGTTTAAGCCCAACTCGTTTCTCGCGCCCTCGTCCATATAACTTTGATAAAACGCACCCAACTTTTGCTCATCGCTACCTACTTTAGCTGAGCCGTTGCTAGCAGCATTCTCAAGCACTTTACGCAGCGCTTTTTGTGACTCATCATAAAGCTGAGAGAAAGAACCATAATTTGATTTGTCTGCTGGGATTTTGGTTTTCTCTAACCAATGACCATTAACGTGAAAGTAAAAATCATCTTGTGCACGCACTGATTTATCAATATTTTCCAATTCGATACCAGAATTCAAAACCGCCTTTTGTGCTTCGGCTTGTTCCGCTGGTTTTTGTTGTTGTGTTTGCGGTTGTTCGCTACAACCAATCAATCCCAATGCAAGTGCAACACTTGCAGCGGTCAATGATAGTTTTTTCATTTTTATTCCCCTGATAGAGTTTCGCTTGTAAACGTCGTATCCCATTCATCTAGATAAAATAATGCTCAAATTACATACAAATGAATTGAATATAGACATAACCTGATGGCTTGAAAAGAATTCCTTCTAACTGTGTGTCCTCTCAAACTTCAGAGCAACGAAAGTCGTTAGCTGATGTTTATTTACACGTAAGCGGTCATTCACTAGTCTACCGATGCACATAGTGAATGACTATGACTCTGAGTGCTTAATTTAGTAACAAAGTTTGTCACTAATTTTTGCGCGTTTGTAATAATTCAACAATCGCCTTATTGGCCTCAGGAAACGTGAGCTCATGCAACTGTTCAACTGCAACCCATTGAGAAGGCTGCCCTTCTGCGCCATGAGCTTCACCAGAAAAGTCCTCAACATGATGAATGTATAAGCATACGGCTTTATCAGCATAGTCATGCTCAATACGCATTAGCTCAGATGAGTTATAGATCTCAATGCCTACCTCTTCTTGCAGCTCACGTTTCAATGCCGAAAAGACATCTTCACCGGCTTCCATTTTCCCGCCAGGGAATTCCCAAAGCCCACCTTGATGTTGATCTTCACCTCTCAAGCATACAAAGATTTTCTGATTTTTTTCAATCACACCAACGGCGACTTCAACACGTTTTTTTTGCATCATTTACTCCATAAAAAAAGCGACTTAGCGTCGCTTTTTATACAAATTTAGATTTAGGGCCTGTTATTTTAGTTTTCCGCAACACTGCTTAAACTTCTTGCCTGATTGGCAAGGACAAGGATCATTACGACCTACTTTTGGCTCATTTCTATGAGCAACAGACACGCCTTCTGGTGCATCACCACCTACGCGCTCAACCTCTTCGTGTTGATATTCACGTGGTGCTTGCTCACTCTTACGATGTTGCTCTTCAACTTTCTCAACATCTTCCTCAGCACGAACCTGAACTTTACTTAGTACGCTAACAACGTCAATCTTTAAGTTTTCAAGCATTTGTGAGAATAACTCAAACGACTCACGCTTATATTCTTGCTTCGGATTCTTCTGTGCATAACCACGTAGATGAATACCTTGACGAAGATGATCCATTGCCGCTAAGTGATCTTTCCAATGCTGATCTAGGCTTTGTAGCATAACTGCCTTTTCAAAGTGGCGTAATACATCTGGGCCTACCATCTCTTCTTTTTGTTTGTACGCCTTATCAACGTCTTCTACGATACGATCGCGTAGCACTTCTTCATATAGTTTACTGTCTTCTTCAAGCCATTTTGCAATCGGAAGTTCAACATGGAAGTCATTTTTCAAGCGCTCTTCAAGTGCTGGGATGTCCCACATTTCCGCCAGACTTTGCGGTGGAATATACTGATCAATAGTCGCATTCAATACATCTTCACGAATAGCGGTGATAGTCTCTGAGATATCGCCTTCTTCAAGTAGTTCGTTACGCTGTTCGTAAACCACTTTACGCTGGTCGTTAGCAACATCGTCGTACTCAAGTAATTGTTTACGAATATCAAAGTTACGCGCTTCTACTTTACGCTGTGCATTTTCAATGGCACGGTTAACCCATGGGTGCTCAATAGCCTCACCACGTTGCATACCTAGTTTGCGCATCATGTTAGTCATACGCTCACCTGCGAAGATACGCATCAATGCGTCATCCATCGATAGGTAGAAGCGGCTTGAACCAGCATCACCTTGACGACCTGCACGACCACGCAACTGGTTGTCGATACGGCGAGATTCGTGACGCTCAGTACCAATAATATGTAAACCACCTGAAGCCAGTACTGCATCATGGCGCGCTTTCCAAGCGGCTTTAATTTCTGCTATTTGCTCTTCCGACGGATTTTCTAATTTTTCAACATCCGACTGCCAGCTGCCACCCAGTACGATATCCGTACCACGACCAGCCATATTCGTCGCAATCGTTACCTTGCCCGGTAGACCCGCGTCCGCGATAATATCCGCTTCTTGCGCGTGGAATTTCGCATTCAGTACATTATGTTCAATTTTTTCTTTGCGAAGGAAGTGAGAAAGATACTCAGAACTTTCGATAGACACCGTCCCCACCAACACTGGCTGACCACGTTCTTGGCAAGAACGAATGTCTTCAAGAATTGCTTCAAATTTCTCTTCTTGCGTCAAATATACAAGGTCCGCACGGTCATCACGAACCATAGGTTTGTTGGTTGGGATAACTACGGTATCTAGGCCATAGATTGACTGGAATTCGAACGCTTCAGTGTCCGCTGTACCTGTCATACCTGCAAGCTTGTTATATAAACGGAAGTAATTCTGGAATGTGATTGAAGCCAAGGTTTGGTTTTCGTTCTGAATACGAACCCCTTCTTTCGCTTCAACGGCTTGGTGAAGACCCTCAGACCAACGACGACCTTCCATCGTACGGCCAGTGTGCTCGTCAACGATGATAACTTCGTTATCTTTTACAACATAATCAACGTCTTTTTGATATAGCTTGTGAGCACGAAGCGCAGCGTAAACATGGCTAAGTAATGAAATATTACCTGCCGAGTAAAGCGAGTCACCTTCATCAATCAAACCACGTTCAGTCAGTAACTCTTCAACTTTGATTTGACCACGCTCGGTAAGGTGAACTTGTTTACCTTTTTCATCAATGGTGAAATCGCCATCGCCTTCCACGCCTTCTTCGTCTTCTTTTTCTTGCTGTACAAGATCAGGCACAATTTTATTGATTTCGGCATAAAGCTCAGAGCTATCTTCAGCAGGACCAGAAATGATCAGTGGTGTACGCGCTTCGTCGATTAGGATTGAATCCACCTCATCTACAACCGCATAGTTAAGTGGACGTTGTACACGTTCTTCAACACTAAACGCCATGTTATCGCGCAAGTAATCAAAGCCGAACTCGTTATTGGTGCCGTAAGTGATATCCGCAGCATAGGCTTGCTTTTTCTGCTGTGGCATCATGCCTGGTACGTTACAACCTACAGTAAGGCCTAAGAATTCAAAGAGTGGACGGTTGGTCTCAGCATCACGCTTAGCTAAGTAGTCGTTGACGGTAATAACGTGAACACCCTTACCTGAAACCGCATTTAAATACGCAGGTAATGTTGCTGTTAGTGTTTTACCTTCACCCGTTCTCATTTCTGAAATACGACCTTGGTGAAGCACCATACCACCAATCATTTGCACATCGAAATGACGCATTCCAAATACGCGCTTAGATGCCTCACGCACCGTAGCGAACGCCTCTGGTAATAAATCATCTAGACTTGAACCTTGCTCAATACGCTGTTTAAATTCAGCCGTTTTTGCTTTTAGTTCATCATCGCTTAATTTGCCATATTGCTCTTCTAACGCATTGATTAAAGCGACTGTTTTTCTTAGGTTTTTGATGGTGCGATCATTACGACTACCAAAAATTTTGGTAAAAATATTTGCTAACATGTTTAAACCGTTTCACTCTGTGTATTGGCTGACCCATTTCTCTAAGCCAATGTGGTTAAGGCTGGGTCGCGCTTGTCCTGTTGGCGACAAAAGCGTTCCTAAATTCCGGTTTTCATTTTGCCAATTTAGGAGTGAGCATTTTGTATCTTGCCGAGTTAAAATTATGCCCTATCATACCAGACTCTTTGTTTCTGCAAACCTTATTGGGTAAATAATACCAAGTTCAATTGCAAGAAATCTTTACTGTTGGGCGTAAGCGTACCGTTGCAAGTGATAAAGTTTAGTTAGCATCTAACTCGACTCAGTTATTCGAGTACAGAGCTAAGCGCTTTCGACAACAAATGTTGGTACTTTTGGATTTCTCAAAAATTTGTCTCTGATATACTTAGAAGACTGAGAAACCACCAGTACGGAGTAAATTGACTCCGTATTATCCCGATATGGCGGTTATTTTTTATTTTTCAACCTATGGGAAGTAAGTCATTGGCTAAAAATCGCTACAATCCAAAACCGCTTGATGAAGTGATGGGTGGGTGGTCAGATAAACTCAATCAATATGGCCAAAAAAGCGCCCAAGCGGCACAGTTACAGAGCTGCTTGGAAGAGACTCTAGGCCCTATCCTGAGTAAGAAATGCCGTGTTGCTCACTACAAAGAAGGAACACTGACAATAGAAGCTGCTTCAGCAACGCTTGCGACCCGGTTAAACTTTTTGAAAATGGATATTCTCAGTGCATTTAGAAAAGTTGGATTACATGACTGTGCATTGGTTAAAATTACCACCAATCCAGAAGCTCAGCAGCGTCTCACCAACAAGGTGGAATCCCAATCTTCGACCTATCAAGCCAATCGCAGTATGAGCCAAGCCACTGGCGAGCATTTGCTAGCGCTGGCGCAGTCCGCTCCACCGTCGCTTAAGGAGAAACTAGAAAGACTCGCTAAACACGCAAACACAACGCAAAAAAAATGACGCCTTAGCGTCATTTTTTATCAAACTGTATTAGCCTAAAAGTCTTATGCCGTTGCGGTATTGATACCCGCTTCCATTCCTGGTGCTGGCATACTGACTGGCTCTTCGAACGTTGCCCACTCCCACGCTGACTCAGTTGCCATGATTTCACGAAGCAACATATTGTTTAGGCCGTGGCCTGATTTATAGCATGAGATCTTACCTAAAATGTTGTGACCTGCCATAAACATATCACCGACACAGTCTAAGATCTTGTGTTTAACAAACTCATCCGCATAGCGCAGGCCATCAGGATTTAATACTTTAAACTGGTCTAAAACAACCGCATTATCCATGCTGCCACCTAAGGCTAGGTTGTTTGCATGCATGTATTCAATATCACGCATAAAACCAAAAGTACGAGCACGACTGATCTCTTCCGTAAAGCTTTGAGCGGTAATGTCTAATCCAATACGTTGGCGGCTAGCGTTGATCGCAGGGTGATTGAAGTCGATTTCAAAGTCGATGTGAAAACCATCGTAAGGCTCAATTTCAGCCCACTTGTCGCCATCTTCAACACGCACTTTTTCTTTGATGCGAATAAAGCGCTTGGCAGCGTTTTGCTCTTCAATACCGCCTTTTTGAATTAAGTAGATGAATGGCAATGCACTGCCATCCATAATAGGCACTTCGGCGCTGTCTAGCTCTACGATGAGGTTATCAATCCCAAGCGCAGCTACCGCGGCAATCAAATGCTCGGTAGTAGACAAGCGAACGCCGTCTTTATTTGTTAAACACGTACACAGTTGCGTGTCGCCCACAGCTTCCGGTGTTGTTTCAAAATCAACAACAGGGTCTAGATCAACGCGGCGAAATACAACACCTGTATTCACACCAGCTGGTCGGAGAGTGATCGTGACCTTTTCACCTTTGTGTAAACCTACACCTGTGGCTTTAACGACTTGTGCAATCGTACGTTGTTTAATCATATATTCGCCCACTTAAATTCTAGATAGGCGGCGGAGTATAACATAGTTCCACCAAACTGCCAATCTTTGTTTATTTTTTATACCAACTTTAGTCTGACTGCTTACGTAAAAAAGCCGGAATATCGAAGTAGTCACCTTTTTCTTTACTGTCGCTGCCTTTTGCGCTTGCTGAACTAGAAGCTTGTTGTGGCTTCTGCTCTTGCAATTGCACTTGCGGTGCAGGCGCTTCAGCTGGTTGCTCAGGTTCTGCCGCTGACGTTTGCGGTTGCGTAAAGCTTGGCACATACATGCTCGTTTGTGAGCTAGTTTGAGTGCCACCTACCGCATCTGAGCCTGAAGCTTGTCTAAAGCCATTGTCTACAATACCAAATTGCGGACGACGGTCACCACCTAAGCCTGTAGCAACCACGGTCACTCTAAGCTCTTCGCTCATTTCAGGGTCAATAACAGCACCCACTACCACAGTCGCGTTCTCAGACGCTAACGCTTTAACATGGTTACCAACGACCTCAAATTCTTCGATAGTAATGTCCATGCCAGCGGTGATATTCACCAAAATGCCTTTCGCGCCAGTTAGATCAACATCTTCTAAAAGCGGGCTAGAAATCGCGGCTTCCGCTGCTTCTTGTGCACGATCAGGACCTGTTGCCGAAGCCGTCCCCATCATTGCAGTACCCATTGCTGACATCACGGTTCTCACATCCGCAAAGTCAACGTTGATTAGACCTGAGCGTGTGATCAGCTCTGCAATACCTTGTACCGCGCCATAAAGCACATCATTTGCTTTAGCGAAGGCATCTAGCAGTGTAGTCCCTTTACCAAGAACTTTAAGCAATTTGTTGTTTGGAATTGTAATAAGTGAATCTACAATTTCTGACAACTCAGCAATACCTTGCTCAGCCGCAGCCATGCGCTTTTTACCCTCGAGATCGAAAGGACGCGTTACTACAGCCACAGTCAAAATACCTAGTTCTTTTGCTGCGCGTGCAACAACAGGTGCGGCACCGGTACCTGTACCGCCGCCCATACCGGCTGCGATAAATACCATGTCTGCGCCTTCAAGGCTGCTCTTGATGGTTTCTAGATCTTCTTCTGCTGCGCTGCGGCCCACTTCTGGGTTTGCGCCAGCTCCAAGACCTGAGGTAATCTGAGTACCCAGCTGTACGGTAATATCCGCAGACGAACGGCGTAACGCTTGTGCGTCCGTATTCGCTACGATAAAACGTACACCTTCAATTTCTTGGTTTACCATGTGTTCTACGGCGTTACCGCCGCCGCCACCGACACCGATGACTTTAATGACAGCTTCTTCGCTGTGCTGCTCCATAATATCAAACATCTTCACTCTCCGACTTGAGTATTAAAACTCGCCTTGGAACCATTTTGTAACACGGTTCCACCAACTCCCCTCTGCATCTACTTTCGACTTCTGTGCATTCATCGATTGTAGTGAACGGCCGTATTGTAACAAACCTACCGCCGTTGCATATGCAGGGTCATCCACATAATCTGTTAATCCCTTAATGCCAATTGGTTTCCCTATTCTTACTGGCATTTGGAATATATCTTCTGCGACTTCTTGTGCACCTTGCATCTTGGCGCTACCGCCTGTGATAACAAGACCTGCCGCAATTTGATCTTCAAAACCTGAGCGACGTAATTCTTCTTGTGCAAGCTCAAACAGTTCTCTAAATCTTGGCTCTACCACTTCAGACAAAGTATGACGAGACATTACCCGAGCAGGACGCCCACCAACACTTGGTACTTCGATGGTTTCTTCACTTGATGCCATTTGGCTCGACGCGAAGGCATATTGTACTTTCAGAGACTCGGCATGCGAAATAGGTGTTCTAAATATTTTTGCTATATCGCCTGTGACCTGATTGCCCGCAACTGGGATCACGGCAGTATGGCGCAACGCTCCATTCACATAAATCGCAATATCCATGGTACCACCACCGATATCTAATACCGCAACACCAAGCTCTTTTTCGTCTTCAGTCAACACTGAGTAACATGACGCCAAGGCGTTAAACGTTAATTGGTCTACCTGCAAACCACAGCGTTCAACACACTTTTCAATATTCTTTGCCATGTCATTCGAACACGTAATGATATGTGCTTTCGCTTCCATCCTTACGCCACTCATACCCAGAGGGTTTTTGATCCCCTCTTGCATGTCGATGCTATATTCCTGCGGCAATGAGTGCAGCATTTTGCGTTCGGCAGACATAGGCACAGAGCGTGCAATGTGAATAACATTGGCAATATCATCGTCTGTGACTTCAGCATTGTTTATTGCCACCACGCCACTTTCGTTTTGACACTGAATATGTTTGCCTGAGATCCCCAAATAAACCGAGCTTATTCTGCAATCGGCCATTAGCTCTGCTTCATCTACAGCGCGTTTAATAGACTCAGAAACGAGGTCTAAATCGTTTACCCCGCCCTTATCCATGCCGTGAGACTCTTGGCGTCCGACACCGACAATACTAAGTTGATTGTCCACAGTGATCTCCCCAACTGTGGCGACGACCTTTGATGTGCCAACATCTAATCCAATCACTAAGTTTCTTTCTGCCGACTTTGTCATGCTTCACTCTTGTTATTTTGTTGTTCTTGCTGCTCAGTAGGTTCTTTCCAACTCACTGCCAGTCCCGTGTCGTAGCGTAAATCAATGACATCGATTACTTTACCTTCAGGGCGTTCCATACGTGGATACACGTCGATAAAACGTTGTACTCGTTTGGCTTTATCTTCACGCCCTAAATTTAAGCGGATCCCATTGTCCAGCCATAGCTGCCAAGCAAATCGTTCTGAAAGCGCTAAACTTTCCAACGTAAACTGATTTACCGCCAACAAGGCTTTAAACTGCTTAAATGTTTGCCATGCTTCTTCAGCACTTCCTTCAGGGCCATATAATTCAGGCAGCCCTTGCGGCAATTTGTTACTACTCGCTTGGAATACTTCGCCATCATCATTGAGTAATGAATCGCTATTCCAATGCGCAACCGGCTGATGTTCCACTACATAGACTTGCAGCGTATCCGGCCATTGTTTTCTGACTGACACTGTCGCAATCCAAGGTAAAGACTTTACTGCCTTGTGGACTGCTTTTACATCAAGCTCAAAAAAACTATTTAAATCTGCGGTTTTAATTGCCGCCACAATGTCATCTTCATTGGTATAATGCGGTTTACCGAGCACTTTGAGTGTTTTTATTTGCGCATCATGATGTGCAACTAACCAATCACTTACCCAGTATGTTCCTCTTACCAATGTAAAAATCACCACAAAGAAGAAGCTAAGTCCCCAAAAAAGAGGCCAGTTCACTCTTGAACTGATCAGCTTCAACCCTGCTAAAAATGCTCGCATATTAAAGCGTTTGCTCCAAAATGCGAACAACTAATTGCTCAAAACTTACACCCGTTGCTTTTGCTGCCATCGGCACCAACGACTTTTCAGTCATACCAGGTACAGTATTTACCTCGAGTAGATAGAAATGACCTTGCTCATCTTGCATGGCGTCAACACGTCCCCAACCAGTGGCACCAACCAATTCAAAAGCGTGCTTTGCCATCACTTGTAATTGCTCAGTGTGTGCAGCGCTAATATCCGCCGGACAATAATACTCGGTACTGTTGACTTGGTATTTCGCTTCATAATCGTAAAAACCACGAGGCGTACGCATTTCAATAACAGGCAATGCCTCTTTAGCGAGCATAGACACGGTAAACTCACGTCCAGTGATCCATTGTTCAACGAGAACTTGATCGTCAAACTTAAAGGCATTATTTAATGCCGCAGTCAGGGTTTCTTCGCTGTCTGCCTGAGCCATACCTATGCTCGAGCCTTCGTGACTTGGCTTTACCATGACTTTGCCAAACTCAGCGATTAGCGCCTTAGCGTCAAAACCCGTCTCTTTGCTTACGACAGCATAAGGTGCCGTACTTAACTTGGCAGACTGAAACAGATGCTTACAGCGGACTTTATCCATTGCAAGCGCACTACCAAGTACACCGCTTCCTGTATATGGTATTCCCATAAACTCAAGCGCACCTTGAATAGTACCATCTTCACCGCCACGGCCATGCAGTGCAATGAATACGCGATCCACACCTAGGTCTTTAAGTTGCCATAAATTACGTTCTGCTGGATCAAAAGCAATCGCATCTATACCTTGATTAACGAAGGCATTTAGCACTGCATTACCAGACTTTAGCGACACCTCTCGCTCTGCTGAACTACCGCCAAGTAATACGGCTACTTTTCCAAACTGACTACTCATAATTCACTCTGTTTTAACTGCGCTATCGATAGCCCGGTGGCGGCTAACTGCTTCACGATTTGACCTATATTGCCGGCCCCTTGCGTCAACACTAAATCACCATCTTCCATGGTGCTTGCCAACACTTTCGCCAATTCACCATGGTCACTGATATGGATCGGCTCAACGCCACGTTGACGGAGACTACGGCACAAACTTTTACTATCCGCACCAACGATAGGCGCTTCACCGGCACTATATACATCTAACAGCAGTAGTTTATCAACATCGCAAAGCACTTTTACGAAATCTTCATATAAATCGCGTGTTCGACTATAGCGATGTGGCTGATAAATCATAACCAAACGCTTATCAGGCCAACCAGACTTAGCGGCTTTTATCGTCATCGCAACTTCAGACGGATGGTGACCATAATCATCAACCAGCATCACCTCACCCACTTCATTATTGAATGAGCCGTAATGCTGGAAGCGACGTCCTACCCCTTCAAAGTTGGCTAACGCCTGATAAATCGCTTCGTTTTCAATATTGTGATCTTTTGCAACCGCAATAGATGCCAGCGCATTCAATGCGTTGTGCTTACCTGGCATATTTAGCTTCACTTCAAGTAACTCACCGTCTTTGGTTCTGACTTTAAAGTGTGATTCACTTTGTGTTTGCTTGAAGTCCAATAACTGATAATCCGCATCGTTAGCCTCACCATACGTGATTGTCGGCCTTGCAAAGCGTGGCAATAATTCTCTCACGACTGGCGAATCGATACACACCACCGCCAGACCATAAAATGGTAAGTTATGGATAAACTCGATGTAGGTGTCTTTCATTTTTTCGAAGTCACCGTCGTAAGTATCCATGTGATCTTCTTCGATATTTGTTACCACCGACACCATCGGCTGCAAATGCAAAAACGATGCATCACTCTCATCCGCTTCTGCGATAAGGTATTCACTGCTGCCCACTTTGGCATTACTACCAGCACTATTGAGCAAGCCACCGATAATAAAGGTTGGATCCAGCTCAGCCCGCGCAAAAATACTCGCAATCAGGCTCGTCGTTGTGGTCTTACCATGTGTTCCAGCTACCGCAATCCCGTGACGAAAGCGCATCAACTCGGCGAGCATTTCGGCGCGACGAACGATTGGCGTACGGTTTGCCTTCGCCGCTTGGATCTCTGGGTTTTGGTCGTTGATTGCACTCGATACCACAACCACATCGGCCATTTTTACATTTTCAGCTTGGTGGCCGATAAAGATCTCGGCGCCCATATTTGTTAATCGCTCTGTCATCGTACTTTTGGCGATATCTGAGCCTGTAATTCGGTAACCTTCAAAGGCCAGCACTTCTGCAATCCCACCCATACCAGCACCACCAATCCCGATAAAGTGGATGGTGTTGATACGTCGCATTGCTCTTCTGCTTGAAGCTTCCATTTAATATCCTAGTTCGATAATTCTGTACAAATTTGGGCAACTTTCGCTGTTGCCTCCGACTTACCGCATTGTCTCGCTTTTGCTGCCATGGTCGCAATTTTTTGCGGCTCAATAACAAGTGGCTGCAGTGTCGTTGCTAGCGTTTCTGGCGTCAGTGCAGTTTGCTGTAATATATAAGCAGCCCCAGCCGACACTAAAAATTGCGCGTTAGCCGTCTGGTGATCGTCAACGGCATGTGGGAAAGGCACAAAAATCGCCGTTTTCCCAGCTGCGGCTATTTCACTCACGGTAAGCGCACCGGCACGGCAAATAACCAAGTCAGCCCAAGCGTATGCGGCATCCATATCATGAATGAACTCGCTGACCTCAGCATTAATGCCTGCACTTTCATATCGTTGTTGTGTATCGTCTTGGTTATGTTTACCGCTTTGATGGCGAATATTTAATCCGATACTGGCCACCTGTAGCTTTAGTAACTTGAGTCCTTCTGGCACGGTTTCATTCAGTGCTTTTGCTCCCAATGAACCACCGACAATTAATAGATTTAACGGCACTGAAACGGGTTTATCGCTAATCTCAGCAACACTTGCACGTACCGGATTCCCCACAACCTGAGCGAGCTTTTCATTGAATGCGCCGGGAAAACCCGCTAATACGCGACTTGCAATTTTCGCCAGCAACTTATTGCTCATACCCGCAACCGCATTTTGCTCATGGATCACCAAAGGGATCCCAAGCAGTTTCGCAGCAACACCTACAGGGCCAGTTACATAACCGCCCATGGCTAACACCACATCAGGTTTGCGCTGTTGTAAAATACGCTTTGCTGCAAGTATCGCTTTTAAAACCATAAATGGTGCTGTTAGTAATCGTTTGACCCCGTTACCACGGACGCCTTTCATAGCAATAAAATCAATTTCAAAACCGTAACGCGGCACCACATCGGCTTCCATTCGGTCCGCAGTGCCAACCCAGCTCACTTGCCAAGCCTGCGCCTGTAAAAATTGTGCCACTGCAATACCTGGAAAAATATGTCCACCTGTACCGCCCGCGACCACTAGAAGACGTTTTGTCATCGCCTACCTCCACGGGATGTTGCCTGCCTTGTCGACATTTTTGTCTCAAAATCTATACGTTGTAGAATGCCTGCCGCAATTGTCATCACCCAAAGGCTAGAGCCACCGTAAGAAACAAATGGCAGTGTTAAACCTTTAGTGGGTAAAATGCCAGCGCTCGCACCAATATTAACGACTGCCTGAAAGGCAAACCAAATACCAATGCCCAAGGCAAAATACCCTTCGTATTCTTTACCTGCTTTAAGGGCCTTTTGCCCGATAAAGAGCGCTCGAGTAACCAATACGCCGAGTACAATAATAATGCTAAATACCCCAATAAAGCCCAGCTCTTCCGCTATTACAGCGAAAATAAAGTCATTATGTGCTTCCGGCAAATACTGTAGCTTTTGTATGCTATTACCCAAGCCTTGACCAAACCAGCCACCTTGGCCGTATGCCATTAGGGATTGTACCAATTGATAACCGGCGCCAAATGGATCTTCCCAAGGGTTTAAAAAGCCCACGACACGCTTCATACGATATGGCTCAATGATGATAAGCAGTACCACCAAAGAGACACCGGTAAGCATTAAGGTAAAAAACTGCCAAAGCCTTGCACCGGCTAAAAACAACAGGCCAACGGTCGTCACAAACATGACTACCACAGTACCTAAATCTGGTTGCATCAAAATTAAGAACGCATACACCGCAAACACAATCATTGGCTTGGCGAAGCCTTTGATGTTTTCTTGTACTTCATCGCGTTTACGTACCAAGTAGCCGGCAATATAGCTGAAGAAAAATAGCTTAGATGCCTCTGCTACTTGCAAACCAAAAGGACCAAGCGGGATCCAGCGTCTTGCACCATTTACTTCGCGACCAATAATGAGTACCGCCACTAACAGTACCAAGCCAAAAAGCAGCAAATATGGATTACTGCGTTTCCACCAAGTCATTGGCACACTTGTCGCGAACCAAAAGAGAATAAACGAGCCCACTAAAAAGATAACGTGGCGAATGGTAAAGTGAAAAGGGTTATCAAATAGTCGCTCGGCAACCGGCATAGAAGCACTTGTCACCATCACAAATCCCACTCCAATAAGCATGAGCATGCAGTACATCAAAGGTACGTCAAATAAGCTCTCGGACTGGCGAGGCGTTAGCGCCTCTTTGATATCAGCGACGTTAATCAAGCATGTTCCCCCACTAAACGGACGAACTCATCCCCACGCGCCATATAGTTTGGATACATGTCTATGCTGGCACAGGCTGGTGCTAATAGCACAATATCACCATTGGTCGCTATCGTTTTTGCCGCCAACACGGCTTCTTCCAAATTGTTGACTTGATGGCTATTGCGCAGCAGTGGCATAAACTGTGCACCGTCTTGCCCGAAACAAAATAGCGCTTTGCAATGCGTAGTGAGTGGCGTCTTGAGCGGTGAAAGATCTGCCCCTTTCGCATCACCACCCACGATCAAAATAATATTTTTGCGACCTGAAGCTAAAGAATCAATAGCGGCGACCGTCGAGCCAACATTCGTTGCCTTCGAATCGTTGAAGTAGCGAACCCCAGCAACATCGGCAACCAACTGACAACGATGAGGTAACCCCGTGAAACTCGCAAACACGCAGGCAAATGCCTGCATAGGCAATTGCATCGGCGCTAATAATGCTAATACCGCCAAGGCGTTAAATTGATTATGTCGCCCCACCATCGCCAACGTTTTTACCGCTAGCAATGGTGTTTGTTTGTGTGCGAAATACGCCTCACCGTCAAAGGTCATTAAGTGATAATCCCCCTCAGTGAGAGATACACTGCTGCCTTGCCCATGCTGCGCAAAGGTATAATGATCTTCAGCATTAAAGACAATATGTTCAACATGCTGGTAAATACGTTGCTTCGCTTCAATATAAGCTTGAAAATCAGGATAGCGATCCATGTGATCTTCAGTAATATTGAGGATCATTGCCGACAAACAAGCCAAGCTATGAGTGGTTTCAAGCTGAAAACTAGACAGCTCAAGTACATAAACATCATGCGGCTGCTCTAACAACGACAGCACAGACGTGCCAATATTGCCGCCAAGTCCAACTTTTAAGCCTGCGGCTTTCAATACTTCTGTCGCGAGCGTAACAACGGTGGACTTACCGTTCGAGCCCGTAACGGCAATCACAGGGCGGGTATTAAGGCGTGCAAATAGCTCGATATCGCCGATGACTTCAACGCCTTCGGCAATGGCTGCGGCAACGCTTTGTTCAAATAACGGGATCCCTGGGCTGATGATAATCAGATCCGTTTGCGCCAAAGCGGCATCAGCAAGATTGCCAAATACCGCTTCACATTCAGGTGCGTTGTGACTTAGCCAGTCCGAGCCCGGAGGCACTGGACGACTATCAACCACTTTTGGATTAATACCGTGCGACAGCAGAAAACGCACAATCCCCTGTCCTGTGACTCCAAGTCCCAGTACCGTGACATGCTTTTTCTGTAATTGCTCAATATACGTCATTATCTAATCTTCAACGTCGCAAGACCGGCCAAAACCAAGATAATCGAGATAATCCAAAAACGGACTATCACGCGCGGCTCAGGCCATCCTTTTAATTCGTAATGATGGTGAATCGGGGCCATCCTAAAGATCCGCTGACCTCTGAGTTTGTAAGACCCTACCTGTAAAATCACGGATAATGCCTCCATCACAAATACACCGCCCATAATGATCAGCACTAACTCTTGGCGTACTAAAATAGCGATGATCCCGAGTGCACCACCCAACGCCAATGAACCCACATCGCCCATAAAAACTTGTGCAGGATAGGTGTTAAACCATAAGAAACCAAGGCCTGCACCAACAATCGCCGTACATACCACAACCAGTTCACTCGTGAGTGGTAAATGAGGAATATGGAGGTAGCTTGAGAAATTCGCGTTACCAGTAACGTATGCAATAATAGCGAGTGCTGAGGCAACCAAAATGGTCGGAACAATGGCAAGACCATCCAAACCATCAGTCAGGTTAACTGCGTTTGACGTACCCACAATCACAAAGTAACTCATGACCAAATAGAACAAACCAAGTTGTGGTAATACATCTTTCAAAAATGGCACGACTAGCGTGGTTTCCGCAGCGCTGGTAGACGTAAAGTACAAAAATGCCGCCGTAGAGATCGCAATAACCGACTGCCAAAAGTATTTCCAACGTGCGATTAGGCCTTTACTGTCTTTTCTGATCACCTTGCGGTAATCGTCCACGAACCCAACAATACCTAAGCTGCCAATGACAAATAACGTCACCCATACATATTTGTTGCTAAGGTCGCCCCACAGTAGCGTACTGGTAAAGATCGCAGCAAGAATTAACAGTCCACCCATGGTTGGGGTACCCGACTTGGACAAGTGCGATTCAGGGCCATCATCACGTACGGTCTGACCAATCTGCATGCGCTGTAATGCAGCGATGAGTTTAGGGCCAAAATACAACGAAATCATTAAGGCCGTTAAAATGCCTAAAATCGCCCTCAACGTAAGGTAAGAAAATACGTTAAACCCAGAATAATATTGGGTAAGATACTCGGCTAGCCAAACTAACATGATACTTCTCCTGTCTCGCTATCCGACTGGCCAGCGTTTACTAATTCTTCAACGAGCAGTTCCATCCGCGCACTACGTGATCCTTTAACGATAACGGTGCATTGTCCTGATTGCTCGGCCAATACAACCCGTAACGCCTTCATTAAGTTCTCGCGAGTCGAGAAATGACGATTTGGCTTTTCAAATACATTGCTAGCGCTGCTACTCAGCACCCCCAATGAAAACAATTCATCAATGCCTTGCTGCTTAGCATACTCGCCGACTTCACGGTGATATTCGCGAGCATCTTCACCCAGTTCTGCCATATCACCCAACGCCAATACTTTATAGCCAGACATAGACGCCAGTAAATCAATCGCCGCGTTGACAGATTTCACGTTTGCATTGTAGGTGTCATCGACGACACGCAACGTGTCCGAGACTTGGATCATGTTGACACGGCCCTTTACTTCAGCCATTTTTCCAAGACCCGTTGCCACCTCACTTAAGCTTGCGCCAAGCTCGGTTGTCAATGCAGCCGCAATCAACGCATTGCCAACGTTGTGCTGGCCACTAAGCGGTAAACTAATGGTGGTACGCTCTTCTCCCAGACATAGCGTGAAGGTAGGGCGAGCTAGCTCATCCAACTCAATTGCTTCCACCCAAATATCAAGCTGAGCATTTAAGCTATAACGTTTCACTTTAGAAACAGCTAAGCTTTCCTGCCACATCTGAGCATAATCGCTATCCGCATTGATGACTGCGACACCGTCAGCTTTTAGGCCTGAGAAAATCTCACCTTTCGCTTTTCCTACGCCATCAATTGAACCAAACCCTTCGATGTGGGCTGGTGCGACGTTACATACTGTCGCCACGTCTGGACTTACTAATGCAGTGGTATAAGCAATTTCACCCAAGTGGTTAGCGCCGAGTTCTATCACCGCATATTCATCATCTTCACTTAAGCGCAATAGCGTCAACGGTACCCCGATGTCGTTATTAAAATTACCTTTCGTCGCAAGGACTTTGCCTTTTTGCGCCAAAATCGCCGCACACATTTCTTTCACTGTGGTTTTACCGACACTGCCGGTAATTGCAATGGTTTTAGGGGCGACAGTTTCAATCACTGCTCGGCCAATTTGGCCTAAAGCAATGCGCGTATCTGTAACAACAAACTGTGGTAAATCGATATCTTCATCGTGCTCAGAAACAATAGCTGCGATAGCACCGTGTGCTTTGGCCACACCCAAGAAACGGTGGCCGTCAAAGTTAGGCCCTTTAAGTGCTAGAAATACCTCTCCAGACTGTATTGTTCTGGTATCAGTATTAATATTGGCGACTGCCAAATTCTCCCCGTCGTAAGGGGTTTTTAAGACTGCTGCAAGCCAAGAAAAATCCATCTTGATCATGCCTTTTCCCCTCGTAAAATCGCTGCAACGCATTGCCTATCACAAAAATCAATGCGCTCAGTACCTATAATTTGATAACCCTCGTGCCCTTTCCCCGCAATCAGCACCACGCTGTTTTCATCAGCTAGGTCTATCGCGTGTTGAATGGCTAGCCCTCTATCTGGCTGGCAGACAGCATACTCAGGGTGGATGAGTCCTGCCTTAACGTCGTCAATGATTAAATTGGGATCTTCGCTTCGTGGATTATCACTGGTGATCACCAGTTTATCTGCATATTTCTCTGCAGCTCGCGCCATTTCAGGACGCTTGCCTTTATCTCTATCGCCACCGCAACCAAACACACAGATAAGATTACCCGGTACATGTGCTCGCAAAGCTTGTAGTGCAAGAGCCAAAGCGTCTGGGGTATGGGCATAATCAACAATGCATGTAGGTTTTTCAGGGGCACTAAATGGCTGCATGCGGCCTGCAACTGGCGCGAGTTGGCTGCAAGCTTCACTTAATGCTTCAAGACTTGCACCTTGCAATAGTAAAGTCGCAATCGCAGCAGCTAAATTATAAAGATTAAACTCACCATACAGCGGCACACTAACTTCACATTCACCCCAGCTGGTTTTTAATGTCGCCGTCAAACCATTTGGGTGTGCCGACACGGCATCAAAGAATACATATTGTTGGTAGCTATTTTTTTCACTCCAGCGACCGTAAACAACCACAGTGTCGTCGCCGAACTCAGCGGCCCAACTTGCACCCACTTCATCGTCAATATTGATGACTTTGTGATTTGGCGCACAGCGAGTGAATAGCAGTTTCTTAGCTTCTGCATAGCTTTGCATATCACCGTGATAATCTAAGTGATCGCGCGTCAAGTTGGTGAAAACAGCCACATCAAAGTCGCATTCGTCAACTCGACCTTGCACCAAGCCATGGGAAGAGACCTCCATCGCGACTTGATCATATTGTTGCTGTAAAAACGCCAAAATACGTTGTAAATCTACGTTTGACGGCGTGGTGTTTGCCAGCGGAATAAGGCTGTCTGGTTGACCATAACCAAGCGTACCTATCACAGCACCAGCACTACCGGTTAGGCTCGCTAAATTGGCAATCATTGCTGTCGTGGTAGATTTACCGTTGGTGCCAGTAACGCCTGTGAGTTTGAGATTTTTACTCGGGTATGCATAAAACTGCGCTGCAATTGCCGCCAACTTATCGGCAAGATTGTCGATAAAAATCGCTTGCTCTGGTGCAACATTAAGCTCGCTTCCCGTTTCTGCAAGCACACATTTAGCGCCTTGCGCAACGGCACTGGCGGCATATTTAGCACCGTCTTGGGCATGACCTTGCAGTGCAATAAAACAATCATCTGGCTCAATCGCTCGACTGTCTATGCGCAGATTCTCAACCTTAACAGGGGCAATATTGACACCATAATCACTGAGTACCTGAGCCAGATCACGCATCGTTATCTGCTCCAGAAATATAAGCCACGCGCTCTTTATCAGGCGCTACATTTAAAATTCTCAGTGCATTAGACATTATTTCAGCAAAAGCAGGCCCTGCGGTTTGACCGCCATAGTAAACATCTCCCGCCGGTTCATTAACCATCACCACAACCGCAAGCCTTGGGTCACTTACCGGTGCAACGCCCGCAAAATAACCAACGTACTCATCACCATAGCCACCCGCCACGGCTTTTTCTGAAGTACCTGTTTTACCAGCAGCACGGTATCCATCAACCTTTACGTTATGGGCAGTGCCGCCACGTTCAAATACTGACTCCATCATTTCTACCACGGCATGTGTATCTTGCTCGCTAAAAATACGCTTGCCTTCAGGAATTTCATCTTGCTTCACAATAGTGAGTGGTCGCAAGATACCGCCGGCTCCAAACATGGCGTAAAGTCTCGCCATTTGTGCAGTGCTTACAGATACTGCGTAACCATAAGAGAGTGTTGCAATTTCAAAGTTAGACCAACGGCGGTTTGGATAAAATAGACCTGCGCTTTCACCAATCATGTTTGAGCCCGTTGGCTCACCAAAACCCACTTGTTGGTATAGATTGATAAAATACTCTTTTGGCAGCATCTGCGAGATCTTCGCAACTCCCATGTTACTGGAGATTTTAAGGATCTCTCTTAAGCTCAGCTCACCATTGTTGCGAGTGTCTTTCACTAAGCCACCACTTAAGTTCATCCAGCCCGGATAGGTATCTATCGTGTCTGTTGCCTTAACTGCACCATAATTTAAACCAGCCAATACCGCTAAAGGCTTTAAGGTTGAACCGGGTTCAAATAGGTCAGTCATAGCACGATTGCGACGTTTATAAGGTGCGGCAGTACTTAGATCGTTAGGATTAAAGCTTGGGCTATTCACCAAAGCTAAAATTTCGCCAGTGTGTACATCAACAACTATCGCCGAACCAGAGGTAGCTTTGTAGCTCAGTACCGCCGACTTTAACGTGCGGTAGGCAATGGCTTGGATCCGTAAATCAATACTCAGGTAAACATCTTCTGGCTCAACACGCTGTTCTTCTGAAAGTACTTGTACTTCACGACCTTGCGCATCTTTTCGAATGGTGCGTTTACCAGCCGTACCGGTTAATGCAGAGTCGAACATACGCTCGACGCCTTCAATACCTTTGCCATCAATATCGGTTACACCAATCATGTGCGCTGTTACTTCGCCGCTTGGGTAAAAACGTTTGGACTCGTCAAGCAAGTGCACGCCCGGCAGGCGCATTTGACGAATATAGTTGGCAACAACCGCCGTCACTTGACGCTTCAAATAGACAAAACGACGGCTTGGGTCTCCCCTAAGCCGTTCATCGACATTTTCTGGTTTGAGTCTGAGTACATCTGCAAGCTCTTTCCACCTGAGCTCATCATCGTACCAAGCTTGTTTCCGTATTTTCAGCTCAGCATCATTTTGCTCTAACGCTTTATAATCTTCACCTTCTTTACGGGCTTTACGTAACACTTTTTTGGCAAGTGCCTTATCAATGGCAAGGGGATCTGCATAAACGCTCACAACTGGCACGCTCACAGCCAGCTCTTTGCCATTGCGGTCGAAGATCATACCTCGTTGGACATTGAGTTTCTCAACCCGTACGGTGCGCTTATCATTTTCTTCAATTGCCTTATCAGGCTCAATTACTTGCAAAAATGCAGCGCGTGCAACAAGCGTCATAAAAACGGTGAGCATCACGCCGCAAACTAGAGCAAAGCGCCAGGTGATAATAGATTGAGTTTTTTGCTTTTGTTTATTCATGGCAGCACAATCACCTGTTCATCTTTACTGGTTGGGCGTTTCATCTCTAACTGCATCTTGGCTATCTCTTCTATCCTTGCATGCTGAGAGTAAAACTCTTCTTCCACAACGAGGTAACGCCATTGTAGGTCTAACTCATCGCGCTGTTGTAATAGCTCATCCTGCTGTATCAATTGCTGGCGAGTTAAATGGGTAATTTGCACTACCGCGAGTGCAGAAATCAAAATCGTAAGTAGCAAGAATGCCGTCAACTTATTAGCAATGATGTAATAGCCTATTTCTACAAATAGATTCGGTTGACGTTGCTTACTTGCATTCATTAGAGCTTCTCCGCCACTCTTAATACTGAGCTTCGCGAGCGTGGATTTTGTGCAATCTCTGCATCGCTAGGCTTAATGGCTTTACCCACTGCCTTTAAGGTGAGATTTTGTTTAAGTTGTTCATCCGTTAAAGGCAGACCTCTGGGTATCGCCTCTCCCTTACTCTGCTTCTTGATAAACTGCTTTACAATGCGATCTTCTAGAGAATGAAACGAGATCACCACTAACCGACCACCAGGTTTTAACACCTCAAGTGACGCTTGCAATGCAGTCTGAATTTCTTCTAACTCGCTGTTAATATAAATACGAATAGCTTGGAAAGTACGAGTTGCAGGATGCTTATGTTTGTCCTTGACAGGCACAGCTTCATCTATCAGTTGCGCTAATTGCGCCGTCGTTGTAATCGCGGTGTGCTCACGTACTTCAATGACTTTACGAGCAATACGAGTGGCAAACTTTTCTTCGCCATACTTTTTGATCACAAACACCATTTCTTCAAGCTCTGCTTCAGCTAGCCACTGTGCAGCGCTGCGACCTGAGTCAGGATCCATACGCATATCCAATGGCCCGTCTTTCATAAAACTAAAGCCACGGTCTGCATCATCAAGCTGAGGTGAAGACACACCAATGTCCAACAAGATGCCATCTACCTGACCTAAGATACCGGCTTGTTCCGCGACAGATTTAATTTGCGAGAAGCGGCTTCGCGCTATAGAGAAACGTGTATCATCAGCAAACTTTTCAGCCGCTTTAATCGCTTGAGGGTCTTGATCTATGGCTTGTAAACGCCCAGTCGACAACCTTTTGAGGATTTCACCTGAATGCCCACCACGACCAAACGTCCCATCGATATATATACCTTCAGGGTTAATTGCTAGGGCATCTAGGGTTTCGGTCATTAATACCGAAATATGCTTAAACTCTTCGCTCATTAATTTGTTTACCCCTACAAGGAAAAGTTTTCCAGTTCAGGGCTTTCCTCAAAGTTTCCTGAGTGTTCAATTTCGGTATCTGCCTGCATTTGCTGATACCAGCGTTCTTCGTCCCAAATTTCAAATTTATTGAGTAGCCCAACTAGCATAATCTTTTTGCCTAATTGCGCATGGGACCGCAATGAAGGCGCCAGTAAAATCCGGCCATTTTTGTCTAGTTGGTATTCTGTAGCATGACCTAGCAACATCCGTTGCCAGCGTCTTACTCTGGGATTGGTGTTAGAGATGCGACTTAGTTTGGTCTCAATTTCTAGCCATTCGGAGAGTGGGTAGAGCCATAAGCACGGTTCGTTGATCGCAATAGTACAAATAACGGTTCCCTGATCTTCAGACAGCAGCGGTTGACGGTACTTAGTCGGCACCGCAAAACGCCCTTTGTCATCCAAAGCTAGCGAACTTGCACCTCGAAACATGCGTGATCCTATTTCTAAGTTAGTTGATCCAGTTTGATCCACTAAAACCCACTTTTTACCACAGAAGAACAGTCTAGGGCTTGACAAGCACTTTTGTCAAGCTCAGTCGGTACCTTTAACGCCTTTGAAAGCCAGAAAAATCGCGGGATTTGTGGAAGATCATGAATTTTGTGGAAAAAAGTGGAGAGATGAAAAAATGCCATTTTTTTTGACCGGATAATCACATCATACTTTCAATTTAGAAATTAAAAATTCTATCTGTTAGCCCTCGCTCAGTGATGCTTTTGCAGCTGAATTATTTATGCAAATTTGCTTGGTTGTCCTAACTTGATTCGGTATCATTCGCGCTCTCTGATCAGCTCCATAGGTGGGATTATTCTGAAATCTTCAATACAGTTTCGATTTTATCGCTTACTCGTTCTACTGTGCTTGCCATGTCTGATCATTATTTTATTTCTATTATGTGAGCAACGTCAGCAGGCATTAACACAACAGTCACAACAGGCGCTGCATTACGCCAAACAAGTTGCGGCGATCCAGCAGGTAGAGCTCGCAGATACAGAACAAGTCTTACAGCAACTGTCGACCCGTATTGATCATCTTACCGTAGAGCACGGCAAATGCCCGCCGCTGCTTTATCACGCGATGCTGCTCAGCCCCAACCTAGCTAACCTTGGCATAGTTGACGCACAAGGGAACGTACTTTGTACTACGCATCAAGCAGATCAACGCGAGATCAATATCGCCGATCGTGGTTACTTTAAAACCGCAATGCGCACTGCCCAGTTTAGTATTGGTGAGTATCAAATTGACCGCAGCATGCAGCGTGCAACAGTCAACTTCGCGCTACCAATTTACGATGATAAACAGCAACTTTTATTTATGCTTGTCGCGGTCAAAGGCTTAACGCATTGGAGCCAGACCCTTGCAAAACTGCCTCTTCCTGTTGGTACTCGGGTAATGATTGCCGACGCTAAAGCGCAAATCATTGCGCAATATCCAGCAGCAAATGCAGAACTTGGCCGTGCTGTTAGCAGTTCTTGGCCAAGCAATTTAGGCACACAGGCGACGCTACTAAACACCCCAGAAGGCAATCGCTTGGTGTATGTAAAGCAATCACTCAATAACAGCAACCGAGCGTTACAAATCTACTTTAGTTTCGATTTTGAGTCCCAGTTGAGCAGCATAGATAAGCGTTTTGCACTCTTTCTAGGAATATTTTTGGCGCTTGTGTCTATTTTGTTTTGGCAAACACATTGGCAATTAAAGCAACAACTTTTAAAACCGCTTGGCGCACTCAAGCATGCTATTGCACAACTTGAATCGGGCAAGCAAGATCGCCGTTTTAACGCAACCAAAGTGCCCAGTGAATTTGAGCATATCGCCGAGCGTTTTGCTCATATGGCGCAAACACGCTTAGCCGCTGAAGACAATGCAAATCATAGACTTGCCGTTGTAAAAGCCCTGATTAATGCACTCCCCGATAGCTATGTGCGCTTAGATCAACAGGCTCAGATCTTATCTCGTTATGGCGATTACACAGACAAAGCACAAACGCTTAGGGAATTGCTCCCAGAACATATCTATAAACGGATCCGCGCAGAGCTTGCGCTGTTGAATGACAAAACCTATGTGCAACTTGAGTTTTCACCAACCAGTAATCAAGTGGTTGAATGTCGCCTATGTGCCATTGAGTCACATCCACAGGCGTTGTTGATTTTCCGTGATATTAGCCAACGTAAGCATCAAGAAGAAGCACTAAACCTTGCAGCATTGGTGTACAACAATAGCAGCGAATGTATGATCATCACGGATGCCAATGGCTTTATCTTGGACGTCAACCTTGCCTTTACGCGTGTAACTGGTTACTCACGCTCAGAGGTGCTGGGTAAGTCCACTGCCATGTTAGGATCGGGTCAACATGACCGTAGCTTTTACGAATTGATGTGGCAGCAGCTCAACGAACACGGCCGTTGGCAAGGTGAGATTGTCAACCGTAAGAAAAATGGCGAGCTTTACACCGAATGGCTGACTATTGATAGCGTTTACGATAGCAACCGTGAGATCTACCGCCGCGTCGCGATCTTCACCGATATTACCGAAGTAAAGCGTAAAGATGCGCTGATCTGGAAACAAGCACATTTTGACGAATTAACCGATCTTCATAATCGTGTGGGACTTAAAAAACACTTAAAAAAACAGGTTGCCAGCGGACAACAACAAACCGCCGTGTTATTACTCGATCTCGACAATTTTAAAGATATTAACGACACATTAGGCCATTATTACGGCGACTTACTCTTGAAGTTAGTCGCACAACGTTTAAAGAGTATGGCTCCGCATGCGTTTTTATCCCGCATTGGAGGTGATGAGTTTGTCTTTGTGTTGGAGGATGACGAACATAAAGCAAAGTGCAAAGCACTAGCAGCTCAGATCCAGTCCGCATTCAAACAGCCTTTTGAGATCCAAGATGAGCAATGCCATATCACTGCAAGTATGGGGATTGCCACCGCACCAACAGATGGTAATGGTGCAGAAGCCCTATTAAAGGCTGCCGATCAAGCAATGTATCGAGCAAAGCAGCAAGGTCGTAACGGCTATGTGATTTTTGATGACGCTTTACGCAAAGTCGCAGAATCTAGAATGCACATGCTCAAAGGTATTCGTACTGCACTGCATAACAATCAATTTGAAATGCACTACCAGCCTATCGTATCACTTGACGATAATCGCGTCGCCAAAGCCGAGGCCTTGATCCGCTGGCGACACCCAGAGCAAGGTATGGTGAGTCCCGCTGAGTTTATTCCGTTAGCCGAAGAAACCCAGCTCATTCATCATATTGGCGATTTAGCATTTTCGCAGTCTGTTGATACATTGACACAACTACAGCACTTAGGCCATACAACACAAATTAGCATCAATGTGTCACCGGTCCAATTTGCCGCTAAAAATTGCACCTTAGCAAGCTGGAGTGACAAACTCACGACGCTTGCGATCCCCCCTGAACACGTGGTTTTAGAAGTTACGGAGGGAATGATGATGCACAATGATAGCCGCACAAAACAACGAGTTGAACGCTTAAAGCAGCAAGGTTTTCAATTTGCGTTAGATGACTTTGGCACGGGTTACTCATCACTTGCGTATCTAAAGCAATTAGATTGTCACTTTGTGAAAATTGATAAGCGCTTCGTCGATGGCATTGCAACCAATGCAGACGATTTAACCCTGTGTGAAACCATTATTTTGATGGCTCATCGCCTTGGTTTAAAAGTCATCGCTGAAGGCGTTGAGACCGCGACTCAGCATCAGCTATTAAAACAGGCTGGATGTGATTTTGGTCAGGGTTATTACTATTCAAAGCCGCTACCACAACGCGAGTTTCTAACCTTAATGACAGAAAAAAGCCACATTGCTGTGGCTTAACTGAAGTTACTTAAATCTAGGTGCTTGGTTTATTCAGTTAAACCAAGCGCAGTCATCATTTTGTTTGCAACGTCCACATGGTGCTGCATGGTTGAGAACTGCTTAGTTACACCCGCAGGACCGAAAGTATAAACTGGTACTGGCGCAGCCGTATGCGTACCAGTACCCCACACTATGCTTTGCTCTGAAGCAATCGCGCGAGCGATTTTTCCGGTGTAATCTTCTTTGGCGTATACATAAAAGTCACCGAAGTCCTCAAACGCAGGGATCATCGTTGCATCATTATCGTCATAGACACTTTGACCAACCTTCTCTGCATTATCTAGCGTCACCGTGTAAGCCGTCATATCTTCAATAGTCGCTTTCCAAGTTGGGCCCGATACATTCTCATAGGCTTCATCAGGCGCAGCTTCTGCAAGGATATCGAAGAAGGTGCCTGTTTGCGCGTAAAGCTTGTCTAGTTGCGCAAGTGGACCAAAGTTAAACTTAGGATGATATTCTTTAGCAACACCATTTACATACATACCATCGCCAGACAGCGTTTGTGCTTCAGGACGCTCATGCTTTGAATAACTAAAGCCAAAACTACCCGTTTCATGGTCTGCAGTCACAACGACTAGTGTATCGTTACGGTCTTTTACCCATTCATGCACAGCTTCAACGGCTTCATCAAATTTAAGCAGCTCATTTAGCATCCAACCTGCATCGTTTGCATGACCCGCCCAGTCAATTTGACCACCTTCAATCATCAAGAAAAAGCCATCTTCATCTTTAGACAAGATATCAAGCGCTTTCACCGTCATTTCTTTTAATGAAGGCTGAGTACAGTTGTTGCTTTGTTGACAAGCTTTGTAAGCAATTGCGTCACTCATACCAGAGTTTGCGAATAGACCTAGTACTTTTTCGCCTTCAAAACTGCTTAATTGTGCTTTATCAAAAGCAAGGCCATAACCATGTTGCTCTTTTGCTTCAACAACTAGGTTAGTTTCATCTCCACGCTTTGAGCTTTTATATACGCTACTAGGCATGCCAAGCGCGTCGAGTTGTGCTTGTACTTCAGCATTGTCAGGCGTGCTCTTTGGTACAAATACGCGAGCACCACCAGATAACATCACATCAACGCTGCCAGAGCGAACTAATTGCTCAGCGATTTCAGCTTCGTATGAACGATGCGGCATATGGGCAGCAAATGCCGCTGGCGTCGCGTGCGTAATACGCGTATCTGAAACAAGACCCGTCGCTTTACCCGCGGCTTTGGCTTTTTCTAAGATAGTCGCTACTTTATTGCCATCGGCATCAAGGCCTATCATTTCTGAGCCTGCTGCAAGGCCGGTTGCTAATTGAGTTGCCGAACAAGCAGAGTCAGTTACTAGACTGCCAGTCGCGCCATGTGGTGCGTTCATGGAAAGGCCTAAATGACCACCCGCAGCAAGTTTAGACAGCGCTGTTTGATTGCCTTTGTTTTTATAAGTTGAGTTTGGCGCGCGCTGAGCATACTCTTCAAGTAAGCCAACTTGCTGTGGTCCCATACCGTCACCGATCATAAGGATCACATTTTTTACTTGTGTCACTTCTTGCACTGGTACTTCTTTGATGACTTCAACTTCTTTGATCACCTCAACGGTTTTTGTATCGTCATCACACGCGGTAAGTAGAATTGCAGAGATAGCAACTGTAAGTAACTTTTTATTCATTGTACTGTTCCTGAAACGTAATATTTGTCTGTAAGGCGGGCACAGTCTAGGCGCGTTACATGACTTTTTTATTTCAGCAAAGTGACAAAAAATATTTTATTTCACAATAGGTTACAATATAACAGTACAATTCAGATACGAAATCATACGCTATACCAATTGTTATTTAGAGTAATCACTCTCGACCAGAAGCACTGGTAAATAATTTAGAAATGGGTCGACTAGATAATCCAAACACAAAAATGCTCAACAGCACCGTTGCCATTGCCACTTGAGTAATTTGCAAACCATTTGGCAACTCTTCGCTGAGTAGCATTAAGGTTAGCACCACCGAAGCCAATCCCTTGGGGCCAAACCAAGCTAACGTAAAGCGCTCTTTGGTTGTCAGTGCACCACCTAACAAACAGAGGAATACCGGGATCAATCTAAACATGGCAGTTGCTAACACTGCGTACACCCAAACCTGCCATTGGGTAACGTTTAGCAGCACTACACTGGCCGACAAACCAAACACAATCCAGATCATAAAAGCCGCAAATTCGGCGAGGTGCTCACCTTCTTCGATGAGCTGATCTTTAAACTCATCACGATAATATTTATCAAACAGCAAACCGCTGACAAATGCAGCAATAAAGCCACTGCCATGCAAAGCTTGAGTTACCGAGAAAACTAAAAAAGCGATGCCAACAAAGAGAAAAGGGCTGGTTTTAGACGCAAAGTAATGATGTTGATAGGCGCGTTTAAGTAACCAAATGATCACCCCTGTCAGTAACCCCGCGGCAACGAGTGCAATCCCCACTTCACGTATAAAAATCCAAGCAAATGATTCGGTCGTCGCTTGCATTCGCTCAGCTAATACTCCCAGTAAAAACAGAAATACCGGAATACATAGGCCATCATTCAAACCACTTTCCACATTAATTGCCTCACGTAATCTGGTGGGCACAGACTTATCCTGAATGAAGGTTTTGCATAAAGTGGCATCGGTTGGGGTGATGATCACCGCAATTAAAAAGCAAGCCAACCAAGATAACTGGAACAGCTCATGAGCCACCCACGCGCCAAATACCATGGTTAATGGCAACCCGAGTAATAATTTAACCGGTAACTGAAAGCTGTGAGATAACACCCGTAATCGCGTTTTTGCAGCATCGGAAAATAAATAAATAGCAAGCGTCAGCTCAATAATCGGCAACCAAGTCTGTAAGCCATTAATATCTACCGCTAAAGCTTGTTGCCCTCCTTCAATATTACCAAGCACAAAGCCTATCGCCCCGCCCGTTAGCACAAACCACATAGGTGCGGTGAGCTCCGCCCTATCTAGTTGTCGAGCTGTAATGCTATAAATAAAAAGAGAAAGTCCAATCGCCGCAATCAAAGCATAAATCACGTTGCCATTCCTTTACTGAAAACCTGTCGCTGATAACGCGAGTATGACAAATCTTATTCAGTTAAGCCAAACATCTAACAACATACTCCTACCTCCTTTAAAGCGAATCAAACAACAAAGAGCTGCAGGCACTAGTTAATTTTTCACCTTTGTGTCATCGGAATGTAAAAAACCGTCATTACTCTATCTGCAACAAACTGGACTAGACCAGAAAACTTAACCCAAACTTTTGAGAAAAGAGCAATGAAAAAACTAACCCAAATCGCTGCTGCCGTGTTACTCGCCACCAGTCCCAGCTTATATGCTGCGACAGGTAAACTCGTTGGTGTTGTAAAAGACCCACAAAGTAATCTGTCTGGCGCTGTTATCTCAGTAAAAGGCCAAGATGTATCCACAGTATCTGATTATCGTGGTCGCTTTGAACTACCAAAACTAGATGCCGGTCGCTACACCTTAGTCGTGAAATATATGGGTTATCAGGAAACTGAACTACAGGTTGAGGTTACTGATGGCAAAGTCACTACGTTGTCTCCAATCTTATTAAACCATCAACAAGCGATGGAAGAAGTAGTCACGGTTGGGCAAATCTTCCGTGGCGCAATGGCCGCTGCAAATAACCAAAAAAATGCCAGTAATATCAAAAGTATCATTTCTGCCGATGGGATTGGTAAGTTACCAGATAGAAATGCCGCTGAAGCCGTACAACGTATTCCAGGTGTGTCGATAGAGCGTGACCAAGGTGAAGGCCGCTTTGTTGCAGTGCGTGGTTTACCGTCACAATGGAGTTCGGCCAGCATCAACGGTAACCGCCTTCCAACCGCTGAAGAGGAAACCACCAGCCGCGCTACTGCGTTCGACTTTTTTCCAAGCGAATTGATTGAGTTTGTGGAAGTGTCTAAAGCTATCACTCCCGACATGGAAGGCGATGCGATTGGCGGTAATGTTAATTTCGTGACCAAAAAAGGCGCTGATGATTTTATCCTCAAAACCAACTTTGCTGTGGGCCAAAACGAACTGGCCGATGGCACAAACTATTCTGCCAATGTGGTGTACGGCGACCGTCTACTTGACGACAAGCTAGGTTTTATCATTAACGCCACAGCTTGGCAGCGTGATTGGGCAACCGATAACTATGAGCCGCGCCGGGGTAACGATGGCTTAGGCATTTACCGTTTAGAGCTGCGTGATTATACCGGAACCCGTGAAACTTACGGCTTAAATGGCTCGCTGGAATATCAACTTGAAAACGGCACGCTCAGCGCCAGCGCGCTATATGGTACACTGATTGATGATGAAACCCACTATAAGCACAGGCTGCGTTTTGATAAAGACCGTGCTGAGCTGCAGCATATTCGCAACGAACTCATCACCGAAATGCAAGGCTTTGAAATTGCAGGTGAACATGACTTTGGCTTTGATAAAACGCTCTCTTGGCAACTAGCCACGTACGAAAATGAGTTTCGCTATGGCGACAAACCCAACAGTGAAGACAATAGCTATTTTGTCGCCCGTTTTGATCAAAAAGAGGTGGGATATGTTGGACTTGAAGACCGCGATACCGGTAAAAATTATGCTTACAACCAAGTAGACGGCGGCAGCGATCCTTGGAACGCCATTAGCAACCACTTCCCCTCGGGCTTTACACTCGATCCAAGCAAAATGGGATTGTCTTGGGTTGAGCTATACAAGGTCTACGTCAACGAAAAAGACAGACTGGTAGCCAATGCCGACTTTGACTGGCAATACAATAACCAGCTAGCCGTTAAGTTTGGGGCAAAATACCGCGATAAAGTCCGTAAAGCTGACTTTGCCGATGAGTTTTACGCGTGGGACAGCGAACAATATGGCGCAGCGCCAACGCTTGCAGACTTTGCCTTAAGCGATCAACCCGGTCGCAGCGATTACTTAAGCGAAGCCAAGTTTGATTATCGCACGCAGCTATCACAAGTGGCTTCCACCGATGCTCTTGCCCAGTTTTGGACGCAAAATCGCAATAAGTTCAAGCTAGATGCGGGTGAATCAGCACTCATCAGCAACGGTGGAGCACTGGGCAGAAACTTTGATGTTGAAGAAACCCACACCTCGCTCTACAGTATGGCAACTTACCAAGCTAACGACAACTGGGAAGTATTAGGCGGCTTGCGAGTTACCCGAACCGATACCGAAGTGTCTGGTTACACTTATTTAGCCGACGAAGACAAAGTTGTTGATACCACCAACAGCAATGATTATTGGTCCGTTTTACCCGCACTACATGTTACTTATCGTGCCAATGACGATACCAATTATCGCCTCGCACTAACTCGCACCTTTGCCCGTCCTGATTTTGGTTCGTTAACACCAGGCGCAACTTACCTTGAGCAAGACAATCAGCTTAACTCAGGAAATCCAGCGCTCGACCCTACGTACTCAAATAACCTCGACTTGATGGTGGAACATTATTTTGACCGCGTTGGCTTGGTCTCTGCGGGGGTATTCTACAAAGATATCCAAGACCCAATCTTCCAAGCCACCAGCGTTGGCAATTACAACAACAAGCAAGGCGTGACCATCATCCGTCCTGAAAACGGCGATAGCGCTTGGCTTGCGGGCATTGAGCTGGCATTTAACCGCGACCTTGGTTTTATTTCTGACAGTTTGAGCAACTTTGGGGTAATGACCAATGCGACCTTTATGGATTCTGAAATGCAGATCCCAGAGCGCACAGAAAAAGTAGCCATTCCACGCCAGGCCAATGAGCTTTACAACTTTACGCTGTATTACGACGACACCCGTTTTGCAGCTCGAATAGCACTTAATCATAAAGGTGCCTATATCGAAGAGCACGGCGGCGATAGCCAATCGGATAGCTACTATGGCGCCAATACCAGCGTCGACTTTACAACGTCATACCAACTTAACGAACAAACGTTAGTTTACCTAGAGCTGAGTAACCTCACCAATGAAGCATTGCAGTACTACCAAGGTGAGCAGGGCCGTCCATTACAGGTGGAATACTATGGTATCCGCGGCATGGTCGGCATTAACTACCAATTTTAATACCAATTCACTTGATTAAGCCGATTGGTATACACCGGTTGACGGGCAATCCGCAAAGGATTGCCCTCGAATTACCGAGGATCCTATGATGTTGCAGATCACGCTATTTAACGCCCGCCCGCGCTGGCTAAAAGACGCCCAAGGTATCGGCTTTGTGCTATTTGCCGCGACCAGTGCGTTTATGACTTACTTTTGTATGTACGCCTTTCGTAAGCCATTTTCGGTCAATACCTATGAAGCCTTTGATGACCCGAGCTGGGTTGTTAGCTTTAAAATTGCCCTGATCCTTTCGCAAGTGTTTGGCTACCTATGCGCGAAATTTATCGGCGTTAAAGTGATTGCTGAAATGCAGCATCATTATCGCGGTCGTGCGATTTTGGCCATGATTTTAGCCGCCGAGCTCGCGCTGGTGCTATTTGCCATCACTCCTACGGGCTGGAATCTGGTTTGGCTGTTTGCCAATGGCCTCTCCCTTGGCATGATCTGGGGTTTGGTTTTTAGCTTTTTAGAAGGTCGTAAAACCACCGAAATCTTAGGTGCGGTACTCAGCGTTACTTTTATTCTTGCCTCTGGATTGGTCAGAACTGTGGGTAAATGGCTGGTGAGCGAACTCAATGTGCCTGAACTGTGGATGCCAGCGGCAACCGGAGCGATTTTTCTACCACTGCTTGTACTCAGCGTTGCTTGTCTAAATAGTATTCCTGAGCCTACACAAGAAGATGAACAATTACGACAAAAGCGCGCGCCAATGGATGGCAAAGCACGGCTAGCGTTTTTTAAACAGTATTGGTTTGGAATAACCGTACTGGTGCTTAGCTTTTTACTCTTTACCGGCTTTCGTGACTTTAGAGATAACTTCTCAGCCGAGATCTGGCAGGCCTTAGGTTATGGGCAAGAACCCGCGATTTTTGCTTATGCCGGGATCCGCATCGCCTTTATCGTGCTCATTGCGCTTGCCGCATTGGTGTTAATTAAAAATAACCGCATCGCATTTTTTGCCAATCATGGCTTTGTCTTACTCGGGGCTTTACTACTGGCTGGCAGTACGTATTTATACCAAACCCAAAGTCTCGATCCTAAAACTTGGATGGTACTGCTGGGGGCTGGTCTTTATATCAGTTATATCCCCTATAACTGCTTTTTGTTTGACCGCATGATCTCAGCAGTTGGCTCGACTGCGAACGCCGGTTTTTTGATTTATCTGGCGGATTCGGCGGGCTACATCGGCTCAGTGGGCATTTTGCTCTATAAAACTTTTGCCACACCTGAGCTCAGCTGGCTGCACTTTTTTACCATGGCCTGCTACTGGGTAGCGTTTATCGCAAGCGCCCTCGTAGTGAGTTCAATTATTTATTTTGCCGTGAAATTAAAGCGACCACGTAAGGCGTCAACGCAACTACGCACCACGGCACTTTCATCACATATTTCCTAGTTAGGAGTCTTAGCAACATGAAACACATTGAAGCGTTAATTTTGGATTGGGCTGGTACTGTGGTCGACTATGGTTCGATTGCCCCTACCAGTATTTTTGTTGAAGCATTTAAGCAAGCGTATCAATTTGATATTTCCTTAGCTGAAGCGCGCGGTCCGATGGGAATGGGTAAATGGGATCACATTAATACTTTGCTACAAACGGACAGTGTCCGCACCCGCTGGATAACGCAATTTGGTCAGGCACCGAGTATGTCAGATGTTGACCATATTTATAAAACCTTTATGCCGCTCCAACAAGCAAAAGTCGCCGACCGAGCAGCCCCCATTCCGGGCGTGCTTGCGGTGATCAAACGATTACAACAACAAGGCGTTAAGATTGGCAGTTGTTCTGGGTATCCCAAGCCTGTGATGGACGTACTAGTGCCTGCCGCTGCCGACTATGGTTATCAGCCAGATTGTGTGGTTGCCAGTGATGAATGTGCAGCTGGCTCTCGCCCAGGCCCTTGGATGGCGTTAGAAAACGTGCAAAGACTTGGGATTAATCGCGTGTCTGGATGCGTAAAAGTCGATGATTCCGCGCCGGGAATTAGCGAGGGATTAAATGCCGGCATGTGGACCGTAGGACTTGCGTTAACGGGTAATGCCGTGGGGCTTAGCGAAGAAGAATGGACTGCGCTCGGTCACGAAGAGCAAAGTGCACGTTCCCTTAGTGCTTATCAGCAGCTTGGCGAGGCCGGTGCGCATTATGTGATTGACTCACTAGCCGACATCGAAATGGTCTTGGTGGATATTTCTGCTCGTATTGCCCGTGGAGAGCGCCCGTAATGCGCTTTCAGCCTTTTTGGTTTGATGAAGCAATCACTCAAGCCGATATTGAAGCCGCAGCAAGCGCGCCGTCTCATGGCGCGTTAGATACCCAAGTTTGTATCATAGGTGGCGGCTTTACTGGCCTTTGGACAGCCATAACGCTGAAAAAGCAAAAACCTGAGCTGAATATCGCCATCATTGAAAAGGACCTCTGTGGACAAGGTGCTTCGGGTCGTAATGGCGGAGCTATGCTGACATGGTCGACTAAGTTTGCCAGCTTAATTAAAGAGTTTGGCTTAGAACAAGCCTGCTTTTTAGTGCGCCAGTCGGAGCAGGCCGTTCATGACATTAAAGCCTTTACCAGTAAACACGGGATTGAATGTGATTGCCGCGTTGATGGTACTTACTATACGGCTTCTAATCACAGCCAGCGTAATGCCTTTGGCCCCATTACCACCCTACTCGAGCAACACCAGCTTAATGCGTGGCAAACACTGGATGAAGCGCAGTTGCAAGCAACCGGCTCTAATGCCAACCTTGCTGGAATTTACTCCCCCCATGGGGGTAGTGTTCAACCCGCCAAGCTTGTGCGTGGACTGATGAAGGTGGCAAAAACCCTTGGGGTCAAAGTATTTGAACACACCCGCTACCTAAAGCACCAAGGCCAAGACACGCTAACCATTACCACAGATAAAGGCGAGATCAGAGCCAATCAGCTAGTATTTGCCGTTAACGCTTGGCTGCCAAGCTTATTGCCGCAGTTTTCTCGCAGTGTGGTGTTAGTTTCGAGCGATATGGCGATCACCTCCCCAGCACCTGAAAAGCTTGCGGCAATGAGGCTGAACCACGGTGCTCCGGTGATTGATGCACGCATTTTTGTGAATTACTACCGCACCACCTCAAGCGGTCGATTAATGCTTGGCAAAGGCGGAAATTATTTTAGTTTCAATAACCAAGTGAGAGACACCTTTCACCGTGCTAGCCGCTATCAAGCGATTCTTGAACGTTCATTTAGCCATTTCTTTGCACATCACCAGCTCGAGATTGAAAGAACTTGGACCGGCCCCTCAGACCGAAGTGTCTCTGGCATGCCTTTCTTTGGTCATTTAAATGGTCAAGCTAATGTGTTTTATGGCAGCGGTTACTCAGGCAACGGCGTGGTGCAATCCTATTTAGGTGGACAAATCTTAGCGAGTCTACTGCTTAATCAACATAACGACTGGCGTCACTGCGCTTTAGTCAACCAAACGCTTAAACAGTTTCCCGTCGAGCCATTTCGCACCGCGGGGGCCTTAATGGTGAGAAATGCCATTCGCCGTAAAGAAAGCGCTGAGGATAACAACACGCCGCCGCATAAACTCGATGTTTGGCTAAGCAAGCTTAGTGGCAGCGCAGCAAAATTAGATCCGAACGTGAAGCAGGAGTATATAAAGTGAATGCCATTGCACAAATAAAACAGCTATTCGAGCAATATGGTCACGCCACCTATGACGAGGCATGTAGCCAAATTTACCATGCCGAACAATGCGCCACCCTCGCGAAAGAAAATGGTTATGATCAAGCGACCCAAATCGCTGCATTTTTACATGATATTGGCCATTTTGTTGCTCAATCTCAGAATAACCCGGACTTTACTCCACAAGGATATAGCAATCATGGCGATTTAGGGGCTGATCACTTAACTCAGCTTGGCTTTGACCGAGCAGTGACAATGCTAGTACGCAAACACGTAGATGCGAAACGCTATCTGGTGAGTATGGATGAGAAGTATTACCAAACGCTCTCTCCTGCCAGCCAATTAACGCTAACAAGACAAGGCGGAAAGATGAGCAGCGAAGAACTTGCGGCATTCTCCAAGCTGCCTGAATTGGACGCTATTATCGCGCTGCGTCGCTTTGATGATTTAGGGAAAGATCCGAGTTTAGCCGTTTTGCCGAGTAGCTATTGGTTTAGCCAGATAGAAGCCTATTTGGCGAGTTAGGCCAATCTGAGTTTACAAGTCTCAAATTATAAATATTTATCCTGTCATAAAACGATAGTAAGCTTGTCACAAAAGGTTTTATCAACTCAATTATGCTGCTTTATCAACGTATTCGAAACCATATCCAAGCGCTGCTAGCCGCTGGCAGCATGACGCCCGGTGCCAAATTGCCTTCAGAGCGTGCGCTGCAAGAAACATTTAGCTCAACACGGATCACCGTCCGTGAAGCCCTAGCACGACTAGAAGCCGAAGGACTTATCTTTAGCCAAAAGCGTCGCGGCTGGTTTGTCACCCCCGAAAAACTCAAATGGCATCCAGCTAAAAAAGTGAACTTTAACCACCTTGCCATTGAACAAGGCTTTACACCAACAACCCAAGTAGTGGCAATTAATGCCCCTTCCACAGAGCCTGAGTTTAGCCACTCTCATTTTAACGGCCAGCCAGTGTATGAACTAACTCGAGTACGTGCGTTAGATGGTCGCGCAATGATGATGGAGCAGATCTATTGTGCAGCCGAACGTTTTGCCGACTTGCACAACCAACCGCTGGATGGCTCAATCACAGAAGTGATGTCGACCCATTACCAAGTTGACGTCAGCTTTGAACAGTGTGTAATAAGCGTCACCGTACTACCCGATGACGTTGCCGAAAAATTAGAAAAGAACAGCGGCGCACCTTGCTTAAAGGTACTGCGCGCCCGCTATGACGCCGAGCAAGCATTGGTGGATTACAATATTGAATATTGGCTTCATGACGCCATAGAAATGATTGTTGAAGGCGTGTAACCCCCGTACCCGTAGGTCGTGCTTTAGCACGACAACCTTTCCAGAGCTACTGCCGCGTCAAAAACATCTTCATTAATTCTATATTCTACGTCTAAATGCGAGTTAGTGGTGGAACACTCTTGTATGCAAGAAATTAAGCATTATTGCAAATGATTCTCATTATGTTATAATGAAATTATGAATCGACAAAAACTAAAACAAATAAGTCGTTTCATTCACTCCTAGAAAAACCAATCTCATGCTTATATTTTGACTGCTGTCTTACTAAAGAACTGCGGTTCTTTGCTGCGTGAAATTCCACATTCATTCTAATTCAACATTATGTCCAACATGGGTTTTATTCGTATTAGTACACAGCTTAAGTATTGAAGTAGATGGTGACGCTAGGATCATATAAAAATAAATACAGGAGTCTTAATATGACCCAAAATAACAAACAAAAACCTAGTGACGACAAAACAACGAAAAATGACTTTCTAAAAGGCATCAAGCAAGGATTTGCTTTTTGGTTGATTCGAGAGCTGCTAGAAGCATTCTTCAGTTAAATTTAGTCTATCAGAGTGCAAAGACTAGTGAAGCCTTTGCACTCCAAATGACATTTCCAATACTACCCTTGATTTACTGCCTTAACCACCTTGTCATTACGCAATTGTGGTCTAATCTATATTGCATTAATGAATATTTAGGTTATGCAATCAAATAAATGTTAACAATCAAATCAATGACACCCATTACTGTTTACATCAGTGCTGAGGAAGTGAAGTAAAAAAGTATAAAAATACTTCAACCACTTTGGTCAAAAACGTTTATAGATAGGCTAATTTTTAGCGCTCAGGCGTATCTATTCAACAAAACAGGTTTATCGCGCACGACAAGGCGCTGTAAATACAACAGTAAGAAATTCTAGAGTTGAAAAGCTTGCTCTGCTAAGCCAACAAGCGCTCACAGTTTGTTAGGTTTGTCCGTCGTCGTTTTTGCAGTGTTTCACAGTAAGCGGTTATTGTTCGCTCTCGACCAACAGCACCGTGGAATACCCGAGAAAACTGCGTAGTGAGTTTTATCCAGTTTTCAGGTTCTATATTTAATCGAGTAAGAATAGGTTGCGCTTCGTTGATATAACCGCGTTTATCGGCGCGAATACATTTGCCCGTGAGCTCAACTAATTCAATATAGGACTTGAATTCAAAGGGCAGGCCTTTAGGCATATGTTTTCGTGGGCTACCAGCAAAGCGTAGTAGGCTTTTTGGTTGTTTGCCCAGCTTAGCGTGGTCGATGCGTTTTTTGATGCTGGTGTAGTCTGAGGTCTCAGGCGTTGCTGCGATTTTGGCTCTAATGGGGTTTAAGTCTACGTAAGCGAGACAAGCTGCCAATGCGGCCTCATCCAGTAATGCTTGGGATTTAAACCGTCCTTCCCAAAATCGGCCTGTACAATTATCTTCTTTATTTGCTCGGCGGGCGATGTCTTCGTTGAGTACTCGCATAAACCAGCTAATATCGGCTAGTCTTTCTCTGTACTTGGTGACATGCTCACCGAGTATCAATTGTTCCGACTCACTGAGTGGCTCACCTTCAATAAACTTTTGGCTTACCCAATTGCCTTTAAACAACTTGTGCCATCGAATAACAATCGCTTTATCAGACAGACGCTTAGCCTTTTTATCATCAACATATAAAACAATGTGGGTGTGATTACTCATTACGGCATAAGCACAGACATCAATGCAAAACACGGAGCCCAACATCAGGAGCTTTTCTTCAACCCAATCCCGGCGGTGCTCGTATGATTTTCCGGTAAATTTATCTTCACCGCACAGAAAGGCGCGCCTCACGCAACGGGAGATACAGTGATAATATTTGGTGTCGGTTAAACTAATTTGTCTTTTACGGGCAGTTGCCATAGTTTGGTTTCCTCAATCCTTTGAGTGCAGAATTAAAGCGTAGGCGGTATCTTAGGAAGGTGCAAATTAAGTAGTGGGTGTCAGCGATTTATCTCAGCGATTTAATTTCGTGGGTGTCAGCGATTTAAGCGCGTGGGTGTCAGCGATTTAAGCGAGCGATTTAAGATTTGCTACTCATTTATTTAGTTAAAGGAGTGTAACCCCCTTAACCCATCGCCGCGTAAAGCGTCTCCTACCCTAACAGCTTACCAGTATTTTGCTTCAGTAATAGCAATCGCCGCGTAAAGCGGCTCCTACCCTAACGGTTTACCAGTATTTTGCTTCAGAGATAGCTTCAAGTAGTCCGCTAATATCTGCGGCATACACTTCGCCAATATTACCAATTCGAAAGCAATCTGCGTTTGATACTTTACCGGGGTAAATTACATATCCTTTTTGCTTCAATGCTTCATAAAAGCGCTTAAATTCATAGCTTTCGTCACTTGGTGAATAAAAAGAAGTGATAATAGGTGAATGCATGACTTCTGGTAACAAGGCTTCAAAACCAAGGGCTTTCATGCCGCTAACGAGTTGTTTTTGATTTTCGCTGTAACGCTTAAATCGCGCAGAAACGCCTCCCTCTTGCGCCAATTCTTCCAGTGCTTTGGCAAAAGCCCTGACAACATGCGTTGGCGAGGTAAAACGCCATTTACCATGATGATTTTCCATGGTTTTCCACTGAGCGTGTAGATCCAAAGAAAGTGAACGTGCCTGTCCTTCAGAGGCAACCAAGAGCGCTGTTTTTGTAATCACAAAGCCAAAACCTGGAACACCTTGAATACACTTATTTGCTGAGCTAATGAGGATATCAATTTGCCACTCGTGCATATCCATCTCAATGCCGCCAAAACTGCTCATGGCATCAAGGATCATTACTTTGTTGTGATGTTTCGCAAGCTCCGCTACGCGTTTAGCCGGATTCAGCATCCCCGTTGTGGTTTCGCAGTGTACCATTGCTACGTGGGTGATCTCAGGGTGTTGCTCAAGCGTTTGTGAGATCTGCTCAAGTTGCGGCAATTCGGTTTCAACAAAGTTGAGCGCTATCACATTAATATTTAGATAATTGGCTATCTCAATAATACGCGCACCATAGGCACCATTATTGATAACCAGTAAAGTGCCAGACTTAGGAATAAAAGTCCCAATAGCCGCCTCTACACTTGCTGTACCACTGCCCTGCATTAAGGTTGCACTGTAGTCACTGCGATACTGCGGATCTGCAACCGCAATTTCACAAAGCTGATTGCGAATAACTTGCACCACACCTTGGTTATATTCATCATCCCAGGTGCACCAGTCTTTCAACATGGCTTCTTTCACGGTGTGAGATGTACTGAGCGGGCCTGGCGTCAGGAGTAAATAATCGTTGTTCATAACTGCCTCTAAACTGGTCTATACCAGAATATTTAACCGAGTTTAGATGACAACAACGTGACAGATTTATGAAAATAATAATTATAACAACATAGTTAACCTGAGCTTCGGATAATTAATGCTTTTCTAGCAGCCAGTTTTAGCGCTAACTGCGTTGAATTCACTTCCAATAGCCTGCTATTGGTGCGTAAATTCGCCTGGTTATCCCCAAAACTCTCTGGCTAGATAAGGAAATAATTTAGTGTGATTTTAAAAACAATGAGTTAGCTCATTTCTTATCCAAACCTCAAGTTAGTTAACTTGAGTTTAATAGCCGCCGATAGAGTCGATGTAACCCTAGGAAGTCACGCCTAATAACGAGTACTGAAACCATGACTAAGTCATTTGCATTGGAGCCAAGAGGGTAAAAAATTAAAAAAAACTGCCGAAGCCAAGAAGGAAGGTATTGATAATAGACTCCAAAACAGGCTGCTGCGAGAAACATCACGATTGAAAAAGACATGCATAGTTGTAAGTAGCTATAACAAACATTACCTACCCTAGCACTCCCTCTTGGAATGAGTGTCAGCGTGAACATAGTCAATAAGTCCATCACGATTAAAGCGCCGTTATACCTAAGAATTTCCCAAGTATTAACTGCACTGTCAGAGGGAAGCAAAAAAAGGGCTACAATGGGAATAGTAATCAGAAACGAAATAAACATAACTGCACTATAAAATATAGGCTGTTGTTCAAGACGCTCTTGCCTATTCCCAGAATAAATGGCTAGGTTGTAAAGCAAAGCAAAAAGAAAGCCCCATGCACTAAATGTAGACAGAAATAGGGCTGTTATCTTTTCGATATACATCAATAACTAACTTAGTAGTTAACGATACCCGTTTGGATTATTGCTTTGCCAGCGCCATGTATCTTGCATCATGGCATCCAATCCACGCTCTGCATGCCAGCCTAATTCAGATTTGGCTTTTTCAGGCGCTGCGTAACAGGCGGCAATGTCGCCATCGCGACGCGGTTTAATGTCATAGGGTATGGCTTTGCCCGCTGCCTTTTCAAACGCAGTAACCATCTCAAGTACTGAGTAGCCATTGCCGGTACCTAAGTTATAGATATGTGTACCTGCTACTACTGCGATTTTCTCAAGTGCTTTTAAATGGCCAATAGCTAGATCAACCACGTGAATGTAATCTCTCACGCCCGTGCCGTCTTTGGTGTCATAGTCGTCGCCAAAGACGCCTAAACTCGCCAGTTTACCAACAGCAACCTGTGAGATGTAGGGCAGTAAGTTGTTGGGAATACCATTTGGGTCTTCACCAATTAACCCCGACTCGTGTGCGCCAACCGGGTTAAAGTAACGCAAAATAGCAAAGGCCCAACGCGGGTCTGATTTAGCGACATCCTGTAGTACCATTTCAACCATCAGCTTTGACGTACCATAAGGATTGGTTGTGCCACCAACAGGGAAATCTTCACGAATAGGAAGGCTGGCAGGATCTCCATAGACCGTCGCTGACGAGCTAAAAACTAGCTTAAATACATTGGCATCACGCATTGCATCAAGCAGCGTCAACGTACCCTGAACGTTGTTTTGATAATACTCGATTGGCTTTTGAACCGACTCTCCTACTGCTTTTAAGCCTGCGAAGTGGATCACTTCATCAATATCATATTGCGCGAATACACTATCAAGAAATGCCTTATCAAGAATATCACCTTGATGGAATATAGCTTCCTTTCCTACTATCTCAGCGACTCTATGTAATGAAGTCTGCTGAGAGTTGCTTAGATTATCTACGACCACTACCTTTTTGCCTTGCTGTAGCAGCTCTAATACAGTGTGAGAGCCAATATAGCCTGCACCACCAGTTACAAGAATCGTCATATCTCTTCCTATGGTTGTTGTCTACGCATCGCATCGAGCATTCGACTCAATTTGTTATTGTCAGTCTTGGCGGTAGCATACAAATGCCAGCTTGTTATCAAAAAAGCTCAAGCGAGAAATTGAAGTCTGACAGTAACTTCTTAAGTTTCTTAATAAGTGGACTTTTTTAGGCGCATTTAAATCCCGATAATAAATTTTATTATCTAGTGCATATGCCACTTTATTATCATCCAACCAGGTATAATCTTGCACTTGACTGGGAAGAGCAAAAAATCGCTGAATATGATCGCTCTCTCTGTGGTAAGTTGCGAACCACATTAAGCCATTGACTTGATATGTAAAAGCAAACACATCACGCGCACGGTTGTAAGACAAAGTTCGGCCGATATCTTCGGCAAGAATTTGTGGTAAATGACCATTAATATCTGTGTACTGTAAGGTATGCGGAGCACTCTCAGTCGCACCTAAAATAAACATAATCAGATCTTGGTTGCTCCCCCAAGCATGATACCCCACAGGTTCAATATGCTCAAAAACACGACTCGGTTTTGTTGCCTGATCAAACGGATAAAACCACAGTTTTTGCTTTCCGGAACCCTCAACCACAATCGTCGTTAACCCTTTCCCATTCGGATGCAGTGTGGGTGAATACTCGGAGACAGGGGATTGCGTGAGGTTGGTTGTGTTTTGGCTTTGAAAGTCGTAAAAAAACAGATCCGTTTGGCTATTGCCATCAGCGCTTACTTCCGCGGTATAGTAAACCCCAGAATCAGTCACTAGCGGCTGATTAAAATATGCGGTATTTTCAGTAATTGGTTTAGCACTGAAATGTTCACCTAATTCAGCTAGCCAAATTTGGCTTTTGGGCATGGCTGAATACGCAGGTAAACAGGACGCGAAAGCGAATAGACAAACTGCGAGCTTCACACGCATTGAAATGGGCATGGACGTTCCTTTGATTTTTCATTGTAGTTATATCACCCCGCTATGATACCCAACACTCGCCCTCAAGCAAAGCTTGCCAAAAACTTTGCTTCGCGTAACATCGAATTAACGGATGATGAAAGCTAAGGCAGATTTATGTCAGACAAACACCCTATTATCGCCATTACTGGTAGTTCAGGCGCAGGCACTACAACAACGACAAGCGCGATAAAACATATATTCCGCAGTCTTAATACCAAAGCCGCCTATGTCGAAGGCGATAGCTTTCATCGCTACACTCGCCCTGAAATGGATAAATTGCGTCGCGAAGCGCAGCAAGAAGGTAAGCACATTAGCTACTTTGGTGAAGAAGCCAATGACTTCGGCGCATTAGAAAGTCTGTTCAAAAGCTATGGCGAAACCGGCAATGGCAAAGTCCGTCGCTACCTTCATACGTTTGACGATGCCGTGCCATTTAATCAGCTACCGGGCACTTTTACTCCTTATCAAGAACTGGAACAAAACACCGATATGCTGTTTTATGAGGGGCTGCACGGTGGTGTCGTGACCCCCGAATATGATGTGGCCAGCAACGTTGATCTATTGATTGGCATGGTGCCTATCATCAACCTTGAGTGGATCCAAAAGCTCATTCGCGATACCAATGAGCGCGGCCACTCCAAAGAGGCGGTTATGACGTCAATTGTGCGCTCAATGGATGACTACATTAATCACATTACCCCGCAGTTTTCTCGCACGCATATTAACTTTCAACGCGTGCCCACCGTGGATACCTCTAACCCATTCAGTGCTAAAGACATACCCTCATTAGACGAAAGCTTTGTGGTTATTCGCTTTCGTGGCATCGAAGATGTTAATTTCCCTTACTACTTACAAATGATCGAAGGCAGCTTTATGTCTCGTGTAAACACGTTAGTTGTGCCGGGCGGGAAAATGGGGCTGGCGATGGAGTTGGTACTGACTCCACTTATCAAGGAATTATTAGTAAAGAAACGCGCCCTTGAGAATATGGCGCCAGTCGATTTACCGATTTAACCCAGCTTATGTTTTGATTAGGAATAATAGCTTCCTTGCATCGCTCCATATCACACTTTACACTGACGCCTTTTAGGGCATCACGAGTAGTTGTTATATGGACGTGCTTACCATTTTAGTGGGGTCTAAAAACCCAGTAAAAATCAATGCTGCAAAAACCATCTTTGCGCAGTACTTTCCCAATGCAAAAATTGACTGTCAGGGTATCTCAGCGCCGAGTCTCGTTGCGGATCAGCCTTTAGGTGAACAAGCCACCCGCGAAGGCGCAGAGAATCGCGTTACTTACTTACAGCAACATCATCAAGCCGATTTTTATTGTGCCATGGAAGGAGGCGCTGCCAAATTTGAATACGGTGCAGCTACTTTCGCTTATGTCGTCATTGCGGATAACCGTCGTACGAGTATCGGCCGTAGTTGTAATTTGCCGCTACCGGCATCGGTCTACGCGCGTCTTGAACAAGGTGAAGAGCTAGGACATGTAATGGACGACTTGTTCAATACCACTAATATCAAGCAACAAGGCGGTGCTATCGGTTTGCTAACCAACCATCTTGCCACCAGAGAGAGTAGCTACACGCAAGCCTTATTGCTCGCAATGGCACCCTTTAATCACCCCGAGATGTATTTATAATGCCGAACTATACACATATTTTATTTGATGCTGACGAAACCTTATTTAGCTTTAATGCCAAATTTGGATTACAAACGCTGTTTACTCAATATGACGTTGTGTTCACTGACGAGGACTACGAAGAATATAACAGCTTAAATGCGCCACTTTGGGTGCAGTATCAAAATGGTGAGATTGACGCAAAAACACTTCAGGTAACGCGCTTTAGTCGCTGGGCTGAAAAACTCGATATCGCGCCTGAAGTACTCAATGCGGGATTCTTGGCCGCGATGGCAGAAATTTGCCAACCGTTACCGGGAGCTAAAGCCTTGCTCGACAGCCTGAAAGGCCAATGTACTTTGGCTATTATTACCAATGGATTTGCCGCGCTTCAGCAAAAGCGCTTAGAGCACACAGGCCTTGTGGATCGTTTTTCTGAAGTGGTGATCTCTGAGTTGGTGGGTAAAGCTAAGCCAGATCCGAGTATTTTTGCGCATACGTTAGCACTGTTAGGGAACCCCGACAAATCCAAAGTATTAATGGTTGGCGACACACCAGCAAGTGACATTCTAGGCGCAAACCGCTTTGGGATTGATAGCTGTTGGTTAAAGCATGATGGCAAAGTCTGCCCTGACCATATCAAGCCAACCTATACCGTAGAATCTCTTAAAGAGTTGCAAGCGATTTTAATGGGGTAATACCCTGTACAATTGTGTGGGAGTAAGCTGACCTTGCGGGTTTTAAAAGCTTGCCGAATAAATCGGCTCCTCCCCCTGATAAACCTGTGTAGGAGCAAGTTTACCTTGCGATCTCTTAAAGCTAAGGTAGAGCTGAGTAGGAGCGGATCATTAAAAGCTCGCCGAGAAAATCGGCTCCTACCAAAGGTAGACCTGTGTAGGAGCAAGTTTACCTTGCGAGCTCTTAAAACTTTTGAAGATGCGCCGTGAAAGCCGGCGCTTATTAAGTGATTAAAGTGCTGAGCGCTGTCTTAACACTTCAAATAAACAAACACCGGTCGCAACCGATACATTTAAGCTAGACACGCTACCTACCATCGGGATCTTAACCAGCTCATCGCAATGCTCTCGAGTTAAACGGCGCATGCCATCGCCTTCGGCGCCCATTACAATGGCCATAGGCCCAGTCAGGTTTGCATCAAAAACAGCTGTATCGGTTTCACCTGCCGTACCTACAACCCACACACCGGCTTCTTTAATATCACGCAATGTGCGAGCAAGATTGGTTACTTGGATAAGCGGAACCGTTTCTGCAGCGCCACACGCAACTTTTCTTGCAGTGCCGTTTAGCTTTGCAGACTTATCCTTTGGTACGATCACACCATGTACACCTGCTGCATCAGCACTACGCAGACATGCACCTAAGTTATGAGGATCCGTTACCCCATCAAGCACCAAGAAAAATGGTGTGGTTTCTCTTTGAATGATCTCATCAAGATCTTTTTCATTGTATCCGCGCGCCGCTTTAACATTGGCAATAATGCCCTGATGTTGCTCACCATTCGCTTTGTTATCAAGCGCTTTACGCTGCATAAACTGCACTGAAATACCAAACTTACGGGCATCGTTTACGACTTGATTTAAACGCTGATCTTCACGTCCCTTTAGTGCATAAATTTCTAAAAAGCGCTCCGGCGCGTTATTCAAAATGGCTTCGATTGAATGAAAGCCAAAAATTAATTCGTTACTCACGTTAAAGCTCCCGCTTTATAATCTATTGCGCTTTTTTGCTACGATTTCTTTCGTTTTTACCTGGGCGCTTTGCTTTGCCCTTTGCCGCTTTGGCTTTTTTACTCGTCGATTTTTTCTTCGACTTCAGCGTGCCTGCCTTTTTCGCCTGTTTGAGCTCACCCTTAGGGGTCGTTCTTTTGCGCTTTTTGGCTTTGTCATCGCCTTTATTATCTTTATCGCGACCAGACGTTTCACCGTCACGGCGCTTAGTTCCCGGGATTTTACCCGTTTTTAGCTGCTCACGAACACTACTTGCTGTGCTTTTTGGCGATTTTCGACGCCTTGCATACCTGTCTTGCTGACCTTCTTCAGCCAAAGCTAAGTTGATGCGACGATCGTCCAAGCTAACTGAAGCAACCACAACAGTAAGTTTATCACCGAGTCTAAACACCGTGCGACTATGCTCGCCAATCAAACATTGCTTTGCACCATCAAAGTGGAAGTACTCATGCCCTAAATTGCTAACATGGATCATCCCGTCAATCTGTAGATCGTCCAACCTCACAAATAATCCAAAGTTGGTGACTGATGAGATCACACCGGTAAATTCATCGCCAACATGATCTTGCATAAATTCACATTTAAGCCAATCAGCAACTTCTCGAGTAGCGTCATCAGCGCGGCGCTCTGTCATCGAGCACTGCTCACCCAGTTGTTTCACTTCATCTTCATTGTAGATGTAAGCGCCACTCACGGGCTGTTGTTGCTGCTGTAAAATGCCTTTGATTGCGCGGTGTACCACCAGATCCGGATAACGGCGAATTGGTGAGGTAAAGTGTGCATAGGCTTTTAATGCCAAACCAAAGTGGCCAATATTTTCAGGCTGATATACTGCTTGCTTCATTGAGCGCAGTAACATGGTTTGGATCAATTCTTTTTCAGGGCGATCTCCCAATGACTCAAGCGCTTGGGTCAACTCCTCTGGCGACGGATCGTTAGGTAATTGGCTTTCAATACCCAAGTCTTGCAAGAATTGTCTAAACTGGCTCAATCTTTCAGGGTCTGGCTCATCATGAACACGGTACAAGCTATGGGCTTCGTGTTTTTCCAACAGTTTTGCTGCTGACACGTTAGCCAAGATCATGCACTCTTCAATCAGCTTGTGGGCGTCGTTACGAACCACAGGCACGATAGAATCAATTTTTCGATGGGCATTAAATACAAAGCGCGTTTCTAGGGTTTCAAACTCAATCGCGCCACGCTCCTGCCTTGCAGCCTTCAGCGCCATATACATGTTATGGAGCTCAGTCAGATGAGGCACAAGAGACTGATAATCCGCTCTGAGCTTTTCGTCACCTTGTAAAATCGCATGGACTTTGGTGTAAGTAAGACGAGCATGAGAGTTCATCACGGCTTCGTAAAAACGGTAGCCAGACAAACGACCCGCTTCGGACACGGTCATTTCCGCAACCATACACAAGCGGTCTACCTTAGGATTCAATGAACATAGACCGTTTGATAGCACCTTAGGTAGCATTGGCACAACTTGCTCAGGAAAATACACTGAGTTACCACGCTCAATCGCTTCTTTGTCAAGCGCAGTGCCTTTGCCGACATAATGAGATACATCCGCAATAGCAACCCATAAACGCCAACCTCCTGACTTTTTACGCTCGCAATATACGGCGTCATCAAAGTCACGTGCGTCTTCACCGTCAATGGTCACTAACGGTAAGTCGCGCAGGTCGACACGGCCTTGTTTGGCAGACTCTTCTACAAACTCACCAAGATTTGCAACTTGTGCTTCTACTTCACTTGGCCACTCATGAGGAATGTCATGATTGCGAAGTGCCACCTCAATTTCCATACCCGGTGCCATATGATCGCCGAGCACCTCAAGTACTTTACCCATTGCATTCATTTGTTTGCTAGGGCTTTGAGTGATCTCTACCTGCACCATTTGATTATGGCGAGCACCATTTTCTTGGCCAGGTACGATGATGATATCTTGAGTAATGCGAGGATCTTCTGGCACCACGACTGCCATGCCAAACTCAACAAAATAACGACCGACGACTGGCGCACGCTCTTTTTCAAGTACCCGCACAATGCGCGCTTCCACCTTACCACCTGAGCCTCGGCTGCCAGCCTTTGCTAACACCCAATCGCCATGTAGCACGCGCTCCATTTGATACTTAGTGATAAACCAATCTTTGGGTTCGCCTTCGACTTCTAAAAAGCCAAAGCCGTCACGGTGTCCAACAACGCGGCCTTTGACTAGACCATCATCACTTGGAATGGTGTAACACTTAAATTTATTGAAGTGCAGTTGACCGTCTCGCTCCATTGCGCGCAAGCGGCGTTTAAGCGCAATTTGACGTTCTTCGTCTTGCACTTTTAAATCGTTACACAATTGAGAGAAAGAAGGTGGTTTGGCCGCGCTTTTAATGTGTTCTAAGATAAATTCGCGACTAGGTACTGGATTGTCGTATTTTTGCTGTTCTCTATCGAGATAGGGATCCTGTTTTGGCATTACTGTCTTGTTGAATAAGCTATGCTGTTATTTTAACCCAAAATAGCCTAATGACCTAGGCCAAGATCGATGAATCTTTTTATGCAGATAGATTAACCACTGAATTTGATGTCGATTCCAACGTTGCAATTTGGGCGTGAAGCTCTAATAAACGCTCAACTGAGCGTCTAGCAACCATAGCAAGACCGTCCCAATCGACTTGCTCTTCAGAGTAACTCAGCTGTACTGTTGCTGCTTGAACAAGCTCGGCAAAATTCACCATGCCGAGCTCTAGAGCTTCATTTTCAATGTAGGCTAGTTTATCAATGGCTAAATCTGTTACATTTAACTCTGTGAGTCCTTTAATTTGCGCGATCTCATATTCAAACCTGTCTGCTAAATACATTAACTTCGTTGCCAACACGCCTGAACTTTCACGGTTTGCGAGATCCATAAATCTTGATTGATCAATCAAAGTCTTACATTCCAAGCGAGATGTTGTTTTTACAGTCGCACATTCCAGTGCCGCATATAAACGGCTTGGCATGATAGGCTTAGTTAAACAGTCCTGCATGCCAGCTCGGAGGCATTGTCTTTTCAATTCAGGATCGCCATCACCCGTTAACGCTATCACCTTAACGCTGGAGGTAAAGCCAATTTCGTTGAAGCCTTCTTTAAACCACTCAAGACCATTACCATCTGGCAGTCGCATGTCTAACAAAATAATATCGAAATTGTGTTCTAATAGTGCGACTTCCGCTTCAGCAAGGCACTTAGCAATAGAAAACTCGCTCACCATATCGTTTAAATAAGTGCTGATCACATCAATATTCATGAGGTTATCTTCAACAACAAGCACATTGAGTGCTAGCTTCTCTGTATTAAACTCCGTGTTCTGTAACGGTGAATCACTACACTGGCAATCTAACTCAAAGCTAAACACAGTGCCATTGCCAAGCTTGCTGTCGACGTTAAGCTCAGAGTCTAGCCCTTGCAGCAGTTGCTTGCATAACGCCAACCCAAATCCTGAACTTTGCGAGATGGATTGTTCAGTATTTAATGTGACAAAGGGCTCGAAGATCTTTTCCATTTGTACTTCAGTCAGTCCTTTGCCCGTATCCTTAATTGCAAAACGAATAGTTTGCTTATCCTCAGCGCGACTTGTGCCTTCAAGGATCAGCGTAATAATGCCTTTATCTGTGTACTTAATCGCGTTCGAAAGCAGATTTCTGAGTACCAAAGACAATGTATCTTGCTCGACGACATGAACGTCCTGTGGATACAGACCTTTAACCTCGACCCTCAAACTCAACCCTTTAGCCAATGCCAGCGGCTGTAAAAGGCGAACTAACTCTTGCGAAAGACTATAAAGCGAGACAGGCACGCGATTTTGCGCGGCATATTCCCCTTTCGCTTGCAATAATACTTGATTGGCTAAGTCTGACATCGACATCGCGGCGTGGACGATAACGTCGCATAGTTGAGCATGGCGATTGGGCTCACGCGGCACTTTTTTAAGTGATTCTGCGTGACCAACAATAGCGTTTAGTGGTGTTCTCAGTTCATGACTTAATAACGTTAAAAACTGTCCTTTTACTTGCGCTGACTGCTCAGCAGCAGTTTTTAACAGGCATAGTTCTTTTTCACGACGGCTGCTACATAACAGGCATAAAGAAAAACACAACAGCAGCGGCATCGTACTCACTGAAACTGCAAAAAACTGGTTAACCCAATTTGCCGAAACCAGGCTATCTGTCACCGAGTAGCCGCCAAGCATGACCACTCTAAAAGTAAACACGGCCAATAAGCTCAAGCACGATAGGCCAAACGCCCAATGTGCCGCACTAAACTGTTGTGATAATAATTTATGGCCTTTATTTAACGCTCGCAGGCAGTAAATCATCGCCATCGCCCAGACTAGGTAGTTGATCCCGACACGAGCTATAAAATTAAAATCCACGTACAAAAAGTAAGTAAAACTTGGAATACCCAATGCGGCTAATACATACCAAGGCATGTAATTGCTTTTCACACTAAAAAACGCATCAACACCACGAGCCAGATAAAAAAGTCCAAATGCGATAGTAAGATTGGGAATAAAAATTGAGAACGTAATGGGAAGTGTATAGGCGGCCAACAGGCCACACCCAATTGCGGTAAGCGCAATGAAAACAAGCCAATCTCGAGTGCCTGGTAGGCCTTTATTAATAAACCAGTTTACGGCCATAAAAACTGTACAAACCACAGTCGTTATTGCGGTAACTTGAATAAGTAATTTAGGATCCATCATTACACTCAAAATTAATACATTATTATTACTTGGCGGATGATGCAGTATATTACCGCACTGCATTATTTTGAAGTATTAACTGGATATATGCTATTACACCGAGTTACAGCCATCCTTTTTGCTTAGCAATTCTTGCTGCATCTACTCGATTTGTCGCATGTAATTTCGCGATAGCGTCGGATAAATAATTCCTTACCGTTCCCTCGCTCAAAAATAGCTGTCCTGCGATTTCAGCAGTTTTTAGCCCTTCACTGGCTAAGCGCAGCGCTTTGCGTTCCTTGTCGGTTAGTGGGTCAGCATCTTCCAAAGCGTACAACGCAAGCTCTGGGTCAATAACCTTATACCCATTCATTACCTTTTTCAGTGTTGATAGCAAGTACTCACTTGGTGCTTCTTTTAATACAAAGCCATTTACCCCTAAAGTGATCGCGCGACGAATATAACCTGCCTTAGAAAAGGTCGTCATGATAACTACTTTTGTGTCTGGCATTTTTTGTTGTAAGTGCTGAGCAAGCTCAAGCCCAGTGACTTGTGGCATTTCAATATCCGTTAGCACGATATCAGGCGTTAACTTCGCTAACTTTTCCTTTGCAACTTGACCGTTTTCAGCCTCGCCAACCACCTCAATCTCTCTATCTAAGCTCAATAATGCCGCAATAGCTCCTCTTACTAATGCTTGATCTTCAACAATAAAAACTTTGATCATCCAACTTCCCCTAGTACCGCCTTAAAGTATCCGCCCTGTTCGGTGTTATAAAATAATTGGCCACCACATTCTTTCAATCGGGTACGGATCCCCATTAAACCATTTCCTTCTTTTATGGACTTTATAGAGCCATTATCTTTAATTTCTACAAAGACATTATTGTCAGTTTGTCGTAGTGTGAAGCAAACCTTATCTGCGTCGCTGTGACGAATAATGTTGGTGCATATCTCTTTAGCAAAAAAGCACAAACAGGCTTCGCTTACTTTATCTAAAGTGACCGCCTGCAATTCTAGCGTTACGGCAATGCCCTTATCTTTTAGCCTCGATGCCAAAATGTGCAGCTGAGCATCAAGCGCTAGCTGATGGTAGCCGGTGACGGCTTGGCGCACTTCGCTTAGTGCTTCTCTCGCTAAGTCTGCAACCTGCTGCGCTTCTGATTGCGCTTGCTCTAATGCATTTGCAGCTGCAAATTTACTCGCCAGCTCTGCTTTTAATGCTATCGAGCTGAGTGAATGACCAAGTAAATCATGTAGGTCGCGCGCAATACGCTCACGCTCAGCCACGGCGCCTAGCCGCTTAATCTCTTCTTCACTTTGCCTCTGCAATTCTTGATGTACTCGCTCTCGGTGTGACATCCAACCAAAAATAAAGAGTCCACATGCCACACACAGTGCAGGCATCAAGAAATAAACAGTTTGCTGGGTCGCGATAAATTTAGCCGTTAGCAATACCAGCACTATGATGACCAGCATCGCAATGATTTTATAACGAGGCAGAAAATTAAAACCGCAGAAAAAAGCAATAAAGCCAAATAATGAACTCGTCCCGGTCGTCACCCAACTACCTGCGACACAAAGCCCTGCCATCACTACTAAATTCATCACCAACGCATTGCCCGTTTTTGTAATACTCTGCCAATAGAGCAAGACAAAACTAAGGTACACAACAACTTGCAACGCAATATTAACTGCGCTCAATTGCGCCCAGCTAAATATTAACGGGAAAAAGTAAAAGGTTGAAAATATAAGGGGTCCGGCATTCCAAAATGAGCGCCGTTTCTCTACTAGGGTAAATTCTGTGGTAATGGACACAAGCTTCTCTGGTTCACTCTTTTTATTATTATTTACGTTTAAGCGCAGAATGTTGAGTGACAAGTGTCAACAATCTTGTCATCTCAAAGCGATTAAATGATAGACTGCTAAAAAACAGTTCTAATATTCGATATGCGCCCACAACAATCCGCTTTGCTCTCGCTTCATAGTGCCGTTTTATTATTTGGTGGAACAGCATTATTTTCAAAATTAATTTCACTCTCAGCATTGGATATCACCGTTTACCGTACCGCCGTTGCTTTCGTTGTGCTACTACTGTTACTCAAAATACAACGGCAGCCGATAAAATTAATACACAAAAAAGATTATCTAACGGCTTTAGTTCTCGGTGTCATCGTGGGACTTCATTGGGTGACTTACTTTGCAGGCATGCAAATGGCGGGAATTGCAGTTGGGATCATTGCCTTTTTCACCTACCCCGTTATCACCGTTTTTTTAGAGCCGCTCTTCACTCGCAACCGTGTACAGCTAAAAGATTTTATCAGTGCGAGCGCGGTGCTATTTGGTATCTATCTGTTAGTACCAGAAGCGAACCTTGGCAACCAAGTTACCTTAGGGATTATTACGGGCGTATTCTCGGGCGCACTCTTTGCGCTACGCAACTTGCTCCAAAAGCGCTTCTTTTCTCACTATAGCGGCCCACACACGATGCTTTATCAAACGCTTGTTGCATGCCTCATGCTGTTAGCATTTGTGGAAGTGCCAATTCAGCAAGTTTCCACAGAAAACCTCTGGTTAATCTTGCTTGCAGGAGCAATATTTACAGCAATTCCACACGCCTTGTTTGCCTCTAGCCTACGTTATTTATCTGCCACCACTGCAGGGTTAATTTCTTGTTTACAACCATTGTATGGAACGCTATTAGCTTATATTCTGTTACACGAGACGTTGACACTTACAACATTACTTGGCGGGTTGTTGGTAGTTAGTGCAGCCTGTTTTGAAACTTGGTCTATTACAAGGAAAAAAGCATGATTCAAGTCTTAGCGCACCGTGGAGCCAGTGGCAGCTATCCGGAAAACACACTTGCTGCAATAGAAGCAGCTCTCCATATTGGCGTTGATGGTATTGAGTTGGATGTGCAAAGTTGCGCGGATGATTACGCCATTATCCACGACACTTGGCTAGACAGGACCACCAATGGCGTGGGTAGAGTTAATGAACAAACTCAAGCCTACCTTGCCACGCTTGATGCCGGTAAAGGACAATCAATTCCAACCTTGCAGCAAGTGTTTGCCACCATCGGCAAACAGACAGATATCAATTTAGAACTGAAGCATACCTTTGGCCTAGATAAATTCGTTACCTATATTGAAGATCATATCCAGCAAGGCGTGATCACCAGAGAGCAGCTACTCATCTCCTCTTTTGACCATCATCAACTATTGTGGCTAAAGCAAAAATTACCTTGGGTAAGAATTGGCGCGTTAACCGCTTCGATCCCAATTCATTATGCGCAATTTGCCGAATCGCTCCATGCCTACAGCATTCATATGGACAAAAACTTTATTAATCATGAATATGTGTTGGACGCAAAATCTCGCGGATTAAAGGTATTTGCTTATACGGTCGATAAACAACAAGACATAGATATGATGCTAAATTTCGGGGTGGATGGTATTTTCACTAACTTTCCATGCCAAACCAAAATGTATTTACAGGGCATTGGCGCTTACGCCACCCCAATTGAGTAACTGCTTGATCGCTTTAGCATTGTTATTCCATTTAGCTCATCTATACTGAGACAAATAAAGTGGCACAATGATGAGCCCAATATGAGTTTATATATGCGCATTTATAATTTTTTAGAAGAGACGTTTTTCTTTACCCTAACACGCAAAATTATTGGCAATTTAGGTTTTTTACTTCTCTTTCAAGCAATTAGTTTATTTTGGCTGTATTCGGAGCTATCCCAATCTGGCGCGAATATGGGGCTGTTTTGGCTGATCACTATTGTGATTATTGCTGCGTTTGCATTTACCGTCTTTTATATGCGCTTTTTAATCGTGCGACCTGTACAAGCGATGAAAGAGTCACTGGAACGTGTTAACCGCCAAGACGGTAACCTAGATGCAAAGCTGCCACAATTCACTTATGACGAATTTAGAGATTTAAGCGAGCAGTACAACGCCTTTACCACCCACCTTAGTGTCCTTTTGGAAAAAACATATGAAAGTGCTGCTGCGGCAACACAAAGCAACCGCGATATCACCAATTCCATGCAAAGTACCGCAAAGTATGGACAGCAGCAGCTGAGCCAAGGTGACACAATTATTGCAGCTTCCGATCAGGTCAGCCACAGTTTACAAAGTATTGTGCACAATACCGATCAGGTTTATCAGGCCAATACCGAAAGCTTGCATTTTGTTCGCGGTTCATCACAGTCGTTAACTAAGCTTGTCGCTGAAGTAAAACAAATCACCACGCTACTAGGTAACTTTTCATCGACGGTTTCAGGCCTAAAAGAAAATAGTGAGAATATTCGCAACATTCTAAAAATGGTTGAAGAGTTTTCCGACCAAACCAACTTGCTTGCGCTCAATGCGGCAATTGAAGCAGCTCGAGCAGGTGAAGCCGGACGTGGCTTTGCAGTGGTTGCCGATGAAGTTCGTGCGCTGTCGGTCAAGGTCAATGCGGCCACCCGCCAGATCAGCGATTTTATCAATCAAATGAACGTGCTTGTCGGTGAAACCAATCAAGAATCAGAGCAATTGATTTCTCATTCAAGCTCAGCAGAGAAAGCCATCAGTGATACCTCTCAAGGCTTTATTTCGATGAGTGATGACTTTGAACGCAATCAAGCACAATTAGAAGAAATCGTTAGTGCGGTACACCAACTTGAAGAAACACAAAAACATACCCACCAAGCAGTGCAACAAATTGTCGAACTGGGTCAGCAGTCTAAATCACAAATTGATGGCGCGTTAGCTGAATGCCAAAGTGCCCAAAAGCTCACAGAAACCACTCAAAAAGAGCTTACTCGTTTTGTTTCGCGGCGCTAAGCTCGCGAAACATCAAATGTGAGCACTTCGCTTATGCTAGCTTTGTTTAGCGCCAGCATGACTAGCCTATCTACTCCCAGTGCAACGCCAGCACAATCGGGGATGCCTGCGTCAAGTGCAGCCAATAACCGCTCATCGGCCGGCACAGGATGCAATCCCATCTCAGCTCTGAGTTGGTTATCTTGCTCAAAACGCGCTCTTTGCTCTACCGCATCCGTCAATTCATTAAATCCGTTAGCCAGTTCCATGTTGCGATAATAGAGCTCAAAACGCCCTGCAACGCGATTGTCTTTCGGGTTAAGTTTTGCCAGCGCCGCTTGCGATGCCGGAAAGTGATAAACAAAACAAGGTTTCTGCTGACCTATTTTAGGCTCAATTTCCATGCAAAATAGCAATTGCAGTAAAGTATCTGGATTATTCTCGATAGCTGCAATATCACCATAACCATATTTGTTGGCGTGCGCTTTTAATTCCGTCAGCGACACGCTTAAAGGGTCAAATCCAAGGTATGTCTCAAAGGCTTGTTGGTAAGTCATCGAATCACTAGCAGGACAGTCCAATAACATCTGCATCAACTCATCGATTTCCGCCATTAAGTCAAATTCGTCAAAGCCCGGACGATACCACTCTAACATCGTAAATTCTGGATTGTGATGACGTCCTGACTCTTCATTACGAAAAGCCTTACACAATTGAAAAATCGCACCACTGCCGGCGGCTAGTAGCCTTTTCATCGCGTACTCAGGTGACGTTTGTAAAAATAAAGGCAAACCTTGGCTGTGATTTGGGCCAACAAATCGAGTATGGAAAGTATCTAAGTGAGGATCGGTCACTGAGGCTTGAGAAAGGCTCGGCGTGTCGACTTCCATCACGTCACGAGCCGCAAAAAAGTGCCGTATCTTCGCTAAAATTGCAGCCCTTTGCCTAAGCGTGTCTATCGTTGCACTCGGCTGCCAATTGTTCACCGTCATTGTTTACTCCAAAAAAATCCCAGCAACATGCTGGGATTTATAAAACATCGTAAATTGCTTTACGCTATTATTTTACGCGGCTTACGTATTCGCCACTACGCGTATCAACTTTGATCACTTCACCAATTTGAACGAACAAAGGAACACGAACAACAGCACCTGTGCTTAGGGTTGCAGGCTTACCACCAGTACCCGCAGTGTCGCCTTTCAGGCCTGGATCGGTTTCAGTGATCTCAAGTTCAACAAAGTTAGGAGGTGTTACTGCGATTGGATTACCATTCCACAGTGTGATAGTACAAACGTCATTTTCAACCAGCCATTTTACGCTATCACCCACTGCTTTTTCATCAGCTGCGATCTGCTCAAATGTTTCGTTGTTCATGAAATGCCAGAACTCACCGTCAGTGTATAAATACGCTAGATCAGTATCCATTACGTCTGCGCCTTCCACTGAGTCGCCAGACTTAAAGGTTTTCTCTAGTACTTTACCTGAGATAAGCTTACGGATTTTAACGCGGTTAAACGCTTGTCCTTTACCAGGCTTGACCATTTCATTTTCTAAGATAGAACAAGGCTCGCCGTCCATCATAATTTTTAGGCCGCCCTTGAACTCGTTGGTGCTATAATTCGCCATCGTATCCTCTAATCTACGTATATTCGAGTAATTAACCTGCTAATGATACAAATAAATGAAGTAAATTTGCAGACTAACTGGCAAAAAGAATTAGCAAATGTTGTCACTGACCCACAAGAGCTACTCAACATCTTGGGGTTGCATGACCAATTTGATGCACAAGACTTTGCAGCTAAGCGCTTGTTTCCTATGCGAGTACCTCGCCCATTTATTGCTAAAATGCGCCACGGAGATCGTCATGATCCCTTGCTTTTACAAGTGTTACCTGTACATCAGGAATATTTAACTGAAGCGGGATTTAGTAAAGATCCACTCGAAGAACAAGACGCACCTGTACCTGGTTTGTTACATAAGTACCGCTCTAGGGTATTACTCATGCTCAAAACCGGTTGTGCGGTCAACTGCCGCTACTGTTTTCGACGCCACTTCCCCTATCAGGATAATCAGGTCAACAAACGCACCTTAGAGCCTGTATTTGATTATTTGCGCGCCCATCATGAAATCAATGAGGTGATCTTAAGTGGCGGTGATCCGCTGATGGCCAAAGATGACATGATAGCTTGGGTGCTAAAACAATTAGAGGCTATGCCACAAATCAAACGTTTACGTATTCACAGCCGCTTACCGGTAGTGATCCCAGCGAGAGTAACCGAGGAATTGTGCCAACGTTTAGCAAACAGTCATTTAAAGGTGATTTTGGTAAATCACATAAATCATGCAAATGAAATCGATGATACTTTTAAAGCGGCAATGCAAAAACTTAAACAAGCCAATGTGACCTTGCTAAACCAAGCAGTGCTACTTAAAGGAATTAATAACGATGTTGCGGCTCAGGCCCAATTGAGTGAAGCCCTATTCGATGCAGATATACTGCCTTATTATTTGCATTTACTCGATAAGGTAGAAGGCGCTAGTCATTTTGATGTAGAAGAGCGTGAAGCCAAGGCGATAATGGCTGAACTTTTAGAAGTGCTACCAGGATTCTTGGTGCCTAAATTGGTGCGAGAAATTGGTGGTCAGCCAAGTAAAACGCTGATCGACTTAAATTTACTAGACTAAAATAGCAAAAAATCGGTGCTAATGACCCTAGCACCGATTGCTTTGCACATATCTATCGGACATGCCGAAGACAACGTGCCATCAGACATAAGCTTACGCGTATGTATTGATGTTGTTGCCTAGCGTTGCTGTCACTGATTTCGCTGGCGTTTGTGCTGCTGCACTGCTGCCCGCAGATTCAATTAAAGCAAGTGCGGCTTGTCCATCTGCTTGCTGTTGCTTCTTTGCCAATGCAGCGCTGTACACTTCACCACTTTGGCTCGCTCCAGACATAGCAGGTAGGTTACTTCCGGAAATATTCATAAGTGATTACCTGACTTTTTGATGGATCAGATTGGTTATCGGCGTATAAATTTAAACCTTTAGGATAAATTACGAGATAAATTTCCAATTCCTTTGTACTACTTATAAAAGGGTAGATTTACACCTGACATTTGTAAATGAAACCCTTAAAATAAGCCCTTTTAATAGGGCGATTAGGATTGACCATGCAAGTAGGATTGACCATGCAAGCCGTTATCGAAAAACTCAATGAAAATCTCAAGATCATATACCGCCAAGCACTAGATGCGGATAAAAAACTCGATGAATTGCAGCAGCAAGGTCACGGTAAGTTTAAAGCACTATTTACAGAAGAAGCGGGGTTTACGTTTGAAGCCAAGCGCTTTAAACCTTATGTTTTGGATGTTGCAGCCGACGTTGAAGGTCTATCGACGACTGAAGAAATTGACGAGCAAAAACTTGCACTTGTTGTGAAAAAGCTACAGAGCCTATTACAACTACTCGCTACCTTTAAATAATTTATCAATTCAGGTTCTGTTGTTTGGGGCCTCTGTAATGTACAAGGAATGAAATCATGTTTACATACCCGACTTGGGTTGGCTTTGATTTAGACGGTACTTTAGTAAGTACCGCTGAAGATATCGCCTACGCTTTAAACACGACATTAAACCATTACTATTTGCCGGATATTGAACTTGCCCTTGTTAAAACTTGGATTGGCAATGGTACAACTAAGCTGACTGAACGTGCGTTAGACTTCCATAACAATACCAATATTGACAGAGCCGAAGCGACTCGTTTACTTGAAACCATTTACGATGACTGTGTTACACGCTCATCCAGTTTATTCTCTAATGCAAAAGCTACACTGCAGAGTTTACATCAGCAAAGAATTAAACTCGCTTTAGTCACCAACAAGAATACTTCACATACTCATAAGTTATTAGAGCACTTAGAAATTAAAGCTATGTTTGACACAATTGTGTGTGCTGACACTTTGAAAAAGAAAAAGCCAGATCCACTGCCTTTATACACCTCTGTAAATAATATGAATTGCGAAGTACAAGATGGGTTTTATGTCGGTGACTCCATCAACGATGTGACAACTGCACGAAATGCAGGTTGTAAAGTTGTTACCGTTGACTATGGCTATAATCATGGCAATCCAATTTCACAAAGTGAGCCTGACGCCATTATCAGTGATTTATCGGAAGTATTAGCACTATTCAATTAGCAATCTTAGATAAAAAAGCTCACATCCATGTGAGCTATGAGAAAGTAAATACATTACTATAGAATATGAACCCGTTTTAGATGACGATTTAAGCCGCTTCCTTCAAAGCGACTGCGTCCATGTAATAAAGCTAGATTATCCACAAACACAAACTCGCCTTTCCTCCAACTATGTTTATAAAAGTAGTTCGACGAGTAAAGTAACGAGTTCATTTCTTTCAAAAAGACGTCACTTTGATAAGTATCAAAACCTATCACCTGTGCCTCAACTGGATTCACTGCCATATTATCTTTATTGAAAGGTTCAATATAACGCATGCGAGGCTTGCCTGTCTTAGGGTGACGGCTTATTAAAGGAACTTCAATCACCCCTCCATAGTGGGCTTTCTTTTCCGTTTCATAACGGATCCGAATTTGCTTCCATTGCTCAATGGTATCGTTCGGTAGACTTTCTAGTAACCGTGTTGTATTCAAAAATGTAGTCTCTCCACCACCGGAGCTGGAACTACTCTGCAAGCATTGAAAGAAGTTAAACCTTGGCTCTTCTGAGGCGAATGCTCCGTCCCAGTGCAGCTCTACCTTACCCTCACTGAAAATATGATTTTGCGGTTGCTCTTGTATTTTTAAATCAAGTACATAACCGAAGTCCCACTGCAAAAGCGGACCGATCTCTTTAGCTACTAACTCCATATCAGTATCATTGAGGGGCTCAAATCCTTTGAGCACAACCAGTCCTTGAGAAAATATTTCATCGATCAATGACGCAATATTAAGACGCTCAACTCGTTGACAAGCCATAGAAGTTGCATCAATGACAACTCCAACGCTATCCAAGGCTTTAATTGTATCCATCACTCCGCTCCTCGATGAATACGCTCAAAATGGCTTGCACGGCCTTCGTTAAACACCAATACACAACCTAACTTCTCAGCTTGTTCACGCGGCATGAGTTGATAACTTGTATTATCCTTCACCAATACTGAATGCCATGGCGTTGTCCAGACATCAGTTTGTGAAACTAAAGAAATACCAATTTTTTCAGACACTAAGTATTGAGGGTGAATTGATAGGCGTAACGCTTCAGGTAAGTGATCTTTCAACAATCGACTCCATGCATTACTCCTTTGGATCACTCGGTAGGCAGCTGTTTTAGCAACTTTTTGCAACGCTGTGCGGCTATAATCCGAAAACTTTTCAATGCCAGAGAAATCCTCCAACATAAAGCGTGTTATGCCTTTATACATCGTGGACGCTTCTTTTTCATTTTTCACTCGTTGACGTAAGTCTGACAAGCTCTCTCCGTAGCGGATCATCAGCTCTTCACGAAGTACAGTAAAGTCATCAACTTTGTCAAATACATCTTCTAAATTAAAGAATTCAAAATAGTTAGGGTAATGACGAGCCGCGTATTGGCGTAGTGTATTTACGTACTGACTGACATGTGAATCCGTGACATGAATGATATCGGCAAAAACACGACCATCAGAACAAATTGTTACTTTTGCACCTGGTTCATAAATAGATTCAATCTGTTTACAGAGATTGACTAAGCGTTCAAATGCATAGAACTCCCCTTTATCAGGCAAGAAACCCAGTGTTTTCGTTCTATTTGGTGACTTTGCAGGGAAAGCTGGCAATACCATATTAATAGGTTCGTTATTTGCGATGAATTGCTCGACTCTCTCCACATGCCCCGCGATCTGCTCAGTGAATGGTGCGTTATCTTCTATAGGTAACAAACGGCGTTGCTCAAAAATTAGTGAAATAATATCTTCTGCTAACGACTGTATTTGACAATCCTGGATGCGGTGTTTAATAGCTAAATTTTCCATTTTCTTTGCCTAATTATTATATGTGAAAAAGCTGCATAGCATGGGTAAGTGATAATTTATCTTCGATAGCAGCTTGAACTACCATCGGCATTTTTTCTTCGTCAAAGTCGACCTTTTGAATTTCACATAAGCTACGTAAAAACCCCTGATAGGTGACTTCCAAAAGTGCATGATCTAACTCAGCAATCGCCGCATCGTCTAACATTGCACCTCTTGTATGTGCGTGTTTCATACGTTGTCGCGTAAGTTCAATATCGAAAAAGTGTCCACGATTGTAGCGGTATTCATACCCTTTGATTAATTGAATAAACTCATCTTTTAATACGTGAATGCGTGCAATCGCAGCATTTTCTATCATCGCGATAGCTTTTTGATTAACTTCGTCTTGACTCATTCCATGCTGGCTTGGGCAATAACCATAACGACGAGACATAGAGGACGGTAAAATAAAACCAAACCAATGCATTAGTAATGCTTCAAAATGCGTTTTATGTACTTCATAACTACCATGGTAGTTACCTGTAATGTGCAACATAAAACTCTCATACCAAGAAAGAAGGTACGCATTGAATGCCTTTGTTTTACCAGCAAACACTTCTGCATCTTCGGCGATATCCGCCTCAATAAGCTCGCCAATCATGCGGTTAGCATCGGTTAGGTAAGCAGAACCTGGTGATAACAAGGGATCTAAAAAGGCTGATGACATTCCAGTTAAGAACCAGCGTTCTGTAGAAAAGGATTGCTTTGCCTTTCTAGATAGTCGCTTCATCGAGGTGTAATCTAATAATTCAGCGTGCTGTCCTAGAATTTCATTGAGTGCTTGATGAGAGCGTAAAAACTGCTCAAATTCTTCAGCTGAACGAATATTTAAATTCACTTCATTATTTTTAGCAGTAATCCCTATGCTAAAGGTGTCTTGATTCAATGGAATTAACCAAATCCAATATCCTTTATACATAAAGTGATTGGTAGCCAGTGCTCTACTCGTAAAGTTCGATCGAGCACGCCACTCATCACTTCCAAGGTGATCAATCAGCTCAATATGCTTAAACCTTCCCCAGTATGAACTCACAGGGTGGCGATCATTTTGTGATTCAATTAATCCAAGCTGTTTACCCAACGGTGAATTAAAGCCAGATGCATCAACTAAATAACGACAAGTATAAGTGCTACCACTGCTGGTAACGACAGTGTGTCCTTGTTGCGCATCGAGACTAATTTCATTAACTGTAGTGCCCATTACAACATCGACACCTAGTTCACGATTGAACTGCACCATATCGTTATCAAACTTTTCGCGGTCAATTTGATGCGCAGGGATGCCATGATACCAACTACGCCCAAGCTCACTCAGTTCTTCCACACTTAAATCGCGGTTATCACTATCAAAGTAAAAACGCAGCCCATGTTTGTATAGGTGGTTTGTTTCAAGATAAAAACCAAGCTTTAAATCGTTTGCCATGTAGTCCCAAAAAGACTCCAGTGTCGACTCTCCAACCCAACTATTAAACGCCTGCTTTCTCTCTATAACCGTAATTTTCATATCTGGATGAGCCAATTTTAGTTGTCTTGCCAAGCAAGCCCCCGCCATTGAACCACCAATAATCAATACATCTGCGTATTGGCTTACCATAATTTCTCCTTAAAGGTAGTAAGTCAGCCTAAGTTCTATAAAATCATCATCTTTAAACCCGTAGGTCGCATCACGCTGGGTTTGCTCTAAAAACAAGTTTGCTTCAAGCGCTAGACTCAAGTGACTGGAGAGCCTAGTCGAAAATTCGGTTTTAATGGTGTGAGCCCCAGTATCGTTATCGATTAAGACCCCAGTAATCATGCTCGTATCATCAACATCATTCCACGCGAGTCGCATGCCAATAAATGTCGCATCTTGATAGAGACGATTTAGATTCACCTGTTCTTCGGTATCTCTATGTAACTCCATGAGTAAACTGAGATCTTTGTTGGAATTGGCGATGCCGTAAAAGTAGTATTCGGCACCGACTACATAAGCCCAGCTTTTCCCTCCCATTTGGTGATGGCGATGTACCGCTTCAACCTTCCCAAGCAGGTACTCAGACGTCCACTGTAAGTCCAATGCTGTTTGTTGAAGGCGCCGATAAATGGCATCGAACTCTTGATTATCATTAGGGCGTATAACGGGCTCCCTGTCGATGCCGTCGAAGTAGTAAGTTCCGACATCCCAATCACCTAGCACACCGCGATAACCTAATAAGTAGCTACCTCTATAATTAGCATCTCGGCCTACAAATTGCTCATCGGTCACAGCTAGTGGCAACGACAAGCGGTCATCAGGAAGGCCGAAATCACGCTCACGAAAATAAGGTAAAGACATGGCAAACCAATGACCATTATCAGTAAAATGCTGATAATGGAGTAGTAATTCTCCAAGCTTAGCCTCGTTATCCAAATTTCGTGTCGGCTGTTTTTGATTGACGATATCAACCAAATGACGAGACTCTGCAACTCCCCAAAAAACAGTATTTACACCAACATTCAACTGTCCTTGAGAGAAAGAACGAGTGATATATGCTTCTTGAATGTCGAATGCCCTTATCCCCTCATTTTTCGCTGCACTCAATACAGGTTTAAGCCCTCCGCTTAAGCCTGTCTTTGGGTTTTCAAAATCCAGCTCCCACATCAATTTAGCATCGAACTCTCGGTCAAGTTGTGAGGCTCTCATCGGAGAGCCATTATACTGCCGAGTGCTAAGGTCAATGCTGGTGCTACTTTGCCATTCCATCTCAGCTTTCGCATACGGAATGCAAGATAGCACAACAGCAAGCATCGCCTTGAGTCGCATACCACCCCCTATTTCAACGACGATTTAATAAAGTCGCGAGCACTCAAGGAAATATCAAATTGGTAGTCTGAAAACTCTAATATCGTCTTTTTGCCCGACTGGTGATTTTCCATTGTCATGGTAAGCGGACGCCAGTACGCCTGTTGATATAACTTGTAGTTATCTAGGCTCAATGTTTTTAAATGACTGCCTTTTCTATCGTAGAAGTCTATTTTTCTAACTTGATAATCCTTGGTATCTATTAATGCACGTTGTTTGGTATATCCCGAGTTTTCATATTTTGGAAACCGATCTATCACCGCACATGTCAGCTCACCACACGCCTCTTCCGCTACATATTCATAGCTATACTTATTGAGTTCTTGAGCCGTAAAATCTTCAAACGCAAACTCGCTGCCAACAAATGGTCCCGATTTGTTTGCAGAAGAGATCCGTTTAACACGCTTAAGCGCTGGGAGATATAACCACTGATCATCAGCATCTATAATTTGCGCATGTGAAAGCAGCTTGGTTTCTTTTACATCTGCAGGAGAGTTAAAAATGATAAGGCTTTTGTCACCCTTGTCTTCGTCTGCCACTTCCATGGTTTTCATGGTCAATAAACGTTCGGTTTCTTGGCCTTTCTTGTCTATCAAACGCATTTTTAAATCAACCGCACTGACTTCAAAACCTCGATCTGAACGATCTGCTTTAGCTGCTATGTTGTAGCCTAGATTGTCTTGCGTTGCGTTGCTGGCAAAAGGTATAACCAGCAATCCGATTGCTAAATGCGATAAAAACTTAGACGTTGTAGATTTCATTTTTCGTTCCTTCTTGAATAGGCGCTTTGCTCGCTTGCTTTGATCTTTTAGCCAGTAACATAAGCAGCGCGGGTAAGAATAAAAAGTCCACGATGAGTGCCATGACAATGGCAAGTGCAGTTAGCAGCCCCATCTGCGCATTGATCATAAAGGTTGAATAGGCCAACACTGCGAAGCCGCCAGCCAGAATAAATGTGGTCAGTAAAATAGCTTCACCGACGGTTTCAAAGGCATACTTCACCGCACCTGCTGGGTCCAATCCCTGCTCTCGCCTCGCCCGTAAATACTTGGATAGGAAATGCACGGTATTATCAACAATGATCCCTAAAGAAGTTGAAGTTACCGTAGCCGCCGCCACACCAACTTGACCGACCAATATAGCCCAAATACCAAAAGTGAATAGCATCGGAATTGTGTTGGGTAGAATACTTGCGATCCCATATTTAATACTTCTCAGCGTCATCACCATAATCAAGGTGATCACGATAACGGCAATTAAATTACCGCTGAGCATGCTTTCTGCGTTACGCTGGAAAATATGTGAGAACATTACGGTCGCACCGGTTGCTTTAGCATGCATAGCATCTGGTGTATGGTCGACTAACCAAGCCTCAGTACGAGCGATAAAAGATTGGATCTGGCCAGTTGAGAGGTTATCTAGAGTCAAGCTTACTCGAGTTGCCGATTTATCCATACTGATCCTATCCGTCAGGTCTAACCCAAATGGCAAGGACATTTCATAAAGCAGAAGATACTGCGCTGCTAACTCTCTATCTGCTGGTAAACGATACATACCGGTATCATCTTGATGCATATTTTTGTTGAGACGCTTAACAATATCCGTGTAACTATAGACATGAACCACCTCTGGTTGCATTCTCAGCCACTGTGTAAATTGATTCAGATTGGTAAGATATTCAGGCTCACTGATCCCGCCTACTTTGCCACTTTCAACATCAAACTCAACCACATAAATACCAGTAAGGTTTTCCATGGTAAAATCGGTATCACGGCGAAACTCCACTCGATGATCGAAGTACTTCACAAACTCATCATTGAGATCAATATTGGGGACCACGTAGGCACTAGCCGCAATCGCAACAACAGTAAATAGCAAAATAGCTCGATACTTCTGCGCTACAGCACCACCAAAACGACCTAGGTAATGAGATAACATGCTTGTACGAGTTGCATAGCTCTTTTTGTCTGGCAAAATGGCGATCAGGCTGGGTAGTAAAATTAGAGATAATACCCAAGCAGCAGCAATACCAAATGCTGTAATGTTGCCCAAATCTGCAAATGGAGGGGCATCCGACATGTTAAGAGTTAAAAAGCCTACAATTGTAGTCAAACTAGTTATAGATACGGGAACGAAGTTAATTCGTAAACTTTCCACTATCGCGTGATTTTTTTCGTGTCCTGCTTTTCTTGCAGCATAGTAAGACAACAAAACGTGTATGCTGTCAGCTATCGCTAGCGTTAGAATAATAGTTGGTGCGGTTATCGAAATAGGAGTTAATTGAATACCAACGTAGCCACTGACCCCCATAGCCACAACACTTGAGAAAATCACCACAGATACAGCTGCAATAGTTCCTGGAAAACTGCGTAATCCACAGTACATTACAATGATCAAAACCAAATACATGATAGGCGTAAGGGTTTCGGCATCTTGCTGCCCTGACTCACTAAACGCATTGTTTAGCATCGAAATTCCAGAAAGCGCAAACACTAAATCAGGATTCTCTTGCTGTGCTTTTGCAACTATTTCGCGAACATGTTTTACCGCTGTCGGTACTTCAGTCAGTGATTCACCTGGGTACTGAACGGTAATATTGATACCTGTCGTCTTACCATTATTTGCGATCAAGCGCTGTTTTAATAAGGGTTCTTGTTGTGCAATTTCCGCTTTTTGTAAAATGTCTTCTTCACTTAATGACTGGACGTTTTTCATCAAGTCCGCAACTATCAGCTCATCTCCCTCCGCGTAACTATGCTGAAAGTTAGTCACAGAGTCGACTCGACTAGCATAGGGTGTTTGCCACGCAGCCTCTGTCAGCTGTTCAACCACCATTGCGTGCTGTTTGGATAAACCGTTACCCGCCTTTTGATGTACAACAATAAGAATATTATCGTTCTTGGTGTACTTATCCTGAAAAGCTTCAAAAGCCAGTAGTTCGGGGTTTGAAGCACTAAAAAATGCCCGATAATCATTAGAAAATGTTAACCCTTTTGCCCCAATACCAATTGCAATACAAGACATGATACTGAAGAGTAAACACAAGTATTTATATCTAGTGACAAACTCACCGAGTCGCTTAGCAACTCCTTCTAGCGATGATCCCATTGTCTCTCCTTAAATAACAGAACAATCATTCTGATATAAAATAAAAAAATAGCTAAAAGCTTTTCTTCACGATCACTTCTAGCAATTAAGCAAACGCTTTGGGTAATCTTTACTGATCACTCAATTCAAATCTTTATCACGACGTATTATCTTTCGTTACTTCTGCGCCATCATGTCAAAAATCGTAGTTAAGTAATGTCTCAGAGTTTCACGATGGAAATCTCCTTTTGCCATCACGGCTACACCTTGAAGCACGCCAAGTAAACAAAAGCTCAAGCTGTTTGCATCAATCTCTTTGCGAATCTCACCTTGCGCTTGCGCTTTTTCAATGAAATCTCGAAACTGCGCACTCAGCGCACTGTAGACCTGTTGCACCGCTGAATTCATATCAGAGTCGGATTCACCCACTTCTGTGGCCGTATTACAAATCAAGCAGCCATTAGCACCATGCTCTGCAATGTTTTGACTATACAAGTTAAAAAATGCAGTTAAGTCTGCCAAGCTGCCATCGCTTGCACTTAAACGCTTAAGCCCAGGCCCAATTTTACGCAGAGAATACTCCTGCAAACAGCGTTGAAACAATTCCTTTTTATTACCAAATTCTTGGTAAAACCCGTACCGACTGACACCAGTACAAGTGACTAACTGTTCCATGGAAGTATTCCTATATCCTTGCTTCCAAAACAGGATTGTCGCTTGTTCCAATGCTTTATCGACATTAAACTCTCGCGTTCTTCCCATAGGCTCCTCAAAAAACAGAATATACATTCTGAAATAAAAAAGTCAACAAAATCACAACAAAATAATAAAACCGTAACAATTGGATTGTTATGACTTTAGTTCAGCTTAGGTGCTTATAAAAGCATCCAACCTAAGTACGAAATAAGTAGTGAGTTACGATTAGAACTATTCACAACTCCAAGAAACAGTAACATGTATTTGAGGTAGGCAAAATATTTTGAGGTATAAAACTAAAAATTACTACAATAGAGTACGAGTAGTAGCGACTCATCTAACTTACTAATATTCAGCTAAAAGAAGATGAGAACACCCAGTCTCGGCGCTCTCATCAAGATCACCATAGCTGTTGATCAACTCAACTAGCTTTCTTCATTAAGTCATCTTCAAACCAGTCAGTTAAAAGACGCTTTTCGTAATAAAAGGATTCGTCCATTCCCCTTTTTATTCTATCCATGAATGACATATCTTTTAACGTCACGCCATTTTCCTCTGCGATGGTTTTACCAGACTTATCAGTTAACTTATAACTAATTTCAAAACGGGGGAAATGGATTGGTTTAATCACCCGAATATCAGTAGTACCATAATGAACATCACCTGCAAGATCTATATCATCAAAAGTAATCGCAAGCTTGTAACCCTCGGGTAAGTTAGTCGCTAATTCTTCTAGGTGTTTCTGTAGTTGCTTCTCAACCCGTTGATGAAACGAACCTCGCGTTTCATTACCTGGCCTAACATCGCGATACTCTTTAAAGTCCTTCCAAGTCACAGCGACTTCACCTGCATTGACAAACAAGGGAGTCATAAATAAAGCAAGTATTGCAATTTGTGTTTTCATCTTTGGATCTCCTTCAAACTCTACCATCACCTTACTCCTTCATTATGTGAAGTAAAGCAAGATCACACCCTTTTACGCAGTGTGACATTTGGCTACATTTACATCAATATAATAGTAAGACCGAAGTTATTGGTAAATGTTCTCAAACAGGTATAAACACCATGAAATGAACGATAACTTTCATTTTTCATCTGCGCTACACCCTCTACCTGCTCAGTGAATAGATCGGTAATATTTATTCTTCCGTCAGCGGTTAATCGCATAAAGTGTAGTCAATGGTTGCTAATGCCCCCTTAATATCTATCACTTCAGTCCTAAAAGTGTCGCGTAAATTTCCTATGTAACCACATTATCGATCTTAGATCAGACCTTATGACAGCCGCGACATTCAGAATTTAGGTACACCACAAGCTACGTCTTGAGGTATGTTTGCATGGTAAAGTTGGAGACATAGCCGCAGAACACGATGGTGAACGCGACATGTTGCCGAGTGATTTTTTTGCAGTAGTAAGGGAGTTACTAAGCTGAGCAACCAGCCTTCAGTTTTGATGATTTTTTAGGTCGGGATTTATCCTGCTATATCTCACTTGTCATTGTGAAAGAAATCACTACTTCTCGAATGTTTGTGCTGCATTAAAACCTAATCACATAAAAACAGGTTACATTTTACCGATTTGTTTGGTTTACTGGTCTATTAAATAACCTGAGCTTCGGATAATTAATACCTTATTCAAACCTCAGGTTCACGAGTCAGATTATAATAATTAAAAGAATTTATATGAAAAAAATGATTAACATCTCCCTTGGTACTTTAGCTAGTTGCCTTTCTGTGCTTGCAACGAATTCTCATGCGCTTGGAAATGACAACAATTCAACAGACAACCTGCCAAGCACAGCTTTGCAATGGCAAGCCGTAGCAAAACAAGATATCCATTACGCCTATCAGCAATCTGCTACTAATCACCCCGGTATATTGGATAGCCACAATCCTGGCTTTGCGCAGTTACTTGAAAACGCAAAACAACAAGCGTTAGTGCTTGCTGAAAAGATCAAAGATGCCCCTGGCTATGAGGCCACAATTGCCCGTTTTAATACTGTTTTACAAGATGGTCATGCTGGCGCTGTGGCGGTTTTACCAAAGGCGGTGAAGCAACCTAGGCGCTGGCCGGGGTTCTCGGTGGTTTGGCGTGGTGATGGTTTAAAAGTGTATTACAGCGAGCATGATAAAGTGACTAAGGGCGACAAGGTCATACGCTGTAATGATACGCCTATTAAGCCTTTGATGCGTAACACGTTGTTTAAGTTTCATGGTCAAGTTGAGCAGCCTGGTCATTGGTGGAATCAAGGGTGGCGATTATTAATCGACGACGGTAATCCATTTTTACCACCATTAAAAACATGCGACTTTATGCAATCGAATGGCGTGGCTTACAGTCTACAGTTACAGTGGGTAGAACGACCAGATAGCGTTAGTCAACACCTAGTAAATGCTTACAATGGCGATAAGTTGGAGGTCGGTTTACATTGGCCTGTTGAAGATATAGCCTGGATAGCAATGCCCACCTTTGCACCTAACGAAACAGAAAAATCAAATTACCAGAAACTATTTGCTGACTTAGCTAGGCAACGCGAACAACTTCTCACAGCTACAGCTGTGGTATTAGACCTTCGTCATAATCAAGGTGGTTCAACGTATTGGAGTTTGAAAATCGCCGAGCAATTATGGGGGCAGCAAATCGTTAATTATCGAAAAGATAAACATGACGAAAAATCACAGGTGTGGTGGCGAGCATCAAAAGATAATACTCAGTATGTAGAGTCGTTAATAACTGTATTACGCGACCAGCCTGAGATGCATGAAATGGTGAAAGCAGTGTCTGTAGGTATGCGTGCATCTTTAGAGGCTGGAAAGCCATTTTATGTAGAGCATAAGCCACAAGCAAACAATGCTTTAAAGCAGCTAGCTGAAAGTGACTTTAAAAATAAAGCGATAGTGATCGTGCCGGGGCAATGTGGCAGCGCCTGTCTGGGTGCTGTCGATACTTTTAAGTTGTTTTCAAATACAGTGTTATTTGGCGCTCCAAGTAGCTCAGATTCAACCTATATGGATGTAAGGTTGGCTGATACCCCATCAGGCTTGAGCAAGGTCATTATTCCTAATAAAGTCTATGTAAATAGAGCCCGTGGCAATGGTGATTTTTATCAACCTGACATCCCATTTAATGAGGTAGAGTGGACAACAGAAGCCATATTAGAGGGAATCAAAAAAGTGGCCGATAAAGGTGTTAGGCGCTAGGAGTTAGGTGCTGGGAATCTGGATGTCTGCTACCAATTTGCAGTTTATGATTTAAATTGAGAAAAATAATGCAAAAAAATAAAACCTTATTTGTCATTACACATCTGCTGAAGGGCTAATGAGGATTCTTAAAAATAGGCGGCTATGGGCTACACATCCACGGTATTTGGATGATATAGGGACGTTTAATTAGATTTTTTGGGGGGGTAAAGCAATGCTCCAAAGTGCTACAAAAAGACATAAAAAAACCTAACATCTGAATTGACCCTCAATGTTGGGCTCCAACTATTGGGGGTCGGTTCAAGCTAGGTGACTTTTTAATTTATCTATATTTTAGATAAGAATATGAGATTACATCTCTGGTCTATCAGTGTTACAGATTTCAATCGATAATGTATAAGTCGTAGGTCTGTCACAGTCGATTGAATTCAAGTTGCAGTTGTGTGTGACGAAACCACCACCAATTGCCGGAGTTGCCTTAACTGGCAGTGTTTTATTATCACGAGATAGGTTTTTGATGCTTTTTTTAGTTAGATGTAGTTTCATTTTCAATATTCCTGTTGAATTAGTAATTAATTATTCTGATATTTTTATTAGATTGAATACTAAAGATAATGTCACCATTGCTACAAAATACAATGTGCAGTGGATTATTCATAAGACATGACTCAATAGCATTAATTAAAGTTATCAAAATAGGAACTAGGTATCAACGGATTTTTGTACGTTTTTAATACCAACTTGCTTAATTAAGCTCTCTATTTTGAAGCGAGAAAGTCTTGTCAATAGCACAGCTACCGCATCCTGCTAGCACCAAGGTAACGACATCCATACAGATAAGAAAAACTTTCTACTCAATTGTTTTAAATAATAAAATCTTAAAACCAGCTGCGTCAAACTTGCTCCTTCAAATTAAGAAAGAAACTAGTATAAGTTCAAATGTAGCTGAAGATTTTTATTATTTTTTAACATGGCAAACGAACGCTTATGCGTTAATTTGCCATTATTATAGAGTGGTAAAGGTAAGCTTAAAGTAGCCAACCCCTTCTTTAAATCCAAGATCGTTTAGATCGGTGAGCCTGGTGGCATTTCAAGCGCTTTAAAGCTTTCAGGCCACTCTCCTGAATCTAGGTAGCGATTAATTTGCTGTGCTAGCATATGTTTAAACGCTTGCTCAAAAGCAACATCGCTAAATACCGACGACTGATTAAAGTCTTTCGCAACTTTTGCTAAATAAAACTTTAATTGCGCCTGAACTTCAGGTGCGACTTTATCGTTGTGACTCAGTTTTACAAGCTGAGTTGCACTTAGGTATTGCACTCGTTGCTGTAGCTTTTGAGCCATACCTTTGCTACCTGACTGGGCAAATACCTGCTGATATAAAGCATCTAAAAGTGCCTGTGTACCAAAATATTGGGGATCACGTGCGTGCTGCTGTGCAAGACGGTTTAATCGCTGTGGATTAAGCAGCAAGTCAAGGCTATGCTGTGCGGCGACTTCTGGTAATGCCATCGCATCGAGGGTTAGCCCAGTTCTTCCTTTAATACTTTCGCGAGTTTTGTACTCACCGTAAGCCTTAGGAGGTATTAACGCCAAAATAGAGTCAGGAATAGTCAACGCCGCAGGCGACAGCGTACTCAAAAGCGCATTGGCCGCATTTTGCTGCGCCTCTTTAGCCACAACTTTCGCCCCTTTTATTACCTCGTCACCGCGAACTTCATAGTCGTAATCCACGCCGCCAATCAATTTTACTGCAGCTTCAACTTGATAACGATGGAAAAGATACAGTGGTACCAGTTTCTCCTCTAGCTGCGACAGAGCAACTCCTTTTTGAATGCTGTGAATACCAAAGCTATTCAACGCCTGCTTGCGAACATCCAACACACGCAGTAATTCGGCAGCAGGATCTGCCCCATTATCCCAAAGATGTGCCGTTGGGTGCGCTCCGCCTTGTGCTCTGGCGTCTGAATCAGAGATAAACTCAAGCCCTTGCGCCTTATTTTCAGCAAGAATAGCTGCAAGCTCAGTGGCTTCATCAGCGCCAGCGAAATCACTATAACCATATTTAATCACTTGTGTATCCCACACGCCCATGCCTTTTGCGTAGCCCTTGGTAATATCAAGTTGGCCATTTTCAAATCCCACCAGCGGATGAGGATAGTCCATGACTGACGCGCGATCCTTTACCGACGCTGAGAAGTTGTGTGCAATGCCCAACGTGTGGCCAATTTCATGTGCACTCAGCTGACGAATACGGTCTAGTGCCATAGCATGAAGTCGCTCAGTCACCTCATTACCCTCAACAAATGGTGCAGAAAGTGCTTCGGCGATAAGAATATCTTGACGGACACGCAGCGAGCCTAGCGTCACGTGCCCTTTTAAAATTTCACCGGTACGTGGGTCAATCACCGACGCGCCGTATGACCACCCACGAGTAGCACGATGCACCCACTGGATCACGTTATAGCGAATATCCATAGGATCGGCATTATCAGGAAGTACTTTGACTTGAAACGCATTTTTGTAGCCAGCAGCTTCAAATGCTTGATCCCACCATTTAGCACCATCAAGTAATGCTGTTTTGACCGGCTCAGGTACGCCAGGATCAAGATAGTAAACAATTGGCTCTACGGCCTCCGAAACTTGTGCTGTTGGGTCTTTTTTCTGTAAACGGTGGCGTGGGATATAACGCACAAACATTGACTGTCCAAGCGGCGCTGAGTAGTCCTTATGCTCGATACTCCAATAACCCGATTGCGGATGAAACGCACGTGGCTGGTAGTTATCGTCAGGCAGCTCAATTAAAGAATGGTGCTGATGTACTGTAAGCGCATAAGGATCTGCACTCACCTGACGTACATATTCACCTGGCTTTGTCCCTTTGAAAGTCAATACGGCTTCAAGTTCTGTGTTTTTAACAAATGCCTTTGAACGCGACATAAACACAGCGCTGCGGCTTGAGTCTAAGCTAAAACTACCTTGATTACGATTTGCCAACGTGCGAGAAACACCATGCACATCGCTGAGTAGATAAGGCGTGTAGTCAACCAACACACTGTCTTTGTCTTCTGCAACCACGTTGAACCCGTGTAGAATGCTTGAAGCAAACGCCTCTTTAACGCTTTGCTTTTCGGCCATATTATTCGCACTTGCGCGATAATATGTGTTGATAGCACGCAGCATGACCTTATCACCAAAACGTTCAAACTGAACTAAGTGCGTACCACCTAACTGCCCGCGGTCTAAACCTATATCATTCGAACCTACACCATAAGGTAAACTATGCTGTAACAAGAAAGGGGCGTCTAGTTTGTCGATGTCTAAGTACAGTTTGCCGCTCGAATCATCGCTATAGAAGGCGTAAAAACCGGGATGATGATTAAAACTGGCAGTAAATTCATCAATAGACTTAATTGCTGCGTGTGCTTGGGTTATCATACACAGTAGCAAAGCGGATACAGTTTGAGTGAAGCACGTTATTTTTCTCATGGCTGCTCTTTGTTATTTATGGTTTTGAGGCTTAACCCCAGTTGTATATGAAATCGTATACAATTTACAGTCTTTCAAGACGAATTACAGCGCTGTTTATGGCACCTCTCACACTATTTATTGCCATAAACACAAGGTGATCAGGATTTAAAAAATGCGTAGACTCCCTCCGGTGTTAATTGAAGATGGTTGTTCTCGTGAGTTGGTTTCTCTAATCAGAACCATTCTCGCGGCATGTAAAGAAATATCGTTCCGTGTTGGCCAAGGTGCACTTTCAGGTGTATTAGGTTCAACCTTAGATGAGAACATTCAAGGTGAAACGCAAAAGAAGCTCGATGTACTTTCAAACCAGCTATTGAAAGATATTTTGCTTGAATCTGGCTATGTCAAAGCCATCGCTTCTGAAGAAGAAGATTACACCGTCGCCGGCAATCCAAAAGCGAACTATATTGTCGCTTTCGATCCGTTGGATGGTTCATCCAATACCGACATTAACTCACTAGTTGGTACTATTTTCTCTATTATGGAAGCCCCTGAAGGTTCAGATCCTAGCGATCCTGCAATCTTTATGCAGCCAGGTCATAAACAAGTAGCAGCGGGCTATGTGTTATATGGCCCATCAACCATGTTAGCGCTATCAACCGGCAAGGGAACTCGCTTGTTTACCCTAGACAAAACACACGGTAGCTTCCTACTCACGCAAGACTTTGCTGCCATTCCTGAAGACACCAAAGAGTTTGCCATCAACGCTTCAAACCAACGCCACTGGACCCCAGCAATGCAAAACTACATTGCCGATTTACTTGAAGGTGAAACCGGACCGCGTGGTAAAAACTTCAATATGCGCTGGATTGCGGCAATGGTTGGCGATGTTCACCGCGTATTATGCCGTGGCGGACTATTCACTTATCCAGAAGATCGCAAAGATCCAAACAAGCCATTTAAACTTCGCCTACTTTACGAAGCCAATCCAATGGCGATGCTTATCGAACAAGCAGGCGGTATTGCCCACACTGGGCGTGAACGCATTTTGGATATTCAACCTGAAGAAATACACCAACGCGTTGGTGTTATCTTAGGTTCAAAGCACGAAGTTGAAGCGTGCCTTGCTTATCATAAGTGATCTATTTTGAAGCGAGAAAATAGCTCACTTCGCAAATGAAAAAGGTGCCATTGGCACCTTTTTCACATTAAATAGTGGTATAAGTCGTCTCAACGGGCACATCGGGATCAGCGCCCCATTCACTCCACGAGCCGTCATATACCGTCAAATGTTCATAACCTAGCTCGTCAGCCACCAGCGCTAAAATACAAGCTGTAACACCTGAGCCACAAGAGAATATCAGAGGCTTAGTTTTGTCCTTTGATAAGTCGCTATACAGCACTTCAAGCTCGATGAGTGGTTTAAAACAGCCATCAGCATTTAGCAAACTCGTATATGGTAGGTTTTTACTTTTAGGTACATGACCGCTGCGCATATCTACACGAGGTTCTTGCTCTTCACCAGTAAAGCGCTTTGCACCTCTAGCATCAAATAGATAACTCAGTTCAGCATCAATATTACTAAGCACAGCCGCTTTATCGACAAATGCTGTTTCGTCATATGCAGCGACAAAGTTTCCTGCTTGTTGGACTTGCGCGTATGCTTGACTCAAAGGGTATTGTTTTTCACACCAAGCAGGTAACCCGCCATCCAGTACATACACTTGTTTATGACCCATCATTTTGAGCATATACCAAGCTCTGGCAGCGCTAAACATGCCCTTATCATCGTAAGCGACTAACACATCATGTTGGTTGATACCAAGCTGTCGCATTTCTGCTTGAAATTGAGCTGGACTGCAGCACATATTGGGTGATGTAGCATAGGGATTAGCTAGCGCACCACTAATATCAAAACGCAGCGCGCCTTGAATGATTGCAGGGGCGTTATAAGGGCCTGACTGACCCGGTTTCACAATACCAGCATCCAATACTTTCACTTTGCCAAGGTTTGCAAAGAGCCATTCCCTATCGACCACATGCTTCATGCTATTACTTTCCTTCGGGTCTGCGTACGACCTCTATTATTTCCGTTGTTGAAATTGATGGAGTGCGCTCTAAATAAACCACATCACAGATATCTTTATATATATCGAACTTACCTTTCCAATCATCACCCATCACCAGAACATCCGCATCAAAGTCTTTGATATATTGCGCTTTTAGCTCCAGAGATTCTTCCACAAACACCTCATCCACAAATCGCAATGAGCAAATGATTTTTAGGCGATCTGCTATTGAGTATATTGGATTTCTACCCTTTTTCGCAAAGTTAAGTTCATCTGATGAGATCCCCACAATAAGATAATCACCCAGTGCTTTCGCTCGCTCTAAAATATTGACATGACCAACGTGGAATACATCAAAGGTTCCAAATGTGATAACTTTTTTCAACTTGGCTCTCTTCATTCGTTAATAAGTTTATGTGTAAACACTATATGAAGTATCAACAGCACCTTCTAATCTTATGAACTATAAGTACCGAAGGTAGAATGTGATTGTAGCATTCATTGATTTTCTTACAACGATATGACGCTTTTGGGCGTTTACTTGATTGGCTTTTAAAGAAGTGTGAAAACGTTATAACCAAGTCACTTCTGCGAAACAACTTGGTTATACGGTGTTGTTAGTACTGTCTGACTTCTAGGTTTACTTCAAAACCATCAAAGTCATAAGCGTCATTATCTGTCGCTAAATCAGTCCAGCCACCACCATTGGAAGCCCATGGAGTGAACGTCGAGTTCCCAACTTCTCGCCCACCCCTATCAGATACTCGCAAGCCGATACGAAAATCGCTTAAAGAGCGGCTACTGTTCCAAGCTCTGGTTTCAATGCGAATGCGAAAAGCATCAGGGTCGAATCGGTTTGTATCAAATGCCATACCAGACCAACCACCACCTTCACTCGCCCAAGGAGTGTATTGCCAGTATCCAAAATCACCTCGGCCGCCTCGGTCTGCAGCTTGGATAGCTAATCGGAAATCACGGTTTGTCGGGATCTGGTTAAGTACAGATAAGTGTAAACGTAATGCATCGGGGTCATATGCATCTCGATCAACAGCCCAATCAGACTGAACATTAGAACCTGCAGAAAGATACTTAGTATACTCTACAGCACCAGGGTCTCTGCCACGATCATCTAGAGCTTGTAGTCCTATACGGAAATCGTAATTCGAACCTGTACCAGCTAAATTAACAGTTGAATCAATTTGCTCTGCCGCAAAAGTAGATATGCTAACGCCCAGTGAGCACATAAGCATGATAGATTTAAACTTCATGTAAAACTCCTTTTATATAAATGTGTAGTACCAATTTGATACCTAGGAATTTTACGACTCAAAACATGATAATTTAATGTAAATAAAGTTAAAAATTGTAGCTGTTGATTATAATTTGATTATCTCACTTCGCATCGGTGCTAGGCGGGCCAGAACTTGATTTTGTAGAGAGTGAGCAATCCCAACCTCATTCATTGCGTTGATCAAGAGATCAACCACTCGATTAAAGTCAGACTCACTAATAGCCATGCCGGTGTGGATCTGCACCATGCTATCACCTTCATAATCACAAGGGCCATCTAAGGTATCGCACAAATGAGTGATAAACCCTTCACGAAAGTGCCTAACATTGGACTCTCTAAAATACGGTAAAATAACGTCATCATTGCCAATCTGTTTAATAAACGCGTCTACTAGCTTTTCTGCGCCGGCGTTACCCCCTATTTGCTCATACAGGGTGGTTTGTGGAGTTGAAGCACTACACGCCACGAGGAAAAGCAAGACTGCCGTTAGTGATAGCCATTTCATTTAAAAGTACCCCGTAACAGATAGATACCAACCCGTTTGAGAAGGTTGCCCTGCGATTTTTCCAAGGTCTAGCCATGCCGCCGTAACACTTACTGACTTATTCGGGATCCAAGCGACAAATACATCTTTCCAATCTGATTCACCAAGTCCAAGGTTATTGGATTTTTGGCGGTATTCTGCACCGACAGCCCAATGCCTAGATAAAAACACTGCGCTGCTGGCTTCTAGTTGCCAAGGCACACTATCGTTAGCTCCACCGTAACCCAGAATGCCAAGTTGATTAGCTCTAGAGTGCCTCATCGTAATATTCCAGAACCAGTTATAACCGCCTACAGCACCCAAATGCAGTTTGCTTGCAGCTAAGTAATAATCCGTTCCTGAGTCTTCTTCAGCGCCAAGTAAATTGGCAACCGTTGCATCATCCAAGGACTTATGCTGAATACCAAAGCTCAATTGTGGATATTTACTGTAGACGATATCGCCATATAGCCGCACCTTAGCACCGACAATATCTTGCTCGATATCAAGATTAAGCGCATCCACATCGAAGTTTTGTCGAGCGAAACTTAACTCTACGCGATTGAATAAGTTGGCTTGAACGCCACACACATCGAGCTGGTAGTCTTTCAAGCTAGCTCGGCTACAAAACCCGCTCGCCGACCATTCATCTTCCGAAGCATATCCGGCAAGCTGCGCCCATGGCACAATACCGCCACCGGCACTTCCCTCAACCTGTGACACCCCGGGAGTCGCTAGTAACTTTCCTGTTGCGGCGTAAGTTGGTCCGCATACTATTAAGCATGCGGCAAAAACATTAGCCCACTTCATTATATCTCCCCAGCCACAGGTCAAAGTCTGCGGCTTTGAGTGGCTTACTTAGATAGTAACCTTGTGCATAATCACACTGCATTGACTCAAGTAGCTCAAGCGATGCTTTGTCTTCAACGCCTTCCGCGACCACGCTAAAACCAAGTTGGTGACCAAGCGTGATGGTTGAGCGCACAATAAACTGATCTTTTTCCGATTGGGCGAGCTTTAAAATAAATACCTTGTCGAGTTTCAGCTCATCAATAGGTAACATTTTTAATCGACCAAGGGAGGTTTGACCCACACCATAATCATCAAGCGAGACCTGCACGCCAAGCTGTTTGAGCGCTTGGAGAACCGCAATGCCTTTTTCCTCATTCTCAATCATGTCTCGCTCAGTAAGCTCTATGGTGATCAACTCAGGTTTGACGTTATATGTGTCTAGTAGCGTCTTAAGATGAGACAAGAAGTTTTTATCTGCAATGTCTTGTGCCGATACATTAATAGCCGCCTTGATGCGTTCACCTTGGCGTACCCAATTAGCAACTTGTGACACCACGGTTTTTACTACCCACTGAGTTAACTCAACAATTAAACCTGATTGCTCGGCAAGATCGATAAATAGTTCAGGCGACACCCATTCGCCATTTTTACGTTGCCAACGAATAAGAGACTCAACCTTATCAATACGATTGGTTTTCATATTTAGCTTTGGTTGGTAGGTCATAAAAAGCTGACCATCGTCGTTGGCAATAGCGTGTTTTAGTTCATCAATAATTTGCAGGCGCTCTAGGTGGGCTTCATCTTCACCAGATTGGTAGTAGTAAACATCATGACCATCGTGCGCTGCAGTATCAACTGCTATCAAAGCCCGGCGAACAACATCCTCGGGAGTATGCGCTTGTTTGGGGTAATGCACTACGCCGATACTAAAGTGAAGCGAAATATCTAACCCCTGCACAGTGTAGGGCTTGCTCAGACCTTGATTTAGCATCTCAGCGCATTCAACAATACCGAGCACAGCACTTTGCGGATCGGCACACGCACTCGCTTGATGTGCAACTAAGAACTCATCGCCGCCAAGCCTCACATTCAATCCGCCTTCTGCTGTATTGATCTCCGCTATCCGTTTCGCCACGGCCTTAATACAATCATCCCCTACCCGAGGGCCGAGCTTGTCATTAATATGGCGTAATCCCTTTATGTCTATGGCAATAAAGTAATACTCTGCACCACTGCTGAGCATACTATGTAGTTTATCCAAAGCCGCATTACGATTAAAAAACCCAGTTAAATGGTCATGACTGGCTTGAAAACGGATCTGCTCTTCACGCTGTTGAATGTCTTCGCCCATATCATTAAAAGCGTCAACAAGCTGGCAAATTTCTTGGGTCGGTCGAGCCTCTTCCAGTTTGGCTGAGTAATCCCCTTTAGCAAAGCGTTTTGCCAACTCAGTAAGCTTACTAAGCGGTGTCGTAAGATTCTTGGCAACAATACCACTGGTGATAAAACCAATAAGGATAGTACCGAGGGAGAGTAAAATAATGGTCAACACCATTTTATCGAATTCTTGATACTGAGTAGTTAAATCCGCACTGAGTACCAAACTCACCGGGTTACTTTCAAGAGAAGGTAAGCTCACCTCAGCACTTTCATATACCGGATACTGGCTAAGCCACCGTGTCGTTTTTTGCGCCGCTAAGAAAGTAAATAAATCACCACCGAGTGCAAGAGCAGTCAGCGAGCTTGCTTTTAGGTTATCAGCGGCACCAACAAAGCTTGTTTCCATTCCTGTCAGCTCTTTGAGTTCTAGCGCCACAGCAGATCCAACCTCAAAGCCAATAATTGAGTATGCAATCGTCCTAGGTGCTCGCACAGGCAAAATAATCACTTGATACAACTGCTCACTAAGCACCACAAAAGCTGAGTGGTCGGTGTGGCTTTGCAACGCTTGCATCCAAGTTCTGGTGTCGCTCGGGAAGTCGAGTCCTTCTCTGTTAGCGGAGATCAGATCGCCTTTCACATCCAGCAGCAGCATTAAGTCGGCATCAATACGGCGAGAGTGATTAAGCAACACACTACTGATGGTTTGTGCGTCTCTTGTCGCGACCGCCTGTTTAAAGCCAAAGTCAGCGGTCAGTACAGTCGCCGCGGTAACCAATAGCTGCTCTCGCGCTTTTAAATATTGTTGATAAACATTTTGTGCCACTTGAATTTTTCTTTGCACTTGCGCTTCATTGAATTTACTTGTGGACCACCAAAAACTTGCCAAGCTCATCCCCGCCGTGACAAGGATAAGCAAAATACAGAGACTAATTATTTTATTTTTAAAGCTGTTATTCATTCATGTTGTCCAAAGCGCTCGCCAAAGGTATTACGCGGCGCTGGATAAGTTGTTTTTATTGTTACGGACATCGGCTCCATAGTGTTCACTATTTGCACGGTTTGCCGACTATCTATGTCATTATCTTGATAAGGATGCCATACCGTTACTTGTTTCGTAGAATTCGGCAAAGTTACTAATCCATTCGCATCAGATACCAATACTTGCTTGTCATCTGCAATGTAAATATAGCCCACCATAGAGTCGTGAATGTTACAACCTAACACCACTACACCAGCGTTTTCAAACTTAAGCGGCTGATTTGGCGTGCCAGCGTATAGCTTTAGCTCAAAAGGTTTTACCGCAGAAAACGAATAAACGTGATGACGGATATCATCGCTATTGGGAAAATTAACCAATTGTCCTTTTTGAATAGTGAGGATGAAAGGAACAAACTGTTTATTGATTTGATCCATAACCGCCACTGCTTTTGCTGCTGACTCAACAGGCTCATCCGTCAATTCAACAACGGCATGCTGCAAGGGCTTGCCGCTGCCATCTAGCACTGTTAATTGCCCGGCATTTGCGCAGTTTGAATCTAAAAAGAATAAAAAACAAAAACTTAGTAGGAGTAGAACAGACGTTCGCATATCTGACTCTATTTTTTGCAACAATTAGGTTAAGTAAAAGAGACCTTGCAATGAAAAGCAAGTGAATTGAGGAAATTGCCCTAATAAACTTGTCTATCAGGGCAATTGAAAAAGAATTAATCTATTAAACCGTACTGCTTATCAAGAATATCAATAACTTCTTGGCGAGGATCAGCAGGGATCGTTAGTTCACGGCCAACGATTTTACTTGCGATCCCAACGTAAGTTTCGCTTACTGACATCATCACAGCTTCTGGCAAAAGATAATCGCGAGCAAGCGCTTCTCGCTCAGGCATGCGGTCTTTATTCAGCAGCACATCGCTATCTGGTACGTTGTTTATCAATAGCTGGCGGAAACCTTCTTTTGAGTTTTCAACGATCTTACCATCACGATAAGCAGGGCCATCCCAAATACGTGACGAGTCAGGCGTACCCACTTCATCAATGTAAATTAGGCGCTCTTGGCCGTCTTTATCTTCAACGTAACCAAACTCAAATTTAGTATCAACAAAGATCTGATCAAGCTTCTCAAGCTCTTTACTGATCAGGGCAAAGCCTTCGGTTAGCAACTGCTCGTACTTATCCACATCTGCCGCAGATTTAAAGTTGAACGCAGCAAGGTTATCTTCGATGTTTTTACGAGAGATGTTTACGTCATCCACTTCTGGTACGTCTGCTAAACCTTTGATGATCCCTTTGGTTGATGGTGTGATTAAGACATTATCTAGTTTTTGATTGGCCTCTAAACCTGCTGGTAATTGCAAGCCACAAAACTCCCTTACGCCCTTTGCGTAATCGCGCCACATGCTGCCGGTAATATATTGACGCGCAATCGCTTCAACTCTTACCGTACTGGCTTTGCGCACAATCCAAACATAAGGATGTGGAATATCAACAATGTGATTACCTGCAAGGCCAGCTTTATCAAAAAGTGAAAACCAATGTGAAGCAACGCTGTTAAGCGCAATGCCCTTACCCGGTACACCGTTAAGACCATTTTCACCTTGCCAAATACAATCAAACGCTGAAATACGGTCTGAAATGACCATAATTGCCAGCTCTGTACCAACCGGGACTTGATAGCCTTTTTCTTCAATTAAACGTGCACTGTCGGCGTCGGTTAACCAATAAACTGAACGTACTTTACCACTGTGAACCGCACCTTTAGTGCGAATTGGAAGATCGTCATTAACGTCTAAAACTTTGTAGCTACTCATTGTTACTCCAATGACAGGATGCGCCTTGCTAAAGGGCACAAAATAATGAGGGGGTTAGGGTCGCTATAATAGTCGAGCTGAACAAAAATCACAATTTAACTTACACGCTTGTTGTTGAGCTTAACTTAGTTTTGCTTTAGTCATTATTGTTATACCATCACAACATTATTTGCCAGCGTTGAGGCGTTATGCTTACGATATCTCAATTACAGTTTACATGGCCTAAGTCGAGCACCCCGGTGCTAACCATACCTAAGCTACATATCGCCCGGGGTGAACACGTGTTTTTACATGGTCCAAGCGGCAGCGGTAAATCGACTTTGCTTGGATTGATTGCCGGCACCTTGGATTGCCAGCAGGGAGAAATTGAAATTGCAGGTACAAACGCGAGCGCACTGAGCCGTGGCCAACGAGATAAGTTTAGAGCCGACCATATAGGTACTATTTTTCAGAACTTTAATTTATTGCCCTATTTGTCGCCAGTTGAAAACGTTACCCTTGGCTGCGAATTTTCCAAAAAGCGCAGGCAAAACATTTCCTCACAGAATAAATCGCTTGAGCAGGAAGCCAAACTTCTGCTCTCTGATCTTGGTATAGACGAGCACACTCAGCAGCGCAGTGTCGCGGAGTTAAGTATTGGCCAGCAGCAGCGCGTAGCCGCCGCTCGCGCATTTATTGGCAGGCCCGAAATCATTATTGCCGATGAGCCAACCTCAGCCCTCGATGCCGACAGCCGTGATGGATTTATTAAATTACTCTTTAGCCAAGCCGCAGTTTACAGTGCATCTATTCTCTTTGTCAGTCACGATAAAAGCTTAGCGCCGTTATTTGATAGGCAAGTAAGCTTGCCTGATTTACAACAAGGAGCACCGCTATGCTAATCAAACTTGCGTGGAAAAGTACGCTAAACCGAAAAGCCAGCGTTGCCCTAACTCTAGTGACCATTGCAATTAGTGTCATGTTACTGCTGTCGGTTGAGCGTGTACGTCAAGACGCAAAATCCAGCTTTGCGAACACTATTTCTGGCACTGACTTGATTGTCGGCGCACGTACTGGTGATATTCAGCTTTTGCTTTCAAGCGTATTTAGAATTGGTCATGCCAATAACGCCGTACAATGGCAAAGTTACGAGTACATCAAGGCACAACGCGGTGTTGCTTGGAGCATTCCCATTAGTTTAGGCGATAGCCACAAAGGCTTTGCTGTGCTGGGCACTGATACAAGTTACTTCAGTCATTATCAATACGCTAAAAAACAACACCTCACCTTTGCCGCTGGTCGACCATTTCACAATAGCCAAGAAGTGGTGCTTGGGGCTATGGTCGCAAAAAAGCTGGGTTATCAACTGGGACAAAAAATCGTCATTTCTCATGGCATGGGCAATACCAGTTTCCATCATCATGATGACAATCCGCTGGTTATTTCTGGCATTTTGGCAGCCACAGGAACGCCCGTAGATAAAACATTACATGTGCCGTTAAGTGCCATTGAGAGCATGCATAGCTCAGGCCACAGCAAGCCATCTCGAATGGTTGCACGAAAACAAGATGCAACGCACCACGAGCATGAGCATGAGCATGAGCATGAGCATGAGCATGAGCATGAGCATGAGCATGAGCATGAGCATGAGCATGAGCATGACAGTAAAAACAATAGCGCTCTACTTCACAACCTCGACTCCAAACCCGGTGATTTAATTGGCTCGACAAAGCAAATCACTGCATTTTTACTTGGTTTTGAGTCACCACTTTATACCCTACAAGTGCGCAGAAATATTAATCAATATAAAGGTGAGCCTTTACTGGCAATTATGCCGGGGGTGACATTGAGGGAATTGTGGGAAATGCTAGATATTGTCGAAAAAATCCTGCTGCTTATCACCCTCGCGGTGGTGTTGATAAGCTTGCTTGGCATGCTAACCTCATTGCTCGCCACGCTGAATCAAAGGCGCCGAGAACTTGCTATTCTACGCTCCGTTGGTGCGCGGCCTTGGCATATTTTTACGCTTCTCATTAGCGAAGCTATTTTTATCACCGTGTTAGGATGTGCTTTCGGTGTAGCGCTTTTTTATGCCTTGCTCATTGCTGCCCAATCCAGCCTACAAAGTCAATTTGGCGTAGTCCTAAGTATCTCAGCGCTCTCAACCTATGAACTCACGCTACTAAGCGTTATTATAGGTGCAGGTACTTTGATCGGCGCCATTCCTGCCGCCCGTGCTTATTTTTACTCGCTTGCCGATGGCATGCAAATTAAAACCTAAGAGGATCAAGATGCAGTTAACCGCACGAACTCACGTTTTTTACTTCATTGCATTCATCACTGCGATGGTATTCAGTGGTATTGCAAATGCGGCACCACCTAAAGAGATATTCTGGGAAGATTTAATTCCAAAAGGGCATGTCCAGATCAGCAATCAAGACGCAGCAAGCCATGATGGCGCCGAGCAAAATTGGGTGCAACCTGACTTAGACGCCCCAGTCGTCAAAGAGTTAGATGGTCAACTAGTCAGCTTACCCGGCTTTGTTGTACCACTTGAAGGTGACAGTGAAGTGATCACCGAATTTTTGTTGGTTCCCTACTTTGGCGCTTGTATTCACGTGCCGCCTCCGCCGCCAAATCAAATCGTTCATGTCAAAATCAAAGGCGGTGTTCCGATTGAAAGCCTATATGATGCAATCACAGTCAGTGGCACGATTAAGGTTTCTACTTGGAAGGGCGACATCGCGCAAACAGGTTATATGATGGAAGCCAAAGGCGTCGCGCCATTTGAGCTCTAAAAGTCATATAAATCACTAAAAAAGAGTGCCAATACTTAATTGAGCTAGATTGGCACTCTTACCACTGCAAAACATACAATTTTATTTCTTTTATTTACCCTACTCAGTGGCAGGAACACTGGCATACACCAGTTCAATGAGATTATTCATGGTTCGCGACTTTTGCATATACGCCTTTTCCATATACGCCAGCTCCTGAAGCTCAAATAAAGTACTCTCTACAAGAGAAAACCACTTAGTGGTCGTCTCAGCTATCTCAACCTCTCCGCGACTCGATTTTTTAAGTGCTTCATAGAGAATATTTAAGTCGTTATATTGACGTAGATAATCCATATCACCCTCAGTCAGTTGTTACCCTTGTTTCATTTCACACTACAGTAACAAAAGCGTCGCTAAAAAATCTTGTCGAACCAACTTTTCTATTAAAATGATGAAAATAAAGTGAAAAGTATAAGTGTATTTCTGAGCGCCACTTTCAGATCTTACTAATTAAATTTCCTCTTGCAGAAACATTTTTATTGATTACAATTACAAATTAACAAAGATTACACATAAAAATAACTTGGGTGGCACTGAGCAGACTCCCCATGCAAGAAAGGACTAAATTGGTGGGCAATCCCTATTTTAAATATAACGGTGACGACCTTAGAAGAATGCGCCTTGCTGCCCAAAAAACCACGCAGCAAATGGCTGACCTTGTGGGTATTAGCCGCCAAACCTACGAAAACTATGAAAATGGTGTAAGCCGTATACCTTGGGATCACTTTCAGGTTTGGTGTAGGTACTGTGATATTGACCTTTCTCCCATTATTAAGCAGTTTCAAGCGCTACGGAGCTTAATTAGTGATACCCAATTAAGACGCAAAAGCCCGACCTCTCCTGATGCAAAGAAAATGGAAGAGTAAGTAATCATGTTATCAGCTGGTTTAAGTAGTAAAAGGATTAAAAGAATGAAATTTGGAATGCAAAAAAAACTTAGTAAGGCAATAAAAATCAAAAAGTTACCAATGTATAGTTTAAAGTCCATTAAAGGTGGCAGCCTAGGAGTGGTTAAACATGACCCTCGAACTTCCTCTATGGCTTCTCATGGCGGAACAGTAGTAGATCCAAAACTAGGCACATAAGCTACTTCAGCTTTACAAAATATTCTCAATAGGTGAGTTTCAGAGTACAGTATTAACGATTTTAACCACTGCAAAAACTAAAAGGAATACTGCCATGATACTTTTGAACCACTTTAAGACCCATAAAAGCCTTATTTCCACAAAAAATAAAATAAACAGTATACAACTTATTGGCACTAAAAGCGCGAGTCAGGTTAGAGGTGGCAGCACAGGAAAACAGGTGGATGATCCCAAACTGAACCAACCGAACTCCGATGACGGTGCTAATTAAAGGGAATAAATAGTGAATAAAACGTATTATTTTGCAATTGTTTTTGCTCTGCTTTGGTGCTTTTTAGCATTCGTACATCATTCTTTCGGGCGCTTCGTTGACATACCTATTTTACTTTTAATTTTATCGTTTACGTTCCTAGCCAGAGAACAGTTAAATATTCAACATATTAGTACCTGTATTCTACTGGTTATGCTCATAGAGCTGGCAGGCTTTGAGCTGATATTAGCTAAACTACTAGTTGATGAAAAACCTTTCTATCAAAATCTAGCAATTTATTTACTACAGTTAATGTGCGACCTATGTCTATTCTTTTATTTTAAAAATAGAGTTCGCTTATCCTTATATTATGTTGAACGACGCAACCCTGCTCAGCGTGAATATATCTACATGACACATGCGGATATCTTATTGGTGGGTGTTTTCTTCCTATTTATACTCGTAGATATAGCTGCTTTTTCCGAGAACATAATTCGTAACTTAGAGTATTTGGGTATTGAAGAAAGCTTTGCAAAACAATTCTGGCATTGGGGTTTTGTATTCAATAGTTATCCATACCTAAAATCTGTATTGCTTTCACTCGTCATAACCACTCTATTGGCTACTATCTATGTTGAACGTTTTCGTCCTGCGCCAATTAAAGAAAGTGAAGAAGACTCAACGCTTAAAAAATCCGAGCCACAGCATAGGTCATAGTGACCTATGCTGCTTTTACCCTAAATCAATTGAAGGAATAAACGATGGATTTAAAACTGAACAAAAAGCAATTGAAGTCATTAGCAGGTAGTAAGCTAATTTTGGATAACAACAAGACCCGTGAGATTGGTGGTGGTTGTTCCTACTATTGTAGTCGCGACTTAAACTGTGACACCGATGGCCCAACGATGGCCTGCCCATCTAAGGAGTTAGCGTGTGTTCCTGAGCCAAATACATTACATTGTGATTGCCCAACCAATATGTGCTAGTCACTAACCTGTCGCGACACTATGTCGCGACAACAACCCTGTTATTCTCCGTTCAACTTATACCAATTGTATTAAGTATAGACCTCTGCTTGATACTGCTGAAAACGCATAAAGGCCTGACGAGCGCCGGTGATCAATGCATCTTCTTGCGTACTAGTTAACTCAACCGTATCGATAAATTGAATTAAGTGACGCCACGCACTGCCGCGCCCGGAACCTGGGCCTGCTAAGTAACGCGCACCATACTCACCTGTGACAGGCAAACGCGCCTGCACTTGACGCCCAAGCATCGCGGCCCCAACCTTAGAGCCTTCAACGACATAAAGCGCTCCCAAAGCAGTCGCAAACTCGGTTGAAGTTGTGATAAACGGCGACAAAGACGGCACAGGTAATGTGTGCTGTAAGTCAGCAAAGTCCTGCTCCAACAACCCAAGCCGTCGGCGCGATTTGAGATCGTCAATATGCATAGAGAGTTCACGGTGATCATATAATGCAGCGACATCTTTAAGAAACAGGTACTGAAGAGTCAAAAACTGGAGATAACGCTCAATGCTGGCGAACGGGTCTTTTGCCATAATGCTGCTATCTATACTGTCATGAAGATCAGCAGTACTTGCTTTTAATTTCAATGCACGGCTAGTAAGTGCGCTGGCTGCGGTCATGGGACTTCCTGTAATGTAAAGCGAGGGGAAAATGAGTGGACTGTGTTGGCTTTATGAAAAGCCGCTCCAGCGATTGACACTGGAGCGAAGAAATATATCTAACTATTAGTTAACCTGAGGTTAGTTAGTTGAAGGCAACTCCATAATGCCATCAATCTCAACTTGTGCGCCTTTTGGTAGTTCTTTTACACCAATTGCAGCACGAGCTGGGTATGGCTTTCTAAAATACTGAGCCATGATCTCGTTGACCGTTGCAAAGTTACTCAGATCAGTTAGGAAGATATTAACCTTAACCATATCTTGTAACTCGCCACCAGCCTCTTCACATACTGCGATAAGGTTTTTGAACACTTGGTGCGTTTGCTCTGCAAAATCTTCAGAAATAAATTCCATCGTCTCTGGTACCAATGGAATTTGGCCAGATAAATAGACAGCAGTACCAACTTTTACCGCTTGGTTGTATGTGCCAATTGCAGCTGGCGCTTTATCTGTTGAAATAATAGCTTTGTTCATTAATGTTCCTTTATTTTTTACGATACACGCGTTGTACATCTGGCATCACTCGAATTCGGCGCATAATATCAGCAACATGAATTCGGTTTTTCACGGTAATACCTAAATCAATCACGTATAAATTACTTTCTTTTTCGTCCGTTGCGATTTCGACAATGTTAGCTTGAGTCGTCGCAACCACATTGGTTAATTTAGCCAACGCACCTTGGTGGTTAATAATTTCCACACGCAGCGCTGCTATATATTCTTTCTCTGGGTTGTCTTCCCACTTCACGACGAAGTACTTCGAACGCTCGTTGCGCCAACCCTTAATATTTTTACATTCTTGGCGGTGAACCATTAGGCCTTTACCTTGGCTCATATATGCTGTGATAGCGTCACCCGGCACAGGACGACAACATTTAGCATAGGTTACCAACATGCCTTCTGTTCCGATTATCGCGGCTTTAGCACGTTTAGCAATATCTTCTACCGCATTATCATCTTGCAGTAAACGCTTCGCTATCAATACACTCATGATATTGCCACAGCCAATCTCAACCAGCAGCTCCAACAAGGTATTGAGGTTATGCTCTTCAAGTACGTTGTCGATTTGCTCTTGAGCAATATCATCTAGCTTATACTCACCCAGTGCCGAGTCGAGTAAACGGCGGCCTAGTTGGATCGCTTCTTCTTCTTGTTGGCTCTTGAGATAATTGCGGATCCCAAGGCGTGCTTTACCCGTTACCACAAAATTCAGCCAAGTAGCGTTAGGGTGTGCACCTGAGCTAGTAATAACCTCGACCGTTTGGCCGGTATCGAGCGCTTTACTCAAAGGATAAGGCTTACGGTTTACACGAGCACCTACACAGGTATTACCCACATCGGTATGCACGGCATAGGCAAAGTCAACTGCCGTCGCCCCCATTGGTAACTCGACAATACGTCCATCTGGCGTAAAGACGTAAATTTCTTCTGGGAATAATTCGGTTTTAACGTTTTCCACAAATTCAAAAGACGAGCCTGCGCTTTGCTGTAGCTCAAGCAAGCTTTGCATCCACTGACGCGCACGCTGCTGCGCGGTATGGCCGGCATTATCACCTGACTTTTTATACATCCAGTGCGCTGCTACCCCTTTATCCGCCATATGATCCATATCATGAGTACGAATTTGGATTTCTACCGGAATACCGTGCGGGCCGACCAGCGACGTATGAAGCGACTGGTAACCGTTGGTTTTCGGTACGGCAATATAGTCTTTAAAACGAGTTTCAATTGGCTTATATAAATTATGTGCAACGCCTAGCACACGGTAGCAAGTATCTAGGTTGTCGACATTGATCCTAAAGGCGTAAATGTCCATTACCTCGTTAAACATCAACTCTTTATTTAGCATCTTGCGGTAAATACTGTATAAGTGCTTTTCACGGCCTTTTACTGAGCCTTGAATACCCGCTTCTTCCAATCTAGATTCAATCTCAGACTGAATATTGCTGATCACTTCTTTACGATTACCACGTGCTTTGGCGACTTCTGAACGTAACGCACGATAGCGCATTGGATATAACGCCTGAAACCCGAGATCTTCTAACTCATTTTTAATATCATGAATACCAAGGCGGTTTGCAATTGGTGCATAAATCTCTAATGTTTCGCGGGCAATTCGACGACGCTTGTCAGGACGCAAAGCACCTAGCGTTCGCATATTGTGCGTTCTGTCTGCAAGTTTAATAAGGATGACACGAATATCCTGCGTCATCGCCATGATCATCTTACGATAGTTTTCGGCTTGGAACTCTTTTTTATCTTTGAAGCTCAGTTTATCGAGCTTTGACACCCCTTCCACCAACTCAGCGACCGTATCGCCAAAGATCTCCGCTAAGTCGTCTTGGCTAAAGTCAGTATCTTCAATAACATCGTGCATAAGCGCAGCCATGAGTGTTTCATGATCAAGCCTCATGCTCGCAAGGATCTGGGTTACTTCTACTGGGTGAGTGATATAGGGCTCACCGCTAGAGCGCGTCTGTCCCTCGTGTGCCTCACGGGCCACGACATAGGCTTTTTGCACCAAATCGACGTCTTCTGGTGACAAATATTCTGAGATTTTCTTTTTGAGGCCTTCAAACAGATACATTCACACTCCAATGTTTCAGAGAAGCTATACTCGGCGAGTATAAAACGGGTTACAAGCTAGTTACTTAAGAATATACGATGAAACACCAGCAATGCCAATGAACAATTTATGCTACTTGTTAGGAAGTTAAAGGCGTTACGCGTTGTGTAATGTGCTGGCGATTTATACCAATTTGCTTAATTTCAATTGCTATAAAACAATAATGCCAGCAAAAAAGCTGGCATTATTGAATCTAGACAGTGGTTGGATTAGCGATTGCCACCAACGATTGCAGCTACTGCAGCAAGCTCTGCAGCTTCTTGATGCTGCTGCTCTTCACGGTCGATAATATCAAGCGAGTCAGTGGTGACAAAACCTTGCTCAATTTCACGTAGCGCGATTACGGTTGGCTTGTCGTTTTCAGCATCAACCATAGGATCTTTACCGCCTACAGAAATTTGGCGAGCGCGACGCGCTGCTACTAAAATCAAGTCAAAGCGGTTACCAATTTTATCTACTGCATCTTCTACAGTTACGCGAGCCATCGAAGCACTCCAAATTCAGTTCATTATGCAAAAGGCTAGTTTACTGTATGTCTAGCCTTTCGCCAAGTATTGATGGTTAAAAAACCTCAGGTTTAAAAGTAATTATTTTAGCAAGTCAGCGATAAGCGCTTGATGACGGATAGACTGTGCTTGTTGCTCAAGTCTTGCGGCAATCACAATATGTTCAAGCTCACCGCGTGTTTGCTCAAAGTCATCATTGACAAGAATATAGTCAAACTCGTTGTAGTGTGAGCTTTCTGATTTCGCTTCAGCCATGCGACCTGCGATTACTTCTTGAGAGTCTTGACCACGACCATTTAAGCGCTTTTCTAGCTCCGCAGTTGAAGGAGGTAAAATAAAGATGGTCTTTACTTCAGGCATCAACTCACGCACCTGACGCGCACCCTGCCAGTCGATATCTAAAAACACATCAATACCAGCGGCAAGCTGATCTTCTATCGCTTGTTTTGAAGTGCCGTAGTAATTTTCGAATACTTGCGCCCACTCAAAGAAATCGCCTTTATCGATCAGCTGCTTAAATTCATCAACCGAGACAAAATGGTAATGTACGCCGTTTTCTTCGCCTGGACGAGGAGCACGCGTAGTGTGAGACACCGACACTTTAATATCGTCGTGCTTTTCCAATAACGCTTTGATTAAACTTGATTTACCCGCACCAGAAGGCGCAGAAAGGATAAACAGATTACCGCGTGTAGGTGATGTCATAGTCATTCTCAACAATAAGTACCGGCCGAGTAATATTGGTTTACTCAAGTCTGCCGCAGAGCTAAAAGCGGGCATTATACCGAGTAACGTATAAGAATACACTAGGGATGAGAATAAGGAAAAGTCGAGGAATAAATTCAGCGTTGTGAGTAACCCAGAAACCTATCACTGTGCTAAATTTATTCCTCTAAAACAGAATGTTATTTTGCTGTGTAAAGCAGCGCCTACCAAGGTGTCCACCCAGTAGGAGCGAGTTCACCTCGCGATCTTTTAACTGCTCGCCGCGTGAAGCGGCTCCTACCAGAGTATTCACCCAGTAGGAACGAGTTCACCTTGCGATCTTTTCACTGCTCGCCGCGTAAAGCATCTCCTACCAAGGTATTCACCCAGTAGGAGCGAGTTCACCTCGCGATCTTTTCACTGCTCGCCGCGTAAAGCATCTCCTAACAAAATATTCACCCAGTAGGAGCGAGTTCACCTCGCAATCTCTTCACAGCTCGCCGCGTGAAGCTGCTCCTACCAAGGCATTCACCCAGTAGGAGCGAGTTCATCTCGCGATCTTTTAACCGCTCGCCGCGTAAAGCAGCTCCTACCAGAGTATTCACCCAGTAGGAGCGAGTTCACCTCGCGATCTTTTAACTGCTCGCCGCGTAAAGCGGCTCCTACCAAAGTATTCACCCAGTAGGAACGAGCTCGCCGTGTAAAGCATCTCCTACCAAGGTATTCACCCCGTAAGAACGAGTTCACCTCGCGATCTGTTTAAAGCAAATCTGCTACGCTGCTACGTACTTCTTCAGGCCATACCCCAACTTGTACCTGACCAATATGCTGCTTTTGCAACAGCAACATCACTAAACGCGATTGGCCAATACCACCCCCAATGGTTTGTGGTAATTCGCCCGCTACTAATTGTTGGTGCCAATCTAAACTCAAGCGTGCTTCGTCATCGGTTAATTTAAGCTGTCTTGCAAGCGAATCAGGGCAAACACGAATGCCCATTGATGAGATTTCAAATGCATCTTCTAGCACCGGGTTCCACACCAAAATATCACCGTTAAGTCCTTGGTATTTATCGCATGTTGGCGTTGACCAATCGTCATAATCCGGCGCGCGAACGTCATGAATCTTACCGTCCCCAAGCTCACCACCAATGCCAATTAAAAATACCGCGCCATATTCTTGGGCAATCGCTTTTTCACGTTGCTTGGCAGTAAAATCTGGATACATAGTGCGTAATTCTTCGCTGTGCACAAAGGTAATTTTCTCAGGAAGGAATGCCGCAATGCCAAACTCATCCTCAACCACTTTTTCCGTTGCTTTAATTGAGCGATAAAGGGTTTCTACCGTTTCTTTTAGTTTTGCCAGCGAACGCTCACTGTTTTCGCAAATCACCTTTTCCCAGTCCCACTGATCCACATAGACAGAATGGATTGGCGATAGCTTATCTTCGTCAGGGCGTAGCGCTTTCATGTGCGTATAGAGGCCTTCGCCTTTAGCAAAACCATAATCGCCTAGTGTTTTGCGCTTCCACTTAGCAAGTGAATGCACTACCTCAAACTGCGCATCCGGTAGCGTTTTCACTTTTACCTGCACCGCCTGCTCGTGGCCACTTAGGTTGTCTTGAATACCGTCGCCCAAACGCGCCAAAATAGGCGCTTGTACTTCAACTAAACCCAATTGCTCGGTTAGCTGTGCTGAAAATACTTGTTTTACTCGTGCTATCTGTTTTTGTGTCTCTTGATACTTGCTCAACATGGTTAGGTCCTCATTCCCGAATTTGTCGTTTTGTTGAGTCTATATTTAAAGAAACCGACACAAACATCAATAACCCGCAATAAAAACACCTTTACATAATTATTTTCATCAAAAATATGCTATAAATTTTATATAAACGACAATTGTTAATGGATATTTACATGGAAAATTATGAGATCGACAATCTGGATAGATCCATCCTTCACGCTTTAAAAGAAAATGCACGAACGCCCTACGCGGAATTAGCAAAAAGATTTGCTGTTAGCGCCGGTACCATCCATGTTCGGGTCGAAAAAATGAAGCAAGCGGGGATCATTGAAGGGACTCAAGTGAGCATTAATGCCAAACGACTTGGTTATGATGTCTGCTGTTTTATCGGAATAAACTTAAAACACGCCGGCGACTACCCGGGAGCCATCGCACGTTTAAAGGAATTTGAAGAAGTTGTTGAGGCTTACTACACCACAGGCAATTACAGCATATTTATCAAAGTGATGGCGCGCTCCATCGACCACCTTCAGGATGTGCTTATTAATAAAGTGCAGACCATTGAGTCTATCCAGTCAACCGAAACGCTGATCTCACTGCAAAACCCAATTCAGCGCACCGTTATGCCCTAGCTTCTTTTTTGTTATAATCGCGGGAATTTTTTGATTAGAGTAGTAAGTAGATGGCTGAGAATAGATTCCATCGTGTAAAAAGCGTATTAGATAGACGCCAAACCGACCTCACAGTGTGCCTAGATGAAGTGCATAAGCACCATAATCTGTCAGCGATTGTGCGTACCGCAGATGCGGTTGGCTGTCACCACGTACACGCAGTATGGCCACAAGATCAAAGACGGTTAACAAACAATACCTCTGGCGGCAGCAAAAATTGGGTTGAAACCCATATGCATGAGGATATAGACCAAGCTGTTGCGACAATTCGTGAACAAAACCCAGGTGTACAATTATTAGCAACCAACCTTAGCGATAGCGCCGTTGATTTTCGTGAAATTGATTACACCAAACCTACCGCTATTATTGTCGGGCAAGAGCGTTTAGGGATCTCAGAGCGCGCACTTGAGCATGCGGATCAGCACATCGTGATCCCAATGCAAGGTATGGTGCAATCACTCAATGTGTCTGTTGCTGCAGCGCTTATTTTATACGAAGCGCAGCGCCAAAGAGATGCAGTAGGACTGTACAAACGTACAGACATGATGGATCCTGTGGTAAAACATAAGTTACTATTTGAAGGATGTCATCCAATCATTGCAACCCGCTGTCGCGAAAAAGGGCTACCTTACCCGGCACTTGATGAGCACGGTGAAATCGTTGCAGACGACGCTTTTTGGGACATTCTTAAGTTTACGCAGAAGAAATAAATAACGCGGATCGCGCTAGAGGATTAGCATGTCGACACCAAATTTGGCCACTTATCCAATCACCGAATTAAAAGGCGTAGGCCCAAAAGCGGCCGAGCGTTTGGCCAAACTTGGCATTCAATCGGTGCAAGACATGTTATTTCACCTTCCGCTACGCTACGAAGATCGTGCGCGCACCTATCCTATCTGCGAGCTGCAAGCGCATAGCCATGTCAGTATTGAAGCCGAGATTGAACGCAGCGAAATCACGCAAGGCAAACGCCGCATGTTGGTGTGTTATGTTAATGATGGGACGGGGCGGATCGCGCTGCGCTTTTTCAACTTTAATGCGGCACAAAAAAATGCCATGCAAGCGGGCAAAGTGATCCGCTGTTTTGGTGAAGTTCGCCGCGGTCATTATGGCTTTGAAATGGCGCATCCAGAATACAGTATTAAAGAGACGCGCTCTGCACCGAGCGATCCGAGCCTTGCGACGCTTACCCCAGTTTATCCTACCACCGAAGGATTAAAGCAACTGAGCATTCGGGCAATTGCCGATCAAGCCGTTGAGTTACTACGCAAATATGATGTACCAGACTATTTACCAGCTCAATATCGACCATCGCAGCAAAGCCTAAAAGAAGCGCTGTTATTACTGCACCGTCCACCACAGGAAGTGGATTTAGCGCAATTAGAGCTTGGGCAACACCCCGCGCAAGCACGCTTAGCGTTTGAAGAGTTATTGGCGCAAAACCTCAGCTTGCTTAAGCTTAGGCAAAAAGGCCAAGCGGTAAAAGCGGTTGCACTACCGCCCACCAATCTACTTGAAGCCCAGTTTTTGTCGGCCTTGCCATTTGCCCCCACCAATGCCCAAAGCCGAGTAGTGGCAGAGATCAAAGGCGATTTACAACATCCCTACCCCATGATGCGATTGGTGCAAGGGGATGTTGGCTCAGGAAAAACGCTTGTGGCAGCGCTTAGTGCGTTAACGGCTATCGCGCAGGGTTATCAAGTAGCATTGATGGCACCCACTGAGATCCTATCCGAGCAACACGGCATCAACTTCCTTAATTGGTTTGAACCTATGGGCATAGAAACCGTATGGCTGGGTGGTAAAACCAAAGGCAAGGAACGCACTCATGCGCTTGAGCGTATTGCTTCAGGGCAAGCACAGATGGTGGTTGGCACCCATGCGTTATTCCAAGAGCAAGTACAGTTTTCTAACCTTGCGCTTATCATTATCGACGAGCAACATCGTTTTGGTGTGCATCAGCGCCTAGCGCTGAGAGAAAAGGGAAAGTTTGGCGATTGCTATCCGCATCAGTTAGTGATGACCGCAACCCCAATCCCGAGAACCTTGGCAATGACGGCCTATGCAGATCTTGAAACCTCAATTATCGACGAGCTACCACCGGGCAGAACACCAATCACAACCGTCGCCGTGCCAGACACCAGACGCAATGAAGTGATCAAAAAAGTACAAAAGGCCTGTGTTGAAGATAAGCGCCAAGTTTACTGGGTATGTACGCTGATAGATGAGTCGGAGGCGTTACAATGCCAAGCCGCAGAAGACACTGCCAAAGCACTTGCCGAAGCCTTGCCAGAACTTAATATTGCGCTGGTGCATGGTCGCATGAAAGCCCAAGAAAAACAGACCATCATGGACGAATTTAAACAAGGTCATACCCATGTGCTGGTTGCCACTACCGTGATTGAAGTGGGCGTGGATGTACCCAATGCTAGCCTTATCATCATTGAAAACCCTGAGCGCTTGGGTCTGGCGCAGCTTCACCAATTGCGCGGCCGTGTTGGTCGTGGGCAAATCGCATCACATTGTTTACTGCTTTACCATGCACCACTGTCGGTCACTGCGCAAAAGCGTTTGGGGGTGCTTAGAGAAAGTAACGACGGATTTGTCATCGCTGAGCGCGACCTTGAGATCCGTGGCCCGGGTGAAGTGCTTGGTACAAAACAAACTGGATTGGCGGAGCTAAAAATTGCCGATCTTAGCCGTGATAAACATTTATTACCGCAAGTGAGAAGCCTCGCTTTTACCGTGCTAAAAAACCACAGCGATATTGTTGACCCGATTATCTGGCGCTGGATGGGTGATAAGAGTGAACTAGCCATGGCGTAAGCCTGAAGCGCCAAATGATATAGAGATCGCGAGGTGAACTCGCTCCCACAAAATGAACCACTCTGGTAGGAGCCGCTTTACGCGGCGAGCAGTTAAGAGATCGCGAGGTGAACTCGCTCCCACTAAATGAGCCATTCTGGTAGGAGCCGCTTTACGTGGCGAGCAATTAAAAGATCGCGAGGTGAACTCGCTCCCACAAAATGAACCACTCTGGTAGGAGCCGCTTTACGCGGCGAGCAATTAAAAGATCGCGAGGTGAACTCGCTCCCACTAAATGAGCCATTCTGGTAGGAGCCGCTTTACGTGGCGAGCAGTTAAGAGATCGCGAGGTGAACTCGCTCCCACACAATGCGCCTGCTCCCATAAAATAAGCCACTCTGGTAGGAGCCGCTTTACGCGGCGAGCAATTAAAAGATCGCGAGGTGAACTCGCTCCCACACAATGCACCTGCTCCCATAAAATAAGCCACTCTGGTAGGAGCCGCTTTACGCGGCGAGCAATTAAAAGATCGCGAGGTGAACTCGCTCCCACACAATGAGCCGGATCCCACAAAATAAACTCGTTCTCACAACTCTCTCATACAAAATAACCCATCGCGCTACGCTTGCTTCTTTTATCAAAGCTTGGCTACCATCTCTCTACATCAACTAAAAAAACTCAAAAATGAATCGTTTACTACGTGCTGTATGCACCTCATTTGCTGCTTGCATGGCGTCGATCGCCTCAGCAAAAGCAGTTTACCCAGATGTACCAGAGCAGATTAATTCATCTGCCAAATATGTTTTTTACTCTCATGGCTATATCGTTGAAGGTGATAATGAAACCCCTATTCATAAGCGCTGGGGTAAATATGACTTTCCAGCCATCAAACAGGCATTAAGTGATGATGCCTATACGCTAATTGCTGAGCATCGCCCTAAAGGCGTCGCACCAGAAGCGTATACAAAAACCTTGGTTAGCAAGGTTCACAAGTTACTGGACGCGGGCGTCAGCGCCAGCAACATTACACTCGTGGGGTTTTCTCGCGGTGGCGCGTTAACGATAATGGCAAGTGATGCATTAAAAAATGATGCCATTCACTACGTGGTACTAGCAGGCTGCGCTGGGCTTATCAAAAGTAAAACCGAGATTAAACTCTACGGCAAGGTGTTGTCGGTTTACGAAACCTCAGATCAAGTGGGTTCTTGCGATTTTGTGAAAGCACGCTCTGCAAACCTCAAAAGCTTTACAGAGCTTTCGATTTCAACCGGTAAGGAACACGGCGCTTTTTATCTCCCGAGAGACGAGTGGTTAAAGCCAGTTAAAAGCTGGATTTTAAATCACTAAATAATTAACCTGAGCTTTGGTTAATTAGCGTGGCGTTCTTTCAGAGGAACGCCGTACAGCGCATTCATTCTACTCCCTTTGATATCTTTAAATCGCATTTTCAAACAAGCCCCCCTGATTACTTATTGCACTTTTAAAAATGCTCTCTATAATTGAACCTTATTCGAATACCATTCGAATAAGGTTCAAACTCTAAGGAGAAACGATGGCACCGGCACCTAAGTATGATAAAGAAACCCAGCAACGCATGATTTTAAACGCTGCGGAACAATGCATTAATGAGTCTTCAGTCACTGACTTTACAATGGCAAAGGTCTCTTTGCTTGCAGGATTGTCTATGGGCTCAATCTATAAATTTGTGCAGACTAAAGAAGACCTAGTAATGGCGCTGGCCTATGAGTCTTTTACCCATACATCCAGTGTTTTTAAGCAAGTGTTATCCTTACCACTTAGCACGCCAGAACGCATGCTCGCGGTGTGTCTTATCTCGCCACAAAAGCTAAAACGCTTCTCTTTTGATTATGAATTGCAGTCCTACTCTACCAATGAGGCGGTGATTAAAAGGGCTTCTGAGTTTTGGACCAATAAAATTATCGAATCCTGTGGTGGCTGTGAAAACGTGTTTAAACAAGCGCTAATTGATGGCATTGAAGCAGGTGAGTTGCAAGCTACACCAGATCTACACGACATGATAGAAGAAATTATCATCACCGGCTGGGCGCTTACCGTGGGATATGAGCAAGTACTGCGCTTGCAACAAACTAAGCAAATTGTTGAGGGCACAGCTTCATTGCTCACACCACTTGAGCTTAATGATCCTGTTATTCGCAGCACGGTGAGGCTACTTAACAGTTATCCATGGCAACAACCTATCACTCAAGACTCTCTGGTACGTATAGAGAAAGAATTGCAAGCGCTCGAGCTTCGTTAACTTAAGGAAATCACAATGAACATCAAACGTTGGCTTATGGCCGTTGTCATCATTCTCATCGTTATTACCAGCCTTGGATTTGTGAAGTTTACACAAATCCAAGCGGCGATCGCCTTTGGGGAATCTTTCCCAGAGCCCTCGGCTTCGGTAAAAAGCACGTATGTATCAACCACTGAGCATATTAAATCGGTTAAGGTTGTAGGTCAGCTCCATGCCAAGCGCACCGTCACCATTAGTAACGAGTATCCAGGTCTTATCACTTACGTCGGTTTTCAGCCCGGTGAGCAAGTAGCAGCGAACCAAGTATTACTACGCTTAGATAGCAGCATTGATGAGGCGAATCTATTAGCGGCTAAAGCTCGAGTAAAGCTTGCTAAATCAACCTATCAACGGGTTGCCAAATTACTAGAACAAAAGCGGATCAGCCCAGATGAGGTGGACAAAGCCGAAGCCGAGGTGGCAATTAATCTGGCAGACGTAAAACGACTAACCACATTAATCGAGAAAAAAACCATTCGTGCACCTTACTCGGGTCAAACGGGGTTAGAGCAATATCAGGTTGGTCAATTACTTGATGCCAATAGCGAAATCACTTTCCTGGTTGGGTTAGACGACAGCATTTGGGTGGATTTCAAAATTCCACAAACCTTACCACAACCTAACTTAGGCGAAGGCGTTAGCGTGGCAATTTCTAATGCCAGCGGCCAAAAGCCTGCTCGCGTATCAGCCAAAATGCCAATGGTCGATGTCGCATCGCGTCAACAAAGTTATCGTGCTGAGCTACAAAACAGCAATGGCACACTCAGCCACAATCAAATGGTGTTAGTCAATGTACCAACCGAGATTGTGAACGCCGCAGTTGTGCCAACCAATGCAATTACGCGCAATCACTTTGGCGAGTTTGTTTATGTACTTGAAAAGGACGACAGCCAAAACTGGCGAGCAAAACCAGTAAAAATTACTTTAGGCGATAAAGTAAACGATCAGCAACTTGTACTATCTGGCCTGCGTGGTGGTGAATTTATTGCTGCTGAAGGCGCATTTAAGCTACAAGAAAACTTATTGGTTTATACCGATCAGGTTGCCGCTGTTGATGGCAATAACGGAGGCCAGTAATGAGCGCATTACACGAAAATAAGCCGTCTATCATGGATATTTTTGTTAACCGGCCGGTACTGGCGATCGTGGTGTCATTGCTTATTGTGCTAGCGGGTTTTAATGCCGCCCGAGATATATCGGTGCAGCAATATCCAAAAATAGAAAGTGCCTCACTGGTGATCAACACTGTCTATACAGGCGCTGCCGCAGACGTCGTTAAAGGCTATGTTACCGAGCCAATCGAGCGAGTGGCCTCTACTGTTCCTGGCGTCGACTATGTAGACTCGATAACTACCTCGGGACTTAGCAAAGTTACCGCTTGGCTTGAACTTAATCATAGTACCACCGATGCCTTGGCTGAGCTGACCACCCGATTAAACCAGATTAAGTTTGAGTTACCCAGCGGAGCGGAAGATCCAGCCATTCAAATCGTACGCGCCGACAGCCCATATGCGGTATTCTATCTCGATGTGGAATCTCAAGGTCTGCCACGTAATAACGTGAGCGATTATTTGATCCGAAATGTTGTCCCTTCTATGTCTGATATTCCCGGTGTACAAAAAGTGACGCTGGAAGGTGGCCGCGATCCAGCAATGCGAATTTGGCTCGATACCGAAAAACTCGCTATCTATGGCGTAAGTGCTAGCGACGTATTTGCCGCACTACAAGCAAACAACACCATTGCCACCTTAGGTTACAGTGAAAATAACAGACAACGCATCGACCTAATGGCCAATACCTCGTTAAAAACGGTAGCCGATTTTAACAACCTAGTGGTAAAAGAAATCGATGGCACGCAACTCAAGCTCGGTAACATCGCCACGGTAGAACTCGGTGAAGCCGAAGGCATGGTAACCGCACGCCTTGATGACCACGATACAGTATTCTTAGCGGTGTGGGCATTACCAGGTGCCAATGAAATCGATATTGGTGACGCGCTGTATAAAAAAATTGATGAGATTAATACCATCTTACCCGACGGCATGCATCTAAGAATTGGCTACGATGGCACGCTTTATATGCGTGATTCCATAAAAGAAATCTTCACCACGCTTGGGGAAACCGTCCTACTCGTGGGGATTGTTGTGCTCGCGATGATGGGCTCGTTTAGAACCGCCATGGTGCCGCTGGTTACCATTCCTATCTCGATTTTAGGCGCAATCGCGGTGATCTCAGCAATGGGCTTTTCACTCAACCTACTGACTATTTTGGCTATCGTGCTTTCTGTTGGTTTAGTAGTGGATGATGCCATCGTGGTGGTTGAAAACGTTGCGCGTCATATGCGCGAAGGCAAACCCAGATTACAAGCCGCGCTTATCAGTTCACGTCAATTACTCGTCCCAATAATTGCCATGACGCTGACCCTTGCTGCGGTCTACGCGCCAATCGGCTTTTTAACAGGTTTAACGGGGTTCTTATTCAGAGAGTTCGCGTTCACCCTAGCCATTGCGGTATTAATTTCTGGACTGGTTGCTATTACCTTATCGCCCATCATGAGTGCTTACGTTAATCCCGAAGGCGGTAAAGAAGGTAAATTAACGCAAAAGGTCAATGGCTATTTTGATCGATTACAAGCGTTCTACTTTCGTGCACTCGATACCTTGTTTAAGTGGCGTCCACAGGTCTTTTTTGTCGCTATCGTGTTCTCTTTATTGTCGGTGCCGTTTTACCTGTTATCACAAAAAGAGCTAGCCCCTATCGAAGATCAAAGCAGTATCCAAGTCGTAGTGGAAGCACCACCTGAGTCTTCTCAAGCTTATACCTCAGCGAAAATGAATGACACTGCCGAGGTCATGAACGCCACTGAAGGCGCTGAGTTTACTTGGCAGATTATTACGGCAGCAGCAGGTTTTGGTGGTGTAGAGCTTGCACCATTTGATGAGCGAGAAAACTCAGTGCACGACTTACTATACGATCTATACGGCCGGTTAGGCAGCGTGACTGGGCTAAGTTTATTCCCTATTCTACCGGCATCGCTTCCTACCGCAGGGCAGTTTGACGTTGAAGTAGTATTCCGTGCCAGTGACGACCCAACCGCGATGAAGCAGTACGCTGATGAGATTATTCAACGCGCAACCGCCAGTGGCAGCTTTATGTTCGTCAATACCGACCTAAAAATCGACTTGCCGCAAGCCGAGCTTGAAATCGACCGAGAGCTGGTTGCTGACTTAGGTCTAAACTTGTCGTCGGTAAACGAGCAACTTAGCATTTATATGTCGAATAATTTTGCCAACTACTTCAACAAAGAAGGCAAAGCCTACCGCGTCATTCCCATTGTCGGCGATGGCGAAAGGTACAATCCTGAGAACATTCTTAATATGCAAGTAAGAACGGATGCTGGCGATCTTATTCCGATTTCAGCGTTTGCCACCTTACGCACCTTTACAAGCCCGAGAGTGCTTGGCTCATTCAATCAGCAAAACTCGTTTAGAATATTGGCAGGCACACTACCGCACATAACCAAAGAGCAAGCGCTCACACAGGTTGAAGAAATTGCAGCAGACGTCTTACCGAGTCACTACTCAATTGACTACGCTGGCGAATCAAGACAGCTAAGAAAAGAAGGCAACACCATGGTTGGCGTACTCCTGTTTGCGATGATAGTGGTGTTTTTCTTACTGACGATCCAGTTCAACAGCTTTAGAGATCCGCTCGTGGTACTACTCGGCTGCGCACCTTTGGCACTCGCAGGTGCATTGATGCTACCGTTTTTATCACTCACGACCGTCAACATTTACAGCCAAATCGGCCTAATTACGCTCATCGGTTTAATCGCCAAAAATGGCATCTTGATTGTTGAATTTGCGAACCACTTACAGCTTGAAGGTAAATCGAAATTTGAGGCGGTAAAAGGGGCTGCGGCCACACGTCTAAGACCCATACTGATGACCACAGGTGCAACCGTGCTTGGTCACTTCCCGTTGGTATTGGTAACCGGTGCAGGCGCAGAAGCGCGCAACAGCATAGGTATTATCTTAGTCGCAGGCATGCTCATTGGTACTTTCTTCACTTTGATTGTCTTACCGCTACTTTATGAAAAGTTAGCCAGCGATCACCGTGGCGAAGCCGAAACCATTGAAGCCTATCCAGAGGCGCAATTGGTAGGCAAAGCCAGTATGACGTGATAACTAACAACAAAAAGGACACTAAGTATATGCTTAGTGTCCTTTTAAATTGGTAAAAGCCTTTCTTTTGATAAGCTATAATTTATTTCAATCTATAGCCGCTTTTGATCGTGATTTGGGCTAACAAGCCTGCCCGCATGCCCACCCGGAGCTCCACGCGTATTGGAAATTATAGCCCCCGAGCCATCCGGTGACATCGGTTACTTCGCCGATAAAGTACAGGCCTTTTTGTTTTTTAGCTTCGAAAGTTTTTGAGCTTAATTCGTCGGTATCTACACCACCTAACGTAACCTCTGCGGTGCGATAACCCTCTGTGCCATTTGGTTTTATTTTCCAGCTAGTGAGGGTTTCTGTCAGTTTTTCAATCTCTGTGTGGCTGAGTTGGTTGGCGTTTTTATCTGGGATGCTGCCGTCGCTGATTAAGGCCTCAATAAAGCGCTTTGGTAAGATGGTCGAAAGCAAGTTCTTCAGGCTCTTTTGCCCTTGCTCACTACGCCAGTCATGGAGTTGTGCTTGCACATCTAAGTCAGGTAATAAATTGATGCTAACAAACTCTCCTGCTTTCCAAAATGAGCTGATCTGCAAAATTGCGGGGCCAGATAAGCCTCTGTGGGTAAAGAGAATATTTTCTCTAAATTGGATACCGCTTTCGCTGGTCACTAGGCTATCTACGCTAATACCAGACAAACCATCAAAGCGTGCTTTGTCGTGATCATGGAGTGTAAATGGTACAAGCGCTGCCGTGGTTGGTAATACCGTTAAACCGAATTGCTCCGCTATTTTGTAGCCGATTGGCGTTGCGCCAAGTTTTGGCATGGTTAAGCCACCAGCGGCGATCACCACTGACTCGCAGTTGAAGGTTTGAGTTGTGGTTTTGACTAAGTAGCGGCCATCGCTTTGATGCTCAACCGCTAATACTTCTTGACGTAAATGGAGTGACACGCCCGCCCAGTCACATTCGGTAAGAAGAATATCTACGATCTCTTGCGCGCTATTGTCGCAAAACAATTGTCCAAGCGTTTTATGGTGATAAGCAAGGCCATGGCGGTCTACCAATTCAATAAAATCATGTTGGGTATAGCGGCTCAAACACGACTTTACAAAGTGTGGATTTTTACATAGATAGTTAGCAGGTGAAGCATTTTCGTTGGTAAAGTTACAGCGGCCACCACCACTGATCAAAATTTTACGGCCAGGCTTTTTCCCCATATCAACCACTGCAACTTGTCGCCCTCGGTATCCAGCCTGTGCAGCACACATCAACCCTGCAGCACCTGCGCCGATAACGACTACCTCTATTTGTTGCATAAACTCACTCAACTTTTTATCTAAGATTTCTACACTTACCGTTTTGCCAACAGTTTAGCTTTAAACGGCAAAATCGCGACCAAGCGAAAATTATACCTAGATTCTTTATCTAATCACAGCGACGAATAGAAGAAGCAACTCGCATACCTTTCAAACACTTGTAAACATTATGTCAGCGCTATCATTTCTTAAACCTTAAAAAACAAGAAAATAAGATTAGAATAGTAAAATAAAACCAACCTTTAGCACTAACCAAACTCCCACTCTACTGGCTACAAATGCTTCACAAAGTTAAAAACACTATTTTGTTTACAGTCATTTACAATGTAACTGAAATTTATTCACTCTCTCACAAATATGAAAAATATTGATTAAAAACAATACAGTAAGAATTTTTTATAGCCATTTATCCGTCCACATATAACTAAAAAATTAGTGCAAATAACAAAACAGCGCTTTCTTTTTTTTAACTAGGAGTTTACTTTCACTGACCATCAGCTTTTTATTAACAGCTGAACAACAAGTTAGAAACTAGGGAAACATTATGACAATCAATAAAAACTTTAAGCGCGCTGCACTAAGCGTCGCAGTGAGCGCATTATTCACTGCAACAGCAGTTACAGCCGCACCAGCACAATCAATCGGCCAAGATGCAGCGCTTGCAGCAACGGCACAAAAACTATCATCACAAAGCACGCTTGGTACACAGTTCATCATCAAGTACAAAGATGCGGGTTCGCAAATGATGGGCCTTTCAGCTGCGGATCTTGCTCCAGCTAAAATGCAACAACGTGCAGAAAGCTTTGTACAAGGCTTTAAGAGCAGTAAAGCGAGTGCTCGCGCTCAATACGTACGCCCAATGGCACTTAGCAATCACCACGTTATGCGTGCTGACAAAAAGCTTTCAGCAAAAGAAGCACAAGCATTCATGAACGAAGTGATGGCTTCTGGTAATGTTGAATACATCGAAATTGACCAAATGCTAAAGCCATTCGCAACGCCTAACGATCCTCGTTATAACGATCAATGGCATTACTACGAAGCTGCTGCTGGTATTAATGCCCCAGCTGCGTGGGATAAAGCAACAGGTCAAGGTGTGGTAGTTGCGGTACTAGATACAGGTTATCGCCCACATCTAGACTTAGATGCCAACATTCTGCCTGGCTATGACATGATCTCTAATACCTTTGTTGCGAACGATGGTGGCGCACGTGACAACGATGCTCGTGACCCTGGTGATGCGGTCACTCGCGGTGAGTGTGGAACTGACTCTTCAGGTCAACCTGTGCCACGCGCAGATCAAGACTCAAGCTGGCATGGTACGCACGTAGCGGGAACGGTTGCTGCAGTAACAAATAATGGCGAAGGTGTAGCTGGTGTTGCTTACGACGCTAAAGTAGTGCCTGTACGTGTTCTTGGTAAATGCGGTGGCTTAACTTCTGACATCGCTGACGGCATCATATGGGCATCTGGCGGCTCGGTATCTGGTGTGCCTGCAAATGCTAACCCAGCTGATGTTATCAACATGAGTTTAGGTGGTGGCGGTGCATGTAGCGCAACTACACAAAATGCAATCAACCAAGCACGTAACAACGGTACAGTCATTGTTATTGCGGCAGGTAACGACAACGATAACTCAGCAAACTACAACCCAGGTAACTGTAATGGCGTAGTAAACGTAGCATCTGTAGGTCGTGATGGTAGCCGAGCTTATTACTCAAACTATGGTGCAAACATCGACGTTGCCGCTCCGGGTGGCGCACAAAGTTTTGCGAATGATCCTGAAGGTATCCTATCTACCCATAACTCAGGCTCTGGTGCTCCTTCAAATGATAGCTACCACTACTCACAAGGTACGTCTATGGCGGCACCTCACGTTGCGGGTGTTGCAGCGCTAATCAAGCAAGCAAAACCATCTGCTACGCCTGACGAAGTAGAAACTATCTTGAAAAACACTACACGCAGCTTCGCGGGTAGCTGTTCAAACTGTGGTACAGGTGTTGTTGATGCAGCCGCTGCGGTAAATGAAGCTTTAGGCGATGTTGTCACACCACCTACAGGTAATACGCTTGAAGATGGCGTAGCGAAAACAGGCTTAAGTGGTGCAGCTGGTAGTGATCAGTTCTTCACTTTTGATGTACCTGCAGGTAAAACCAATGTTACCTTCACCATGAGCGGTGGTACTGGTGATGCTGACCTTTATGTAAAGCTTGGCAGTCAACCAACTTCAAGCAGCTATGATTGTCGTCCTTATGAAGGCGGTAATGCCGAAGTTTGTAGCTTTGACGCACCTCAAGCTGGTACATACCATGTAATGATTAACGGTTATAAAGCTTATTCAGGCGTAAGCTTAGTTGCTGCAACTTCAGGCTCAAGTACAGGAGGCCCTCAAGCGGGTGGCGGTACCGTTGAAGATATTTCAGCGTCAAGCGGTCAGTGGGTGCACTACACAATCGAAGTGCCTGAGGGTATGAGCGACTTCACCGTGAAAACATTTGGTGGCTCAGGTGACGCTGACTTATTCGTTAAGTTTGGCTCTCAACCTACAGCAAGCAGCTATGACTGTCGTCCATATGAAAATGGTAATACCGAGACTTGTGTAATCACTAATCCGCAAGCGGGTACATGGCACCTAAGTGTTAATGCTTACCGTACGTTCTCTGGCCTAACGTTAGACGCGCAGTACAAGCCATAAGCAAACATTAGTAGGCTCTGATTGAGTCTTCTTTCCCCAACGAGAGGCCGCATTTGCGGCCTTTTTTAATTATTTCGAGTTTAGTTTGTGGGAACGAGTTTACCTCGCGATCTTGTAACTGCTCGCCGCGTGAAGCGGCTCCTACGTTTTGGCTTATGCTGTCGAAATAAATCTCGACCTACGGCACAATCCTGATTACCGCAGGCCTAAGGTACCCCTAATCTCCCGCATTTTCTCTTTAAGGCTTTGCTGGATTTGTTGCACTTGCTCATGTGAGCTATTAACCTGACCTTTCATACTATCCATAGCGTGGCCAAAGGTATCTAAGAGGTCTGATTGTTGATTGGCAAGATCCATTGCATGGGCGGCAACTTGGTTGGCGCTCTGTGCGCTCTCTGCCACACCTTCTGAATTGCGTTTCAACTCTTGTGCATGACCAGTTTGCTGCTGTGCCTCATCAGCCAAAGCCGAGATTTGTGTCGATACTTTGTTTGAATTATCACTCAAAACATTTAATTGCTGGTGGATATCAGTCAGTGAGGCTTGTGTTTGCTGTGCAAGCTTTCGTACTTCGTCCGCAACGACCGCAAACCCGCGGCCATGTTCACCTGCGCGCGCCGACTCAATCGCCGCATTGAGCGCGAGTAGGTTCGTTTGTTCTGCGATGGAGCTGATCATATCAATCACTTTACTCACATCTGAAACACCATTAAGTAATTCATTTAAGCTCTCCAGTCCCTGCTCTACCCGCTTTTGTGTGGTCGATGAAGCGCTCAACATAGCATCCGCATAGGACACACTTTGTGTCATTGCTTCAAAGGTGTTATTGGCATTGTCGGCAACTTGCGCGTTGATTTGATTGGCATCCGCCCCAAGCGCTCTAAGCGAGTCAAGCTGTGCTTGGTTTTGCTCCACCTGCTCAAACGTGTCTCCAGCTTGTGCAGAGATCTGCGCCAAGTTAGTGTTCATCTCTTCCATAAAGGTATTGATCACACTCAGCATTTCTGAGCGTTCGTCCGCTTCTGCTCGCTGCCTATCGATTAACTGATTAAAGTAACTCGCAATTTCGCCAATTTCAGTGTCTTGGTTTTTACTTTCAATATTGCGTAACTCATTGCTTTCGATTAGCTGAGCAAAGCCATCGCGTAGTTGTCTTAGCGGAGTTAACACTTGATTGAACTGTACAAAATACACACCACCCGCAAGGAGTACGAGTAACCCAATGGCCACACCAAACAGCATAAACACATTGGTTTTTACGTCAGCCTGCTCTGTTTTTAAGTTGGTTTCTGCTTGTAGGATATTCTCTGAGATTGCTTTAATATCACCTCGCAGTGCTAGCATGCCAGCTTGGCGTTGTTTCGACTGCTGTAAGGTATTTTCTAAGTCGCGGGCATAACGTTTAGGCCAGCTCACAAGCTCCGCTTTTATTTCTAGCGCTAAATCTTCGGCTTCGGCACCTAAAAATAGCTCGTCTTCGTCTACCTCACTCATTACCCCTAAGTTTTCGAGTCGGTCTATTCGCGCGGCAATATCCTGCAACCGGCTTAAGCTCGACATCAAACTCTGTTCGGTCTGCTGTTCGTAAGCCATGACTAATTGGTAGGTATATAAGCTCAAATTCGAGACTTCGCTAAAGTAGTCTGAAGCAAGATTAAAGTAGGATTCTTTGGCGGCACTATCTTGTGCTTTAATTGCATACTTAACGAGGCTCGATGCTGAACCTGACATTTGCCTAAGCGCATTATCTAACAACGCAAGTTCGTTACCAGAAAGCTTGCCGAGTGCACGGTATTTGCCTGCAATATCTTGTTGTAGTTGTATGAGTTTAGTTTTAAGTTGCTCAGCAAGTGCAGGTGGCAACTGCTCTACACTTTGCTGTAATGCTTTGATTTGTTCATCGGCCTTATTTAAATACTGGCTATCGCCCGCACTCAAGTAATCTTCTACTGTACCCTCAAGCTCGATGATCACCGCATTTTTAACTTGATTGTAAGCGGCGTCTTGCGCATCAAGTTCAGTTAATACTTGGCTCGCCCAAAACAGACTCACCCCAAGTAGAATACTCGCTGTCGTCAATAATATTGCCAATAACCGAGTAAAAGTAGACACGCGCATAGAATCACAACCCCTTTATCAAAATGCTCCGCAAGAGTATTAAGGATTTATGACAACTTGATTAAATCTGGTTACCTTTCCTGTGCAATAGTACAAAACCATACTTTTTGCGTATATCCATCTAGATATCTGCTGCACAAAATTAAATCAGGTAGTAGTGTGCTATTTCATTGCGGCATTAACATAAACGTCAAAGCGGTTTTTCTTGGTTTTTATTTGCATACTTGGCGTTTTTTCATTTAAGAAGCCAGCGTAGTCTGGACGTTTTACCACCACCCTTTTTGTGGCTAACTGCAAAGCAAAAGGCAAAAGCGCGTCCGCATCCAAGTCATTGCCAACTAAATCTTGGAATACACGCATTTCTTTTTTCACTTGCGCTGACTTTTCACGATGCGGGAACATAGGATCAAGATACACTACATCTGGACGCCAACCTGCTTGCTCTAGCAAGTCATGGCTGGAGCCAAACTCCAGTCGCATAGTTGACTGTACCCATTCGCCAATTTCAGCATCTTGATAGGCGCGTTGCAAGCCATCGTATAACAACGCTGCGACTACCGGGTTACGCTCGTGTAGCACGACTTTGCAACCCATAGACGCAAGTACAAAGGCATCGCGTCCAAGTCCTGCTGTCGCATCCAAGACCGTAGGCACAGCACCTTTATTTAAGCCCACCGCTTTTGCAATTGCTTGCCCTTTACCACCACCAAATTTGCGTCGATGAGCAACTGCGCCAGTCACAAAATCAACACGGATAGCGCCGAGCTTTGGTTCATCTTTTTTGAATAATTGTAAGCCTAGCTCATCATAAACCAATTGAAACTCCGCCTCGTTAATATTAAGCGCGGATAAATTAAACAGCTTAGTTAGCGTATCTAGGTAGGATCTGTTTTCTTCAAAAGGGGTGTGAATATACAAGCTAAGCTCCCAAGGGTTACCAACCGTGGCAGTATACCCCTTTCCCTTTCTAGTGTCTTTGATTATCCAGCGGCTTAAAACAGTTCAATATCAGCCTGCGACGCCACTTCATCCTCACCCCAAGGTTTCGCTATTTTGTTTAAACTCTCTATAAGCTGCTGGCGTACCTCAGTCACTTCTCCTAACTTATATTTAATTATGGTTAGCTCATCGCTTAAATAAGTGAAATGCTCATAGAGTTCTTGCAACCGTTCTCTTTCACTTGGTTCTAAGACTGCAAGCTTGTCGCTTTCCAGCACCGTCTGAAACTCAGCAACTTTGCCACTGTAATGATCGCCAACGCCGCTTAAATGATCGCTTAGCTCAGCAAATACTTGCCCTATATGCTCCACTTTCTTAAGTGCATCTTCACTGACTTCCATGTCTCTGATTTTGGCATCAGTGGCTTCCAGTATGTGCGGAAATAAATCTTTATAACGACCATAAACGGCAACATCGTCCACTGGCATGTTCTTAATCAGTAAAGAGACTTTAGGATAGTTAATTATGGTTCTGCGACCAAAATCAACAAAACGACTGCTATCTTTGTGTTTCTCAAATAGCTCTTGCTCTATCGGTTGGATCGCTCCCTCGCTGGAGTAAAACATCGCGTCTTGGTGATACCAAAAAGCCACCGCAACATCGAGCTCCATCGGCATAAAAAACTCTAAAAAATGAGCGCTCAACGTATTGAGATCATGCGCGTGATACGACTGCCCAACGTAGCGCATTATACGGCCCATATCACCAGAGTCAGTCATGGCTATTTCAGCTGTGGTTTGAGCGCGCTGTACATCTTGTTTTAGCTGCGACGAGATTTTTCGATAGTCATCAAGGACATTAATACGCGCTAACAACTCTTCAGCGTTAAAAGGTTTGACTATATAGTCTGCGGCACCAGCGTTATAGCCCCGCATTCGCTCTGAAATATCGGCACGAGAAGACAAAAACATTACAGGGATCTCTGTAGTGTCCTCTAGTTTTTTGAGTTGCTCACATACCTCAAAGCCCGACAGCCCTGGCATCTCGACATCAAGCAAGATAATATCCGGACGATATTTTTTAGCCAACCGCAAGCCTTCCTCACCATTTTTCGCATGTAATATTTTGCATGTCCGCGATAGCGCCTCATCAACAATGTGATGGACGAGTTTGTCATCATCAATGGCAAGAACCAGTTTCGTCATGTGGCTTTCCCTATTAATTCATATCTTTATAGAATAGTCAGAGATATTGAATTTGCTAACAAAAAGTCACACTTTCTAAGACAAAAAAAACGCCTTCAGAAGAAGGCGCTTAGAGTGGAAATATAACTAGGCGGCGATCCCGCTGTGGCGTAGTAACGCATCCACTTTTGGCTCTCGACCACGGAAGCGGGTAAACAGCACCATTGGCGCTTCCGATCCACCCTTTTCAAGAATGTGATACATAAATTCACGCCCGGTTTGTGGGTTGAATATCCCTTCTTCTTCAAACTTAGAAAACGCATCCGCAGACAGCACTTCTGCCCACTTATAAGAGTAGTAACCCGCGCTATAGCCACCAGCAAAAATGTGGCTAAAGCTATGTTGGAAACGATTAAACTCAGGCGCTTTAACAACTGCAGTACGCTCACGCACCGCATTAAGCGTTGCTTGAATTTGGCAATCCGTGTTTGGCTCAAAGTCTGCGTGAATATGAAAATCAAACAACGAAAACTCCAACTGACGCAGCATTTGCATGGCTGATTGGAAGTTCTTTGCCGCCAGTAACTTGTCTAACATTTCTTTTGGTAACGGCTCACCCGTTTCATAGTGTCCTGAAATGAAGTTCAGCGCTTCTTCTTCATAGCACCAGTTTTCTAAAAACTGACTTGGCAGCTCAACCGCATCCCATGCCACACCATTAATACCAGCAACCGGCGCGGCATCTACTTGCGTTAGCATGTGATGAATACCGTGACCAAACTCATGGAATAAAGTGGTTACTTCATTATGGGTAAATAGCGCAGGTTTATTGCCAACAGCTTTATTAAAGTTACACACTAAATAAGCGACAGGAGTCTGCAACTCACCATTTGCGCGTACTTTTCGGCCCATGCAGTCATCCATCCAGGCACCACCACGCTTATGTTCACGAGCATATAGGTCGAGATAGAAATGACCACGCAGCTCACCTTTATCATCATGAATAGCAAAAAAGCGTACATCTGGATGATAAGTATCAACGTCTTTGACTTCACTCACACGGATCCCAAACAGGCGATTCACGGTTTCAAATAAACCGGCAAGTACCTTATGCTCAGGGAAGTACGGGCGTAGCGCTTCGTCAGAAATCGCATACTTAGCTTGTTTTAACTTTTCGCCATAATATGCGTAATCCCAAGGTTTTAGCTCACTTACACCGTGTTCTTTATTCGCAAAGTCTCGTAGTTCAGCCACTTCTTGCTCGGCTTGTGGTTTTGACTTAGCGGCAAGGTCGTTTAAAAACTTAAACACTTGCTCTGGTGTCTCAGCCATTTTAGTTGCCAATGATTTTTCTGCAAAACTAGAAAAGCCAAGCAACTGAGCCAATTCGTGTCTAAGTGTAAGTGCTTCATGCATAATCGCTGAGTTATCAAACTCTCCAGCATTAGGCCCTTGATCAGAAGCACGGGTTACAAACGCACGATAAGCCTCTTCACGGAGCATTTGGCTATCTGCGTAAGTCATCACAGGAAGATATGAAGGGAAATCTAGCGTAAATACCCAGCCTTCTAATCCTTTGGCTTCAGCAGTATGAGCGGCAAGCGCTAAAGCCGACTCTGGTAGCCCTGCTAATTCTGACTCGTCAGTAATATGCTTTTGCCATGCCTGAGTGGCATCCATTACATTGTTGCCAAACTTTGATGCCAGCTCCGACAGCCGTGCCACTATTTCGCCATAACGCTTTTGCTTAACTGGCTCAAGTGCAATGCCCGACAATTGGAAATCACGTAGGGCATTATCTACAGAGGTCTGTTGAGCAATCGTTAAGTTACCAAATTCAACCGATTCTTTTACCGCTTTATAGGCTTCATACAACCCTTGGTGCTGACCAACATAAGTAGAATATTCAGAAATTAATGGCAGACACTCATCATAAGCTTTACGTAACGCTTCTGAATTTACTACTGAGTGCATATGTGAGACTGGTGACCACATACGATTCAATTTATCGTCTGACTCTTCTAAAGGCAGTACAAAACTGTCCCACGTATAGCTTGGTTGTGCTAAAACAGTGTCGATAGTTTCACGACAGTGCGCAATGGCAGATTTTAATGCTTCAACAATATGTTCAGGCTTAATTTTCGAAAAAGGAGGCAATCCTTCTAGCCCGATTAATGGGTTACTCATGGGCACGCTCTTTATTTTCTAATCTAATATTGAGGTTGAAATAAGGGTGAATGACCGCATTTACAAGTATCTGAACAGATTTTTGCTTAATATCGGTCTTCGGTTGTGCACTTGTGCTATTTAAAGTAGTAGGGTTTAAGCAAAACAAATAATTGGCGAGGAATTTTTATGGCTCAACATTTTGACTATATCGCAATCGGTGGCGGTAGCGGCGGGATCGCATCTGCAAACCGAGCGGCGATGCGAGGTGCCAAGGTGGCATTAATAGAAGCAAAGCACTTAGGCGGTACTTGTGTAAACGTGGGCTGCGTTCCAAAAAAAGCGATGTGGCACGGTGCTCAAGTTGCTGAAGCCATTAAACTATACGCACCAGATTATGGTTTTGATGTTGAACTAAAGAACTTCGATTGGGGTAAGCTGGTAGAAAGCCGCGAAGCCTACATTGGCCGTATTCACCAAGGTTACAACGGCTACCTAGCGAAAAATGGCGTCACCGTGATCAATGGCTTTGCTAAGTTTGTTGATAACAACACCATTGAAGTCAATGGTGAGCACTACACTGCCGATCATATCAATATTACCGTAGGTGGCCGCCCAACGATCCCTAATATTCCAGGCGCTGAGCACGGTATCGATTCAAACGGTTTCTTTGAGCTTAAAGAGCAACCTCGCCGCGTAGCGGTTGTGGGCGCGGGTTATATCGCGGTAGAGCTTGCGGGCGTATTGCACAGCTTGGGCACAGAAACCCATCTATTTGTTCGTAAGCACGCCCCTCTTCGTAACTTTGATCCTATCTTGGTTGAAACCTTAACTGAAGTAATGGAAAAAGAAGGTCCAACGCTGCACACTCACGCAGTACCACAGTCAGTGACCAAAGAAGAGGATGGCTCAGTCACCTTACATCTTGAGAATGGTGAGTCTTACACCGTAGACAAACTGATCTGGGCAATTGGTCGTGAACCAATGACAGATCTTATCAACCTCGCTGCGACAGATGTAGAAACCACGCCTAGCGGCCATATTAAAGTCGACGAATGGCAAAACACCTCAGCCAAAGGTATCTACGCGCTCGGTGATATTATGGATGGTGGTATAGAGCTAACTCCGGTAGCCGTAAAAGCAGGTAGAATGCTAGCCGAGCGCCTATTCAATCCGGAATTGCCAAACGCAAAAATGGATTACGATCTAGTCCCTACCGTCGTCTTTAGCCACCCACCGATTGGCACAATTGGTCTAACAGAGCCAGAAGCGGAAGAAAAGTACGGTAAAGAAAACATCAAGGTCTATACCTCTACCTTTGCTGCAATGTACACCGCGGTCACTCAGCACCGCCAACCGTGTCGTATGAAACTTGTATGCGCAGGCCCAGAAGAAACCGTAGTGGGCCTACACGGCATCGGCTTTGCCGTAGATGAGATGATCCAAGGTTTCGCCGTTGCAATGAAGATGGGCGCAACCAAAGCAGACTTTGACTCGGTAGTCGCGATACACCCAACCGGCTCCGAGGAATTTGTTACTATGCGGTAACAGACTGATTTAAATATCAAATAATCTTTTAAAAATAAAACGCGAGCGGCAGACAAGCTCGCGTTTTTTTATTTCCCACACACCTCAACACAAGCACTTATCCGTAGGTTTGATAAGGTGTGAAGCAGCGTTATCCAACACTTTCTAAAAGACACGATATCAATAGGATTAGCAAAGATTAGAAATCAATATGACACAACCTAATCTATCTAGTATCGAGACTACTAGTACCTGTAATACTGAAATAATGCGATATGATTGTTCGCATGTCACTAATGGCAGCTACTCACAACGCATTAGCACTATCGAACCATCAGTTTCTTAAAAGAATTACTGATTTAGAGTGTGAGCTACATTTGATGAAGAAATAAACCTAGATACAATAACTTCGAATTTGATAACATAAATAGTCAAAGGAATATTTTGAGTAAGGCTTTAGCTTGTCGTACCTAGTACAGTTTGTATCTGAATTTCATTCTATCATTGGCCATACCTATACAATAATTGCAGGCTTTGTAGCTATTGGTATCCCACTTTCAATTCAGTTTTCAGCCCAATATTCGGATAAACACGATAATGCTTTACTATCCACTCGATTGACTAGAGGGAAATATGTAAATCCAAAATCCATATTGAGTCTATCTTTTCTATACATGGCTTTAAGCTTATATTACTTAACTTTCGCATCTAGCAAGCACTCTTCTTTATCAATCAGCAGCACGCATCTAGATATTCTAAAATTCAGCTTACCGGCGCTCTTCGCCGTACTCATTTGCTTTACGTTTTATTTCTATTGGCGACTTTTTAAAAAAATCACTGTCAAGTCGAGTCTTCAAATTCAAAACTACTTACAGTTAGACGTTAAGCAAAAATCTAAGACTAATCTTTTTGTAAAGTTGCTCAAATCTCAGTTAGCGCATTTAAACCGACGTTTCCCTTGGTTAACCAAATACCTCGAAAGCCTCATAACAGAAGCGCCGATTCAAAAACAAGCTTCAGCTGATATAGACAGCATTAATGCTGGGTTAGAATTACTGATATATAACATTGAAAAACGAAGCTGGAACCTTGAGTTTGAAGCACTCTTAAACCAATTTGATGCCACTATTTACTCTTGCTACTTCGGTTACGGCTACGAACTAAAACACAAAATTGAGCTGTCTGAAACAGATTTATTTGTTATAAAAACTTACTGGCATACGCTTTCCAGATTAATAAAACATGCAAGAAAAAACGAAGACATACCAATGTCTTTTCACACTCAACGTTTAATTTCAGCTGTATTACGTAGAATCATTTATCACCCTAGACGAGATTTAATTACACCAGATGGACATTTTTCAGAAAACAGCTCAAAAATAAATTGGGCACAAGATATTTATGAGCTAGCTCGGTGGCAAAATTACCAAACCAGTGAAGGTATTGACCTAATATTAGAGTGCGAATGGTTTAGTAATATGTTTTATTCACCAGACAATATAGATCTAAAAAGATGTGTTGAAGGTATATATAAACTTCATAAACTAGCAATAGACATATTTGACATCATTGCAAGTTCTAAACCAAACACTGCTATTAAATTTGTAAAGAATATCTCTCGCGCTGTGAGTCATGGACAAGAGCAACAGTACTACGCCTACTACCCAACAGACGAAGGAAATAAGTGGTTATTAAATTATTGGCAAGACTTCAATAACATAACGTTCTGTGCAGAAAGCATCAATGAGTTAGTTGAAAAGATTGACTCTTTGTCAAATGGCGAAGCATTCAAACAATATAAAAATAGCCTCACATCAAAACCACTCAACAGACAATCTCTAGAAAGCGCTTTATCGGTAATTAGGCTCGATGAAATTTTAGAACACATTCATTTGAAATTAGTTAAAAGGATGGGTTGGAATATTTCGGCCAGACTAGCGTATTATGAAAGGTGGAACGAATTTTACGATTGTCTGTATTGGAAGCAACCAAAAGAAGCCAATGCGCTCCACTTAGGTGAAACACTTCTGGTCCATAGTGCAACTGAATTAGCTGACCTTATTTTCCATGAGTATCAACACATTGAAAGCCATTGGCCGTTTTATGGTAGACATGCAATAAAGGTTTATGCCTTCAGAGCATTTTTGTTTCAACTGTACTTTTTCGCTGAGCAAGATGAGACGCCTAGTCTTATGTATAACTCTGGTAGTTTTGACGATATTCCAACTCAAATCAGTATCATCGAATCACTATTAGAGCAGGAAGAGTACATTAGCAACGTAAGGCAGTGGGATAAGGCTACCACCAAGGTATGCGAAAACCTCAGAAACACTGTAGAAACCCTAAACGAGCGAAAGCTCAGGTTAATAAAACAACAAAATATTGATAAACCTAAATGGCTCACTCTTGTTGAATCTATTGAAAAGGGTTGGGAGTCTAAGTTACTTTTAACAAACACTATGGAAGCCCTTTTCAGCCACAAGGTCGCTAAAAACAGGGCTGAGCTATTGAAGAGCAAAGTTGATAGGGCTGATTTGATAGGGAAAAAGGGATTCGCTCCTTACAGCCCAGCTTTGCACGATCATGTACACAGACTTTTCATAGACAAAATCTACAGAGCTTGCATAGAGAATGGTATGCAGGGCCAAGCCTCTCTTCCGATAGAAGGACAGGCCTTATATTTCGCTCCTTTACAAAGTTTACAGCGACTTGGGTTTAAACGCTCAGGCTCAATATATTGGGAAAGCACTGTATATAAGAACGTACTTGCAATCGTCAAGGATAGTCATGTAATAGTTGACTGCAATAAGATCAGATTGATAATCACCAAGAACCTCTGCTCTAACAACAACTCTCCTCTATTCATTTCACTTGAGGATAAAAATGAGCCTCAAGTACAAGTTAATGTAGAGGTATATTTTGAACTCGAATTGCAAGGAAAAGGAGCTATTACTCTTTGTTAAATTATATCGTTGAGCTTGAAGGCGAAGTTAATTGAGAAAGATTTGATAGAGACGCTTAATAGCCCGCCCATTATCTAACTCAAACAGCGTTTGTTGTAGTAAATATGCTTGACAGTTGGCTTAATTCAAAATTGACTACGTAATGGTGTATGAATGTCTGAAAACATAAAAAATTCTGCTACAACAGCAGCAGGCTATATTTATCAAACGAGGCAGGGGCTTAAGGTTTTATGTGATTGGCTTGATGCACCTTCACGATATAGTCAAGTGAAGTTTGAATGTGATGTTGAAAAAGAAGCACCACAAGGACTGGACGATATCGTCATTGAACGAACTGATGGGTTTCTAGATCTTCAACAAGTTAAGTTTACACCTGATCCTGACAGACACTTTCTTTGCTGGGACTGGCTGCTAGATAAGTCAGGTAAGACATCTCGTTCGAGATCGATGATTAAAAAATGGTTTGACGCTTACAACAAACTCGATCCTGACCGTATCGGCGATATTTCGTTGATAACCAACCGTCGTCCAGACGCTGAAATTGAAGGCAGCCTTGTAAACGGGAAAATATGTTTTTCAAAGATTCATGAACCAAATCGTTCCAAAGTAATTTCTGAGCTTGGTAGTGTTGAATCTTGTGAAGCATTTTTTGACCAGTTACGTATTCGCCATAGTGATAAAAGTTACGAGACACTGGAATATGAAATTGATGCGAGGTTAAAAGCTCATGGAAGTTCAGAAGGAATTGTTACGCTTAAAAGCGTAGCAATTAACTGGGCAACACAAAAAAACTGCCCTCATCCAGATGGTTGGATAACTCTTCCAGAAATCCGTACTATCCTACGAGCATCCCCTGTAACGCCACTTCCTGAAGACTTTATTGTTCCCGATGGATACCAAGTTCCGGACGAGACTTTCCATCATAGTTTTGCGTCAACAGTCATAAATTCTGTTGGCAAAACGATTGTTTTGTCTGGGCCTCCTGGCCGAGGAAAGAGTACTTATTTAAGTTATTTGTTTGACGAACTAACTGACGAAAATGTTCCGATGGTAAGACATCACTACTATCTATCGACGACTGAACGTGGTCGTGACCGAATAAATAGTTATATTGTTGAGGAATCCATTAAAGCTCAAATAGAGCAGTTTCATAGCGAAGTGGTAATCCCTTCTAGAGGTTTGCGTTCTTTACTCGAAGCATGTGCTTCTCACTATAAAAAGAGCAATAAACCTTTTGTTGTCATACTCGATGGACTGGATCATGTCTGGCGTACTAATGCAAAAGATAAACAACCACTTGATGATCTTTTCTCTCAGATTATTCCTTGTCCAGACAATATGATTCTGCTCATCGGAACACAACCGGTGGACGACGCTCAGTTGCCGACAGATTTGTTAATATCTGCACCTAAATCTAGCTGGTATACCTTGCCGGCGATGTCTGAAAATGCCGTACTTGGGTATCTGCATAAAATGATAAAGGAGGGCAAACTCTCTACGAGTTCCGAAGACCAGAGAATAGCTAATGAACAGTTACAAGAAGCTTCATCAGCACTTCTTGTGAGAACGAAAGGTCATCCACTTCATGTAATCTATGCTGCTTCAGAACTGATCCAGAATGGTGGCCAGCTTACCTCTTGGGATGTTGAGCGGTTAAAGGGAGATTTAAGCCAAGACGTAGAGTTTTATTATTGTTCTTTATGGATGAGTCTATCTGAAAGCCTAAAGGATGTTTTGCGCCTAATTTGTGCTTTTCCTTTTTTCTGGCCCAAAACAGCTTTTGTCGAGATAGCTGATAAACGTCGGGCGGCAGTTCCTGAGGTTGGGAATGTGGAACATTTGCTTTATGCTTCTGGTGCCGGTTTTAAGGTTTTTCATGAAAGCTTGGCCGTGTTCGTAAGAACAACAGAAAACTACGGGGATTGCATTCAGAAATTAATGCCTTTTGTCGCTGATTGGTTAGACAATGACGCTCCAAATTCACTACGTGTAAATTGGCTGTGGACAGTTCAGGCAAGGCTTGGTAACTCAAGTAACCTTATCTCTGGCCTGACACGAGACTGGATCATGCAACGGTTAGAAGAAGGATACTCAGAGTCATTGTTCGATACGCTATTATCAAACTCTCTAATAGCAGCTTTAGATACGGCTAAATTCGCGGATGCTTATCGACTCGCACACCTCAAAGATCGTATGGTAGGTGGAAGCAAGTTTCAAATGCAATCTGATGATAAGGCGCGGCTCACTTCGTTTACATGGACATTATCTAGCGAAGAAAGTGTGATCCGTGAGGCATTTGCTACAAGGCATGAAGCTGACATTCTAGAACTTGCGGCTCTCGGTCTGGCTCTTCGATCTCGTGGAGAGCTATTTGAAGCCGAAACATGCGGTGAAGAGCTACTTAGGCGACTTCATGGAGTAAGCAGATTTACAAACAAATATAGTTCTCGGTCAGGTTCTGATGAGTATCATTTTATGATCAGTGCTTTAGCTCAATTGAATGCTATAGGCATGACGACTGAGAGCCTAACTAGTTTAGTTAACAAAAATCATCAAGTAATATGGCTTCCTCGCGTTCAATTGCTTATCGAAGGTGGAGAATTAGATGCGTTAATGACCGTCACTGGTGCATTGGTTAATGGTGAAAATAAAAAACTGATGAGTGATGCATGTATTCGTTCATCAGCATATGCTGGCGCATGCATTACTGAAAGAGATGATTTTAATTCGCTCTCCCAAACACCATTAGTAGCTTCCGTTGAAGCAGCTGCCACTCGTTTGTCTAACCCCCTGAATATATCAATTCCTATCGAATGGCAGGGTGCAGATTACTATGCTCAAAAAGAAGACCTTGCGGCACTCATACATCATTGGTTCTTTAGTTCTGTGCATCTAGAAATCTCGATGGCACTTGATGGCCAGACAGATTTTGAGTATGTGCCAGCTCCTTTGTTCAAAGGAAGAGAAAATATTACTGCCTTACTTAATACTCTTACCAGTATTGCTTCTAAAGTCGCTCAGCATTGGTTAAGTGGGTGCTCTGTATTATTTCATGAGCTTTACGAGATGCTTGAGCCTATTAAATTACATACTTTTAGGCAAAACTATCAACAGAGATCTGCTACCGAAGATTTTAGACGTTCATTACATCGTGTAGCCTGTGATATTCACCTTGTTAGTATTTTATTGAACGAAACAGATATCGCACTTCTATCTGAAGAAAGTATTCGAAAAGCAATCGAGTGCAACTGGTTCGATGAAGTATCTTTCAGAGAACAGTATTCAGATAATTCTCTTGTTAAAATGACGAATGAAGCTGCTTCTGTATTTATTCAGTCGCAGTATTCAACGTGGAAGGTTGAGGTTCAAGAAGAAACAAGCGTTCATCTTATGATGCCACTTCAGCTTTGTTCTATCGCCATAAAACACAATTTAATTTCACAAGCTCGTGAACTATGCATACAAACGTGGGAACTGACAACAGGTTATAGTCATCGAAAAGATCCTACATTGAGCAATACCGTAAGTGCTATTGGTTATTTGGTTGAGTCGGCACCAAAAGAGGCGCAGCAGCTTCTTAGCCAGATATCTCCTCAGATTCATAACGTATTGGACTATACAGATGGAAAAGGCACTAGGCATGTTTTAGAAGCCACTGATGCACTGCTAGCCGAATTGAATCCTGCCGCTTTGATTGTTAAGTTTAATGAACATACTGAGATGGGACAGTGGTCACAAGCAGAGAATAGTTTAAGAGCATATGTCGCTCAAGGAGTTAAAGATGGGTGGCCTTTAGATTCATTGATGCGTACAGGTTTACATGCAGAAATACATCAATTATTGGAGGAACAAGTACAGGAGGGATTTTCCAACGCTGTAGAGCTTCTTTCTACCTTAGATAACCATAGTGGTTGGGATATCGGTTTTTTATGTCGAGAAGAATATTCCAGCGGAATTTCAGAGAGTGCTACTACATACGAGGGAGATCCTACTGCTTTTGAGCCCGAACAGTTTGACAGTTTATTAGATAGTTTTTCAGGTAGTTATGAACAACGACAGACATATGTACAAGATTGGTATGATTACTGGGATCAAAATGGCCAAGGAAGGCGGTTGTTAAATATTCTCGATAAGAAACTTCTGCATGAGAAAGAAAGACATTCGGAACTCTCGTATCTCTACGAGTCAGCTTTTCATACTAGGCGTAAATTAAGTGGCAAAAAAGCTGCGTGGAAATACCTTGTTCGTGCTCAAATTTTGAACGGCGGTTGGTTTTGGTTCGAAGGAGAAAAAGACACGCTTAATAGGCTAGACTTGATTACCAAATTTTACCCAGAACACGGTGATAAGTTTGTGTCTGAAACAACTTATGCCATGTTCTCGGATCCTGAAGAGAGCCGGATTGCTCCGAATGATGCGATGGTCTATTTCTACGTAAAACAAGGCCGCATAGAGGAAGGTATTAATTTTGCCAAAACTATGGTTGATTCTGTTATCGATGACACTCGTACACTACCACTTAAGCAGCCACGCTGGGGACTTAATCTGAGTTTAACCACGAGTTTAGAGGAATAATGGATACTCTGAGTCTACTTGTTGCTCGTTTGGGGTGGCCATGTGCGTCTACTTGTTGGTGGACTATGCAAGTACTGTCTGCTTACCTTGGAGATTGCGCTCGTGTAAGCATATAAAACAAACACCAGTTTGTTTTATCGAATCCGAAGAACCTACACTATTTGGATAATTTGCCCGAAAAACTAAAAGACGACATGATAGACATGCAATTAGGATGGAAATGCGGAAACAAATTTATGAATTCATTCTACAACAGACTAACAACATCCCTAATAGGTATGGATGGAGGAAATATCAAAGCTCCTCTTTGGGTTTCGGGACTAGAGTGGGCTGGATATGACGAAGAGATAACGTCTAAAGTGACTCGTCCTACCTATGAAGTTGATGGTCATAAAGTTCCTTACCTCTCTGATGAATGGAAAGCCAGTACCCCAAATTTTTATAAATGGCAGTTTGATCAAAAAGTCGCGAAAATTCTTTGTAGGGCCTTCGATTATCAAGGTGAATATAAGGACTACATGAAAGAAAAGTACTGTAGTTCTAGCTCCAATGAATTTAAGTTAAATTTGTTCCCTTTACCCTGTCGCAATGTTAATGATTGGCAGAAACAACATATAGAGCTGACGAGTACAAAAATTAAATATCATTACCAAACCCACTGTTCAATCACTCGGTTCTTTCTTTTCAATCAGTTAGTTAAGCAGTTTAACCCCAAAGTAGTCCTATGTTTTGGTCAAAGATTTATAGAAGAGTATAAAATGGCCTTTTGTGGTGCGTATGATACAAATAGCTTTCATCTTGAAGAATATAAATTAGGTAGCGGCAAAAGTAGGGTGAAAATACTAACTTCTGATATTTTTCCGACATTAGTGATTGCACCATTTTTAGGTCGGAACTTAGTTGCAAATTCCGAATTAGAAGAACTAGGAAGTATCATCGCAAAGTACTTATCATTACCCACAACCTAATTGAGTCGAAGGAGTACTCATAAATCAAGCTGCAAATTAGTTTAAAAAACAAACATCGCTCGAATATATTCAGTATCAGAATATCTGGAAAACTATTTTCCAGACCTCAAAAAAATCCAAATTTCTTTGCGATTTTTCACTTTTTCTGGAAATGTCTTCTAGACTAGATGAGGCATGGCTTTCCAGAGAGTTTCCAGAATTGGATGTACATAGTAACATTGTACTATGCGGTAACCTTATTATTTAATTCATTAGGTTTTAAAAATGAAAAACGCGAGTCGATTTCTATCTCGCGTTTTTTATATGTTAATTCAACGCTTCAAGCGCTCATCGAGCAAATTGGATAGATGTCATTGGCTCGCAAGCTCAGTCAATGCCTGCTTGATAAGCTCAGAATGGGTAAATGGGATCAGGTGCTCAGTTGATGATATTGGTAAATACTGCCCACCACTGGTTTCAGCAACTTCTTGTGACCATTTTCTCCCCTCAGCCTCCCATTTTATTAGATTGGCTTTCGCTTCTTCAGAGTCTGCATTGGCGATATCTAGTTTTTCAAACTCACTATCTATCACTGAAATAGGAATGCTGCTGTCTGGCTGCCAGTTTCTTACTAACTCCAAGTCATCATGGTAGTTCATCATTTCGTGTACTCGAGTAAGTTGAGCTGCGACACCGTGGCGGGTTTGCATTATGTGATTGAAATATTGCCAATCCATGTAGTCTGCAAACTTATTCCCTTCCAGCAAAGCTTCAATGTGCGCCTGCTCTTCAGCTATTTTGCTATCCATCTTTTCTTGCCAATTACCAGCAGCAACATGATCAATCAAGTCTTGTCCGTATTGACGATAAACATCAACTGGGTAACCTTGATACTGAGCAATAGAATGTGGCAGTAAAATATCTGGGTCTAACCACAACATGCTTGCTATCTTTTGCTTAAACTCCTGTGATTTTTGCATCGCAATTAGCGGCACTGAATTACTATTTGCGTAACTCAACAAATGCACATCACTGAGATTGAGCTTTTCAAATAGTACAGGGAGGTCGTGTGCAAATTTATTCATGGAAGGTGTGTCATCAACACTACTTAATCCCTGCCCTAGCCTATCAATGACGTAAACATTGAAACTGTCTGCCAAGTAAGGCTGTAGTAACGCGAACCAAGCACTATCACTATGAAAATGCATATTCGCACCCGAGAGCATGACCACGGTTGGCTTATCTGCATGCTGCTTTAATTGCCGAACATGGTAATAATCGTTGTTTACTGCGATAAGATCAGAGCCTTGGGGCAGCACATAACGGCTTGTCGACTCAAAAAATGCCATTATCGATTCGGTGGTTTGAACAGGTGGTAAATTCCAACTATGACGAGCCCCGTCTACACTAATGAGCTGCGTTTGAATATTGCGATTAGGATAGTGAGTTAACGTCACGCCTTCCGCTATTTCTTCATCAACAGATAAAGCAGCCTCATAGTTTAGATTAGCAATAATTTTAATCGCTTGAGGTGACGAGAGTAGCCCAAAATTTGCGTGACTTTTGCCATTATAGGGCAATACTGAGTCTGCTTTACCGTGCATAATTCGGTAGTTTGTAGGTGTCGAAAAATTACAGCTATCACCTAATTGGTAGGACATAGGTGCAGCAACCGTTACTATCGCATTAAACGTCTCCGAGCGGTTACATAATAAGTTTTGTACAAATAACCCGCCTTGAGAAAAGCCGGTCGCATAAATTTCACCGTCAATGACATCATATTTGGCTTTTATTTCTGCAATCATCTGACCAACAAAGCCTAAGTCATCTACACCTAAACGATGTGCCTTGTTACAACCACAGCCTTCATTCCACTCTTCGTTTTTTGATTTGGGATAAACGACTATATAATCATCGTTTTGTTCATGTAGCTTGGTTAAACCTGCCATACCGTAAGCAGTGCCTCCAGAACCATGAAAGGCTAACATCAGCTTGTACGCTTTATGTGGCTTTTCAATCGGCTTCATATAATAGTAACGCCCATTGAGTTGATGAACCTCCAGACCATTTACGGGCTTTAACACTCCATCGTCATTGCTTAACGCCTTTTTGCTGTCGCTACTGCTGCCACAGCCCGCGACTAAAGCTGCGAGTGTTAAACCTAACGCCTGTTTTAAAAACATTCGACTTGTCATGTTGGCCATTCCTATTTTATTGTTTTCATGTACTCTAAATACTTTGAAAAAGAGCGCGACGAATTCACATGAAATCGTTGTGAGGAATTCCTTACCAATAAATATAAACAATATAATCAAAGGGATAATAAATGCGCTATGAGATTGCAGCCATTCGGTTTGATACGGTTAATCGAACGCTGACGAGTAGCACAGACTCCATCAGACTTGAGCCTAAGCCATACTTATTGCTACAAACCTTAATTGCAGCAAATGGTAATGTTGTTTCGCGCGATAAACTCATTGCAGAAGTGTGGCAAGGTCGCGTAGTCACAGAGAGTGCAATCAATAAAGCCGTGTCGACATTGCGCCAGTATATGAATAAATTAGATGGTAAAACTGAGTATATAGAGACTATCCCTACCCTTGGATACCGACTGATTCCCGCAGTCACAAGTCATACTCCGGCAACAATAAGTAAGAGCAGCTCCCGGATCGCGCCACTTTTGGGTGTTTCTCTACTTATTACCAGCGTATGTGCGTTTATTGCCTATCAGTTCATGCAGCCAGAGCAAAATAACGAACCACTCCTACCACAAAAATTAACGAGCCAGAGCGGTATCGAGCTACAGTTAAGTAGCGCGCCTCAATATAAAAGCTTTAGCTACCTGCATCCTACCGACACTCAGCAATCGGAGTTATGGCTCAATCACAGCAAGCAAAATAGAAAGCTGTTTTCTGGCAACATCAGCACACAAGCCTTAAGCTCAGACGCCAAACACACCGCCTATATTGACGATGATAATGGCTGTACCGTAAAACAGTTTGATATCGCGCAGGCACGGCACACTACGCTATTCTCTTGCCAGCCTATCGAAAACATTAAACTAATATGGGGCGCAAATCCGCACGAAATCATTTATCGAAAACGCACAAATATACATAGTGGATACGGCCTTTACCGTTTCGACTCGAATACAAAGCAGCATATCCAGTTAACGCTTCCTCCAATCTCAGGAAACCTCAGGGGCGACCATCTATTTAGCTTATCCACAACTAAAGACCAACTCGCCGCCGCACGCTATCTTGGAGAAGATAAGCACGAACTGACGGTGTACGATTACCCAAGCATGTCAGTCAAGAGCACCGTTAAGTTACCTTATAATCTCACGGCACTGACTTGGTCTGCTAGCGGTCAATCTATTTACTTTAGCGCAGGCAGTAGCATTTATCGCGCTGATATAAAATCGAGCAAAGTAAAACTGCTTCACAAGCTCACAGCACCAATCGAAAGCCTAGTATTACAAGATAACAATGAGACCCTGCTCTTTAATCAATATAAGTTAACTAGCCTAATTCACCTTTTCGACGTATCGGAGCAAACCTTTTCACCACTTGTTGATAATCAGGCGTTGAATCGCTTACCTCGCGCAAATCAAATGCCGCAAGTTTGGTATATTTCGGATCACGGCGCGCATTCCGCTTTATGGTCTATCGACACTGAAACACAACAACACATTCAAGTTGACTTGCCTCACGTATTTAATTTTCAACGCTTTCAACTTAACCACGATGCCTCAACAATATTGTATGAATATCAAGACGCCATTTACCAGTTTGCTATCAACAGTCAAAAAACAACACAACTTATAGGTACTGAGCTTAAGCCTTACGTTGCCAATTACAGCCAAGATGACCATGAAATCATTTACAGCAGTGAACGCTCTGGTAGTTGGCAGTTATGGTCTCTAAATCTAATAACAAACCAACATCAGCAACTTACAACACAAGGTGGCTACAGCGGCTACAAGCTTAATAATGTGTTGTATTTTACCAAGTTTACACAGCCCGGAATTTGGCAACTGGAAGACGGGCAAGAGTCTGTAGTTGTGACGGATGTACCGGTGAGAAATTGGCTGAATTGGCGGCTCAGAGATAATGCGCTTTACTATGAAAAAGACAAAAGTATTTGGCGATTTGACCTGAAGACTAAACAAAAAAAGTTGTATTTCACCCCGCCACAACGATTTATTGGGCAGTTTGATATATTGCAAAACGGCGATGTGGTTTTCAGTGAGCTGAAGCAACCAAGTGGAGAGCTTTGGCAATTAGCCGTAAAAAATTAAAGTACAAACACAAAAAACCCAGCCGAGGCTGGGTTTTTATTGATTCTTGAAACGAATTACTTGATTTTCGCTTCTTTGAAGATCACGTGTTTACGAACCTTAGGGTCGAACTTTTTGATCTCCATTTTTTCAGGCATGTTACGCTTGTTCTTGTCGGTAGTGTAGAAATAACCAGTACCAGCAGTTGAAACTAAACGGATCTTATCACGCATGATTTAAGCTCCTTAAATTTTTTCGCCGCGAGCACGGATATCTACTAATACCGCGTCGATGCCTTTTTTATCGATAATACGCATACCTTTAGTAGTAGTGCGTAGAGAAACGAAACGCTTTTCGCTTTCAACCCAAAAACGGTGTGTTTGTAGGTTAGGTAGGAAGCGACGCTTAGTAGCGTTGCGCGCGTGCGAACGGTGGTTACCAACCACTGGGCGCTTACCTGTAACTTGACAGACTTTAGACATGTCTATGTATCTCCAATAACTTCGCTCGAGCTTAATTTTCCCTTAAAGGCCTTTTAACTGCGTGCCCTAGGTAAAATCAAAGGGCGCTCTTTATACAGTATCTACAGGCAGAGATCAAGGATCTGATCCTACTGAAATCAGCTCATGGGTAAATTTGATAGCGGCCAATTATAATGATCCGAAGCCCACTAGGAAAGTAAAAACTGCATTTAAATTGAACTAATTTATAAAATTTATACAAATATGCTGATTTAACGAGCAAATTTCTTTTTTGGCCCTTTCTACATCGTAATTTTCACTGTTTAATTTTCGTGCTTATACGTATATTTGGGCTGCAACACTCCACCAGCTACCTCACACTTCGAGTAAAAGCTGAGTGATCAAGCTCCATTCCATTTTGCTCAATTCAAAAGGACAACTTGAGAAAGCGAAACCCACCTGATAAAACAGCAACTCAGCTTAAATCAGTCCTCGTTCGGCAAACGAAATACAATGACTTCCGGCGACGATTAAATGGTCAAGTACATTAATATCGACCAGTGCCAAGCCTTGCTGCAATTTTTTCGTGATGAGTTTATCCGCTTCGCTGGGCTCTGCTACGCCTGATGGGTGGTTATGGGCAAAAATCACGGCTGCACAGTGGTATTTTAGTGCCGCCTTTACTACTTCTCTTGGATAAACCGAGGCCGCGTTAATTGTACCGTGAAACAACACTTCATCTTTTATCAGGCGATTTTGGTTGTCTAGATACAGCACCATAAACACTTCATGCCCAAGCCCCCGTAGTTGAGCACTCAAATAGTCACGTACCGCTGTCGGGTTTTGAAATACCGTTTCTCTTAAGCACTCTTCTTTTAGATAACGCCGGCTTAGCTCCAAAACGGCCTGTAACTGAGTGTATTTAGCAACGCCTAAGCCTTTTAACGCTGAAAACTCTTCTAACGAGGCATTGAATAAACGCTGTAACGTTTGCTGTTCTTGCAACAAGGATTCGGCAAGCTCTATGGCATTTAATCCTTTGATCCCAGTGCGTAAAAAGATAGCCAATAACTCGGCATTGGATAACGCCTCAGGGCCTTGCTCTATTAACTTTTCCCTTGGCCGTGCGGATTTGGGTAAGGCTGATATTTGCATAATTTTTCCTTTTATGTGTTTGCCTCCATGGCATCCAAAGTGTAGCTACCAAAAAGTGAGAATTCAAAAATTATCACCGACTGTGATATCTTTAGTTTATTGATACTGTGATCGTATAAAACAAACATGCAAAGAAATAAACGCCTCTTACTTGGGATCAGCGGTGGTATCGCTGCTTACAAATGCGCAGAACTCGTTCGCCGCCTAAAAGAACAGCAAATAGATGTCAAAGTGGTGATGACTGAGTCTGCTAAGCACTTTATCACGCCACTGACAATGCAGGCGGTCTCTGGTGAAATCGTTTCTGACTCTTTGCTTGACCCACAAGCAGAAGCATCAATGGGCCATATCGAATTTGCAAAATGGGCAGACCTAGTGCTAGTTGCTCCAGCGACCTCAAATATCCTCGCCAAAATGGCAGCAGGTATTGCGGATGATTTACTGACCACATTACTGCTCGCAACGCCCGCGCCTGTTGCCGTAGCGCCGGCAATGAATCAACAGATGTATGCACATCTATCGACTCAAGCAAACCTCAATACCCTTGCATCACGCCATGTCCAAATCTGGGGACCCGGTAAAGGCGAGCAAGCCTGCGGAGATGTAGGCGCAGGACGCATGCTTGAACCCCATGAGTTGGTGCAACTGTGTTTAGCTGCACTTCGCCCTACTGAGCAAGTATTAGCAGGAAAAACGGTAACTATTACTGCAGGACCGACACGCGAAGCATTAGATCCGGTGCGCTTTATTACTAACCACAGTTCAGGAAAAATGGGCTTTAGCCTTGCTGAGGCGGCAAAGGCTTTAGGTGCAAGCGTAAATCTGATCGCAGGCCCGGTTTCACTGAATACCCCCACAGGAATTACTCGAATTGATGTAGAAAGTGCTGAGCAGATGCAACAAGCTGCACTCGAATATGCCGTACAATCGGATATTTTTATCGGCTGCGCGGCGGTCGCTGATTACCGTGCAGCCACCGTTGCCGAGCAAAAGATTAAAAAGCAAGGCGATGAAATCACACTTACACTGGTCAAAAACCCCGATATTATCGCCACTGTCGCAGCACTAAAACAGTCTCGTCCTTATACCGTTGGCTTTGCAGCTGAGACGCAGAATGTCGCCGAATATGCGCAAGGAAAATTGGTCAATAAAGGGTTGGATATGATCTGTGCGAATGATGTATCGGATAGCACAGGTGGTTTTAATTCTGATAACAATACATTGACCCTATATTGGAAAAAAGACCGACTTGAACTCCCTCACTCTAGCAAAAAAGAGTTAGCACTTACTGTCATGCAAGCTATTGCCGAAAAGATAAAATAACCTTCATGTAAAAGACTGGAAAGAAACTGAATAAAACATTAACATGATACCCCGATAATGTGTAAACAAGTCGGGGTTTGCACTTCTGCGCATCACTCTCTGTGCTTAATAAACCCGACAAAAATAATATAACAATTAGAAAAATAAGGGAAATTTCATGCCAGCGACAAAACGTAGTAATCGCAAAGAGCAAATTCTTCAATCACTCGCACAAATGTTGGAAACCAGCCCAGGACAACGTATCACCACAGCTAAACTCGCTGCTGAAGTCGGGGTTTCAGAAGCTGCGCTTTATCGTCACTTTCCAAGTAAAGCGAGAATGTTTGAGGGGCTTATTGAGTTCATCGAAGATACGTTGCTGTCACGCATTAATTTAATCCTAGAAAACGAAAAAGAAACTCGTAACCGGATCTACAACATTCTTACTCTACTCCTAGCCTTTGCAGAGAAAAATCCTGGCATCACACGTATCTTAACGGGAGATGCACTACAAGGTGAGCAAGAACGTTTACGTGAACGAGTTCAAAGCTTATTTGAAAAGCTTGAGACACAATTCAAACAAGTTTTAAGAGAGCGCAAGCTGCGAGAAGGTAAGGCATTCACGAGTGAAGAAAGTGTACTGGCTAACTTATTCTTAGCTTTTGTTGAAGGTAAGATGAACCAGTTTGTAAGAAGTGACTTTAAAGCAAAACCAACCGCGCAATTCGATAAACAGTGGGTTGAGCTTGAGAAAATCTGGCTTTAAACACCTGCGGCTAGCCGCTTAAATACATCCGCACACCGCAGAGCATTTTAGTTTCACTGTTAAAAGTGATAAAAACACAATAAATAAAGACTAAAATGCTCTAGATATGACTCTAAAACTCTCTCTTCTAAGTGCGGCACTTTTTAGTGTAAGCAGCTTAGCAGCTAAACCCAGCCTTGAATTTAAAGACGTTTTTGATTTTCGTTACCCACAAGGTACAGTAATCTCCGAACAAGGTACATTCCTCGGCCTAAGTGCAAAGCCTTACCGTGGTGACAGCGAAGGCCAAGTGTATTCTCTCGACAATAAAGCACTGATTGCATCGGTTCCCCGTGGTACAAATCCAGTTATCAATAAAGGCGCTCAATGGGTTGGTTTTACCCAACGCCCTACCCTACTTGAAAAAGAAACTGCAGATAAAAAGAAGAAAAAAACGCTAAAGAACAACTTAGTGTTGGTGAACACCACAACCAAAGCACAACAAACTTTTAGCTCAGTTAAAGATTATCAACTTTCAGATGATGGCCTGTGGTTGGTGTATCGTGAGGATGCAAAAAAAGGCGACAAAAAGTCAGACGCAAAAGCGAATACAGACGAGCAAACTGATGAACTCAAAATCAGTGCAGATAAGGGTGATGACGCCTTAACGCTTGTAGTGCTGAACCTTTCTCACAATGAAAGTACTCGCTATGACAATATCGCAGCATACAAAGTTGCACCAAATAGTAACGCGATACTGGTCAATCAGCGCAGTGAGGATGGCAGTAAAAACCGTGTTGCTGTTATTGACTTAGCAAGCAATCAAATCACGAGTCTTATTGATGAGCCTGGTGTCACTTTGGGAGACATTGCTTGGCAACCTAACTCACAACAAGTCGCTTTTTATTTGGGTAATTATGTCAACGATGACAAACGCCGTCGCAACTACCAGCTCAAATTATGGTCTCCAACAAGCAATAAAATTACCGACATCCACAACCCAAGCGGTTGGTTTTCAGGCAAAACAGCATCAATCAAATGGTCTGAAGACGGCTCACGACTGTTTTTTGAAAATCGTCCACAGCTTGAAGAAAAAACCAAAGTACTCAAATACACAGATGAAAGCTCACTTTTTGATTACGATACCATTCGCCAACAAAAAGGCTTAAAGGTTTGGCACAATGCCGATCCTGAAATCAAAACTAGAGAAATAAAAACATGGAACGAAAGTCGCCGAGATCAACATTATCAAGCGGTTTACCACGTAAATGGCGAGCGTGTAGTACAGCTTGAAAACCTTCAGGTACCTTCTATTTCACTTCACACAAACGCAAACTTTGTGCTGGGCAGTGACGATACACCATACCTAAAGCAAATCATGTACAAAGGGTTTTATCGCGACTACTACAGCGTTGATATCGATAATGGTGATAAACAACTCATCGTTAAAGAAAGTTCAAACCGCCCTACTGTCGCGCCTGACGGTAAACATGCTGCCTATTTCGACGGTGAACAAGTCTGGTTGAAGTCGCTATCCACTCAACAGCTTACCCCAGTAAGCAAAGCGGTTAAAAACGCACTATTCGCGGATGATAAACATGATAAGCCAGAACCAAATAAAGGGTTTGGATTTGCTGGTTGGCAGCTCAATGGCTCGACGCTCTACGTCTACAGTAAATATGATATTTGGGCATTTGATACCAAAACAGCAAAAGCAACTCGGCTAACCGACGGCTATAAGACCCAAACACAATACCGCATTGAGTATAAAGATAAGGACAAACTAGGCTTTAACCCAGACGATACCTTACTGTTAAGTGCGCACAACCTCGAAAATAAACAAACGCATATTGCAACGCTTTCCCTACAAGATAACAAGTTGCAAACTGTTTTGTCTGGCGAAGCTAAATATAGTGTAGTGAGAAAAGCCAAAGAGGCGGACACTTATATTTTCACAAGACAGTCTTATCAAGAATTTCCTGATTATTGGATATCAGATAGTGGCTTTAATAACCCGTCAAAACTCACAGACTTAAACCCACAACAGCAGACATTTGCTTGGGGCCAAAAACCTGAACTTGTGAAGTACAAAGGCTACGATGGCGAAGATCTTCAAGGCGTGTTAATCAAACCTGCTGATTATAAAGCTGGTGATAAAGTGCCTGTGGTGATTTACTTCTACCGCTATATGAGCCAGCGCATGTATGACTTCCCGAAAATGGTGCTAAACCACAGACCAAACCTGCCAATGTATACCTCAAATGGTTATGCGATATTCTTGCCTGATATTCGTTTTGAAATTGGTCACCCTGGGCGCTCCGCAACACAAACAATGCTCAATGCAGCGCAAGCGCTTATTGATAGAGGTGTTGCTGATCCAGATAAAATTGGCTTGCAGGGCCACTCTTGGGCTGGTTACCAAAGTGCATTTATGATCACACAGACGGATATGTTTAAAGCGGTTGTCTCTGGCGCACCAGTATCCAATATGACCTCTGCTTTCAGTGGGATCCGTTTAGAATCAGGTCTTGCAAGACAGTTCCAGTACGAAACAGGCCAAAGCCGTATCGGTAAACCGTTAACGGAGGCGCCTGAATTATACATAGAGAACTCTCCGGTATTTTACGCGGATAAGGTAAATACACCTATTTTGATCATGTTTGGTGATAAAGATGGGGCGGTTCCTTGGCAAGAAGGTATCCAATACTACTTAGCCCTAAGAAGACATGATAAAGATGCCATTTTCTTACAATACGAAGGTGAACCTCACCATCTGAAAAAGCTGCCTAATCAGTTGGACTATTCAATTCGCATGAAAGAGTACTTTGATTACCACCTGAAAGGGTTGCCACCAGCAGCGTGGATCAAATCAGGCGAGGCATTCATTGCTGAATAGTAATTATTCTGGGTACCTTTGAGGTACCCTTTTTATTTCTCAAAAATAGGTTATTTCAACTTATATCTTTATAATTTTGCTATAAAAACCTACCCCACGGCTCCTCCTGGCTACTTTACAGTCTAAGTGTTGAAGTTTCTGTAAATGCAATGTAAGTTCTATGCTGCAGGGAAATTTTCCTATTCTGCTAACAAAATACATAAGGAAATAAGATGAAACTTTCAAACCTATCAGCGAACATTAGGCTGTCTTTACTTGCCTGTTCAACGCTAACAGTGGGTGTATCTGGCATCGCTTATGCTGAACAGTCAGGCACCACAACAGCGAATACTGTCGAACGAATTGAAGTAACCGGTACACGAATCAAGCGAGCAGCAATGACTGGCGCGAGTCCTGTGACGAGTGTAACCGCTGAAGATATAGAAATCGCGGGCATTACCCGAGTTGAAGACCTATTGAACAACATGCCTGCGGTATTCGCAGATCAGACTTCAGGTACAGCAAACGGTGCTACTGGTACAGCAACCGTTGACCTTCGAAATTTAGGCCCTTCTAGAACACTAGTTTTAGTCAACGGCCGCCGATTACCCTCAGGCTCACCAGCTGGAATTGAGGGTGTTGGTGCCGACGTAAACCAAATCCCAGCCTCTTTGGTTGAGCGCGTAGATGTGCTAACCGGTGGTTCATCTGCAACATACGGCTCTGATGCTGTTGCTGGTGTTGTAAACTTTATTATGAAAGACGACTTTGAAGGCTTTGAAGTCGACTATCAAGGAAGCGTTTACAACCATAAAAATGACCATAAAGACATGCAACGAGCGCTAACTGCCTCAGGCTTCGACATTCCTGATTCCTCAGTTACTGACGGTGATACTCATGATATATCTATGATTTTTGGTATCAACTCAGCTAACGATAAAGGCAATATTACAGGTTACCTCACTTGGCGTGAAATTGATGAAATCCGTCAGGACTCCCGTGATTTTAGTGCCTGCTCAATGAATATCAATCGTAGCAGAACGAGTTCAGCTCCAGGGCAAAGAATATGTCGTGGCTCTGGCACAATACCTGACGGTAGGATCACAGACCAAGCTAGCTATGACTTTAAAGTCGCAGGAGATGATCTAGTACCAACGGGTAATAGTGTCTATAACTTTGGCCCACTTAATTACTTCCAGCGTCCGGACAAGCGTAAAACATTTGGTTTGCTTGGCCATTACAATTTTACCGATCAACATACCTTTTATGCTGAATTGAACTACATGGATAACCGTACCGTGGCACAAATTGCGCCATCTGGTTCTTTCTTCAATGAAGTCGATATTAAATGTGATAACCCGCTTCTTTCAGCAAAACAACGAGAAGTCCTTTGCGGTGCCAATGGGCCTGCGGTCGATGGTGTTGTATCTGGCGCATTTATCGCAAAACGAAACGTAGAAGGAGGCCCTCGCCAAGATGATTTACGACACACCTCTACCCGTTTTGTATTAGGTATGAGAGGCGAAATTGATGATAACTGGACTTATGATGCATTCTTTAACTACGGAAATGTGTCTTATGAACAAACCTACCAAAACGACCTATCAAAACGTAAAATTGTTAGAGCCTTAAAAGCAACCACTGATGACAATGGCAAGATTGTCTGTGAGTCAGTTATTGATGGTAGCGATCCCGACTGTATCCCTTGGAATATATTCGACCCAGCAAATATTACCCAAGAGCAAATTGATTATCTTACCATTCCACTCTTTGCTCGCGGTGATACACGTTCAAAACAAATCAGTGGTTTCGTCACTGGGGACTTAACTGAATATGGCATAGTCGTGCCTGGTACTTCAACAGGCGTCGGTATTGTATTGGGTCTGGAACACCGCAAAGAAGCTATTGATTTTAATCCGGACATTAACTTCATTTCTAACGATGGCGCAGGTCAAGGTGGACCAAGAAAACCCGTTTCAGACCAGTTTGATGTAAATGAATTCTTTACTGAGCTAAATATTCCATTAATTGAAGATAGCTCATTTGCGGATTACATTACATTAGAACTCGCTTATCGCTATTCTGATTACTCAACAGATAAACAAACAGATACCTACAAAGCAGCGTTTGATATACGCATTAACGATAGTTTAGGTTTACGTACAAGCTATCAACGAGCAGTGCGTGCCGGTAACATTCAAGACTTGGCGAGACCGTCTTCACTTGCCCTAGTAAACTGGGACGACCCTTGTGCGGGAGCTAATCCAGCTTATACACTTGAGCAGTGTATGAGAACCGGTGTTACAGCAGACCAATATGGTTCTGTTTCTTCAAATCCAGCGGGGCAATACAATGCGATTGAAGCAGGAAACCCAGACCTCAAGCCTGAGAAGTCTGATACCTATTCATTTGGTATTCTTTACTCTCCTGAGTTTGTTGAAGGCTTAGATATCGCTGTAGATTACTTTGATATTACCGTTAACGACGCCATTCAACCTTTCCCAGTACAGTATATCGTAGAGCAATGTGCGATAGACAATAACGAAGAGCTCTGTGGCCTAATAAACCGTGGTGAAAAAACCGGTTCGCTTTGGTTAGGAGAAGATGCCGTAACCGCTACAGATACCAACATTGGTAGTGTAGAGACTTCAGGTATTGATTTTGATGCATCATACCGTTACACGTTACCTGAGGATATGGGTCTTTTAAGATTCTCTCTAATTGGTACATGGATGGAGAAGTTTGATACACAAAACGCACCAGGTGGGATTGTTGATAAGTGTGCCGGGAAATGGGATAAAAATGTATGCGAAAGCCCAGTTCCCGATATGCGTTATAACTTTAAAACAACTTGGGTAACTCCATGGGATGTGAATATTACAGCGACCTATCGTTATGTGAGTGAAGTGGAAGAGTTCTATCGTCCTACAGCTGCGGAATTGGCTGACCCATCAAAATCACCAATACTAGTACCATTGAGTGCAAGAGATTATGTTGATATTGCTGCAACATGGAACGCAACTGAAAACCTCTCATTCAGAGCCGGTATCAATAACGTGTTTGACAACACGCCACCGCTCGTTCCTGATGGCCCTACAACCTTCTCTAATGGTAACACCTATCCGGGGTTCCACGATATCCTAGGCCGTTACATCTTTGCAGGATTTACATTTAGAATGTAAGCACTTTAAATAGTAAATGGCTAATTGCTAGCCATTTACTATTATTTAGATGTCATTTCACTCAGTTTTTATTACATGTCGGGCAGCTGGGTGGACGAGTTGGCTCTCCAGGTACCATAACCATCCCTAGCTTTTTAGTCTGACCATAATTGCCATCATTCATAAATGCTTCCACATAATACGGTCCACCACCCATCGAAAATCTCATTCTTACCACAGCACTTCCAGTAAGTTGATTCTCCGCATTGTAAATTGCTTTGGTTACGCGCTTAGTGCCTCCGCTAAAATAATCACTTTTTGTCGTAACACCAACAATTACAGGTACATTAGGATCCAAAGCAGCTTCAGAGAATTGATCTAATTCAAAATCAATTTTTACTTCGTATTTATCACCATACGGATTTTTAACGGCTTCCATTTTGGGCATATCTTGAACAATTACACCTTTAGCAGAGCACTCATCACTCACTGTTGACCAGACTAAGCCTGCACCATATGTAGAATTAAACGCCAGATTAAAGTATGAATTTGAGTCCCAATTACTTCGGTCATTACCTAAACGACCCCTTTCAGAGTTGTAGTAGGCGACATCTCGAAGCATGTCATTTGGATTACCTACCTCTAGATCTGTTTTAAATCTGTAGCTCTGATTACGTAGAAGATAAGTAGGGCCTGATAATTTTGCAGAAGAGCTTGAATTTATACCGGGTAAAGATCTCAGAAATTCTACGACCGTGTAAAAACTTGGGGCTCGATACAAGTTCCAACCAGCTTCGATAGTAGCTGGTAATTCAAGTAAATTAAGCTCGTGTATTGTACTCTCTTCATATTTACAGCCGCTTGGAACTCCAACTGCAAATGCACTTCCAGAAAAAGTACATAGTAATATTATAATTTTTTTCACTTAAATATCCTTCTATGTGTTTAAAGAGATCAAAATTTAATCAACCTCTATGCAACGTTAGCAAAAAACACATTTCAGGTACAAGTTATTTTGGTAATCTTTATAAATGAGAATTTAAGCTGTAATCGGAAACTAACCTATGGGAACCATGTAACAGTGTCTTAATCAAAATACCGTTGTTTTTTCATGTGAGCATCAATTTGTTTGTGCAATATTCGCCCTATTTTGGATTTAGACTGAGTTGAGCTTCTGCACTAACTTCCTGTGTTGTAGATATCACAAACACATATTTCACTCTGCACCCTTAGGCTAAAATCGAAAAACTTTCCAAAAGCGACCCTCATAACAGATCATCACTGCACTTTTTAAAGGTTGCTTCATCAACGTATAAGACAAGTAATATACTTGTCTTAGGTCACTACTATACACTGTTCTGATTATCTAAAAACTCAAGTAACTCCTTTTCAGGCATAGGCTTTGCGAGTAAAAAACCCTGTACTTCATCACAGCCGAGCTTTTGTAACACCGTCATTTGCTCTTCTGTCTCAACGCCTTCCGCAATTGTTTTTAGGCCGAGATGCTGACCTAAAGAAATGACAAGATCGGCAATTGCACCGCTGTCATCATGAGGGATATCTTTGACAAAAGCACGGTCGATTTTAAGCCGTGCTAAAGGTAGTTTTTGCAAATAGCTCAAAGAAGAAAATCCAGTACCAAAGTCATCAATGGCCACCTCAACACCAAATTCCTGGAGTTCTTGAAGTGTATTGATCACCGAGTTTACTTCGTCCATGACTACACTTTCTGTCACTTCGAGCTCTATATGTTTAGGCTCTACATCAAACGACAAAATCGTATCTTTAACCTGCTGTGCATAGTTTGGCACCTTAAACTGCGGCACAGAGACGTTAACAGCAATGCTAAGCTCACCGAATCCCTGTTGCTGCAAAGTTGCCTGCAACTGACAGGCTTGTTCTAATACCCATTGGCCAATTTCGACAATAAGCCCTGCATTTTCCGCAAGCGGAACAAAAATCGCAGGGGAAATATAATTCCCATTTCCAGAAGGCCAACGTAATAAAGCCTCACAGCCAATCACCTTGCGATCAACAATGGAAAACTGAGGCTGATACCAGACCTCTAGTTTTTTCATCTCAAAATCTTGCCTGAGCTGTCTTATTAATCCCAGCTTCCAAGCCATTTTTTCTTCTAAGTCTGGGGTATACCAATCTAGTGGAATACTCGACTGCTTTGCTTGATTAAGTGCAATATACGCGAGTTTTAAGGTCTCTATTCCTTGCGGTTGGAAGTCTTCTTGACGGCACACTCCAATATGAAAGTGCATAGTCAACAAATGCTCCCCGACATGGTAGGGCACGCACAAGTTATCAATAAAAGACTCTTCATCAAACTGCGACTCAGGCATTAAAAAGCCAAACACATCTGCACCAATACGTGAAATTAACTGGGCCTCTGGAAACTCAATACTAATTCGCTCGGCAACCCCTAATAACAACAAGTTTCCAACTTCTTGGCCTAAACCGTTATTGATGTCAGAAAATTGGGCAATATCAACAAGAATAAAAACGAGAGATTGCTGCTGGTTAAAGTAAGACTCTATTTTCTCAATAAAGTTAGCGCGATTAGGCAGTTTGGTTAGATTATCCTTGTAAGCAACCTCACGCAACTCATTGAATAGCTTGATATTATCAAGACCAACACCAACGTTAGTCAGAAATATTTCAGCAAACTTCAATTGCGCTTCCGACGGCTCGCCCTCTAGCTCTAAATAAATGGCAGCCTTTTTGTTTTTGCTTTCAAGTAAGAAGGTAATGTCATGCGCGGTAGATTGGTGGGATTCGGTATCAATACAGTTTTGTACTTGCATGATGACACGACCATTATCAAGCTGCTCTATACCATGACCAAAAAATTCACGGTACTGCTCACTACCGCCAAACACCCTTAAATGCATATCATCATCTAGGTAGCCACTCACTAAGCCTTCGCCTGACGCATCTAAAATATTTGCCAATTGAGCGACAACTGCCGCTGCAAAGGAGCCCATATCGGTATGTCCGAGTATGGCACGAGAAGCTGAAAGGATCTGCTCTAGTACGTGGCTTTGCGCTTCGAGCTCACAAATTTGTTGATAAGAACGGATAGCGGTAAGCAACGAGGTAACCAGTTTGCTGCGGGTGAGCTCTGTCTTCATTTTATAATCGTTAATGTCGAACTCACGAATAACCTTTTCTTCCGGTGCATAACCCGGTTGTCCTGTACGCATAATAATACGTACTGCCATATTTTTTATTTCTTCGCGCACTCGACGAACGACATTAAGACCTGCGTCGTCGGTTTCCATCACCACATCAAGTAATAGGATGCTGATATTATTTTGTTCTTTTAAAATCTCAATGGCTTCTTTGCCAGAATAGGCGTGAAAAAACCTGAGCTTTTTACCCCAAAACTCTAAATTAGACAGCGCAAGTTTAGTAACAGAATGGATCTCTGGATCATCATCAACGACTAAGACATCCCAAAAAGCACTTGTCGTTTCTTCTTCTTGAGTAACTTCTTCGTGCTCTGCAAACAAATAATCTTCTTGCTCAGGTGCCATGTTTTACCCTTTAAATCCGCACTACTCTTTAATTATAGGCACTGATTCACTCCAGTGTTTACCATCTTACAAAATATGGTACATTTTTACTATTACAGTTCTGTTTGATTAACATACATGAAATATTATAGTCGAGCATAGAACAAAAGAGATGATTTAGCATACTTTTTACCAAAGAGGATTCTGTATCAAACGTTTATCTACTCCTATTAGAATGCTGATGATTTTAGCACTTGTTATCGTGATTGCTGGTTTAGCGATGCCACACCATTATAAAGTGGTAAAAAGCACCGATATTTCTGCAAATAACACAACACTTTCCCCATTAGTGTTATCCCATTGGCCGACATTATTTAATTGGCAAACAACTGAAGACATCCACTTTCGCATACTGCCAAAAAGACAGCGAGTAGGAGCCTCAGCAGTGTTAGTGCATCCTTGGGGAGAAGCAGAAATAACCATCACCAAAATCGACGAACAGAGTTTAGAGCTGTCATTACATTTAGACGATGAACATTTAGCCAAAATTAGCCTTAATTTATTTACCATTCAAGCCGATAAACAACTGACCATCGCAATTGAAGGAAGAGCCAATACGCCCTTTATTGGCAGTTTCATCGCACTTTTTATGCAGCAGTATTTACAGCAACTCACTAACTCCGCGGTAAATCATATGCACACACGATATAAACTACGAGCTTGATATGGCAGTCAAAAATGCACAAGTAAAATCAGCCTTAGCGCTTTCGATTGAAGAAAAGCTCGGCTACCCTATGGTGAAACGGATCACACCACTTGTCACTCAAAATGACCGTTATCAGTCTGATAAGAATAAAGACAACCAATACACGGTGCGAACTCAACATGGCACACTAAAACGCGCCCTCAAGCGCCAACAACTAATCAAAATCCAGCGCCAGCAAAATCTTGAGGCCATTATGGGCATGGCGCTTACATTGTGCCCCGAGGTTACCGCCCGAGGTCGCCCAGACCCCGATTGGTTGGAGTACTTCATCACCCTTGCAGAAGACATTGCCAATCACTCCATGCAAAAATTGTGGGCAAAGATATTAGTAGGTGAAAGCATTACGCCTGGCACTTTTTCAATTAAAAGTCTGCAAACCCTAAAGATGATGACCCAACGTGAAGCAACCGCGCTACAAAGATGCGCTCCGCTGTGCGGCTACTTAGAAAAAGAAGACAGCTACCTTATTCTTCATGGCTACTATAAAAAGCCGTCTATTTTTGATTTGCTACGTAAAGGCAGCACTGAATCCATCAATTTAAGCCAAGCAGGGCTGAACTTCCCAAATATACTTACGCTGATGGACATTAATATCCTTTACCGGCAAGAAATTGAGTCCGCTTCACTACAAAAAGGACAGTCAATGCAGCTGGTGTATTTACGTAAAAAAATGACCTTAACGGCCAAATCCAATGACTTGGTGCTAAGCTATTACAAGCTGACGCAAACCGGAGACGAGCTAAAAAAATTACTTCAAAGCCCGATAAATAAACAATACAAACAACTTGTAGAAAAGGCCTTTGAAAGCGAATTTTCTCTCGAGTGGGAAGAGAGATAAAGAAACTATTCTATTTGCCAAACAAAAACAGCTTGGTCGATCACTCGTACCAAGCCGCTAAAGGAGTAAACTACACTATCTTAGAAGTGTAGTTGGATCCCTGCAAATGGACCAGAGACATCCAGGTCTGTGTAGATATCATCGATATCATCTAGCTCAAGTACCATAGAGCGGTAACCCACTTTTACCGCAACATCAACAGCCATATTGTCGATAAACTCATAAGCGATACCAATTTGATAATCTTGGATTTTGCTGTCATCAATTGCAAGCATGCTGCCTTCGGCAAAAACACTTAGCCCTGTAAGTGGTAAACCCACTTCACCGCGCAAATAACCGAGAGGAACAAAGCCTGAGAATTCAACTTCTTCTGTGCGTGTTTGACCATTTGCAGTACCAGTTACCATGATAGAACCGTCAAACTGCTTAAAGTTCACACCAAAGTCTAACGTCAACAAGTCATTGTCTAACACTTCGTAATACAATGTGTAGTCGATGTGGTTTAGATCTGCGTTTGTTGTCGCATCAGTACCTACCGTATAAACTTGGCCGCCGAAGTCAAAAGACTCTGTTAACGTCGTTTGACCATTTAGCTCAAGCTCGGTATAGCGTAACTTGATATTTGGTACCAGCGGTACTGGGTGCTCAAGTGCAGCATAGAAACTCGTAAAAGTTTCATCGTCAAAGTTAAAGGTTTGCATATTGCCTTTTTCAGCAAAGCTACCTTCGGTTTCGGTATCCCACCCTTCTGCACCGACATAAAGCCCGAGTACCGTGTCTGCGTGTGCAGCAGGTGCTAAGCAAGCGAGAGATAATGCCGCTGCTAAAAAGTGTTTTTTCATGATGTTATCCTTGCGCTAAAAGTTCACTAAGTTCGATGAGAGCCGCATTGGCTCGCGAAATATAATTTGCCATAACCAGAGAATGGTTCGCTACCAAGCCAAAGCCACTGCCGTTTAACACCATAGGGCTCCACACCGTCTCTTGAGTCGCCTCTAACTCTCTGATGATCTGCTGTAGGCTGACAAGTGCATTTTTCTTTTCAAGCACAGGTCTAAAGTCATGCTCTACCGCTTTCATATAGTGCAGTAACGCCCATGTGGCGCCTCTGGCTTCATAAAATACATCATCAATCTGCCACCAAGAGGTTTTCACCATATTATGGCTTGGCGTCATGGTTGCTTGATCAGCTGCCGAATCCCCAGCTAAATCGGTATTTAATCTGTCTTGCCCTACGCTCGCACTTAATCTTTGGCTTAAGCTGCCCATGCGCTTTTCGGCCTCTTTTAACCAAGCTCTCAAGTTATCAGCACGCGCATAAAACTGGCTATCGCGGTTACTATTATCAGAAATTTGAGTCAAATACTGACGTAGTAAATCATTACCTTTTTGATACTCACCCTCAGCACTTGGCCACATCCACGCTGTTGAACTGATATTAAACTGTGGCTGAGCTAGCTTTAAACTCGGGTGCTCTGTCGATTGAGATTGTGAACGACTAAAATCTTTACGCATCGAAAGCGTAAGATCTCGTGTCATCTCAAGCACACCGTACTCCCAAGCAGGCATGTTATCCATCATTACGCTTGGTGGCATCATGTCATTCGACAAATAACCGCCCGGCTTATTCAGCAATGTATCCGTCACTTTAATCAAGGTATGTGTCGTTACATATCCAGTGACCAATGTATTGCCATTTTTCTGCGCATCCGCTTTTGCAACTGCGACGACGTCAAACTGTTCTGGTTCCACACTCCAATATACGGCTATAGCATAACCCAGAAGTATGACAGCGATAATGCCAGAGATGATTTTTCCCGTATGATTTCCCATTTAATACCTCACTGTTTTTAGTGATGAGAGTGATGTCCGGCGTTTGATTTTTCTTTGCCACCAAACATATCTGCAAGTGCGACGACTTCAGCCATTGTGAAGATCCTATCGCCATCAGCAAAATATAGCGTAAGCTTACGCTGCTCACCGACTTTTAATGTTTCTATTGGGTCAAACACCATTAAGTGATAACCACCAGGCTGAAATGTCACTGATTTACCCGCTGGAATAACAAGCTCGTCAACGCGTTGCATTTTCATCATGTCTTCTTTATGTACATGTTCGTGAATTTCAACACGCTTAACACCCTCGAGCGCAGCCTTAACCAACACTTTATTTTGCTGTGTTGGATTTTCAATAACGAGATAACCTGCAGTTGAAGGTGCTGCCGGTAAAAATGCACGCACGGTTGCGTTGTGAACAGAAAGTTGCTCCGAACCATGATGATGTTCACCATGTTCATGCCCTTGATGAGCTGAAGCGTTAAAGCCGATAAAAGTTGATAAAGCAAAAATTAAGGTTTTGATTACACTTGATTTCATGTTGGCTTTCCTTGGATTTATAACTGCAAATAACTATATCACAGATCCCAATTTAGCGTGTTTTTTATCTCCTATCACCAACAAAAACCACTACTCAAGCTTTTGCCTGAGCAGATTTGTCTACCACTAACCACACAATTGCAATAATACAGATGAGTGGAAATAGCACTATCAGTGAATTAAATAGCAATGTCATTACTAGCCCAATGAACACAATAAGGAGCAACCCTAAAACACCTGCGCTCAAGAGTGCTCCTAGCACCACCAGCGCTACAATTGCAAATAGCAACGTGAGTATTTCAAAGCCAAACCAACCTAGGTCAAATCCCATATCGAGTTGCAGATCGCTGATGTCTAACCATATTAGTGGCAGCGACACCCAAGATAGCGCCAATAAAAATACCAGCGCTAATAATATACCGGCCACGACTTTCATAGTGCCTACCTCGTCGCCGTTACTTAGTTTTCGTATTGCGCTTTTGGCATTGCAAACCAAGCGACGCCATACGCTAGCATTACAAATATTGGAAACTTAAAAAACAGCAATACCGTTAGTAAACGCGTTAACCAAATTGGCATATCAAAACGTTGTGCTAGTTGCGCACATACGCCACCAATTTTCTTTGAACTATTCATTTGAGACAGTGTTGATTGATATCTATTTTTCATCTTTATCCCCTTTCGCTTTGATTGCTCAGTTGGTGTAGGAGGCAAGCCTAGCTCGCCATTTTTTGCTTCAGTTGGGCTAATTCATCGTCGATTTGTTGTTGCTTTTGCTCATCTTCAAAGCGCTGCCATACATCAGGCTGCCCTAAGTCATAGGATTCGACTTCAGCTTCAAGGCGCGACACCTTACGCTCTAACTCGTCGAACTTGCGCGTTGCAGAGCGCATGTCGTCACTATTCAGCGTTTGTTTGATGGTTAACCTTGCCTTACCAGTTTCCAAGCGGCGCAACATGGCCTTTTCTTTTGCCTTTAATTGCTGAATTTTGCTTTGCAACTTGTCCGCATCTGTGCTGAGTTTTTCAAGTGCAGGCGTTAGATCATCAATTTTTTGCAGTGCTTCTTGTGCTTTTTCGGTTTCTCGCTGCTTTTGCTCAAGGGCTAAGCGGGCAAGATCTTCACGACCTTTTTCAAGAGCATGTTCGGCTTTGCTTTGCCACGTTGCCGCAGCTTTATTTGCTTGCTCAACTTGACGCTGCGCTACTTTTTGTTGGCAAATAAGCTCAGCTGCCGTTGCACGACAATCAGATAGCGCTTCTTCTAAATCACGCACTAACTGAGTTGCCATTTTTTGTGGGTCTTCCGCTTTGTCTAGTAACGCGTTAAGTTCTGCTTTGATAAGATCTTCAATTCTGTTGATGATGGTCATTGTTCGGCTCCTTTTATAATATAATTAGACTATTCCAAGAGCCGTGCCAAAAATAAAAACAAAATTAAATCATTGAGTTAAGGTTTTTTAAAAAGAAAAATAGATTTACTGAGAGACATTAAATAGTGAAAAAGACGATAAAATCGTCTTTTTCACACATAGGATTGGAGCAATATATTTTACACTTCAGGTACAAAAGACAGCGCCTTTTCCATCACTTCAATACCAGCCTCTTTTTTGTGACCGTTTTCTGATAAGTGACGACGGAAACCTCTCGCACCGGGCTGATTTTGAAAAATACCCAACATGTGACGCGCAATATGCCAAAAGTTTGCACCATTCGACATTTCACTTTCAAAGTAGTCATACATGCTTCTTACGACTTGATGGCGAGTTTGCGTAAACGCAGCTTCGCCATATAGCAGCTCATCAACCTGCGACAACATAAACGGGTTGCTATAAGCCTCACGGCCAACCATTACGCCGTCAAGGTGAGCCAAATGATGCTGACATTCCTCAAGAGTTTTAACACCACCATTAATACTGATATGCAGATCTGGATAGTCTTTCTTTAATTGATAAACACGAGGATAATCTAATGGTGGGATCTCACGGTTTTCTTTCGGGCTTAAGCCTTGCAACCATGCTTTACGGGCATGAATGATAAAGTCATCACAGCCCACCGCCTGCGAGGCTTCAATCAACGCCGTAAGAAACTCATAAGAGTCTTGTTCATCAATACCAATGCGCGTTTTTACCGTTACCGGAATATTCACTTCTGCCTTCATCGCCGCCACACAATCAGCAACGAGCTGAGGCTCAGCCATTAAACATGCCCCAAAGCGACCATTTTGCACACGATCTGACGGGCAACCCACATTTAGGTTTACCTCACTGTAGCCATATTGCTCAGCACGCTTAGCGCACTCTGCCAGCGCCTTAGGATCAGAGCCACCCAACTGCAACGCCACTGGTAACTCATGCGCACCAAACGCCAAATAATCCCCTTTACCAAAAATAATCGCACCTGTAGTGATCATTTCAGTATAAAGCACCGCATGTTTAGTCAGCTTACGGTGAAAGGTTCTGCAATGTCGATCAGTCCAATCCAGCATGGGTGCAACGCTAAAGCGGCGAAAGGCATCAACACAGTGGTTAGGTGTTTGTGGCTCAAAGGGTGGAGTAGGTTGTTGGCTCATGGTATGACTTTCTCAATCAGGTTTACTATCAATGGCCTGTACTAGTTATGTCTATAGCAGTACATAGCTCAAATAGGTGATTGCGTAGTATACCGCAGCTTCTAATACTTCGTTAAGTATAGACAGCGATTTATTGCCAATAGTAAATAACCAGAGCTTCGGATAATTTATGCCTTTCTAGCAGCCAGTTTTTGCGCTAACTGCGTTGAATTCACTTCCAATAGCTAGCTATTGGTGCGTAAATTCGCCTTGCCTACAAGGATGTAGGTACCAGGGCGGTAGCAGGACGCGAGAGCGGAGTTATCCCCAAAACTCTCTGGCTAGACAAGGAAATAATTTACTGTAATTTTAAAAACAATGAGTTAGCTCATTTCTTATCCAAACCTCAGGTTAAATACTAAAAAGCCGCAAGTAATTGAACTTGCGGCTTTCGATTTGTTTAGGTTGCCTTCACAGTCTTATGGTGAGTTAAAGATACTCCTTCACTACCGCTACTTTATTTTTTGCGAACTGACTGTTTGGGTTTATCGCAAGTAACTGCTGATAGTGCGCCAGTGCTTTCGCATATTGCTTGTTTAACTCATACGCTTGCGCGATGCTGTTATGGTAATATGGCTGCTCGTTATTTTGTGTCAGCGCAAATTTAAAGATTTCGATACCATTATTAACTTGGCCATCTTCAACAAGCTTATTGCCCCACTCCACCAAGATCTCTAAATCATACATTACACCGGTATCTTGCTGCGCTTTTGCAAACGTAGTCGCGAAGTCGGCAAAGCCATGTTTATCTGTAAGCTGCTTTAAGTATGCCATTGGCTGATAAGCCTTTTGCTTACTAGCGTCGTTAAAGTTGGGAATATAGTAAGCGGCAATATCATCAACAAACTCAATGGGTAATCCACCCAGCAGGTTAGTAAGCACAATCACCGAAACCTTGTCTTCAGGGTAGGTGATCACTGTAGTCGCATTTCCACCGCTTGCGCTGATTGCAGGGTGATATTTACGCTGAATCACTTGCCAGCCCATTGCATAGCCATTTTCTTTGGTGTTAAAGGCTTCTGTACGCCCGTTATTCAGCTTAACAGGCGTCCATAGCATATCTAACTCTTTAACCAGCTCGCCTTGTTGTAGTGATACAACATAGTTAGCCAGCTCCGTTGCGGTTGAACTCATGCCCGCTGCGGTTCTCATCATATAAGGGAATTCACCGTAAAAGTTTTTGTAATTCCCCTCACCTAAATGAATATATTGGCGAGCCTGATTTGGCACCATAAGTTCAAGATAATCAAAACCTGCCTGCGCTGTCTTTGGCATATTGGCACGTGCTAACTGCATCTTGGTAATAAAAGCAGGAAACCCTTCAGGTGCATATTTATCAATGATTTTACCCAAAATCACATAGCCGGTTTGGTTATAACTAAAACGCGAGTTAGGTGTAAATTGAAGAGGCTGCTTTTGCACAGCTTGCCATGAGGCTTCCACATCGTTCGGTACAATGGTTTCTAGAGCGTAATTTGATGCCAGGATCGGCGGCAAACCTGTGGTATGACCCATTAATTGGTTAATTTTGAGTTGCTGCCAAGCCTTTGGTAAATCGGGTAAGTGCTTACCAATTTCATCGTCAATGTTTAGATAACCTTGCTCAGCGAGCTGTACAATCGCAACACCGGTAAACGCCTTTGTCATCGAATTAATCGGAAATAACGTCTGCTCAGTCACAGGCACTTGATGCTGTAAGTCTGCAAAACCATAACTTCCTTGCTTAATGATTTTATCGTCTTTAACCACGGCCAACTGTAAGCCCGGAATATGCCTTTCTTTCATGAGGGTTTTGATCAGCTTGTCTACCGACTCAGCCTTCACTATGGATGAAAATAATGCCGACCATAAAAGCGTGCCAAGCCATAACAGGGTTGATAGTAAAACTTTGTTGTTCTTGTACATGATAGTTCCATTACTCATTTTCGTTTGAGAGATGGCTCTATCTTTCCAAGTATTGTACCAACCATAAAAGTTATTTCTTATCAGTCACTTAAATGAATTCAACGAGAAAACACTGGTGAATAAATTAACGAAAAGTGGTGAGATATACAAATAAATGGCGTTTTTAACAAGGTAACCGTGAAGTGATAAAGTGGGAGTCTCAAGCGTAAACATCTCATGTTGGGATGTTTACGCTTGAGGTGTGAGTCAGCCTATAAGCTGAAAAGTAAACATATCAATGCGTTATAAAACAGCACATTGGATTTAGTTTATCTATTTAGTGACACACTCGGTGGCACAATTTGCAAGCTAAAACACTCTCTAGTTATTCAAGGGAAGATCAGTTTTAAATTTACGATGGGCTAGCTTAATCCAGTCGAATAGGTCAATACTGATAATTACGGATAGCGTTCACTTATTGAAAATGGTGAGCCGCAGTAGGTGGTAGTAAAATAGCTGATTATACTGAACTTGTGTGTACAAACTTATAGTGATACATCAACACGCTTTATGCTAACAATAAAATATTTCACGCTAATAACAAAGAAACTCTAGATTAAACTCTTTCATATGAAAGGCATTAGCAAAAGTAAATTCATCGTAGCGCCCTGTCAGTGACAACATTACAGCATCCGGAACATCTATTTCCCCTTCATAACTATCTAACTGTAATGGTTTAAGGAATGATTCTTTTTCATTAATTTCAGTAAGCATTTCCAAAAGCTTAACAGAAATTTCTTCCGCCTGTTCCTCACTACAATCATCAGTCAGAAGTGCGCAAAAAGATATATTGTATTCATCTGCATTTTCATCATTATCAGGGGAAATATAAACCCGTACAGAATCTATATTCTCCTGATTTTCCTGAAGAAAATCTGGGAACCATTTACCTTCTGCAGTATAGTAATATTTAAAGGCCCGATTAAACTTATCGGGGAAAGGTACTCTAGTATACTCTAGTCTTCTCCAATCTAAGAGGCGTCGCTTTTGCCAATGAGCAAGCTGTTCAAGCCTGATAAGCTCATCATGAAACAACTTCAAAATAGCTTCTTGATTCACTTTAGAAAGCTCAGTTTCTTTAAAGCTATAAAAGTCTTCACCTATTTTAAAAACTAATTTACTATAGTCTTGAGCATTTAATAGATGTTGATACTTTTCTTCATTAAACCTTTTCTCTTTCTTCCCTTGTAGGACTTCGATAGTGTTTCTAGAAGCAATCCCACACTCCTGCGTGAGCACTAATAAAATATTAGAAGGACCTACCTTTCCATCCGAGAATAGTCCAAATCGCCCTGCTTTTATGTCTTGAAAAATTGAATTATCGCTACCAATCCCCTTATCGAAAGTAAGAATTGTTCCCTGACGAATACCAATTTCAATCAACTCTTGCACTGACTAAACCTACCTCAAATTAGCCTACTTGACCTATACCAGCTAACCGAGTAGCAGCTAAGTTCGCATCAATTTTAACCTTTCTAAGCGTTATACTATCTAATTTATCACTTGCCTTTTCGAAATAAGGTATCATCTTTTCAAGACTATCTTTGTTCGCAAGCAAATGCTGCACTAGTGTTTTCCTTTCAATAAGGACACTTCGCATGGCTTTGCATATGTCACCACTAAATGACTCTTCTATATGATTAACAAAGCAAGCGAGTTTAAAATATGGTTCCATATTTTTTACTTTACCTTTTCTATGCAAATCTAAAGAGGCCCTTGAAATATCAAGTAACTTAGCAATTTCTTGGATTTTTAACCCTAATACCCTCTGACATAGAGATACACAATCCTCAACATGTAATAATGCTGGCAAAGGCCGTTCGCTCTCTGCTTTAGTCTTTGGAGAGTAAATGACATAGGTGTTATTTTCTACATGTACTCTAGGAGGCAGAAATCTAGCTTCTTTTTCTGTATAAACCTCTATCGGAGGTGGCAACATTGCGGCTGGCCCACCAATACTAGCTAAATCATACACTTGCATAAACTTACTCCATCAATTCCCAAATTCCATTACAAACTTCAGCATTAATCATTTTATCAAATGTTAATCGGCCTTCTTTATACAACTCTTCTAAATGCTCTCTAATTTCGGTTTTATTGTCTTCAGGTGTAATTAATTTTGAACCTTGGGTATGCACTAGTGCGTAATGCTTACCAACCGAACTTTCTGGATATTCTACAGAAATCGGCATGCCTAATTTACTATCTGGTTCTATCAGAGTGTCTGGTAAAAGCTTTGGTAAGTTTCTTTGTTCACCTTCTCCCGTAGCCCCTATCGGTAGCTGCTCTAGAGATACCTGTACTTTCTCTCTTTTAGAGTCAAGAATTCGGCTAAAGTTTAGTCCGCCAAATTGAAAAAAGTCGTTGCCATTACTATAGAATTGACCTATGGGCAAAGTGACTCCTTGAAACATGTCTGCTAATTCACATTCCACAGGAATAAAGTGATCAACATAATGAAGTTCAATCTCACTAATTGGATTTTCTACGGCAAAGCCGCTTTCAATAAACTTCTCATAGAATGAATAGGCATCATCTAAAAAATGTTTATGATCGTCATATTCACTCAATCTGAACTCTAAAACTTGCTCCGAAATAATAGCGCAACGCTTACTATTAGCGGAAAAAAAACCAACCCTATCAACTGTTCCTTCTGAAAACTTAAAGTTTTCACCAGACTGATGTAATTCTAATTGATTAACTTTACTTACAACAATTCTTTCAAGACCAATTGTTTCTAGTTTATTAAGAACATCTTTATATTTGTCTTCAGCATATTTGCCAAACACCTTGCTAAATCTTAACTTAGCGGCAACGTATTTGACTGGCGGCTTTTGATATTTCACTTTTTATCCTATGAGCTCAGCTTAAAAGTAGACATTTTTTTTGACGTTTTATTTGACGTAATTATGAACTAATAGTTCCCTACTTTCAATTAATCTTATAAAACAGTAGCTGCTTTTTCAGAACAATTGAGCATAACGATAAATATACTTTCTCAAACATTAAAGCCTATTACCCTTTTTTTAAACCCCTACCAACACATTGATTTACCAATATTTTTTCATGTTAAAAATTACTAATCTAATGACTTTTTCTTTGATCAGTCTATCAGAGTATCGCAAAATAGTGGGCAAATATTTTAAAGTATTGATGTAAGGACGTAACTCTTCCATGGTGTGAAAAGAGGCTGCTTTTGCACAGCTTGCCATGAGGCATCAATATCGTTCGGTACAATGGTTTCTAGAGCGTAATTTGATGCTAGGATCGGTGGCAAGCCTGTGGTGTGACCCATTAATTGGTTAATTTTAAGTTGCTGCCAAGCCTTTGGTAAATCGGGTAAGTGCTTACCAATTTCATCGTCAATGTTTAGATAACCTTGCTCAGCGAGCTGTACAATCGCAACACCGGTAAACGCCTTTGTCATCGAATTAATCGGAAATAACGTCTGCTCAGTCACAGGCACTTGATGCTGTAAGTCTGCAAAACCATAACTTCCTTGCTTAATGATTTTATCGTCTTTAACCACGGCTAACTGTAAGCCCGGAATATGCCTTTCTTTCATGAGGGTTTTGATCAGCTTGTCTACCGACTCAGCCTTCACCAAGGATGAAAATAATGCCGACCATAAAAGCGTGCCAAACCATAAAAGGGTTGATAGTAAAACTTTGTTGTTCTTGTACATGATAGTTCCATTACTCATTTTCGTTTGAGAGATGGCTCTATCTTTCCAAGTATTGTACCAACCATAAAAGTTATTTCTTATCAGTCACTTAAATGAATTCAACGAGAAAACACTGGTGAATAAATTAACGAAAAGTGGTGAGATATACAAATAAATGGCGTTTTTAACAAGGTAATCGTGAGGTGATAAAGTGGGAGTCTCAAGCGTAAACATCTCATGTAGGGATGTTTACGCTTGAGGTGTGAGTCAGCCTATAAGCCGGGTTCTGTTCACTCCCGAAGGAGATCGATAATCATTCGTCTAGGCCTAGGATCGCTCCTAGGCTCGAGCAACCTACCCGGTTCCGATGCGGGCCACACCATAAGGAACCCTATTTGGTCTTGCTCCGGGTGGAGTTTACCTTGCAACCAACTGTTACCAGTGGCCCGGTGCGCTCTTACCGCACCCTTTCACCCTTACCGGTCCCGAAGGACTTAGGCGGTCTTCTCTCTGCTGCACTTGTCGTAGGCTCACGCCCCCCAGCCGTTAGCTGGCACCCTGCCCATTGGAGCCCGGACTTTCCTCCCCCTGATCATTTTCGTCACAGGCAGCGATTATCCGGCTGACTCAGGCGGGCGATTATACGCACTTTAATGCAATAACGCACGCGATAAATTGCGTGTATTACGCTTCTCGCTCAGCAATGATAGCCTTATACAAGGCGTTCTTTTTTAGCCCTAAATATTCAGCTGCCACGCCGCAGGCCTTCTTCAATGGCATTTCAGGCTCTAGTAACTCAATCAGCTTTTTCGCTTCTGGCGTTAATGCTTGTTCATCTCTTTGTTCACCGGGTAGCATCAACACCAGCTCACCTTTTTGCTTTTCAGGCGTTGCGGTTAAAAACTCAATGAGCTCGATAACCGTGCCACTGAAAAAGGTTTCGTAGGTTTTGGTCAGTTCTTTAGCAAAAACGACTTGTTGTGTTTCGCCCAGCGCGATTTTCATATCTTCTAGACTCGCCATAATGCGGTGGGTGCTTTCGTACAAGATACTGGTGATGCCAGAGGCGACTGCATCTTTAAAAAATTGCTGACGCGCTTGGCTTTTTGCTGGTGAAAATCCCACGAATTGGAATTTATCTGTTGGTAAGCCTGAACAACTCACGGCAGCAATGGCGGCACACGCGCCAGGAACGGGAGTAACGGTAGCACCCGCTTCACGGCACAGGTTTACCACAGCATAGCCTGGATCGCTGATAAGCGGCGTACCCGCATCAGACACTAGCGCGATGTCTTTGCCTTCGTTTAACCAATCTAAAATTTGCTGCGCTTTTTGCTTCTCGTTGTGATCATGCAGTGCAAAAGTTTTTGCTTTAATGCTAAAGTGGCTCAATAATTTACCGGTGTGGCGCGTATCTTCGGCAGCGATTAAATCGACCTGACTTAACACTTTCAGTGCACGTTCACTGATGTCATCTAAATTACCTATTGGTGTCGCTACAATATGTAGGGTGCCGATTTTGTTTTCGTTGTGAAGATTAGCCATTGAGCTCTCCAATATCAGTCAGTAAGATATCCACTCAGTCGTGAAAAAGAAGGTTTGCCTGTGCAGTTTAAAAAGATAGCGCTTTTAGTTGCCATATTGTCGGGGTTATCCGCTTGTAGTACAAGTACAAATGTCACCAAATCCCCCAAGAAACTAAAACAACTAAAGCCGTTAGCCAATCGGATGACAATGCCGCGTCGTTATTTGCAAAGGCGCAGAGTAAAGAAGGCGTTGCCAAAATCCAATTGCTATATGCAGCCAGAGACGCTGCTATCTTAGAAAAAGACTGGCAAATGTTAGAGCAAATTGGTTTAGCGATGGAAGCTAAAGCCAGTGTTGATCATATTCAAAACAAATTATACATCGCATATGCTCGCAAAGAATTATCGCAGTATGCCAATGCGTTAGCCATCCTAAACACGCTAGAGGGGCGACTCAACACCCCTGAACACCAAGCTTGGTATGAGTATTTACTGGGTAGTATTTATGCCTCGCAACAATTACCAAAAAAAGCGTTGGTTGAATACTTTAAAGCGGCCGATATTGCCAATGAACATAACTTAGCGGTGGCCGGGTTACACGAAGAGATTTGGCTCGCGCTACAACAGCTATCAAGTTACGCTCTAGAGCGCTTTGATTCTGGCTCTGTTTTACAACGTGGTTGGGTAACACTGGCTAAATATCAACAAATTTATTTGGGTTCGAGCGTCCAGCTCGACCAAGCCATGAATAATTGGCGTCGTCGTTTTACTAATCACCCTGCGGTTGCTTTGCTGCCTAAAGATTTACAAGGCGCTGTTGCGCTCGAACCTTACCAAGTTAAAAGACTTGCGGTGTTATTACCACAATCTGGTGCGAGCGAGCGACTCGGTACAGCGCTTAAAAATGGTTTCTTGGCTGCCACTGACGAAGGGACGATTGAAGAAGTCTTCTTCATTGATGAAATGGCATCCGAGTCTGAAATCGTAACGCAACTTGCTGAGGCAAATGTCGATTTTGTCATTGGTCCATTATTAAAATCCAACGTTGAAAAACTACTCTCAGATAAAGGTTTTGCGGCTTACCCAACTTTGTTTTTAAATGCACGCGAAACGCTTACGCCTAGCAGTAGTGAACAGTACTTTTTTGCGCTTAATCCTGAGCATGAAGTCGAGCAAGCAATGAAGCACTTTCTTGCTAAAGGCTATAAAAAACCCATGTTACTGGCTCCAGCGAATGCCTCTGGTAAGCGTTTAATTGAGTATTTTGATCAAGGTTGGAAACGCTACAGTGAGACCGCACCAGAAGTAGGTTATTACACTAATAGTAAAAATATGGCGGATGTCATCACCGATATTTTAGAGGTGGACGCTTCAAAGTCACGCACTAGCGTCATCAAAAGTCTATTTCGCAAAGAGGTCAAAAGCGAAACACGCTCTAGACGCGACATTGATGCCATCTATATTTTAGGTGATGCAATGGAAACTCGACTGCTCAAACCTTATTTAGACGTCAATGTCAGTACATTTGCCGACAGGATCCCTTTATATGCCAGCTCTCGCAGCTATAGTAAACAAATTGATGTTACTGATAAGGGCGATTTAGAAGGACTTTATTTTACCGAGCAACCTTGGATGCTACCGGGTGCCGTTGAAAAAGCACCGCTTCGAGATGCCTATCAATCTTTATGGCCTGAGCAGGCCGACTTAGAGCAGCGCTTGTTTGCAATGGCATATGACGCCACAAATTTAGTCCCCGAGCTGCGCCAACTGGCTTGGCTCTCGGGAAAAAGTTTTGATGGCTTAACCGGCCAGCTCAGCATCCGCGGTGGCAGTGACGTAGTACGAAAGCTCAGTTGGGCACAGTATCATAATAAACAAATTCGTTTGGTGAGCTTGGATGAACAGCCTCCACTACCATTATTTATGCAACAAGAGAAACCTGTGGGAGACTCTTTGATCAGATAGGATATCTGGATGTTTAAAGGACTATTTAGCAACACACGGAGTAAGGGCGAGCATTTTGAGTTGATTGCGGAGCAATTCTTGATAAGACAAGGATTAACCCCCGTCACCAGAAACTATCTCTGTAAATACGGAGAGATAGATCTCATTATGCGAGAGTCGCAAACCTTAGTGTTTATTGAAGTAAAGTATCGCGATAGCAGTCACTTTGGTGGCGCAATTAACGCACTATCAAAAACTAAGCTTCAAAGATTAAAGCGTAGTATTTATAATTATTTAGCACAGCAAAATTTGCATAACACGCAACTTAGAGTCGACTTTGTTGCCATTCAAGGGGCCGATCCCCCTGAAATAAACTGGATTAGAAATATTTTTTAGCATGCAAGAATCTATAAAGTCTATATTTACAGAGTCAATTCAAGCGCAGATAGCGGCAGGCGAAGTATTGCCTAAAGCACTAGAAACCGCAGCTATGACTATGGCTCAGAGCCTGATCAATGGCAATAAAATCATCTGCTGCGGCGCGCCAAGTAATCATATGTTGGCGCACCACTTCGCAACCATCTTAAGCAACTTTTACGAAACCGAACGCCCGTGTCTGCCCGCGATTGCACTAACGAATGAGCAATATAATTTGGCGTCACCAGAAAATGGTAAAGCCAGAGAGCGCTTTGCCAAGCAAATACGCGCATTCGCGCAGCAAGGAGACTTGCTGGTGGCGTATGCCATAAACGGGCAAGAAAAGACGGTTATTGGCGCAGTGGAAGCAGCCCTGACTAGAGATATGAAAGTCATCGCGTTAGTTGGCGATGATGGTGGTGAAATCACCGGCCTATTGGGCCCACAGGACGTAGAGATCCGGATCCCAAGTAAACGCCCAAGCCGGATAATCGAGTCACAACTATTCAATACTCACTGTTTAAGTGAGCTAATCGACGCAATTTTATTCCCTCAGGACGAAGTATGATGATGAGAATAACCTCTTTACTTGCCGCCATCTTGTTACTACAAGGGTGTGCTGCTGCGGTAGTTGCTGGTACAGCCGGTGCGGTGTCTGCTGCAAATGATAGACGCACTATCGGTGCACAAATTGACGATAACAATATCGAGATTAAAGGTACGCTTGCCATCAAAGAGATTAAGCGCCTTGCAGATCATGCCAATATCACGCTGGTGAGTGTTAATGGCGTAGTATTAATGATTGGTCAGGTCACTAATCAAGAAATGAAAACGGAAGCTGAGCGTGCGCTACAGAACGTTGCTGGGATTAAGCAAGTACATAATCAGTTGAGAATAAGCTCAAACATCGGCATCACGACGCAAACACATGATACGTGGCTGACCTCCAAAGTTAAAACCAAACTGCTGGCGGCCGACGAAGTCAATGGCGCAAATATTAAGGTAGTTACTGAAAATGCCGAAGTGTTCTTAATGGGCTTAGTCTCCAAACAAGAAGCAAACTCAGCCGTAGAAATCGCCAGAAATATTAATGGTGTCAAACGTGTGATTAAAGCCTTTGAGTACATCTAAACAATAGCCATAAAAAAACCTGCATCCGCAGGTTTTTTTATTTTATCACTCGAAGGTGAGAACCTTTTTTCTTTTCAGGTTCCGGCTTAGTCTCTGGCGATTGTGAGACTTCCGTCTCTTCTACCAAATCAAACTCTTCATCTTCAAAGATTTCTTCTTCAGGTGTAAATACCGTGCCTTCACCATTTTCTCTTGCATAGATAGCCAATACCGCACCGTTTGGCACATATACCTGCATCGGTTGACCACCAAACCGAGCGTTAAAGCTCAGCGCTTGATTGTCCATAGAGAAATTCGTCACAGCAGACGGGCTTACGTTCAACACAATTTGCCCTTCTTGCACAAATTGTGTTGGAACCTGTACCGAGGGAAAGTCTGCGTTCACCACTAAATGCGGTGTACATTCGTTATCAACAATCCACTCGTAAAACGCGCGTAGTAAGTAAGGACGATTAGACGTCATTACGATCTGATCTCACGCTCTGCATCCGTTAGCGATGCTTGGAATGAGTCACGCTCAAATAAACGCAGCATGTATTCTTTTAGCTCTTTGCTACCAGCACCATTCAGCTCAATACCAAGCTGTGGTAAACGCCAAAGTAGTGGAGCTAAATAACAATCAACTAAGCTGAACTCTTCACTCATGAAATAAGGTGCTTCATTGAAGATAGGTGCTACAGCTAGTAGTGCTTCGGTTAACTCTTTACGAGCTCGTACAGCTTCATCACCACCCGCAGAGACCTTTTCAGCAAGTGAATACCAGTCAGTTTCAATGCGGTGCATCATTAAACGACTACGACCACGCATTACTGGATATACAGGCATCAGAGGAGGATGCGGGAAGCGCTCGTCTAGATACTCCATAATGATATTCGCTTGGTACAAGCCAAGCTCACGATCGATTAGCGTAGGAACAGTGCCATACGGGTTAATCTCGTGTAGAGCTTCTGGTAAGTTGTCCTTTTCAGCCTGGTGAATATCAACACTTACACCTTTCTCAGCAAGTACGATACGTACCTGGTGACTGTACATACAGTTTGACCCAGAAAAAAGTGTCATTACAGGGCGCTTATTGGCAGCAACGGCCATGCCTACCTCCATTAAAAAACTAAAAGTAATTAAATCACTTTAAACAGCAAAAGGGGCGAACGCCCCTATTGCAAAAATCACCTTTGAATATTCAAATTAATGAACATCTCTCCAGTATTCTTTCTTCAAGAAGAATGCCAGGATGAAGAAGATAACTAAGAAACCAATAACCTTAATACCAATAGCTTCTGACTCTAGGCGAGAAGGCTCACCTACATAAGCTAAAAAGTTTGTAAGGTCACGTGCTGCTTGGTCATATTCATCAACACTCATCTCACCGGTACCATCTGTTTCAGTGCCAACAACTTTAGTCACTGTGTGACCGTGTTCTTCCACTTCTTCAGTGATCGGTGTTGGCAAGCCTTGTAACTCTTGTAGTACGTGAGGCATACCGACCAATGGGAAAACAACGTTGTTCACACCAAATGGGCGAGACTCATCTTTATAGAATGACTTCAAGTAAGTATAGATGTAGTCCGGAGACTTAACACGAGAGATAAGTGTTAAGTCCGGTGGCGCAGCACCAAACCATTTTGCAGCATCATCTTTAGCCATAGAGTTTTTAATATGGCTACCTACTTTTGAACCATCGAAAATAAGCGTTTCTTGACCAATTTCAGTTGGAATACCGATGTCACGGAAAGTACGCTCATAACGCTGATATTGCATTTGGTGACAGCCAAGGCAGTAGTTCATAAATAACTTAGCGCCGCGCTGTAAAGATGCTTTATCAGTTAAGTCATTATTTGCTTCCATCAAAGGCACTGATGGGCCCGCTGCCATCGATAACGTTGGCAACAATGCGAATAAACCGATTACTAGCTTTTTCATCATTTCGTCAACCTCGTTGGTAGTGGCTTCGTCTTCTCGTTTTTACTGTAGAAGAATAGCAACACGAAGAACATAAAATAAGTTACTGTCGTGATTTGCGACAATAGCGTTTTAAAGTCAGTTTGCGGTGTTGCACCAATCCAACCAAGGATAACGAATGTGACAACAAACTGAGCAATGTTCAACTTATGGAAACCACAACGGTAGCGAATTGAACGAACCGAACCACGGTCAATCCAAGGCAGTAGTGCCAATGCTACGATTGAAGCGCCCATTGCTAGTACACCAATTAGCTTGTCAGGGATAGCACGAAGGATTGCGTAGAATGGCGTAAAATACCAAACTGGGAAAATGTGCTCTGGCGTTTTCAGCGGGTTTGCAGCTTCAAAGTTTGGCGCTTCAAGGAAGAAACCGTTCATTTCTGGTGCAAAGAATACAATTGCGCAGAAGAAAATTAAGAAGCCAGCAACACCTAAGACATCTTTTACTGTGTAGTAAGGGTGGAATGGAATTGCATCCACAATATCTTTTTTATCAGTGTAGTATTCATGGAATTTAAATTTAGGTTTGTCTTCCTCAGCTACAGAGCCTTTCTTGCGCTTGATCTCAACACCGTCAGGGTTGTTTGAGCCTACTTCGTGCAGTGCAACAATATGAAGGAATACTAAGATAACCAGTACTAATGGTAGTGCAATAACGTGTAGTGCAAAGAAGCGGTTAAGCGTTGCACCAGAAATAACGTAGTCACCACGGATCCAAAGCGTTAAGTCATCACCAATTACAGGGATTGCACCGAATAATGAAATGATTACCTGAGCACCCCAGAAAGACATCTGACCCCATGGTAATAAGTAGCCCATGAAAGCTTCAGCCATTAGTGCTAGGAAGATAAACATACCGAACAACCACAGTAGTTCACGTGGCTTTTGATAAGAACCGTAGATCATACCGCGGAACATGTGAAGATAGACCACGATAAAGAATGCGGATGCGCCGGTAGAGTGTAGGTATCGTAATAACCAACCGTATTCAACATCACGCATGATGTATTCTACGGATGCAAATGCACCTTCAGCAGAAGGTACAAAGTTCATAGTTAGCCAGATACCCGTTACAATCTGGTTTACCAGTACTAGAATGGCGAGTGAACCAAACAAGTACCAGAAGTTAAAGTTTTTTGGCGCTGGGTATTGAGCAATGTGCATATTCCAGACGCGAGTCATCGGAATACGAGCATCGATCCAATCAACAACTTTGCCCACAACGCCCGTATTTGCTGCTTTATCTACATTAACAGACATTATGCAACCCCTTCTTCTTCACCTACCAAAATGGTAGTGTCGTCAATAAAGGTATACGGAGGGATCTCTAAGTTTAGTGGTGCAGGTACGTTTTGGAATACGCGCCCCGCCATATCAAACTTCGAACCGTGACAAGGACAGAAGAAACCACTATCAGTGCCTTCTACTTTTTCACCAAAGCTTCCGTTAAGGAAAGATGGTGAACATCCTAAGTGAGTACAAATCCCAACCGCGACGAAAAGCTCAGGTCGCTTAGAACGGAAACCGTTCTGCGCAGATGCCAACTGCTGTGGCTCTTCAGAGTTAGGATCACGAAGTTGGTCTTCGTGTTGCTTCATTTGTTCTAGCATTTTTGGTGTACGATTAACAATCCAAACTGGTTTGCCTCGCCACTCAACACGAATAAGTTGTCCAGACTCAAGTTTGCTGATATCTACTTCTACAGGCGCACCTGCAGATTTAGCTCGCTCACTTGGATTCCAGGACGCAATAAAAGGAACAGCAGCTCCAACCGCACCAACGCCACCTACAACAGAGGTAGCGATAGTTAAAAAGCGACGTCGGCTGTTGTCTACAGGCGCATTGCTCATCCACTTATCTCCACTTGATTCCCAACACTTGCTATATTGAGAACATCAGTTACAGCAGGTTAATTTAAGAAATTACAAAATAGACGCGATCATAAATAAATACCTTGATTAAAACAAGGTTATTCCAGATCCATGCCCGAATAAACCCGCAGAAAATCATCTATGATTACTTCGAGCATGAAACCGAGTATTTATGATATCGCATCTGACACAACAATATACTGACTAAGATCAACCCCCCGACTAAGGATACGCACCAAATCGCGTGACTGGATCTCAGGCCTTTCTACTTGCTTCGCCAATTGTAGCAAAAAAAACCGCCAAGTTACCGCTCGAATTGCACTAATTATTATATTTATTGAACTTTTTTAACTCGACGCGATATTTTTGAGCAAATAAGTAGGACAAAACGAATTAGATACCTCGTAAATACGAGAGATTGATGTGCACATAGGAGATGCTAAAAACAAAAAACCCAGCATAAGCTGGGTTTTTGAATTCTTGAAACGTAATAAATTAACGCTTAGAGAACTGTGTCTTCTTACGTGCTTTCTTAAGACCAACTTTCTTACGCTCAACTTTACGAGCATCGCGAGTAACAAAGCCAGCTTTACGTAGAGCTGGACGTAGAGACTCGTCAAACTCCATTAGTGCACGTGTGATACCGTGACGGATAGCACCCGCTTGACCAGTTGTACCACCACCTGCAACAGTGATGTATAGGTCAAACTTTTCTGTCATTTCAACTAGCTCTAAAGGCTGACGAACAACCATGCGAGAAGTTTCACGACCGAAGAACTCTTCTAAAGAGCGCTTATTGATTACGATGTTGCCAGTGCCTGGGCGTAGGAATACGCGAGCACTTGAACTTTTACGACGACCTGTACCGTAGTATTGATTTGCCATGATAGTGCTCCTTAAATGTCTAGAACCTGAGGCTGCTGCGCAGCGTGGTTGTGCTCGTTACCAGCGTAAACTTTAAGTTTACGGAACATTTCACGACCTAGAGGACCGCGAGGTAACATGCCTTTAACCGCTTTCTCGATGATCATTTCAGGCTTTTTAGCTTGAAGTTTCTCAAAGTTGATAGACTTAAGGCCACCTGGGTAACCAGAGTGAGCATAGTACATTTTGTCCTGAGTTTTGTTACCAGTTACAGTAACTTTCTCAGCGTTGATTACGATGATGTAGTCACCAGTGTCAACGTGTGGAGTATACTCAGCTTTGTGCTTACCGCGAAGGCGACGAGCGATTTCAGTAGCGATGCGACCTAAAGTTTTACCTTCAGCGTCAACTACGTACCAGTCACGTTTTACAGTTTCTGGTTTAGCAACAAACGTTTTCATTATAAAAATCCAAAGTTTTCAATTTTAAAACCACAGGCAGTCCTTGGACTACCGCTCTACTTGTATTTGCTTTAACCCCTTCGAGTTTAAGACTTTTATGCCGCTCAAGTCAGTGGCTAAGCCGACGAGGGCAATAGAACGCAACGTGGCAGGCCGCGGATTATAGCAAGCCTTCTGGGTGAAAACCAGCGCTTGGTGCTTTTTTCTACAAGAAAATCTGAAGAATTTCGAAAAAAATAGAAAAGGCAAAAAATCCAACGAAATGACGACGTGTGCGTGACAAGGACTCGTTCAAATAAGATGTTTACAAACACCCACACCGAACAAGTCCTCTTAACAAAAAAGTAATTGCCGTTAGGCTAAATGCTCTTTTGCTAAATATTCATGGGATTGCATTTCTTGCAAGCGGCTAATACAGCGTTTGAACTCAAAATTCAATGTACCTTCGGTATAAAGTTCAGTAATCGGCGCTGCAGCCGAGATGATAAGCGTTACATTACGCTCATAAAACTCATCGACAAGCGCAATAAAACGCCTTGCCGCATCATCGTTTTGCTGACCCATTTGCTTCACATTAGATAGAATCACTGTGTTATATAAGCGACTGATCTCCATGTAATCCACTTGCGAGCGAGCGGTTTCACATAGCGCTGGGAAATCAAACATAACAATACAATCAGACACTATTCGGGTTTGGATCATCCGACCTTCAATCTCAATCGCTTGCCCAGCTTTACCCGGCTCCGGAGAGAGTTTGTTAAAGTAGTCGAATAAGTTTTCATCCGCTTGTTTATCAAGTGGGCTGTGAAAAATTTCCGCTTGTTCCAACGTGCGTAAGCGATAGTCAATACCTGAGTCCACATTAACGACCTCAGTATTGGCTTTTACCAATTCAATGGCGGGTAAGAATCGCGCGCGCTGCAAGCCATTTTTATACAAATCGTCTGGCACAATATTCGATGTGGCCACTAACACGATACCGCGCGCAAACAGCGCCTGCATTAATCCACCCAGTAACATCGCATCAGTGATGTCTTGAACGAAAAATTCATCGAAGCAGATAATGTCAGTTTCAGATTTGAACGTATCAGCGATGCTTTCCAGAGGATTTTTCACTTCATTAAGCTTTTTCAGCTCTGCGTGAACACGATGCATAAAGCGGTGAAAATGCACCCGCATTTTGCGCTCCGTCGGCAACGCATCGTAAAAGGTATCAACCAGATAAGTTTTACCACGCCCTACTCCACCCCAAAAGTATAACCCTTTCACTTTTGGCAGCTCAGCTTTACCAAACAGTCGCGAGAAGAAGTTTTGTTTGACCGGGGGCTGATTGATAAGGTCGTCATACAGTCGCTGTAAATGCTTTACGGCATTTTCTTGCGCGCTGTCATATTGAAAATCATCACGTTGTAGATCTTGCTGATATTTTTCCCAAGGCGTCATCGACTTAAATATTTTTTTACGATTTGTTTGTAGGTTATATTAACACGACTGTATTCACAGCGTATATTTAACTCTAACAGAGTTTTAATTTTATTTGCCGTTGAGGCACACAGGGAGAAACCTATGACTACCGTTACTTGGCTTGGATTACTGATCATTGTTGCCATTGCTGCATTCTTTTTAGGTGGCTTTGTAACGAAAAAGCAGTTCAAACACGATGAACTGGAAGTGCAAGCACAACAAGCTAAGCACGACCTTGAGCAATATCGTCAAGACGTATCAGATCACCTAGCTAGCACCAAAAAACTAGTAAATAAAATGCAGGATAGTTATCAACAGCTGCTTACCCATGTGGAAGAAACCAACCAACTACTGACACAGGATCGTCCATCTCATCCTGCGGATCCTTTTTTCTCGAAAGAAACCACAGAACAACTACAAGCTTCTCTTCAAGCACGCCCAGAGAGAAGACGTAAACAAGACCCAAGTTTTGAGGCACCACCTAGTGACTATGCCGAAGGTGAAACTGGGTTATTTTCTGGTCAAAAAAAAGAAAGTGAGCAAATTAAAGCCTCTTGATGAAACTTTTTGTTGACCCCATAGTCTTTAAAAGAAGTTATTGATTACTCATAAGGGGCTAATTATCAGCCCCTTATGACTTATATTAACGCTAATAGCGGAGTACTTCACGACTATGAAATTTAAACTATCTTTGTTATCGGCCGCTTTACTTTCTTCTAGCTTATTGCTGTTACCGCAGCAAAGCATGGCCAAACTTCCTGTTGCCGTAGACGGCCAGCAATTACCAACGCTAGCACCTATGCTAGAAAAGGTCGCCCCGGGCGTTGTTAGTATCCAAGTAAAAGGTGCTAAAGAAGTGCGTCGCCGTGTCGACCCTTTCGACTTTTTCTTTGGACAACCACAGCCTCGTAGCCAAAAGCGCCCTTTTAGCGGCCTCGGCTCAGGTGTCATCATCGATGCAGATAAAGGTTATGTCGTTACAAACAATCACGTTATTGATGATGCAGACGAAATGCTTGTCACCTTAAAGGATGGCAGAGAGTTTGAAGCTAAATTAATCGGTAGCGACGCCGAATCCGATATCGCATTACTACAAATCGACGGCGAAGACCTAACAGAAATCAAACTCGCTAATTCAGACAAGTTGAGAGTAGGTGATTTTTCCGTTGCTATTGGTAACCCATTTGGATTAAGTCATACCGTCACCTCAGGAATAATCAGTGCACTAGGCCGTAGCGGCTTAAATATCGAAGGCTATGAAGACTTTATCCAAACAGATGCGGCAATCAACCAAGGTAACTCAGGTGGTGCGCTAGTTAACTTAAACGGCGAACTCATTGGTATTAACACTGCTATTTTAGGCGCGTCTGGCGGTAATGTCGGGATCGGCTTTGCTATTCCATCAAACATGATGAAAAACCTAGTGGATCAAATTGTTGAGTACGGAGAAGTTCGTCGCGGTTCATTGGGTATTTTGGGTCGTACTTTAGATGCTGGTCTTGCTAAAGCACAAGGCTTTGATGTCAAGCGCGGTGCTTATGTCATGCGCGTGGTGGAAGATTCAGCAGCGGACAAAGCGGGTCTGAAAGCCAATGATGTCATTGTCAGCCTCAACGGCGACGACATTGAAAGCTTTAATGAACTCCACGGTAAAGTGGCTACGATGGGTGAAGGTCGTGAGGTACGACTTGGTGTCTACCGTGATGGCAAAACCAAGTTTATCGACGTAGAGCTTGGTGGTAAGCAAGAAGAACAAGCGAATGCAGAGGATGTACATCCAAACCTACGAGGCGCGGTACTAGAGAGTGGCGAGCGCAATGGCAATGAAGGTGTCGTCATTACCTCAGTAGAACCTCGCTCACCAGCTGCACGTGTTGGCCTTGAAGAAGGCGATGTGATCATGCAAGTGAATCGTCAACGTGTCACTAGTGTTAAAGATATGTCTAAACTAATTAATGGTATTAAAGGCAATATCGTACTAGGGATTAAACGCGATCGCGAGACGGTTTTCTACCTCATTCAGTAACGAAATCGACAAATATTAAAAATGAAACACAGCGAAACTTGTCGCTGTGTTTTTTTTTGTGTCATTATTAGCAGTATTAGATAACGATAAATATAAGCTCTTGTGTTCAAATTAATTAAATTCATTTTTCCACCGCTGCTTGCCGGACTTGGGATCGCTTTTATCATCATTTGGTTTAATCCTGAGCTGAGGGATAACTTGCCAAAACTTGAGGCCCCACATATTCAGGCCCACCATATGAGTTTTGCTGATGCTGTAGAAAAAACGGCTCCAGCGGTCGTGACGATTTTTTCCGAGGGCTTTAGCAATCAGCCAAGATATCAGCGACAAAGCACGGTTAGAGAACTTGGCTCTGGCGTAATCATGAGCCGAGATGGCTACATACTGACAAACTATCATGTGGTGAACAATGCCGACCAAATCATTGTGCTTCTTCCTGATGGCCGCCAGTATAGCGATACGCAACTGATAGGCTATGACACCATCACCGATTTAGCTTTATTAAAAATTCCAGCCGAGAATTTGCCTGTCATTCCTATCGATCACGACTACTCACCACGTGTTGGGGATGTGGTGCTCGCAATTGGTAATCCGTTGAACATTGGACAAACCATTACGCAAGGCATTATCAGTGCAACAGGCAAACAGACACTCACGGAAAGCCAATTCAATAATTTGCTGCAAATGGATGCCGCGATTAATGTTGGTAACTCAGGTGGTGCCGTTGTCAATTCTAATGGTGCACTAGTTGGCATTACCTCTGCACAATTTCGCACACGTTTGAATATTGATATCCAAGGTATCTCTTTTGCGATCCCTTATGATCTTGCACTGGACGTGATGCATAAACTTATTATGGATGGCAGAGTGATCCGGGGCTATCTCGGCTTTAGAGGCACGCCAGTTGATAATACAGGTAAAAGTGTAACGGATCTCTACACACCAATTGTCGGCCTTGCTGTGAGCGAATTAGACCCGCTAGGTCCCGCATGGCAAGCTGGCATGAAAGAGCATGATATTGTGGTTAAAGTAGGTGGAGAGCCTGTAACTAATCCGCAAAGTACACTGAAGACGATAGGCAATACCGCGCCTGGCACTAAACTCGAGTTTGAAGTACTCAGAGGTGGTCAGCGCCTCACCATTACTGTGGAAGTCGCTGAACTCGAAACAGGGTTATATTAGGCAAAAAGGTTAAGCAAAAAGCGTCCCGGAAGACGCTTTTCGCTTTTATACCAATTTGCTTAATTATGCTCAGGTTTTACGGCGTTTTATATTTGCACCTAAACGACTTAGCTTATCTTCTATCTTCTGATAACCCCTATCAACGTGATAGATGCGATCGACTATGGTTTCGCCTGTTGCAACAATACCCGTTAGGATAAGACTCGCAGATGCACGTAAATCGGTTGCCATTACCTGTGCACCAGATAGCGACTCAGTCTCACCACAAATTGCAGTGTTGCCTTCTAAACGAATATTCGCGCCCATACGCTGTAGCTCTGGCACGTGCATAAAACGGTTTTCAAAGATAGTCTCTGTGATTGTCGCGCTCCCTTCAGCCACCACATTTAATGCGGTAAACTGAGCTTGCATGTCTGTTGGAAAACCAGGATGTGGCATAGTTTTGATATTAACGGCTTTCAAAGCGCGTTGACGCATATCCACATAAATACTGTCTTCACTTACCTCCACAATCGCATTGGCGGCGCGTAGCTTTTCAAGCACAGGTTCAAGGCTATGATAATCCGTGTTTTTACACAGCACTTCGCCTTTTGCCATTGCCGCAGCAACCAAAAAGGTCCCTGTTTCGATGCGATCAGGAAGGATTTTATGCTCACAACCATTAAGACGCTCAACGCCTTCTATCTCAATTCGGCTCGAACCTGCACCGCTGATCTTGGCACCCATGGCAACTAAGCATTCAGCTAAGTTAATAATCTCTGGCTCTCGCGCAGCATTATCTATCACAGTTTTACCATCGGCGAGGGTTGCAGCCATCAATAAGTTTTCAGTAGCACCAACGCTGACGGTTTCCATAAAGATCTCAGCGCCACGAAGACGACCCTCGGTTACCGCATGGATATAACCATTTTCAACTTTGATCTTGGCGCCCATCTTCTCAAGGCCTGAAATATGCAGATCGACTGGACGAGCACCAATCGCACAGCCTCCCGGTAGGGAAACTTGCGCCTGACCAAATCTGGCAACTAATGGACCTAACGCCAGTACCGACGCACGCATTTGCTTAACGAGTTCATAAGGTGCAAGCACGCTATTTACCGTTGCTCCGTTGATTTCTAAGATATCGCCGTCCCACTCAACTTCAGCGCCCAGTGTTTTTAATAAGGCTTCAGTGGTACCTATATCGCGTAAGTGCGGTACATTAGAAAAACGGCTTTTACCATCGCCAAGCAGAGCGGCGAATAAAATAGGTAGGGCTGCGTTTTTAGCCCCTGAAATAGTGACTTCACCGGCTAAAGTGGTGCCACCTTGGATAACAAACTGATCCATTGCGGCACTCCGTTATTGTGGAAGAATAAATTTGCGCTCTTTTTGCCATTCATCAGGTGTGAATGCACGAATACTAACAGCATGCATAGTGCCGTCTTTAATAGTATCCATCAGTGGGCCGTAGATCAGCTGTTCTCTTTTCAGCCTTCTTAATCCGTCAAAACACGTTCCAACAGCAATGACTTCGTAGTGACTACCATTAGCTTTGACGATGATCTCGTCAAGCGATAGTGTATCTCTCAATAAAGTTTCGACTTGATTTGTTTCCATTAGACTCACTCAAATAGGGTTGTCACCTGTCCCAACTCCATTAAATTTTGCAGTTGCTCAGGCGTATTTTTCAGCTCGAGACGAATGTCGCGCTGTTTCAATTGACCTAAAGAGTGAATTAACCAAGCTAAGCCCGCGGTGTCAACCCTTGTCACCTCAGAAAGGTTAAAATAGACGGTTGATTGTGCATTTTTCAACACTTGAACGATGGTCGACTGTTTCAGTGCGCTTGGTAAACTCGCTCTCGTAAGCTCACCAGTTAACACGATTTCACCTTTACTTTCGGTGAATGAAATATTAGGCGTCACCATCATCCCCTCTAAATTGCACCGGAAGCTTGCTCTTCTTATCTAACAGTTGGATCACATGCTCAATACCTTGCTGACGCAAAATACCATGTAGCTCCGATTGTTTGGCATCTAGTAAACTAATGCCTTCCGCCATCATGTCAAAAGCACGCCAGTCACCGTCTTGACCGCGTCTAACTTTGAAATCAATTTTGATATCAGGCTTACCAGGCTCTACAATTTTGGTCTTAACAACCACCACACCTTCATTCTCAAATGGGCGATGCTCACCAAACTCTACCTTTTGGTCTTTATATTGAGTAAATACACCAGCATAAGTCGCTACCAGGTAATTTTTGAATACCTCAATAAACTCTCTAATATGCTCGACAGCAGCAGCTTTCTCCTCTTTACTTTCAATGTTGCGAACCTTTTGAATATAAGAACCTAATACACGATACGCAGCATATTTGTAATCAATGTAAGGCAAGAGCTCTTCTTCTACGATAACGCGTAAGTGTTCTTTGTCTTTTTCAATGATATTTTGCTCTTTCGTAACACGCTGAAAAGTTTGCGCCGCAACTTGCTCTACCATTTTATAAGGATCGCTTGAGTCCACTTCTTTCGCCTGAACCAATGCGGTAGCCATCAATGCTACAAACAAAGTCAGACATTTTGCATAGATGTTTTTTAACATATTTACTCGCTCCCTTGATTAAATAGGAACTGACCAATTAGCTCTTCTAATACCAGTGCCGATTTTGTATCTGTGATCATGTCACCGTCTTTTAGCGCTTTTGTTTCCACACCAAAAAGAGACTCAAGATCAACGCTATCTTCACTCGTTACTTCCTGACCAAGACATTTTTGCTTCGCAGATTCAGCAGCAATAACCGGAGAAATACCTAAATACTGCTCACCTAAAATGCCCGACGTCAAAATCGAAACCGACGACGTATCGGAAAACTGACACTCGTAGTTTTTATCTAAACTCATTGAAACTACTGGCACGAACTCTTGTGGATGGATGTGAATTCCATCAACACGGCCAATCACAACCCCACCCACCTTAATTGGGGCACGAGTTTTCAACGAACCTATATTTTCGAACTTAGCATGCAAAGTGTAAGTTTCACCGTTGCCGCTTAAACCTGAGTTAGCCACCTTTAGCGCCAACATAACAAATGCAGCAATGCCCAATGCCACGAACAACCCAACTAAAATTTCTATTTTCCGTGTATTCATTTTTAAAACCTTTTAACTTGAGAACATAACCGCTGTTAATACAAAGTCAAAGCCAAGTACAGCCAGTGAAGAATGTACTACCGTCTCTGTCGTCGCTTTACTTATTCCTTCTGAAGTAGGAATACAGTCATAGCCTTTGTATAGCGCGATCCAAGTTACTAATAGTGCAAATACGAAACTCTTAATAAGACCATTTAAGATGTCTTGTTGAAACGACACTTGCGATTGCATAATTGACCAGAAGCTACCTGAATCTACGCCTAACCAATCAACACCCACCAAGTGTGCGCCTAAAATAGCGATCGCAGAGAATATCAGTGCGAGTAACGGCATACTAATAAAACCGGCCCAAAAACGAGGGGCAACCACGCGCTTAAGCGGGTCTATCGCCATCATTTCTAAACTAGATAATTGCTCCGTTGCCTTCATCAAACCGATTTCTGCAGTTAACGCACTGCCTGCACGTCCTGCAAATAAGAGTGCGGTTACCACAGGGCCCAGCTCTCTAAGTAAACTCAAAGCAACCAAAGGTCCAAGGCTATCTTCAGCGCCATACCCAACTAACACGGTATAGCCTTGTAATGCCAATACCATGCCGATAAATAAACCAGACACCATGATAATCAACAATGATTGATGACCAACCATGTAAAGTTGCTTTATCAACAGCGGCGTGCCTTTTCGGAAATTAGGTAAGCTACATAGCGCCCCAAAAAGCATTGTTGTGGCACGGCCAAGTGCGGCAAAACGGCTGAGGGTTTTGTGGCCTAGTTTTTGTAAAAAGTCGACCATACTCACTCTCCTTGCAACAGCGCTTGCTGATAATCTGGCGCTTTAAAGTGGAATGGCACAGGACCATCCGCAAGGCCTTGTAAGAACTGCTGCACTAATGGCGATTCGTGTTCAAGCATCTGTTCAGGGGTTCCCGTACCAATCACACCTTGTTCAGCAATAATAACGACGTGGTCAGCAATGCTCAGTACTTCGGTGACATCATGGGTAACTATCAGCGACGATAATCCCAACACTTCATTAAGCGACTTAATCAAGCGAACTAGAACACCCATGGAGATTGGGTCCTGACCTGCAAACGGTTCATCGTACATAATTAATTCAGGATCAAGTGCGATAGAACGCGCTAAAGCCGCACGTCTTGCCATACCGCCAGAGAGCTCTGCCGGCATTAAATCTTTTGCACCACGAAGACCAACCGCTTGAAGCTTCATTAGCACCACTAAACGGATTAGTTCTTCAGATAACTCGGTATGCTCGCGTAGAGGAAATGCCACATTGTCAAACACGCTCATATCGGTAAACAAAGCACCGCTTTGAAATAACATACTCATGCGCGTTCGAGCTTGATACAAAGCTGCTCGTGACATGTTAGGGATACTGTTTCCAGCAAAAAGAATATCACCGCTATCAGGCTTAAGCTGACCACCGATTAAACGCAGCATGGTGGTTTTACCAATGCCGCTCGGCCCCATTATTGCGGTAATTTTGCCTTTTGGTACGGAAAAGCTCATGTTTTTGTAGATGATCCTTTCACCCCGAGAGAAGGTTACATCCTTGATTTCTACAATTGACTGCGACAAGTCGCTCTCCAGATCCAGACTATATTCATCCAAGTATGATACTTTTTTTTCAAACAAGATGGAAAATCGTTTTGGTAAAATTTTGTAAGTAGTGAAATGTAACGGTTTGCTTATACTTTCCAGAGCGCTTTTGGTAGTATCTATCGAAATTTTAATCCTATTGGCTAGAGGTTCATGGTTTTATCGTTTGTTATTCTCATTCTTGGCTTTATTGCACTGGTTTGGAGTGCTGACCGCTTTGTTTTTGGTGCGGCCGCTCTTGCACGAAACTTTGGTGTACCAACATTAATTGTTGGTTTAACTATCGTGGCCATGGGTTCTTCAGCACCAGAAATGATGGTTGCTGCGCAAGCCGCTCTTGCAGATAAAACAGACACCGCCGTGGGCAATGCCATAGGTTCTAACATCGCCAATATCTTACTCGTTTTGGGTCTCACCGCGTTATTAAGGCCACTCTCCGTTGGCTCTGGTATTTTGCGCCGCGAAATGCCGCTGTTAGTCGTCGTTTCATTGGCAGCTTGGTATATCGTTAGTGATAACCACTTTAGTTTCGTAGAAGGTGTTTTGTTATTAGTCGGTTTCGCCGCTTTTCTTCTTGCACTTATCATTATCACCAAGCGTGGTGGTGGAGATAATGATGACCCATTTGTCAGTGAAGCCTGTGAAGAAGTGCCAAATAATATTCCAACTCAAAAAGCTGTTTTCTGGTTAATCGTGGGTATGATTTTACTGCCTATTAGCGCGGACTATCTCGTTGGCGCTGCGGTTGATATCGCCAAATATTTTGGCATGAGTGACCTGCTAATAGGATTAACCATTATCGCCGTTGGTACTAGTTTACCCGAGCTTGCTGCTTGTGTTGCTGGTGTACTAAAGAAGGAGGACGATCTAGCGCTTGGCAATATTATTGGTTCGAACATCTTTAATATATTGGCCGTGCTATCCATTGCTGGGATCATTAACCCATCCGTCCTCGACGCCAATATTGCGTCACGTGATATATTTATTATGCTTGGCGCGACACTGCTGCTTATCCTAATGAGCCTCAGCTTAACAGGTCAGCGCCGCATCAACCGCTTGGAAGGTGGCATACTTGTCGCAAGCTTCGTCGGTTATATTTACTACATCATTTAAGGAAGCCTTGTGACAACGAACCCATTTATTGATTCTGCAAATCAAGTTTTTGCTACCGAACTTGCAGCAATAGAAGAAGTGCAACAGTTTGTTGATCAGCAATTTGTAAAAGCCTGTGAAATTATGTTTGGCTGTCAAGGTCGCATCATCGTGATTGGCATGGGTAAGTCCGGCCACATCGGTAACAAAATCGCAGCGACACTCGCAAGTACTGGCAGCCCCGCATTTTTTGTTCATCCAGGTGAAGCAAGTCACGGCGACTTAGGTATGATCACCAAAGATGATGTGGTACTGATGATCTCCAACTCAGGGGAAACCCAAGAGGTGATCTCAATCCTACCTGTAATTAAGCGCTTAGGGGCCCCCGTTATTTCCATGACAGGCAACCCAAGCTCTACGATGGCTCGTAATGCGACGGTTCACCTTTGTGTTAAAGTATCAAAAGAAGCCTGCCCATTAGGACTTGCACCCACGGCAAGCACCACAGCTACGCTAGTGATGGGTGATGCGCTCGCGGTTGCGCTACTTGAAGCCAGAGGCTTTACGGCTGATGATTTTGCACTTTCCCACCCTGGTGGTAGTTTGGGAAGACGTCTACTGCTAACCGTTGCTGATGTCATGCATCAAGGGAATGCTATCCCTATGGTCAATAGTCATTGCACAGTTAAAGAAGCTTTATTTGAAATGTCCGCTAAAAGTTTAGGTATGACGGCAATCGTAGATGAAAGCTCGCAATTGCAAGGTATTTTTACCGATGGTGACTTGCGCCGTATTATCGAACAAAAGGTCGATATTCACACCACCCCAATCACGCAAGTGATGACGGCTAAAAGTACGACGGCACGCGCCGATATGCTCGCAGCTGAGGTACTCAATATTATGGAAACCAAACGGATTAACGGCTTGATTGTGGTGAACGAAAACAACATTCCAGTTGGCGCCTTGAATACGCAAGATTTACTTAGAGCGGGGGTGCTGTAATGCAATTTGAAGATTTATATCAGACGATTTCAACTGAAGCTTGGGAAAAAGCAAAACAAATCAAATTATTAATTTGCGATATTGATGGCGTATTCTCAGATGGCCGTATATACCTTGGTAACAATGGTGAAGAACTGAAAGCATTTAATACCAAAGACGGGTTTGGTATTAAGGCCTTGATTGATAGTGGTATCGAAGTCGCCGTTATCACAGGTAGACATTCACAAATAGTTCAGCAACGCATGACTAGTTTAAATGTAACTTATATTTACCAAGGTCAAGAAAACAAGTTAGTGGCATATGATGAACTGAAGACTAAGCTCAACCTTAATGATGACGAAATTGCATATATTGGTGATGATGGCCCAGATCTACCCGTAATGGAACGAGTTGGTTTTGCCGTTGCCGTCAATGATGCACATCCTCTTGTTAAACATATCGCCCATTACACGACCTTGATGCCAGGTGGCTTTGGTGCCGTGAGAGAACTAACTGATCTTCTAATGCTCAGCCAAAATCACTTATTGACTTCCAAAGGATCAAGTACATGACCGTATTGCGTGTCATCTTACTCATTGTTTTCGCTTCTTTAATGGTATGGATGTGGTCGCCCATGTTTAATCCATCAGAGGCGGATCCAGCAAAAGAAGATGAACCGTTAGCTAAACCCGATTATGTTGCAACCACGCTTCAGCAAACGACCTATAGTGAAAATGGCTTATTAAACTATCAGGTAACTGCTGATAAGATGGAGTTGTATCAAGATCTTGGCTTTAGTCACTTTGAAAAGCCCATTTTCACCTTATATAACGGTGAACAGAATTGGCAAATAAGCGCATTAGAAGCAACCCTATACGAAAACAACACCTTGATATTAGAGGGCAATGTGTTGGCAAAGAATTTAACGCCTAACGCCATGATCACGGATATCAATGCCGATAATGTAAGAGTTGAAATTAAGCAAAAATTGATGAAGTCGGAACACCCTGTCGTTATCAACGGTCCTAGTCTTAGGATCACAGGTAAAGGACTGCATGCGGATCTACAAAAGCAAGTGATCGAACTCATCAACCACACAAAGACAATTTATTATGACCAGTAAAATCATTAACAAACTAGTTTTCATCGGCTTGCTTGCAAGTTCTACTCTAGCAATTGCTGCAGAACAAAATGAAGTCATTATTGATGCTGGCCGTCAGCAAGCTCAACTGCAAAGCAACATCGGTATTTTTGAACAGAATGTTGTTATTATTCATGGCAACAGAAAGATAAATGCCGATCGCCTAGAGGTCCACCGTCGCGCGGAACTTGGCATTAACAAGCAACTGCTTGTGGCAACTGGCAGCCCTGCCACTTTTAGCGAACGTCAACCCGATGGCAACTTGCTAGAAGCCAAAGCAAATGAAATCCGTTACGACGTAGCGAAGGGAACCCTAGTGATTTCTGGTGATGCTGAAATCAATCAAACTGGGCAAAAAATCAATGCTCAAGTCATCACCTATGACATTGAAAAGCAATTGATCAGCGCTGAGCGCTCAGACCAAGAAGACTCTCGAGTAAGAACCATCCTTGTTCCTGTTGATGACAAAAAAGACGCTAAAGAGAAAAAAGCGCAGGAAGAAGGTAACAATTAATGAGCGAGCTCAAAGCAACTGGTCTAGCAAAGAGTTATAAAGGTCGTCAGGTCGTCAAAAATGTTGGTTTAAGTGTTCAGGCTGGCAGTATTGTAGGCTTATTAGGACCAAATGGTGCAGGTAAAACCACTACGTTCTACATGATTGTAGGGTTAGTACCAAGCGACAAAGGCTATATTCAGATTGATGACGAAGATATCACTTTGTTACCGATGCACAGCCGTGCACGACTTGGTATTGGCTATCTACCGCAAGAGTCTTCAATCTTTAGAAAACTCACGGTCTATCAAAATTTGATGGCGATTTTAGAAACTCGAAAAGACTTATCTAAAGTTGAAAGAGAAGCTGAACTAAACGAGTTACTGGATGAGTTTAATATTCAACACATTCGCGACTCACAGGGCATGGCATTGTCGGGAGGCGAAAGAAGACGAGTCGAAATTGCTCGCGCTTTAGCCGCAAACCCTAAGTTTATCCTGTTAGATGAACCTTTTGCTGGTGTTGATCCTATTTCGGTGTTAGATATAAAGACAATCATAGAGCACCTAAAAAACCGTGGTATCGGTGTGCTTATCACCGATCATAACGTTAGAGAAACACTGGACGTATGTGAAAAGGCCTACATCGTTTCACATGGTGAGTTAATCGCTGCAGGCACGCCAGAACATGTTTTGGCAGATCAAACCGTAAGAGATGTCTACCTAGGCGAACAATTCAAGCTATAGTTAAGACGTAGTATTAATAACTGTTAAAAAGGATTGTTAGAGATACATGAGGCAATCATTACAGCTGCGCATGGGGCAGCAACTTACAATGACTCCGCAACTGCAACAAGCCATTCGCTTGCTGCAGCTTAGTACATTGGATCTGCAACAAGAAATACAAGAAGCATTAGACAGCAATCCATTGTTGGAAGTGGAAGAAGGTGATAATACTGACGGCGAAAACGCTGACCAACACAGCCAAGAAAAGAGCCGTGCTGACGACAATCAAGATTCAGCCGATGAAACGCAGGTTAGTGACTATGAGATAGACTCAGATACCGCCATGAGCAAAGACACTGTGAGCGATGACCTTGCCATGGATGTCACTTGGGACGAGTATATGAGTGCAGCGCCTGCTGCAAGCTCAGGTCCACTTCCCGATGACGATAATGTTTATCAAGGGGAAACCTCTGAATCTCTCCACGATTATCTCATGTGGCAACTCGAACTGACACCATTTAGTCCAACAGATAGAGCTATTGCGATTGCGATTATTGAAGCGGTCGACCTGTCAGGCATTCTAACACTGTCTTGCGAAGACATTTTAGAAAGCATTAATGACGAGAATAGCGAAGAGCCTATTGAGCTAGATGAAGTCGAAGCCGTACTCAAACGCATTCAGCTTTTTGACCCTGTCGGTATCGCAGCGCGTAGTTTACAAGAATGCTTATGCATTCAGCTCAACCAATTCGCCCCAGATACCCCATGGATTGCCGAAACAAAAATGATCCTGACAGAGCATATCGACTTGCTTGCCAGCCGTGACTATCGAACTTTGGCTAAGAAAACGCGCCTTAAAGAAGCCGATCTCAAAGAGGTCATGACGTTAATACATAGCCTTAACCCAAAGCCTGCGGCAAGCATTATTCATGAAGAGCCTGAATATGTGATCCCTGACGTATCGGTGAAAAAAGTAAAAGGTCGTTGGGTCGTAGAGCTAAATCCTGATGCTATGCCTAAAATAAGAGTAAATGACCATTACGCTGCGATGTCTAGAACGGCGAAATCCAGTACGGATAGTCAGTTTATTCGCTCACATTTACAAGAAGCAAAGTGGTTTATTAAAAGCTTAGAAAGCCGAAATGATACTTTATTAAAAGTTACCAATTGCATTGTGCAACAACAACAGGCATTCTTTGAACATGGCCCCGAAGCAATGCGCCCTATGGTGCTAAATGATGTTGCTGAAATGGTTGAGATGCATGAGTCCACAATTTCCCGTGTGACAACACAAAAATACATGCATACACCTCGGGGAATATTTGAGCTGAAGTATTTCTTCTCTAGCCATGTAAGTACGGAAAATGGAGGTGAGTGCTCTTCTACAGCAATTAGAGCACTTATCAAAAAGCTGATAGCTGCAGAGAATACCGCGAAGCCATTGAGTGACAGCAAAATTGCAGATATCTTAGCTGAGCAAGGAATTAAGGTAGCGAGACGTACGATTGCAAAATATCGTGAATCCCTAGCCATTCCACCGTCAAATCAGCGTAAAAGCTTGATATAAGACGTAAAACCCAAGAAGGAAAAATGCTTATGCAACTAAATCTAACTGGTCGCCATGTAGAAATTACTGACTCATTAAGAGACTATGTCACCAACAAGTTTGCGAAGCTAGAAAGGCACTTTGATCATATCAATAATGTGCATGTGATCCTTGATGTCGAGAAACTAGTACAAAAAGCAGAAGCAACATTACACGTAAACGGCGGCGAGCTATTTGCATCAACAGAGCATCAAGATATGTATGCCGCAATTGATGGCCTTATCGACAAGCTAGATCGTCAAGTTATTAAACACAAAGAGAAGCTCACTCGACACTAAGATGAAATTAAGTGAATTAGTGAACAAGGACTGCAGTAAAGCTGCGGTCCTTTTTAATAGCAAAAAACGTATTTTAGAATACATCAGCGAACTGGCTCATAGCCAAATTCCAAATACCAGTCAGCATGCTATCTTGGACGCCTTAATGGCGCGAGAGAAATTAGGCAGCACAGGGATCGGTAAAGGCATTGCCATTCCCCATGGTCGACTTGAAGGTTTGGATAAAATCCTTGCAATGGTGCTTGTCAGCGAGCAAGGGATCCAGTTTGAAGCCATAGATAAGCAGCCTGTCGATATTTTTGTCGCGTTCATCGTACCTGAAGGTGATAATCAACAACACCTGAAGACCTTAGCGGCGATTGCTGATACACTCAAAGACAAGTCTTTTTGCAAAATGCTTAGGCAAGCAAAAAGTGATGATGAGTTATATGCAGTGATCCAAGGTGAACTTGATGAGTGATGAAGAAAAAGGACTCGAGCTTATCATTATCAGTGGCCGCTCAGGCTCTGGTAAATCTGTAGCGCTTCGAGTATTGGAAGACTTAGGCTACTATTGTGTGGATAACATTCCAGTCAATTTGCTACCGTCTTTAGTCCGCAGTGTTTCGGACAATTATAATAAAATTGCAGTCAGTATTGATGTTAGAAACTTACCTAAAGAACAGGACGAGTTTAATGACATTCTTGAATACTTACCAGGCTTTGCCAAACCTACCCTGTTTTATTTAGACAGTGACGATCAAACCCTGATAAAGCGCTTCTCAGAAACACGACGTTTGCACCCTCTTTCACTGCATAATCTTCCATTAGATGTTGCGATAAAGAAAGAACGGGAATTGTTAGACGTGCTGATCACTCGCGCCGATTTTCTCATTGATACTACAGGCCTGAGCGTTCATCAACTTGCAGAAGATATCCGCGAAAAAATCTTAGGTAAAAAAGACAAACAACTCATTATTACCTTTGAATCTTTCGGCTTTAAACACGGCATCCCAAAACAAGCGGATTACGTTTTTGATGCGCGCTTTTTACCCAACCCACATTGGGAGCCTGAGCTTAAGCCGCTAACTGGCTTAGATCAGCCAGTCAAAGACTATTTGTCGAGTCACAGCATCGTGCAAAAGTTTACTTGGCAGATCCAAACCTTCGTACAAACTTGGTTACCACACTTAGAGCGTAACAATCGCAGTTATCTAACGATCGCAATAGGATGTACAGGTGGGCAACATCGCTCGGTATACTTAGCGCAAACCATTGGTGAACGTTTTGCTAAAACCCATCCCAACGTCAAAATTCGTCACCGAGAGCAAGAGGGTTAAATGTTAGAAGATACGTTTTTAATCCAAAACAAACTCGGCCTGCACGCTCGAGCAGCGACGGTTCTTGCGCAATTAGCAACCCAATTTGATGCCGAAGTGACCTTATATCAAGGAGACAAAAGTGCTGCTGCTGACAGCGTACTAGCGCTGTTGTTACTTGAAAGCAGCCAAGGGAAAGAAGTCCGAGTGGTTTGTGAAGGTCCTGATGCTCAGTATGCACTAGACGCCATTGGCGGACTGATAGAAAATAAGTTTAATGAATCCGAGTAATCGTCAGTAAAACAATAAGGCCTGATTCATTTACTCCCTGCTAATCTCCCCCTCCTCCGTAACCAAAGTGGTCTAATAAGTCTCTCATAATTAAGCGTAAACCTTGGTAGTTCCTAATAAACTGAGTTACACTGTAATACCAATTTAGGTTTCTTTCGTGCAGTAAAGCGAGTTGCCGGAAAATCCTACTTTATCGTTGCGTACACCTTTAACGTGTATTAACGATAGCAACCCACCAGCAGAAACAACACGAATAAAATTCAAATTAAGAAATTGATTTCTGCGATAAAATAAATGAATAGGGTTAACTTAATCACGTTAGCCACCATTAATATCAAAAAGGATGCCTATGCCTGAAGTATTTGAACAAGACTACACACTGGAACAACTCCAAAAGGTAACTAACGCCTTAAACAGTGGTCAGTTTGTTCAAGTTAGGCGTATGCTCGCAGAAACAGCACCTTGTGACACTGCACTGCTTTTAGAATCATCCCCTCATAAAGTTCGCTCTATGCTGTGGCAGCTTGTTGACCCAGATATCCAAGGGGATGTCTTAGAGGAACTGTCAGAGGACGTAAGACTTGGGATCATCGCCCAGATGGAGCCGGAGCTAATTGCCGCCGCTACAGAAGACATGGACGACGATGACCTTGGTGATGTCCTAAGAAGCCTGCCTGATACCGTCTACCAAGACGTTATCGGTGCGATGGATAGCCAAGATAGAGAACGTGCGACACAAGCTTTGTCCTACAAGGAACACTCTGCCGGTGCGCTAATGAGCACCGACACGGTCACTATTCGACCCGATGTTACCTTAGAAGTTGTATTTAGATATCTACGCCTTAAAGGCGAATTGCCAGACGGCACAGATGAGCTATATGTTGTCGATAAAGACAACTGTTTCTTGGGTGCCTTACCAGTCAATACCTTATTAACTAAGTCTCCTGACAGTATGGTTCGAGATTTGATGGATGAAGATAAGGAAACGATCCCTATCTCCATGGATGAGTCTGAAGTGGCGCAGCTTTTTGAGCGTCATAACTGGATCTCAGCTCCCGTCGTTGACGATAACGCCCATTTACTTGGTCGTGTCACCATTGATGACGTTGTTGACGTCATCCGTGAAGATGCCGAGCACAGTTTGTTAAGTATGGCAGGTCTTGAAGATGAAGAAGACACCTTTGCGCCAGTTCTAAAAAGTAGCCAGCGCCGCTCTATTTGGCTTGGGATTAACCTTTTAACCGCCTTGATGGCAGCGTTTGTCGCAAGCTTCTTCGAAGGTACCCTGGATATTTTACCTATTCTCGCGGTGTTAAATGGCATAGTACCAAGTATGGGTGGCGTTGCCGGTAGCCAAACGCTAACCCTAGTTATACGTGGTATTGCCCTTGGTCATATTAACCAAACTAACCAAAAGTTTTTAATGGGTAAAGAGCTGGCGATCGGCGCCTTAAACGGCGTGCTTTGGTCTGTCTTGATCGCTGGAGTTATTGCTATATGGCAGTGGGATTTTACACTCGGTGCTGTAATTGCCTTCGCAATGTTTATGAACTTAGTCGCAGCGGGTATCGCGGGTGCCAGTATTCCAATTATGTTAAAGAAAATGAATATCGATCCAGCGCTAGCTGGTAGTGTGGTACTAACAACTGTTACTGATATCGTAGGGATCTTTGCATTCCTTGGCACCGCAACTTGGTTATTAGTGTAGCAGTAACAGTGTCGAAACGGCGGGAAATGCTGGTTAAAACCAGCATTTCTTGAGCTGAGAGAGGGAGTTATTCGCCCGCTATTTGCATATTATTGAGTAGTATAGAGCCGGTTTGTACTGCGCCTCGGCATTCAATATCAGCGCCAACGCCTTCAATCCCCATAAACATACCTTTTAAATTACCAGCGATAGTAATTTCACTTACAGGATATTGAAGTTCTCCATTTTCGACCCAAAAACCAGCAGCCCCCCTAGAGTAATCACCAGTTACCGTATTAACACCTTGCCCCATAAGTTCAGTGACTAACAAACCAGTGCCCATCGACGCAAGTAGGCTGGTTAAATCGTCGTGTGTTGGCTTTACTAACCAGTTATGGATCCCACCTGCGTGACCTGTCGCTTGCATATTCATTCTACGTGCAGCATAGCTTGCCAATAAGTAAGTATTGAGCACGCCATCTGTGATAATTTCACGGTCGATGGTTTTTACACCTTCGCTATCGAAAGGACTAGAAGCAAGCCCTCTTAATAAATGTGGCTTCTCTTCAATGTTAACGCTGTGATTAAAAATTTGTGTGTCTAAAGAATCCAACAAGAAGCTAGACTTACGATATAGCGCGCCGCCACCAATACCTGACACTAAGTGCCCAAATAAGCTGTTAGCAATATCCGCTCGAAAAATAACAGGCACTTTGCGCGTTGACACCTTACGACTGCCTAATTTTGCAAGCGTTGATTGTGCCGCCTCTAAACCGACTTCTTCAGGGGATTTTAGCTCCGTGTGCACGCGAGATAACGCATATGCAGAGTCCCGTTGCATTTGCTCACCCTCTTTACCAATCACCATGGTGCTCAGGCTGTGTCTGGTACGTGGGAACCCTGCAATTAAGCCATGACTATTGCCATATACACGGATCCCTTGGTGGCTCGATAAGCTCGCGCCATCAGAATTCACGATTCGAGGATCGAATGCTAACGCAGCTTTTTCAGCAGCAATACATTGCTCAATGGCTTCATCGGGAGAAACTTGCCAAGGATGGAAAAGATCTAAATCTGCTGGAGACATCTCTAGCAAGGCTTTATCCGCCACACCATTACAGGGATCATCCGAGGTAAATCGAGCAATATCTACGGCTTTTTCAACCACTGAGCGCAGGGCTTCAGGACTCAGATCCGCGGTTGATGCTGAGCCTTTATGATTTCCCACATAAACGCTGATACTAAGACCACCATCTTGATTAAACTCAATGGTTTCAACCTCTCCCATTCGTGTACTTACAGACAGACCAGAGGTGCTAGACATCGCCGCTTCTGCCGAGGTTGCACCTAGTTTTTTAGCATGCGCTAACACATCGGCAACTGCATTTTTCACATCATCAATTTGATTATATATAGGGTGTTGTTGAGGTTGAGTCATAGATACCTTATCCGCTCGCTCGTCTAACTAAAACATATTAGTTAATATGCTATCACAGCTACTAACTATTGTAGTGATCAATTGTGGTATACTCTAATGTTAGAGACTTTAATATTTACTAGTATAGACAAGACCGATGGCTAAACACGAGCAAACGACCGAAGAAGAGATTATTTACGTTTCAAAAAGCGAGCTTAAGCGCGAAGCGCTTGAGTTGCATGAACTAGGCTGCGAAATTGCAGGGCTTGGCAAGAAGCAGCGTGAGAAGTTACCTCTAACGGACGAGCTTAAAGAGGCCATGACTGTTGCGGATAGGATCCGTGCTAAAACAGATGCTTACCGTCGTCATATGAACTACATTGCCAAGACATTGCGTAGTACTCCAAATATCGAAGATATTCAGGCTGCGATGGATTTGATGCTAAATAAGAACAATAAAGCAGACGTATTGCTGAATAAGATTGAGCTTATTCGCGATGAAGTGATTGCCAAAGGAGATAGCAAGATTAATGAGCTATTGGATAAGTATCCTGAACTTGAGCGTCAAAAAATGCGCCAGATGGCGCGCCAAGCAAGTAAAGAAGTAAAAGCTGAGAAGCCAGGCAAAGCCTACAAAGAGCTGTTCCAGTATTTAAAAGAAGCGATTATGCCGTAACGCAGTGTTGTGGCTCTGATACAACATAAAAAGGCGCTGATGCGCCTTTTTACTTATGATTAGGGCCTGTTTACCTTTCAAGTTTGTTTTTGCAGGTAGTATTACGCTGTGCCACCGACAGTAATTTCGTCAATCTTCAAACTCGGTTGACCGACTCCCACAGGGACGCTTTGACCATCTTTACCACATACCCCAACGCCTCTATCAAGCGCAAGGTCATTACCTACCATAGAGACCTTTTTCATCACCTCTGGGCCATTGCCAATAAGCGTTGCGCCTTTAATGGGTTGGGTTATCTTACCATTCTCAATTAAGTAGGCTTCAGACGCTGAGAATACAAATTTACCGGAGGTAATATCCACTTGACCACCGCCAAAGTTACTAGCAAAAATGCCTTTATCTACGCTACGAATGATCTCTTCTTGACTGTGCTCACCCGCAAGCATGTAGGTATTTGTCATTCTCGGCATCGGCAAATGGGCATAAGACTCACGACGCGCATTACCTGTAGGCGCCACGCCCATTAAGCTCGCGTTTTGCTTATCTTGCATATAGCCTTTCAAAATACCATTTTCAATCAGTACGTTGTATGCCGCTGGCGTACCTTCATCGTCCACATTCAAAGAGCCGCGACGGTCGGCTATTGTGCCATCATCCACCACAGTACAAAGACTCGAAGCGACTTGTTCACCTATTTTGCCACTGAATGCAGAGGCACCTTTACGGTTAAAATCACCTTCTAGGCCATGTCCAACAGCTTCGTGTAACAAAACGCCCGGCCAACCAGAACCGAGCACCACAGGCATCGCACCTGCTGGTGCATCAATGGCTTCAAGATTCACGCGTGCTTGGCGCACAGCTTCTTTGGCAAACTGCATCCATCTCGGTGCACCGTCTACTAACTCTTTAAAGTAACCATAATCTAAACGCGCACCACCACCGGCACTACCACGCTCTCTGCGACCATTTTTCTCAAGGAGTACCGAACAATTTAAACGTATTAACGGGCGAATGTCGGTTGCAAATGTACCGTCGCTTGCGGCAATTAACACTTCTTCATATACCGCAGACAGCGAACTGACCACTTGCTGCGCCTCAGGCGCTAAATCGCGAATGCACTGTTCAAGCTCTCTAAGTAAAGCCACTTTATCCGCATCACTCATGCTGGTAATTGGCTGTGCTGGTTGAAATTGAATGGGTACTTTTACATCGCTAAATACTTGAACTTTACTGCTTTCGCCAGCTTGCGCAATGCTACGCGCAGCTTCTGCTGCTTTGGTTAACGCTTCAATATTGATGGCATCAGAATAACTAAAGCCAGTCTTCTCACCACTCACTGCACGCACACCAACACCACGTTCGATGTTGTAGCTGCCGTCTTTGACTATGCCGTCTTCCAGCACCCAAGTTTCGTGGTAGCTTGATTGAAAATACAGATCGGCATAATTTACTTTGTGCTGATGAATATACTCGAGAGTCTGTGATAATTGCTCACGTGTCAGCTGGCTATTGGTCAGTAAATTCTGCTCTACATTACTCATAAAAACTCACTTTTAAATCGGTTATGATCCGCAACCGGCATTTTTTGCCGGATCGAATCAAGAAACGCACTATCTAGCTGCTGTGAAATAGGTTCTAAATTCGCACCAGAGTCAATTAAGACTTCACCCCAAGGCGATACAATTAAACTGTGACCATAGGTTTCTCGGCCATTTTCATGACAACCAACTTGCGCGGCTGCAACTACATAGCATTGGTTTTCTATCGCCCTCGCCTGTAATAATGGCTGCCAGTGTGCCTTACCCGTTGCACAGGTAAAAGCACTCGGGACTAAAAATAGCTCAGCTCCCTTCGCTCTCATCATTTGGAACAAACCTGGAAAGCGCAGATCATAACACACGCTTAATCCAATTCTGCCAAATGGACTATCCACTACCACGACATCCTGTCCACGCTCTGTTCGCTCAGACTCTCGGTATTGTTTAGTTTTGTCACTCACATCGGCGTCAAACAGATGGATCTTATTATAGCGTGCTACGATTTCGCCACTCGAATCAAATAAGTAACTCGCAGCCAGATATTTATCGCTCTGGCTTGGTATCGCGATGGTACCTGCCGCCAACCAAATGTTATGTTGTTGACAAAGCGCTGAGAGCTCTTGGAGCAGTGCTTCGTTATGCTGCGCATATTCCCAAGCCTGTTGCGCATTGTCGCAAAACGCCAGCCAAGTTTCAGGTAAACACACTAAGGTTGGCTCTTCCACCACTAACTTAACCAGCTGACTTTTAAGGTAATCTATATTTGTTTGGGGTGCTTTAGCCGAGCACATTGGCAATGCAATCACCTTAGCCATTACCACTTTCCTTATTTTGCGACACAAGAGGTTGCTCACTATGCTTAAGTGTAGCACTTGGATGTGATTCTGAATTCATTGCTGGTGCTTCTTTACTGATATTCTCATCAGCTCCATCTGGCATAGCTTCTTCACTAAGAGGCACAACCGGTTTGGGTAACTCAATTTCTTTACTCTTACGATCAACCTCGGTAACCACCGGCTCTTGCATCGTTCCGGTGATTTTAAAATTAATCTCAGAGATCACTCGCGCCGAGTGGATAACCTTATCTAATGCCAGTGCAGCTAACCCCGTCACAGGGTTCACCGCCCATGCCATAATCACAGGTAAGCTCGACGTGACTTGTGGTGCGACGGCTAAATCATAATTAATTTCGTGAGTATTGAGATCGGCATAGCCACGTATCGTTAGATCCGCAGGCACGCCATCGAGCTTTGAATCTTCAGTGATCGCAATACCATTCGTTAGTTGTACCGAACCACTCATACTGTTATAGAAAAAACCTTTAGAAAACACATCCCTAAAGTCCAAGCGTAACTTTCTGATCAAAGAGTCCAAACTCAGCAATGAAAAGACACGTGCTCCTTTGTCGCTTATTTCTGCCAAGTGGCCCTCTCCTAAGCGCCAAGTCAACTCGCCTCCTAGGCTAGGTAAATCCATTTCGTATGGCGCGCCTTGCCAATTGAGGACAAAATCTATGTTGGCGCGGGAGTCTTTAATTGTCGAAGTAATATCAAACTCATCCGTTAGTTCACCAAAGTCATTGCTGTTTAACGCGCCACTTAGCGTCGTTTTACCTTGCTCAAACCGGCCACTGGCATTGAGTTTATGATCTTTTTTGTCAATCACTAACTCTGAAATATTGAGTCTATTACCATCCCCAAACAACGACATATTGACCTGATCTAACTGATATTCATCAACTTTACAGTCACCGCACACAAATTCGGTTGCAGGTAAGCTCAACAACCAATCTAATGAGTGAACGTCTTTTTCCACTGTCTCTTGCGCTTGCGGCTCCGACTTAGGTAAATTTAGACGTAAATAATCACTATTAATGTGAATAGGCCGGCTTGAGTTTGACGCTGGAATAGCCACTTGTGAGCGCATTTCTTTACTATTGATTTTAAGCTGCATCGCGCCGTCAATCGCGGCCATAGTAAAGTCAACATCATGGAAAGGGATCTCAGAGAATGTTACTTTTGAGAAAGAACCATTTACCTGATTCAGTGCTGGTAGAAATGCAGGGTCGGAACCTGAATTTGGCGCTTTGATAATGCGGTTGATCAGTGGTAACCAAGGCAACAGCTCGACTTCTTGTTGTTTGATTGTGATATCAAAACCGGATGCATTTAAGCCTTCATCTTTACTGCCAATTATCAGGTGTGCATTACGCATCGCACCGGATCCATTTTCAACGATGCCATTAAAATACAATTGATTATCTAGGCTTGCCGTAACAAGATTCGAAATATCATCCCCTAATACTGTGCCGCTTAGCAGTTTAGCTTGATCAGCAGGTTTGCCGAATTGATCGGGTAAGTGACTCGCGATCCCCCGTAAATCACTAGCAAATTTGGCTTTATAGTTAAACCCAGCTTCGGCAAAATTAAGGATAAGCTCAGTGCTCAGCACGCTATTGCCTTCAAAGTAGCCGTCAATAATTCCATTTGCGTGCGGTTGCAGTTGCTCAACCCCAGCTTCAAGACTGACCTTGGTCGTGACTTGATAATTTTGCTTATCTCCGCTCCCTGATAAGTCCAACGACAGGGGCATGTCCAGCCACTTAGCGGTCAAATTATTCACTTTGATAGTGTCATCATCGAAGCTAACCACACCTTTCACTTGCTGTAATTGCATGCCAGGCTTTGCCAAAAAAACAGGATTGTTGTCTAGGTAGATGTCACCTTTAGCATGTACGGCACCTGATTTCAGGTCGACGACCAATTGCACATCCCCTTTTGCATCATCTTTACCTTGAACAATATCTAATATATTCGCGAGTGGATCTGCGAGCGGCGTTGCCGCAAAGAAAGGCTGTAGCGTGCTCGCTTCTGTGGAGTGACTAATATCAACAGTCAGCACATCAGCGTGATTTAGATCCGCAATACTCACAATGACACCCTCATCAATACTTTGATTAACAAGTTCTCCACGGTGTGCGTAGATATCCATTCTTTCGTTTTCGAAGTGTAGTGTGACATCCCCTGAAGTAACGCTAGGCCAATCCGGTGCAAAACCAAAAGTAATATCATTCAAACGTGATTTAACTTCAAACTGACCTTGCTTATCAGCGAATGGAAATTGTGAAAGCGCCCCACTCAGTAAGACTTGAGTCTGCAAGTGCTGACCACCTTGGATCCCTGCTTCTAAATAGTCAACTAAGCTTTTACGCATAATACTGACAGGAAAGTACTGTGAAGCGATTTCACCACGCCCACCGAGTAGCTCCGCATATAAATCAAGCCGAGGGTCATCTGATAACTGCAAGGAAAATTCTGTAGCTAACGCTACGTCTTGATTACTAAGCCAAAAGTTGGGACTGGAAACTTGCCAGCCTTGTGCTTGTTGATTGCGAATATAGACATCACCACTGAGCTGCTGGAGCTTAATATTATCTTTGAAGGTCTCTTTGGATAGTAATTCAGTTTGTTCAGCACTTAAATTGAGCCTAACTTGCTCATCAGTCGCACTCACCTCTAATCTGGTACCATAAATTCCCGGGATCCCATGAAATGGCTCAAAAGCTATCTCTTCAATAACTCCCCATGCCGCAAAAGCGTTATTAGTACCAAGACTGAATTTCGCTGCGCTCAGTTGACCATTGGGATTCATGCCATACAGCAAATCTCGTCCAGGGAATTTAGCAAGTTGTGCTAACTCAGCTAAAAAGTTGGCGTTAATATCCTTTAACCAAAAGGTCTTGTTATCTTTATGCCATTTCGCTTCAAATAAAATAGGAGCAAGCGCTTCTAGATTGCGACTAAACTGGATACCACTACTTTGCACCCACCAACCTTGCTGATCTGGCTTTAACAGAAATTGCGCATCGTCTAATACCAATGAGCGCTGATTTTCGTCTTCTTGCCAAGTCAACGTACTGGGTTTGATATCCACTGTAATATCTTGCAACGTACCTTGCTCAAAGCCTAGCCATAGCTGAGCATTGATGTCTGCTTTAAGATCAGGATGTGCTAAGGTGATAAGCTCTTCTAACCAATCGACCGGATTAACCTTATCCGCGGATACATAGATATTCCCCGCCAATTCACGTAGCTTTCGCCCCGACAAAGAAAGACGAGCGTTAAACTGGCCTTGAGAAAACCCAGGTAATGCGATTTCTCCTGCCCCCTCATGTAATGCACTAGAGTTTTGCCACACCAAATCTTTCAATAATAAACTGTGGGTCTTACCACTAGAAAAGGTGATATTAAGACGACTGTTTTGCACCGCAAAATGCCCAACATCACCTAAGAAAAGGCTTTCAATTAATGCTTGCTGCTCAAAAGCACCTTGATCTTGAGCCGCGCTTAATTTGCTCAGATCTATATCGGCCTCAAACCCTTCCAGTACAAAATAGTTAGATGCGATCTGCATTTGTCGTACAGACTCAAATACATTGAGCTGCAAAGAGGTTTTGGCAATATTAATGGAGATTGGCGAGTCTTTATTGTCTTTAAAAGAGAGCGATTCCAACACCAGAGCAGGCCCATTGCCTTCCCAACTCGCACTGATCTGGCCAATACTAATATCAACATTCAGTTGCTTTTGGATCAGCGCTTCGATGTTACTTCTATAATCATTAACATAGGGCAAGGCGTACTTCAGCGCAGACACCAGCACCGCGAGTGTCACTAAAGTGATCGCAAATATTTGCCACGCTTTACGCAGGCAGAAAAAACAGACGGCCTTAGCCTGCATGTACCGCTACCCTTTACATCATTACTACATCAAACTGCTCTTGGCTATATAAGCTCTCAGTTTGAATGCTAACCTGCTTACCAATAAATAATTCAAGCTCAGCTAAATTATGATACTCATCGTTGATCAAGGCTTCGCTCACCGCTGGCGAGGCATAAACCATAAACTTGTCGGCATCATAAGCACGATTCACACGCACGATTTCCCGTAGGATCTCATAACAAACGGTTTCGACCGTTTTTAGTGAACCACGACCGGAGCAAGATGGACACACATCACAAAGAATATGCTCTAGACTTTCGCGCGTGCGCTTGCGGGTCATTTCTACAAGACCAAGTGCAGAGAGTCCATTGATATTGGCTTTCGCTCGGTCTTTAGACAACGCAGTTTCTAAAGAGTGCAATACTCGGCGTTTATGCTCGTCAGATACCATATCAATAAAGTCGATAATAATGATACCACCAAGGTTTCGTAACCTTAGTTGCCGCGCAATTGCTGACGTTGCTTCAACATTGGTATTAAAAATCGTCTCTTCGAGGTTACGATGGCCAACGAACGCGCCAGTATTGACATCAACCGTTGTCATTGCTTCTGTTTGGTCAATGATAAGGTAGCCACCAGACTTTAACTCAACCTTTCGATGTAGTGCCTTTTGGATCTCAGTTTCAACATCAAACAAGTCAAAAATGGGACGCTCACCTGGGTAATACTCAAGTGCACTTGCGAGCTGGGGAACAAACTCTTCAGTGAAAAGTTTTAGCTCTTGGTAAGTTAACTTTGAGTCAACACGGATACGCTCCATGTCCTCACCAACATAATCACGCAAGGTGCGAAATGCTAAGGTAAGATCCTCATGCAAAATTTTTGCTTTGCTCGTTTTGCGGCGGCGAGTTACAATTTTCTGCCAAAGCTTTTTCAAAAACTCCGCATCATGCTGTAACTCTGCTTCCGAAGCGCCTTCAGCAGCGGTACGAACGATAAAACCACCGTTTTCGTCATTATATTGTGCAACGATCTCTTTTAACCGGTCACGCTCTTGTTCGGTTTCAATACGTTGACTCACTCCCACATGCGTCGCATCAGGCATAAACACCAAATAACGTGAGGGAATAGTGATATCCGTTGTCAATCTAGCGCCTTTTGTGCCAAGCGGATCTTTGACTACTTGTACCATAATGAACTGGCCTTGTTTCACCAGCTCACGAATGTCCTGCACTTTCTTAACTGGGGACTCGGCCACCCCCTCTTCGATAGAAGCGCTGTTCACGATATCTGACGCATGTAGAAATGCCGCTTTTTCCAAGCCGATGTCCACAAAAGCAGCCTGCATACCAGGAAGAACTCGGCTTACTTTGCCAAGATAAATATTACCGACGATGCCTAGGTTACCGATCCGTTCAACTTGAACTTCTTGCAGCACCCCATTTTCGATTAAGGCTACGCGACTTTCACTTGGGGTGACGTTGATTAGTAGTTCGCTACTCATATTTTATTTTAAAAACCGTTGAATTAATTCGTCTGTCTCATATAAAGGTAAGCCGACAACTGCAAAATAGCTACCTTGGATCTCAGTTACAAAGCGTCCACCTACCCCTTGGATCCCGTAACCACCCGCTTTATCTTGCGGCTCGTTGGTGTCCCAGTAGGCATCAATTTCAGTTTCGCTCAGCGTTTTAAAAGTCACATTGGTCACAATCACATCGCTCAGTACTTTGCTTGTATCTGCAAGTGCAATCGCCGTCATCACCTGATGCGTATGACCAGAAAGACGCTGCATCATCGCTTTGAAATCCGCTTTATCACGAGGCTTACCAAGCGCTTCTCCGTCAATGACAACCACTGTGTCACTGCCAAGAACCGGCTTGTCGGTATACCCTAGCGCCACACCTGATTGCGCTTTTAAACACGCTAAACGCTCTACAAGCTGTAATGCGCTTTCATCGTCTAGCGGACTTTCGTCAGCATCAACACTAAATTGCTCGAACGAATAGCCCAGCTGAGAAAGTAGCGCTTTGCGACGCGGAGAAGCCGAAGCTAAATATAAAGAGATAGACATTATCTGATCCTAAACTGTCTACGATATTTTCTCAGCAGTGGGAATATCCACAGCCAGCACACCATGCCCGTAACCGCAGGCCACAGATAATGCGGGTTAAAGTAGATATCAAGCAAGAAATGATTAAGCCAAAATTGTAACAAATGATAGAGCGCGAGAAATAGCCCGATCAGCACTGCTTGCTGCCAGATGGAGAAATTACGAATTTTCTGAAAGTTGCTGGCGGTAATATAAATACAAATGGAATAGGTCAACGAGTTCACCCCGAGTGGCGCGCCCATCGCTAAATCTATTATCAGGCCAGTCATCCAAGCCCAACCAATATTCACACGGTGAGGGACGGCCAAAGACCAGTACATCAACACCAATAATACCCAGTCAGGACGAAATGGTTCAAGTGAAAAAGGCAACGGCATAAGTGCCATGATTAACGCAACAAAGACACTCAATGCAATCAATAAGTTGCTATGTTTACTCATGATTTATTGCCTCTTGGCTGCGTTTACCTAACACCACGAGTAAGCGAATGCGATCTAGTTGTGCAATCGGCTCTGCCTGTACTTGTGCAAATGGTAGGCCTTCGTCTCGGTCTATCTCAGTAACTACAGCCACCGGATAGCCTTCAGGGAAAGTACCACCAAGCCCGGAAGTGACCAACACATCGCCAATGCGAATATCCATGCTATGCGGTACATGAGCAAGGCGAACATTATTGATTTTACCCGTCCCCTCAACCACAGTGCGAACGTCATTACGCAATATTCTGACCGGTGTCGCATGGGTGGTATCTGTCATAAGCAGCACTCTTGAGGTCGTTGTACCGACTTGAGTTAGCTGCCCAACAATGCCCATTTCGTCAATAACAGCCTGCCCTTCGCTTATCCCATCAATAGTACCGCGATTAATCACCACCTGATGACTATAAGGGTTCGAATGAACAGACAACACTTGAGATATTAAACGTTGATTGGTTTCCCTAGCCGAAGCACCTAATAAGGCGCGCAATTCTTGATTTTCTTTTTGCAAAAACTGAAGTTGCTGTAATTGCTCACTCTGTATTAATTGTTTTTCTCTGAGTGCTTGGTTTTCTTGTTGCAGCTTTTCTCTGGTATTGAGACTTTTCAGGCCCAAGTTGAACGCTTCATAAGGAATGTTAGCAACGTACAGTAGCGGACTGACCAAAGTGTTTAAACTGGTTCGCACCATAGTCCCACCAACTGTGTAACGGTCACCAATGATCAGAATAATACTAAGCACAACTGCGACAGTAAGTCGCAGTTGTAAAGGAACGGTTCGGCCAAATAATAAATTCATCAGTCGTAACTAAATACGTCACCACCGTGCATGTCTATCATCTCTAACGCTTTACCACCACCTCTTGCCACACAAGTTAATGGATCATCGGCAACCACCACTGGAATACCGGTTTCTTCCATCAACAAACGGTCTAAGTCTTTGAGTAATGCGCCACCACCTGTTAATACCATGCCGTGGGCAGAAATATCAGAGGCAAGCTCTGGTGGCGACTGCTCTAGCGCAACCATTACTGCACTTACAATCCCCATCAAAGGCTCTTGTAACGCTTCTAGGATTTCATGTGAGTTGAGTGTGAAAGAGCGTGGCACACCCTCAGCTAAGTTACGGCCGCGAACTTCAATCTCAATCGGCGTTTCACTCTTAAACGCTGAGCCTATTTCATGTTTGATATGCTCAGCCGTCGCTTCACCAATCAGGCTTCCGAAGTTGCGACGTACATAGTTAATAATCGCTTCATCAAACTTATCACCACCGATACGTACTGAAGACGAATAAACAACACCATTTAGTGAGATAATCGCCACTTCCGTCGTACCACCACCGATATCAACAACCATTGAACCCGTTGCTTCAGATACTGGTAAGCCAGCACCAATTGCAGCAGCCATTGGCTCTTCAATTAAGTACACTTCACGTGCACCAGCACCCATTGCGGATTCACGGATAGCACGCTTTTCAACTTGCGTTGCACCACAAGGTACGCAAATAAGTACACGAGGGCTTGGACGCATGAAGTTATTATTGTGCACCTGTTTGATAAAGTGCTGTAACATTTTTTCTGTTACATAGAAGTCTGCAATCACCCCGTCTTTCATCGGGCGAATAGCTTTGATGTTACCCGGCGTTCGACCTAGCATTTGCTTAGCCGCAGTACCCACTGATGCAACGCTTTTTGGGCCACCAGCTCGCTCCTGACGAATTGCCACCACCGATGGCTCATTCAGTACGATGCCTTCTTCTTTTACATAAATAAGTGTGTTTGCCGTCCCTAAATCGATAGAGAGATCGTTAGAAAATAATCCGCGTAATTTTTTAAACATGAGGCTGGGTGACCTTTCAGAATTCTGTCAAACAAAGCAGCATCACCTGCTGCTCTTAATTTACTACTTATCGCTCTCGAACAAGTCGAAAACCTATATAATTCGCTCTAAAATCTGGCGCTAACGCTAAGCGAGTTGACACTCGAGCCAAACTCGGCGCGAAGTTCCATGCACCGCCACGCACTGTAACATCGCTCTGAGAAGCACGCTTTTGCGTCCACTCCCAAACGTTTCCTACAGTATCATATAAGCCATAGCTATTCGGTGAAAATTGGGCAACTGGTGAAGGACTTTTATTAGACCACTCACTGCCACACCAACCACAATTAGCTAGGTTTCTTCCGATTTCATTACCCCATGGGTACTCAGATGCAGTGCCTGCACGCGCCGCATATTCCCATTCAACTTCATTGGGTAATCTAAATTGCTGCCCTTTTTCACCAGATAACCAGTTGGCATATGCTTTGGCATCGTCATAGGCAACACACACAACGGGAAAATTATCTGATTGCTCGTAACCTGGGTTTTCCCAATTATATTCAAGCTCCCAAACCGGCTCGCCATTTTTATAGTATGCGCAGCCTTTACCTTGTTCGGCTAAGGTTTTATATCCTGTGCTTTGCGCAAAACGGCGAAAAGCCGCCACTGTAACCTCAGTGCTCTGCATGGCATATGAATGGCTCAACACTTTTTCAACAACGGGACGCTCATTTGGTAAACCATTACCCGTCAGGTCGCCCATTTTAAAAGTGCCCGCAGGGATAATAGCTAGCTCATTTTCGGTGGTTGCTACGGCGACCACTTGTACTTGTTGCGCTTCAGGCTCAGGCTTTTTCGTTACAACAGACGTTACCGATTGGCGTTTCTTCACCAATTTCGCATTAATGGTTTGCGCAGCTCGTAGGTTAATGCGTGCTTTATAAGGTTCATAACCTAATTTCCGGATCTCAACATCATAAAATCCAGCAGGAATTGCTACTGTCGTTTTTGTCGCGCCGTAACTGACTCCATTAATAAATACTTCGTCGTCGTAAACATTTGATCTTAAAGTTAACTCGACTGTTTTATCAGCCGTTTGTGACTTTTTTACAAGAGGGGTCTCCACGACGGGCTGCTTTGTAATAGTCGCAACTTCAACCGGCTCACTTTGTTCGTCCGAAAAAGTCAGTTGATTATCACTGTAGACTGTCGAGTAGTTCGACTGGTAATTTACGGCAAGCGGAGTGCCATACTCAGCACAATAACGATTGTCTAAGCTCAACAAGTTACATAAGCGGCTGCTATTTACATCACCACGCATCGTCACACTGAGGTTAACGTTGTAGTTGCCTTGTCCACTAAACCCACTATTTACAACATGGCTGCTAACCACTTGAACCTGCGCGCCAGCCATATTGCGTTTTGGCTCAACAACACGACTCTCGGTTAGGTTTGCAAAAATCTGGTCAATAAAGCGCTTGGTTGCTTTTTGAAGCCCCATTTGCTGACCACGCTGTTCACAAGCCGCCAAGGTCTCTGTGCGTTTACAGTTAATCGTGTGATCTACTTCTAGTGTACCTTCACGAGTAAACTCATTACGTAGTCGCTCTACTCGCGCTGTGCCAAGCTGATCTTTTAAGTTTTCAAGCGTATTTACTAAGGTGTGCTTAGTCACACGGACTTGCTCAATATCTTTACGTTGTGATGCAATCGCCGCAATTTGCATCGCAATGTCTTCTTTGTTCTGCTTGTGATCTGTCACAGCTTGTTGATACCGCGTTTGCGCAGAAGAAATATCAATGGAAGGATCATCAATTAGCCGACGATACAACTCATTCATTGCATCTAAGGCCTGATTTTTTTCTTTGTCTAACTCACCTGAACGTTTTCTCAATAACTCAAGTTGAGACTGCAGACGCGTTTCCTCTGCTAGGTGTTTTTCTAAAACGACCGAGTATCTGTCTAATTCGCTTTGCTTGTTAGACAATTCAGACTCGATGGCAGTGACCGTTGCAGTATCTTGCGCCATAGCGCTTTGAGCAACAGTACCCATGGCCAGGATCGAGGCCGAGACAATAAAAGTTAAAGGAGCAATTCGCATATGTTCCATTCCCAACAGCGGCAATTGTTTGGTCTTGTTATTTCTTATAGTTAGGGCTCTATGCTATGTACTTACAAAGTAAAACACAAGCTTTGCACAATTAATATCTGAGTTTACAACTATTAACCAGCGTCTTGCCAGTTTTTAGCTGAGATTTTGTCTATTTTTCTCTAACATCGCGATGTGTTACTAATTCAAGTCCAAAATAGAAGATAGGTAATCAAGGATGTATGATAACCTCTGGAGTGAAACGCTCGGGTTATTTATTATAGTGTGCAAAATATCAGACTGATTTCATCATGCAAACCATCACCAATATCGCCGAGTCACCGATCCAAACTATTCACCACCCGACATTGGAAAAATACGGTTTAACGTTGCAGGTTAAGCGTGATGACTTGCTCCACCCGGTGATCCAAGGAAACAAATGGCGTAAGCTAAAATACAATATACTCCACCTAAAGCAAGCTGGCCTTGAAGAGTTAGTCACTTTTGGCGGGGCGTTTTCCAATCACTTATATGCTACTAGCATGGCGTGCAAACTTTTCGCAATCAAAGGTCACTTAATTGTTAGAGGCCCAGAGATTGACTGGCGCAATCCAACGCTAAAAATGGCAAGCGCTTGCGGGCTAACACTTCATCCCGTGAGTCGAGTCGAATATCGGCAAAGAAATCAGCCTGAATACATTCAAACTCTGCAAGCCAAGTTTAATAATGCTTATCTCATACCAGAAGGCGGCACTAATGCACTTGCACTGCAAGGCGTTGAAGAGTTAGCGCATTCCTTGCCTCAAAGTGATTATGTCATGACGGCTGTAGGTAGTGGCGGCACAGTGGCAGGACTAATCCCGGGATTACCTGATCACACGCAGGTTCTAGGCGTTACGGTACTAAGAGGTGCTGAATACCTAGCACAGGAGATACATGAATTAATCACAGCTCAGCGCTGCGCGCCATGGCAGCTACTCCATGATTTTCACCACGGAGGTTACGCCAAGACTACACCTGAATTGCTGAGTTTTTGTCATGAAATGAAGGTAAAATATCGTTTGCCTCTTGAGCCTATTTATACGGGTAAACTGTTTTACGCCATTTTCACTTTGGCTCAACAAGGATACTTCAAAAGAGGCAGTGTGATCACCGCAATCCATACCGGCGGCTTACAAGGGTTAGATGGTTTGAGATATTTGACTAATAAAAAGTCGGCCTAATCAGCTCATGCGGTCAGCGTTTTAGTGAATATCAGCGAGCTGTTGTAACGGTGCGGAAAAATAATGCCCTTGGGCCCCTTTCACTCCAAGCCCTTTGATACAACTCAATTCAGCAACGGTTTCAACCCCCACTGCATACACGGGAATACCCAAGCTTCTTGCTTGAGCGACTATTTGCTTAACTGTGCGTTTACGATACGCAGACTTTTCAATGCCATGTACCAGCTCATAGCTAAGCTTGACAGCTTTTACCAACTCGGCAAGCGGTGAGCGCCCTAGCGTCAGAGCCTGTGTAACGTTATCCAAATAAATATCGCACCCAAGTCGGTTCAACCTATCAAAAGCTGCTAGCAATCGCTCTCCATGTTGATAGACCTCTTCTATGCTAAGTTCAAAGCCTATTGCCGCACCACTATGAGACGCAATGAGCTGTCCCTCTAGCCAATCAATAAACTGGCTATCCACCCAGCTCGAGATGTGTAAGTTAATGCTTACCTTACCAAAACTCCTTTCCTGCTCATAAACAGACAACACCTGCTTCACTATCGCTCTATCCAGAAACTGAAATTGCTCTGAGGTATAAAGGTGTTGCATCACCTGCTTGGCCGAAATTCGCCCCATTTCTTTGTGAGTCACTCTTAGTAGCGCTTCGCTTACAATTACGTCTTCGGCTAAAAAGTCGAACAACGGCTGGAAGAATAAGGAAAACTGTCCGGCTTTCAGATAACTCAGCAAAGCCTCACCATCTTCGTTAAGGCGTTTTGCCAATAACTCTGTGAGATGAACTAGATGAGTATGTTGCCACACTTGATTTTGCGCGATCGAAAGCGCTGATTTTGCGCTTTGATAAACCTGTGTCTGTTGTTTATTTTCCTGATAAAAACAAGCGCCAAGTTTCACTTTGCTGCGAGATAAATCCCCCGAAACTCTAACAGCACTCGATAAACGATTTCGTGCATTTGCTTTGCCAAGTCCATACCTTTAGTCGCCCCTATCTGCTTTACTGTCACGGCTAATGCCCCAGAAGCTAGATATTTAACTGCCACCGTCCCAAACTCTCCAACGCCTTTAACCAGCGCAAGCTGAAAATGTAACTGCAGATCAACTTCTTTAGGCGTACTGCACTGCCAATGGATTAACGCAAATAATGCGTACAGCCCTTCAGGAGCGGGGGCTGGTAAAGCCACAGGCTTTTGCGCATGTGAGGTAGACTCAACCTTACCGTATAAAAACCACCACCGATGTACGAATAACACCAGCCCAATTGACAATAAATTGAAAAATATCAATATATATCCATGACTTATCCATATAGATTCATGGTACAAGGTAACGGTTTGGTCATTGGCAACAAATTGGTGCTCTTCTGCATTCGCAACAGGTAATAATGAAAAACCATACTTCGTAGCTATTTCACTTACTCCCGCAGCAAAAGCTTCAGCTGATAGCTGAGAAATTTCAGCCGCGGCTTCTTCGCCTTGCGTGTGAACCTGAAGGTGCAGTAAATGATTAAGAAGGAAATTTAGACACAACAACACCGCCAAACTTACCGCGACTAGCTTTTTTTGATACTGACGACTAAATCCATCTAACAGCTGAATTGGCATAATGTTTTTATTGGGTGGAAAGATAACTGAAGTGTTGTTCAAAATAGTGCAAAACTCAAGCGAGATGCGGCTTTTAATTGTACAGAAAGGATAAGCAACTGAGCCAAAACTAGAAATGCGTTAAGTTTATTAATCGTGCAAGATGGTAAGCTTTATCTAAGCTTACTCGTCACCATTTTCTTAGAGATATTTATACCACTAAAAACAAAAAACCCCAGCATGATGCTAGGGTTTTCTTAGATGCTATACCACCATTTAGAACGGAATATCATCATCAAAGTCAATTGGTGGCTCCATAGGGTTTGAGCTACCACCTGATTGACCATTGTTTTGGTTCTGTTGTGGTGCAAAGCCACCTTGAGACTGGCCACCGAATCCAGAAGACTGCTGAGAATTCTGTTGCGATTGCTGTGGTGCGAATCCACCTTGCTGTTGGTTTGACTGGCTTTGCTGTGGCTGCGAATATTGCTGCTGAGGCGCTTGATTATAGCTTTGCTGGCCATAATTATTTTGCTGCTGTTGAGCACCTTGGTACTGGCCGCCACCTTGACCCTGCTGCTCGCCACGGCCACCTAGCATTTGCATTTGGCCACCCATGTCCACCACGATTTCCGTTGTGTACTTTTCTTGGCCGCTTTGATCTGTCCACTTACGAGTCTGTAGACGACCTTCAATGTACACCTGCGAGCCTTTTCTTAAATACTCACCCGCAACTTCCGCAAGTTTGCCAAACAACACCACACGGTGCCATTCTGTACGCTCTTGCAATTGACCGGTGTTTTTATCTTTCCAGCTATCCGTAGTTGCAATGCTGATGTTAGCCACGCCGTTACCGTTTGGCATATAGCGAACTTCAGGATCTTGGCCCAGATTACCTACCAAAATTACTTTATTAACACCACGTGCCATGGCATTGTCTCCTCACACTATGACAAGCCCAGCACTTGCTTGGCTTGCTTCAAATCAAAAATTTTATCATCTACTTTTAGGTAGCTACGATTCTCATCTCTCACTACCGTGGCCTCAAGTACCCCAGGTAATGAAACCAATTGGTCTGCCAATTCCGTCGCTTGTTGCTCATTTTCTACAGCAGAAACTAAGCTGATTGCTTTGCTCTTAGGTGGCACTTGCATACCCCATGCGATAACAAACCATATTACCCCAATAATGGCCGTTGCCGCAAATATCGTATCGACCGCAAAATTTTGCGCCAAAATACCACCCAAAGCACCGCCTATAAATGCACCAAGAAACTGGCCAGATGAAAATACTCCCATCGCCGATCCCTTTTGGTTTGCTGGAGCTATACGAGAAACCAACGCAGGCATAGTTGCTTCGAGAAAATTAAAGGCAATAAAATAGACCAGCATTGCACCTGCGATCACCCAAAGTGAATCTACAAAGCAATACAAAGTAACCGAGCTTACCACTAGCATTGCAATAGACAGCAAGAATGTCTGCTTTTCTTTTTGTTTGCGGATCGCCACTATCATCATCGGTGCCATCAAAATGAAGGCGAGTAAAAATACCGGAATGTAGAGTTGCCAATGCCTATCTGCTGCAAGGCCGTCACGGATCAACTGACCAGGCAAGGCTACAAAAATTGTAGTCAGCGTCAAATGCAATAGCAACACCCCAAGATCAAGCCTCAGTAACTGTGGGTTTTGCATCAGGCGACGAATATCTGCAAAGCTTGCTATTGTGTCACCTTTTGGGGCTTTATTTACCGCATTTGGCACCATAAAGGTAATGATAGCGATACCTACAATTGCCAATACCGCCGTCAGCCAGAAGATCCCTTCGATACCAAAAGACGCTGCAATCATTGGTCCTAATAACATGGCTACAGCAAAGCTCATACCAATGCACATGCCAATGACCGCCATTACCTTCGGACGCTGCTCGTCACGGCTCAAATCCGCAGCAAGCGCAAGTAAAGCACTTGCAATCGCGCCCATGCCTTGTAGGGCTCTACCAAATGTCACCCAATAGATTGAATCCGCTAATGCCGCGATAACGGATCCTAATGCAAATACCAACAACCCACCAATGATGATTGGCTTACGACCGAACTTATCAGACAGCCAACCCATAGGTATCTGGAGTACAGCTTGAGTCAAACCATAAGCACCAATAGCCAAACCAATCCACAGTGGCGAGACATCCTGTAAAGACTGGCCGTAAACAGCTAACACAGGCATCAGCATAAACAAACCAAGCATGCGGAAAGCGAAAACGCCAGCAAGAGAAATCGCGGCGCGCTTTTCAGTTGGATTTAAAGAGTCATTAGACATAAGGCGGTATTCATCACTATCGAAAATCACGCGCAAGTTTAACAAACTCTTTTCTTAACTTACACTAGCGCGAACGGATCTTTGCAATGCGATTGTTACCATCATGATTTTGAACGGCTTACTTCGAGAGAAAAAAGCGCTAGTTGGTGCCGTACTTGGCCGTGATCTGATCTAATTTTCCGCTACGTTTAACCCGTTCAAATGCTTGACTCAAACGCTGCAAACGCTCGCTCGAGGTGCGTGCCTTGCTAAAGGCAAAATATACTGGGTTTTCGTTAATAACCAACGGGCTAATCGCAAACTTTTCAAAATCAGGGTTATTTTTACTTTGATACAGGATGTTGAATTTTTCTTCTAAAAACCCTGCTATCCGTCCTTTTTTGAGCAAATTCAATTTTACCTGATTGTCGGGTACATAAATAAATTGTGTTTCACTGTCGGTACGACGCGCAAGGCGAGCTGTAAACGCCTCACCGTAATAAGCATTACGCTGAATAGCGATGGGCTTTGACAGATGGAATAACGACTCAAGTGAGTCAAGCTGATGAGGCTCGCCTGAGTTCATTGCAAAAACAATCGTTTCCATTCGTTGAGGACCAATAAAATGCGCAAACTGTTCACGTACCGGTGTTTTTGTGACGCTCAAAATAAGATCGATATCGCCCTCCTCTAAAAGCTTCAGCGCCCGACCCCAAGGAATACTGACGAAACGATAGCTACACCCTGCTTCATCCAACAAGGCTTTAGCGAAATCAACATCCATACCGTGCCAAACAAGGTCGTCATTTAACTTAGACTGCGCAGCATAATTCTCAAACCGTACCACCAGCTCACAGGCGAAGACATTTTGGCAAAGCAGCGCCAAAAGCAATAAAAGTCGATACAAAATCAATATCCCAAGTTGATCGGTTTAATAAGTTTAGTTCGTTTAGCAGAGATAACTTAATTTTGTATTCGGGATGCGGTAATCTGTTCACTTCACATCATGCTTTGACTGATCCAGGTTTCAATTTAGTGGATTAGTATCGCGTACTCAGTACAGCGCACGAAAAAACACAAGGGTCGTATGGATAAAATAGAAGTTAGGGGTGCCCGCACCCACAATTTAAAAGACATTTCACTCACCATTCCAAGAGACAAGTTGATAGTGATCACGGGTCTTTCTGGCTCAGGGAAGTCGTCTTTAGCATTTGACACCTTATACGCAGAAGGCCAGCGTCGTTATGTTGAGTCTTTGTCTGCGTACGCGAGGCAGTTTTTATCGCTGATGGAAAAACCAGATGTGGATCACATTGAGGGCTTGTCTCCCGCGATTTCCATTGAGCAGAAGTCGACTTCTCACAACCCACGCTCAACCGTGGGAACCATTACCGAAATATACGACTATTTAAGATTACTCTTTGCACGAGTGGGTGAACCGAGGTGCCCTACGCATGATTTACCGTTAGCCGCAAAGACTATCAGCCAAATGGTTGATACTGTATTGGCGCTACCAGAGGGTAGCAAACTCATGCTACTTGCACCGGTGGTGAAAAACCGTAAAGGTGAGCACGTAAAACTGTTAGAAGAGCTTGCAAGCCAAGGTTTTATTCGTGCGCGTATTGATGGCGAGGTATGCGATCTCTCAGATCCACCAACGCTAGAGTTACAGAAAAAACATACCATAGAAGTCGTGGTGGATCGTTTCAAAGTCAAAGCAGGGCTTGAGCAGCGGTTAGCCGAATCTTTTGAAACCGCGCTTGATTTGGCTGATGGCATTGCGCAAATCGCCTATATGGATGATAGCGACGCAGACGAACTGATCTTCTCGGCCAACTTTGCCTGTCCAACTTGTGGCTATGCCATGAGCGAACTTGAACCACGACTGTTTTCTTTCAATAACCCCGCAGGTGCCTGCCAAAGCTGTGATGGTTTGGGGGTAAAGCAGTACTTTGATCCCAAACGTGTAGTGCAAAACCCAGAACTAAGCTTGTCTGGCGGTGCAATCAAAGGGTGGGATAAACGCAGTTTTTACTATTTTCAGATGTTAAGCTCGGTTGCCGAGCAATATGGATTTGATTTAGAAACGCCATTTCAGGATCTGCCGAGTAAATTTCAAAAAGTGGTTTTAGAAGGCTCAGGCAAAACTAAAATCGCGTTTAAGTATCGTAATGACAGAGGCGATCTTATCACCCGCAATCACGAGTTCGAAGGCGTGTTAAACAACATGAATCGCCGTTATCGGGAAACGGAGTCCAGTTCAGTAAGAGAAGAGCTCGCCAAATATCAAACCAGCCAAGCGTGTCCAAGTTGCCATGGCTCACGCCTGCGCGAAGAAGCGCGCCATGTATTTATCGGCTCGACCAATCTACCAACCGTAACAACGATGAGTATCGGCGAAGCCAGTCAATTTTTTATCGACTTAGCACTCACAGGCCAAAAAGCACAAATTGCGGACAAAATACTCAAAGAGATCCGCGACCGTTTATCTTTCTTGATCAATGTAGGCCTAAACTATCTCTCTTTGGAGCGTAGTGCTGATACTTTATCTGGCGGTGAAGCTCAGCGGATCCGTCTTGCAAGCCAAATTGGCGCCGGTCTCGTGGGGGTAATGTACGTACTGGATGAGCCTTCAATTGGTCTACATCAGCGCGATAACGACCGTTTACTTAAAACACTCACGCACTTAAGAGATCTTGGCAACACCGTGATTGTGGTAGAGCACGACGAAGATGCCATTCGTGCAGCCGATCACATCATAGATATCGGTCCAGGCGCCGGCGTACACGGCGGCTATGTCGTCGCTGAGGGAACTCGCGATGAGATAATGCAAAGTAAAGACTCATTAACGGGTCAATATCTCAGTGGCGAGAAATGCATTGAAGTTCCAGCGCAACGTCATCAATGTGATGATAAGTGGCTTGAGCTGAAAGGCGCAACGGGCAACAACCTAAAAAGTGTCGACTTAAAAGTGCCTGTCGGCCTCATGACCTGCGTAACTGGGGTATCAGGTTCGGGTAAATCTACCCTCATTAATGACACCCTATTCAAACTTGCTCATCAGGAATTAAACGGTGCAACAACGCAAGAAGCTGCACCATATGAATCAGTTCATGGGCTAGATCACTTCGATAAAGTTATCGATATTGATCAAAGTCCTATCGGTCGCACACCACGTTCAAACCCAGCAACTTATACAGGGATCTTTACTGCTATTCGTGAACTATTCGCGGGGACACAAGAATCGCGTTCACGCGGTTATAAGGTTGGCCGCTTTAGTTTTAACGTTAAAGGCGGTCGCTGTGAGGCCTGTCAAGGCGATGGAGTTATCAAGGTTGAGATGCACTTCCTGCCGGATGTCTATGTTCCTTGCGATGTCTGTACTGGTAAGCGCTATAACCGTGAAACACTGGAAGTACTGTATAAAGGTAAAAATATCCACGAAGTGTTGGAAATGACAGTTGAGGACGCCCGGGAATTTTTTGATAAGATTCCCGCAATCAATCGCAAACTACAAACTTTAATGGACGTTGGCCTCTCCTACATTCGCTTAGGGCAAGCCGCCACGACTTTGTCCGGTGGTGAAGCGCAGCGTGTTAAGCTCGCTCGTGAACTATCAAAACGAGATACCGGTAAAACACTTTACATTCTCGATGAGCCAACCACAGGTCTGCACTTCCATGATATTCAGCAGCTACTCGCAGTATTACATCGTCTGCGCGATCATGGTAATACGGTGCTGGTTATCGAGCATAACCTAGACGTCATCAAAACCGCGGACTGGATTGTGGACTTAGGTCCAGAGGGAGGAGCAGGAGGTGGTCAAATACTCGTCTCAGGTACACCTGAAACGGTGGCTGACTTTGCGGCTTCGCATACGGGTAAGTACCTTAAGCCCTTATTGTCTTAATTTCTAAAAGTCTCTATTATTGGTGCATAATAATTACAAATTCATTTATTATGCACCAACTTCTCGCGCCAAAAAACTTAACCGCATACCTAGCAAGATTGCGCTTTTCCATCGGCCAATTCTGGCAAAGCCTAACGCTGGCTCAACGCTATTATTTGGTCAGTTTTATCATTTTCATGTTCAGCTTGAGTGAAACTGAAGATAATAACTTCACCACTTTTTTGATCTTAATAACCACAGTAACGGCGCTATGTTATGAATTCTGGCCAAGGATCATGACCTTTTGGGAAAGTGTGCCAGGCAAAGCACTGATACTGTTATTTTATGCCTTTATCGCTAACTTTGTGTTAGTGCAAGCTGATGGTCGTATCAATGATTTAACTGGGGTCAGCACAGATAATTTCCCTTACACACATAATTTGAGTGTGTTGCTGTCGTTACCTACTTGGTTTTTTATTACCAGTACCTTCTTGTTAGTTCTCGCGCAACTCTTTATGACCTGTTATGTCGTTGTACTTTTCCTGCTTAAACCATTACGTATAAAGCCTTTTTGGCATCAGAATCACTATCGTTATCCGGCAACAACAGCAATCATCAGGTTGATCATGTGCTTTGTTTTATTGGCTTTCTTGGTGCTCGGCATCGCTAAATCAGGTGCTTCAACCGCATTTACTGAGTTTTCTTCTGATTTCAAAATAGATGAGGACGGAATTTCTTTCCATGCCAACGCGAAAGAATCACGCTTAGCAGACTCCGCAGAAGAAAACGAAGGAGCATCGGAAACTCAACCACGACAGGCCAGCATGAGTGGCGGTACTCCACAACAAGATGAAACACAGTCCACTGCAGATGAGCCGGAGTCGTTAACGGTATCTATTAATAACGATTCTAACCCAGATTTACATGAGCAAGGCAAAAACTATAACGATGTGCTTAACCAAATATTGGCTTACTTTATCTTTCGCTTTGAGTCTGACGGAAACTCACGCTGTGAACATAGCGAAGGCAGTAATATTGTTGAATTAAACGATTATGAGATCTTAGAGATCATGCCGGATAACGCCGCGGAATACGGCTACACCTATACAGTAAAGCCTTGTATTTCAGCGGCAATTGGTCACCAGTTTAAGCCGCAGCAACCATAAAAGTGCCTAGTGCATCGCGCTCTTGCTGACTCAGCGGTTGAGATTGCTTAACCGCAAAGTCATATCGCACCATAATGGTTTTACCTTCAGCACAGCATTCTCCATGCTGCCAAGCCTGCTGCAAAATCACAAATGAGCTGTTGCCGATATGTTCAACAGCCGTTTTTATTTCGACTTCCTGACCATAAAATAGCTCCCCTTTAAAGGTAACTTCGACTTTAGCAACAATCAATTTCCACTCTTTTGGATTTAAATCTGGTGTAAATATTTTGAAAATAGGTGTGCGCGCGGCTTCAAACCACACAGGGAGTACGGTATTGTTGATATGTCCAAGCACATCTGTGTCACAAAAACGCGGCATAAGCTTTTCAGACAGCATAATAACTCCAATAAAAACTAGGGAAAAACATGAGTGATTTTATTCGCGTTTACGATAACGCACTCAGTTCAGACTTTTGCGATGAATTCGTAAAGACCTTCGATCAAAGCCCACATTTAAAACAGGGGACTACGTCTGGTGGTGTCGACTTGAGTAAAAAAGTCAGTCACGACCTTTATCTAAATTCCTACCCTGACTATGCCAAACAGTTACAGCACATTCAACAGGTTACGGCAAAGCACTTATTTGAGTACCTTGAAGAACATTTCTTTATGATCATCGGTGCATTTGGACTTAAAGTGTATCACCCCAAAACTGGTGAACCTGTCGATCTCACTGTGGATAACTTTGAAGAAGTCGGCAAGCCACAACTCCCGGTCCTTGCTCAACAGCTATTTCGTTTAGGCGCTATCCAAGCTCAACGCTATCAAATAAATAAAGGCGGCTACCCCTACTGGCACAGCGAAGTCTACCCTCAACATGACCATAATGAAGCCTTACACCGAGTGCTGTTATTTATGTTCTACCTTAATGATGTCGAGGAAGGTGGCGAGACCGAGTTTTATTATCAGCAGCGTAAAATTGCCCCAGTAAAAGGTTCTATGGTGATAGCACCAGGGTATTTTACACATACACATCGAGGCAATATTCCGGTTTCTAATGATAAGTATATACTCACTTCGTGGGTGTTATTTAATAGAGCAGAGCAACTCTATGGTACGCCCAAATAAGCTATCTCTATACTTCAGGGGCTGTTGAACTCAAGCATAAAAGATAACAGCCCCCACAGAACTTATTTAACCTGAGGTTTGGATAAGGAATGGACTAACTCACTGTTTTTTAATCACCTTAAACTATCTTCTTATCTAGCCAGAGAGTTTTGGGGATAACTCCGCTTCCGCGTCCTGCTCTCGCTAAGGTACCTACATCCTGTAGGCAAGGCGAATTTACGCACCAATAGCTGGCTATTGGAAGTGAATTCAACGCAGTTAGCGCTAAAACTGGCTGCTAGAAAGGCATTAATTATCCGCAGCTCAGGTTATTTAGCTTTGGTAAATTCAGCCCACTCTATCAGCATGGGTAAAAAATCTTCATAGCCACACACCGCCATCATACCCGATTCATCTAAAGCCAGCGCGTCTTCTTGGTATTGCGCTATGTCATCACTTTCATGAAACAGAGCGTGGCTTTCAAATAATGCTTCTTGCGGCGTGAATGTGGCGCGGATCTCTTTTCCAGCCAACACAAGCTCTTCTTTTTGATTTGGCAGGTTTTCAAGCTGTGTCAACAGGCTGACAATACGCTCATGTGCAAGCTCTTCGCTCAGCCACCGACCTATCAACGCATGCTCGTCATTTAAGCGAGCTCGAAACCCAGAAAGTGGGTCACGAATAAACTGGTATTCCATCTTTACTTCTTAACTAAATCACCTTGTTTTATTATACCTAAGTGGCGTCCGCTAAGCATTCATTGATAGAATTACCTTTTAACCACTCGATTGTTGGTCAACGCATGTCGCCTGTTGAGATCTTATTTCCTCTCATCTTTATCGTTATTTCTGGGTTTTTGAGTGCAAAGATTGGCTTTATCGCCATCAATCAGCTTGATGGCTTGCGTACTTTTATCTTTAATTTATGTATTCCTGTACTGTTATTTAGCAGTATGGTGCAAGCAGATCTGAAAAGCCTCGCGACGGGTCCCTTGTTATTATCCTTTTATCTCCCAGTCGCTCTGACTTATGCAGGCTTATACCTATTTCTCTTTAAAGCGCAACATCGTTCAAAAACAGACAGTGCAGCATTAGCATTAAGTGGCACCTACTCTAATACCGTGTTAGTCGGATTACCGATTATCTTAATGACACTCGGTGAGCAAGCCGCTGCCATGGTATTTATGATTATTACATTCCACAGTGCAATGCTGTTTTTTATGACTTTTTTACTGGCAGCAAGACACAAAAATAAGGTGGATATTGTGAAACCCCTGCTGCTCAATCCAATAGTGATAAGTATTTCGAGCGGTTTGATATTAAACATTGCAGGGTTAAAACTACCAAGCTTAATACATGAAAGCTTTAGTTGGTTGGCAAAACCAGCTATTCCAGGGGCGCTATTTATTCTGGGTGCGAGCTTGGTACAGTATGGCGTGCGGGGAAAGTTACAGGGTGCAATATGGCTAAGTGCAGTAAAACTGATACTACTACCGGGATTGGTTTATCTCTTTGCCACTTATTTAGGATTGGCAACTCAACAAGTTCAGGTGGTGACTTTAATGAGTGCCTCTCCGCTGGGAGTCAATGCCTATCTTGTTGCTAGACAGCTCGACAGCCAACAAGCAACGCTTGCGGCTACCGTTGTGCTGTCTACTGTGCTGAGTATGATCAGCCTGACTGGGTGGTTATACTTTTTGGTATAACCGTTAATACCTAGGCGGCGTATACTTAGCAGCATCAATAATAGCCCACAAATGGAAAACGGCTGCAATCACAGGTGGAACCAATAAAAACCACAGTGCATACCCACCTACAACAACAATTGCGAAGATTAAAGCCGCCAATATACGACCTTGAACCAACTGACCAAGGCCAGGGAAAAAGACGTTACAAATCGCTGCAATTACATTACCACCAGAACCTTGTCCAGACATAGTTACCTCTCTTAGTTACTTAAAGTCTTTCTTTTTAATATATCAGATTTCATGCCAATCCTAACGCTTTGATTTTAAAAGAAACCAATGAAACTCATTATTTTCTGTTCACTATAAGTTAGCCTAAACCACTAACTTTTAGCTTAAAGTTTAGCTATATTATGATGCGTAATTCAATCACTTTGATTTACATAAAATAATAATGAAAACAGGATGTCTTATGCTTGGCAAGTTTACCACCCCGCTAACAAAATTAGTCGACAAGTATCTACCCGATCCATTTGTGATTGTCCTTTTACTCACTTTTTTGGTGATGGTACTCGCTACATTGTTTACTCCAGCAACACCTGTCATGGTGCTTGAGGCATGGGGTAATGGCTTTTGGAAGCTGCTTACTTTTGCGATGCAAATGTTGTTAGTTTTATTATGTGGTCACATGCTTGCTGTTACCCCTCCAATAGCGAAAGCGCTAGACCGTATCGCAGGCCTAGCTAAAACTCCTTCTCAAGCAATTATACTCACCACCTTTGTTGCGATGAGCGCCAGCTGGATAAATTGGGGGTTTGGCTTAGTAGTCGGGGCTTTGTTCGCAAAGGCCATCGCTCGAAAAGTGAAAGTTGATTATCGCCTGTTAGTGGCTAGTGCTTACTCTGGTTTTGTTGTTTGGCACGCAGGCCTATCAGGCTCAGTCCCCCTGACTATCGCAACTCCGGGGCACTTTAGTGAAAAGAGCATCGGTATTGTTACCACTTCAGAGACAATCTTTGCGCCATTTAACCTGCTCATCGTACTCAGTATTTTTATCGTTTTACCACTTATAAATAAACTGATGCTTCCCAAAGATGATGACGCAGTTATTGTTGATAAAGAAAAGCTCATTGAACAAAGTAATGATATCAGTAACCGCAATACTCCGGCTGCAAAATTAGAAAATGCCTCATGGCTTGGCATGTTAGGAGGAGCAATCGGTCTTAGCTACTTGGGCTTTTACTTTATATTTAATGTAGGCACATTGACATTGAATATCGTCATAGCCCTGTTTTTGTTCTTAGCTATGCTGCTACACAAGACCCCTGCTAATATTCTCAATAGTCTACAACAAGCAATTCAAGGTGGTGCCGGTATCGTGATACAGTTTCCTTTTTATGCTGGGATCATGGCTATGATGGTCGAAACAGGACTAGCGCAACAAATATCTCAAGGATTTGTTTCTATTAGCAGTCAATGGACATTACCGCTGTGGAGCTTTTTAAGTGCAGGCCTTGTGAATATATTTGTGCCTTCAGGCGGCGGTCAGTGGGCGGTACAAGCACCAATAATCATTCCCGCAGCAGAAGCGCTTAATGCAGACATAGCCAGAGTCGTGATGGCAATTGCTTGGGGTGATGCTTGGACTAACCTGATCCAGCCTTTTTGGGCACTACCGGTACTTGCAATTGCAGGTCTTAAAGCCAAAGATATTATGGGATTTTGCCTAGTACAATTGCTGGTAACGGGTGTAATTATCGCAACTTTATTGTTGCTGCCCCTGTAAGAAGGTGCATAATGCACCTTCTTACACAGATTAACTTGATAAAATTTTCATTGGTAAGCTTAGGATTGGATTCTCTGAATCAGCAAAATGCATCATTACCGCAACATGACCTGTAATAACAACTATATACATAATGGCGCTGACCACTTGCCCATATCGGTCAAGGGGTAATAAGTGACTATAATTACGGCCACGCCACTCAATCAGGATTTCAAAACTACCAATCAAAATGAATATCACCAGTAAGATTAAGCCAAAGGTGTAACTTATCCAAAGGCCGAATAATACTCCTGACATACACGCCAATAACCCCACCCAAGAGCGCATTGAAAAGCTTATGCTTTTTAGAACATGCCCACCATCTAACGGCAAAATAGGTAGTAAATTGAATAAGTTCAACAGCGCACTTAATACTGCAACACCAGCAAAGATTTCCATCTCTGTCGCGTAATACAACACCACTCCAAGGATTGAGGTTATCAAGCCAAATGCCGGTCCCATCAACGAAATAACTACATCTTGCCAGCGGGTCGTGATCTTATCATCACTTACAGCCAGGCCACCAACGAAAGGGATCAAATAGATACCTTTTGTTTTAATCCCAAAATAGCGCATAGCGCGGACGTGGCCATATTCATGAACGACTAAGCAAGCCACAAGCATAAGCGCAAACTGCCAAGAAAATAGCCATGCGTATCCTGCCACGGATGCACCAGCCAAGGCAGCTTTAACCACCTTTGCACTTTTAAATAACTTTAAGCCCAATGCTGCCAAACCAAATAAGCTGCGTTTTTCTTTAGGTGTTTCAGTGCTCACTTCGAGCCACTGAAGCTCAGCTCCATTTACTGCAATACCAAGTAATCCCTGAGGTAACTGCTCTGTATTTACCGCCAGTGCTTGTCCATCAATGGTCGCGAAAATGCCATTATGCTGCTCTTCAAAGGTAATCGCTTGCTGCTCGACAAAAAGCTGTACTACTTGTTGTTGGTTAAAAAAGATAGATACCGCTTTGTCCGCTAGCGAAAGCTCGACTCTATTCATATTCAGATCCAAAGGTCATTTGGGGCATTATCGCTAAAAGCGTCCGCTTCATAAAGTGCTGCCGGAATCTGAATTAGAAAAATGCAGGTAAAGTGTCATTATTGCGCTTCAAATTGAGTAAAAATCACCTTTTAAAGCATTTTGAGATTTGAGCACTTTAAATTATTTGTACTAGACTTTAAGGAGGTAAGGTATACGAAGGAATTGTTAATGTCATTAGCAAAACATCGGATAATGGTAGTAGATGATTCACCCGCGATCCTCGTCGTAATGCAAGCTATTATGACTGAGCTTGGTATTGAGCATGTCACAACCTGCTCAAGTGCGGTGAATGCTGTAGAAAAAATACGGCAGACTCCTCATCAATTTGACGCCATTTTTACAGATCTCAATATGCCCGAAATGGATGGTATGGAGTTTATTCGCCAGCTAGGAGAGCTAAGGTTCTCTGGCGGCATTATTATTATTTCCGAAATGGACGAGAAGATTATTGATCTAGCAACCAACCTTGCCAGACAGTCCAATGCACACCTTATCGGCAATATTTCCAAGCCCGTACAATTGGTTGATGTCGAGCGCATGCTCAAAAAAATGGAGACGTATACCACTGTTAAACGTAGCCGTATTGAAAAGGTAACCGAAAGCGATCTTTTGCATGCCATTAGTCACAATGAAATTACGCCTTACTATCAGCCAAAGGTTCACCGTGGTGACAAAAAGATAAAAAGTGTCGAAGTGCTTGCCCGTATTGTGTCTAAAAATACCGAGCAGGTCATTTTACCAGACCATTTCATTGGCGTGGCCGAAGATACCGATCTAATCAACATCATTACTTTCCAGCTTTTTGAAAAGGCAACGGACGAGTTTAAAGCAATCAAATCTGAACTCAATTACCCGATTAAACTGGCTTTTAATTTATCACCTGTGCAATTAAATGATTTAAGCTGTCCAGATAAATTGGCACTTATTTTAGAAATAAACCGTTTAAAGCCTAGTGATATCATTTTAGAAATTACTGAAAACCAACCGATGAATCAGTCTATTCAACTGGAAACAATGAACCGGTTACGGATCCGGGGGTTTGATATTTCGTTAGACGACTTTGGTACTGGATTTACCAATATTCAGCAGTTAAAGTCTTTGCCGTTTACTGAGATCAAAATCGACCGCTCTTTGATAACCCATGTGGAATCCGATCGCTTTTCACAGGTACTTATCGACAGCTTAATCGACATCGCACAAAATCAACAGTTAGACATAGTAGCTGAAGGTATAGAGCGGATTGAAGAGCTACAATACCTTGACCGCTACAAGCATAGCCTGTTAATGCAGGGCTTTTTAATCAGTAAACCTAAACCACTAACAGACCTAGTCGGGTGGATACACTCTTGGCAGCGTATGATTAATTCGAACCCTTAACCTCTGGAGAGGCAGTTTCCTCTCCGCCGCTTTGCGTTTCAGACGCATCTTCAGCTTCGTCGCTGTCTTCAATCAAATTATCATGATTATCAACGCGCTCTCGCCACTTTTGCTTAGCAGCAGCTTGCATATTGGTGGTTTGCTCTCGCTCATCAACAATATCCATTCCCATTAATGATTCAAGCAAATCTTCTAATGTCACTATGCCTTGTACATCGCCATATTCATCAATGACAAGCGCAATGTGTAGACGCTTTGCCAGTAACGCTTTGAATAACTCTGGCGCAGCTAGTGTTTCCGGTACGGTATAAAGAGGGCGAGATAGCTTACCAATTTTATATTCTTCTCCAAGCCTATGATAAGCAAGCATAATATCATTCTTGTGTACAAAGCCGATGATGTCATCTGTGTTTTTATCGAATACCAACACCCGAGAAAAAGCAACCGAACCATGCTCAGACAAATACTCGTGCACTGTCATATCTTTATGCACCTTAAATAACACCGTTCTTGGTGTCATGATGCTTTCTAGTTTGGCATGACGAAAACGTAATAAACTACGAATGGTTTCAGTCTCGTCCTGATGCAGTGCACCAGCTTCAGAGCCTATTTCCGCCATCGCTTCGATTTCTTGACGAATATAGTGAGCCTCATCTTCTTTACGGCCTATCACTTTTGTAAGTTGATCCGACATCCACACGAATGGCTTCAATAGTCGAACTAGCCATACCAACACACTGGAAACGATAGGTGTTAATCCGCGCCAATAAGTCGCCCCTAAGGTCTTCGGAATGATTTCTGATAGCACCAAAACCAGTAGCGTCATCACCGCTGACGCAATACCAACAGCTGCATCTGAAAATACCACAGCAGCTTGCGCGCCAACCCCTGCAGCACCGGCGGTATGCGCAACGGTGTTTAACGTTAGAATGGCAGATAAAGGCTGATCAATATTGTCTTTAAGGCGTTGAACTCGCGATGCTAATGCATCATTGTCTTGCTTTAAGATCCCTATATGACTTGGCGTAATACTAAGTAGCACCGCTTCCATCACCGAACAGATAAAAGAGATAGCTATTGCCAAAAACATGTAGGTTAATAATAAAACCAAGTAAATTCTCCTCTTTATTCAACGCTAAGTGTTTGCTCAACCACATACGTTATGTTGCTTATCAACACAGACTATTAAATTTAGGACGTCTATCGCAGCAATACAACCGGTTCAAAATACTATGATATAGTTTTATCATATAATTACCTACAATAGGCGCACATAAATGAAACTACGTACAGCCGTCACTCTACTATTTACGGCAGTCTCAACACAACTTTCAGCAAGCCCATTAGACGAATCAAAAATACAATTTTTGGGTCCCATCGCAGGCGAATCAACAATAAAGCCAGCGGATACAGCTCATCGTGATGCAATTATTGAAAACCTGCTACCATCATTACAACAAGACGCCAAACAGGTAACGCTATTCAATAATGAAAGCAAATGGCAGCCTCTAAACAAAACTACACAATTAACGATACCTGGATTGCAGGCTCTAAAATTTAATTTCACTACTGAACGTTTTGTTTCAGGTAAGCTAAAGCTTGAGGGCATCGAGAAAGCCAAAGTTTTTCTAAATGGAGAGCCAGTCTCCGGTGTTAAAGAGGTTCAGCTTGATGTCGTCAAGGGCGATCATCAAATCCTCGTTATCGCTGAGCAGGTAAATGACTGGAATAAGGTTGCTCTCAGCTTTGAAGGCGAAGCAGCGCATGACGTTATCACGCTAACAGAAAAACAAACCAAAGCGCTGTCTGCAAAGCAGTTGTTTGATGCTCCAACGGTGAGTGCTATCTCACTTGCACCTAACGGCGAATATTACATTTCGACCGTCCGCCACTACGATGATGAAAAAGGCAACTCAGCAATCACCGAAACTGCTTTATACAATGAAGATGGTGACATGCTTTACAGTTTCGATGGTATGAGTGCAAATAGCTTTGCATGGCGTGATGACAGCAGCAAACTCACTTATTTAAAAGATAATAAAGCTTACATCCTTGATCTAAAAACCTTTAAACGTACTCAAGTTGCTACTAAGCTCAATGGCGCGAATAGTATCGAGTTTTTTGATAATGACACGCTTATTTTTGCTTGGACCAACAGCGGCAAAGAAGAAGGCAAACTGACTAAACATTATCAAGGATTAGAAGATAGATGGTCATATGCCCGGACCCAATCGCAAATCTTCTTACTCGATATCAAAAGTGGGCTACTTAATCCTGTGACCGTTGGCGCACAAAGCCACAACTTGGCCGACTTTGACGCACAAGCAAACACGGTTTTAGCAACGCGTAATAAGCAAGACTACGCGCAACCTCCTCACATGTTGACAGAGCTAATAGAAATCGATCTATCAAACAATCAGCAAAGTGTTATTGGTCAGTATCGTACATTTAGCGGCGCGCAATACACTAAAAATGGTATTTATGTAACTGCAGGTCCTGATTTTGCAGAAGGTGCGGGGCGCAACTTACCTGAAGGTATGCTCGCGAATAACTATGATGGCCAACTCTATTGGATAGATCGCAAAGGCCACAATGTAAAAGCACTGAGTAAAAACTTTGACCCAGCCATAGGCAGCTTCACCGTACTCAATAATGGCGATTTGGTACTAAAAGCGACTGACCAAGATCGTCAACAGCTTTTCCTCTTTGACGAAAGTAAGTCTACTTTCAAACGCTTAAACACCGGGCTGGATGTTGTCGCCAACTATTCTGTGTCGAGTGAACGTAATCCAGAGATCTTATTCACAGGAACGACTGCATCAACTCCACAACAGTTAAAAACCATGTCAACCTCAGATAAGCGAGCAGACACGCTCTGGGACTCAACAAATATCGCATACCAGAATGCGGAAATTGCCAACCTAGAAGAGTTTAATTTTACTAATACTGAAGGCGTGGAGATTAAAGGCCGCGTGTATCTACCACACGATTTAGACAAAGCTAAAAAGTACCCAGCACTTGTTTATTACTACGGTGGTACTTCTCCAGTGACTCGTGGCTTTACAGGACGTTACCCATTTAACTTATGGGCAGCAAAAGGCTATGTTGTTTATGTCTTGCAACCAACTGGTGCGACAGGTTTCGGTCAGAAATTCTCAGCAGAACATGTCAATGCTTGGGGTGAACACACCGCTAACGATATCATCATGGGTACCAAAGAGTTTGTGAAAGCCTACCCTTTCGTTGATGACAAGCGTTTAGGTAATTTAGGTGCTTCTTACGGCGGCTTCATGACTATGCTGCTGACAACAAAAACTGATTTGTTCTCAGCTTCTATCTCACATGCCGGTATTTCTAATATTACTTCATACTGGGGTCAAGGCTGGTGGGGCTATTTGTATTCTGGCGAGGCCTCAAAAGGAAGTTTCCCCTGGAACAATCCAACGCTTTACTCACAACATAGCCCGGTATTTAATGCAGATAAAGTAACAACACCATTATTGTTAATTCACGGTGACGCGGATACCAATGTGCCGCCAGGTGAGAGTCACAATATGTATACTGCATTGAAGATCCTTGGCCAAGATGTTGAATTGGTCGAATACAAAGGCGCAGATCATCAAATTTTTGCTCGTGACAAGCGTTTCCATTGGTGGAACACCATGCTTGCTTTTTTCGACAAACATTTAAAGCAAGAGCCACAGTGGTGGGAACATTTATACGGTAAGTAATCAACGCTAGGCGGCACGGTGTGCCGCCTTTTTGTTTATGGAAGCAGCAATCAAACACATCATTGTATATAATTTAATAATAAAGCTCTGTTTCCCCTTGATCGAACTAGGTTGTCAGGTTAACGTGCCAGATAGAGAGTTGTAAGAATTCGTTTCATGCACTTCCAAGCAGCGATCTCTCAGTGTTATATTTACGACAATTAAACAACAATTAACAGTGAAAACATGAGCATAAAGGTTTTATTAGTTGAAGATGATGAACTCTTAGCAAAGCGGCTGTGTAGTCACTTTGAAAATACCGAGTTCAGTATCACTGTAGACAATACGGGTGCTACTGCGCTTGAGCTTATTCAAGCTCAAACCCAAAACCCATTTGCACTTGCTATTGTTGATGTTGTTTTACCCGCCACTGATGGCCTGCAACTCGCGAAAGAAATTAATACCTTATCAGACCTTGGTGTCATCATGCTTTCTAGTCGAGACTCTCAAGCCGATAGAATCGCAGGTCTTGCGCAAGGTGCTGATGACTACGTTTGTAAGCCTGTTGATACGCTTGAGCTTGAACTGCGTATGCGTGCCTTATACAAACGTTTAGTTGGTAATAAAGACGATGAATCGGAAGAATTTATCGAATATGCAGACTTTAAACTACACCCTGATAACCGTACCTTAATCAATCAACATGGCATTGAGTCTCGACTTACCGAAGCTGAGCATAAAGTGTTGATTTGTCTTATTTCCAATGCTGGAAGGGCAACATCCAGAGAGCGTATTTCAGAAGACATTGGGCAACCTGATTGGAGCCCAAGTGACAGAACAGTTGATGTCTTAGTTGGCCGACTACGCAAAAAACTCGGCGATGAAAAAGAGCAAAAACGCATTGTTACGGTTCGCGGTAAAGGTTATATGTTGTCAGCTTAACCTTTACCAATAATACACTCCCTATCTATTGAAGTGCCGTTACTAATACTGTGTTAACTGACCTAACAACCTCTCCAACGCGCGATAACTAAGCGCTTCCTTTAAATGTGATAAGCCAATATTAGGTGTAGAGCTCAGATCTGCAATGGTACGTGCAACCTTGATTATTCGATGATATGAACGTGGTGATAGCTTTAGTTTTTCTGCTGCTTTTGCTAGAAATAAGCGTTCAGCATCAGCAAGATAGCAGATATGATTTAGCTCTTTTACACTCAGTTGGTCGTTACATTTTCCCTGACGTGCTAAAGCTGTTTTATAGGCCTGTTCCACCCTAGCCCTTATTGTCGCGCTAGACTCTCCATTACTCTGGGATTGTAGCTCTTCTGTTTTTAGACGAGGTAATTCTACCTGTAGATCTATTCGGTCTAAAAATGGGCCTGAAATCTTAGCCAAATAGCGCAATACTTGATCTGGAGACGCTCTTTTGTCAGTGTAACAACCTGTAGGACTGGGGTTTAATGCTGCGATCAGTTGAAAGTTTGCAGGGTAATCAACTTGCCGAGCTGCGCGCGAAATCGTTACCATGCCCGTTTCCATCGGCTCACGTAATGAATCCAGTACCTTCCTATCAAATTCTGGTAACTCGTCCAAAAATAGAACACCATTATTTGACAATGATATCTCCCCTGGCTTAGGGTTCGATGAGCCTCCAACCAAGGCTACCGCAGAGCAAGTATGATGTGGAGCTCTAAAAGGCCTTGTTTTCCAGTTTGATTGGCTGATTGTTTTTCCCAGTATGGAATAGATAGAAGCCGTTTCTAACGCCTGATTATCCGTCATTAATGGCATTATCGTGGGCAGGCGCTGAGCAAGCATCGATTTTCCAGTGCCCGGAGGACCAAGAAATAAAACGTTATGCCCACCTGCCGCAGCTATTTCTAGTACTCGCTTCGCCCCCTCTTGCCCTTTCACTTCAGCCATATCCAGCAAGCTCCCACCTGAAGCTTGTATATTTAAATCGTCTGGGTAGAGTTGATTAAACCTAAGTGATTGCTGGCCGCTTAAGCCTAACCATGCTGTACGCAAGCAGCTTATAGCAACACGATTAGCATCAGCGGCAAGGCTCGCAACTGCATCGTTACCAGTAGGTAGGTAAGCAGTTCGCCCCTCCTTCGCTGCTGCAATAACAGATGGCAAAATCGCAGTGACCGTCCTCAGCTCACCATTTAACGCAAGCTCACCATAAAACTCTTTATCAGCAATAGCATGGCTATCTAACTGCCCTGATGCGACAAGAACACCGAGTGCGATTGCAAAGTCAAAGCGGCCACCGTCTTTGGGTAGATCTGCTGGTGCTAAGTTTACTGTGATACGCTGTTCTGGAAATAAAAAGCCAGCATTAACAAGCGCACTACGGACGCGTTCTTTGGCTTCTTTAACTGAGGTTTCGGGTAATCCAACAATACTAAAGGCAGGTAAACCATTGCTAAGGTGCACCTCAACAATTACCTCGGGTGCGGTAATACCAACTTGTGCTCGAGTGAAGACTCTTGCTAAAGACATCCATGTCTCCTGCTTACTTAATATTTATAGTTAAATACGTGTAACACCAAATGGTATCGCATAGCTGCTAATCTCAATAACAAGGTTGCCGCCATAGATAATACCATTACGTACTCTGTTGCCATGCCCAATTTAATTGCTTGAGTATAGACTACCCCGCCAAAAATGCAGGTGATCGCGTATAACTCTCCTTTTAAAAGAAGGGGGATTTCTCGAGCTAATACGTCTCTGATGACTCCACCAAAACACCCGGTCAATACGCCCATGATCACAGCTGTAGTATCAGGCATTCCAATACTTAAAGCCTTTTGTACTCCCATTACAGCGAAAAAAGCAAGCCCAATGGCATCAGCAACCTGCAGTACAGTTCTTGGGATATTTTGATGCCGATTTAACCACCATATACTCACAGCGACAGCAAATAAAATAGCGTAAATATAGCTAGTATCATGAAGCCAAAAAACGGGTTGATCTAAAATCAAGTCTCGTAATGTTCCCCCCCCGATACCAGTTACAGTCGCAAGGACAATCACACCAAAGCCATCCATATGTTTACTATGCGCAATTAAGGTTCCCGAAATTGCAAAAACCATGACGCCCAAGAGATCAAACCAATGATAGAGTTCTGACATTTCGTAATTAGTTGTGAAACAAAAGCAAAATCATAACGAAGATCTCACACAAAAGGTAGTGGGATCGCCGATATTTACAGTTTTCAATGTGGTGAGAAAAGTGACTTTATGAAATGTTTAGGATGAATGCTTGCGGATAAACCATCTACCATGTTGCACTATGATTATACTATGGTGGGAGCGAGTTTACCTCGCGATGTGTTGATTGGCTTGCGAGGTTTTATATCTCAAATCTCTATACCCCAAACAGCAAAAAACCCGTCGCATTGCTGCAACGGGTTTTGATGTACATGGTTTTTTTCCGGAACTTCATTGCAAGCCATCGGTGGGTAAACCATCTACCATGTTGCACTGTGCTGATACTGTGGTAGGAGCGAGTTCACCTCGCGATGTGTTGATTGGCTTGCGAGGTTTTATATCTCAAATCTCTATACCTCAAACAGCAAAAAACCCGTTGCATTGCTGCAACGGGTTTCTCTTATTTGGCCCTGGCGATGTTCTACTTTCACATGGGTAATCCACACTATCATCGACGCTGTTTTGTTTCACTTCTGAGTTCGGCATGGGGTCAGGTGGGTCCAAAACGCTATAGTCACCAGGAAAACTGGGTGCAAATGTCTAATGACATCGTGCCTCGCACGAGCATTCCATTTGCGCAAGGTGAACCGATTTCGCGATACCGCTTAGGTTGGTCACCTTGTTTAATTCTTAAATCCGGAAAAGCTATTAAATTCTTTTGTCTACTTTAGTCTATTAACTTCTGTTAGCTAAGGCCTCCATGGATGGAGGTCATGCTAGGAATTGTCTGGAACAATTCTAGTAAACCACTTTGGCGTTGTATGGTTAAGCCTCACGGGTAATTAGTACGAGTTAGCTTAATGCCTCACAGCACTTCCACATCTCGCCTATCAACGTTGTAGTCTTCAACGGCCCTTCAGTTGACTCTAAGTCAAAGTGAGAACTCATCTCGAGGCCTGCTTCCCGCTTAGATGCTTTCAGCGGTTATCAGTTCCGAACGTAGCTACCGGGCAATGCAATTGGCATCACAACCCGAACACCAGCGGTTCGTCCACTCCGGTCCTCTCGTACTAGGAGCAGCCCCTCTCAATTCTCAAACGCCCACGGCAGATAGGGACCGAACTGTCTCACGACGTTCTAAACCCAGCTCGCGTACCACTTTAAATGGCGAACAGCCATACCCTTGGGACCGACTTCAGCCCCAGGATGTGATGAGCCGACATCGAGGTGCCAAACACCGCCGTCGATATGAACTCTTGGGCGGTATCAGCCTGTTATCCCCGGAGTACCTTTTATCCGTTGAGCGATGGCCCTTCCATTCAGAACCACCGGATCACTATGACCTACTTTCGTACCTGCTCGACGTGTCTGTCTCGCAGTTAAGCTTGCTTCTACCATTACACTAACCGTACGATGTCCGACCGTACTTAGCAAACCTTCGTGCTCCTCCGTTACTCTTTGGGAGGAGACCGCCCCAGTCAAACTACCCACCAGGCACTGTCCTCAACCCCGATTCAGGGGCCTAAGTTAGAACATCAACACTACAAGGGTGGTATTTCAAGGTCGGCTCCACAGAAACTAGCGTCTCTGCTTCAAAGCCTCCCACCTATCCTACACATGTAGGGTCAATGTTCAGTGCCAAGCTGTAGTAAAGGTTCACGGGGTCTTTCCGTCTAGCCGCGGGTACACAGCATCTTCACTGCGATTTCAATTTCACTGAGTCTCGGGTGGAGACAGCGTGGCCATGGTTACACCATTCGTGCAGGTCGGAACTTACCCGACAAGGAATTTCGCTACCTTAGGACCGTTATAGTTACGGCCGCCGTTTACCGGGGCTTCGATCAAGAGCTTCGCCTAAGCTAACCCCATCAATTAACCTTCCGGCACCGGGCAGGTGTCACACCGTATACGTCATCTTACGATTTTGCACAGTGCTGTGTTTTTAATAAACAGTCCCAGCCACCTGGTCACTGCGGCTCTCGTTTGCTTACAGAGCAAGTCCTTCACAAACAAGAGCGTACCTTCTCCCGAAGTTACGGTACAATTTTGCCTAGTTCCTTCACCCGAGTTCTCTCAAGCGCCTTAGTATTCTCTACCTGACCACCTGTGTCGGTTTAGGGTACGATTCAGTATAAACTGAAGCTTAGAGGCTTTTCCTGGAAGTAGGGCATCAACAACTTCACCACCTTGGTGGCTCGTCTCGACTCTCAGCCTTGGCAACCCGGATTTTCCTAAGTCACCAGCCTACAGCCTTTCACATGGACAACCAACGCCATGCTTGCCTAGCCTGCTCCGTCCCCCATCGCATTCATACCGAGTACGGGAATATTAACCCGTTTCCCATCGACTACGCTCTTCAGCCTCGCCTTAGGGGTCGACTCACCCTACCCTGATTAACATGGGATAGGAACCCTTGGTCTTCCGGCGGAGGAGTTTTTCACTCCTCTTGTCGTTACTCATGTCAGCATTCGCACTTCTGATATGTCCAGCATGCCTCCCGGCACACCTTCAGCCACTTACAGAACGCTCCCCTACCCCGCGAATATACCCCGAAACTATCTCTTGCCAACTCAACGTGTTGGTCGCTTGACCGTTGGGCACTTCGTGCGTCAACGTTAATCTTAAAATAGTTTGGGTGGTATATTCGCAGCCGTAGCTTCGGTGGTATGTTTAGCCCCGTTACATCTTCCGCGCAGGCCGACTCGACTAGTGAGCTATTACGCTTTCTTTAAAGGGTGGCTGCTTCTAAGCCAACCTCCTAGCTGTTTTAGCCTTCCCACATCGTTTCCCACTTAACATACACTTTGGGACCTTAGCTGACGGTCTGGGTTGTTTCCCTCTCCACGACGGACGTTAGCACCCGCCGTGTGTCTCCCGGATATTACTTTACGGTATTCGGAGTTTGCAAAGGGTTGGTAAGTCGGGATGACCCCCTAGCCTTAACAGTGCTCTACCCCCGTAAGTATTCGTCCGAGGCTCTACCTAAATAGATTTCGGGGAGAACCAGCTATCTCCCGGTTTGATTAGCCTTTCACTCCTAGCCACAGGTCATCCCCTAACTTTTCAACGTTAGTGGGTTCGGTCCTCCAGTTGATGTTACTCAACCTTCAACCTGCCCATGGCTAGATCACCGGGTTTCGGGTCTATACCCTGCAACTTAAGCGCCCAGTTAAGACTCGCTTTCGCTACGGCTCCCCTAAATGGTTAACCTCGCTACAGAATATAAGTCGCTGACCCATTATACAAAAGGTACGCAGTCACCCAACAAGTAGGCTCCTACTGCTTGTACGTACACGGTTTCAGGTTCTATTTCACTCCCCTCACAGGGGTTCTTTTCGCCTTTCCCTCACGGTACTGGTTCACTATCGGTCAGTTGGGAGTATTTAGCCTTGGAGGATGGTCCCCCCATATTCAGTCAAAGTTTCACGTGCTCCGACCTACTCGATTTCACTTTAGATAAGTTTTTGTGTACGGGACTATCACCCTGTTTCGTCATGCTTTCCAGCATATTCCACTAACTACACTAAAGCTTAAGGGCTGCTCCGATTTCGCTCGCCGCTACTTTCGGAATCTCGGTTGATTTCTTTTCCTACGGGTACTTAGATGTTTCAGTTCTCCGCGTTCGCCTCGTTAACCTATGTATTCAGTTAACGATACCTGCAAGCAGGTGGGTTTCCCCATTCGGAAATCCTAGCCTCAAGCGCCTCTTACTGGCTTGACTAGGCTTATCGCAAGTTAGTACGTCCTTCATCGCCTCCAACTGCCAAGGCATCCACCGTGTACGCTTAGTCACTTAACCATACAACCCAAAATAGTTTTAAGTTGTACTGCTAAAGACAGTTTAACTTCGCCAGAAGTTAATATTGAATACTAAAGTAGACGCTAATTAATCATAAAAATGATTAATCGGCATTTTCTTTCGAAAACTCGATAAATAACTTTCGTTATCTATCAGAATTTAATTTTTCAGCTTTTCCAAATTTTTAAAGAGCAATATCACTTAGCCATCAGGCCAAGCAACAATCATCTGTGTGGACACTTCGAACAAATAAGTTCTAAATCGTATAAGGAGGTGATCCAGCCCCAGGTTCCCCTAGGGCTACCTTGTTACGACTTCACCCCAGTCATGAATCACTCCGTGGTGAACGTCCCCCCGAAGGTTAGACTATCCACTTCTGGAGCAACCCACTCCCATGGTGTGACGGGCGGTGTGTACAAGGCCCGGGAACGTATTCACCGCAACATTCTGATTTGCGATTACTAGCGATTCCGACTTCATGGAGTCGAGTTGCAGACTCCAATCCGGACTACGACAGGCTTTAAGGGATTCGCTCACTATCGCTAGCTCGCTGCTCTCTGTACCTGCCATTGTAGCACGTGTGTAGCCCTACACGTAAGGGCCATGATGACTTGACGTCGTCCCCACCTTCCTCCGGTTTATCACCGGCAGTCTCCTTAGAGTTCCCGACCGAATCGCTGGCAACTAAGGATAGGGGTTGCGCTCGTTGCGGGACTTAACCCAACATCTCACAACACGAGCTGACGACAGCCATGCAGCACCTGTATCAGAGCTCCCGAAGGCACCAAACCATCTCTGGTAAGTTCTCTGTATGTCAAGTGTAGGTAAGGTTCTTCGCGTTGCATCGAATTAAACCACATGCTCCACCGCTTGTGCGGGCCCCCGTCAATTCATTTGAGTTTTAACCTTGCGGCCGTACTCCCCAGGCGGTCTACTTAATGCGTTAGCTTTGGAAAAGTTGTCCGAAGACCCCAGCTCCTAGTAGACATCGTTTACGGCGTGGACTACCAGGGTATCTAATCCTGTTTGCTCCCCACGCTTTCGTACATGAGCGTCAGTGTTGACCCAGGTGGCTGCCTTCGCCATCGGTATTCCTTCAGATCTCTACGCATTTCACCGCTACACCTGAAATTCTACCACCCTCTATCACACTCTAGTTTGCCAGTTCGAAATGCAGTTCCCAGGTTAAGCCCGGGGCTTTCACATCTCGCTTAACAAACCGCCTGCGTACGCTTTACGCCCAGTAATTCCGATTAACGCTCGCACCCTCCGTATTACCGCGGCTGCTGGCACGGAGTTAGCCGGTGCTTCTTCTGTCAGTAACGTCACAGCTAGCAGGTATTAACTACTAACCTTTCCTCCTGACTGAAAGTGCTTTACAACCCGAAGGCCTTCTTCACACACGCGGCATGGCTGCATCAGGCTTGCGCCCATTGTGCAATATTCCCCACTGCTGCCTCCCGTAGGAGTCTGGACCGTGTCTCAGTTCCAGTGTGGCTGATCATCCTCTCAAACCAGCTAGGGATCGTCGCCTTGGTGAGCCTTTACCTCACCAACTAGCTAATCCCACTTGGGCCAATCTAAAGGCGAGAGCCGAAGCCCCCTTTGGTCCGTAGACGTTATGCGGTATTAGCCATCGTTTCCAATGGTTGTCCCCCACCTCAAGGCATGTTCCCAAGCATTACTCACCCATCCGCCGCTCGTCATCTTCTAGCAAGCTAGAAATGTTACCGCTCGACTTGCATGTGTTAGGCCTGCCGCCAGCGTTCAATCTGAGCCATGATCAAACTCTTCAATTAAAAGTTTTTTCGAAACCTAAGTTTCGTGCTCATTGAATTCTGATTTTGTTCTTGTTTCCAAGAACGAATTGACTGTGCGTTATTATTTTCACTTTTTAAAAAAGTAAAATCAAAACAGCTCAAGGCTGAATCTTTTAATAACTTATGGTCACTCAGCTCAATTGAGACTCTAAATTTGCTTGCGTCATCTAGCGAACTAGAATCTGCTGTTAGAACTCAATCTGTACGAGTGCCCACACAGATGATTGCTTCATATTTTTAAAGAACGTTTCGAAACATTTCGCTGTTTCGAGGGATGTGCATTCTAAGCATTCCCGATTTTTTGTCAACACTTAATTTTGAATTTCTTGAGAAGAAGTTTCGAACTTAAGTTTTACTTGACGCTAACTCGTTGCCACTTTGCTTTTCAGCGTAGCGCCCCGTGTCAGTGGGGTCGCATTATAGGGCGATCCGATTTTAGTGCAACCCTTTTTTTAAAGAAAATTGCGAAAAAACGTTTGTTCGAGCAAAAATAAAGCGAAACGCTTATTTTTGATACTTGACCGTATAAAAAGAGAACAAAATAGAGGTATTGTATAGCGTTTATGTATAGTACCGCGTGTTATCAACACTATTGAGGCACTATTCTATAAGAGGGGATATCACCTAATAAGAAGGTTCCAGAACAATTCTTGAATTGCTAGGAATGACCCTGTTCGCAGGTCGCGATATAAAATCGCTGCTACGAAGTATCAAAAAGTCTGTACGCCTTATTGGAGAACGACCCTTTTCATTGATCGCGATATAAAATCGCTGCTACGAGGCATTAAAAAGTCTGTACGCCTTATTGGAGAATGACCCTTTTCATTGATCGCGATATAAAATCGCTGCTACTAGGTATTAAAAAGTCTGTACGCCCTATTGGAGAACGACCCTTTTCACTGGTCGCGATATAAAATCGCTGCTACGAGGTATTAAGAAATCTGTATTTCTTATTTGAGAATGACCCTTTTCACTGGTCGCGATATAAAATCGCTGCTACGAGGTATTAAGAAATCTGTATTTCTTATTTGAGAATGACCCTTTTCACTGGTCGCGATATAAAATCGCTGCTACGAGGCATTAAAAAGTCTGTACGCCTTATTGGAGGATGACCCTTTCATTGATCGCGATATAAAATCGCATCTACAAGGCATTAAAAAAGGCCGTACTCTTTATCAGAGAACGACCTTTTTTTGCTGGTCGCGATATAAAATCGCTGCTACGAAGATTACTCTTCGATTGTTGCTACAACACCAGCACCTACTGTACGGCCACCTTCACGGATAGCGAAACGTAGACCTTCGTCCATCGCGATTGGTACGATTAGCTCAACAGTCATCTTGATGTTGTCGCCTGGCATTACCATTTCTACGCCGTCTGGTAGCTGGATGTCACCAGTTACGTCTGTTGTACGGAAGTAGAACTGTGGACGGTAACCTTTGAAGAAAGGAGTGTGACGACCACCTTCATCTTTCGAAAGTACGTATACTTCTGAAGTGAATTTTGTGTGTGGCTTGATTGAACCAGGCTTACATAGTACTTGACCACGCTCTACTTCATCACGCTTAGTACCACGTAGTAGTGCACCGATGTTCTCACCCGCACGACCTTCGTCTAGAAGCTTACGGAACATCTCAACACCCGTACAAGTTGTCTTCGTAGTTTCTTTGATACCTACGATTTCTACTTCGTCGTTCACGTTGATGATACCAGCTTCTACACGGCCTGTTACTACTGTACCACGACCCTGGATTGAGAATACGTCTTCGATAGGCATGATGAATGGCTTATCGATGTCACGCTCTGGCTCTGGGATGTAAGAATCTAGTGCTTCTGCAAGCTCAACGATCTTCGCTTCCCACTGCTCTTCGCCTTCTAGTGCTTTAAGCGCTGAACCTTGGATTAGTGGTAGGTCATCACCTGGGAAGTCGTACTCAGAAAGTAGTTCACGAACTTCCATCTCTACTAGCTCTAGTAGCTCTTCGTCGTCAACCATGTCACATTTGTTCATGAATACGATGATGTAAGGTACACCAACCTGACGAGAAAGTAGGATGTGCTCACGTGTTTGAGGCATAGGACCGTCAGTAGCTGCAACTACTAGGATCGCGCCGTCCATCTGTGCAGCACCTGTGATCATGTTTTTAACATAGTCAGCGTGTCCTGGACAGTCTACGTGTGCATAGTGACGAGTTGGTGTGTCATACTCAACGTGTGAAGTTGAGATTGTGATACCACGCTCACGCTCTTCTGGAGCGTTATCGATTGATGCGAAGTCTTTTGCTTCACCACCGTATACTTTTGCAAGTACGTTAGTGATTGCTGCAGTTAGAGTTGTTTTACCGTGGTCAACGTGGCCGATTGTACCTACGTTTACGTGCGGTTTTACGCGTTCAAACTTTTCTTTTGCCATTTTCAAATTTCCTATAAAGAAATTAAAGTCCAGCCCTAAGACCGGACCGAACTAAAATTACTTAACAGCGCGAGCTGCAATTATTGCATCAGCTACGTTTTTAGCCGCTTCAGCATACTTTAGGAATTCCATAGAGTATGATGCGCGCCCTTGTGTAGCGGAGCGTAAGTCTGTTGCATAACCAAACATTTCAGAAAGCGGTACCTGAGCATTAATTTGCTTCGAGCCACCAAATGCTTCTTCCATGCCTTCAATTATGCCACGACGACGGTTTAAGTCGCCTACTACATCACCCATGTTTTCTTCAGGGGTGATTACTTCTACTTTCATGACAGGCTCAAGTAGAACTGGACTTGCTTCAAGCGCGCCCTTTCTAAAGCCCATCGAACCTGCGATCTTAAACGCCATCTCGTTTGAGTCAACATCGTGGAACGAGCCATCAAACAGAGTAGCTTTAACACCCAATAGCGGATAACCGGCAAGAACACCTTGCTTCATCTGCTCTTGAATACCTTTATCAACCGCTGGGATATACTCTTTTGGTACTGTACCACCTACGATTTCGTTAACGAATTCGTATATTGGCGCATCATCATCAGAGACATCCATTGGTTCTAGCTTCAACCAAACGTGACCATATTGACCACGACCACCAGATTGGCGCACAAACTTACCTTCAGCTTCAACAGAAGCTCGGATAGTTTCGCGGTATGCAACCTGAGGCTTACCAACGTTACACACAACGTTAAACTCACGCTTCATCCGATCGACAATGATATCTAAGTGAAGTTCACCCATACCAGAGATAATCGTCTGACCCGATTCTTCGTCCGTTTCTACACGGAATGAAGGATCTTCTGCTGCAAGTTTACCAAGCGCAACGCCCATTTTTTCTTGGTCAGCTACTGTTTTAGGTTCTACTGCGACCGAGATTACAGGCTCAGGAAACTCCATACGCTCTAACGTAATTGGCGCTTCTTGAGCACAAAGTGTATCACCAGTAGTTACATCTTTTAGGCCGATAGCAGCCGCGATGTCACCCGCATGAACTTCTTTAATCTCTTCACGCGAGTTTGAGTGCATTTGAACAATACGTCCAAAACGCTCTTTTTTACCTTTAACAGGATTTAGTACCGAATCACCTTGGCTAACTTTACCAGAGTAAACTCGGAAGAAAGTAAGTGTGCCAACGAATGGATCGGTTGCGATCTTAAATGCAAGCGCCGCAAACGGTGCATTATCGTCAGCTTCACGCGTATCTTCGGATTCGTCTTCTAAGACACCTTGGATAGCTTTTACTTCAGTAGGCGAAGGCATGAATTCAATCACAGCGTCAAGCACAGCCTGAACACCTTTGTTCTTGAATGCACTACCTGTCGTCATTGGCACAATTTCATTGGCCAATGTGCGTTGACGAAGGGCTGATTTAATCTCTTCTTCGCTCAACTCACCATCTTCAAGATATTTTTCCATTAGCTCTTCAGAAGCTTCTGCAGCGCTCTCAATTAGATGAGAACGCCATTCTTCAGCAAGCTCAAGAAGATCTGCAGGGACCTCTTCATAGTTGAAAGTCATTCCCTGGTCTTCTTCATTCCAGTTAATCGCTTTCATCTTGATAAGGTCAATAACACCTTTAAATTCATCTTCAGCACCAATTGGTAGCTGAATAGGCACAGGTGTAGCACCGAGACGTTTTTTAACTTGTTCAACAACAGACAAGAAATTAGCCCCCGTACGATCCATCTTATTGACGAAAATCATACGTGGTACTTCGTATTTGTTTGCCTGACGCCAAACGGTCTCAGTTTGCGGTTGCACACCTGATGAAGCACATAACACAACAACAGCACCATCAAGTACGCGCAATGAACGCTCTACTTCGATAGTAAAATCTACGTGTCCTGGAGTATCGATGATGTTTACACGATGCTCATCAAACTGAGCATCCATCCCTTTCCAGAAACACGTCGTTGCAGCAGAAGTGATCGTGATACCACGCTCTTGCTCCTGCTCCATCCAGTCCATAGTTGCGGCACCGTCGTGTACCTCACCAATCTTATGAGAAAGACCAGTATAGAAAAGTACGCGCTCGGTCGTAGTTGTTTTACCCGCATCTACGTGAGCACATATACCAATGTTACGGTAGCGCTCAATCGGAGTTGTCCGTGCCATAATATCCTCTTAAAGGGTGTTAGCAGATTACCAACGGTAGTGAGCGAATGCTTTGTTCGCTTCAGCCATACGGTGAACGTCTTCACGTTTCTTAACCGCAGTGCCTTTGTTTTCAGCAGCGTCGATCATCTCTTGAGCAAGACGAAGACCCATTGATTTTTCGCCACGCTTACGTGCAGCTTCAACCAACCAACGCATACCTAGTGCGTTACGACGCACTGGACGTACTTCAACTGGTACTTGGTACGTTGAACCACCAACACGGCGAGATTTAACCTCTACCTGTGGGCGAACGTTATCAAGTGCAGATTCAAAGATTTCTAGGTGCGACTTGCCTGATTTTTCAGCAGCCACGTCTAGCGCACCATATACGATTTTTTCAGCAGTAGATTTCTTGCCGTCAAGCATTACTACGTTAACGAATTTAGCAAGAAGCTCTGATCCGAACTTCGGATCTGGAAGAATTTTACGTTGACCTATTACGCGTCTTCTAGGCATTTTCTTTCTCCGGTATCTTCAGGTCCGTGCTAAACACGGATTCCCAAAACAATATATAAAAATTTAAAACTTAAGTGCTTGGCCTTACTAACGGAGAACCATTAGCCCTTAGGACGTTTTGCACCGTACTTAGAACGAGCCTGTCTACGGTCGTTTACGCCTGCACAGTCAAGTGCACCACGAACAGTGTGGAAACGCACACCTGGTAAGTCTTTAACACGACCACCACGGATTAGGATTACACTGTGCTCTTGTAGGTTGTGACCTTCACCACCAATGTATGAAGTTACTTCGAAACCGTTAGTTAAACGTACACGCGCTACTTTACGTAATGCAGAGTTTGGTTTCTTAGGTGTTGTTGTATATACGCGAGTACATACACCACGCTTTTGTGGACAAGCTTTAAGAGCAGCTGAGTTGCTCTTTGTAACCTTGCTACGACGTGGCTTACGCACTAGCTGGTTAATAGTTGCCATTAAATAGCTCCTGAATTAATAAATTACTACTGAAAAATAAAATCTTACCATTTAGGCCAAATCCAATTTTCTTGAACGACTAAAATGGGTGGCCGAATTTTAATGACCAAAGTTTAACCTGTCAACCAAAAGTCGTCATCAGCGCTAAGTAAATGCATGCAATTCGGATGGTTTTGTCTGCGAAGCTATTGAAAGTTAACAAAAGTTGACGATTGCATTGAAAAACCTTTGTTGCAGTATACATATTGATGTGACGCTTTGATGGCAATTCGACCAGCGAGTTGAAAAGGCATAAAAAAACCGCTGCATTCACACAGCGGTTTTTCAATTAATTAGCTAAATGGCGAGGATTACTCGTTGCCACCTAGTAAATCAGCGTTTAGTGCATCTGTTAGCGCTTGAGTTGCCTCTTCAGCACTTACTGTTTGCTCTTCAACAGCTGCTTCACCTTGCTTACGACGGTTGATGCGCTCTTCATGGTATGCGAAACCTGTACCCGCAGGGATCAAACGACCCACGATTACGTTTTCTTTCAGACCACGTAGCTCATCGCTCTTACCGTTAACCGCAGCTTCGGTTAGAACACGTGTTGTTTCCTGGAACGATGCCGCAGAAATAAACGATTCAGTCGCAAGTGACGCTTTAGTAATACCCATTAGTTGGATTTCAAACTTAGCTGGGATCTTACCTTGCATTTCTAGTTCACGGTTAGCGATGTTTACACGTGCAACTTCAGCTTGCTCGCCTACTAGGAACTCACTGTCACCACCGTCAAGGATGATACACTTACGAAGCATCTGACGAACGATAGTCTCAATGTGCTTATCGTTAATCTTTACGCCCTGTAGGCGGTATACTTCTTGTACTTCGTTAGTGATGTAGTTAGATACATCAGTAACACCACGTAGACGTAGGATGTCGTGCGGAGACTCTGGACCATCGGCGATTACTTCACCTTTAGCCACTTGCTCACCTTCGAACACGTTAAGCTGACGCCATTTCGGGATCATCTCTTCGTATGCATCACCCTCTTCCGGTGTGATCACAAGACGTTTCTTACCTTTAGTCTCTTTACCGAAGCTAACGGTACCTGTGATTTCTGCAAGAATTGCAGGATCTTTTGGCTTACGCGCTTCGAATAGGTCAGCAACTCGAGGTAGACCACCCGTGATGTCACGAGTCTTTGAACCTTCTTGTGGAATACGAGCCAGTACCGAACCAGGTAGTACTGTTGCACCATCTGTGATTTCAATCGTTGTGAATGAAGGTAGACGGATCTCTTGAAGACCACGTTCTTCGTTCTCAATGATTAGTTTAGGCTCTTTCGCGTTTACTTTCGCAAGATCCTTAACAACCACACGTGTTAGACCAGTTAATTCATCAGTCTGTGCTTCAGTGTTTGAATCATCAATATCGCTGAACGATACTTTTGACTCATGTTCAATGATGATTGGGTGACTATGCGGGTCCCAAGTAGCAACGATATCGTTACCTTTAACGTCAGCACCATCTTGTACAGTTAATACTGCACCGTAAGGAACTTTATAACGCTCTTTCTCACGACCGTGCTCATCGATTATCGTGATCTCAGTTGAACGAGACGTGATAACGATTTTGCCATCAGCATTGATTACAAACTTAGCATTGTGAAGTTTCAGATTACCATTGTTCTTAACTTGAACACTGTTCTCTGCAGAAGCTCGTGATGCCGCACCACCGATGTGGAATGTACGCATCGTAAGCTGTGTACCCGGCTCACCGATTGACTGTGCCGCGATTACACCAACTGCTTCACCAGGGTTGATGATGTGGCCACGTGCCAAGTCACGACCATAACAGTGTGCACACACACCAAAGTCGTTTTGACAGGTGATTACAGAACGTACTTTAACTTCGTCTACTGAGTGCTCTTCTAGAAGGTCACACAGTTTTTCGTCAATCATTACGTTACGTTCAACAAGTACTTCTGTTGTACCAGGCTTAACCACGTCTTCAGCAACAACACGACCTAGTACGCGCTCACGAAGCGGCTCTACAACGTCACCACCTTCAATTAGCGGCTTCATTACTAGACCTTCTTCGGTACCACAGTCTGATTCATTGATAACCAAATCCTGTGCTACGTCTACTAGACGACGAGTTAGGTAACCCGAGTTCGCTGTCTTAAGTGCCGTATCCGCTAGACCCTTACGCGCACCGTGCGTCGAGATAAAGTACTGCAGTACGTTTAGACCTTCACGGAAGTTCGCTGTAATTGGCGTTTCGATGATTGAACCATCTGGACGTGCCATTAGACCACGCATACCCGCTAGCTGACGGATCTGAGCAGCACTACCACGAGCGCCTGAGTCTGCCATCATAAACACTGAGTTAAATGACGGTTGCTCTTCTTCGTTACCTTCAGCATTGATAACCGTTTCTTTTGAAAGGTTAGCCATCATCTCGCGAGAAAGGTTTTCGTTTACACGTGACCAGATATCAATAACTTTGTTGTATTTCTCACCGGCAGTTACAAGACCTGATTGGAACTGTTGGTTGATTTCTGCAACTTCAGCTTCCGCACGATCGATGATCTCACCTTTAGTTGGTGGGATTACCATGTCATTGATACCGATAGAAACACCTGATTTCATCGCGTAGTGGAAACCGGTATACATCACTTGGTCAGCAAAGATAACAGTATCTTTAAGACCTAGACGACGGTAACACTCGTTAAGAAGACCGGAAATTTGTTTCTTACCTAGTGGTTTGTTGATCAGTTCAAACGGCAAGCCTTCAGGGATATTCAATGAAAGGATTGCACGACCTACTGTCGTATCTACTAGGTGAGTTAACGTGCCGCGCTCACGTGTTTCTTCGTCGATAGTCACTTCTGTGATACGCACTTTAACACGAGCGTGAAGCTCAGCTGCACCTACACGGTATGCTTTTTCAGCTTCTTTAGCATCTTTAAATACAGTGCCTTCACCTTTACCGTTGATACGATCGCGAGTCATGTAGTAAAGACCTAGTACAACGTCCTGTGAAGGAACGATGATTGGTTCACCGTTAGCTGGCGCTAGAATGTTGTTGGTAGACATCATCAATGCACGCGCTTCCAACTGCGCTTCAAGCGTCAGTGGTACGTGAACAGCCATTTGGTCACCATCGAAGTCAGCGTTATACGCCGCACACACTAGCGGGTGCAGGTGAATCGCTTTACCTTCGATAAGTACAGGTTCGAATGCTTGGATACCTAGACGGTGAAGTGTTGGCGCACGGTTAAGTAAAACCGGGTGCTCACGGATAACTTCGTCTAGTACGTCCCAAACTTCTGGTACTTCACGCTCAACCATCTTCTTCGCAGCTTTGATGGTTGTCGCCATACCACGGCGCTCTAGTTTACCGTAGATAAATGGCTTGAATAGCTCAAGTGCCATCTTCTTAGGTAGACCACACTGATGTAGTTTCAGCGTAGGACCAACGGTGATAACAGAACGGCCTGAGTAGTCAACACGCTTACCTAGAAGGTTTTGACGGAAACGACCTTGCTTACCTTTGATCATGTCAGCAAGCGACTTCAGTGGACGCTTGTTAGAACCTGTAATTGCACGGCCACGACGACCATTATCAAGTAGCGCATCAACCGCTTCTTGAAGCATACGCTTTTCGTTACGTACGATGATGTCTGGTGCAGCTAGGTCTAGAAGACGCTTCAAACGGTTGTTACGGTTGATCACACGACGGTAAAGGTCGTTCAGATCTGAAGTCGCAAAACGACCGCCGTCTAGTGGTACTAGAGGACGTAGATCTGGTGGAAGAACCGGTAGCACGCTCATTACCATCCACTCAGGGTTGTTACCTGATTGGTGGAACGCTTCCATTAGTTTAAGACGCTTAGTGATTTTCTTACGCTTAGTTTCAGAGTTGATTGTTGGCAACTCTTCACGCATTTCAGCGATTAACTGACCAAGGTCTAGGTCACGAAGTAGATCAAGTACAGCTTCTGCACCCATCTTCGCTTCAAACTCATCACCGTGCTCTTCAAGTGCATCTAGGTATTCTTCTTCACCTAGTAGTTGACCGCGCTCAAGCGTAGTCATACCTGGCTCAGTTACCACGAATGATTCAAAATAAAGTACGCGCTCGATATCACGAAGCGTCATATCTAGCATTAGGCCGATACGTGACGGAAGTGATTTCAAGAACCAAATATGCGCAACTGGGCTAGCCAGCTCGATGTGACCCATACGGTCACGACGTACTTTTGTTAGCGTTACTTCAACGCCACACTTTTCACAGATAACACCACGGTGCTTCAAGCGCTTGTATTTACCACACAAACACTCGTAATCTTTTACTGGGCCGAAGATACGGGCACAGAATAAGCCATCACGCTCAGGCTTGAAAGTACGGTAGTTGATTGTCTCAGGTTTCTTTACTTCACCGTAAGACCATGAACGCACCATGTCTGGCGAAGCAAGACCAATACGAATTGCATCGAATTCTTCGGTCTTATTTTGTTGCTTCAGAAACTTAAGTAAGTCTTTCACCTTAGCTCTCCTGTCGGAGGTTAATCTTGAGGGCAAGCCACGCTCACCCCTACATTCTTTTCAGTCCGGTTGCAGTTATGCAACGCCGCAGCGCACTGCGGCGGTCGGATTAAATTTCTTCCAACTCGATGTTGATACCTAGCGAGCGGATTTCTTTCAACAGTACGTTGAACGACTCAGGCATACCCGGTTCCATCTTGTGGTTACCGTCTACGATGTTCTTATACATCTTAGTACGACCGTTAACGTCATCCGACTTCACTGTCAACATTTCTTGTAGTGTGTAGGCAGCACCGTATGCTTCTAGTGCCCATACCTCCATCTCACCGAAACGCTGACCACCGAACTGTGCCTTACCACCCAGCGGCTGCTGAGTAACTAGGCTGTAAGAACCTGTTGAACGCGCGTGCATCTTGTCATCAACAAGGTGGTTCAGTTTCAGCATGTACATGTAGCCTACTGTTACTTGACGCTCAAATGCATCACCAGTACGACCATCATATAACGTTACCTGACCACTTCTTGGATAACCACCAAGCTCTAGCATGTCTTTGATTTCAGCTTCACGTGCACCATCAAATGCTGGTGTTGCGATTGGAAGACCACCTTTAAGGTTATCTGCCAAGCGACGGATTTCATCATCAGAGAAGTTAGCAATATCTACTTTCTGACGGCAGTCACCGATTTCGTAAGCTTTCTTGATGAATTCGCGTAGCTCGTGAATTTCGCGTTGCTCTTTCATCATTTCTTCAAGACGTTCGCCGATACCACGAGCAGCTAGACCCATGTGAGTTTCTAGGATCTGACCGATGTTCATACGAGATGGTACACCCAGCGGGTTAAGTACGATATCTACAGTACGACCTTTATCATCGTATGGCATGTCTTCTACTGGTACGATTGTCGAGATAACACCTTTGTTACCGTGACGACCAGCCATCTTATCACCTGGTTGGATACGACGTTTAACAGCTAGGTATACTTTAACAATCTTAAGTACGCCTGGTGCTAGGTCATCACCTTGAGTGATCTTGCGACGCTTGTTTTCGAACTTCTTGTCGTATTCAGCTTTAAGCTCATCGTACTGTGCAGCAAGTTGCTCAAGATCAGCTTGTTGCTGTTCATCAGCTAGGCTTTGAGTAAGTAGCTTGTCAGTGCTTAGCTCAGCTACTTTTTCTTCACTTAGACCCGCTTGTACAAGTAATGTACGTACGCGTGTTAAAATACCGCCTTCAAGAATTCTGAACTCTTCGTTGAAGTCTTTCTTCGCTTCACGAAGCTGCATGTCTTCAACTTCTAACGCACGCTTGTCTTTTTCAACGCCGTCACGAGTGAATACTTGTACGTCAATAACTGTACCAGTTACAGAGTTTGGTACGCGTAGTGAGCTGTCTTTAACATCAGATGCTTTTTCACCGAAGATAGCACGTAGTAGCTTTTCTTCAGGAGTAAGTTGCGTTTCGCCTTTAGGTGTTACTTTACCTACAAGGATGTCGCCACCTTTTACTTCTGCACCGATGTAAACAACGCCAGACTCATCCAGTTTACCAAGTGCAGACTCACCTACATTTGGAATATCAGCTGTGATCTCTTCAGGACCAAGCTTAGTATCACGTGCGATACACTGAAGTTCTTGAATATGGATTGTTGTTAGACGATCTTCTTTTACAACGTTCTCAGATAGTAAGATTGAATCCTCGAAGTTATAACCATTCCATGGCATGAATGCCACGCGAAGGTTTTGACCTAGTGCTAAGTCACCTAAGTCAGTCGAAGGACCATCTGCTAATACGTCACCACGCACAACCGGCTCACCAACCATACAAGTTGGCTTCTGGTTGATACACGTGTTTTGGTTAGAACGTGTGTATTTAGTTAAGTTGTAAATGTCGATGCCCGCTTCACCTGGGATGCGCTCTTCTTCATTTACGTTAACTACGATACGGCTTGCGTCAGCATACTTAACAACACCGCCACGCTTAGCAACGATTGTTACACCTGAATCTTTCGCAAGTGTACGCTCGATACCTGTACCTACTAACGGCTTGTCTGCACGTAATGTTGGTACTGCTTGACGTTGCATGTTCGATCCCATTAGTGCACGGTTCGCATCATCGTGTTCTAGGAATGGGATAAGTGCTGCTGCAACTGAGATAACCTGTTGTGGCGATACATCCATATATTGAATGCTGTCGCTAGGCATAAAGGTTGATTCACCTTTGTGACGACATGGAATTTGCTCATCAACAAAACGGTTTTCTTCAGTTAAGTTTGCGTTTGCCTGTGCAATTACAAACTGGCCTTCTTCGATTGCAGATAGGTAATCAACTTCGTCAGTTACAACGCCGTCAATTACTTTACGGTATGGCGTTTCTAGGAAACCATAGTCGTTAGTACGTGCGTATGTTGAAAGCGAGTTGATTAGACCGATGTTCGGACCTTCAGGCGTTTCGATTGGACATACACGACCGTAGTGAGTTACGTGAACGTCACGTACTTCGAAGCCTGCGCGCTCACGCGTTAGACCACCAGGACCTAATGCAGAGATTTTACGCTTGTGCGTTACTTCTGAAAGCGGGTTGTTATGGTCCATAAACTGAGATAACTGCGATGAACCGAAGAATTCTTTAACCGCTGCAGAAATAGGCTTAGCATTGATTAGGTCTTGTGGCATTACTGCATCAAGATCACCTAAGCTTAAACGCTCACGAACTGCACGCTCAACACGTACTAAACCAACACGGAATTGGTTTTCAGCCATTTCACCAACTGAACGGATACGACGGTTACCTAAGTGGTCAATATCATCAACCTCACCTTTACCGTTACGGATATCGATCAATACTTTCATTACTGAAACGATATCTTCTTTGCTCAGTGTACCTGGGCCTGTATCTGAATCATAACCAACACGGCTATTGAACTTCATACGACCAACAGTTGAAAGGTCGTAGCGCTCTTCAGAGAAGAATAGGTTATCAAATAACGCTTCTGCAGCTTCTTTTGTTGGTGGCTCACCAGGGCGCATCATGCGATAGATTTCTACCAATGCTTCTAGGCGATTGTTAGTAGAATCAACACGTAATGTCTCTGACATGTACGCACCGCTGTCTACTTCGTTGATGTAAAGCGTATCGATCTTTGAGTGACCCGCTTTCACCAATTCAGCCATAAGCTCTAGTGATAGTTCAGAGTTCGCTTCTGCAATCACTTCGCCTGTTGATTCGTCGATATAGTTTTTAGCAACAACACGACCGATGATGTACTCATGCGGTACTTCAAGAGTGTCGATGCCTTGCTTTTCGATGCTCTTAATGTGGCGTGCAGTAATACGACGGCCTTTTTCAACCAATACGTCACCGTTTGCATCTTTAATATCAAATGCAGCGGTTTCACCACGTAGGCGTGAAGGCACAAGTTCCATCAACACTTTGCCATCTTTTACTTCGAAACTTGTCGTTTCAAAAAATAGTGCCAAGATTTCGTCTGAAGTGAACTCTAGCGCACGTAAGATGATAGATGCTGGTAGTTTACGGCGACGGTCAATACGAACGTAAAGGTTATCTTTAACGTCGAATTCAAAGTCAAGCCATGAACCACGGTAAGGGATCACACGTGCGTTATATAACACTTTACCAGATGAGTGTGATTTACCACGGTCGTTATCAAAGAATACACCAGGTGAACGGTGTAGCTGAGAAACGATAACACGCTCAGTACCATTGATTACAAAAGTACCGGTGTCTGTCATGAGCGGGATTTCGCCCATGTAAACTTCTTGCTCTTTTATGTCTTTGACTGTGCCAGGTGCATCTTTGTCCATTAGCACAAGACGTAGTTTAACGCGAAGTGGAGCAGAATATGTCACACCGCGAATTTGACATTCTTTAACGTCAAATACTGGCTCGCCAATACGATAACTGACGTATTGAAGTTCAGAATTGCCCGAGTAGCTCTTGATAGGGAATACAGAACGGAAAGCAGCTTCCAATCCAGTATCACCATCGGCATCAGGCGCAATGAACTTATCGAACGATTCCAACTGCATTTGCAGTAGGAAAGGTATGTCCAAAACCTGTGGACGTTTACCAAAATCCTTACGGATACGTTTCTTTTCAGAATAAGAGTAAGCCATGGGGTTCCTCAGCTTGCTGATCTTTGACCCAACCTGTCCAAAATTGAACAGACTTCACTGGCATCTAAGCCATGATAACAACATCTAAATTGTCACACTAACTTGCTTAACTAACGGCTTATATGAGCACAATTCAGGCTATATTCAAATCGTTAATGTCATCAAATCAGTGTTACTTCAAATGCCATTGCGATTTTCAACAAAAACTTCTAAGTTATTGAAAATTACAGTGAAATTCGAAGATTTATGCACGATAGAAATGCATATCTCTATAGCGCAAAAGGGCCGGTGATTAAATAATCACCAGCCCTTGCCTGATTTCTCAGGCAGCGAACCTAGCGGGAGCTAGATTACTTGATCTCAACTTCAGCACCAGCTTCTTCAAGATCTTTCTTAAGCGCTTCAGCTTCTTCCTTAGATACACCTTCTTTGATAGGTGCAGGAGCAGACTCAACTAGCGCTTTAGCTTCTTTAAGGCCTAGACCTGTTGCGCCACGTACCGCTTTGATTGCAGCAACTTTGTTACCGCCAGCAGCAGCTAGGATTACGTCGAACTCAGTCTTTTCTTCAGCAGCTTCAGCAGGACCAGCAGCAACAACAGCAGCAGCTGCAGTTACACCGAACTTCTCTTCCATAGCTTCAACTAGTTCAACAACTTCCATTACTGACATTTCAGCAATAGCGTCAAGGATTTGGTCTTTAGATACAGACATTTCAAATTTCCTAATTATTTACGAACCCATGCGGTTCAAAAAATTTATTAAAGAAAGGAGCGTTGCTTAAATTAAGCAGCTTGCTCAGCTTTCTGTACACGTACCGCTTCAATTGTTTTACACAATTTGCCAGCAGACGCTTCTTTCATAGCGCTCATTAAGCGTGCAACAGCTTCGTCGTAAGTAGGTAGCTTAGCAAGCATATCTACGTCAACGATTTTGCCTTCGAATGCAGCAGTTTTAAGCTCAAATGCTTCGTTCTTTTTCGCGAAATCTGCAAAGATACGCGCAGCAGCACCAGGGTGCTCTGAAGAGAAAGCGATTAGGCTTGGACCAACTAGTGATTCATTTAGGCATTCGTAATCAGTGCCTTCAACCGCACGTCTAGCTAGGGTGTTACGAACAACTTTCATCCATACACCAGCTTCACGAGCTTCTTTACGAAGAGCAGTGATTGCACCTACTGTTACACCACGAGAATCAGCAACAACTGCTGAAAGAGCACCTTTGGCAGCTTCGTTGACTTCAGCAACAATTGCTTTTTTGTCTTGAAGATTTAAAGCCATGGGTGTTACTCCTGGTTTATAGAAAAACAAACATGTTTTTCAGTTCTACTCTACCCTGCTAAAAACTTTAGCAGAGATGCTTTTTACGGCGAGAGCCAGAAGATTAGGAAAATCTAGCTGGGATTCACACCGTCTACGTAGGACGATTAAGGCCGAAGCCACCTACGGTCTTGGACGGAAGCGCAATTTATCGATTCATTGTAGACCATGATGGAAACAATTTTCGAAATTATGCGCTTCAACCCGAATTCTTTGCTTTGTAAAGAAGTACACTTCTCTACAAAATGGCGCAAAATTATAGTCTAATTTTTACGCCATGTAAACGCTAAACTCTAAATTATACTACTTGAGTATTTAGAGTAGCTTGGTCTAAAGCAACACCAGCACCCATCGTAGTAGAGATGCTTACTTTCTTCACGAAAGTACCTTTTGCAGTAGAAGGCTTAGCCTTCTTAAGCGCGATGATTAGCGCTTCAAGGTTTTCTTGAAGTTGGTTAGCGTCAAAGTCTACTTTACCGATAGTAGTGTGGATGATACCGTTCTTATCGTTACGGTAACGAACCTGACCAGCTTTAGCGTTCTTAACAGCTTCTGCAACGTTAGGCGTTACAGTACCTGTCTTAGGGTTAGGCATAAGACCACGTGGACCTAGGATTTGACCTAGCTGACCAACAACGCGCATTGCATCTGGAGAAGCAACAACAACGTCAAAGTTCATTTCGCCTTTCTTAACTTGCTCTGCAAGGTCTTCCATACCTACTAAATCAGCACCAGCTTCTTTAGCAGCTTCAGCATTTGCACCTTGAGTGAATACCGCTACGCGTACATCACGACCAGTACCGTGAGGTAGTACAGTTGCACCACGTACGTTTTGGTCAGATTTACGAGCATCGATACCTAAGTTTACAGCAACGTCAACACTTTCAACGAACTTAGCAGTAGCAAGTTCTTTTAGAAGAGCAACAGCTTCGTTGATTTCGTACTCTTTAGTCGCATCCACTTTCTCGCGGATAGTACGCATACGCTTAGTTAATTTAGCCATTCTCAATTACTCCTCTACGTTCAAGCCCATTGCACGTGCAGAACCTGCAATCGTGCGTACAGCTGCGTCCATATCAGCAGCAGTAAGATCTGGACGTTTCGTCTCAACGATCTCTTCAAGTTGAGCACGAGTAACTGTACCAACTTTTTCAGTGTTAGGACGACCAGAACCAGACTTGATACCAGCAGCCTTCTTAAGAAGGTATGCCGCAGGTGGAGTCTTCATTTCAAAAGTGAAAGAACGGTCACTGTAAACAGAAATAACAACAGGAACAGGTGCGCCTTTTTCGATAGACTCTGTACGTGCGTTGAACGCTTTACAGAATTCCATGATGTTTACACCGTGTTGACCTAGTGCAGGACCTACTGGAGGACTAGGGTTAGCCATACCAGCAGCAACTTGTAGCTTGATTAGAGCTTCAACTTTCTTAGCCATGATAATACCTCAATTGTGGGTCTTTGCCTCGTGCGCGCGAGGACGCGTACTCAAACGGCTTCCCAGTTAAAAAATTCAGTCTTTTTGCCGCATATTTTTGCGTACAACAAAAAGGCCGCTGATTATAGATTAATCAGCGGCCTTTGACAACTTTTTCAAGTTAGAATTTATTTGTCTTTCTCAACCTGACCAAATTCTAGGTCTACAGGTGTTGAACGACCGAAAATAAGTACCGAAACTTTCAGGCGACTCTTTTCGTAATCCACTTCTTCAACCACACCGTTGAAGTCAGCAAATGGACCATCTGTAACACGAACCACTTCACCCGGCTCAAATAAAGTAGCAGGTTTCGGTGCTTCAGCATTTTCTTGTAGACGGTTAAGAATACGATCCGCTTCTTTTTGACTGATTGGTGCAGGACGGTCTGACGTACCACCAACAAAGCCCATTACACGCGGTGTACTATTCACCAAGTGCCAAGAAGCATCGTCCATTACCATTTGAACTAATACATAGCCAGGGAAGAATTTACGCTCAGATTTACGTTTCTGACCTGCACGCATTTCAACCACTTCTTCAGTCGGCACAAGGATCTCACCGAATAGGTCTTCTAACCCTTCGATTTTAATATGCTCGATAATGGTTTGTGCTACGCGTTTTTCAAAACCCGAAAACGCTTGGATCACGTACCAACGTAATTTCTTTTCTTTGTTCTCATCCGACATGGGATCAGATCTCCAATCCAGTTAAAAAGCCTACTGCACGGAAAAGTATACCATCTAATCCCCATAGGATTAATGCCATAATCACCGTTGCAATGATCACGATGAAAGTAGTGTGAGTCGCTTCCTGACGCGTTGGCCAGATAACTTTACGTACTTCAATACGTGATTCTTTAGCAAAAGCGATAAAGGTACGGCCTTTTTCAGTCGTTACCAAAATGCCCAAAGCCGCAGCAATAGCTGCAACTACGCCAACAGCGCGTACTAAAACAGATAAATCGGCATATAGATAATTACCAACTACAGCACCAGTTAGAAGTGCAATAGCAGCTAGCCACTTTACCGTGTCCATCGAGCTTGACGAGTTTTCAACATTAGTGCTCATAATCAATTTTACCTTAAATACAGACACAACAACCCTGCATAGAACAGGGTAAATCCATTCAATCCAAATTTACAAATAAGCGACTTAAGTGGTTTTGGGTCACGTTATTTTAAATGTGGACTTGTTGCTGAATTGGCAGGGGCGGCAGGACTCGAACCCGCAACCATCGGTTTTGGAGACCGCTGTTCTACCAATTGGAACTACGCCCCTGCAAAGTGGATGCCCATTATACTGACGAAGCAAACGAAAACAAGTGTAAAAGATATGCAAAGTAACATTTAATCTAAACTTGGTTTTACGACGTCTTCAGAAAAGACGCAATAAATCTCCGTGATAAAAATCACAAAGCACCCAAACTTGCTCAAATGGATGACAATCAGGGATCTCCCAAGTGGCTTTTAAGCGCTTAAAATCGTCAAGATGATAGATGGGGCTAGCATTTCGAATTAACAACCAAACACGTTGTGAATCATAGTATTTTTTGGCTTTTTGATTGAGCAGCCGCTGTAAGCCGATACTCAGTTGTTCGGAGTCAGCGGCTTGACTCATTGCTGCCAGCTCTCTTTGCGTGGAGAGAGACAACTGACGCCCAAGCACAGCCATAGCTTCTTTCTCACTTGCATAAAAATGGGCTATTTCTATATCAAGCTGTATTTTTCCTTGATAACAACTGACGTCCGGCTTATTGGGCTCATTGTGCCAAATATGGCGCATATGCACTGCAAACTGCTTTTCATAACTGCGTAAAAACAGTTTAGCAGCGTCATGCTCAAGTTTTATTTTTTCTGCTTCACTCGCTCTGTCCATTCACAACCACTGCTACATCACTCAATAAGCTTGAAGCACCGAATCTAAAATTCTTGGCATTGAGCCACTCGGCCCCCATAATTTCTTCAGCCAATCGTAAATATCGCTGTGCTTCAACTACTGACTTTACTCCACCGGCCGCTTTAAATCCAACCGATTTACCGCTGCTTTTGATTGTCTTAAGGATAACTTCAGCCGCTTCAGGTGTAGCATTGACAGCAACCTTTCCTGTACTTGTTTTAACAAAGTCCGCGCCCGCCATAATGGCAAGCTGCGCGGCTTCCGCAATGAGCTTTGGTTTAGCCAATACGCCACTTTCGATGATGACCTTGAGCTTTGCTTTACCTTGACAAGCAAGCTTGCTTGAATGCACATATTGCCAAGGTGTATCTGGGTCACCCGCCATCAGCTGCTGATAAGGAAGCACAAGATCAATTTCGTCGGCACCATCTGCGATTGCTGAATGAGTTTGTGCAACGACCTGCTGGAGCTTTTGTTCTCCAGATGGGAAGTTGGTCACCGTTGCCACTTTTATCTGCAGCCACTCACGCTTTTCCAACTCTTCTTTTACTAACATCACAAACTGCGGATACACACAAATCGCCGCTGGTAGTCCGATATCAGGGTTAATGCTATTCAATAATGCGAGAATACTTGCCGGCGTATCGTCCTCTTTCAAAGAGGTTAAATCCATTAAACTCAGCGACAACCGAGCATCAGATTGTAAAGTCATTACCGTGTTCCTTTTCATTCTATGTAATAAGCCTAGTTAAATGCATACAACAGGACCAACAATAGGACAAATGTCCGCATACAATTAGCTGTCGGACGCGGTTTTTACTATTGTTCATTAAATGAATATCTCATAACCAAACACTATAATCGTCAAATCACAGCAAAAACTTAAGTTAACCTAATGAAACAAAAAGAAAATTACATTTAACCACTTTCTTTATAACTTTTGGTTATATGGAGTCGGTTTAAATTATTTTTTCCCACATTTGCAACTCTATATGCTGCGCTCTATTACTGATATCAATCAATATTGATATCAACCGTCGTGATGTTTAGCAGAGGTTATCGTGCAATACTTGCCAATTTTTACCAAACTAGAAAATAAACCTGTATTGATTGTAGGTGGTGGTGAGGTTGCGCTGAGGAAGTGTCGCGCCTTTTTGAAAGCCAATGCAGCAGTCACTTTGGTTTCACCTGAGTTTTGCACTGAGCTTTTATCACTAGCAGCGGATGCAAGCGTTGCACTTCGACATAAGCCATTTGATGCATCAGACCTAGATAATGCCATGTTAGTCGTTGCGGCAACGGATATTGAAGCCGTAAATGCAGAGGTGGCAGAGCTTGCTGAAGCGCGAAACCTTTTCGTTAACGTAGTCGACGACCAACCAAAGTGTAATTTTATTTTTCCGTCAATCGTGGATAGAAACCCTATAACGATTGCCATATCCAGTGCTGGAACTGCGCCCGTCCTTGCAAGACGATTACGAGAGAAGTTAGAAACCCTTATTCCACAGCATATAGGTCCGCTGGCAACGCTTGTCGGTCAATTCAGACATAAAGTGAAAGCGCGCTTTAAACACTTTGCTGACCGCCGTCAGTTTTGGGAATCTGTCTTTGATTCAAATGTGGTAAGTGAAGTACAAGCTGGTAACAATGAAAATGCACAAATTCAACTTGAAGCCATGCTAGAAAGCACTCCCTCCCCTGAAGGCGAGGTTTATGTCGTCGGTGCGGGTCCTGGCGACCCTGAGCTACTGACGCTTAAGGCATTACAACTAATGCAACAAGCCGATGTGGTAGTGTATGATTATCTGGTATCTGACGAAATCATGGATCTTGTACGTCGTGACGCTGATTTAATCTGCGTGGGCAAAAAAGCCGGTAATCATAGTGTTAAACAAGAACACACCAACGAGATTTTGGTTGATTTAGCCAAACAAGGTAAAAAGGTTTGTAGGATAAAAGGCGGCGACCCATTTATTTACGGTCGCGGTGGCGAAGAAGTGCAGGTGTTGGCAGAAAATAACGTTAAATATCAAATTGTTCCGGGCATTACTGCTGCAGCAGGATGTAGCGCATACGCTGGTATTCCATTAACTCATAGAGATCATGCTCAAGCTATTCAATTTGTGACTGGGCATTGCAAGCAAGATGGACAAGAACTCGACTGGGAAGGCTTAGCTAAGGCGAATCAAACGCTTGCTGTATACATGGGAGTGATTAAATCGCCACACATTCACGCGCAATTACTCGCTCATGGCCGCTCGCCGAATACACCTGTAGCAATTGTTGAGAATGGCACGCGTAAATCTCAGCGTGTAGTAAGAACACAATTAGATCAACTTGCACAGACTATTACTGCGCATGATATTCAGTCGCCAGCACTATTGATTATTGGTGAAGTAGCAGCATTACATGAGCAATTAGCTTGGTTTAATAAGAACAATCAAATCAGTAGCTTTGCTCAACCCATTACGCAAGTCGCGTAATAACCGTAACAGATAGTTAAATTTATAAGTAGGACATTAATCATGGCTTTAACCCATCTCCAGCAACTCGAAGCTGAGAGCATAAAGATCATCCGAGAGGTTGCCGCAGAGTTTGAAAACCCGGTAATGCTGTACTCGATTGGTAAAGACTCGTCGGTACTGCTTCATCTTGCTCGTAAGGCTTTCTACCCTGCGAAGATCCCTTTTCCTCTACTCCACGTTGATACCAATTGGAAATTTAGAGAAATGATCGAGTTTCGCGATAGATTAGCAAAAGAGTATGGATTTGAACTGCTTGTGCACAAAAACCCAGAAGGGCTAGAGATGAACATAAGTCCATTTGTTCATGGTTCATCTAAGCATACCGATATCATGAAAACACAAGGCCTTAAGCAAGCGCTAGATCAATATGGTTTTGATGCGGCTTTTGGTGGTGCGCGCCGTGATGAAGAAAAATCTCGCGCAAAAGAAAGAGTTTACTCATTTAGAGATAAACACCATCGCTGGGATCCTAAAAACCAACGTCCGGAGTTATGGAATACGTATAACGGTCAAGTGAACCCTGGCGAAAGCATTCGTGTTTTCCCATTATCAAACTGGACAGAGCTCGATATTTGGCAATATATCTACCAAGAAGGTATTGAGATAGTGCCACTTTACCTCTCGAAGCCAAGACCGGTTGTCGAGCGTAACGGGACGTTAATTATGGTCGATGACGACCGCATGCCACTTGCTGAAGGTGAAGTGCCAGAAATGAAATCAGTACGCTTCAGAACGCTTGGCTGTTACCCACTAACGGGTGCAGTTGAATCAGAAGCCGATACACTCACTGGAATTATCGAAGAAATGTTGTTATCTACGTCGTCAGAACGTGAAGGACGAGTGATTGATCATGATTCATCAGGATCAATGGAGAAGAAAAAGCGCGAGGGGTATTTCTAATGTCAACAGCAAATGAAGTGAAAGAATTAGGCATTGAAACCTACTTAGCGCGTCAGCAAGACAAGAGCTTGTTGCGTATGATGACCTGCGGCAGCGTAGATGACGGTAAATCAACGCTGATCGGCCGTCTCCTGCACGATAGCCATCAAATCTATGAAGACCAATTAGCTGCACTACACAAAGACAATGAAAAAGTCGGCAATGCGGGTGAAGATCTAGATTTAGCGTTACTCGTTGATGGCTTACAAGCGGAGCGTGAGCAAGGTATTACCATTGATGTGGCTTACCGCTATTTCTCGACAGCGAAGCGTAAATTTATTATTGCCGATACGCCGGGACACGAGCAATACACACGTAATATGGTTACGGGTGCTTCGACCAGTGATTTGGCCATTATTCTTGTCGATGCCCGTTATGGTGTCCAAGTTCAGACTAAACGCCATAGCTTTATTTGTGATTCACTGGGTATCAAACAGTTCGTTGTCGCGATAAACAAGATGGATATTGTTGATTTTGATGAGGCCGTATTTGAGCGCATAAAGGCCGACTATTTGAAATTTGCTGAACAACTGAACGTACGAGATATTCGCTTTGTGCCAATGTCAGCACTTAAAGGCGACAATGTTGTAAATCGCTCAGAAAAAACGCCTTATTATCAAGACAAACCATTGCTGGAACTGCTGGAAGACTCTCCTGCGGCAGAGCCTAATCATGGTTTTGAAGCGCGCTTCCCGGTGCAATATGTTGTGCGTCCTAATCTAGACTTTCGTGGTTTCCAAGGCACATTAACCTCTGGTAGCTTAAGCGTTGGCCAAGCGGTTAAAGTATTGCCATCAGGTAAGACTTCAACCATTAAAGAACTCGTGACTTTTGATGGCAATCTAACTCAAGTGGAAACCGGACAAGCATTCACTATCACATTAGCAGACGAAGTCGATGTGAGTCGTGGTGATGTGATTGTGCCTGCTGAGTCCACTGCTCAGGTGACGAATCAGATCACTGCTAAGCTGGTATGGATGCACGAAACACCACTACAATTGGGTAAAAGTTATAACCTTAAATTGGGTAGCAAGAAAACCGCGGCAATCGTGAAAAATATCGAGCACACTATCGATGTGAATACACTTGAGCACGGCCAAGCCGATTCATTGTCATTAAATGAAATTGCTATCGTAACCATCGAGCTGACAGAAAATGTCGTTGCGGATGAGTATTTAAATAATCGTGAAACCGGCTCGTTTATCTTAATTGATCGCCTATCTAACCTAACCATAGGTGCAGGTATGGTGGAAACGCTTCAAGCCGCAACAGCAACGTCCTCAAGTCAGTTTAGTGAATTTGAGATTGAGTTTAATGCATTAATTCGCAAGCACTTCCCTCATTGGCAAGCGCTTGATATTTCGAAGCTAAAATAATGCAATTTAGCCTGTTAGACGAGGTATGACGTCATTATGGAACAAGTCATTTTAACAGGCATTATGCTAGCGTTAGTCGTGTGTCTTTTTGCCACACGCATTAACGCTGCATGGCTATTCACAGGCGCAATCGCCACTAGTTATTTGACTGGCCTCATCGATCTTGAATCGATGTTGGTGAATTATGCGAACCCGTCTTTAATCACGCTTGTGCTACTTATCCTAGTTTCTATTGCGATTGAAAAAACAACCTTAGTCAAAAAACTCGCCCACTCAATGGCACAAGGTAGTCTCGCAAAAGCGGTGATTAAACTGGGTTTATCCACCGCCTTTTTGTCTTCTTTTACCAATAACACTGCGGTGGTTGCTTCGCTGATCACCACCGTTAAAGAGAGCAAAACACACGCGCCTTCTAAGCTGCTATTACCGCTTTCTTATACCGCTATTTTAGGTGGTACGTTAACGCTAATAGGTACTTCTACCAACCTTATTGTTAATGGCTTTGCCGTAGAAGCAGGGATGGCACCGCTGGGCTTTTTTGACTTTACCTTAGTTGGTCTTGCCGTCCTGAGTGTTGGTTTATTGACCATCACGATTATGCTCAAATATTTGCCCGACAACGGCAAAAATAATGATGAGGTCGTGCCGTTTTATTTAGAAGGGAAAGTTGAGCCAAGCTCCAAGCTAGTTGGCCGCACAGTTGAAGAAAACGGCCTGCGCGACCTCAAAGACTTATTTCTTGCTGAAATCATTCGTGGTGAACGACGGATCTGCGCCGTTACGCCACAACAAGAAATTCTTGCTGGTGATGTTCTGCTATTTGTGGGCGACATCAACTCAGTGCCACTGTTACAGCGTTTCGATGGATTAAAGATGGTCCATGATAAACACGAGAAAGACGTTGAGCACTTGGTGGAAGTGGTCGTCAGTCAGTCTTCACGCTTTCTTGGAAAAACCATTAAAGAGATCCGCTTTAGAGAGCAGTTTCATGCTGCTATTATTGCGATACGTCGTGGTCATGATCGCCTACAAGGTGGGATCGGTCAGGTCGAATTACAAGCGGGTGACTCTTTAATACTAGCACCAAGCAGCGATTTTTATGCACTCCCCAATCTCAAACGCGAATTTGTGTATATCTCGGGCCTAGATTTACAAACACATCTATCTCGCAATAAGTCCAACACCGTACTTGCGAGTTTTGCGACAGTGGTTGGCCTTAGCATCTTTGGAGTTGTACCGCTGGTAAAAGGGTTAATCGTGTTACTCGCTGCCCTTGTGGTGCTCGGTACAATTAAAGTCCCAGAGATGAAACGCCGTTTTCCTATTGAGCTTGTCGCTATTGTTGGCAGTGCGATAGGACTGGCGAAGTTAATGATTGAAACCGGGCTGGCAGCCGAGATTTCTTCGAGCTTATTGTGGTTGTTAGGGGATTTTGGTCCTTACGGTGCATTTATCGCCATTTTTGTGATGACTGTGATATTTACCGAACTCATCACTAACAATGCCGCGGCTGCACTTTCATTCCCAGTAGCTTATGCGCTGGCAAGTGGCTTTGATGTAAGTCCATTGCCATTTGTAATGGCGGTAGCCTTTGGCGCATCCGCGAGCTTTATCTCACCTTTTGGCTATCAAACTAACCTCATGGTGTATAGCGCAGGCAACTATCGAATTCGTGATTACGTCACCATGGGACTGCCCTTGTCGTTGATTTATTCAGCGACGGTACTGACTGTTATTCCATTTGTCTTTCCATTTTAATAGAGCAAAGTATGGACGAAAATATTGTTTGGCATAACTATGCCGTAGATAAAACAAAACGTAGCGAATTAAAAGGTCATAAGCCTTGCGTGCTTTGGTTTACAGGCTTTTCAGGCTCAGGTAAAAGCACAGTGGCCAATGCTCTTGAGCATGCACTGCAAGCAAAAGGCATACATACCTACCTCCTTGATGGAGATAATGTCAGGCATGGACTGTGTAAAGACTTAGGGTTCAGCGATGAAGACCGAGTCGAAAACATTCGTCGAGTGGGTGAACTCAGCAAACTCATGGTCGATGCGGGACTAATGGTACTCACCGCTTTTATCTCTCCTTTTCAAGCAGAACGAGATATGGTGCGTAACTTAGTCGCAAGCGGCGAGTTTATTGAAGTATACCTAGATACGCCGCTTGCAGTTTGCGAGCAACGAGACCCTAAAGGTTTGTATAAAAAAGCGCGTGCTGGAGAAATAAAACACTTTACTGGCATTGATTCGGCGTATGAGCCCCCAATCAGTCCAGAAATATGTTTAAATACTTCCGAGCAGTCGCTGGAAGAATCTGTCCAGCAGCTAATACACTATCTACTGTCAAAAAATTTAATAGGGTAAGTCATGAATCATACGGATCTGCTGGAAGAAGTATTAAATCTAAGTATTCGCGCTGGTGAAGCGATTATGGAGATTTATGCCAAGGACTTTAATGTTGAATATAAAGAAGATGAAAGTCCCGTCACTGAGGCAGATCTCGCTGCACATAAAATTATTGTTGCAGGCCTAAAGACTCTAACTCCCGAAATGCCGATATTAAGCGAGGAAAGCGCGGGTATAGATTGGCAAGAACGCCAACAATGGCAAGAGTATTGGCTGGTTGACCCCATTGATGGCACCAAGGAATTCATCAAGAAAAATGGCGAATTTACGGTAAATATTGCACTTATCAATAACGGTGAACCCATTCTTGGTGTTGTTCATGCTCCAGCACTTAATGAAAGCTACCTTGCAGAAAAAAGTATTGGCGCGTTCAAGCAAACGGGTGAAGCTCGCATAGAGCTCAAAGTCACCACCAAGCCCAATCAAGGTTTAATCAAAGTAGTTGGCTCGCGCTCACATCCTTCACCAGATTTAGCTGAGTACCTTACCCGCTTCGAGCAAGTCGACATGGTGCCTAAAGGCAGTTCACTTAAGTTATGCTTAGTGGCAGAAAGTAAAGCCGATGTTTACCCTCGTCTTGGCCCAACTTCAGAGTGGGATACCGGGGCCGGACACGCGGTGGCGAGTATCGCAGGGGCAAAGGTCAGCCAAGTGAATGGCGAGCCTCTGCGCTATAATCAAAAAGCCGAGTATCTTAACCCCTATTTTGTGGTTTCTAGGTTGGAAGACTAAGCTAGAAGGTGATAATACCGTAAACTAATTCACATAAAACCAGTCGAATTAACGTTCGACTGGTTTATTTGCGACGCGAGTTAGGAGTTTATCGTATACGCTTTTTAAAACCGCTCTTGGCGTTTCAAGCAAAAATGTCTCTTTTACCAACTGCTCCAGCTGAGCAAAGCTCTCAACTGCAGTTTCAGTAACACAGCCATCACATTCATGCCATTCAAAATAACTCTGATTACGCAGTAAATAACGATGGCAATCTGTAATTCGAGAAACCACTAAGTTATTCACAAACGCCGCTTCAGGATGTTGATGGGAATAAAAGTGTGCCACTTCACAATCGGATTCGAACACTTCAGCAAGGTCGACATGATATAAAGTGAGCGGTGCTTCTCCTTCCTCTAACAAAGTAACTTTAACTGTGTCTGCTGTTTTTTGTACCTGATAAGACTGCCGACCTTGGATAATTAAGGTCTGATTGATGTTAATCGGTACACGAGGAGACTTCACTCCAAACCCCACATCAACCAAATACTGCTCGCCGTCCAAATTTAACAATGTCATCCGATGAGAACGAGGATTGGAGAGGCTACCATTTAGCATTACTCTCGCAAGAATCGGCCTTACCGTAAACCCAAGCTGTTGCAACGCTAAAAATGCCACCTTGTTATGCTCAAAGCAGTAGCCTCCTTGTTTGTTGATCACTAAGCGGTTAAATAGTGGTAATGGGTCAAGCAACATACGCTCACCATACATGGCATTAATACTTGAGAAGGCGTAACGAGAGAGGTGTTTTTGTTGTAACTCGGTGACCAGCTCAATCCCAGCAAAGTGCTGTAACGATAAGCTGCTAAGATATTGATTGATATTCGCTTCTAATTCCATGACTGACTCCAAAAGTTGATGAAGGCAGGTTAAAACCTCAACCCATGTTAAGGTCAATAGGTATTTTTACTTTTTCAACCATTGTTTCTATTACCTCATAAGATGTCACTTTGTTATCCAAACCTCAGGTTAACTAGGCAAATAACTGATGCACTTTTTTGCTCGGCAAAGCGAGGCGTTTAGCTTCTGCCACAACCAGCGGCTTCGACATAAAATAGCCTTGCGTTTGATGACAATAAAGCCTTGATAACGTATCAAGCTGCGCTGCCGTTTCAATGCCCTCGGCTGTCACGACAAGGTTAAAGCTGTGCGCAATCGCACAAATTGCTTCAATGAGTTGCGTCGCCTTACCGCCCAGCTCAATGCCGGACATAAAAGCCCTATCTATTTTAATGCCATCCACAGGAAGATGATTGAGCCGGGAAAGGCTGCTATAACCTGTGCCAAAGTCATCAATATAGATGCCAAATCCCGCCTGATGAAGTTGCTCCAGCGGCCCTATAAGCATGTTTTCCTCTGCCATCATGGCGGATTCTGTCAATTCAAGCTTAATTTGTTTCATCGCAACATTTTCATCCTCACAGCGAGACACTAACCAATCGATAAATTCCTGCGACTGGAGTTGCAACGGAGAAACATTAACCGCGACAAAAAGGGTGCTGTCTCCTATGGCATTGATAAACTTAATCGCCTGATCAAATACCCAGCGACCAAGCTCTGAAATCTTCGCGCATTGTTCTGCGATGGGAATAAATTCCGCAGGACTTACTTCTCCGAGCGTTGGGCTATTCCAGCGTAGTAGCGCTTCGAACCCTTTTAAATTCTGCCCTTTTTGACAATAAACGGGTTGCAAATTCAGGTTTAGTTCGCGAGACATAACTATTGCCTGTAACGCTTGCTCAATCTGGATCTTTCGAGCTGCTTCGCAAGCGATAGCATTAGTGAATATATGATAAGTGTTCTTGCCTCGCTTCTTTGCCTCATACATTGCAATATCGGCATCATGCAGTAGCTTCTCAGCATCGCAATGTAGACACGGAACGGTAAAGTGACGTACGCCAACGCTACCACTTACACAGTGGCTGTTACCATGGTACAGAAATGGCGCTCGGATCCGTGCAAGAATATCTTCAAGCACCCCCTCAATTGGTTCATGTAGATGCTCATCGTAAATAAGGACGGCGAATTCATCACCGCCAAGCCGAGCAATATCGGCATAGCTACTAAGCAGCATACGCATTCTTGTTGCAAACTCGATAAGCAGCCTATCGCCGGCTTGATGGCCTAAGGTATCGTTTATTAGCTTAAAGCGGTCTAAGTCAATATATAGCAAAGTAAACTTGGCGCATTTACGCTCACGGAGCTTATCAACCAAAGACACAAAGCTCTGACGATTTAGCAGATCGGTCAAGCTGTCATGTTGCGCTTTATATCGCAATTGTTCTTGGAACAGTTTAGCCTGAGTAATATCCGTCACTCTCCCCTCATACTGGCAACTATCCGGTTGATGCAGCCAATGCCCTGAATGTCTAAGCCAGATATGCTCTCCCGATTCCGCTTTTGCTAACCACTCCATTTCTTGGTGAGCTTGCTTCGTGGCAACAATCTGGTTCCACTGCTCATGACACTCAGAGTCTCGCATAAGCGCACTAAAGTCTGTATTTGGCGAAGGAATACGCCCACCAAAAAGTAACGCATTGAAAGCGGGGTTGGAGTCAATAATGTAGCCCAGGCGGTCTAGTACAAATAAACCTTCATGGCTATTAACGAATAAACTTTTATACTTACGCTCTGCAGCGACCTGTTGCTGCAAAGCCCCTAAGCGCTTATTAGATTCGACTTGTAACCTGTGGTTAGACACCTCTAAGCTTTTAGTTCTTTCAACAACTAAATTATTGACGGTGTCATTGCGGTTTTTCAGTTGTCTTAGCTGGAGCCACACCAATAAAATACAGGCGGCCAGAATACCTAAAAAGAGTACAATCAGTACGCTATGGTTATTTAACCAACTTGGATGTAAACACGCCTCATCATACAACTGCATGGTAATGGGCAAACCATAAAAATTAATGGTGTGTACCGCACTTGGCGTTAAATTCTGAAGGTCGAAACGTGTCTGCCAATCGGAGCTATAAATAATTTCTTTTTTTGAAGAGACCAATAAGTGTTGCTTACGCTGCTGATATAATTGGCCAAATAGTGAATCCAATAAAAAAGGTAACTCAAAACTTAATCCCAGTAGCGTTTTAAACTCTCCAAAACGCGGTTGCTCTATCAATACACTGAGTTTTTGCCTATTTGGCTGGACATAGGTCGTTAAGTCATTCTCATCCCGCTCTGCAAAAATATCTCTCTCAAGTACCTCCGCCTGCCCGACTGTCTGGCCAACTTCAGACACAGGTGCGGCACGGGTAACCACCAGCCATTGGTTAGCCTGATCATCTACATTGCCTCTAACTTTAAAGTCAAAATACCCTCTTTCTCGCTGCACTTTCTCTAATATGGAGAATTGTTCAGGTGAAACCACTGCGTATGTTTCCATACTCAACCCTAAATTCGCCGTGGTAAGCTGTGATTGCGCTATCTCATAAAAGTCAGCATCTTGATGGGTATTGAGGTAGGCGTCTATCGAATACAGTAGGTGGGCAACGTGTTGCAACTTACTATCCAGTAAGTACTCTAACCGCGTCAACTCCTGCGCGCTTTTGCTTTCTGATTGGTTTTGGTAGTAAACATTCGCTATCAAGCCAACATATATCAAACAGGCGAACAACAATATGAACCCCAACACAGGAAGCCTTCGCTTAAAAACCTGCTGAGCACTATGGAGAATGGCATTTGTAAAAACGCGTCGTTTAAATCTGGACATCTTCATCGAACATTGTATGCTACACCTATTCGATAATAATTCTTATTTGCAATGAATAAAAGTAAACTTTTTCTTTTTTTGCTCTTTTGGGTACATTTTGGTCAAGCGGTTGCGAAGCAACCCCACACCTCGCAAGTAAACGTCTATTCATTTAGAAAATATGAATTAATTCAACCTGTCCTCCAGGCATTTGAAAAAGAGACTGGGATCACCGTAAACCTCGTAAATGGTAAATCAGCACAACTGCTTGAGCGTCTCAAAAGCGATGGCGCGGACTCAAAGGCCGATGTGTTGCTCACCTCTGATCTAATTCAGCTGCATGATTACAAAGCACTACTGCGTCCTATCGACAAGATCACAAATTGGCAAGCAGTAAATCCTGAACTCAAGGATGATGATAAGCGTTGGCTCAGTGTTTCGATAAGGACACGCGCATTATTCCGTAAAAAAGGTGTTTCTACACCCTTGCCCGAGCACTTTTCGGATTTAGATAAATCGCTTTACCAGGGTAAGTTTTGCATTCGCCAGTGGTCTCATAGTTATAACTTGACGTTAGCATCGAGCCTCTACGCTTCTTCAAATAGCAATGACTCCTCATGGCTCAACCACGCTAATACGCTATTAGCAAAGCGTCCTGCTGGAGGAGATAGAGATCAACTGCGAGCGCTTGCACAAGGCCAATGTGAATTTGCGCTGGCGAATCACTATTACTGGAGCATGATGCAGCACTCCGAGAATAAGCGCGATAAGGCACTTGCCGAACAGCTAGAGATCCACTTTCTGAAAATGCACTCGGGAAAAACGCCTATTTCTACCACCACGGTTGCGATAGCAAAGCATTCACCCAATGCACACAATGCCGAGCTATTTATTGATTTCTTGCTGAAACCGAGTACTCAATCCATGTATGCTAATTTGCTTCATGAATATCCTGTGATTCAGAGCTCGCAAACGGCTCCTACTCCATTTGTCCCCGCCACGAAACAGGTGAAACTCGGCCTGCAGCAAGTGTCACGAGCCCAACGAGTTATTAACTCACTCAGCAAAGATCACTTGTAAGTCACAGTTAAATACAGGCACAGGCCCATCGAAAAGCTGCTGGCGGGTAAATGTTTTTGCAGGCTTGGGTCCCTGTAATGTCTGCACTGTATGTTCACGCTCGGCATACACTTGCTGGTAGGGGTGCTGCTCGGATTTCTCATGCCACGTGAGCGTAAGAGAATTACTTTTATAGATCCAACGCCCCCGATACTCAGTGCCAACCTGCTGCCAATGACCATTGGGTTTCAGCTGCAATTGGATAGAATCATCTTTACATTGGTGGGCAAACAATAGATCTGGCAATGCTTGAGCAGCTCTGTTTTGCACCAGATACAACCCCGCGTTATTCGGTGTATAACGGTGCCCTTCCATATTAAATTCTGAAATTGTCAGCGTATCAAAACCAATCTCTTTCACTACATATTCAATATCCCTAAGCCAATTGTCGCCTGAAGTCATCGGTGGAATATTTAATTGTGCACTCTCATATTGTAGCGGTACGGGAAGCTCGGTAAAACGATAATGAATATCTCGCTTTTCTAATGCTTGAACTAAGTTAGCTCTAGTACCTTCATCGAGGCCGGATTCAAAGATATGTAAAGTTTGGGTGCTACAGCCACCCAATAATAAAGTAGCAATTGCGAAGATACGTTGCATTATCATCCTTGGTGTTACGCCTCGGTTTGAAATGCACCTTCCTAGGGAAGTATGCTTCAACCTCAGTCTTATTAATGCTTCAAATTAACACCTAGACAACCAATTTTCAACAGAAGATTTAGGGTAAAGAATATCTTTAAACAATCGATGCTGTTGATGACGTAAGTGCAGTTCCTGACTTGGCAGCCCTGCTTGCACCTGACTATGATGCTCATTAAATCGGGAGATGACAGAAAGCTTATCCTTGGCTTGTGTGAGAGACTCATTGACATAGTGACGTACATCATCCGCGGTCATTAGATCTGTCTTATCTACATTCATAAGCTCTTTTCTTAATGCTGTGCGAATACCCATCGTTGCCTCCATAAAATACTGATAAAAACAAATCGCGTGGACGGCGTGCAAGATACACACCAAATGCTTCAGTAATGTTAAAGACCCCGGATTTAACGAAAAAGTTTCGTCATTCACCGCAGTAATTTTATATACTGTCGTACAAGGCAATAAGACACTGGCTGTGTTAGGTAAATACGGCATGTTGAGGTTATGAAAATGCAAGATGGGTTTATTGAAATTGAGCTCGAAGAAGAGCCGATAGAATTGTGTAACCTTTTGAAAGTGCTCGACTTAGCAGAAACTGGTGGACATGCTAAGTTATTGATCACTGAAGGTTATGTAGCAGTCAACGATGAAATATGTACGCAAAAACGTAAAAAGATTTATTCAGGCGATATTCTGCATTTTAATGGTGATGAATTTCATTTAACCTTAGCACCTGATGCAACGCCGCAACCGCGTGCAGTTGCCACTCCACGCGCCGAAACGGCACCAACGCCGAGTAAGAAAAAACGACAAAAGCCAGGAAAATCTTACACACAAGTGGACAAAAATACAGGCCGAAAACCCATTTCCTTTGGCTAGCAATCTCACACGCTGACGTATTTAATTACAAAAATGCTCACCTTTTTAGTGCACCGATGCTTCGCGAAAGTGCACTTCCCCTTGAAAAAGTGTCCAATCAACACTAGGACTATAGCAGTACAAAAAAACGGCAAGTCTGCAACTGGTACATTCTATGCACCTTGTTATGCATTTTTAGAACAAAACCAATTCATTTAATTGGATGCTCTACTTCCCTCTTATATAGAGCAAATCTTAAGTGCAGTTGGTATAAGGAAAGGGTCAAGCATGAATAATTCATATAACACCCTGACTCAGCTTACCGTCGGCGAGCGTCAGGTCCATATTCACTCACTTCCAGCTTTAAGCGATAGGGCAAGAAGATTACCGTTTTCGCTTAAAATTTTATTAGAAAATTTACTGCGTCATGAAGATGGCAAAAACGTGACTGCACAAGACATCGATGCCTTACTCAACTGGAAGCCGGAAGATAAACCCAGTAAAGAAGTTGCTTTTACGCCCGCGCGCGTCGTGATGCAAGATTTTACAGGCGTACCAGCCATCGTGGATCTTGCAGCAATGCGTGACGCTATGGCAAAACTCGGTGGCGATCCAAATAAAATCAATCCCTTATCACCCGCTGAAATGGTCATAGACCACTCTGTACAAGTAGACGAATATGGCCACGATGGCGCCTTTGATCTTAATGCAAAGTTAGAGTACCAACGCAACAAAGAGCGCTATGAATTTTTGCGCTGGGGGCAAGGCGCGTTTGACAATCTAAAAGTGGTGCCACCCGCAACCGGGATCGTGCACCAAGTTAACCTAGAGTATTTAGCACGTGTCGTATTCGAAAAAGAAATCGATGGTATGCCATTCGCCTACCCTGATACATTAGTGGGAACTGACTCTCATACCACAATGATCAACGGTCTTGGCATTTTAGGTTGGGGCGTAGGCGGCATTGAGGCCGAAGCCGCCATGCTTGGTCAGCCAATTTCGCTGCTCATTCCTCAGGTCGTTGGTTTTAAACTGGAAGGACAGTTGCCTGAAGGCACAACCGCAACTGATTTGGTACTCACCGTGACACAAATGCTACGTGAACACGGCGTAGTGGGTAAGTTTGTCGAATTCTTTGGTGATGGCTTAGCAGACTTACCACTTGCCGATCGTGCCACCATCGCCAACATGGCACCTGAATATGGGGCAACCTGCGGTATTTTCCCCATTGATAACGAAACCTTGGAGTATCTACGACTAACCAATCGTGATGAAGAAAAAATTGCATTAATCGAAGGTTATGCCAAACATCAAGGCATGTGGCGAGAACCAGGAGATGAACCACTTTACACCGACGTACTGACACTAGACTTAGCGACAGTGGTTCCAAGCCTTGCAGGTCCAAAGCGCCCACAAGATAGAATTCCTCTCAATGACGCAGGCAAAACAATTCAAGCCCATTTAGGTGAATTCCAACATGAGCGCAGTGAAAAAAATGCCGTGTCAGATCAAGATGAAGCTCGCACTGTTGGTGAAGGCGGGACTTCTCGAGTTGATCAAGATGAGCCCGCGACGCTTGGCGTCGGTAAGGTTACATTTAAAGAGCAAGAGTTTGAATTAGTCGATGGCGCCTGCGTAATTGCCGCCATCACAAGTTGCACAAACACCTCTAATCCAAGTGTTATTCTTGCCGCAGGCCTTGTTGCACAAAAAGCAAAGACACTTGGCTTAAAGCCTAAGCCTTGGGTAAAAACCTCATTGGCTCCTGGCTCAAAAGTAGTTACCGATTACCTAAAACAAGCCGAGCTATTGGAACCGCTTGCTGAACTAGGTTTTGATTTAGTGGGCTATGGTTGTACGACTTGTATCGGCAACTCAGGTCCCTTACCGAAAGAAATTAACGAAGCCATCGTTAAACATCAGCTGGTTGTCAGTTCCATCTTATCAGGAAACCGCAACTTTGAGGGGCGGATCCACCAAGATGTAAAAATGAACTTTCTCGCCTCGCCGCCACTTGTTGTTGCCTATGCACTTGCAGGCCGCACTGATATCGATGTCTACAATGAGCCATTGTGCCAAACCGATGATGGCCAGGATGTGTTCTTAAAAGACATTTGGCCATCGGTCTCAGAAGTCAGTGAACTTGTGTCTCAGACAGTCACACAAGCCATGTTTGAGAAGAACTATGCAGACGTTTACCAAGGCGACCAACATTGGCAACAAATCGCGGTAAATCAGAGTGAGCGCTATGATTGGCAAGATAGCTCTACTTATATTCGAAAAGCCCCTTTCTTTGATAATATGAGTAAAGAGCCACCTGGGATCCCAAGTATCAAAGGCGCACGCTGTCTCGCTAAACTGGGTGACTCAGTAACGACTGACCACATTTCTCCAGCAGGTAATATCAAGGCCTCGGCCCCAGCTGGGGAGTATTTACAAGCGCAAGGAGTGAAACAAGCTGATTTTAACTCTTACGGTTCGCGTCGTGGTAACCACGAAGTTATGATGCGAGGTACATTTGCAAACGTGCGCTTACGCAATCAATTGGCTCCGGGTACCGAAGGTGGTATTACTCGCCTATTGCCTGAGGGCGAACTTATGAGTATTTTCGATGCTGCGGAGCATTATCAGCAGCGTAATACGCCACTCGTTGTGCTCGCGGGCAGTGAGTACGGCACGGGTTCATCACGAGACTGGGCTGCTAAAGGGTCTTTACTACTTGGGATTAAAGCCGTACTTGCTAAAAGCTACGAGCGTATTCACCGTTCTAACCTCATTGGTATGGGGGTATTACCGCTACAATTTAAACCAGATGATGGCCACGAAGAACTGGGACTAACTGGCGAAGAAGAGTTTGAAATTGAAGGGATATACGACACATCAACCGAAGTGGTAGTCACGGCAACAAATGCGGATGGCAAAGAAATCAAGTTTTCGGCGGATATCCGGATCGATACCCCTAAAGAGTGGGAGTACTACCGACATGACGGGATTTTACAGTACGTCTTAAGACAAATGCTATAGGCCTCATTTGGCAATACTTTAATGGAAAAGACGGCACCGGCCGTCTTTTTTAAAACCTTTGAGTGTAAATCAGCGTAATTGTATTGATGCCACCATCATCAAGCGCACTGCCAATTCCAAACTTCAGCGCCGATTGTGAACTAAACCAATAATCAGTCTGTAACTCCACTACGGATTGATCAAAATCATCTTCACGTAATCGAGCTGATGCAGAGATCTGCCAATTCTTAGCCAAATAATAGCCAGCATGGATCTGCCAAAAGTCGATGTCGGCTGCGACTTTTTGCATTTTTACATCCCATCCAACGCCATTATCAATCTCTGTATAACGAAAAAATGGCGCTATTGCCGTTTCTGTATCTCGTTCATCCACTCCGTAGTTATCAAATTCTGAGCGCTCGCCAATGAGCGTAACACCAAGCTGCATATTCTCACTAACAAAACGTCCCACTTGTACCAGCGCTATCGTATCTCGCGTCGCAGTAAAAAGTGCAGAGTCATCTCTAAATTGAGTTACATCAACGGCAACTCGCCAGTCTCGTCCAATAAAGAACTCAGCATCAGCTTGATAAAGATGCCAATCATCATTTTTAAAACCACCTACAGAGAAGTTATTACTCTTTTGCAGATACCCCTGTAAACCATAGGGTGTACCATCATTCTCTAACTCAGTAAGGTAGTGTCGATACTGAACACCTAAGAATCCATCCTCAATCTCTAAAAACTCTCCGAAACCAACACTTACTTCGTGAGAGTTGGCCATACTGAAACCTGAATAAATTAACAGTCCTATCAGTGATAATGCTTTCATACTTTCCCCTTTATGTTAATGAAACGATTGTAACTACGAAAAAAAATCACCATAGTAAAAAAATGTAAGCATATGTATTCAAAAGAGAGACAAGTATGGCAATCTGGTTTAAACCCGTAAGTGTAGAGTTATGCAAAAAGCTGGAAGATGGCATGACAGGTAAAGGTACGCTTATGAAAACGTTAGGGATAGAAATCAGCGAGGTGGGTGACGACTACTTAGTTGCTACTATGCCTGCGATTCCTGAACATCATAACCCCATGGGTATGGTCCATGGCGGCGCAAACGTTGCTTTAGCGGAAACCGTTGCAAGTTACGCAGCAAACTTTGTTGTAGATACCGAACAATTCTACTGTGTAGGGCAAGAGATCAATGCTAATCACTTAAAAGCATCGAGAACAGGCATGCTCACAGCTATAGCTAAGCCAGTGCACCTAGGAAAACGTTCATCTGTATGGGAGATCCGCATCACTAACAGTCGCAATGAACTATGCTGCATTTCCAGAATGACCGCCGCAGTAGTATCACGCTAAAACTTGATCTATCACAACTACAAAAAACCAAATCCACCTCATTATTATTGCAACACACAAAATAGTGAGGTGGTACTGTGTCAACTCAAAAGCTTTGGCCTCTGCATATGCTCATCGTAGCGGGATTGATTTTAATTTTCACGGGCCACACCATGTTAACGACCGACTGGCTGAATGATCTTGGTCCGAGCGGTTTTATAATTGGTGCGAGCTGTGTCGCGCTCGGTCTCATTTGTTCTTTACCGACTAAAATATATCTGACCATTTTGCTAATGCGTCGAGAGCACCGAGATTAGCGTATACCAGCTTGATATTGGGTTGGTTTTACTGCACCCTGAGCGTCTACGTTTATGAAGGTACTCAGTTTGTGGAAAAGGTCGACACCCTAATTATTGGCGCAGGCGTTGTAGGCTTAGCGATAGCAGCAAAGCTCAGCAAGAGCCGCAGCGTTATTGTTATCGATAAAGAATCTCGTGTTGGTGAGCATACGAGTAGCCGTAATAGTGAAGTGATCCATGCGGGCATTTACTATCCTTATGGTAGCTTAAAGCACCAGCTCTGTGTTCGAGGAAAAGCACTCCTTTACACGCACTGTGAGCAGCTAAATATTCCCTTTCAGCGACTCGGTAAATTCATTGTTGCGACAAACGCAGAGGAAGCGAAAAGCCTAGAACAAATTAAGACGCGTGCCCATGCTAACTCTGTCACGGATATTGACTTTGCTTCATCCAAGACCATCGAGCAACAGCTCAACTATTTGAAAATACATAGCGCACTATTCTCTCCCTCCACCGGTATTTTAGATAGTCACCAATTTATGTTGTCACTCATCGCTGAGATTGAAAGTAATGGGGGGATTGTCGCAACGCAAAGTGAGTTTATTCACGCACAGCAATTAGACAGTGATTTTATTGTTGCGATGCGCTGCAATGGCGAGCAGTTCGAAATGGGCTGTGACCAGCTGATAAACAGCGCGGGGCTGAATGCCCCCGATGTGCTCAATAAAATTACCGGCGATAGCGACAAAGTCATCGCCTATTATTGTCGTGGCCGTTACTATCGCTATCATGGTAAGCACCCATTTCAACAGCTCATCTACCCTCTCCCTAACACGCATGGATTAGGCGTACACGCGACAGTAGATTTAGCTGGGCAACTCAAGTTTGGCCCTGATACCGAATATATTGAAAATATTGATTACCAGTTTGATGACTCCCAAAAAGCGCACTTTGTCGCCGCAATAAAGCGATACTGGCCGACTCTGGATGAGAATAGACTGACAGCGGATTACACTGGGATAAGACCTAAATTAAGCAAAGAAAAGCAAAGTGATTTTGTAATTCAGTTCGAGGCAACCCATGGAATATCAGGCTTTGTTAACTTAATGGCGATTGAGTCACCGGGATTGACCGCAAGTCTCGCCATTGCAGAATATATTGAACAACGACTTTAGCGCTGGTTTTCCTCCAGCGCCTTTTCAAGCTGTTTCGTTCTATCGTCCATCAGCTGTTGGATGTTTTTCGCATCTTCCATCACCTGTTTTACCGCTTTTGGATTTAATGCCGTTGGTAATGCCGAAGCGGTTTCTTTACTTACAGCTTGCGCTGGTTGTTTATTCAGAATACTTATGTCTTCAGCTGCTACCACGGTAATTTTACGCTCATCTAATTGATAGTACTGCGACTCGCCGTTTGGATTGGGTTTATCAGAGTAATGCCATTGTCCTTTAGCATCCTGCCAACGATACACTTGTACCCCAGATGTAGGTTGCTGAGTGTCGTCACTCACAAATTCCTTCGTGTGTGTTTTCACTTTATCAAACGCTGTCACACCTTGATCCGTTAATGCTGTTACCTGCTGCTCAACCTTGTTGGTCAACGAATTTACATTTAACCATGGCTTGCCATCAGGGCGCTTCAATACAAACAAACTGGCTAACGCCACCAGCATTATCATAATCATTAAGTAACTTGCGGCTTTCATCTTCATACTCGACTTTCCTTAGAGACCATACTTTAACAGTATCTGCTTAAATTGCTCCGTTTTTTTAAAGTCAGCATAAAAGTGATTAAAGTCATCACACAATTTTTTCGCTCTTTGAGTGCGGCCAAACTGCAATTGCAACGGCGCGACATCCGAAACGCCACGCACGCTGATAGTACTTTTTAATACTGGATATTTCAGCTGTAACCAACGCAGTGTTGGTTCGCCAACAATAGAAAAAGCGAGACTTTTGTCACTTCCGCCCGCAAGCACGGACAAAATATCAAATTCTGAGTAATAGTCTTTGCGCTGCAGCATATTACTATCAAAATACGGCTCTAGCTGAGGATAGGTATAACCAAATCGACCTAAAAATAAATGCTCGTTTAAGCCATTTACATCAAATTGCTCAGCCTGCTTGTGTGTAACAAATACGTCTTCAATTGTGTAAATTGGCGCACTCCAACACATTTGCATAGTGCCACGATACCAATGCTCTGACTCCATCCGCACATCGACATTTCCTCGTTCGATTTCTACAGTCGAACGTTTTTCGGGATAAACAGGGTAGTTTGGTTGGTAATGATATTGTGCTGCAAACAGCTCAAAAATATCAATGAGCACACCCCGTTCTTGGGCATGTTCGATAATGAACGGAGGATAATACTGTACTGCAAAGTTGATAAACGTTTTGCTTTCTTCCGCTGTTTTAGCGTGGCCAGCAAAAGACAAGGTACAACTAAATAGCAATAATATCGTCTTTGGAAAGTAGATCAAAGCCACCTCCAAGACCTTGAACGAATAATAGACTAAGTATGACCGATCGCTGGGAATTTCCAAGTCAAAAAGCCAGCCACACTCAAATCTACTAAATGAATATTACGGATCTAAATACCATCACCATCAATATGCAACCCACACTCACGATTCAGACCGAAGAAACGTGTTTCTTCCTCAGTCATTCCAGGTTCAAGCTTACGGGTGGTGTGAACATCCCCCATAGAAACATAACCTTGTTCCCAGAGCGGGTGATAAGGCAAATCAAACTTTGTAAGATATTGATACACATCACGATTATGCCAGTCAATAATAGGGTAAAACTTGACCGTGCCGCGACTGAGCTCAACGATTGGCTTATCCGCACGCGTTGAAGACTGCTGACGACGTAAGCCACTGAACCAAGTGCCTGCGCCAAGTTCCCGTAACGCTTGAGTCATCGGCTCAACTTTGTTTAGGGTATTGTATTTTTTAATCCCTTCTTCGCCTTGCTCCCATAACTTACCATACACCGCCTCTTGCCAAGCAGGACTCTGCTTAGCACGGTATATCTTAAGATTGAGTGCCAAACGCTCTGACAGTGATTCAATAAATTGATACGTCTCAGGAAACAAATAGCCCGTATCGGTAAGTACCACGGGGATATCAGGCTGCTGCTGAGTCAAAAGATGTAACATAACCGCAGCTTGAATACCGAAACTAGAAGACAAAAAGTGAGTATCCGGTAAGTTTTCCAGTGCCCAAGCCACTCTCTGCTCGGCAGTTTTATCACTCAGTAGGGCATTAGCATCCGCGAGTAGCATCCGCTGAGTTGCGCTGTCCAGAGTCAATATTTGCTTAAAATCACTCATTTTCTCATCCAATGGGCAGCCTAGCTGCCCGTTCTAAATCAAGCGTGGAAATCAGTTTTTGACACTTTGACTTCCGCAACGATTTCTTTGCGGATGACATAGTCACCAAAACATTCATCTTCGTTGCGCTCACTGACCCACTGACCAATCAACTCATCTAGCGCTGGCAGGAAGACGTCTTCGCCGACATTCTCCAAGTACAGCTTAGGAATGCGAGTACCAGCACGGTTACCACCTAAATACATATTGTATTTACCAGGTCCTTTACCCACGAATCCAACCTCGGCTAGCATCGCTCGACCACAGCCGTTAGGGCAGCCAACTACACGAAGGATAATATTCTCTTCAGCAACCTCATGCTTGGCGAGCAACCCTTCTACCTTTGTCACAAGCTCAGGTAAATAACGCTCCGCCTCTGCCATCGCAAGTGGACACGTCGGTAGCGATACACACGCCATCGAGTTTTTACGCTGCTCTGAATGCTCGCTATCTATCAAACCATGCTCGCGGGCAATTTGTTCGATTTGCGCTTTATCCTCAGCTGCAACTCCAGCAATAATTAAGTTTTGGTTTGCAGTCATGCGGAAATCCCCTTTGTGGATTTCTGCAATTTTGCGACAACCTGTTTTAAGTGGTTTATCTGGGAAATCTAAAATACGGCCATTTTCGATAAACACTGTTAAGTGATGCTTACCATCAATACCTTCAACCCAACCAAAGCGGTCGCCACGGTGAGTGAATTCATAAGGACGGCTTGGCTCAAACGTCATACCGGCACGGTTTTCAACTTCCGCTTTAAACACCTCAGTACCAAATGTATCTAGCGTATATTTGGTTTTTGCATTTTTACGGTTTACTCGGTTACCCCAGTCACGTTGCACAGAAACCACATGCTCAGCAACGGCAAGTGTATGCTCAAGCGGAATAAAGCCAAGCTCATCTGCTTTACGTGGATAGGTATTAACGTCACCATGGGTCATCGCCAAACCACCACCCACTAGCACATTAAAGCCAACTAGCTTGCCCTCATCTGCAATAGCAACAAAGTTGAGGTCATTGGCATGCACATCGACTTCATTGTTCGGAGGGATAGTCACAGTAGTTTTGAACTTACGTGGTAAATACGTATCACCCAAAATCGGCTCTGCCGTTGTCTCGGTTTTTTCACCGTTCAGCCAGATCTCAGCGTAAGCTTTAGTTTTTGGCAGCAAGTGCTCTGAAATTTTAGCCGCCCACTCGTACGCTTCTTGGTGTAACTCAGACTCGACCGGGTTAGTTGTACATAACACGTTGCGGTTTACATCCCCCGCCGTCGCAATAGAATCGATACCTACGCTATTCAGCAGCTGATGCATCCCTTTGATGTTTGGCTTCAGTACACCGTGGAACTGGAAAGTTTGACGTGTTGTCAGACGAATGCTGCCATACATGGTTTTATCCGCTGCAAACTCGTCAATCGCCAACCACTGATGTGGTTTAATGATACCACCAGGCATACGAGCACGAAGCATCACGTTATGCAGTGGCTCAAGCCGTTGCTTAGTGCGCTCTGGGCGGATATCGCGGTCGTCTTGCTGATACATACCGTGGAAACGGATCAATTGGAAGTTATCCGCAGTAAAGCCGCCGGTTAGTTGATCGGTCAGATCCGTTGAAATTGTGCCACGTAAGTGGGCACTTTGTGACTTCAAACGCTCATTATCAGAAAACTTTGCGTTTGCATCGAGCTTACTATTCGGTTTGATTTCAGAGTTGCTCATTGTCTTTCCTACATTAAAATTGGCTGACGGTATAACAAGACGCGTTAGTAAACGTCTTTCTGATAACGGTTTGCGCTACGCAATGCTTTAAGATATTGCTCAGCTTGTTCATCATCTTTCCCTCCATGGGTTTTAATGATGTCGATAAGTGCTTGGTGTACATCTTTGGCCATTCTGCTAGCGTCACCACAGACATAAAAATGAGCGCCCTTTTCAAGCCATGCAAATACAGCTTCGCCCTTCTCGCGCAGTCTATCTTGCACGTAAATCTTTTCTGCCTGATCACGACTAAATGCCAAATCTACATGTGTTAATAAACCCGACTTTACATACTTTTGAATTTCTACTTGATAAAGGAAATCTTCTGTAAAGTGTGGATTACCAAAGAACAGCCAGTTTTCACCCTCAGCGTCACGCGCCTCACGCTCTTGCAAGAAGGCTCTGAACGGTGCGATACCTGTACCTGGGCCAACCATGATCACAGGTGTAGCATTGTCCACTGGTAATCTAAAGTTATCGTTGTGCTCACTGAATACTTTCACTTTCGTGCCTTCTTCAGCACGATTCGCTAAATAACCTGAGCAGCCGCCAAAATGCTTTTCACCAAAGGTATCAAATTCAACTAAACCTACGGTTAAATGCACCTCTTCTTCCACCTCAGCTTGGCTTGACGCGATAGAGTACAGGCGCGCTTGTAACTTGCGACAGCAATCAACTAGTGCTTGCGCCTCAATGTTGGCAGGGTTTTGCTTTATCACATCAAAGATTTGGCGTTCTTCAATATAAGCACGCAATGCCGCTTTATCGTTTGCAAGTGCGCTTAGCTCCTCATTCCCAGTCGCAATCGCATACTTTTCAACAAAGCCAGGATACGACTGTGTTAGCTCAAGATGTTCAATTAACGCCGTTTCTAATGAAACGGTGAGTTCACCTATTTTTACGGTTTGTGCTTTGTCGAGTTTTAAGGCATCGATCACCGCCGCCACTTCTTGTGGGTCATTTAAGAAATACACGCCAAGTGAATCACCCGGCTGATAAGTGATATCGGAACCTTCAAGGGAAATTTCAATGTGACGCACATCTTTGCTTGAGTTTCTGCCAGTGATCTTTTGTACCACACTCAGCTCAGCCGCAAATGGGTTTTGCTTTGTATATTGACTTACTGCAGCCTGAGGAACGCCAAACGGCATGCTGATAACGTTACCACCACCTGCTTGCTGCTGGGCTTTAAGCGCAGGCTCTAATGCATCTAGCGCCTGTGCGATCCACGCCTCGGCTTCAGCTTCATAATCCACATCTAAGTCAGCTCGCGGCACAACAATTTCAGCACCAAGGGCAGCCAAGCGCGCTTCAAAATCCTTTGCCGTTTGGCAGAAAAATTCATAACTTGAATCACCAAGGCCAATCACAGCTTGCTTTACACCTTCCAGTTTAGGCGCCTTCTTACCAGCTAAGAATTCATGCAATGCTTCTGCATCTTCTGGTGGCTCACCCTCACCGTAAGTAGAGACAGCAATCACTAAGAACTTCTCTTTCTTCAGGTTGGCAGGTTTGTAGTCAGCCATATTGACCAACTTAGTCGTCAAGCCACGCGCTTCCGCCTGAGCTTTAATTTGGTTTGCAACCCCTTTTGCGTTACCAGTTTGTGAACCAAATAAAATAGTCAGAGGTGCAGACTCGTCAGCGCCCGCTGTTGCTTGTCCAGCAATACCTGATAATGCAGCTGAATTTGCGGTTGCAGCTAAATAGCCACTTACCCATGCCTGTTGGATTGGATTTAACTCTCCAACTAAGCCTTGTAGTTTTTGCAGTTGTTCATGTGTCAGCGGACTTGCTGCAGCATTAAGTTGACTTAACAACATCATGGATCCCCGTACCCAAAAGGTTTGCTTGCTCATTGCATAACTGGCTCGCACGCAGCGTAGCCTACTTTTATTAGCGTGAAGCATACGTGGCAAATTGAGAGATCAAAAAGAATAGAATCTGCTTTTATATTCCTTTTAGTTATTGAAGATTGAAAAGTCCAAAGAAAACAGATTAAAAGAAGTTCGATATTTAACCGTTAAAAAGTTTAACATTGCCGTAACAGTTTTGATGCAAAATCAAACTGTCATACACAGACAAATCAATAATACAGATAATCATAATAATGAGACTAAAAATGAAACACGGGAAATATATAAACCTAATACTCAGTTCTTATTGCTCAATACTCAGCTTAAGCGCTGCTGCAGAAGTTACAAATGGCAGTTTCGAGAGCTGGAGCGGTCAAGTCCCTAGTGGATGGACGACGATAGACTCGGGCATCACACTTAGCTCGGTTACGACACCAATAAAAGACGGTAATCTTGCCGCAGCGGTGCAGGTAACCACAGCAACGCAAAGTAGCACAGACTTACAACAGCAAGTAAACGTTGAAGCAGGTAAAAGCTATCAATTTAGCACTTGGGTCTATCACACGGAAGGTGGTGTCAAAGCACGATTAGTGGTGGACGGCTATCATGGCTATTCAGATCAGTTCAATGTCGGGCAGTGGCAACAACTTAGCTATACCTATACCGCAACCGCAACCACTGCGATTAATGTTGGCTTACGTTTTTACGATGGCAGTGGTTTTGACGGTAATGAAACTGTCTACGTTGACGGCTTTGGTCCAACTTCTACCACACCAGAGCCGCCTCAGAGCTGTCAAAATAATAGTGTCACTCTCGCTTTGATGACCGATAATTATGGTAGCGAAACAAGCTGGCAAATCACTAATACAGCAAACACAACCGTTGCTAGTGGTAGTGGCTATAGCAATAATCAATCAGTAAATGAAAACTTATGCCTTAACGGCGGTAGTTATACCTTTACGATTTTAGACAGCTATGGCGACGGAATTTGTTGCACCAATGGTAATGGCCAGTATACCTTAACGCACGCGGGTACAACGCTCGCTTCCGGCGGCCAGTTCAGCAATCGTCAAGATCATACCTTTACGCTTGGCACAACCACGCCTCCTCCTTCAGGCGATGGTTACTATGCCTCTACTACTGGACTGAGCGGTTATGCACTGAAAACAGAGTTACACCAGATTATTCGTAACCACCAATCACAAGGTTATTCTGCTATTTGGGGCTTTATCGATCAGAACGAGCGCGATCGCCATTTTGAAAAAGATAACAGCATCTTAGATCGCTACTCTGAGAAGCCAACGGCAAATGATAGTGTTAGCTATGTTTCTACAGGATCCCAGTGCGGCAGTTACAGAAGCGAAGGCGATTGCTATAACCGAGAACACTCCTTCCCCAAATCTTGGTTTGGCGGTCAAGTAGAACCGATGAATTCGGATATCCATCATATTTTTGCTTCTGATGGCTATGTAAATTCAAAGCGCAGTAACTATCCATTTGGTGAAGTAGGAAGCGCTTCTTATACCTCTAGTAACGGGAGTCGTCTAGGTTCAGCATCTGGTATTAATTACAGTGGCACTGTATTTGAGCCAATTGACAATTTCAAAGGCGATTTTGCTCGTGTCTACTTTTATATGGCAACACGTTATCAAGATGTGATTGCAAACTGGCAAAATAATACCAGCTACAGCAATGCAGTACTCAATGGCACACAACACCAGGTATTCGAAACTTGGGTCGTCAACATGCTAAAAAGATGGCATAACGAAGATCCTGTCGATGCCCTAGAGCAAGCGCGCAACCAAGCGGCTTATGAATTTCAGGGTAACCGAAATCCATTTGTAGACCATCCAGAGTTTGTCGAAGCAATTTGGTAACTATAAATAAAAAAGGCCAGTAACTGGCCTTTTTTCAATAACATATTTGGCTAATATTTAGCGAGGGTTAATTGTAAGTGGCTCAATCGTCACTTTCGCATTACCACTTGCGCCCATATGCCCGTTGTAAGTTTGTCCTTCAAACAAGGTGTAAAACACATCAACATAGTCATCATCGTTAGTAAACCAATGGCTTGGCATCGCTTTGATCAATTGATTCGTCAGTTGCGGGATAATCGCATAGCCTTGAACATTAGGATCAGGAATAGCGCGCATCACTTGCGTCACAATATCCAAAAGTGTTGTTGCTAAGTCTTGATAGTTAGTATTGTCGTCTTGCTCCATCAGCAATAAATCTGCCGCTTGCCAACGATATCGCTCCCAGTGAATGATAATTTGATTAGGCGTATAGTCCGTACCATCGTGGTCCAAATATGGCATATCCACAATATCTAGAACAGGCTCATCTCGGGATGGGTTGACGCCTGTTACAATGCCGTAAACTTCCGCAGCCCCAGATACCCAAGGCTCTTCATCGTCATTTAGTCTGATTTTCTTCAATACACTGGTTGAAATCGGCTCAGCATCATCGTTGCTCTGCACTTCTATTGATGGCATTACTAAGCCTTGCTTGGCAAACACTTGCTTCATTACCTGAATGCCTTCTTGTTTTACCTTATCACTATCAAGTTCAACAACTAGCACAGGTCGCTCTGGCATTGTATGTGCGTCAAGTAAATGCAATTGACCGTGCTCATCAAAAGCCTCTACATATTGCCAGTGCTTATCATCACCTTTAGGCGCAAAAGCAATTAATGGCACTTCACCTTGTTGCCACTTTGTTAGCATTTCGCTAGAAGCAATACGCAGCTGGTATAGATTAGAGCTATAGTCAGTCAGGCCTTTTAATGAGCGAGTGTACTGGCTCGCTTCTGTCATGAGCTGCTTAGTTGACCCCTGAACTTGTAGCTGCTCCAGTGAAACTGCATCCTGATACTGGCTAAGTTGAGTTTGAACTTGGGGACCTAAGTGATTAAGTGATAGCGCTAATTTTTTCGCAATTTGCTTTTTTATATCAGCAACTTGAACTGGTGCAGCGTTAAATTTATCAAGCTGCTTAAGTGAACTGTAGGTATTAAGGTTAACCTTGTCTGCCGCAGAACTTGCGAAAGACATTCCGCCGAGCATGGCTATCATTAGGGTAGAGAGGGTTACATGTTGTTTCATCTTGCGTTCCTAGAAATAATCCGTGTTGTGGAATAAACAAGATAAAACAACAAAAATAAATTATCAATACATTAACATAGTTAACATATAAAACTATTTAATCTAGCTTTTAGAGTTTTTATTCTTCTACTGGGTAGATAGTAATTTCTATACCGGCACCTATTGCAGAGATCCTAAGCAACGTATCTGCCTGTAGTGCTTGCGAAAAGCACTTTGGCGACTTGCCTGAGTTAAAGCCAATATCAAAAGTTCGCTTGGTACAACCTAGCCATTGCTTAAGTGCCGCTTTAGAGCAAGACTCAATTAACTCACACAGTTGGTTAATCGCTTTATCAGGGGTTAATTCATTAGTATTTGCTTCGATTCGAGCCAATTGACGATAGTCATCTTGATCGTAATGCAGCACGATAGCATTTTTCTTTAAATCCGAAACTAGCGCACTGATATCCTGCTTTGACTCCAGTTCCAAATCGACATTTAAAAATTGAATTTCAGACATGTATTAAAAGCTACCTTGTAAAGCTAAATCTAGTAATGACTTATTTATCAGTGTGATAAGGACATTACTTATTGGACAATGCGACAATTTGTCACATTCTAAGCACCGTGCATTATAGTTATCATACTCACGAACAACTAGAATAACATATTGTGATGATTAAAAAACTGCTAAAACCCGCACGTAAACTCCACAAGTACCTTGGCTATTTATTGTTTTTACAGATCTTTGCTTGGCTATTAGGCGGGCTGGTCATGAGTGCGATCCCATTGGCAAAGATCCATGGTAAACACTTAGCGCATAGAAGCTTAGATAACCCCTTTCCCACCGCCGCGTACCAAGCTGATCTCAATCAGTTAGTACAAGGCACGGTGCAAGTTCGTCAAATCCAGTTCGGCCATTTTCTCGATACTCCCATCATCAAATTCAACCAAGATGAAAAGCTCATTTTCAACGGGATAACAGGCGCACCTTTTACCACTCCAAATCAACAGCAAATAATACAACAGGCCAATCAACACCTATTAATTACAGCGGATGTGAGCCATATTGAACGACTTACCACAGCCCCCAGAGAAGCAGGTTACAAGGAAGATGTTTGGCGAGTCGAATATAACGATATCCTCTCCACCACGCTGTATCTAAGTGCAACTAGCGGTGAAGTTGTGACGGTGCGTAGCACGTTGTGGCGCATCTTTGATTTTTTTTGGATGCTACACATTATGGATTACGACGAACGAGAGGATTTTAATAACCCCTTGCTCATTTCCTTCGCCGCTACGAGTGTACTCTTTTGTCTAACAGGGATATTGTTATTATTGCAATCTCCACCTTGGCGAAAACGTCGCCCTGCACCGAATAAATAAAGGGACTTACTGTACACGCTTGTTGGTATTGATGATTTTTTTGATATAGTGACATTCCCTGTATTCCACCATTTGGTGAGAGGTTATGTCACGATATTGCTATATCTTAGCGCTTAGCTTATTTGTATTAACAGCTAACGCTCAAGAGTTCACGTCTTTCTCAAAAGCAAAGAAACATTTATCACAACAAGTTACCGACAATACCCGCACGCTTTATTGTAATTGTAATATCAAAAAGCAAGGCAAAAAGCTGGTGCCTGATCCCGCAAGTTGTGGTTATACCCCGAGGTTACCTTACACTCGCAATGGCAAAGAAAACGCCCGTGCTCAGCGCATTGAGTGGGAGCATATCGTGCCCGCGTGGGAATTTGGACATCAGTTGCAGTGCTGGCAAGATGGCGGCAGAAAGCACTGCCGTAAAGTCAGTGAGCAATTCAGGAAGATGGAAGCAGATATTCACAACCTTGCTCCAGCGATTGGTGAAATCAATGGGGATCGGTCTAATTTTCGTTTTGGCATGTTACCAAGTACTGAAGCAAACTATGGCGCGTGTCCAGTAAAGATTGACTTTAAGTTACGCCGAATTGAACCACCAGAGTACGCTAGAAAACGCATTGCTGATGCGTACTTTTACATGGAAAAAACCTACGGGTTAAAAATCTCTCCACAACAGCGGAAATTATTCACGGCTTGGCAGAAACAGTGATTGCGAGATAACCCAAGCGGTGCTAGTTTTTAGTCATACAACTAAAACAGGAACGTGAATACGATGCAACGTATTACTCTAGTTTTCGCATCAACAGCAATGAGCTTGTTATTAGCCGCTTGTGGTGGCGGTGGCAGCGATTCGTTAGGCACCGATAACCCAGGTAGTAACACGGGACAAACCGAGCCGCCCACTTGGACGTTTAATCAATTTCCTGCGTCAAGTCAGTTAATTAACTATTGCGCCTCCCCAAGAACGGGTACAGACAAATATAACAACGACCAACCTTATCCCGATAAGGTTGGTACGGCGATGCATGAAAAAATGTGGCTCCGCTCTTTTACCAACGAAACCTACCTTTGGTACGACGAAGTACTAGATAACGATCCAACACAATTCGATACTGTTATTGATTACTTCGAGCAATTAAAGACAAACCAAACGACGGCGTCGGGCAATGCCAAAGATCAATTTCATTTCTACGAATCTTATGAAAGCTTCCAAAAAGAAGCGCAATCGGGTGTTGCAACCGGTTATGGCATTCGTTGGGCGGCCATAACCACATCACCACCACGTAACTTTACTGTCGCCGCAGTAGAGCCTAATTCACCAGCCGCGAATGCAGGGATCGTACGTGGAGATAAGATCCTCTCGATAGATGGCGTCGACTTTATTTCAAGTGATAATACCGCTGCGCTGAATGCAGGCCTGTCACCAGAGCAAAGCGAGCCACATAACTTTGTATTTGAAGATAAATCAGGCAACGAAAAATCCGTCACCCTGACTTCAGTCGATATTGAAACCTCACCGGTGCAAAACGCTAAAGTCATTAGCTATGGCGGCAAGCAGGTTGGGTATGTGCAGTTCAATCAATTTATTCCAACAGCCCAAGAAGGATTAATTGAAGCATTTAATCTATTTAAAACACGGCAAATAGACGACCTAGTACTCGACATGCGTTACAACGGTGGTGGTCGCGTCATTATGGCAGCGCAACTAGGCTATATGGTTGCGGGCAACAGCAGCCTAAACAAAACCTTCACTTATAGCACCTTAAATGACAAGCGTACTGCTGAAGAAGAGCGCACCGCTTTTGAGTCTAGAGCAATTAACTGGGCTGAAAACAAGTTTACAACCACCTCTTTACCCACCGTAACTTTACCTAGAGTTTATATCCTCTCGACACGAGGCACGGCCTCTGCCAGTGAAAATGTAATTAATGGCCTGCGCGGCATTGATGTTGAAGTCTTTTTGATCGGTGGTACCACTCGAGGTAAGCCCTATGGCTTTGTGCCCGCGCAAAACTGCGGCACGGTTTACTATACCATTCAGTTTGGTTCGGAAAATGCGAAGGGCTTTGATGCTTATGCCGATGGCTTTACCCCTTCAGGAGCGTCAAGCAGTGGTGAAATTGGCCTAAGCGCACAAGTGCCAGGCTGTATTGTCGCAGATGACTTCTCTGCACCGCTAGGCAGTCAAGAGGAAGATCTTTTCGCCGCAGCACTGACACATATAGATACCGGTCGTTGCCCAAATGTAGCGCAATTTGCGCCTACTGCTCTGCCACAGTATCAAAATAAGGAGCATGCGGTTACGCTTCCAGTCTATCCACTGCGGGAAAATGCAATTTTAATGAAGCCTAAGGATCCGCAATAATGGCGCCGCTAAAAGCGTTGAAAATCATCGCTTTGGCTTTATTGATGCAAGCATGCAATAGCGCGCCTGCATCAACTTCGGTTAATGAGGCTGTACTCTCGGCCTCTACGCCCGAGGTGTTATCACAACTCAAGCAAGCTATAGTAAAACTCAAAGGCAGCGTACCACCGACGCTCGCAAGCACCGTTTTTCAACGTAGTCCAACACTACTGCTTGAGCATGGCCAAAGCCTAGATGGCAATGGCAGTCCAATTTTAGGTGCCCATAATCTCGCTTATGAAAGTTTCATCTTGCAGCTTCGCGACACCCAGTGTGTGCTCTACTATCCGAAAAAGGATACTTATGTCGTGCTCAGTAAAGTTAGCTGCAAAAAGCTGGAAAAATAACGCCTGAGCTCAGTCTATTAGCCTCAACTCAAATTAGCAAAATGGCGCTTTAACACGTCACATAATGCCTGTACTTTGGCCGTTCGGTGAACCAGTACATGGGTAACTAGCCAAACTTGGCTTAACCATTTTAACTCATCATGCAACACCGGCTGTAAATCTGGATAACGTTTTGCCACATCATGCTGTAGCCCACCAATACCTAAACCGTTAACAATGGCACGCGACGCGTCTGACGTTTCAGATACCCTAAGTGTCACTTGTGTCTCAGGGATATGTTCATCTACCCAAGCGAAATATGGCACTCTTGCATTAAACCCGGCCACACCAGAGACAAAATAATGCGCCTGTAACGCTTCAAGTGTTTTAGGGATCCCCATACGCTTGATATAGCTTGAAGACGCGTACAAGCCTGCTTCTAAAGTATTTAGATGCTGCACTATGTAGTCGGGCTCATCGGGCTTTGGTCCTGCCCTCACAGCAACATGCGCCTGTCCATGATCTAAGCGTAAACGCTTTTGGTCGAGAATGACTTCAAGTTGGACCTGTGGGTGTAATTGCTGAAAAGTCAAACAAGGCTCCGACAGCATATCCATAAAACCACTGACCGTTGTCACCAAAAGCTTACCTCTAAGCTGGCTGTCCGAAGCAACAATAGAAGTACTCAACTCCATCAAGCGCTCGTCTATTTGACTCGCCGTCGCAAGTAACTTTTCTCCTGCCTGTGTTACCTGATAACCTCGGGCATGACGGTGAAATAACCGCGTTCCCAGTGCTTCTTCTAAGCTATTTATTCGCCTCAGTACCGTACTGTGGTGGATCTCTAAATGCTCTGCCGCCGCTGATAAGGTACCAAGCTTGGCAACCGTATAAGCGACCTTAAGATCCTGCCAATCTGTGAATTTATCCATAACCACCTCTGTGCATATATGCACATAAGCTTTGCGTTTATTTCGGTTTTGTGCAAGTAAAATTTTGCTACTATCACTTTAACGAAACAAAATAAGGTATCAGCAAGATGACTACAGCAAAAATTATCGCACTCGCAGGCAGTTTAAGAAAAGACAGCTACAACCAATTACTCATCCAAGCCGCGGCAAACTTTGCACTAGAAAGTGGCGCAGAAGTAGAAGTGATCAAGTTACAAGATTTAGATATTCCAATGTTCGATGAAGATCTTGAAGCGCAAGGCACACCAAAAGGTGCTCAACTTTTAAAAGACAAGCTGCGCGATGCCGATGGTATTCTATTAGCAAGCCCAGAATACAATGGTTCTTTCACTGCGGTGCTCAAGAACGCAATAGACTGGGCCTCTAGAACAGAACAAGGTGCAGTGCCAGCATTTAGAAACAAAGTAGTGGCACTCTATGCGGCCTCACCAGGCGGCTTAGGTGGATTACGCGGTCTAAACCATGTCCGCGATGTGTTATCTGGCATTGGCAGTTTAGTACTCGCAGACCAATTGGCTGTACCTAGCGCATTTAATGTATTTGATGACCAAGGTAAAATTAAAGACCCAGAGCTTGCTGAAAAAGTATCAAGCCTCGCTCTGCAACTGGTGTCAGTTGCAAGTAAGTTAAAATAACTTTCAATCTCTCGTTCATATCTTGCTATGGACGCTTAGCTCATGCACACTAAGCGTCCAAAGCGAATTAGAGGCGCAATATCAGCCTTGTAATAATGGATACGAATAACGGGAGTCAGCTTTGCAAAGCACTCAGAGTCACCTATTTACCCCCTATCTCTCACACCATTTTCATTGCATTCAGTTTGACCCTGACAGCTTTAACGCGCATTCCTTTGAACAGCAAAATATACTCCTGCCCGCTTCACTTGATAAAGCGGTAGCGAAAAGGCGAGCCGAGTTTTTAGCGGGACGAATATGTGCCAAGACTTGCCTAGCGCATTTTGGACAAGGTGACTTTACACTGCTTAACGGCTCTGATCGGGCGCCTATCTGGCCTGCTAATATTGTTGCCAGTATCACGCATACTCGAGGGATCGCGGCTGCGATTGCTACAGATGATATCGCCGTGAAAGGCTTAGGCATTGATATCGAAAGAGATATGAAACCGAAGCAAGAAGTCGAACTACAACGACAAATTCTACATCCTGAAGAAGCTGAAATTTTTACACTATTCGGCGAGCAAGTGCACTGCCCGTTGACTGTTATTTTCTCGGCCAAAGAGAGCATATTTAAGGCACTTTATAGCACGGTGCAAAAGTTCTTTGGTTTTGATGCTGTCAAGCTGACTCAGTTTGATGACAAGAAACTTATTTTCACTTTGATGGAAACACTACACAAGAATTTAAGCAAAGGACAACAAGTGGAAGTATATTACCAATGCAAAGACGCCTTAGTGCTGACCGAGTGTGAATACATCGCACAGTAAAATCATGCCTATTTGACTTAATACTTACTCAACTTGAAGGAGTAAACCTGACCCAAGGTGGGTTAAGAATTTCTCATTTGGAACTAAAAACGCCCACTTGGGGCGTTTAATCTGAAGTTTGGATAAAGATTCACTTAGCCGTTTTCCAAAGCCAACTTACTGAAACATAACATTTTCACTGCCAGCAGCCGCTTTAAAGCGCGCTATCAGCTTTTCACAGTCCTGTAAGATCTCCGCTTCTAGGCGCTCTTCAGCACGCCAACGCTGGCTATCCATTTTGAAAATCTCTTTTTTAGAATACTTCTTACGCGCGTCATGAGTTGGCATTTCTTTGACTTCATCATACATCTGATAAACACCAGGATAACTTTGTTGTAAGTCAACTTCCTCGTCAAAGCTATATTGCGAGATGAGTACCCAAACTCGTAAACACCCTTCAGAATATTCACATTGTTTTTCCTTCATCGCACGCGCAATCAAGTTAACGCTATCTGCAATTTTTCCATTGCGCTGCTGCCGTGACTTTTCAAGCTCAGCAGCCTTTTGCTCGCGATGTTTGGCAATCTGCTCTTTTTGTACCTTCAGCTGCCATAGTAATTTACCCGCGTAAAACGCCAGTCCAGCAATAATCAGGGCACCAATAATGATTGCGATGATCCATGCAGTATTCATTACTTATCATCTTCCTCAAAGTCGTCGTCTAACCATTCATTTGCTAGATCATTACTCATAAACTGATCCATTGGATCATCTTCTAGCATATCGCCTTCTTCAAACTCATCATCAATTCCTAAGATCTCACATAGCTCCTGATGACGTGCAATGCCGCGATTGAAGTATTTCGCATCTTTACCTGTTAGCAGTTCACCGCGTTCATGGCGTTCAAGTAGCGCCATCAAGCGTTCGTCATTTTCTAACTGCTCAAGCTCTTGCTCTGGAGTTAACGTCTCTACCGCTGTAGTTAGCTTAACTTGCGGCTGTAGATGGCGCTTCATCTCTGGCTGTGTATTCGACTTAGTCGGTTGTGGCTCAGCAACCAAAGAAATTGGCTTTTTGCTACCAACACGCGGATCTTTATTGGTCGTCGTGTTTGATTGCTCTTTCACTAGGATCTCTGGTGCATTTCTAGAACCCGGCTTTTTACCTTTGGTTTTTTTGCTACGCTGCTCTTTGAGTGTACGTAACGCTTGTAGTTTTTCTTTACTCAGCCTTGGTGTTCCATTGGCTGCAACTTTACGTGTCTTTTTCTTTCTGGTCATAATTGGTTATCCAAAATTCTCGCGTTAACTACGCTTGGTGAGAATGATGACATCATTCCCAATAAATTCTAATTCACAATCCTGCTGCGCGGCAAAATACGCAAAGCTTTCTTGGCTAAAAAATGAAATATGCGTCAGGTCATTTTTATAGTGCCAATTCGCAAAGCGTGCTTTATCAATGACGAGCTTGGTCATCAAGGCTAGCGGCTTTCCCACTTTTAAGCATGCTAACAATTGCGTTAATACTTTTGCCGGTTCTGCTAAATGTTCCACCACTTCTGTACTGACGATAAAGTCGTACTGACGAGTCAGTACACTGGCATCATTAGCATAGTACAGGTCAAACAAAGCAACTTGATGCCCAGCTTCTTCAAGCATTTTCGCAAGCAGCGGCCCAGGCCCACAGCCAAAATCTAAGCCTTGGCTTGGTATCACCAAACGTGCCAACAGTGGATCCGCCACTCGTGCTAGAAAGCGACGATAGCCTTCATCAGCCAGATCGTTTTCATGGCTATCATAAATGGCCTTTTCTTGAGCTGGTGTTAATCTCGACTTGGGATCAACCATCACCAACTGGCAGGTTTGACATTGCCAGTACAGTCGATACTTGTCTTGATGGTAGGCTTCAAGCTGATTACCTTGGCACAGGCCACAACTGAATAGAGTTGAATCTTGCAATGGTCAACAGTGATTGCTTAATAAGGCGGCTATTGTATCAGGTATAATAGAGGCAACCAAATAAAAAGGCGGCAGAGATCACTCTCTACCGCCTACTAATCTGAGCGTCACAACTGGACACTTCTCCCTTCGACTTTTAAGTCTTATTATTATTCTTTTTATTTTATTGTCGTCCGTATTGTTTTTATTTTAGACTTCCGTGACACTTTCCATATTGTTTTTATTATGAGACTTCCGTGATTTTCTTATTCTCGGCCTTCCTGACGCTTTCTTGATAGTCCTTCGTATCCAACTAGATACATAACTTTGCCACCTACGCTTCCGTATCGAATTGTCCCTTTTTTTGTATTGCTTGGCGACAACGAATAATCTACGCTCCTGAGCTTGAGTTACAACTGTTTAATAACAAATTTCTTACCTTAATTTTTTTAATTAAACAGAAAAAAGATGAATTACATAAACTTACACTGAACAACAGCTTAAAAATAAGCTAAAACTCACATGTTGCACGAGCAAATATCTCACATGAAAAGTGAGATATATCTCACAACTTCAACAACAAAAAAAGGCAGCCTATGCTGCCCTTTTTTCAATAGTAGGAGTTTACACTGAGAGAGGTAAACTCACTATACGACTTTAGTGTAGACCACCTAAGTACTTAGATAATACTTCGATGTCTTTATCCGTAAGCTTCTTCGCGATATCACGCATCATACCATTCATGTCATTGTTGCGAGTGCCATCACGGAACTTCTCAAGCTGTGATTTGATGTACTCAGGGTGCTGGAATGACACTTTCGGGAACTTAGCTAAAGAAGTACCATTACCACGAGGACCGTGACACGCAGCACAAGCAGGAATACCACGCTCAGCATCACCCGCTTTGTATAGCTTTTGACCTAAAGCAACAACATCTTCAGGCGTTGAACCCGCAGACATAGGTAAAGAAGAGAAATATACAGCTAAATCTTTCATATCTTGATCTGACAGCGGCATAGCCATACCACTCATCACAGGATCCATACGCCCTTCTTTACCACCAGACGTCATACCTAGCTTAAACTCCTGTAGCTGCTTATAGATATAATCTGCATGCTGACCTGCGATTTTAGGATACATAGTCACAGGGGCATTGCCATCTGGACCGTGACATGCTGCACACGTTGCAGACTTTGCTTTACCTGCTTCCGCGTCACCATCGAATGCCGATGCGTTGCTTGCTGACAACGTACCAAGCAACATTGTTAAAGTTAATGCTATTTTTTTCATGGTAAATTCTCTGTTTCCGACCCTGTAATTTGTACCCTCGCGAACAAAGTCGCTCTCTTTATTGCTCGGGCAAATAATACCAATCAGTACTAATTAGGTTGTTATGTTAATCAGATGAATCATACATGCAAACTTAGCAAATATAACGCCAAACAGCACCGATCCATCTAAATACGCCTTGCTCAGTAGTGACTACTGATAGGTATACACTTTAGATTGACATTGCAATTTCTACATTCTACACGATATTACTTTCTCTGGCACGTTTTCTGCCCATATTAAGCTTATAATTTATAGGGACTTGACCTAGATTAATTAATATTTGGGACGACGGTTTAGTCAATTAGCGACAAAAGCGGCGTTTAGAACAAATCTCACAATGCTTTTGGTTTCCGTCATACTGTTATAAAATACGCAATTCCATCCGCGAAAGTTTAATCAGTTAGGAGTCAGCGTGCTAAAATCTCGCGTTAAATACAATCAGGCACAATTTATCACAAGTGCCCCAGATATCAGTAAACTGCCACCAGACACTGGAATTGAAGTTGCTTTTGCGGGTCGTTCTAACGCTGGTAAGTCGAGCGCGCTCAATACGCTTACAGACCAAAAGCTGGCACGCACCAGTAAAACACCTGGCCGGACTCAGCTTATTAATACTTTTTCTCTAGGTGAAGATCAGCGTTTGATTGATTTACCTGGCTATGGCTTTGCGAAAGTCCCATTAGAGATGAAAAAGAAATGGCAAAAAGCATTAGGTGAATATTTACAACGCCGCAAATGTCTTAAAGGGATTGTGGTATTAATGGATATTCGTCACCCTCTTAAAGACCTCGATATGGATCTCATCAACTGGGCGACTGGCAGCAATATACCGGTATTAGCGTTGTTGACCAAAGCCGATAAGCTAAAACAAGGTAAGCGCAAAGCAGAAGTACTACAAGTACGTCGAGCGCTAGCTGAAATAGACGGTGATATCACCGTTCACGCGTTTTCTTCTTTGAAAGGTATCGGATTGAACGAATTGGCGTGGAAACTGGATGATTGGTACTTAGGTCCGTTTGTGAAAGAAGCTCAAGAAGAAGCGAGCGAATAATCAAACGTAGGGCGCGCTTAGCTAAGATAAAAGCGCGTCTTTGCCGACATCAGATAAAGACCTTTTTCATCTTCCTCGAGCAATTCAGCCCACTGATAATAGACATTTCGTGAAATTCTAGCGGTTAAACCATAATTGAGTGTGAGAAATGGAATATCTCCTCCATTAACATGCTCAAGGGCTAGTGGAAACACATCACAAATGGGCCACTCACGGCCTAAATTATCTATCGCGATAATACAAGGTGATAACTCCAAAGCCGATGCTTCATCACAATAACGCCATTGCTCGATAATAAAAGGATGAGCAAGCACCTCAATCTCACAACTTTCTGCTGGTGTTTTTAACCAATACTGTTGACCATCAAAGGTTAAAACACTAGCAAACAAGGCAACAAGTGATTGCCGTTTAATTTCACGCCCTTGATGAAACCAACGACCATCCGCAGCAATTTTTATGTCAGAAAAACCGCACGACGGCGCCGACCAATTTTCGGTCGGCGCATGAGTCGTAACATACTGTTTGATTAACGCATCAATTTTGTTCATCAAAAACCAAGTTGAAGCTAACAGGCACGCTAGTCGCGATAGTCTTCAGACCCGCAATTTCTCGTAGCGCTTCAATTCCTTTATCTAACCCAAACTGCTTAGAATCGAGAATAAATGCATTTACCGGTGTAACCACCAATCCATTAGCACTTTTCGTTACCAATAAGTCTAGGCTGATCTTTTGGATCTGACCATGCAGTGTCAATGTTGCTGTTACATCATTGATTTTTTGTGTACCAGCTTTAAGTTTAGCGAGCACTTCAGAAACATCAGCGTTAACTTTCGCCTTTGGGTGTTGCGCTACATTGAACAGCATCTTTTGCATGCGTTCATTACGGATCGGGATCATCGTTTCAACGCTTGCCAAGTCAATATTAACCTCAAGCTCGCCTTTAGCAGATAATGTACTATCTATCGTTTTAAAATGATGTACTTCTGCAACGCTAGCCTGTTTCACAGACACAAAACTAACATCGCTTTGTTGTTGATTAAATTGCCAAGCTGCGAACGCCTGAGAAGAAATAAGTGCACTACCTAAAAGAAGGTACTTTAGCATGACGACTTCCTTATGAAATGAGAGTGAATTGCATTTGAGCGCTCAGTGTAAAACGCAGTGCAAATTAAATAAACCTTTAATCATAAACTCGTCGTTATGTTGGAATACTTTTACGCCCATCGTATTCACTTTATAGCGAGAAAATAGCCTTAGTAGCCAAGCAAAAACGTTGTGATTTAGCTACCCTAAACGATCAATTTTTAACGAAGTTAATAGGGGTTTCATATTCACATTGATTGGGGAGTTACATCAATTGCTATCATCTTTGATAAGAGAAGAAAAAGACGGCCCGTAAAAGTTACGAGCCGCTATAGCAATCTGGGGAGAAGCTATCAATACACTGTATCCTCTTTCGAGAGATACATCATCAACAGGATGTCCTACAGGATGAGGACGGCGCGAACTCTAACAAATAGACGTCCAGAAATAAACACCAAAAAGCAAAACTTGAGCCAATTTGATAAACTTTCAACGTTAATTTATTTTTTGTTACTAGGGATTAACAGAAGCTACAAAATTAAGACGCTATGCTGCTAGTGTATACTTGCAAACAAAGATGAATGAAGTTGCACTAATCTAAACGCATAGTGCAACTCGGGTAGATTTTAATATCGACTAGTGTGCTTGTTCCCAGTTGTCACCACTGTCAGCTTCAACTAATAACGGTACATCAAGTACTGCCGCAGCGCTCATCAACTCACAGATTTTTTCACTGTATTCAGCAACTTTATCGCTGTGTACTTCAAACACCAATTCATCGTGCACTTGCATGAGCAACTGGATATCATTGCTATCACAGCTTTGTAGCCATTCATCCACTTTAATCATCGCTTTTTTGATGATATCCGCCGCAGTGCCCTGCATCGGAGCGTTGATAGCTGCACGTTCTGCTGCTTTTCTGCGAGCGCCATTACGCGCATTGATATCCGGAAGATACAAGCGGCGACCGAATAAGGTTTCTACATACCCTTTATCAGCAGCCTCTTCACGCGTACGCTCCATATACTCTAATACACCAGGGAAGCGTTCAAAGTACATATCCATATAATGTTGCGCTTCATTTCTTGGAATATCTAACTGACGTGACAGACCAAACGCACTCATGCCATAGATCAGACCAAAGTTAACCGCTTTGGCTTTGCGGCGCATATCAGAAGTCACTTCCTCAAGCGGCACGGAAAACACTTCAGACGCCGTTGCACTGTGTACATCTTTACCTTCAGCAAAGGCACTCAACAACCCTTTGTCTTGTGACAAATGTGCCATGATCCTAAGCTCGATTTGGCTGTAATCCGCCGCAACGATTTGTTTATTATTGTCGGCAACAAATGCCTGACGAATACGACGTCCCGCTTCATTACGGATCGGAATATTTTGCAAGTTAGGATCACTTGAGCTTAAACGGCCCGTTGCGGTAACGGCTTGATGATAAGAAGTGTGCACGCGACCGGTATCCGCATTAACCAATTTTGGTAATTTGTCGGTATAGGTTGATTTCAGCTTAGCCAAGCCACGGTGCTCAATAATAAGTTTTGGCAGAGGATAATCATGCGCCAACTCTTGTAGCACTTCTTCGGCCGTTGAAGGCGCGCCTTTTGGCGTTTTCTTAATCACTGGCAGCTCAAGTTTGTCGAACAGTATCGCTTGTAGTTGCTTTGTTGAACTCAGGTTGAACTCCTCACCTGCAATTTCAAAAGCTTGTTGTTCAAGCTCACCTAAGCGTTTTTCAATCTCGATACTTTGCTTCGCTAGCATATCGCCATCGATGTGCACACCGGTGCGTTCAATGCGAGAAAGTACGCTCAGCAGTGGTAATTCAATCTCTGTAAATACCTGCTTAAGGCGATTTTCTTTTTCAATTAACGGCCAGAGATGTTGATGCAATCTCAGCGTAATGTCTGCGTCTTCCGCTGCATAAGGTGCCGCCTTTTCTAGCTCAATTTGATTAAAGGTCAGTTGGTTCTTACCTTTGCCTGCGATGTCTTCAAAGCTAATGGTTTTATGGCCTAAATATTTTAGCGCCAAGGAGTCCATATCGTGGCGAGTTCCTACGCTGTTAAATACGTAAGACTCTAACATGGTATCAAAAGCGATCCCCTGCAGTTCAAGCCCTGCACGAGCAAGCACACTTTGATCATATTTTAAATTTTGACCCACTTTTTTGATCTGAGGATCTGCAAGTAGCGGTGCCATGATCTCGAACACTATATCTTGAGAAAGCTGCTCAGGTGCTCCCACATAGTCGTGATTGATCGGTAAGTAAGCCGCTTCGCCCGGTGCAACCGCAAAGCTCATTCCAACTAGATCCGCCTGCATATAGTTAACGCTGGTGGTTTCAGTATCAAAAGCGATGAGCTGGGCTGCTTTTAACTTAGTTACCCAGTCATCAAGCTGTGCTCTTGTCAAAATGGTCTCGTACTGGGTGTCGACCTGCGCCGCCGCAGGCGCCGACCCTTCAGCCTCCACATCAACGATATCAGCTTGTGACTGACCATCCAGCAATTCAGCTAACCAACGCTTAAATTCACACTGACCATATAGCTCGATTAAGCGATCTTTATCCATCTCAGCTATCTTAAATTGCTCTAAGTCTTGCTCTACTTCACAATCCAGCTTAATGGTGGCTAATTCATACGACAGTTTTAGCTGCGCTTGGTGTTCCTCTAGTTTTTTCGCCATGGTTTTTGAGCCACGAAAACCTAAATCAGCAATTTTGTCTAAGTTTTCGTAAAGCGAGTCAATAGAGCCTAATCCCTGCAGCATCGCCAATGCCGTTTTTTCACCAACGCCAGGTACGCCCGGAATATTATCGACCTTATCTCCCATTAACGCGAGATAGTCGATGATCAAGTCAGGACCAATACCAAACTTATCCACTACCCCTTCAGGGTCTAAGATCGTATTCGTCATTGTGTTGATCAACGTGACATGTTCATTGACCAATTGCGCCATATCCTTATCACCAGTGCTGATTAGCACATGGCGACTTTGCTCTGACGCTATTTTAGAGAATGTACCGATCACGTCATCGGCCTCGACACCACTAATACTTACCAGTGGCAGGCCCATTGCTTTAATTATTTCGTGGATCGGCTCAATTTGCGTTCTCAGATCATCCGGCATAGGCGGACGATGCGCTTTATACTCGCTATACATTTCGTTGCGGAAAGTTGGCCCTTTAGCGTCAAAGACTACTACCATATGACTTGGTTGATATTGCTTAAGCAAACTCTTAAGCATATTGATCACACCGTAGATCGCACCAGTTGCTTCACCTTTCGAATTTGTTAAATGTGGTGGCGCATGATAAGCACGAAATAAATAGGAAGAACCATCAACCAAGATCAACGGATTTTGAGGGATCTGAGACATAAATATTGGATCCTAAATTAGTCTTTTGTGGAGTAGAATGTAAGGATGCCACAAGGCACAAGATAAAACGAGTTTCGCGTTATCTCATCATTTAGATAAATCGTGCTGCACCTGTGGATAACTTTGTAGACAAACACGAAAAATCGCTCCGAAACTTTGTTGTAAAAGTCAGAGTGTAAATTAAAACTTTGATTTACTTGCGCTTTTTGTGCCTTTTTTATTGTTATTATCTTTACCGCTTTGTGGATAAAGAATTTTTTTAGTCACGCTTAACAAACTAGGTGAGTAAAAAATAGCCTGATTTTCTCAAGCGGAGGAGTATACTAACACAATTGATCAAAGATCATAGAAGATCCTTTATAATTTTTTAATTCGTGCATAATTCTTTTTATGCATATAGCGCGCATGATGTGACATTGAAGGGAGAAATGAATGAAAAAAGTAGCGGTAATTTTAAGTGGCTGTGGTGTATTCGACGGTGCCGAGATCCACGAGTCAGTATTAACACTACTCAATCTTGAAAAAGCGGGGGCAAGCTATCAGTGCTTTGCACCTAATATTGATCAATTCCATGTGATCAATCACATCACCGGTGAAGAACAAGATGAACGTCGTAATGTTCTTGTTGAAGCCGCCCGCATTGCACGCGGAGAAATTGCAGATCTGGAAACATTAAGTGCTGACGAATTCGATGCTTTGGTATTACCAGGAGGTTTTGGTGTAGCAAAGAACCTTTCCGATTTTGCTTTTAAAGGCGCAGACTCTTCGATTCTTGAAAGCGTAAAGCGCGTATGTCGTGAGTTCAATCATCAGCAAAAGCCTATTGCTTATTTATGTATTGCGCCAGCACTCATCGCCCATATCCATACACCTGGTACACTCGCAACCATAGGTAATGATGTTGATACCGCAGCGGCAATTAATACGCTTGGTGCAAAACACGTGGATTGTGAAGTAACCGAGATCGTTGTTGATGACAATGAAAAAGTGATTAGTACACCGGCATACATGCTGGCGTCATCCATCCTTGAAGCCGCGACAGGTATCGAAAAGGCGGTGACTAAACTAATCGAAATGGCATAAAAGCGATCGCTTCTCCTACCCATTCATAATAGTAAAGGAAAACGTTAGAGCCGATCGACTCACATTTCGGCCTAACGTTATTGCAAATTTAGGCGAAAAAGCTTGCCCTAACGCAATAAATTAATGGTTTTAACCATTTATACTCAAGTTTACGTTTTATAAATGAACAGGTGACGTTATAATCCCAATAATTCCGTCATCCATTATCGTGATTGAACACGTTCAAACGAAGTGAGCAAGGTAAATGAAAAAACTTTCAGCAGCACTTTTATTGCTATCAACAGCCGCAGTTGCGCAACCATACGACAATTCTTTAACTGAAGAAGCGATTAAGAAACGTCTTCAGCCTATCGGCTCAGTATATTTAGCTGGTGCTGAAAGTGCTGCAGAAGCCGAGCCATCAGGACCTCGTTCAGGTGAGCAGGTTTATCAAGCAGCATGTTTTGCTTGTCACGGCACAGGCGCACTAGGTGCACCAAAAACAGCTGACGATTGGGCGCCTCGCATTGCCAAAGGTAAAGACGTATTACTAGACCATGCGATCAATGGCTTCAATGCAATGCCTCCTCGTGGTACTTGTATGAACTGCTCGGATGATGAGATTGCAGCGGCAATTGATTTCATGACAAGCAAATAAATATTTCAACTTCTCTATATTAGGGTAAAAAGACTGATTGGACAGTGCAGCGTTTATCGCTGCATTTTCGTCTCAATATAGTGCCATAAAAGCCATGATTAACGCTGGCTTGATATCGCTCTATAAAGCGAGCAGGAATGAGAAATTTACACTTGACCGCTTCGGCTAAAAGTGAAACTATTAAGCTCAATAATTAAACAACAATAAGAACTGGTTTCGTCATTGGAAGAGCCACAACAGCAGGTTAGGAGACTATCTCGGCGAACCGCCAGATTAGAGTCTTTACTTAAAAAGTATAAAAGAAAGTCTCAACTTCAATACACACTAATTCAGTTATCAGAACAGGCTAGTACTGTTGCTGAGCTTACCTTGTTGTATCCCGCAATCCACAATATTCTGTCTCAATATTTACCTAGCAAAAGCTTTTATGTTGTCCTGCAAAATCGCTTTACTCAAGCGCTTGAGCTATCGTATTTTGTTGATGAGAAAGATGGTATTTCTGTCCCTCTTCATGAAGCACATCACTTCAAAGATGGTGTAACTGGGTTTGTATTTAAAACCGGTGAAACTGTTTACCTCACCAAAGACGACATGCTATCGCGAGCCAATGCTGGCGATTTTAAGATAATGGGTAGTCAAGCAGAGCATTGGGTAGGTGTACCTATCTATCGCGATGGCGCAATTATTGGCGTTATGGTGTCGCAAAGCTACGAAGCGGAACAATCCTATAGCGATCATCAAGTTGAATTGCTTGAAGTGATGTCATTATATTTGGCCACAGCGATTGAACGCGTTAAAAAGCGTGAGTTACTAGAGTCTGAAGTGAAAATTCGCACGCGGGCACTAATGCAAAGTAATGAAGCACTTAATAAAGAAATAGAAAACCGTAAGCGTGCGCTAGAAAGACAGCAAATCTTATTCAAGATCTCTGAATTAGCAACCCAGTTCTCCGATATTGACGATGTTTACCAACAAGTTCACGACATTATTCGTTCTATTACTTTTGCCGACAACCTCTACATAGCGCTTTACGATAAAGAGACGAATTGGCTCACCTTCCCGTATAGCGTTGATGAAAAAACCAGTTACAACCCTCGCCCATTTGCAAAAGGGTATAGTGAGCTGGTCATTCGTACTGAGCAAAGCCAATTGATAGACAGTACCCGTGCCAAAGCCTTAGCACTAGAGGGCACGGTAGAGCGCCCTGCAGGCTATAACCACAAGCTTGCTGCAACGAGTTGGCTTGGTGCACCATTAAAAACGGCTACTGGCGTCATCGGTCTGATCGCATGCCAAGCTTACGAGCACAAACACGAATTTAATTATGATGATGTTGAGCTGATCTCGTTTGTATCTAATCAAATTGCCTCTGTACTACAAACGCACCTAGCGAACCAAGCGCTTAAGATCAGTCACCAGCAGTTAGAACATCGAGTTGCGGAGAAGACCAAAGAGCTACAGCAAGCCAACTTACATCTACAAATGCAGATGGAAGAGCGCAAGAAGATTGAGCAACAGCTTTATCATGATGCCCATCATGATTCACTCACGGGTCTACCAAACCGTAGTTTGTTTTTAACTCAGCTCGAAAAGACGCTGCAAAAACATCATCGTTACCCCGAAGATAACTTTGCCGTTCTCTTTATCGATTTAGATAAGTTTAAAGACATAAATGATGAATTAGGTCACCAAGCAGGCGATCAGTTTTTGGTGTGGGTGGCACAGTCATTCTTAGAGTGTATTCGTGAACACGATTTATTAGCACGACTTGCCGGTGATGAGTTCGTGATCTTACTTGATCACCTAACCGATCGTCAGCAAGCGGAAGATGTCGCCAAGCGTATTATCAAAGTCATGCAGCAACCTTTCTGCTTGAAAGGAGTATGCATGCAAAGTGGTGCCAGCATAGGTATCACCTATAGTAATAAGCTGTATCGTAACACCGATGAAATTATCAGAGATGCCGATGCGGCAATGTACTATGCCAAAAACGCTGGCCGTGGTCGCTATGAGTTTTATCATCCATTACTTACCGCAAGCTCAAACGCTCAGAAGCAACAAGAACAGCATCACCTAGATAAGCTCCCTACTCACTTCCGCTGCACGGAAATCGTAAACTGGTCAGATAGCGCCCAGCCAATTGGCTTTTTGGAAGCCTTTGGCGAACATCCAGTATTAGGCAGCACCAGTTTTGATATTCTGAAAAAGTTTGCCGCAGAAAAATCTCAGCTGCTTGAAATTGAATTGCATCTACTAAACAAAGCGCAAGAAATAGCACGTAACCGCGATGAAGATATGCTATTTGGTTGTTCTGCAATGTTACTAGAAAGTGCACATTTTGACGCGTTAAAGCAGCAGCTACAGCGGCAAGACAAAACACTTTGTTTACTCTTCGAAGAGAGCGAAATTCGCTTTGCTTCTAGTCAGCAAGTATTAAATCTCAGAGCCTTGGCCGATATGGGGATCCCTATCGGACTGAATAATTTTGGTAAAGATCGCTGCGATCTAACCCTGATCAGCCAAGTTGACTTTACCTATGTCTTATTAAGCTCGACGTTTAGTAAACGCGTCTTACAACAAACGAGTTATGAGGTTCAATTGCAAGGTATTTTAGCCGTTACTAAAGTGAAGAATATTAAGGTCATCGCCCGAGGTCCTGCGATTTTAAACTTTAGAAGCTTACTGGAAAAGCATGGCTTGCAGCTATTTTTTGGCAAACAGCAAATGTTGGATAAGGGCAACGAACGTGTAGCCTTTATCCAAAATTTTGATAACGAATCAGTCCCGTCTTAGCATTGCCCGTAAATTCGCAACGTTAGATTTACCTTTTTCCATTCGTTCTGCCTGTGTCGCTACAGGCTTTTTCCCTTCAATTTGTAAATCATCTTGCGGCAATTCTTGTACAAAGCGGCTCAGCTCTGGGGTGATTTGCTCACCAAATTGACGACGACTTTTGGTATAAGTCAATGTTAGGGTTTGCTGAGCGCGAGTTATACCAACATAGGCCAAACGCCTTTCCTCTTCGATATTATCTTCGTCAATACTCGTTTGGTGGGGTAGTAACCCTTCTTCCATCCCCACCATAAATACGTGTGGATATTCAAGACCTTTGGACGCATGCAGCGTTAATAACTGCACTGCATCTGAGTCATCTTCCTCTTCATTGCGCTCAAGCATATCTCTTAATGTGAGTTTGCTTACCACTTCTGGCAGTGTCATGGCGGGGTTATCAGCATCTCCCGTGAGCATATCACTTATCCAACGGTATAGTTCTGATACGTTTTTCATCCGCATTTCCGCCGCTTTAGCGCTGGGAGATGACTCGTAAAGATACGCTTCGTAATTAATTTCACGGATCATATCTTTTACCGCTTCCAAGGTATCTCCGCGGGTTGCTCGGTCGGAAAGCTCAACCACCCAGCGCGCAAATCCCATCAATGCATTTAAGCCACGACCCGCCAAACGGTCCGCAAGCTCTGACTCAAAACACGCCGCAAATAGACTAATATGACGCTCGTTGGCAAAGCTTCCTAGCTTTTCTAATGTTACCGGACCAATCTCGCGTCGTGGGGTATTGACGATACGTAAAAATGCGTTGTCATCATCTTGATTCACTAAGAACCGCAAATAAGCCATGATGTCTTTGATTTCACTGCGTGCAAAGAACGACATACCGCCACTAATTTTGTATGGAATACGGTTGGTCATGAGTGCTTTTTCAAACACTCTAGCTTGGTGATTTCCACGATAGAGCAATGCATAGTCGCGATAGCTGGTACGTTTCATAAACTTATGTGAAATGATCTCCGCGACCACACGCTCCGCTTCATGTTCTTCATCACGAGTCGCTATCACACGGATCGGATCGCCATACCCCAGTTCACTAAACAGCTGTTTATCAAATTCATGGGGATTGTTGGCGATAAGGATATTCGCAGCCTTTAGGATCCGCCCTGCGCTACGATAGTTTTGCTCCAACTTGATAAGTCTTAGGCCTGGAAAGTCTTTGCTCAGTAGCACTAAGTTTTGCGGTTTAGCGCCACGCCATGAATAGATAGACTGATCATCGTCACCAACCACAGTAAAACGTGCGCGCTCACCTACCAGCAATTTCACTAACTGGTACTGGCTGGTATTGGTATCTTGATACTCATCCACCAGCAAATAGCGGAAACGTTGCTGCCAGCGCTCTCTCACATCAACTGACTGATTCAAAAGCAAAGTTGGGATCATAATAAGATCGTCAAAGTCTAGGGCATTGTAAGCACGCAGCTGTGTTTGATAACGCGCATAAAGCTGAGCGAATAGCGCTTTTTGTGGCTCTCGCGCTTCTCGAATAGCACGCTCAGGCAAAATAAGCTCGTTCTTCCAGTTACCAATCTGCATTTTCAGCAAATTGAGTAAGTCTTTATCACGCTCAAGCTCTTTTTCAGTGAGTTCACTTAACAACTGATTCGTGTCTTGATCATCAAACAAGGAAAAGCCAGGTTTATACCCTAAGGTCTTGACCTCTTTTTTAATGATTTCCAGCCCTAATGTATGGAATGTCGACACCCACAAACCCTTAGCTTCTTGCTTGCCCAAAGTTTGTGCCACACGTTCACGCATTTCTTTCGCCGCTTTGTTGGTAAAGGTGACCGCTGCGATATTCTTTGCTTTGTATTCACACTGCTGCACTAGGTAGGCAATTTTATTGGTAATAACCCGGGTTTTACCTGAGCCCGCACCTGCCAATACAAGGCATGGACCACTGATATATTTTACCGCTTCGTCTTGTTTTGGGTTGAGCTTCATGCAACTAATCCGGTTATCTTCTTGCTTGGCACAATGTTGGCTACAACTGTCAGTGCTGAGGGGTTGAGGAATTCTTATAAACAGGCCCTAGTTTATCGTATCCATGTAAAACTATGAAGCGAACCTTTTCCGTCTGCGGCGCATAAGGTAAGATGGACTTTGTATACTGACTCGCAAGCTAAGGTAAGAAGATGATTAATCCAGCCAAAATTGAAGAAATTGCTAAGCAAATTTCCAGTAACATGCCACAGGGCGTAAAAAATCTTGCTGAAACATTTGAAGCAAGAACGAAACAGGCGATCCAGAGCAAATTATCAGAAATGGATTTTGTTAGCAGAGAAGAGTTTGATATTCAAAGCAAAGTGCTGATCCGCACGCGTGAAAAATTGGTTGAACTTGAAGAAAAAGTGGCGCAGTTAGAAGCACAACTTGCCAGCCAAGCATCCGACTCGCAGAAATAAGCAACCACAGCTTCGGATAGTAAAGCGTGCGCTTGTGGCGCACGCAATCTCTAAACTCTGTTGACCCTAGCAATAGCGCTGGTTCACACCAAGCAGAGACTTTTCATAGCAAAGCGACAGTTGCTCCATATTTTCTACGGCGTTCACCACCTCATTTAAGAGGCCATCAGCAAGGCCATAAACCCACCCGTGTACCGTCAAAGCTTGACCTCGCTGCCAAGCATCTTGAACGATATTGCTCTGACACACGTTACGCACCTGTTCTATCACATTTAACTCGCAAAGCGCCGCACACTGCTTTTCTTTGCTCACTTGTTCAATAATCGCTTGGTGTTTCTCTTTCACATCAGCGACATGACGCAGCCAGTTATCGATAAGGCCAAACTTAGCATTATCGAGCACCGCTTGCACTCCACCGCAACCGTAGTGACCGACCACCATAATGTGATCTACTTTGAGCACCTCGACCGCATACTGCATGACCGACAAACAGTTGTGATCAGTATGCACCACGACATTGGCAACATTGCGGTGAACAAACAATTCTCCAGGCATTAAGTCAACAATCTCGTTGGCAGGCACACGAGAGTCAGAGCAGCCGATCCATAGATAATCTGGATTCTGTTGTTGCGACAGTTTTTTGAAAAACTCAGGATCACTGGCATTGGTGCGATCTGCCCACTGTTTATTATTATCGAGTAAGTGACTCAGTGGACTTGGGCTCGTATTACACATTAATGGTTCTCCGACTGACGTTCAGCCTGTATCAAAATATTCCTTGGGGTGAGCGACTTTTCGCAAAAAGTACTAAGGGTGACATCATACCCAGCTGCTTGCAGATATAAAACCCTATCCAGGACCAACCAGATCTCAATCGCACGACGAAACACGTGTCGTACTAGCTCAATTCTGTCCGTTACTTGTTTTCGTTCACGCCCAATACGTTCATATTGGTCAAAATCAATTCCATCAGGCAGGGCGAGCTGCTTCTGCTCAGCTGCCCAATAACAGAATTCACTAAACGACCCAGAAAAAATAGCCTTATTGACCGAAGGCACACTCACGTAATGTTTATCTGCGGTAAGTTCTCTGCGCAGCGCATCAAACCCTAAGCGCCAACTCACCTCTTTTTTACGTACTTGTGCCACTCTCCCGGGTGCTGTAACTGTCTCTTGCAGCGCTAACTTCATATCGTGATGAGATAAGTTGAGCTGACTCTGCTGTGCTTCAACACTCATGGCTTGATAATCAGGTGGTGTAAATAAGTGATAGCAGCATGGAGAGAGCGATAGCTTTTTCATGCCATTCGCCACTGCTTGGTGCATAAATACACGATGTAATTCACCACATGCATGCAGGGCAATACCATGGCGATTTTCAACGAAGTGGTGATGTATGTCATCTTTCAGCACGTCGGCACAATGAAAATGCAAGTTTAGATTTTGCCGCTTCGCACTTTCCTCTCCTTGCCGACACAGATCCGCTTGAAGCTCAATACTGTTCACTTCAGGCGCGCCATGATAAGAAAGCAATCGGCCTAAATGACCTTTACCTGCGCACCACTCTAGTACCGATGCTTTGGTTTCGTTTACTGCGGCAACAAAGTCTTGAAGTTGCTCTAATTTACGTCCCTTTATGCCATTACTCAGCCAAAATGGTAACTCATCTCTACGGCCCACTTTTTGCGGTAAAGCACTTAAGACCGTAAGTTGTTCAAGTTCGGGAATATAGCGACTAAAAAAAGTAAAAAGGGCATCAGTGTCACTGTCTAATGTTGATACTGCATCGTCGCTTAACCGCAGTAATTCAGATTGCAGTTGTGGCCAAGGAATAGTGAGATGCTCAAAAGCAACGACTTGCCAATATTGTCGGGTATCGAATAATAATTTATCTAGAAGTTGAAAGCGTTTGCTCGGTTCCACAATGGCCACGGTTGTCAGAGAAACAATACCCTTATTCTAGCGTAATTGTTGATGATATTTACGAGAAAAAATTAAGTGGATATACATTGGGATACAAACCAATGTCAAAATCGCTGCAATAATCAACACCCAAGATAGCTTAGGTTGTTCATTCTTCACTTCTGAATAAATAAAGCGCGCTTTGTGTTCATGAAACTGACTCACATCTAAGTGATATAGCTGTGCTATCCATTGCCATTTTGCCGTTGACATTGTTCCAATTGGAATATTAGCCACCTTTATGAATTCCCTTAACTTCTCTGCCTCAAATGCGAGCTGTTCTAGGGGTTTTTGGGTAGCGTATTGCTGCTTAGTTATCGCTAAAGTCTCTTCTAGATGTAACATAGCGTATCGCCAACCTTTAAGGCTCGCACGACGAAAGCGTTTAACAAGCTCAGGGCGGTTTTCTAGTACGCTTTCCGTAGTAAAGAGCACGTCAGCATAAACGTTTAAACCAAACTGCTTTGGGCAAATTTCACGGGTTGATAGACCGCTTTGCTGTACTGCATAGGGCTCATTGGTGCTATAAACTTGCATCGCATCAAATTTACCAGCGATAAAGTCTTTCAGTGGCTCATTGCCTGAATACAAGCGCATATTTTGTGTATTGACGCCGGCACGTTGCAACATCATGAGCAACTCACCGTTTTCTGTGTGTCCTAAATGACTGAGGCGTTTCCCCTGAAAATCACGAGGAACATAAATATCACTGTCGGCTCTTACCATCCAACAATAAGGAGAAGACTGTAGTATCGCAGCAAGCGCCACAAAGGGTTTACCATTGAGTCTTTGTTTTAAGAGGCCTGAGTGAAACACACCAAACTGAGCTTGACCATATAACACACGAAAATCAACGTTAGGATTATTGGGATCGGCAGGAAGAATATGAACGTCTAACCCTTCCCTATGATAAAACCCTTTTTCCTTTGCCATATAGTAACCAGCAAACTGAAATTGATGTGTCCACTTTAACTGTAATGTGACTTTTTCAAGGGCTGCAATTTGAGTGCTCAAAAATAAAAGTAATAACGCAACATAGTACCTAAACATCATATCCTTGCGTTTTTCAACTGATAATAGCTAACTATAGTTTAAGGTGCTCAGGCTGCCATTAAGATTGGGTAAGTATTGAATATGAAAGTGAGTTAAGTACTATTTTAACTGACTAGGATTCAAAGTAGTTGTACTTTGCAATTCTCTATATGTGTACCTAGTATGTTCTTAAGGTGATGATAGATCTGCTCCTGGCTGCCTTTGCACATAATGTCATAGCCATTACCATTATTCTTCTCGATGATCCCAAGGTAATTATCATCAATAGCGACAGACTCAACTTGCGCTATTGGCATCATAATTTTATTTGCCCCGTAGATGAGCATTAACTTCTCGCCCTCTTTTAATAACATTTGCTCTGGGCGTCTGTTGGTACCTGTACCACCTTGGAATACGACCGATATCACTGTTATTGCAAACGCAATTGGCAAGAAAAGTGTGTGTTCAAACAGATCTGGCCAAAGCGCGCTCGCACCAAAATATAAGCCCGCAAGCAGTAAAAGCCTTGCAACTAACGTTATGAAGATGTCCTTATTTGTTCTTTTTCTAATCATATAATTCACTGATAAAATTCGGTACTTTCATGGCCAGCGTACCTAATTCAGTACTTATTATCCAGCCTTTTGCTTTGCTAACTGCTCGCCATGCAAAAAGCGTGTAAAACACGGGTTATCTGTTTCTTCTTGAAATTGATACGCTAACTTTGCAAGATGTTCATCAAAGCGCTCATAATCACTGGGCTCTACTTCAAAAGCGGCTAACACATTGCCTTGTGCCGCACCGTGATTGCGATAATGAAATAAAGTAATATTCCAATTACAGCCGAGCATGTCTAAAAAGCGCGCTAATGCGCCCGGATATTCAGGAAATTCAAACCGCAATAAACGTTCATTCATGACGCTCGGCGGTTTGCCGCCTACCATATATCTCACATGTAACTTTGCCAGTTCGTTATCTGATAAGTCATCAAACAGGTAGCCGTTTTGATGCAACGAAGCGGTTAACTCAGTTAGCTCTTGCTGGCCATTTCTAAGTCCAACACCAACAAAAATTTGCGCTTCGCCACAGCCGGCATAGCGATAGTTAAACTCAGTGATCGCTCGGCCACCAAGAGAGTGACAAAAACGCTTAAAGCTGCCTTTTTCTTCAGGAATAGTCACACCGAGCAATGCTTCATGTTTAGCACCTAGCGCCGTTCTTTCGGCGATATACCTCAACCGATCGAAGTTTAAATTTGCGCCTGACAAGATAGCCGCAACACTCAGCCCCTTTTCGCCCGTTTGCGCGAGCCACTTCTTCAAGCCCGCAGTTGATAACGCGCCGGAAGGCTCTGCAGTTGCTCTCGTCTCCACAAAAATATCTTGAACCGCCGCACAAATTTCATCGGCATTAACCGTCACGACTTCGTCGCAGAACTTTTGTGCTAATCGAAAAGTTTCTGTACCAATAAGCTTTACCGCCACGCCGTCCGCAAAGCCTCCGACTCGCTCAAGCTCCACGGGTTCTCCCGCTTCAAGCGCGGCTTTAAGGCATGCACTGTCCTCAGCTTCTACCCCAATAATACGGATATCAGGGCGAAGTGACTTCAAATACACCGCCATTCCCGCAAGCAAACCACCACCTCCTACGGGAATAAATACGACATCTAGTTCATCAAGTTGCTGAATTAACTCTCGCGCCACCGTACCTTGGCCGATGATCACATCTTTATCATCAAACGGCGGGACAAAAACACCACTTTGCGCTGCACAAAGATCTAGCGCGTACTGCTTTGCCGCATCGAAGTGATGGCCGTGTAAGATCACTTCACCACCGAGCTTACGAACCGCGTTGACCTTGATCTCTGGCGTAGTCACAGGCATTACAATGGTGGCGTGCTGACCTAGATGCGTTGCACTTAGTGCAACCCCTTGAGCATGATTACCCGCAGAAGCAGTATACACCCGCGCTCCTTTCGGCAACTGACGTAGCTTGTTATACGCACCACGCAATTTGAAAGAATAGACCGGCTGTTGATCTTCTCTTTTTAGCCAAATTTGGTTACCAAGCTGGGCGGACATTTGCTCTAATTGATTCACTTGCGTTACCTCAACGAGCGGTGCCACATTCGCCTGAATAATGGCTCTAAAGTAATCAAGCTCTTGGGAAACCATCGCTAGCCTAACTCCTCTAGTTTTTGTAAGTCACGTACCGCGCCTTTGTCGGCACTCGTTGCTAACAGTGCATAGGCTTTTAGTGCGGGACTCACATAACGTTCTCTGTTAACTGGTTTGTACGCTTCTTTACCACGAGCGAGTTGCTCTTCATGGCGCAGCGCCAACTCGGTGTCATCCAATTTAACGTCAATGCTGCGGTTATAGATGTCGATGGCAACAACATCGCCGTTTTCAACCAGCGCCAAATTGCCACCACTGGCAGCCTCTGGAGACGCATGGCCAATAGAAAGTCCAGAAGTACCGCCGGAAAAACGACCATCGGTAAGTAAAGCGCAGTCTTTATCTAGCCCCATCGATTTAAGATAGCTAGTTGGATACAGCATTTCTTGCATACCCGGACCACCTTTAGGCCCTTCGTAGCGAATGATCACTACATCACCTTTCTTAACTTGGCCACCCAGTATTCCCTCGACGGCATCGTCTTGAGATTCAAATACTACAGCGGGCCCCGTAAAGCGCAGCATTTCATCGGCCACCCCGGCACTTTTCACGATACAACCATCAGGCGCTAAGTTACCTTTTAATACTGCAAGGCCGCCATCTTGCCTAAAGGCATGCTCGATAGAGCGAATACAGCCGCCTTCACGGTCTAAATCAAGCTCATCCCAGCGATACTCTTGGCTCATAGCTTGGGTAGTGCGGATCCCAGCAGGCCCCGCGCGATAGAAAGTTTGTGCCCGTTCGTTATCACTGTCTGCGGCATTCCAACGCGCAATAACTTCACCTAGATTTCCGCCAGCAACATGCCCCACCGACAGGTCCAATTTATCGCCTCTGGCCAGCTCGTTGAGAATGGCCATAATGCCGCCAGCACGGTGAACGTCTTCAATGTGATACTGTTGTGTTGCCGGAGCAACTTTACACAAAAAGGGTGTGCTACGAGATAAGCGGTCTATGTCATTCATATCAAAATCGACAAAGCCTTCTTGCGCAGCCGCCAATAAATGCAGCACGGTATTGGATGAACCGCCCATCGCGATATCTAATGTCATGGCGTTCATAAATGCGGCTTGGTTAGCAATGTTGCGTGGCAGCACTTGCTCGTTGTCTTTACCATAGTACTCATCACATAAAGCCATGATGCGATTTGCTGCGCCCAAATAAAGCTGTTGGCGGTCTTTGTGTGTCGCTAGTGTCGTACCATTACCAGGTAACGCTAAGCCCAGCGCTTCTAAAAGACAGTTCATGGAGTTGGCAGTAAACATGCCTGAACACGAACCACAAGTAGGACAAGCAGAGCGCTCAACTTGCTCAGAGTCTTCATCACTCACCGTCGGATCTGCACCTTTTACCATGGCATCGACAAGATCCAATTTTAGATCGATATCCGCTAAACGAGTTTTTCCCGCTTCCATCGGGCCGCCGGAAACAAAGATCACCGGAATATTCAACCGCAGTGCCGCAAGTAGCATGCCTGGGGTGATTTTGTCGCAGTTAGAAATACAGACCATAGCATCGGCACAATGAGCGTTAACCATGTACTCTACCGAATCTGCAATTAAGTCTCGAGACGGAAGCGAGTAAAGCATGCCGCCGTGACCCATGGCGATACCATCATCAATAGCAATGGTATTAAATTCGCGAGGTACGCCGCCTGCTTCTGTTATCGCATCAGCCATCAATGCGCTAAGTTGATTGAGGTGAACATGACCCGGAACAAATTGGGTATATGAATTCACGACCGCAACGATCGGTTTATGGAAATCACTGTCCGTCATTCCCGTTGCTCGCCACAATGCACGAGCTCCCGCGCGTTGTCTGCCCTCAGTAGTTGTCTTGCTCCGTAATTTAGCCATGTTTCACCTTTTTCTCGGCTATGCCGAGTTCCTCATTCCCACAATTTACAATGCGCTTTTGTTCGGGGCGTTTGACCCCGATACCAATAAAATTATTCGCTTACGTACTCTAACCAGCCATTTTCGTCATCAGCTTGACCTTTAACCAAAGCGAAATAGGCCTGCTGTAACTCTTCCGTAATTGGACCTCTACCACCATTACCCACGGTAATTTTGTCTACGCTGCGAACAGGTACTACTTCCGCTGCGGTACCAACCATAAAGAACTCATCAGCAAGATAAAGCGCTTCACGAGCGATCGGCTCTTCACGTACTTCATAGCCGCGTTTTTTCGCCAAATGGATGATCGTGTCGCGCGTAAGACCAGGTAGAATACAAGCTGTGGTTGGCGGGGTATAAAGCACGCCTTTCTTCACAACAAATAAGTTCTCACCAGCGCCCTCGCTCAGATAACCATTAACATCAAGTGCGATCCCTTCAACATAACCATTACGCTTCGCCTCACCTGAAATAAGCTGTGAAGATAAGTAGTTACCACCCGCTTTAGCCGCAGTAGGCATGGTATTTGGTGCGAGGCGACTCCAAGAAGAAACACACACATCAACACCTTGTGCTAAGCCTTCTTCACCAAGGTATGCACCCCATTCCATCGCAGCGACTGTCATGTCTGCACGGTGCGATTTCGGATTTAAACCAAGACCTACATGACCTAAAAATGCAAATGGACGAAGGTAAGCATTGGTAAAGTCATTTGCGCGGATAGTCTCTTTACACGCTGCGATTACTTCCTCTTTGGTAAAAGGAATTTCCATACGGTAGATCTTCGCGGAATCAAAGAGGCGCTGAATATGATCGGTTAAGCGGAAAACAGCTGGACCATTTGGCGTATCGTAAGCACGGATCCCTTCAAAAACTGAGCTGCCATAATGTAAAGCATGACTAAGCACATGGGTGGTCGCTTGAAAATAAGGAACCATTTCACCGTTATGCCAAATTACTTCTGATGTTTGTGTCATTGTTAACTACCTTAATTCTTCTAAATTGCCTGTTTCTGTAGTGTATGCAAGTCAACCGCTTGCACTTCTACTAGCTTACTCAGTTGTGAGGTTAATAAATAGATAGGTTTGTCACTATCTACCGTCATTTTGACGTGGAATAAGTCATCTTGACCTTGTAATTCCAAATTCGTTAAGCGAAATCCGCGATGTCTGGCTACGCGTAAAAAGCGCTCCACTGCGATGCTCTGTTGTTTTACTGCAACGGTTAAATGGTGTTTCATGAAAGGCTCTCCGTCATCATTTCATCATTGGCAGCACCAGGTGGAACAAGCGGCCATACGTTTTCTTTATCGTCGATACAAGCATGTAAAATATAGGGCCCTTGCGCATTCACTATGGCGTCAACGGCGTCATCTACTTGGTTTGCATGAGTAATTGTCTGCCCAGGAATACCGAACACGGCAGCCAAAGAGACAAAATCTGGATTGTCTGACAGGTCGGTTTCACTGTAACGACCGTCAAAAAAGAGTTGCTGCCACTGTCTCACCATACCCAGCCTTTGATTGTCTAATATCAATATTTTAACTGGCAGGTTATTACGGCGGATGGTTGCTAACTCTTGAATATTCATCATGATGGAGCCGTCGCCAGATACCGTGATCACCGTGTTATCTGGACGTGCTATCTGTGCACCAATTGCAGCTGGTAAGCCAAATCCCATCGTGCCTGCACCGCCACTACTTAAGTGATTGCTTGGATGACTGAATTTCATGTGCTGCGCTACCCACATTTGATGTTGGCCTACATCGCAGCACACTACCGCTGTATTGGGTAGCTTTTGACTAAGTTGATTTAACAAATACGGTGCAAATACTTTTTCGCCAGGATAGTCATAACGCCATGCATGTTGACGTTGCAGTGCTTCGATGGTCTCTAGCCATTCGCTATTAGTAACCACACATTCAAGTTGCGGCAATGACTGTTTTAAATCTGCAATAAGCGAAGCAGCCGCGGGTTTACGTTTACCCACTTCTGCAGGGTCGATATCTAAATGGATCACCTTTGCCCCTGCAGCAAACTTTGCCAAATTCCCCGTTACACGGTCATCAAACCGTGCCCCGATACATACCAATAAGTCGCATTGCTGAACCGCCAGATTCGCCGCCTGAGTACCGTGCATACCTAGCATTCCTAAGTCATAATCATAGTCCGGCGTTACGCTGCCCAAAGCCTTTAGCGTCGATACTGCCGGCATATGGGTCTTTTCTAAAAATTGCATCAGCTGCGACTGCGCATCGGCACTTTGTACACCGCCACCAATGTAAGCAACCGGCCGTTTAGCATCACATAATAATTGATTGGCTTTTGCTACTTCAGTTTGCGAAACTCTGGGCTGTTCGTCTTGTGGCGCAGCAAAAGGATGAAAAGGCACTTTAGCTAGCTGGATATCTTTAGGAATGTCGACCAACACCGGACCGGGCCGACCAGACTGCGCTAAGTACATGGCTTCTTGTAATATCTCAGCCAAGTCTTCCGCTCGCTCAACCATGTAGCTGTGCTTAGTACATGACAAAGACATGCCCAGTACATCCACCTCTTGAAAGGCATCCGAACCGATAGCAGCGGTCGGCACTTGCCCAGTGATAGCCAGTAGCGGAACTGAATCCATCATGGCATCAGCAAGTGCGGTGATAAGATTTGTAGCGCCAGGTCCAGATGTGGCAAAACAAACCCCAAGCTTACCTGTACTGCGAGCATACCCAACAGCAGCAAAACCAGCACCTTGCTCATGGCGAGTCAAGTAGTGCTTAACTGGCGCGCCATACAAAGCGTCATAAATGGGCATGATGGCACCACCAGGATAACCAAATACGTGTTTAACGCCTTGCTCTTCTAGCACCTTGATAACAAGTTGTGCGCCGGTTGTTGAATTGCTCATGATCTGCTCTCAGTTGCCTTTTTTATGCCCTAAAACGAAAACGCCCCCCGAACCTTTTGGTGCGGGGGGCGTTTATGCTGATACTTTTCTTACAGCACTAACTAGCCCCCGCGGTAATAATAATCACCACGTTGATAATCACGACTAGTAGAGTTGCTGTTAGTAACATTGCTTGAATTCCGTAAATTTAAACTTGGCAATCATTCAGTGTAAGCACTGTGCTGCCTCTTTTTCTATTAATACCGCGCCTTGCACACTGAAGTCAACACAAAAAACTATGCTATTTAAAATTAAAAATCCGAGTTTAACGCATAAAAAAACCAAAAAACCACAAACTAAAGAATTAAAACAACCACACATTTTAAAATGCGAATTTTCTATTGGTTCAGTTTCGATATAACGAAAAATTTACTTTCCCGATTTGCCCATATGAAATTTTTTCTACCGCCCAAGCGTACTTCATTTTTTAGTGACATTCACATTTCGATATCGCAGACTGACTTTTTAAAACCAACAGGGATCATTACTATGGTTAAAGTATTTTCACCATTGTTATTTATTTATCTTTGCTTAAGCCTTTTCAGTAATCTCGCCAACGCAGAAGTTGGCCTGTGGAAAGTAGAAAAGGACAACAAAACGTCGTACTTATTTGGTACCGTCCACGTCGGTGACGAACAAATGCATGGTTTACCAGCCAAGGTAAAAAGCGCCATTGCGAGTAGTGATAGAGTCATGGTTGAAGTGAACTTAGAGGCGCTTTCTCCATTTGCGATCCAACAGCGCTCCATGCCATTTATGCTGTTAAAAAACAACCAAACACTAAAAGATCAGCTCTCTGCAGAAGTCTATCAGAAGCTACAAGACTACTTTTCCAAAAAGCAGATAGATATCGCCTTATTTGAACGCTATGCGCCATGGGCCGTGATGATAACTATGCTACAACTGGAATATCAAAAGCTTGGATTTACCGATACCAATGGCATCGATAAACAAGTAATTGCCTACGCAAACGAAAAGAAGATCCCAATTGGTGAATTTGAAACCTTAGAATATCAGCTTGAAATGTTCAGTCAGCTGAGTATTCATAGTGACGCTATGCTCAAGGAAACATTTGCACAGATGTCAGATTTGAATACCTACTTCTTGGATTTAGTTTCTGCATGGCGAAGCGGCGATTTAGAGAAGTTATCCCATTACTATCAGGTAAGTTTTTCGGATGATAAATATGGCAAATTAGCCGAGCAATTGATGATCATTGAACGCAATAATAACTGGGTGAAAATGCTTAAAAAGCAGCTCCCCAATGAATCAACGTTTATTGCCGTTGGTGCATTACATCTTGTTGAAAAATATGGCCTTGTTGAGCAGCTTAAAAACAATGGTTATTCAGTCACCCGACTATAACACTCAGCGCTACCTTGCCAAGAGGTAAGCAGTTTACTTTGTAGGCGTGTTAAACAGATACTTCCATTAACACGCCCTAAAAAAATAAAAATCTTTTTAAACCTTTTCATTTTTATGTGCGACTTACCTTTCAAACACTCTCGTTGAAGGTAAAAAATAATGAAAAAGGTAGCGTTAGTTTTAGCATTAAGTGCAGCGGCAATGACTGCACAAGCAGAAGATTCAAAAACCATTACAGCATCATTCCCAAGCAATAGCCTAGCCGAGTTAGAAGTGGATATTGCCGTAGGTAAAATCGACCTACAAACTTACAACGGCGACACCATAGAGGTCGAAATTTTGGTTGAACCGAAAGAGTCAGACAGTTGGTTTGGTAAGCCAGATGTGAGTGAGGCCACCCTAAACAGCAACACATCAGGGGATAAATTATCACTTGAGATCAATTCGGATGATTATGAACTATCTTGGCAAGTTAAGGTGCCTGTTAATTTGGCTTTAGATGTTGAGGTTGGTGTTGGCAAAATTGATATTCAAGATCTTAATAACTCTGCTGATTTAGAGGTAGGCGTAGGAAAAATTAAAATTGAGACTACCACCACCGATTTCAAAAAAGTGTCTTTAGATTCAGGTGTTGGTAAAACGGCAATGTCAGGTTTTGGCAACGTAGAAACTTCCGAAAAGAGTATGGTTGGCTCGACAACAGACTATCGTGGTCAAGGCCAGTATTCCATCGATGCAGAAGTCGGAGTTGGAAATATTCGTTTAAGACGAGACTAAGTCTCCACACTTATTCAGTAATAGCGCCACTTTGCTATGCAGCACATCCGGTTGCAACGGCTTATACAAATGAGCCGTTGCGCCAAGTGCGTAGACCTTATCCAGATCCTCCGCATTGGTATTTGCGGTCACGACCAAAATAGGCACAGCTGGATCTAGCTTTCTCAAACGCTCAGTGGCTTCAAAGCCATCCATCACAGGCATATTCAAATCCATTAGCACGATATCAAACTTACCCACCTCATATACTTCAAGGGCACCTTCACCATGTTCGACATGCGCTACCAATTTTGCTATGGGCTGAAGCATTTTTTCAATCACGCGTGCATTTAGTAAATTATCTTCCACCAGTAAAATGCGAGCCGACACCTGCTCCATTGTATGAGCCGGTACCTGTTGATTGTCAATTTCAATAGGGACTCTCAGGATTGCTCTTGTACCGATTGGCTCCCTTGCACTAAAATCTAATCGTCCTCCAAGCGCTGAGGTGAGTAATTGGCAACGCTTCAGCCCTAACTGCGTGCCTTGAAAATGCTCGCTATGCACAGCTTCTCGTAACTGCTGATAGTCGAACCCAGGCCCAGTATCTTCAACGATAAATTCTAAATATGGTGTATCTTCATCTACAACCAAATCCGCAAATACTTGAATGCTGCCACGCTCAGTAAATTTAATTGCATTATTAACCAATTCACTGATCAACCAACCAACACGCTTACAATCACAATAACAAGCCACATCTAACTCATTACTCAATGCCAAATTAAAAGCGAGAGATTTTTTGTGTGCGGTAAGTTGAAAGGCAATACAGGCTGATTTTATTACTTCTCGCAATGCGACTTGATGATGCTCAATAACCACTTCTTGCTCGGAAAGGTTATTAAAGTCTTGAACAGAATAAAGTAATACATCCAATTGATTTGCTGCGCTTTTCACATGCTGTAATTGCTGCGTGTCTTTGCTCCTCAGATATTCATCTAAATACCCCTGAATGGCCTGCAATGGTGTTCTTAGCTCGTGACTAACGCGTGCTAAAAATCGTGATTTTGAGTGTAATGCATCGTCAGCAAGCTTTCTTGCCGCCTCTAATTTATCGAGTGCTTCAGCAATTTCTCGCGCCATTGGGCGAAATACAAGTTTCGCTTCTATAAACAGTAGCAACAGTCCAAGTAGCCAGATTAACAATTCTATTTTCCTCACCATCTCTGTTTTACTTCGCGCATGCTGCTCGAATAGTGAAACGGCATCATTCAGGTTTGGGAGTATATGCTGAGACGCAGTAAAGATTTGCTCCATTAATTGAGGAGTGGATTGCTGTAACCGAGACCTTGATAAAGTGACAAAAGTAGTACTTTGCAAATCCAACTGCACCGGCCCTTGGTAGTAAAGCGCTGCAAGCGTCTCATTCAGATAAATAGCCTCTCCACTACTTTCTGTTTTAGTTAAAAACTCATGATTACTTTCAAACTTATCAATGGCTTGACGTAGCGCTTCACTATCTCGTTGATTGTCTTGCGCACTATATAGCGCGATACGTTGGGACAACATCCGCTGCATACCCGCAATATTAATTACGTGTGCATCTAAGCTCTGCTGATACAGTAGATATTGCATAACCCCCATCGCCATCGACAACAATATAGCCATAGCAAGTAATGCCCCGATATAACGATTTTTAACTTTACTTATTAGCGACATATTTTTGTTTTTCATCTCATAGCATTGTCTCAGCTGCAATGTTAAGTGTAGTTAACAATCGCATTATTTACAGTCCGATGCTTGACACCTAGACGGCCAAAATGTTTCAATGCGCGTTCACCCTATTTAGATAGTTTGATGCCACGGCGTCAAATTGAGGGCTGGAAGAGGTGCGTTATTCAGGTAACTAAGTGAAGGAGAGCAAACTCCGTTGCAGCTTAGTGAGGGGAATATACGCCGAGAAATTGAGTTATTGTTTGCTAATACTCATTTCGGGCGACTGGGCTGAATCCCAGCGACTGTCACCAACATACTTGGTGGAGAGCTTCTGGTCTTAGAAAAATAAGGCCATTGGCTGCCTTATCCTTTTTAAGTCCATTGCTCTTCGAATTTTAACAGTTCGAAGTTTGGACACCCTCCTAACTCCGAACATGATTTAAGTTCGGTAGAGATGAAATCACAATTCAACTTATCTGACTATCCATTGTGGACGGCCTTAGTAACGCCTTTTGATGCTGAAAATCAGGTTGATTTTAACGCATTAACGACGCTGGTACGCGATCAAGAGCAAGCTCGTAACGGTATTCTTTTACTAGGCAGTACCGGCGAAGGCCTTGCGCTTACCCAACAAGAACAGCAACAAATCGTTGAGTTTGTTTGCCAGCTCGCCCCAAGCGTACCGCTCATGGTTGCCGTTGGCGGCAGTAATCTTGAGCAGCAAACACAATGGGTGCGCTTTTGTAATTCGCAGCCCATTCATGCGCTCTTACTTGGCTCACCAATCTACGCAAAGCCCGGCAAAGTTGGTCTGGCGCATTGGTTTAGTACGCTACTCGATGAGAGCCATAACCCTTGCATGCTCTACAATGTACCCGGTCGCAGTGCCGTTGCTATCGCCCCTGACCTACTCGGCGAACTAGCTTGCCACCCTAATCTGTGGGCACTAAAAGAAGCCAGTGGTGATATTGCCACCTTTGAAGCATTTCGTCAGGCAGCGCCTGATGTCGCCATCTATAGCGGCGACGATGGCCTTATGCCCTACTTTGCACAAGCAGGTGCAACGGGTCTGGTGTCTGTTGCAGCAAACGCATGGCCACAGCAAACCGCAGAATTTGTAAGGCGCTCGTTAAGCGGCACCTCTCCTAATTTATTTACCACTTGGTCAGAAGCTGCAAATAGCTTATTTGCAGTGGCAAATCCCATACCAGTCAAAGTGTTAATGCACTTGCAAGGGAAGCTCACAAGTCCAAACTTGCGCCCGCCACTGACACATTTGGAACTCACCCATACCGATGCGATCACTCGCGCGAACGAAACTATTTTATCTTGGAATTAAGGCAGTAAACATGAGCTGGTTAACCCTACTAAACGATTTAGAAAATGGCACAGTACGTGCGGCAACACAGGATGAGCAAGGCCATTGGCATGCTAACGTAGAAGTAAAACACGGGATCCTTGAGGCATTTAGAAATGGCGTAAATACAGAATTCCCAGGTGGATTTGTTGATAAAGACAACTTAGCACCACGCGGATTTGCTGCCCAAGATGGCGTTCGTATGGTTCCTGGCGGAAGCAGTGTAAGACGTGGCGCTTACGTCGCAGCGGGCACAATCATTATGCCACCGGCTTATGTCAACATTGGTGCCTATATTGATTCAGGTACTATGGTAGATAGTCATGCGTTGGTTGGTTCTTGCGCGCAAATTGGTAAAAATGTCCACCTTAGCGCAGCGGTGCAAGTGGGTGGTGTATTAGAACCAGTTGGAGCAAGCCCTGTTGTTGTTGAGGACGATGCCTTTATTGGTGCAGGCTGTGTATTGGTTGAAGGGGTTGTTGTTAAACGCGGTGCCGTATTAGCACCGGGTGTGCGCCTTTCAGCAAGTATTCCTGTCTATGACTGCGTGAACGAGCGCTTGCTTGACAAAGGTGAAGCCATCCCTGAAAACGCGATAGTGATCCCAGGCTCTCGTCCAGCCTCAAGTGAGTGGGCGCGCGAGCAAGGACTAAGTATGTCATGCGCACTTATCGTAAAATACCGTGATGAACAAAGTGATGCATCACTGGCGCTGGAAGAGGTTCTACGCTAATGACTTGGTTGAGCACGTCACAGCGAACCGCAGCTGAGGCATTGATCCAGCAACAAGATACGCCATTCTTTTGCTACGATTTAGATAAGCTAAGTGCACATGTTAAGCCCTTAGTTGATCAGCAAATCGTTAAGCTTTGGTATGCCGTAAAAGCGAATCCGTTATCACATATCATTAAAACCCTAGATAACGCTGGGTTTAACTTTGATGTGGCATCTAGCGGCGAGCTTGATCAGGTGTTATCTCAAGGGATCGCACCTGAACGCGTGCTCAACACAGGTCCTGCCAAATCGCTAAAGCAGATCCGTCATTTTGCCACACAAGGCGTACGTATTTTCGTGGCTGAAAGTCACAATCAAGTACGCTGGTTAAATCAAGTGGCCGAAGAGTTTGAGCTTCAATTTGAAGTTTTACTGCGGGTGCAGTTACGCTTTGATAAAGCAGAGCACAATCCACTTGGTGGCAATACGCTGACTCCTTTTGGTCTTGGCGCAGAGCAGTGGCAAGCCCTAACTTTAAGTGACTACACCTACCTAGACTTTGTCGGACTGCATATTTTCCAGTGGGGCAATATGCTCTGCAGCGATACACTCTCTGAACTTTGGCAGGCTATGGTTGCACCTTTAGTTCAGCTCGCTGCTGATTTAGGGATTACTCTAAAGGTACTCGACTTAGGTGGCGGCCTTGGCATTCCCTATGATAGGCAAAGCCCTTCTCTCGATTGGCAGAAATTATTAGACACGCTCGCATTGATAAAATCCGCCACGCAAGTGCAAGAATTATGGATGGAGTTAGGCCGCTATGCGGTTGGCGAATGTGGTTTTTATCTCAACCCTGTGGTGGAACAAAAGCAAAACTACGGTGCACAACAACTGATTGTCGCAGGCGGTGTCAATCACCTGCTGCGTCCAGCGGTTACCGGGCAAGCTTTCCCCGCTGAATTGTTACGCCAGTCTCAAGCTGAGACCATAGACTTTCATATTCATGGTCCACTTTGCACAGCATTGGATAAATTAGGCACCCTAGCCTTACCAAGCGACAGTGCCGATGGCGATTGGCTTGTTTTCAGTCAGTGTGGCGCTTACGGCTACACCGAAAGTATGCCGTTCTTTTTATGTCATGAGCTCCCAGCTGAGTACATCATCTCAGCTGGAGAAATCAGCTGTGTCCGTGAAGCAGAGCCCGCTTCAAGTTATTTGAGGTAAACATGAATACCATTACACAACAACATATTCAGGTTGGTGAAATTGCCAACGGCTTGCCTTTGACTATTCCAGTCTATCGCATCAAAGGCAATGGCAGTGGGCCAAAGGTGTATATCCAAGCAAATATGCATGGCGCTGAAGTGCAAGGTAATGCAGTGATTTATCAACTGCTGGAACAGTTGAAGCAATTGTCATTAAAAGCGGACATCACCTTAGTGCCTTACGCAAACCCGATTGGTTGTAATCAGAAATCTGGTGAGTTTACCTTAGGACGTTTTGATCCAATTACAGGCACGAATTGGAATCGAATGTACATCAACCATTCCGGGTTGGTTGCCGAGTTTGTGGAGCAAAACCCGACGCTATCAATAACAGAAATCGCTCAGCAATTTCGCCAACGATTAGTTGAGCGCACCCAAACACTACTTGATGGGCCCTTAGATAGGTTGACGACAGGTAAGCGCATCGCCTTGAATTTACAGCGTCTAGCTCATGAGGCTGACATTGTTTTAGACCTACACACGGGACCAATTTCAGCAAAACACCTGTATTGTCCTGAGTATGCAAAAAACAGCGCTCGATATTTTGATATTCCACATGTGTTACTTATTCCAAGTGACTTTGATGGAGCAATGGATGAAGCCAGTTTTTGTCCATGGTGGAACTTGCAGCAAGCCTATCAGGCTATAGGCCGAGAGATCCCAGTATTAACCGAAGCGTTTACGGTTGAGCTTGGCTCTCAAGAAAAAATTGATTTAGCGGAAGCATTGAATGACGCTAATAGCATTTTGAGCTACCTGAACTATAAACAGGCCTTTCAAGATGCACACTTTATGCCGCAAGACATCACCCGTTACGTCTGTCGACTAGAAAATTATCGCGCCTTTTATGCCCCAATGGGTGGTATGGTGGAATATACGGCAAAGCTTGGAGAGCATATCAAGGCGGGTCAAACCATCGCCAAAATTCTCAGAATGGAGCGCTATTTATCAGAAACGCCCTTAAATGAGATCAAGTTAGACGAAGATGCCATCGCCATTTTGCACTTTGCCTCTGCTAGTGTGAATCAAGGTACTGAGCTTTATAAGTTTTTTACTCAGGTTGAAACGCTTTAACTTGAGTACTTTTATTGCGTGAGAGTAAGTCAAAGCAAATAAGCTCTGCTTGTTTAGCTTAACGCTTACTAAGGTATGGCGGCGATAGCCGCCACCTTTTTCTTATTCGTACGTATTTTTCTTTCTGACATTTTTGACCTTCGAGATTCATTTCCCTTTCATTATCATTGGTTAATAATGTAATCAATTGTACTTACTCTCGGCGCACACAGGATGAAACTTACACACTTATCAATACCGGCTTTGGCCTTGCTTACCTTGCCACTTTACGCTCAAGAAGCCCAACAGGAAGATGAAATCGATTTAGTCAAACAGTGCGTGCTAAACGCGGTATTAACTGGAGAAAAAGATAAAACCATAGAGCAGGTCCGTACCGAATGTGCCGAGGCTGATGCAGATAAAACCTTAAGCCAATTAGATAAACGCATGGCGCGCGAACGTGTAACGGAAAAGAACCGTAATGTATTAACACCACATAAGCGTAACTATATTTTGCCAGTTTCTTATATGACCAACGTCAACAGCAGACCATTCGACGGTCTAAAAGCCATTGACGATGAAGACGGCGAGCCAATCGACAACTTTGAAGCCAAATACCAAATCTCATTAAAAGCGCCTATTTATAAAAACTTTTCGGATAAAGATCAGGCAATCTATTTTGCTTTTACGCTGCAATCGTATTGGCAGCTGTATAACAAAGATGTGTCTTCGCCATTTCGTGAAACCAACTATGAACCAGAAATCTTTTGGATTAACTTTTTAGATGATGAAAACGTGCTGTGGGGCGATGAGATGGCCTTTGTACTTGGGATTTCCCATCAATCTAACGGTCGCAGTCAACCAAACTCCCGCTCTTGGAATCGTATCTATGCGAATTTTATCTGGGAAAACCGAGGCTTTGTATTCAGCTTTAAACCTTGGTATCGCTTACCCGAAGACGACAAAGAAGATGCCTTGGATCCACGCGGAGACGACAATCCAAATATCGATGAGTACTTAGGTCACTTCGAGTTTAGTGGGGTATATCGCCACGAAGAGCATGAGTTTGGCTTTATGTGGCGCAATAACTTAAACAGTGATAATCGCGGTGCAATTCAATTAGACTGGTCATTCCCGATTTGGGGAAGGCTGCGCGGCTACGCACAATACTTTAATGGCTACGGCGAAAGCTTAATAGACTATAACACACATACCCAAAGGCTCGGTATTGGCGTGCTGCTCACAGATATTCTTTAAGCACATTCGAATACAAAAAAAGCTCTGAACACTCAGAGCTTTTTCGTTTGGAAAGCTGAGAATAATTCTCTACTTATTGCGGTTTAATTACCACAAACTGCCCCTCAAATTTAGCAACTAGCATGTCACCATCATAGACATTCACTGGCACCACATATTTTGCTTTGCCAGCCGTCTCTAGCGCTTGCAATTCACCTTCACAGTCCGCAATGGTAACCGTTGCCGCTGGTGCCGTGGTTAAAGGTTTTAGATATTTAATATTGGCGTCAGCCAACACAATATCTCCCTCTAACCCAAGCTCTTTAAGTGCTAAATAAGTCGCCCCCCAGCCCGTTAGCGTCGCCATGCTATATATAGAACCTGCAAACATCGAGTTGTGTAAATTGAGGTTCGCTTTTAAATCAGCCTTAGTGGAAAACTGCCAGTCTGTATAACTTTCTACTTTAATCCCCATCGCATCACTGATTGGAATAGACTCGCGCCAAGTATTTTGTAATACATGGGTCCAATCTGGCTGCCTAAACCAGCCTGGCTCCGTAGGACGTTGTTTTACCATCTTCCAGTGCTGCACATCGCCATAGGCTAAATGTGCTTTTTCAACCACTTCATAACCATGGCGTTCGTAAAATGATAACGCGCGCTCGCGAGCATACAAAACCAGCTCTTCTGCTTTTTGCGTCCAAGCAATAACCTCAAGCTCGTGTAGCAAACGGCTACCTAAGTGATGACCTCGATGCCCTTCTGCAACGGCCATATAGCGTACTTGTGCTTGCTTATGATTGTTAAAATGGAGCCTAGCTACGCCTAGCACTTCACCATCATTATTTTTTATGTAGCGATGTTCAGCTTCTTGCTCTAAATCATCCTGTTCGCTGCCACGAGGTTGATCCCATGGCGCTCTTAACACCTGCCAGCGTAACTGGTAATAGGCTTGCCAATCTTCGCTGCTTTGTGGTGAAGTTACCTCAAACATCACTGACTCCTGTTTTGTTATTAGCCTGTTAAATGACTTTGAATCTAGTACGGATACACCCTACAAGATAAGCTCAGTGTAGGGAATAAAATGCGCCAAAACACTTATCCTTTAGTGTAAAAACTGGTGGACAAGCTGGCATTCACAAAATCCTCGTCTATGATGATGTTATCATGGGAGAATTTATTACGCATTCAGGCACTATCAGCAACGATTTTGTGGACCGGAGCCACCAACTAGGACACTTGCTATATTGGCATAAACAAGGCAGAAATAGCATCCAAGTGCGGCAAGAGAAATCGTTGAGATGGCTTCTGATAAACAACACATTACAATCCGTTGTGGAGTTAAACCACCCGGAGCACTTGTTATTTCCTCATTTAAAAACATTCGCGAGTCGCTGGCAGCAAGTCGCCCCGCCGACCAGCGTACTGGAGCTGGGTCTTGGCGCAGGTGCAATCCGTGATTACCTCAATGCCACTTATCCAAATTGTCATATTACCACCATAGATAACAACCCAGATGTGATCCATTGTTACAAACGCTACTTTGGCGGCGACCCTTTGTGCGATGTTAATTGTGTTGATGTATTTAAAGCGTTGCAACAAGGCAAACGCTACGATTGGATAGTGCTCGATTTATTTAGCGAACTTGAGCCCCCCATCTTCTTGTTTCAGCACCAGTTTTATCGCCTACTCAGAGCTGCGATTAATGATGGGGGCCGACTGTATATCAACTTTTTAACTGAGCATGAGTCGCAGCTCAAGCAACTTCAACACTTATTAATTACCAACTTTGGTAAAAAGCCCTTTATCGAAAAAGTGCCGGACTACGCCAACATAATTATCGAGGTTAAACGCTAACACTGGCTGACCCTAGTTTTTTCGTCAAATCACTATTCAACACTAAAATTAAAAGTCACAGGGCCGTCATTCAGTAAACTCACCTTCATATCCGCAGCAAATTGTCCCGTCGCGACTTTCAACCCTGCAGCCTTAGCTTGAGCCACAAAGTATTCGTAGAGTGTATTCGCTTGCTCAGGTGTCCCTGCGCTCGAAAAGCTTGGCCTCATGCCTTTTTTAGTGTCTGCCGCCAAGGTGAATTGCGATACAACCAATAGTTCACCTTCAATGTCTTTTAAACTTAAATTCATTTTTCCCTTGTCGTCAGTAAAAATACGGTAGTTACTTACCTTGTGCAGTAACTTATCCGCCGTTTGCTTTGTATCCGGCTTTTCAACGCCTAATAGTAACAATATCCCCTGATCGATTTGACCTACAATCTTACCTTCTACTTCTACCTTTGCTTCGCTGACCCTTTGAATTAGTCCTTGCACTACCTACCTCTTGTGACTGCTAATGATGCTGAATTTTGCACAGTAATAGATCAGCCGCCCGCCTTATTGCTTCTGCATAAACGGGGTTAGCACAACAATGCCCAACCCCATTCAAAATCAGCAACTGCGCCTTAATACTTTGTGCTAACTGATGAACCGGTGCGTATCGACACATTAAATCATGCCGACTGTGAATAAACCAGATAGGTAAGTGATTGAGCTGATGTGCATCCGCCGTAATTTGCTGTGTTTTGATAAAGCACTGGTGACTAAAAAAATGCACCATATGCTGTGCTTTACTGAGCTGCTTGTCTGCTTTGCAGAGCCTAATACCTTGCGTATCGCTATCCGTTGTGATCAGATTATCCCACTCACACCAGCGCTGCGCCGCTTTTCTTTTGAGTAATTCATCCTCGCCAAAGAGTGCCGAATGATAATGGTCTAGCAAGGATTCCACAGTTTGTGCACCTTGTGCAAAGGCAAGGTACTGCTCTGGATAAATTTGCGCGGGGGCGCCTTGGCTGCCATAAAGCCAATGAAGGTCCGCCTCATTGCCCAAAAAACTCGACCACAACACCATCCCCAAGACATCTTCACGATGTTGCTCAGCATAAAGCAGTGCCAGCATGGCACCGAAAGACTCCCCGGCGAGTACAACCTTTTGCAGCCCTAAATGCGCACGAATGGAGTGAATATCTTTCAGCAGGTTCGCGGTATTTATATTACCAAAGTCAGCAGGCGTTGAGTTGCCACAGCCTCGCTGACTAAACAGGATGATGCGGTATTTTTGTGGATTGAAATAACCGAGCACATTACGAGAATGGCCCTGACCTGGGCCACCATGCAGCATGATAAGTGGTGTGCCATCACTGCAGCCATATTCCTCTATGCCCAATTGATGTCCTTCACCTACCGCGAGATGAAAGCGACGCAATGCATCGCCATGTTGATACAATAAGCTCATAACTCCCCCTTGGGGGCTTAAGCTAACCGTTATCGGTAAAAGCTAAAGTCCCTGCGCGTCTGGTGGGTCAAACTCCGAGCTTGCATCTAGTCCTGCAGCTTCCATATCTTGGGTTAAGCACACGGTAAACTCAGCACCTAACAACACCACTATCCAAGATAAATATACCCAAACAAAAAGAATAGGTACTGTTGCGAGTGCCCCATAGATGACTTCGTATGAGGGAAAATGGCTAATGTATAATGCAAAGCCTTTTTTCGTTAGCTCGAATAACAAAGCTGCAAACAAAGCACCCGGAACCGCGGCTCGAAATGACACACTGGTATTTGGTACTAAAGTATAGAGCATGATGAAGCCAACCATAGAAATTAAATAGGGCAACATCTTAATTAGTGCACCACTAAACCCAGGGATCCCTTGATCGGCAAATGTCACTAAAGAAACGATATAAGATGTCATACCAATACTCGCGCCCAATAGCACAGGGCCAAGCGTGAGCACCATCCAATAAATCGCAAACGAAATCATCAATGGACGTTTTTGCTTCACTCGCCAAATTCGGTTGAGCGTGGTGTCAACATTACGAATAAGTAATAAAGCCACGACGGCCAAAAAACTCACCCCCACAGCTGTCATCTTATTCGCGTTGCCAGTAAACGCACTGATGTGCTCTTTAATGGTGTCCGTCGATGTTGGCACAAAGTTATTGAACACAAAGTTTTCAATTGCAAAACGCGTATCTTCAAATCCAGGAAACGCCGAAAAAATTGCTACACCCACCGCAACTAAGGGGACCAACGATAACAGTGTGACATACGCTAAATAGCCCGCGTTGACCGTGATCTGGTCCTCAATACACCGCTTACTATAGCGGCGCCACCAGCTAGGCTGAGAATGTAAGAATCGCAGTGCTACGACCTTCATTTCGGTTATTCTTTGCATCATAATCAAGTTAATATTCATGGATCACTTTACACATCATAACAATCCCCGCCATAATTTATAGCGCTAAATAGTAATATATAACGACGGTCACATGGCCACTTACTGATTATTGACCTTCTAGAGCCCGGGAGTGCAAATGAAGAAACTCACCTTAAGCGCAGTGTTACTTTTACTCGTTACTGGCTGCCAAAGTGCCTATTACGCCACCATGGAAAAGTTTGGTGTGCATAAACGCGAGATATTGGTTGATCGTGTCGAAGAAACAAAGGAGTCCCAAGAGGAATCACAAAAAGAGTTTCAATCGGCATTAGAAAGACTCACCACCTTAATTAATTTTAATGGTGGTGAATTACAAGAAGCCTATAACCTGCTTAACGATGACTACCAATCATCCCTTGCCGCCGCAGCTGAAGTAAGTAGCAACATAGACAAAGTGGAAGACGTGGCAAACGCACTATTTGACGAGTGGCAAGATGAACTTGAGCAATATTCGAGTGCAAACCTAAAACGCGAGAGTGCTAAGCAATTAAGTCAAACACAGCGCCAATTTGAACGCTTACTTCGCTCAATGCGCAGCAGTGAAGCCAAAATGCAGCCCGTGCTCGACTCACTACAAGATAATGTGCTGTACCTTAAGCACAACCTAAATGCACAAGCGGTAAGCGCTATTAAAGGTGAGTTTACGGGGTTAAAGCGTGATATTAGCGCCCTAATCGCAGATATGAACCGCTCTATTGAAGATTCGAACAAGTTTATTGCTGAGATGAACGCACGTAGCGCGTGAGTATCTTAGTCATTACGGGTTAAAAATAAGACTAAATAGCGTAATCCAAAAGGGCATGTCTCACCGCTATATTGACTTGCACTTATGCGAATACGATTAAAGGCCATACTAATCAGGAGACTAGTATGGCCTTCGAATTAAACAGTCAATATTGACCCGTGTCGTAATTTAATGAGGAGTAGGACTCCCCATTAGTAATTGCCATGCAGCAGCCATATAAGTTTGATATTCAAGGATTGGTACTTGCTGCTCAACATTTTGAGCACCCAGTTTTAGGTTAACCTGATAGCTATAAAACTGCTCACCATCACCTTGTTTCCAAACTCGCTCCGTATCTCGAATTGTTTTATATCCAAAAACATTTTCTGGTGCTTCAGAACCAACAAGTGAATGGCCAAAACTAGAAAATGATGTGTTGGGCCTCGCTATCAAGTCCATAATTGTAGCTGTAATATCCATATGTGAAGCAATTGTTCGATTGCTTAATTTAGGTGAAATCCCTTGACCTAATAAAAGGATAGGTACGTGAGTAAGTTCGTACAAGTTAGGCTTAGCATGAAAATAGCGGCGGCTGTAGTGATCTCCCGTAATGATAAATAGCGCGTCAGGATATTTGCGTTGCATATTATCTACAAACTGTCCCATCATTTGATCGGAATACCATAAGTGTCCAAGAGTGTTAGCAGATAACACCTCATCACCCATCCGCTGAAACTGAGCAGGGTAGTCACCATTTTTCCAAGGATAATCACTAGCTGATAAATCCAAATTAAATGGACCATGATAGCTAGTAGTCATAATCAAGTTAAAGCTATTTTCTGGCACTGACTGACTAACGAGATCAAATAGCTGCCCATCATCAACCCCCCATACACCGGCACTGCCCTTACCTCCTGCATTTGCCGCCGAATAAATATGATCGACGCCATGCCTACTCATAAAATCACCTACTGTTTGCCAAGACAATAAGCCACCATAAAAAAATTGTGATGTATAGCCTTGCCCCTCCATCAAATGGATTAGCGAGTAAGTATGAGCCTTACTCGTGAGACGGCTCATGTTAATACCACTAAATGGAATCCCTGTAACTAGACTGGATAATGAGTTCATTGTGCTTGATGCAGCAGGCAATGCTTGTTCAACGTAAATACCCTTTGCTTTTAGTCGATGAAAATTTTCTGTTAGCGCCAAATCCCTATATTTATCCTGCAGAGGCCAAGAATCAAAGCTTTCCATCACAATGTAAAAAATGCGAGAAGGTTTTTGAATTAAGGGCCCCATACTACGAGTCTCATTACTTAGCAGCGCAGCATCAACCTCATGCTTATCGGCTAAATAAGGGTTAGTACTTGACGTAGTGAGCTGATTTAATTCACCGTAGTCTTGTATCGCGTAGAAGAAACTGCGAAATGGGTTAATAACTAAATTGTTTACAAATGGATCAGTGGTAACAGCTGACCACTTTCTCGATGCAGGACGGGAGTCAAATGAACCTCTAGCGGCGCAAACGAACATAACAAACACCAATATCGAAATAACTGCTTGTTTGATTCTGCTCTTCGGACAAATATTTATTAGTAAGCGATAGTTTCTCTTATCCACAAAACGAGTCCATGCGACCACGCAAGTTAGCAGTACACCTATGCTCAACAAACTACCCCAAGGTTTATACTGCTGAATGGCCGTGCTCAGTATAGCCTGCTGATCATCATATAACCCTTCCAGCATAAAATAATTGTATTGAGTTCCATACTCGCTGATATAAGTTATCCCGCAGATTCCTAATAATACAAAAACACTCAGATAAATTAGCCCTATCATATTGCGTACTCGTCTAACCCAATTATCTAATCGCAAAGGTTGTAGGAAACAATTCAGCAAAAAAGGAATAGCGAGACAAACTCCAGCAGCAGAGGAGTCAAATTTAAAACCGGTGGCTAAGGCATCAAGCAGTTGGCCAATCGTAAGATCATACGATACTTTTTCTTTAAAGTTAAAGAGATAGAAAACTCTAAATGACATAAGTAGAAATACCCCACTCAGCCATAATAAAAGTATCTTCCAACTCTCAGTAATAAAAAGGTACCACCGCCCCACCTTTGGTGCGCTAAAAGAAGCTTGCATTGAATGTCCTTTGCAAATTGTAATAAACAATTGTACCAATTTAAGGTTTATATGGTAGGCTTTACAGGTAAGTGTTTACTATTTTTTACAATTTTATGACTACGATGAGAAGCTATAGCATGGGGAAGGATAATTAAGGAAAAATAGGATTTTTAGATAACGGAGAAGAAATTTTGGTTACAAGCCACCTTGTGACAGCAGCGTAGAATAACAAATGTAGCGCAGCTAGCGTTACAGCCAGCTGCGTGCATAGCGTGGTAACTCAGCTTTAGTGCAATCCTAGCTAAATACCATCTCTGGTACGTCATCAGGGCAGATCAATATGCCTGCGGTTTTGGCTTGTATTTCCGCGACGCTAACACCTGGAGCTCGCTCAAGTAAATGAAACGCGCCACCTTTGACTTCAAGCAGCGCAAGATCGGTTACTATCTTATTGATACAGTTTACGCCGGTGAGCGGTAAACTGCAGTGCTGTAGCAGCTTGGACTCGCCCTGTTTATTCGCATGCGTCATGGTGCAAATTATATTTTTAGCCCCAGCGACAAGATCCATCGCGCCACCCATGCCCTTGATAAGCTTACCTGGGATCATCCAGCTGGCAAGATTACCGTGCTGATCTACTTCAAAAGCGCCAAGCACCGTCAGGTCCACATGACCGCCACGGATCATTGCAAAGCTTTCTGCCGAACTAAAAATGGCAGCTCCTGTACGGGCCGTAACGGTTTCCTTACCCGCGTTGATCATATCCGCATCCACCTCCTGCTCGGTCGGATAAGCGCCCATGCCTAATAAGCCGTTTTCCGATTGCAGCATCACATCCATGCCCTGTGGCACATAATTGGCCACCAGCGTGGGGATCCCAATGCCAAGGTTGACATAAAACCCATCTCTTAATTCCTGTGCCACTCGCATGGCCATTTGCTCTCTGGTTAATGCCACTATGCTTGCTCCTTCACAGTACGTTTTTCGATGCGTTTTTCGAACTGTCCTAGAATCACTCTGTCGATATAAATTCCGGGGGTATGAATTTGGCTCGGTTCGATTTCGCCGGGCTCTACAATTTCTTCCACTTCAACGACGGTAATTTTTCCAGCTGTTGCAGCCATTGGATTAAAGTTCATGGCGGTGTGGCGATAAATACAGTTGCCAAAACGGTCTGCTTTCCACGCTTTTACAATGGCAAAGTCTCCCCTAATACTCGGCTCTAAAATATATTCTCTATCACCAAACATTTTTACCTCTTTGCCCTCAGCGACGGGTGTACCAACGCCTGTCGCGGTATAAAAAGCGGGGATCCCTGCTCCACCTGCGCGCATTTTTTCTGCAAGTGTCCCTTGCGGGGTTAATTCAACTTCCAATCCACCGCTCAATAACTGCTGCTCAAACAAGGCGTTTTCTCCCACGTAGGAAGCCACCATTTTGCGGATCTGCTTATCTTCAAGCAAAACCCCTAAACCAAACCCGTCTACTCCGCAGTTATTAGAAACCACGGTTAAGTCCTTTGTGCCCATGTGGCGTATTTGGCTTATCAAACCTTCAGGGATCCCGCACAAACCGAAGCCCCCGGCAATCACGGTCATGCCATCACACAGTCCTGCCATTGCTTCTTCGTAGCTTACGACTACCTTATCAAATCCAGCCATCATTCCTCCTATTGCACTGTCCAGCCGCCGTCCAGCACAATGGCTTGGCCAGTAATGTTGCGTGACTCATTTGCGAGTAAAAAATTGACAGCATGAGCAATCTCATCCAACCCTATAAAGGCCTTTTTCGGCATTGGCGCCAACATAATATTGTTTATCACTTCATCTTCGCTGATCCCATGCTGTTTCGCTTGCGCGGTAATTTGCTGTTCTACCAATGGGGTTTTTACATAAGCGGGGCAAATAGTGTTCACGGTGATATCGCAGTCCGCGGTTTCCAGCGCCAATACTTTGCCAAATCCCATTAACCCATGTTTTGCAGCGACATAAGCAGACTTATATTTAGAAGCAACTAAGGCGTGGATAGAACCAATATTGACGATGCGGCCAAAGCCTCCTCTGCGCATATGCGGCAATACCGCCTTACACAACATGGCGGGGCCTGTTAGCATCACGTCTTGCAGCAATTGCCATTTATCTTCTGGATAATGCTCTAGTGCTTCAACATGTTGCACGCCTGCATTATTGATAAGCACATCAATGTTATCGTGCTGACGGATAAAGTCAGCGATGTCTTGCTTATTAGCTATATTGAGCGCAAACGCTTGAGCATTTCCTCCGTCACTGACGATAGACTCGGCCACCGTCTGTGCTTGCGCTAAGTTCAAGTCTACCAGTAATAGGCTGTAACCTTGTTTGCTCAGGGCCATCGCGATATAGCGACCAATGCCACTTGCAGCCCCTGTGATCAACGCCGTCTTCATCGTCACTCCTTGATTATTTTGCTAAGAACTGAGCAATGGTGTCAGCCTGTGATTGAATTGAAAAAATACCGTCTAAATGCCCCCAAACGCCTTCTATCTCTGTAATTTGCACGTCTTTATTCTTGGCTTTAAGGGTTTCTGCTAACTTACGAATGGGCTCAGGCCTTAATAACAAGTCATTGCTTGCAGGCATCAACAAAACCTTTGCTGTGATTTTATCGATAGCGCTATCAAAATTACCTTGCATGCCTGCGGTATATAGTTGCGAGGCGCGGACTAAGTACAAGATAGAATTCGCATCTTGCGTTTCAGCCCTCGCTCGTGCGCGCGTGGCTAGCGTTTGGCTGAGTTTAGGAAGCTGACGAATATCTTGTTTTGCTTTGGGATCAAGCACAATAAAGTCTGAAAAACTGGCGTTGTAAATAGCGGGGTGCATCGCGTCTTGAGTAATATTAAGCATCGTAGCCGTGAGTCCAGCAAGCGGCCTTTCCCCGTCGTAGTAGTCCCCGCCGCGCCAATTTGGATCAAGTCGGATAGGTAAAGCCCATTTCTCTAACGCCGCAACGGTCCAAGCATCCATCTTTGCCGCGCCAATCACATGAATTAAACGTGATACTTTTTCGGGATAGCGCACCGACCATTCTAACGCTTGGAAAGACCCCATAGACGCGCCCATCACCGCATGCAGTTTGTCGATACCTAAGCTATCTAATAATTGCTTTTGCACTTCAACAAAATCACCGATGGTCACCACGGGAAAGTCCAAGCCATAAGGTTTGCCCGTTTTCGGATTAATAGACGCCGGACCCGTCGTGATCACATCTTTACTATGCCAGTTTGCATTGACCAAAGTATCTACGCTTATCACAAAGTACTTGTTAGTATCTATCGCTTTACCCGGGCCGATAATGGCATCCCAGTAACCTGCCAATACGTCAGACTCTCGATACTTACCCGCAGCGTGAGATGTGCCTGAAAAGAAATGCGTGATCAAAATTACATTGCTTTTGTCAGCATTTAATTTGCCATAGCTTTCCCAGCCGACCTTAACGTCAGGAATGCTGACTCCAGACTCTGTAGTAAAATGCGCGAGTGTAAATGCCCGCTTTTCAACCAGCATAGGTTTGTTTGTCTCACTGCCATAGACAATATTGCTGGCAACGAACAAAAGTAACAGGAAAATCCGCTTCATTGCTGTATCACTCCGTTAAAATAAGATGAATAGGGTTAATGCGAGGGCAACGCCCACCAGCGGCACGACCGCAGTCAACGCCGCCATGGACCAATATGCTCGTTGATGTGTTTCTTTACAGATGGCGCGAATAGTTGTGACCACATAACCGTTGTGCGGTAAGGTATCCAAAGCGCCTGAGCTAATAGCGACAACACGATGTAATTGTTCTGGATTGACACCCGCATCAATGTAGTGCGGTGCCACTAAAGGTAACGCAATAGCTTGCCCACCGGATGCCGAACCAGTTAAACCGGCTATTACACTTACCGCCACCGCGGCGCCAAGTAGCTCATTACCCGGCATCTGTGTCATCATCTCGACCGCTAATTGAAATGCCTCGGTGTTTTTTGCTACCGCACCAAAACCCACTACCGCACTGGTATTACCGATAGCAACTAGCGCCCCAGTTGTACCTAAGTTAATCGCAGCACCCATGTTGTGAAAATGCTTAAAGTTAATCGCGACAATACTGAGTACACCACCAAGTAGAGCTACAATGAGTGCACTTTGCTGCAACACATCATGAAGTGTAAAAGATAAAATCAACACCACGATTAGAGGTAGTACGCCAGTGATTGGATGAGGATAGTTACGTTCATGGATTTCAGGGTCGTCTTCTTTCGCCTCAAAGTGCTCTCCATTTGCCACCGCTTTGGCTATCATCTTTTTCAACCACCAATAGCCAGTAATAGCCATAAACGTGGCAACCACTAGACTGACTTCCCAAGCCGCATAAGGCGACGTACCTAAATATTTTATTGGGATCCAGTTTTGAATTTCAGGGGAGCCTGCCGAAGTCATGGTGAAGGTGACCGAGCCGAAGGCCAGAGTTGCGGGAATAAAGCGCCTTGGTAAATTGGCATCTTTAAATAAGCTGAGCGCCATAGGGTAGACAGAGAAAGCCACAATAAAAACGCTGACACCGCCATACGTTAGTACTGCACAGGCAATCACCACCGCTAATACCGCATGTTTCATACCTAACTTGTCGACAATATAGCGTGCCACGCTGTCGGCAGCACCGCTGTCTTCCATGAACTTACCGAACAAAGAGCCAAGCAAAAACATGAAAAACCAAGCACTCAAAAAGCCAGCAAAGCCATCCATATAGAGTGTAAGAAAGCTGCTTTCTACAGCTTCTGTGGGAAATAGCGCAACGCCACTCGTTAATGCGACCAATAAAGCGCACAGTGGAGCTGCGATAAACAAGTTTACGCCACGGAGAGTTAGCCAAATAAGCAGGCCAAGTCCTCCTGCCAGTCCAAGCATACTGAGCATAAGGGCTTCCTTTTATTGTTATTAATGCCCGTTATAAGTTGATGTGTTGGGCATGCTGTTGATGAATATCAGTGTGGCGTGCAGGCGCAATAAAAACCATAGTACTAAGGTTATAGAAGCCCTACACCCCGTGTTAATCCTAGCGTATCAAGGCATTAGTACTAAGGTACTAATAGAAAAACTTTACAACTCCCCTATGCTTTGGTGTGACAACAAGCACCCAAAATGACAATAATAGGGACCACAGGATGAACAGTTACCAACCTAGATATTCAGCTATCGCGTTGGCTATTACACTCGCAACTCAAGTCAGCCCAGCGGCAGCAGAACAAGCAACACAATCAGAAGGCAAGCTAGAACGCATTGAAGTCACGGCGCGTAAGACGGTAGAAAACCTTCAAACCGTTCCAGTTGCAGTGACTTCTATCGGTGAAACCGATCTACTCGAAAATGGCATTTCGGTACTCTCTGAAGTCCAGCAGTTTTCACCCAATACCACACTTCAAGCTAGCCGAGGCACTAACTCAACCCTCACTGCCTTTATTCGTGGTGTCGGGCAACAAGACCCATTATGGGGTTATGAACCTGGTGTCGGCATTTACGTCGATGACATTTATTTGGCAAGGCCACAAGGGGCCGTACTCGACCTCCTTGATGTACAACAGATTGAAGTACTACGTGGACCGCAAGGGACGCTATATGGCAAAAACACCATTGGTGGCGCAATAAAATATGTCACTAAGGAAATGTCTGGCGATGCGACATTTAACGTGGAGGGAACGGTTGGTAGTTATAATCAACGCGATCTTAAGATCACAGGTCAATTACCGCTCTTGGAAGACACGCTCTATCTAGGTTATGGCTTTGCTACTTTGAATCGAGATGGTTTTGGCGAGTTCAAGGTTTCAACGCTACCCGGCCAAGACAAGGAAAACTACAATAAAGAAATTCAAGCTGCGCGGTTAACCTTGGAGTATCGTCCAAGCGACGATTTATTCTTCCGTTTAGCATGGGATAAAACCGACGATGACTCCAACTCTAAAGGGGGTTATCGGTTGTTGCCGAGCTTACTGACTGACGCCCCCGTGCCCGACAGCGTATTTGATTCTTACACCAGTATGCCAACTTGGAATAAAGTCGAGCTTGAGGGATATAGTTTGACCGCTCGCTGGGATCTTTCTGACGCCACCACGATAAAATACATCGGTGCTAGCCGAGATAGTTACTCCCCGACCAATATCGACTTTGATAATACGCCATTACGGATCTTTGATGTACCCGCCATTTATGATGACGAGCAAACCACGCATGAGATACAGCTAAGCCATGCAGGTAACGGCTATAAATTTGTCTCAGGTCTATATTATTACGATGGCGAATCATGCGGTCAATTCCAAGCAATTTTGGAAGTGTTAGGACAAAGCTTGGGCGCTCCCGGTCTTACGCGAGAAGTCAGTGGTTGTAACAACTCAAATAGTAAAGCCGCGTACATTCAAGGCACCATTGATTTAGCAGCGCAGTGGTCGCTCACATTGGGCGCTCGTTATACTAAAGACAGCAAAGAGGCACAAGTCAGCAATGGTTTGGTCTTTGATGTCGTGTATCCCGAATCAAATTGGATCCCAGGTTATACACGCCCTGCTGGTGAACTCGTACCGTCAGTGCTTGATGATGAAGAAGATTGGTCACGGTTTACACCAAGAGTGGGAGTGGAATACCAATACAACCGCGATATTATGTTCTTTGCCAGCTATGCTCAAGGGTTTAAATCCGGCACCTTCAACCCCAGAGCCAGCACCGCAGAGCCTGCTGCAGATCCTGAAATCGTAGATTCATTCGAAATCGGTATGAAAAGCGAGTGGAACGATAATCTAAGAGCCAATATCACGCTATTCACATTAGATCACAAAGACCGCCAATATATTTCCGTATTGCCCGGTGCAACTTCTGCCGATCTAAACCAACGACTTGGCAACATTGGTAAGTCTACAGCAAATGGTATTGAAGCCGAGCTGAGCTATGTCGCTACAGAGGCGCTAAGTTTTGACGCCGCGATAGGATATATAGACAGTGACTTCGAAGAGGTACTCGATACTAACCCAGACACAGGCGCGACATTTGACAAATCAGACCGCTTTAGTATTTCTAACACCCCTGATTTAACTTTTAATCTTGGGGCGACATACAAACTCTACAGTGATATTGGCGATTGGGTATTCAATGCCAGCTACTACCATCGTGGTGATTATGTCTTATTTGAGGAAGATAGCCTACTGACGCAGGATAGCTATGGTTTAGTCAACCTGAGTATTAATTGGTATAGCACAGACGGCAATTGGCGTGTTGGTCTTCATGGGAAAAACCTGACCGATAAAGAATATATGATAGGAGGCTATCAGTTCGTGACACCAGACCCGAGCGATCCGAGTAATGTGAGTAAGTACACGCCGGGGCTTGGTGGTGATAATACCTTGATAGGCTACTTTGGCGACCCAAGAACCGTTTCGCTTACCGTGGGTTATCGTTTTTAGCACCGAAAGCGAGGCTGCAAGGGTGCCTCGCTATCTCAATCACTTGATGTAGTTTTGGAAATACCCTATAACAACGGATACTAGGAGTTAGTTAAGGATGTCTCAGGTGCAAGCAATCATCGCTGATGACCACCCATTATTTCGCAGCGCACTCAAACAAGCCGCTGCACAAGCGATTGGTCATGGCCCTATCAAAGAAGCCAGCACCTTAGACAGCTTATTCGAGATGTTGCTCGCGCATCCTGAAACAGAGCTAGTATTTTTGGACTTATCTATTCCTGGCGCGAAAGGTCTCGAAGGTCTTGCCCGGTTAAGGAATCAATACCCAGACATATTAGTGATCATGGTTTCAGCCAACGAATCGGCAGCCATTATTAGCCAATGTATTGCCCTCGGAGCAAGCGCTTATATTCCCAAGTCTTCCTCACTAGAGGTGATCAGCGATGCCATCAAGCTCGTTATTGAAGGAGAAACTTGGTTACCCGAAATCGTGGATATCGCGCCTGAAAATGAAAGCGAACAAGCGCAATTTGCGCGTAATTTAGAAAAGCTAACTCCCCAGCAATATCGAGTATTAACCATGATTGCCGACGGCCTTTTGAATAAGCAGATTGCATATGCAATGTCGATTCAAGAGACCACCATCAAACAGCATGTTTCAGCTATTTTAAAAAAGCTCAATGTGTATAATCGCACCCAAGCTGGGATCCTCTTTAATCAGCTGGCTACGGATGTGCATCTCGACGATGAAGCGAGTGCTTAAATAACTATATTAGTCGCTTAATCATGCGCTTTAGGGCTGGTGTTTTAAGCGGTTTATAGAGTAATGGGATCCCCGCATCACTTACTTGCTCGCGAATAGCCTCGTCGTGATTAGCTGTGTTAATAATGATTGGCATATCATCAAGCTTAAGCGCTGCTATCACCTCAAGTCCCGTGACACCATGATCAAGCTGATAATCCGCGATCAGCATATCTGCACGACTCGTTGCTTGTAGCGCGCTAAGCTCTGCTTCATCTCGCGCCACAGCTACTTGGCACCCCCAACTTAGTAATACTTGAGATAATGCATTAAGTGCGTTGGCATCATTATCTAGCAACCAAATAGATAGACCCGATAATTGCGAATCACCGCTGGGCTTGTCAGCGGTTACTTCGGTCTTTTGATCCGTCTGCACCCCATGACTTGGGAGTGTTAAGGTAAATTGTGTGCCTTTATTAAGTTGTGAGCCAAGGGTGATGGGAATTTCCAACACTTCGCAAATTCGTTTGCTGATCGCAAGCCCGAGTCCTAACCCCTGCGCCAGTTCTTTACTGTGAAGCTGTTTGAACTCTTGAAATATGGCGTCCTGATCTTGCTTTGCAATGCCCACTCCAGTGTCTTCAACAATGATAGAAACACTCTCCCCCTGACATTCAGCAATAAGCCTTACCGTACCAGACTCAGTGTAACGGATAGCGTTACTCAGTAAGTTTCCCAATACCCTTTTTAGCAGTGCTTTATCGGTGTAGAGCATGACATCACAAACCTGCACAATAAACGCTAATCCTTTGTCTTTCGCTACCGCCCCATATTCATTTTCCAATGGTTCCAGCAGTGACGACAATGCAAAGCGCGAGCGATTAACCTTAAACGCCCCAGCCTCTAACTTTGTGAGCTCAAGAATGCTCGACAACAGTTCTTCAGCACTTGCCAATGAACTTTTGATGCTTTGCGAAAGCTCAGCTAAGTCGGTCCCTTGAGCCTTTTCACTCATCAATGAACAAAACAGGCTCGCTGCGTTAAATGGCTGTAACAGATCATGACTCGCTGCGGCGAAAAAACGGGTCTTACTCTCCGTTGCGTGCTCCGCTTGGCGTTTAGCAGAAGATAAAGCACGGTTGGCATCTATCAACTCTTTGGTCCTTGCCGCGACCGTTTCTTCTAGGTTTACATTAACTTGCTCTAGTAAGGATTGTTGTTTTACAAACTCGGTGATATCCGTATAGGTCGTTACAAATCCACCTCCAGGCAATGGGTTACCTTGCATTTCAAACACTCGACCATCGTGATGCTCGCGGCGGTAGCGATACGCATTGCCTCGTCGTAAATGTGATAAACGCTTCTCTACTTGCTGCTCGACATCAGCATCACCAAATAGTCCGCGCTGCGCATTGTAACGAATAAGCTCAGCCACAGGACGCCCAATAAACAGCGCATTGTCTGGATAATTAAACATTTCTGCGTAGCGCTGGTTCCAAGCGACCAATTGCAGTTGACTATCTACTACACTTATCCCCTGACTGACGTTTTCTATCGTCGACTGCAGTAAGTCGCGATTAAAACGTAGCACCTGTGACGCTTCATCGACAAATTCTGCAACTTGCTCTAAAGGCTGGCGTTTTTCATCTTTGGCGACATCTAAAATCAATTTCGCAGATGCCCCACCAACGAGTGTCGACATCTCCCGCTCGATCATATTTTCCACTTGCAATGGCGCTGGCAGTTTCCAGTTTGCAGGTTCCTTAGGGAAGTGAAGCTCTACAAGCTGCTGCGCACGCGCTTGCTCGCTAAAGCGCTGCAGTAATGTTGCCAAATCCTGGAAACTCAATACCGTGTTAGCGGACTGTGCAGATTTGGACGGCATTACAAATTTATTGCTTTGTAAGCGCTCAGCAAGACGAGCGGATGAAATAAACGGCACCAGCAAATAAACCAACAAATTTGCACTTAAAGAAATCAGGACGGACTGGCTCGTATTGTCTAACCCCAGACCCAAAAAGTCTAAAGGTGCTAACCATGTGATATTCAAAGGCCCCGCACTCAACCAGTGACTTTCGAAGTTAAAGCCACTAATGAGGCTCGGTAACAATAGCGTGTAAAACCAAATAGCAAAACCCGTCACGATCCCCAATTGCGCACCTAAGCATGAAGCCCCACGCCACCATAAACCAACCACCATCGCGGGCGCAAACTGCGCAACCAAGGCAAATGACATCAGTCCCATATTGGCCAACGTGTTGCCCTCAGCAAGCACGCGATGACTGGCATAACTCAGTAATAAAATGCCAACAATAACCACCCGTCGAGCATTGAGCAGATTAAACTTAGATAAACCCCGATGGCTCGAATTTAACTGCGAGCGGCGTAACAAAAATTGATTGATAAAGTCATTGGTGATCATAATAGATAGCACGATGGCTGAGACTATCACCATACTCGTCGCCGCAGAGAACCCACCTAAAAAGGCTGTCAAAGCGACTAAAGGTGCATCAGATCCCAGTGGTAGGGCAAGCACAAACGTATCGTAACCAACATCTTGACCATTAAAATACACCAGCCCGGCATAGGCGATTGGCAAAATAAATAAATTAATCAGCAACAAATAAACGGGAAACAACCAGCGTGCGGTCTTAAATTGATTTTGTTCATCATATTCAATAAAAGAGGTATGAAACTGCCTCGGCAAACACAGCGTTGCTAATACCCCTAAAAGAACATGAACTAAATAAACATAGGTTGGGCTAGCCGATGCCTCTATTTGCTTGGTAATTCCCTGCTGTGCTGCCTGGTTAAATAAGTGAGTGGGCGATTCAAAGAGTACAAAACAGACATAAACACCAACGGCAATAAACGCCAGTAACTTAACTAATGACTCAAAGGCGATGGCAGTCATCAATCCCGGGTTATGCTCACTCGGTCTCAGCCTACGTGTGCCAAACAAAATAGCAAACAGGGCTAACAGCAAGGTGATGTAAAAAGTACTATCCTGCCAAAACGCGACACTCACCCGCTGAGTGTCGCTTGTTAGCATACCGATACTGGCGCTGGTGGCATTAAGCTGAAGTGCAATATAGGGCACAACCGCAATGACAGAGATCAGAGAAATGAGTCCAGACAAACTAGAAGAATTACCGTAACGAGTGGCAATAAAGTCCGCCATGGAAGTGAGCTGCTGCTGGCGGCATATTTCGGCAATTCGTGTGTAGACTTGCCAACCAAATATAAACAGTAAAATCGTGCCAACATAAGTTGGTGCAAGCCACCAGCCATTATTTGCCGCTTGCGCGGTAGTACCAAAAAACGCCCAAGAGGTGCAATACACCCCTAGTGACAAGGCATAGGTAACTTGCTTGGCACGATAAGATCTAAATTTAGTACTCGCCCTATCTGCGCCCCATGCAATGGTAAATAAAAGCGCTAAATACAGCAGCGCAATAAGACTGATCAGCCCGATAGAAAACATAACTGTGATGATTTTTTATTGTTTGCTCTAGCATAACGGCTGTACTGTAAAAAAACAGCACACTTTAGTGCTATCCCCCAATGCTTAGTATCATCACTTATAACCTAAAACTGCTCACCGACTTATCGAGTGTGCGGGATAAAGACAACAGCGATAATGCTTCGTCTGACGCGCGCTCGGCTCCCGTAGCAGTCTCTTGTGCAGTTTCACTGATTTCTGTCACACTTTGCGAAAGCTGCTGTGTAACCGTGTTTTGCTCCTCAGAAGCACTGGCAATTTGTAGATTCATATCTTTAATTGTGCTCACAGATGAAGAAATCGCTTGTAACACTTCATCCGTTTTCGCCGATTTGTCTGCTGTATCTTTAGCATCTTTAACGTTATCTCGCATCATGCCAACGGAGCGCTTCGCTTCATTTTGCAATTTAGAGATCATCTCTTGAATTTCATCTGTACTCTTCTGGGTGCGACTCGCAAGGCTTCTCACCTCGTCAGCCACTACGGCAAAGCCTCGTCCTTGTTCGCCTGCTCTTGCGGCTTCAATCGCTGCGTTGAGCGCCAACAAATTAGTTTGCTCCGCTATCCCCCTGATAACATCCAAAATAGAACCAACCGATTCTGTTTCTTGTTCAAGATTCTCAATGGTTTTGCTAACATTTTCTATTTTACCAACTAGGCCTTCCATTGCTTGCTGTGTTGCAACGACAACTTGAACACCTGAATTAGATTGAGAATCCGCATCAGTCGCAGCATCTGCTGCGAGCTGGGCACTTTGGGTTATCTCAGCAATCGTGGCAGCCATTTCATTCATCGAAACTGCACTATGACTGAGTTGCTCCATTTGGTTGTCCGCCCCTTGTTTAGACTGGGCAGTGATAGCACTAAGTGTTTCTGACGAGGAAGACAATGCATGTGTGGAGCTTTGAATTTCTGCAATGATGGCTTTTAGTTTGTCAGCCATATCACGCATTGCCAAATAAATACCGCTCACCGATTCCCCCCTGTCAAATTGTATAGTGAGGTCACCTCTGGCAATCCTTGATGCCACTTCCGCGATCTCTTTTGGCTCCCCACCAATAGGGGCTTTGATTAGTCGTGTGATATACCAACTTAAAAAGCAGCCTAACAAAATCACCACAACAGATACTGCAATAATAATTGTTACTGTCTTCCTACTCTCACTTTGAGCTATGGGACCTAATTCATCCTGCCTTTCCTTGATCGATTCTTTCACACGTGCCAAATGCTCTGCGATATTTTGACCATTAATATTTAGTACTTCGGTAATCAGTCGATTTCTCTCTGTGATAATATCTTGTACTTCTCTCACTCCATCTAAGTAGCGTTCTCCTGATTGTTCTATATCAAACAGTAAATTTTTTGCATTTTCATTCATAAACCTAGACTTAGACTGAGTTAGAAACATCTTCTCTTGCTTTAGTTCATCCATGGCTCTGTTGTAGTCATTTAACTGGTTACTCACTAAGAATTTCGTTACGAAAAGTCTTCCTAGCAGCAGCTTTTCCTGCATATGTGTAGCAGCCGCAAGTCCTTCAAAGTCATCCATATCAATGCTAGATTCTATTAATTGCGAAATATTCTTGCGCATTTGAGGGCCTATTTTATCCAGCCCGTCATGAACCACAGTATTTCTACGACCATAAAGTGCCATAATCTCCCTAAAAGCAGTTTCATATGTAACCAAAGCTGTTTCACTTTTTTCAATAAGCTGCTTGCTTTCTTTTTGATTAAGAGCCTCCTTGGCTTCTGCTAATGCATCATGTAAAAGCTTCACTTTCTGTTCAAATTGTTCAATATCGTCTTTTGATTGCTGCTTCAAATAATTCAGCACATTGATCCTAAGTGAGAGCAAGTTAGCTTCCAATGTACTTGCTAGATTGCTCGCTCTTGCCAAAGAGCGATACTCAACAAAATTACTATAACCGCCATTCAATCCAATATAAGCGACGCTAGAGAGTGCAACCATAAGTACAATCATTACTCCAAATGAAGTAGATAATTGTTGGCTTAACCTTAACTTAGAAAGCATAAAAGCACCTGACATTGTATTTATAGATAAGCCCATCAGCATTCATAGATGCCAAAACTATTAACTTGTATTTAATACAATAATCATTGTCGTGTTTTTTGATTTAGTAAAGAAATGTACCGATTAAAAATCGAACAAAGTAAAATAACGACCTTTAATGCTCCATATTTATGATTATCTTGTTGTATAAGGAGCAGCGTATTACGTCCAGCACTGCGATAAAGCTATCTACTCTGGAACAAATAAGTATATAGAGGTAATAACCAACCATCTTCGTTGCGCTCAAACATACATCCATAAACGCAAAAGCCCCAGCTGATGCCGGGGCTTTATAAAAGTCTAATTTAGTTAAAAACTAAAATTAAGCTTTCTTAGGACGTTCAATCACGTCAACTAGCGTCCAAGATTTTTTCTTAGAGATTGGCGCACATTCGCGAATAGTCACGACGTCACCTGCTAGTGCCGTGTTGTTTTCATCGTGTGCGTGCAACTTAGTTGTACGCTTGATGCTTTCTTTCTATAAAGAGTACCGTAGATCGGGTGGTTATACCAATTGCACTAAGTCTCCAATCAATTTGAAGGGTGAAATACCATATTAGCGTCGTTAAAAATTTCTCATTTAGAACAACTAAATAGCAAAATTTTTGCCTAGCTACTAAAGCTATTTCTCCGCTTCAAATTGCTCATTTACCTAATACAATTGGTATTAACCTGACGCTCGATAGCTATTTATAAAAATTATCCATAAACGCAAAAGCCCCAGCAGATGCCGGGGCTTTATAAAAGTCTAATTTAGTTAAAAACTAAAATTAAGCTTTCTTAGGACGTTCAATCACGTCAACTAGCGTCCAAGATTTTTTCTTAGAGATTGGCGCACATTCGCGAATAGTCACGACGTCACCTGCTAGTGCCGTGTTGTTTTCATCGTGTGCGTGCAACTTAGTTGTACGCTTGATGAACTTACCGTAGATCGGGTGTTTAACCTGACGCTCGATAGCAACAACGATTGATTTGTCCATTTTATCGCTTACTACACGACCTTGAAGAGTACGGATCTTATCGCTCATTATGCACCTGCCTTCTGGTTAATAACCGTTTTAACACGCGCAATGTTGCGACGTACTTTTCTCAGTTCGTGAGTTTGAGCTAGCTGACCAGTGCTCGCTTGCATGCGCAGATTAAACTGCTCACGAAGTAGCTCTAGAAGTTCAGCATTTAGCTCTTCTACGCTTTTGTCTTTTAATTCGCTAGCTTTCATTACATTACCGTCCGAGTTACGAAAGTTGTCTTGAATGGTAGTTTACGAGAAGCAAGGTTGAATGCTTCACGAGCAAGCTCTTCAGAAACACCTTCCATTTCGTAAAGAACTTTACCAGGCTGAATTTCAGCAACCCAGTATTCAACAGAACCTTTACCTTTACCCATACGAACTTCAAGCGGTTTTTCTGTAATTGGCTTATCTGGGAATACACGGATCCAGATTTTACCTTGACGCTTGACGTGACGTGTCATAGCACGACGAGCTGCTTCGATTTGACGAGCAGTCATACGGCCACGGCCAGTCGCTTTCAAGCCGAAAGAACCGAAGCTAACTTTGTTACCGCTGGTAGCCAGACCACGGTTGCGGCCTTTGTGTACCTTACGGAATTTTGTACGTTTTGGCTGTAACATTAGTCGCTACCTCTTACTTAGCACTTTTTTTAGCTTTCTTCGGCGCACGTTTAGCTGGCTTCTCTTGCTCTTGAACTAGTGGAAGACCACCAATTACTTCGCCTTTGAAGATCCAAACCTTAACACCGATGATACCGTAAGTGGTCAAAGCTTCTGAAGTTGCGTAGTCGATATCAGCACGTAGAGTGTGTAGAGGTACACGACCTTCACGGTACCACTCAGAACGTGCGATTTCAGCACCGCCTAGACGGCCGCTTACTTCAACTTTGATACCCTTAGCACCTAGACGCATTGCGTTCTGTACTGCGCGCTTCATAGCACGACGGAACATAACACGACGCTCTAGCTGAGAAGAAATACCGTCAGCAACTAATTGTGCATCTAGCTCTGGCTTGCGTACTTCTGCGATGTTGATTTGCGCAGGTACACCAGCAAGCTTAGTTACAGCTTGGCGAAGCTTTTCAACATCTTCACCTTTTTTACCGATAACAACACCAGGACGAGCTGTGTGAATTGTTACACGGATTGATTTAGCTGGACGCTCGATAACGATCTTAGCTACAGAAGCACTTTTCAATTCCTTAGTAAGGTATTGACGTACTTTGTGATCGCCAAAAAGCTGTTCAGAGAAATCTTTTGTATTCGCGTACCAAGTAGATACCCAAGGCTTTGAGATACCTAGGCGAATACCAGTAGGATGAACTTTTTGTCCCATTACTTATATCTCCTAGCTATCCGATACCACAACAGTGATGTGGCTTGTACGCTTAAGGATGCGGTCTGCGCGTCCTTTAGCACGTGGCATAATACGTTTCATTGTAGGACCTTCGTCTACAAATACTTTAGCCACTTTAAGCTCATCAATGTCAGCACCTTCGTTGTGCTCCGCGTTCGCGATAGCAGACTCAAGTACTTTCTTAACTAATACAGCCGCTTTCTTCGGGCTGTACGCCAGGATTTCTAGCGCGCGATCAACCGGAAGTCCACGGATCTGATCTGCCACTAGACGTGCTTTCTGCGCCGAACCAGAGGCGAATTTGTGTTTAGCTAATGCTTCCATCATACCCTCCGATTAACGCTTCTTAGCTTTCTTATCCGCAGCGTGACCGCGGTAAGTACGTGTAGGTGCAAATTCACCCAGTTTGTGACCGATCATTTCGTCTGTGATGAACACAGGAACGTGCTGACGACCATTATGGACAGCGATGGTCAATCCGATCATGTTAGGTATGATCATTGAACGACGGCTCCAAGTTTTAATTGGCTTCTTGTCACCGCTTTCCAACGCTTTCTCTACCTTCTTCAGCAAGTGTAGGTCAATAAATGGACCTTTCTTGAGAGAACGTGGCATGGCAATTCCTCAACTATTATTTAGTACGACGACGTACGATAAACTTATCAGTACGCTTGTTCTTACGAGTCTTGTAACCTTTAGTAGGTACGCCCCATGGAGATACAGGGTGACGACCACCAGAAGTACGACCTTCACCACCACCGTGTGGGTGGTCAATCGGGTTCATGGCAACACCACGAACTGTAGGACGGATACCACGCCAACGATTTGCACCAGCTTTACCTAGTGAACGTAGCATGTGTTCTGCGTTACCTACTTCGCCAAGAGTCGCACGACAATCAGACTCAACCTTACGAACTTCGCCAGAGCGAAGACGTAGTGTTACGTATTGACCTTCACGAGCAAGGATCTGTACGTAAGCACCAGCAGAACGTGCAATTTGTGCACCTTTGCCAGGTTTAAGTTCAACGTTGTGTACAGTAGAACCTACAGGGATATTACGCATAGGTAGTGTGTTACCAACCTTGATTGGTGCATCAACACCAGATTGGATTGCATCACCTGCTTTAAGACCCTTAGGTGCAATAATGTAACGACGCTCACCGTCTGCATATAATACAAGAGCGATGTTTGCGCTACGGTTTGGATCGTACTCTAGACGCTCAACTTTAGCTGGAATGCCATCTTTTGTGCGTGTAAAGTCGATTACACGGTAGTGCTGCTTATGACCACCACCGATGTGACGAACCGTGATACGACCGTTGTTGTTACGACCACCTGATTTAGAGTTTTTCTCTAATAGCGGAGCGTAAGGCTTACCCTTGTGTAGATCAGGGTTAACCACTTTAACGACGTGACGACGACCCGCAGAAGTTGGTTTACACTTTTGAAGTGCCATAATTCTAACTCCCCTTATTACTCGGCGCCGCCGACAAAGTCTAGCTCGCTACCTTCTTTAAGAGTAACGTATGCTTTTTTCCAATCGCTACGACGGCCAAAACGCATACCAGTACGCTTTGTCTTACCCTTAACATTTAGAGTGCGAACACCAGTTACTTCTACTTCGAAAAGCTTTTCAATAGCAGCTTTGATTTCTGCTTTGTTTGCATCTTTAGCTACTTTGAAAACGATAGTGTTGTTTTCTTCAGCAGATACAGTGCTCTTCTCAGAGATGTGTGGAGCAAGGATTACTTTTAAAAGACGTTCTTCACGGATCATGCTAGCGCCTCCTCAAGTTGCTTAACAGCAGCAGCAGTAATCAGAACCTTATCGAAAGCGATTAGGCTTACTGGGTCGATGCCAGCTACGTCACGCGTGTCAACCTTGTACAGGTTACGTGCAGAAAGGAATAGATTCTCATCTACTTCTTCAGTCACGATTAGTACGTCTTTAAGCTCAAGTTCTTTAAGCTTAGCTACTAGTTCTTTAGTCTTTGGTGCTTCTAGACCAAAGTTTTCAACAACTACTAGACGATCTTGACGAACAAGCTCAGAAAGAATGCTCTTGATCGCACCGCGATACATTTTACGGTTAACTTTTTGGCTGTGATCTTGCGGCTTAGCTGCAAAGCTCACACCACCGCTGCGCCAGATTGGGCTGCGGATTGTACCAGCACGTGCACGGCCAGTACCTTTTTGGCGGAATGGTTTCTTACCACCACCGCGTACTTCAGAACGTGTCAATTGAGCACGAGTACCTTGGCGAGCACCTGCTGCATAAGCAACAACTACTTGGTGTACCAATGCTTCGTTAAACTCACGTCCAAAAGTAGCTTCGGAAACTTCAAGCGCGCCAGCGCCTTTAATTGCTAATTCCATCACTAAATCTCCAGGACTTATGCTTTAACAGCTGGTTTAACGATAACGTCACCGCCGATAGCGCCAGGTACTGCACCTTTAACTAAAAGCAAGTTACGCTCTGCGTCAACACGTACTAGTTCAAGGTTCTGTGTCGTTGAACGAACATTACCCATTTGACCGGCCATTTTCTTACCTTTGAAAACTTTACCAGGAGACTGGTTTTGACCGATTGAACCAGGAGCACGGTGAGATAGAGAGTTACCGTGAGTTGCGTCTTGCATGCTGAAGTTCCAGCGCTTAACACCACCTTGGAAACCTTTACCTTTTGAAGTACCAGTAACGTCTACTTTTTTCACTTCAGTGAAAAGTTCAACAGTTAGCTCTGAACCTACTTCAAATTCACCTTCACCGCCGTTAAGACGGAATTCCCACAGGCCGCGACCCGCTTCAACGCCAGCTTTAGCGAAGTGACCCGCTGCTGGTTTGTTTACACGGCTTGCTTTTTTCTCGCCTGCAGTAACTTGAAGCGCGTTATAACCGTCAGTTGCGTCAGATTTGATCTGCGTAACACGGTTAGGAGTCGCTTCGATAACTGTCACAGGGATAGATACACCATCTTCAGTGAAGATACGTGTCATACCCACTTTACGACCGACTAGACCTAATGCCATTTTCCTAAAACCTCTCTAATCTTCCGATTAACCCAGGCTGATTTGAACATCAACACCAGCAGCAAGGTCTAGGCGCATTAGAGCGTCTACAGTCTTGTCAGTTGGTTCTACGATGTCGATCAGACGTTTGTGGGTGCGGATTTCATACTGATCACGCGCGTCTTTATTTACGTGCGGAGAGATCAATACTGTGAAACGTTCTTTGCGCGTAGGTAGTGGGATTGGACCACGAACCTGTGCACCAGTGCGCTTCGCTGTTTCCACGATTTCCGCCGTTGATTGGTCAATCAAACGGTGGTCAAAAGCTTTTAGGCGAATACGAATGCGTTGATTTGACATTCTTAAACCTCAAAATAAAAAGAGCATTTAAAAAGAGCATAAAAAAACGACCGAGACTAACTCAATTATTCCTGAGAAGTCGGTTGTTAATTTATTTCTACCGTTGAACTCACAATTGGAGTTCCTGTTCATAGGGCCTGAAATCCAGACCTTTCATTTACTTTCCTAGACACTATGGTCAAGAAAGTCTGCATATTATAGTGATATTGGTGATAAATGCAACAACTAATACAAAGTAATTTTATCGCTCGGATCCGTAGGCGCTGTCGCGCAGATAAAGCGCATTGAACATACACAATATTTCACTCACAAAAAGCACTTAGAGCAAAATTCACTCTACTCAAGCATTTGCTTCTGTTAATCTTCCATAGATATATTGCGGCAGGAAAACATGGATGACACCTTTGAAAATGGTCAGTCCAGTTAAATCTTGGTATTCTATGGTTAATGATAATTGTTCGGTATTCCCATGCAGATTTTTTCTTATTTGCTAACAACCATCGCTCGCTGTAGCAACTGGCTTTTTGTTAAAAGTAAAGTATTGCCAGAGCATCCCATTGAGGATTACGAGCTAGATCCCAGCATTCCCACATTTTATGTAGCGAGACTCGACTCGGTATCAGACATGGTCGCGCTAGACGTTATGTGTAAAAAGCTTGGTTTACCAAGGCCGTCTCAAAAAGCGCGAATTGGCAATAAAGAGCTCAATCGTTTTGTTGGGATCCAGACTCCGCCAAGTGTCTTTGGTAATAGTCATAAACCAAGTGATGCGCTTGAACATAGCAAAGCGATTTTTGAAGCCTTAAAAGATAACGACAATACCGATGCGCAAGTTATTCCAGTCACTATATTGTGGGGTCGTAATCCAGGTAAAGAAAAGCCTGGTGTGGGAACCTTATTATCCAACTCATTAACACCGAGCTGGCTACGCAAATGCTTTGTGATCTTGTTTTCAGGCAGGGATAACTTTGTTCGATTTTCCCGCCCGATTGAACTCAACCAATTGTTAAACGATAAAGCAGACGTTGAGGAGCTGCCACATAAGCTGCTGCGCGTTGCACGCGTGCACTTCCGTCGTCAAAAGTTGGCTGCTACCGGCCCCAAATTACCATCACGTGAGCAGCTATTTAATTCTATCTTAGCGTCGCAAAGCATTAAAAAGGCCATTGCAGAAGAAGCAAAGGCAAAAGGTCTAAGTCAGGAAGAAGCAAGATTACAAGCACTTAGATTATTAGACGAAATAGCCGCAAACTATTCAGACGCCATGGTGCGCGTAGCTGACAGGGCCCTCACTTGGCTGTGGAACAAGCTTTATAATGGTATTGAAGTTAATAACTCAGACAAAGTACAAGCACTTGCGGACAAAGGACACGAGATCATTTACGTGCCATGTCATCGTAGCCATATGGATTACTTGCTGCTAACTTATGTGATTTACCATCAGGGTTTAGTACCACCGCATATCGCAGCTGGCGTTAATCTCAACTTTTTCCCTGCGGGCCCGATTTTTCGTCGTAGTGGTGCCTTCTTTATTCGCCGCTCTTTTTCGGGCAACAAACTCTATTCCGCGGTATTCAAGGAATATTTAAGTCAGTTATTTATCAAAGGGTATTCCGTTAAGTTTTATACCGAAGGCGGCCGCAGTCGTACAGGTCGTCTACTACCACCAAAAACGGGGATGCTGGCAATGACACTGCAATCTATGCTTCGCGGCATTGATAGACCTATATCATTAGTGCCCGTTTATCTCGGCTACGAACATGTTATGGAGATCAACACCTACCTCAAAGAGCTGGCTGGCAACAGTAAGAAAAATGAGTCTATCTTTGGTATTTTTAAGGCGATTAAGAACCTTAAAAACTATGGTAGAGGGTATTTAAATTTTGGCGATCCGATATCCGTCAACCAATTTTTAAATGAACATCAACCAGATTGGCGTGATTCTATCCACCCCACCGAAACTCAAAAGCCAGCTTGGCTGAACAAGCAAGTTGCCGATCTCGCTGATGTCATCATGACTGAGATAAATAACTCAGCAGCACTGAACTCAGTTAATTTGCTTGCGACAATTTTGCTGAGTAACGAGCAATTTGCATTGCCTAAATCACAACTGCTACAACAGCTCGATTTGTATCTTGGACTACACAGACATGCACCTTATCACGACAATGCGACGGTGCCAGATTCGAGTCCTGAGGGCCTACTCGATCATGCGCTTAAGCTTGATAAGTTCGATATTATTGAAGACAGTTTTGGCAGCATCATTAGTGTTAAGGAAAAAGAACGCGCTCTGCTTAATTATTACCGTAACAATATTCTGCACCTGTTTGCCGTACCAAGCTTAATCGCTCAGCAGCTCTTCAATCGCTACAGCTTGACTGTTGATGAGTGCCGCAAGGAGGTAGCGCTGTTGTATCCCTTGTTTGCAAAAGAGTGGTTCTTAACAGACCTTAAGACAGGATATATAGAGTCCATTTTTGAATACTTTGCGGCTAAGGATCTGATCACCTTTGATGGTCACCTTGCCTCAGTTAACAAAGATGGTAGCGCATTGGCACAATTAGAAATGCTAGGTAAAGTGATCCACTTAACGCTTGAACGCTATGCAATCACGATTAACCTCGTTAAGCGTCATCAAGGATTAAGTCGTAGCGAGCTTGAAAAAGAAAGTGCACTTCTTGCCGACCGACTAGGAACTTTACACGGTATCAAAAGCCCAGAGTTTTTTGATAAAAAAGTGCTCAGTGCGTTTGTTACTAGTCTAAAAGAGCAAGGCTTTATAGAACAAGATGAAGCCGTGGGCATTCGCGGCACAGAATCACTACATACTTTAGAGCAGTACTTAAAAACCCTGCTACCTGCTCGAATACATCAGTCTATTCAGCATATCGTCTAATATCATAAGGCCCCAATTTAGGGGCCTACTTTATGGTGCATAGCAAAGCTTAAGTTAGACGATTATCTACTACTTGCTTTATAACAACAGCAATAACACATAGTGCCGCCGCTATATCTACAGAGATCATTTGATGCGGCCAAACTAAAGCGATACCTAAAAGCGCTAACACCATCCTGATTGGTTTATTGAGCTTCGCCTCTGCATAACCGTATATCGCTGCTACCAAAGCGTACATTCCCACAAGCGCGGTGAAAAAAACCTGCATGATCTCGAAGTTACTCCCCCAATAAACGGTGTATAAGCAAACAGTAAGGGAACGATGTATAGCGCTTTGGCCGTTTTCCATGCTTCTATACCTGTTGCCATCGGCGGTGTTTTGGCAATTCCCGCGGCGGTAAAAGCGACCAAGCATACCGGCGGTGTCACATTGCTATCTTGCGATAACCAAAAAATAATCATATGGGCAGAAAGTAGCATCATGGCCAAATGCGTGGCATCAAATTGGCTACTGCGAATAATATCAATAGCCTCTGGCGGCAAGCTTGCCAAAATAGTAGACACTTGAGCCGCTGTAATATTTGGCTGGTTGTATATCTCTCCTAGCGCTGGCGCCATCATACTCATCATCATCGTCGCAGTGTCATTGAGTTGACCATTTACTATGATCTCTACCAGTGCTGACTGGCTGATCAAGCCATACAAAGCCGGTGCAGAAAGCGTTGCCAACACAATATACGATGCCGTCACTGGCAGTCCCATACCGATAATTAACGAGGCCAATGCAATCAATACCAACAACAGTATCAAGCTTGCTCCCGCCCATTCATTTATCATTAGAGAAAAAGTAACCCCTAAGGAGCTGATCGAAATACAATTAACCAGCATACCAATGGCCACCAATAATATTGCTGTCTTAGCGCTGTTTTCAGTTGCATTCGCAAGCGCAGCCAAAATCTTTGACCACCTCATCGGCGAAGATGAAAACAAAGAAAACAGACACACACTGAGCGTCGCAATACTAACTGCATAAGTTGGCGTAAAGCCATAAATCATCAATGTTACGAGCAACACGATAGGTAATAAATGATGCCAACCGGACTTCAGTTCTTGCCAAGCACTTAATTGCTCTGACTCTAATGCTGGCTGGATATTCAAACGTTTAGCTTGGATACGTACAAAGATGGCAATAGATGCGAAATAAAGCAGTGCGGGAACAAAGGCCGCCGAAATTATCGTAAGATAAGGAATTTGAGTATAAGAGGCCATCACAAATACACCTGCCCCCATAATCGGCGGGATCAGCTGACCTCCAGTCGATGCTCCGGCTTCAACTGCTGCCGCAAACTTTGCAGGAAAGCCAGCTCTCTTCATTAATGGAATGGTGATCACCCCAGTCGCCGCTGTATTCGCGATAGCAGAGCCCGATACGGAGCCCATCATACCCGAGCTCACAACAGCAACAAGTCCCTGTCCGCCAACCATGCGACCGACAAGCGCATTGGCAAAGCGAATGATAAAATCCCCTGTTCCTGCTTGGACTAGAAATGCGCCAAACAGGATAAACATAAAAACAAACGTCCAAGAAATTTTAGCAATAGATCCAAACAAGCCGTCATCAAAGTAATTGCGAAATAAAATAGTTTCTGCGCTTAAACCAGCAAAATGAAACACGCCATCGATATACTGTCCCAAAAACAATACATAGCTCATCGCCAGTAGGATCATCATCGGGATAAACCAGCCCATACAGCGCCGGACCAACTCAAGCGCGAGGAGTACAGCGGTGGAAGATGCTATCCAGTCAGCCGTAGCAAATTCATAATTACGCGCAGCCAGCGCATCACTGTACAGAACAAGATAGCCACAGCTCACGATTAAACCGATAAACAGCCCGATATCAATAACGCTAGAAAGCACTGCTAATTTGCCAACTCTAAGTGGTAAGGTGAGCAAGATAATGCTACCAAATAGCATGAAGTGAATGGCTGAAATATAGTTATCCGGCCAAGTGGCGACCAAGTTAAAATAGAGGTGCAACAAACTCGTGAGTATCGCTAAATAAAAAGCGATCCGCTCACGAGCTGCTGTTGGTGCTACTAATGTGCTTTGCTCATTGCTACTATTACTCATTGATAGATACTATCCCGTTTTACTTAGTTGACGGCGCTACTGCAGATGAGCAGGTACGGCAATACCTATTTCTTTATAATACTTCAGCGCACCGGGATGTAGTTTTGCAGGCAGTCCCATGAGTGCCTTTTCTATCGCCATGGCTTTAGTCGCTTTATGGATGGTTTGAAGAAAGACTAAATTTTCATAAATTGCCTTGGTGAGCAGATATACATCTTCCTCACTCATGTCTTTATGTGCAGCAAGAAAGTTTGGCTGGGCAATCGTTTTGATTGCGTTAGTTTGGCCGGGGTAAGTGTTAGCTGGGATCTCGAAGCGTGACCATAGCTCTACCTCAGCGTTGACTTTATTTAGCTGCTCATCAGTAAAATCCAGCACCGCGATACCATTGGCATCGGCTGCATAAGCACTTGTAATAGCGCTGACAGGTACTCCTGCTGGAATATTCATTCCCGCAATCTGACCATTTTGTAGGGCGCTAGAAGAGCCCGCGTAACCTTTATGCACCAAAGTGAATTTGTCACTATCAACGCCCAGTGCAGCCATGATGTGCTTCCCAGAACCTTCCGTTCCAGAGTTACGCTTACCAATGCCAAACCCTTGTGAATATAGGTTTTTCAAATCTGAGACGTTGCCCGTTTTGGCATACTTCTTAGCAATGACAAAGTGCTCTACGTTTTGCCACAACATAGTCACAGAACGCAGATAATCTTGTTTACCAACGGGTGCCATTGCCCCCGTCCCCTGCGTCGCCCACGCACCGTAAAGACCCTGTAGAATAGCCAGTTCAGCTTCTTTATTACGCATGAGTTTGAGGTTATCACCAGAGCCGGCAGAGGTAATGGCCGAGACACTCATGCCATGCTGCGGCGTGACTTTTAGCTTAGTTAGTGTCGCAATCGCGACGCCTACTGGGTAAAAAGTGCCACCAGATGAGGCTGTCGCCAAAATATAGGATCTGTCTTTATCTACATTAGCAAAGCTTGCAAAAGTACATAGTGACATTGTGATACTGAGCACAGCAGAAATTGTGCGAGCCGAAAGACCTAACATCTTTACACTCCCTAATTTTAGGTTTTATATGGGCTTATTGTGCACACCTTTACGCAATTAACCAAATTTTTACGTGGCTGGTGGCAGGATATCAGCATATAGAATAGGGAGATTAAATGGTGAGAATATGGATTTTAAGCTATCGAAAGCAAATATAAGAACATTATCGAGTTGTTCGTTATAAACATCACAATGACAGGAATGATGCTTCTATAGGAGAATGACCCTGTTCGCAGGTCGCGATATAAAATCGCTGCTACGAGGCATTAAAAAGTCTGTATTTCTTATTTGAGAATGACCCTTTTCATTGATCGCGATCTAAAATCGCTGCTACGAGGTATTAAGAAATCTGTATTTCTTATTTGAGAATGACCCTTTTCACTGGTCGCGATATAAAATCGCTGCTACGAGGCATTAAAAAGTCTGTACGCCTTATTGGAGGATGACCCTTTCATTGATCGCGATATAAAATCGCATCTACAAGGCATTAAAAAAGGCCGTACTCTTTATCAGAGAACGACCTTTTTTATGTGTGTTACGACAATCTACAGATTACTCTTCGATTGTTGCTACAACACCAGCGCCTACTGTACGGCCACCTTCACGGATAGCGAAACGTAGACCTTCGTCCATCGCGATTGGTACGATTAGCTCAACAGTCATCTTGATGTTGTCGCCTGGCATTACCATTTCTACGCCGTCTGGTAGCTGGATGTCACCAGTTACGTCTGTTGTACGGAAGTAGAACTGTGGACGGTAACCTTTGAAGAAAGGAGTGTGACGACCACCTTCATCTTTCGAAAGTACGTATACTTCTGAAGTGAATTTTGTGTGTGGCTTGATTGAACCAGGCTTACATAGTACTTGACCACGCTCTACTTCATCACGCTTAGTACCACGTAGTAGTGCACCGATGTTCTCACCCGCACGACCTTCGTCTAGAAGCTTACGGAACATCTCAACACCCGTACAAGTTGTCTTCGTAGTTTCTTTGATACCTACGATTTCTACTTCGTCGTTCACGTTGATGATACCAGCTTCTACACGGCCTGTTACTACTGTACCACGACCCTGGATTGAGAATACGTCTTCGATAGGCATGATGAATGGCTTATCGATGTCACGCTCTGGCTCTGGGATGTAAGAATCTAGTGCTTCTGCAAGCTCAACGATCTTCGCTTCCCACTGCTCTTCGCCTTCTAGTGCTTTAAGCGCTGAACCTTGGATTAGTGGTAGGTCATCACCTGGGAAGTCGTACTCAGAAAGTAGTTCACGAACTTCCATCTCTACTAGCTCTAGTAGCTCTTCGTCGTCAACCATGTCACATTTGTTCATGAATACGATGATGTAAGGTACACCAACCTGACGAGAAAGTAGGATGTGCTCACGTGTTTGAGGCATAGGACCGTCAGTAGCTGCAACTACTAGGATCGCGCCGTCCATCTGTGCAGCACCTGTGATCATGTTTTTAACATAGTCAGCGTGTCCTGGACAGTCTACGTGTGCATAGTGACGAGTTGGTGTGTCATACTCAACGTGTGAAGTTGAGATTGTGATACCACGCTCACGCTCTTCTGGAGCGTTATCGATTGATGCGAAGTCTTTTGCTTCACCACCGTATACTTTTGCAAGTACGTTAGTGATTGCTGCAGTTAGAGTTGTTTTACCGTGGTCAACGTGGCCGATTGTACCTACGTTTACGTGCGGTTTTACGCGTTCAAACTTTTCTTTTGCCATGACGAAACCTATAAGTTTTGTGTATCTAGATTACATATAAAAATAATCCACGACGAGTGTGGATTAGAATTATTCAGTCTATTATAAATATTTTTTCGACAATTCAAAGGAAGTATTTGAGAAGATTCTTCGGAGACTGGTGCTGATAGGCAGATTTGAACTGCCGACCTCACCCTTACCAAGGGTGCGCTCTACCAACTGAGCTATATCAGCACGCCAGACGAACTGGAGCGGGCAGCGGGAATCGAACCCGCATCATCAGCTTGGAAGGCTGAGGTAATAGCCATTATACGATGCCCGCTTTAGGAACCTGTTCTTAACTACCTCTAACCGTCAAGAATAAAGTGGTGGAGGGAGCTGGATTCGAACCAGCGAAGGCTGAGCCGTCAGATTTACAGTCTGATCCCTTTGGCCGCTCGGGAACCCCTCCACGTAAAATTCTTTCCTAAAGCATCCTATACAAGATAGGGTAAAAAGATGGTGCCGACTATCCGAGTCGAACGGATGACCTACTGATTACAAGTCAGTTGCTCTACCAACTGAGCTAAGTCGGCACTGCTTTAGTACGGGGCGAGATATTAGAGCAACCATTGACTTGATGCAACAGGAATATGCAAAAAAATTTAAATTTATTGTTCAAACGCTCAGTTTTAAGCCAATCCCATGACATTTTTACAGTTATTGTGGGTTTTTCCACCAAACTGACAGCCCTTTGAATACCAAAAGGTCATCAAAAACCGCTGACGCCACATGATTTTTTATTAACTCGCCATATCCACCTGCACACAATACCAACGCAGACTCATTATTAAGTTGCTGTTTTGCACTATGTACGAGCCCAAGTGTTGCGGCTAACGCACCATTTTTCACCGCCTCTGGTGTATTTTTAGCAAATTCTGCGGCAAAAGGCGTGTTCTCATCACAAAATACCCGCTCTGCACGCGCGGTAATACTGGAAATCATGAGATCGATACCTGGTAAAATCCACCCTCCCATGTGTATCCCATGTGCAGTCACTACATCAACCGTGGTCGCAGTGCCAGAATCAATTACGATAATATCTTGTGTTGGATATAGAGCATGCGCGGCGAGTACCGCAAGCCACCTATCAATTCCCAAATTTTTAAAACTAGGATAGGCGCAAGTTACCCCAGCTCGCCTTGCCGATACTTGTGCTTGCTCTAGCACAAGACCAAACTCAGAGGCACGACTTTCCACCCACTGTAATCCCGCCACCTTACCAACCTGAGAGCAGACAATTGCGGTTAGCTTTTGCCATTCAATATCACTTTCTTTTACTGGACTAATACGGCCTTCATGCTCAAGCGCATATTTAACTGCAGTATTACCTACGTCGATTAGCAGTTTCACGATATCACCTTTCTTAACGAAATTTCACCGCCATAAAAAGCTTTAAGCTCACCATCTTGCCTAAGCAATAAGCCTCCTTGCATATCGATGCCTTCACAGATCCCACGCCATTCTCTTTGTCCTGTACTCAAGGTCACTGCGTCACCTTTAAAGGCATTTAGACTATTCCATTCGGTCACCATTTCGCTCAGTCCAGACTCTTTATACTGGGCAAGACGCTCAGACAAAGAGTGAGTGAGCTGCACCACTAACTGATTTTTATCAATTTGGCCTAAGTGCGTTTGCAGATCTGTCCAAGCTTGATCGATGTGTTTAGAGGCAGATTCTGGCATGCATATATTTAGCCCAATCCCAATCACGAGATGGCAAGGCCCTTCCACCTGCCCCTCTAGTTCAACCAAGATCCCCGCCAGTTTTTGCTGGTTGAGATATATATCGTTTGGCCATTTTAGTTCAACGGAAATACCATAAAGGACCTTTAACGCATCATATACTGCAAGTCCTACAGCAATGGATAAGCCCATCGCCGCTTGCATGCCAGCGTCAAACTGCCAGTAATAACTGTAATAAAGGTTAGCACCAAAGGGCGATTGCCATACCCGACCTCTGCGCCCTCTGCCAGCTTGCTGCATTTCAGCCACCAAGACATGGCCTGAGCCTATATTCTGCTTGTCCTGCAAACGACGCATTAGCTCGCTATTCGTTGAGTCTATAATTGCGTGATATTCGATTGGACACTCACTTTGAAACTGCTGTTGCCATAGAGTATTCAACTTACTTTGATGAATAAGCGGTAAGCTATAATTGAGTTTATAACCGCGGCCATTGACTCGAAAAATATCCACGCCCATCTCTTGCAACGCCGCTATATGCTTCGCAATAGCCGCGCGACTAATACCTAATTGCTCGCCAAGTTCTTGCCCTGAGATAAATTCTCCTTTATTCAAGGCCGCTAAAATCGTTTGCTTTTTATGATCAGGCGTTTTCATGGCATTCCACACTTTGTAACTGACATTCACCATGCTTTGTTATAAGGCGCACTTCATGCTCGAGTAACACAGCAAATTTTTGCCAAACGGTTTGCTGAATATGGCTCACTAACTGTGTTAAATCTTCACCGGTGCTGCCACCAGTATGAACAAGTACCAGTGCTTGTTTCTCATACACACGAATGGCTCCACGGTGGCAGCCTTTTAGACCCGCTTTGTCAATTAACCAGCCAGCCGCAAGTTTTACATGGTCATTGTCCACATCAAACGCTGGCATCTCTGGAAATTTACTTTGCAACTGAGCTGCAAACGCCCTATCAACTACTGGGTTTTTAAAAAAGCTCCCGGCATTTGCAAGCGTCGCAGGATCGGGCAATTTACTGTTTCGAGTAACTATCACCGCTTCACAAATCTCTTGCGCGGTTGCTGTATCACTCAAGCTTTGTAGAGGGCCATAACTTAACGTTGGCTGCCAACGTTTAGGCAAAGTCAATGTCACTTCAGTAATAACAAACTTATCTTTTAGGCGGTGTTTAAAGACTGAATCTCGATAGCCAAATTCACACTCGGCATTTGTTAATGTCGTGAAGCGCCGCTCAGCGATATCAAACCCTCTAACGGCGGTGATAAATTGTGATACTTCAACGCCGTAGGCGCCGATATTTTGTACCGGCGCCGCACCAACAGTACCAGGGATCAGCGCGAGATTTTCTAACCCGTCAATTTCGTTATCAAGCAGCTTTGTAACGAGCTGGTGCCAGTTTTCTCCAGCTGCGACTGTAACAACATAACTATCATCTTGTTGCTCGATATCGACACCTAAGGTCGCAAGCTTAATAACGGTTCCAGCATAGTCTTCCAGAAAAATGGTATTACTCCCTTCCCCAATTAAAAAGAAAGGACGACTGAAATCGAGCTCAACCAGCGCATGTGGATCTGTGATAACGATAAGGGACTCGCAACCCGACGGCAGCGAAAAAGTGTGATAAGACTGCAAACTAGTCACTGCAGCACCTTGCCAATATTAACTAAACTGGCGCTAGTGTAGCGCATTGCCCTGACTTACGCATTAACGTCATCTTACCCATCATTTTATGTAACCCATCGGCTAATACTGTTTAAATGGTTAGAAATTAGTTATGTTAGCCGTTCTAATTGGGAATATTCTTTTTATAAGAGCAGCATTATGATGAAACTTTCGGCACTTACGCTCAGCCTTGCCATGGCTGGCCTTGTCCACACTGCTGATGTAAACGCAGCCGTTGACCAACACACTTACGCCAATCTTAACGATGTTATTACCACACACTTGCATTTAGACCTAGACGTTGACTTTGAAGATAAGCAGCTAGAAGGTTTTGTTGAACACACGCTAGATTGGCAGAACCGCCAAGCAAGAACACTGGTACTAGATACGCGTGACCTCGAAATCGACAAAGTGATGTATCAAGGTAGAGATGATAAATGGCATACCGCCAAGTTTGATCTTGCCAAGCGCGATGATGTGAAAGGTGCTAAGTTAACTATTCACTTTAAAGAGCAAGCAAAAAAAGCACGTATTTATTACAACAGCTTGCCAGTAGCATCAGGTCTACAGTGGTTAACACCGCAGCAAACCGCAAGTAAATCTCACCCATTTATGTATAGCCAGTCTCAAGCTATTCATGCTCGTAGTTGGATCCCTGTGCAGGATACGCCAGCAATGCGTGTGACTTACTCTGCTCGCGTACATACGCCTAAAGATGTGCGTGCGGTAATGAGTGCGGACAATACCGGCGCATTGATCAAAGATGGCGATTATTGGTTTGATATGCCGCAAGCTATCCCACCGTACCTAATTGCAATTGGTGCAGGTAACCTTGAATATAAAGAGATGTCGCACCAAACTGCGATTTTTGCAGAACCGCAAATCCTCGATGCCTCTGTTGCAGAGTTTAACGATACACAAGCGATGATCGACAAAACCAATGCCATGTATGGTGAATACGCTTGGGGTAGATACGACCTGCTCATGTTGCCGCCTAGCTTCCCGTTTGGAGGTATGGAAAATCCACGCCTGTCATTTATCACGCCAACCGTAGTTGCCGGTGACAAAAGTTTAGTAAACCTAATCGCCCATGAGTTAGCGCACTCTTGGTCTGGCAACTTAGTGACCAACGCGACGTGGGAAGACCTATGGCTAAATGAGGGTTTCACCTCTTACGTTGAAAACCGTATTATGGAAGAAGTGTTTGGTCGTGACCGCGCGGTGATGGAGCAAGCACTTGACGCTGCTGGGCTGCGTGCACAACTTAAAACTATCGCCGCTCCTGATACACGCATGAATTTAGAGCTTAATGGCCGCGATCCTGACGATGCGTTCAGCTCTGTACCTTACACTAAAGGTCAATTATTCCTTATTTATCTAGAAGAAAAGTTTGGTCGTGACAAGTTCGACAAGTTTGTTAAAACCTACTTTAACACTTTCTCTTTTAAATCTCTGACTACTGATGAATTCGTCGCGTACTTAGACAAACACTTACTACAGCAATATCCTGGTATCGTGAGCTTAGAAAAAGCCAAAGAGTGGATTTATGAGCCAGGCTTGCCAAGCGACGCACCGAACCCAACTTCTGATGCCTTTGAAAAAGTGGATGCGCTAACTCAAGCTTGGTTAAAAGACGAGAAAACACTTGCAGATTTACCGACCGACGCTTGGACAGTACATGAGTGGCTGCACTTTATTAATAACTTACCAAGAGATCTCGCTATCGAGCGTATGGAAGCCTTGGACAAGGCATTTAAGCTGACGCAATCGACCAACGCTGAACGCGCATTTGCTTGGTATATGCTAGCAGTAGGTAACGGCTATCAAGCTATTTACCCAGACCTTGAAAAGCACCTGGTAAGTATTGGTCGTCGCAAGCTTATTGTGAATTTATACAAGTCACTCATTAAGCATGGTAAACGTGACTGGGCTTACCGTGTTTACCAACAAGCACGTCCGGGATACCACCCGCTTGCTCAAGGCACCATCGACGCTTTGTTTGAATAATACATTTCAAAAACAAAAAGAGCGCTTCTGTGAGCGCTCTTCTCTATTTTAAGTTTAAGTTCAAACTTAAATTACTTGTGATATTGACGGCTAAATTCGTGAACCGCGTTGATGAAAACACCTGCATTTTCAGGGTCAACATCAGGCGTAATACCATGGCCTAAGTTAAACACATGACCATTACCTTCGCCAAAGCCGGCTAATATATGCTGAACTTCTTCACGAATACGCTCATGGGTACCGTGTAGCATTGAAGGATCCATATTACCTTGTAGTGCAACTTTATCGCCTACACGACGTTTTGCATCGGCAATATCAATCGTCCAGTCAAGGCCAACTGCATCACATCCAGTGGCTGCAATCGCTTCAATCCATTGACCGCCGTTCTTCGTGAATAATGTCACAGGTACTTTACGACCGTCATTTTCACGAATAAGACCGTCTACAATTTTATGCATATATTGTAGTGAAAACTCTTTGTAGTCACGCGGGCTTAATACTCCACCCCAAGAGTCGAAGATCATTAGCGACTGAGCACCCGCTTTTACTTGCGCATTTAGGTAGTCGATAACCGAATCAGCCACTTTATCTAGCAGTAGGTGTAGTGTCTGCGGCTCCGCAAACGCCATCTTTTTAATCTTACCGAATGTTTTGCTGCTACCGCCTTCAATCATGTAAGTCGCTAGTGTCCATGGTGAGCCTGAGAAACCAATAAGTGGTACTTCACCTTTAAGCTCACGACGAATTGTGCTCACCGCATTCATTACATAACCAAGCTCATCGGTTGGATCCAATTTAGGTAGCTTTTTAACATCGTCTAACGATTGGATAGGACGCTCAAACTTTGGACCTTCACCGGTTTCAAAGTAAAGTCCAAGTCCCATTGCATCTGGAATAGTCAAAATATCGCTAAACAGAATCGCCGCATCTAGTGGATAACGACGAAGCGGCTGTAATGTCACTTCACATGCCAGCTCTGCATTTTTACAAAGGCTCATAAAGTCACCAGCTTGTGCTCTGGTGGCACGATACTCTGGTAGATAACGACCAGCTTGGCGCATCATCCATACTGGTGTGACGTCAACTGGTTGTTTTAATAGCGCTCGTAAATAACGATCGTTTTTTAATTCGCTCATAGCGTCTCTATTCCAATACTTAAATTCAATTGTGCGGATTGTATCACTAAGTGCACATGGGCACTATCTAAACTATCCTTGCCAGCGCCTCGTCATGATCTAGATTAAACCTCACTTTATTAGGAACAAATTCATAAGCTTGTGTAAAAGTTACCGAAACAAGCAATTAAACTGTTTGCAACACGATTAAAAGGTTGGTATAAAATTACCGCGTTAGAAAAATAACAACAAAACACCTTCAATTAAAAAAATAACAACATTACGCAACAAGCTAAACTGCTATTTTGAACCACCTTGAGTTTCTCTCGGTGGTTTTTTTATTTTTATCCTCCTGAATTTGTTAACATTCCCGATAATCAAACCAATAATCTTTTGATCTTTTTACGCTTTTACAGAAAAAATTGGTTGACCTTTTGCCCCGTTTCCCTTTCCATAGAGGTAGGTAACCCGCTTAAGGAGAATCACTATGCTTTCGCAGTTAGAACAAGCCCAACAGAAATGGGGAGGTAGCCATAGTGTTATTGATGCATGGTTAGCAGAGCGTCAGGAACTATTGGTTTTATATTATAAAGTTGCAGGATGCTCACCAACTCGAAATGGTAAAGCACTTCCTGAGCAAGTTGACATTCAGTCATTCTGCCAGATTTTGATGGACTATCTTTCAGCTGGTCATTTTGAAATTTATGACAACATTGTTGAGGCCTGCCAAGAAAAAGGCCCTGAAAGCGCAAAATTAGCTCAGTCACTGTACCCTCGGATCACAGATACGACTGATACCGCACTTGATTTCAACGACAAATACGCTGAAGTAAATCAAGAAACGCAAGAATTAGCAGACTTCGATAACGACTTGTCTGTATTAGGTGAAACGCTTGAGTTACGCTTCCAATTGGAAGACGAACTGATCGATAACCTTTATTCTAATCACACTGAATAGTCTAAATTTGCGGGCACCAAAATATAAAAAAAGGTGAGATAGCTATCTCACCTTTTTCTTTACGGACACTGCCAAATTATTCAGCAGCTTCTTCAGCTTCGTCTTCGATACCTAGCAGTTCAACTTCAAATACCAGTGTTGAGTTAGCTGGAATTTTACCAAGGTTACGAGTGCCGTATGCAAGCTCCGCAGGAATAGTAAACTTATACTTAGCGCCAGTGTTCATTAACTGTAGACCTTCAGTCCAACCTGCAATTACTTGATTTAGGTTGAAAGTAGCAGGTTCATTACGTGCGTAGGAACTATCGAACTCAGAACCATCTAGCAACGTACCTTTATAATGTACTGTCACCTTGTCTGTTGCGACTGGCTTTTTACCGTCGCCTTCGCTTAGCACTTCATATTGAAGACCTGACTCAGTCACCTGAACGCCTTCTTTCTTCGCGTTTTCAGCTAGGTACTTATCACCTTCCTCTTTATTCTTCTTCGCGTCAGCTTCAACCTTAGCAGCTTGCTTTTCACGAACAGAAGAATCTAGTGAAGTGAGTACTTCACGAATTTTTGCTTCATCCAGCTTAGCTTCACCAGCCAGTGCATCTTTAAAACCACGCATTAATAACTCTTGATCAAGTTCAATGCCTAGCTCTTTTTTATCCGCTAAGTCTTTTTGCAAAAAGTTACCAACTGAAGCACCGATACCGTATGCTTGCTGTTGCACTTCTGTATCTAGCTTAACTTCAGCAGGCTTCTGCTCTTCTGCTTTTTTATTACACGCTACTAGTGCTAACACTGAAGCAGCAACGAGTGACAGTTTAATCGTCTGTTTCATTCTCAACTCTCCGACAGTCCCTACTATCAAAACACCAATGCTCGCGCAAGAGAGCTTGATATGCGGTGCCATTGTTAATTTTATATTAATAAGAAAAGGTGCTAGCCACATTAACATTCTCTAATCAGAATGCCAATATGCATTTGCTTGCCATTATCGCGTAACGACATTACGCTTTTAATACGCTAATATCAAAATAATATCTTGTTTTTAGTGCCTTTAGTCTACCTGTGATAGACTTCGGAGTTAAGGAGGATTTACCTAACTTATGGTCAAACTCGTCAACATTAAGTGGACAAGCCTCCTCTTTGCATGCGCGATGCTAAGTTGCTTCACCTTAACCGGCTGTGGCCCTGACACTTCAAAAGCCGTTATGACCGTGGAACATGCCAGCAGAGGCGCATTTTCTGCAGCAATCTCTACGGACGGTCACTACAGCCTTGTTTCTTCCATAGAGCATGGGGCCGTACTTTGGGATAATCAAGAGCAAGGCCTCAAATTTCAATGGCGTCACTCCGATGTCCCCGATGATCTCATTCACTCACTGGCTTTAGCTAATGACAACTCCACGGCCGTCACTGCCACTGATAAGACTTTCGCCATCTGGAGCATCGAAAGCGGTCAAAACCTAGGATATTTTGAGATCGAGTCTGGCACTATTCGAGATATCGCAATTAGCAATGCGGGCCGATATTTACTCTATGCCCGCAGTGATAACGTTGTCGTTCACCTCGACTTAGAGAGTGGAAGGCGGATAGAGTTCCTTGGACATCAAGAAAATATCAATTCTATTGCCATGTCTCCCAATGGTCACTTTGCCTTAACCGGAGGCAACGACTATACCGCCTACTTTTGGGATACTAGAACGGGGCAAGTGATCCACCGCTTTAACCACCCAAGTCGTGTGACCAAAGTTGCATTAGATGACCAAGGAAGATTTGCTTTTACCGCAGATAGCATGAAAAAAGCGAGCATTTGGCAATTAACTTCTGGTGATCTCAAAGCGCAATTACAGTATATTGCTCGCCAGAAAATTTTCAGTGCAGTGCGCTTTAATCAAGACGCAACGCTCTTGGCTACCGGCTCACCTAACCGCGAGCTTATTTTATGGCAAGTGAGTGATGGCGAACGATTGCAAACTTGGCGTGTACAACCTCGAGAAGGCAGCCGCCCTAAGTCTGCGGTTGTATTTGACGTTGCTTTTCAAGACCAAGACACTGCATTGCTAACCGAAAGTTCCAGCGGACTACTGGAAAAATTTGCGCAGGTGAAAAAGCCATGAATGAAATCGAAAACAGAATTACTGAGCTTGAGGCTAAGCTTGCCTTTCAAGAAGATACAATCGAAACCTTAAATGAAGAGCTAAAGGCACATCAGCAGCGCTTGGCTAAAATGCAACGACAAATTGAGCTATTGGCAGAGAAAATGAAGGAAGGCCGCGATCCGGGTTTAATGCCTCAACATCAAGAGCCACCACCACCGCACTACTAACAAATAAATTGAAAACCGGGGTGAACACTCACTCCGGTTTGAACACCCCAATGACTTGCTCAAACTGGCGTGTGGAAGCCTGTACCGCGTCTTTCGGCTGTGACATTACGTGGCCACACTCAACACATTCAACTTTTTCAACATCATGCTCTTTGTAGAGCATCATTACGTCGATTTTTTGGCATTCTGGACAACTTGCCCCTGCAATAAAACGCTTCTTAACTTTCAACTCTACACCTCTAATGAACACCGAGTTTAAGGTTTGTCATTTTATCCTAATTTTATTTGTCATGATACGCTTGGAGTAAGGGATTGGATCCATGCTATGATGCGCGCAATTTAGACAGACTTTTAGAATTATGATCCAACTTTCTGATATCGAGCTACTTCGTGGCAGTAAAACACTGCTAAAACAAGCTAATGCAACGCTTTATCCGCAACATAAGGCGGGCCTTGTCGGTGCCAATGGCTGTGGTAAATCATCTCTCTTTGCGCTGCTAAAAGGTGAGCTGCAACTCGATTCTGGTGATTTTTCTATTCCAAAAGATTGGTCTATTGCATCGGTAAAACAAGAAACTCCTGCACTCTCCATTAGCGCCCTCGAGTATGTACTTCAGGGACACCCTGAATACTATGTTTTGAGAACGCAACTACAACAAGCGGAGCGGGACGGTGATGGTGAACTACAAGCACAAGCACACCAACAGCTAGAGAATATCAAAGGGTATAGTATTGAAGCCAAAGCGGGTGAACTACTCCATGGCCTTGGCTTTAGCAATGAACAGATTGAGTTTGCCGTTAGCGACTTTTCTGGTGGTTGGCGCATGCGCTTGAACCTTGCGCAAGCGCTGATCCGCGATGCCGATTTATTGCTTCTGGATGAGCCAACCAACCACTTGGACTTGGACGCTGTTTATTGGCTAGAACGCTTTTTGCGCGCCTATCAGGGTACATTAGTGCTTATTTCTCACGACCGCGAATTTTTAGATGCAGTTGTTGGCGAGATTTGGCATATCGACCAACAGCAGATCAACGTCTATAAAGGTCACTATTCTCAGTTTGAACGTCAAAAAGCAGAGCGCATGGCACAGCACCAAGCGCTTTACGAGAAGCAACAAGAAACGATTGCACATTTAGAGAAGTTTATTACCCGCTTTAAAGCGAAAGCGAGTAAAGCAAAACAAGCGCAAAGTCGAGTGAAGGCCCTTGAACGCATGGAAATGCTCGCGCCCGCTCATGCAGATTCACCATTTAATTTTGAATTTGCAGATCCAACGAGCTTGCCTAATCCATTGATGACACTAGAGCAAGCCAAAGCGGGCTATGGTGACGTTACCATTTTGCATGACATCAAGCTTAATCTGGTCCCAGGTAGCCGTATTGCGTTACTTGGCCGTAACGGTGCTGGTAAATCGACCCTAATCAAGTTACTTGCCGGCGATTTAACCCCACAAGCAGGTGAAGTATTTCAACACCAAGGATTAAATGTCGGCTATTTTGCTCAGCATCAGCTTGAGTCTCTCGATCTTGAGGCCAGTGCGGTTACCCATATTCAACGTCTAGACCCTAAAGTACCAGAGCAGCTTATTCGTGATTTCTTGGGCGGTTTTGCTTTTCATGGTGATAAGGCTCTCGAACCCGTTGCGCCGTTTTCTGGTGGCGAAAAAGCACGACTCGTACTTGCGATGCTGGTGTATCAAAAGCCGAACCTGCTGTTACTCGATGAGCCGACCAACCACCTAGATTTAGAAATGCGACACGCACTTGTGATGGCCTTGCAAGGTTTTGAGGGTGCAATGGTCACGGTTTCCCACGATCGCCACATGCTGAAAAATACCGCTGACGAGTACTATTTAGTTGATAATGGAACCGTTTCTCAGTTCGGCTATGACTTAGATGCCTATTACCAATGGCTTATGAATGCCAATAAAGAGCAAGCGAAACCAAGTGGCTCAGAGGCTGAACCAAAGCAAAACTCTAATGCCAATCGTAAAGAGCAAAAGCGTCTTGAAGCCGAATTCAGAAAAACCATTCAGCCGTTGAAAAAGTCGATTGAAAAGCTCGAGAAACAGCTCGACAAGCTCACAGAGCAAGCAGAGGAAATTGAGCAAGCTTTGGCTGACAACAGCCTATACACGGACGAGAACAAAGCAAAATTAAGTGACTTACTGGCAAAACAAGCCAAGATAACCCCAGAGCTTAATGACACAGAAGAAAACTTATTAATGGCATTGGAAGAGTTAGAAGAAAAGCAAAATCATTTCGATGAGACTGGAGAGATATGCTAAGTCGTGAAGACTTTTGGCAGTTTGCCTGTGAGTTCTACAGCCGCCCGCAAATGCAATCGCGGCTGCTGAATTTGCAAGATGCTGCAGGCAAAAATATCAACCTGTGCCTGTTACTTTGTTACCTAGACACTTTAGCACTGACGATTACCCCCGACACCCTAACCGCACTGGTAAAGACTGCTAAGCAATTTGACCAAGCGGTGCTACAACCCCAACGCGCGATCCGCCATACCCTAAAAACACATCATCAAGACTACCAAGACTATAAAAAGTTACGAGCTGCGATGCTGACTGCAGAGCTTGAGCTTGAAAAGCGCCAACAAGTGCTATTGTTGGAAACATTAAAGCGCTTTTCGTTTGCGCCACTGCAATCATGTAGCAATGTGCTGCTCTATTTGAGTCAGAGTGAGTACGACGCTTTATTCAATACGGCTGACTTCTAAGCCATTAAATAAATATAAGCCCTGATATTTACCCAACTTAGATATAAAACCTGATCGAGATCAAGCCTTTGTCTAGGTTTAATTTCACTCAGGATTGAAACTTGATCTTGATCATATCAAGCCCCTCAGACCTCCACTACTATTTACTCATCGACAAATTAGGAGGCACAGCCATGAACGTATTCTTTAGAGACTTTTTTTCCGACCCTGTGTTGTTTCTGTCTTTTGGCTTTTTAGGGATTGTAATTTTGCTGTGCTGTTATTACGTCTATTTTTTCATTAAAAAAGTCATGGACGCTGAAGTACCTAATGAACAATAGAACAGATTTAAATGTATTACCTTGGGGCGATTGAAGAATAAAGTAGTAGAAGATCGGCTCGACGTAGTTCCCCAACTTGCAGAATTAAGCACGACGCACAAAGCACCTTATCAGTTTACTGGTCGGGTGCTTTTTATTTGCTTAACCCTCAACTGATAATACGTTAAACTGGCTAAAACGTGTTTTGCAACTGGATAGCTTCCTTTCTTTGCTTTGCGAGCAACCGTCAAAAAGACGCAGTTTCTATTATGAATCAAGCCATGAAAACAATAACAGCCGATAATTACGAATTTAAACCCGCTTGGTGGATGCGCAACCGCCACGCCCAAACCATACTTCCGCGATTCTTTAGGCCTAGATTACAGATGCCCGTCGACTATGAAACACTAGACACACCAGACGATGACTTTTTAGAACTTGCATGGGCAAAACACGGCGATAAATCGGCACCTTTGGTTGTGGTATTACATGGGCTAGAAGGCAATATCAACAGCTTTTATGCAAAAGGCCTATTAAAAGCGTTGGTACACCATGGTTTTGATGCCGTACTGATGCACTTTCGCAACTGCTCACGTGAAGTGAATCGCCAAGCTAGGGCTTATCATAGCGGCGAAACCTCAGATCTTGGCTTTTTTATAGACACGCTAAAAGCCCGTTTTCCTAAACGGCCATTATTTGCGGTTGGCTTCTCGCTCGGCGGTAATGTACTTGCCAAATACTTGGGAGAAACCAAATCGCAAAGCGGTCTTGAAGCTGGTGTTGTCGTCTCAGCGCCTTATCACCTTTCTTCCTCTTGTCAGGTGATCAGAAAGAGCTGTTTTAAGCTCTATCAAAAATACTTGCTAGACAGGATGAAGAAATCTTTTTCACGTAAGCTAGACACCATCCAGTCGCAAATTAGGATAGACAAGCCTGCCCTTTATGCCATTGATGACCTTTGGCAATTTGACGATAAGATAACGGCACCGCTGCATGGTTTTAACGGCGCGGAAGACTATTACGCACAAGCAAGTTCGCAGCCCTACTTAACCCAGATCACGACACCAACACTCCTGATCCACGCCGAAGATGACCCCATGCTATCATCACAAGCCGTGCCTACAGCCGCTCAGGTTAACTCACCGGTGACGCTCGCAGTGAGTCCCCACGGTGGTCACGTAGGGTTTATTTCGGGAAGTAACCCCTTAAACCTAGGTTTTGGCTAGAAAGCGTTATTCCACAATATTTACAGCAAATTTATAGTAAGGCTAAGTAGTATGCTCATTCCCTATCAACAACTTCCGCAAGAGACGCTAGACAATCTTATTGAGCACTATGTGCTGCGAGAAGGAACAGACTATGGCGATACCGAGGTCAGCACCGAGAGCAAAGTCGCGCAAGTGAAAGCACAGCTAAAATCCGGAGAAGCGCTGATCGTTTTCTCAGAATTACATGAATCTGTGAATATTGTTAGCAAACAACAATTTCAAGCAATGCAAGCACAGGAAGATTACGAGTATTAAAAAACCTTCAGCTTTCTTTGTATTTAGCGCTAATCGTAAACAGTTGTCGAAGTGACAGGAGTTGTTACAATCAAATTTCTATAACTATAAAGGAAAGGCAATTTTATGAAGCTCGGCACTGCTCTTTGCGCCCTAGCGCTGGCTGTTTCTAGCGCTTATGCAACTGAATACAAAGCCTCTGAGCGCGCAGTTAAACTCGCTCACGATAACATCCTAATTGATACACACATCGACGTTCCATATCGCATCCAAAGTAAATGGGATGATGTTAGCCAAGCAACCGAAGGCGGTGATTTTGATTACCCTCGCGCGATAAAAGGCGGTCTTAATGCGCCATTTATGTCTATTTATATTCCTGCTAATTTAGAATTTGAAGGTAAAGGTAAAAGCTATCAACTCGCCAATCAACTGATTGACGGTATGGAAGCCTTAGCACATCGCGCACCAGATAAATTTGCAATGGCTTACAATACCGACGACATTTATGCGCAATTTGACAGTGGTATTATGTCTATCGCGATGGGCATGGAAAATGGCTCGCCCATTGAAGGTGAGATGAAAAACCTTAAGCATTTTTATGACCGTGGCGTACGCTATATCACCTTAGCACACTCGCAAAGCAACCATATTTCTGACTCTTCTTATGATGTACGCCGCAAATGGAAAGGCTTAAGCCCATTTGGTAAAGAGCTTGTGGTTGAAATGAACAAAATTGGTATGCTCATTGATGTATCACATATTTCCGATGACGCCTTTTATCAGGTTATGGACATTTCAAAAGTACCGGTCGTTGCTTCACATTCATCCCTGCGCAAATACACCCCAGGATTCGAGCGCAATATGGATGACAAAATGCTCAAAGCCTTGGCAAAAAATGGCGGCGTGATCCAAATTAACTTTGGCTCGAGCTTTGTGACGGCAAAAGCTGGAGCTTGGTATGACAAGCGTGACGAAGCACAAAAAGAAGCCAAAGACAAAGATCGCACCGATTTTAGAGCGGCGTTTAGAGCAAAAAATCCGTTTCCATTTGCCACACTTGATCAAGTGCTAGATCACATTGACCACGTCGTTAAGTTGATAGGGATAGATCACGTAGGGATTGGTTCAGATTACGATGGTGTGGGTGACTCACTACCGGTTGGCCTGAAAGACGTGTCAACGTATCCAAATCTTGTGCAAGGTCTCTTGGATAGAGGTTACAGCGACGCTGATATCAAAAAGATTTTAGGTGGCAATACCCTGCGCGTGTGGAAACAAGCTGAGGCTTACGCAAAGAAGTTTGCTAAATAACCTCAGGTTAAATAACTGTTCAAACCACTGATTTATAAGGTGTGCCGCACGGCATACCTCACAAGACCTTAGACTTTAAACTGAGATAATTCATTCACCAATTTACTGGTGACTCGCAGCACATCATCCGAAATTTGGTGCGTTTCTCCAGACAACCGCTCGCCGTCCAATGTTTTGTCATTTAAATCAGTTAAATTACTGCTAATCTCAGTAGACACTGCATTTTGCTGCTGAGTCGCATGAGCGGTTTGCTCTGAAAGCTCAGTCACTTTCACCGCACTTTGTGCAATTAACTCCAATAGCTCCGTTGCCTTCGTAAAACTTTCTACTGCAACATCAACATACTGCTTACCATCTTCAATGGTCTTTTGTGAGTCCTCTACGCTATGGGAGAATGCTTCCAACATCTTCTGAATATCATTAGTGCTGTCTTGTGTTCGAGTGGCCAGTGACCTAACCTCGTCAGCTACCACTGCAAATCCACGACCTTGTTCGCCTGCTCTTGCCGCTTCTATTGCCGCGTTGAGCGCTAATAAATTGGTTTGCTCAGCGATCCCGCGAATAACATCAAGCACTTGCGTAATGTTTTCAGAGTTTTTTTGTAAAGCTAACGAACTGGAGAGTGCCGCTTCCATATTATCAGCAAGATGAGTGATTTTTTGTTTTGAATCAGCCAACACCGTTTTACCTTGTGCTGCGTAGCGATGTGAAGCTTCAGCTTCTTTCAATGAGTTTTCTGCCACCGACGAGACTTCTTGACTTGAGTGACTAAGCTGATTCACCGCGCTAACAATGGTATGTGATGACTTACCAAGCGAGTCGATTAAGTCATGGCACTGTGTGGCATAATGACTGAGTTTTGACGACAAACTCGACAGCTCGCCACCATCTTTCACAAGTGCTGTAACCATCGCCTGTAAACTCTCGAGAAAATGATTAAAGTTTAGCGATAGCTTTGCAAACTCATCATTTCCTTTGATTTCAATGCGACCAGTTAAGTCTCCGTCTCCAGAGGCGATTTCAGAGATCCTATCTGACACAAAGTTTATCTGCTTTGCTAGCTGACGAGGGATTCGATAAGCAATCCAACAAGCAATACCAAGTAGGAGCAAGGCACCAACACCAAGACCCCACTTTATCTGAGTAACCTCAGCAACGACTAACGCGCGACTTGCAGCAGATTTTCCATCGGCTAATTCACCGGCTTTATCAAGCACATCACGAACTGCACCAAATAACTTAGCCGACTCAGTTTGAAGCGCTTTATCTGTCGGGGTTTTAATACTCGCCACCGTCACGCGATACCAACTTTGAAAGTCCGCGTCAAAAGTTGCAAAACTACCCAGCTCACTCTGGTGGAGTGACATAAACTGAAGATACTTTTGATAGCGCTGTTTCACCTGCTCGGCGTTTTCTTCAAAATCCGCCCGCTTATCTTCACCAGCTAATAATTTGAGGTAGGCTTCTTGAGCTTGATAAAAGTCTCTATCCGCATTGAGTACCACTGACACGGCTTTTAAATAGTTTTCAGTTTGGATCTCAAGTGCCGATTGCACTTTATTGAGCAACACCGAAAAACCAAAAAACACAAATAGCAACACGATCGTCAACATAGCCGTAGGCAACGAACTTTTGACTCGAATACTATGTAAATCCATCTTCATACACCTCAAACAAGAGATAGTAAAAGCCTAGACCATATAAAGATTTATAGACAAATAATCTTCACCCATTCAAAAGAAAACAAAATAATTACATTTCATTATTTGTTTTACAACAACACTTCTTTGTATTATTTTTAAACAGATCACGCTATCGGTTTCGTGATAACAAACTTAATAAATCTATAAAAAGGATATTGAAAATGAAAATAAAGCTCCAAAAAAAGCAGCTAAAAAAACTCACTCAAGATAACAAACTACCTCAGGAAGCAACTCCTCAAGTAGCCGGAGGTGATTATACGAGAGTTTACGGATGTCAGGACACGATGAAATGTGCATCTCGCCAAGACATCTCAGCTTGTTGCAATCACTCCGATCTTGCTAGCTGTCAAATCGGATTCACCTGCCTTTGCTAAATCTATTCACTTTTTAACAGCGGGTTTCCATAACCCGCGTATAGGTTGTTGCTCACAGTGTAAGTATTAAGATTAATTCCAATTTAAGAAATGCATCAAACAACAGCAACACTCAGGCTTTGAATAATAAAAAGTGGATGATTTATTTCTCTGTATATAGCGAAGAAAACTGACTGTCCATTGAGAGGGTTTTAGGTAACTGAACTAAAAAGGCTGATTGCGGGAACCATTAATTTATGAAGAGTGAACCGACGACTTTTGTACTAGTTCTTTAGAGTGTGCAGTCCAATTAAGAATTGGTTGCGGGAGTCGTTAATTTATGAAGAGTGAACCGACGACTTTTGTACTAGTTCTTTAGATTTTACAGCCCAATTAAGAATTGGTTGCGAGAGCCATTAATTTATGAAGAGTGAACCGACGACTTTTGGAGTAGTTCTTTAGAGTGTGCAGTCCAATTAAGAGTTGGTTGCGGGAGCCATTAATTTATGAAGAGTGAACCGACGAGTTTTGGAGTAGTTCTTTAGAGTGTGCAGTCCAATTAAGAGTTGGTTGCGGGAGCCATTAATTTATGAAGAGTGAACCGACGAATTTCGGAGGAGTTCTTTAGATTTTACAGTCCAATTAAAAATTGGTTGCGGGAGCCATTAATTTATGAAGAGTGAACCGACGACTTTTGTACTAGTTCTTTAGAGTTTGCAGTCCAATTAAAAATTGGTTGCGGGAGCCATTAATTTATGAAGAGTGAACCGACGAATTTCGGAGGAGTTCTTTAGATTTTACAGTCCAATTAAAAATTGGTTACGGGAGCCATTAATTTATGAAGAGTGAACCGACGACTTTTGTACTAGTTCTTTAGAGTTTGCAGTCCAATTAAAAATTGGTTGCGGGAGCCATTAATTTATGAAGAGTGAACCGACGACTTTTGTACTAGTTCTTTAGAGTTTGCAGTCCAATTAAAAATTGGTTGCGGGAGCCATTAATTTATGAAGAGTGAACCGACGAATTTCGGAGGAGTTCTTTAGATTTTACAGTCCAATTAAAAATTGGTTACGGGAGCCATTAATTTATGAAGAGTGAACCGACGACTTTTGTACTAGTTCTTTAGAGTTTGCAGTCCAATTAAAAATTGGTTGCGGGAGCCGGATTTGAACCGACGACCTTCGGGTTATGAGCCCGACGAGCTACCAGGCTGCTCCATCCCGCGCCTGTATGTTTTTGTGAATCTATTCTTCGTCGGGTACCGACGACCTTCGATTCTTTCCAGGTTTAGCGAGTCCGACGAATGATTTATCATTCTGCTCCATCCCGCGCCTGTATTTGTACTTAATTTTAAGTCTTGTACTTGAGACTTTATACATCCAACTGATGTTGGTTGCGGGAGCCGGATTTGAACCGACGACCTTCGGGTTATGAGCCCGACGAGCTACCAGGCTGCTCCATCCCGCGCCTGTATATATTTGTGAACCTACTCTTCGTCGGGTACCGACGACCTTCGATTCTTTCCAGATTTAGCGAGTCCGACGAATGATTTATCATTCTGCTCCATCCCGCGCCTGTATTTGTACTTAGTTTTAAGTCTTGTACTTGAGACTCTATACATCCAACTGATGTTGGTTGCGGGAGCCGGATTTGAACCGACGACCTTCGGGTTATGAGCCCGACGAGCTACCAGGCTGCTCCATCCCGCGCCTGTATATATTTGTGAACCTACTCTTCGTCGGGTACCGACGACCTTCGATTCTTTTCAGGTTTAGCGAGCTCGACGAATGATTTATCATTCTGCTCCATCCCGCGCCTGTAAACTCTTAAAAAGGACTTCCCTTTCAAGAGGCCGCTATAATAATGGATTAAAATTTTATTGCAAGGGATTTAATGCTTAAAACAATTCAAGTGCGCAAAAATCCCACAACCTTCAACTTAAACCGTTATTTATTCTATCGTTCGATGATGTGGACTGATCAACTTTTGCCATTGCCAATCGGGATGCCCCATAACAATAAAGTCTGGGTTTTCGGTAGTTTCTCGTCGATTGTAGGTCAGCGGGTTAAACTCAGCATCGGTAATACAACCTCCGGCTTCTTCGACGATGATTTGTGACGCGCCAGTATCCCACTCTCCCGTTGGCCCTACTCGTAAAAAACAATCCGCCTTACCTTCTGCGATAATGCAGGCTTTTAATGAACATGACCCAAGTGCCACAGTGTCGAACTGACTATTTAAGTACTGACTAACCGCTTCAAGCTTTTGTCTGCGACTTACTGCCAATGTCAGCGTTTCTCGTGGCGAGACGAAAATACGTTTACTTTCGCCTGAGTCACTGCGTTTAAACGCACCTTCATCTTTGCTCGCGTAATATGTCAGCCCTTGAGATGGCCAGTAAATGACGCCTAACACAGGATGATTATTTTCGATTAACGCAATATTGACGGCAAAGTCACCGCTTTCAAGAATAAATTCCCCAGTGCCATCCATAGGATCGAGTAACCAGTAGCGCTGCCAATCTTGTCGCTCACTCAATGGTGGAATTGGTGTTTCTTCAGACATTACCGGAATGTCAGGTGCTATTTCAGCAAGACCCGCCATTAAGATCTCATTAGATGCCAAATCAGCTGCAGTGACAGGAGTGTGGTCAGACTTTTCTTTTTTACCAATATCATCGGCTTGATAAATTGCCATAATGGCTTCACCGGCACGTTTTGCCAGTGCGATGCAAGGCTCTAAATAGGACTGCAATTTACGCCTCCAGATTCAAATGTGCTTTTAATAACAGTAGTGCCGCGACACTTCTTGCTTCGGTAAAGTCCTCTTGCTGTAACAGGTCATATAATTTATCTAGCGGCCACTTCACTACTACCAATGGCTCTGGCTCATCACCTTCAAGCTGTTCAGGGTAAAGTTCACTAGCGACCAAAATATGCATTTTGGCATTAAAGTAACTCGGTGCCAGTGACACTACTTTGAGTTCAGAGAAAGCATTTGCACCAAAACCTACTTCTTCTTTTAGCTCTCGATTACCCGCTTCCACCGGGGTTTCGCCTGGGTCAATTAGCCCTTTGGGAAAGCCGAGTTGATAGTCATGTGTTCCTGCACAGTATTCTCTCACTAATAATAGCTCATTATCAGCCGTTATGGGCACGATCATTACTGCGCCACGGCCACCGCCACGGACTCTTTCGTATTCTCGTTGCTCGCCATTCGAAAAAGATAACGAAAGTGCTTCTACCGTGAATAATTTGCTTTTAGCCACGACGTCGCAAGCTAAAATTTCTGGTGGTGTGGGATGCTTTTTATGTGACATAGATCATTATTTGCTATCATGGCGAATAACCTAATCATAAAGCCTTTGAAGTTAAATGCCTATGCTAAATTGGTCAAATATAGATACCGTTTTGTTAGATATGGATGGCACATTACTCGACCTCCATTTTGATAATCACTTTTTTCTCGACGTCGTGCCTAAGGCACACGCAAAACGTCAAGGCTTAACCCTTGAGGCTGCAAGGGCCGACATCCTCGCGCGTTATGACGCGGTAATGGGCCAGATAGAATGGTATTGCCTAGATTATTGGCAGGAGCAACTACAGCTCCCTATTATGGAGCTTAAACGTGAAGTACAACACTTGATCTCCATTCGAGAGGATGTACCTGCGTTTTTAGAGGCCTTAAGAGAGAGTGGAAAACAGCTTATCTTGTTGACCAACGCGCACCCAAACAGTCTAAGTTTGAAAATTGAGCGTACCCAATTCGATAAGTATCTCGACAAATTGGTTTCAACCCATGAATATGGCGTAAGTAAGGAAAGTCAAATGTTGTGGCAACAGGTAGAGCGTGATTTGGGCTTTGATAAGTCCCGCACTTTATTTGTGGACGATAGCATTAGCGTGTTAAATGCTGCGCAAGAGTTTGGCATTGGCCATTTGCTTGCCGTTGCTAATCCTGATAGTCGGCAACCAGAGCGAGAGATCACTGAATATCTCTCAGTCTCCGATTACCGTACCTTGCTACCTATTATAGATTAAGCTGGGTAGCGAGCTTTTAAGCCGTCGTACACGTGTGTTTTAAAGTCTGGGTGCGCTGTATCTAGACTTTTCACCACTTCGACTAAGTGTTCGTTATCTTCTTGGCCATTCCATACCTTGATGTAAGAGCCATCTTTATAGCCATGATCTTGGCGGAAGAAGTTAAGCGTGTTTTTACCGACATATCCACGGTATAGGTCATCAATAGACATCCCGATTTGCTGCATACAACCCGCAAACGCATGGGCATCAAACTCACGTTTGGTCACAGCCGCGCTTGCAAGTAATTCAAGGGTTTCCTTGAAGTCTTCTGCGGTAGTTGGCTTTGCCAATTCAGCCTCTAATTGAATCGCTAGTTGCTCAAATGACGTTTCGCCATCGATACGTAAAGACAAGCCAAAATGAAAAATATCCACTAGCTCTAAAATCACTTGCTCAGTATCTGGCGTTTGCTTTTTCCACCATTTCCAGCCGTAGTGATCTAGCATTTCTGCACACTCAACCCAAATTGCGCGGTACCATTCAAACCCTTGTTCAAACCATTGTTGGTGTACTTTGGTGTTCATGGCATGTTGCATTTCTAGCATAACCACAAGCTTAGTGATGTTTGCAGACATTGTGCTCTCTCTTCATGGAAATCAATTACGAGCGATATCATACCGAAGTGAAAGATTTTCGCCAGCGCTTAGGTCTTCTGAGTCGATATCAACTTGAAACCCTAGGAACTTTTTATGCGTCATTTTATTTTATCGCTCGCTTTGGCTTGTTCAGCCTTTGTCAGCGCAGCTGAAATCACTAATATCGCCGCAGCACCTGAACAAGTAAGTCCACTCCTTCCAGGCATTGATGCCCCTGCATTACAACTCAAAGATAAGTCAGGTAAAACTGTCGACCTCGCGACACGCTATAAAGAAAATATCACCGTACTGGTGGTTTATCGTGGTGGCTGGTGTCCATACTGTTCAAGACAGCTCGCGGGGATCCAAGAAATTGAACCACAGCTTGTTAAAATGGGGGCACAAATTATTGCTATCGCACCAGACTCACCTGAGGCGCTGGCAAAAAGTACAATTGAATCCCCTCACTACCAACTGTTGTCTGATAGCGAAATGCGTATGAGCCAAGCGTTAGGTCTCGCCTATTTCCTAGATGATAAAACAGCCCTTGCTTATCGCAACAAGTTGGGCGTAAATTTTGTTGATTTTGAGGGGAACGATAAAGTTGCCTTGCCGGTGCCGGCGGTATTTGTAGTCGATAAGAAGGGCTTGATCCAATTTCAATACGCAAACCCAAATTACAAAGTGAGATTGGATGAAAGCGTGCTACTAGCTGCGGTCAAAGCAGCTAGTCAACTATAGGAAAAGCACATAAAAAATGGAGTCCGAAGACTCCATTTTTTAGCGGTTTTCTAGCCGGTTATAGTCAAATAAACCATATTCAACGCCACGTGTTTGTTTGGCAATATCGTGAATTAAATCACTGTAACGCCAAAACTCTGGGTGAGTCCTGCGGATCCCATATTGCGCTCGTAGCGCTCGGTAATCAGACTCACTATTCATTTGACTAAATGATGAGACGAAGTCCTCTTGTGCTGCCTCGCTTTCTAAATACCAAATTGCCTCTGGGTAATCTCCGATAAAGCCTGGCACAATCGTCGCCGTGTCTTCTGTATACGCTCTTTGCCCTTCTTCATTTAACAAACTGGAGATGTTGTAGTGGGCATTATGGTGTAATAGCGAGAACGCTTGATGTGAACCGTCACTTTGCTTAGTAATAATAAACGAGACCTGAGGAAGCAAATTAATCGCCCTAACGGACATGCTATTGAGTGCCTGCAGTGGCTTGCCGACGGCTTGATAGTCATAATCCCTATTTAGAATCGGCTTAAGCACAGCATGTAGTTTGTCATACAACTCTTGCTTTGGATCGTCCGTTTCGTATTTTATCCCCGTTGGCGCACCGATTAGTGATTTACGATTGATAAACTCACTTAAGCTCAAGTGTGACTTACGATACCAATAGCGTTTAATTTCCTGTCGATGACTAAGTGGCAGTAAATTTAAAAAGTTTTGCTCACCTTCAAGCCTCAAAAAGTCCATATATAAGCGTGTGATCAACTGATGACCAATGTTGCCATACACGTCAAAACCTGCCACCAGCAAGTAGTGAATGCGCTCGAACAAGGCATAGTCTAATACCCAAGCTGTTTTGGGAGGCTGGCCGATAAAACCTTTAACCACCGTTGCGCTATCAAAATGACGGAAGATAGTTAATGCTGCATTCGGGTTTTCCCCCTCTCCACGCCAAATCAAGTCCATATTGAGACGCTGCCCATCGGCAAACATCTTATCTGCAAGCTCTGTTTTGGCACGTAAGTAATCCTGCTGCTTAGTGGCGTATTTCGCCCAACTGGAAAGCGGTAACGCATTACTTTGCTCAGCCGCAGGTAGCACCAAATCTTCATCATGTTTAAGCAGCAGCTGGTTCACCGCTTCATTGCTATTTTTTTCAGGATCAACAAACGCCACCCAAAAATGGTCGTTAATGACGTTAAGCGCTATTTGACCTCGACATACAGGGCCTTTGATAAAGCCTTTTACAATTAACTCGGCCTCATCCAGCATAAATTGATAACGAGAATTGACCGGAATATCTTTGAATACCTTAAATGGGTTTGCTGCAAGCTCTGGCTCATAACCTGGCAGTTCATCCACGTGATAATCCGCTGCATAAAATTGCTGATGTAACCGTGATAGCTTAGCGTCGTTCAATGCCAGTGGCATGTGAGTTTTTGACAAAATGGTACTGCGCACTTGCATCAATCGATAATACACTCTATCGATCTTAGGATCGTCAAACGGACGCACCGAACTCACCAGTGCGATTGGCTGGCCCGGCGGCGTGCTTGAGCGTACCAATTGAAAAAACGCGGGGTCATCCAGATGAGGGAAGTGGATATGGGCTAAATACCAATGCTCAAAAATATAACGCGCGGCAAGGCGGTGTTTATTGGAGTCCTGATTAAAAAATTGTTCCCACTTTTTCACTTCTTTTTGTGCTGCAACACTTGGCTTTGCAATCTGGCTCATTTTACTGCCACTTTGCAGCCATGCTTCCAAGGTTTTGAATTCATCATGCGTGAGCGCTGGTAAGCCGTAGGGCATCCCCGCATGAGGCTGTTGTTTCGCAAGGGTAGAAAATTCATCCATGGTTGGGCAAGACTGCGTTCGATCTAAAGAGAAATCAAACTCTTTACCCAAAATACCTTGCTCAGGAAAACGATGAGACATTTTTAACAGCAAGCTATTGTAAAGCACACTTCCAGCTAGGTTGCTGTATTCAGATTGATTGCGCTCATTCAGCACTGGGGTAAAACCACGCTCGCGCCACTGTGTCGTGGTTTGGGCGTCGAATAACAGCCGGGTTGGTGTTTGTGCTAACAACCGCGTGCCGTCATACACTAACTCCTTTGACAATCCCCTATCGATTCCTTCTGGAGATGACAGTTTAAGCTGACAAGGTGCGTCATAACAACCATGGCAAACCACACAACGCGACTCCAAAATGGGCTTCACGCTTTGTAAGTAACGTGCACCGCCTTGGTGATATTGTTCGATTCGTGCTTGGGGTTGCTCTGGTCCAAACATATCATCATATTTAGACACACCCAAAGCCACACAGCCAGAAAGCACGGCGACAACCACCGCACAAAACAGTGCACGTTTAGACATTTACTCGCCCTCGTCGTCATCCAGCCCAAGATCAAAAGTCGGCATCATTTCTACTGGAGGCGAGACAAATAATGCATCGCTACTGGTGCTCAGCACAGCACTGAGAATAGGCCCGCGATTAATGAGCAATTGCAACTGATGTTCCGCACCTATCAACTCAGTCACTGTCGTACTAATGTTGTTGAGCGCATAGTCATCAATATGCAAGCTAATATTCTCATCTTCTTTTGGGTTTTGGCACAAATGAGCAAGGAGGTTCTCACTCAACATCACTGATACTTCAGCATCTGGAGAGTCGATATCCCGATTCTCGATGTTATCGTCTAACAAAAAAAGCGGCAGTGATAATGGGGTATCTTGTTGTAATTCCATCAAAGGTTACCATCTGAGTATTTGCTTTATATTAGCACAGTTAGATGGCTGATGGCTGAAAAGGGGGCGACGATGCGCCCTGCTTGATTACCAAGGGAGCGTGTCTCCATTGGAGTGCCAAAAACCACCACTGTTTTCGATAGTTAGGTGTTCAATTCTCTTAATTAAACGTTCCGCGGCAACATCTGGACCAATATCACCTGCAAATCCCACCATCTGCGTTTGTACAAAGCCAGGATGGAATAGTCCAACAGCGATATCTTGGTTTTTCAGCTCGTGAGCCATACTCACACTCGCCGCGTTTAATGCTGCTTTCGACATTCTATAACCAATGTAACCACCAGAACCATTATCTGCAATCGAACCCATACGACTTGTGATCATGGCAACTTTACTACCGGCTTTGAGGTTATCGAGCAGTGCATGAGTGACTCGAATTGGTCCTAGCGCATTAACGTTAAATTGGTGGTCGATATTTTCAAAATCCATTTCCGCTAGCGTTTCATTGTGAAATACTCCAGCGTTATTAATAAGAATGTCTATTTTCTCCGAGCCCAATGCCGCCAATAGCTTTTTCGCGCCATTTTCCGTCGCAACATCTATATCTTCAATGATATCCACGCCTAGAGATTCTAGTTCTGCCGATGCTTTGCGAACAACCGCAGTTACTTTGCAGCCTAGAGATAAGTATTGTTTACAAAACTCTAATCCAATCCCACGATTAGCACCGGTCACCAAAACATGTAGTGTCATATCCTTCTCCTCACGATTTTTATGCTCAAACTATTACAATTGGTATGAGTTTACTAAACTCAAGGTCAATCCTGACTGAATTCATTTTTATGATGTACTTTTTCACTTTCTGACAACTTTGCTACAGTTATAACTCTGACAACCGTAAGGATATGTTGTGAAACTCGCACTTAGCACCCTCTTGCTTTTCTTTATCCACAAGGCGACGTTCGCCTACCAAATCAATGTCAGTGAGCTGGTCGCTTATCAGCTTGGCCAACAGCAAATCGCACAACTCATGCAAAAAATATACGCACCTTTGGACATCACGCCCACACTTGTCGTGTTACCCAGTGAGCGCGGATTAGAATATGTAGATCAAGGGTTTTATGATGCGGAGGCAGGACGCACTAGCGCTATTGCAAATGCCTATCCTAACTTACTGCAAATACCCGAACCACTTGCAACCGTGCGAATGGCGGTGTTTTGTCTCAAGAAGGAGCGTTGTACTTTGTCGACCCGGCAAGACTATGTGGTAATACAAGGCAGTTTAATAACGGAGCAAGTTTGTCAGCGTAAAAGGTTGACCTGTAACGCGGTCTCTAACGATGTTTCTGCGTTTCAAGCACTTGAAAAAGGTCATGTAGAACAAATTTTAGCTGATGACTTATTTGCGCTTGGTGCGCTATGTCAGTCAGGACTCGCCGCAGTTTATGTGCGTAGGCTACGAGATGCGAGTTATCCTATTTATCACTATATCAATCGTAAACACCAAGACCTACTGCCGAAATTAACAGCGTCTATCAAGCAGCTAAATAGTAGTGGAGAGCGCGATACTATTCTAAACCGGCTCTCTGAGAACTTTGCCACTTGCCATGGCAAAGTGATTGAATTAGAAATGCATTAAGTTGAAATATCATCCATGGCAGATTCTATGATAGAGAATACCGCCCCTTGAGGATCGGTTATCACGCTGAAGCGACCTACATCTGGTATATCTGTCGGCGGTACACAAATTTCTCCGCCAAGCTTTTGGGCATATTCAGCTTTACTATCGCAGTCCAATACCGCAATGTAAACCATCCAGTGCGGAGGAATGTCTTCACCCCATTCAGCCGTCATTTCTAACATGCCAGCGACGGGTTGCTCATTTACTTTGAACAAGGTGTAGTCCATATTTCCCGTGTCTTTGACTTCGATTTGCCACCCAAATAATGCGGAATAAAAGTCACGACTTTTGGCGCTGTTTTTACTCACTAGCTCAAACCAATAAGGGGTATTCGCTTCAAGATGACGTTGCGTCCCAATATGGCCACCCTCTTGCCATAACGCAAACACCGCGCCACCTGGCTCCTTTAACATCACCATCCGCCCTGCCCCTGGGACATCATGAGGGCCTGCAAGCACTTCAGCACCGAGCTCGTTGGCTTTGTTTAGACATTCATCGACATTGTCTACCGCCACATAAGCAAGCCAGTGACTAGGCATGCCTCCTTGTTGTTGCTCAGCGGTCATCTGATACATCGCGGCGACATCATCGACTTCTTTTTGCAACATGGTGTAATAACAATCTTCACCAATGGGCTGGTCAAGAATTTGCCAATCAAATAGTTGGCTATAGAAAGGTTTTGCTGACTGCCAGTCGCTTGAACACAATTCAATCCAACAAAAATAACCGGGTCTAAATTCACTAATTATTGCCATGATAAGCACCAAACTCATTCAAGTGTATTGAATATAGCAGCAGTAGCCTAAAGCCGCCTGAGGCATTTACACAAATTTACAAGTGTGGGAGGTTTATTGTTGTGGAATTAAAAATTAACCTATAGAATCCCGTTCCGCCTTTGAAGACTAGGCGAAATAAAAACAACTATAGGATGTAAAATGTTTAAAACTACTCTAGCTGCAGCAATCGTCGTTGGCGCAATGACTGCCCCTCTAGCTGCACACGCTTCTGATTCTGTAAACCCTTGGCAAGAATGTGGTATCGGTGCAATCATCTTCCCAGATAATGGTGCAGCTGCTGCAATTTCGAATATCATTTGGGACCTTGGTACGACTGCTGTTTCTACAAAGATTTCATCTGTAGAATCTTGTGCTGGTCGTGAAGTAAAAACTGCAATGTTTATTCAGCAAACATTCCCTACACTGGAGCAAGAAATTGCGGAAGGCCAAGGTGAATACGTGTCTGCGATGTTAGCAGTACGTGGCTGTGACGCAGCAGCAACAGCTGACATTGTAACCGCTATCAGAAATGACTACGCAGCGCAGCCTGCAAATAACGCTGAAGCACTATACAACATCGTAGAAACTCGCGTTTCGACTAGCTATTCAGCTCAGTGTAACGCAAGCTAAATAGTATAGGTGAGCACACCTAATAGCGCTGTGCTCACTTTTTTGATGAAGATCGTTCTCAAATATTCAGCTTACAGCTTACTGTTTTATAGTACAGCCACATTAAGCTTTGATACCAACGAGCTGGCCCAAAACACAACGTGGCAAAAACTTCTCCATCTAAAGAAAGATGGCCACAGTTTAATAAAATCAGCTTCTTTTTTTCTATCTGATCACACCCAATTTTCACCAGCGAACGAACTTAATGCAACTATTGCAGCTTTTCAACGTGAGCCTAGTTCACAGTGCCAATTTCCGGCTCGAGCCAAGTGGCTAAGATCCCAAGGCGTTCCGTTGCCAAAAGCGCCAGCTTGCGTGGCTTTTGATGAATGGAAAAATGAAGGTGACTGGAATTCTATCAGCTTAGTGTTTGCCTCCGGATACATGAGCAACCCGGCCTCGCTGTATGGGCATATGTTACTTAAAATCGGCTCTCAATCAGCTCACAATATCCTGTTAGACCGGAGTGTCAATTATGGCGCAATCGTTCCAGAGGACGAAAATGGGTTAGTTTATATAGCTAGAGGGTTATTTGGCGGCTATCAGGCTGGCTTTTCAGATCAGCGATTTTTTCATCATCACCATAACTACAGTGCGGACGAGCTGCGTGACCTTTGGGAGTACAAATTAAATTTAACACCAGATGAAGTCGAATTTATTACAAAACACCTTTGGGAATTACTAAACGCTCAATTTGATTATTACTTTGCTGACGAAAATTGCGCATTTCATATCGCACAACTTATTGAACTTGTGCTTGATAAGCCATTAACGACTGACCTACCGCCTTGGGTGATCCCTGTCACTATTTTTGATAGATTGAATCAAGCTAAGCACCAAGATAATTCTTTAGTGTCAGCGATTCATTATATTCCTTCAACAAGCAGTGAGTTCTACAACTTATATGAGAAATTAAGTCCTGAGCTCAGATCGTTGGCAATCCATCTTTATCACCATCAAAAAGACTTCAATAATGAAAAGTATCAACAGCTTCCAACTGAGCAAAAAGTAATATTACTTGAAGTATTGATGAGCTTTGTACAGCTGCAACTTACCTTAGAAAGAGACGAGAAACGCAACAGCGAGTTTAAACGTGTATTGCTAAAAGAACGAATAAAGCTTCCAGCAGGCATCAGTAAGGCGAAATCCCTCTCGGCTATAACACCAAGTGACAAAGCACCACACTTGGCAACAAAACCGTCGAAAGTAAGCCTAGCCATTCAGTCACAGCCCGATTCAGAGTATACTGCGAGGTTTGGCTTTAGATTGACATATTTTGATTCGCTTTCTCCAGACACTGCTAGAGTTAAATTTTCAAACTTAGAAATGCTGGATGTAGAACTTGCGCTAGCTGATAACGACATAGATATTTACAAGTTTGACGTGCTGGATTTAGAGTCCTTTAATCCAAGCTATGCAAAAGGGTTTGATAACCAAAACTGGGCTTGGCGCCTACGCTTAGGCTATGAAAAGCAGCAGGCTTATTGTAATGATTGCGCTTTTGTTGGATTAAATACTGCTGCAGGCTACGCCCATCTGCTAAATGCTAGCAGCATCACATTTGCTCTCGCAACAATAGAAACTTTTTCTATAAATAACAATTACTATCTCAGCCCTGGTATTGAAGTTGGCTTACTTTCAAGGCTAAATAATTCTTTTGCATTCAGAACCTCTATCTCGAAAAACACTCATCACGCAGCACATGTCAAACTTGAGCTCGCAAACCGGCTTTCGCCTCAATCCGATGTAAGAATTGGTTGGGACTATGCAGAAACATCCCGACTTTCATTACAGTTCAATTATTATTGGGATTAGTGGCTCACTTCGGCTGCCCATACTTAGGTGAGCGCACGCCATAAAGCAAACCATTGCTTGAGTCCGCTGATAATAATCTCTGTGATGCTTTCTGTGAAACTTCAAATCCTTTATCTGAAGTGCTTTCAATCACCTGATTTAGTACCGCGCCAATCAATGCGCCAGCCAAACTGCTATCACGGTCATCTCTGTCTTCACTACTTGACGCTTTTGATTTACCACGCCAAATTACTTGGCCAGTTTTTAAATCAACCAACCTTGCCGATAGCGCTACGGTAGTGTCACTATCTAATACAACGTATGACGTACCATAATCTTGAATCTCTATGTATAAGGCGGCGTCCGCAGCAAAGATTTCATAGAGCTTGTCTATCGCAACATTGTGAACATCATGAGCCACAGTTAAGCCGTTATTTTTAAAAGTCTCATTAACCAAAGATACTGGAAAAACATAATAGCCAGAGTCGGCAAGTGGCTTCACTACTGTCGCCATGACCCCGTAAGGCGCAACAACTTCATTGGAATTATTGATAGGCGGTAACACCAGTATCGACTTAGGATCGCTTTGGATAAAGGCACTATAATCCTGTTTAGGTGCCGTCGCACAGCCATTCAATAAGGCAAAAGTCAAAAGCACCAAGCTCGCTTTAATCCATTTCATCTTATTCTCCCTGCGCATTTTTTAGTAAAAAGTCGATATATTGCCTGGACTCAGGATACAGTTGTTTTTCCTGTTTAAAATACGCAAACCCTTTGCCGTTATCCCCTTGCATCAAATGTAAGTAACCGAGATGCGCATACATGCCTGGTGCTGGACTGATCTGCTTTACTTCGGCGCGCGCTATGCTTGACTCTAACTGACTGATCTGCTGCTCAAGCGACTGCCCATCACCTCGAAAGAACTCATAGAGATTACGTTCGTAAGAACCGTAATAATATTGTGGTGTCGTACTCTGACAACCAGACAATATCAATAGTAAAGTCGCCACAAATATCATTTGCTTCATAATTTACCTGAGGTTTAGATTAGCTGTGGGGATTGTCTATAAAGGCTTCCAATCGCCTTTCTCGATGCCACTCACCAAGTTATTAACGGCCTCACGAATGGCTAAATCAAGTACCTTGCCGTTTAGCGTTGAGTCATACCCTGCAGTGCCACCAAAACCAACCACTTCGCGATTAGATAAGCTGTATTCTCCAGCACCTTGCACTGAGTAGACGACTTCTGAACTAGTCACATCAACGATATTCAGATTTACCTTAGCGTAAGCAATTTGCGATTTTCTTTTACCTAGGATGCCGAACAATTGTTTATCACCTACTTCTTTTCGACCAAACTCGGAAACGTCTCCCGTGATCACAAAGTTAGCGCCTTTAATACTTTGTTTTGCGCCCGCAAATCCAGCTTCTTGGGCAATCTCTGTCATGTTTTCTCTATCTAAAACAATAAAGCGATTACTCTGCTGTAAATGGGTGGTCAGAATAGTTTTAGCCTGAGAACCCAAGCGATCCGGTCCTGAACTAAACACACCATTGTGAAAAGCTGAACGGTTTTGCAATTTACCAACCGCTAACTGACTTTTTGGTCCATTGTATGTCTGATTATATGAGGCCACTTTAGGTGCTTCTACCGTTCTTGATGCTTCCGTTGCGCAGCCCGCGGTTAATCCGACAAACGTCAATGCAATTACTGTGGCAAGCGGTTTATTCATTATCATTCTCCTAAAGTCATATGCGCCAGTCTGTGACGCAGCGATTCGTTTTGTTAATAACAATGTAGATAAATTTAGCTGACTTTAGTGTTAATTTTTGTTTGGGAAAAATGCAATAACGCTACATCTAGATGGGATTTTAAAGATAGTGCAAAATAAAACCGAGTACAGCACCGGAAAAAGTAGTGCAGACGACTTAAGAAGCGACCATCAACAAACCTAAATTCATTTTTATAACAAATAGTTATGGATTTGTAAGTTTGTGATTTGCTTAGTACTGCACAAAGCACCAAGCAAGATTACTGTTAAAAAGCGCCATACACTTTCCAACAAATTAGCGTTGGCGCATCACGCCTTCTTGAATAGTCGACGCAACTAACTCACCTTGGCGGTTGAAAAATTGACCACGTACTAGGCCTCGGCCATTAGACGCGCTCGGACTATCAACGCTATATAAAATCCATTCATCCATTCTAAACGGACGATGGAACCACATCGCATGGTCTATTGTCGCGACTTGCATATTTGGCTGCATAAACGACAAACCATGTGGTTGTAGTGCAGTTGGTAGAAATTCAAAATCAGAGGCATAAGCCAGCAAATAGTTGTGGATCCTTCTGTCGTCCGGCATCTCACCATTGGCTTTAAACCAAACATTTCTCACCGGGTCCTGTTTTTTAGGTTTGAATGGATTTTGAAAGTTTACAGGGCGCATATCCAGCGGCATTTCTTGCGTAAATTTCGCTCGAAGTGATTCTGGAATGAGGTCCGCATGTTCTTGATAAAAGTGAAGTGATGACTTCAATGTTTCAGGCTCTGGCACATCCGGCATCAAAGATTGATGAGAAACGCCGGGTTCATCCCCTTGGAAAGAGGCAGTCATGTAAAATATCGGCTTACCATATTGAATGGCACTGATCCTACGAGTGCTAAAACTGCGACCATCACGAATGTTTTCGACATCGTAGACGATGGGCTTGCTTGCATCACCAGGACGCAAAAAGTAAGAGTGCAGCGAGTTAACAAAGCGCCCTTCTGGTAAGGTGTATTTTGCTGCGGACAACGCCTGCCCCATCACCTGACCTCCAAACACTTGAGGAAAACCAAGGTCTTGGCTTTGACCTCGATATATTCCTTGCTCAATTTCTTCAAGGCTGAGCAAATCCAACAGATTTTGTAACACTTGACTCATGTTGCACTCCGAACGTCTAGTAGAACTGGCGATAGTCGTTATAATGAGATAATACTTTTACCAAATCCAAGTAAGACTCGGACTGGTAGCAAACCAAGTACATTGCTCAAATGAGTATAATACATCATAACTCAAACTATTGGACTAACCCATATGGCTTATTGGCTGTTTAAAACAGAACCCGATGCATTTTCCATTGATGACTTAAAAAACGCGCCTGAGCAGCAAACTTTTTGGGAGGGAATTCGTAATTATCAGGCAAGAAACTTCCTGCGTGACGAGGTTAAGGTGGGTGACTCAGTGTTTATTTACCACTCAAGCTGTAAAGTCCCTGCGGTTGTCGGTATTGCCAAAGTGGTGAAAGCAGCAGAGCCAGATCCACATCAATTTGACTTAAGCAGTGATTATTATGATGCTAAATCAAGCACTGATAACCCTCGCTGGGTAGGTGTCACTCTAGCATATGAGCGGCACCTACGCCCGGTGACCCTGCAAGCGATAAAAGCCAACACTGCGCTCACCGAGCTGGCTCTAAAAAAAGGGGGGAGGTTATCCATCATGCCCATCATCGAACCTGAGTGGCAGGTTATTTTAGAGATGTCGGGGCAAAGCTAACGTTTTGCTTTGCCTTTTTGTCGCCCGTGCTTAGGCACTATGCTGATATATAGCAGCAAAGCGACCCAAGAAAACAGTAGCGTTCCTATCAGCCAGCCGTTTTTTTCATGCCCTTTGCTGCGCTTGCTTCCTGCAACCAAAGCGACAGGAAGTAAGTAAGCGCACACAACAGCAATCATCAAAAAGAGTTCTTCGAACATAGTGATGACCAGTCAACCTCTGATGCAAGCACTCGCTGTGGTGCAATATAGTGCAAAATATCTCCCCCTGTGATGTTGTAATCCAGAGGTGGGTTTAGATCCATATTTAGCGCATTTATATCGTGCGCAACACCGAGCAGCGTCGCATCATGATGCTGTTTAAAATAACCAAAAATATCACCAAAGGTTAAACAGCTTACCTCTGCAGGTAAGGCTAAGCTAAATTGCGTATCGCCGTGTAGCGTCGACAGCAATTCCTCTTGTACTCGGCTTGAGCCTGGGTCTTGCATGGCTCGCACTAAGATTTCCGCAGACATAGATGCTGAGCATTCAACATTTTTACAATGCTCTCTTAAAAGTAGTGCTTTGCTATCGTCCAAGAAGTGCGCGCTAATATGTGCTTCGGGTTTTACTACCCGACTAAGCTTTAGCGCGGTGGTAAATGTCTGGTTATCATCATCGCCATCAATGATGATTTTGTCAGCCCGCTCAATGTTAATCCGACTTAGCTGTTCGTCATCAGTAAAGCTGGTTAAACGCGCAAATGCGACTTCCGGATAACTCAACAGCGGATGCTCCATGGCCTCGGTGACGGCTAATACGATTTTTCTATCTTCGCGTTTATTGTCACCTAAAATGTAATCCACCATTTTTTTTGTTCTAACATCATGCCAACCAAAAATTACAATGTGGTTTTGCAAATGTGCAAAGTCTTTTTCCCCTGTCATGCCTCTTCTCACCCAATACGTCACAAATTGTCCAGCTTTTCCCAATAACACACCAAATAGCGCAAGGCCAAATGGGATCTGTATTATGGCAACGACTAAACGGCCAAAATCCGTTGTTGCACTAAAGTCTCCGTAGCCAACTGTTGAAGTCGTCACCACGTAGTAATAAAAGAACGTGCTCAGTGGTAATAACGCCGATTCATTGCTGAGCCATAATAACCCCCACGTCACCGACATATGAATGAGCGTTGCCATAAATAACAGTTGCCAGCTGGCCTTATCCACATGAGCCCGCATCAAAACAACTAAGCGCTTAAAAATTATAGGCATATTGCTTCCCTATCAAATACATACTGCTACCTTACTGCAGATTTTAGCCAAAAAACAACACGACATATCGACTTCTTTGATATAGTCTTAGAAAAGGTTACAAGAAGTAATGAGGGGTTAACATGGCTGGCGTATTGGCCTCAGTAAATCAACGCACACAACTGGTGGGTGAAAACCGCCTAGAGTTGCTATTGTTTCATCTTCATAGCCGCCACTTTTTTGCGCTCAACGTCTTCAAGGTAAAAGAAGTTGTTAAGCTCCCTCATCTTAACAAAATGCCCAATGCACACCCTAAAGTGTGTGGCGTAACCAACATCCGTGGCGAGTCTATTCCGGTTATCGATTTACGACAAGCGATATGCATGCCGCCATGCGACCGAGACAAAGACTGCAACTTAGTGATCACAGAGTACAACCGCTCAGTGCAGGCTTTCTTAGTTGGTAAAGTTGACCAAATCGTCAATACTACGTGGTCCGATATTATGCCAACCCCTAAGTCTGTTGGCCGCAATCACTACCTCACCGCACTGACCAAAATCAAACGTGACGGCGTTGAACACATCGTTGAAATTATCGATGTAGAAAAGGTACTTGCCGAAATCGTTGAATACAAAGTTGAGATCCCGCAAGACATTCTAGATAAAGATATCATCAACGAGTTTCATGGCCGTAAAATTCTACATGCCGATGACTCGCCGACTGCTCGTCGTCAAGTTGCCGATACCTTGGCACAATTGGGCATAGAAATCATCCCAGCGACTGACGGCCAAGAGGCGCTCAATGTGTTAAAACACTGGGCCGACGAAGGTATCGACGTACAAAAAGAGTTACTTGCGGTGATCACCGATGCAGAAATGCCGGTTATGGATGGTTATCGACTCACCTATGAAATTCGCAATGACAGTCGCCTGAAAGACCTTTATGTCATTCTCAATACCTCACTCAGTGGCAGCTTTAATCATGCCATGGTCGAAAAAGTGGGTTGTAATGCGTTTCTATCAAAATTCCAGCCCGATTTATTGGTTACAGAGGTACAAAATCGGTTGAAGGACGTTTTGCAAAAATAAATATAAACACTGTATAAAAAACCAGTTTATGTTTCTTTATAAATCATAACGTTACCTTTACTCGGTTAGGTTTGCTTTGCGATATGCTGGGATTTACGGCAGCGACTCGGTATACTTGCCATCATTTGAGCAAATAGGCAAAGCAATGGACGTATCAGAATTACTCGACGGCCTCAACGACAAACAGCGCGATGCAGTCGCCGCACCTCTGCAAAACATGTTAGTGCTCGCAGGTGCGGGGTCAGGTAAAACACGAGTACTCGTTCATCGTATAGCTTGGCTTATGCAAGTTGAGCACGCCTCTGCATTTAGTATTTTCGCGGTAACCTTTACCAATAAGGCAGCCAAAGAAATGCGTGCTCGTGTTGAAGCGACGCTCAATGGCCCTGTTGGTGGCATGTGGATAGGCACTTTCCACGGCCTTGCCCACCGCATGTTACGCGCCCATCACCGTGAAGCTAAATTACCAGAGTCATTTCAAATTCTAGATAGCGATGATCAGCAACGAATGATCCGCCGTTTGCTCAAAGCCATGAATATTGATGAGAAAAAGTGGCCACCTAAGCAGTTAAGCTGGTACATCAGCGCGCGTAAAGACGAAGGATTAAGACCCAAAGATATTCAAGCATACGATGTCAATGAACAGCTGATGTTAAATGTATATAGTGCTTACCAAGATGCCTGTGATAGAGCCGGCCTTGTTGATTTTGCCGAGATCCTATTGCGCTGCTACGAGCTATTACAGCAACAACCTACCTTGCTACGTCACTATCAACAACGCTTCCGCCATATGCTAGTGGACGAGTTCCAAGATACCAACAGCATTCAATATTTGTGGCTACGCCTGCTTGCAGGTAGTGACAACAATATCATGATCGTAGGGGATGACGACCAGAGTATTTACGGCTGGCGTGGTGCAAAAATTGAAAACATCAAACGTTTTCTGGACGACTTTAACGCCGAAACGATCCGACTTGAACAAAATTATCGTTCTACTGCAACCATTCTAAAAGCATCCAATGCGCTCATTGAAAACAACGCGGAGCGAATGGGTAAAAGTCTCTGGACTGACGGTAACCAAGGCGAGCCAATTTCAATTTACGCCGCTTTTAATGAACTTGATGAAGCACGCTTTGTGGTTGGCAAAATTAAATCTTGGTTACAGGCTGGCAATGCGCTCAGCGACAGCGCGGTACTCTACAGAAACAACGCACAGTCCCGAGTGTTAGAAGAAGCCTTACTTCAAGAAGGGCTAAAATACCGTATTTATGGCGGTATGCGTTTCTTCGAACGACAAGAGATTAAAGATGCCTTGTCTTACCTTCGTATAATCAGTAATCGTAATGACGACGCGGCATTTGAGCGTGTGATAAACACCCCAACCCGTGGTATTGGTGATAAAACGTTAAGTCATATTCGCGATTGTGCACGTCACGAATCACTCTCACTTTGGGATGCAGCCAAAGCCGTACTTGCGCAAAAGCATTTAGCGGGAAGAGCAGCTACGGCGGTGACAAAATTTATTGAATTAGTCGAGCAGCTAGACGATAAAATTGCCGAGCTTGAACTGGCACAACAAGCACAGACAGCCATTGAGCAGTCAGGTCTCATGGCAATGTATCAAGCCGAAAAAGGCGAAAAAGGCCGCGCTCGAGTGGAAAACTTGGAAGAATTGATCAGTGCTTGTGGTCAGTATGAGCTGCCTATCGATGAAGATTTTACTTCACCATTACAAGGCTTTTTAGCCTATACCTCTTTGGAGGCAGGCGAAGGCCAGGCAGACGAGCACGAAGATGCGGTACAAATGATGACGCTGCACTCGGCCAAAGGGCTCGAGTTCCCATTGGTCTTTATGGTTGGGGTGGAAGAAGGCATGTTCCCATCGCAACAAAGTAATGAAGAGTCAGGCCGCTTGGAAGAAGAGCGCCGCTTGTGCTACGTCGGTATGACACGTGCCATGGATAAGCTTTACATTAGCCACGCAGAAAGTCGCCGCTTGTATGGTCAAGAAAAACATCACAGCCCTTCAAGGTTCTTACGTGAAATTCCTGAAGACTGCATGGAAGAAATCCGGATCAAAACGCAAATTTCTCGTCCGGCTAACTCGGGTCGATTCAGCCCATCAATCAGTCACGCGACCTTTGAAGATAGCGGCTTTAATTTAGGCCAGCGCGTCCTCCATGCCAAATTTGGTGCAGGTACAGTGCTTAACTATGAAGGTGCAGGTGCTCAATCACGCATCCAGGTTAGCTTTGATGATGTTGGTAGTAAGTGGTTAGTAACCGCCTATGCAAGACTTCAAGCACTCTAGTCTTTCACAATTACGTTCTCAGCTTGCCGATGCCCGCCATCGGCAACTCTTGCTTATCACCGGCAGCCAAGCTTGGTGTTACGGGCAGTGTCAGCAGCTACTAGCAAACTCAAACGATCATCTTATCCTAAGTAGCAATAAGACATTAGAAAATGCCGTTTGGCCTGAGCATTTACACCAAATACTCGGACAAGAATTTAGCAACCTAGTCTACGATGGCTTTAGCGGTATTGTGCCTAACAAAATCGCAGCGGCAGCGGGCACGGTAAAAGCAGGCGGCTTACTGCTGTTGTTACTTCCCGAGTTAGATGAACTTGACCACTGGCTAGACCCTGCAATTACCCGCTGGTGTTCAGAGGGGCAAACGCCCAAACACAGCCACTTTTTAAAAAGGTGGCAGCAGCTCTGGCAGCAACGAACAGTTTGGCATATCAGTGAACACTTTGGAGCTCAATTACCCTCAGCGTATCTTGCTACAAGTTCAGTGGTTAGTGGTATTGAAGAGCAACAAATTGTACTTGCGCAACTCTCCGCAATATTGGAAAACCAGCAAACACCTGTATTACTGAGTGCAGATAGAGGTCGAGGGAAGAGCGCGTTATTAGGTCTCTTGGCATCAAAGCATCCTACACAACAATTTGTTATTTGTAGCCGCCATTTTCATGCGCTGCATAGTTGCTTTAGCATGTTTGCTCAAACACTCAATACCGAGGTTGATGTAAAAACGAAGAAGCTGGCTAATCTCAGCTATATGGCACCAGATGCGTTACTACAACAAGCCTCTACGCTTGATAGCAATACGATTATTTTGGTAGATGAGGCAGCTGCCCTGCCAGTTCCATTTTTAATACAAATCACTCAACTTGGTTTTCGCTGCATTTTTTCCAGCACCTTAGTTGGTTATGAGGGTAATGGTAGAGGCTACACGTTACGGTTTAAACGCTACTTAGAATCACATTACCCAAGTTATCTTGATTTCACCTTGTCGACTCCTATTCGTTATGCGTCAGATGATCCACTGGAGCAGCAGATCAGGGATTTATTTGTACTCGAGTGTAAAGCGACATCACCCATATTCACTTCATCAACCACAATGCGTGCTATTTCCCAGAGTGAATTGGTAGAAAATAGCCAGTTACTTGAGCAAGTATTTTCACTGCTCGTTTTAGCGCATTATCAAACCAGCGTCGATGATTTACGGCAATTATTAGATGCACCCGATCTGCGCTTACAAGGTGCGTTTTGCAATAACGAACTAGTAGGTATTTGCCTTGCTGTCATCGAAGGCGAACTCGCTTCAGATCTCGCAGAAGATATTCTAGTAGGAAAACGAAGACCCACAGGCCATCTCTTGGCGCAGCAGCTAACGACAAGCTTGGGTGATAGCCGTTTTGTCACCGAAAAAAGCGCAAGAGTTGTTAGAATAGCCGTGCACCCGGATGTACAACAGCAAGGAATTGGCAGTCAATTACTTGAATGTTTTGAAACCACATTACCAGAAGATATCAGTTACATAGGAACCAGTTTTGGCCTTACAGCGCCATTGCTTTCATTTTGGTCACAACGTCACTATCAGCCGATGAAACTGGGATTTAAGCAAGATAAGGCCAGTGGCGAGTATGCAGTTTTGATGTTCAAAAAAATCCGAGGCGACTTAGACAACGCCTATACTCGAGTATTCAAACAAGCTTTTTTCTATCAGTTGCGCTCGCACTATCAACAACTCGATACTGAGGTGGTGAGCGCGCTATTGGCGACCTTACCCTTTGAACATATAACTAATGAGCAGCTAGATTATTTGCGCTATTTACGTAAAAGCAACCCGGTTGAGCAACAAGTATGTCCTTTTTTATGGCAGTTGATCACAACCGATCCTCGATTGCTTAAAAACTTAACTAAAGTTTCCAAAGCATTAGTGATTCGTCTAATATTACAGCAACATTCGACCCACGTCGTAATTAATTTGCTTGGGTTATCTGGTAAAAAAGCCCTCACCACAACGCTAAGAGAGACAGTACGGCAAGTATATGAGTATTTTCGGTGTTAAATTTTTACTATTCACTTTTGCTTCTGCTGTACTGAGCTTTGCAGCTTCCGCTCAACCTGTGGTGAAAATTGGTATGTCCACCGCACTCTCAGGTCCTGCAAAAGAGATTGGTCAACAACTAAGGGCTGGTGCTGAGCTACATTTTAACTTTTATAACCAGCATAAAACGGATGGCGCAGCTAAGATTGAGTTGCAGGTGCTAGATGATGGCTATGAGCCACACAAAACTGTAACCAATGCTCGTAAGCTCGTTTATGAAAATAAGGTCGATGCATTATTTGGCGTTATGGGCACCCCAACCTCTTACGCTATAAAACCAATTTTAGAACACTCTAAAGTTCCCTTTCTTATGCCATATACTGGCGCTGAGTTTCTCCAAGATCCTATTACTTTTAATGTGTTTAACCTCCGCACTAGCTATAATAAAGAGGCTCAAGATATCATCCGCTACTTCGTCGATGAACAAAAACTCAAGCGAGTCGCTCTACTCATACAAGCCGATGAATTTGGTCTCACCGTAGAAAAAAGCCTTACCAAAGCGTTAGCTGAACGTGGATTCAAACCTGTTGTGATAACCCGTTTTAGACGAAATACTGATGATATTGAGCGAGCACTTGAGCAAGCACAGCGCCATAAAATTGAAGGCTTGGCTATGGTCGGCACCTACACGCCACTGTCTAAGTTTATCAATCGTGCCATGGAAGTTGGCCTAGAAACACAATACGCCACGGTTTCATTTGCCTCCTCCAATGAGCTATTCGCTAGACTCAGAGGCAAGCCCAAAGTATTAGTCACCGAAGTTGTGCCTGACCCAGCGATTTGTAAGGGTAAGCTTTGTGACACTTTTCGCGAAGCAGTCCGCAATAGCACGCTTTCCCAAAACGAACAGGTATTCGAAGGCTATCTCAATGCCTACTTGTTGACGACTGCTATCCAGCAATGTGATCTGCCTATTGACAGCAATTGCCTACTAAACGCATTACAACACGAGTTGGAGCATAACACCGTTATTAAAGAGGTATTTATGCTCCAGCCAGCGCAAAAGAAATTGCCAGTTTACCGTTCCTTTTTCCAATAATGTTCTATGCTTAGTTGATACTGACCATATGCGAGGCTGACATGGATTTAATTAACTTTCGCGTCGGGAAAAAAACAATATCACTGCAAATCCTCGATATTCTATTAACTGAACGCTACGAAGAAAATTTAACGGATTTACCCAATGACAACCCCAGCTTCTTGGGCGTCAAAGATTACATGGGCGTACCGACCCCTATTTTTGATTTAGGGATCATATTGAACAAACGCTCTTCCTATGAGACCAATCAAGAATTGGTCAGCATGCTACAGCAGCGAGAGCAAGATCATAAAGAATGGCTTGTCGCACTCGAAGCAAGCATTTTTAACGATGTCCCCTTCACTAAAGCCAAAGATCCAAAGCAATGTGCTTTTGGACAGTGGTATTACGGCTTCAAAACTGAAAATGACGATCTTAAAGCACTACTGAGTCGCTTCGAAGAACCACATGCAAAACTACATTCATTAGCGGATAAACTATTAGTGATGTGCGCACAGGGACATAAACAAGAAGCCATAGATACTCTCGCTCGTGAAAAGAGCACCACTTTTAATAAACTCATAAGATTGTTTGAATCAGCCCGTGATCAGATCATGCTTGACCATAAACCTATCATCGTCTTTACCACTCAAGATGGCCAAAGTCCGCATATCGGTTTGCTTGTCGATAAGGTAGAAGATAACGTTCACTGTGACGAAAGCGATATTAAATCACTACAGGAAATGACCAGTATTGGTTTTGAAATCGATGCGCAAACCAAAAAGTTGATGAAGGGTTTGGTCAAGATGGGAAAACGTCACAGCGTATTGATTGACCCTAGCGCCATTTTCCGCCCAGAACATTTACAAAATTATGAGCCAGAAGAAACAGAAGAGTACGGCTTGTTTTAGATTCAGCAAATGGAGCACAAAAAAACGCCGCAAAATTGCGGCGTTTTTTGTATTCTAAGTAGCCTGCTTCGAGATAACTTGTTATCCCAAGCTCAGGTTACTTAGCTTGGCGGCTAGCGCGTTTACGCTCGCTTTCAGTCAATAATTTCTTACGAATACGGATGCTTTCAGGCGTTACTTCTACTAGCTCGTCGTCATCGATGAACTCAAGCGCTTGCTCTAAAGACATAACAACAGGTGGCACAAGGTTTTGTGCTTCATCAGTACCAGATGCACGTACGTTTGTTAACTGCTTACCTTTAAGCGCGTTTACCGTTAGGTCGTTATCACGGCTGTGAATACCAATAACCATACCTTCGTACACTTCAACACCGTGACCAATAAATAGGCGACCACGCTCTTGTAGGTTGAATAGTGCGTTTGTTAGCGCTTTACCTGCTGCGTTAGCGATTAGTACACCATTTTTACGCTGACCGATGTTACCGCCTTTGTGTGGGCCGTAATGTGAGAACGTGTGGTACATCAAACCAGAGCCAGATGTTAACGTCATAAATTCAGTTTGGAATCCGATTAGACCACGCGCAGGCATCATGAAGTCCATGCGTACACGACCTTTGCCGTCAGGAGACATGTCAGTCATTTCCGCTTTACGCAGACCAAGCTGTTCCATGATAGAGCCTTGGTGTTCTTCTTGACAGTCAATAGTCACTGTTTCGTACGGTTCTTCCAGCTGACCATCAACATGGCGCAAGATTACTTCTGGACGAGATACTGCAATCTCGTAGCCTTCACGACGCATGTTCTCGATAAGAATACCTAAGTGAAGTTCACCACGACCAGATACACGGAAGCTATCTGGGTTATCTGTTTCTTCAACACGTAGTGCAACGTTGTGCACAAGCTCAGCTTCTAGACGCTCAAGAATGTTACGTGAGGTTACGTATTTACCTTCTTGGCCTGAGAATGGAGACGTGTTCACAGAGAAAGTCATTGTTACTGTCGGTTCATCAACAGACAATGGTGGTAGTGCTTCGACATTATTCTGACAACAGATAGTGTCAGAGATTTTCAGCTCACCAAGACCTGTAATTGCGATAATATCACCAGCCGTTGCTTGCTCAACTTCGTGACGGTCAAGACCTAAATAACCAAGTACCTGGCCAACTTTACCATTACGTGTCTTACCATCAGCACCGACAATAGTCACTTGTTGGTTAGGTTTAACTGAACCACGTTTGATACGACCAACACCGATAACACCAACATATGAGTTGTAATCAAGCTGAGAAATTTGCATCTGGAACGGACCTTCAGGATCCGCGTTAGGCGCTTCAACTTCGTCTACGATAGCTTGGAACATTGGTTCCATGTTGTCAGACGGTTCATCAAGATCAAGTGTTGCCCAACCGTTGATTGCTGATGCGTAGATCACTTTAAAGTCTAGCTGTTCGTCAGTTGCACCTAAATTATCAAATAGGTCGAAAACTTGGTCCATTACCCAATCAGGACGAGCGCCCGGCTTGTCAATTTTGTTGATTACAACAATTGGCTTAAGACCCTGAGCAAACGCCTTTTGCGTTACGAAACGCGTTTGTGGCATCGGACCTTCTTGCGCGTCAACTAGTAGTAATACTGAGTCAGCCATCGAAAGAACACGTTCTACTTCACCACCGAAGTCGGCGTGTCCTGGAGTATCTACGATATTGATACGGTAGTCGTTCCACTTGATTGCGGTATTTTTTGCAAGGATGGTGATACCACGCTCTCTTTCAAGATCGTTTGAGTCCATCACTCGCTCTTCATTACCACCGCGCTGCTGTAGTGTACCTGATTGCTCAAGTAGCTTGTCTACAAGCGTTGTTTTACCGTGGTCTACGTGCGCGATAATCGCGATATTTCTTAACTTTTCGATGCTCATATTATTACTCAGTGAAGTTGGCCCTCAGTGATCCTAGTCGATCTACGCAAAAATGCGCGTTGAGATTGCCCGATTGAGAATTAAAGGTCGCGTATTATCTACTATTAATGTGACAGATGAAAGTTTATCCAACATTTTTTTCAATAATCCTCATCAGAAACTCATAAATCAATGGCAGAGTATCGGATCACCACAGTCTAAGCGCAGTCACAGTCCATTTATGGTCTTTTATCGTCCGATAATGGACTAAATGATTGCAATAAAAATGTAAATTCTATATTTATCAAAAAGATAAATTCTGGCATACGCGTTGCTGACCTTGTTCTATTTGAGTGACATGTCTGTTACAGAATACAGACGGATATCGTGAGCGGATTTGGGGTAAAAATGGTAATACATTCTATTAAAATGGCCTGGCAAAGACTTCAATGCCACATTAGTTATGCGTTAACAATCACGCTCACTCTAGCAATGACGCTAGGCGCATTGGTATCAATGTATAATCTAAATTATCAACTTCTCGCAGCTCCGCTTCCCTATCCTGATTCTGAACGCCTAATGCTAATGCGTGGTGAATTAGTTGATGACCATAATGAGGTGAAACAGAGCAACTTTATTCCTCATGCGGGGAGTTTAGAGGCATATAACAAACAAACACAATTCTCTGATATCGAAATCATGGCCATTCAGAATATTAGTATTGATGTTGAACAAAGTTTACCGAGCAGTCCTACATTTAACATCGGTGCTATTACCCCTGAGTTTATGCCATTACTCAATGCGCCACTGGCATTGGGGCGCTACTTTAGTGCTGATGAAGGGGTCGGTAGTCAGCAACCCGTTGCAATCGTTTCATACCAAGTATGGAAGCGTTACTTCGGTGGTAACCCTGATATTTTAGATAAAACGCTCGTATTCAAAGGCGTTAGTTTTAAAATAGTAGGTGTTACTGATAAGCAATTTATTGAACCCGTATTATCAACACCCAACTGGTATACTGATGTATGGATTAGCTATGACTACAATGATTCACCAGCTCCGACATGGCAAAGGAATAATATCCAGACATATCAATTGCTAAAGTTACATGATGTGCAACATGCACGTCGCGCAAAGCTGTCTCTTGAAAACTGGCTCAACGAACAACTACAACAACAAACTGCTGGTGAACAAGCATTTGCCAACAGTAAAGTACATCTCAAATTTATCCCCGTTAAACATCGTATTATCGGTGAAGCATCGCAAGTGAGTATTATGATGTTGTTAGGGAGCCTTGTATTGCTGTTAATAGCATTGAGTAATATTTGTAGTTTAGTGCTATCACGTGCAGCAGAGCAACAAAAGAGCTTTGCTATTCAGGCCGCTTTGGGTGCAAAACCAAATCACCTATTTTTGCATATTGCAATAGAGCTAGGACTGCTGTTTATAACAGCCGCAGCATTGTCGCTGTTCATTGCCGAAGGGATCATCGAGCTGCTAAAGTCAGGAGTAGCTGGCCCATTAGCACGCCTACAAGAACTCAATCTAGAGATGCATACTATTGCATTTGCCTTCTTAGTCAGTATTACGGTGTGTTTACTCCTTTCTTGGATAGTAAGCCGGCAACTTAACTACCGCCATATTGTTCAGCAACTGCAAAGTAGTGGTAAAGGAACCAGCGTTCAAATCTCCGCAACGACTCGCACTTTACTAATCTCGTTTCAGTTATTTATCTGTCTTTCACTCCTCACTATTTGCATTGGGATATTCCAAACAAGCTGGCAAAACTTACAACGTGATACAGGGATTAGGGAACAAAATACCTATCAAGTCGCGCTTAACTTAGGCACTCTATTAGAACAAATGAGTCGGGAAGAGCGTCAACAATTACTCCTATCTGCCGTTGACTCATTGGCGAAGCTACCCCACGTCGCAACAGCTGGTATTGGGGGTTACCCGCCAATTTCCTACTGGTTGCCTGGCTTTTCTGACCGCCAGATGCAACTTGAACCGGGAATAGAAAAGAATGCTTTTGAGTATCAACGCACGACTGGTACGTCAACTTACTTCGACACCTTTGGTGCTAAACTTACCAGTGGGAGATCCTTTACCATGAAAGAAGCCATTAATAGTGATCCTGTCGTTATTGTAAATCAAACACTCGCTAAACGACTGAAAGAACAGGGACAAGTACTAGGTGCAAAATTATACCCACGTAATAGTCATGAGAGTTTAGAAGTGGTGGGTGTCGTTGATGATATCTATCTTCCTAAACAGCTGCACATCGCGAGAGTTTTTACACCAGCAATACCGACAGGTTACCCTTTCATTTTAATTCAAACCAAGCCTCACTCTACAATTAGCAGAGCGGAAATCAATCAAGTATTAACACGTATTCACCCTCAGATGCGCGTTTACAACTTCCAATCTACAACTGAGCTTCTAGCGGCACATTTACAGCAAGAACGTGTAATCAGTATCTTCACCTTAACACTTTCTGTGATTGCACTTGCACTCGCTGCGCTTGGTATCTATGGTGTATGTAAATACAATATGGCATTACGACGCTTTGAGCTAGGTGTCAGAATGTCATTAGGCGCAACACCGATTGCCATATTTTCACTCGTGTTAAAGGATAATTTACGACCTATTCTAGCTGCCGTATGCACCTCAATCTTGGTATTATTGAGTATTTCGATGCTTCAGGATACGCTTGTACCTGTTACAATAAATAGCGCTATCCATTGGTTAGTTTCTTTCACTTTAGTCGTTATTCTAGTCGTTGGTGTTGCGCTACTATCCTTAAAAAGTATTATTACCCGCCCAGCATTACACTCGCTTCGCGGAGAGTAATGCGGCTGTTGATGGTATGATAATAATAAATCAAGGAAGCTTGCTGTGAGCGTTAAACCACTAATATTGCTAGTAGAAGATAATAGAGAAGTTAGGTTGGCCGCACGATTTGTATTAGAAGATTTAGGCTTAGCTGTCGAGGAAGTTGAAAATCCAGTACAAGCACTGACTTTTCTAGCACAGAATAAGCCTAAGTTAATCTTGCTCGATATGAACTTTGAACTAGATTCAACATCGGGGCAGGAGGGTTTAAAGTTTTTAAGACAGCAGCAGCAGCTTGGCAATACGACACCTATTGTAGCAATGACAGCCTGGTCACATACAGAGCTTGTTGTGCAAGCTATGCAATTAGGCGCTGCTGATTTCTTAGAAAAGCCATGGAAAAATCAACGTTTCGAACAAGTAATCCGGTATCAGCTACAGCTCAGTGATTTAACTAATAAAAATCAAGGGCTTCAGCACGCGCTAGCTGGAGATGCTAAACCCGTACTTTGGCGTAGTAAAACAATGAAGCAGCTCATGGAGCAGCTTGAAGTGATGGCCCCTACTGATGCTAATATTCTACTGACTGGGGAAAATGGTGTAGGTAAGAGCCTTATAGCCCAGTGGATCCATCAGCACTCACACCGTTCAACGCATCCGTTTATTTCTGTCAATATGGCGACAATCCCAGAGCAACTCTTTGAGAGCGAGCTTTTTGGACATACAAAAGGTGCATTTACGGATGCTAGATCAGACCGTGCAGGACGATTTAAACTCGCGAATCTTGGTACTTTGTTTTTAGATGAGATTGGTACCCTGCCTCTAGCGCAACAAAGCAAGTTACTTCGGGTATTAGAATCCAGAGAATATGAACCTGTTGGCTCAAGCACTACTGAAGTGGCTAATGTAAGGCTAATTAGTGCCACCAATGCAAAGCTTGAACAGCTAATATCACAAGCTGAGTTTCGCCAAGATCTCTTCTATAGAATCAATACTTTTACCATAGAAATTCCTCCATTGAGAACGCGGCCTGAGGATATTGAATTATTGGCAGAGCATTTTATAAAAACCCACGGTAACCGATACGGGAAAAATGAATGTAGCCTCACTCCCGCAGCACTCAATCAATTAAAACTTTATGACTGGCCAGGAAATACTAGAGAGCTGGGGCACTTACTAGAGCGAGCAGTTCTATTAGCTCAAACAGATGAAATAGGGCCGGAGCAATTACATATGAGCACACCATCGCAGCTTACACAAAATCATTCAGAAGCATTACCTCTGATCACATTAGAACAAGCGGAACAACAATTAATCACACAGGCTTTGAATAATACGGCAGGAAATAAACAACAAGCGGCTGAATTACTGGGTATTACTAAACAAGCACTCTACCGACGCCTTGAGAAATATGAGCTTAACTAAAGAACCGTTAGCTCGGTATTTTGTAGTAAAGTTTTTACTGCTGGTAGTACTTGAAATTGTAGGCATTTGCGTTTTGAGTTGGCACTTAGACGTGCACATTTCGGCATCCATAACTTTATATTCACTACTAATAATTGTCATTTTTATTCTGTGTCAAGGCTTGCTGGTAAGACAGCTCTACAATCGTTGTAAATTGTCTTTTGAACGCTGCGGTTATCAAGTCGAAGCATGGTTAAAACGTGATTTTAGCCTAAGAGCTAAGCCCACATTTTCTTCGGGTGTTGTCGCGCAATTGCACAACCAACTGAATGCGCTCTCTGACATGTTGCAAAGTGAAAAAACGGATGAAGATGTCCAATCGTTTTTGGTCGCTGAGCTTATCAGTGTGTTGAATACCCCCATACTGATCTTTGATCAACGCATGCAACTTTGTTTTGGCAATGAAGAGTGCTACCAATTATTCCAAAAACCATGGCAAACTTTACGCTATAGTCGCCCTGAATCGCTTGGGCTAAGTAATACGCCACAGTGGCACTTTGTTGACCTTGGACTCAACAAGCGCTGGCAAGTTAGACACAGTACATTTACAAACCAAGAACACACTTATCATCTCGTTATTTGTATAGATATACAACATGCATTGCGAAATCAAGAGCTACAGGCTTGGCAACGCTTGATTCGTGTCATTAGCCATGAAATACGTAACTCACTTACACCAGTAACTGCCTTATTAGAAAGGTTGCAAACACGCATCAACGATCCTAGAGATAGCCAAGCTTTCGATATTGTCTTAGAGCGCTGTTTTCACTTACAGGACTTTATTCAAAAGTACACACAATTAAACCAACCAATAACAGTGACGATCCAGCGCCTATCGGGCACTGATCTCATAAAAATGGTACAAGGTATGTTTCCGGACCAACAGTGGCAAGTAGAGCTTTCTCCCGTTTACTTTCACGTTGATCCAACCCTGTTTAAACAAGTGATTATTAATATTGTTAAAAATGCCATAGAAGCTAGCCCGAGAGACTCAAAAATAACACTTCGGTTGTATACCACCAACAATACCGCTGTTTTTGAAGTTTTAGATGAAGGAAGCGGTGTAGCTAATAGCGATAACCTTTTTGTTCCATTTTATTCTACAAAACAAAAGGGCGAAGGTATCGGGCTCTATATCAGTCGTTACTTCGTTGAGCATATGTCCGGATCCATAAGCTTAACCAACCGCTCTGATAGGCCTGGAGCTCTTTGCCAAGTGCTCATTCCAGTACCCCTTAGTTAATCTAAACATCGGAAAATTAGGGTCTGTTGGCCTTTCAAGGTTAAATTTGCAGCAGCCTGTGTGGTATTTAGGCAAGACTGAGCCTATGTAGTGTGGTTGTTACCCATAAATAAGCGATAACGCAGTATGGAAGTCAAGGCAGAAAAACAGTTATGCCATGCCTCATTTCATAATAAATAGCGCCATTCTTGTTCCACAAATTGCTGGTCCGATTTACTCATCCACATAGTCCAGAACCGGACTTTACTTATCCAAATAAAAATAAAACAACAAACAAAACAACAAGATATAAATGGCACACTGTTTGCTTACATCAAGTTATCAATCCGATAAAAAAGGCAACTAAAGGTGGATGTAATAAAAAAGAAACAAGCTAAGCCATTACGTAAACTGTTTATACTCATAAGCATTCCTGTGGTACTTGTATCTATTTGGTTCATGATGGGGAAACTTTCAGATCAGACCAGTACTAAGCTTGAAAGGCATTCAATTATCATTGGCAATGTACAGCGCGGTAACCTTGACGTTGAAGTGACAGGCTATGGTGTACTTCGCTCAAATAAGCAAAAACTAATTACCGCACAAGACCCCGCAACAGTAAATGAAATATTAGTGCGCCCCGGCGGTGAAGTACTACCTGACACCATTATTTTAAAGATGCAGGATCCAGACCTGACGCAGCAGCTAGCCAGCGCAGAAATGGAATTAAACAGACAAAAAGCCAACTTCCGCCGACAAAAACTCGCAAACCAACGAGAGCTTCTCATGGAAGCTGCGACGTTAGCGGAATTAAAAAGTGAGCATCAGTCTCTAGCTATGCGCCGCGAAGCACAGCAGGAGCTCAGAGATCAGGGAGTTGTACCTGCAATTGAGGTAAAAACCGCAGAACTTGAAGAAAGGCAGCTTGCTGAACGTGTAAAGTTACAACATCAGCGTATAGAGCAGTTAAAGTTACTGCATAAAGAAGACTTAACTATTTCACAGGAATTAATAAATCAAGCTAATTCCATTCTCGCACGACTTATAGAAAGAGAAGCTAAGCTCACCGTTCGCGCTGGAACTGAAGGTGTTTTACAACGATTGGCTGTAGAACTAGGACAAAGTGTTGTGGCTGGCCAAGAGCTAGCGCAAGTAGGTAGTAGCGCAGATCTTCAAGCACTTGTTCGTGTTTCACAATCTAAAGCCGAGCAAATACGAGTGGGTCAACCTGCGGTTGTAAACACTAGACGTGAGAAAGTGCAAGCAACTGTTACTAGGATCAGCCCTCAAGTACAGGAAGGGACAATCGAAGTCGAGCTCACCTTCAACGATGCCGTACCAGAATCTGCAAGACCAGAACTCAACGTGGACGCAACAATCATGACACATTCATTACAGGACGTGTTATACGTCGAGCGCCCTAGTAATACTCATCCCCACACCCAACAATCTATTTTCGTTTTAGATAGTGCAGGAGAGTATGCCAACTCAACATCTGTTTCATTCGGTATTGACGCTGGCAACTATATTCAAATAGAGGAAGGTATTGGCTTAGACCAACAAGTTATTCTCTCCGATACTACCTCTTTCAAAACAGCGCAGAAAATAAGAATAATTCAGTAATTTAATAGGATAACAAACTATGAAAGAAGCAATATTGAAAATGTCAGGCATCACTAAGGTGTTTAGCACAGAGGAAATGGAAACGCACGCGCTGAGAGGAATAGACCTCGAAATATATAAGGGTGATTTCGTCTCAATATGCGGTCCATCAGGTTGTGGTAAATCAACTCTCCTTTCCATATTGGGGTTACTAGATACGCCTACAGATGGAAGTTATCAGGTTGAGGGAATAGAAGTAAGTAAATTAAGCTTGAGTGAAGCTGCACATATACGGAACCAAAAGGTTGGCTTTATATTTCAATCATTTAATCTGATAGATGAACTGACCGTATTTGAAAATATTGCACTTCCATTGCGTTATCGCAAAGAGCCAATGACCGAGGTTGAGATCACACAAGCGGTTACCAGCTGCCTTACAAAAGTAGACATGGGCCATAGAGCTAGCCACCGCCCTAATCAACTTTCAGGCGGACAGCAACAACGTATTGCTATAGCCCGCGCTTTGGTTGGCAACCCTGCGTTACTGCTTGTAGATGAGCCGACTGGTAACCTTGACTCAAAGAACGGTGATGCCGTGATGGATATGCTCAAAGCGCTAAATTTAGAAGGCACCACATTGTGCATGGTTACACATGATCCTAGGTATGCAGATATGGCAACACGAAAGCTGCACCTATTAGATGGCAAGATTTTAACTCCTCAAGAACAGAGCACTGAAAAGCATTCGGAGCCGTTGGCTAGCTAAATAACCATAAGAATACACAAGGAAGCTTAAAATGTACGAACCGCACTTCGAATTGCCAATTTTGCTCGTCACACAGCCGGTGAGGAGCTCAACATGTTGAAACAAGAGATCCAATCATGCTTATACTCTCTTAGCAAAGCAAAAATATTTACCCTTACTATAATTATAACTCTTGGAATTACTTTGGGCACGCTTATTGCCATGTTCAACTTAAACTTCCAGATTCTCGCAGCCCCCCTGCCATACCATGATAGTGAGAAATTATATGTCTCTAAGACAAACCACTACATAAAAGATAAAATTGAATTTGAAGACTACACCCCAATGCCAATTTTGGTCGAGGCGTATAAAAACGAAAAATCAGATCACATTCAAACTGCACTTTTTGCCTATGGTGAAGAAGTAATACGAAGCCGTGCCGATACCCCTCGGGTGAATGTTGCTTACACCACTCCAGAGTTTATGCCCCTTTTGGGTTTCAATTTCGAGCTTGGTCGTGGTTTTTCTGATGAAGAAGGTATCGATAGTATATCACCTGTAGCGGTGCTTTCTTACCACTCTTGGCAAACGTACTTTGGCGCAGATCCACAGGTTTTGGGAAAAACGTTCCAGATAGATCAAGTTAACTTCAGAATTATTGGCGTACTTTCAGAGAATACACCTGAGCCAGAGCTATATACTCCAGGCAGACTAACAAGTATTTGGCTTCCATGGGATTACCTTCCATCCTATCGACGAGATGCTCAGCAATGGGGATTGACAGGCCCAAACAGACACATTTTAACTAAAATTTTAGCGGATGAAGATATCGCGAAGCTGAATCACCAACTGACAAATAAATATAACGGGCGTTTTAAAGCAGAAACTGCAGGTCGTTCATTTTTTAATGATATGACTATCACTTTTGAGCTAAAACCATTAAAAGAAAAAATCCATGGCGACAGTGCATCAAGAACAATTTGGTTATTAGTTGGTGCATTTTGTTTGACGCTAATCGCTTGTGCCAATATCGCCAATTTAGTGCTCGCAAGAGCAGTAAATCAGCAGCGGACTATGTCCATAAAAGCGGCTTTAGGCGCTCAACGAAAACAGATCGTTCGAGGCATTTTTATTGAGCTTGCGACATTAACTCTCTTATCAGCAATTTTAGCATTAGGTGTATCGGAGCTGTGCTATTACCTATTAAAATTAATTGCAACAGACAGCTTACCTAGTGTTGCACGCTTAACAACTAATGTGCCGTCAGTCATATTTTGTTTAACTCTTTCAGCATTATTAGCTTGGCTAGGTGCTTGGCTTATCAGTGCCAAAATTAACTTCAGTAAACTAAACGCTCAAATACAAAGTAGTGGTAAAGGTACCAGCATCCAAGTGAAATCAAGTACCCGTTCAGCACTAATTTTCAGTCAGATCTTTCTTGCTAGTTTATTACTGATTTCTTGCTTTCAAATCTTTATAAACTCATGGTCATTGCTAAGCCAGGCTCCCAATTTCGTAAGTAAAGATCGTTACCAAGTGGAATTGAATCAGCTTTTCGAACCAAGGCCAAGTCGCGCTGAAAGAGATTCATATTATAGTACGAGAAGACAACAACTACTTGATATTGTAAGCGAGATAAGAGCCAACCCTAGAGTTGTATCTGCAAGCTTAACTACAGGTACGCCTGTCGAGTTTGGTATTAGTACTTTCTTAAGCCCAGACTCTGGGTTTGAGAATCAGTATTCTGTCTCTGGCAACTTAATTGATGAAGCGTATATACCAACGTTACAGTTAGACATTCTCCAAGGTCGCAATTTTACTCGAGAAGACGTGTATAATCGCTCTCCTTACCTCATTGTAAATAAAGAGTTTGCCAATAAGTTAAAGCCGGGTGGCGATGTAGTTGGTGAGCGTTATTACTGGTTAAATGGACGCCGTACAATTCAATATGAAATTATTGCCGTCACCGAAGATCTAAACCTACCGGAACAAAATAACTCAGCCAAAATGTGGGCTGTAGATAATATCGAGCGTTACGCTCCTTCTTTTATCATAGAAGTAGATTCAAACCAGCAGCTTACTCCCCAATTTATAAATAGTATTATCGCGAAGACCACACCCACGTGGCGAGTCTCGGATATTCAACCACTTGAATCACAATTAGCAAATTCTCTTGCGCTTCATTACATCGCTAGTTGGGCATCTCTAGCTTTGGCAATAGTGACACTTTCAATCGCCGTGATTGGTATATATGGCGTATTAAGTTATGGAATTAGCATGAGAAAATTTGAACTCGGGGTTCGTATGGCTATTGGAGCGTCACCACTTACTATTGTGAAAGGTGTGATCTTAGAGAACTTTAAGGTCATCATACTCGCGCTAATTGGAGCTGCAATCATAGTTTCAGGCGTTGCAGTGTGGATAACTTCAACCCGTTTCACATTCGCTCTTTCAACAACAGGATTAATATTACCAATAGTTACTATTATTGCAGTAACTGCGTTTACATCCACACTTGCTGTTTGGGGGATTATCAGAAGACCGGCAATTTATTCCCTACGAGATCAATAACTGCCCATCTAAGCACCCAGAACTCGGATTGAGAAACTATTATTCCGAGTTCTGCTTTCCCTCAATAAACATTCTAAAAAGCTATTAATTAACACGCTACGAGATGTAATCCACCTAAGTGAATTTTAGCCAGAACGCAGAATTTGCAGTCAAGCAACTTATACGAAAATTGATGAATTAAGCGCAGTGTGATGGCCTCTCGCATCAATGCCATTGATTAGTATCTTTACCTTGCTGTTAGGCCTACATCGAATAATTATGCTGTGCCAGTTTTAGCTTGTACAAGTGTTGATTACATTAAATAACCTGAGCTTGGGATAACAACTTGTTCTCTAGCAGCTGTTATCCCTTACTACTGCGTTAAATTTTCTTGCAATAGGCCAGCTTTTGACGCACAAATTTGCCTTGCATTTAAGAAATAACTTCTGGCTAGAGTGATATTACGCTTTTGAACTTAGTGATTTTAGTGGATTAACTTACTTCTTACCCCGAGGTTAAATAAATGAACTTTTTTAAGCGTGGAGATATCGTATTTTCGTTCCAATTAGTTGGAGAATTAGCGTGATTGATGTTAGACCGATAAATAAAAATGGGCCCCATAACAGTATGGAGCCCAGCTCATTTCTACAACTGATTCATCTACGTCTAGTAGTTATTGAATACCGAGATAACGTAACAAGCCATGACTGACTTGCTCAACGTTAGGACTTTCCAGCATGGATTTATGACCTCCCGGTACCATTTCAACTGTTACAGGACCTCTAAACCACTGCTTTGATAGTTCAATATAATTGCATGACTCGATCGATGAGTCCTCCGCGAACATCATTAGCACCTCTTTGTCCCAGATCTGATCAGGGCTATATGAGAAAAACGCTTCCGACTGCCACTTAGCCAACCTATTCAACTTATTAACAAGCTCTGTGTCTTTAAGTGATTGTGTCCATGTTGCTATATTTTCTAATCTAGAGTCCATATCCATCCTGTATGAACTCTGCGCAAAATAACTATCCAGCAAAACAAGCGATATTTGATTCTCAATACTGCCCATACACTCTGCAACCTCTTGGGCCAGAGCTCCACCATAAGAATGCCCAACTAAAACGATCTGTTTATTCTTAAACTGTGGCCTAATGCTGTCAAAGATATACTGTCCATGTGACTTGATCGTAGTAACTGACTCACAATCATCGAATACACCGGGATGGTGAATACTGATACATGGTACTCCGTGTGTATCAAGAGTCTGAGCGAAAGACCTAAAATCATTCGGTGTTGACAACACCCCAGGAATCGCAACAACCAAAAACTCAGACTTATCTTCACTTGCACTTTTGTTTAAAAATACTAAAGGCGAATTGTGATTTCTATCTGCTATGTTTTTACTCTGAATTGCGTTGGCTTGCTCTCTCAGTGAGAGTGCAGTATACAAATCTGGAAAAGACACAGAAACAGCTAACTGAGCTTGGATCTGATTGTAAAGTTTTACCAATAACAACGAATGCCCACCCAGAGTAAAGAAGTTCGCCGTTGCACTGATCTCAGCGGCTTTTATACCCAGAAGCTGTGCCCAAATACCGGCTAACTGTTGCTCAATATCACCTTCAGGGCTTACATATTCCCCTTGCAAACAACCCACATCTGCACTTGGCAATGCCCGTCTATCCACCTTGCCATTTGCCGTCAATGGCCATTCATCCACTGCAATCAGTATGCTTGGTATCATATGCTCTGGTAAATCTTGCTGTAATTCTGCCTTCAATGCCTGCAACCAGCTTGACTCATCTATATCCAGCCCACTTTGTCGCTGCACATACCCTATTAATTGCTTCTCTCCCGCGATGTCCTTCACTATCGCCAACGCCGATGCAACGCTTGAAGCTGCATGTAAACAGGCTTCCACTTCCCCAAGCTCTATTCTGAACCCTCTTATCTTCACCTGACTGTCAACACGACCTATGAATTCTATTCTCCCATCCGGCAGGTAACGAACTAGATCTCCGGTGCGGTAGAGTCGTCTTGAGCTGCCTGCTTGCGCCTCATCATAAAATGGGTTCTCTACAAAGCGCTCCGCTGTTAGCTCTGGTTGATTCAAGTACCCAAGCGCTAACCCTGGACCGCCCACAAATAGCTCACCAATACAGCCTTGAGGCACCAATTGCTGGTGACCATCTAAAATGTAAATTTCATCACTATCTAAGCGATAACCTATTGGTACTCGCTCCTCCTGATAAGCCTGAGGAAATGTATAGGTCGTTGAGAAAGTCGTGTTTTCTGTTGGTCCATACCCGTTTATCAACGTTAACTCTGGCTGTATCTGCTGTATCCGCTTGATTGCGTCTAGATCTAGACTATCTCCCCCTGCTAACAGTTGACGTAGCGATGTCACTGTCGGCACATGATAAGACCATTCTCTAAAGAAGCCTGCGGTTAACCACAGACTGTTAACGTTATGCTGTTCGAGCTCTTTATTCAGCTCTGCTGGTGATAAGTATGGTGGACGATACAGAACACATTGCCCGCCGTTGAGTAATGGCCCCATAGCTCTAAGGTCGCGGCATCAAACGCAATGTTTGCACAATGCATCATCACCGTATCACTATTCAGAGTCATGAAACTTTGCTCTATGACTAGTCTAGTCACTCCTTGATGTGGTGTGAGCACCCCTTTAGGCTGCCCCGTCGAGCCTGACGTATAAATCACATACGCGACATCCGACCCCGTTATCGCTACGTCTACATCCGTTGCTGCCAAACATTGCCAATCCTGAGCTATCTCATCCACCGCAACGACTTCCACAGGTAAATCCGGTAACGCCGATTTCAGCCTCTGTTGTGATAACAGCAAAGACATCCCCGTGTCCGTCGCCATATAACGTAATCGTGACTCCGGATAATGTGGGTCTAGTGGCACATAGCCCCCTCCTGCTTTCAGGATCGCTAAAATACTGACCACCATCTCTATGGACCTATCCATACAGAGCCCAACCAGTGTGCCTCGCTGCACGTGATGTCTCGTCATTAAATAGCGTGCCAACTGGTTCGATTGCCTATCTAACTCACCATAACTCATCTTGCTGTCACCACACACGACCGCTGTCTGCGTACTCTGTCGCTGAGCTTGCGCGGTAAAGTGGGAAACGATATTGCCCCATGCCTGCGTAGCATTATCACTTCGAGCATTACATTCGTGCACTAGCTGCCTAACTTCTTTTGCTGACAGCATGTCTAGCTGAGACAGCGCAATATCCCACTCACCTCGTGTGTCTGCCAGCGCTTCTAATAGCTGCTGTAAATGCGTACTTAATTGTTCTATATGTGCTTCACTAAAGAGGCTCGTATCATAGTTCCAGCTAACGCCACCTCCTTGTTCATCTATGGCTAAGTCAACTTTTAAATCAAACTTTGCTTGCACTATATCTGATTGATAAGGCGCTACTTCTATTCCCGCAAGTTGCAATGGTTGATGCTCATGTAGGCCATAATCTGTATTCGTCGTCACCATAATCTGGAACAAAGGTCCATGGGCACGACTTCTTGGCACTTTCAGCTTTTCTACTAACTGCTCAAATGGAACATCTTGGTGACTTTGACCTGCTAAGTGGGTCGCTCGCACATGGGCATAATATTCCGCTAAGCTGTCATGCTGTGTATTCACCCTCAACACTAAGGTGTTTACAAAGAAGCCGATTAAAGGGGCTAACTCTGCTTGAAGGCGATTCGCAACCGGTGTGCCCATAATGATGTCATGACTATTGCTATGTCTTGATAAGACCAATGACAATGCACCATGTAATAACATAAAAGGAGTCAATTGATGGCGTTTAGCTGCTGCCAATAACGCATCCGCTGTTTGCGCTGAAAACGCTGACACCACCTGAGCACCATGATATTGCTTCTCTGCTGGACGGGGATAATCCAATGTGAGGTTATGCACCGCGGGGGCTTCATCCAACTGCGCTAACCAATAACTGAGCTGTTTATCTAATACCGTATCCGTTATATGCGTTCGCTGCCACTGCGCATAATCTCCATACTGTAACGCCAATTGTGGTAAAGGCTCGGCTTCACCTTGACTATAGGCTTCATACAAACGTACAAACTCATTGGTCAACACCTGCATTGACCAACCATCCGACGCGATATGATGCATATTAAAGAGTAGGACTCCTGTATCCTCTCCGGTCGCCAAATACAACACCTTTAATAGTAAGTCTTCTGCCAAGTTAAACGCGGTGGTGATAACCTCTGATATCCGTGCTTTTATTTGGGCTTGCTGCGCTTCGCCTTGTAACGACCTGAGGTCTTGATATACAACACTAAACGCCACATTTTCAGGTTCATGGATATATTGATACACCACGCCTGCTTCATCATAATAATTGGTTCTTAGCACCTCATGACGCGCAATTATCCGCTGAAAAACACGTTCAACTACAGGCAGCGATAATTCACCTTTTACAGTCAAGGCCACTGGCATGTTGTACTCTGGTGAGCCTCCTTTGAGATGATCTATAAACCATAAACGCTGCTGCGAAAATGACGTTGGTAACGTCTGGCTTTCTCTTGGATAGGCTTGAATCGCAGGTAATACTTGCCCTTGCTCGCTTTGCTCAATATCATTCGCCAGCGAGCGTAAGTCCTTCGCGTTAAATACCTGTTGTAATGAAATATCGACACCGTAACAACGCTGAATTTCTGACACCAAACGTATGGTGAGTAACGAATGCCCACCTAGAGTAAAGAAGTTCGCCGTTGCACTGATCTCAGCAGCTTTTATACCCAGAAGCTGTGCCCAAATACCGGTTAACTGTTGCTCAATATCACCTTCAGGGCTTACATATTCCCCTTGCAAACAACCCACATCTGCACTTGGCAATGCCCGTCTATCCACCTTGCCATTTGCCGTCAATGGCCATTCATCCACTGCAATCAGTATGCTTGGTATCATATGCTCTGGTAAATCTTGCTGTAATTCTGCCTTCAATGCCTGCAGCCAGCTTGACTCATCTATATCCAGCCCACTTTGTCGCTGCACATACCCTATTAATTGCTTCTCTCCCGCGATGTCCTTCACTATCGCCAACGCCGATGCAACGCTTGAAGCTGCATGTAAACAGGCTTCCACTTCTCCAAGCTCTATTCTGAACCCTCTTATCTTCACCTGACTGTCAACACGACCTATGAATTCTATTCTCCCATCCGGCAGGTAACGAACTAAATCTCCGGTGCGGTAGAGTCGTCTTGAGCTGCCTGCTTGCGCCTCATCATAAAATGGGTTCTCTACAAAGCGCTCCGCTGTTAGCTCTGGTTGATTCAAGTACCCAAGGGCTAACCCTGGACCGCCCACAAATAGCTCACCATTACAACCTTGAGGCACCAACTCAAAGGCTGAACTAAGTATGTAGCTAGACACATTATGCATGCCTCGCCCGATGACCTCTCGATCACTGTGAGTCAATTCGGCAAAGTGCGTATTGACCGTCGTTTCTGTTGGCCCATATGCATTCAACAGCACTCGCTTATGTTTTTGTACAAACTGCTGTAGTCGCTTCAACAGCCCTGCACCAATTAGATCACCACTAGAAATCACATCTACCGCAGGTAATGTTGGTTCTGAAAGTAACGCACCTAATAATTGTGGAGTCGCATTCACAACTTGAATATCGTGTTGTTTGATTAGCTTACTCAATTCAAGGGGTGCTAATATTTGCGCTTTACTTGGAATGACCAATTTGACCCCATCAGCCAATAAGCACAACCCTTTCAAAGATGCATCAAAGACATATGAAGAAAGCCATAGCCACGCATCCCCCATCCCTTGCGACAGCACCTCGCCTTGAGCTAGAAACCCGGTATAAAAGTTCGATAACCCTTGATGTGGTGTGAGTACCCCTTTAGGCTGCCCCGTCGAGCCTGACGTATAAATCACATACGCAACATCCGACCCCGTTATCGCTACGTCTACATCCGTTGCTGCCAAACATTGCCAATCCTGAGCTATCTCATCCACCGCAACGACTTCCACAGGTAAATCCGGTAACGCCGATTTCAGCCTCTGTTGTGATAACAGCAAAGACATCCCCGTGTCCGTCGCCATATAACGTAATCGTGACTCCGGATAATGTGGGTCTAGTGGCACATAGCCCCCTCCTGCTTTCAGGATCGCTAAAATACTGACCACCATCTCTATGGACCTATCCATACAGAGCCCAACCAGTGTGCCTCGCTGCACGTGATGTCTCGTCATTAAATAGCGTGCCAACTGGTTCGATTGCCTATCTAACTCACCATAACTCATCTTGCTGTCACCACACACGACCGCTGTCTGCGTACTCTGTCGCTGAGCTTGCGCGGTAAAGTGGGAAACGATATTGCCCCATGCCTGCGTAGCATTATCACTTCGAGCATTACATTCGTGCACTAGCTGCCTAACTTCTTTTGCTGACAGCATGTCTAGCTGAGACAGCGCAATATCCCACTCACCTCGTGTGTCTGCCAGCGCTTCTAATAGCTGCTGTAAATGCGTACTTAATTGTTCTATATGTGCTTCACTAAAGAGGCTCGTATCATAGTTCCAGCTAACGCCACCTCCTTGTTCATCTATGGCTAAGTCAACTTTTAAATCAAACTTTGCTTGCACTATATCTGATTGATAAGGCGCTACTTCTATTCCCGCAAGTTGCAATGGTTGATGCTCATGTAGGCCATAATCTGTATTCGTCGTCACCATAATCTGGAACAAAGGTCCATGGGCACGACTTCTTGGCACTTTCAGCTTTTCTACTAACTGCTCAAATGGAACATCTTGGTGACTTTGACCTGCTAAGTGGGTCGCTCGCACATGGGCATAATATTCCGCTAAGCTGTCATGCTGTGTATTCACCCTCAACACTAAGGTGTTTACAAAGAAGCCGATTAAAGGGGCTAACTCTGCTTGAAGGCGATTCGCAACCGGTGTGCCCATAATGATGTCATGACTATTGCTATGTCTTGATAAGACCAATGACAATGCACCATGTAATAACATAAAAGGAGTCAATTGATGGCGTTTAGCTGCTGCCAATAACGCATCCGCTGTTTGCGCTGAAAACGCTGACACCACCTGAGCACCATGATATTGCTTCTCTGCTGGACGGGGATAATCCAATGTGAGGTTATGCACCGCGGGGGCTTCATCCAACTGCGCTAACCAATAACTGAGCTGTTTATCTAATACCGTATCCGTTATATGCGTTCGCTGCCACTGCGCATAATCTCCATACTGTAACGCCAATTGTGGTAAAGGCTCGGCTTCACCTTGACTATAGGCTTCATACAAACGTACAAACTCATTGGTCAACACCTGCATTGACCAACCATCCGACGCGATATGATGCATATTAAAGAGTAGGACTCCTGTATCCTCTCCGGTCGCCAGATACAATACCTTTAATAGTAAGTCTTCTGCCAAGTTAAACGCGGTGGTGATAACCTCTGATATCCGTGCTTTTATTTGGGCTTGCTGCGCTTCGCCTTGTAACGACCTGAGGTCTTGATATACAACACTAAACGCCACATTTTCAGGTTCATGGATATATTGATACACCACGCCTGCTTCATCATAATAATTGGTTCTTAGCACCTCATGACGCGCAATTATCCGCTGAAAAACACGCTCAACTACAGGCAGCGATAATTCACCTTTTACAGTCAAGGCCACTGGCATGTTGTACTCTGGTGAGCCTCCTTTGAGATGATCTATAAACCATAAACGCTGCTGCGAAAATGACGTTGGTAACGTCTGGCTTTCTCTTGGATAGGCTTGAATCGCAGGTAATACTTGCCCTTGCTCGCTTTGCTCAATATCATTCGCCAGCGAGCGTAAGTCCTTCGCGTTAAATACCTGTTGTAATGAAATATCGACACCGTAACAACGCTGAATTTCTGACACCAAACGTATGGTGAGTAACGAATGCCCACCTAGAGTAAAGAAGTTCGCCGTTGCACTGATCTCAGCGGCTTTTATACCCAGAAGCTGTGCCCAAATACCGGTTAACTGTTGCTCAATATCACCTTCAGGGCTTACATATTCCCCTTGCAAACAACCCACATCTGCACTTGGCAATGCCCGTCTATCTACCTTGCCATTTGCCGTCAATGGCCATTCATCCACTGCAATCAGTATGCTTGGTATCATATGCTCTGGTAAATCTTGCTGTAATTCTGCCTTCAATGCCTGCAGCCAGCTTGACTTATCTATATCCAGCCCACTTTGTCGCTGCACATACCCTATTAATTGCTTCTCTCCCGCGATGTCCTTCACTATCGCCAACGCCGATGCAACGCTTGAAGCTGCATGTAAACAGGCTTCCACTTCTCCAAGCTCTATTCTGAACCCTCTTATCTTCACCTGACTGTCAACACGACCTATGAATTCTATTCTCCCATCCGGCAGGTAACGAACTAGATCTCCGGTGCGGTAGAGTCGTCTTGAGCTGCCTGCTTGCGCCTCATCATAAAATGGGTTCTCTACAAAGCGCTCCGCTGTTAGCTCTGGTTGATTCAAGTACCCAAGGGCTAACCCTGGACCGCCCACAAATAGCTCACCAATACAACCTTGAGGCACCAACTCAAAGGCTGAACTAAGTATGTAGCTAGACACATTATGCATGCCTCGCCCGATGACCTCTCGATCACTGTGAGTCAATTCGGCAAAGTGCGTATTGACCGTCGTTTCTGTTGGCCCATATGCATTCAACAGCACTCGCTTATGTTTTTGTACAAACTGCTGTAGTCGCTTCAACAGCCCTGCACCAATTAGATCACCACTAGAAATCACATCTACCGCAGGTAATGTTGGTTCTGAAAGTAACGCACCTAATAATTGTGGAGTCGCATTCACAACTTGAATATCGTGTTGTTTGATTAGCTTACTCAATTCAAGGGGTGCTAATATTTGCGCTTTACTTGGAATGACCAATTTGACCCCATCAGCCAATAAGCACAACCCTTTCAAAGATGCATCAAAGACATATGAAGAAAGCCATAGCCACGCATCCCCCATCCCTTGCGACAACACCTCGCCTTGAGCTAGAAACCCGGTATAAAAGTTCGATAACCCTTGATGTGGTGTGAGCACCCCTTTAGGCTGCCCCGTCGAGCCTGACGTATAAATCACATACGCAACATCCGACCCCGTTATCGCTACGTCTACATCCGTTGCTGCCAAACATTGCCAATCCTGAGCTATCGCATCCACCGCAACGACTTCCACAGGTAAATCCGGTAACGTCGATTTCAGCCTCTGTTGTGATAACAGCAAAGACATCCCCGTGTCCGTCGCCATATAACGTAATCGTGACTCCGGATAATGTGGGTCTAGTGGCACATAGCCACCCCCTGCTTTCAGGATCGCTAAAATACTGACCACCATCTCTATGGACCTATCCATACAGAGCCCAACCAGTGTGCCTCGCTGCACGTGATGCCTCGTCATTAAATAGCGTGCCAACTGGTTCGATTGCCTATCTAACTCACCATAACTCATCTTGCTGTCACCACACACGACCGCTGTCTGCGTACTCTGTCGCTGAGCTTGCGCGGTAAAGTGGGAAACGATATTGCCCCATGCCTGCGTAGCATTATCACTTCGAGCATTACATTCGTGCACTAACTGCCTAACTTCTTTTGCTGACAGCATGTCTAGCTGAGACAGCGCAATATCCCACTCACCTCGTGTGTCTGCCAGCGCTTCTAATAGCTGCTGTAAATGCGTACTTAATTGTTCTATATGTGCTTCACTAAAGAGGCTCGTATCATAGCTCCAGCTAACGCCACCTCCTTGTTCATCTATGGCTAAGTCAACTTTTAAATCAAACTTTGCTTGCACTATATCTGATTGATAAGGCGCTACTTCTATTCCCGCAAGTTGCAATGGTTGATGCTCATGTAGGCCATAATCTGTATTCGTCGTCACCATAATCTGGAACAAAGGTCCATGGGCACGACTTCTTGGCACTTTCAGCTTTTCTACTAACTGCTCAAATGGAACATCTTGGTGACTTTGACCTGCTAAGTGGGTCGCTCGCACATGGGCATAATATTCCGCTAAGCTGTCATGCTGTGTATTCACCCTCAACACTAAGGTGTTTACAAAGAAGCCGATTAAAGGGGCTAACTCTGCTTGAAGGCGATTCGCAACCGGTGTGCCCATAATGATGTCATGACTATTGCTATGTCTTGATAAGACCAATGACAATGCACCATGTAATAACATAAAAGGAGTCAATTGATGACGTTTAGCTGCTGCCAATAACGCATCCGCTGTTTGCGCTGAAAACGCTGACACCACCTGAGCACCATGATATTGCTTCTCTGCTGGACGGGGATAATCCAATGTGAGGTTATGCACCGCGGGGGCTTCATCCAACTGCGCTAACCAATAACTGAGCTGTTTATCTAATACTGTATCCGTTATATGCGTTCGCTGCCACTGCGCATAATCTCCATACTGTAACGCCAATTGTGGTAAAGGCTCGGCTTCACCTTGACTATAGGCTTCATACAAACGTACAAACTCATTGGTCAACACCTGCATTGACCAACCATCCGACGCGATATGATGCATATTAAAGAGTAGGACTCCTGTATCCTCTCCGGTCGCCAGATACAATACCTTTAATAGTAAGTCTTCTGCCAAGTTAAACGCGGTGGTGATAACCTCTGATATCCGTGCTTTTATTTGGGCTTGCTGCGCTTCGCCTTGTAACGACCTGAGATCTTGATATACAACACTAAACGCCACATTTTCAGGTTCATGGATATATTGATACACCACGCCTGCTTCATCATAATAATTGGTTCTTAGCACCTCATGACGCGCAATTATCCGCTGAAAAACACGCTCAACTACAGGCAGCGATAATTCACCTTTTACAGTCAAGGCCACTGGCATGTTGTACTCTGGTGAGCCTCCTTTGAGATGATCTATAAACCATAAACGCTGCTGCGAAAATGACGTTGGTAACGTCTGGCTTTCTCTTGGATAGGCTTGAATCGCAGGTAATACTTGCCCTTGCTCGCTTTGCTCAATATCATTCGCCAGCGAGCGTAAGTCCTTCGCGTTAAATACCTGTTGTAATGAAATATCGACACCGTAACAACGCTGAATTTCTGACACCAAACGTATGGTGAGTAACGAATGCCCACCTAGAGTAAAGAAGTTCGCCGTTGCACTGATCTCAGCAGCTTTTATACCCAGAAGCTGTGCCCAAATACCGGCTAATTGTTGCTCAATATCACCTTCAGGGCTTACATATTCCCCTTGCAAACAACCCACATCTGCACTTGGCAATGCCCGTCTATCCACCTTGCCATTTGCCGTCAATGGCCATTCATCCACTGCAATCAGTATGCTTGGTATCATATGCTCTGGTAAATCTTGCTGTAATTCTGCCTTCAATGCCTGCAGCCAGCTTGACTCATCTATATCCAGCCCACTTTGTCGCTGCACATACCCTATTAATTGCTTCTCTCCCGCGATGTCCTTCACTATCGCCAACGCCGATGCAACGCTTGAAGCTGCATGTAAACAGGCTTCCACTTCTCCAAGCTCTATTCTGAACCCTCTTATCTTCACCTGACTGTCAACACGACCTATGAATTCTATTCTCCCATCCGGCAGGTAACGAACTAGATCTCCGGTGCGGTAGAGTCGTCTTGAGCTGCCTGCTTGCGCCTCATCATAAAATGGGTTCTCTACAAAGCGCTCCGCTGTTAGCTCTGGTTGATTCAAGTACCCAAGCGCTAACCCTGGACCGCCCACAAATAGCTCACCAATACAGCCTTGAGGCACCAATTGCTGGTGACCATCTAAAATGTAAATTTCATCACTATCTAAGCGATAACCTATTGGTACTCGCTCCTCCTGATAAGCCTGAGGAAATGTATAGGTCGTTGAGAAAGTCGTGTTTTCTGTTGGTCCATACCCGTTTATCAACGTTAACTCTGGCTGTATCTGCTGTATCCGCTTGATTGCGTCTAGATCTAGACTATCTCCCCCTGCTAGCAGTTGACGTAGCGATGTCACTGTCGGCACATGATAAGACCATTCTCTAAAGAAGCCTGCGGTTAACCACAGACTGTTAACGTTATGCTGTTCGAGCTCTTTATTCAGCTCTGCTGGTGATAAGTATGGTGGACGATACAGAACACATTGCCCGCCGTTGAGTAATGGCCCCCATAGCTCTAAGGTCGCGGCATCAAACGCAATGTTTGCACAATGCATCATCACCGTATCACTATTCAGTGTCATGAAACTTTGCTCTATGACTAGTCTAGTCACTCCTTGATGTGGTGTGAGCACCCCTTTAGGCTGCCCCGTCGAGCCTGACGTATAAATCACATACGCAACATCCGACCCCGTTATCGCTACGTCTACATCCGTTGCTGCCAAACATTGCCAATCCTGAGCTATCTCATCCACCGCAACGACTTCCACAGGTAAATCCGGTAACGCCGATTTCAGCCTCTGTTGTGATAACAGCAAAGACATCCCCGTGTCCGTCGCCATATAACGTAATCGTGACTCCGGATAATGTGGGTCTAGTGGCACATAGCCCCCCCTGCTTTCAGGATCGCTAAAATACTGACCACCATCTCTATGGACCTATCCATACAAAGCCCAACCAGTGTGCCTCGCTGCACGTGATGCCTCGTCATTAAATAGCGTGCCAACTGGTTCGATTGCCTATCTAACTCACCATAACTCATCTTGCTGTCACCACACACGACCGCTGTCTGCGTACTCTGTCGCTGAGCTTGCGCGGTAAAGTGGGAAACGATATTGCCCCATGCCTGCGTAGCCTTATCACTTCGAGCATTACATTCGTGCACTAGCTGCCTAACTTCTTTTGCTGACAGCATGTCTAGCTGAGACAGCGCAATATCCCACTCACCTCGTGTGTCTGCCAGCGCTTCTAATAGCTGCTGTAAATGCGTACTTAATTGTTCTATATGTGCTTCACTAAAGAGACTCGTATCATAGCTCCAGCTAACGCCACCTCCTTGTTCATCTATGGCTAAGTCAACTTTTAAATCAAACTTTGCTTGCACTATATCTGATTGATAAGGCGCTACTTCTATTCCCGCAAGTTGCAATGGTTGATGCTCATGTAGGCCATAATCTGTATTCGTCGTCACCATAATCTGGAACAAAGGTCCATGGGCACGACTTCTTGGCACTTTCAGCTTTTCTACTAACTGCTCAAATGGAACATCTTGGTGACTTTGACCTGCTAAGTGGGTCGCTCGCACATGGGCATAATATTCCGCTAAGCTGTCATGCTGTGTATTCACCCTCAACACTAAGGTGTTTACAAAGAAGCCGATTAAAGGGGCTAACTCTGCTTGAAGGCGATTCGCAACCGGTGTGCCCATAATGATGTCATGACTATTGCTATGTCTTGATAAGACCAATGACAATGCACCATGTAATAACATAAAAGGAGTCAATTGATGACGTTTAGCTGCTGCCAATAACGCATCCGCTGTTTGCGCTGAAAACGCTGACACCACCTGAGCACCATGATATTGCTTCTCTGCTGGACGGGGATAATCCAATGTGAGGTTATGCACCGCGGGGGCTTCATCCAACTGCGCTAACCAATAACTGAGCTGTTTATCTAATACCGTATCCGTTATATGCGTTCGCTGCCACTGCGCATAATCTCCATACTGTAACGCCAATTGTGGTAAAGGCTCGGCTTCACCTTGACTATAGGCTTCATACAAACGTACAAACTCATTGGTCAACACCTGCATTGACCAACCATCCGACGCGATATGATGCATATTAAAGAGTAGGACTCCTGTATCCTCTCCTGTCGCCAGATACAATACCTTTAATAGTAAGTCTTCTGCCAAGTTAAACGCGGTGGTGATAACCTCTGATATCCGTGCTTTTATTTGGGCTTGCTGCGCTTCGCCTTGTAACGACCTGAGGTCTTGATATACAACACTAAACGCCACATTTTCAGGTTCATGGATATATTGATACACCACGCCTGCTTCATCATAATAATTGGTTCTTAGCACCTCATGACGCGCAATTATCCGCTGAAAAACACGTTCAACTACAGGCAGCGATAATTCACCTTTTACAGTCAAGGCCACTGGCATGTTGTACTCTGGTGAGCCTCCTTTGAGATGATCTATAAACCATAAACGCTGCTGCGAAAATGACGTTGGTAACGTCTGGCTTTCTCTTGGATAGGCTTGAACTGTTCTATCTAAGTTGCTCTGGGTTAACTGTAGTTCTAAGTGCTCGATAACAAGGTCTTTGTTAGCAACTACCATTGCTTTTATATCGTCGGGAAAACTCCCTTTGTTTAGTTTATACGCTAACCGACCATCTTTTAAATAGAGGTGAACACCGCTCTTGACTGCATTAATTATTATATTTTCAGCTTTCATAATTATCTTAGAGGTAATCTACTCATTCCTTGCCCCTCCAAATCCACATGTAAGCAGATTTGGAGGGTTTTTATTGTTCTTGTTGTACGATTCAATACACGTTCTTATAAAAAGAACTCTTCTTCGTCTTCTTTGAGAGAAACTTCCCCTCTACTCAATTGAATAGACTCAATATAGGAAGCAATTGTCCGCACCGTGGCACTTTCAAAAAGCATAGAGAGCGGTAACTGCACTTTAAACTCTTGCTCAACGAAACTAGCAAATCTTGTTGCTAAGATTGAGTGGCCACCAGAGTCGAAGAAGCTCGCTTCAACACTAATTTTTTCTACTCCCAAAAGAGTTTCCCACTGCTTACAGAGACTGCTTTCAATTTCTGTGTCGGGGGCAACATAAACTACTGTTGAATTGACTTCTCCCACCTTGGGCAAGGCTTTCCGATCTATCTTTCCATTGCTATTGATTGGCATTTGCTCAAGTTTTTGAATAACGCTTGGAAGCATATAAGAAGGGATCATCTCGCGTAAGCGCTCTTTTAGCTCTTGCTCGGATATATCGGATGATTCATAAAAAGCAAGTAACTGAGTCCCTCCGAGCGTATCTTCGTGTGTCGTAACCGCAGCTAATTCGATGTTACACGCTAAAATGGCAGCTTCCACTTCATTTAAATCGATTCGGTAGCCTCTTATTTTAACCTGTGAGTCTTTCCTTCCGACAAACTGCAATACCCCATCAACGCTCGCTTTCACAAGGTCGCCACTGCGATATACTGGCCATTCCAGGCCTGCTTCAGCACATACACTTTGGCTTAGAAATGCTTCGTCATCTACCGAGTTAATATAACCTTTAGCCACCCCAAATCCGCTAATGTAAAGCTCGCCTACAACCCCTGCTGGTACAGCTCTCATTTCATTGTCTAATATCGATAGATTTACATTGAGTATGGGTGAGCCAATATGAGGGCTTGAGTTTGTTGTTATTTCTCCCCAACAAGTGTTGATGCTACATTCAGTTGGACCATACATATTAAAGGCTTTTCTTGCTATAGATTGCTGATACTTGGCTACTTTATTCCACATCACAGGATCAATTGCATCCCCTCCGATAAGCCAATTTACTTGAGGTATTTCAGCTAGCCTGAAGATTTCATTTATCATCACAGGAGTACTATCTACAATATCAGCCTTTAGTAACTGTAGCTCTGAACACAATATGCTAGGGTTATACCTAGCTTGTTCGGACACCATACAAAGTGAAATACCGTTTAATAAAGCAGATATACCCTTCATCGCCCCATCAAATGCACCTGATAGTGTCCAGCCCCAGCGACTCGCTCCGGTTGCTTCCAGAATGTCTGCCTTTAGTGCTGTACTATGGTTTACCAAATTTTGGTGACTTACAACGACTCCCTTAGGCCGACCAGTAGAGCCCGAAGTGAAAATCACATAAGCTGCACTTTTGGCATCAATAGTCGTTGGTTGTGGTTCTGAGGTATAGCTTGTAGCCTCCTCGATGCATAAATCCAAGTTAGCAAAAGGTGCGCTGACCTTTTTTGACAGCTCGTCATGATCACCTAGAACAACTGTCACATTAGCTTGGTCACATATGTAGCTCACTCGCTCTGTTGGGTAACTTGGATCAATGGGTACAAAGGCTGCACCACATTTCAAGACAGCTAGAACTGCAACGACATAGCTCTGTGAACGATTGACGACAATACCGACAAATTTGTTTTCTTTAACACCATGAGTTTGGCGTAAGTAATTTGCTAACTGATTCGCCGATTTATTAAGCTCAGCGAAAGACAGTGTATTTTGCGTTGTAACCACTGCATCCACATCAGGCGTCTGAACGGCAGTCGCTTCAAACAGGTTGTGCGCTAAGGGTATTTCTTTACAGCTCTTAGGCCACCCCGTTTTAGATGTTATTTTGGGAAGCTCACTACTAGGTAAGCAAGCTAGCTTCGTAACTTCTCCAGCATGACCAGATACTAGCGCCGAGCAAATACTTGCCATCGCAGATGCAAAAATATTTTGCACTCTTGAGGCGTACTCTCCCATCGCTTTAACTTCAACGGTGAACGACTTCTTATCATTGAAATCATCAACTGAGACAACCAAAGGGTAGTTCGTTGTTTCCTTCAGGGATAAGCTACGCAGACCTAAAGTACTTTGCACTGCACTCTCAGATTTTGACCGTCTATAATTAAATAGCGAACTAAACAAAGGAGTATCCGAAGTTAACCCACTCTGTTGCTGCGCTATAGCCAAAGGTACATGCTCAAATAAAACGAGTTCATTTAAGCATGCTTCCGTTTTTCGCAACAGCATTTCGGCACTCTGGTTCTTAAGTTCTAAGTGTAGTGGGACAGTATTTATCATCGTCCCCATCACTTTATCAACCCCACTTACACCATCAAGCCTACCCGACATCACCGTCCCGAATATCACTCGACTACTAGCACTTGCAATAGAGATTGTTAGAGATAAAGCCATGTGGAATAGAATAGCGGGAGATACACGATATGCTCGAGATAATGCTCTGATTTCTGCACTCAATTTTTCAGATAAATCATGATTCAACTGAACAACATCGCTACCATCACCATGGACACTCGACAAGTTAAATGGATAACAACCTTGCGTTACATCATTTAAGTAATCTTTATAAAATGCCTTTGCCGCTTCTAAGTCACAGTGTTCCTTAATAAACGCTATTTGCTCTCTAAACTGATGCGCAGGCGCTTTTAATTCTTGCCCATTTAAAATTGCAGCAAGCTCTTGACCAATCATCTCTAAACCAGCGTGATCTACGATAAGGTGATGGCACTGAATAACTAAATAAGACTTTGTAGTCGTTGAATTTCTTGCCAAGGTTATATTTACTAAAGGTGCTTGGCTAATTGTCATCTTTGAGCGTAACGACGGTGCTATCACTTCTAAAACGTCGGTATCATCGTCATCGCAACTGAACTCCCATTCATCCACAACGAATTCAACTTCTTTACATACAACTTGCACAGGTTCAGCAACGCCTTGCCACTGAACTTGCGTTCTTAGTACATCATGCCTTAATAGAATGACCTCAAAGGCCTGCTGCAACGTTGATAAAGAAGTTGTTTGTGGTAATTCGATGACAGAATTTAGAATATAAGGATCCACGTCAGCGCCAAGCATATAGTGGAATAGAAACCCTTCTTGAACAGGGCTCAGTGGATAGATGTCCTGAATATTATCAATTCCTTTAGGAACTAGCTTCGCAATACTTTCGAGCTCACTGTTAGAAAGGTTTACAAGTGTCAAATGTTCGGGTTTAAGACTTTCTCCATCTTGCAACTCCTTGTTCTTAGGCGCTTGATACAGCCGCTTTTCACCTTCATTTACGCTCACTACATCCGCTAACTCTGCTAACGTATTTACGGAAAACAAGTGGCGAGCTTCTATAATGATGCCTTTACGCTTAGCTTTTGAGATCAGCTCCATACCTAAAACAGAATGCCCACCAAGAGAAAAGAAGTTATCTTTCCTTCCTACTTTTTCCAATCCCAAACATTCTGCAAAAAGCTCACACAATAGGGCTTCAATTTTATTTTTGGGAGCTTCATACTCAGCGAGTGCTTGGCTAAAGTCAGGTTCAGGTAAAGCTTTGCGGTCAAGCTTCCCATTTGCGGTCAACGGGAAGCTTGGCAACAACATAATTGCACTTGGCACCATATAATCAGGTAAGGTACCGAACAGATACTCGCGAATACGTGATGGCTTCCACTCTTCTGTCATTACAACGTATGCAACTAACTGAATGTTTTTTGACTTGTCTGGTACAGCTACGACATGCGCACCTTCAACTTTTGGATGAGCAAGCAACTGACTTTCAATATCACCTATCTCAACTCGGAATCCCCTAACCTTTAGTTGATTATCTAAGCGACCTACAAACTCAATGTTACCGTCTGGTAAATAACGTCCTAAATCACCTGTTCGATAGATTTTTTGTTGTAATTCAGGATGGTATAAGAAATGCTTTTCGGTGATTTCACTCGCATTGTAGTATTCACGAGCAACACCTTTTCCGCCGATAAACAACTCCCCCGTCACACCGGTAGGACAGTGTTGGAGCTGCGAATTAAGTATATAGAATGCTTGATTACCTAAAGGCTTACCGTATGGCACACTTCGACGATCGCTCAAATCCTCAGTAATGGGGTAATGAATCGACCAAATCGACCCCTCCGTTGCTCCTCCAAGACTAAAGAGTTTTGCATTCCTAAAGCGACGCCATATACGCTTAGGTAATGAGGTTGGGATCCAATCTCCACTCATCAACACGATACGTAAAGGCGCAATATCTTGTCGGTTATCAGCTTCGAGTAACTCAGTGATTAGTCCCATAGATAAGGGTACTGTATTCCAAACTGTTATTTCATGCTTTTCCAGCATGTCAAGCCAATGATGAGGGTCTTTCGCCAATTCAGGAGCTGGAAAGACTAGCACTCCACCGACCGCTAACATACCAAAAATATCATATACAGACAGGTCGAAGCTCAATGCAGATACACATAAAACTTTATCCTTATGCGTAACCTCATATTTACTGTTGATATCAAGTAAAGTGTTAACTACTGCTTGATGTTCAATCGCTACCCCTTTAGGTACACCTGTTGAACCTGATGTGAAAATGACATAGGCCAACTGATTTATCTGTTGCGGAGCTCGATAATTTTCAAAGTATGCAATAACCTCTTTGGTAGAAATACCTGTGTTGTCGATGCGGCTCAAGTCGATATATTGATACTCTTCTGATGATAATAACTGCTGTTGACTATCAACTAAACAGACTTTTACCTGTGCCTGCACTAAAATATCGCGACACCTTTCAACCGGCCAGCTGGTTTCAAGAGGCAAATATGCCCCTCCTGCAATCAAAATAGCTAATGTGGCAATGACCTGCGCTCTACCTTTTTCAGCTCTTACAGCAACCAGCTCCTCGACAGTAATCTGCCCAGATAGCTTGCTCGCAACGAGCAAAGCATGTCTTAGCAAATCAAAATAGGTCATCTCCCTTGAGAGTCTACGAGTGCTATGGCAGCTGGAGTTTTTAGTGCTTGCTGTATAAACAATTCATGCATACACAGGTCTTCAAGATAAGCAACAGAAGTCGCATTCCATTTATTTACAACTGTCTCGTACTCAGATGCTGTCAGCAAAGGCATTGTATCTAGTGAGGCGTTGGGGTTAGCTACCGCTTGAGTGATTAGCTGGTTAAAATGCCCTGCCATCACTTTAATCGTATCATCATTGAATAACGCTGTTGCATACTCCCATGTGAACTCTATCTGCTCACCAACTTCTCTCACATGCACTGTTAAATCAAACTTCGTCGTGGTTATTGGCTGTTCCACGTTACTCAATGCCAAATTAGGCAGCTTGAGTGCCTCCTGATCATTATTTTGCATCGCCAACATAACCTGAAATATAGGATGATATGCAGGGCTTCTTTCGATATTTAGAATTTCAACTAAGTTCTCAAAGGGAATAGCTTGGTGCTCAAAGGCTTCAAATATGGTGTTCCGGCTTACTTCTAGCGCCTTAACTAAACTTAATTTGGCAGGGTTGATAGTTCGTAAAACAAGAGTATTGACAAACAACCCAATTAGTCTTGCAAGCTCAGCATTATCCCTTCCCGCGACAGGGGTTCCTATAACAACATCATTTTCATTACTGTAGCGAGACATCAATGCAGCGAAAAGCGCATGAACTCCGGCAAAAAGTGATGCATTTTGCTCAACACAGAATGTTTTCAAAGCCTTACTTTGTGATGCGGGAAGTTGAATACTAAATGTCGTACCTTGGTTATCCGGTCTTTGTGGTCTCGGTTTATCAAGTGGCAAGCTATGCGCCATAGGTATGTCTGCAAGCTGCGTTTTCCAGTAGCTACCGAGTTGATCTAGTAACGTTCCGCGCAACTGTGCCTTCTGCCACACCGCAAAGTCTGAATATTGGATAGGCAATTCAGGTAAGCTTACATCACGATGTTCGAGCACTGCACTATAGCACTCTACAAATTCGTTTATTAAGATCCCTAACGACCAACCATCAGAGGCAATATGATGCATGTTCACCCCAACAACATATTTGTTATTGGAGAGCTTGATGAGATGACAACGGATCATAAGATCATTTTCTAAATCAAAACTTCTAGATGCCTCTAGGCTGAGCAGTTCAGTGAGCTTTTTATTTACCAGCTCCGCACTTAAATGCTCGATAGAGGTTTGCTTGATAGGGAAACTTTCAATATCGTGGACCTGCAAAGTAACTTGACCATCTAGTTCATGGTATGTTGTGCGTAGTACTTCATGTCGCTGTATAACTTCTACAAACGCCCGTTCAATAGCGTGTAAATCTATTTCACCCTCTAACTGAAAAGCACCTGGCATGTTATAGTGGGCGCTTCCGCCTTCAATATTATCAATCAACCAAAAGCGCTGTTGGGCGAAAGATACCGATGCCTCAGATGCTTTCTCGATAGCATCTTGAGTACTGTAACCGGGACTTGAATTTAAACTTGATAATCCTTCAAAAAAGGCAATGATTTCATTTTTATTTTGAATAATTTTTTGCTTTAGCTGTTCTGGAAACTCATCTACAGATAGTTCATATTTCAACTGTCCTGCTTCATCTAATGAGAGAAAAACCCCTGCCGACGCAGCATCATTAATTAATTCCTTCACCATTATCATACTCCTTAATAAGTGACTGGTGAGCACAAAAACTCAGGCCGGCTTGAAAGAGACTTGCTTACGTTACTCACTTTGTTGTAGGTCAGAATAAGCAATCGTCTATCCGTTGGCCCTAAGTTATTAGGGCTACCATGAATAGTTTGTGGATGGAAAACGATGACATCGCCTTTTTTACCTATTGCGGGAGCAACACCATTCATCTGAATTTGCTTGTCAACTTCTTCAATTGGCACTTGGAAAGTAAGCGCTGAAGCCACATCATTCGACCATGATTTATCAGGCTGAGCTTCAAGCGTTATATTTTGGCAGAGGTTCCCTTGCGTATGCGAGTTTGGAATAAACCACAAAGGACCAGAAATAAAGTCCACATCATCGAGAAATATGGCGATATTGACTAGTTCTTCTTTCTCTATATGGTCATTATTATGCCAAAACACAAAATCTTGATGCCATGGCCAGAATTCTCCAACCCCTTTTTTCTTAACATTTACTTTGGATTGATGCACATAGCAGTTGTCACCTAGGGTTTTCCGAACGATACCAAGTAATTTTTCCTGTTTTACTAATGTGGAGAAAAACTCATGGTACAAGTGAATACCATGAATGCCGCGTACCGTAACTCCATCTTGCTCATAGACAACCCCCCGTTTTTCAACACCAATATGATCTCGAAGGTGCATTTCTAAGGTCTCAATATCGTTTTGAGAAAACACGCCCTCTAACTTAACCACGCCTTCATGTAGATAATTTTCTAGTGATAGTTTAAGTTCTTTCATAGCACCCCCTCCTCCTTGATTGTTTGTCCAGCCTTTAGGCTCTCAACATTCTGCAAATAATTTAGCTCATCGAATAAGCGCGCTTGCTCCCTCAAAATAGGGGCTTCCATAATCGTTTTTACTGATAGTTTTATGCCGGTTTCTTGCTGGATCCCAGCAGAGAGTTGTGATGCAAGTAACGAGTGCCCACCTAAGTTAAAAAAGTTATCATTACGGCCTACTTTTTCAACATTGAGCAATGATTGCCACGCACCTTGAAGGCGGTACTCTGTCGGAGTTTCAGGTTCACTATAGTGACTTTCTAGTACCGAGAAATCAGCCTTAGGCAACGCATTTTTGTCTACTTTTCCGTTGATATTAAATGTAAATGAAGTGACTTCGATAAATAAGCTTGGACACATGTAGTAAGGTAGCTTGGAAAGCAAAAATTCATTTAGCTCAGTTTGTGAAGGTGTTCTTCCCTTTACAGTAAAGTAAGCAATTAGCTTGCTATCTCCGTTGAATTCATCACACTTTACGGATGCCATATCTACGTCTGGATGCAATGCTAAGGTAGTCTCCACTTCACTTAGTTCAACTCGGAAGCCTCTCAGTTTCACCTGTTGGTCGCTTCTACCTAAATACTCTAAGTTGCCATTTGACGTCCAACGAACCAAATCTCCCGTACGATAAAATCGCTCACCCAAATGAGGATAATGAGGTAGCTCAGTAAACTTTTCCTTCGTCAGCTCAGGCTCTCCGAGATACTGATCGGCCAAACATGCACCTGTGATATACAACTCCCCCATAGCGCCTACAGGTACTTGATAGCCAAACTCGTCAAGTACCAAGCAGCTCACATTCGCTATTGGCGACCCAATATTAGGTATATCAGCCCAAGTCTCTGGTACTTTTGAGAGATTTAATGCAGTCACAACGTGTGTCTCTGTAGGACCATAATGATTAACAAGTTGTATTCGATTATTGCGTGAAAAGAACTTTCTGATCGCTGGAGTTATTTTTAGTTGCTCAGCCGTAGATATCACACAATTCAGTTGCGCTGGATTGACGTGACTTTCTACCCAATAACTCAATAAAATGTGCAGCATTGAGTGTGGCAAATTTAAAACGCTGACATCATGATCCACAATCGTTTTACTAAGATAGTCCAGGTCACTCATACACTCTCGACGAGTTAATACCAACTTACCATGGTTACTAAGTGCCATAAAAATATCAGTAAAGCTCATATCAAAACCGATTGATGCGTATTGCAACCAAGTAGGCTGTTTCGTTAAAAGAGGTTGAGCAACCCCAATGGTCACAATCAAATTCAACAGCGCTTTATGTGACATCTGTACCGCTTTTGGCTTACCTGTAGAGCCTGAGGTGTGTAAAACATAGCAGGGCGACTCTAGTAGCCCCACTTCGAGCACCGGATTAGTAACTGGGTAATTACTCAAAATTAGCGATGACAGTTGCCTTTTATTATTGTGCTCACTGATGCACGCCTGAGAGCAGTCTCCATATATCAACAAGCTATTTGGGTAATTTTGTAATATCTGATCAATACGCTCTAAAGGTAATGCTTCGTCGATTGGAATATAGCCTGCACCCGCTTTCAATATGGCCATCAACGTTATGATTTGATCTATGCCCCTCGGAACTAAAAATGCCACTAAATCACCAGGTTTAACATTCTCAGTCTCAATTAAGTAATGGGCTAATTTATTCGCTTGCGCGTTTAAACTGCCATAGCTAATTGTCTCTTCTTTATCAACTAACGCGATACTCTCTGGGTAATCTCTAGCCGTGCTCTCAAATGCTTCTTGCACAGAGGCACCAGCAAGAGGAACCGCTTCTTTCGTCTGTAATTTCTCTAGCTGTATTTGTTGCTTCTTATTAACTATCGAGAAATCTGAACAATTTATTTCGGGATTATTTAAAAAGGTATCAATGAGCAGTATGAAGCTGTCATGCAAACTCTTAATCGTTTCTTCTTTAAAAAGTGCTGTTGCATACATCCAACTAATATTGAGCTCATCATTAAGCTCCGTGATGTGAAGCTCTATATCAAATCGCACAGTATGGGCATCAAAGTTTTTCAGCTCCATTTTTGTGTCAGCGAACTCAAGCATCATCTCAGGCGTGTTTTGCATCACAAATAGCACCTGAAATAGATTTGAACCGCCTACCAAGCGCTCTCCCGCCCTCTCAGAAATAAGCACATCGATTGGCACTTCTTGATGCGAAAAGTCATTCAATAGATTCGTTTTATTCTGTCGAAGAATATCAATTAAGCTTTGTTTAGCATCAATTTGTACTCTTGTTGGTAAGGTATTAACAAAAAAGCCTATTAATGACTCCAGCTGAGGATTCAGCCTATTTGCAATGGGTGCACCTATAGTGTTGTCGTATTGACCACTCACTTTAGCGATTAGCACACCAAGCAGGCCATGTAACAGCATGAACAAGGTTGTCTCTTCTCGTGCAGCAAGTTTTTTCAGTTTAGCCAGCCTCAGGGAATCAAGCTTAAACTGCTGTGTCCTACCGCTATAATCCAACTGACGTGGGCGTGGAAAATCATATGGAAGTTGATTTACTTTTGGCGCACCCTCTAGCCTTTCAAGCCAATATTCAATCCCTTCATTTTGCATTTCCATCCATTCAGGGGAACGCTGCCAAAATGCATAATCTGCATACTGAATATCTAATGGAGCCAAACTCTCATCTGATTTCTCAACCGCATGAAGATACAATTGACATAGCTCTTTACTACAAACACCACCGGAAAATCCATCTGTTGCGATGTGGTGTATAACAAACAACACTAAATATCTTTCTTTCGTTCTAAATAATTTAACTCTGATAGGAGCATCACGTTCCAAATCAAAATAGATATTTATACTTGTTCTGATCTGCGCTTCTATTTCTTCATCGTTTTTATGAACCACGGAAACAAGCTCGCAGATTTTTGTCATGTCGATACTTTCCATTGGCATCACAAACTGAAACGGCATTCCTAAATTTTCGCCATAACAAGTCCGCAATATTTCATGCCGCTCTATCAACTTGCGCACAGCAAGTTGAAAGCAGGAAAAATCAATCTCACCACTAATATCGAATAAGAAGTGACTGTTGTAATACTCGTTGCCTGACGCAAACTTTTGCGCTAAGTACAAGCTTTGCTGTGAAAATGACAGTGGTATTTCACAAGCTTTATCGACCTTTTGAATCGTGTGGCGTTTCTTATTATCTTTATAAAGCTTATTTAAAAACGACTTCAACGCTTCTTTATTACTTATCAGTGTCGTCTTCAGGCTATCAGGAATTCCCGTTTTTGGTAATTCACAAACCAGCTTGTCACCTTTGATATTTAATTTAACGTGATGAGCCCGAAGCTCTTGTAAAAGTGCCTCAACATTCATAGTTCAAGCACCTCAACAGGTTCAGTCGTATCGGCCTCACTATTTTCTTGCTCAAGTAACCACATCCGAGTTTCAATTAATTCGGAAAGTGCAGAAATAGTTGGTAATTGCAATAATTCCTGAAGTGGTATCTCAAATTCAAACTGCTTGCGCATTTTGGTTACTAAGGCAGCCGCCATTAAGCTATGCCCACCCATTTCAAAGAAATTATCTTCTATTCCAACTGGGCTATACCCCAAAACTTCTTGCCATTGCTGCGCTAGTAGTGATTCAAGCTCCGTTCTTGGTTCAACATAATCAGGCGCAAAACTTGGACGGCTATGATTGGAAGCCAATGCAAGGTCATCACTACTACCATCAATTTGAGACTCTATATTTGCAAACTTTAACTCTAAGCCTTCACCTTTGACATCCATACTACTACCAAGAATAGTCGCAAGCTGCTCTGTAACACCTTGTTGCATCGCCTTGATAGCTGCCAATTGTGCGTCTGACAACGTCGTATGTTGTTCAACCGCTTTTAACTCCCAACGTAATGCCCCCTCTACAAGCGGTTTTGTGGTGCTGGGCATATCAGAATCTTTCGTTAAAATTAAATCAGGTTTAAATAACTGCTTACCTGTTGCTGCAGGTTCAATCCAATATCTTTTTGGCTCAAATGCATAGGTAGGAAGACGAACTCTGTGGCGCTTTTGCGTAGAATAATACTCTTCAAAAGGTAGTGTGATCCCCGCTGCCCATATTTCAGCACGCGTAAATGCGATACTTTCCAGTGTCAACTCTTGCTCTGCAGGTTTAGGTAATGTACTTGCAACATGAGCTTGGTTATTGCTCAACGTCTTTATAAATGATCGTAAGGTAGTCCCTGGGCCAACTTCAACGTACACACGGCTAGTATCCTCAGACCATAATGTCTCTAAGCCATCATTAAATTTCACAGTTTGACGCAGGTGTTTAGCCCAATATTCTGGGCTGCAAACTTCTTCCTCAGCCCAATCACCCGATACATTTGAGATAAACGGGATAGTTGGTTTATTCATCGGTATTGTGCTTGCAAACTCTATGAATGGCTGAAGTGCAGCAGCCATCATCCCGCTGTGAAACGCATGAGATGTATGTAGCAGAGAAGCTTCAATTCCTGCTGCATTTAGTTCAGCTAATAAAGCGTCAACTGCTTCAGGCTGCCCTCCCAAAACCTGTGAATGTTCGCTATTTTGAACGCAATGCCAAACTCCCTCTCTTACCCAGTTAGACACTTCACTTGCAGCGATTGGAATCGACAACATTTTGCCATGTGGCATACCCGCCATGAGCTCACCACGCTTTGCAACGAGTCTTATTGCATTTTCCAGAGTAAATACACCGGACAAACACGCTGCAACATACTCACCGATACTGTGACCAATCATGCTTTGTGGTTTTACATCCCAACTTATTAGCAGTTTAGCTAGTGCATAACTAACACTAAATAAACTTAATTGAGCATTCTGAGTTTGTTTAAGTTGTGTACTGGCAGCAGTTGAATTCTCACAAAACAAAAGTTCTTTTAAGGACAAAGAGCAATGCGTGTGTATTAATTCAAAGCACTGATCTAAATGCTTTTTGAACTCAGCTTCATTTTCATATAAAGCTTTCGCCATACCGACATACTGACTACCTTGACCGGGGAACATAAAACAAATATCTCGCTCTGTTTTGTTCTGGGCACTATGGATCGTGAATCGCTTGTCGTCTCCTGTCAGCTTATTCTTTAATTCATCTATTGAACTGACAACAGTGACAAACTTGTGTTTAAAATTTCTCCTACCGACTTGTAACGTGTAAGCAACGTCAGCAATATTTAGCTCTGGGCAGCACTTCAAGTGCTCAAGCAGGTTTTCTTTCGTTTTTACTAATGAGGATGCTGTTTTTGCAGACAACACGATTAGATGAAGTCCACTAGCTGAATCAGACTTAGGTAACTCAGGCGCTTCTTCTACGATTAAATGTGCATTCGTTCCACCAATGCCAAATGAACTAATACCAGCTCTTAACTTGTCACCTGCACTTGGTTCCCACGGGATCGTTTTATCAACAACGAAAAATGGGCTATTAGCAAAATCAATTTTTGGATTAGGTTGTTCAAAGTTTAGACTTGCAGGTATCTTGTGATGCTCCATCCCCTTCAACGTCTTTATCATACTGGCAACTCCCCCCGCTGATACGAGGTGCCCAATATTTGTTTTCACAGAACCAATGCCACAGAATTGCTTTTTATCCGTATAGCGTTGAAATGCTCTAGTCAAACCAGATACTTCTATCGGATCCCCCAAGTTAGTACCTGTTCCATGTGCTTCTATATAGCTAATCGTCGCAGGATCTATCTCTGCGCTTTCAAGAGCTTCTGTAATACACCTCGATTGCCCTTCAGGGCTTGGCGCGGTATAACTTGCTTTGTCCCCGCCATCGTTATTAATTGCACTGCTCTTTAGTACGCCAAGGATCTGATCGCCATCTTCTAGTGCATCTTCCATGCGTTTCAAAGCAACAAGCGCAATACCATTCCCAGCAACTGTACCGGCAGCCCTCGCATCGAAGGCTCTACAGTGACCATCAAAGGACCCTATGCCGCCCTCTTGGTAAAATAAAGCATCTTCTCTTGAGTTTGATATTGTAACTCCTCCAGCTACCGCAATGTCACATTGATATGCAAGCAACGCTTCCCTCGCATAGTGAACAGCAACAGCTGAAGACGAACATAAAGTATTAATATTGATACTAGGTCCAGATAAGCCAAGCTTGTAGCTTGCTCTTGTCGAGACAAAGTCTTGTCCCGTTGAGAGAGAGACTTTAAAGGTCCCAACGTCCCTTACATAGTCTTGGTGTGATAATAAGTTTCTCGACAGATAGGAACTAGCACCGGCTCCACTATAAACACCAATGATGTTGTCGCCTTCTTCAGCACCATAACCCGCTCTTTCTAACAGCTCCCAAATTACCTCAAGGAAGATCCGATGCTGTGGGTCTAACAATTCAGCTTCTCTAGGCGAGAAACCAAAGAATTCAGCATCAAAATTCTCAACGCCTTCAAGTACCCCCTCAGCACCAACAAAGTTCGGGTTTTCTAAAAGTGCAGGATCAACCCCTAAGTTCAATAGCTCTTCTTGACTAAAAAACCTGACTGACTCGACACCATTTTCAAGGTTATGCCAAAACTCTTCGACACTGTTTGCACCGGGGAAGCGACCAGCCATTGAAATAACGGCAATGTCATCCTGATAATATTCTTTTAATTCTTCTGTTGATTTCATTTTCTGTTAGTCCTTTTGTTGTTTTTTTCTGCGGCGAAGGGCTGCTGCTTTTTTCTTCTCAACTCGAGAAGAAACCTGAGATAAAGTATCGTCATCTTCGTTAGATGAAGAGTCTATATATTCGGCGAGTTTTTGAATTGTCGGATAGTTATACAGTTCAACAACCGCTATTTTTTCATCAAATGTTTGTTGTACTTTTTTATGGATCTGCATCAAAACGAGAGAGTCCCCACCAAGCTCAAAGAAGTCGTCTTGAATCCCTACTTTTTCTAATCCAAGCATTTGCTCCCAAATTGACACTAATGATTTTTGAGTGGGAGTTTTTGCTGCAACAAAATCCACTTCCAAATCAGGTCTAGGTCGTGTTTGTTGTGGTAACGCGTCATTCAGGTCGAATAAACCAGTGTCACCATCTGCGGAGTTTTCATAGCGCTTTATAAAATCCGATGCTGCATACAAAGTTACTGGCTGACGGTGAGCTAATGTCTGTTCGATAACACTCATTGCAGTACTATTATCAATGCCTGCAGGCATCGCTTTATGTTTATATACAAATTCACTAAGAGGTATATTGCTTACCTTACTTGAAGAGCTAGCTAAGTCTGTTTCAATTTTCTTCATCGTGAAATTTGAAATAGTTACTAGCTGCTCTCCTGTTAAGCTGAGTAAACAAATATCAAAGCTCATGACTCCCGATTTGCTGTCCTGACTCTGCAACTCGACAAAACTATAAAACTGACCTTCTAGCTTCGAATATTGGGTAAGCTTTGCATAGTTAATTGGTATATAGACGCCACCATCAATAAAAGCTCTCAGATAAGAGGTTGCGCAATCCAGTAAGGCAGGATGTAAACTGTAGTCATTAATATCAGTATCGAACTGTGCAGGTAAGTGCATTTTAGCTAGGCCTGAGCGCTCGCCGATCCACACCTTTTCAAAACAGTTCCATCTCTCACCATACTTCATCAACTGATCGTGCTGCTCTGCATTTCGGCTCACACCAAGAGCTTGAGCCCCAAGGTCTGCAGCACCAGAAACATTGTCGAATACTCTTCCTTGAATTGAATTAATTAGCTCATTAATCGACATGCTTTCTGGCTGCGCGCTCGAAACTCCACTTACCTGCCCTTTCGCATGAATTTGGTACAACTCATTACTCGGCTGATAACTCGTAATTTCGAATTGAGTACCATTGCCATCGACTGTTAGGTTGGTATATAAATCAGACCAATCTCCTGCAGATAGGGCTGCACCAGATAAAAAGTATACGTCTTTTAAAGTGATGTGCTTTGAAGGGGTTGAATGCTGAAATGCAGCTGCAGCCATCTCCAAATAGGTTGCACCAGGAATCGTTGGTAAACCCATAACCCAATGCTCAGCAAGCGGCCAATCCCTCTCTGTATGAAATTGCTTACAGTAGACTGTCTGGCCTGACTCATTGATAATTTGATCGCCCAACAGTGGATGAGTTTGATGCGCTGTAATCCGTCTTCTGCCATTTAATGCCTCTACAGCCATTCCAGCTTCTTTCCAAGCATCCCAGCGAATACTGAAAACTCTATCTATACCTCTACTGTGAGCTGCTTCTGCTATACAATCCAAACCAGCATTGGCTGAGCTATAGTCACTTTGACCCATGCCACCTAAAATCCCCGTAACCGAAGAAAATAGTACGACGAACTCCATCTCTTCACGCTCGCAAATATCAACCCAAGCGTTGGCAGTTCCCAGCTTTGCAGCTAGTACCTTATGCACAATTTCATTTGTTTGGTTCATCACCATCGTTTCACCTGGCAGTCCCGCTAGGTGAAATACACCGCTAACTTGGCCAAACTCAGTGACGGCTTTGTCCCAGATTATTTGAGCTGATCGCGGTGTACTTACATCCGCCTCAAGGCAAGTTACATTGGCACCATAGGAGTTCAATTCAGCAATAAGAGGAGAAGATGAACGGTCTGTTCGACTCACTAACACTAAGTTTGCTTTATATGTTGACGCTAAATAACGAGCAAGTTCTTGTCCTGCACCTCCGAATCCACCTGTAATTACATAAGTCGCATTATCACGAATAACTACAGGTGAACTGCTCTTTTCTAGCTCCTTGCCAATTTTTAGAAACTCTGGTTGCCAAAGATTTCTGCCTCGCACCGCACTTACAGTGGACAATTTTTTAGAACGTATTATTGGAAGTAACTGAGACTGACTAAAACTTGAACTATCAAAGTCAATTTGATGCGCTGAGATGTTCTGATGCTCTTGAGAAATTACTTTCAGTGTGCCGTACACCAGCCCTTGTTCGGGTTTAAGCAACTCTATACCTGTAACGTTACAAGCTTCTGTTGTTATCGCAAACCAACTCATCTCATCTTGGTAAGAGACATTTGAGAATGCTCTTGCTAAATGGAGATATGTGAGGATGCTATGATAGTTGTCAATAGTGCTTAAACTTGGCCAAAATGAGATAATTTTTGTCGGTAATGTCACTAACCGCGTTAATTCCGCAACTAGCTTTTCATAATCTTCAAATATTTCCGCTCTCATAATGTAGCGGTTTTCATCCTCTCGCTTAAATACTTCTCCAACCCTAACAGTCGTTATTGTGCTTGCTGTTTCCAACTCTAACTGCTTGATAATATTTTGGGAAAAATGACTGTTATCATCGAGAACGAGTATATTACCTTTATTGTCACTATCCTGTGATAGGAGTGATAGCGCTTGTTTACTCCACTGTTGCTTATAAAATCCTTCAACATCCTCTTCTGCCGTTTCTCTAAAACCTGAAAACTGAGTTTTATAAACTTTGCTATCAAATTGATAAGGAGGAAGGTCGGCGATCTTGTTAAAACCTTGAAGTACCCTGCTCCAATCAGGTTCAATATCAAGCGTATAAAGCTGCCCTAAACACTTATTGAATGCTGTATGTTCATTCTTTTCGTTTCTTTTTGCGCGGGTGGTATGCAGGACTAAACTCTGACTTTCTAATTGCCCATGGCGTGACACAATGTTGGCTAGCGTATTACCTGGACCAACTTCAACAAAAGCTCGACTTGGTCCTGACAACAGCGTGCTGATACCTTTGTGAAATTGAACCGTATGACGCAAGTGCTTAACCCAATAAGAGACATCACATAGTTCCTGCTCACCTGCCCAATCACCTGTCACATTTGAGATAATCGGCATATTGGGAGTATTCAGTTGAATCCCTTTGAACTCAGCTTCAAAGTCACTTAACAGTGGATCCATTAATGAAGAGTGAAATGCACTTGATGTATTGAGCTCTGTAGTTTCTAATCCATTGCTTCGTGCATCTGAAATAAATATCTCAATATCCTGGACTGCTCCAGCAACAACATAGTTCTTTTCAGAATTAATAGTCGCAATTGATACATTCGACCACTTTGAGGTGTCAAACTGAGTCCAACTGCCGTTCACTGCAATCATTTTCCCCGGCGTAGCACGAGACATAATTTGGGCTCTAGCGCTAATCACCTTTATCGCGTCTTGAAGGCTGAATACCCCAGCAACTGTCGCAGCAACATACTCACCAAGACTATGCCCAATTAACGCACTAGGCCGATACCCTTTATCAATTAGACTTTGAGCAATTGCAAACTCAACGGTGAACAGTGTAAGTTGCGCAAGTTTTGTTGCTCGTAACTGTTCGTCACTTGCTATCTGCTCAGTATTTCCCCAAAGTAATTCGCATACATTAACACCTGTGAGCTCATCTATGTGTGTAGAGCATAACTCTGCTACTTCTCTAAATTTTGTATCATTCTTATATAGCCATTGTGCCATCTTAGAGTATTGAGAGCCTTGACCACTAAACATGAATACCAGTGATTCAGGGTGCAGCTCCTTATTAAACGCTGTCGCTATGTATTGATTGTCGGCATCATGAACAAGTGCAGACTTAATACTCTGCTTTGAACGCTTAAATAACATAGTATAAGCAGCAGATAGTGAATCGTTAGTATTTGACCGCAACCAGCTCTGCATTGCGGCTAAGTTACGTTGTAGACTCTCTTTAGAATGACCAGTAACAGGAATAAAGGCAGCACTTTGTTGCACTGATTCCATTGCGGGTTTTCGATACTCTTCTAAAATAATATGCGCGTTTGTTCCACCAATCCCAAACGAGCTGACGCCGGCACGTTTTACCCCTGCTGATGGCCATTGCTGGAAGTGATCCGATACCATTAGCCCAGATTCAGAAAACTGGCACTTCTGATTTGCATCCTTGTAATGCAAGCTTGCTGGAATCCCGCCATGCTTTATAGCGAGTACCGCCTTAATAAACCCAGCGATACCTGCTGCGGTATCTAAATGGCCAAAGTTGCTTTTTACTGAGCCAATTAAACAAGGCGTTGATCTATTAACGCCATATACTTGGTTCAAAGCCTGCACCTCTATAGGGTCTCCCAGCTTTGTTCCTGTTCCATGAGTTTCAATGTAACCGATGCCTTGTGGCTCAACACCAGCAATCTGTAGTGCTGTACTTAACACATCTCGCTGGCCTGCAACACTTGGTGCGGTATATCCTACTTTATTATTACCATCGTTATTAATTGCTGAACCTTTAATAACAGCATGAATTTGATCACCATCGGTAATTGCATCATGTAGTCGCTTTAAAACGACAAACCCGACTCCATCACTCAAGACCGTCCCCTGAGCACTTTCATCGAATGGCCTACATTGACCATCAGGAGCGAGGATCATTCCCTCTTGATAAACATATCCTTGTATATCTGGTTCAACTAAAGCTGGGTTGGTAGATAATGAAACAGCTCCAGCTAACGCAATATCACTATCCCCACTTAACAGACTTTGACAAGCTTGGTGAATTGCAACTAAGCCTGTTGAACAAGCTGACTGTACAGTCACAGCAGGGCCATTTAGATTGAACTTGTATGCCAAACGAGTATTAAAAAAGTCTCGACTAACGAGATTAATTATCTCGTAAGCTTGTGCACCACCTTCAGAAGCGGCTTGGCTAAATTGAGCTGTCCATAATGGGTTTGCTGAAGCTCCACCAAAAACGCCCAGCAACCTCTCATTTAACGTCTCTCTCCCACAACCAGCATCTTCAAGAGCTTGCCAAGCAGTCTCATGATAGAGCCTCAATTGAGGATCCATTAAAATAGCTTCACGCTCACTATATCCAAAAAACTCTGCGTCGAAGGCCATCGCATTTTCCACAACCCCCTTAACTGGAACATAAGAGTCTTGCGATATCAGCTCACTATCCACACCTGCACGCTCTAACTCTTCAGAAGAGAATGTTGACAATCCACACCGGCCTTCTCGCAACAATTGCCAAAACTCTTGTGTCGAGTTCACTTTGGGGAATCGCGAAGACATACCTATGACTGCGATTTCAGCACCATGATAATTTTGATTAGTACTCATTGACTTGTTTCCTTGTATTCAATCTTCTTTGAAGCCTTGATTTGCCTGATTGAAGTTGCTCTGTTCGGCTTTTTGCCTCGGAGTTGCGGGTCGCAGAGGCATCAATGACTTGAGCCAGCGCGTTAAGTGAGGGATAACTAAACATATCGACAACAGTTAGTGACAAACTCAATGCTTCATTCAACTTTGGCACAAGCTCAACCATTTCTTGGGATCTTGCTCCTGCATCAAAAAAGTTTGTCTCTGCATCAAGGTGAGGTATCTGAAGGTGATGGCAAATAACGGCTGCCAGCTCCTGTATCAAACGATCTTCATTTTCAGTTGTGCTTACCTGTGCAAAACTCGAAGGTAGTGAAAGCGACTTACTATCTAGTTTGCCACTTGGTGTTAAAGGAAACGCTTTAAGTGCTTGCCAATGGCTTGGAAGCATATGTAATGGAAGGTATTCAGAAGCGGCAGCTCTCAAATGTTCAGAGGATAACTCATCATTTTCAGAGATATAGTAAGCACATAAACACTGATGACCAGAGTCAGATGTCTTGATTAGAACAACTGCGTCAGAGATATTCGGTAACTTTTTCAGTATTGACTCTATTTCACCTAGTTCTATTCTGTACCCTTGGAATTTAACTTGAGTATCTATTCGTCCTACAAATTCAACACTACCATCTGCCTGTATTTTCGCTAAATCTCCCGTATTATACCAACGCTCTCCATTACAACTAATGAAGCGACTAGCAGTTAGCTCAGGTTGATTAAAGTAGCCTTTTGCCAACCCCTTACCACTGATGTATAACTCACCCGTCCAACCCACAGGCATGAAGCTATGCTGGCTATCTAGAATTGCCATCTGTGTATTAGCGATTGGATGGCCTATTGAATTTACACTCCAACTCTCTTCCACTCGGATACAGCTTGACCAAATTGTTGTTTCAGTTGGCCCATACATATTCCAAAGCGCATCAACCTTGCTTGTTAGCTCAGTTGCTAAATGCTGTGGCAGAGCTTCTCCTCCCACAAGCGCCTTTAAGCTAGGTTTACCTTGCCAGCCAGAAGCTAATACCAACTTCCATGCGCTAGGAGTCATCTGTACGATGCTGGTATCAGGTTTGTTAATTTCATCAACCAAACCTTGCAGATCATGGGTTATACGTGAAGGAAATACTTTGACCGTCGCTCCACTTATTAACGGAAGTAATAGTTCTAAAATAGATATATCAAAACTAAATGGAGTGACGGCTAATAATCTATCTCCATGGCTGATTCCTGGTTTTTTCCTCATTGAGAGCAAAAAGTTAGCTAAAGATAGATTCGAAATTTCAACGCCTTTTGGCGTACCTGTAGAGCCCGAGGTATATATAACATAAGCAGTGCTATCGTTTTTGGCTACGGTAGTCGAGCCAATTTCAACAGCGGTATTTTCACAAAGTGACTCTACAATATAAATCTTATCTGTTAGCTCAAATGCTAACTCAGAGAAATCACTATCGATGACAAGCAATGAAATATTACTGTCATGTGCCATATGCTTTAGGCGGCTAACTGGATAGCTCGGATCCATCGGCACAAAACCAGCTCCAATTTTACTCAGCGCTACAATCGCTTCCACCATTCTTTCTGAGCGATGAAGCATTAGCCCTACGAGATCACCGGCTTTGACCCCGATTTCCTTGAATCTCAATGCAAGCCGCGTTGAAGAAAGATCTAAGGCTTCATAAGTAAGTTCTCTGTTTTGACACGACACAGCTACGGTATTCGGAGATTTCCGCACTTGCTCCAAAAATAAGGTAATAAATGGTTGTATTTCCTCATCAAGTCCAGTGTCGGACAGAGATAACGATTTATTTTTCTCAGATGTAAGCATTAATTCAGAGAGTTTTACCTCTGGATTATTTGAAACTTGTTCTAGAAGAGAAAAAAGTATTTCTAAAAGCTGTGCAATTTCCTCTTTTGAAAAGTACCCCATGTGATAATCCACCTGTAGTTCAACAGGCTGCACTTCTCCATTGTCCCAAATGGTTAAGTTAAAAGGAGTAGTTTGGAAAGGGTTTTCGATATAATGGTAAGATGCATGCGCTTTAGCAAAGCGACAACTATTATTTAATTTTAAGAAGTTCACACACACATCATAGAGACCACTTCTTGCTTCAGGGCCCATATCAGAAACAATATGACCAATTGGGTATTTCTGATGTCGATATATTTTTTTTTGCTCAGAAGCTACATAGCTAAGAAACTGATCAAATGAGGTGTCTGATGTATAAGCTAGCGATATAGGGCTAACACTTGTATATAGAGCTATATCATTCTTTTGTTTCGCTGATTTTCGATTGTGAGCTGGTAACCCTACATTAAAATTACGCTCTCTATATAGTCTAGAGAACATTATAAAAACAAGAGACAAAAATACAGTACCAGGGGACTTAGCTAGAAACCCTTTGTTTGAAAATAAGCTTTCATACTTATCTCGCGCTACTGAAAAAACAACTCTCTCACTTGAGCTTTTCGATTCCAATTTCCTATTTGGAATAAGTATATTCCTTTTAGAACAATGCAAGTAAGACTTCCAAAATTCCTTATCTTTCTGATACCGTTCTGACTCCAAGTATACTGAGTCTTGTTCAAAATAGTTTTGCTGCGCGTGCTCATTAACCTGATATTCTTTTGATTCATAAGCTTTTGAAAGTGCCTCAGCCCATAGCGCAAACCCCCAGCCATCAATCAGCAAATGATGCGCTACACCTACAAACCAGATCCTTTGATCTGTCAGTTGAATGATATAAGTTTTGTAGAGGCATCTTCCCTTAAGATCAAAGGGCTGAGAAAATATTTCTTTCACAAGCTCCTGCGCTGACTTAATCGGTTCAATAGCGTCTCTATAATCAACCACCGTAGACTTAATATGTAAAGCGTTATCAAATCTTGCTTTGGGACCATCATGCTCATGCTCAATAGTCAAACTAAACATAGGGTTACTTGCTATAACCTGATCACTTGCTTCTAATAAAGATGTGACATTTGCCGAGCTTATATCAACATATCCACCAATATTATATTTAGCATTACCAATACAATGTAGCTGATCGAAGTAAACATCCTTCTGCGCTAGAGAAAAATCAAACCTCATATGCGTTATCCTTATTATTTTCTGAGTTTTTAAAATTTGATTTTTCAGCCTTAGCCTCGCCATAATTTAACCTTGAAGCACTTAGCTGAACCTCTCCTTTATCTAAATGAACGAGCTGATCTGATAAGTTATAATATCTATCATCATGAGTTATAACTATAATCAACTTATTTCTTGACTTTAAAATAGGTAGGATTTCTTTGTAAAAAATCTCTCTGAATTGAGGATCTTGATCTGCAGCCCATTCATCAAATAAATAAAAATCTTTATCTTCTACAATACTAGCTATTAATGCCAACCTTCTTTTTTGACCATCTGAAAGTTCTAAAGTAGAGAATCCATCTCCTTCTAAAAACACCTTCTCATCGAGGTTAAGCTTCACTAACCAATAATTAATTTCATCTATAACATCACTATTTTCTAAATCAATTCCATGCAGCTTTTCAAATAAGTGATAATCACTATAGATAACACTTATTGACTGGCGATAACTATCAATATTGCTTTCATCAACTTTCACATCATCAAAGATAATATTTCCTGATGTTGCCCTATAATGAAGTGTAGCGACCTTACAGAAGGTTGATTTACCCGAGCCATTTCCTCCAACAATAAAAGTTATTTCTCCGCGTCTACAACTAAAAGAAATTGGGCCAACTTCAAAATTAGATTTTTTATAAGAAAAGCAAGTATTATCGAAAGTTACTTTTTCCCAGTTACTAACCGGGGTTAATTCACTCTCTACCTCCTTAGACAAAGATGCAAGAATCAGATCTACTTTATTATATGACGCATTAGCTCTATAAATTGGAGCTATTGATTGCAATATCCATCGAATTGGGCCGGATATATATAGCAGAACCATAACTATACCCAGTAATTCACCATGACCAATCGAGTAGTAATTAACAAAAGAGAAAACCAAAACGGCGATAATTAGATAGGTTAATAGCATCCCATAGTTTTCAGCAAAGATTGTATAGTTATACGTTTTAGTAAGTGTTTCACGCATTTCATTTTCAGCTTTAAGCAACTCATTTTTAATAAATGACTCTCGCTTAACATTATTAACTTTCAACTCTTTCGCTCCCATTAGTAAAGAGCGAAATGATTTTTGAAGTTCATCTGTTTCTTGTCTTGATTTATTAAAAAACCTCATGGAATAGATGATAGGAATTTGATAGGTAATAACTGAAACAACTAAACAAACCAATAAAAATAGAAATGCCCCCATACTTAAAAAGTAGATATATAAAAATACACCTAACAAAATAACTGAACTGACTAACAGACCAGGAACTGCTTGCGCCCCCATCATAATTCGACTGATATCTGTACTTAATACAACGAGTAATTTAGAAGTTCCAACTGACTCAAGGTTCTCGATTGGAGCCCCTAGAATCTTTTCAAACAATCTTTTTCGGATATTACTCGCAAGCATTAATGCTGACTTTTGTAATGCAATCATTGACACTGATTGCAAAATAAAAATCGCAGCGCAAATACCTAAAAATAACAGCGCTAAATTTGGATGTGCTATTTGCACGCCCAGCACCTCAACAAAATCTGCGGTGCCGTCTAATACATAGCTAAACTCTTCAATTGCGATTAGAATAACTGGAACTAGCGACGCGTAGATAAGGCCTGCGATCGCGCCGCTCAACAGTGAAATAAAGACAGAGTTAGGCGCCGTCTTTCCTAATTCGGAGAGTAACCTCATTACAATTCCTTTTTATTAATTATTATATTTATTGCGGTGTTTCAGTAACTAATTGATTACTTTCATATAAGTCGATCATGTCATCATAGTGTGGGCTCATGATATTGCCGGACTGACCCGTTGAATTGATGTACCAAGACTTAAACCCTTCCTGCTTACTCGACACCATAATTTGGCGAAACCCAGCACCAAATATCTGCTCATATCCATCAGCACTATCAAACCGATAACCGGCGGCATTCACGGTATCTAATGAACCAGCTCCAGTGATCTGCCGCTCAAAAATTCGTCTCGAAAAGTCCGCTTCACTAAAGGGTTGATGCGCGAAAGTTCTCGGCGCAAGCTCTCCCCATGACCACGGCCTAGCGCCAAACTTACGCTCAAGTTCAACTAAAGTCGCTTGATAGGAATCCCTAATTTCATCTGTACATTTTTCTGAAGTGTCAGAACACCATAATTCATGGTCTTGTAAGGCGAGCAATAACTGTTTGTCGGTTAGACTAGATGCGGTTAGCCCGCCACCAAATTGTGTAGCAAGACTTTGTGAATGGAATAATTTGACTTTTAAATTTCTGATCATGACTTGGTATATAGCACCAACGTCAGGGTCAGATTTATAATCTCCATCCCAATGTAGTAGCTCACCAAGTAAAGGCTTCAGATTTGGATAGTCATTTCTAAGAAGGTTGAGTAGATCTATCGCTCCTAAGTCAAGTACATCACCTTGAATACTCCGGAAAGTATCGATGGAAAGTTTGTGTCCTCGCTTTAACTCACCTTCTATAAGAGACGCTATACGTTCCGCTCTATATGAAGGAGCCCAGTCCATAGAAATGAAGTAAGGATAATCCTCAGAGACATGTTTTTGGTTGGCATTAATGATATAGCCTTTTTTAGGGTTGAATTCCGTTGGCATACTTTCCCAAGGAATGTACCCAGTCCATTCAAACTCATACTGATTAACAGGTATGGCTCCAGAATGTTTTTTGCGAAGCGGAACTTTACCCGCGCTATTGAGGCCTATATTGCCTAGGCGATCTGCATAAACAAAATTGATTGTCGGCGTGATAAGAAGCTGGAGCGCATTCCTGAACTCTTCCCAATTAGAAGCATAATTCAGGTCGATCAAGGCAGAAATAGAAGTATCACTGTCATTTAAAGCTGTCCATCTCAGTGCATACCCATGAGACGCGCCAGCACTATAATCTAGAATAGGCCCATATTTTGATTGTGCAACCGTATGTTTTATAGTCTCTGGGGCTTTTCTAAATTGAGCTGGGAAGTCAGCCTTAACCGCGATCTCCTCTACCCTTTGAACAATTTTCTCTCCTGCAGAATTCCCTCCTCGATTAAGGTCCACTATGACCAAATCTTGCGTATCCGCGGGCATGTTAGTACCGCCCCAAGCAATATGAGCATTATGTCCAAATACAATTACAGGCAATCCTGGAATGGTCATACCTGATGCGTTTACTTCGCCGCCTAACAAAGACGCTCGATACCATAATGAAGGCATTTGGAAAGAGAGATGAGGATCATTCGCCAACATCGCATCGCCCGAAGCACTTAACTCCCCAGAAATTACCCAAGCGTTACTCCCGGCAAATTTGCCTCCAATCCCATGCTCTAGCAATAAAGCTTCTTCGATACTCGCTAACTGGCTTAACGTCTCATCCAATTTAGCGACACGTGATATATCCTCTGATAAAGATTGCTGATCATTAAGCTCTGGATAGATTGAGTGTAAATAGTCCACTGGTAATTTAGCGGCAGCTTGTACTCTGGCGCGTTCATAATTAGCAGCAAAACTCAGAGAGTAAGAAAGTAGCTTACCTACCATTAATGAATCTTCAGGAGACCAATTTGAAGCAACGACACCAAAAACCCTAAACTCAATTGGTAGGTTTTCAGAATCTCTGATATACGCATTCACTCCTTCAGAGAAGGCAACTAAGATGCCTTTTTCCCGCTTCCCTAAACTTTTTAGCGCCTCTTTTGCAGCATCAGCAAGCCCCAAAGTACGCATATATTTATCACGCTCAATTGTTGATGCTCCAAAGACCTCACTCAAAGTACCTTTAATTAATCGGCGCTGTAACTCCATTTGCCAAAGCCGATCTTGAGCTTGAACATATCCCATAGCGAAAAAAGCATCATGATCACTTTTCGCGCTTATATTTGGAACTCCGTACTTATCTCTAGAGATACTCACTTTGTTACTCAAAGCGCTATCGCTTAATGTGATATTATCCAGAGGTAAAGTTTCTCTCTCGTCTAAGTAAAAATAAGAGATGATTATAATGAGGGGAATAAATACTAAAATAACAAATCTTAATGCTAATGACTCTCGAGAAAACACCTTACTTCTTCCTTGCATATCAACAGTAACAAACGAAAATTTAGCCTATTAGAGTGCATCAAGTAGCCCCTTTAACATTAGACTCAACTTATTAATATCAGGTACATAGTACCCAAAAAATGAAACCGATCAACACAAAAAACAAAACAAAAATTAACTCGATTAACACAATTAACACACAGGACACAATTGAGAAATACAAAATTGCATAATGTACATACAACTTCCTCACATGCAGTATCATTCACCTAAATACAGACAAATAAATGGTGAACAAAAAGTCGCCTATAAAATGCGGGCTCTTTGGTGTTAGCGTATATAAACAAAAGATGTAAAAATTAATCTAAGAAGCAGTTAATGAGCAAAGAAAAGTTTCGATTAAATACCTAAAGAAAGGTGCTTTATATGCAATATTTAGAATGTATTTTTTCTATAAATTTAGAAATTAATTTCAATTTTCTGCTCAATACCAGACCACCATTAGTGCAGACAACTGAATATACTCGAGCAACTTTTAGCTATTCGATATCTTGATACCTTGAGCATTTAATCAATATCAACTACAACAGAAATGGAAAGTGTCGTTGTCAGGAAAAATATTACGCACCACCATGGAACACTTACGCACCAATTTAGTGCAAAACATCCGTTCACAGATCAGTAAATTTAAATAAATCACTAAAAATCAAACAGTTAAACAATTGGCACGATTAACGCTTATCAAGGTGCAATTGCAGTACATTGCAGCAAAAAATAACCCAACGAGTCGGAGGACACATGTCACAATCGGTTTTAGATTTTATTAAAGAGCACGACGTAAAATTTGTTGACTTACGTTTCACAGATACAAAAGGTAAAGAACAACACGTATCGATCCCGCATCATCAAGCCGATGAAGACTTCTTTGAAGACGGCAAAATGTTTGATGGCTCATCTATCGCTGGTTGGAAAGGCATCAACGAATCTGACATGGTACTTATGCCTGACGCAGAAAGTGCTAAGCTAGACCCGTTCGCAGAAGAAACAACCCTTATCGTCCGTTGTGACGTGGTTGAACCAAACACACACCAAGGTTACGAGCGTGACCCACGTTCAGTAGCTAAACGCGCTGAAGAGTTCATGCGTTCAACGGGTATTGCAGACACCGTATTATTCGGTCCTGAGCCAGAGTTCTTCTTGTTTGACGATGTTAAATTTAAAACTGACATGTCTGGCTCAATGTACAAAATTGATGCTGAAGAAGCGGCTTGGAACTCAGACAAAGACTACGAAGGTGGTAACACAGGTCACCGTCCTGGCGTAAAAGGTGGTTACTTCCCAGTAGCACCGGTAGATTCGTCTAATGATTGGCGTGCAGCTACTTGTTTAGTACTTGAAGAGATGGGCCACGTTGTTGAAGCGCACCACCACGAAGTAGCAACTGCTGGTCAAAATGAGATTGCGACTCGCTTTAATACTATGGTAACTAAAGCAGACGAAATCCAAGAGATGAAGTACGTTATCCACAACATGGCTCACCTATACGGTAAGACAGCAACCTTTATGCCTAAGCCAATCGTTGGTGATAACGGTTCAGGCATGCATTGCCACCAATCACTTGCTAAAGACGGCAAGAACATCTTCGCAGGCGACAAGTACGGCGGTCTATCTGAAGAAGCGCTTTACTACATTGGTGGTATCATTAAGCATGCTAAAGCAATCAATGCATTCACTAACCCAGCAACAAACTCTTATAAGCGTCTAGTACCAGGGTTTGAAGCGCCAGTTATGCTTGCATACTCAGCACGTAACCGCTCAGCATCAATCCGTATCCCGGTGATCCCATCAGAAAAGGGTCGTCGTATCGAAGTACGCTTCCCAGATCCTGCGGCTAACCCATACCTAGCTTTCGCAGCGCAGTTGATGGCTGGTCTTGACGGTATCCGCAACAAGATCCACCCTGGCGATGCAATGGACAAAGATTTGTACGACCTACCAGCGGAAGAAGCAGCAGAAATCCCAACAGTTGCAGCATCACTTGACGAAGCGCTTGCTTCTCTAGATGCTGACCGTGAGTTCTTAACTCAAGGTGGCGTATTCACTGACGACCTAATCGATGCGTACATCACACTTAAGTCGAAAGAAGTTGAAAAATTAAACATGACAACTCACCCAGTTGAGTTCGAAATGTACTACAGCGTTTAATCGCTAACAGACTACTACGCTCAGTACCGCGGTATTGAGCTTGTAGAGCCAAAACTCATTATGCGTTTCTGGCACTCTTAATCATATGTGTTCTCAAGCCCGTAATTACGGGCTTTTTTAATTTAATTCAAAAGGTTAAATTAAATATCTCGAATAAATTTATTATCGGAGTTACTCATTTGTAACTCGCAATTCCAACAACACTATACTAAAGTATGAACAGTAGTTTACTGTGGAGAGTTGTGGTGCGTCAGTGGTTTCTTATAATGTCGGTTAGCATGACGCTAACCCTAACAAGCATTGATGCTGCAGCAGAGTCCAAGCCAAAAATCTATCGCTGGAAAGACAAAAACGGCCATTGGGTCTATTCGGATGTACCGCAACCAGGTTCAAAAGAAGTCAAACTCAACGCCAGCGCTTTAACCATGCCAAGTGTTGATACTAAAATTCTCGAACAAACGGATACAACACCAACGATTCAATATACAGCTAAAATCACTTCTCCTGAGCATGAGCAAACAATCCGTGATAATAGTGGCAGTGTATACGTAACTGGCACCATAGAGCCAAGATTTACCCAAGGACTAAGCGTGCAACTCTTTCTCAACGGAACAGCCACAGGGCCAAAACAAAGTAATACTCAGTTTTCTTTGCGTGGTATCAATCGTGGCGAGCACTCTTTGGTTATGAAAGTGTTTAATCAAAAAGGTATGTTAGTCGCCCAAAGCGATGCTCATAAGTTCTTTTTGCACCGCAATACCGTGAATAATTAGAGCGATATTGCTTACCTACACTGACTTTTAACCAGTAGTTGCAAACACACCATACTCATCCCTCCTGCTATTGAGGAGGCCAAACTCGACATTTCATTGTGTTCAATCCACAACCTTTGCTCACCCACCTGGATTTGATAGTAGACTTCAGCCTTTGTTTGCAGTAGATATTTATCTCGCCAGTTAGGTTGAACGACCCGCATTACGCCTGTAAGGGTGGTTTTCTCGCCATTCGTAGCCCGATGTAAATTAGCGGTGTAAGGAGGAAAGCAACCCGTATACTCGGTAACATACCTAGCGCCTTGAAAGTCACAACCACTCATGCAGAACGTGACAAACAGGCTCCCCCGCAAGCACAAGCTAGATGTATTTTTTGAAACAAAGCATTAATAATGTGGGCACCTTAAAGTTGGCATGCTTTATTAATACCAAGTTTAGGATACGAGTTCGAAAACCCCTAGTTTCTGAGCTCAGGTAATAATTTAATCCAATGGATGCAAAGCTATGCTATTCTCATTGCACCACATTGGTGCACGGTGAACATATATGGATCAACATAACTCGATTGACTTGGATAAAGTTTGGCAATCTCTCTCAACCGCGATTTTAGTGCTCGATCAAAATTTAATGATCCACTATGCCAATTACAGCAGTAGTGAACTACTGGGACTCAGCACTAAACGGCTTGTTGGGCTGGCGGTTGATAGTGTGTTTAATCATCATCATATAGACTTGCCACGGCTCTCTAAATACGTGCTACAAGATGGTGTAGACTGCCAGCAACACAGGGTAGACGTGGTGTTTGTAGATAATCGTGTTGCGACACTAAGTCTGCATGCCAGACGAGTTTACCTTGCAGAAGAGGCGTTCATTTTAGTGGAATGTCGCCGTGTTGATGATGCCCTGCGTTATGACCAAGCATCCAATCAAATGCACCAATTTCAAGCAGCTCGAAACCTCATTCGCAGTCTTGCCCATGAAATAAAAAATCCACTTGGTGGGATCCGCGGTGCGGCGCAATTATTGCAGTATGAAACTGATCAACAAGAACGGGAAGAATGTGCCACGCTCATTATTGAGCAAGCAGATAGATTACGCGAGTTGGTAGATAAACTGCTTGGACCCAATCAGTTACCACAAAAAGAGCCGTGTAATATCCATCAGGCGTTAGAATCGGTGATAAAGTTAACCACCTTGGAGCGCGATGCCGATATCACCTTGGTAAAAGATTATGATCCCAGTATTCCGGCTATCGTGATAGATCAAGCCAAAATTCAGCAGGTTCTGCTGAATATGCTACGCAATGCTCAACAAGCGCTACAGCATGACGGTACGATCACCATAACAACGCGTATTAAACACCGTCTTCATCATGGTGAGCGACTATTGAAAAAAGCATTACTCATCCGTATCAGCGACAACGGTCCAGGGATCGCCGATGAGGTAAAAGAGACATTGTTCTTTCCGATGATCACGAATAAAGAAGGAGGCTCTGGACTTGGGCTCTCTATCGCGCAAACTTTGGTAGAGCAACACCAAGGATTTATCGAATGCGATAGTTGGCCAGGACACACTGAGTTCAGTATCTACCTTCCCTTTGACAACACCGAAACAGGAAACGTGCAATGAAATCAGTTTGGTTAGTCGATGATGACGCTTCAATCCGATTTGTTTTAGAAAAGGCATTAAAGCGAGCTGAGTTTGAAACCGAGAGCTTCGCCAGTGGTCAAGATGTATTGACCGCGCTTGAATATGAGCAACCCGCAGTGCTGATCTCAGATGTACGTATGCCAGGTATCGATGGCATGGCCTTGTTAGATAAAATTGCAGGGCTCTACCCAAACTTGCCGGTGATCATTATGACCGCACACTCGGACTTGGATTCTGCGGTCAACGCATTTAAAAAAGGGGCGTTTGAATATCTCGCCAAACCTTTCGACTTAAACGAGGCCGTTTCCCTTGTGCAACGTGCATTTCGTGCAGGCCAGCAAACTAAAAAGCAAAAGCGCCAAAGTGAAAAAGCCAATAGCCCCGACATTATTGGTGAAGCCCCAGCGATGCAGGAAGTGTTCCGCGCCATCGGTAAACTTTCCGCTTCAAGCATGAGTGTATTGATTAACGGCGAATCAGGCACGGGTAAAGAGCTTGTGGCAGGCGCGCTGCACAATCACAGCCCGCGCAAAGAGGCTTCTTTTATCGCGCTCAATATGGCCGCCATCCCCAAAGATCTCGTCGAGTCTGAGTTGTTCGGCCATGAAAAAGGCGCTTTTACCGGTGCTGACGGCATGCGCCGTGGCCGCTTTGAGCAAGCCGATGGCGGCACCCTATTTTTAGATGAAATCGGTGATATGCCACTGGACGTGCAGACTCGGCTATTGCGCGTACTCGCCGATGGTGAGTTTTATCGGGTTGGTGGCCACAACAGCGTGAAGGTCGATGTCCGTATCGTCGCGGCTACCCATCAAGACTTAGAGACACTGGTCAAGCAAGGTAAATTCCGTGAAGACTTATTTCACCGCCTCAATGTCGTCAGGTTAAAACTACCAGCCTTACGTGAACGCCCTGAAGATATCGCCGCCCTGTGCGATCACTTTCTTGCAAAAAGCGCAAAGGAGCTAAAAGCCGAGCCAAAAATCATCTCCAAACATGCTCTGCAAAAAATGCAGGCGTATCATTGGCCTGGCAACGTTAGGCAATTGGAAAACACCTGCCGTTGGTTAACGGTAATGGCCCCGGGTGAACTTGTCACCCCTGCGGATCTTCCCGAAGAGCTAGAAAAGCCACAACAGATTGACGCCTTAGAGCATGGCAATTGGCTGGACGCATTCCAAACTTGGTTAGACTCAGAGTTACGTAAAGGAAAAGACCATATTTGGCCCGATGTACAGGCACAATTAGAAACACGACTGATCAAATCCGCACTCAATGCCTGTCATGGTCATAAGCAAGATGCGGCGTTAAAGATAGGTTGGGGACGCAATACATTGACCAGAAAACTAAAAGAGAGAAATATTCAGGACTGACTCGATTGCTTGAGTCACATAGTTCCGCTACGTGGGCAGCAATCAAGTCAGAAAAACAACTTAACCTAATGATATATAAGTGACTTTAAAAATCCATCAGAACAGTCTACACTCTCTAAGTTAGGTCCAGTTAAATAGTGCTAGTGTGTCATCTTTTATAGTCGCTTTAATAATAATCTCAAGTGCTTTAGGTGCGGGAGAAGCTAAGGTAGAGCATACCTATGAATATGATAGAGCCGAGTATTTTCTCAACAAAGACCCTGCTCGTGCTTTACAAATCATTCAGCAGGTTGAGCCAGACAGGCAAACGAATAAAGCTCAATATATCAAAAGACAGCTTTTAGAAGCTACAGCACTAATGCTGCTGCGAAACAATGATGTTGCGCAACAGCCTGTGGCACGGCTTTTTGAGCTTTCTCAGACTGCTGAGTTTCGAGGCGAGCTTTTCCAAATCACCTTTTTATCCGCAACTTTGCTTAGACGTGCAAATCGCCTGGAAGACGCCACACAAGCCTATACTTGCGCACTTAAATACACAACTAATTTGAAGCAACAGCTGAGGGTATTAAATGGACAAGCAAATACACTCAGAGAACAAGGACGATACCCAAAAGCAAGCGCCATTTACGCTCAAGCAATCAAGGTCGCAGAGCAACTCCCTGATAATATAGCCATGGCTTCTATCTACAACAACTTAGGGGTGCTGCATCTAGATGCCAATAACTTAACAGATGCAAAATCAGCCCTTCAGCATGCTTTTGAACTTTTCCAGCTAGCCACAGTCAAGTCAGCCGTTTTAAATTCCGGTCTCAATCTTCTACTCGTCGCGGTGTTAAGCAAAGATGAAGTCCTTTATCAACGCCTCCAGCCTAGATTACAAGCACTAACAGAGGATTACTTAAATGAGTCTCGATCGGCTTATCTTGACTGGATAAAAGCAGGACAGGCGTTTTCCCAAGGAAGCCACCTCAACGGATCAGAAAAAGCCAAGTTAGCGGCATCTTTTTTGAAAATAGATGACTTAGGCTTGAAGCGATTATTAAAAACACACTTAGCTGTACCAATGAATGTGCGTCTAGATGCATCAGCATTTAAGCAAAACGCGTTTTCACTGAGTAGTTTAAAAGCAGCTCCTGTATGGGTCAAAAAGTTACTCAACTGCAACTGGTGAGTTGATTTATTCACAGCAGCTTGTATTCATACCTCAGAATCAACCTGCAAATGGGGGGTAATCATTGACGAGAAAGTCAAAAGCACGCAATATTCAAGAATAAGTTTGATTTGTGAATAGTTTGCATGAAGTTACTTGAAAATGTGCCACTGTTTAAACAACTAGAGATCATCAATCGCTTAGCGTTTTTTAAAGAGTTTACGCTTGCCGAGCGCCAGGTATTGCTTGAGTCTTTTGGTCACTTATATCTGGTGCAACAAGAGCGTCATGCTTTCAAACGCTTTGAAAAAGACAATCGCCTGTATATTGTATTAAGCGGTGAGTTTTTGATTTTTAAACAAGATGCGGCCCATGATTTAGGTAAAGTTGGTCCTGGAGAGTTTTTAGGTGAAGGTGCATTTATCACTAACCGAGAACGCAGCACTAGCGCACAAGCGTTAAAAGACAGCATCATATTGGCGATAACCCCAGATGCATTAACACGCTTGCCCAATGTGATCCGGGAAAAAATCAAAGATAAGCTCATTGAAGGTATGAGCCATCGCATTGCTAAGCTCAATGCATTTATTGAAGGGCAAGAAACCTAAATGAGCAGTGGGAGCCGTAGCTCCCACTTTGTATTATGCTAACAACTCACTGAATGCATCAAACAAGCTATCTAGTTCTTCTATGGTGTTGTAATGCATACAACCGATGCGAACAACCCCACCTTTATCCATCACCCCTAGCTGCTCGCAAAGCCCTTGGGCGTAGAAATTACCATCCCATACGCACATGTGCTTTTTACCTAAGAATTCCGACACGGTACGTGGCTCGATGCCATCAAATGTCAAAGCAAACGTTGGTGTACGCTCAGCGAGTCGCTCACGTGACTCGATACCAAAAAGTTTAATCTTTTTAAATTCGGCTAAACGCGTTAAGAAGTGCTGGCTAAGCTGCATCTCATGCGCTTTTGTGCGTGCAAACGCCTCAACCAGTTTCTCACGGCGTGGTGTATCTGCACTCATCTCGCTAAGTGAAGCAATGTAGTCAATCGCCGCAACAACACCCGCTAGTCCTTCGAAACTCTGCGTACCAGTTTCCCAGCGGCCTGGGATAATGTCTTTTGCCGGCTCCACCTTATACGGAGTAAAACCTTCTAAATGCTCACGCTTACCATAAACAATGCCCACATGCGGACCAAAGAACTTATAAGCAGAGCACGCAAGGAAGTCGCAATCCAAACCTTGTACATCGATTAGCTCATGAGGTGCATAATGCACAGCATCAACATATACCAATGCACCAACTTGGTGCGCAAGCTCCACAATGCGTTTGATATCGTTGATTGAGCCCGTTGTATTCGATGCATACGTCACCGCAACTAACTTAGTCTTGGCATTTAGTAGTGATTCAAAATGCGCAAGATCAAGCGTGCAATCGGTTTCATTAATACGCACCGCATGTACCGTCGCACCTTTATCTTCGGCAGCTTGACGCCATGAAGAAACGTTTGAATAGTGATCGGCATTGGTCACAATAACTTCATCACCTGCTTGCCATTCGCGAGATAGCGCACGGCTAAAGCTAAAGGTTAAGCTAGTCATGTTGGCACCAAATACAATTTGATCTGCACTTGGCGCATTGAGTAAGTCCGCAACCGCTTGGCGCGCTTCACTCATCAAACTGACGGTCTTATCGCTTGAGAAAAATGCACCACCTAAGTTAGAGTTAAAATAACCAAGGTAAGCAGACATCGCGCTCAACACGGATTGCGGTACTTGAGAGCCACCCGGGCCATCAAGGAAAATTGGCGTGGCTCCACCAATACTTTGCATAAGCGCAGGGAACTGACGACGCACTAGATTTAAATCCATACTACCCTCTTAGGCTGTAAATACGAAGCAGTCTAGGTAACCGACTTGCTCGGCATCTAGCTTGTTCATCGGTGTTGCGTTATGCCACACTTCACGGTCATTCACCAGTGCAAATAAACCATCTTTGATTTCCATTTTGAAACAGGGCTCAGCTTCTTTGTGCTCATATACCAATAGCTCGCCACCGGCGATATTTTCGTGAGAAACACCGCAGACACAGACATGGTCAAAGCCATCTTGGTGCACACCTTCTGGCGCAGGAGGGGTATCGCTTTCAATCGCTAACATGCGAAACTGATGCACTTCTATGCTGGTATCGTCTGCAATTCCCGTCATGGCTTTAAATTCAGCAAGCATATGCTTAAAGCCATCGGTGTTTAACATGTCCTGCTCAAGGTTTTCGTAAACACGCTCAATATTACCTTGGAAAGTATTAATTGAGTCGTCTTGCACGAAAGCTTTCGTCGGCTGCAATGTTACTTCACCGTCAGTGAATTTAACCACAGAGTAACGGCGCTTTCTGAATGCACCATCGGCATAAGGGTTATCTGGAAGTTGATTGAAAAAAGGCTTAACTGCGTCGATATGTGACTGCGGTAAAAAGCGTAGTTGTAATAAATTCTGGTTGTTTACTGTTGTCATGATCCTCTCGCCCATTGATGAGAATTTGCCGACAATTCTAATAAAACCAGAGAAAATTACTGTTTAAAAAAACGGGATTTTAACAACCAAAACGCAATAAAAACCCACTTATAGCCATTTTAATAGATTACTTATCTAGGTTTAAAATAATGCTTGATAACACCATTTAACTTGAGTGCTTTATGTGCATAAAAAAAGCCAGCATGCGCTGGCTTTTTTCTTTCAATGTATTCTAGAGCGAGTAATTAAACCGCTTGTTGAATGATCACTGAGTCTGCCTTTTTAGTGTACTGAGGCATCTTATGGAAGTTCAAGTAACGGTAAGTGTCCGCAGCCGTTGCATTGATCTTCTCTGCATACTCTTGATATTCAGCAGGTGTTGGTAGTTTACCAAGAATAGCAGCTACCGCTGCAAGCTCTGCTGATGCAAGGAATACGTTTGCACCTGTACCTAAACGGTTAGGGAAGTTACGAGTCGAGGTAGAAACAACCGTTGCTTTATCAGCAACACGTGCCTGGTTACCCATACATAGTGAACATCCTGGAGTTTCGATACGTGCACCTACACGACCGTAAATACCGTAGTAACCTTCGTCAGTTAACTGATCGCGGTCCATCTTCGTTGGCGGAGCAACCCATAGTTGCGTTGGTAGACGACCACCGAAATTATCCAGTAGTTTACCAGCTGCACGGAAGTGACCGATGTTAGTCATACAAGAGCCGATGAATACTTCGTCGATCTTCTCACCAGTTACCGCTGAAAGTAGACGAGCGTCATCAGGGTCATTTGGTGCACAAAGGATTGGCTCTTTGATATCAGCAAGATCAATCTCAATGGTGTGCGCGTATTCTGCATCCGCGTCAGCAGTCATTAGCTCAGGATTCGCTAGCCACTCTTCCATCTTAGTGATACGACGCTCAATGGTACGTACATCACCATAGCCTTCAGAGATCATCCACTTAAGCATCACGATATTAGAGTTTAGGTACTCTTCGATAGACGCTTGTGAAAGCTTAACAGTACAACCTGCCGCACTACGCTCTGCAGATGCGTCAGATAGCTCGAACGCTTGCTCAACCGTTAAATGCTCAACACCTTCGATTTCAAGGATGCGACCAGAGAATTCGTTGATCTTACCTTTTTTCTCAACCGTCAATAGACCTTGCTGGATTGCATAGTAAGGGATAGCGTGTACTAGGTCACGTAATGTGATACCCGGCTGCATTTCACCTTTAAAACGAACAAGGATTGACTCAGGCATATCCAACGGCATTACGCCCGTTGCTGCTGCAAACGCTACTGCACCTGAACCGGCTGGGAATGAAATACCTAACGGGAAACGAGTATGTGAGTCACCACCTGTACCTACTGTATCTGGAAGTAGCATACGGTTTAGCCATGAGTGGATAACACCGTCACCAGGGCGTAGTGATACACCGCCACGGTTCATGATGAAATCAGGAAGTGTGTGGTGTGTGTTTACATCGATTGGCTTAGGATAAGCTGAGGTATGACAGAATGACTGCATTGTAAGGTCAGCAGAGAAGCCAAGACAAGCAAGATCTTTAAGCTCATCACGCGTCATTGGACCCGTAGTATCCTGAGAACCTACTGTTGTCATTGTTGGCTCACAGTATTGACCTGGGCGTACACCTGCCATGTTACATGCTTTACCAACCATCTTCTGTGCAAGCGTAAAGCCTTTACCAGAATCAGCCACTAACTTAGGCTTACGGAAGATATCTTCAGCTTCTAGGCCTAGTGAAGCACGAGCTTTATCAGTTAGACCACGACCGATGATCAATGGAATACGGCCACCAGCACGCACTTCATCAAGAATTACGTCTGATTTCAGTGAGAACGTTGAGATAACTTCGTCAGTACCGTGACGCTTAACCACACCTTCGTATGGGAAGATGTCGATTTGGTCGCCCATATTTAGTTCGTCAACTGGAAGCTCAATCGGTAGTGCACCTGAATCTTCCATGGTATTGAAGAAGATTGGCGCAATTTTACCACCTAGACACACACCGCCAACGCGCTTGTTTGGTACGAATGGAATGTCATCACCCATGAACCAAAGTACGGAGTTAGTTGCAGATTTACGAGATGAGCCTGTACCAACAACGTCACCTACGTACGCTAGCGGTAAACCTTTACCATTAAGCGCTTCCAGTTGTGCAATTGGACCTACTTCACCTGGCTTATCAGGGTTGATACCGTCACGCTCGTTTTTAAGCATAGCCAGTGCGTGTAATGGGATATCTGGACGAGACCAAGCATCTGGTGCTGGAGACAAGTCATCTGTATTTGTCTCACCCGTTACTTTGAATACAGTCACTGAAATCTTGTCTGCAACGGCTGGCTTCTCAAGAAACCATTCTGCATTTGCCCATGACTCAATCACTTGCTTAGCAAACTCATTGCCTGCTTTTGCTTTTTCTTCTACATCGTAGAATGCGTCAAACATCAGTAGTGTATGAGATAAACCCTTAGCAACGATAGGTGCAAGTGCTGCGTCGTCTAGTAGGTCGATCATAGGCGCGATGTTGTAACCACCAAGCATAGTGCCAAGTAGTTCAGCTGCATACTCTTTTGAAATGAGTGGTGATTCAGCTTCGCCTTTCGCTACTGCAGCCAAAAAGCCTGCTTTTACGTAAGCGGCATCATCTACACCTGGCGGTACACGATTGATAAATAGATCAACGATGAACTCTTCTTCACCTGCAGGTGGAGTTTTTAGTAATTCGATAAGGTCAGCAGTTTGCTGCGCGTCTAACGGCTTAGGCACGATACCTTGCGCGGCACGCTCTTCTACGTGTTTACGATATTCTTGAAGCACAATATTGCCCTCTTGGTGACGTGGACAGACAAGTAAATGATCTGGCTGCGATTATTGATGCAATCGGCTGAACCATTCCCTTGACCATAAAATATAATGAACAATTATAAGGTCTTTGAGTATAGATGAAAATCTTGCATGCGATACCTCGCCTTATAGTCACTATAAATACAATGAATAAGCATACCGAAACAAGTATATTTTGATGAATATTAGTCAAACGAGAATCATTTTAATTTTGCGAAAAGGTACGCTTGGTGGGATTAAAAAAGGCTCCCGAAGGAGCCTTTTTGCATAAGTTAAGTAAAAATTAACGCTTAACTTTTACTTTCTCTTTAGAAGAAACGTGCGCTTCCACGCGACGGTTTTCAGCATGCGCTTCAAGCGTATTAGCTGGGTTTTTCAAACGCTCTTCACCGTAGCCTACTGTGGTAATACGCATTGAATCAATACCCATATCTACGAGTTTCTCAGCAACGTTTTTCGCGCGGCGCTCAGAAAGCTTTTGGTTGTAATCCGCATCACCTACTGCTGATGCGTGACCTTCAATCACTACATCTGCATTTTTATGTTCTTTTAAAAACTTAGCAACCGCGTTGATATCATCAACATATTGCTGTGAGAAAGAAGCATCATCGTGCGGGAAACGAACCAGTAGATTTACTTTGTCTTCATTCGTTTCATATAGAGTACAACCTGACGCATCAACAGCATCGGTCATTGGTGTATTGGCACATTTGTCTTCGCTATCCACAACACCGTCTTTATCACTGTCTTGTGGTGCTTCTGCAACTACAGGTGCCGGAGCAGGTGCAACTTCTTCCGTTTTACCAGCGCTACCGAATGAGTAGTTGATACCAATTTTACCGCCAACATCAGTAAAACCTGCTTCTAAGCCTTGGTAAACTGCCGCTTCTGCATTCACGAACAAGTGATCGGTGAAGTAGTGACGAACACCAGCACCAACGTTAGCAAAAGTGTTATCTGAAATGACGTCCAGATTCATCTTTTTGATACCCACTAGACCATAGAATGGGCCACCATCAAAGTGATATAAACCATCGATACCATAACGCTCTGCGTCTAGTGAACCATTGCTGATCCCACCAAGATCAAAATCCATGTCTGCATACTCAAGACGACCACTCCAATATTTATCAAAACGGTAGCCGATTTCAGCACCCCAACCAGTAGACTCTTCTACGTCTAAGCCAGCCATATCACGGTGATTTTGCCAGTCAGCATCATAGTAATCACCGAATACACCAAGATATACACCTTCAGTAGGTTCAGTGGTGTTTGCATTTGCATTGGCTGTTACTGCCATCGCAACTAGTAAGCTCAAAGTTTTAATTTTCATCATTCCTTCCCATCTCTGTTAGTTAACGCATTGAGTATTGACTCGGATAGTCTACCAGAAAATGCGTCTACTGATTACGTTGCATAGATAATATTAGCTCGTCCATTAATGTTTACTTAACGTTACATAAGGAATTTTTGCTATTTATGAATTAATTTTGATGACCAAATAGGATTTGATACAGACCTTGTTCCTTTAACAAATCCTTATGTTCTCCATACTGGGACACTTCACCATCATCTAAAACATAAATTAAGTCGGCTTGTTTTATTGCGCTCAGTCGATGTGCAATAATCAAAGTCGTTCTATCAGCCAAAAACGCTTGCAAATTGCGATGAATTTTTGCCTCAGTCTCAATATCAAGTGCTGAGGTCGCTTCATCCAGCACCACCACTTTAGGATCGGCAACAACCATTCTAGCAATGGCTAACCTTTGCTTCTGTCCTCCGGACAATTTAATCCCGTTGCGACCGACTTGCGCATCTAACTTGTCGGCTAGCGCAAGTACGGTATCGGCTAGCTCTGCAACTCGGAGTGCCTGCCACAGTATTTTGTCAGATACCTCTCTTCCCATTGCTAGATTTTCACGGATGCTGGTATTAAAGAGTATCGGCTGCTGCAGTACAGTCACTATATTATCTCGCACAGCTTCGTATCCAATCTGCTCTACTGGCGTGTCATTTATATGAATCTCGCCGCCTTGTTTTTCATACAATCCCAAAAGCAATTGCACCAAAGTAGATTTACCACCTCCAGACACCGCTACTAACGCTACTTTCTTCCCTGCTGGAATATGCAAAGATACCTGTTTGAGCACGGGTTGCTCTGCAACGTAAGCGAAGTCTATATTGGCAAATTTGATATCAACCTGAGATGAATCAAAGACGGTTTTCGTAGCGGGATATTGTGCTTCTGTCGCAAAATTAAAAACCTGATTTAACCTACTAAGTGCCGCCGAGGCACCATAGTACGCATATTGAATACCAAGAATTTCCTGCACAGGCCCCATCATGAACCAAAGGTAACCAAATACCGCAAATATCTGGCCGACCGTTAAATCAGAAAACACCACCATAAACATAGCGACAGCACGGAAAAACTCGAACCCCACCAAAAACACGGTAAAACTTAAGCGGTTAACCGCATCCGTTTTCCATTGTGACTGCACCGCGTAATGTTTGAGATCTTTGGCAGCTACTTTAACTTGTGCAAAGTAGTTACCCTCTCGACGAACGGCTTTTAGTTGAGAAATAGCATCTAGCGTCTCGACTAGTGAAGTTTGCAGTGCCTCAAATGCAGCATTCTCTTCCTTTTTCAGCTCTTTAACATGTTTGCCAAACTGCCGAGAAAAATAGATGACCGCCGGATTGAGCAACAAGATCACCAGCCCCAACATCCAATCAATCCAAAGCAAAATCGCCGCAGTGCCAATGATTGTGAGTAAACCGATTAAAAAGCGTGACAAGGTTTGACTGATAAATTTATCCAAGGTTTCCACATCGGTAATACAGCGAGAACTAATTGCTGCACCGCCTTGGCTTTCGTACTCCTTCAGTTGAACTTTAGGTAAATGCGTAAGTAAGCGCTCACGGATTTGATAACTAATGTCCTTGCCAATAATAGTAAACTGGCGTGACTGCATCACCCCTAACACCAAGCTGGCCAAACGCATGGTTATTACAGCCAACAAAATAACCACGATATAGCCACTGGGGCCATGCCATTGCTCGGGCAATACCGAGTTCATCCAAGCCACTGCTCTGCCAGGTGTATCTAGTAAGACTTCATCGACCAGCAACGGCATCATCAAAGGGATAGGGACACTCACCAACGCGGCAAACAAGGCGATGATATGCGCCTTCATAAGCGGCCGTTTGTGCTCAAGGACTTTACGTTTAATTTCTTGCCAAGAAAGCTGCTGTTCTGCCATTTAGGTTCCACAAAAAGTTTGATAGTGGGCCGGTGTAGACGCGCTGGTCCACGATTCAGGATAGTCTTTGTAATCATAGGGCGACGTCAACGCAGTTAGCCAATCCTCTAGTGTTTGACTCATGCCTTGCTGATTAAATAGCGCAATCTCAGCCTCCACCAACGCATTACGGGGGATAAGTATCGGGTTAGCTTGACTCATCAAGTTAGCCGCAACCTCATCGGCAGCACGCCTTTGCGCCCATTGTCGCTGCCAGCTCTCCAACTCCGTTGGCACGGATAAAGCTTTGTTTGGATGACCAAGCAAGCTATTGGTTAGTGCCGCAAAGGTATTGGTAAAGTCTAGTTCGTGCTCCGTCATCAACTTGAGTAAGTCACTAAGTAGAATGTCGTCTGCGTCGCTCCATTCATCAATACCAAGCTTAGCCGCCCACATATCTTTGTACTTGCGATTAAACGATTCAGAAAACTCCGCTAAAATTTGACTAAATGCTTCAATTCCCGCTTGCTCATCCTGCCATAACACCAATAAGGCCTCGGCAAGTCGCGCACAGTTCCAATTCATGATGTTTGGCTGATTACCAAACGCATAGCGGCCTTGGCGGTCGATAGAGCTAAACACGGCGTTAAAATCAAACTTTTCCATCATTGCACAAGGGCCGAAGTCTATCGTTTCGCCACTGAGCAAAATATTGTCGGTATTCATCACGCCATGAATAAAGCCAACCCGCATCCACTCGACAACTAAGTCCACCAACTGCTCACACACTTCACGAAACAATTCGAGTACATCCTGTTCGGTCTCAACTTTAAATCCCTCAAATAATTGCTCGCCCAGCAAGTTAAGTAGGCTCCATAGCTCATCTTTATCTTGCTGTGTAGCCAGATATTGCAAGGTACCGATGCGGATATGACTTTTTGCCACACGACATACAACTGCGCCAGGTACTTCACCTTGACGATAAACATGGTGTCCAGTGGTTACAACAGCTAGGCATTCCGTAGTTGGAACCCCCAAGCCAACCATAGCTTGGCTCATTATAAACTCACGTACCGCAGGTCCTAGCGCACAAAAGCCATCACCACCGCGAGAAAATCGCGTCGCTCCAGAGCCTTTCAAGTGCAGGTCGTATTGACGTCCGTCATCGAGCTTCACCCCGCCAATTAAATGCGCTCGGCCATCACCAAGTAACGGGTTAAATTGCCCAAACTGATGACCACTGTAGGCTAAGCTCGTAGGTTCAATATTGCCTAAAGGGCGCTGACCACTTAACAGCTCAGCAAGCGCTGTGGTGTCGTATTCCTTTAGCTCAAGCTTAACTAGCAACGGCGTATTAGATAGTAGTAATGTGGGCTGATTAAATCTTGCTGGTTGCTCCTTAAAGAGCAGAGCAGAACCCTGATAGGGCTGAAAAAATACCATGCGATCATCTCTATTTTTAGCGCCTAGCGAATATTATCACCAACACTCATTGACACAATTTGGCTTAACTCTTGTAAGCTAAGCCCGCTATATTGACGCATTTCATTGAAAAACTGCTGCGCCGATTGCAGTGACTTCTGACTTTGTAAGCCTCCGTCTATGATCTCCTCGGCACGTAGCACCGTTTCGACGTCTTTACTCAGTAAAAACGTATCTTTACCTAACACACGAAGTGCGTAAGGCCCGGTATTCCCACCGAGTCTCGAACCATGCTTTTTCAAGTACAGCCACAGACCTACGATATTGTCTTCAGGCCAGTGTGCGACGAAATCACTAAAGCGACCATACTGTTGTTGCACTGCAAAAATCATATGGCAATTGTCAGCGATACTTTTTACCTTTTTAGCATTACGAATGATCCGTTCATCCTGACTACGTTGCTCATACATTTCAGGTGACATCATAAGCAACTTCTCAATTGAGAATTGCCAAAATACTTCTCTAAAGCCATCCCACTTATTATCAACCACCGCCCAATAAAACCCGCTCTGGAAAATCTTGCGAGTAAATTCTTCTAGCCATTGATCATCACTTAATGCCAATAGTGATTCGGCACTCAATGGTTGGTTAAGCTTAGCTTTTAGCGCCGCCTCAGAGCCTTTGCGCTCGGCAGCTCTATGATAAATTTTTTCGAATACTTTCATGCTCATGACCGAGTTTTATTGTTATCAAATACAGGGTAACTTATCTGACTTTGCGGTGTGAGTTAATTTTAATAAAAGTAGATTGCTCAGGTTGCTCTTATACAAGACAGATATCCCTTTAACATCATACCAACACCATCAATATTAAGAGCAGCTCAAAGCCGACTCTTTTTTCCAAGCACCCAACAAAGCACATTGTGATTACCGCTCCCTAACGAACAGCCATACAGTTAGTTTTCATTTTGTTAACTTAAACACTTCCATTGTTAGAGAGCACCAAGCTCACCTTGTAGAGATAAAGCCCATGTTGACCGTAATCTGCTAGCAACTTTCTCAGTAATTGTAATGACAATAGAATGTTAATATATGGTGCAAAAAATTGCGTAAAAGTATTAATTTAACTTGACATGAACCCATAACAGAAAATAAGATCGCACAGCAAATGATAAGTGTTTTCATTTGCAATGGTAAAGTATAATTAACATAGGAGTGTGATCTGTGTCCAAGTTTGCTATCAAGTGGGCTAACGTTATTTCAGACAACAAAGGGAAGGTACTCGCGTATCTCAACAGTATCTTAAAATGCCCCTATCTTGCCGAAGATGCGTTACAGGACACTTTTATCCGTCTTAGCAGCATGTCACATACACAAAATGCGCAAATCAATAACACAACGAGTTTCTGCTTCCAAGTGGCTAGGAATATTGCAATCGATATGCTTAGAAAGCAAAGTCGAGAAAGCTTAGTTGCCCTTGAGGCAACGCATGTAGAGTACATGTCAGACACAGATTCAGATATCGAAAACAAAGTCGAGTCGGCACAACTGGATAGACGCATGGACTCAACAATCCAAAAACTGTCAACTCGCCATCAAAATATCATTAGCTTTTATCGTACTGGTCGATTCAAACAAAAAGAAATTGCGAAGCTTTATAAAATCTCACCAACCTTGGTTAACTTTATGATAAAAGAGGCTGTACACAGCTGCCAAAAGGAGTTTTTAGCTCACTAGAATAGAGGATTATACACTAGCTGATTGTTGTACTCGTAGCTTCGCAGCAATGAAATCAGGGTGGGCAACATAAAACAGCCCGGCTATTTTCCGAATTATATGGTCTTCATGACTGTCTAACTCACCATCAGCATAAGCAACGTGCCACAACAGCTCAATGACCTCGATGCGCTCAATGTCGCTGGTGTGATTGTTCACTTGCTTGGCAAAAGAATACATATCTACTGCCTGTTCCACCAATTGCTGCGCTTGTGTTATCAGTGCACTGACTTGTGGTTCAGGCAATTCACAACGTGTTTTGAGTAACTCCGCAATTTTATCGAATTCCGACTGTTGTAGTTTGCCGTCCGCTCGCATCACTTCGACCAGTAATGCAGCAAGCGCGGTATTAAAGTCGATTTCTTGTCTCGGTGACGACTCCTGCAAGCTTTGAAATAGTTTTTTAAGTTGGTTAAGCAAGTGACTAAACTCCCATGTGATATACTAGTAATGTAGCAGACTAAAAGGATGGTTATGCGTAAGTTATCATTGAGACTAAATTCATTAAAGCTAAGTTCCCTAATTGTAAGCGTAACATTGCTCTCAGCGTGCCAATACACACCGGTTCCAAGAGGCGAACCTGAAAAACTTTATGACTTTGACCATAAAGTACATTATGAGCAAACCACGTATAACGATGACCACTTTCGACTGGCAATTAAGCCAGATAGTTATGCGCATTTTAGGCAACAAAGCGTTTTTTTGCTGCGCCATGCCAAACGCTTATGCCAAGGTAGTAACCCACAATTGACATTACTCGGTGGCGTCCAAGGCTTTGATAAGATGCCATTAGAGCCAAGACCTTACCAGAATGACTTAACAGTAGACGTAAAGTGTGTGGCCAAATAGCCACACATTTTTGTTAGCGCTATAAATCTTTTTCTGTAACCCGCTCTGGGTTTAGTTTTCATACCCCCAAGGTGCTGCTGGTGCGGTTACTGGTTTTGTTAAATCAAAGTCCACTCGGAACTCTCGCCCTTCACGCACTAAACGATAGGTAAACTGCTCTGGATAGATATACATCTGCCATGTATTTCCAATTGATTGTGGGATCCCTTGTTGGACAAATAACTGTTTTGAGTATTCATCAGCAGGGAACGACTGCACGGTATTAAATCCCGCATCTAGGGTATGACCCCCATACATAGTAGAAACATCGTCACTGCCATCTTCATGGCGGTGATCGTGCTTTAAGCTCAAACCACTCCCTGTTTTGGTGATGATCCAAGTTCTTGAAGCATCTTTTCCTACATGAAATGGGACTTGAAGCTCAGCGTCGCCACATTTACGAACGTGCATCACAAGACGCGCATCGCTAAAGCTGCTTGGACCTTGATTATCCACCGTTACTTTACCTTCGTAGGCTTTACCACAATGCGCTTTAATAGCGTCAAAAAATGCATCATGGCTTGGGATGGAAACCAGCGGGGCAGGACGCGCGAAGGCTGCGCAGCTCAAGGTTGCGAGTAGCGCTAAAGTTAATTTTTTCATTGGAGACACCTAAAACAAATAAAGCCAGAGCTTAATCAGCTTCTGGCTTTGTGGCAAAATTATTCGACCAAATTGAGTAAACAGCTATTATTGCCAAGGTCTTGTCGTAGCAAGCTGCTGCTCAAAGGCATCAATTTGGGCATTTAATAATTCGGTCTCACCGATAAAGTCAAGGCCACTCAAGAGGCGTGCTTTGATGTCTTCTCGCACCTCAAAGTCAATTGGTGCAATACCCGCTCCGCTTATCTGCTGCGCTTCTAGGTCAATACTCAAATGCACTTGTGATTGTTGCTCACATGCATCGAAGAGCGTATCTAACGTGCTGGCTGGTAACGCAATGCAAAGCATTTGGTTATTACCACAATTGTTAAAAAAGATATCGGCAAAGCTCTCGGCTAGGATCACAGTAAAACCATATTGTTTTAGTGCCCAAGGAGCATGCTCACGAGACGAGCCACAACCAAAGTTGTCACGCGTTAACAAGATTGACGCGCCCCGATATTGTCGATAGTTAAGTACAAAATTCGGATCTGGCTGGCCATCGTCAAGATAGCGCCAATCATAAAACAGCGCTTTATCAAACCCGTCGCGGCTGGTTGAAGTTAAAAACTGCTTGGGAATAATTTGGTCTGTATCAACATTGTTTTTGTCTAATGGCGCAACTAGGCCCTGATGAAACACGCTCATGACGCCTCTCCTCGAATATCAGTAAAGTGACCTGCAATTGCCGCTGCGGCAGCCATTGCTGGACTCACCAAATGCGTACGACCGCCTCGCCCTTGACGCCCTTCAAAGTTACGGTTTGAGGTCGATGCACAGCGTTTTTCTGCGCCAAGCCGATCATCGTTCATCGCCAAGCACATAGAGCAGCCCGGTTCTCGCCACTCAAATCCCGCAGCTTTGAAAATATCGGCTAAGCCCTCTTGTTCGGCTTGCTGCTTTACTAACCCAGATCCTGGGACGATTAGCGCTTCAACGCCTGCCGCTACGTGCTTACCCACCACCAGTTGTGCCGCCGCACGCAAATCTTCAATACGGCTATTGGTGCAAGAGCCAATAAATACGGTGTCGACTTTGGCATCGCTTAGCCTTTGTCCTGCTGTGAGGCCCATATATTTCAACGCGCTGCGCATCGCATCCGCTTTGACTAAATTAGGTTCATCGTCAGGGTTCGGTACTAAGTCATTAATACCAATGACTTGCTCTGGACTTGTCCCCCACGTTACTTGAGGTTGTACACTGTCAGCATCCAGCTCCACGACACGATCAAATTCAGCATCCGGGTCGCTATGCAAGGTTTTCCAGTAGTGCACCGCAGCATCAAAGTCTTCGCCTTGAGGTGCAAATGGGCGACCACGTAAATACGCAAAGGTTTTCTCGTCAGGTGCGATCAAGCCAGCTTTCGCCCCCATTTCAATACTCATATTACACAGCGTCATCCGCGCTTCCATCGACAGCGCTTCGATCCCCGTCCCACAAAACTCAGCCACATAGCCAGTGCCACCAGCTGTGCCTAATTGCCCAATCACAGCGAGGATCAAGTCTTTTGCAGTCACGGTCGGACGCAAGACGCCATTCACTTGAATTTTTAACGATTTGGCTTTTTTCTGCTGTAATGTTTGCGTGGCCAGCACATGTTCAACCTCTGATGTACCAATACCGTGAGCCAGCGCACCAAATGCACCATGCGTTGAGGTATGGCTATCACCACATACAATCGTTGTACCCGGCAAAGTGATCCCTTGCTCAGGTCCCATTACGTGCACTATGCCTTGGTTAATCGAATTTAAATCGTAAAGTACAATGCCGAACTCTTCACAGTTTTGTGCCAACGCCTGTAGCTGGTTTTTGCTCACCTCACTGGCAGCATCAATCGAACGGCTCTTGGTCGAGACATTATGATCCATTGTCGCAAAGGTTTTTTCTGGACATCTTACCGGACGGTTCTGCTCTCTTAATCCCGCAAATGCCTGCGGTGAAGTGACTTCGTGTACTAGATGACGGTCAATGTACAAGAGATCGGTTTGCTCATTTAATTTAGCAACCACATGGGATTGCCAAATTTTATCGTATAATGTTTTTGCCACTTGCTCTTACCTTTATTAAACCCTGTCGACGATCGCTTGCGCGACATCCATAGTAGTAAACCCTGCTTGAGGATAGATATCCGGTGTACCTACACCATCTTTCACCGCCTCTGCTACTGCCTTTTCAATTGCGCGTGCCGCTTCGTCTTGCCCCAATGAATAACGTAGCATCAGCGCGGCACTTAAAATTTGTGCGATTGGGTTTGCCACCCCTTTCCCGGCGATATCTGGTGCTGAGCCGCCTGCTGGCTCATATAAGCCAAAGCCCGATTGATTTAGACTTGCCGATGGTAATAACCCCATGGAACCCGTGATCATTGCACATTCATCAGAAAGGATGTCACCGAACAGGTTGTCGCACAGTAGCACATCAAACTGGCTTGGTTGCTTTACCAACTGCATCGCAGCGTTGTCGATATAAATATGATCAAGCGCCACATCTGGGTATTCTTTCGCGACTTCATTGACTACTTCACGCCACAGTACACTGGTTGCCAACACGTTGGCTTTGTCTACAGAAGTCACATGATTGCTTCTAAGTCTCGCCGCATCAAAAGCAAAACGGGCGATGCGTTCGATTTCTTTGCGCGAATAGGTTTGCGTATCAAACGCCGACTCGCTTTCGCCCTCACCTTGACGACCTTTTTCGCCAAAATAAATCCCGCCAGTAAGCTCACGGACGCATAAAATATCAAAACCTTGCTGACTAATGTCGCTGCGTAGTGGAGAGGCAGCGCTCAATGCGGGTAATAGCTGCGCAGGACGCAGATTACAAAATAGCTGAAAGTGCTTTCTAAGCGGTAATAAGGATGCCCGTTCTGGTTGCTCATTTGGCGGTAAGTGCTCCCACTTAGGCCCACCCACAGAGCCAAACAGAATCGCATCAGCGGCTTCACATGCGGCCAATGTCGCCGCGGGTAAGGCTTCGCCAAATTGGTCTATGGCCGCACCACCAATCGCTTGTGGTGATTTTTCTAAAGCAAAGTTGAACTTAGTCGCCACTTTATCTAATACCAGCTCAGCGGCTTGCATCACTTCTGGACCAATTCCATCTCCAGCTAGTACTGCGATTTTGTAGTTTGTTTGACTCATCCTGCTTTCCTTTGTTGTTTTAGGCTAGACACTTTTTGTGCTCTATCAATTAGGTTATATACTCGGATCATGGCTCTCACTGACGCTTCAACAATGTCGGCTGCAAGTCCCACACCGTGATATTGCTTACCATCAAACTTGGCAATAATATCGACTTGGCCCAGTGAGCTTGCCCCCTTACCCGTCGCATCAAGGTTATATTCCACCACTTCCACCGCCATGCCAGTAATACGCTCGATAGCTAAAAACGCCGCTTCTACAGGACCGTTGCCGGTTGCTGCTTCTTGCTTAAGCTCACCATTCAAGGCAATCCCCACAGTCGCGCTCGCGATGGATTGAGAGTTAGAAGATGCATTGACGAACTGTAATTGGTAGCGCTCGTCTTTATCTTTTATTTGGTTGAAATAAATCATCGCTTCAAGGTCATAGTCGTAAACCGTGCCCTTTTGATCGGCTAATGCTAAGAAGCTTTCATACAGGCTATCCATATCGTAATCCGATTTCTGATAGCCAAGCTCGGTAAGACGATGCTCGATAACATGTCGGCCAGAGCGTGAAGTCATATTTAACTGATTACTCGGCACGCCAACGGTTTCTGGTGCCATGATTTCATAGGTGTTTTGTGCTTTTAAGACGCCGTCTTGGTGAATACCCGAGCTATGTGCAAAGGCATTTTCACCCACAATTGCCTTGTTTGGCTGCACCGGCATATTGCAGATTTTAGCAACTTGGCGCGACGCGCGATAAATCTCTTCGCTACGAATATCGGTGTGCACTTTTAGGTGGTCTTGGCGCATCTTCATGATCATCGCCACTTCTTCTAGTGAGCAGTTACCTGCACGCTCACCAATACCATTGATGGTACATTCGATTTGTCTTGCACCGGCTTGTACCGCCGCGATTGAGTTTGCCACCGCAAGTCCTAAATCGTTGTGACAATGGACGCTTAGTCTGGCTTTGTCGATGTTAGGCACATTATTACGAATATGGTAAATCATCGCTGCATACTCGTCTGGTGTGACGTAACCTACGGTATCAGGCAAGTTAATCGTGGATGCACCGGCATTAATCGCCGCTTCAACAATACGACACAGATCAGCGTGTGGCGTACGGCCGGCATCTTCACACGAAAACTCAACATCATCAGTGTACTTTCTGGCTTGAGAAATGGCCTTAATCGCCATGTTAGTCGCATCATCTAGACTCATTCTTAACTTATGTTCTAGGTGCAGAGGACTGGTTGCAATAAAAGTGTGAATGCGACGCTGCTCAGCACCTTTAAGGGCTTCGCCACACGCGTCGATATCTTTACTAACCGCACGCGCAAGGCCGCAAATCGCTGGACCTTTTACCTCGGCAGCAATGCGTTGTACCGCACGAAAATCAGCCGGACTTGATACTGGAAAACCCACTTCCATGACATCCACATTGAGACGACTAATGGTATGCGCCAGTTGTATTTTATCTTCTTCTGTTAAGCTGGCTTTTAACGCCTGCTCACCGTCCCTTAATGTTGTATCGAAAATCCAGACTTTATCTTGCATACCCTTATCCTCAGCCAAAAAAAACCCCGCAAGTGCGGGGTGTCTACAGTAAATGTCGCTCAATTCGCGCAATTACACCCCATCCCTCTGGTTTACCAGTAGGAGGTTAAGAAAGAGTGAAATACGCGCAGTCATTTTCATTGAGCTAAGTGTTCCTGTTGATGAATTGGTTATGTTTTAACATGCTTTAAAAGCGACAATCAAGCATAAATTATCCCAAAAACAGAGTTCAAACCTCGACTTTTTGGAAACTTAAATCACAACAACGCCAGTTTTAGAAAATATATTTCAAGATCAGAAGTGAACACAGATAGGATATGAAGTGAGCAGGGTTATTTTGAATTTTAATTACCAATAAAAAAATAGCCAATTTAGGCTATTTTTTTATTGGTTCTGGATGTTTTGCATAACCAGAGGCACCTTTTGCGATATACCGCAACTGCCACTTCAAACGCTCGGTCAGTTCAGCGCGCTGTGGGGGATCTTGATCTAAAGCCTCAGCACCAGAGCTAAATACTAAGGTGACCATTGCTTCAGCTTGCATGTGGGCGTGATGAGTATCGACTCCCGTTTCTGTTTCAAGGTAATGAGCAAGCTCTAAGATAAAATGTTTGATTTCTCTAGCCACGGCGGCACGAAACGCAGGCGAAGTACCCGAACGTTCACGCAGTAATAAACGAAATTGGTTGCTCGACTGCTCAATAAATTCCATAAAGGTGTGCACAGAAGTATTGATCACGCTACCACCTTTAGCGATGCGACGCCTTGCTTGGCGCATTAATTGTCGCAAGGTTAAACCCGCTTCATCTACCATAGTCAGCCCGAGCTCGTTCATATCCTTAAAATGTCGATAAAAAGAAGTAGGTGCGATACCCGCCTCTCGTGCGACTTCACGCAGGCTTAAATTCGAGAAACTATGCTCAGCACTTAGTTGATTAAATGCCGCTTCGATAAGCGCTTGACGGGTCTTCTGTTTTTGTTGGGCGCGTACACCAGCCATGGACTTTCCCCAATTCGCTTCGAAAAATAAGAACAATAAACCGCAGTCTAAACCTTGACGCAGCAAGAATGAAATACTATTTTAGCGTACAGTTGTACGCTGAAATTAGATTTTGAGATTAATTGATGAAAAAACCACCCATTTTATGGACCAATGTGCTGTTCTTTAGCTTATCGTTTTTAGCTGCGATCACTTTGGTGCCTTGGTATGGCTTTGAATACGGCTATACCACCAGCCACTGGGTAGCTTTTGTTGCCTGTATGTTTTACGCCGGTCTGTCGATCACCGCAGGGTATCACCGTTTATGGGCGCATAAAGCCTATGACGCCCATCCTGTGATTCAAGTTATTTTTGCGTTGGGTGGCGCATTCGCGTTACAAAACAGTATATTACATTGGAGTAGCGATCACCGTGTACACCACGGCCAAGTCGACGACCCAGTAAAAGATCCGTACGCCGCAACACGAGGCTTCTGGTATAGCCATATCGGTTGGATGCTGAGAGATTATCAAGGCGAGACTTACGGTGATTATAATAACGCCAGAGACTTACAACGTAACCCTATCGTGATGTGGCAACACAAGCACTATATGAAATTGGTGTTACTTACGAATATCGGCATCCCGTTAGTGCTAGGTTTATTACTCGGAAATGTGTTTGGTATGTTGTTACTTGCAGGCGTACTCAGACTCGTACTCAGTCAACACTTTACCTTCTTTATCAATTCACTGGCGCACATTTGGGGTAGTCGTCCTTACACCGAAAAAAATACCGCGCGAGACAATGGTTTGCTAGCCCTATTCACTTACGGTGAAGGCTACCATAACTTTCATCATATTTTTGCCAGCGACTACCGTAATGGTATTCGCTGGTATCACTATGACCCAACTAAATGGCTGATCCGCACTTTTGCAGCACTGGGCCTTGCCAGTAAGCTAAAACGCACTCCGGTTGAGCGCATTGAAAAAGCCAAAGCGGAGACCTTGTTGAATAAGACTAAAGTCAGTCTCGCAAAATTGCCTTTGGCGCAAGATAAGCTTACATTGTTACAACAAGAGTATGATTTACTTCTTAAAAAGCTTCAAAACTACTGTACTGTACAAAAGCAGGTACTCGAAGCGAAGAAAGAGGCAGTACTTGCACAATGCGAACATTCCGCACTGATGCAACAATATAAAGAGCTAGAACAAGCTTGGGAAAGCCAAAAACAAGCTTGGATTGCACTAAATTCGAGGCTACTGAAAACGGCATAACGTTCAGCGGCCTCAATAACTAAAGGGGTGAGGCCGTGAGCAAAAAAGCTTCAGAAAAAACCGAAACTGTTCCACAATCCTATCAATACGATGCCATTATTATAGGCACCGGACCTGGTGGCGAAGGCGCCGCCATGAACCTCTCTAAAAGTGGTAAGAAAGTCGCGGTTATCGAACGCCAGCATGCGGTTGGCGGTGGCTGCGTTCACTGGGGCACCATTCCCTCAAAAGCGCTTCGCCATTCTGTCAGTCGTTTAATTGAGTATAAAGCGAATCCACTTTATCGTTTTACTGAGCGCCCGCAGCGCCATACCTTTCAAGATATTTTGCACCATGCCAGTGATGTGATCTCAAAACAGTCAACATTGCGTTCTAGCTTTTATGGTCGTAACCGCATTCACTTATTCCAAGGCGATGCCAGCTTTGTTGACGCAAATACGGTACAAGTCATTCATCAAGATGGTTCACAAGAGCTACTCACCGCTCAAACCATTGTAATAGCCACAGGCTCGCGCCCATACCGCCCACCAGGCGTTGATTTTAACCACCCTCGCGTCTACGACAGCGACACTATTTTAAGCCTTGAGCATAATCCTCAGCGCGTATTGATATACGGCGCGGGGGTCATAGGCTGTGAATATGCCTCAATCTTTAAAGGACTTGGCGCAAAGGTAGACCTCATCAACACCCGCGACCGCTTATTGGCCTTTATGGATGCCGAGATCTCTGACGCACTCAGTTACCATTTTTGGAATAATGGTATTGTTATTCGCCATAACGAAGAGTTTGCGAAAGTAGAGACCCATGACAAAGGGGTTATTGTGCATCTACAGTCTGGCAAGAAAGTACGTGCTGACTGTATTTTATGGGCCAATGGCCGCTCCGGTAATACCGAAACACTCAACCTTGCAAGCGTAGGCCTAAAGGCTGATAGCCGTGGCCAGCTTAAAGTCAACGAACACTACCAAACTGAAGTGGATAATATTTTCGCAGTAGGAGATGTGATTGGCTATCCCAGCCTAGCAAGCGCAGCGTTCGATCAAGGGCGTATTGCGGCCAATGCGATTGTGCATGGAGCCTGTGATGATCGTTTGATAACCGATATCCCTACCGGCATTTATACCATTCCAGAAATGAGCTCTGTTGGTAAAACCGAGCAAGAACTCACCGCTGCGCGCATTCCCTATGAAGTGGGTCGTGCCCAGTTTAAACATTTGGCTCGTGCACAGATCACCGGCACTGAAGTCGGTAGCTTGAAAATTTTGTTCCATGCAGAAACCAAAGAGATATTAGGTATTCACTGCTTTGGTGAACGTGCATCCGAGATCATCCATATCGGCCAAGCCATAATGGAACAAAAAGGAACGGGTAATAATATCGAGTACTTTATCAATACGACCTTTAACTATCCAACAATGGCCGAAGCCTATCGCGTTGCAGCCTTAAACGGCATTAATCGTCTACTGGACTAACGTATCGTATGGCATGAATAAGCGTGACACCTTGGGCGTCACGCTTATTGTTATAAATTAAAACGATACTCCGCGCTGAGTCGCCACACATTATCGCTTTGCTTGGGCTTGCCGTTAAAGGCCTCGCGATTTGCAACTGTGGTTGTCAAACTCAAAAACTCACCGCCCACCAGCCAATTGCTATTAATTCGATACTTCACTGTAGCGGTCAGTGCATGGCCATCACTTTGGTTTGGGTCGAACTGCCAATCATCTTTATCGATGACTTTGAACTGCTCCCCCCGCATGGAAAAACGCCACTCATCGCGCTGATGTGTGAGTAGCAAAAACCAACTATTAAAGTCATTATCAACGCCGCGATTGACACCCATGGCGGTATTACCCAGCATGCCTTGTGCGAGTATATGCGTCTGCGGGGTTAACTTGTAACGCCAAGCTGCACTAATAAATTTAGTGTCCCACGCATACTGCCCAGTTCGGTAGTTGATCTTACTTGGATCGCCATTATTATCGTACCAATAGACATTGATCTCACTACGGTTTGAAAAGTCGCGATGATACCCAACATAATAACCAAATCGGCCATCAACTTCAGAAAACGGTTCAACATGCTGTGCTTGATGTTGTAGCTGCGGTGTATTCAACGACTCTACCGCGGCAAAGGGGAGACTTTCGTTAAACACCGACTGCCTATCATGCACGGTAAAACCTCGCCATGCGAGTAAAGTGCCAGCCGGATCATTCCCCTTAAAAACACCAAACACACCTTTGAATCCCTGACCGCGGCTACGACGCGTCTGCGGCTGCTCAATCGCGACTTCACCTCCAAATACTCGCACTTCCTCACCTATCCAAGCGTTGATGGCCGAATACTGATATGTATAGGGTGATGACCAGCCAATATCTGGGTTCTCAATAGAAAACTTCGGATAAAAGCCGCCCGCTCGAACAATAAAGCGGCGACCATTTTTAGGCAGTGTTCGATACTGCAAATACAGTTCTGTAAAGCCGAGCTTGTCACCTGGGTCTGGCACATACTGTGTTACCCCGTGCAAAGACCAAGCGCTGGCAAAATCTACACGCCAATCAATAGCGCCACGGCTAAGCGTAATATCTGACTCCCCTTTCCCAAAACGCGTAACGCCCCACCCAGGCTGATACCAAGCTTTACGATTATCATCATGCTGCCAAGTCGTTTGCAGTTGTCCTTGTCCAGAAATCTCAACGGCACCTGCTTGCCCTATGGCGAATAATGCCAAAGCGGCGCTTAGCTTAGTAATCATCGAAGCCATCGGAGAAATCCTGAAGTGGAGCAACCAGTGTTTGCTTAATTTGATAGGTAATTGCTTGAGTGTTATTCACGATGGAGAGCGGATGCTGTTCTATTTTGTCTATATTTTCGAATCTTTCATGCCATACATTCAGCTTTAGTGCGCTGGCTTGCTGAGCACCTAGGTCGATTGATACTTTACCGCTGCTATCCGTTACCGCAAATAATGGGCTATCTACAACCACGATATAACCCAGCATCCAATCGTGAATATTGCAGCCAAGCTCAACCACACCGGTTTGATCAAATAATACTTGTTTCGGGTCATCGCGATACAACTTAAGCTCGAATGGCTTTGCAGCAGAGAACGAATAGACGTGATGGAGAATGGGATCTAAATTTGGAAACGAGACTTGTGTGCCAGCTTGCACCATCAAAATATGGGGCACAAACGCTTTATCCTTTTGCTCCATTTTATAATCTAGCGTCGTTCTTTTGTTATCAAAGCCATCTCCTTGCAACCACACCGCGGCATTCGCGAGTGGCTGTTTATCAGCATCGACAATTTGCACTTCAAGGGCATTGACTAGACCGGCTTGTAGCATTGCCATCACAACAGCAATACGCCCAAAAATTGTTAGGTTTAGCATAAGCAGTTCAACCTATCCTTATTATTTTTCTTAGCTTGTCTACACTAGACCGAGCGGAATAATTATTACATTCATCGCATTTACAGCATGAATACGTATGCAACTTTTACGTGAACGTTAGCATACAACAGTAAGCTTAGCTTATGTGCAAAAGAACACGAATTTTCGTGCCGACAACAAAAAGGAAAAACTATGCGCCCCATGTCACTTTCCCTGATCGGATTAAGCTTGTTTACGACTACGAGCTTTGCCGCATCTTTAGCTGTGAGTTCGCCAGATGGCAAAATCACTTTTACCTTGAGTGATGATAATAGCCAGCCGACCTACCATGTCAGCTTTAACGACAAAACCATTATTCAACCGTCTAAACTTGGTTTTGATTTCGCAACAGCTGCATCGATGCGCGATGGCTTAAGTATCACCACACATCAGCGTAATAGCGTCGATAGCAGTTGGCAACAGCCTTGGGGCGAAGCCCGAGTGATCCAAGATAAGCACAATGAGCTTGCTGTCACCTTTGCTAAGCAGACAGACAAGTCGCCGCAATATACTGTGCGTGTAAAAGTATTTGATGACGGTGTCGGCTTTCGCTATGAGGTTGCTCAAAATCAAGCGCTTTATATCACCAGAGAATTAACCGAATTCGCCTTTGCACAAAGCGATAAAAGTACGGCGTGGTGGATCCCTGCTCGTGGCTGGAATCGCTATGAATATGTATACAACACCACACCACTGCACGATGCCCCACATGTGCACACCCCGTTTACCTTAAAGAATCAAGACGGGGTTCATATCAGTGTGCATGAAGCGGCCCTAATTGACTATGCGGGTATGACCTTAAACCAGCGTCGCCCGGGAACATTTGTTGCTGATCTAACACCTTGGTCAGATGGCGTTGCTGTCAAAACCAATGGTAAGTTCAATACACCTTGGCGCACCCTGCAAATAGGCGATGAAGCCACCGACTTGTTGAACTCTCACCTTATTTTAAACCTCAACGAACCAAATAAGCTCGGTGATGTATCTTGGGTTGAGCCGGGTAAATACATCGGCATTTGGTGGGGCATGCACATCAACAAAAATACCTGGGGCAGCGGCGAGAAGCATGGAGCGACTACGGCGCGTACTAAAGAATATTTGAGCTTTGCCGCTGACAATGGCTTTGATGGCGTGTTAGTTGAAGGTTGGAACATAGGCTGGGATGGCGACTGGTTCTTCAACGGTGATGTCTTTAGCTTTACCGAGGCCTATGCTGACTTTAATATTGATGAAATAGCCAAGCACGGAGAAAAAGTAGGTGCACGCTTAATAGGTCATCACGAGACGTCTGGTAACGTCAGCAACTATCGCAATCAAATGGAGGCGGCTTTCGCACTCTACGAAAAAGCAGGCGTTCGCCAAGTTAAAACCGGTTACGTAGCCGATGGCGGCAACATTAAACGCATTGATGCCAAGGGCAATGCCAGATTCGAATGGCACGACGGTCAATTTATGGCAAATGAGTACTTAGACAACGTCAAACTCGCGGCTAAACACAAGATCAGTATTAACACGCATGAACCAATCAAAGATACCGGCCTGCGTCGTACCTATCCAAACTGGATCGCGAGAGAGGGTGCAAGAGGGCAAGAGTTCAACGCATGGGGCACGCCACCAAACCCACCAGAGCATGTGCCCATGCTTGCCTTTACCCGCATGTTAGCAGGCCCTATGGACTTTACTCCGGGTATTTTTGACATGGGCTTCAACGGCCTTGGCGATAAAACCAACCGCCCACAAACCACCCTCGCCAAACAATTAGCGCTTTATGTTGTGCTTTATAGTCCAATTCAAATGGCGGCCGATTTGCCAGAAAATTACCTCGCTAAGCCAGACGCCTTCCAATTTATCAAAGATGTACCCACCGACTGGGAACACAGTATCGCACTTGCAGGAGAAGTGGGTGATTATGTTGTCTTTGTCAGAAAGGAGCGCAAGCATAAACAATATAGTGGTAACGATTGGTTCTTGGGCGCAGTGACTGATGAAGAAGCGAGAGAAATTCCTATTACTTTAGATTTCCTTGAGTCAGGTAAAACCTTTGAAGCGCAAATCTACGCGGACGGTAATAAAGCCGAATGGAAACAAAACCCGTATGAAATGAATATTTACCGCAAAAAGGTAACAAGTGCCGACAAGCTGACATTAAAACTGGCTGCCGGCGGCGGCGTTGCTATTCGTTTTAAAGCGCTTTAAACATAAGGTGACTACCCAGCAGCTGGGTAGTCACCGCTTTGGGCTGTACATTTAGTAAACTATACAGTAGGGTAAAATAGTCTATTAAGACATTCTTATTTCAAAGGAAAATAATATGAAACTTACCCTAGCAAAGAAAAAACTAAAACAATTAGACTATCAACAAAGTCAACTTGCCGCAAAGCTCACACCGCAAGCAGCCGGTGGTAGAGGACCAGAAACCGGCGTTATGTGTGAAACGACTAATAACGATTACTGGTGTCAACGTCCAAGTTCGCCTGCTGTTACCTGCAGCGTGATGGAGCGCTGTTTATAATCATTTCCCACCATATATAGGCTAGATATTATAAAAATATGTAGTTAGCCTATTTCTCAGTCAAACTCTCTATATGCTCAACGGCCAGCTTTCACTCGCCGCCGAGCTGAGTTATACGTAATAATTTACTGACATTGATAGCTTGGTGTTACACCATTAGCAACTTCCCATTTCGCTGTTAATAGCGACGCAGGGCCATTACTGTCATGGGATAACTCCCAATTCATAATGCCACCGGCATTGAGCTTAGCGTACTGCGTTTTTGCGCGGATCGTCGGGATACCATTGTAGTAGCTGCTACCATCACTATCGCGACAGGCATTAGCAGGGTTCTCTTGTAGTAAGGTGCGATACGCTTTCCAAGTGGGTCTTGCATAAAATGGTACGCCTAATACCGTTTTTTCTTTACTGAGCCCACGACCTTGCCAGTAAGCTATTGAGTCTTTGGCGTATTGCATAGAAGCATGATCAGTATTGTTCGCGTCGTACGCCATCAAATTTAAAAAGTCGATATCTTGGAATACAGATTCCAACACGCCACCACCAGTATAACCAAGCGCCACCACAGCTGCCGTCAAGAATCTACCTCTGGCGCGTAACTCAACGCTTAGTTCCTTCATCAGTAATGCATAGTTATTTGCTGAAGCACCGGGATCTGGATATTCCCAATCCATATCAACACCATCTAGATTATGCTGCTCTACAAACGCAATGACCTCTTGCACGAAACGGGCTCTACCTTGCTGTGAACTGGCGAATGTCTCGAATGCACTATCGTCCCCCCGTTCCAGCCACCAATGGCAATTCCCACTTTCACATTGTTGGCATGAGCCGAATTTACTAGCGCTGTCATTTTGCTCAAATTTTCAAGCGGTCTCAGTGTGCCATCTGCATTGGGTAGTAAAAATGAGTAATTGATATGGGTGAGTTTATCAAACTGAATATCACTCACGGCACCCTGCCAACTTGGAAAGTAGCCGACAATTTTAAAATTAGGGTCGCCAGGAGGAACCTCGTCAGACACGACACTGAAGTTCACCGCACTCGATTCACCTCGTGCCCCAGACACATCAGTTGCAGAGACAGTTAATGCGCGATTACCTAGCCCCTGCGCTTGCCACATCACCTCATAAGGCGCACTGTTGTCAGAGGCGACAAGCGTGCCATCGAGATAGAATTCAACACTGTCGATTGCCGTGTCTTGCGGATGGCTTACTGCCGCCGCTAGGCTAACGGATGAGCCCACTAACACTCGTGCGTTACTGCTTGGAGAGGTGACCGAAACTTGGGGCAGTGGCGTTACCGGATCACAACTGCCATTGGCTTGCCAGACACCATAAGTATCGGAATTTTGCGCTGGGTTTTGGTTTTGTGTCCACCATTTCGCGGTGTATTTAGTAGACTGATAGGTGACTGCGTCACCACCTGTGTATACTTGCTGTGATTGCCATTGCGTTAAGTTGCTACAGTCAACCGCCAGTGCAACCTCCATCGCGCCCAAGAGCGGAAGTGCAATTAATAAATTTGTATATTTCATTACCTTTTTCCATGTTGTATGTCAGCTAAAGCAAGTCGTGCCGAGTTTAAATAAATGTTAACTTGCGATTCTAGCCTACCAGCATGGACAAATTTCGTACAACCCAACTCACTACGACCTTAGTCTAATGAAATAACCCCTCTGTTTAGGCCACTATTCATCCTCGATTATGCTCGTTTATAAAATGTCCAACTAGTACAGCGAGACTGTACAGATAAGGCTTAGCTCAGTATGCTTGCGGGTTTAGGCGCTATAAAGAGAATAATTAAGAGATGAGTACGGCATTTTCAAGACGATTTGTAACCTTAGTCGAGCAATTTGCAGGCGGCAATAAGCGCCAATTTGCCCAGTTAACAGGTAAATCCCCTTCCCATATTTACCGTATTTGTCGCGGCTTAAGTCGCCCTTCAATGATATATCTTGAGCACCTTTATAGCCTATTTGCCGTTGATCTGAACTGGTTACTCACCGGTGAACAACCCTTAGATAAACCACAAGGTCAGCTTAAAGATGAACTTACCCTCATACCTAAACTTGATATTGAGGCCAGTGCAGGTATGGGCAGTGTAATTGGTCATGAAGAAGTTACCGAGCAGTTTGCACTCAACCGTCGTTGGCTAAACTCCCATCTTGGCGTGTATTCAGAGAAGCTCGCCTTTGTCTCTATCCGTGGTGATAGTATGCAGCCCACGTTGCTAGACGGCGACATGGTACTCGTTGACCTTTCACAGAATCAACCCAGTAAAGATGCGGTTTATATCATTCAAACGGAAGAGGGTCTCATGGCTAAGCGAGTGCGACAAAAGCACTCTCAGCTCAAAGTGATCAGTGATAACCCTGATTACCCGAGCTGGGAGATCACCGCTGATAATGCCGACAGTCACGGCATTGCAGGGCGTGTTGTTTGGTGTGGTCGCAGTATCTAAACTGCAATGTCACTATTCGTGTGATGCTGGAGCATCACACGGATTTAGCCAGCTTTTCCTGCACATTGGCTGTATTCACAAATTGACTCAACACCAATGAGCACACCGCAAGTGCAGCACCAAAGTAAAACACTAAGGATTGATCGTATAACCATACTAAGCCAAAGCTTGCTGGGATCACTACTGCTGCAATATGGTTAATAGTAAAGCTAACCCCAGCTGTTGCTGCGATATCTTCTGGCCGAGCAATTTTTTGAAAATAAGTTTTGAGTGCAATGGCCATCGCAAAAAACAGATGGTCGATGACATAAAGCGCTGCTGCAAAGCTTGCTGACTCTACCAATGCATAACCAATAAATACAAAAATGAGTCCCACATATTCGATTGTCAGTGTTTTACGCTCACCAATATGCCCAATCATTTGACCAATTTTGGGGGCGATAAATATGTTTATCAAATGATTCAACATATAAAGCGCGGTGATCTGTGCAACATCAAAACCAAATTTTTCCACCATTAAGAAACCCGCAAACACCATAAATATTTGTCGTCTCGCACCCGAGAAGAAAATCAAGGCGTAATATAGGCTGTACTCTTTTCTCAAAATGAGCTTTTTATGCTGCGTAGTATGCATTTCAAAGGTTGGAAAGCCGATAAACATAAATAGCGCAATGATAAAGCCAACCCCTCCAATAAGCAGATACATCCACTGATAGTCTGCGGAGAAGTAGCTAAAACCCAGCCATATTACCGCATAGGTGATCAGAGAAGCGATGGATTTAATAGAGAGCAAGATACCTAGTTTGGCCGGTGCCTCATCTTTATTGAACCATTGTAAACTGAGAGATTGATTCAGCGTCTCGAAATAGTGAAAACCTATCGACATTAACACTGTAGTTGCATACAAACCATAAATAGTAGGCAACAAGCCGGTAATGGCGACGCCAAGCGACAGCAAACACAAGCTGATCAGTGCGAAGGTTTGCTCCTTTAACACCAATAAAACAAATACCGCTGTAAACGCTAAAAACCCGGGGATCTCACGCAGGGATTGCAACATTCCCATATTAGCGCCATTGAAGTTTGCGGCTTCAATCGCAAAGTTATTGAGCATGGCCATCCAGCCTGCGAATGTAACGGCCATAACTACGGTAGCGAGCACTAAGAAATTAAAAGGACTTTGCCATCCTTGAGAAGCATTCTTCATGATTATCTCCACATAAAGCACAACTATTAAAAAGTTATGGCTATAATATGGCCACACGTTAATTTCTGATATACATAATTATGCCAAGTTCTTTATCAAAACAGACAACTTCTCCTTGGCGTATTCAGCCCAAATATAAGCGCTTCTTAAAGCCAACCCTTGGCCGGCCAATCCTGCCAAGAGCGGTAAAAAAAGCGGAGTGGGAGCATGTTCAACGGCACCAACATGAGTGGGGGCAGCTTGCATATACAAGCAATGGAGTCATCACAATTGTAACTCCTGAAGGCACTTTCGTGATCCCTCCCGACCAAGCTTTGTGGCTACCTCCGGGCCTTCCGCATGAGACGTATTGTCGCTACGGTGGAGATTTTCGTAGTGTCTATATCGACAATAAATACACCGAGTTGCTAGGGAATAAAGCGAAGCTAATTGCGGTAGATGAACTACTGAAGCAATTTATACTGGAGATCTGTACTTGGCAGGAAGAGTACCACTTAGATGAAAAAACAGAGCGATTTATTACGGTCTTTATTGATAGATTAACATCAGCTACAACGTGCCACTTTTTTATTCCAAGTGCACAGGATGCTCGGATCTTACCCATTGTGACCGAGCTACATACAAATCCAGGATGCAAAATAAGCTTGGAGGCCTGGAGTGATCAAGTCGGCGCATCAACTCGCACACTCAACCGCTTATTCCACAAATGTTTTATGATGGGCTTCAGTGATTGGCGCCAGAAATTAAGAGCTATCAAAGCAATTGAGCTGTTGAAAGATGGATACTCTCAGCAACAAGCAGCTGAATATTTGGGTTTTGAATCTACCGCCGCATTTAGCAATGCGTTTAAAAAAGTCTTTGGCAAACCACCGGGACAGTACATTAAAAAGTAAGATAATTTGAGATCAATAAATACTTTCCCACTAAATATTATGAATGCACAAATCGGCGGGTAAACCGTCTCCCACGATACATGTTTATACTGTGGTGGGAGCGAGTCTATGGTAGGAGCGAGTTTACCTCGCGAGATTTTTAAATCTCAAATCTCTATACCCCAAACAGCAAAAAACCCGTCGCATTGCTGCAACGGGTTTCTCTTATTTGGCCCTGGCGATGTTCTACTTTCACATGGGTAATCCACACTATCATCGACGCTGTTTTGTTTCACTTCTGAGTTCGGCATGGGGTCAGGTGGGTCCAAAACGCTATAGTCACCAGGAAATTCTGTTCATCAATGAAGTCTCCTTCATCAATGTAAATCTGGAAAAAGCTATTAAATTCTTTTGTCTACTTTAGTCTATTAACTTCTGTTAGCTAAGGCCTCCATGGATGGAGGTCATGCTAGGAATTGTCTGGAACAATTCTAGTAAACCACTTTGGCGTTGTATGGTTAAGCCTCTCGGGTAATTAGTACGAGTTAGCTTAATGCCTCACAGCACTTCCACATCTCGCCTATCAACGTTGTAGTCTTCAACGGCCCTTCAGTTGACTCTAAGTCAAAGTGAGAACTCATCTCGAGGCCTGCTTCCCGCTTAGATGCTTTCAGCGGTTATCAGTTCCGAACGTAGCTACCGGGCAATGCAATTGGCATCACAACCCGAACACCAGCGGTTCGTCCACTCCGGTCCTCTCGTACTAGGAGCAGCCCCTCTCAATTCTCAAACGCCCACGGCAGATAGGGACCGAACTGTCTCACGACGTTCTAAACCCAGCTCGCGTACCACTTTAAATGGCGAACAGCCATACCCTTGGGACCGACTTCAGCCCCAGGATGTGATGAGCCGACATCGAGGTGCCAAACACCGCCGTCGATATGAACTCTTGGGCGGTATCAGCCTGTTATCCCCGGAGTACCTTTTATCCGTTGAGCGATGGCCCTTCCATTCAGAACCACCGGATCACTATGACCTACTTTCGTACCTGCTCGACGTGTCTGTCTCGCAGTTAAGCTTGCTTCTACCATTACACTAACCGTACGATGTCCGACCGTACTTAGCAAACCTTCGTGCTCCTCCGTTACTCTTTGGGAGGAGACCGCCCCAGTCAAACTACCCACCAGGCACTGTCCTCAACCCCGATTCAGGGGCCTAAGTTAGAACATCAACACTACAAGGGTGGTATTTCAAGGTCGGCTCCACAGAAACTAGCGTTCCTGCTTCAAAGCCTCCCACCTATCCTACACATGTAGGGTCAATGTTCAGTGCCAAGCTGTAGTAAAGGTTCACGGGGTCTTTCCGTCTAGCCGCGGGTACACAGCATCTTCACTGCGATTTCAATTTCACTGAGTCTCGGGTGGAGACAGCGTGGCCATGGTTACACCATTCGTGCAGGTCGGAACTTACCCGACAAGGAATTTCGCTACCTTAGGACCGTTATAGTTACGGCCGCCGTTTACCGGGGCTTCGATCAAGAGCTTCGCCTAAGCTAACCCCATCAATTAACCTTCCGGCACCGGGCAGGTGTCACACCGTATACGTCATCTTACGATTTTGCACAGTGCTGTGTTTTTAATAAACAGTCCCAGCCACCTGGTCACTGCGGCTCTCGTTTGCTTACAGAGCAAGTCCTTCACAAACAAGAGCGTACCTTCTCCCGAAGTTACGGTACAATTTTGCCTAGTTCCTTCACCCGAGTTCTCTCAAGCGCCTTAGTATTCTCTACCTGACCACCTGTGTCGGTTTAGGGTACGATTCAGTATGAACTGAAGCTTAGAGGCTTTTCCTGGAAGTAGGGCATCAACAACTTCACCACCTTAGTGGCTCGTCTCGACTCTCAGCCTTGGCAACCCGGATTTTCCTAAGTCACCAGCCTACAGCCTTTCACATGGACAACCAACGCCATGCTTGCCTAGCCTGCTCCGTCCCCCCATCGCATTCATACCGAGTACGGGAATATTAACCCGTTTCCCATCGACTACGCTCTTCAGCCTCGCCTTAGGGGTCGACTCACCCTACCCTGATTAACATGGGATAGGAACCCTTGGTCTTCCGGCGGAGGAGTTTTTCACTCCTCTTGTCGTTACTCATGTCAGCATTCGCACTTCTGATATGTCCAGCATGCCTCCCGGCACACCTTCAGCCACTTACAGAACGCTCCCCTACCCCGCATACTTACGTACGCAGCCGTAGCTTCGGTGGTATGTTTAGCCCCGTTACATCTTCCGCGCAGGCCGACTCGACTAGTGAGCTATTACGCTTTCTTTAAAGGGTGGCTGCTTCTAAGCCAACCTCCTAGCTGTTTTAGCCTTCCCACATCGTTTCCCACTTAACATACACTTTGGGACCTTAGCTGACGGTCTGGGTTGTTTCCCTCTCCACGACGGACGTTAGCACCCGCCGTGTGTCTCCCGGATATTACTTTACGGTATTCGGAGTTTGCAAAGGGTTGGTAAGTCGGGATGACCCCCTAGCCTTAACAGTGCTCTACCCCCGTAAGTATTCGTCCGAGGCTCTACCTAAATAGATTTCGGGGAGAACCAGCTATCTCCCGGTTTGATTAGCCTTTCACTCCTAGCCACAGGTCATCCCCTAACTTTTCAACGTTAGTGGGTTCGGTCCTCCAGTTGATGTTACTCAACCTTCAACCTGCCCATGGCTAGATCACCGGGTTTCGGGTCTATACCCTGCAACTTAAGCGCCCAGTTAAGACTCGCTTTCGCTACGGCTCCCCTAAATGGTTAACCTCGCTACAGAATATAAGTCGCTGACCCATTATACAAAAGGTACGCAGTCACCCAACAAGTAGGCTCCTACTGCTTGTACGT
>NZ_CP047240.1:0-107500 GCF_018141365.1 Pseudoalteromonas sp. M8 | reverse complement strand
GCTTCATATTTTTAAAGAACATTTCGAAACACTTCGTTGTTCCGAGGGATGTGCATTCTAAGCATTCCCAATTTTTTGTCAATACTTAATTTTGAATTTCTTGAGAAGAAGTTTCGAACTTAAGTTTTACTTGACGCTAACTCGTTGCTGCTTTGCTTTTCAGCGTAGCGCCCCGTGTCAGTGGGGTCGCATTATAGGGCGATCCGATTTTAGTGCAACCCTTTTTTTAAAGAAAATTGCGAAAAACAGATTGTTTGGATAGAAATCACTCTAAGACAGTTGTTTTTGCATGTTTTACAAACAAAAAGAGCGCTAAATGCGCTCTATTTTTAATTCCCAACCGAATTTTGATAGGTAAGCTGCTTCTTGAATGAGCTCCGCTAACATCAACGGATGAAGGGATAGCCAAGGATTGGGCATTTGCATAGTCAGGGACTTATTCTCTTTATTGTTGGCTTGCACTGTTACTTTAGGTAGAACATCGTCTTTTCTACGCATAGATAACAAAACACCAAGTCGAACTACGACGCATAACAACTTAGCGTATCCAAAGTGACAACCTAATCGATCAAAATCTTTGGCAACAAGGTCAGCTCTATGATTTTTAACGATAGCAACGATAATATCTTTTTGCGCTTTGCTATATCCAGGCATTGAAGTATTCGCCAATATATAGCCGCTGTGTCTATGGTACTGTTTATAGTCAATCAGCAAGCCTACTTCATGAAGAGATGCGATTGCCTTTGCCAAGTGAAGACTCGCTTGTTCATCGAGACCCCAGCTTGATGACACTTGGGCGATAATATCAGACACCACTTCGTATACTCGCAGCGCCTGCTCGGTATCAACATGATAACGCTGAGTGAAACCATCCAATGTGCGCTGACAGATATCGACAGCCTGAAAATCAGGGATCATACTATAAAGTACACCCTCACGAAGTGCGCCACCGGCAAGACCCATAGATTGAATATCCAATGACTTGAATAGTGCAATCAAAATTGCAAGGCCCGATACAAAGACTAAGCGGCGTTCTTCAATTAGCCCAGGTAAAGTTAGCGCAGCCACCGTTTCACATTCAATTGCTTTAAGCTTTACTTCTTCCAACTTGCTCAGAGTCAGTTGTTCATTCTCGCCCATCGCAGCGAAAATTTCCTGAATGGCTTGAACAGTACCTGACGCACCAATGGCTAACTCCCAGCCAAGCTTTTTATATTTGGCTTGAATAGGCTGAATAACCTGTTTTGCAGCCAGCTCTGCAGCGTCAAAGTTTTTCAGACTTAATAGGCCATCGCTGAAATATCTATCAAGATAAGTCACACAACCCATATTTAAACTTTTATACAGTAAGGCATCAAAGCCTTTTCCGATCACAACTTCGGTACTCGCGCCGCCAATATCAATAACGAGTTGCTTACCTTGACAGGCGGATGTGTGAGCGACACCTTTGTAAATCGTTTTAGCTTCCACTTCTCCACTTATCACATTTACCTGATGATTAAGGATCTGCTCCGCTTTTTCGATAAATGTGTGAGCGTTAGTAGCCAAACGCAATGTCGCAGTCGCTACAATACTGACATTTTGCTTGGGGATATCTTGTAAGCGCTCAGCAAACAAAGCAAGGCACTCCCATCCTCTTTGCATCGCCTCAAGCGACAATTCATTTTGGTCATTAAGCCCAGATGCCAGCCGCACCTTCCTTTTCACACGGCCGATTGTGTGAATACCGCCTGCCATATGTTTCGCTATCAACATATGAAAGCTGTTAGAACCTAAGTCTATTACAGCGTAAATATCTTCCTTCGAAGCAGTCTTTGCCACTTTTCAAACCTCAACAAATCGCATTAAGCGCTTACTACTTTACTATCCAAGTTTATTTGGATTGTGGTTTTCTATAGCCACCAGTTCGGCGACCGCCACCACGTTGCTTGTTACCACTATTACCATGGCCTGAATGACGACGTTTATTTACTTGAGGCGCACGCAAGTCAGTTAATAGTGCTGTTTTATCATAATGAGAAACAGGAATTGCATGTTCTATGTATTCTTCTATCTCATGTAAATTGTAGGCATATTGCTCGCACGCGAAACTAATCGCATGCCCAGATGCACCAGCTCGACCCGTACGACCAATGCGGTGAACATAGTCTTCTCTGTCATCCGGCAAGTCAAAGTTGAACACATGACTTACTTCAGGAATATGTAAACCACGTGCTGCAACATCAGTCGCAACCAGCAAGTCAACATCACCACGCGTAAACTGCGCTAATATCGATTGGCGTTTCTTTTGGTTCACATCGCCAGTAAGCAAACCAGCACGGTGACCATCCGCTTTCAGCCATGCATATACGTTTTCGCAGCTGTGCTTAGTATTAGCAAAAATGATTGCCTTCTCTGGCCACTCTTCCTCAATCAAAGTAAGCAGTAAAGGTATTTTGTCCTCTGTTGACGGGTGAAATAGCTCTTCTTGAATACGCTTGCCCGTTTTAACATCTGGCTCAATTTGCACATGAATAGGATTGGTCATGTGTTCGAATGCTAACTCTTGCACTCTGTATGACAGTGTTGCAGAGAATAATAGATTTAATCGCTCTTCACGACCTGGCATGCGATTAAACAAATAACGAATGTCTTTGATAAAACCTAAATCAAACATTCGGTCTGCTTCATCTAGCACAACCACTTCGATATCATTGAGGTTATAAGCACCCTGCTTATAAAAATCGATTAAACGCCCAGTCGTTCCGATTAGTATATCCGCACCTTTTTCCAGTTGAGCCCGTTGTTTTTCGTAATCTTCGCCACCATATACAAGGGCAAGCTTAAGATCACAACGTGGCGCAATGACTTGCGCGTCCTTATGTATTTGGATAGCCAACTCTCGAGTCGGTGCCATAATAATTGCACGAGGTTGCGTTTTTTTATCCTTTTTAGTCTGCAATAGGCGATGACAGGTCGCGGTCAAAAACGCAAGGGTTTTGCCCGTACCAGTTTGTGCCTGACCCGCGATATCGCGGCCTTCACAGATGTAAGGTATACACTTTGCTTGGATTGGCGTACAAAATTCGAAGCCATTTTCCTGTAAACCGGCGACCACTTCCGGCGCTAAAGCAAAGTCGTTGAATGTTTTATTGGTCAAATGTGTCTTAGTCATAGCAATAAAGCATAACGTTTAAACTTGCAATAAGAAACAAGAGTGTTTAAATACGCATTAAATATTTCGCCTAATTCTAACGGAGAGCGTAATGAGCGACAAAATTATCCAACTAACTGATGACAGCTTTGAAGCTGACGTAATCAAATCTGACAAGCCTGTACTAGTAGATTTCTGGGCAGAATGGTGTGGCCCTTGTAAGATGATTGCGCCTATCCTTGATGAAGTTGCAGAATCACACGGTGACCGCGTTGCGATCGGCAAACTGAATATTGACCAAAACGCAGGAACTCCACCTAAGTACGGTATCCGTGGTATTCCAACACTATTACTGTTTAAAGATGGTGCAGTAGCCGCAACCAAAGTTGGTGCTCTATCTAAGACTCAACTTGTTGAGTTCCTAGAAAACAACCTGTAATTCAGGTTGTTACATACTCTGCGGCATCACTGCCGCAGTTGTAGACCTGATCTATATCATTTTTAATAGAATAAAATTTGTATAAACACTGGACGACCTGACGCCTAGCTGCTAACTTATAAAGCCACAAACCTTTAAGCTTTATCAAATCAACCTCTCTCGTGAAACTAACGAGAATGACAACTGTAATAAAGAACCCACCAATATGCATTTACGCGAATTAAAAGACAAGTCAATCAATGAACTTGTAAAACTTGCTGAGTCCATGGGACTTGAAAACGTAGCTCGTTTAAGAAAACAAGATATTATCTTTGCTATTTTGAAAGCGCACGCGAAAAGCGGCGAGAATATATACGGCGGCGGTGTTTTAGAAATTTTACAAGATGGCTTCGGCTTTTTACGTTCTTCAGAAGCATCTTACCTAGCTGGCCCTGATGATATTTATGTTTCTCCGAGCCAGATTAGACGTTTCAGCCTGCGTACCGGTGATACCATCAGTGGTTTAATCAGACCACCAAAAGATGGCGAAAGATACTTTGCATTATTGAAAGTTAATGAAGTTAACTTCGATAAGCCTGAAAACTCTCGTACCAAAATCCTATTCGAAAACCTAACGCCTATTCATGCTAATGAGCGTATGGTAATGGAGCGAGGTAACGGTAGTACAGAAGATATTACCGCTCGAGTATTAGACCTTGCTTCTCCAATTGGTAAAGGTCAGCGTGCACTTATCGTTGCACCACCAAAAGCGGGTAAGACAATGTTGCTTCAAAACATTGCTCAGTCCATCACATACAACAACCCAGATGCAACATTGATGGTACTACTAATCGATGAACGTCCGGAAGAAGTAACTGAGATGCAGCGTCTTGTTCAAGGTGAAGTAATTGCTTCTACGTTTGACGAACCTGCCAACCGCCACGTTCAAGTAGCAGAAATGGTAATCGAAAAAGCAAAACGCTTAGTTGAGCATAAGAAGGATGTTATTATTCTACTTGACTCAATCACACGTCTTGCTCGAGCATACAACACGGTTATTCCTTCCTCAGGTAAAGTATTAACTGGTGGTGTTGATGCCAATGCACTTCACAAACCTAAGCGCTTCTTTGGTGCTGCGCGTAATGTTGAGGAAGGCGGAAGCTTAACCATCATCGCAACGGCACTTATCGATACCGGCTCTAAGATGGATGAAGTTATCTACGAAGAGTTTAAAGGTACGGGTAACATGGAACTACACCTAAACCGTAAGATTGCGGAAAAACGTGTATTCCCAGCTATCGACTTCAACCGCTCTGGTACTCGTCGTGAAGAACTACTAACGAAGACTGATGAGCTTCAAAAGATGTGGATCTTGCGTAAGATTGTGCATGAAATGAGTGAGATCGATGCCATGGAATTCCTTATTGATAAGCTTTCCATGAGCAAAACAAACGATGAGTTTTTCGACTCAATGCGTCGTAAGTAAGTAGACTCTAAGTCTAATTTTTGAAAAGCCAGCTTATGCTGGCTTTTTGCTTTTCAGGTTCGCCAACTGCCTGTTTTTGTTCTATACCTATCTAGTGAATTTAAACCGTATTTGTATAATGAACCTAGGGACTTAGAATGAAGCCGAGTCGTATTATTGTCACAGTCACACTGTTTAATCTGGCTTCGGTAACACTCGCAATCACCTTGCTATCTTCTGATACAGCCAAAATAGCTGTTGCTCTCGGAGCTCTAGTACTGGGGGCGCTCTTCCAGCTTTTATGCTTTAAGAAAACCTCTTCCGCTGAAAAGAATATGGAACATCTCGTTCGCAACTTTATCAACGACAATGGTGTCGACCTAACGTATCGCTTTAACGAACAAGATAAAAATATTTCTAAGTCCTGCCTACTAATGAATGATTGCTTCGCCGTTATAGAACATATAATTAGTGAAGTATACGCATCTTCTTCTCGACTTCACCCAATGGCAGATAGTTTAAGAGATACCTACGCATCCATGACGCAAAAAGCGACGCTACAACATACTCACGGAGAATACTTAGCCACCTCGATACAGTCTATGTTAGAGATCTCCGCGCGTTTAGATACTAGCTTAGAGCAGATCTACGCATCTGTAGAAAACGCTACAACGGCAGTGAAGCAGACCAGATTAGATACTGACAAAAGCCAAAAAAGCCTGCTAACTCTTGCAGATAACATCAAAAAAACCAATGAACAAATAGAGTTGCTCAAAACAGACAGCAACGAAATTAGCTCAGTGCTTGAAGTTATTAATGCTATTGCAGAGCAGACCAATTTACTTGCGCTAAACGCTGCGATTGAAGCAGCACGAGCTGGCGAGCTAGGCAGAGGCTTTGCCGTCGTTGCTGATGAAGTTCGTAATTTAGCGGCAAGAACAAGCCAATCTACAAAAGAAGTAAGTCTGGTTATCAGAAAAATTCAATCCGGTACAGATTCTGTTTACGCACTCATGCAAGCAGCACTAGAGGAAACAGATAACACGGTAAAATTAAGCGAAGCCTCTACAAAAGAGGTTGATGAAATAGAAAACGCGATGCTCTCTATCAACCAAATGTCTCACGATATTCATCGACAAGTTGGAGAACAGAAGCAAGCCTCTGACGAAGCTCAAGAGAGTATAGAGTCAATGGTGCACCTGAATTCAGATGCACTTTCAAGTACAAGAATACAGGCGGTCTCCAATCGTGACCTCATAGCACTATCGCAAAGTATTCATTCCAAGTTATCCATGTTTAAGATTTCAGATTACACCCCGGAACTAGACACCAGAAAAGACAGTTCACGGGTATCAATCAGTAATATTGAGCAACCTGAAAACTCAAATGTGGGGAATGCTGATGATATAGAACTATTTTAGGACGCTAAAGACTCTTTAGATTTTAGCTGATCGCACATCGCTAAGAACAAAGACTGAAACTGATCTTCATTTCCTTGCTTTAACACTTTTTCAAATTCTATGGCTATACTTGCCAGTTCGGGAAATTCAAACATAGATGCCGCCCCCGCCAACTTATGGCAAATAGCCTGGAGTGTGAGCAGCTCTTTATTTTGCCAAGCATCAATTAGTAAATAACGCTCTTGTTCAAAAGTACTTGCGAAGCTATCTCTTAAGTCCGATAAATCGATATTAAGCTCATATGCTTTGCCATGCTCAAAGTTCAAATGCGTATTCAGAACTCCCAGCAATTCATTTTTATTAATCGGCTTGCCAATATGTCCATTGAATCCAGAATCAATATATGATTTGACTTCTTCCATCAGTACATTAGCGGTTAGCGCGTATATCGGCCCAGAATAGCCAGCAGAACGAATAATCCTTAATGCTTCGACACCATCCATTCTTGGCATTTGAATGTCCATAAGCACCAAATCAGGAAAATCACTAAGACACTGTTCAACCGCTCGAGCACCATTTTCGGCTACAATGACCGTCGCCCCCGTCCGCTCGATCATACGAGAGAATAATTGGCGGTTTTCAGGGTGATCCTCTACAACCAACACAGTACCTGATAACAAAGGTTGCTTTAGCTGAGGTTCTTGCGCTTCAGTGGCCGCGACATTGAGATACACAGTACAAGGTACATGAAAAGAGAAGATACTGCCTTTATCAATAATGCTTTGAACTTTTATTTCACCATTCATCATATGCGCAAGCTGGCTCGACAAACTTAATCCGAGCCCAGAGCCACCAAAGCGCCTTGTTATGCTGTTGTCAGCTTGTTGGAAATTATCAAAAATTCGGCCTATCTGCTGCTCAGTCATGCCAATACCTGTGTCCTTCACCACAAACTGTAAGCCATGGTGCGTTTCAGATACTTCTAATTCAATACGGCCTTTTTCGGTAAACTTTAGGGCATTACTTAGCAAGTTTATTAGTATTTGTTTTACTCGAATGTAATCTAAACGCACGTAAGCGTTAGCCCTGACCTGGTCACAAACGATAAACTCTAATTCCTTACTCTGGATATTTTGTTGAAACATATCGCATAAGTCCGCAAGTAAGCTGCTTACCGAAAACTCTGTTGATTCAAGCTCTAAGCGCTCAGCTTCGATTCGACTTAGGTCAAGAATATCATTGACGAGATCTCGTAAGTGTAACCCTTGATTATAGATAGTTCTGACTGAAGCTTGTGCCTGAGCATTTAAATCTTGTTCGACCAACAAGTCTTCTGCATGTCCCAGCACCGTAGTAAGTGGCGTTCTGATTTCATGGCTCATGTTTGCTAGAAATTGACTTTTCACTTGATTTGCCGCTTTTAACTCATCCGCTTTTTGCTGAAGCTCAGATGTTCTAAGTGCGACTTTTTGACTTAGCTCCAGTTTTGCTCTTTGCTCAACCTTACGTCGGTAAAGTGCGAAAGTTGTCAGTAAGGTTAATAGTGCAATGATAACACCCAACAATTGTAACTGGCTGCGCTGCTCTTCTTTCAGTAGCTGTAATTTTTGCTCTTGCTTGAGCACTTCAACTTCTCGAGAAAGCTCACTCGCTTCATACTTAGCACGATAATCATTGATTCGCTTAAGCACGTCATCATTCATTAAGCGCTTTTGCGCTTCCAGATTTTGCGAGTCATATTCTCTAGCTTGTTGTATATTACCTTGAGCAGCCTCAATTAGCGCTAGTAAACGTAGCGACATTCGCTCCTTCTTCTGCTCGTGCATCAATCGGCTGGCAGCTAAACTTTGCTCAGCATTCGCTAAGGCTTCTACAAGTCTGCCTTGTGCAAAAAATATTTGTGCTAATGTATATTGCGCCTCCATAACATTAGCGGGGTTTTGAGCCTTTTCAGCGTAATAAAGTGCAAAATTCGCCTCTTTTTCAGCAACGTCAAGCTGATCTAAGGAATAGCTAAGAAGTGCGAGGTTAACGTATTCGTACGATAAATGGCGAACATCATTTTGAGCTTCATAATACGTAATGGCGGCCTGATAAGAAGCTTTAGCCAATTCAGGCTTTTTCGTTTCCGTATACAGGACTCCAAGATCTGCATGAGCAAGCGCGACACCATATTCATCACCCAATTCATTAAAAGCTTTAAGCGCGGTATGTAGCATCTCCTCCGCTTTATCGTAGGCAGCTTGACGAATATAAACCCCTGAAATATTGAGTAGAATGTCAGCGTGATCTTGAGCATTGCCAAACTCCTGATAGAGCTCGTCCGCTTTTAAATAGTTTTGTAGTGCAAGATCTAAAGTAAAGTTTTTAAAGTAGGCCAACCCTAGGTTGCTGTGTAAGTTAGCCATTTCAATAGGGATATTACGCTGCTCAGCCAGCGCTAAAGCACGAGAGTAAAACTCTATTGCCTGTTGGTATTGACCGAGATAGAAATTACAGATCCCTTGTAGCTTAACAGCAGTAAAGTGGTTGTCAGTTAAGGGCTCTGACTGGGTGATTAATTCTAGCTGACTAAGAAAAGCTAGTGCATCTTTAAACTGATTGTGACTATAAGCAGACTTACCAAGGCTAAACAAAATGTCCACTTTTTTCTCTTTTCCGAGCTTTTTCTCAGCGAGAAGTTCCTTGCCTAGAATTTTTTTTTGTTGCCAATTCGTAATCAGCTTCATTTCCGTAATGCGTTCAGTGAGTGAAGTATTACTCACTGCATATTCCGCATGAAAAGTAGTAGAGAGATAAAAACAACACGCAAACACAGATCTGGGCTTTAGTAGCCTCGATAAATTCATTGTTGCTCTCCATTGCTTATCATTTAGTCTGCGTGGTAGTGTGAAGATACACCAAGACTAAAGAGGCGACAATGTTCAATCCGCTTACAGATGTTATTTTTAAATTAATTTGTCAAAATCAATCTTTAAAAGTACACACTATTGCCGCCGCTCTGATGGAACAACAGCAACTACCTCGCCTTGATGAAGATGAAAATAAAAATCTCTTCAAGCGCAACTTTCTGATCATGAATGCCCTGTACCAACTTCAGCAAGAAGTATTCGCTGAGGGTCAATACCTGCATGTTGAAGCGCTCAATGTTTATCTAGCTCCACAACTAGGTGAACATCAATTAGCATTAGATGATCCGCTCAGAAGCTACTATTTAGATTGGCAACACTATGAAACCAGCAGTGAAGAAGTGAGTGCTCTGTTGGATAACTTTTGGCAGCGCTTTGCATTCAATGGCGCTCGCCAGCGAATTAATATCAAGGCTGACGAATTAAACGCGATTAAAACACGCTGGCGACTGCCTAACGGATATGATCGCAGGATGTTAAGTCAATGTTGGAGAAAACTGGCCCTGACTCATCACCCAGATAAATCAGGTGATGAGGAGGCTTTCAAACGCTTAATGAACGAGTATGAGATACTTAAGCAGACCTTAAGCACGTAGGGCTTTATAGCGCTTATTTTTAATTTTGCTATTGTTAAGCTTTCGTAGTGCAGGCTTTACTGCCTCGCGTTTTACAGCCACGAAGGTTTGTACATCATATATATTGATTTTACCAATTTGTTTAAAGTTAATGCCCTCTTCACCTGTCAAGCTGCCGACGATATCTCCTTTGCGAAGCTTTTGTTGCTTTCCACCTTCAATCATGAGGGTCACCATATTCGACTTATAGGCTGGTTTTTCGAGCAGTGAATGGCCCGGCAACGTGCCATGTTTTAGCTCTTGACCATATATTTCCGCCAACTGTTTTATTTTGAAGGCTTCTTTTTCTCCATAAAGAGATACTGCGATACCTTTGTGCTCACCCCGGCCCGTACGACCAACACGGTGAATATGCGTCTGTGGCTCAAGCGCCAAATGATAGTTAACCACAAGCTCAACTTCCTCAACGTCGAGCCCTCGAGCGGCCACGTCAGTGGCAACCAAAATATTGGCACTCTTATTAGCAAAGGTGAGCAATGACCACTCACGCTCACCTTGATCTAAATCGCCATGTAACTCGACACAAGCAAGTCCGGTTTGGCGTAATTCTTCGAATAGTCGCTTAGTCTCAGCTTTGGTATTACAAAAAACGATACAGCTTTGCGGCTGGTGCTGCATTAACAGCACTCTCAGCGCGTTAAAGCGCATTTTATTGTTGTCTAACTTATAAAAGGTTTGCTTAATGCTGTGGTGTGCTTGTTCTTCTTTTGCTTCAACAAACTCTGGCTCACGCATATATTGCTTCGCCAGTTTCATGATCTTATCTGGGTAAGTCGCACTAAACATTAGTGTTTGTCGAACTTCAGGGACATACACTAAAATGCTTTCTAGCGCTTCAGTAAAGCCCATATCCAGCATCTGATCAGCTTCGTCGAATACCACAGTCTGCGTTTCAGTTAGCATGAGTGAGCCATTAAAAACATGCTCTTCAACTCGACCAGGTGTACCAACAACAATATGCGCACCGTGTTGCAACGCCCGTGTTTGAGGTTCAATTGGCGTTCCTCCGCAGAGTGTTTGCACTTTGACGTTACCAATTAAAGCCGCCATTTTTCTGATCTCTTGTGCGACTTGATCAGCCAACTCTCTCGTTGGACATAACACCAAAGCCTGAACTTCATTGCACTCGGGCTGCAACTTATTCAGCAGCGCAAGTGAAAACACCAGTGTTTTACCAGATCCAGTTTTCCCTTTCACGACTAAATCTCGTCCGGTCAGCGCCGGCGCTAAACTCACAGACTGTACTGCTGTTGGCACCATGTAGTTAAGATCTACAAGGCGCTGAGCAAGCGCTTGGTTTAGAGGTAATTGAGAAAATGAAGTGATCGACACAGTGCTTTCCTATTCGCTATCTTAATCGCGTATTTTATACCAAATGTGTAAATTCGCTAACCGCTTTACTCTATTATTCCAAGATAAAGCCCCCCTAGATTGTGGATGAATTATCCTCATCGCAATACACGGACTTACATCACAATTTATGCTTTAATCTCTCGGTAACTCCATTTTTACCAAGGATTATCATGAAGTTTAAATCACTATTGGCATTTGGTTTATTAAGCGCAGGTTTGAGTACAGCACTGCAAGCCGAAGAATTTACTACACAACAATTAGAACAAGTTAAACAAGTTAGAGAAGCCGCAAGCCACAGCAACCTAAGTTGGCAACTACTAGAATCCCTCACCACAGAAGTAGGCCCACGCTTACCGGGTACCGAAAATGATAAAAAAGCGGTAGCTTGGGCAAAGAAACAATTTGAGCAACTGGGCTTTGACAAAGTCTGGCTTGAGAAAGCGACCTTTCCTGAATGGCGCCGCTACCATGAGTCTGCAAAAATCCTGATACCGAGCGAACAACCGCTACACCTTACAGCGCTCGGTAACAGTGTCAGTACACCAAAAGATGGCTTAAGTGGCGAAGTGGTGTTGTTTGAAACTCTCGATGAGCTGATTGCTGCGCCAGACAACAGCTTAAAAGGTAAAATAGCTTTTATTAATTACCGCATGAACCGCGATATTGATGGTAATGGCTATGGACCGGCAGTAAGAGCTCGTAATAGCGGCGCCGTAGAAGCGGCTAAAAAAGGCGCTATCGCCTATATGATGCGCTCAGTCAGCACCAGCCACCACCGCTTCGCGCACACTGGCGGCAGTCACTATAAAGCGGGAGTGACAAAGATCCCGTCCACTGCAGTTGCCAACCCAGATGCGGATCAGCTAGCACGCCTTATCAACTCTGGTCATGCAGTTAAAGTCGCGCTAAATATTCAAACTGAGGACTTAGGTGAAGGAACCAGTTATAACGTCATCGGTGAATTCTCTGGTACTGAGTTTCCAGAGCAATATGTCTTGATTGGTGGTCACTTAGACTCTTGGGATCTGGGTACTGGTGCACTCGATGATGGTGCTGGTGTTGCATTAACGATGGCGGCAGCTAAGCATATTGCCGATGTAAAACGCCCTAAACGTAGTGTCCGCGTAGTCCTATTTGCAGCAGAAGAACTCGGTCTTTGGGGAGCAAAAGCTTATTTTAAAAAGCATCAGGCAGAATTAGACCGCATCGTAGCCGCATCCGAGTCCGATTTTGGTGCAGATGTAGTGTATGCGTTTGAATCAAACGTAAATGCCGCTTCCTTACCGGTTGTGCGTGAGATTGCAAAACAATTGGCGCCACTTGGCGTTACTTATATTGGCAAGAATAGCGCACATGGTGGTCCTGACTTAATTCCGCTGAAAAATGCTACATCAGCGCCAATCTTCGCTTTACACCAAGATGGAACCGATTATTTTGATTATCACCACACAGCCGATGACACGCTTGATAAAGTCGATCCAGAAAAACTAAAGCAAAATACCGCGGCATACGCCGTATTTGCCTTAATGGCAGCCGATGCCAAAACGAAAATGGCAGGGAAATAAAATCTTACACTTATGGGGACAAGTACACTTGTCCCCTACACTCAAGTTGCCTACCTTAGACATACCCACACCTAACTAACTAATAGAATATGGAAATCAAAAGCGTATTTTTTTCCTTTTACGACACAATATTCAACTTCATCAGTAAATATAAAGTTGCCGTGTCGGCACTAATTGTGGTCACTATTGCATTTTACTTTTATAACCAGCATCAACAACAAATCGCTAGTTATCAAACATACTTAGCATCCCCACAAATCGATGACCTGATTATTTTTGACGCTGGCAAGAACACTGGGCAAGTTTATGATCCTGCTTTTCAGATATTACAAATTACTGAGCTGACAGATGACAACATTGAAGTGAAGGAAAGTGCCTACACTTATCGAACAATGCGTAACATCACCCGAGATATCCGTGTCAGCATGCTAATGACCGATCATTATTTTAAGCCACAAAGGCTGACGCTAGAAAAAGACAATCTATTAGACTTACTTGACGATGAAACCATAGTCTCCGTATACAGGCCTGTAGGGATCCATGTACTCGGCGGCGTTGTTAGACAAAGATTTAAAAAGCCGAAGCCACTATATAATGGACCTAAGATCTCTGCACAGAACCAAGAAGCAATTCACGCTTACAGCCAAGGAAACTTTGAAGAAGCAAAAACGGGATTTGCAGCAGCGGCTAAAACCGGCAACCCTTGGGCACAATATAACTATGGGACAATGCTTCGCGACGGTGAAGGCGGTGCAAAAGACATTAAAAAAGCGATCCACTGGCTTAAACTTGCCGCAGAGCAAGGTAATCATAAAGCACAGACAGCCCTGGCTAAGTTATGCCAAGACCACCCCTGTTAACTGTGACTTTGCTTGTGATACTGCACAGTCAAAACGTTTGCTTCAAACTCTTGTTGTGCCACCGGTTTAGAATGAAAATAGCCTTGTGTCATATCACACAGTAAATTCTTTAAAAACATGCATTGTGCGGGGGTTTCAACCCCTTCCGCAATGACCCTTAAGTTCAATTTATGCGCCATCAATATAATCGCACTGACGAGCGCTTTATCTTCTTCATCTTCAGGTAAATCACGAATAAAGGTTCTATCAATTTTCAATTTAGAAAGCGGGAAGCGCTTGAGATAACTCAACGACGAATATCCAGTACCGAAGTCGTCAATCGCCAGTTCTACGCCGATTTCTCTTAATGCTTTTAATTGTGACAATATTTTGTCTGAGTTTTCAACTAGTACTGACTCTGTGATTTCCAATGTCAGATATTTAGCTTCTAGTCTGGTGTCTTTAAGTACTTTTCTTACTAATGCAACCATATCTTGGCGTTTAAACTGGATACTAGAAACGTTAACTGCAATAAATAAGGGTCTACCGTAGTTGTCTTGCCAAGCTTTAACTTGAGAACAAGCGTGATACAGCACCCATTCTCCAATGGGTAAGATAAGCCCTAGTTCTTCGCAAACGGGAATAAATTGCTCTGGAGAAACATGGCCTAGCAACTCACTTTTCCATCTTAACAACACCTCGCAGCCAACGAGGTCGCCTCTACCAAGCTGTGAAAAAATAGGTTGGTACACCAGTGATAATTCTCGATTAGACAGCGCTTTGTGCAAGGCACTTTCTAACACGCTACGCGCTTTGGCATGTTGATGCATCGCTGAAGTATAGAATTGAAAACAGTCGCGACCATGCTCCTTCGCTTTATACATTGCACTATCGGCATTACGTAGCAAGATTTTTCGATCGGTGCCGTCATCTGGGTAAAGCGTGATCCCCATACTACCGGATACATAAGCTTCGTGCCCTTCCAAATGAAAAGGGTTGGCTAGTGCACGTAAAATCTTAGTCGCAACCTGCTCTAAATCACTGATAGAACTTATATCTTGTAGCAATAACGCGAACTCATCCCCACCTAATCTTGCAACGGTATCAGAACTGCGCACGCACTCATTAATACGGTTTGCAGCTTCTTTGAGTAGTAGATCACCAATATGATGTCCAAGCGTGTCATTCACTGCTTTAAAGCGGTCAAGATCGATAAAACAAATTGCAAAGCGCTCTTCTAGCTGAGCTGCTCGTTTTAACGCTAAATCAAATTTAACGTGATAATGATGGCGGTTTGCAAGACCTGTCAAACTATCAAAGTTGGCTTGCTGCCACATCAACTGTTCGTTACGTTTTCTCGAGGTAATATCACTGAATAACGCAACATACATATCAATTTCCCGAGCATCGTTAAATACTGCAGATACTTGCAGCCAACTCGGATAAATTTCACCATTTTTGCGCTTGTTCCAAATCTCTCCCTCCCAATGGCCTTTGTTAACCAAGTCATCATATAACGCGTTGAAAAAGCGCTCATCGTGACGTCCAGAGTTCAGGATTGATGGAGTCTCCCCTATCACTTCATCCATGCCAAAGCCTGTAATTTCGCTAAATGCACGATTTACCATTTGGATTTGATTATGTTTGTCGGAGACCAACACACCTTCAGAGGTTGTCGAAAATACCGTACTTGCCAAGCGCTGTTCTCTTTCGTTCTCAAGCTCTTCCGTAATATCTTGAATAACATAGATAAAACCCAGTTTTGCTTGTGTTTCACTTACCACCGGGGCACAAGAAACCCGCACATTGCGATAACCAAAACGCGCATCAAGTTGGCACTCAAGCGTTCCTTCCGTTAGCAGCTTTTCACTATCAAGCACATCAAATAAGGTATAAATAGATTTTGATTTTAACGCTTCTAAACTATCAAAATCCTTTAACACTGAGCCATTAGCGGCTTCAATGTGATGAGTTTCATCCGTAAACACCAGATATGCTTTAATACCATCAAAAATGGCACTGAGCTTCGCACCTTGGTCTTGTGCTCGCTGATTGGAGCGCCTTAGCCTGACCAAAACGGTCATCAATACCGCCATCGATAGAATAAGCACAGCAATTACCGCAGTTAACAAAATGACCTGTACCATATTGGCTTGCTTGATTTTTTCAGTCTGCAGCATGACCTGTTGTTCAAGATTGGCTTGGTAATGCCAAAGATCTTGCTGTAGCTTACGCTGCTCACTCATATCTTGAATGATAGAAAGTAACCTTGGTTTACCATCGCTATCTTCAAACGGCGTTGAGTGAACACTCACTGTTTTAGTACTACCGTCTGCAGTTTGATGTTGGAAGATAAAATAATTGCGGCCTTCATTTAATGCCGCTTGACGCTCATTGGCAACCTGCTCGGCGGTAAATAAGTTGATATCTTGAATGACTTTTGATTCTAGTACCGCCTCGCTATAACCATAGAATGCGGCAGCAGCCTTATTGGCATCCAAAATTTTTCCAGACGTGGGCTCGATGATCAACATCACCGCGCTATGATTAGAAAAAGTATAATATGGTAACTCGTTAGCTGGTGCTGAAATACAAAACAGCAACAGCAGCCCCCCGAGCAATTTTGACATCAACTTCAAACTCAGACCCCTCAGGATATCGTTTTATGCAACCGCGGCGACTATAGCGCAAAGGGTATGTGAGCTACATCGAAAGTCGATTTTTGCTTGTTTCATATCAAAACAACTCAACACACACATCTTTTTATAACAATTTATACACTTGCTCCGGCGTACTGACAAGCCGATACGCTCTGAAAGTGTAGTCTATTTCGCAATAGTGTAGACGCAAAAGTGAGTCACTAAACCTTTTCACCATCCCATCCGTACAGCTAGGAAAAATATGCCTAGTTGATATACTAGGCCAAACTCAACTCACAGTGCGCCGATGAAATACCAAGACTTACGAGATTTTATAGCCCAGCTTGAAAAACAAGGAGAACTTGTTCGCGTCAAGCAGCCCATTTCCACCAAACTAGAAATGACTGAAATTGCAGACCGAACGCTGCGAGCAGGTGGACCCGCTATCCTATTTGAAAACCCTGTTGGTTATGACATTCCGGTACTGGCTAACCTATTTGGCACACCAAAGCGCGTCGCAATGGGGATGGGACAAAGCGATGTCAGTGAACTAAGAGAAGTCGGCAAGTTACTCGCTTTTTTAAAAGAACCCGATCCACCGAAGGGAATTAAAGAAGCCATTGGCCAGCTACCGGTATTCAAACAAGTGTTGAATATGCCAGCCAAAGAAGTGAAAAAAGCCCCATGTCAGGAAGTTGTACTGAGCGATAATGAGGTTGATCTCACTAAACTACCTATTCAACATTGCTGGCCTGGTGATGCCGCACCTTTAATTACATGGGGGTTAACGGTAACCAAAGGTCCTTATAAAAAGCGTCAGAACCTAGGGATTTATCGTCAACAGCTATTGGGTAAAAACAAAATTATTATGCGCTGGCTATCACATCGTGGCGGTGCGCTTGATTTTCAGGAGTGGTGCAAAGAGCACCCCGGCGAACCGTATCCGGTATCTGTTGCACTTGGCGCTGATCCGGCGACGATTTTAGGTGCGGTAACCCCAGTTCCAGATACGCTAAGCGAATACGCATTTGCAGGTCTACTGCGTGGTAGTAAGACGCAGGTTGTTAAATCAATTTCAAACGAACTGCAAGTACCAGCGAGTGCCGAAATCGTCTTAGAAGGATATATTCAACCGGGCGAGCTCGCGCCAGAAGGCCCATATGGCGATCACACAGGCTACTACAATGAAGTTGACGACTTCCCTGTAATGACTGTCACTCATATGACACATCGCAAAGATCCTATTTATCACAGCACTTATACGGGCCGCCCGCCTGATGAGCCAGCTATTCTTGGTGTTGCGCTCAACGAAGTATTCGTGCCGATTTTACAAAAGCAATTTCCGGAAATCGTCGATTTTTACCTTCCACCAGAAGGCTGCTCATACCGCATGGCGGTCGTCACCATGAAAAAGCAGTATCCGGGTCATGCTAAACGCGTGATGATGGGCGTATGGTCTTTCCTTAGACAATTTATGTACACCAAGTTTGTCATTGTTTGTGATGATGATGTAAATGCTCGCGACTGGAATGATGTGATTTGGGCGATAACAACACGTATGGATCCCGCAAGAGACACCACCTTAGTTGAAAGCACGCCTATTGATTATCTCGATTTTGCTTCCCCTGTGTCCGGACTTGGTTCTAAAATGGGTATGGACGCAACCAACAAGTGGCCGGGTGAGACCGACCGTGAATGGGGCGAGCCTATCGTTATGGATCCCAAGGTTAAACAACGCGTTGACGAAATTTGGGATACCCTAGGGATCACCATCAAATGACATATATCATCTAACATTGTGCACTCAGCTATGCTAGAGTGCACAGACTTTAGCCACGTGCTTAATAAAGGTAACACATGCAAGTATTAGCAGCAGAGGTTGTCTCAATTACACCTCTTACGGAATTTGTTCACAAAGTTATATTAAAACCTGAAGAAGCGGTGCAATTCGAAGCCGGCCAGTATCTGCAATTGGTACTTGGTGAAAAAGACAAACGTGCTTTCTCGATTGCCAGCAGCCCTTCAAAAACAGAGCAGTTAGAGTTACATATCGGTGCTTCTGGCGCAGACTCTTATGCCATGCAATCACTAAATCACCTACGTAACGCTTTTGATACAAAGCAAACCGTTGCATTAGAAGTTGGTCTTGGCGTATCTCAGATCCGTGTTGATCAAGCGCGTCCACTAGTTCTACTTGCCGGCGGCACTGGGTTTTCTTATGTCAAATCTATGGCCGATCACTTGGCTGAAACAGGTTACGACCAACCTGTTTTATTTTATTGGGGTGTAAAAGAAGAATCTGCGCTATATGCAAAAGCGGAGATGGAAGCTTGGGCCGCCTCAAATAAACACTTTCAGTTTATTCCTGTGGTAGAAAATGCCAGTGAGGCATGGCAAGGCCATCGCGGCTTCGTTCATCAGGCTGTGATGAAAGATATCGTTTCTTTAGAACCGTACAGTATTTATATGGCTGGCCGCTTTGACATGATAGGTATCGTGCGTGATGACTTTATCAATCATGGAGCTGAGCGCGACTTTATGTACGCCGACGCTTTTGCGTTTATTAAGTAACTTAAGCCAAGTTATTTAATAGCAATTTATCCAATGTGTGGCAGGTGTTTAGTCACACATTGGAAAAACAGAACGAACCAATCAAAACAATCCATTTTACCAAAGCAGTCTCACCCGCTACTCTCATATTACACACAAACACCGCGAGAAATATGATGAGTAAACTCTATGTTCGTGACATCATGTCACCCGATTTCCCACAGTTAACCGCCGAGACCGAACTAACCGACGCGATTAGTTTGCTACAAAAGCATCATTTAATTGGTGCGCCAGTGATAGATGCACAGCGTCATCTTGTTGGATTTATTTCAGAGCAGCAGCTACTCAAGCCTTTGCTTAATTCCAGCTACTTTTGTGATGGTAAAGTACAGCTGAGAGACTTACTGGCTACGCCTGCCCTCAGTATCGAAGCTGCAACAACCGTTGTCGACCTTGCACAACGTATGCAGCAAAATAGTCCTAAGGTTTATCCCGTACTCAATGAAGGCAAAGTGATTGGAATTGTGACACGTAGCCAAGTCGTTGCGGCGCTAAAAGAGAGTTATCTTAGCTGTGCGGGGTGATCCCACACAGCAATTTCAGCCTACGCTTTCTTTGCAAGCAACGCTTTTTTATCAGCTTCGCTTAAAAAGGCAATCTCAACCGCATTGCGCTGCGCTTTATGGATATCACTAAAATCTAAACCTGCCGCCGCAGCTGCATGGCTATACTCGTTGTCCAACTCGATACCTTGAACCGCAGGGTCATCGGTATTGATGGTTGCCAATACACCATGATCTAAAAATGCTTTCAATGGATGCGTGGTTAAACTTTCGACAGTACTTGTTTGGATATTACTGGTTAGGCAAGACTCGATCCCGATACGATTATCACGTAAATAGTCCATCAGAGCTGGGTCATGGATTGCTTTAACTCCGTGACCGATACGTGTTGCACCAAGTTCTTTAATGGCTTGCCAGATACTTACCGCGCCCTCAGCTTCGCCAGCATGTACCGTCACACCAAGGTAAGCATCGCGAACCTGCTTATAATGTTCAATAAACAGCTCGCCCGGGAAGCCCAGCTCGTCACCCGCGAGGTCAATCGCAACCAACTGCTCTTTAAAGGCAAGTAGCGCGTCTAGCTCATATTGGCATTTCTCAACACCAAATGTGCGTGACATAATCCCGATCAGGTTAACCTTAATGTCTTGGCCTTTAACTGCACTTTGTACACCGTCGACTACGGCTTCAACAACGCCCTGCGGGTGTAGATTATGGGTTTTTGCCATGTAGTAAGGGCTAAACCTTAGCTCAGTGTAATCAATACCTTGTGCAACTGCGTCGGCAACATTTTCAATCGCAATACGGCGACAAGCATCGTAGTCACCTAGTACCTTTACGCCCCAATCTAGTTTTTCAAGAAACGCCATTAGATTAGGTGCATTGTCCAACACTTGAACATGCGGGCGTAGACCTTCGAGATCCGTTGCTGGTAAATCCATATTAAACTGCTGGCCAAGTTCTAAAATCGTTGTAGCACGAACGTTACCATCTAAGTGGCGATGTAAATCTAATAGTGGGAGTGTGTTATTGATCATAAGAGACTCGATTTGCAGTTAAAATTTTTGGGATCATACGCACCTAAACTGAGATAGCAAGGACATATGTCAGAATTGAGTATAGCTAACTTTAGTACAAAAAAGCCTGCACATTGCTGCGCAGGCTTTTCGTTACGATTTTGCGATTAAATACGCTTTCTCGTAGGTATGCATTTTTTCGTAGGCGAGCTGAGCTTGCTTACTCCAGCGCGCTTCCCAAGGGTTTGCGCTTAAAGAATCAAAGATCTTCGCAGCAAGTTCGTAATCCCCCTCAGCATTGCAAAGGCAAGCCAATGAGAACAGCAACTCCTTGTCATCTGGATGTTTTTTCAATTGCTGCTGCAGTGCTAACTTGAGTTCATTATTACTTTGCGTGCTGTGTTGCAGATAGTCCGCCAACTGGTGATATTGACCTTGTTTAAGCAGCTTCTTGAGCTCGCCCAACACTTCCGCTATGCGTCCCTGTTGCAGCTTCACCTTATTAAGAGCAGGTATTGCATGCGCTTTTACTGCCTTAGGTAGCATATTAAACAAAGTGTCTGCTTGCTCTGGGGCTATTACAAACATACGCTCGAACACACTCTGCCACTGCGTATCACTCCAATTGAGCTTTTTGTGCCACTTCGCGATTTGTGCAGCGGCCAGCTCGGGTTGCTTAGCCTGTAGGCAAGCTAAAATGTAACCGCTAAGCACCGCAGACGTTGGTTTAGCCGCAGACATTTTATCATCAAGTAAAGCCAACGCCTGTTCACTATTATTTGCCTCTAGCCATAGTGCCGCGAGCTGCCCTTGGTTGTCATCTGATATTGCTTCTAGCTCCGTATTCGCTTTGACAACATCTCCTTGTTTTAACGCCGCTTTGGCTGCGATGGCACGCACATAGTCTTGGCGTTCATCCGGCTGCGGCGTTTTCGTCAACAAAGTTGCGGCTTGTTCCACTTCGCCGTTAATAAATAGCCACAAACTTTCGTTCCATGCTTGTTGCGCTTTTAGTTTGCGCTTTCTGGAAAAATGACCTTTCGTATTGACTAGGCGATGCCACGACCAACGCACTACCTTACCCAACAACACTAAAGCGGTGATGACAAGCAACAACAAGATAGTGAAAGACACTATGCTGCCTTCAATCGTGGTTTGATTGAAAGAGATCAACACATAGCCTTTCTCATCAATGAGCAAATGACTGGCGGCTAGCGCGATAAAGATAAGCGCGAAGGTGATGATTTTTGCCATCATTTTAGCCACCCTTTTACTGCTGCTGGGGTGGCAAGCTCAATCGACTCTTGGCGCTGAACTTCACTGCGGCTCAGCTTGTTTAAAGCCTGCTGCATCGCGCTCACAGGCGCGTGTTGCGTATCAAAATAACGCGCCAATGTGTCGGCTGCACTATCAAGCGCACTGAAGTAAATGCTCGCCTGTTGATCTATTAATGCGGTTTGTGCTTGGGTTAAATAAGCACGCAGCTGCGTGCGTATAAGCAGCTGCTCGTTTTTATCTAAGAGTGGGTCTATCACCACTTCATCATGGTGGCGTATGGTAATAAAGGCATCAACCAACCCCCGCCAAGAGCGCTTTAAGTTCGCTTGCCAATCATCAACCTGTTGCGATAGCGCAGCATCTTCACTCGCTGCCTTTTGCGGAATCTGCTTGGTTTTGATCGTTAGCGTATCAACTTGAGACAATAAACCATGAAGCTCAAAGTAAAGTGACTCCGTTTGTGGCTTTGGTAAGGCCTTCAAAGCCGCAATATCTGTAGCAATCGCCTGCTTAACAGCAGCCGTGTTGGACTCAGACTCTAAGCTCTCTTGCAAGCGCTGCAGAATAGCGATTGCGCCAAGATAATCTTGCTCTGCCGCGACCTTAAATGCAGCAAGGCGCTGTAAATACAATGCCTCAGAGGCCACGGCACCGCTTACTTGCTGCTGCGCCTTGGCAAGCGTCTGCGTTAGCTGGGTTTCCACATGTTGCTGCTGCTCAGCCAATCGCTTTGCGACATTGTCTTGCAACGAATCAAGCACATTTTCTACTCGCTGAAGTTGCGATTTAGCGCCACTCAGCTGTGTGTTTAGTAGCTGATTTTCAGCGTTAATCGCTTGGTTAGCTAACAACGCTTGTTGCAACTGTTGTTGCTGTTGCAAATAAACATAGCCAGCACCAGCGCCACTACCCAGTGCCACTAATAATGCAAGGAGCGCAACCTTACTCACACCAGCCTTAGCGTGATGTGGCGTTACGGTTTGCTCTGCTGCTTTTGCAGCTTGCTGGGTATTTGTATTCTTTGTTTGCGATTCAGACTGAGTCATTTTGCGCCCTTGCTGCTTGGTATAGTCGATGATACTCCCTGCGATGGCACGATTATCAGGGCCATGACATACCACAATTTGAGACTGTTCGATGTTATAGGATTGCTGTACATGCTCAGCAATACGTTGGCTCACAACAAAGAAAGTGCGCTGAGCCAACCAATCTTTACTTGCTGACGACTGCGTATTAAAAATCGCATCCGCTGCACTATTACTGGTAATGACTATACCTTCAATCTGCTGGCTTCGCCAGTGGTCTAACCAGCCATCTGCATTGTCTTTTACGGCAACGCGTTCATAAACCACCAAACTGTCAAGGATGGCCCCCCGCGCTTTTAAAGTTTGCGCAATAACGGGACGCCCGCCTTTCCCTTTGACCAACAATACACGCTTGCCCTCAACAGAGGACAGCTGCGGGAGTGCAAGCAAGCCTTCGGAATCAGGTTGTTTAGGGTATTTAGCCTTGATATTTAGGGTCTGCTGGATAGCATCGGCCGTGCCTTCGCCAACAGCAAAAGCTGCGCAATGTCCAGCTAATGGTACTTCTAATTGGTGAAAGTATCGCACCGCATCTGGCGAGACAAAAATAGCTAACTCGGCTTCGCTTATCATTGCTTTGGCGGTGTCACTCACCACCACTTCGTTAAGCTGCAATACTGGGCAAATCACTGAGCTAATTTGCTGCTGTGTCAGCAACTCAGATAAAGGCTCTGATTTGCCAACGGGTCGAGTTAGCACAACTTTCATTTAAGCGTCCCTATAAACCTCAGCAAGAATTTTATCTGCACCTTGCGCAAGTAAGGATTCTGCCAATTGAATTCCAAGTTGCTCAGCCTCTGCAACCATACCTGAGCATTCGCCGCGCAAAATTTCGCTGCCATCGACAGCACCTACTAAACCGCGCAAGTGCACCTGATCGCCCGAGACTTCGGCGTAAGCACCTATAGGAACCTGACATCCTCCTTCCAAACGGCGGTTCATCGCCCGCTCGGCAAGTACACGAATACGTGTATCAGTGTGCTCCAGTGGTGCGAGGAATGCTTTAGTTTGAGCATCATCGCTACGACACTCGATGCCGACAGCGCCTTGACCATTGGCCGGTAATGAAGCCTCAGGTTCAATGTAACTTGCGATTCTATCCATCATTTCTAACCGGATAAGTCCCGCGGCGGCCAAAATAATGGCATCAAACTCACCCGCATCGAGCTTAGCTAGGCGAGTATTCACATTACCGCGTAAGTCTTTAATGATTAAGTCCGGACGAGCCGCTCGAATTTGACATTGGCGACGCAAGCTTGATGTGCCAACCACAGCGCCCTCTGGCAACTCTGCCAGTGAGGTATAAGTATTAGACACAAACGCGTCTCTTGGGTCTTCGCGTTCGCAAATAGTATGCAGCTCGAGCCCTTCAGGGAAATCAACAGGTACATCTTTCATTGAATGCACTGCAATATCTGCGCGCCCTTCTAACATGGCCTGCTCAAGCTCTTTGACGAACAACCCTTTACCGCCAATTTTTGCCAGTGGTGTATCTAAGATCTTGTCGCCTTTCGTCGACATCGGCACGAGCTCTACTTTTAGGTTCGCATGGTGTTTTTCAAGCTCTGCCTTAACAAATTCGGCTTGCCATAGCGCCAAAGCACTTTTGCGCGTTGCAATACGTAATATGGAAACTTGTTCTGTCATGATTTGCCTTTCATTTATTGCAGCGTTATTGCCGCTGCAAAGAGTTAACTATGTGGTGATGGCAGTCGGTCTCGTGCTGCCATACACAATACTGCGAGTAAGATTATTGCTGACTATTATCCACAATGCGGAACGTCTTTTGAGCAAGCAGTTGTCCAGACTGCGTCACCACCTCAACACGCCAATCTCCGGTTTGACTCGGCATGACGTTCTTACTTGAATAAGTACGGTAGCGCGCGGCTTGGATCGGCAGCTCCACTTCTGCCATCAGCTCGTCTTGATGAAACCACAGGTGCGACACCACTTGATCCTTAAGCGCGTGCACTTCAGTGAAAAAGTACAGCTTGTCACTAAACTGAGTGGTCGCAATTACCTCTTTCAACACATTCGTTGGTTCGCGGTCATCAATCATAGTAGTGAGTACAGCGCGGCTGATAAATTGCGTGTCGATTTTTGCCCCTAGCGCGACACTGGCTATGCGCGCTTCAGCATCAAATTGATTTTTAGCTTCAGCCCTTGTTTCTGTTTCTGTTTCTGTTTCTGTTTCTGTTTCTGTTTCTGTTTCTGTTTCTGTTTCTGTTTCTGTTTCTGTTTCTGTTTCTGTTTCTGTTTCTGTTTCTGTTTCTGTTTCTGTTTCTGTTTCTTCAGAAGCTTGTTGCTGTTCTTGGTCTAGTGCAATGACTTGAGCGACCTCTATTGAGGGCGTCGTTAAAACGGTATCAGGTGAGGTATCCGCACTTAGCTGCTCGCCCTCACGCTCTTCATTAGAGTCTACTGATTCAGGAGAGTCATTCAGTGATGTATCGGTTTGCGCAATGGTGGCATGCATAGGTACTGCCACTTGGGTATCATCTTCATCTGCATTGACGTTATTCACGACACCATAAACCCCCGCGGTCGCAATGCCAGCAAATGCTACCGTTGCCATAAAAATGCGTTTCCAGTGCCATTGATAGGTCACCGCTGAGGGCTCTGAGGGTTGCTTACTCACCGACGTTTTTATGACAATCTTTTGTGACATTGCTTTGCTCCTGTATCTGTCACCAGTACCTTATACCACTTAATATTAATCGCTCAGTCTCGTAATTAACCAAGCGCGAATGGCTTTTAACTCGTCAAGACAGACCTGATGCTCCATTGGGTAGTCTTGCCAGCTCACTTCATAGCCTTGCTGTTGTAACGTGTTAAATGCGTGCTCACCTGCAAACATAGGCACGACAGGATCAGCACTGCCATGCGCCATAAAAATAGTGAGCTCGCTTTGCTGTGCTTCTGCGCTGAGTTTTTCAGGCACACACATATAAGTTGATAGTGCCATGACACCAGCCAATTTAACAGTTAAACGCGGTGCAAGATGGAGCGCGATCACGCCCCCTTGAGAAAATCCAGCTAAGATAATGCGGTTAGCTGGAATACCTTTATCTAACTGTGCCTGAATTAACGCTTCAACCTGAGCTGATGAGTCTCGCACACCTTGCTCATCCGCTCTTTTATCCAGATCAAATGATTTAATGTCATACCATGCACGCATCACCATACCACCATTTATGGTGACCGGCTGCTCTGGTGCATGTGGAAAAATAAAGTGTGCACCCAATTCCTCAGGCAGGTTTAACTCAGAGGCAATGGGTAAAAAGCCGTTTCCTGAATCGCCTAAACCATGGAGCCAAATAATACTCGCTTTATGTTGTCCTTTGGCAGGATAGTCTACAAACTCCAACATTAATCGTGCTGCCACTCTATTGCGATATTTGCCTGTTTAGTCGCCGCGTCGCTCATAAATTGCCAAAACTCAGCACCGGAGCGATTATCAATCCACTGATCGCCACGCAACTCAAAGTGATGACCATTAAACTTAGTCGCCACCCAGACTTGGTGCAATGGTGCTTGTTTGTTGATAACAATTTTGCTCTTGTCAGGGAAAATAATTTCTAGAATTCCCGATGCTGATTCGTAATCTAAATCAGCGTCACAATCATCGATCTGCTCTTCAATAGTCAACATTAGCGCATCGGCTAACTCATGATATTCACTTTCTGTCATCGTGATTTCCTCTTACTGACGCACTGCGGCATGGTGCCTAAGCTTAACTCGCTATTTGAGCAATTTGATGAAGACGAAATTTCAATAGCGAAAAGCTGCTTTTTTTATCAATTCTGTTACTCTGCGATTATAAAGGCACTGACACGAATTATCTAATGAAAGCGACACCTTATAAATTTAGCGTAACGGCACTTGTTTTTACTACTTTAATCGGATTATCGGGTTGCGGTCAAAGCGGTCCGCTTTATTTGCCTGAACAACAGGCTAAAAAACCAAACCAACCGAAAGCAGCACAAGCAAACCAGCCTGAAGCAGAACAACAGGAGCGTTAAAATGGATTATTTCAATTATCAAGATGGCGAGTTATTCGCTGAAGATGTCGCCATAACCACAATCGCCGAGCAATATGGTACTCCTTGCTATGTCTACTCGAAGAAGACTTTAACGCGGCATTATCACGCTTTTACGGATGCCGCAGCCGGTCATCCCCACTTAGTGTGCTACGCAGTAAAGGCGAATTCAAATATCGCCGTGTTGAATGTCTTGGCTCAGCTTGGTTCTGGTTTTGATATCGTGTCGAAGGGTGAACTTGCGCGAGTGCTAAAAGCAGGGGGAGATCCTCAAAAAGTCGTTTTTTCTGGTGTTGCGAAAACGGAAGATGAAATTGCGTTTGCGCTTGAGACTGGGATTAAATGCTTTAATGTTGAGTCAATTGCAGAGCTTCACCGCATCAGTGAAGTGGCAACCAGACTGGATAAAATTGCGCCAATTTCATTGCGTGTAAACCCAGATATCGATGCAAAAACTCACCCCTATATTTCAACCGGGTTAAAAGAGAACAAATTTGGTATTGATATCAAAGCCGCATTTGATGTTTACCAGCTCGCGTATGCCCTTCCGGGTTTAAAAGTGGTTGGGATCGACTTCCACATCGGCTCTCAGTTGGTTGAGGTTAATCCATTTTTAGCGGCGTTAGATAAAGTGCTGACTCTAATCTCTCAACTTGAAAAAGCGGGAATTTACTTGCATCACCTCGATATCGGTGGCGGTCTTGGCGTGCCCTATGACGGTGAAAAACCGCCGCATCCGAGTGCTTACGCTGCAGAGATTAAAGCGCGATTGGCGCAGTTCAATGATCTAGAACTCATTTTTGAGCCTGGTCGAGCGATTGCTGCCAATGCCGGTGTGTTGGTGACTAAAGTCGAATTTATTAAGCCAACCGAGCATAAGCATTTTGCCATTGTTGATGCTGGTATGAACGACATGTTACGACCATCGCTTTATCAGGCTTGGCAAAATATCGTACCAGCCACACCGCGAGACGACGTTGACGCGATAAATTACGACGTGGTTGGTCCAGTGTGTGAAACGGGTGACTTTCTAGGTAAAGACCGAGTACTTAAAATTAAGGCTGGCGACTTATTAGTACAGCGCAGTGCAGGCGCGTATGGCTTTACCATGAGTTCAAATTATAACTCACGCCCCCGCTGTGCAGAGGTCATGGTTGATAACAACCAACACCACCTAATCCGCCAAAGAGAGCCGTTAGAATCTCTATGGCAATTTGAGCAACTACTGCCACAATAATCCGACTTGGATACATCCTAGGGGTGCAAAACAAGGCTTAATGCCAAGCAGCTTCCCTAGTCGAGGTATCCATGGCAAAGTATTAGTAAAGTGAGGCCATGGTTTTATACCAAAAGATAACCACTCTATGTTTATAAACTTTTCAAAAATGCATGGTTTAGGCAACGACTTTGTGGTGATAGATAATGTCACCCAAAATGTGTTTTTGTCTCGAGACCAAATTAAGAAGTTAGCAGATCGCCACTTTGGAATTGGCTTTGATCAGCTGTTGATGGTTGAAGCGCCTTATTCCCCGGACTTAGATTTTCATTATCGTATTTTCAATGCCGATGGTAACGAAGTTGAGCAGTGTGGTAACGGTGCTCGCTGTTTTGCTCGTTTTGTCCGCATGAAGGGCTTAACGAACAAACACAAGGTTTGTGTCTCTACAAAGGGCGGCAATATCACCCTTTATACCGAAAAAGACGGCCAAGTTACCGTGAATATGGGCAAACCAAACTTTAACCCACAAGCCATTCCGTTTCGTGCAAACAAACAAGAAAACACCTATATTTTAAGAGCCGACGAACATACGGTGTTTTGTAGCGCGGTTTCTATGGGCAATCCTCATGGCGTGATTATTGTCGATAGTGTAGAAACCGCAGAGGTAGCTACACTTGGACCACTCCTTGAACACCATGAACGTTTCCCACAAAAGGCCAATATTGGCTTTATGGAAGTGATTTCTCGTGAATACGTTAAGCTACGTGTTTGGGAGCGCGGCGCTGGCGAAACGCTTGCCTGTGGCACAGGAGCATGTGCTGCCGTAGTTGCAGGCATAATGCAAGGCAAGTTAGAAGAAACCGTTAGGGTCGACCTACCAGGTGGCAGTCTTCAAGTGCGTTGGGGCGGTCAAGGTCAAGTAGTGAAAATGACCGGACCGGCGGAGCATGTTTTTGATGGGCAAATCGCAATATGACCATAAAAGAAGCAAATTCGACTGAACAATTAGTCATTGAGTACCTGCGCAAGCATCCTGATTTTTTGCTCAGGCACCCTTATGTGCTATTGGATTTGCAGCTACACCACCAGCAGCAAGGGCTTCCAAACCTTGCTTTGCACCAACAGCGGATGCTCCGCGATGAAGTCAACTCACTACAGCAGCAGATCAAAGACATGGTCCATTATGCAAAAGCCAACGAGCTGGTTTTCAAGCAATTGAGTGAATGCCAATTGGCTATCATGCGTTGTACTGAGTTGAGTGCAATCAATCATACGTTAGCACAGCGCTTTGAGGACCACCCGGACATCCAAACATGTAAACTCATCAACATCGATGATACGCTTTTGGAACTCGTGTCAGCTAAACTGAGCAGTAACAACTGCTACTTAGGACGACTCAGTCAGTCACAAGCTGAACTCTTGTTTGCCGATATTGAAGTAGGATCGGTAGCACTTTACCGCGTTGATGCGTCAGACAAAGGTCGCTTTATTCTGGCTTTTGCCAGCCGCTCACCAGAACACTTTTCGCCACAACACGACAATATGTTGATCACGGCTTTTATTCAAACATTATCGCTTAAGCTCGAAGCACTGGCATGAGCCTAACACCACTATCGGAAGATTGGACGCAACCAGTAACCGCCTTTATGGCACACTTGCGCCACGAAAAGCACTACTCAGAACATACACTAACCCAATACAACACTCAGCTTATTCAAGCAGCGCAGTATTTTTGTGACCACGCCTCTTCTTGGCTAGAAGTCAGTGGCGAGCAAATTCGCCGCTACAGCATGAAGCTTCGCGGTCAAAATTACAGCCCAAGAACCATCAACCTTAAGCTCAGTTGTATTCGGAGCTTATATAAATTTCTCAAGCTCAAGTCACAATCGCAACAGGCAGTCGTCAATCCCGCGCAAGGGATCCGAGGGCCTAAGTTTCAAAAGCCACTCCCAAAGAACCTTGATGTTGACCAAATGGGACAACTTCTGGAAATTCAGGCAGATGATGCGCTTGCCATTCGTGATAAGGCCATGATGGAATTAATGTACTCTAGTGGTTTGCGATTAAGCGAGTTGATTGGCGCAAACCTATTGGATGTCAAAGACGGTGAAATACGCGTGCTTGGTAAAGGCGGCAAGGAGCGTGTTGTGCCTGTCGGTGGTAAAGCGCTAAACGCACTAGCTGATTGGCTCAAAATAAGGCCGCAATTTGCAACATTGGAAGAACCCGCGCTTTTTGTGAGCAAATTAAAGCGCCGGATCAGTCCTCGCCATGTCCGCGCAAGAATGAAAGAATGGGGTCTGAAACAAGGGGTTAGTACACCTATTCACCCCCATAAACTGAGGCACTCGTTCGCCAGCCACATGCTAGAATCCAGCGGTGACTTGCGCGCGGTACAAGAGATGCTTGGACATGCCAGCTTATCAGCCACTCAGGTCTACACCCATTTAGATTTTCAACATTTAGCAAAAGTGTATGATAGCGCTCACCCAAGAGCGAAAAAGCAAAAAGACGAGTAACAATGAGATTCAATAAGCCCATTTCAGACATTGCCGCCATCAGTTTTGATTTAGACGATACACTATACGACAACAGGCCTATTATCATTGCGGCCGTTAACGCCATGACAGCGCACCTGAATACTATTCCCGAGTGGCAAGCGAGGGGGCGATCATTCTGGTCTCAATGTCGAAACGAAACGCTCAAACAAAACAGTGCGCTTGCAGAAGATGTGACAAAGTGGCGTCAAGTGGCACTTGAATGGGGCTTCACGGCACTGGGCTTTGATACCGCAACAAGTAGACAGCACGCACTACGTGCCTACCAAGCCTTTGCCGATGCCCGCAGTAATATCACGGTCAGCGACGCCGTCATCAGCCTGCTTGCTCAGTTACGCAGTCAATATCACATTATTGCTATCACTAATGGTAATGTCGAGATAGATAAATTTAATCTTCGCGATAGTTTTGACTTAGTGCTTCGCGCTGGAATTGATGGCCGCGCTAAACCTCACCCTGAGCTTTACCAGCTTGCCTGCCAGCATTTTAACCTTGCACCACATCAACTTCTGCATGTTGGCGATAGCTTAGATACCGATGTACAAGGAGCACACCGTGCTGGCTGCCCTAGTGTTTGGCTTCGCAATCACTTTGCACCATACCAGTACAAAGGATTAGCCAATGTGGAAATCGATGACATACAAATGTTAAAAAAGATGATGTAATGTTTCCTTTCATGCGGTTGCATTCGGTGCTTGAATAACGTACTAATATTGACTTCCAAAAAACGATAATAATGGAAGTGAAATATGTCATCACAGGACACAACAAGTGACACAGGCTTTTTTGGTCATCCAAAAGGTCTGTTTACACTGTTTCTCACCGAGATGTGGGAGCGAATGAGTTATTATGGCATGCGTGCCATGTTAGTGCTTTTCATGACGGCAACCTTACAACAAGAAGGCCTTGGTTTTACTGTCGCATCTGCAGCCGCAATATATGGCCTCTACACTGGTTCGGTTTATTTCTTAGGGTTACCTGGCGGATGGATAGCCGACCGCCTCCTTGGTGGTCAACGCGCGGTTTGGTACGGCGGGATCATCATCATGTGTGGCCACATTATTCTCGCCATTCCTAGCGAGTTTTCTTTTTTTGTGGGCCTTATCTTTGTTGCCAGTGGTACGGGCTTATTAAAGCCAAACATCAGTGCCATGGTTGGGCAGCTCTATAATGATGAGGATAATCGTCGTGACAGTGGTTACGCCATTTATTATATGGGGATCAATTTAGGCTCTGTGATTGGTTATATGGTGTGCGGCTACTTTATGGAAAATGTCGGCTGGCACTGGGCCTTTGGCGCAGCGGCTGTCGGTATGGCAGTCGGCCTTATCACGTATCGTTTAACAGGCAAACATATTGCCACTGTCGGTAACGAGCCAACTAACCCCATGAAAGGAAAAGAGAGCGTAAAAGCATGGAGTGCTATAGGCCTTGCAATTGCGGCTGTCGCAGCAGTTACCATTGCTGCATTTACTGGCGTATTAGTGATAAACCCTGTGGTACTGGCAAAGTATGTAGCCTTCGCTTTCACCATTACGTTTTTCTTGTACTATGGTTATATCTACTTTGCTGGAAACCTAGATGAAAATGAAAAGCGCCGAATGTGGGCTCTCTTTTTGGTTTGCGTTGCCTCTACCTGCTTTTGGTCTGGCTTTGAGCAAGCAGGCTCTTCGCTTAACCTCTTTGCTCGTGATTATACGGACCGCTTAATAGGCAGCTTTAGTATTCCCACAGCTTGGTTTCAATCTGCCAATGCCTTTTTCATTATTATCTTATCACCTTTCTTTGCAGCGCTTTGGATTAACTTAGCCAAGCGTATGATCACGCCAACCTATAGCGTAAAATGTGCGATTGGCCTTATCATCATGGCGAGCGGATTTATTGTGATGTTTTTCGCTTCCCAATATGCAGCCCAAGGCCTACAAGTAGCGCCAATGTGGTTGATAACCACTTACTTTCTGCACACCGTGGGTGAACTTTGCTTAAGCCCAGTGGCGTTGAGCGCAGTAAGTAAGTTATCTCCCAAACGTTTTGCTGGGCAAATGATGGGGGTTTTCGTACTCACTTACTCCATTGGTAATATCTTCTCGGGTCTGCTCGCTGGTAGCTTTGATCCTAATAATATCGAAGACTTGCCCAACCTTTATCTGCAAATTGCATTATTTACGATCGGTATTGGTGTATTTGTCGGTGTGCTTGGTCTTAAAACCAAGCATTGGGAAAAACAATCTGAAAAGCCACTGACAGAACAAACGGCTTAAACGAATTGGAGATGTAGGAGTGATGACTTCTACATCTTCTCAAACTAAGCTAAAATCAGATAACTACAATTCGGCACGCCCATTGCTGCTTGATGTCTATATCAACAAAAACACATACGGTTCAATAAACTTTTATTATTCATTTCTGTAACTCGATTCCTTGTCCAAAATAGAGTCACACAACACAAATATGTCGTTTTTCTTCCGACTTTGCTACTGTACTGGCTCTTTCAAAAAAGGATGCTGTTTTCTATGTCTAAAGTTATGATCACTGGTGCAACGGGCTTACTTGGCCGCGCACTTTGCCAAGAGCTAAGTAGTACCCACGAAATTTTAGGATGTGGCTTTAGCCGAGCAGCCGCGCCACTTCACAAACTTGACTTGGCTGACCACAGTTCGGTTTTAGATTTCTTAGATAATCACAGCCCAGAGGTACTTATTCACGCAGCAGCAGAGCGCAGGCCAGAGCAATGTGAGCGAGACCAAGCGGCGACGCTTGCGCTCAATGTTGCGGCAACCGAGTTCTTAGCCCAAGCCTGCCGCGAAAGAGATATTCGATTTTTCTTTATTAGTACCGACTATGTGTTTGACGGTACCTCAGCACCTTATGTTGAAACAGATATCACTAATCCTGTGAACTTCTACGGTCAAACTAAGCAAGCTGCGGAGCGTGCAATACTGGCAGACAGCGCACTACACACCATAGTGCGAGTGCCAGTTTTATACGGCGAGGTAAAAACGCTGGAAGAATCTGCGGTAACCGTTATTGCAAAACAGCTGTTAGCCAACCCCGCTTCAAGTCACGATCATTGGGCCATTCGCTACCCCACCCATGTCAATGATATTGCGCTAACTCTCAAGGATGTTATCGCACAGCCTAACCTTAGTGGGATTATTCATATCAGTGGCAATCAAGCATTCACTAAATATGAAATGGCGCAGGTCATGGCGAAGGCTTTGCAGCTACCGACGCAAGATCTCATGCCGCTGAGCCAACCGAGTGACGACGCAACAAGACCAAAAAATTGTGCACTAAAAGACACAAGATTGATTAACATAGGGATCGCTCACCAACGCGATTTTGCAACCGCGGTGAGTGAAGTGCTCACGAACCACAGATAACGCTTAGAAGAGGTTATTACGACCAAAGGGCACTTCTAATGTATTGTCATTGCCTGATACTGAGTGCCCTACCATTTCGTCATAAGCACTTTGATGTCTAATCACCATTTCCATGTAGCTAATATCAAGCAGGCGTTTTTGAATTTGCAGCGGGTTATGTGCTTTTAAAAACTCACCATTTTCTTCCGTGACATAATATTCCACGTTATTAATAAGCACACTGACTTGATAAAGCGCTAAATCAATGGAATGCACTATTACCTTTTGCAGCGGCTGATGTTGTTTTAACTTTGAAAACGCAATGGCCATTGATATTCCCCATACATGGATCCAAACAGTCTGTTGCCCTACAATACGCGCTGTTATCTCATTTTGATCATGTGAATGTCTATGTCCTATCCGATGCGTTTGGCTAAATATCTCAGCCACTGCGGTGTTTGCTCTAGGCGACAAGCGTCTCGCTTAATTGACAGCGCAAGAGTGACCGTAAATGGTCGCTTGGCCAATCACATAGATCACATCAATTTGACCGATTCCATTATGGTCGATGGTGAACTGGTCGCGCCCCCGCAAGCGAGAAGGCTCTTTGTTTACCATAAACCTGTTGGTATAGACTGCAAATTGAATCCAGATGACCCGGCTAGTATCTATCATGTACTACCTAAATCGTGTCGTGTTTATCCAATAGGTCGGTTAGACAAAGACAGCCGGGGGTTACTACTACTCACCAACGATGGGGCACTGTGTCAGCAGTTAATCCACCCAGACCATCATCAAGAGAAAGAATATGAGGTGCAAGTCGACAAGCCTCTAGATCCAGGTTTTTGCCTTAAAATGGCAGCCGGCGTGCCAGTGAAGGGCCAAATAACCCTACCCTGTACCGTTGAACAAATCGCACATGACCGCTTCAGAATAGTGTTACGCCAAGGACTCAATCGCCAGATCAGAAGAATGGCACATCACTGTGGTTATCGGGTTATCGACTTATACCGAGTGCGTATCGCAAACTTAGCATTGACACAACTAGAGGTTAACTCCGCTGAAGTGAAAGAGATTTCAGCAGAGTTAATTAAATTAGCCTAAGTGTAGAGTCACGCAAAGGACAACTATAAACCACACACCACAATAATGGCGATAGCACAGCCGAGTCCTAGCGCCCATACGATGGAGCGCAGCACGTCAATATTCGCCCAATACAGCACACAATATAATGCTCGAGCGACAATATGGCCTATGGCTAGCCATTCGACTAGAGAAGTGTAGGTTTGGGTGCCAAACGCAACGGCTAAGGCGACAGCAAAAACAGCTAATGACTCAAAACAGTTTTGATGTGCGGCTAATGCTCTTGCCCCCAGCCCTGTCAGCTTCTTTTGCTGTTCACGCGGGAGCTTGTTGTCATAGCCCCCTTCTTTGTTCATCGCCACTGCCACAGGAATTTTGGCAAAATAAGGTAGTAAGATAGCAAGAATTGCACAGATGATTAGTATACCCACAAGATACTCCTTCAACCTTTTGATTATTCAACTCAGTAGAGCAGAATAGCGTTAAAAAGAAAAGCCATAAGTGAATACGTAATACCCTAACCTATGGCCCAATCTTGTAGCATCGATCTTAATCATATCGTGATACTGAAAATTGAACATGTGGCAAATTGTCGCAGTACGCCAACCACAAGAGTTGCTTCCCTAGCACCTTGATACACATTGAATTATTTTCACTATCACGAAAATGCATTTATTCAGACTCGCTCCTATCCGGTATGCTGATACACATTCGAGCATTGTAGAGTCACCTCTCATGTGGATTTTGTTCACCTTGCTAGCGGCTTTTTCTCAGGCTTGGCGAAATGCTTTTCAAAGCAAATTGAGTGAAAGCGCCTCCACAGCCAGCGTCACTCTAGCAAGATTTATTTTAGCCAGCCCACTTGCGGGGTTATATCTTTGGAGCCTTTACCAGATTGCTCCTGCAGAATCGCTCGTCATTAACGATGACTTTTTAGCCTTTGTGCTGGGGCCTGTGTCATGCAGATCATCGCGACGGGGTTAATGGTGGTGCTGTTTAAGCAAAATAATTACGCCATAGGTGCTGGACTTGCGAAGAGTGAGGCACTCGTGGCGGCGATTTTGGGCGTACTCTTTTTTGGCTCGAGCTTAACTTTACTCGGTTGGTTTGGTGTCTTTATCGGCGCCATCGCGGTGTTGTTATTGAGTGGGTTTAGCCTGCGTGCTTTCAATGGTAAAACTGCTCTAGTAGGACTTGCCTGTGGAACAAGCTTCGCGCTTACTTCTCTTTGGGTGCGTGAAGCCAGTATCGCATCGGGCCTACCTTTCCCCCACAGTGCAGCCTGGGTGTTGCTGTTAGTGCTGGTTTGCCAAACTGTGATGTTGAGTATGTATTTGACGATACGCGAACCACACTCTTGGCCCGTGCTGTGGCAACGTCGTAAACTGACGCTGGCAATTAGTGTTAGCAGTTGCATCGGTTCTATAGGTTGGTTTAGCGCAATGAGCCTTGAGCATGTAGCCTACGTGAAAACCCTTGGCCAAATCGAAGTGTTTTTCACTTTGCTTATCTCATTTTTATGGCTCAAAGCACCAGTAAAGAAGCGCGACTCAATGGGACTCTTACTCATCGCCATTGCGGCTATTTTGGTTATGCTAACTTAAGTACCACAACCCCACTGATGATAAGTAACACGCCCAAGTAGCGCATAAAACTACTTGGGTCACCGTAGAAAAAGATACCCACTAAGAATGTGCCTGCCGCGCCAATACCCGTCCACACCGCATACGAGGTACCCAGTGGAATTTGCTTTTGCGCCAGCCATAACATCCAGCCGCTCAAGGCCATAAAACCAACGGCTATCACTATGCCTAACCAACGAGTATCGGCTTGTTGAGCCATTTTCAGACCAACGGGCCAACCTATTTCAAACAAGCCAGCCATAATTAAATAAACCCACGCCATACTATTTTTGTTTCAACTCCACAGAATACAGGTCTTTTCTTCGGTCTCGTAAATTACGCACCGTTCCTTCACTATGCAATATTTTGAGTTTATCTAAGTCTAAGTCACTAAATAACAGCATTTCCGTATTTGGTGTTGCTTCGTTGAGTGCAGCATCATGAGGAAAAGCAAAGTCCGATGGCGTCAACACCGCTGACTGCGCGTACTGCACATCTAGGCTTTCTACCTGTGGCAAGTTGCCAACGCTTCCTGCGATAACAACGTAGCATTCGTTTTCAACCGCACGAGCTTGCGCACAGTGCCTCACCCTTAAATAACTGTTTTTCGTGTCAGTCCAAAATGGTACAAACAAAATATCCAGCCCTTTTTCAGCCATGATCCGTGATAACTCTGGAAACTCCACGTCGTAGCATACTTGGATCCCTACTCGGCCCGCATCCGTATCGAACACTTCAATTTTATCACCGCCTTTGATAACCCAATCGTAGTCTTCGTGAGGGGTGATATGAATTTTACGTTGTTCATCCACTTTGCCAGAGCGGTGACACAAGTAACTGACGTTATAGAGCTTGTCGCCCTCAAGTAGCGGCATAGAGCCCGTGATAATATTGGCATTGTACTCAATCGCCATTTGCGACATAGCGGCTCTAAACTGCTCGGTATACGTCGCCAACGCACGAATAGCTTCGGTCTGATTTCTATAGCTTCCGAGACCCATTAGTGGCGCGTTAAAGAATTCAGGGAACAGGATAAAGTCACTTTGGTAATCCGAAACCGTGTCCACAAAATACTCAACTTGTTTCATTAGCTCCTCTACCGATTCCACCCGGCGCATTTGCCACTGTACAGCCCCCACTCTGACGATGGTTTTCTTACTTTCGATCACGGTATCGGTGGGCTCGAAGAGAATGTTATTCCACTCAAGTAGGGTCGCATAGCCTTCGGAGTCCTGATCTTCCGGTAGATATTGTTTAAGCAGTCGCTTTACTTGGAAGTCGTTGGCAAGTTGGAAGCTTAGAATGGGGTCGTGTAATTCTTTATGATCGACTTTGTTTATATACTCCATTGGCGACATACTGCCACGGAATTGCTTATAAAGCGGAATACGACCACCTGCTAAAATCGCACGCAAGTTGTACTGACGACAAAGCTCTTTACGGGCATCATACAGTCGCCGACCAAGGCGTAGACCACGATGGCTTTTGGCTATCACTACATCCAGCCCGTACAGCGCATCAGCATTACTATCACTAAAAATTCGGCTATGCGCGTCAACAATGTCTTCATAGGTATGCGGGTTAGAAAAGGTTTGATAGTCAACTTGAACACTCAGCGCGATACCGACGAGACGCTCACCGTCTTTGACACCGATCTGTCCCTCAGGAAACTGGTCAATCAACCTAAATATCGTATGACTCGGCCACGCTCCACCAAGATCTGGGTAGGCTTCATCCATTAATGACTTAACCTGATCGTAGTCAGGCTTTTCTAGGTTACATAGCGTGATCCGCGCTTTTTCTACAGACATATCAACTCCAAAGCTTTTATTATCTACCTATCTCTCACTCTACTACAGCCAACCTTGCTGGATGCTGAGCGAATAACCAGAGCTTAGGTCAAATAGACGGCAAATCACAATAGAGCTTCTATACTTTATTTTATTGTGAATACCACAAGAGCTTACGTTTGACTAAATACCACCCTTATAGCAAACCAGACCAAGTAGAAGCATTAAAATTTGCATTATTACGACGTGTGGCCGCGTATTGCATGTGGCTACACGCTGGCCTCATTGGTGTATTTTGGCATTTAGAGGTGAACATACTTGCTTGGGTCAACGTGGGTAGTGTGCTGATGTGGTACGTTGGCATTAAACTCATTGATGCGAGTAAGCCCTCTATTGCACTGCGGGTTTTCTGCCTTGAAGTCGCCGTCCATGCGACGCTGGTGTGTGCCTATCTCGGCATGTCACTCGGGTTTCAGTACTATCTCTGGACAGTGTCATGCCTCATGTTGTTAGACTACCAACTCAGGTTACGCAATGCCGTGATTTATTCCGTTGTGTTGATCACGCTATTCGCAGTCTTAGAATTATTGTTTGGTGATGTTGCCTATCAATATCGCTATCAACAGTTAATTCCCTATGTCCATTTTGCCAATGTGCTCATATGTGGTATTCCAATGATCTACACAATCAGCCACATACGTAAAATGACGGTGCAACAAAGAGACAAATTAGAAGAACTCGCTGCACACGATCCGCTCACTCAAATGTTCAACCGTCGCTATGCGCGCGAATTAATCACCCATGCTAAAGAAAACTGTATCTCTACTCACTCTCCTTTATGTTTGGTGATGGCGGATATCGACCACTTTAAAAAAATCAATGACACCTTTGGCCATGACAAAGGAGATCAAATCTTAAAAAGCGTGGCCGAAACAATCAAAGCACATATTCACCCTGCAGACATTGCCGTTCGTTGGGGTGGTGAAGAATTTTTAATTGTGCTGGCGCCTTGCTCTAGTGGAGAGGCAATGCAGCGCATGGAAAAATTACGACGAGCCGTCGAAGCCACCAGTTTTGAAAACGAAATACTTAAAGTCACCATGAGTTTTGGCGTTGCAAATTGGGACCCTAGTCAATCTTTTGAGGTTGTCATTCAACATGCGGATGCCGCACTTTACGATAGCAAACATTCAGGTCGAAACCGCGTTACCGCAGCACCGATTTTGCGTGTATCGGAGGGCGTCAGTTAACCCTCCGATACGTTCAGTGCAAAGCCTTACTTAGGTGAAATGACAATCTGGTGAGTTATTTTGCCTGGTAACAAGGGGGTGTTGCCTCCTTCAGTATAGTCATTAAACCCCGTACGATAAAATGGTGATAGCGGATGTCCACTTTGGCCACCAGCAACTGTTAAAATCGCATTTTCTAAATGGCCAGGTTGTGCAATAAAGCGCTGTGATGCACCAAATGCTTTACCTTGCACTGCTGGCATAAAGGTATCACCAAAGGCTTGTGTGGTTGGCATATCTAACAACCCACTTAGCATAGGCATTTGTTTGGAGAATGGGTGCTGCACCTTAAGTGCATTCACATTTCCCCAACGCCAAGCGGCCATATTACTGCCATAGCGTTCACTGAGTTTTTGTTTGGCTAGTTGATATGCCGCCAGCTCAAGTTCATTCCAATTGCTATAGCTGCCAAGCCAGCTATTTGGTTGCTCAGTTAAAAGCTGCCAAAGGCCGGGTTCGAAATAACCTTTAACAGACTTCAGCGACAGGCTCTGCGTTTGTAAATACTGCTCTAACGGCGCATATAATGTGTCTATCAAGGCATTGCGATAAGCTTTCACCAAAGTGTAGCCAACTGAATCAGCACACGCGCAGCCCTGCCAGTCTTTAAGTAACTTTAAATCTTTGTCAAATGAGCTTGAGTCTTGCGTTTGCAATAGCGTGACTAAGCGCTCATGCCAAGGCGTTAAAAACTTCGCTTGGTTATCCAGTTGCAGCTGATAGAAATCTGCTTCGGTGAAAACTTGCTTACTAATCAGGCCATCACGAATTTGTGCGGCGCGTGCACCTGGCGCATAACCTCCATCACCAAAGCGTTGATTATCCGCGACAGACACGACTCGAGCGTTTGCAGTCCATAACTTACCGCTTTCAGGGTCTTGTACCACCGGGCGAATACTCTCGTTATTTTGCCAAGAGGATTCATACTCTTCCTGCTTCACCGCAGTATCATGAGCAAACTTGCGAGCAGGAATAGCGCCAATCGGCGTCCACGCTGCACTACCTTGGCTATCCACCACGACCAAATTCTGAATTGGAATGCCCACATTTTTGGCATGTGCAGTCGCTTCTCCAACTTCAGAGAACAGCTCAAGCTGAATGAGCTCTAGATTGACTGCATAGGGCTGGTGAGCAACCCAACTCAGCGCAAGCTTTTTACCACCCAACTGCTTTACTGGGCCAAACGCACTCATTTCCAACTGATAAGTATGCACCTCACCGCTAGGTAACATAATCTCTTCAGCGATCTGCTGTGTTTTGGTGTCGCTATTAAGCTCTATCCAATCAGCAGCATCTAGATAGCCATTCGTAAATCCCCATGCGATGTGATTATTGCTACCAACAACGATGGCAGGCGCGCCAGGTAACGACACGCCTGTGACTTGTACCTCTTTACCCTGTTCCTGATAGTTTAGCTGCGCGCGATACCAAATTGATGGTACGCTTAAACCCAAATGCATATCGTCCGATAACATAGCCGCTCCTGTTTTCGTCAGCGCACCGGTTACCGCCCAGTTGTTACTGCCATATAACGGTACATCTTCAATATGCTGAGGCTGAATTTGCGCCAGATGCGGCTCTAAGATTGGAATAGCGGCAGTTGGTGCCGTTATTACGCTACCATCTAATGCGGCTTGATGGTGGCTGGGCTGCAAAATGAAATCGAGCATACCTTGACCATATTGCTGCTTAAGGGCTATCAAGGCTTCATCACGCTCATAGTTGGCTGTTTGTAAATCTAGATACATGCTGAAAATAACTAGCAAGCTGTCCTCTGGCTGCCAAGGTTTAGGTTTTGATCCCAATAGCAAATATTCAAAACTGGTGAACCCAGATTGCGCTCGACCATCATTCACTCCACGAGTATAACGCTCAAGAGTTAATCGATAAGCACTCGGTAAGGACCGTACAATTAACTTAGCTCGCTTTCTAAACTGATGAAATCGCATCCTTTCATCTAAACCTATTGCAGCGGAACCAAATAACTCGCTCAACTCACCCGCAGCATTACGACGTAATAAATCCATTTGAAAAAATCGGTCTTGGCCGTGCGCAAAACCCAAACCATAGGACGCATCTGCTCGCGAGTCCGCCGATACCACTGCTTGTCCCATCGCATCTCGCGCTACCGTCACGGTATTTTCAATTGTCGTAGCACTACCTTTTCCATCGAGTGCTGGCAAGCTCAATGCCAACAGACCATAGATGGTCGCTGTCCCTAGTAATACGAGCAACAGCAGTACGACAACAATTCGTTTAATCCAAGTAAGCATAGCTATCCTTTACAATGTGCTAAATATACAGCTGGAAGGTATATCATGTCATCGGCCAATAAACCAATATTCTCGACTGTGTCACAGTTATAAGACAATCAAGTTAAAACGTTTTATTTTGCTCAATTAGATTTCGCTTTGTGAGGACTGAACTATAGTTAAATCATCGTCTTCAACACAAAAGCACCATGATTTCTGAACTATCGACATCACCACTTAAATTTCGCTTTGTGAAATATAGCTTCTGGCTTCTGCTGGTCGTTATCATTGCGGTGGCATGGTATGTCGATCAAGTAAACTATCGCCGCTTAATCGCAATAGAAAAGAGTCGCTCGACCGAGGAAGTGAATGTCTACCGCACTAAAATAGAGGGTATTCTGGCAAAAAATGTACAACTTGTCAGAGGGCTAGGCATTGCCCTTTCAGGTCAATCCGAGCTATCTCAAGCTCGCTTCGAACAGCTCGCAAAACCCTTATTCGATAGTAGCCGAACCCTTCGCAATATCGGAGCAGCCCCAAATATGCGGCTCGACTATATTTATCCTTTAAAAGGCAATGAAAAAGCCATAGGCCTAAACTATCAAACCCATCCGACGCAAAAATACGGCGCATTACTCGCCAAAGAAAGTCGCGAAATCGTGATGGCAGGGCCACTAGAATTACTTCAGGGCGGGACTGGTTTAATCGCAAGAGTTCCAGTTTACACTGATAAAACCCACTTCTGGGGGTTACTCTCTGTCGTGCTCGATATGGATAACCTTTATCAACAAGCAAACTTTACCGCATTAGAAAGTCAATACCTGATTGCGATTCAAGGCGTGGATGGCAAAGGCCGAGAAGGTGATTATTTTTATGGCAACAGTAATATACATTCGCTTGCCCCCATCGCATTTAGTGTTAATGTGCCCTCCGGTGAGTGGGAACTCTACGCCGTGCCCCGCATTGGCTGGCAACCAGCAGTAACTGCAGTATGGCCTTTTCGCTTAGCAATCATCGCGCTGATTGTCATCTTTATTGCCGCATTTATCTTTATCAATCGACTGCTATCGCAACTTCAACGCAATGCCTTATCACTGACCAATATGGGCATACTCGCAGAAGTTGGCGCATGGGAAATTAACGTCAAAACCCGTGATATTATTTGGTCGGACGTCACCCGTAGTATTTTCTGCGTGCCAAGGCAATTTCAGCCTACTTGGATGAATACGACAGAGTTTTTCAAAGCAGGTTTGCACAGAAAGCACTTGCAAGACTGTATTGATGAACTTATAAAAACCGGCCATGAGTTCGAAGAAGAATTTATCATCCAAACCCAAAAGATGGATGACTTATGGGTGCTGGTGAAAGCACGCGCTATTCGCAGTGGCAAACGCACTAACCACATTTTTGGTTCCATTCAAAATATTCATAAACGCAAAATCATGGAGATGGAACATGATAAATTCGCCAAAAATAATGAGCTCCTTGCCCATTTGAGCTCTCACGAAGCCATCTTAAATAACCATCTCAGCAAAGCACTCACACTCTGTGCAGATACCTGTAGCAAAGGAGTGGAGGTTAATAAAGTTAGCATTTGGCAATTTAATGAGGATAAAAACCAGCTGATCCCAGTGTGTTTTTCAAATGCAGCGATGGATAACTTAGAGCACTTTCCTCCTTGGCGAAAAGCAATAGCGCCTGCGTTATTCAATGAAATTGAGAGTGGCCAAATAATTGCGGCGGAACAAGCTGAAAACCACCCAACAACAATGGCCCTCACCACAACGTACCTTGAGCCTTTTGAAATTAAGGCGATGCTTTGCTGTCCTATCAGTCATAAAAACCAAACCTTAGGCGTTCTTTGTGCAGAGTACGACATAATAAGTCCAGCTTGGGGTCAAAGCGATCTCCGTTTAATGAAGTCTATCGCCGCCATGTTAGGAAGCCTTTTTATCAATAAAGCCCACCAAAAGGCAAAAAATCAAGCCATCATTGATAAAGATTTAGCAGAGCAATCCGCAAAAATGAAGGCTGAGTTTTTAGCCAGCATGAGTCATGAGATACGCACCCCACTTAATGGTGTAATGGGTATGGTTGAGCTTGTCATGCACTCACAACTCACTTCGACTCAACACCACCAGCTCTCCTTGGCACATAGTTCAGCGAAATCTTTGCTCACTATAATTAATGATATTCTCGACTTTTCCAAAATCGAGGCTGGTAAGCTAACGATAGAATTTGTTGAGTGCGATCTTATCGAGATGCTCAGTAATATGCTGTCTGGGTTTGTGCGCGCCGCTGATGCCAACAATAACCGGCTGCATATCGATTTATCAGGTATGAAAGTCCATACCGCGCAAACTGATCCGAATCGCCTCAAACAAATTCTCAATAATTTGCTAAGCAATGCAATTAAGTTCACCCATGATGGTTCAGTGACATTAAGCTGCCATACAGAACAAACGGGCGAGCAAACTCGGCTTTGGTGCAGTGTAGAAGATACTGGTATCGGTATATCAAAGGAAAAGCTCAATAAAGTTTTTGATTCATTTACCCAAGCAGATATATCAACCACTCGGCAATATGGCGGCACAGGGCTTGGTCTCACCATTGCAAAGCAATTATCTCAATTGCTCGGTGGCGACCTACAAGCATTTAGTAAAGAACACGTTGGCAGCACGTTCTCCTGTAATGTGCTACTAACTGCTGCCAAACCCATTACCGAGCATGAAAAGTCTGATAATTCAACGTTATATATATTAAGCGAAATCAATGAAGACTATAGTAAACTACTGAAGCCTTGGCATATCACGTGCTTACACGTGCAGCAACTTGATATGCTCATGACTCAGCTACAACAACCATCCTCACATCTTGCTGTTATTTTGGATGCCAAGTTACTCAATGCCATACCACGGAAAAAGCAACAAGCACTCAAAACGCAGCTAACACAACAACAGATCGCTCATGTGGTTGCCGTTGAAGAACAAAGTAGTGAAACGCTCTCGCTATTTACCTCTTGTGAGCGGGTGTACTACCCCATTACGCCATATGCAGCACTTCAGGTGTTCAATGCTGATTATCAAGATCCAGACAAGCCGAAATCCGTCAAAGCCGATTCACCGGTCAGTGCTGAACCCTTGTTAGCACGCTCAATCTTATTAGTGGAAGATAATCGGATAAACCAAACCGTTGCGATAACCATGTTAGAACGTTTAGGTGCAAAAGTAGTCTGCCAAGAAAATGGAGAGTTAGCACTTGCACACTTGCAATCGATTAACAAACCTTACGATGTTATTCTAATGGATTGTCAGATGCCGGTGATGGATGGTTATCAGGCAACACAGCAGATCCGCCAAGGTGTTGCCGGAAAAAACCATCAGAATAGCGTGATCGTTGCACTAACCGCCAACGCGATGCAAGGTGATAGAGAAAAATGCCTCAATGCAGGTATGGATGACTACCTCACCAAACCCATTGACTTTGATGAGCTAAAAGCCAAACTTCTGCAAGTAAAACCACAGCAAACAATGCAGGCACCTTCGTCTACGGCCCAACAAAGTTAGCTCGCACACTTTGCTACAGTAAATATTGGTATTATATTGCTATTATCAAGATGATGTTATAAATCTCATCAGCAACAACAAAAATAAGGAAAGTGATGCAATTAGATACTCAAGAGCAACGTGTACTGGGTAGCTTAATCGAAAAGCAAGTCACCACCCCAGAACAATATCCAATGTCACTCAACGGCCTCACCAATGCGTGTAATCAAAAGTCAAATCGCGAGCCGGTGATGGAACTCTCTCAAAATGACGTGCTAGATACATTGACTCGCCTACAAGAAAAACGCTTAATTACCTGCGACGAAGCACTGTCTGGTCGCGTCGACAAGTACAGCCAGCGCTTTTGTAACAGTGATTTTGGTCACCTTAAAGTCAACGCGAAACAAAAAGCGATTATCTGTTTGTTGTTACTGCGTGGACCACAAACCCCAGGTGAGCTGCGTACCCGCAGCAGCCGCCTCGCAGAATTCAGTTCCGTACAGGACGTTGAGTCGACATTAAGTGCGATGCAAGAACATGATTATGTGGTTAAGCTTGCCCGAGAACCAGGAAAACGAGAAAGTCGTTATCAACACTTGTTTGGTGACCAAGTCGTTGAACCAACAACAACATCGGCAGAACCCATAACCTACACACAAAATGACAGCGAAATCGAGAGCTTGATCGCCGAGATTGAGCAATTAAAGCAAGAGCTCGCCACCATCAAAGCACATTTAGGGCTTTAAAAAGCGCGTCAGCACCAACATAATAGAAGTTTATCGCCCCGATAGTATTGAGGAAACAGTATGCGTGAAGCAATCATGGCCGAAATGAAAGTTCAGCCAATTATTGACCCGGAATTTGAAGTCAAACGACGTGTCTCATTTTTAAAAGCACGATTACAAGCCTCTGGCTGCTTCACTCTTGTGCTTGGCATCAGCGGAGGCGTTGATTCGTCAACTTGTGGACGCCTATGCCAGCTAGCTATCGATGAACTCAATGCTGAACATGGTACTGGGGCTTATAAATTTATTGCCATGCGCTTGCCGTATGGCGTTCAAGCTGATGAAGATGAAGCGCAACTTGCACTTGAGTTTATCCAACCGAGTCAGCGCTTAACAGTCAACATCAAGCCTGCGGCCGATGCTATGCACGAGCAAGCACTTGCTGCCATGGCCGGTGGAAGCGTGCCACTGCCTTCACAAGCCAGCGTGGATTTTATTAAAGGAAACGTAAAGGCACGCCAGCGCATGGTAGCGCAGTACGAAATAGCAGGCCTGACTCGCGGTTTAGTAGTCGGTACCGATCACAGCGCTGAAAACATCACGGGCTTTTACACCAAGTTTGGTGACGGCGCCTGCGACTTAGCGCCCTTGTTTGGCCTGTCAAAACGCCAAGTTCGCGCACTAGCGGCTTTTCTCGGGGCACCTGCGGGACTAGTACATAAAGTACCGACAGCCGATCTCGAATGTGACCGTCCAGGCCTTTCCGATGAAGAAGCGCTAGGACTAAGCTATGACAATATTGATGACTTCCTTGAAGGTAAGCCCGTTAGCACTGAAGTAAACGACAAACTTATTGCCATTTATCAGCGCACCCAACACAAGCGTCAACCAATTCCTACGGTATACGACGAACAATAGTCTTGTTGGCAGGAGATAACCAGTTATTCATCCTGCCAACCCTAATTTCTCAATTCACAAGGTGATTAACGTATGAGCCCCGCAGCTGCACCTATTTTAATTACTGGTGGCGCACAGCGCATTGGACTTGCTTTGGTGAAACACTTTCTCGCTAAACAGCAAGCCATCATATTGACGTATCGCACCAAACATCAAGTTATCGATGAACTAGCATCGCTAGGTGCCATTTGTATCAAGGCTGATTTTGACGAGCCAGAAGCAATCACACAACTCAACAACCAAATTCGTGCCCATACCGACGCACTCAGTGCCATCATCCACAATGCATCGAGCTGGGATTGTGAAGCCAATAACCCTGATTTTTCAGCATTATTCGACAATATGATGCGGATCCACGCTAAAGTCCCTTATTTGATCAATCATGCCTTGAGCGACTTATTGACTGCTAGCAATAACGTCAGCGATGTGATCCATATTACTGACTATGTAGTAGAAAAAGGCAGTCCAAAACACATTGCCTATGCCGCAAGTAAAGCTGCATTAGATAACTTAACTCGGTCATTTGCCGCTAAGTTTGCACCTAACATCAAAGTGAATAGCATTGCACCTTCTCTTATCATCTTTAATCAAGACGATAGTGACGAGTACAAGGCAAAAACCTTGAAAAAGTCTATTATGGGAATTGAGCCTGGTAGCAAAGAAGTTATCAATAGTGTCGACATGATACTCTCTAGCAACTATATGACAGGACGCACGGTACAAATCGACGGTGGCCGCCATTTGAGGTAACGCATTATGCAAGATAAATTACAACAGAGTTATAAAACGATTATTGAAGCCGTGGGTGAAGATGCAGACCGCGAAGGATTATTAGACACACCCAAGCGCGCAGCGAAAGCGATGGAATATCTGACTCAGGGCTACCGTCAAACACTGGATGAAATCACCAATAACGCGGTATTCAGCTCGGATGCCGATGACATGGTGCTGATCCAAGATATAGAGTTGTACTCTATGTGTGAGCATCACCTTCTGCCTTTCGTTGGCCGTTGTCACATCGCTTATATACCTAACGGTAAAGTGCTCGGCTTGTCTAAATTTGCCCGCATTGTTGATATGTTTGCCCGACGTTTTCAAATCCAAGAGCAGCTAACTCATCAAATCGCCAAGGCCGTTGAGGAAGTCACCGGTGCAAAAGGCGTTGGCGTGATCGTTGAAGCCAAACATATGTGTATGATGATGCGTGGCGTTGAAAAACAAAACTCTAGTATGCGAACGTCTGTCATGCTTGGTAACTTCAGAAGCGACCCCAAAACCCGCAACGAATTTTTACAGCTAGTGAAAGGATAAGCACGCTATGTCGAATGCCATTATTAAGGTGACGAATTTAAGGCTACGTACCTTTATTGGTTTTAATCCCGAGGAGCGGGAGAAAAAGCAAGATGTCGTGATCAATATTGAGATTCACTACCCAGCGGATACGGCATGTTTAGATCATGATAACGTGGCTCACGCGCTTAATTACAAAACCGTGACCAAGGCAATCATCACGCTAGTAGAAGAAGGGCATTTTTTGTTACTTGAGAAATTAGTGGCTGACATACTTGCTGAATGTCATCAACATCAAGACGTGACATATGCAAAAGTCACCGTAGATAAACCGCACGCTTTACGGTTTGCTGACTCAGTGTCACTCACGCTTGATTGGTATAGAAGCTAAGCGATAAGACCCTGATATTCACTTCCTTGCCTTCTGGTGTTAAGAAATCACCTGTAAGGCAAGGTAAATCACCAGTGCATAACGAGCGCCTTTACCGAGCGCGACTAACACAAAAAACCACCCAAAAGAGGTTCGTAAAGACCCCGCTACCACAGTCAAAGGATCTCCGACTATGGGTAGCCAAGCAAATAGCAATGAAAACTTACCGTAACGATTAAATAGCCCACAAGCCTTATCATATTGCTGTTGAGAAACCGGAAACCAGCGCTTATCTCGCCACTTAGCGATAAACCAACCAAGATAGTAGTTCACACAGCTACCAAGTAAATTACCCATTGTCGCAGCCAGCCATAACCAAACCAGTTCGCCTTGCTGTTTCACAACGAGCCCACTCAGCGCCAGCTCCGACGACGCAGGTAATAATGTTGCGGCAATAAAAGCAAGCCCAAATAAAGAAAGGTAAATCATATCAACGGCTATAAGAAATTGGACTTTAAGAAATCATCTAAGTGGGGCAATATACTGAAATGCGCGCAAGAGTTCAAAAACACAGACACGGAAACAAGGAATAGACATGAAAACAACAATAAAAATGTTACTACTTAGTACCGTTCTCACCACCGGATTTAGTGACTGCAAGGCCTCAAACGAAGCGCTACCACGGGCAGATGATGGCTATCAGACCTATATCCACACCGGCGACTCCTTTAAACATTTGCAATTGACGGATATCAAAAACCAAGCTGTTAGGTTCGATGCTAATCACAAAAAGCTGGTGGTTTTATTCGCGACTTGGTGCTCCGATTCGCAACGCTTATTGAGTGAACTAAAACAATCTGAATTACTCACCCAGGCCGAGTTAACCATCGTTGCTATTGGCCGAGAAGAAACTAACACTACACTTGAGCAATTCAACGAAACCATGCAATTGCCCATCCATTTTGTTGCCGATCCCAATCGAGATATCTACAGCACGTATGCCAACAAAGGTATTCCTAGAGTCATCTTGCTTGATGAACGCAACCGAGTGATGCAAACCCTCATCGGTGAGCAACCCAACACCTTATCAAAACTAAACTGGAATTAACGAGGTAATTATATGAATCCAGAGGTCGTTAGCATTCTCACGATGGCCAAAGTTATCCAAACCGCCGTTGCCCCTGTATTTTTAATTACGGGTATTGCTGCGACCTTAGGGGTACTATCAAACCGCTTAGCACGGATCACGGATAGGGCGCGTTTACTTGATCGCAAGATCAATACCACGCAAGATGAAGAGCTCAAAATGCACTTTAGCCGTGAAATGCGCGCACTGTTAAAACGGTCTCGTTTTATTCACGTTGCATTTAGCATGAGTGTACTCAGTGCGTTGCTTGTGTGTGCAGTGGTTATGCTGCTGTTCATGTCACACTTGTACAGTATGCCATTGGGCATTACGTTATCGTCTTGTTTTATCGCCGCTATGGTGCTGCTTATTGGCGCATTTGTCTCTTTGCTGGGAGAAATCTTTTTAGCCACCCGCAGTATGCGCAGAGGCATGATATTCAAAGACATCGAGAGTTGATTATTTAAAACTAGTTGCCTCCGTCACAGGGCACTTATCGCAATTGTTTGATTATATTTGTAATTTACATTGAAAATAGGGAAAAATATTAGGGGTTTACTATGAAGAAACTACTTACCGTCACACTATTTAGCTGTCTTGCAGCAACAGCGCAAGCTAACACTATGTTTGAATCGGCTGAAGATGCAATTGAATACCGCCAAGCGTCTTTCCAATTGATCCGTTTCCAGATTGGTAATATGGGCGACATGCTAAAAGGCAAAGTACCATTTGATGCTGAAGTATTTAAGCAACGTGCTCACAACGCTGCGCAATTATCGCAAATGCCTTGGGAAGCATTTATCGACGGTTCTGACAAAGGCAATACTGATGCCCTACCAGCCGTTTGGTCAAACAGAACTGAGTTCGATGGTAAAGCCAAGCAATTTGCCGAGTATGCTCAAGCACTGGCTGTTGCAGCTGACTCTGGCGACAAAAAGCTGATTGCTTCTGCATTTAAAGATTGGGCAAAAGGCTGTAAAGACTGCCATAAATCTTTTAAAGATTAATCAAAACAAAACAGCCGCATATTTGCGGCTGCTTACTATCTGAATATCTCGTCACTTGCTTGGCTATCACCAACGACACAATAACTCAGACATCGCATTGAGTAACCCACAGCCCTGCTTAATCACACAGCCAAATTGAATTACTGTCAGTGCTAGACTCGTAGATGACGTTTAATGATCAGTCATCAATATAGTCGAAATCATCATCGCCTAGATTTCTACGTAGGCGTTTTTGCTCTAAGTAGTCGTCTAGCTTTCTTTTGACTTTACGCTTTTGCTTGTCATGTTGGTTACGACCCAACTTTTCAAATTCATCGTCTGCAAAATCATCATCAAGCGCATCGTAAGAGAATGTCTTACCCACAACTAACTCCAAAATAAAATAGTCATTAATAAAATGAGAGCCGTCTCTCAAGATCACTATTTAGCGCTAAATTGTCATTCTGAAAAGTGAGAGTTTCTTATCCTTACAATAAAAATTTTTTATCGCCTAATTCATTTTGACAAAAACAACTATATTTTAGTCAATTTCATCACTTTTAGAGCACATTAACTTTCAACAATATAACACAATATATTGATTTTACTTGGGTTTATATTTGGCACTGTTCTTGTAACAACAATCATGAAACTGAGCCAATAAGGATCGACCATGAATAAAATTTTACTACTAACAGCAGCAACAATGATGACAACCACCGTCGCTGCACACGAAAAAAATAACATCACGTTTAGCGGTGACAATTGTGAAGTAGAATTTCAGAATGACGTTAGGATCACACCTGATAACTTGGTGATCACAACGGCCAAAAACAAAACAGCTGAGATCAACAACCTTGGCGAACTGACACTCAATGGCGAGCGCATCGCACTTAATACACAGCAAAAAAAGATGCTCACGCAATATGGTGATGAACTAAGAGGCCGCCTACCACAAGTGGCTGATATTGCTTTTGAAGGCATAAAACTAGCGGGCGTCGCCCTTAATGAAGTGGCACACACCTTTAATTTAACCAGTTTAGATAGCATCCATGCTGTGATCGATGATCTTGAAACAGAAGTGCAAAATACGTTTTATCAGCAAGGTGCGTTTGTGATGGGCAAGCAAACCTTTGATGAGTTTGGCCAAAATTTTGATAATCAGTTTGAAGAAAAAATCGAGACCGCAGTACAAGGTGCCATGATGCAATCGATAGGTAGCTTACTGGTTGCGATTGGCAACGAAATGTCAGATGCAAACGGTGATATGAGCAGCTTTGAACAACGTATGGAAAACTTCGCAACACAAATCGAAACCAAAGTTGAACAACAGGCAGAATCTATTGAGAAAAAAGCCGACGCACTGTGTGGCGACTTTGAGCAAATCGCGAAAAACGAAGCCATTGTCGCAAAGTCTATCCCCGCCATGTCAGAGTACCAACTGTTTAAATTTAAATAATCTGACGTTGGCATAACTTACATTTAATTAAGGGTACGTTATGCCAACCCTTTCCTTTGTGCATCAGCCAGCTGCCCCAGCGTTTTAATCGCTTGCTCTACCGACGCATCCCACGGCAAGCCATAACTGATACGTATACAATTTTGATACTTTTTGCTGGCACTAAATAGCGTACCAGGCGTAATACTGATCCCACACTCCAGGGCTTTTTGGAACAACAAGGCACCATCGACGTGCTTACCTAAGTCTAACCACAGCACACAACCGCCTTGCGGGCGACTGACTCTTACCTCACTACCAAATGCAACATTCACCGCTTGGATCATACGGTCTCGATTCTCAATTAACCGTTTACGGACCAACTTTAAATGGCGCTCGTAGCCTCCGGAGCTGAGAAAATCCGCCAGTGCCCATTGATTCATTAAAGATGATGAGCAACTCAACGCACGTTTTATGCGCTTTGCTTTTGCACTAAATTGACTGGCGACCATCCAACCCACCCGATAGCTAGGCGCTGCGGTTTTTGAAAATGACGCACATGTGATCACTAAGCCCTTTTGGCTAAATGCTTGTGCCGGAATGCCACGCTGCTCGGTAAAATATAAATCGCCATACACATCGTCTTCTATCAACACCACGTCACGTTGCTCTAATAGCGCCACCAGCTGCGCACGTCTCGTATCAGGCATAAAACTACCAAGCGGGTTACTAATACTGGTAGAAAACACACACGCTCGAATATCATGCTTTTCAAGTGCCCGTTCAAGGTCGCTCAGCCAAATGCCATCATCTGGGCAAACAGGTATTTCAATGGCCTTTAACCCTAAGTTTTCAGCCAGCTCAACAATGCCAAAATAACAGGGAGATTCAATCGCTATCACGTCTCCGGGCTTGGTTACCGCTTGTAACGCAATCGCCAATGCTTCTTGCGCGCCATTGGTGATCACCACTTCATCCATGTCTATTGCTAAACCCATATCCAAATAACGCCGCACGATTTGCTTTTTTAAGCTATCTAAACCGTCCATAGGGCCATAATTAATGAGTTCGTTCCCTGCTTCTTTCATTGCGCGGCGCATAATTTTGGCAAGAACCTGCTCAGTACCAGCAATGGCGATGGGGTTGGCGATACCTAAGGGGATTGCATGTGGCTGATGGATCCCCTTATACACTTGTTCAATCAACGCCTGCTTGTTCACCACTACAGGTTTGGCGGGCAATCGTGCACGCTTCGGTGAGTCGTTGTGCGAAGCTCTGTGGCATAAAAAGTAGCCGGACTTCTCTTTGGCAATGACTTTTCCTTGATCTTCAAGTGCTTGATAGGCCTGCTTTACCGTTGGGATACTGACATTTAAGTTTTGCGCCATAACACGCAATGAGGGAAGCTTTTCGCCCGGTAAAATAGACTCTTGTTCTGCCATCGACAAGATCATTTGGATCACCTGCTGATAGAGAAAGGCGGAATGTTGGCGTTGAATAACGGTACTCATAAGCAATCATCTGTATAGGTATAAATTAGCAAATTCTGTATATAGCTTATACAGAATAACAGCGTAAACTACAGACTTCCACTGCTGTTTGAATCTAGAGCCGATCATGAAAAATCTATTTCTTTACGCCATCACTGTGTTGATTTGGGGATCAACATGGCTTGCCATTGAATATCAACTTGGCAGCATCAACGAGTTTGTGTCGCTGTTTTACCGCTTTGGCCTCGCCGCGGTTTGTATGTGGGCGTTTGTCATCTATAAGCGTGTGCCAATGCGATTTTCTCGCCGAGATCACGGCTTTTTCATCCTCTTAGCGCTGTGTAATTTTGGTGCTAACTATCTCTTCTTATATTGGGCTCAGGCACATTTAACGTCAGCGATGGCATCAATTGCATTTTCATTATTATTGGTCGTTAACATCGTCAACACTAAGTTGTTTTTTGCCAAACCGATTGCAAAGCGAATTTACTTTGGTGCATCACTGGGCACGCTTGGGATAGTCAGCTTGTTTTGGCACGACTTGGTCGCATTTGATTTGCAAAGCGAGGCCTTCTTGGGATTATCATTAGCTCTATTAGGAACGGTGGTCGCGTCACTCGGTAATATGGTGAGCGTACGCAATTCTAATCAGCAAATTGATGTTATGGCGGGAAATGCGTGGGGCATGCTTTACAGCGCTGTCATGTTAGCAACCTATGTTGCCTTTAGTGAACATCAGTTTATCAACCAAGCGCCGGCATCATATTGGTGGTCTCTGATTTACCTCAGCGTGTTTGGCACCGTCATTGCCTTTGGTTGTTATTTCTCACTACTCAAAAATATTGGGCCTGAGAAAGCGAGTTATTTGATAGTGTTATTTCCTTTTGTTGCCGTGGCCTTGAGCACCTTATTTGAAGGCTTTGAGTGGCAGCAAAACACCTTTATTGGGTTTATTTTGGTCATCCTAGGTAATGCGATTGTACTCACGCCTTTAGATCGCATCTACGCTTGGTTGTCCATTCGGTCCCCAGTTAGAAGTTGAAGTCTTACCAATGCTTTAGCTTCTTACTTTTCAGCGCCATTTTATAATGGCGCTTTTTTTATGTTCAGAGCTCGGCGACAGCAAGTTATCGTCGCAGGCGTGCGCCCAACAATCTCGCCATCAGCCTCAATGTCATACCCCTCTTGTGCGATATAAAGCTCTGCAATGCGGCCGTGGTGCACATTTCTTGTACCCATATGGCGTTTAAGTAGCATATTGACAAACAATACCATCCGCTGCCAATGCGTTTGCGGCGTGAACCATAGTAGCTCCAGCTGACCGTCATCAAGGCAAGCCATAGGAGCAGGAGTTAACCCTGCCCCAAAGTGTTTGCCATTCGCAAGTAACAACATCATACCCTGCTCAGGCCACGTATTGCTGTGATAGCGAATGAGTTTGGCAGTAAATAGCGACATTAATCCCGCATAGGTATAGCTCAGCTTTCCTAGCCGTTTGGTTTGTCCTAAGTTATTCATGACATGCGCGTTAAAGCCAATCCCAGCAACATTGACAAACCAGCGCCCGTCGACTTTACCCAAATCAATACTCGAGATCTTGTCTGAAAATACAGCTGCTCGCCACTGTGCTTTGGAATAATGAAACTGCCGAGCAAAATCGTTGCCCGTCCCCGCTGGCAGCAGCGCAAGCGTGTTATCCCGTTCAGCAATGGCATTGGCGACTAGGTGCAAAGTGCCATCCCCCCCAATCACCACCACGCTCACTCCCGCCGTAGCTGCTTGAGCAATTGTGTCCCTATCTGCGACAAAGTTTCCAGTGGTATTAAACCAAGTTGCCGTCAACTGTTGTTGTGTTAATTGTTGCTTTAACCATGCAATTTGCGCTTTCCCCTCAGCACCCGCTAAAGGGTTGACTACCACCAGCATAAAAACCCTTAAATACAAAAACTCAACTTATATGAATAAAAAACCAAAACTAAAACCAAAAATCAAAAACAAAAACCACAAACACACATATTAATTGGGTTACAGCCTAATCAAGACAATCGCAACCATGCATAAACATGCAAAGAACCCATTAAAACAAAAATGAACAAACCATTAATTCATTAGTTATTTTTATCCGAAAACATCAATTTTTATCGTTTTAAATTTAAACAAGTTGCGTGCAAAATAGCCTTGTTTTCAATCATAGCTTATTAGGAGCCAGACATGCTTAATTCAGCTGCACCTTGCAGCCCATCACAAAACACGTTTAACCAAACACAACCAACTAAACAACGTCGTATCAATTGGACGAAGTGGTTGGCAGTATGTGGTCAACACTTAGCGTTAAAAGACGTGATTATGTATAAGTAAGTCTGCACAGAGCATGGCGCCCCAACCCGCCATGCTCTCGTCAGCATTTGTTTCAATAGACCATAAAAGCACCACTTCAACCAGCATTTTTGTACAAAACCTCTTCGTCAAACCGCTAATTTCTAGCACAATTTTAAAAAAACCTCACTTTTAGCACATTTTTTAAGCAAACAGTTTAAAAACGGTTTACAGCGCCTAAATCGCTAAGTATTATCTTTGCCCATGGAGAGATGGCTGAGTGGTTGAAAGCACCGGTCTTGAAAACCGGCATACGTTAATAGCGTATCTAGGGTTCAAATCCCTATCTCTCCGCCATTTTTAAAGTATTGCGCCGGAGAGGTGGCCGAGTGGCTGAAGGCGCTCCCCTGCTAAGGGAGTATAGGGTTTGTAGCCCTATCGAGGGTTCGAATCCCTCCTTCTCCGCCATCACTTATAAGAAAACCGCTTAATTGCGGTTTTTTTATGTCTGCGATTTATCACTTCCACACACAACTGGTCAGATGTCTTTAACCTATGCTATGTTGAGATCTGATTGGAGAAATGAGTGTGACTAATGAAAATCCATGTCTTAGAAGGCTATATTCAACATATTTATCTGGTTGAGCACGAAACGGATCTGCTGTTACTCGATGGTTGCTGTCGTGCTGATGTTGAGTTGGTCTGCAACTACATCCTACAACTGCAAAAGCCACTAAGCGCACTCAAGCTGATTGTGGTCACGCATATGCACCCAGATCATGCTGGTGGCGCGCATAAACTCAAAAAACTCACGGGCGCAAAGATTGCGGCCGCAAATGCTCCCAGTCAGTGGTATCGTGGTATTGATGGTGTCATGATGCACCTCTCCGATATGGCGCTGGCACTTTGGGTTGCTGGGAGAAAGCGCAAGGCCAAGCGTAACCTTTGGTATCCAAGACAATTATCACCAGATTTTTTCCTAGCCGACGGTGATAGCTTGCCCTACTTTAACGAATGGCAAGCGATACACACACCCGGTCATACGGATAGAGATTTGAGCTTGTATCATCTCCCCAGTAAGCGCATCTATGTAGCGGACTTGACGGTAAAAGTAAAAGGGCAATTTGTTGCGCCTTTTCCGGTATTCTATCCACGCTTGTATCGCCAATCTCTTGCCAAAGTAAAGGCACTACAACCCCACTCCGTGATCTTGGCGCATCAAGGAGAGGTACTTGCAGAAGAAATTGATTTCAACGCATTGATAGCGCGCGCGCCCAAGCAACCAATGACACATTGGCGCTCGGTGAAGAAGAAGACCAAAAAAGCACTAGGGCTAGGAAGCTAACTTTCGTTGATAACCTGCACCAACTGCGCGATGTCCTCCTGACTATTATAAATATGTGGTGAGACGCGAATACCGTAGCGACGATTATCCACAGCAATGCCTGCTCGCTTAAGCTGCTCCATCACTGCCTCATGCCGCGAGCCAAAATGCAGAATAGCGGTCCCAGAGCAAGCACTCTGCGCTGTAGGAGAGCGATAAAATTCAGGCAATGCCGCTTGTAACTCAGATAACAAAGCAAAGTTGTACGCTCTTACTTGCTCAACCCCAAGCTCGGCAAAATAGCCAAGGCTGTGCCCCGCATAGATATAAGGTGCCACACTTGGTGTACCGCCCCAAAAACGCAGCGCACTTTCACTCAGCGCAAAATGGTGAATATCAAACTCGAATGGATTTTGATGCGAAAACCAGCCAACGTCTTTTGGTTCGCAATAAGGCAAGACATCCTCATTCACCCAGATGAAACCGGTGCCAGGGCCACCGCAACTCCATTTCACACAAGAGCCGATAACGCAATCCGCGCCCCACTCGCTTAAATTTATTGGTAATACGCTAAGTGACTGAGCAATATCGATAATACTTCGACAACCATATTGGTTAGCAAGGCTAATGATGTCAGCGACAGGCGCTTGCTGACCGCTGTTCGAATAAACATGACTGACAAATACCCAGTCAATTTGCTCGTCAATATATTGCTGCCACACGCTCAGGTCGTGCATATTCATCGCTTCGGGAATATAAACAATCTCAATATTGTCCAGCGCATTTTGTAACGCAAACCCCATGCTGGGGAAGTCTTGCTCACTCATCAATACGCGTACTTTGCGAATGCCACTTTCGGGCAAACTCATCGCCCATTTCGTTAAACCACTGGAAAGGTTTGTTTGCGGACAAAACAGGCGCGCATCAGTGTGTAATAGAGAGGCTAAGGCTGAGGTAAAGCGATCAATACCGCTTAGCCACTGCTGCCAAGGCTCTTGATTTTGTTGTTGCCACGGCACCATAAATTGCTGATGGAAATCTTCCTCTGCAGATTTCAACATACGACCAACGGAATGACTCAATAAATAGCGACCCGTAGGCAAGTGAAAATCATCCCTATATTGCTTCATGCTTAACCCCTATTGCTTGACGTAATCGTTTTAAATCATGATGTCGAGTAAAGATATCAGCGCGCTCAGCAGCGGCTCGCCTATCTCTTAAGTCTGCGAGTTCTTTGAGTAAGACTTCAATCGGTGGACCACTGGCGGTCACTTTGCTTAAGTGCTGTTGCTGCATCGCCTGCGAAGGTTTGGCGATATACTTTTCGACGAGTTGATTGTGATGTTGTATGGCCGTATCTCCATGCAGCTTACACACTTGTATAAACAAGCTACAGGCAGGGCCAAACCAATCACTTTTCGGTCCTTTCAATGCACTCAGAAACGCATCCATTAAATTAGGCGTACGCATGCATTCACGCAGGGTTGCTTGGTCTTCTGGCATCATATAGAGGAATTTTTCCACCAGCATTTGACCGTAACTAATGTCATTAGCCGGGCATAACCCCAACATCATATCGATAACATTGATACCCGCAAAATCTCCAGCGTTTGCGCCACGATAGACCTCTTTACCAACTCGGTATGGTTTGTAATAGGGTCGTACAACGTAAAAGAATGCCTCGGGATCTAGTTCCTTAAATAACTCTCGATTAGACTCTATCACCTCAAGCAGCGCTTGCTTAACTTGTTTGAGTAGCACCAATGACATGGGATGGGAAATTCCCAAATGATGCACCTTCATTAACGATTCGGACGCGCGTTTATAGGCAAGAATGGCCTGAGTATTGTAGTCGATGAATAAGCGCTCTGCCGGATGAGAAGTAAAGCGCTTATACACGCCGTTGATTGCGCGGTTGTGTGTGGTGAGATGAGCCGTTGCGAAGCGCGGCGTAACTCCCAAAGAGGCACCAATGTGCATGGCCAGTGCCGATGCTTGCGTTAGTGGAGACACCTTTTCACGGCTTGGCTCGGTAATTTCGTGGCGTCTGCATGCAGCCATAAATAGACCAACGTTACCGAGTAAGTCGAATGCTTGCTCAAAGCCCTCGTCGGTATTGCCTTCTTCTAGCAAGGCTTGGACTAGCTGATTACCTTCTTCTAATAACTGTGCTTTTAGCGTTTCACCAACGCCTTCAACATTTGCTTTATCCTGTTGCTGCCAATAAAGATGTTCAAGCTTGTCGTTAAGGTCGACAAACGGACCTCTAATCCAAGCGTCAAATTGTACGGCTAATGGACTCATGATTACTTCTCGTGATTATTCCACAGTTAAGGCTAGCAAATCACCACGAGCATAATTTGCCAATTTTCTCTAAAAGTTTAATACTGATTAGCAAGAATCACTCTTTTATTTGGTTTATGTCGGTAAATCTAGATGCCAAGGACAAATTGCTCCTTAACGCTTTGCAACATAATGCACGTTTGAGTAATGCCTCACTCGCCGAAAAGGCAAACCTTTCCGATACTCCCTGTCTTCGACGCGTAAAACGCTTGCAAGATACAGGAGTAATTTCAGGCTATCATGCGGCACTTGATAGAGCGCAAGTTGACCTAAGTATTTTGGTTTATGCATTTATAAAGCTCAGTGAAAATACCGCAACTGCAGCGCATTTATTCGAACAACACGTGGAATCTGAAGATCAGGTGATCAGCTGTTCGGTGATCTCCGGAAGTTATGATTACCTGTTGGAAATCGTAGCAAAGGATTTGCCCAGCTATGAACAGTTCGCCAAACATCAACTGGGGGCCTGTAAGGTGATTAGCGGGATTGAATCAACGATTGTACTCAAGCAAACTTTTGCAAAACGCATATTACCGATCCGCTAACCATTTTTATCGTCATCCGTTCTCGCTATACTGCATGTGATTTTATGCTCATAAGGACCGACTATGCGCCACTACCTTACCTCCACAGTATTTGCTTTTAGTCTGCTTGGCTCACCTTTGGTCATCGCACAAGACTGTGTTACCCAAGTGAGTGATATGTCGCTATTCACCAAGAGCAAAAAGTCGGGATTATTCCGCGAAGCAATCGATAAAGGCCCCGTCACCGTCGATGTAGGGAATGTAAAAAACTATAACGATTACATTCGTTCGACTAAGCAAATTATTGAAAGCCGCAATCCTCGCGCTACACTGCCGTGCCCGTTAATGACGCCCACTGCAAAAATACTCAACCTGACAAACCCCAAGGTAAGTGACTTAATCGCGCCATTTACACTTAAGCATGACAACAAAGATCACGCCATTTTACTTATCCATGGTCTGACCGATTCTCCTTTTACTTTTCACTACCTTGCGGCAGCACTCTATGAAGCAGGATACAATGTCAGAACCATGTTACTGCCAGGCCACGCGACTGCACCAAGCGATTTAACCGAAGTTGATATTGACGATTGGCAAACCCATACGGATTATGCCATCGTACAGACGAGCCAAGATTTTAAGCATTTTTCCGTACTTGGTTATTCCACGGGTGCCGCCTTGGTGCTGAGTAGCATAGCGAAGCACAAGCCCAATAATTTAGGCTCTGTTGCACTTATCTCACCCGCCACGGAGCCACATAATAAGAACGGCTGGCTAGCCAAATGGATTGATTACGTGCCATTTGTCAATTGGATAGATGAAGACGCAGATTTGGATTTCGCCAAATATGAATCTTTCCCATGGCATGGCGCAACGTTAGCCCATCAGGCTATGGCGCCGCTCAAATCACTCACCACTTTGCCAGATGTACCGATGTTTATCAGCTATAGCGATGTCGATACCACCATAGACAATCATGCAACGGCAAAGCTGCTAGAAAAATGGCAACCTAAATCAACGTTGACCCAATTTATCTACTCGGAAACGCCATCGACTAAGCAAGGTGTGAATTATCGGAGCGTGAAAGCCGACAACATTGTCGATATGTCTCATATTGGTATTTTGCAGCCACCTGAACATATTTTTTACGGCCGCAAAGGGCTCTATCGTAATTGCACCCGTTACCATTTAGAAGACCAAGCCTTCATTAACTGCCGCACAGGTAAAACCGTCCATTTTGGCGAGCGTCACGAGAAAAACATGACGCAATACGCTTTTCTAGCGCGGATCACGTTTAACCCTGATTACAGCAACTTTGAGCAAGCACTGCTCGCATTTTTTGACGGCCACAATGACTGAGTACCAACACAGGTTTATTCATTCTCTAACTGAAGTGACAGAAGCACAGTGGGACTGTGTTTCACCATCACATGTATTTACGAGCTACGCGTGGCTGCTTGCATTAGAGTTGAGCGGCTGCACCAGCAAAGAGACTGGCTGGATACCACATCACCTAATGATTGAACGCCAGAGCGAGTTGATTGCAATTTTACCAGGCTATATTAAATCGCACTCTTATGGCGAGTACGTTTTTGATTGGGCTTTTGCTGAAGCCTACGAGCGCCATGGATTAGATTACTATCCGAAATGGCTCTGTGGCGTCCCCTTTACGCCAACTCAAGGGCCAAGAATATTAACGAAACGTCTATCCTCTTGCTTACTTGAATATATTGACACTACGCTCACGAGCCTCGCCCAACTAGGCATTAGTGGAGTCCATATTAACTTTTGTCGTGAAAGTGACTTTCTCACTCAGAGTCATTTGACGATGCGCCGCAATGTGCAATTTCATTGGCATAATCAAGGTTACGCCGAGTTCGATGATTTTCTCGCTCGACTCACATCAAGAAAGCGTAAAATGGTCATGAAAGAGCGCCAAGCTGTGACAGCCCAGGGTATTAACATAAGTTGGACTGTTGGCAGAGAAATAAGCACAGCACAACTTGATGCGTTTTTTCTTAGTTACCAGCTCACCTATCTTAAGCGATCGCGACACCACGGCTATCTCTCTCGCGACTTTTTTCAGCAAGTTATCACCTCGATGCCAGATAAGTTTCGTCTTTGCTGCGCCTACTTAAACCACGAAATTATTGCCACTAGTTTATATCTTGTGGATGGTGATACCTTGTATGGTCGCTATTGGGGCGCAATTGAGGATAGTTACGACTTTTTGCATTTTGAGCTGTGTTACTATCAAGGCATAGAGTACGCCATTGCTAATCAGCTTGCTGTCTTTGACGCGGGTGCTCAAGGCGAGCACAAGTTAGTGAGGGGTTTTGAGCCGGTGTGGAGGCAATCGTATCACCGCTTATTTCAACCTGACTTTCAACACGCGCTCGAGGATTTTACCAAGCGCGAAGCTGACGCACTCGGGCATTACTTTACCGAGTGCCAAGCAAAACTACCGTTTAAACACCAATAAGCGATTATTAGCCGGCATCGCATAGTCTTGCTGTAGTGTAAGTTCTTGCTCTGCCGCAAGCGCCAATACCCATTCTTGATCGCGAATGCCACTCTCTTTGTCTTGCGATTTTAAATACGCATCAAACTCTCGGTTACTCTCGCTGGTAAATTCACCTTGATAATTAAACGGCCCATAAACTATCAGGTAGCCGCTTTCTTTAAGGTGTCGTCCAACGCCTGCAATTAAACGCTCAACGAGCGTTGATGACACAATGTGCAAGGTATTAGCGGTATAGATCACATCATAACGCTGATTAACAGGCCACCCATGGTGTAAGTCTAGCGCCAATGGCGGTAAAGCATTTTCTAACTCGGCGTCATCAAGCCACGCTTGAATACCTGCGTGATTAACCTCCCTGTCCGCCGTCTGCCACGTTAAATGCGGTAACGCCGCAGCAAAGTGCACCGCATGCTGACCCGTACCAGAACCTACCTCTAGCACTTCCAAAGGTTTATTTAGATAGGGAGTGAGCTTTTCTAATATTGGCTGTTTATTGTTTTCACACGCTTGAGAGTATGGTTTTGTCATCTCGTTTGCACTATTTTGATCGATTTATGCGCCTCATTGAGGCAAGAATTTATCTCAATTGCAAGGCAAATAGCTAAAATTTCCACTAAGCAATTAAAATTAGAAAAGAAATTTATTTTGGTACAACTTCTGCTAAGTTTAAAGAGTACTAAGAGGAGAAACGAGCATGAAAATTTCAGAGATCACCCAAATGCCAAGCCAACTTAAAAGCGAAGGACTTGTTCTGAAGAAGCGTAAAAATACCTTCACGAAAAGTCGTGCTTACCGACAAGAAGTCGCTAACCTGATGCAACTCGAAGAACAAGAGAAAGAGCATTCAGAGCAGCAATATCTCCTCGGCTATAATTAATACCAATTGTATTAGGTAAATGAGCTATTTGAAGCGGAGAAATAACTTTAGTAGCTAGGCAAAAATTTTGCTATTTAGTTGTTCTAAATGAGAAATTTTTAACGACGCTAATATGGTATTTCACCCTTCAAATTGATTGGAGACTTAGTGCAATTGGTATAAGCTCAATCACACTTTCTTAAATTCATTTCAGACTCATAGTGAGCTGCTATGGTGAATGCTAAACAAATCGTTTGGCAGTGCGAATACTAAAGCTTGAATTGCCAACCAAACGATGTAATGATAACCATTATCATTACATCGTTTGGTTTTGTATTTATGCAGCTAGCTACTTTATTACAAACTTATCGTGCGAAGCTTAATCGCCACTACCAGCGACCACAACTTGAGGCGCCGCTCTTGGTTGCGGAATATATTTCGGCAGGCATAGGCATGGCGAAATGGTACGAGCGCCATAATAACCCGCTGCTGCAAGAGCTTTATCTTAAAAATACATTGTCCGAACTGTTAGAACAGATTGCCGATCCACTCGTTGATACAGCCATACGTAAACAATGCATGGATCAATTATTTAAACCTTTGTTGGCACTAAAACGGTTTTATAAACATCACCATACTTCGTCACGGCAATTTTTGAAGCTCCAGCGAGATGCGTGCCAAACCTGCCAGCAGTTTAACCCTTTTTATTAGGAGCAACGATGACTACATTTCGTCAAGAATCCGATAGTATGGGAACATTAGATGTTCCTGAGCATGCGCTCTACAAGGCGCAAACACAACGCGCTGTAAATAACTTTCCTATTAGCGGGATCACAATGCCAAGTAGCTTTATCAAAGCCTTGGCCTATATCAAACAAGCCGCAGCAGAAACCAATCAATCCCTTGACCATCTATCAAGTGATAAAGCAAAAGCAATTGTGAGTGCCTGTCAGCAGCTAATTGATGGCAAACACTTAGATCAATTTCCGGTAGATGTCTTTCAGACTGGCTCTGGTACCAGTTCAAATATGAATGCCAACGAGGTGATCGCCACGTTGGCGACTGAGTTAAGCGGTGTCGCAATTCATCCTAATGATGACGTTAACATGGGCCAAAGCTCAAACGATGTGATCCCAACAGCGATTCACGTGAGTAGTGCAATCACAGCAGTGTATGACCTTCTGCCAGCACTAAAACACTTATCTAGTAGTATTGAACAAAAAGCAGAGCAAGTTGGTCATCACGTCAAAACTGGCCGGACGCACTTGATGGATGCAATGCCAGTGACCTTTGCACAAACATTAAGTGGCTGGCAAGCGCAAATAGATAATGCCTGTCAGGGCATTGTTCATTCCTTAGAAAAAGTCTACGAGTTAGGTCAAGGTGGAACAGCGGTAGGCACAGGTATTAATGCCGATCCTCAGTTCGCTAAATTATTTAGCCAAAACCTGAGCACTAACATCGGGATCCGTTTCAGTAAAGGCAATAACTTTTTCTATCATATCGGCTCACAAGACGCGATTGTGGGACTTTCAGGCCAACTTAAAACCTTTGCAGTAGCACAAATGAAGATAGCCAATGACTTGCGCTGGATGAATTCAGGACCGCTTGCTGGCCTAGGTGAAATCGAGCTTGAGGCGCTACAACCAGGCTCTTCAATCATGCCAGGTAAAGTAAACCCAGTTATTCCAGAAGCGGCTGCAATGGCCAGTGCTCAAGTGATAGGTAATGACGCAACGATTAGTGTTGCAGGCCAGTCTGGCAATTTTGAGCTGAATGTTATGCTGCCAGTGATTGCATTAAATATTTTGCAAAGCATTGAGATCCTCTCAAATACCGCGAGGTTACTTGCGGACAAAGCTATTTCAAGCTTTAAGGTGAATGAGCTGAATATTCAAAAGGCACTGGCTAAAAACCCGATTTTAGTTACCGCATTAAATCCTGTGATCGGGTATGAAAAAGCAGCACAAATTGCCAAGCTTGCCTACAAAGAAGGACGCCCAATCATAGAGGTCGCTGCTGAGCAAACCGATCTGAGTGAACACGAGCTCCAATCATTACTCGATCCGCAAAAACTCACCAAAGGCGGTCTATAGCGCTGTCCCTCACAGCCTGCGATCACATATAGTGTATGCAGGCTGCAGAGCTTGCTATTCCTTAAGGACTTGCGTAGTTTAATTAGCAAACATTAGGAGAGCATATAATGAACAAGATGATCCCCACTTTACTTGCAACTTTTTTGCTGTTTGGTTGCCAAGAAGAAGTAACTAAAGAAGATGCTGTAGAACAAAAAGCACAAGAGACCAAGCCTGTAAGCGAAAAGCGCACCGAAATTAAAGAATCAAAAGAAGCAAGCTTACCTATTCAACAAGATGGTAAAAAGCTCGATACCTCTGACATCAAAACCCATAAACAGTCATTGGAAAGCGTCGTGGCCGACAAAAGCTGTGATAACGATACCCAGTGTAAAGTCATTGCCGTTGGCGATCGTGCCTGTGGTGGCCCTTCTTCTTATCTAGTGTATTCAACAAGATCAGCAGATGAGGCCCAAGTTAAGCAGTTAGCGGAGCAAATTACTACATTAGAGCGCGCCTATAATATGCAAAATCAGATGATGAGTATCTGTCAGCATTTAATTGAACCCGCAACACAATGCGTTGAAAATAAGTGTGTTAAACTAGAAAATAGTCGTCCTACATACTAGAGGCAATAATGAAGTTAGCTATTTCTCTCGCTTGCATCGGCACGCTAATTGCAGCGTTATCTGGCTGTGAAATGACACCAAGCGATGCAACAAGTCGCTCGAATGCTACGTATACACTCAGCGATATAAGAGCAAATATAGGATGTGATGCAAGCTATCAGTGTAAAGTAATTGGAGTAGGTGAGCGATTAACCTGTGGTGGACCAAGAGAATACCTGATCTATTCAACGAAGCATACTGATGAGCAAGATGTAGAAGCAGCCGTTAGCGCCATTACAGAGCAAGAAAAGCTGAATAACAAAGGAAAAGCGCCAGCGGTTAGTTGTGAACCTGTGATGCCAATACAAACCCTATGTATTGCCCATACCTGTCAGGCTGTGCCTCTATAGACTGATGAGCACTCAGGTTATCGGATAAGCTCATTGATCACTGAGATCACCATCACTAACAGCGCACAAATACTCGCATTAATAATGTACTTCACTTCAAGCTGCTTCTTAATCCAATAGCTATACATAAAGCGAATTAAGTAAGTGGCTGAAGTACCAAACAATGCAAATATTACCAACAGTGCAATTAAATGAAATGACACGCTAAATCCCCGCTTTTTAGCCCATCATATCGTTAATTGACCCTTCCTTATAGCCCTTATTGCATAAAACCATATAGCAGCTTCTCGCTTACAAATGCTCGGTGGATAAACCACCTCCTACCATGTTGCACTGTGCCTATACTGTGGTAGGAGCGCATTTACTTAGGTTTAGAAAACCTCGCGAGATTTTTCCGGAACTTCATTGCAAGCCATCGGCGGGTAAACCGCCTCCTACCATGTTGTACTGTGCTTATAATACTATGGTAGGAGCGAGTTTACCTCGCGAGATTTTTAAATCACACATAGCAAAAAAACCGTCGCATTACTGCAACGGGTTTTTCTTATAAGGCCCTGACGATGTTCTACTTTCACATGGGAAGCCCACACTATCATTGACCGGGGCCGACCCTTCAGCTGTTTTGTTTCACTTCTGAGTTTGGGTGACGAGAAACCGAAGCACCGCTTCGCAGTTCGAGGAAGTGAGCGCAAGGACGCGCGAAGGGGAGATGCTACATGGAAGTACTTTACCCCAAACAGCAAAAAACCCGTCGCATTGCTGCAACGGGTTTCTCTTATTTGGCCCTGGCGATGTTCTACTTTCACATGGGTAATCCACACTATCATCGACGCTGTTTTGTTTCACTTCTGAGTTCGGCATGGGGTCAGGTGGGTCCAAAACGCTATAGTCACCAGGAAAACTGGGTGCAAATGTCTAATGACATCGTGCCTCGCACGAGCATTCCATTTGCGCAAGGTGAACCGATTTCGCGATACCGCTTAGGTTGGTCACCTTGTTTAATTCTTAAATCCGGAAAAGCTATTAAATTCTTTTGTCTACTTTAGTCTATTAACTTCTGTTAGCTAAGGCCTCCATGGATGGAGGTCATGCTAGGAATTGTCTGGAACAATTCTAGTAAACCACTTTGGCGTTGTATGGTTAAGCCTCACGGGTAATTAGTACGAGTTAGCTTAATGCCTCACAGCACTTCCACATCTCGCCTATCAACGTTGTAGTCTTCAACGGCCCTTCAGTTGACTCTAAGTCAAAGTGAGAACTCATCTCGAGGCCTGCTTCCCGCTTAGATGCTTTCAGCGGTTATCAGTTCCGAACGTAGCTACCGGGCAATGCAATTGGCATCACAACCCGAACACCAGCGGTTCGTCCACTCCGGTCCTCTCGTACTAGGAGCAGCCCCTCTCAATTCTCAAACGCCCACGGCAGATAGGGACCGAACTGTCTCACGACGTTCTAAACCCAGCTCGCGTACCACTTTAAATGGCGAACAGCCATACCCTTGGGACCGACTTCAGCCCCAGGATGTGATGAGCCGACATCGAGGTGCCAAACACCGCCGTCGATATGAACTCTTGGGCGGTATCAGCCTGTTATCCCCGGAGTACCTTTTATCCGTTGAGCGATGGCCCTTCCATTCAGAACCACCGGATCACTATGACCTACTTTCGTACCTGCTCGACGTGTCTGTCTCGCAGTTAAGCTTGCTTCTACCATTACACTAACCGTACGATGTCCGACCGTACTTAGCAAACCTTCGTGCTCCTCCGTTACTCTTTGGGAGGAGACCGCCCCAGTCAAACTACCCACCAGGCACTGTCCTCAACCCCGATTCAGGGGCCTAAGTTAGAACATCAACACTACAAGGGTGGTATTTCAAGGTCGGCTCCACAGAAACTAGCGTTCCTGCTTCAAAGCCTCCCACCTATCCTACACATGTAGGGTCAATGTTCAGTGCCAAGCTGTAGTAAAGGTTCACGGGGTCTTTCCGTCTAGCCGCGGGTACACAGCATCTTCACTGCGATTTCAATTTCACTGAGTCTCGGGTGGAGACAGCGTGGCCATGGTTACACCATTCGTGCAGGTCGGAACTTACCCGACAAGGAATTTCGCTACCTTAGGACCGTTATAGTTACGGCCGCCGTTTACCGGGGCTTCGATCAAGAGCTTCGCCTAAGCTAACCCCATCAATTAACCTTCCGGCACCGGGCAGGTGTCACACCGTATACGTCATCTTACGATTTTGCACAGTGCTGTGTTTTTAATAAACAGTCCCAGCCACCTGGTCACTGCGGCTCTCGTTTGCTTACAGAGCAAGTCTTTCACAAACAAGAGCGTACCTTCTCCCGAAGTTACGGTACAATTTTGCCTAGTTCCTTCACCCGAGTTCTCTCAAGCGCCTTAGTATTCTCTACCTGACCACCTGTGTCGGTTTAGGGTACGATTCAGTATGAACTGAAGCTTAGAGGCTTTTCCTGGAAGTAGGGCATCAACAACTTCACCACCTTAGTGGCTCGTCTCGACTCTCAGCCTTAGCAACCCGGATTTTCCTAAGTCACCAGCCTACAGCCTTTCACATGGACAACCAACGCCATGCTTGCCTAGCCTGCTCCGTCCCCCCATCGCATTCATACCGAGTACGGGAATATTAACCCGTTTCCCATCGACTACGCTCTTCAGCCTCGCCTTAGGGGTCGACTCACCCTACCCTGATTAACATGGGATAGGAACCCTTGGTCTTCCGGCGGAGGAGTTTTTCACTCCTCTTGTCGTTACTCATGTCAGCATTCGCACTTCTGATATGTCCAGCATGCCTCCCGGCACACCTTCAGCCACTTACAGAACGCTCCCCTACCCCGCGAATATACCCCGAAACTATCTCTTGCCAACTCAACGTGTTGGTCGCTTGACCGTTGGGCACTTCGTGCGTCAACGTTAATCTTAAAATAGTTTGGGTGGTATATTCGCAGCCGTAGCTTCGGTGGTATGTTTAGCCCCGTTACATCTTCCGCGCAGGCCGACTCGACTAGTGAGCTATTACGCTTTCTTTAAAGGGTGGCTGCTTCTAAGCCAACCTCCTAGCTGTTTTAGCCTTCCCACATCGTTTCCCACTTAACATACACTTTGGGACCTTAGCTGACGGTCTGGGTTGTTTCCCTCTCCACGACGGACGTTAGCACCCGCCGTGTGTCTCCCGGATATTACTTTACGGTATTCGGAGTTTGCAAAGGGTTGGTAAGTCGGGATGACCCCCTAGCCTTAACAGTGCTCTACCCCCGTAAGTATTCGTCCGAGGCTCTACCTAAATAGATTTCGGGGAGAACCAGCTATCTCCCGGTTTGATTAGCCTTTCACTCCTAGCCACAGGTCATCCCCTAACTTTTCAACGTTAGTGGGTTCGGTCCTCCAGTTGATGTTACTCAACCTTCAACCTGCCCATGGCTAGATCACCGGGTTTCGGGTCTATACCCTGCAACTTAAGCGCCCAGTTAAGACTCGCTTTCGCTACGGCTCCCCTAAATGGTTAACCTCGCTACAGAATATAAGTCGCTGACCCATTATACAAAAGGTACGCAGTCACCCAACAAGTAGGCTCCTACTGCTTGTACGTACACGGTTTCAGGTTCTATTTCACTCCCCTCACAGGGGTTCTTTTCGCCTTTCCCTCACGGTACTGGTTCACTATCGGTCAGTTGGGAGTATTTAGCCTTGGAGGATGGTCCCCCCATATTCAGTCAAAGTTTCACGTGCTCCGACCTACTCGATTTCACTTTAGATAAGTTTTTGTGTACGGGACTATCACCCTGTTTCGTCATGCTTTCCAGCATCTTCCACTAACTACACTAAAGCTTAAGGGCTGCTCCGATTTCGCTCGCCGCTACTTTCGGAATCTCGGTTGATTTCTTTTCCTACGGGTACTTAGATGTTTCAGTTCTCCGCGTTCGCCTCGTTAACCTATGTATTCAGTTAACGATACCTGCAAGCAGGTGGGTTTCCCCATTCGGAAATCCTAGTCTCAAGCGCCTCTTACTGGCTTGACTAGGCTTATCGCAAGTTAGTACGTCCTTCATCGCCTCCAACTGCCAAGGCATCCACCGTGTACGCTTAGTCACTTAACCATACAACCCAAAATAGTTTTAAGTTGTACTGCTAAAGACAGTTTAACTTCGCCAGAAGTTAATATTGAATACTAAAGTAGACGCTAATTAATCATCGAAATGATTAATCGGCATTTTCTTTCGAAAACTCGATAAATAACTTTCGTTATCTATCAGAATTTAATTTTTCAGCTTTTCCAAATTTTTAAAGAGCAATATCACTTAGCCATCAGGCCAAGCAACAATCATCTGTGTGGACACTTCGAACAAATAAGTTCTAAATCGTATAAGGAGGTGATCCAGCCCCAGGTTCCCCTAGGGCTACCTTGTTACGACTTCACCCCAGTCATGAATCACTCCGTGGTGAACGTCCCCCGAAGGTTAGACTATCCACTTCTGGAGCAACCCACTCCCATGGTGTGACGGGCGGTGTGTACAAGGCCCGGGAACGTATTCACCGCAACATTCTGATTTGCGATTACTAGCGATTCCGACTTCATGGAGTCGAGTTGCAGACTCCAATCCGGACTACGACAGGCTTTAAGGGATTCGCTCACTATCGCTAGCTCGCTGCTCTCTGTACCTGCCATTGTAGCACGTGTGTAGCCCTACACGTAAGGGCCATGATGACTTGACGTCGTCCCCACCTTCCTCCGGTTTATCACCGGCAGTCTCCTTAGAGTTCCCGACCGAATCGCTGGCAACTAAGGATAGGGGTTGCGCTCGTTGCGGGACTTAACCCAACATCTCACAACACGAGCTGACGACAGCCATGCAGCACCTGTATCAGAGTTCCCGAAGGCACCAAACCATCTCTGGTAAGTTCTCTGTATGTCAAGTGTAGGTAAGGTTCTTCGCGTTGCATCGAATTAAACCACATGCTCCACCGCTTGTGCGGGCCCCCGTCAATTCATTTGAGTTTTAACCTTGCGGCCGTACTCCCCAGGCGGTCTACTTAATGCGTTAGCTTTGGAAAAGTTGTCCGAAGACCCCAGCTCCTAGTAGACATCGTTTACGGCGTGGACTACCAGGGTATCTAATCCTGTTTGCTCCCCACGCTTTCGTACATGAGCGTCAGTGTTGACCCAGGTGGCTGCCTTCGCCATCGGTATTCCTTCAGATCTCTACGCATTTCACCGCTACACCTGAAATTCTACCACCCTCTATCACACTCTAGTTTGCCAGTTCGAAATGCAGTTCCCAGGTTAAGCCCGGGGCTTTCACATCTCGCTTAACAAACCGCCTGCGTACGCTTTACGCCCAGTAATTCCGATTAACGCTCGCACCCTCCGTATTACCGCGGCTGCTGGCACGGAGTTAGCCGGTGCTTCTTCTGTCAGTAACGTCACAGCTAGCAGGTATTAACTACTAACCTTTCCTCCTGACTGAAAGTGCTTTACAACCCGAAGGCCTTCTTCACACACGCGGCATGGCTGCATCAGGCTTGCGCCCATTGTGCAATATTCCCCACTGCTGCCTCCCGTAGGAGTCTGGACCGTGTCTCAGTTCCAGTGTGGCTGATCATCCTCTCAAACCAGCTAGGGATCGTCGCCTTGGTGAGCCTTTACCTCACCAACTAGCTAATCCCACTTGGGCCAATCTAAAGGCGAGAGCCGAAGCCCCCTTTGGTCCGTAGACATTATGCGGTATTAGCCATCGTTTCCAATGGTTGTCCCCCACCTCAAGGCATGTTCCCAAGCATTACTCACCCGTCCGCCGCTCGTCATCTTCTAGCAAGCTAGAAATGTTACCGCTCGACTTGCATGTGTTAGGCCTGCCGCCAGCGTTCAATCTGAGCCATGATCAAACTCTTCAATTAAAAGTTTTTTCGAAACCTAAGCTTCGTGCTCATTGAATTCTGATTGTTTGTTTCTACTTTTCAAAAAAGTAAAATCAAAACGAATTGACTATATAGTCACTCAGTTACAATTGAGACTCTAAATTTGTTTGCGTCATCTAGCGAACTAGAATCTGCTGTTAGAACTCAATCTGTACGAGTGCCCACACAGATGATTGCTTCATATTTTTAAAGAACGTTTCGAAACATTTCGCCGTTTCGAGGGATGTGCATTCTAAGCATTCCCAACTTTTTGTCAACACTTAATTTTGAATTTCTTGAGAAGAAGTTTCGAACTTAAGTTTTACTTGACGCTAACTCGTTGCTGCTTTGCTTTTCAGCGTAGCGCCCCGTGTCAGTGGGGTCGCATTATAGGGCGATCCGATTTTAGTGCAACTCTTTTTTTAAAGAAAATTGCGAAAAAACGTTTTTTCGAGCAAAAATGAAGCGAAGCGCTTATTTTTGACACTTTTACTTATCTTTTTGCAGTTTTTTCGTACTAGAGTTTTACAATTCAACACTCTACACTAGTGACACAAGACACGAGAGATGAGTAATCTAGACATGCTTAGAAGTTATAAAGGTAAATCCCCGCGCTTGGCACAAGGCGTTTATATTGATGAATCATCCGTTTTGGTCGGTGATATAGAAATTGGCGAAGACAGCAGCGTTTGGCCATTGGTTGCAGCCAGAGGCGATGTGAACTACATCAAGATAGGGAAACGAACTAATGTTCAAGACGGCAGCGTACTGCATTTAACAAGAAAGAGCACTTCAGTACCTGACGGTTACCCGCTTATTATTGGTGATGATGTGACTGTTGGCCATAAAGTCATGTTGCATGGTTGCAAACTTGGTAATCGTATTCTCGTAGGTATGGGTGCAATTATTATGGATAACGTCACCGTAGGAGATGACGTTATTATTGGTGGTGGTGCACTTGTCCCGCCTAATAAAAATCTTGAGTCCGGTTTTTTATATGTCGGTAGTCCGGTAAAACAAGCCAGACCCCTCACCGAACAAGAGTTACAATTTTTAAAAGTGTCCGCCCAAAATTACGTGGAACTCAAAGATGAATATTTAGAGGAAAGCTAAACTTATCTCTCCCGCCTCATTAAACGCTTCATCCTCTATTAATTGCTCAGCCTGCATTTCATAATCGAATTGGTGCTGAGCAAAGTGTGCTATTGCAGCTTCCTGCTCAAGCTTGGTTGCAATTTTACAGCGGATCAGCTGACCATTGGCCATCGCCGTAAACGTCAATTCTCCCTGTTGATAACTGATGTCATCATTAAACAGTATTGCTTGGTTCATATTTACCCTCTAATAAGCCTAAATATTTCGGACGTATCAGGTCTCACCCCTCGCCATTGGTAAAACGCTTCTGCGGCCTGCTCAACTAACATACCTATGCCATCAATCAATTGCGTTTGTTGATTATGTTGCGCCACCCAGTCTAAGAAACTTGTTTGCTGGTCGCTGTAGAACATATCGTAGGCAACTACGCAGGATGTAATAACAGTAGGGCTAACATCTGGCACTTGCCCTGTGATGCTCGATGAGGTGGAGTTAATCACAATATCGAAACCAATGTCGGGGGTATTGTTTAAGCCACACCCTGTAACCTCTCCATACGAGGAAAATTGCTCTGCTAGTTGCAATGCCTTTGACTCCGTACGATTGGTCATGACGATCCGTTTTGCTCCGGCCTGGAGGAGCGGATAGATACAGCCTTTGGCGGCGCCACCTGCACCAATCAATAGTACGTTAGCTCCCTCAAGTTTAGTTTGGTGTTTCATGAGATCTCGTACCAGACCTGCACCATCAGTATTATCGCCTGTAATACTGCCATCTTGCTGTTTGATTAGGGTATTGACGGCACCAGCGAGCTTAGCTCGTTCGGTGAGGGTATCTGCAAAGGCAAATGCCTGCTCTTTAAAAGGTAAAGTCACATTCGCACCACAACCACCTTGAGCAAAAAATGTCGATGCAGTTTGAATAAAGGCATCTTCTGGTGCCAAAATAGCCTCGTATTCTAATTGCTGCTGGCATTGCTGTGCGAATTGCGCATGGATTGCTGGCGATTTAGAATGTTTTATCGGATTACCGAATACCGCGTATTTGTCCATCGTTATAAGAGCGCCTTGAAAGAGTCATTATGAAGCAGTTAATTAAACGTATCTTTAATAAAGATGCAACCGTAGAACAAACAAATAGTGCCCCCACGCCAGAAAAAACACCTTATGAAATCATTGGTGGAGAACAAGGCGCCCGCGATCTTGCCAACCGCTTTTACGATATTATGGCAACCGACCCCTATGCAAAGCCGCTTTACGATATGCATCCACAGCCATTAGATAGGATCAGACAGGTATTTTTTGAATTTCTTTCTGGTTGGTTAGGCGGGCCCGATTTATTTGCAGAGAAATATGGTCACCCACGCCTAAGAATGCGCCATATGCCCTTCCCTATCGACCAAGATTTACGAGATCAATGGATGCACTGCATGAATAAAGCATTAGACTTAGAGGTAGGAAATCCATTATTAAGAGAAGGATTAAGGCAGTCCCTCGCTCAGCTTGCGACACATATGATTAATCAGGAATAAAACTAAAGTACTAGTTAATTAAAATTACACGGCTATTTTGCGCTAGGTCAAATCTCGCTCTTGAGTAGAGATGCATAATCACTGTTCTAATTGTGTACAGGTGCGATGCGTGTGAAATCTATTCAACATAAAATTTATGCGTTACTGGCTGTGACGGGCGTGCTCGTCTTGATTGCCAGTATCCTTAGTAGCAGCAGTCAACAAAAGACGCTCGCTGAAGAAACAGTCGAAAGTAATATTAAGCTACTGGCAGATAATTACTTTGATTCTATCAATACTATGATGCTGACCGGCACCATGGCAAACCGTGAAATTCTGAGTGATAAAATTCGCAATCATCCAAATATCGAAGATGCGCATATTATCCGCTCCGAGCAAGTTAATAAGCTTTACGGTCCAGGTAATGCAAATCAAGCACCTAACTCTGAGGCTGAGTTTGATGCGTTAAACGGAAAAGAGATCTTAGTTATTGAACAGCGCGACGGTAGTCGCATCATGACTTATTTAAAGCCGATGGTGGCCAAAGAAAGCTATAAAGGAACAAATTGCTTGGGTTGTCATCAGGCAAAGGAAGGCGATGTGCTCGGTGTTGTGCGGATCAGCTACTCTTTGGATGATATTGATAATACGGTACAGACTAATACATGGTTTAGCACTGCGCTTCTCTCTGCTATCTTTATTACCACCTTTGTAATTTTAGGCGTACTTTTCAGGAAGCTCTTTATAGTACGACTAAAAACGCTAGGCCGAACCATGCGCCTCGCAACGACGAACAAAGACTTATCATTACGAGTAAACGACCAAGTCGATGACGAGCTTGGACGCTTGGCGATTAACTTCAATAAAATGATGGATAGCTTTAAAGACAATATTGCGCAGTTATCCAACTCTTCGAAAATACTTATTCACTCAGCAGAATCTATATATGCTTCAGCGGAAACTACCGAGCTGGCCATTCAAGAGCAAAAACAAGGGACGGACTCTGTTGCAGCCGCAATTAATGAGCTTGAAAGCTCTTCAAGTGAAGTAAAAAATACCACCCACTTTGCATCAGAAAAGTCTGATAGCAGCAATCACCTCGCGGAGGAAAGCATGGCTGTTGCTAATCATACTGAGCAAAGTATCAACCAATTAGCACAAGATGTAAGGCAAGCTGCAGAACAAGTTTCTCAGCTTCAAGCACAAACACTAGAAGTGGGTAAAGTACTCGAAGTGATCAGTAGTATCGCGGAGCAAACCAACCTCTTAGCGCTCAATGCAGCAATAGAGGCCGCACGAGCCGGGGAAGCAGGAAGAGGGTTTGCGGTTGTTGCGGACGAAGTCAGAACACTTGCGACACGAACACATGACTCAACCGATGAAATCAAACGTACTATCGATAAGCTACAGTCCGAGGCACAGCAAACCGTGGCAGCAATGAGTGCTTCTTGCGAAGAAGCAGATGACCGCGCACATCAGGTCAAGAAAGTGGCACAAGCGCTTAAAGACATCTCGACACAGATGCACGAAATTAATGCCTTAAACCTGCAAATTGCCGATGCCACTGAGCAGCAAAACTTGGCCGCTGAAGAAATCAATCGTAGCGTAGTGGCGATTAGCGATAATGCTGAGCGCTCGCTAGTTGATGCCCATGGCTCTAAACAGATCAGTGAAGAGTTGCTCACCCTTGCGCGCGATTTGGATGAGCAAGTGCGCGGATTTAAATTAAACTAAGTGAACCGCTAAAAGTAAAAAAGGAGCTTCGGCTCCTTTTTTACTCTATTACATCGCCAACCAATTCTTTGGCGTAAGATAATTATAAAGCTCAGCTTCTTTCGATCCTAGCTCTGGCTGGAAGTCATACTCCCAACGTGCCAATGGTGGCATCGACATTAAAATAGACTCGGTACGTCCACCTGTTTGTAGACCAAACAATGTGCCTCTATCCCATACCAGATTAAATTCAACGTAACGGCCTCGGCGATATAGCTGGAATTGACGCTCTTGTTCGCTATACGGTGTATCTTTGCGTTTTTCAATAATAGGCAGGTAAGCATCAAGGAAGCCATTACCAACAGCTTGCATAAATGCAAAGCTCTTTTCAAAGCCCCATTGGTTTAAGTCATCAAAGAATAAACCACCCACACCTCGAGTCTCATCTCGATGTTTTAAATAGAAATATTCATCACACCACTTTTTGTAGTCACCGTATACCGCGTCACCAAATGGTGCGCACAAATCCTTTGCTACTTGGTGCCAGTGCTTCACATCATCAAGAACTGGATAAAATGGGGTTAAATCAAAACCGCCACCAAACCACCAAATCGGCTCTTCACCTTCTTTCTCAGCAATAAAAAAACGCACATTGGCGTGGCTAGTTGGAATATTGGGATTCTTCGGGTGGATCACTAAAGATACCCCACAGGCATGGAAGCTTCTGCCTGCTAACTCTGGACGGTGTGCCGTCGCAGAGGCTGGCATGGAAGCGCCAAAAACATGTGAATAGTTTACCCCGCCTTGCTCAATAACATCGCCATTACGGATCACGCGAGTGCGACCGCCACCACCTTCAGCACGCTCCCAGGCATCTTCAACAAACTGAGCGTTACCATCGGCAGCCTCTAAGCCTTGGCAGATATTATCTTGTAGTTGTAATAAAAAGGCTTTTACGGTCTCTAGGTTTATTTTACTCATGGTACTTTTTATCCTCGGATCACTTGGCCAGTCATTGCATTTTTGATGACGCTTGGGGTCGTATTACCGCCTAACTCACCTTCAACATAATAGCCAACTTGCGAGCCAAACTGGCTACGAGCTTCCGACAACGAAACAACTGGAGTTTGACCCGTTACATTGGCACTGGTAGATACAATCGGCTTACCAAAACGTTGACACAACTGCTTTACAATGAGATGGCTAGTAACACGAATAGCGATAGTGTCGTGTCCCCCTGTTAACCAATGCGGCGTACTGGCTTTCGCTGGCAATAACCAAGTAATAGCGCCTGGCCATGACGAAAAAATATCAGCGCGCTTATCCATCGGGATTTTATTGTCATCCACGTAGGGCAAACATTGACCATAATTGTCGGCAATTAAGATTAACCCTTTTTCTATGGGTCGAGATTTGATTGTTAGCAACTTAGTGACCGCATCTTGGTTATCAGGATCACAACCTAAACCATAAATGGCTTCCGTTGGATAACAGATCACTTTGCCAGCTTGAAGTGCCGACTCGGGCGTTGTTATTGTCGCAGCATCCGCTTTATTGTCATTACTCACGGTATTTCCACTATCTTTTGACATGATTTCTGCGGGCATTGTAGCACAGCTTTACCCGCTCGGGTTTTCTCCACCAGCACGGGCCAATGACACTCAGGACAAGCCTGCTCTACAGGCTTGGCGTTCAAGGTATACTTACAACTTGGGTAAGTGTCACAGCTATAAAAGTGTTTACCAAACTTATTTTTACGCTGAATTAGGTTGCCTTTTTGGCATTTTGGACACGCAGGCAACGCCGCTGTGGGTGGCGCATCTTCATGACCAATATAGTGGCAATCAGGATACCCAGTACAGCCAATAAACATGCCGTAGCGGCCATTTTTTATCACTAGATCTTTGCCACATTCAGGACAAGCCACATCTTCTAGTACTTTAATTACATGGCTATCATGATGTGCGAGCGGGCGAATATAATCACAAGTCGGGTAGCTAGCGCAGCCAATAAATGGACCATTTTTACTGTTTTTGATTACCAGCTCAGAGCCACATTCTGGGCATACTTCATACTCTTTTTCTAATGCATGTTTGTCTGCATTAAATAATGCATGGTCTATTTTACTCATCGCTTTACCACCGCCCCTTGTGCAAGTATGCGCCTAATATAATAGCCTCGTTTTTAGGGTCAAGGAAATGATGGAAATTCCCCCTTGCAAGTATTTGATATCAGTGTTTTCAACTAAGCAGGAACATTATTTGAAAGGCGGTAAGCTGAAGTCAGAACCTCAACTTACCGAAGGAAACTTGCCATGCTAGAGCAGAGTTAATGAACTACAGATGCAGGCTCGGTAAAAATCAGATCTTCCATCTGCGCATAAGCATGTTCTTTACCCGGCACATTAAATAGCACCATTAGTATCACCCATTTTAAATCATCTAGGCTGATATAGGTTTTATCCAACGCGAATAAACGATCCATCACCATTTCTCTGGTGGTACTGTCAATCACTCCGACTTGTTCCACAAACATTAAAAAACCACGGCTTTCAACGTCTAGCATATTGCATTCGCTATCGGTGTAGATCCGTGTCGCATGGTCCGGTTTAGCATTTAAATAGGGGTTTTCGTCACTGTGTTGTAAATCTGCAAGTTGCTCAAGCCAATCAAGCGCTTTGTATATTTCGCCTTGATTAAAGCCGGCGCGAAGGAGTTCATCGGTGAGTTCGTTTTGTTCGACAAAGATTTCTGCCTCACTGTGAATATAGTTCTCAAATAAATACATTAAAATATCAAACATCTTCTTAACCCCTCGCGAGTTTTATGTAGCCGTCGAGTACACGCTCTACTTTATCTTCGAGTTCTAGGTCCAATAGTCTGGCAATCACCTGTTCTACTGGCCACTGGGTCCTTTGCGTTAAAGTGTCGACTGACGTCACCTCAAAGCCAAGGTTTTCTAATACGGGACATTGCTCCTCTTTTTGCTCCCCTATTTCTATACTATATAGACTGTTTTCACAAAAAAAGCTCACTTCTTCCAAAATATCCTCAATATTTTCGGTGAGTTTTGCCCCTTGCTTAATCAAGTAATGACAACCGCTACTTAATCGATTTTTAATTGAGCCAGGGATCGCAAATACTTCCTTGTTTTGCTCCAGTGCATAGCGTGCAGTAATCAGCGAGCCACTTTTTACTTCGGCTTCAACCAACAAAACACCCAAAGATAAACCTGAAATTATGCGATTACGCCGCGGAAAGTGATTACTATTTGCTTGAGTATTTGGTAAGAATTCACTCACCACCAAACCATGCTGCACGATGTCTTCATAAAGCCGTTGATGGCGTTTGGGGTAAACAACATCAACACCAGTCCCTAGCACAGCAATGGTTCCTCCTTGAACATCAAGTGCACCTTGGTGCGCTGCGCCATCAATCCCTCTTGCCATACCCGACGTCACCACCAACCCCGAGCGACTTAAGCCCTGTGCAAATTCATGTGCAAGCCCAAGCCCAGTTCTCGTTGAACTACGACTACCGACAACCGCAATTTGTGGTTGTTTTAATAACGCAATGTTCCCTCTGCAAAAGAGCACTAAGGGAGGGTTACAGATCTCTTTTAGTTGCTCGGAGTACTCAGGAGAAAACAAAGATACAACATGAATTTGCTGACATTGACAATAAGCCAATATGTGCTCGATACGAGACCAATCTGTGCTCGCTAAATTGGCAGCAACATTTTCTTGTAGCCCAAGCTGACAAAGCTCAACTTGGCTTAATGTGAATAATTGCGCAAGGGGGACGTGATTAAGTAATGCAGTGATGGTTTTGATACCCAGCCCTTGGCAAAGGGTTAATGCCAAAGCTTGAGCTAGTTTAGCTTGTTTCATACTCTCTCCTTGAGTTTACTGACTCACTCAAGGAGAAATTCTACCACCTAGTTACTGGCAGTTTCCTTGAATGCTTGTACATGATCACCAACGCGGATCGGCTCCGAAGTTTCAACAACCATAGCGTAGCTTAAGTCTTCATACACTTTAAAGACCATCAGCTCACCGACTTTTTCCTTTGGCATATGCCATACCACACTATCGTCATCGTTTTCCTCACCAAACCAAGATCCCATTTCGGTGATCAGTTTGTCAAGTCGTGATGCATCTTCAATATAGCGCGGACCGTGTTGACTTTCTATAACTGTAGGTGATTGCCTTATAATATCAAGGACATGTCCCTCTTTTAGCCGTGCTTTACTACCCACATCTAGTACCACAACACTCATGGTACTAAACTCTCTGAGCTTATTATCGCTCGCAATAATACGGCCCAAAGTTTGCTCCTCAGGACGAGACATAGAAAACTGTGCCGGAAAGCTTTGTCCGGTAGATATGGGTAGTACAATATCCCCAGCTCTAACCTCTTGTTTGGCAACCTCTAACTGTAGCTTTGCCGGACGCCCCGCAGCTAGGTCACCTTGCTCAACCACGTGGCCAGAACCAACTAACACAGCTTCCAAGCCAAGCAATTGTTGGCTATCTATTGCACGATAGATTTCACCGCGACGATAGATGGCATAGTGCCCACCTTTTACTAAATCAGCTTTAACATACAAAAGATGACCCGGAGTCGCATTTTTAATATTTCGATTAGCTCCCAGTACAATTGGGCTATCAGAAAACTCCGACTCAGAAAGTGCTTGCTCGAAACGCAAAAACGGTTCCATGATGGGTAGTGGCAAGGTAGGAATAGCAGCCACTTTTTGGTTAACAATACGTGTATGCGGTGACAGCTTCTTCACACCTTTGTCTAACACCAGTATTGGATTGCCATTTTCATCGTAAAGTAGCTTAAGACTGTCTCCTGGATAAATCAGATCTGGGTTTTGAATACTAGGATTCCACTGCCACAATTGCTTCCACTTCCATGGAGAACGTAGGTACATTTTTGAAATATCCCACAAGGTATCGCCTTTTTTCACCACATAACGCTGTGGTGCATCTGCTTTTACAGCCAAAGTGTCCGCTTTCACAGAGAAAACAGAGCAGCTAGCGAGTATTAATGCAGCAATCGGATATTTCATGATGGCTTCCTTGTGGTTATTTTTGGTTATTATCCACCAAAACCTGTTAAAGGGGAACTTGAATGGCTAAAATAAGACCATACACTAGCTTACACGATAAATTGATTTAGGGTAATCATGGCTATATTAGAAGTTTTAAAGTTTCCAGACGAGCGTTTACGCACTGTTGCACAGCCTGTAGCAGAGGTTAATGACGAAGTACGTCAAATAGTTAAAGACATGCTGGAAACAATGTATGATGAAAATGGTATCGGCCTTGCGGCTACGCAAGTTGATATTCATCAGCGTATCGTCGTTATTGACGTTTCTGAAGAGCGCGATGAGCCACGCGTATTAATCAACCCAGAAATAACCAAACGCGATGGTACTACAGTGAGCGAAGAAGGCTGCTTGTCAGTACCATATTCATACGCAAAAGTAGATCGCGCTGAAACGGTCACGGTAAAGGCAACGAACGAACGTGGTGAAACATATGAGCTGGACGCTGATGGTTTGCTTGCCGTTTGTATTCAACACGAATTAGACCACTTAGTTGGTAAGCTATTTATCGATTACCTATCACCACTTAAACGTGACCGTATTCGTAAGAAGCTTGAAAAAGAAGCTAAGTTCGCTGCAAAGCAAGCTTAACCAATCTCCAACCAACTGATTTTAGGGTATTTCGTGAGTAATCCTTTGCGTATCGTTTTCGCAGGCACGCCTGATTTTGCAGCGCGCCACCTTGACGCACTTATTCAATCACAACATGACGTCGTGGCAGTGTACTGCCCACCCGACCGTCCAGCTGGACGTGGTAAAAAGCTCAAAGCATGTGAAGTAAAAGTATTAGCACAAGAACACAACCTGCCAGTGCTACAACCGCAATCATTAAAAACATCGGACGCACAGGCAGAGCTAGCCGCGCTTGATGCCGATGTCATGATTGTTGTTGCCTACGGAGTATTATTACCAAAAACTATTTTAGATACTCCTCGACTTGGGTGCCTGAATGTTCATGGCTCAATTTTACCACGATGGCGAGGCGCAGCGCCTATTCAGCGTGCTATTTGGGCTGGCGACAATGAAACTGGCGTAACCATCATGCAAATGGATGAGGGCCTAGATACCGGTGATATGTTGCACATCGCCCGCTGCCCTATTACAGCTACTGATACCAGTGCAGATCTCTACAACAAGCTTGCTGAACTTGGCCCTGATGCACTGATCGATACGCTAGCACGCTTATCTGCGGGCGAGATCACGCCAGAAAAGCAAGACGATACGCTAGCGAATTATGCTAAGAAACTAAGCAAAGAAGAAGCCGAGATTGACTGGCAGATGGAAGCCGCGCAAATTGAACGTAACATCCGCGCATTTAATCCATGGCCGGTTTGCTTTACCAATATGGCGGGTAACAGCGTCAAGATTTGGCAAGCGAAGGTAGTTGACGAACAAGGTGATGCAGGACATGTGCTACGTGCGGACAAGCACGGTATTGTAATTGCCTGTGGCACACAGTCATTAGAAATTCACACCTTGCAACCACAAGGTAAAAAGCCCATGTCTGCACAAGACTTTTTGAATGGTCGAGCTGACTGGGTAGCAATTGGTGCTAAGGTTGGTGAAGCGTGAGTAATGTTCGCGCACTTGCCGCCCAAACCCTATTTCAAGTCGTCGATAAAGGCGCATCGTTAAGTGCTCAATTACCACTTGCCACCAGCCAGTTAGACGGTAAAGACAAAGCCTTGCTACAGCAAATTTGCTATGGCGTATTAAGGTACTTGCCTTCGCTTGAACATTATTGCCAGCAATTACTTGAGCAACCACTTAAAGGTAAGCGCCGTGTTTTCCAGTTTTTGCTGTATGTGGGTATTTACCAACTGCAACATATGCGTGTACCAGCTCATGCTGCAGTAGCCGAAACGGTAAACGCACTTACGCCACTAAGAGCGCCCGGCATGAAAGGCTTAGTTAATGCAATTTTACGCAGCTTCCAACGTCATCAGGTCGAATTAGAAACCAGCGCTGCCGAAATCCCAGCTTGTTTATACAACCACCCAGGCTGGTTTATCAATCAACTAAAAGCAGCTTACCCAACTCAATGGCAAGCTATTTTAGAAGCGAACCAACAACAAGCACCAATGTGGCTGCGTGTTAACCAATCGCAATTCTCTACTGCCGATTATGCAGCTCTGCTAGACCAAGAAGGGGTAGCCTATCAGCTTCATAGCGAATACCCTGACGGGATCTTACTTGATAGCCCAATCGACGTTTACGCACTACCACAATTTGCTGCTGGCGCTTGCTCAGTGCAAGACGCCGCTGCCCAAAAAGCCGCGAGATTATTAGCACCACAAGCAGGTGAAAATATCCTTGATGCTTGTGCCGCCCCTGGCGGTAAGACTTGCCATATTTTGGAGTTGGTAGATGCCAAAGTGACTGCAATTGATGCTGATGGTGACCGCTTGCTACGTGTAGAGCAAAACCTTGAGCGGATTGGATTGTCGGCCAAATGCCTTGAGGGCGATGCAAGTGACCCCGAAGCATGGTGGGATGACGAGCAATATGATCGCATCTTATTGGATGTACCTTGCTCTGCAACTGGCGTTATTAGAAGACACCCGGACATCAAATGGCTAAGACGTGCTTCTGATATTGATAACTTGGTGACGTTACAGGCACAAATTATTGATAAAATCTGGCCATTGCTTAAGCCCGGTGGCACACTAGTTTATGCTACCTGCTCGGTACTGCCACAAGAGAACCAGCAACAGATCGCACGCTTTCTTTCTGCGACCCCTGATGCAACGCTTGTACCTTTGCACGATGCAGACACACAAACACAACCAGGCTTGCAGCTATTACCCGGATTGAGTGATGGGTTTTACTACGCAAAGTTGACAAAACAATAATAGAAAATCGACCATAACCAATATGAAAATCATCATCTTAGGCGCCGGCCAAGTCGGCGGGACACTGGCAGAAAACCTCGTCGGTGAAGAAAATGAAATTACCGTTGTCGACATCGATGGCGAGCGCTTAAGAGAGCTGCAAGACAAATACGATCTACAGGGAGTCACTGGCCACAGTGCTCACCCTGAGATCTTACGTCAAGCAGGTGCTGAGGACGCCGACATGATAATCGCCGTAACCAGCTCGGATGAGGTTAATATGGTTGCGTGCCAGGTTGCCTATAGTATTTTCAATACGCCAACCAAAATTGCGCGGATCCGCTCTGAGCAATACTTAAAGTACAAAGAAAAGCTGTTTCACAATGACGACCTACCGGTCGACCATTACATCGCACCGGAGCAGCTAGTAACGCAATATATCCGCAGGCTAATAGATTACCCAGGCGCTTTGCAGGTGTTGCAATTTGCAGAGGGCATGCTGTCACTCGTGGCGGTTAAAGCTTATTACGGCGGTTTACTCGTTGGCTATGCACTTTCTGCATTAAAAGAGCATATTCCAAACGTCGACACCCGCGTTGCCGCTATTTATCGCCAAGGCAAAGCCATCAAGCCACTCGGCACCACCGTAATTGAAGCCGATGATGAAGTCTTCTTTATCGCCGCAACCAAGCATATTCGTGCGGTCATGAACGAGCTACAAAAGCTCGAACGCTCTTACAAGAAAATTATGATTGCCGGTGGCGGTAACATAGGTGCGGGATTGGCAAGTTCATTAGACAAGAACCATAGCGTCAAGCTTATTGAACGCAATCAAGCTCGTGCCACACAACTATCTGAAACGCTTGATAATACAGTAGTTTTTTGTGGCGATGCCTCAGACCAAGAACTGCTATCAGAAGAACATATAGAGCAAGTAGACGTGTTCATCGCGGTGACGAACGACGACGAAGCCAATATTATGGCTGCGATGCTTGCAAAACGTATGGGCGTACAAAAGACCATGGCGCTTATTCAACGTGGTGCCTATGTCGACCTCGTGCAAGGTGGCGACATTGATATTGCCATCTCACCACAGCAAGCGACTATATCAGCGCTACTCACCCATGTTCGTCGTGGAGATATCGTTAACGTTTATTCATTGCGTAAAGGTGCTGCAGAGGCCATTGAAGCTGTAGCACATGGCGATGAAAACACCTCTAAGGTTGTCGGTCGTGCTATTCGCGATATCAAATTACCACCGGGTGCGACTATCGGTGCCATTGTCCGTGATGAAGATGTACTGATCGCACATGACGATACTATAATTCTCTCTGGCGACCATGTGATCATGTTCCTAATCGATAAAAAGCAAATCGGTGTTGTGGAAAAACTCTTCCAGGTAAGCGCTTTATTCGTTTAATGCCAATTGAGTTAATTCTCCAATCAATTTTAAGGGTGAATTATCTCATTTAAATGGTGTAAAGCGCCGTACTCACTAGGTATCTTGTTGGTCTTGAAAAATAGATAAATCGATTAAATAGTCTTTTAATACGCTGCGGATTATTTCTGGTTCTGAGGTTAAGTGAATGCCTAGAGAGACGATTTGCTCATGACTTTTTATACGCCGAATATCCCCTTCTAGCGAGATCTGATTCCCTTCTTTACCTTCGATAAACACTTCGCACTTTAAACCTTCTTCCATATGTTCAGCATCAATTGACGTTAAGTCGAGCTGTAAACCAGCAAGTGAGATGTCCTTTATTACCCCAACATCTTTGCTGCCATGACAGTGAAACTTAGCGGGGATTAAGGTTGGCACCCGGTTTTGCGAGCGGAGTTTGTATGTTTGTACCTTTTCGGGTAAATAGAGAAAAATAAGCCGCGCGGGATGGACTGAAACCGCTTTGATTTGCGATTTGAATGCAATGACTTGGCCATCACCATTTTCGAGCAAAGCCCGAACGATAACCGAAGTCCCTTCCATAACAAAGTCCAGCGCCGCGCCTAATCGCTTAGGGTTGGGATGGTTAAGAATTAAAAACGCCCCTTGTAGCATACCGACATATTCTGTTTTTATTCTTTTACTATTTGCCGGTAAACAAATTTCTAAATCAACAATACTTCCAGCGCTGATTGCGGTGAGCAAAGTTTCTTGCCCAACCTCTTGAGTTTTTAACATGGATCCAACCCTTCCTGAGTTCACTCTACTACTTTTTTATTGTAGCAGTTTTAGCGGAAGGCCATTTAAAACTGAATTCAGATTAATTACAACTCCCCGATCATCAGCAATACCTAACAAAGATCCGTTTATTTGACTAAAAAATGGCTTTTTAATACTATCGCACCATCTCTTAACGTCATCATTTTACTTTGTACCTCAAGCGAACTTTGTGGCATACCAAGCTCGTTATCCTCAATAAACAACATCATAGGTTCGCCGTTACGCTTAGCAACAAATAATATACCCGAGACATCATGCTTGAATAAGCAGCCTGCTCCCTCCGTCTCGAAGTCATCGACAATCGCTGGTATTTGGCGCTTTTGCCAGAGCTCATTTTCTGAAATCACTTGAACAACAAACCGTATACCACTCTCACAGCCAATTTGATGAAACAAGTCATATGATTGAGCACTACCTAATGTGGGCTGGTTATGTTGCAAGTAACCGACCTCATTGATTAAGCTATTTAACTGTATTACGCTTCGTTCTATAAGCTGCATACCCAAGTCCTGCTCATGGCTAGCAGCAAATCCCTCAATCACTTTAAACCCTTTATCTGAAAAGCGTGTGGCAAGCAATATCGTCGCCTCCAAGTTAAATCGTTGTAAAAATACTGACACTTGAAAACCCCGAAAATCCGAGTTTTTGAAATTTTTATTAACTTTTTCTTTGCGAAGTTCAAAAGGAAGATGACAACTTGTCACAAAGTGGCAGAAACAAGGTAGTGATACTGTCAGTTGTAGGCTCCTAGCAAAAGAGCCCACAACTTAAGCACAGTTACCCACGCCAGAAGGTAGGAGTAAATAAGACTAACAACGTGAAGATCTCTAAGCGGCCAAAGACCATAGCAAGAGTAAGGATCCACTTTGCTGCATCGCTAATGTCGCCGTAGTGCGCTGCAACACTTCCCAATCCTGGGCCCAAGTTATTTAGACAGGCCGCAGTTGCTGAAAATGCAGTAATGTTATCGAGTCCCGTCCCCAGTAATGCAATCATAATAATCACAAACACCAGCGCATAAGCCGAGAAGAACCCCCACACCGCTTCCACCACTTTATCAGGCAATGCCTTGCGGCCTAATTTTATCGAGTAAATAGCGCGTGGATGCACTAAACGATTAAGCTCGCGGATCCCCTGTAAATAGAGTAAGAAGACACGCACAACCTTCATCCCACCACCCGTAGAACCAGCACAGCCACCAATGAAGCTAGAGAAAATCAAGAGAATAGGTAGAAACAGCGGCCACGTTGAGAAGCTATCGGTCGCAAACCCAGCAGTTGTACTAATTGACACAGCCTGAAACATCGCTTGATCTAAGGTTTCATCACCCGTTTCATAGACATTGCTTGACGATAATACCGCAAAACAAATCACTACCAACGCTAACTGGATAAATAGAAAGACTTTAAACTCAGGATCTCGCAAATAGGCTTTAATATTGCGGCTCGACACAGCAGCATAATGTAGCGAGAAGTTAATGGCAGCAATCAGCAAGAAGATGACGCAAATAACGTTAATGAGCGGGTTATCGAAGTAGCCCATAGAAGCGTCATAAGTCGAGAAGCCACCGATAGCTATCGTAGCAAACGCATGACAGATAGCATCAAACCAATTCATTCCTGCTATCCAGTAAGCCAGCGTACAAGCTGCTGTTAGAGACACATAGATATACCAAAGGTGCTTGGCGGTATCGGCAATACGCGGTGTCATCTTTGAGTCTTTAACTGGACCTGGTGTTTCGGCACGATATAACTGCATGCCACCAACCCCAAGCATAGGAAGAACGGCTACGGCCAATACGATGATCCCCATACCACCAAGCCACTGCAACTGCTGGCGATAGAATAATACCGCTTTGGGTAAATGTTCTATACCCGTCAATACCGTAGCCCCAGTAGTTGTCAGCCCAGAAAAAGCTTCAAACACGGCATCTGCTAAAGATAGATTCGGTTTATCTAAGAAAATGAGCGGCAATGATGCAAACGACCCCAGTACCAGCCAGAATAAAACAACGATTAAGAAGCCCTCTCTGGCTTTAAGATCGCCGTTTTCCTTGCGGTTTGGGTAGTACGCAAACAAACCCATCAGCACACTAAAAATGAAAGCTAAAACAAAAGGTACACCACCACCATCTTTGTATATCAAAGATACAATGGCTGGTGGCACCATAGTGATACTAAATAGAGCGACTAACTGCCCGAGTATTTTTATTATGGTACGAAATTGCATTTTGTACGCTGCGCTTTTTGTTATTTAACCAGAGGTTAATTAGTGAATGTAAAGAAGTAGAACCTACTCCTTGAGTTGCTTAAATAATACAACACCATTGGTTAATTCATAAATAGCATCAATGATTTGTTGTGTTTCACGACTATCTACTGCTATTTGCCAGGTAATATTAGCCGTGTATTCTTTATCTAAATTTAGCACTGTAAACTGGCTTTGTAATAGCTGCTCTATCACACCTTGGAGATGGTAATCACTGTGGCCAACAATAATAGAAGCCGGTACCTTTTTAGTCGTGCTTAGCTGTGCTAAAGCGTTATTTAGCGTGCCTCCATAGGCTCTAACCAACCCCCCGGTGCCAAGTTTTATACCGCCAAAATAACGCGTCGTCACCGCGGTTATTTCACCAATCCCTGATCCCATTAGCACATTGAGCATTGGCTTACCAGCGGTCCCGTTAGGCTCACCATCATCAGAAAACCCTAACACATGGCTGCCACCTGGTGCCCCTGCAATGTGTGCCCAACAATTGTGCCGTGCATCAGGATACGCGTCATTAATCTGCTTAATAAACGCTTTAGCATCTTCGATGGTTGGCGTGTGAGCCAAATGTACGATAAACGTGCTTTTCTTAATTTCCTCATGATGACTAATTGATTCACTCGGAATGAAATATTCAGACATAATGTTCCAAACTAAAAGGGAGCCAATCGGCCCCCAAATATACTTACTTTTAGCGCTAGAAGTCAGCTTACTCGAGACCGAAATCTCGCGTCATATTTTCTAGTCTATCTTCATGCACAATGATGTTATCTTCAATACGGATACCACCGTAAGGCTTCAGTGCGTCAACCTTATCCCAATTGATATACTGTTTGTTTTCTGTTTGCGCCAAGTCTTCCAACAATGAATCGATGAAGTACAACCCAGGCTCAATAGTGAACACCTGATTAGCCTCTATCTTACGAGTACAACGCAAGAACGGGTGACCTTCAGGCGGTGCTTGGTGCGTGCCGGCTTCATCAGCCATGAATCCGCCCATATCATGTACCTGTAGACCAATATGGTGACCGAGACCATGAGGGAAGAAAGTGGAAGAAATCCCCTTCTCGACGATGGCCTGAGCACCAAGCTTAACAATACCAAAGTCACTCAACACTTGCGCCACACGATTATGACAATCGATATGCAGCTCACCGTATAGTTTGCCCGGTTGTAATGCTCTGCCCAATTCAATTTGGTGATCGTTCATGACTTTCACCAACTCGGCAAACTCACCTTGTTTAGCAAAATCATAAGTACGGGTAATATCTGACGCATAACCGTTAAAGTTTGCACCGGCATCAATCAAAAATGATAAGTGCTTACTCGGTGCTTTACGCTCAAAATGGGTATAGTGCAAAATCGCACAATTTTCATTCAAGGCGACAATATTGCCATATGGCGTATCGTTTTCCATATGCTGAGTTGCATTAAGATAAGCTTGTTGAATTTCAAACTCGGAACCACCAGCAAAGAAGGCATCGCGCGCCGCCATGTGGCCAAGCACGCCAAGACGGCTTGCTTCACGTAAACATGCCATTTCATACTGAGTTTTATATGCACGATGATAATGCAAGAAGTTCATCACCGGCTCTGGATTCACTTGAGTAAAGCCAAGCGCTTGTGCAACCTCTAAATATTCACCGATATAGGCATAGTTTGCTTTGTCGTATGGCAGTAACTGTTCAACCTGATCTGGCTTAACCAGCAGTTGAATATCAAAATACTCTGCCCAAAAATCTCTCGGCTCGTCAGGCACTTTATGCCAAAAATCAACCGGACGATAAAAAATGAGTTTCGGCTTGTCACTGCCATTAACCACAATCCAGCAATGCGGATTATCGATAACAGGCAACCAAGCTTTAAATTGCGGGTTAACTTTAAACGGATAGTACATATCATCAAGGAATTGACGCTTTGCTTGCCCCGAATGGATCACAAGTCCATCCAGTCCTTCTCGTTCTACTATCGTTCTTGTACGCTGTTGCAACGTGGCAATGTGCTCTGCGTATAAATTTGCTAACTTATCCATGGTGTACCCATTTTCAAAAATTCACATACTATCGAGTCTATCATAGCTGCTACCTAAAAACGACGAACTGAGTCTAAGCACCAGCCATCTGCGGTTATTTCACAATTTTCATATCCAAGATACTTGCCAATATGTTGCCATCACGACCAAGGCGGGTATGGTAAACCTGTCGATATGCCATCACATTTTTTACGTAGTCACGTGTTTCTCGGTACGGGATCAGCTCAATCCAAAGCTCAGCAGGCATAGCCTCTGACGGCAGCCAACGCTTAATTCTATGATAACCCGCGTTGTACGATGCTGTCGCCAAAACCTCATTTCCAGCATTTTTACGCTTCAAATACTCTAAATAACTGGTCCCCAAGCGAATGTTTGTGGCCGGATGATATAGGCGATTTTTTGCCACGCGTTTGCGGTTGTTGACGTATTTGGCTGTGCTTGGCAGCAGCTGCATTAAACCGTGAGCATCCGCACTCGAGCGTGCATCCGGTGCGAAAGAGCTTTCCCGGCGAGCAATCGCAATGCTCCATGCAACATCGACTCGATTACGCTCACTATATTTAGTGAACAGCTCTTTAAACGCTATCGGGAAACGCAAATCAACGTAATTCCAAGCTTTGATCTGTGCAAGAGTAAAAATAGTGCTGTCGTACCAATCAAAGTCAGCAGCCAATATGGATGCTGCAAGCTTTTCCTCTTTGCTTGAGGTGTTAGTAAGGTAGTTCCACTCTCGACGTGCTTGAGTATACCTTTCCAGTTCGTATAAAGCCTTTGCTCGCTTAAAACCAGGCGCATGAGATACTCGTTCGACAATGCTGGGGTCAACATTTAACGGCTCTTCATTCAGTGAGACTGGTAATCCTAAACGCGCAGCAGCCAAAAAACCGTAGTAATCACGCTCTTGCGCTAATTGCTGCCAAATCTCGTTAGCCTTAGCTAACTCGTCACGCTTCGCGAGGCTATATGCAAGCCAGTATTGTTGACCATTGCTTAGTTGCTCATGACCCACGAATAAGGCCGAAATCCCTTCCCAATCTTGCTCTTTCAGCATGTTACTCATCAGCCACTGTAGTAGCTTTCTGTCCTGCAACGATTTGGGCACTTTATTAAGCCAAAACCGTGCGTCTTCATGCCCTTTAGACGCAAGCGCTAGAGCGAAACGATAAGCAACACTATCCTTTTGCCGCTGAGTAAAGGTAAACATATCCTGCATCTTCTGCCAGGCACGCAGCGCTAAATCAGGATCGCGCCAAACGAGGCGTCTTATACCATATACCGCAATTTCGGCTTCTTTTTCGGTGCGTTTACTAAACCGATAAAGCCCAGCAGCGGCACTCGGATCTTGGCGAACCTTTTTATATAGCTCGGCAAGGTATGCCTCATTTTTTGGTAACAGCTTCTCAAGATAGTCTAGCAGTGACGTTTGACCAGATTGCGCAGCATTAGAAATTCGCTGCCAGACTAGCTCAGGCGTTCTATACCCCGCTTTTTGCCATTGGTTAAAAAGACCATCACAAGCTCTGGGCTGAGACTTTCCCACCGTCCAAATATCGGCTACCTGATCAAGAATGGCTTTTTTCGGTGCACCCAAGTCCAACTGATACACCAAATACGTACACTTGAGTTCAACATCACTGGTTTCACGATAGAACTCGATGAATCGTGCTTTCTTTTTATACCGCTTTAAATAATCGAGCCAAGCTGAACGTACAGGCCATTCTAATGGGGTGTGTTCGTATACCGTTAAAAAGTGCTGAATTTCCTGCTGGTACTTGAGTTTAGGGTGACGCTTGTAAAATGCCATTTCAACGTATGGCTTAAGTGGATGATCGAGCTGCGCTGTTGCAGCTTTAAAATTATTATAATTACCAGACCAAGCGACACGCTCAGCCTCTTTAAATTCGTCGTGAGTGCTATCGGCTGCACAGAGCCAGCTCACCATACATAAGCTGCCTGCAGCTAAGCGGGGTAACCAATATGTCATGCAAACCCTTTTTTATCTGCCAAAAGAATACACACCTAAATTGAAATACAGCCAAATTATGCTTATCTAAAGATGGCGCTGAAGACCAAAACTCGGCTTGTCACTTGCGAGCATGCTCATAAATGACACTAAATGCGAGGTGCGTTAAGCCACCATAGCAAACCGACTCAGGTATTTCAGTAAATGTGCGGTAAATTTTTCATTGCAATTTGCCGCCAAAGGATCCACACTGATTGAAATTACAACTCATCGTACCAGTGTAAAGCACGGGAGAACATGTATGTTAATCAAACGCGAGTCCTTTGTAGTTGATTTTTGCAAAGGCAATATCGCTGAGTTTAAGTTTTGCCTACCAGGCTCAGTAAACAAACTATCTCAGCAAGTACTAAAGGAAAGCCACGAAGCACTTATCGAATTGAGCCAGCGCGACGACATCGACGGCTTAATTTTTACCAGCGATAAAGACCACTTTATTGTTGGCGCTGATATTTTTGAATTCCTTCCGACTTTCCAACGCTCAGAAGAAGAACTTGTTGGTTGGATTAAAACCGCAACCGATGTCTTCGACGCAATAGAAGATTTACCTTTCCCTACACTATCGGCAGTAAATGGCCTTGCGCTTGGCGGTGGTTGCGAGTGGTTGCTCGCCACGGATTACCGTATTGCAACTGACAACGCAAAAATTGGCCTACCAGAAGTTAAGCTTGGCATTATGCCGGGCTTTGGTGGTACCGTAAGACTTCCTCGCTTAATCGGCGCTGACAACGCAATGACGTGGATAACCACAGGTCAAGAAAACCGAGCGAATGACGCACTAAAAGTGGGTGCGGTTGACGGTGTAGTACCTGCTGACAAACTCATGGCTGCCGCTATTCGTACCTTGGAGCAAGCCATTGCAGGTAAATTAGATTGGCGCGCGAAACGCCAAATCAAGCTTGACCCATTGAAGATGAATCGTGTTGAGCAAGGTATGAGCTTTGGTATGGCCGAAGGCTTAGTCATGGCAAAAACCAAAGGTCATTACCCAGCACCAATGATGGCGGTACAAACGCTTAAAGCGGCAGCTAACCTTAGCCGCAGCGAAGCGATGGCACTCGAAAACCAAAACTTTGCTAAACTTGCCAAAACGGCAGAAGCCGCAGCGCAAACCGGTATTTTCTTAGCGGATCAATACATCAAAACGGTTGCCAAGAAACAAGCAAAACAAAGTAAAACAGAGATCAAACAAGCAGCGGTACTTGGTGCTGGTATTATGGGTGGCGGTATCGCTTACCAATCGGCCTACAAAGGTACGCCAATTGTCATGAAAGACATCCAGCAAGGTGCCCTAGACCTTGGTATGGGTGAGGCTGCAAAACTACTTGGTAAAAAAGTACAGCGCGGCCACATGTCAATGGACAAGATGGTTGCCACTTTAGGTAAAATCAAAGCAACGCTCAACGATCACGATCTACAAGGCTCAGACATCATCGTAGAAGCCGTTGTTGAAAACCCTAAAGTCAAGAAAACGGTATTGGCGAGTTTAGAGTCGCAATTACCAGAAGGTACGATCCTGACTTCAAACACATCAACTATTCGTATTGATGAGTTAGCCACGGCACTTGAGAAGCCAGAAAACTTCTGTGGTATGCACTTCTTTAACCCAGTGCCAAAAATGCCATTGGTAGAAATCATTCGTGGCGAGCAAACATCGGATGAAACCGTTGCTGCAGTGGTAGATTATGCCTTAAAGCTTGGCAAGTCTCCTATCGTTGTTAACGATTGCCCAGGTTTCTTCGTGAACCGTGTTCTATTCCCTTACTTTGCAGGCTTCAGCCAACTTGTTGTAGAAGGTGCTGACTTCGCAAAAGTAGATAAGGTTATGGAAAATGTCTTCGGCTGGCCAATGGGTCCAGCGTACCTACTAGACGTAGTGGGTATCGATACGGCAAACCATTGTACTGGTGTAATGGCTGATGGCTTCCCTACTCGCATGGCACGTAAAGACAAAGACCCTGTCGCAGTACTTGCGGGGGCTGAGCGCTTTGGTCAGAAGAACCAAAAAGGCTTCTACCAATACGCACCAGATCGCAAAGGTCGTTTGAAGAAGAGTAAAGACGACAGCGCGCTTGAGCTGCTGAGCGGTATTTGTGACGCACCAACTGAATTTGATAAACAAACGATTATTGAGCGTTGTATGGTGCCAATGATCAATGAAGTGTTACTGTGTCTGCAAGAAAACATTGTTGCTTCACCGCAAGAAGCAGACATGGCACTGATCTACGGTATCGGCTTCCCTCCATTCAGAGGTGGTGCATTCCGCTATCTAGACCAAATCGGCCTCGCAAACTTTGTAGCTATGGCTGATAAGTACGCTCATCTTGGTGAAATTTATCGAGTTTCTGAGCAAACTAGACAGTGGGCAGATGAAGGTAAAGTGTTCTATCAAGTGGAGGGCCAGTAACATGGAAAACGCGGTAATCGTAGATTGTATTCGTACCCCAATGGGCCGTTCAAAAGGCGGTGTATTTAAGCATAAACGTGCCGAAGACCTCAGCGCACACTTGATGAAAGGCCTACTTGAGCGTAACCCTCAAGTAGCACCAGACTCAATTGATGATATTTACTGGGGCTGTGTACAGCAAACTTTAGAGCAAGGCTTTAACGTTGGTCGTAATGCTGCACTCTTAGCTGGCATTCCTCACACCGTACCGGCGGTAACCGTGAACCGCCTATGCGGTTCCTCAATGCAGGCATTGCATGACGCAGCTCGCGCTATCATGACAGGTGCTGGTGACACTTACCTTATCGGTGGTGTTGAGCACATGGGTCACGTACCAATGACACATGGTAATGACTTTCACCCAGGCCTTGCGACATCAGTTGCGCAAGCTGCTGGCGTGATGGGGTTAACAGCTGAGTACTTAGCGCTAATGCATGGTATCAGTCGTGAGCAGCAAGATGAATTTGCCGTACGTTCACACCAGCGCGCACATGCCGCAACCCTTGAAGGGCGTTTTGCAAAAGAAATCCTGCCAATGGAAGGTCATGATGCCGATGGTACACCTGTACTTGTCGAGCATGACGAAGTTATCCGCCCTGAGACAAGCCTAGAAGGTCTAGGACAGCTACGTCCTGTATTTAACCCAGCATCGGGTACGGTAACTGCAGGTACCTCTTCAGCGCTTTCTGACGGTGCTTCAGCTATGTTGGTCATGAGCGAGTCTAAAGCAAGAGAACTCGGTCTTCCAATTCGTGCTCGTGTTAAGTCAATGGCAGTCGCAGGTTGCGATCCTTCCATCATGGGTTATGGTCCAGTTCCAGCATCACAAAAAGCCTTGAAGCAGGCGGGCATTACTATCGATGATATTGATGTTGCTGAACTAAACGAAGCCTTTGCAGCACAATCACTACCAGTGCTAAAAGATCTAGGTCTACTAGACAAGGTAGATGAGAAAGTGAACCTCAACGGTGGTGCAATTGCACTCGGTCACCCACTTGGTTGCTCAGGCTCACGTATTAGCACGACGCTTATCAATCTAATGGAAGAGAAAGACGCGAAGTATGGTCTTGCAACTATGTGTATTGGTTTAGGCCAAGGCATTGCTACCGTATTCGAGCGCGTAGAGAACTAATTCCAACCAGCTGGTACTGGGCTTTTATAAGACAATACCAGCACACAACTTCAACTTGGTGACCAAGGCAAAACGGCACAGCTGTTTTGCCTTTTTTATTACCTGCATTTACCTCACCTCGGTTGGCTAAGACTTGAGTTATCCAAACTTGAGCTTACTTACAACATGCGGTTAAAATAGCAGTTTTCGTCACTAACAACGTAACTAACAAGGCCACCCACAATGAGTTTTGATAATACCGACCACACCTTAGATGCAGTAGGCTTACGTTGTCCGGAGCCGGTAATGATGATTAGAGGCATGGTGAGACGGATGAACTTAGGTGAGACGTTGTTAGTTATCGCAGATGATCCATCAACGACAAGGGACATTCCGAGCTTCTGTGAATTTATGGATCACACTTTGGTTGCCAAAGCAGTGGCCGAATCTCCTTACAAATATGTGATTAAGAAAGGTCAGTGATCTCCTCTTTAACACACTGTTTGAACTCATGAGTCATAGACAATAAAAAAGCGGCTGATGCCGCTTTTTTAAGATTTTACAATCACCACCTTTGGTGAGCGAGGATTACGATAATCTAAGCGGATTTCGTACCAACCTTTTTTACTTGGCTTAAAGCTAAAGTAGTTATACACCGTGTTACAATCCGCAACCAGCGGTTGTCCTAGCGTTAACTGCCCTTCACTCTTATAGCCACAGTTGTAGCCTTCACTCCACTGCTCATCAGCAATTTTAAATTCATACACTTTACCTGGGCTCATGAATCTTGCTTTTGTTGCGTAGATCCCCGGTTGTGTTTCTTCAAAGCGATACTGAGGTTCGGCATCCCACAGAGTGAAGTCACCGCGTAAATACATTGTCTTATCCAACTCACCAGCAACTACCGGTGAAGTTGACGTTGTTGGCAATTGAAAGTTACTACTACAAGCGGTAAGTGCTAATAGCGCAATCGCCATTGCCCCTTGTTTTTTAATCATAGCTAGACTGCCTTTTACTTGCTTTTACCAATCAGCAAAAAGCCAGCAATTGCTGGCTTTTGTATCAGCAATTAGTTTTGTAACACTGAAATATCTGCAGTATTAAGGAATAACTTACTTAACTGACCAAGTAGCGCTAAACGATTGGCTTTAACCGCTTCATCGTCCGCCATTACCATAACATTATCAAAGAAGTTATCTACTGCTTCACGTAAACTTGCTAAACGCGTCAGTGCAGTTTGATAATCACCTTCAGCGTAAACAGGTGCAAGCTCAGCAGTTAACGCAGCAACTTGTGCAGCCAATGTTTGCTCAGCTTCTTCTTGCAGGAGTGAACTCTCCACCGCAGCTTCTGACGCGACGTTATTCTTCGCTAAAATGTTGTTTACACGCTTATTGGCAGCAGCTAACGCTTCAGCTTCCGCCAACGTTCTAAAGTGACTAACCGCTTTTACTCGGCGATCAAAATCAACAGGGCTCGTTGGACGTCTTGCAAGTACTGCTTGGATCACATCCACGCTGATACCTTCATCTTGGTACCAGGCACGGAAACGACCTAACATAAACTCAACCACTTCATCGGCAACATTTGCATTGTTTAGCTTATCACCGAATAACGTCATTGCTTTGGCAACGATATCCTGAATGTCTAATGGTAGTTCTTTTTCTACCATGATACGCAATGCGCCGATGGCAGCACGACGAAGTGCAAACGGGTCTTTATCGCCTTTTGGTGTCTGGCCGATACCAAAAATGCCAACCAAAGTATCAAACTTATCCGCAAGCGCCACGGCAAAACTAACTGGGTTAGACGGTAGGTTATCACCAGCAAAACGCGGCATATATTGCTCATTTTGTGCTAATGCGACTTCTTCCGCTTCACCATCAATACGCGCGTAATGCATACCCATCACGCCCTGAACGTCAGTAAATTCCATGACCATTTCAGTCATTAGGTCCGTTTTACTTAGTAAACCTGCACGCTCTGCTAGCGCCTTATCAGCACCAAGCTGCTCCGCAATAAAACCTGCGAGTGCCGAGATACGCTCTGACTTGTCTTTTAGTGTGCCAAGCTGCTTCTGAAATAACACTGAATCAAGTGACTCAAGACGGCTTTCCAGCGTTTTCTTCTTATCCGTTTCAAAGAAGAACTGAGCATCTGCCAGACGCGGGCGAACCACTTTCTCGTTACCCGAGATCACCACACTTGGGTCTTTACTTTCAATGTTAGAAACAAACAAGAACTTGTTGATCAAGTTGCCTTGCTTATCTAACAGTGGAAAGTACTTTTGGTCGTCTTTCATGGTGTAGATAAGTGCTTCATCTGGCACTTGCAAGAAGGCTTCTTCAAAAGAAGCAACTAAAGTGACTGGCCACTCGACTAGCGATGTAACTTCTTCAAGAAGGTCTTCATCCATCGCGACTTGCGCGCCGAGCTTTTCAGCTTCAGCTTCAATTTGGCCTCGAATTAACGCTTTACGTGCTTCGTAATCCGCAATAACGTATGCACCTTTTAGCACTGCATGACTATCATCCGCATGTTCAACACGAACACGCTCAGGGTGATGGAAGCGATGTCCTTGCAGCTCATTGCTGATAGCTTTACCTAGCACTTCACCTTCAACTTGTTGACTACCAAGTAGTGCAGCCACAGTATGCACAGGACGGATAAATTGCGTCTTGTTCGCACCCCAGCGCATCGGCTTTGGAATAGGTAACTTAGCCAGTGCTTTGTTGATCACATCGCTTAGTAACGCTAAGGTCTGTTGCCCCTCTACTTTCGCTTTGTGTAGCAGCCAAGTACCCTTGTCAGTTTCTAAACGCTCAGCATCATTAATATCAATACCACAACCACGCGCCCAACCTAGCGCCGCTTTAGTCGCGTTACCATCCGCGTCAAATGCCGCCTGAATAGCTGGACCACGCTTTTCAACCACTTTATCGGCCTGTTGCGTTTGCAATGCTTTAACTTGAATGCCTAAGCGACGAGGTGATGCATACCAGCTCACGCCTTCATGACTAAGTTCTAATGCTTCAAGTTCTTGCCTAGTATTTTCTGCGAATGACTCAGCAAGGTTGCGTAACGCCTTTGGTGGTAACTCTTCGGTACCAATTTCTACGAGTAAGTTTTCAATCGACATTATTTATCCTTACAAAGCGGGAAGCCAAGTGCTTCACGTGCGTCATAGTAAGCCTGTGCACAGGCTTTTGATAAAGCACGAACTCTTAATATATAGCGCTGACGCTCAGTTACTGAGATAGCATGACGTGCGTCTAACAGGTTAAATGCATGAGATGCCTTCATTACCTGCTCATAAGCTGGCAATGGAAGCCCCGCTTCGATTAGCTTTTCACTTTCTTTTTCACACTGGTCAAACTGCTTGAATAATGCCTCTACATCCGCATATTCAAAGTTATATGTCGACTGTTCGATCTCGTTTTGCATGAACACGTCACCATAAGTTACGCGCCCCATTGGACCATCTGTCCAAACGAGATCATAAATGCTATCTACACCTTGTATATACATCGCAAGGCGCTCTAAACCATAAGTAATTTCACCCGTTACCGGTGAGCATTCAATACCGCCAACTTGCTGGAAGTAAGTAAACTGAGTCACTTCCATGCCATTCAACCATACTTCCCAACCTAATCCCCAAGCACCTAGCGTTGGTGACTCCCAGTTATCTTCAACAAAGCGCACTTCGTGCGTTAATGTATCAATGCCCAACGCTTCTAGAGAGCCTAGGTAGAGCTCCTGAATATTCTCAGGCGATGGCTTCAAAACAACTTGGAATTGGTAGTAATGCTGAAGACGGTTAGGGTTTTCACCATAGCGACCATCCGTCGGGCGGCGACAAGGTTGTACGTATGCGCTCGACATTGGCTCAGGACCAATGGACTTAAGGAAGGTCATCGGGTGGAATGTACCCGCACCAACTTCCATATCTAAAGGTTGAGCTACAACACAGCCTTGCTGCGCCCAGTAATCCTGTAAAGCCAGGATCAAACCTTGGAAGGTTTTGATATCGTATTTTTGCATAGTTGGCTTATTTTTATCTGGTACTTATCGTATGTAAACGCCTGCAGTAATTTGGCGCTTACGCTAGATTCAATGATTGAAAATTATGCTCAGTATACCGCGAGCGCAGGAGGGTTTTAAGCTTTAAAGCATAAAAAAAGGAGGGAAAATCCCTCCTTTTTACTAGATGTTTGAGTTTACACGTCTAAGTTAACAACTCTCAGTGCATTTGTTTCGATAAACTCTCGACGAGGTTCAACTTGGTCACCCATCAAGGTTGCAAACAATTGGTCTGCAGCAATAGCATCTTCAATAGTCACACGTAGCATACGGCGAGCATCTGGATCCATCGTTGTTTCCCAAAGTTGGTCAGGGTTCATCTCACCCAATCCTTTATAGCGTTGTGTATACAAGCCACGCTTAGACTCTGAGATAAGCCATTCAAGACCAGCCTCAAAATATTCGATTGCTTGTGTCTTCTCACCACGCTGTACATAACCGCCTTCGCTGATCAAACTACCAATCTGACGACCCGTGTTCGCAATGCGAACATAATCTTTAGATGTAATAAAATCGAAGTTCAAAGTATGCGCTTTATCAACACCGTGCTGACGAATATTGATCACCGGATAATACATATGGCGCTCTTCATCAAATGCAACTTCTGCGTTGAAGATAGTGGCGTCTTCATCTTTCTTCACAAGATCAGCAACCAAGTTTTCAGTCCACGCCGTTACTTTTGCTTCATCAGATAAGTCTGACTCGGTTAGTTCTGGGTGGTAAAGCAAACGGTTCATGATTGAAGACGGATACTTACGCTTTAAACGCTCAATAATATCTATCGTATTCTGATAGTCATGCACTAGGTTTTCTAACTTGTTGCCAGTAATTGGCTCAGCACCTTCTGCTGGGTATAACGCAGCATCGTTTAGAGCTAATGTCGTTAAATATGAAGTTAGCGCATTATCATCTTTAATATAACGTTCTTGCTTACCTTTCTTCACTTTGTATAGCGGTGGCTGAGCAATATAGACATAACCGCGTTCGATGATCTCTGGCATCTGACGATAGAAGAAAGTCAGTAGCAGCGTACGGATGTGTGACCCATCCACGTCCGCATCGGTCATGATGATGATGCGGTGATATCTTAGCTTTTCAGGGTTATATTCATCACGGCCAATACCACAGCCTAATGCAGTAATTAGTGTTGCCACTTCCTGAGAAGAAAGCATCTTATCAAAGCGTGCTTTTTCTACGTTCAGGATTTTACCTTTGAGCGGCAGAATTGCTTGGTTCTTACGATTACGACCTTGCTTAGCAGAACCACCCGCTGAGTCACCCTCCACTATATATAGTTCAGAAAGTGCAGGATCTCGTTCTTGGCAGTCAGCGAGTTTACCCGGTAGACCAGCTAAATCCATAACGCCCTTACGACGAGTCATTTCACGGGCCTTACGTGCAGCTTCACGTGCGCGCGCAGCATCAACGATTTTGTTTACAACGGTTTTTGCATCGCCTGGGTTTTCTAGCAAGAATTCCGTTAGCTTTTCAGCCATCATTTGCTCAACAGCCCCTTTCACTTCACTAGAAACGAGCTTATCTTTTGTCTGTGAAGAGAATTTAGGATCAGGAACTTTAACACTAACAACAGCGGTCAAACCTTCACGGGCATCGTCACCCGTAGCACTGGTTTTATACTTTTTATTAAAGCCTTCTTTTTCCATGTATGTGTTAAGCGTACGCGTAAGTGCTGCACGGAAACCCGCTAAGTGAGTACCACCATCGCGTTGAGGAATGTTATTGGTAAAACAGTAGATGTTTTCTTGGAAACCATCATTCCATTGCATAGAGACTTCTACGCTAATGCCATCATCACGCTCAGTCGAAAAGTGGAAAACGCTTTGATGAACTGGCGTCTTCTTACGATTTAGATATGCAACGAATGCTTGAATACCGCCTTCGTATTTGAAGTGATCTTGTTTATTCTCTTCGCGCTCATCACTCAAAATGATGCTTACACCAGAGTTAAGGAAAGATAGTTCACGTAGGCGCTTGGCTAGAATATCGTAGTGGAAATTTGTATCTGAGAAAGTTTCAGCACTTGGCCAGAATCTCAATTCTGTACCAGTAGATTCCGCTTCACCGATAATACCTAGCGGCGCATCTGGAACACCCATTGTGTATTTTTGCTGATGCACTTTGCCATCACGGCGGATTGTTAATTGTAGTTTTTCAGAAAGTGCATTTACAACAGAAACACCTACACCGTGCAGACCGCCAGATACTTTATATGAGTTATCATCAAATTTACCACCGGCATGTAGTACAGTCATGATAACTTCCGCCGCAGAAACCCCTTCTTCTTCGTGAATTGAAGTTGGGATACCACGACCATTATCTCGAACAGATACAGAGCCATCGGTATGAATTGTTACGAAAATATCGTCACAATATCCTGCTAGTGCTTCGTCGATTGAGTTATCAACGACCTCAAACACCATGTGATGTAAACCAGTACCATCGTCTGTGTCACCGATATACATTCCCGGACGCTTTCTTACAGCATCCAATCCTTTAAGTACTTTAATACTCGACGAATCGTAATTTTCCGACATGGTTTCTTCCAATTATTTTGTTATTAAGCTGCCATGTTCCACGTGGAACATTTTAATTTCACGTTCCATTGGTTCAATAACGGCGGCAATACTTTCTGGAGTAATAGCAGTGATAAACAGCTGTGACTGACATTGCGCCAACAGACGCGATACCGCCACCTTAGTATCTTCACTAAGCTCCGAAGGTAAATCATCAATAAGCAGAATTGACTGCTTATTACTCTCTTGGTCAATCAAACTGTTTTGCATTACTTTAAGTGCATACAGTAAGAGCTTGAGTTGCCCACGAGAAAAAATATGTTCTACGCTGTTTCCTTGAGTATAAAAGTTAAAGTCAGCCTTATGCGGCCCTTTACTTGTATAGCCAAGTTTTACATCTCGCTCTAACTGATTCGTTAATACCTCAGCGAGTTCCCCCTTCCAGCCCGCTTGAAAGCGAATTTCAAGGCCTTTAAATATAGGGCTTATATCCCCTATCTTATCAAAAAAATGCGTCTGAAACCTACCTATATAAGCCTCTCTAAACATATTTATTTGCTCAGCAAGGCGTACAAACTCCTTATCCCAATAACTTAGCTGGGATTGGAGATCTCTCGGTTTAGATTTCAATAAAGCGTTACGTTGCTTGAGCACCTGATTAAACATTTTCCATGTGGAATAGAACTGATGTTCCACGTGGAACACACCTAAATCAAGAAACTTACGACGCTCTTTTGGACCACCAAAAAACAGCTCATAGCTTTCTGGTGTAATAACTTGAACAGGTAAAACCTGTGCTAATTCTGCCACTTTCCGGCTTGCTTGCCCCTGAATTCGAAGCTTAGTTTCACCACTGGTATATTTACTAATACCAAGCGGTATAGACAAGTTATGTAGTTGTTTTTTAGCATGAACAACGCAATGAGAAGCCTCATGCTTGATCATTAATTTTTGCAGATTGGTACGGAAAGATTTACCACTGGAGAGAAAGTAAATGGCTTCGAGCAGACTGGTTTTACCGCTACCATTTTCACCGAGAATGACATTAACGGCATTGCTAGGTGAAAGCGCCATCGCCTCAATGTTTCGAAACGCATTGAGGCTAAGGTGAGTTAAACTCATAACTCTATAAACGCATCGGCATAACTACATACATTGCATGTTCGTCACCAGCGGCTTCAATAAGCGCACTGCTGTTCGCATCAGAAAGCGTAAACTGTACATCTTCAGACTTTATTGTATTTAACACGTCTAATAAGTAAGAAACGTTAAAACCAACTTCAAGATCATCGCCTTGGTAACCTACCTCAACAATTTCTTCAGCTTGCTCCTGCTCTGGGTTATTGGCACTAATTTTTAATTGCCCATTACTCAGATTCAATCGCACACCACGAAACTTCTCGTTAGAAAGAATAGATACGCGCTGAAATGCACTACGTAGCCAATCGCGATTTGCGGTAACCAACTTGTCCCCGCCACGAGGTAATACGCGACGATAATCAGGGAATCGCCCATCCACCAGCTTACTCGTAAAAGTAAATTCGCTGTCGATGATACGCACATGATTAGCGCCAAATTGAATGGTGATAGTTTCATCATCCGCAGGCAGTAAGCGCATGATCTCTTGCACGCCCTTACGAGGAATGATCAATTGACGTTGCGTTTGCAATGACTCTGGTAATTTTTGCTGCGCAATTGCCAAACGGTGACCGTCAGTGGCTACCGTTTTAATTTCATTATTATCTACTTCGAAAGACATACCATTTAAATAGTAACGTACGTCTTGGTTAGCCATAGAGAAATGCGTTGCTTCTAGCAATTTTCTAAGCTCTAAACGCGTTATGGCAAACTCAACCTCACCGTCCCACTCTTCAAGATTAGGGAAGTCTTCAGCGGCTAAGGTTGTCAAAGAAAAGCGACTTTGACCGCTAGTCAGTAGCAATTGATGCTCTTGGCTACTCAGCACTAAATCCGAGTTATCAGGCAAGCTCTTACAAATATCTAGGAGCTTTTTCGCCGGTAAAGTGATCTTGGCGTCTGGCACATTGGTTTCAAGGGCAACAGATGCAACAAGCTCTATCTCTAAATCTGTACCTGTCATATGTAACGCGCCATTTTTCACTTCTAGCAATACATTAGACAAAATAGGCAGTGTATGTTTGCGCTCAATGGCACCCGACACCTGTACCAGTGGCTTTAAAAATAGTTCTCTTGGAATCGTTATTTGCATCATTTAACCCTTAAGAAGACAGCGTTCTAATTAAGTTTTGATAATCTTCTTTTACCTCATGACTTTCATCACGAAGTGCTTTTACTTTTCTACACGCGTGTAACACGGTGGTATGGTCGCGCCCACCAAATGCATCACCTATTTCTGGTAAGCTGTGGTTTGTCAGTTCTTTAGACAATGCCATGGCAACTTGTCTTGGTCTTGCAACTGAACGGCTACGACGTTTTGACAATAAGTCAGAAACACGAATTCGATAATATTCCGCCACGGTGCGCTGGATATTATCGATGGTAACGAGTTTGTCTTGTAGCGCTAATAAATCGCGTAGCGCTTCTTTAACAAAATCGATAGAAATTGGACGACCAGTGAAGTTGGCATTAGCTATCACGCGGTTTAACGCACCTTCTAACTCTCGCACATTAGAGCGTAATTTCTTCGCAATAAAAAAGGCAACTTCGTGTGGCAAGTTAATATTACTTTGCTGCGCTTTCTTCATTAAGATAGCAACGCGAGTCTCTAATTCTGGTGGCTCAATAGCAATAGTTAACCCCCAACCAAAACGCGACTTCAGTCGGTCCTCAACCCCTTCTATTTCTTTAGGGTAACGGTCAGAAGTTAGAATAATTTGTTGGTTGCCTTCAAGCAGCGCATTAAAAGTATGGAAGAACTCTTCTTGCGAACGCTCTTTGTTTGCAAAGAATTGGATATCATCAATCATCAATGCATCAACGCTGCGGTAGTAACGCTTGAATTCTTCAATGGCATTATTCTGCAGTGCTTTAACCATGTCCTGAACAAAACGCTCTGAATGCATATAAACAATTTTTGCATCCGGTTTTTGTTCAATGATGCCATTACCTACGGCGTGTAACAGGTGCGTCTTACCCAAACCTGTACCACCATAAATAAATACGGGGTTGAATGCAGAACCTGGATTATCAGCAACTTGTGTTGCAGCAGCTTTAGCCAATTGGTTAGATTTACCTTCTACAAAGTTATCAAAGGTGTAATTCTCTTTAATATTAGACTTGTGCGAAGATTTAGGAGCAGGCTCAACTTTTTCTGCCATTTTTGGCTGAGTGCCTTGCAGCATTGACATGTTATCAGCGGCATGACCTACACTTGAGGCCTTTTCGTTAGATACACTTGGTTGTGCAGCTAACACAGGTTTGCTACCCACATCAAAGCGCAGCTCTGGTGCTTCATCACCACAGATCTCAATCAGCAGTTCATTGATGCGGTGGAGATACTTTTCTCGTACCCAATCCAATACAAAACGATTCGGCGCATAGATAGTTAGCGTATCATCAGTACTTTCTGCCTGTAGTGGTCTTACCCACATGCTAAATTGCTGAGATGGCAATTCATCTTGCAAAACATATAAACAACTTTGCCAAACCGACAGATACAC
>NZ_CP047239.1:422500-1284397 GCF_018141365.1 Pseudoalteromonas sp. M8 | reverse complement strand
TTCCTGATAGATACTATTGTCGGTTGACGTAACAAGACGAGTTGCATAACTCGTATCAATGTCCCCACTAAAACCTGCATCAGTTAGTTTACTTTGATAGAGGTTGATAAGTTCGTTTGCAGAATCCTGCTGACTAATATTTGCGATCATGACGGTATATTTTACTTGCTTTGAATTAATTGTATCACGAAGGATTAATGATCAACTTGAGAATTTTATGGTTTGTTACAATTGGAAATAGTTTATTTCACCACATACCTTATACTCATATTGTATAGGAGGAAATAACATGAAAATTATTTACGACCTTGTTGGTATTGTATTTTGTATTCTAGCATTGATCTTCTTTGTTGTGCCCGGTCCATCGGTTATCTTTTTACTGGCGGCTCTGGTGTGTTTCTCGATGAATCATGAAGGCGCTAAGAAGCACTTAAAAAATGTGCAGCGTTTGTTTAAGCTTGGCTGCGAAAAGTTAGATAGGACATTTCAGAAATGAAATAGCCCCAATGTGTTACATTGGGGCTATTAAATTATTTAGTAAACTTTTCAGCTAGATAAAGCCAAGTTTCAAGTACTGTATCTGGGTTAAGTGAAACAGAGTCAATCCCCTCCTCAACTAACCAAGCTGCAAAATCTTCATGATCCGATGGGCCTTGGCCACAAATACCTACATATTTGCCTTTCGCTTTAGCAGTTTGAATTGCCATTGAAAGTAGTTTCTTGATAGCTGGATTTCGCTCATCAAACAGATGCGCGATAAGACCAGAATCGCGGTCCAGACCAAGCGTTAACTGGGTAAGGTCATTTGAACCAATCGAGAAGCCGTCGAAATATTCTAAAAACTCATCAGCAAGCAGGCAGTTTGATGGAAGTTCACACATCATAATGACTTTTAGACCGTTCTCGCCACGTTTTAGACCATGAGCTTCAAGAATTTCAATAACTTGAGCTGCTTCTTCTAGGGTACGAACGAATGGGATCATGATTTCAACGTTGGTTAAATCCATCTCGTTGCGAACACGTTTAATGGCTTCACACTCTAATGCAAAGCACTCTCTAAAGTCTTCAGAAATGTAACGAGATGCGCCGCGGAAACCAATCATTGGGTTTTCTTCTTCGGGCTCATACTGCTGACCGCCAACCAAGTTTGCATACTCATTTGACTTAAAGTCAGACATACGAACGATTACACGCTCTGGAGCAAATGCCGCACCTAGCGTAGAAATACCTTCAACTAGCTTGCTGATATAGAACTCTACTGGTGACTCATATCCTGCGATTAGCTCTTTAATTTCAGCCTGTAGCTCTGCATCTTGCTTATCAAAATGAAGTAGTGCTTTAGGGTGAATACCAATCATACGGTTGATGATAAATTCAAGACGCGCAAGACCGATACCTGCATGTGGTAACTTCGCAAAATCAAACGCGCGATCTGGGTTACCTACGTTCATCATTATCTTCATCGGAATAGCTGGCATTGCATCGATGCGAGAAGAAATAACATCGAATTCAAGTTCACCTTTGTAGATATAACCTGTGTCGCCTTCAGCACATGAAACTGTTACCGTGTCGCCATTGGTGATCAAATCGGTTGCATTACCACATCCAACCACCGCTGGGATCCCCAGCTCACGTGCAATGATTGCAGCGTGACAAGTACGTCCACCACGATTAGTTACGATAGCAGAGGCACGCTTCATGATAGGCTCCCAATCAGGATCCGTCATATCAGTAACAAGTACATCGCCTTGCTTTACCGAGTCCATTTGATCAATTGAAGACAGGACTTTAACTACGCCTGAGCCAATCTTATGACCGATTGCACGACCTTCAACAATAACTTCAGACTTTGATTTTAGCTGGAAGCGTTCCATTACGTTCGCATCTTCGTTTGAACGGACGGTTTCTGGACGGGCTTGAACGATATAAAGCTTACCGTCGTTGCCATCTTTTGCCCATTCGATATCCATTGGACGACCGTAATGCTTTTCGATAATAACAGCTTGCTTTGCTAATTCTTCTACTTCTGCGTCTGTAATCGAGAATTGGTTAGATAGTGCTGAATCTACATCAACAATCTCAACTTGCTTGCCGTGAGATTCATCACTTGAGTAGATCATTTGGATTGCTTTTGAGCCAATATTTCTCTTAAGAACAGCAGGTTTTGCTTTTGCAAGCGTTTGCTTATGAACATAAAATTCATCTGGGTTTACTGCGCCCTGAACTACCATCTCGCCTAAACCATAGCTAGAAGTAACGAAGACAACGTCTTCAAAGCCTGATTCGGTATCGATTGAGAACATAACACCAGACGAGGCTTTGTCTGAACGCACCATACGCTGAATACCAGCAGAAAGCGCCACGCCTCTGTGATCATAGCCTTGGTGAACACGGTAAGAAATTGCACGGTCATTGAATAGCGAAGCAAAAACATGCTTGATAGCGACCATTACGGCATCAATGCCACGAACATTTAGGAAAGTTTCTTGTTGGCCAGCAAAGGAGGCGTCTGGCATATCTTCTGCTGTTGCTGATGAACGAACAGCAAAGGAGACATCTTGGCTTGCGTCACCGTGTAACTGGCTATATGCGTCACGGATTGCTTTATCTAATTCTGGTTGGAATGGTGTATCGATAACCCATTGTCTAATCTGGGCGCCGACTTTGGCTAATTCGTTGACATCGTCAACATCGAGAGTATCTAGGATTGAGTGGATTTTTTCATTGAGGCCTGATTGCTCAAGAAATTCATTAAACGCATCAGCAGTTGTTGCGAATCCACCAGGTACTTGTACACCAGCGTTAGCAAGGTTAGATATCATTTCACCTAGAGAAGCGTTTTTACCACCAACTCGAGGTACATCTTGCATACCCAACTCTTGATACCAGAGAACGTAGTCTTGCACGGAACTGTCTCCAAAACAAATTGTATTAAATGTGAGAGATTAATTGACCTTTCCACTTGGTCAAGGGCATTCTACAACGGTAAGGCAGTCTTCGTAAACCGCGATGGCTTATTTTCAACAATTTCTGAATGAATAATAGCAAAATGAGAACAGCATTTTATATTTCCGATGGTACCGCTATCACCTCTGAAGTGTTTGGTCACGCAACGCTTTCAATGTTCCCTGTAGAATTTAATCACCAAACGATACCATTTGTAGAAACAGTAAAAAAAGCAAATGAAATCAAAAAATTAATAGACTCGGTTGCTGAGACTTCAGGTGAAAAACCATTGGTGTTTTTTACATTCGTTAATCCAGAATTGTCCGATATTATTTTATCGTCGCAAGGGGTTTGTTACGACTTTTTATCTTATGCGAGCGAAATAGTAAAAAGAGAGCTAAAAGTTCAGCCGGTGCCAAAAATGCACCGCACGCATAGCATTCACGAATCTTCTTATGATTTTAGAATAGATGCTGTTAACTACGCACTTGCAAATGATGACGGCGCAAATATTAAAGATTATGACGAGGCAGACATCATATTGGTAGGTGTCAGCCGCAGCGGTAAAACGCCGACAAGCTTATATTTAGCATTACAATATGGGATAAAAGCCGCGAATTATCCGATGACAGAGGATGATTTAGAAAGTGGAAGACTGCCTAAATGTCTAGATAAATACAAAGGTAAGCTCTTTGGCTTAACCATAGACCCCGAAAGACTAGCCGCAATAAGACAAGAGAGAATGGCAAACTCAAAGTACGCATCAATCAGACAATGCCGTATTGAAGTCAAAGAAGTTGAGATGCTATTTAAAAAGAATAAAACGCCTTACTTAAACAGTACACGTTATTCCGTTGAGGAAATATCAGCAAAGATTATTTCTGAAACTGGGTTAAAGCGCCATAAATACTAAAAAGGCCGCAATGCGGCCTTTTGTTTGTTATTTATACTGTTTTGCGAGCGTCTTTTAGTAGATCAGCAACTAAAAAGCCTAGCTCTAAAACTTGGTCTGCGTTTAGACGCGGATCACACTGGGTGCGGTAACGCTGAGATAAGTCTTCGTCTGATAGACCGTAGGCACCACCAACACACTCAGTGACGTGCTGCCCTGTCATTTCTAAATGCACACCACCAGGATAGCTACCCTCAGCTTTATGCACTGCGAAGAACTGACTGATTTCTCTTAGGATATTGTTAAAGCTACGTGTCTTATATCCAGTCGTCGCTTTTTCAGTGTTTCCGTGCATCGGATCCGAAGTCCAAATAACTTTGCGGCCTTCTTCTTGAATTCTACGAACTAATTTAGGCAGTTTTTCCGGCAGCACATCTGCACCCATGCGTGTGATAAGTGTTAGACGACCAGGAATATTATCAGGGTTAAGCGCATCGACAAGTTTAATTAACTCATCTTCTTGCATCCCTGGGCCAACCTTTACGCCAATAGGGTTTTTAATACCACGGAAAAATTCGATATGAGCGTGATCTAATTGACGCGTACGTTCACCAATCCAAACAAAGTGAGCAGAACAATCGTACCAATCCCCAGATAAGTGGTCTCGTCTAGTTAACGCTTCTTCATAACCTAACAATAGCGCTTCGTGTGAGGTATAAAGCGGAGTTTCCTTCAGGCTTGGTGCTACTGTTGAATCAATGCCACAAACTTCCATAAACTCAAGCGCTTCTTGAATACGCTCTGCGAGCTGTTGAAACTTGTCTTTTAACGGATTTGCAGCTACGAAACTCATATTCCAGCGATTTACCTGATGCAGATCAGCAAGACCACCCTGCGCAAACGCGCGAAGTAGGTTAAGTGTTGCTGCTGACTGATGATATGCTTTCATCAATCTATCAGGATCTGGGATACGCGCTTCTTCCGTAAACTCAAAACTATTAACGATATCACCACGGTATGAAGGTAAAGAAACACCATCAATAGTCTCAAAATCTGAAGAACGTGGCTTAGCATACTGCCCTGCCATTCGAGCAATTTTAACTACCGGGCATTTACCGCCATATGTTAATACGACAGCCATTTGTAAAAGTGTCTTGAACGTATCACGAATATTAGCGGCACTAAAATCTGAAAACGATTCTGCGCAATCACCACCTTGCAATATAAAAGCTTTACCTTCGCAAACATCTGCAAGGCTTTTATACAAGCTTCGTGTCTCTTCTGCAAAAACGAGCGGCGGTGCTGAATTTAGTTCTTTTTCAACTGATTTTAACTTCTCTGAATTTGGGTATTCAGGTTGCTGCAAGATAGGTTTATCTCTCCAGCTATTTGGGCTCCAATTAGCCATTGTATTTTCCTCATTCCAATATGTGTTACCACCATTGAACAGTACCCCAAGCCCCCTTATTCATCAAGGAAAAACTTTAGTTTGTTTTTATCAAAGAACACATCATACTATTGTTGGTTTAATAATATGACGCTTTAGCTAAAACTGTTCAAAATATTTATCAAAGTATTGAACTTCTTGAGATATGGTGGTTTTTAATACATCTTTCCAGCTAGCAAAAAAGCAGACCTAAAATTGGCGACTATCAGACTTGGAAGATCTGATCTTTAAATCGCTATAATGAGTATCATCACGCATTTTGAGTGAATTGAAGACCCTGGAACCTATACCAGTATCAAACATAATCTTGTCGAAGTCTTGTTTTTCACTTTGAGTGCCTTGATTAGAAGTCAATTCAAGAATTTGTGATTAAGCAGGACCCCACCTACCTCTTCAGAAAATCATCTTACAGAGCATTTATATACAAAGATGACACACTGACTTTAGCCTATTACTATGTTAAATTGATGTTTATTTAAGTTCAGACTAGTAATTGCTGTAGTGACTCGTCGTATTTTATGAGTAGGAAGGAAGCAAGAAAAAATGAGTCTATAGTGATTGCTATGAGTACTAATCACATGTGCTATATAGTATTTGGAAGTATTAACACGTATAGGTACTTCCAACAGCTAACTCCTCCAATGAGAACTCAATGCTGAAAAATTGGGGAGATTTCTCTTCAGTGATCTGGGTTATTAAAATAAATTTTCCTGATTAAGCTATCTTATTGAAACGGCGAGAACGCCGAACAATCTATCACTAGATAAAAATAAAACTCTACTGTCAAAAAGGTGATATTGATTACGTAGTACTACTGAGTTTACTCTTGCCCCTCATTCTTTTCTTGATATCTAACACAACGACTTTTATTCTTACAGTATCAAGGGGTAGTCACTTTGCCTAATATAATTGGGCATAAGGTTACTCGCTTAATAGCTATTTTCAATTCCAAAACTCTCGCTAGTTTCTGGCCAGTTAGTTTCAGAGATATTTTTCCATGAACAGTTAGCTAATCTAGCTTGACTCGTTCGCAAACAAGCTGTTCAGACGCTTGAAAAGATCTCTGTCTACTTTGCTCTTTGACGATCAGACCATGAATTCAGGTGTAAAAACTATATGATATTTAAATAATAAAAGCACAGGAGACGTGTCTTCTATCTACTCGTTTTTTCCGTTATTTTAACTTCGCTACAAATCGAGTAAGACACTGACATTAGTATTTATTCCGGCGAAGCGTGAATAACAGTAAGCAATCACTGAAGTAGCTGGTGTAGTTATTATAAAGAAGTACTAGCATTGCAACTTCGAACTGTACATGTGCATGTAGCAAAAGAAACTTGTGCTATAACCGTCTTCGTGTTTTAGTCAGGTACGACTACAAAAGTGCGGATGTTACTCGAAGATTCATAGCCAAGAAAAAGAAGTGGTACGATTGTTCTCTTTGAAAGTGCAAAATTAAACTCAGTGTTCTACTCTACAATTTAGCCAATCCCTTTAAAGGATCCCAAATGATGCTTATTGCAAAGTGAGTACACACTTACTAACCATCTATCACCTTCCCTTTTCGGCCTAACTAGAATTTATTAAACCTTCATGCCTATGGAAAAGTGCTCGGTCGAAACAAAATAAGTGAACACTTACTATTGTTTTTCAACACTAAAATCTTGAACCAGAAGAAGACTCTGTCAGTATCAAAAGTTGACTTTAATTTATAAAAAAGAGTATTATCGCGAGGATAAAGGAACACATCATACAGTTTTTTCATAAATATAAAATCAGTGTTGAATTTAAAAATTAATCAAAAAACTGACAAGTAGCGTTGTTGTTCTGAGTGGTTACTAGCCACTGCTTTTTAGCCTGATAGTATTACCCATTAGAAACTCCCTTCAAAAGTGACAAAAAGCTAATTTTATAGGAGAAATCCAAAAAAATTTGATATAATTTAGTCTATCTGAAAGGAACACATCATACAAAGTGAGGTAAAACAATTTCAACTCTACAAAACTAATTAGCAATTTCATCAAGACGACATAGAATCACTTTCCTATTTTAAAATTCACTAGCAGATATTTTATTTCTCTAAAACCTAGACGCTCCAAATAAAAGCTTAATAAGTGAAGATAAATATGAGCTAACAGAATATTTCTGATATAATTTACATATATCTCAGGGAACACATCATACTTACAAGATCAATAAAAGTATGCATCATCACAAAATACCCACAGCTAATTGATCAAATAACTAAGTTCTCAACAACGATCGACTAAAACGATACTTAGCTTAATTTAGCAAACGGCAAGTGATATAGTTAGTTTGTTCCATTAGATACTCATAATAAAATCGCTTAGCGAGATTTCATTATTTTTGATATAATGCGAGAGAGATAACAAGAACACATCATACAATGAATAAATTTAATATACGTTCAACTTTCGATATTCTTAATGAACAAATTAACCAGCTATGCCATGAACTGACAGAAGCCGATATAAAAAAGGCAACATTTTATGAACTGCCTGATATCAAAAAACAAGATGAAGAAACCGCTCCAACAAATATAACTGTTAAAAAAATAGAAGGTGAAAAAGCACTCTCTAAATGTTTAGATGCTTATCGCGACCTCTACTTAAACGACCGAGAAAGCGGAAAGTTGTTGCAAAGGTTTCCTGGTCTTTTGTTAGTTAATGACCCTAAAGAAGTTATCAACTCTAGGGTGAATGCAGTGAATCTTGCCAAAGAAAATTTTAAAAATGCTATTCTGGAAATTTCTAACAATGATGCCAGATTCGAAGCTGTTCATAGTGCAGTTCCTAACTTAATGACTTTGGCTGCCTATCGAAAAATACATAGCGAATCCGAAGCTCCCTATTCCGTTCGATTTACCTGGATGAAAAAACATGCAACCAGAGTTTTGAGTAAAGAACTTGCTATGGAGATGTTGAATCGCTCTTCACTATATTCAAATCCGAGGATGATAGATCAGGAAAAGTGGCAACAGCTAGTAGAACAAGAAAAATATAGAGTTTCTAGTCTATCAGAAAATGCAAAGCTCAGAATTAGAAGGCCAACCAGAGTAACACCTGAGGTGAATGTGAGATATACAGCTCAAAATCGCTATCATGTAAGTGCCGCACTTCCATTTATACTCTTTAACCCGTATCCAGACACTAAACTTGGAGAGTTAAGTCATTTTACACAAAAAGATGATCATCCAAGAAAGCGAGAGTACAACTTTCTAGTCGATAGAATTTATTTAGAAAGATTTGAGTAATAGTAAGTAATTCATACGGAATCTAACGATAGCACGCAATTTAACATAATCTTGTTGAATTAGTATAGTCCATGCAAGTGCTAACTGACTTGTCCTCATTATAGTATGATGTGTTCTATCCATTTTAAAACTTATACCAATTAGCTTAATTAAGTGATCTCTTCTGAGGCGAAGAAAATCTTGTCGATAACACCATTACCGCATCCAGCTACCGCCAAGTTACATCCATATAGGCAGGCGAAAATTTTTGCTATTTAGTTGTTCTAAATAAGAAATTTTTAACGCAGTTAGCATCAGATTTGCTCCTTCAAATTGAACAAGTATCAAGGCTAATTGGTATTATAAGACTATGATGAAATCGTTATCTTCACAGATTAAGTACTAAATTTTTTCAGGTTAAATTTTGATTTATCATTACGTGTTAAGCTCTGAAATAGCTTATCGACCACGGAGTCGCATCTATAAATTACAAAAAATCAACTTCTGTTGGCTAACATGCTTTTCTATTTAATTGTTTTAAATAGGAAAATTTCAATTATTGATATACTTCTTCCCTCTTCCAAGGATTAGAGAATTAACTTGATCTGCTGATGTAGTTTCAAGATTTATTTATGTCAGTATTTTCCACCACAGAAAATTTTTAGCTTTATAGACTTCATCATTTTGAAGAATTGGGTTGTGATAAATTTCGCTCAGAAAGTATCTTAAGTTGAAATAGAAATTAGCTTTGATATAAAAGTTTTTTGTTTTGGCTAGAAATACCATTCTAGCCAAAATAAGAAATTTTATTTTTTAACGATTTCTTCTAATGTATCTTCATCAATTACTTCAACATTTTCAACGATCCGTTTTCCGCCTTGAATTTCGATACGTTTATGGTGTTTATTGAGAGCCAATATTTCATCACAGAACTGAGCTGATGGGTGCATTTCGTACACATAATCAACGATTTTCCCGGACTTTTCATCCTTGACATTTGAAATATTGTATTCTGATATCGCCCCTTTCTCGATCAAATCTTTCATTGTTGTGGTCATATCACGACGAAGTGCCTTCAATTTATTCTCTGTTATTTCATCATCAGAATAAATTGAACCATACTTTTCCATAATTGAAATTAGGCGAAAATGATAAGTTTTACCTGGAGCTGCGTAACGCCATAGATGATACAAACGTAGCATCATCCAACGAGACAAACCGCGTTTTAACTCTTGAGCACTGTTGAAATAATAGCCTTTATACTCCAAGTTATCGATCATGTTATGAACAAATGCATTTAAACATGCAACACATTTGATGTTCCCACCCTGCCCTTTTTTACCACTAAAGTGTAGCGACGACAGAAAGTTCATGTTTGATTCGTAAAATGAATCATCAATACTTGGGTTTTTAGTATCTGTAGCCGTATATTTGAACGAAAGTTTAGAGCCTTGAAGAGCTTCCAAAGATTCCTTAATTTGCGGATAAGGCATTGATTGACCAACAGCTTTTAATTCTTGAGCAAGCTCGTTCATCGAAAAAATAACCGCGTATTGAATACCGGACTTAAAATTTATTTTAACAATCTTACCTTTAGAAGCTAGGCGGATCAGTGCGCGCTCAACTTTTTCTTCTCGGTCAGATGGCCAAACTAAAAACTCTTCGTCATCACCATCTCTTTTAGTACTAACAACAGCAGGGGTAATTTTTATCTCACCTTCGTATAGAATACCATCTACTTTTTCTGATATTTTTCTCGTTACGATTGTTTTTTTGGGCGCTTCTTCTAATGGTAATTTTTTATGTCCAGAACGAACAAAGCGTCCCCATAAATCGTAATGATTAAAGGTGTTAGAATAAGCTCTTAACCCATGGGCTGCATTTTCTAAAGATACTCGAACATCTTTATTGTCCGTAAACAACGCCAAACTTTCGTTATCGATTGCACTTTCTACACCATGGATCTGTCCACGAAGTGAATCGGGCAAATTGTCAACAGAGATGTTCACCTTCCGGCTCATTGTTTTACTTCCAAATTTTCATGACGTCTAATAACAACATATTCGACAGAAAAAGTTAATGATTAAAGTTAGTAAAAAAGTGATCCGAAGTAACTTTTTTTGTTGGGATCATTGTTTTACTAAGTAAGGCTCATTTTCAGATCAAGTTTTTACTAACAAAGGTAAAATGATCGCTGAAAAACCTTTGTTTAAGGCATATTTAGCGGATTTACAACGGCAAATCCGACGCCCTTGTGGAAAACTAGGTCCTTAATTAGTAAAGATCTGATCTATGCTAGGTAGAGATCAGATCTATACATACCTTAAAGCACTTGATCTTATATCACCTGTGCATAACTGTTTGATCTTACTTGGTAAAAAATCGATCCCAACCACCATACCTGTGAGTAATTCTGTGTATAAGCTGTTTATATATAACTTTTTGAAATAGTAGTTAGTAAAATTTCGATCTGGGAGTTATAAGAGATCAGATCTTAACCTAGTAAAAAGTAGATCTATGAAAATTAAAAAAAGTCATGTAAAACAGTTGGATAGAATATAATTTCTTTGCCTTAGCCTTTAATACCTATATATCTAACCATATCTAAACTTTCTTATTTATACTTAGATGTAAATCAAAATTACAAATGTCTTTGTTTTTTTGTGTTTACAGCAAAATATATGGACATTATAATAATCGTTATCAAATAAAGGATAATGTGTATGTCTATAAATAACAATGCGCTATCAACGTACCGGCTGTTGAAAGCTACAGCAGAAGTAGCAGAACAATCACTTGCTGGTCGTATTCAACATTATAGAGCTCATCTTAAAACTGAAGAAAAAGAGCTTAGAACTTACACGCAAAAAGCTGCTGCAGATCTACTTGGTGTGAATAATAGAACACTCAAAAGACGTCATGACCAAGGTGACTTTGATACTATCAATATAAAGAAAGGCGCAAACGGTCATTATGCATACACATTAGCAAATATCTTTGCGATGGCAGATGTTCTGGGTGTAAATGCTGATCAACGAAAGCCTAGCGATAAACTACAAGTCATTGTGATTAATAGTTTGAAAGGCGGTTGTGGTAAAACAACAAGTTTGGTGAATATCGCAGCAGCTCTAGCTACAACTAATATTAAGCGCTATCGCATCGGGATCATTGATCTTGATCCGCAAGGATCATCATCAAGCTTTTTTCCATCTAATGATCATGAACCGATCACAGTTGGTGATCTGATGAGAGATTGCATCGAATTAGATGAAGGTGAAACATGGAAAGATCTTGTCTCTAATTCATTCCAAGAAACCCACATTCCAAATATTCGCGTATTACCTTCTGGTATGGATGACTTTTACTTTGAACACGAAACAGCAACAGAGTTAAAAGAAAGTTCAAGCTACGAAAAGACACGTCATTACCATAAGCTTAAAGAGAAGGTTATAGAGCCCGTACAAGACGAGTTTGATATTATCCTAGTAGATACCGCGCCTTCACTTAATTTTATGTTCTATAACGCATTGATGGCGTCTACGGCTATGTTAATACCTGTACATCCAGAGGCCGTAGACTTCGACGCTAATAATAAATATCTGAAACGTCTTGGTGAGATATACCATACCGTTGCTGCTCTTGGTCACGAAGGCTGGGACTTTATGCAATTTTTAGTCACTAACTATGTTAAAGGCAATCATTCTCAGCGCGATATCGTTAAAGATGTACGTAGTGCTTTTGGCCGTCAAGTAATGAGTTATCCAATCAATCACAGCTCTGCAATTACGGCGAGCTCTTCATCGTTTAACACTATTTTTGATCAAAAGACTTCTGATAGTTTAGCAAGTCGCGAAGCATTGCTAAAAGCGCAAGAAAATATCAAAGACGTAGTTGATGAGTTAGAAATGCTGATCCGTTCAAATTGGCCTTCAACACAGTCTTCGCTAGCAGAATAAAAGGGTATTAATAATGGCTAGAAAACGTAAAAATGACACTCGAATAGATCCTTTTGCTACTGCGGTTGAAGGCAGTAGCCTCGACGATCTTTTAGATCAGGCGAAAGTAGGTGATGTGGTTACTATGCCTGCGCCAAGCGATCCGACAAAAACCATAGTACTGACCTGTGAAGTGGTACCGTTTAGCGAAATTGAGAGTAAAACCACAGTTTATGGGCAGAATCGTCGTGAGCAATCCCTATTAAGCGAAAAAGCGGTCGCAGATATATTACCTGCCATTAAAAAAGATAAACGTAATCTCCACCCTGCCCTATGTTGGCAGCACAATGGCAAACTTCACGTTTTATCGGGTTCTAGACGCCGTAAAGCCTGTATGCTGGCCGAAGCGGATTATGTGGTGTTGAGCTCGAAAGACTTTAGTGATGAAGATGCAAAAACATTAGCGGTATCTTCCGATCAATATATCGCCCCGAGCCTTTGGGAATTGGGTAAAGCCTATTTTGATACTAAGCATAACTTGATCAAACAAGGCCAAAAAGGATCGTATCGAGAAATCGCTGCCGTGGAAGGTGTTTCTCACACAGCTATCGCAGACGCGTTGAAAGCTTATGAAAGTATTCCGGTCGAAGTATTGCAGTTGTATCCAACGGCAAATCATTTAGGCCGTGAAGCAGCTAAAAAGCTCATCACAGCAAAACAAGAACAGCCTGAGCAGTTTTCAGAGCAAATTGCCGCACTAAAAGCGCAAGACTTTATGACAGAAGAGATGTCGGACGAGAAACGTGCTGTTCAGATCACTAAATTCTTGACCACATTCGGAAGTAGCGATTCACGTGTCGAATCCATGCTAGAGAACGACTACATTCGAGTACAGAGAAATCTAAAGAGTGGTGATGTTACCGTGAAAATAGATAATCGAGTATTGACTGATAAGCGTCTGGAACAATTGCAAAAGCTGCTAAGCAGTTATAATTAAGGTTCGTTCAAAAATTGCCGCGTTGGTTGAATTATCAAGCAACTCGGCGCTTTTTCTAGTCAGTTGACCTCCAACCAGTCCTTTTTTAGCGAATTTCTTACATTTCTCTCTTTAGCTCAAATCACTAATTTCATATACTGGCTTTTTATTTTAATTTTGACGTGCACTTAATGTCTTCGCAGTTATCTAAAGAGCAACTTTTCGCCTTATTTGAAGAGATCAAACAGGAGCAGGCTAATCAATTTCCTTTGTCTGAACGTTTTCTTCGTCAATACTTCAATTCAGCTTTACTTGCGAAAGCTAAGGAGTATTTGAAAGACGAGCAAGTCTGTTACCTTCAACACAGCGAAAACTTCGCGCAAATTGATGCACAGGTATTGGGAAATTACGGCAATACCTTCACCCAGCACATCAAAATAAACCAAACGCAAAGTAGCGTTTCGGTCGAAGCAAACTGCTCGTGTTCAAATAATCCTAAATGTCGGCACATTGCTGCGGTATTACTCAAACTTAAAATTGAACATTCTGGCGGCTTTGGTGAGGCTTATTTAGTTAATGACTGGTTTAACGAACTAGGGCAGTTGCAGCAAATTGATAAAGCAGACGCAGAAAACGTCTTACTCTTCGTGTTAGAGCCTCGAGCAAACGAAATCCTTGTAAGTCCAAAGGTCTCGCCAAATCGGCCCGACGGTGTTTACCCCTTAGGCCGAGTGTTAACTGAGCAACAGCTCAATAGTCAGGTCGCTCCAGCTGGTCTATTAGAAAACGATTTTCGCTTATTTAGCTGGATCCGCTCGCAAAATACACCGGGTCATTTTGAGTTATTTGGCGTCTGGGGCTTTAATGCACTCACACAACTTGTGCATACCCATCGCTGTTTTTATCGTAACCAGCGCCAACCTTTGGAGCTAGGGCATAAGCAAACGCTTGATTTTTACTGGCATCAAGAAGGCAATGAATACCAACTTAAAAGCCGTCTAGCGAATGTTGAACACTGGCGCTTGATTAAAACCGAACCTCCGGTGTATCTAGATACTGAAAACTTGGTCGTTGGCAGAATTGAGTCAGAGCTTACCGCGCAGGAAATCGCCCATCTTCATACTATGCCTACCATCACGGCTGAAAAGCTAGAGCAGGTGATGGCGCGTTTCCAAGATATCTTTACGGATGATGTCATTGCGCCTCCTGCTGGGTTTTCGCAGTTAGCGAGTAAGCAATCTAATGTTGCTAAGCTTATAAAACTAGATAGGCCAAATAAAATTCGCTTTGCAATTGAGCCGCTTGGAAAAGGCGCGACGAAAAAGCAATTAGCAAGGCTGGAGCAGGTACTCACTGGTCTCGGCTTTATCCATGAGGGCGACGAATTTTTATTACCAACTGAGGATGGCGTTGAAGTCCATTGGTTTAACAGGGAGATCAGGCCGCTTTTGCAGGGTAAACGTTGGATTGTTGACGAGCTGCCAAGCAATGGCCTCGTTGTTACACCAAAAGTGCTGTTAAGCCTTAAGAGAGATAAGCAACATCATGTGCTTGGAAAGGTGATGTTAGATGACAAGCCCGTTACGCTCAACTGGGATAAGCATCCGGTTCATGAGCTTAACAACCTCGCCCATGAATATCGCTACGTCGAAATTGGCGAGCAGTTCTATGCCATTAGCAAATCCATATTTGATGAATTGCTGGAGCTGAAATCTCGTTTTAGTTATTACCTTTCGAGCTCACAATTTAAATTTCCGTTGTCGTATGCCAAAAAGCTGTTTGAACTGACGCATATTCATGCTGACTCAGACGATCAAAAGCTACTTGAGTATCTCGCTGAGCTAGATAAACCGATAGAAAATCTTGACGTGATCCCTGCCAGCGAGGGACAGAGCTTCACCCTACGAGATTATCAAGCGCAAGGTGTTAACTGGCTTAAGTTCCTTAATCGTCACCAGTTAGGTGGCATTCTGGCCGATGATATGGGCCTTGGAAAAACGCTTCAGGTTATTGCTTACTTTATTTCTCAGCACAATACGCTAGTGACACAACCAAGTTTAATTGTCTGTCCGACGAGTTTAGTGGGGAACTGGCGTGACGAATTTAAACGTTTCGCACCGCATCTACCTCTCACTATTATTCATGGTTCCAATAGAGATGAAGCACTCACTAACTTGTCAGGTGCACGATTTATTCTAACGACGTATCCGCTACTTAAGCGCGATGTGGCGTATTATAAAGGACTAGATTTTGATTCCATCGTGTTGGATGAAGCGCAATATATTAAAAACGAAAGCGCACAAATCTCTAAATGCGTAAAGAGTCTATCCGCGCGTTTCAAACTTTGTTTAAGTGGCACACCAGTAGAGAATAATTTACTCGAACTTAAATCGCTGCTCGATTTTGTCATGCCTGATGTGTTGGGCACTAAGCAGCAGTTTAAGCAACACTTCCAGATCCCAATTGAAAAAGAACAAGATCGCCCTAGAGCTCGAGAACTCAGATCGCTGATCGCACCTTTTATTCTTCGTCGTACCAAAGCTGAGGTAGTGAAAGAGCTACCCAATAAGACAGAACTCATCAAAGAATTAGAGTTCTCTGATGAACAACATAAGCTATATCAAGGTGTTCAGCACCAAGTAGAAAGCAAATTGCTCAATCTATTTCAGGAGCAAGGCGTTGAAAGAAGCAAGCTGGCATTTCTCGATGCCTTGTTAAAGTTACGTCAGATCTGCTGTCACCCACAATTGGTTGATAAATCACTGACCGACCAACATGGCGCTAAATTTGAGTGGCTTGCACAACACCTGCCTGTGCTACTCAGTGAGGGCCGTAAGATAATTATCTTCAGCCAGTTTACCAGCGTGTTAGATCTCATTGCTGAGCAGTGTCAACAGCAACAGTTGAAATACACTATGCTGACAGGGCAGACCAGACAACGGGATAAAGCCATTGAGGCGTTTACTCAAGGCAAGTGCAATGTCTTTTTGATAAGCCTAAAAGCAGGGGAACTGGTTTGAATTTGACTCAAGCAGATACGGTTATCCATTTCGACCCTTGGTGGAATCCTGCGGTAGAAAATCAAGCAACAGATCGCGCCTATCGTATCGGACAAGATAAGCCGGTGTTCGTGTACAAGTTGATTATGGCGAATTCTATCGAAGAGAAAGTGTTTAAGATGCAGCGCGATAAGCAAGCCCTTGTTGACGCCCTATTTGCAGACTCTGGAGTCAATCTTGGTCAGTTTGATGAGTCGCAAATGCTAGCGCTGATAAAAAATTAAAAATAATTTGGAACTAATCAACAAAGGTGAAGGTCTATGATAGTGCTTGTTGTGACATTGTTGAAACAGTAGGCATATGTTGATTTTCCCCCTTTGTTACTGATTGTAATAAGCCAGCTTAATTAAGTTGGCTTTTCTTTTTTCTGGCTCTAGGGCCTGTTGATCTTTCAAGTTTGTTTTTGCAGCAGTTTGATTGGTATTTATACAAGGCAGAGCCTGCGTAGCATAGTTATTCTATGTAAGTTAGGCGATAACACAGTAGAAATGCCAATCAAGCGCTGCCCTTTGGGTTTCCCTGAGTGCGCTTTGTTCATTGTTGCTCAACTTTTGCTTAGATTACTAGGCGGCAAGTCGAGCGTCGCTACCAAAACACACTCAGAAGAACAAAAATCAAACAGCAAAGGTCAACAGGCCCTAAAACATCTTTCACTCCATTTTTATTCCATAATCTCGCGCTTTAATAACTACAACGGAGAAACGCCATAGACCAATTAGGATAACGTTATGCTTTGCTACGACGCGACAATTTCACACTTAAACTTTATTGAGACGCAATCAGAATCTGACTATGATCTACTTAATGAAGTTGCGAGTTCAGAAGACTTGTCTAGTATACTTACCATGTTACTGTTCGATGACACGCTTTCAGATAAGTTAAAGCGCCAAGTTAGACAACAATTGAAGAAGTTAAAAGCAAAGAGTAAATAAATCCTATGTCTACCTCATCAAGAATTTTGCTTGTCGAAGACGACCAAGATATTGCAGAGCAGGTGCTGTTGTTTTTTAGAGCATCCGGTTTTGAAATGTTTCATATTGCAGACGGTGCCGAAGTTGTACCTTGGGTAAAGTTAAATCAACCAGATGCAATCTTGATGGATATAATGTTGCCGAACCAAGATGGCGTAGAGTGTATGCGTCAAATTCGAGCATTTTCTGAAGTACCAATTGTGATGCTGACTGCCAAAGTGGCAGAAGCGGATCGTTTACAGGGCTTAGAAGTCGGCGCAGATGATTATGTATGTAAACCTTTTAGCGCCGCTGAGTTAGTGATGCGCATGAAAGCGATCTTACGTCGTTGTGTGAACACCAATGCGTATCAAAAGCCTATCGAAGTAAATCGGGAAGAATTAACGGTTAAACTGAATGGCAGTACATTAGGCTTAACCAAAGTTGAGTTTGACGTCTTTGCGCTTTTATATGACGCACCAAACCGTGTCTTTTCAAGACAGCAAATTCTTGATTATATTCAGCCGGATAACTTTGATATTTCGGATCGCGTAATCGACAGCCACATTAAAAATATCAGAAAGAAAATCAAAGGATTAGATTTATCTCCGAAAATTGTAGAGTCGGTATATGGCGCCGGATATCGCTACAATGGTCAACAGATCACTGAATGACTAAGTGATTGAAATTTATATCTAAGGTATTATCAAAGCAGAAGAACCGATGAGATCTCAATATGCTTTGGTCAATGCTCTCCAATACGCCTGCATGGTATAGTCTTGCGCTATTTGCAGGCGGTGCGGCTACCCTACTCCCCGTCGTTTGGGTTATGCGCAGCACTTTCAAGAATCAACTCAATAATCAACTCGCCTCCGAGCAAGCACTTAGGTCGCAACTAAGCCAAGCTGAGCAACTCGCTGAGCAATTAAGAGCGCAGCAACTACAAAGTCATGGCCAACAGCAGCAATTGCAAGCGAGATTAGCTGAGCGGCAACGGCAAGCCGCTGAATATCAGCAGCTGTGGCAGCGAGAGCTCGATGCCAAGGAAGAAATTCAAGTGCATGCTCATGAGTTAGAAGTTGAAATGGCCAATCTGCAAACCTTGCTGGAGCAAAAGCAACTGAGCTTTGAGCAGCAGCTCGCGCAGCTTGAACAAGCGAAGGTCCAGCTGAAAGAAGAGTTTCACAATCTCGCGAATCAAATATTTGATGAGAAAAGCGAGCGCTTTAGTCATCAAAGCAAAGAAAAAATCCAGCAGTTGCTGCAGCCAGTACAAGGTGAATTAAAGGGCTTTAGAGATAAAATGGAAGCCATTCATAGTGAAGAGCTGAAGCAACGGGCGTCATTAAAAACCGAATTGCTGCACTTACAAGCCAACAATAAAGCCATGACCGAGCAAGCAGATCGTTTGACCACGGCGTTACAAGGGCAAAAGAAAGCACAAGGCAACTGGGGCGAACTCATGCTCGAAAATGTGCTAGATAGCGCTGGGCTACGTCCGGGTTACGACTATCAGCGAGAAGTCAACTTTAATACCGACGAAGGCAAGTTTCGCCCTGACGTCGTGGTTTACTTACCGCAATCTCGTCACCTGGTAATTGACGCTAAAACCTCATTGAATGCCTATACAAGGTATATTAATGCCACAACCGATAGTGAAGCGAATCAAGCCATTGTGGCACACACCGAAGCCATCACTGCACGGATCAAAGAGTTGGGTAGTAAATCTTATGAGCGCTTACCAGGTCTTAACTCCCCAGAGGTGGTCATCATGTTTATCCCTGTGGAATCTGCATTTGTTGAGGCGGTTAAGCATAAGCCAACGCTTTATCAGGACGCTTTACAAAACAATGTATTGGTGGCAACGCCAACAACGCTTTTAACCAGTCTTAATATCGTTAAACAGTTATGGCGTTTTGAAGAGCAAAGCAAGCATACCAGAGAGCTGGCGCTTCGAGCTGAGAAGTTTTATAACAAGCTCAATAGCTTCCTACATAGTATGGAAGGGGTGGGTAAACAGCTTGATAAAGCAAAAGAGAGCTACGAGCGAGCGTTTTCTCAGTTATATATGGGTAAAGGCAACTTAATTAAGCAAGCTTCTGAATTTAAAGAACTAGGCGTTGCCGTAGTCAAGGAGCTACCCGAAGAACTCGAAGAAAAAGCTAAACTTGAGCTCGAGCCGGTAAGTCAGCTTGGCAACCACGATAGCTCGAAATAACGCTTGAAATCCAAAAAAACAAAAAAGGCCCATTGGGCCTTTGAACGAAAGATAAAAGAATTTAACCTGAAATGATTAAGGTGTCTTGCACTTGGCATAGTCACTGTGGCGTGGCGTATCCGAATACAAGTGCATATAAAGCGCAAACTGGCTGACATCACGCCAAACATTGCTATTGGCCGGTGGGCATAGTGACTGCTCGATATAACCCTTCAGTGCCTGTCCCGTTAATGTTAATTTAGTCGGGATACGGATAAACACATTGATGTCATCTTTACTGGTTTTTAAATGTGAGAACTGCCAGCTTCCAACCATATACTGTTTGGTAAAGTAGCGGTTGATACGCATTTGGGATTCTTTACTAAGCTGCTGAGTGGGTGCCTCAGGCGTTTCGGTAACAAATGCCCATGCACTTATCAGTGAAATAATAGTGGCTAGTACAAAAGTCCAAATCACAGCTGGTGATAGTTTATTTTTTGGCTTTATTTGAAGTTGCTGCTGGTTCGCTCTAGATTCAACAATTTTCAACCATTCAGCATGTTTTAGCGTCCGTTGTGTCATTGGTACTCTCCGTTTCTGCATATTGGTATTTAAGCGCTTCAATGTGGAGTAAAGATGGAGTGAGTAAACATCAGACCAGTGCCCTTATGAGGTATAAGTTAGATCTAAAAATTCTTTATTGTCGATGAAAGAATAATTCTAAAATTCGCATCTTTTCTGATGAGAGTTGCTTAATCTTAGGGTGGTATTGAATTAGTAAGTACCAACATTTTAGTCTTAAGTCTAATGGGTGTCGTACCGAATTTGTGTTATTTACTTGGGTACCTATTCAGTCTTGATTTATCTTCATATCGACTAAATTAAGTAATAATCGGTCTTTTACAGACTCTGCGTTCAACATATTCACGGGACAAACTATGCAATTTATTAATAACAAGCTGGAAAACGCTGTTCGCAAGCCAATCTCGTTGGCTGTCGGTGCTGCGCTTCTTTCAACTATTTCAATTCATGCGCAAGCAGAAAGTAACAACACTGAAGCCAAAGAAAGTGTTGAAGTCATCGAAATCACTGGTACGCGAAGAAGTCTTCGTAGTATTGCCGAGAGCACGGTGCCGGTAGATGTGATTTCTTTAGAAGATATGCAAAGTACCGGTCAGCTGGAGCTGAGCCAAGTACTCACTACGCTCGTGCCAAGTTTTAACTTCCCAAATTCAACGCTGGCGGATGGTACGGATCACGCCCGTCCGGCAGTGCTTAGAGGTTTAGCACCGGATCACACCTTAGTGCTGGTTAATGGTAAGCGTCGTCATGCTGGCGCATTATTGAATTTAAATGGTACCGTTGGTCGTGGTTCAACGGCGGTTGATTTAAATACTATCCCAGCTGCCGCGATTAAGCGTATAGAAGTACTGCGTGATGGCGCTGCTGCTCAATACGGCTCAGATGCCATTGCTGGCGTTATTAATATTGTGCTTAAAGATGCCGAAGAAGGCGGCAGTATTAGTGTGACCTATGGTGAGCACGATACACAGATGGCAGGTGTCCCTGACTTATTACAAACCCGTGCAAACGCTGCGGGCGATTTAGATTTTGTGCTTGGAGATGACCGCAAGCGCAATGATGGCGGTACTACAACAATTGGTGCCAACGTTGGTTTTGCTTTAGGTAATGAAGGTTTTATTAATCTGTCTGCCGAATATAGAGATAAAAAACCGACTAATCGTTCAGGCTTTGATCCAAGAGAGCAATATACTCGTGATGAAAATGGTCAACTTGACTCAAGAGAGTTTTCATTCGATCGCTACAACCACCGTTTTGGTAAAGCTGAAGTGGAAGACTTTGCACTATTTTATAATGCGGGTTACAACCTAGATGCGGAAACCGAACTTTATTCATTTGGTAGCTACTCAACACGTGAAGGTAACTCCGGTGGTTTCTATCGTCGCGCAAATGACAGCCGCAACTTAACTGCGGTATACCCAGATGGTTTCTTGCCTCAAATCGTCAGCGATGTAGATGATTACTCTTTTGCGGTTGGTGTAAAAGGCACTCAAGGTGAGTGGGATTACGATATCAGTACAAACTATGGTGTGAATGACTTCGCTTTGGGTGTCGTAAATAGTTTGAATACTTCGATGGGGGTAACAAGTCCGACTGAGTTTAATAACGGCGCTTTAGTCTATTCACAGTGGCTTGTGAATGCTGATGCTAAAACGGCATTGGATTTGGGCTTACCGGATGACGTATTTTTCACGATTGGTGCAGAATATCGCCGCGAAACCTATGAAATTGAAGTCGGTGAAGAAGCGTCTTACCTCACCGTGCTTGATGCAGAAGGCAATCCCGTTGCAGCTGGTGGTGCGCAGGTGCTCGCTGGTTTCTCACCAGCAAGTGCTGTCGATGAATCTCGTCATAACATCGCTTTATTCGCAGAGTTTGATACCTACTTAACGCAGGACTGGAATGTCGTCTTGGCGGGTCGTTTTGAAGATTACAGTGATTTTGGCAGCACTTTCACCAGTAAACTGGCATCGCGCTATGTGGTGTCGGATAACTTTTCACTACGTGGTGCAGTAAGCACAGGTTTTAGAGCGCCTTCATTGGCTCAAACGTCCTATAAATCAATTGCTACGGTATTTGAAAATGGCGTACCGAGTGAAGTTGGCCACTTCCCTGTTGATACGCCAGCTGCAAAAGCGCTGGGTGCTCGAGAGCTTGAACCGGAAGAGTCGGTCAATATGACGGCGGGCTTTGTCTACACACTAGACGCGTTCTCATTTACTGTGGATGCCTATCGAATTGACATCGACGATCGCATCGTCCTTTCTGAGAACTTGGGCGGTCCTGAGGTCATTAATATTTTGCAGCAAGCGGGTGAGCTTAATACGCAAAGTGTAAGGTACTTCACTAATGCTATCGACTCGCGCACTCAAGGTGTGGATATCGTAGCAACGTACAGTTTTGATCTTGCCGACTACGGTAATCTGCGTTTAAGTGCCGCGGTAAACATCAATGACACTGAAGTGACGCATGTAAAAGCAAATCCTGCTGAGCTTGAAGCCCTTGGTGACAGCTATGAGTACTTTGCTCGTCGTGAAATTGCACGATTTGAAGATGGAACACCAAAAGATAAGTGGAACTTAGCTGCAATTTGGCAATTTGGCGATTGGCAGACGACATTACGTGCCACACGCTATGGTGAAACGGTGGACTCTTCTAGCGCAGTAGAAGGCGATGAAGTATTAGACGCTAAATGGATCACTGATTTAGAAGTGGCTTATAACCTAGGTGACAACTGGAAGTTTGCTGTAGGCGCTAACAATTTATTTGATCAATATCCTCAAGATACTGTTAGTAATATTGGTTATACAACGTTTAACCAGATCTTCCCTTACTCTGCGTTCTCGGCATATAACACCGATGGTCGTTTTGTGTATGGCAATATCAGCTACCGTTTCTAAGCAAGCTCAGAAAGACAAAAGGCCAAGCATCTGCTTAGCCTTTTGTACTTTATGCTGGTACATCTACCGCGTGAGGTAAGTTTATCTGAATACACAAACCGCCATACTTCCCTGACTTCACTGTGATTTTTCCATTCATCGCTTCAATTAAGCTCTTACAAATAGATAAGCCAAGACCTGAGCCTCCTGTTGCACGACTTCTCGATGCCTCGACACGGTACAAGCGTTCAAACAGTTTGTTCTGCTCGGCCTCAGATACGCCTGGTGAGCTATCATCTACTTGTAGGAATAGTTCTTGTTTATTGACCACAGCTTTAAACCTTACCTTGCCGGGTTTATCTGTGTATAAACATGCATTCTTAGCAAGATTATCGATAACCCTATCTAGCTTTGGTTTATCAATGTAAATACTCATATCATCGACGTGAATGTCGGCGATAAATTGCAGCTGATTACTTGTTACTAATCTTTCAATATCGTACACATAGCTTTGGATAACCGTTTTCGCGCCATGCTGCTGGGGATGGATCACTAGCGCGTCATGATCTGCTTGAGACAATTGATATACGTTCGAGATCAATTCATTTAGCTGATTTATCTTGTTGTTGATCTTGGCATACGCAAGTGTGCTGTCATCAATAAGATTGTGTTCCATCGCTTCTATATGGAGTTTTAAGACACTGAGTGGCGTGCGTAACTCGTGGGAAATATCGGCCAGCATTTTATCTTTATGCTCAATATTCAATTGATACATTTTTGCTTTTAGCGCCGCATTTCTATGCTTGACGACAAAAAATCCGACTAGAAATAATCCAGCTAAAAAGGTCGAGATTGCAGTGATCACCCACATTTGTGTGGATAGCTTGGCGTTTTGTAAGTTAACCTCGGTTATGGCTTGTGCAGAGCGTGCTTGCTCCAGTTGTTGAGATTGAATAAGCGCGTCAATACTGGCTTTATAGGTACTTACTTGTTTTTCTAGTAATGTTTCATGAAGTTGAGTCTGTAGCTTTGAAGTCGACTTCATAAATTGAAAAGCTTGGGCGTATTCATGATGTGCAGCAAGCGTTATCGCTTTAAGGCGATGATATTTTTCGAGCAGCACCTCTGCCGTTTCTATTTCGGTTAGGGCGTCCAGCTTGGTGAGTAGTGTTTTTGCTTTGGCTAATTCTTTACGTTTTAGCCTAACTTCTAACTCCGTCAGGTAGGCGTAAAATTGTTGCAGTGTTGAACTGGTTTGAGTGGCATATTCAATGCCTGCAAGTGCATCCAACAGGGCATTGTCTAAGTCTGCCTTGGCTATATGGATCAATGCGGAGTTTCGATATGCCCTAGCGAGTGAAACCCTAGCATTGAGTTCTTTTAGAAATTCAATGGCCTCTTTTGTTTGCGCTAATGCTTCGTCCGTTTTACCGTTCTTAAACTTCAGCTCTCCCAAGCGAAGGGCCGTGCCTGCGACGTTGCGTAATTCTTTTGAAGCTTTATCTGCAACGAGAGCTTGTTGAAAGAAATACTCTGCATTTTCCTCATCCCCCATACGCACAGAAATATCACCGAGATTATAAAAGTTAGCCCCTTGCTTTTCGTACTGATCAGTTCCTTTTAGTAATTCATAGGCTTTTAAGTGATATTGCATAGATTGCGCAAGCAGATTTCTATGGTCGGCAACAACACCTAGATTATTATAGGTTTGCGCCACTAAATTTGATTTATCCATTGCCTCGGCTGAAGCGAGCGCTTTTAAGTAAAAAGACTCGGCCTGCTCAAGCTGGCTTAAGTTACGATAGTTAATGCCTATCTCTCTGTATAAATCATACTTGCGCGCTTCGGTAAGGAAAAACTGCTTTTCGATATAGCTAAGAGTAGATATTGATTTCTCATATAAGTCTTGCTTTCGATAAATCATGGCCTGCAAATAAATCGCTTGATATCGCGTTTCTTCTTCTTCACTGACGCTGGCCGTTTCAATTTTAACTAAGGCTTCGGTGTATTTTCCTGCCTTTTCTAAATCTTCTATTTTCTTGATAACTGTATTCCCGGCCTGGCAATGCATCGCTGTAAGCAGTGCTACCGCTTTTATTAAGTTCTTAATGGGGGTCATGTATCAACTTCAATGTACTGTAATCAGTTTTATAGTTTTACATGGAAAAGTGGGGTAAATATGGAAAGTGTAAAGGGGGTTTACAGCAGAATGAAGTGCTTATAAATCTGAGGTTAGTCATATTTTGATTTTTAGTCAAAATAAACTCAGAACAAAATTTTACTAAGTAAGTTAGTAAAAATGTGACCTGTCGCTGGTTTAGTTAGTAAAATTTTGGTTTGTGAAAGTGAAAAAAGTCACAAATGCGCTCTTTTTTGTCTGGATCTTAGATCTTTACTGTAAAGATCGGGATCGTTAGGTGTTGAGTTAATAAAATTCTGATCTCAAATAGGTCTAGGTTAGTAAAAATATGATCTGAATAACTGGCGTTGGTAAATACGTGATCTCAGTTACCAGTGGCTAGTAAAAATCTGATCCACATAGATAAAAGGGCCTGACGGCCCTTGCTGATTAAGGAACTATATAAGTCGTTATCTAAATCCAGTGTTTAGAACTGGTTCATGGTGTTGGCTTCACCGCCTGCTTTGAGTGCGTTCTCACCAGAGAAATACTCTTTGTGCGTGTCACCGATATTAGAGCCTGCCAAGTCTTGGTGTTTAACTGATGCTTGCTCGCGACGGATTTCTTGTCGTTGCACATCGCGTACATAGGCAAGCATACCCGCGTCACCAAAATAGCCTTCAGCCAGAATATCAGTGCTGAGCGCTGCTGTATGGTAAGTTGGCAGTGTAATAAGGTGATGGAAAATTCCCGCTTCTCTTGCCGAGTCACGCTGGAAGTTTTGCACCAGTAGATCGGCTTCGGTTGCCAACTCGGTTGCGTCTAACTCTGGCGCCATCAATACTTTTGCATCCGCGCTTGGGTTTGGGTATGCCGATAAGTCTTTACCTTGCTCCTGCCATTGTTGGTATACCTGTTCACGGAATTTTAATGTCCAGTTGAACGATGGCGAGTTGTTGTATACAAGCTTAGCGTTAGGCACTTGTTCGCGAACTCGGTTAACTAGCTCGGCAATTTGCTCGATATTTGGCTTTTCGGTTTCAATCCACAATAGATCTGCGCCTGATTGAAGACTGGTTACACAGTCTAGTACCACACGATCTTTTTCTGTGCCTGCTCTGAACTGGTATAAACCGTTGTCTAAGCGAACTGGCTTTTGCAGCTCGCCACTCAATTTAATTGCCATCTCACCTTCTTGTAGGTCAGCGGCCGAGGTAACTGGCGTGGTGTCTAAATAGCTAGTGTATTGGCTCGCAAGGTCGCCTGGCGCTTTTGATACTGGCACTTTTTGCGTCAAACTTGCACCCAATGAGTCAGTGCGAGCGACGATAACGCCATCTTCAACACCAAGCTCAAGGAAAGCATATCGTACAGCGTTAATCTTGGCTAAAAAGTCTTCATGAGGAACCGTTACTTTACCTGCTTGGTGGCCACACTGTTTTGCGTCCGATACTTGGTTTTCGATTTGAATTGCACAAGCGCCCGCTTCAATCATTTGTTTAGCTAAAAGGTAGGTCGCCTCTTCGTTACCAAAACCGGCATCAATATCAGCAATGATAGGCACTACATGGGTTTCGAAGTTATCGATTTTGTTAAGGATTTCAGTTGTGTCTTGGCCTTTTGCTCTCGCTGCATCAAGATCTTTGTAGAGATGATCTAGCTCTCGCGCATCGGCTTGCTTGAGGAAAGTGTAGATCTCTTCAATCAAAGCTGGAACCGCTGTTTTTTCATGCATACTTTGGTCTGGTAGTGGGCCAAACTCTGAGCGCAGCGCAGCAACCATCCAGCCACTTAGGTAGACGTAAGAGCGTTTTGTGGTTTTATTGTGACGCTTTACTGCCATCATCATTTGTTGCGCGGTAAAACCGTGCCAACAACCAAGCGATTGCGTGTATTGGCTGCTATCTGCGTCGTACGCTGCCATGTCTTCACGCATCACTTTTGCCGTGTATTTTGCAATGTCCAAACCGGTTTTAAAACGGTTTTGTAGGTGCATACGGCTGGCATACTCAGGACTGATAGACTGCCAAGTTTTTCCTTGGCTTTGGCATAGACTAGAGAAATGATCTAACTGAGTTTGATACTGAGACATAATTAGCTTCCTTTGAACGGGTACTATAAATCAAATTAAATTCTGGTTGTTTGTTACACGAAACCAACCGGTGTGAGAGTGGTTGGCTGCGGGCTTAATTAAACACTAGGCCGATAAATCAGATTTTTTAAATTTATAGTTGTTATTACGAGTATATTTTTTGTGAATGGGAAAAGGGGTTCGTTTTTCCAAAAATTGTTTTATGTTTGACCTATCCCGTTCAAAAAATGTTAATCAAGGACTCTCCATGAGCAAGTATGTCACTCATTCAGGCTTCCAAATTGCGACTCCACTGTCGCACTTTGTTGAGCAATCTCTACTTCCCGGTACGGGGATCGCGGTCAATCAATTTTGGCAAGGCGTAGCGGATATTTTTTCGGAACTTGGGAAGCAAAACCAAGCGTTACTCAACAAACGCGATACCCTGCAACAGCAAATTGACGATTACCATCTCTCTCATCCTGATTGGCAATCGGCAGAATATCGGACATTTCTTGAATCTATCGGTTATTTGCAGCCTGAGCCTGAAGATTTTGCCATCGAAACCGAGCATGTGGAGCCTGAAATTGCGAGCGCAGCCGGTCCTCAGTTAGTGGTGCCTGTCAGTAACGCAAGGTTTGCGCTCAATGCGGCGAATGCGCGTTGGGGCTCTTTGTATGATGCGCTCTATGGAACGGATGTTCTTGGCGAAGAGGATGGTGCTGAGCGTACTCAAGCCTATAATCCGAACCGTGGGTTTAAAGTCATGGCGTATGCTAGGCAATTCCTCGATAAAGCACTGCCGTTGGCAGAAGGCTCTCACATAGAAAGTACGAACTACGCGATTCTAGACGGCAATTTGGTGATTACACTCAACGACAGCACCCAAGTTGCACTGCAAAAGCCTGATCAGCTAGTGGGTTATCAGGGGGAGGCACAAAATCCAAGCGCGGTATTGCTGCGCCACCATGATCTGCATATTGAGATCCAAATTGATCCACACCATCCGATCGGACAGGCAGACAAAGCCGGGATCAAAGATGTCGTCCTTGAGGCTGCACTTACGACAATCATGGATTGTGAAGACTCAGTTGCGGCGGTGGATGCACAAGACAAAGTATTGGTATACCAAAATTGGTTAGGCTTGATGAAAGGGAGCTTGAGTGAGACCTTCGAAAAGTCAGGTCAATCGCTGACTCGGACGCTAAATGCCGACCGAAGTTACGTAGATACACAAGGCCAGCGTATGACACTAAAAGGTCGCTCTATGATGTTTGTGCGCAATGTTGGCCACCTAATGACAACGCCAGCGGTACTGGATGCAGAAGGTAACGAGCAGTTTGAAGGGATCTTAGATGCCATCATGACAAGCACGGCTGCGCTGCATGATTTACAAGGCAATAGTCCGTTCAAAAACTCGACGGCAGCAAGTATCAATATCGTGAAACCGAAGATGCACGGGCCTGAAGAAGTCGCTTTCACTGATGCCCTATTTAGTCGTGTTGAAGCGCTGCTCTCGCTACCCAAAAATACCATTAAAATGGGGATTATGGATGAAGAGCGCCGTACTTCGGTAAACTTAAAAGCGTGTATTGCTGCCGCTAAGCAGCGTGTAGTATTTATCAATACTGGCTTTTTGGATAGAACAGGCGATGAAATTCATACCTCAATGCTGGCGGGCCCTGTATTGCCCAAAGTGGCTATTAAAGGACAGTCTTGGATAGCGGCCTATGAAGACCAAAATGTGGATATTGGCCTTAAAACCGGTTTTAGGAAAAAGGCACAAATAGGCAAAGGAATGTGGCCAATGCCAGATAAAATGGCGTTAATGATGGATCAAAAGCAAGGCCATCCGGAGTCTGGTGCTAATACTGCATGGGTGCCCTCTCCTACCGCAGCTACGCTCCATGCGATGCACTATCACTATGTGGATGTGTTTGCACGCCAACTTGAGATAAAAACACGTCAGCAGGCATCGCTCGATAACTTACTTACGCCCCCGTTGATGTTAGAAAACGATTTGTCTGCGGAGGATATTCAAGCCGAATTAGACAATAACGCGCAGGGTATTTTGGGCTACGTGGTGCGTTGGATAGACCAAGGCGTAGGCTGCTCAAAAGTGCCTGATATCAATCACGTTGGTTTAATGGAAGACAGAGCAACCCTTAGGATTTCAAGCCAACATATCGCTAACTGGTTATATCATGGCATTTGTAGCGAAGAACAAGTAGAAAAAACTTTTAGACGCATGGCGGCTGTAGTAGATGGTCAAAACGAAGGTGACAGCCTCTACCAACCAATGCTCAATGACCATAAACCGCTTACTGAAAACCTTGCCTATAAAGCGGCGTTGTCTTTGGTATTTGAAGGCCGAGTACAACCCAATGGTTATACCGAGCCGCTACTTCACGCCTATCGACAAGCCTATAAGCAGCAGGCTAATTAGTCTCTTTCATTTCGATATCACTCAAATCAAGGCTGGTTCACCCAGCCTTTTTGGTTTTTCTGCTTGTGTCGAGGTAAACCTCGACCTACATGGGCTATATTTGCGACACGACAATCAAAGGTACTCGTGTTGAAACACCGTTGAGTGCAATTTTGTGGATCATTTCATCTATGGTAGTGCAGCAATCACTGAGAATGTAGACATTGTACTGCTCCGCCGATTTCGATAGCGCGGTATGGGTTACACAGTTCTGTGTCATCATGCCGCAGATATATAAAGTGTCGATACCTTTAGATTGGAGCAAATCGTTTAAGGAGGTTTGCTCAAAGCTGTCGGCATAGGACTTTACGATATGGTGGCCGTTTTCTTGCGTTTGGCGTAGGCCATTATGAAGCTCGACACCGCTTGTGTCGGCATTGAAAAATGGTGCTTTTCCTTGCTCTGGATTAGCTATGTGCTGGACATAAATGACTTCCATGTTTTGCTCTGCTGCTTTTTGGATAGCTGTATTGATGTTTGCTAGTGTATTTTCGCTATTCCATAGCGGGAAAAGTCCTCCAGGAAAGTAGTCATTTTGAATATCGATAACCAATAGTGCGCTGTTGTTCATTTTTTACCTCGTTAGTTAGTTTGCAGAGGTATTGTGCTGGAGTTGTAACTTTGACTGGAGTGTCTAAAATGACATTTTTGAGTTCAAATTCGACAATGTAGATGAAACCAATCAAAGTGGCGATTTGTCACTATCCTCATGCGATGAAGTCGGCTGTGTATGGTCTAGAAGAGCTGTTTTTTCTAGCAGATAGAATTTGTATCGAAGAGTCACAGGATACCCGCTTTACAACACATGTTGTCACCTTTAGTAGTGCTGTAAAGGGGGATTACAATATTGTGTTATTGCCGCCGAGTGTTAGTTCTGATTATTACCTCAAACCTGAACCTCAATTACTTGCTTGGTTAACCGAGCAGCACCAACGAGGTGCAGTTATCGCCTCTGCCTGTGCGGGGGCTTTTATACTTGCGGCCTCGGGGCTAAGTCATCAGCGCTTACTTACCACGCATTGGGGGTTAACTGAGGCATTTAAACGGCACTTTCCTAACCAGTCTATTGATACACGAAAAATTTTAATCGATCACAATGATATTATGTCGGCTGGCGGCATGATGTCATGGCTTGATCTTGGATTAGAGCTAGTCAAAAAATATAGCAGTCACTTAGTCATGCGCAAGTTAGGCAAAACGCTTGTCGTAGATACGGCTCAGCGGGAGCAGAGCTACTATCATCAATTTCAGCCAAACTTTCAACATGGTGATGATGCTGTGCTGCGCGCTCAGCAATACATTAACACCCATTATGGTCGCAATATTTCAATTACAGAACTAGCTGATATCGCTCTACTTACGCAAAGAACCTTACAGCGACGTTTTGCTAAGGTGCTCGGACTCAATCCAAATCAATATCTGCAACGGTTTCGGGTGCAGAAAATGTGTGATTTATTAGAAAGCACGAGCAAACCATTTGATTGGATTGCGCACCAGGTAGGATACGAGGATACGACAGCCTGCCGTAAGGTGTTTAATAAGTGTATGGGCTTAACACCAAGCGAGTTTCGAAAACGTTTCTAGCTAACCTGAACCCAGGATAACAACTTGTTCTCTAGCAGCTGTTATCCCTTACTACTGCGTTAAATTTGCTTGCAATAGGCCAGCTATTGACGCACAAATTTGCCTTGTATTAAGAAATAACTTCTGGCTAGAGTGATATTACACTTTTGAGCTTAGGGATTTTAGTTTAATAACTAACTTCTTATCCCGAGTTCAGGTTGGTTATTTAAACTTTACTTAAAGTAAAAAATATTTGACTTGTTGTTGAGCAAAGTTTACGCTTTCAATGTAAAAAATACTTAACCTTGAGTAAAGTGAGGATAACATGGAAAGCAACAATAAGATTAAAGCGTTTTTAGACTCGTTGAGTTTCCGTGACTTAACGATTGCGATAGAGTTTTTGGTAACAGGTTATATCTTGTATTTTTATTTAGGCGAAATAACAGCGGCTACAGAGCAGTTACGTCAAGATCCGAGTTGGGTATCAGGATTGTTGCTCAAGGTGATTGTTATTTCTATCGTGACATCTATTGCAGGTCAGCTGCTACTGAGCTTTGTTAGCGATAAAGATATGGATAAGCCGTTAGATGAGCGTGAAAAGTTGATTGCGCTATCTGGGTGCAAACCTGCCTACTGGGTGCTTCAGGTTGGTGTGTGTATCTCTATTTTCCAGTATTCTGCCGAAGCGCAAGATTGGTCGCAAGCGCTTCCTTTTGAACTACCGTTTGCACCACTTCATATTTTAGTGATTGCATTTTTGCTGGCTGAATTGGTCGGTTATGGAACCCAGCTTGTCAAAGCTCGTTTGGGAGCTGTGTATGGCTGATTTACCAATAAAAAACAAAATCAGAATGCTACGCTTTATGAGCGGTGAAATGACACAAAAAGAGCTTGCTGAGCGAGTGGGTGTTACGAGACAAACGATTATGGCCATTGAAGCTGCCAAGTACTCCCCTTCGCTTGAAGTCGCCTTTAAAATCGCTCATGTATTTAATGTACCTATCGAAGAAGTATTCGAATATCAGCCATAAAGTGCAAAACAAGCGTGATGTAAAGGGGGTTTACGTCACGCTTTTTTGTTTCTGTGAGCACCGATACGTTTTTTGACTTAAATAGTTTAATAATTAGGCATTGTAATCTAGGCTTTAGGTAAATATATTGTTACTACTAAAGATAGTGCCTATGCAATGAACTGAGTCGTCATGTTATAAGGCCGATTGTCATAGACTTGCTCACGAGGTGTCATGGTTAAGCAGTACATATCAGTGAATAACTTGATTGGCATGGCTATATTAGTGTGGGGTTTGGTATTTCCCCCTGTCAGTGCGAGCGAATGCAGTAAAACTGTGAATATTGGCGTTGTTGCCGATTGGCCGCCATTAACTGTGTTTGATGAGCTTGGGCCTTGGGGCCTAGACGTAGACATTGCCGAGATGGTGTTCCAGCATGTTGCCGTGTGTACCACCTATATTCGCCTCCCTTCCAGCGCTCGCACTTTTGAAGAAATGTCAAAAGGAGTGATAGATGTCGCGGTAATGGTTAGCTACACTAAAGATAGAGAAGCATACGGAGATTTCTCTCTGCCCTACCGTTTTGAACGTATGCGATTATTTTCGTTATCACCTCCCACAGCGCTTGCCGATTTAGCTTCATTACTAAAGCAATCGAAAACCATAGGGTTGAGCATCGGATCTTACTATGGAGAGGAACTTGATAAGCTTAAACAAGATCCCCACTATAAAGATCAGTTTGTGAGTATTGCCAGTGCGCAGCGGCGGGTTGAAATGTTAATGAAAGCGCGCGTTGATTTTATTGTGGATGATATGATCACGGGAAACTATTTTATCAAAGAGCGAGGGCTTGACGCTGCGCAGGCGTGGCCTTACGTGGTACATGATAACCAAGTACACTTTTTGCTGCGTAAAAATGTTTTTAGTGCGAGGCTGAAAAGTAAAATTGATGAGGCGATCTTAGCGCTTAAACCTAAGATTGAATTGTTAGTGGCGAGTTATCAGTCAAACGCTTCTTTTGGGGTTTCCACTGTCTCAAATAGGTTTCCTAGTTACCAACCGTTACCGCTTTCAAATCTTAACTAGCAAGGATGTTTAGTCTTACTCAATTCCCTCATTTGGTTCGATTTTTGATTTTTTTCTAGCCAAACCAAACTTAATCAAATTGTCACATCAAAACGGTAAATTATCGCAAATACCTGCAAAATCTCAGATTTTTTAAAATTTTTTAAGATTTTTTGTAATCCTTTAAAACCCCTTAGCTATCATGGGATTAACCTAGGTACAAACGTCAAAAATTTGGCTTTTTACAAAAAGTCAACCTTGAAGTCTCATCTTTATCACCCTAAGCTTTATTTTAATTGAACGGTCAATTAATAAAAGCTATGCCAAAAGTCGGAATGGAACCTGTTCGTCGTCAGCAGCTAATTGACGCCACTTTAGAGTCAGTTGCCGAGTTAGGATTACAAGCAACCACTATTAATAGTATCAGTAAAAGAGCGGGTCTCTCATCGGGGATCATCAGCCACTATTTTGGTGGCAAACAAGGCTTGATTGAAGCAACCGTGCGCTATCTATTAAACAACTTGAAATACAGTTTGTTGGACAAAACCTGCGCTGGTTGTAGTGCCGAGCAGCGACTCATGTATATCGTAGAAGCTAACTTTGCCATGGTACAGCAGCAGTCAAATACGACGCGTACCTGGTTGAGTTTTTGGGCGCAATCTATGCACGATGATGAACTTCACCGACTACAGCGCGTTAACAGTCGCCGTCTGCAGAGTAACCTAGCGACTTCGTTTGCTGCTTTTATGCCGCGAGCACAGGCAAAAGAAGCGGCTGAGCTTGCCGCCGGTATGATTGACGGACTTTGGTTAAGAGCGGTGCTAAGCAAAGCTGACCATCATGCGTTTCATCACAGTGAAACGCTCGCAAAACGCTACATTCAATCACTTATTAAGCAGTTTGGAGGATAATGTGACAGTCCCTGTATATCAAAATTTTATTCATGGCCAGTTCTTGGCAAACCACTCAGGCGAAAAGTTTGCAGTAAAAAATCCAGCAACGGATGAAGTGATCTACGAGGTAGAGGTTGCCGATAGTCATGTTCAGCAAGCTGCGATTGAAAGTGCCAAAGCGGGCTTTGCATTATGGTCAGCGATGGCGCCAATTGAGCGTAGTCGTGTTTTACATAAAGCGGTATCTCTGCTGCGCGAGCGCAATGATGAGCTTGCCAAGATTGAAGTGTTAGATACAGGTAAACCTTGGCAAGAGGCGGAATGTGTAGACATTCAAACAGGCGCTGATGTAATTGAATATTTTGCAGGGTTGGCTCCCGCTCAAGTTGGCACTCAGCAGCCTGTGGGAGGGGACTTTTTCTATACTCGCAAAGAGCCTCTAGGGATTTGTGCAGGCATTGGCGCGTGGAATTATCCACTGCAAATTGCGTGTTGGAAATCAGGCCCTGCACTTGCCGCTGGTAACGCCCTCATTTTCAAGCCATCGGAAGAAACACCATTAGGCGCGATTAAGCTGGCCGAAATATTTATTGAAGCCGGTATCCCTGCGGGCGTATTCAATGTGGTACAAGGTGCCGCTGAGGTGGGCCAATGGCTAACTACCAGCCCTGATATTGAAAAAGTATCGTTCACCGGTGAAGTGGGTACTGGCAAAAAAGTAATGCAAAGTGCGGCAAGCAATTTAAAAGAAGTGACGATGGAGCTAGGCGGCAAATCACCGCTTATCGTTTTTGAAGATGCTGATATCTCTCAAGCGATAAGTGCCGCGATGTTGGGCAACTTCTACACCCAAGGTGAAGTGTGTACCAACTGCACACGCGTATTTGTGCAGCGTAAGGTTTACGACGCCTTTTTAGCTGAGTTAAAGCAGCGTACCGAACAAAATATCATCGCGGGCGATCCGCTCGATCCAAACGTAAATCTTGGTGCCCTAATCTCAAAGCAGCATCACACACTGGTGATGGATTACATTGAAAAAGGTAAAGCTGAAGGTGCAACCGTACTGACCGGTGGTGAGGCACTTAGTCCTGAAACCGCGCCAAACGGCTACTTTGTCGCACCGACCGTATTTATCGACTGTCATGATGACATGACCATAGTGAAAGAAGAGATCTTTGGTCCAGTGATGTCGGTATTGGTATTCGATGACGAGGAAGAAGTCATTCAACGTGCAAACAACACCCACTTAGGTTTGGCCGCGGGTGTATTTAGTAGAGATATTCAACGTGCACACCGTGTCATCCACCTGCTAGAGGCTGGTATTTGTTGGATCAATAGTTATGGCAACTCACCCGCTGAAATGCCCGTTGGAGGCTATAAGCAGTCGGGCATTGGCCGCGAAAATGGCATCGAGACGCTAGATCAATATACCCAGACTAAGTCTGTGTATGTTGGTATGAGCGATATTGAAAGTCCATTTTAATCGAGGAGTATGATGACTGATTTTGATTATATTATCGTAGGTGCAGGCTCTGCAGGCTGTGTGCTTGCAAACCGCCTATCGGAAAATCCAGCGCACAAAGTGCTACTACTCGAAACTGGCGGTAGTGATAAGAGTATTTTTATTCAGATGCCAACTGCGCTATCTATTCCAATGAATACCGATAAATATGCTTGGCAGTTCCATACTGAGCCCGAGCCGCACTTAGACAATCGCGTTATGCATTGTCCTCGCGGCAAGGTACTTGGTGGTTCATCGTCAATCAATGGCATGGTGTACGTTCGAGGTCATGCTAAAGACTTTGACGAGTGGCAAGACAGTGGTGCTCAAGGTTGGGATTATCAGTCTTGTTTACCTTACTTCAAGCGCGCTGAATCTTGGTATTTAGGTAGCGACGAGTACCGTGGTGAGCAAGGTCCACTTGGCACTAATAATGGTAATGAAATGGCAAACCCGCTCTATCGCGCCTTTATTAGCGCTGGTGAGCAAGCGGGTTATGCGTTTACCAAAGACTATAACGGTGAGCAGCAAGAAGGCTTTGGGCCAATGCATATGACCGTCAAAGGTGGTAAGCGTTGTTCATCAAGTCGCGCCTATTTAGATCCAATTAAACATCGCAGTAACCTCACCATAGTCACGGGTGCCCTGGTACAAAAAGTACTGTTAGATGGCAAAACCGCTACAGGCGTTGAATACAGTGTGAAAGGAAACCTGAAAAAAGCGAATGCAGCGAAGGAAGTGATCCTAAGTGCAGGTTCAATCGGTTCACCGCACTTATTACAATTATCTGGCATTGGCGATAAAGAAGCGTTGACTGCCGCAGGCGTTGAAGTAAAACACCATTTACCCGGAGTGGGCAAAAACCTTCAAGATCACTTGGAGTTTTATTTCCAATACAAGTGTAAGCAGCCCATCACCTTGAATGGCAAGTTGGGGTTAATTTCTAAAGGCTTGATCGGTGCAAGATGGTTACTTGATAAGTCAGGTCTTGGCGCGACCAATCACTTTGAATCTTGTGCCTTTATTCGTTCGAAAGCAGGCGTTGAGTGGCCAGATCTTCAGTACCACTTTTTACCTGCGGCCATTCGCTACGATGGTAAAAGTGCCTTTGATGGTCATGGGTTCCAAGTTCATGTCGGCCACAATAAACCAAAGAGCCGTGGTGAAGTAACGATTAAGTCAGCAGATCCAACGGTGGCGCCTAAAATACAGTTTAATTACCTAGCTGAACAAGAAGACATCGAAGGGTTTAGAGCTTGTGTCAGGTTGACTCGTGAAATCATCGAGCAAAGTGCGTTTGATGACTTTAGACAGAGCGAGATCCAACCTGGTGAGCATATCCAAACCGATGAAGAAATTGATGCCTTTGTGCGTCAAGCGGTAGAAAGTGCTTATCACCCTTCTTGTTCATGCAAAATGGGTGAGGATGAAATGGCGGTTGTAGACTCGCAAACCCGTGTGCACGGTGTCAAGGGGCTACGCGTTGTGGATTCATCTATCTTCCCAACCATTCCAAATGGCAACCTCAACGCGCCGACTATTATGGTCGCGGAAAAAGCAGCGGATATGATTTTAGGCAATTCACCACTTGCCGCTGAGGGAGCAAACGTTGCTATGACACAAAACTGGCAACAGGTTCAACGTAGTTCGGAGATCTAGTTTCGCCACTCGTATGGGAAAGTTCGTGCCCCATATGAGACCTGCAGTGGCACGCAGTGCAAATCGTTTGCACTGCGTTAATGCGGGAATAATGTAAATAAAAACAACGGAGAAAAAATGAGTTACTTCTATCAATTTTGGGAGGGTGACAATGACAGTATGGCTTAGTGCAGGCATCATTTTCACCCTATTGGCAATTGCCTTTATCTTATTGAAGTGGGGGAATTTACAGTGCGTTGGTGTTACACCGGTTAAAACGTTCACTTTTATTGCAATCTTATTTACTTCTGGCCTAGATGTTGGCCTCATCATGTTTCCGCTTACGGAGTTTGCGGGTTACGCAGACATAAAAGCAAGCCCAGAGTATGCATTTACTAATCCGCTGGCCATAGAGTTTGGTTTTTGGGGATTTTTAATCTGGGGGTTCTACTTTCTTACGTGCTTTTATTTCTGCGTAATAGAGCCCAAGGTAAAATTCTTTGAAATTCCTTGGGTTAAATTCATTAATAACCTAGTTATTATCGGTACTTGTGCGTTTACTGCATTCTTATTGTTGTCTAATCTACCTTGGTATTTACCCAGTTTAGGCGACGGTGAGTCGATTATTCCTAGTTTCTATCTGATTGTGTTTGCGGCGATTGCTTTTGCGGTTTACTCAAGCACTAGCCTTAAGTACGTGCGTTTTTTAAGTATCACGACAACATGGGTCTTTATCGGTTTAATCGCCTTTATGTGGGCGTCAGCGTTTGTCTTTGGTGACAGTGCAATGTCGAGCTATACCAACAACTTGGCACTGATCGGCGGTTACTTTACCAATTTAGATCAGTTTGTGTTGCCACTGAATGACTATCACGAGTTTTATCTGTTTTGGTGGTTTGCGTGGAGCATCATGATAGGGCAATTCACATCGCGTTTTGTCGGTGGCTTGAAAACCTATCAAGTGCTAGCGGCGATGTTAATTTTCCCGTCTATTCCAATCGCAGCATGGTTTAGTGTGCTTTATCACTACCATGAGGCTGGGATCCCTACTGCGGGTATTAAAAACTTTGCAATGGTCTTTGTTGGCGTGGTGTTTGTGATTAACTCACTCGACTCTTTGATCCGCCTATATACAGACAACCTTAACCTCACGGTTAGCCGTTTAGGAAAAAGAAACTATATTTTATTTAATATCGTGGCGTTATCACTGCTTACGCTGTTATTTAAACTAAACTTTTTACAGATCCAATGGGTTGGTGCGTTAGTTATAGGCTTGTTCTTCTCATGTTTTGGTTACATTGCTTATAGCAAATACAAAACTGTGAGCAAGATTGATAGCTCGCCAAAAGACAACCTTATCGACTTTAGAAAAATTGAATCAGTAAACTAGGGATACAACTACATGATAACCTTAAAGAAAACACTTTGTGCACTACCACTTTTACTCGCGTCTAACTATGCGGCGGCAGACTGGTCTGCAACCCTAACGGGTGTATCTGATTATACCTTTAACGGTGTGAGTCAAACGCAAAATGACCCAGCCCTACAAGGCAGTATAGATAAAGCCTTTTCAAACGGTGTATATGCTGGAAGCTGGGCGTCTAACGTCGATTTTGGTGGTGACACAGATCTAGAGTGGGACTTTTACGTTGGTCGCTTCGTCGAGCTGAACCAAAGCTGGAGCGTTGACTATGGTATTGCTTACTATTCTTATCATGGTGGTGACAACTCAAGCGACGGTAATTACCCAGAGATCTATACTAAGTTTGGTTACGCCAGTGAATTTGGCCAAACCGAATTTAATTTCTGGTACAGCTGGGATTATTTTGGTACCGAAGCGGGTCACACTATTGCGATGGTAGCACATACTTTTGAAATTGCAGAAGGTCATGCACTAAGAGCAAGCTTTGATATCTCCAATTCATTGGATGGCGATAAATATACGTGGGATGGTAACGATAAATCTTACAATCACTATCGCCTTGCTTATCAAACTGCATTTAAAGGGTTTGATATTGAAGTGGCGGCTGAAAATACGAGCTTAGATTGGGATACGGCAGATGAACGTATTGTACTTTCTGTGTCGAGAACATTTGCTTTGTAACTTGCATTAAGATGTGATGATTGTAATACCAGCCTAATCTAGGCTGGTATTTTTTTACGTTTAAGGCAAAATGTTTAAAAAGTGCACTGTAGTAAGAAAAACAATCATGAACCTCAATCAAGTTACGCTGCCTGTCGATGATATGACTGCAGCTTGTCAATTCTATCGAACGCTCGGCTTTACTCAAATTGTTGATACGCCGCATTATGCTCGATTTGAATGTCCTGAAGGTAATGCAACCTTCTCCTTGTCGCTAGAAGTGCCCCCTATCAGCAATGGTGCAGTTATTTACTTTGAACATGAACAGTTAGATGAGTGGGTCTCAGAGCTAGAGGCTCGAGGTATTTTATTTGAGCAGCTCCCGACTGAACAGCGCTACCTGTGGCGAGAAGCGATACTGTTTGATCCTGCAGGAAATAAGATAAAATTGTACTGGGCTGGTGAAAATCGATTAGACCCACCTTGGCGTGTGGAACTCAAGGGATTTTAGAAAACTCCAAACTTATTTATTTAATGTTAAATTATATTTTACAAATATTGTTAAATTATGTAACTTTAATGGCGACTGTACAGCTAGGCAAGAGGTCCGAGTGGAGTCGCTAAAGTTGGGGGATTTTTAATTAATCGCCTGATGGATTGTTTTGAAAGATTGAGAGCGATGTATTGAACATTTCTATCGATCAAGTTGTACCATTCTCCCAATTTGCCGCTACTAGATAAATGGATGTGCTTGTTGCGGCAAATTATTTCTCTATCCTTGACTAATTGCTAGGCCCTAGTTTCAAGCTTATGAACTTTCTAAAAGATATTCCAGCTGGTTTAACTGAAGAAGTTTTTGAGACGGTACTTTCTCATTCAAATATTCGTATTGAACGGATAGTATCAAACGGCCATACCTCTCCTAGCTCTGGATATTATGACCAAGATGAAAACGAGTGGGTGCTGGTGTTGCAGGGCTGCGCTGAACTAATCTTTGGTGACGGTAAAACGATAACCTTAAAAGCGGGTGATAGCCTTAACATTCCCGCACACCAAAAGCACAAAGTAAGCTATACAGACACTTTAGAGCCAACTATTTGGCTTGCTATTTTTTACTAATCAAAACTTAGGTTAAATAAAACTAAAGTCGCCAACAAAGACTTGGCTGTCGTTGGAAACTTGGGTAAACCACTCTTTTAGGCTTTCAATTGCAGCGGTTGTTTTTGCTGCAACAGTATTGCGGTGTGGCGTCACGGCATAAACACTATATTCTCTTAATGACCACTCAGTACACAATCTCTTTAGTCTACCTGATGAAAGGTGGTGCCTAATTTCTGGTTCAGGTAAAACACCATAGCCGATGCCATCTAGCGTTAGCTGAATGCAAGCCTGCATATTATTCACCATAAAACGTGCTGTTGGCAGCGCCACTTGCTGATGAGTTTGTTGATGGCTCAAATGATAGGGGTTTTGTTTGCTACTCGAATGACCAATCAAAGCGTGAGGCGCTAAGCTTTCTGGGTGCGATATATTGAGTTGTGCCAATGGATGGTGGCAACTAACGCAGGGGATAAGTTGCCAGTCAGCAAGATGACGAGCAATGAGGTTTGAGTCCTGTAAAGGGCCTATACAGATAGCCAAGTCGACACCTTCAGTAATGATGTCAATGGGCTCGTCAGTCAGGATCAAATCGACTTTTATTTGTGGAAACTGTTCACTCAAATAGCGCAGTGGCTTACTGAGTAGCCCTCCTCCAAACCCGATGGGGGCAGAAATCTTCAATATGCCAGATGGCGTATGTTGTAATAACTCAAGTTCATGCTCTGCCTGTTCTGCGGTTTGCAGTATTTGTATCGCGGACTTGTAATAGATAGTACCAGCTTCAGTGAGTGTTAGGCTGCGAGTATTACGATTAAATAAACTTAGGCCTATGTCTTGCTCTAATTTACTGATCTGCTGGCTAACGGCTGAGGTGGTCATGTGCAATAAGTCAGCGGCTTTGCTCATACTGCCTGCTTCTACTGTTTTGGCGAACACTTTAAGTCCGCGAGTCAATTTTTGATTCATTGTTAAGCCCTGCTTAAAATACCTTTAAGAAAAATCGCATTGCTCCAAAATACGCAATCATCATAACATTACAAATGAAAATAATTGTTATTTATCTTGTATTCTATCATGGAGGTTTCTCGATGTTGATGGCCTGTCGTAGTTTGGCGCCACTCTCTTTAGCTGTTGCAGCTGCCCTGCCTTTTTCCTCACTTGCACAAAGTGATGCAAAATCAGAAATAAAAGAAGAGATGGAAGTGATCGTCGTATCCGCTTCTGGATTTGAGCAACTGCTAAAAAATGCGCCGGCGTCTGTTAGCGTTATCAACCAAGAGGAGCTACAGCAGCGCTTTTATCGAGACCTTACTGATGCCATGACAGATGTTCCCGGAGTTGTAGTAACTGGAGGCGGAGACAGGGAAGATATTAGCCTTCGCGGCATGGGCAGTCAGTACACGCTTATCTTAGTCGACGGGCAAAGACAAAGTTCGCGTGAGACTCGGCCAAATAGTGACGGTCCAGGTGTTGAAGGTGCATGGACGCCTCCTGTTGCTGCCATCGAACGTATCGAAGTTGTACGCGGGCCTATGTCTTCGCTGTATGGCTCTGATGCAATTGGTGGCGTAATTAACATTATCACTAAAAAAACGCCTGACGAGTGGCATGGAGAAGTCAGAGTTGACGCCACCAGCCAAGAAAACAGTCGCTCAGGTGATATTTATCAGGCTAATTTCTTTGCAGCAGGCTCGCTAATCAAAGATACCTTAGGGGTACAAATTTACGGCCAAACTACGCACAGAGATGAAGACGAAATCGTGTCTGGCTTTAGAGGTCGCGATGCAGATACGCTGAAGGTAAAACTGGCCTATACACCATCAGATGAACACGAATGGTTATTGGATTATGGTATTGCTTCACAAACGCTTGATGCGACGCTAGGTAAAACAGTAGCACCGCTTGCGCCAGGTGAGCCGTGTGGCCGCCGTGGTTGTCCTGAGTCCACTACAACCGAATACGATAGTGAGTCAATCTCTTTGACGCATAACGGTTATTGGTCATTTGGTAGCTCTCGTAGTTACCTAAAACATGAAGAGTTTGATAATAAATCCCGCGAGATGACGGTCAAAAACGTAGACTTCCAGTCTCTTTGGACGTTACCGCTTGGCGAGTCTCATACTAGCTCAATCGGTGTTGCCTATCTTAATGAAGATTTGACCGACAAAACCAGTAACCGCATTAGTGATTTGCAGCAAGTTGACAACGATCAGTGGTCGGTATTTGCTGAGGATGAGTGGCGCATCGTTGAGCCATTTGCCCTGACTATGGGCCTACGCTACGACAAAGACGGTAACTTTGGCGGCCACGTTAGCCCGCGCTTATACGGTGTTTATACTGCATCAGAGGCGGTGACGGTTAAAGGTGGGATCTCAACCGGCTTTAGAGCGCCGAACTTGCGTCAAAGTACTGCGGCGTGGGGCCAAGTGAGTCGTGGTGGCAATATTTATGGAAATCCAGAGTTAAGCCCTGAAACCTCAATTAATTACGAGGTAGGTGTATACGTTGAGCTTGCTAAAGGGATCAGCACCTCAGCAACGGTATTCTATAACGAGTTTGATGATAAAATTTCACGGGTTTCGTGCCCACTAACTCAATGCACGGACGGCTCTAACGAGTTTGGCTCGTTACCGACAACCTATGTCAACGTTGATGAAGCCGTAACCCAAGGTGGTGAAATTAGCTTCTCGGGTCAATTGACGGAAAAACTAAAGCTTAGCGCAAACTATACCTACACAGATTCGGAGCAAAAAACCGGAGTGTATGCTGGTAGCCCATTAAACCAGTTACCTAAACATTTGTTCCAAACTTCGCTTAATTATCAGTATTCGGATGAGCTGAGCACGTGGTTACGCTTCCATTATCGTGGTGAAGAAAGCCAGCCTGTAACAGGGCCTTCGCAAAGTAGCTTAGTCGCACCTTCGTATAACCTAACTGATTTAGGTGCAAATTATCAACTGAACGAAGCAATTAAGCTTGGATTTGGGATTTACAACCTCTTCGATGAAGAAATTACTGAAGCAGAATACGGCTACTTTGAAGATGGTCGTCGCTATTGGGCTTCATTGGCGTGGAGCTTTTAATGACACGAGCTCGCTCAGCGGCTAAGTCGTCGAATCGGCGACTTAAAAAGCTGTTTGATTGGCGCACTTGGCATTGGATGAGCTCTGCCGTGTGTTTGGTGGGAATGCTGCTGTTTGCCGTGACTGGGATCACCTTAAATCACGCAAGCCAGATAGAAGCTGCACCTACTACATATGCTAAAGAAGCGGTGCTGCCAAGCGCTTTGTTGACCCAGCTTAACGCGGCGGCAGAGCAAACAGCGCTGCCACACAGCTTTCAATCTTGGTATCAGTCACACACAGGCTCGGCGTTACCTGCACTACAGCAAGTGCAGTGGAGTGAGTACGAATTGTATGTTGCGCTGCCAAGAGCTGGTGGCGATGGCTGGTTTAGCATCGCCCTTGATAGCGGTGAGTTTTATCAAGAGATCACGGATCGTGGTTGGGTATCATACCTTAACGATCTTCACAAAGGACGTAATACAGGATTTGCATGGCGTATGTTTATTGATGTGTTTTCAGTAGCTTGTGTAGTGTTTTCACTCACAGGGTTATGGCTTTTATACAAGCATTCTCGAGGAAGAAAGTCGACTTGGCCGCTCGTAGCAGCAGGCTTTGTATTACCTGTTTTAGTGCTGATGGTACCCGCGCACGCTAAAGCTGATGAAGTTGAAATCACTATCCCGCGCTTAAACGTTGCGGAATATCACCCACCTTATGTAGCAGTATGGCTGGCAGACAGCAAACAACAGCGAGTTGCCGATATTGCCGTTTGGTATGACGTTAACATGGCCGATAAAGAGGGTGAAAAGTGGCTAAAAGACTTACGCCTTTGGTGGCGTAGAAGCGGCCGTAGCCTATCCATGCCTGTAGATGGCGTGACTGGTGCGACAAGGCGTCCAGGTACGGCAAAGATTGATTTAACCCCTTGGCGCGATGAGTTTAAAGCTTTACCTGCGGGTGAGTACACGCTGTTTGTAGAGGCTGCTCGTGAGCTTGGAGGTCGTGAAGTATTGAAACTGCCAGTGACCTTACCTATCACTGCGCCTGTCACTGTGATTGCAGAAGGTAAATCGGAACTCGCTACAACAATTTTAACAATGGAGCCTTAATCGTGAAAATTTCAACGTTAGTTTCTGGTGTCTTAGTTGCCTTAGCCGCATATAGCCCGTTAAGTGAAGCACACCGAGTATGGATAAAGCCAAGTACCACCGTGGTATCTGGTGACAGCGAATGGATCACGTTTGATGCTGCCATCGCCAACGGGATCTTTAACCCAGATCATTATGCTTATCCACTAGAGCGCCTATCTGCACTGTCTCCTTCTGGTAGCAAGGTTGAGCTTAAGAACGCCGCAAAACTTAAGTATCGCAGTGTGTTTGACATTGAGCTCAATCAGCAAGGCACTTACAAAGTGTTTAATCAAAGTCGCTCGCTGGTGGCGCGCTGGACTGATGAAAACGGTGAAAAGCATTACTGGCCAGGACGCGGCAAAGTTGGTTCAGTAGAAGCCTTTAACAAAGAAGTACCAAAAACGGCAAAAGATTTAAGTGTGACCGACGTTGCAAGACGATTAGAAGTATTTGTAACTTTGGGCGCACCAAATAATACCGCGCTTAAGCCAACCGGCAAAGGGCTAGAACTAAACCCGGTTACTCACCCTAATGATTTGTACACCGGTGAACCAATTACCTTGCAGTATACGATGGATGGTGAACCTGCCAAGGGTGCAGAAGTGATAGTGGTACGTCAGGATGAAAAGTACCGTGATAACAGTCAACCAAGCAAATATACAACGAATGCCAAAGGTGAAGTGACGCTAACACTATCTGAGCCAGGCATGTATTGGTTTGAAGTGGAATATGAAGACGACAAAGCACAAGCACCCGCCACAAAACGTGCCGGCAGCTATGTCACGACCCTCGAGGTATTACCGCTTTAATCCATCGTCCCCATGTGGTTTGAGACGTGCAGTCGTCTCAGCCCATTTAATTTAGTGGTCATAACAGAGACGCCACTAAGTGCCCAAAGGGGGAGGCGTTCCTTCCTCCCCCTTTTCTTCCTTCTATGACTATTAATCACGCAGCGGTAGAACTTTTATGTTGGTAAGCTGACTGCAAAAATACTCATTGTGAGAGACCAGTATAAATCCACAAGGAAGCTGATTAAGCATGGCAGCAAGCTCTTCTTGTGCTTCGAGGTCGAGGTGATTATCCGGCTCGTCAAGCAATAAAAAGCCTTGCAGTTGCACGGCCAGCACGATGGCCGCTTTCATTCTCTCGCCACCACTGAGACTCGTGATAGGTCCTGAAATCTTATCTAGACTCAGACCAACGCTTGCAAAGCTGGTGATGATATTATGATGTGGCGTGTCAAGTGAGCGCTCGGCAATATCTAAAACGCTATGGCCCTGTTCAAGCCAAGCGCAATGCTGATCTAAGTAAATACATGTTGTTGGGCGCTGGATTTCTCCGCGCTTTAACTCTAGCTTACCTGCAAGGGTTTTAAGCAAGGTCGATTTTCCGATGCCATTTTCTCCAATTACCCTGAGCTTTTGTGTTGTATCCGCAAAAAGGTTCAGTGTCTTTTCCGGTCCAAAGCACAGTTCGGCTTCACATAAGCGGAGCTTTTCTTTCGCTCGCAGAGCTGAATTAAAATGAAACTGCTGTTTGTCTTCTCGATAGTAAACTGCATTTTTCTTAACCCTATCTTGAGCTTGCTGAATTTTATGGGTTTGTCCGGCATGACGCTTACTTCCTCTGTCTGACTTAAAGTCAGTAACCAGTTTACTTTGGCTACCAGCGCGCACTTGTGCTTTTCCTTTACTGGCCTTCCGTTGATGTTGCAGATCCGCTGCAATCATGGCTTGTTTAAGTGCTTTTTGTGCTGCGCGATTTGCCAAATGTTGTTGTTTTTGTCGAGCTTGAGTTTGAAGGAGTGTCTCTCTGAAGGCGTCAAATCCAAGCGAGTGATGAGTTAGCTCCCCCTGTTTTATGTGCAGTATATGGTCGGCTGCATCCAATAAAATAGGATCGTGTGTGACGGCAACCACACCATGTTTGTGGTGCTTTAGCTGCTCAGCTAGCCAGTGCTTATTGACGCTGTCCATGTGGTTACTCGGCTCATCCAGTAATAGGATTGCAGGCTGAGATTGTAGTATCTCAATATAAACACGCATTCGCTCTCCTGGACTAAGCCTTGTAAAGGGGGTTTCCAAAGTGAGTTCTAGCGGTGCAAGTGTTGCTTGCCAACTTGATTCTAACTGCCAATCATCTGAGATTAAGTCAAAATCGTGCTCAGAGGCTAACCCCTGATGGGCTCGATGCAGTGCTACTAGCTTCTCTTTAAGCCCGAGTAGTTCAGAAACGGTGGTAAAGCGGTTAGTCGCATCTTGTGGGAGATAGAAGCATTTTCCATGGCTTTGTCGCTCGCCCGAGGTTAGAGGCTGTTCACCGGATAAGACTTTGAGTAAGTGTGATTTGCCCGCCCCATTTGGGCCCGTTATCGCAATAAATTGCCGCTCTATTGTTAAGTCGAAATCGCTAAATAAACATTGACCATTTGCAAGCGTCAAGTTTGCTTGCTTTACCTGTATCCAAGGCATCATTAATGCTCCTAGTTGCAGCAGTGCAAAAGGCTAAAGGCACAAAGACTCGTAAAAGCGGTAAAAAGTAAAATAGAAAATGAGAGTCTATAGATTGGTCTGAGAAGCCTCAAAGATAACCATAAGCCTTGCACTGGAAATTAATAATAAGTTCGTCAGTTACAAAGGGCTTAGTTATTCATTGTGATGGCAACTCCTAATGAGGAAATAAAACGAATAGAGGCAAATAATTAGCGATAAATCGTGCCCACGCTTATTTTGCAGGCACAAGGGCCTGTTGATCTTTGCTGTTTGACTTTTGTTCTCCTGAGTGTGTTTTGGTCGCGACGCTCGACTTGCCGCCTAGTAATCTAGGCAAAAGTTGAGCAACAATGAACAAAGCGCACTCAGGTGAACCCAAAGGGCAGCGCTTGATTAGCATTTCTTCTGTGTTGCCCCACAAGGATGTGGGGTAAGGTGACTTTGCAGGAGCACAAAGTCTTTATCGCCTGACTCACATAGAATAACTATGCTACGCAGGCTCTGCCTTGTATAAATACCAATCAAACTGCTGCAAAAACAAACTTGAAAGATACACAGGCCCTAGATTAAATGTCAAGGCGCGGAATTGATTAAATTACAATTGAATGGGCATAAATGGTTTGATTAAGACGCCGACCACGAGGGCCAGCAACACACTGACAAGCGTGCCCAACATCACGTATTCGGTGAGCTTTCTGTCTTGGCTTTGGGTTAGATCGCCAAAGCGAAATACCGATTTAGCGGCGAGAATAAAGCCGATAGCAGCCCAGCTATCCAGTAACATGCAGCTCAGTAGTAATACACGTTCAAGTTGACCAATTAAACTTCCTGCTTGCGGCAGGCTATCAAGAGCTGAATTATTGAGTTGCCAACGCTCAAGCAGCATGCTGGTGAATATCGATGCAGGATACAATACCATTAAATAGCCCACAACCAATATTAGCAGCTGGACATTAGCAAAAGGCTTTGCAAAGGCACTGAGCGCAATTTCAGGCTCAGCAATGTGCCAAGTGACGGCCACTAATATGGCAATATGTGCACATTGATCTAGCACAAAAGGAATAACGCCTTTGCTAGAATAGGATTTAGCTAAGTCGATACAATAGTGGCTAATACCTACCGCTAGCGCAAAGAGCAGCGCATTCCACTGTGCTCCCCAAAACAAAGTCGACTGCCAAAGTAGGATGATTGCAAGTGCAGCCCCGCCATGCGCGACACTATGCCACAACAACTTGATGGACTTATAGTGACGGGTATTTCTGTCATGCACCCAGCTCATAGGTTGGAGGTAAAAGTCAGTGATTGTGTGGCCTATTACTAACCACAATAACAATACTTGCCATTCGTTCATTAAGTCCACCTCGTGATATTTAAGTGTTGAGCATTCGACTATTGGTGTGAGCGTGCAATTGCTAAAAATTGGTCTAATAAAGCATAGTGTGCGCTATTGAGTAATTTAGTTACGTTCACCCGACTGGTGTTGAGTTGTTTTGCAATATCGGCATGGCTCAACTTAGGGTGTGAAATATGAATAAAAGCGGCCTCTGCTTGTTTTTGGGTTAAGTTCGAAAGTAATAAATCCACAAATGCCAGATTTAGTGCAAAGTGGGCATTACTGTCATTGTTATACCTGAGTCTTGCTTGTCCAATTGCGTCCAACCCTCGGCCCGCAAGTACCAGCGCAGCACCTGTCGCGGTTGATAAATCTGCTGCTGTGATATTAACGTCACCGATCGCGAGGCTGAGTCTGGCATCGCTATGTCGGCTAATTAAAAACAATCTTAGCTGTAATGCCACATTGAACAGTTTCGTAGCATCTGGCAACACAAGCTGAAAGCCGTCGCCGCGGTAAAAACTATAATAGCCCTGTTCCACAGTCGCTATTTCAGCTAAGTAATCCTTTAACTCGCTTTGCAGCCTTGTAAGTTGTAATTGTGACAGTGACTGTGAGCCGACAATGTCTGCTGTGATCACCGCACCTTGAGGTATTGATGCCATAAAGGTAACTTAATTTGGTTACATTTAAATAAGTAACTGATATTGGTTACATTGATTTTGGTATGAAGCTGGATAAAAAGCAAGCAGTCGCTAAGGTTTGTTCGCTTTGGTAGTATTTTACCAAAGCGAACGCAGGTATGGAGGTAGACAAAGCTCCCGCATATGTGAGAAATAGACGTTTATTAACTGTCCTTAATCTTACAGGTCGCTAAAGCTTAAGTTTTTGATTTTGTTTATTTTTACCCTGTTTATCCTTATACTGATAATTATAATAATTGGCATTGTTAGCGCGTGCGCTAGGCATACTGGGGATTTATGGTAGAACAATATTGGGTTGGTGATTTTTTTGTCGATTTATCACGTAACCAGATTTCACACCAAGGTGAATGTCAAACGCTTGCACCAAAGGCTCTGGCGGTGCTCACTTGCTTGGCTCAGAATCAAGGCAAAGTGATGAGTCTTGATACTTTGCTTGATACAGTATGGCCAGATACCGTGGTCTCTCCTAATACTTTGCAGCGTAGTATTGCGCAATTGAGAAAGGCGCTTGGGGATGATGGTAAGGTGCAAGCTTACATCCAAACGCATGCTAAAAAAGGGTATAGCTTAGAGTGTGAAGTACGTTGGGGAGGGCAAACGAGCGAGCTGACGAATGCTGAGCCGCAACTCGAGGTGATGCCAATCCCTGAACCTGAAATGCAACAAGATAAGCACCTCAATCAAAGTTGGAATAAACACCTTTATGTGTTTGTTTTACTCGCCTTCACTATTTTGCTTGGGGCTATTGGCTATCAATATTTTTCCACCAAAAAACCTTCACCACTGTTCTTTGATACTTTGCGCTCATTGACCGCAACTGACGACAAAGAATTTGATGCAAGCTATTCCCCAGATGGTCAGTACATTGTTTTTCACCGCTATTTAGATAAGTTTTGCGATAATAAGATATGGGCAAAAAAGGCGGATACCCAACAAGAGATCCTGCTCACAGAGCGCTTTGGAGCATACGGCAGGCATAGTTTCTCAAAAGATGGTGAGCAGTTGCTGTTTTTGGCCACCGACGCTTGTAGTGGCGAACCAGTTACACAAAAGCGCTGCTACGACCTTGTAACTCTCGATTTTACTAAGGCATTGGAAAGCCCTCAGCAGCCAAAAGTTATTCTCCAGTGTAAAAACTCGGTGGTTGATAAGCCTATCTGGCTGAACGATGGCAATGTGGTATTGAAGCAAAAACAAGGCGAGCGCTGGAAGCTGATCAATTACTCCATTGACGGCGAAAGCGGTGTCGATCTTTATATCGTAGAAGACGGGACGTTGATTGATTACGCCTATTCTCCTCAAGATGATTTAATCGCGGTCAGTAGTATTCATGCCGATGGCCTACATTATATCGATATGCTAAAACCTGACGGTGAGTTGCTCTCTAGTCATCAGATCCAGCGGCCGCCGGAAATTACTAAATTTCACGATATCTACCCAAGTTTTGACCCACTCAACCAGCAATTGATTTTTAGTACCGGACGTCAGCTATTTAGTCTGACTTATGACGGGCTTGTGAGTAAAATTCAATTGCCGTTTTCGGATCGAATGAGGCAGCCTGAATTTCGCCCTGATGGCAAAAGTATACTGATGATCAAAGGACCTTACGACGGTGATATCGTAAAATTACCACTGACACAGTTAGCACAAGGCGCTCAAACATACACCAGCTTTGCACGAACCAACCTTGGTGAAGATCAGGCTGTTTTTCAGCCTGATGGAGACTTAGTGGCATTTTGGTCGGAACGCTCAGGTACTGAACAGGTGTGGCTAAGCGATGGCAATAACACGCGACAACTGACTAACTTCCCGTTAGATACTTTTATTCGCGGGATCCACTGGGCTGAGGATGGCCAAAGCATATTGGTCAGTGCCAGTGGTGTACTGACACAAATTGCTTTAGATGGTAGCTTGACATCTTACCCGCACGCCTACCCTGTTTTACGCTTATATCAATGGAAAAGTGCAACACAACGTGCACTAACACAGATTAGGGTAAAGGGAGAAATGAAGTTAGCTGCTTATGATTTTGCTCAACAATCGTTTCAAATATTGACGCAGCAACCTGTGCTGTGGGCACTTGAAAGTGAACACGGTAAAGTTGTGTATAAGGATAGACTTGATCAGTTTTGGCAAATAGGCGCTGTTGAGCCTCAGCGGATCAATGCACTAGACAATCAAGGCGGCAGAGGAAAATCTTTTGTAATGCGCGGCAATGGGATATATGGCGTCAATGAAGACAATCAACTTTGGTCCTATGATTTAGACAAAACGTCGTTTACCATACTCGGCGAAGTGCCTACCAGTGTCGACTATCTCACCGACATTAACGACAACGATGTGCTTTTGATAAATCGAATATCGGCCAAGAAAGAAGTGGTAGAGCTTACGGTTGCGAATCAATAACTGGAGTATCAAAATGAGCAAATTAGCTCAATATCAGCGTTTTAGGCAAGAGCTAGGGCTATTGCTCGCACAATACAAAGGCCATGGATTTGTACTTGGTTTTCTGCTAAACCTCAGTATTTGGCATATTGCATCTCAGTTTGTAGCTGATCCCTTTGTCTCTAACTTTTGGAATCAAGTATTTGTTTCCTTGCTCTTTTCTGCGGTTTTTTGCCTGCGTGCAGAACGAAAACCAACTTAATTTACTTACTGAAAAGAAAGGCACAACACGCATGTGCCTTTTTACAGCAAGCGCGGCTATAAACAATATTGTGAAATGATCTGATATACTTGGTTGATATTGTCGCCCGCTTTAAATTCTTTACTAATTGGTGTTGGGTCTGAGCCAATCCAGATTTTTAATTCCGCATCAAGGTCGAAGTGACCCGCAGATTCTTTGCTGTATTTTGTGATTTTGCTATACGGAATGCTGAGCATTTCTACTTTGCTGCCCGTCATGCCTTGCTTGTCGATTAAAATTAGACGCTTGTTGGTAAAAATAAACAAGTCGCGGATCACCTTGTAAGCTTGTGCAACTTCTTCTCCAGCAATTAATGTATCTGCTAATAACTTATCTACTTCGCTACTGTCTACTTCGCTTGCATTACCGAGCAGACCACTTAATAGTCCCATTGTTGTTCTCCGTTTTATTTCAATTCGTCTTAGGCTGATCTCAAGATAGTGCTTAGGTCGAAATGAATTAATGATGAAAGTGCAAAACCAGCATAGAAAAGCGCGCTGATTTTGCCAAATAAATAACCTGAGTTTGGAGTAAGGAGTTAGCTTATATCTCTTATTAAACAAATTTTGCCATCGCGGAACGCAAACTCTGAGCGGCCTTGCAAGGAGATGCTTTGTCCTGCTTTCATGCCATTGGCTAAGTCTTGGGCTAATTTAGCTTTGTAGGTTACATGAACAATAAACAGATCATTGTCTTGCGTGGCAGCGGTTAAAGATTGATTGCGTTCTGAAAATAACTTAGCAGACTGATTTGCTAATTCTGCAAATTCCATTTTACTGGTTGTACGCGTTGTAATTTCACCATTGGCAAGATTCTCAAACACGACATCATCCGTGAGCTGAGCTAGCATTCCCGGAATATCAAAATGATTGTAGGCAGAGATATAGTTTTTCACTAAGGTTTCCATTTTTTCCTCCTTGGTGTAATGGATGCTAATAAAAATTTAGATCGGTTTGTTCAATTTCGCACACTCTTTTTACCACTTTTTGCTGTGCCATCATTCGCATAAATCGGCCCAAATGTGCATAGTCTTTTGGCGCAGTATTAAACCCACTTGCCCAATGGGCCAGCATAAATAAATAATAATCACAAAGCGTGAGCTGTTCACCAACTAAGTAGGTGTTTGTTGCTAACTGCTTGTCGATAAGTGCAAACATGCCGCTGACTCGTTGCTCAGCGGCTTGAGACATGGTCTTGCTGCTCTTTGGTGACAGCTGATATTTTTCAGGATAGAAATACAACATGAGTTCTGGCTGAACCGTCGTGGTTAAATAAAAAAGCCACTGATAAAACGTGGCTCTCTGTGGGGTTGCTGGCGCTGGGATAAGTTTTCCTTCAGGGTGCTTTTCGCATAAATGCAAACAAATTGCTGCACTCTCAAAGATGATTTGGTCACCGTCGACCAATGTCGGGATCCGTCCTGTAGGATTGAGTTCTAAATAGGTCGCAGACTTTTGTTGTTGCGTTTTTCTATCGACCAAGAGCAGTTCTTTTTCTAGTTGTAGGTGCTCAAGTACGAGATGTGGTGCCCAACTGGCATTACGAGGGTAGTAAAACAACTGATACATCTTTTGCTATTCCTTGACGATACTTTTTGTTAGCGTGCAATTGGTATTAGATGGTTGCAACTTTTATGGAGGCTGTAAACCGTTATTTTGCTTTTAGCTGGGAGAATCAAAAATGTATATTGGCAAGCTGTCGAAGCAAACTGGGCTGTCAGTCAAGGCCATTCGCTTTTATGAAGAAAAAGGGCTTATTCCTACCCCGGAGCGTGTTGGTAAATATCGCGTCTATTCTCAAGTAGATGTCGATCTGCTGTTATTAATAAAAGAAGCAAAATCGCTCGGTGTGTCGATTAAGCAATTACAGCAAGTGATTGAAATTAAAGGGCGGCAAGTCAACTGGGTCGAAATCAACACATTTTTAGTCGAACTCAAAGCATCCTGCATAGAGCAAGTTGCGCAGCTTCAGCAAAAAATACAACGTATTGAACATTGCATCGCATCACTTGATGAATGTCCACAGATAAAACTATCCTAGTCTCAGGTAGAGTAACTTGACTCTCCCGTTAAGGGGAGACAGTACACTCGTTTCTCAGTCATGTGATAAGGAAACGACGATGAAAAAAATACTGCTACTAAACGGTAACCCCAAAACCAAAGGCCTGTGCCACGCTATCACCACAAGTTATGAGCAAGCTGCAAGCACCCAACATCAAGTACGCAGAATGGATCTTAGTGAGATGCACTTTGAAATCAATTTGATGTATGGTTATGAAGCGAGCCAACCATTAGAGCCATGCCTTAAGCAATTCCAAGAGAACTTACTGTGGGCGCAGCACATTGTGATAGTAAGCCCAATTTGGTGGCTGGCGTTACCAGCCAAGCTCAAAGGGCTAATAGATAGAACGTTACTTCCAGACTTTGCTTTTAAATACAGTGAGGTCGGCACTGAAATTGAAAAGCTTCTACCGCATAAAACCGCAAGAGTCATTCTCACCTCAGACACGCCGCAAACTTATTTGCAAGAAGTTGCTGCTGGGCTTATGGCTCAGCTAGAACATGGGACATTGGGATTTTGTGGTATAGAGCCAACTCAACATACGCTATTTGGCCCTGCGCACTTAGCAACGCCTGAGGTAATTGATAACTGGCTGAGTGAAGTAACAAGTCTAGCCGTGCGAGGTGAGTGAATAAAAACACATAACTTCTATTGCTAAGCTTATTTTAAATCAAAATTTGCAATGCCGAATGTTGCTATCTTTTACACCAAGATGGCAACTTGGGCGGAGTGTATGCGAATTTGGAGTTTATTACTTTTTGCGTTTCCATTATTGGGAGCAGCAAATGAGCCAATTCTGCCACTTGAGCCTGCAATAGGGCTTGATGCCGATAAAGTCAGCTTGGGCAGATCACTTTTTTTTGATAAGCGGCTTTCCCGAGGAAACCAAGTCAGCTGTGCGTCATGTCACCAATTACCCAGTCATGGCGCGGATGTAAAGCCCCTTTCCAGTGGCGTTAATGGCGCACTCGGTGAGCTAAAAACTCCAACTGTTTACAATGCGGCTTTTAATATTCGTCAAGCATGGGATGGCCGTGCGCAATCGCTTTATGATCAAATCGACTCACCCATCTTAAACCCAAAAGAGCATGATATGACTTGGCCAGAAGTCGTTGCCAAGTTAAATCAAGATAAAACGCTGGTCGCGCAATTTACTAAAGTGTACTCGCAAGGAGTAACGCAGCACACGGTAAAAGATGCAATAGCGACTTTTGAAGGGTCGTTAATCACGCTTAATGCGCCGTTTGATTTATGGCTTAAGGATAACAGCATAGGATTACCTAAGTCGGCTATTGCCGGTTATGAGTTATTTAAACGGTATGGTTGCATTAGCTGTCATCAAGGGCGCAATGTTGGTGGCAATATGTTTGCCAAAATGGGCACCTTTGGTGATTATTTTGGCGATAGAAATACACCAATTCAAAAAGCGGATTATGGCCGTTTTAACGTTACCGGCAACGAGCAAGATCGCTTTGTGTTCAAAGTACCGAGCTTGCGACTTGCTAGCAAACAAGCATACTTTTTTCACGATGCTAGTCATAGCAGCCTAGAATCCGCCGTTGCGACCATGGCCAAATACCAACTTGGTCGCAATATATCAGACTCCGATATAAACAAGCTAGTTGCCTTTATTGACAGTCTAGCAGGACATCACCATGAAATGGATTTGGAAAACCACGAATGAAGAATAAGGCTTTCATTGGTGTGCAAGCGTTACTGCTGTGCGCGCCAATTGCGCTGTTTGCGTATTTTTACTCGCAGCAAGAGCTCAGCAGTCAAACACACCAAGCACGAGTTACCCTGCTCTTTGAAGCCAAAAGTATTGATGCCAAACTGGATGCCGCGGTGTTACAAATGCTTAGTGCACAGCTCAATCAATATGATGAGTTAGCGCAATTAGCACATGCAATCGACGCTTTGAATACACCACAGCGAGATGCATTATTTGCAGAAGCCACGCCCGACATTCGACAGCAATTTGATGCCTATCGTCAGCTACTCAGCAATAAAGTATTGCAAGTCGAATCCATTAAAACAGCGGCAGCAAATATTAAAAACAGCCTGCTTTATCTCCCCGAGTTGCTAATCGAGCTGGAGCAGAGTGAGCCCGAACTGGCAACCCACGCCAATAGAATGCTTGCTAATTTAATGTTGGGTCAGCTCTATGAATTTGTCGCAGAGCCTTTAATGACCATCAACTCTGAAAATGGCTTAGAGCAGCTTATCTATCAGCATTTTAACGTCGCGCTTGCTAACAGTGCAGAATTAAAAAAGGCAAAACAACGCTTTTTGTCTTTGCCGAGTGATCAAGCTTTTTCAGCCCTTTACGCGGCATATAGCCAGCATCACAGTGAAACCATAGAAAAAACCAAGCATCAAAGTGAATTGCTTTTACTGCTGACCATTGTGCTATTTTTGCTCTTGATTGTGTTTGCAAATCGGCTTTATGTGGCCAAAAATAAAATTCTGAGCACCAGCCAAACTTTGTCTGATGCCGTTGCGCGTTTAACCGAAGGCTTTGCTCTTTTTAGTCGCAGTGGCAATTTGCTGCTCTGTAACAGTGCTTGGCGTAATCATTTTGCAATTGCCGATAGCGAAAAAATGCCACGCAAGTTAGAAGAGTGGCAGCAGCAGTTTGGAGAAATTTTTAACTCCGACGCCAATTTGCATCAAACCGAATCTGGCGCTTGGTTACAGGTAAAACAAACGAATACACACAACAATGGCCAAGTGTTTGTGAGTGTTAATGTTTCCCTTTTTAAACAAGCGGAAGAAGAGCTTCGCAAGTGGGGCCATGCCATTGAGCAAAGCCCCTCTTCTATTGTGATCACCGATCCTCGTGCTCGCATTGAATACGTTAACCCTAAGTTTGAACAAGTTACTGGGTATTCACTTGAGGATGTGAAAGGACAAACACCCAAAGTACTAGGCTCCAAACAAGGATTTACCGACTACAAAACGCTGTGGCAAACCATCAAACAAGGCAAAGTCTGGCGTGGTGAGTTTTACAATCGCCGTAAGTCTGGAGATTACTATTGGGAGTACGCGTCTATTTCCCCGATTAAAAACCAGCAAGGGGAAATCATTAACTTTATTGCGATCAAAGAAGATATCACTGCACAAAAAAGCGCAAGTGCACAGCTTAAAACCGCAGCGGCGGTATTTAATGCAACGCAAGAAGGGATCATGACCACCAACGCAAAACTTGAGATCACCGCGGTCAATCCAGCTTTCACCAAAATTACTGGATACGAAGAACATGAAGTGCTCGGTCAACGACCTAATATTTTAAGTTCAGGTAAGCATGACAAACATTTTTATGAGCAGATGTGGAGCACCCTCAACTCGCACGGACAGTGGGCAAGTGAGATCTGGAACAAGCGTAAAGACGGTACTTTATATCCAGAGTGGCTAGCAATCAGTGTCGTGCATGATGACAAAGGGCTGGTGCAGCAATACGTTGCTATATTGTCTGATATGACCGAGCGCAAAGCGCAAGAAGAGCAGATTGAATATCAAGCCTATTACGATGTGTTGACCGGACTGCCGAATAGAACGCTATTACTTGAGCGCATTGAGCAAGATATTAAACGCATGAGCCGTACTCATCATCAAAGTGCAGTGTTATTTATTGATTTAGATAGGTTTAAGCGTGTCAATGACACCATGGGTCACGAGGCCGGAGATGCCTTACTTATCTCCGTAGCTAAGCGCTTAAACGGCCTGCTGCGTAAAAGCGATACCTTGAGCCGCTTTGGTGGAGATGAATTTGTATTGTTATTGAGCCAAATTGCGCACCCGGATCATGCTGCTCAAGTAGCCGATAAAATTGTCAAAGCACTGAGCGAACCATTTGTGATCAACGGCTTTGAGGTATTTACGGGGGCAAGCATCGGGATCGCGATTTTACCAAGTGATGCAAAAGATCAAAAAGAGTTATTACGACTTGCCGATTTAGCCATGTATAAAGCAAAAGAAGCGGGACGCAATCAGTATCACTTTTTTGCTCAAGAAATGCAGCAACAGGTGAATCGGCGAGTTGAGCTGGAGCAGCTGCTCCGAGCTGCGCTTGAACATCAGCGCTTAACCGTACATTACCAACCTATTGTCGATACGGTGTCGGGTAAATTATATGGTGTCGAGGCGCTCATGCGCTGGCCAACTGATTTCGGCCAGTATATTTCTCCTGCTGAATTTATTCCTGTCGCTGAAGAAAGCGGTATTATTGCTCCTCTTGGTGAGTGGTTACTTGCTAAGGCATGTAATGATATTCGCAGATTAAATAAAGCACTTGGCATGAATTGTTATTTGACGGTAAATGTCTCGAGTCAGCAATATCGACTTGGCTTTAACGCCACTACCATTAAACAAATCATACAGCAATCAGGCTTTCTTCCAGAAAATCTAACGCTTGAAATCACAGAAAGCATCTTACTTGAAGATGATAAAGCCGTAACTGCTTGGCTGCAAAGCCTGCGGGCAACGGGGGTCAACTTAGCAATCGACGATTTTGGCACTGGCTACTCTTCGCTTAGCTATCTTAAACGCTTCCCCATCAATATATTAAAGATCGACCGGGGTTTTATTCAAGATATAGATCAAAACCAAGATGCGGCCGTTTTGGTCAACGCGATTTTGTCGATGGCGGAGAGTTTATCGCTCAAAGTGATAGCCGAAGGCGTAGAACAACAAGGACAACTAGATTGCTTAAAAGACCTTGGTTGTCAGTATGTACAAGGATACTTTTATGCCAAACCAATGGCGGTTGAAGGATTAATCGACTGGGTTGAGCAATTTGCCATTGCATCGGAGCGAATACCTCCCAAACTGTGGTTGGATTGAAGTGTGTGGTTGTTAAATTGCAGTATGGGGTGTTGTGATCCAATGAGAGCTGATATCTGGGCCCGTGAATGGGTTCCCAATCAAATGGCAATCCGTTCTAGATGGGTTGGCAAAGCTGTTTAGCTTTGCCAACTACTCAACGCAAAATTGCAGTTAGTAAAATTAAGATCTGTAAAAGTAGGCAAAGTACATTGGTAACAATGATTGCCATTCGCTGAAATCTCAGCCCATACATCAGCCAAAAACTAAACACCAACACATACCCGATTAAAAACGTAAAGGACAAGTTGGTTGGGCCTTGGCGCTCAAGTTCGCTGAGTAGCTGGCCGAATAATGCGATAAAACCGATACCGCCGAAGAATACACCGGCGAAATCCCAGTAGGTATCTTTCGTTTGATAAAAGCCTGTCAGCCATGTTTTCATTCGCTTACTTCCTCTGATAAGTAGATATCCTGATAGTGATTGATACGGGCAACAATATGGTCGTGGTGAATTGTGCAAAAACGGTTAACCACGACTACGTCACAGCCTGCGCTAAGTGCGGATCTTACCCCTTGATCTGAGTCTTCAAATGCAAGACATTTAGAGGCTGCCACTCCCAATCGTTTGGCCGCCAATAAAAATGGCTCAGGGTGAGGCTTACCTTGCCCAACATCATCTGCGGTAATTAATATTTTAGGAATAGGTAAACCTGCTGTGGTGAGTCGTGCAATTGCATTGTGGCGATTTGCAGAAGTTGCAATGGCCCATTTGCGTTGCTGTGCTTTTATTTCGCTTAAAAACGATTTAGCTCCAGGAATGGCTGCTACGGTATGGGCAAGGTTGGCTTCAGCTTGTTCCAACAGCTCGACTTCATGCTGGCTATCTAAATGCGGAGTAAATTGTTCTATAAAGTCTTTGAAACGTGCACCTCGGCCCGTTGTTAATACCATTTCCAAATTGACATGATGTTTCTCACACCAAGGCGCGACGGCCTGTCGTACTGCAACTTCAGAATCAACAAGTGTGCCATCCATATCGAATATCAATCCCTGATAATGGTTCAGGTTGAGTGAATTAAGTGCCATTTTTACTCCTTATGATAATGTTTCATGCATAAACAGGCGTTTGTTGATATTAAATCGGCTTTATCGTGCATATGTGTGCAAATAATACGCTTGTATCTCGATCTTTTTCAAGTAAAATTACGCAAAAACATGCAGGAACATGCAATGCTATTGGCAGAACGTCATCAATTCATTCTCGATCAGCTTAATTTACAAGGGCGGATCACCTCAGTGTCCTTGGCGCAAACGCTTGATGTGAGCGAAGACACAATCCGTCGGGATTTAAACAAACTTGCTGAGCTTAAGCTCCTGCGGCGTGTTCATGGTGGCGCTTTAGCGCTGCAGGATAATACTCCTGACTATATCGAGCGTTTAGATAAACCCGATACCAGTAAAATTCGTTATATTGAACCTGCCTTAGCGATGCTCGTGCCTGGACAAACGATAGTGATTGATTCTGGCGAGACGTGCCGTTATTTAGCACAACACTTACCTAAAAATATGCCGTTGACTGTGGTTACGGGTTGTCCACTGATCGCCAAAGAGTTGGCCTATCATTCGCTGGTGGATGTGATTGTATTAGGCGGTCCTATGTTTAAACCAGCAATGCGGGTGGTAGGCATGACGGCGATCGAAATGGTGAAACGGATCCGTTTTGATATTGTTTTTATGGGGATTTGCTCGTTCCATATTCACCACGGTTTTAGCGCGAGCTATATAGAAGAAGCGGAGATCCTTTCTGCTACTATTCGTCAGAGCGACCACACTGTGATTATGGGACCGAGTCATAAACTAGATAAAGTCGCTACTTATCAGATTGTTACAGCTAACGAAATTGACACAATTATTACCGATGAAGAAATCAATCCAAGCTTAAAAAAGCAGATTGAGTCGCTAGAGATAGCGCTTACTTTGGTCTAGGTTAGTTGCATTAGGTTAACAAGTTTATATCGGCTACTTAGCAGCTAGGGTAGCCGACTTACGGTCGAGCTAAACAGCTACATATCTAAGGTTTTAATAAGGTAAAAATATGATTGTTATAGAAACGTTCATTTTTGAATATGGCGCGTTTTAACACCGCTTCTTGCTCAAAACCTGACTTCTCTAGTAGCTTCATTGATGCATGATTGTCGTCAAATACTGCGGCAAAGATCCGTTCAATATTGGTCTCGTTAAATACCTCTGACGTAATGTGTAAAATGGCTTTATGAGTAATTCCTTTACGCCAATGGCTTTTTGCGAGCCAATAGCCTATTTCACCAGAACGCTCATATTCAAACCCGCCAGGGTTAACACCTATACAGCCGATAAGCTGCTGACCATCGCAAATCGCCCGAACATAGCCTTGTTTACTGCCTTCATTTACCCACCACATGGCATCTTGCTCGGTGTAAGGTTGCGGAATTTTTGTTGATAAATACCGAACGACATCGGGATCGTTCAAAATCACGACCATATTGTCAACATCATTGGCTTGGAACGGTCTTAGTTTGAACATTGAGCTCTCTTTCAATAAATTTAAACGTAAATTCATCAATAAGTTACCATTCCCTTTCGAGGTATACAATGCGTGCTTTGTGTAGAGAAAAGTAAGCTGGGGTTGATTGTCGTCATCGGACTTTATTTTGCGTATTTTGATTGCATTAAATAACGTTAATTATTTTAGACGAGGAATGCACAATACTAACTTCAAGCCTTGCACCGCAAATTCTTCAACTGAGATTACCTAACCTGAACTCGGGATAAGAAGTTAGTTAAGTTACTAAAATATCTAAGTTCAGGTTACCTATATTGTTTTTATTTTGTTTGCCCTAATAAAGAGAGTGAGATTACAAATTAATTGCAAAGGATTAGGAAGAAAAAACGATGGATAAAAATACCTTAATTGAATTGGTGACTGAGTACTTTAAAAAGATTGATGTTGGAGATTCAAGCTATTTAGACCTATTTCATGATGAAGTGACTTTCTTTTTTCCAAAGTTTGGTGACGCTGTTGGTAAGCAAGCATTACTTGAGTTTGGCGATAAAATTGGCAGCTCACTCAACAGCATTTGGCACGATATTGCGCATTTTAATTTCATTGTGTCTGGAAAAACTGTTGTTGTTGAAGGGCGCGAAGGCGGTGTGATGCGTGATGGTACGCACTGGCCTGATAATCAAATTTCATCTGGCCGTTTTTGTAGTGTGTTCGAATTCTCTGATAACTTGATCACAAGAATGCATATTTATGTTGATCCAGACTTCTCAAGCCAAGATAGTGATAGAATTTCAATATTATCGCGCTAATGTTGAGCGTTTTGATAAAGAAAAGGATAGCTGAATTATGGTTTTCTCTGAAAGTGAAAAAAATACCTTACTCGCACTCAAGGGAGTCGGCCCAACGGTGATAAAGCGTTTTGAAGAAATCGGTATTTGCAGTTTGAGCGAACTTGCGACTTATGAAGTTGAAGAAATAGCTGAGCGGGTCGCTTCTATGTTGCAAACAACTTGTTGGAAAAACAGCCCGCAGGCCAAAGCTGCCATTCAAGCTGCAATCACGAAAGCACGTAAGATGAACTAGCGTGTAAAGCCCCTTTACGGGCTTATTTAAAGTAGTCTGGTAAACATATTATCTAGGCTTACTAAGCAACAGTTTCTACAAAGTTGAGGTCGAAACGTCCGTCCGGATCTTCTACTTTGATAAGCTCGTTAAGCGGTTTGTTTTTTAATGCCTTATTTTCAGCAAAGATGTCTAACAATAGTGGTTTTACTGCGTTTCCGCATAGCGCCTTGGCGAGTGCTTCATGAGAAAGCTTGAACAACAGGTCCATATTCTCGTCCTCGTCTTCAGCGAGTTCTATATCTTCCCAGCTCTCGAAAATGTCTCTCAGTTTACTGACTTCTGCGCAGTCTTCTTCAAAGTCAGATAAGATGATAAACTCGTCTGAGGCAACGTTTTTATGTTGTTCAAAACGGCTTTCTGGCAGGCTATAGATATTCCAATTTACATCGTAATGCCAAAACTCAACAGATAACGACATATGAGAATAAGCGCTTTGATTTACATAAAATTTTAGTTCGTTGATGCGCTTTTTAATAAGTGTAATTAAAACGTTTTCGTAAGCTTCAATAAGCGTATTTTTATCAAACATAATGTATCCTAACTGCGGTCTTAAATGCTAAGACTACGTGCTCCTATATTTGTTCTCAGTATTAATTCCACTCTACTATGTAAATGTGAACTTTTGTTACTGGCGTTTGCTAAAAGGTAATTTATCCAAAACAGGTTAATTTAACCACCAGTGTAGAAAAAATACCAGCCTATGCAGAGCCAATATGGCTTTAAATTGACAGTGTACGTTTAGTCAAAATAAGCTTGCTGTTTCGTTGTATAGCCATCGCACGATAGGCCCTTTGCTTTGATCTCTGCGTTGCACGATACCCATTTCGACGACCAGCGGGTTAGGAATATGTTCGGTTGATAGCTCGACCAGTTCGTTCATGTACCATGGTGTGTTGACAACATGTTCAGGTACTAATGCCCAACCAACCCCTCTAATGGCTAAACCCATGATGTAATAGTAACTGTCAATATGCCAGTGGCTTGTAGATATGGCTTGTGACTGAGTATTACCAATGCGGTCACGTATAACGAGCTGCCGATGTTGGTTTAGCTCCTCAATGCTTGGAGCAGAATGTTGTGCAAGCGAGTGGTGAGGGGAGCAGATCAAGATTTGTTTAAAGCTGCTAATTGAGGTGAAATCCAGCGATTCTGGCAATGGTTTTTGGTGAAATAAAATGCCTATTTCTGCCCTTTTTGCGCTCACCCATTGTGCAATGTCGTCTTGGGAACCATTAATAATGGCTAATTTTAATAGCGGAAATTGCTGAGCTAATCGTTCAAACAATGATTCAAATGCGATGATGGGCACTGCTTCATCCATGGCAACAGTGAGAGACACCTCTTCGCCACTATTAAGAGAATTGGCTCTTGATTGCAGGCGCTGACACTGCATGAGCACCGCTTCAGCTTCTTTAAACAGATCGAGACCAGCTTGATTTAACATTGGCAGTCTGGCAGAACGGTCAAAAAGTGCAAAACCTAGATCGGCTTCCAAATTGGCAATTGCGGTGCTGACCCGAGATTGTGCCTTTCCCAAGTGTCTTGCCGCAGCTGAAAATGACCCCAACCTGACGGCGGTGACAAAGGCTTCAAGTTGATCGAGTGTCCAATGCATAATGATTAACCTATCCGAATTTCGGATGGATACTAACTTTGACCAATCTCAATTACAAGGATAATAACGGTTTTTCTTGCTTAAGGATTTCATCATGCTGTTAGATTCAGCGAGCAAAACCCCCACAAAAGACACCAACGTTACCCGCACTTTTTGGCGTTATACCATCCCTGCCGTTGTCGCAATGATGGTCAATGGATTGTACCAAATCGTCGATGGTATTTTTATTGGTCACTACCTTGGTGCTCAGGGGTTGGCTGCTGTAAACCTTGCTTGGCCCATTATAGGGATCATTATTGGTTTTGGCGTTTTAATCGGGATGGGATCTGGCAGTTTGCTGTCGATTTATCGCGGCGCTGGCAACAATACAGGCGTGCAGCAGCTGATGGGCACTAGCTTTTGGCTCATCGCTATCTTGACTGTGGTTGCAATGACTGTCCTTGTATTATTCGGACCTACTTTGCTTGAGCTTCAAGGTGCATCGGGTGAGCTTTTACATTCCAGTTTGGCCTATTTGCAGGTATTGAATTGGGGAGCTGGAGTTACCATTGCGGCAGGTGCGTTGCCGTTACTACTAAGAAACAATGGTAAACCAGAAATGGCAACGGCTTTGCTGATTGTAGGGGCGCTCGGCAACATAGTGCTCGATTATTTTATGATTGTGGAAATGCAATGGCAACTTCCCGGTGCTGCACTTGCTACGCTGATTTCACAAGGGATAGTCGCACTTGCAGCGCTCTACTTTTTACTCACTTCTGGTGAAGAAAACAAACCCAAAGGTGCGTTTAATCAGCCCCTAGCCCTAGAAATACTAAAGCAAGGCGCAGCAGGATTGGTGATGTTTTTGTATTTTGGCTTTATCGTTGCGTTACATAACAAGCAGTTGCTGATATTTGCCAGTGAAGTTGAGGTGGCGGCCTTCGCTGCGGTTGGTTACCTTGGCGTTATTTACTATTTTATCGCAGAAGGCGTAGCGAATGGTGTCCAGCCGCCTATCAGTTATTATTATGGAGCAGGCCTTTACCAGCGCATTCACACTATGTTTAAGCTGGCGCTCAAAGTGAGCTTGGGTTTTGGTGTGATGATGGTAACTATGTTTTATCTGTTTCCGAAGGATGTACTTGGGCTCTTCAGTGAGGATTTTGCTTTGCTCAACGCGGCCGAGCGTGGTTTGCAGCTGCATCTATCCACGTTATTCTTGGATGGTTTTATATTTCTTACCTCGATGTACTTTGTTGCGGTAGGTAAAGGCGGTAAAGCGTTGGTTATTTCACTTGGAAACATGTTGGTGCAATTGCCGTTTTTATATTTATTGCCCTTCTGGTTTGGTGTTGATGGGGTGTGGCTTGCGGTGCCTATCTCAAACATCACGTTAACCGTTATTATCATCCCTCTGCTTTGGCGTGATTTATATCAGTTAAAGCATGCAGATATGGAAGCTACGTCAGGTGATAAGCTGTGCGCTTAGTTGCATACTGCAGGCGCTTATTTTAAGCGCCTTCTTAGGGTTATCTTTGGCGTACGTAGTAATTTTTTACCACGCAATCTAAATATCTCACAGCATTCACATGTCTAAATTTAAGCGGTTCGTTTAATTTTCCGAATAAAGGTATTCCGCCACCTAAAATAGTTGGAATGGTCGTGATAATTAGCTCATCAATGAGATCTTGTTGAAGAAAGCTTTGTATGGTTTTTCCGCCATCAATGTATAGATTTTTAAAGCCCTGCTGAGCCAGTTGTTCGGCGATATCTGTCAGTTCACCCCGTACAAGCGATACCTTATTTGAAAAGACTTTTGGCACTTCTTTAAGCGTATTACTTAATACAAAAACAGGTTTATTGTATGGCCAGTCGCAATCAAATCCTTGGATTGTCTCAAAGGTATTACGTCCCATGATGATGGCATCTACGCGGGCCATAAAATCGGCGAACCCCAAGTCTGAACCTTCAGGGTTGGGTAAATCATGTAGCCAGTCTAAGTGGTTGTTTTTATCCGCGATAAAGCCGTCTAGGCTTGCCCCAATATAGACGATGTTTGCCATTTTATACTCCAATTGAACCCTAAACTATTTCAAGATAAAATAAATTCTACACTGTAGAATTTATTTTATCTTAGCGAGAGTAAACAATGAGTGTCAAGGATAAGAAGCGTGGCCGACCGTTAGCGGAAGGTAAAGCACTAAGTCAGGAGCTGATCATACAAGCAGCCAAATTGCAGATGAAGGAAAGTAGAAAAGTGCCTAGTATTCGAGCGTTAGCGAGCAGCCTACATGTCGATGCGATGGCAATTTATCACTACTTTAAAAACAAACAGGCTTTGCTCGAAGCTTTGACCTGCTCTTTAGTCGATGAAATATATGAACCTAGCTGCGATGAACAGTGGCAAACAGAGCTACAAAAGCTCAGCGTAAGTTATTTACAGCTACTCGACGACTATCCAGGGCTGTTAACTGTGCTGCTATCAATGGACTCAGTAGGTCCAGCTGAAGTGTTTCAAACCCGATTTGAGGTGCTCACTCAAACGCTTGAATTACAGGGGCAGGCACAACAAGATGCGATTTGCTTACTGGTTGATTATTTACATGGTTTTGCACTTGCTATGGAGTGTCACCCAGATAGAGAAGCGTTAAATGTCTCGATGACAAACGGTACAATTGCACTAATTTGTAAAGCGATTGAGGCTTAATGTCATTGCGTTGTGGCGTTGTAAAGGGGCATTACAACACATAGAGGCGAAGTACCTGTTAGGGACGCCTGAGATAACGATTGGGAGTGGTGCCGATTATTTCTTTAAAATCTCTAATAAGATGTGACTGATCGGTATAGTTCAACTGAGCAACAATGTCTGCCATTGTAGTCGCATTGGATTCAAGCAGTGCAAGTGCTTGGTGCAAGCGGTACTTTCGAATTAGCCATTTAGGACTAAAACCGATGTAGTGTTGGCAAAGCCTTTGTATTTGTCGTATTGGCATGTCGCATTGTTTGGCAAGTTGCTCAACCGTAAAAATATCGCTGTGATCTTGCAAGGTGTTGAGAATACCTTCGGCCATAGCAGCACCTGTGCTTTGAGGGAGTGTAAACGACATTAAAAATTGTGATAGCACTGTTACCCGCTCTGCATCATCACTTGCCATGGTTAATGAAGAAACAAGTGAACTTGACGGCACATCGCAAAGATGCTGCAAAGAAAAGGTTTTATCGACACATGCCAAAGGGGTGATATCAAATCGTTCTACTAGGGCTCCGACCCTAAATTTAACCCCCAAGATCTGCCCTTTTCCATGCATTGTGTAATTGTATACTTTGCTTACAGGGCCAATAATTTTTATTTCATCGGTACTTAGCAGTAAATGAAAGTTGGGATCAGGTAAGTTTCTTTGTGTATGGGTTTTATTATCCGGCAAACTCCAGTCGACAAACCAAAATTGCTCGACAAGACCTTTTAACTCTGTGCATGGGAAATACCGTCTAAGCTGGTAGTTTGGAGCGCTTTGTTGTTGGTGGAGTACACCGGTGACTGGACTAAGGTTAGATTTCATCGTTGTCTTGTTATGGATAGAACTCATTGTTTGTTGTCGCGTTTTTACAATACCAATTTTAAATTGCGTGCTAGATTTAAAACAAGCTGCATAAAACTGCAGAGCAAGGTCAAACTCTTTTACTATAAAATTAAGGGAAATGCGATGCAACTAACAGGTGTGTACGAAATTATCAATTGGCAAGAAACCACAGAAAAACAATTTGATGATGGTGCCAAACTCTCCAAAGCCGTGGTGAGCCTCAGTTACGAAGGCGAAATTGAAGGCAGTAGCGAAGTTTATTATCAGCTTCACTATGCCGAAGAAGGAGATGTTGAGTTTAATGGCTTTGAAGCAGTAATCGGGTACTTTTCTGGGCAACAAGGCAAGGTTGTATTGATGCACGATGGTCGTTTTAAGCACGGTAAAGCACATAGTAATTTTACAGTGGTACAAAGCGATGTTGATGCTATTGCTGTGGGTGATAAAGGGTCGTTTGAGTCGACTGAGGGAAAAAAGGCAAACTACCAAATAACACATAACTGATAGCTTCAATGTTATTGCGCTAGGCTAAGTAGCGGTGTCTTCTTATGTCTAGCGTGTACAGCGCATCCACTAACTCCGCAAAGTGACTAATGACAACATCTGCTTGCTCTGCGTAGTGAGGTTTGTCATTAGGGGCAAACAAGCATGACGGCATGTTGGCGTTATGTGCCGCCTCTATATCGTAGAGGTAATCGCCAACATAAACACATTGATAAGGTGGCACTTGCCAGGTCTGAGCAACTTGCAGCAGCGCGGCTGGGTCTGGTTTGGCTGGCGCATCGTCTCTTGTTAAAATCAATGGAATTGGCAATCCCGCTGTTTTAAGCTTCAATCGCGCCGCTTTTGCAAAGTTTCTGGTCACAACGGCAAGCGGGACCCCCATTCTCGAAAGGTGCGCAACAGACTCCTTAACTCCAGGAATAACTTCACAGTGCTGTGCGTCACATAATTCATGTTGGTGGACGATGTTCATAGCCTCTTCACGCATGTAAGGTGAAGGCAATGTACTGATAAAACTGAGTAAGTCTTGCCCTACCGGACAGCCAATTTGCGCCCGAATAAGTGAGAAGTCGAGTTCAGATGTCACTAGTGTGCCATCTAGGTCAAAAATAATGCCTTTAACCGGTATCCTATCCATTTTTAATATCCTTTGGTTTCGCATGTGTACTGCGTAGCCCTACTTAAAGGTAGGTACGTAATTGAAGTTTGTAAAGATCAAGACGATGGAGTTTTGCTTTTGCGAGATGAGTGGCTCACTGATGGTAACGGTGAGCCACTTTTTAGTCTTTTCGAAGTTTTATGCGAGTTTGCGTAGTAGCCCTTGCGTGTTTTGTTTCATGGTGTTCGCCACCATAAAGTAACCAATCACAGCGACGAATGTTGCGCCAGTTGCAGGCCCTAATAGCCAAATATAGGGGTGCAAACGGCCATCCACATCGAATGTTTGAACTTGGATCACCAACAGTGCAATGTCACTGACCACGGCAGCTACCAGTCCTGCTAATCCGCCAAGTAATAAAAATTCATAAAGCGTGGCGAGTTTTATCAAACGACCTTTGGCACCGAGTGTGCGCAAGATAACGATTTCCTGCATACGTTCGGCAAGGCTTGCCTGAACCTGAGAAATGAGCACCAAAGAACCGCTGATAAGCACGATACTAAGTACAAAGCTAATCGCCAGTGAGACTTGAGAAATCATCGATTGTGCCTGTTTGAGCTGGCTCTGAATGTCGATCATACTAATTGTTGGATACGCTTTCAAAAACTGACTAATAACCTTAGTGTCTGCTATTTCAAGCTTGGCGGCAGTAAAGTAAGTCACAGGGAATTGGCCGGCGATTTTATCGTTGAATATCATCACAAAGTTAGGTTTCAGCGAGCCCCAATTGACACTACGTAAACTCGTCACTTTGGCTTCAATTGTTTGACTATTGATTAGGAAGCTAAGCGTGTCCCCCACTTTTATCCCTACCCGCTCGGCAAGCCCTTGAGCGACGGAAACTTGAAGCGCATCAGAGTCATCAAACCACTCGCCATCGACTACTTCATTACCCGCTGGCAATTCATCTAACCAAGTAAGATTGAGCTCTCGCCCTACCCCATCACGTGCATCTTCGTCTTTTTCTTCACCCTCTTGCAGTGAGACTCTGCGTGCAAACTCTTCGCCATTTAGCGCATTTACACGACCCAAAAAGACGGGATAAAAATGTTCATGCTTGATGCCACTTTCATCGAGTTTGCTTTGCATTGGCTGAATTTCTTGTTCCATGATATTGATAAAAAACGCATTGGGTGCGTCTTCAGGCACTTGCATCTGCCAATCTGAGATCATGTCATTTTTCAGCACCACTAAAAACAACATTAATTTGATAGCCAGAGCAAAGCTAATAAGCTGTACCGCATTTGCATTGGCACGTTTTTGCAGTGTGGCAATGGCAAGAGACCAACTTGAGCCCGGACTCAACCCTAGTTTTCTGCCCGCTGAAAATAATAGTCGTGAGATCACGTATAGCACGGCCATGAGTAGCAAGGTTGCGCCGAATAAAATCGCGGTGATCTTAATATCGCGACTAAATAGCCACATTAACCCGAAAATTGTTAATACTGAAAGCGCCATATGAATTCGACTAATCGCGATGGTGTCTCCAAGGTTGCGTCTTAGGACGCGCAGCGGCGGGATGTCAAATAAATCTAATAGTGGTTTTAATGAAAACATCATTGCGCATACCACACCCACGGCAATGCTCAACAGCCAAGGCCTAAACCCTGCTTCAGGCAGGGCCGTATCCATAAAGTTAATCAGGTAAGCGGCCCCAACACTTTGCAGCCCGTAACCGATAGCAAGACCGACTACAACGGAAAAAAAGGTCACTAAAGAAAGGTGTAAAAGATAAATACGGCGGATGGTTTTGCGACTACCTCCGAGCGTTTTCATCATGGCGACGGGATCATATTGGCGCTCACAATAGCGCTTTGCAGAAACCGCCATCGCTACGGCAGCGAGCATGATCCCAAATAGTCCAGCAAGGAGCAAAAAGCTCTCCGAGCGAGCTAAGTTTTCACCCAAAGGTGATTGCCTGTCTTTTATTCCCTGCCAAGATTGATTGCTTTTGAGTTGTGGTTTGAGCCAAGTGTAGTACTCTCTCAGCTGCTGCTCTGAGCCCGAAAATAATAGTCGGTAGAATACTCGGCTCCCGGGTTGAATGGCTTTAGTCACCGCAATATCATCATGATTAATAAGGACGCGTTTGTTCCCCGCCAGCGAGAAGAAAGGGGCATCAGGCTCGCTAATAAGCACCTTACTCACTGTAAACTGCCCTGCCCCTATTTCTACCACATCGCCAATTTTAAGGCCAAGGGAATAAAACAAGCCTTCGCTGAGCCATACATTGCCCTTTTTCGGAGCGGCTTGAACTTGGTAATTCTCGCCATTAAGGCTATCTCTTAAAGTAAGTTTACCTCTAAGTGGATATGTATCTGTCACCGCTTTTAGCGCGCCAAGTATTAACTCATCGTTGGCAAATAACATCGAGTCAAAATACACTTGCTTGGCGGTATTTAAGCCAAACTCTCGTGCTGTGGTCAGTACTCGGTCGTCGAAATCATGGTTGCTCGAAAGCCGCCTGTCAGCAGCGATAAAGTCTGCGGATTTTTGTTCTAGATTCAAACGGATCCGCTCGGTAATGGAAGACAAGCTAAACACAGTCAATACTGCAAGCGCAATTGCAGCTAGGATGATGGTGAGCTCGCCTCGTCTAAATTCCCTAGAGAATAAAGTAAGTGCTAACTTAAACCACATTGACAGCCGCTCCTTGTTTTATTACTTCTAGTTTTCCAGCTTCAATATGAATGATGCGATCACACTGTTGAGCGAGTTGCTCATCATGGGTAACAAGCACCAAAGTGGTGCCATTCTCTTTGTTTAGGTCAAACAGCAAACGCTCGATAAGATGGCCGTTCTTGCTGTCTAAATTAGCCGATGGTTCGTCGGCGAATAGGATTTTGGGTTTGCCAACAAAGGCTCTGGCTATAGCCACTCGTTGCTGTTCGCCACCCGAAAGTTGTGAAGGATAGTGCGTTAGACGATGAGACAAGCCAACTTTTTCTAATAACTCTGTCGCTTGATTTTTTGCACCTTTGTCCCCAGCTAATTCAGCAGGAAGCATCACATTTTCAAGTGCTGTTAAGCTTTGCACTAACATAAATGACTGAAATACGAAGCCGACTTTTTCTGCTCGCAGTTGAGCTCGAGCTTCTTCATCCATTTTTTGTAATGATTCGCCATCTAAATGAACTTCTCCTTTGGATGCGATATCTAATCCGGCAAGCAAACTAAGTAAGGTTGACTTACCTGAGCCTGAAGCGCCAACGATAGCCACGGACTCACCTGACTTGACAGTGAAATCGATATCACTAAGGATAGTGAGATTACCTTCAACGGTAGAGACCTGTTTAGTAAGGCCTTTTACTTGGATCATATTTAACTGAGAAAGCACTGACATGAAGTACTATTTCCTAAAGTTGTTGTTCATACTTGTTATTGTAATGACGCCGTTAAGCGCAAATGCCAAGCAAAAACTCATGATAGTTGGTGATAGCTTAAGCGCCGCTTATGGCCTGAAACAAGATGATGGTTGGGTTAAATTGTTACAAAATAAATACGAAATAGAACAAAATCCGATCGAAATTATCAATGTTAGCGTTAGCGGTCAAACAACAGGTAATGCTGTGGCAAAAATAAATCAGCAATTGAAAGCGATTGCGCCTACTCATGTATTAATCGAATTGGGTGGTAATGATGGCCTACGCGGATTTCCTGTAAAAAGGTTAAAGGCAAATCTCACACTGCTGGTGCAATCTAGCCAACAAGCAGGCGCCAACGTTGCCGTAATGGAAATCCAAATCCCCCCTAATTTAGGTCCTCGCTATACCAGTATGTTTACCGAGAGCTACCAACAAGTGACAGAGCAAACCGGTAGCTACCTAATGCCCTACTTTATGCTAGAAGTGGCGGCCAAACCGGAATTAATGCAAAGCGATAACTTACACCCCAACAAAGAAGCGCAACCTCTAATCCGCGACTTTATGTATCAAGAAATCAATCAATGGCTGGAAAAATAAGCATACAAAGCACAAAAAAACCCGCTAAGAGCGCGGGTTTGGGTGTGTTTTAGTTTGAAACTTTAACTTATTGCAGTAGTGCTTAATTAACTACATTGCGATTACTTGAAGTTTGCGATACTCGTTTTAGTCGCATCTACCGTTTTCCAAGCATATGATTGACCAACTACACCATAAGGCACGCCGCCAAGAGACCAGTTCGGGTTTGCAAAGTAGTCGTATTGTGTTGCATTACCAAATACATGTGGATAAGCCATGATACTAGCGAAGTTGTCTTGTACACCGTGGCCCATGCCATCAACGTATACACCACCGCTGGTGTCACCTTGTTTGCGTGAATGCGCTAGACCTTGGTTGTGACCAAGCTCATGTACAAAGGTTGTTGCACCACAATCGATACCTGTAATGCTGAACATACGGTTGCTCATGCTTGAATATAGGTTGCCATTACTACCTTGACCTACCCAAGCTAGACCACATGTGATGTAGTTACCATTGCGCTCACCTGTACCAAGTACCGCAACCATATCTGCACGCCAAGTATTACGAAGGTTAGCTACATAGCTACTGTTAGTCACAGAATCTAACCAAGCACTCGTTGGTGTGATGTTGTAGTTACCTAAGTTTTGTGTACCTGCAAGACGTAGTTGCAGATCGATGCCATTTTGGCTGTAAACTTGGTTTGTAAACGCAATCAGCTGATTGATTTTAGTATTAATGTTTGACGTAGCAGCCGCAGATTGATCGGTATAAAGAATGCCGATATCGACGGTTACTGCTGATGCGCTTGCAGATAGAGCGAGTGCCGTTGCCAGCGATGCTGCCTTTACTGTTGTTTTCATTGTTTTTCCTTTCTTTTTAGTTAACGTTACTTTTGGGTTGAAAAATATCTTTCTTCACAGAAACTGAGTTATGGTCTGTTTCGTCATGGCTATCATGCGGATGTAGTTCTTCTTCTTTGTGGGAGCGGTATAAGTCTCGCTTGGCAGCAATCCAGCCAAATTGATCTTTTGATTCAAATACATAGTTGCCACTTGGGGCGGTAAGTTGACCATATACGGCGTCTTTGCCTACGGTTAAAACGGTGGTATGGAAACGACCATCAGCACCGGTTACCTTACCAAAAACACTTTTATCGCCGTTTTCCGCTAAAGATATGCCTGTCACTTCTGCTACAAATGACTCTTGTGTTTGCGGAATTAACAATTCAAAGTTATCACCGCCTTCTAATTCTCTTAGTGTAGGTAAGTCAAACTCAATATACGCTTCGTTGCTTAAATCTTGTGGTAAAACCTTTGCGGCTGAAAGCACTGCTTTTGCTTTATTTGATACCTTATTCACAGCGTAAAAGTCATTGCCCTTTTGTATTGGCGTCGCTGTAGGGGTGACCTGCTCAGGGCTCGATTCAAGCGTCTCATGCTTTGGAGTTGCCTGGTTATCAGTTTCTAAGTTGTGTGAAGCTTGAATTAAATTTACCTGTGAAGGTTGAGCTTCTGGCATCATTTTCCAAAAGGCAATTCCAATAAAACCAATAAGTAATGCAACAATGAGCACTCGCATAATTCACCACGATGACGTTAATAAGTAGTGAAATACTATTCATGATGCAGCCTTCTTATCAACTTTTAATTTACTGAATGTTTTCATTGTTGATAGTTAAAATTAAATATCTTCATGATATATATGTATAAATGTCATTAACAAATCTTTACAATGTGAGCGTGTTAAGTGTGTTATGGCTTGTAATTGTCAAGCTAATGTAATCAAAGTGTGCTGTTTCAAAGTGTTTGATTGGATTAGCTTTATTTTTTGAAATAGCTGATAGTTTTATTATTTTTTGTCTGAAATAATGGTATTTCAATTTAATCTTTTTGATCTTCATCGATATTTTTATTCATAGTCCTGATGCGTGTGCAGGGTATTTTGCCATTTGTTTTGAAAATTGTAGTTTGACTTGATTAAGTAACTGATCTGGCGTGAGCTCTGCTGTATTGTCGATCGCTGGCATAATAACAAAAGTTTTACTGCGGTAGTCTATTGCCATAGGCACAATGGGGACTTCGACGGATTGCGCAATGTAGATGAAGCCTTTTTTCCATTCTAGAGTGTATTTACGAGTTCCTTCTGGAGCTAAGCCCAAAATCAATTTGTCGCTGGCATTAAAAATATCGCGAACCTGCGTGACCATACCATGCGGTGTATCTCGCCTAACCGGAATTCCACCCCATTTGCGTAATAACCAGCCAAATGGTGGGGTAAAAATGGTGTGCTTGCCTAAAAAACGAATTTCAACATCAAGTGCAAGCTTGACAGCAATGCCAATAAAAAAGTCCCAGTTTGACGTATGCGGCGCGACGGCTGCTACAAACTTTTCTTCACTTGGGAAGGTGCCAGCTATCTTCCATCCCATCATCTTAAGCATCAAGCTACCAAGCTTTCTACCAATCGGGCTGTTTGAGCGTGGGATATTGGGTGGAATATTGATCAAGGTAATGGCCTTCTTTATTTGTGTTATTTGCTGGTGGTGAATTCATTCTAGCTGAAAGTTCTAGGGCCTGTTGACCGTTGCTGCAAAAACAAACTTGAAAGATAAACAGGGCTTAGGCACTAAGCGCTGGTATGCGATGTTATCGTATAAAACGAATTACTGATTAGGCTGATAAATCTACAAAAAACTAGATATCCCTTACTTACACATACCAATCCCAAATTAATTAACCAAAGCCGATAATTCAAGTGTCAGTAGCTTATCACGCTGGACTGGGCCTAGTTGGGCGATATGCACTGGTGGATAGGTTGCCAAGTATATTTGGCGTTAAACAGGGTATCCCTTGTGTGACCACTCAAGTTTGGGTTTTGAAGTTTTAAAGCTTTCCTATCCTCAAATTTGGCTTTTGCAATGGCTTCACGAGTAATTGGATGATTGAAAAATAGTCTATCAAATGAGCCGTCTTCTATTGCTTTGTTGAGGCCATAGCTAAGGCGTTCCTTGAGTCGACTATTATTTTTATTGACGAAAAAGTACATAGCAGTGGGATAACAAAACGCGAACCTAGACTCTACTACTGTGCTATCCATGCTTTGTAACTCTGTCCATGGTTCGTGAAGTGCGCGAGGGAAGAGCTCAAAGCGTTTTTCTTCTAACATCTTTGGTAGCAAAGAAGCCATGCTAGTGACTACAACAAAGCCATTTTTTTCGTAGATTGAAGTATCGGGCCAGTCGATACCACTACCAAGCGTGAAACTCATTAATTGGGCGGGAGAGTGAAGCAAAGAGAGTCTTTCTTCGGTATCTTTGTGGATGAGAAATAAACGCGCGCCCATCATTCCTTTTAGTAGCGGCACATATACCGTCGCTAAACTCTTTTCTCTTTTGATGGATGTCATACTCCAGTGAACATCTAAAAGCTTCCCTTGCTCCAAAATTTCTAAGGTGCGTCCTTGAGGGGTATGATCGAAAGAGTTTTCACTGAGTTGGTAAGCGCCATATTTATCGCGGCTCTTATTTAGAGCCAGCCTTAATAACGCGATGTAGTAGTCTTGTTTTGGATCTGCAAATTCTTTAGAGATGTTATAGCGCACTAAATCGTTTGCACAGACGCTAAATGACGTCAGTAATATGCAGGTCAACACCAGCTTTATTGAGGCTATCATTCCTTTTCCTCATCGTGCATTAAAAAGTATTCTTTAACTTTAGCGCAGAACTTGAGTTGATAAAGTAAAAAAGGCACCGGAGTGCCTTTTAACTTTAGCGAGTTAGATAACCTAAAACGTGACGCTTAGCCAATCATCATTACCATCAAAGTGCAACGACCTGACTTTTCCTTTGCCTTCAAAGTTTACTAAATTGACTTGTTCTGACCACACATCTCTGAGTGCATTATGGCGCATTTTAAGTTCATTTATTGGTGAGAACAGCGGTGTTTCTTGATATACCCAAAAAAATTGGCCATCAATTTCCGCACCAACCAAATTTAAGGGCAGCACTTTACCTGCGCCTGTTTTTAATTCAACGCGCTTACTGACATAATTCGCAAAGCTCACTCTATCAGCAACATTGTTAAATATATCGGCATTGTGACTAAATAGGCTCTCTACCGCATGCTCAGTATCATGGAGATAGAATCTGTGCATGATTTCGATATTACCACTGCGTTCGTTAAATAACACCGTGGTGACCGCTGCTTTTAATTGGTGCGCTTGACAAAGCGGTGAAATCAGCACAAATAAACAGGCTAAGCGCCAGGTTTTCATTAGTTATCCTTTTTCTCTTCAAGTGGTTTTAGCTCGGCTTTAACGTCTTGCATGATATCGCGATACACTTTACCTTCACGTTCTTTCTTTTTATAGAGCTCTAGGCGAGATTCTATAATGCGTCTTGGGTAATGGTTATTCTCAATATCAACGTCAGCAGTTTCCCACCGCGGGTCAACGGTCACGGACGCAAGCGGTTTATCTTTATCTGTAATAATTAGCTTGCTGACGTTACGGGCATTGCGACGCCAAATCTCGGCAGGGATAGTCCGCTCTTCTTTGCTACCATCTTGGTACGTGAGCTCAAGTAAGATTGGCATCACGAGTCCACCGACATTACTAAACTTAAATACGTAATAGTTTTTGTCTTCTTTTACCGCGCGCTCAAGAGTACGTTTTTCCCAAGGTTTAAGCTCAGATAAAAACTCACGATACTCATTTCGTTCTTCATTGGTTACCGTAAACTGGTCATTATTATCGTAAAAGTCTGTTATGTCTTGGTTTTTATCAATCCAAAGTGCGCGCCCTTGTTCTTGATTGCGTTTGACGAATAACGACATTGGTTTGTTCTTTTCAAACTCACGTAGGCGACCAAAGTCGATGTCTGGGTTTTTGGTGTCCAACCGCAATTGATAGATTTTATCTAGTGAGATATCGACATGATCAGTGCTGTAAAACCAGCCACGCCAGAACCAATCTAAATCGACCCCAGAAGCTTCCTCCATCGTTCTAAAGAAATCAGCTGGCGTTGGGCGTTTATATTTCCAGCGTAGGGCATATTCTTTAAATGCAAAATCGAATAGCTCACGGCCTAAAATCACCTCGCGCAGAATATTAAGCGCTGCAGCAGGTTTCGTGTAGGCATTTGGGCCTAAGTGCAATACGCTGTCTGATTGCGTCATGATTGGAGACTGATCTTCAGATTTCATGTAGGCAGCAACATCTCTTGGCTCAACGCCCCAAGGAATGGTGGGATCCCATTCGCGGCCAGCAACGCCATCTAAAAAGCTATTGAGGCCCTCATCCATCCATGTCCACTGGCGCTCGTCTGAGTTGACTATCATAGGGAAGTAGATGTGCCCTACTTCGTGAATGACAACGCCGATTAAAAAACGTTTCTCGGCCAGTGAATAGGTGCGAGAGCCATCATCTTGCAATTTCGTACGAGGACCATTGAAAGTGATCATCGGATATTCCATCCCACCGACAGGACCATTTACTGATTGCGCGGTTGGATAGGGGTAATCAAACGAGAAGCGTGAATAGACTTCCATGGTATGAATAACGGCTTCGGTGGAGTACTTTTTCCACAAGTCACCACCCTCTTTGGGGAAAAATGACATGGCCATCACGAGAGGCTGCTCGTCACCACCTTGCTGATAGCCTTTAGCATCCCACATAAATTTACGTGATGAAGCCCAAGCAAAATCTCGCACATTTTTGGCCTTAAAGCGCCACGTTTTGGTGTCGTCTGTACCCGCTTTTTCGTTCTCTAGTGCTTCTTCTTCAGTAACGACGAATACCGGGCGTTTTGCTGTTTTTGCTTGCGCTAGTCTGTCACGCTGGGTTTTGCTCAGAACTTGCTTTGGGTTATCTAACTCACCGGTTGCAGAAACGATATGATCGGCCGGCACCGTGATTTCAACGTCGTAGTCACCAAACTCGAGCGTGAATTCACCACTGCCAAGAAACGCCTTGTTGGTCCAAGCTTCATAATCTGTATACGCCGTTAGGCGAGGGAACCATTGCGCGAGCAAAAAGATGTCATTACCGTCTTTTTCAAAGTGCTCATAACCCGAACGTGCGCCAACGGCATCTTCTTCAACAATATTAAAGGCGAAGTCCATACTAAATTGTAGATCTTTACCTGATTTGAGCGGCTCGTTTAGGTCAACACGCATCATGGTATCAACAATCGTGACCTTGAGCGGTTTACCGCGACCGTCCTTGACATTATTGATGATAAAACCAAGCTCAGTGTCATCCATAAACTGCTGGCGTCTGAGTTGATTTAGTGAAATTTTTGCATGTTTTGTAACCGGATTACTCTGTAATTCGTTCCCAAAAGTTGCAGTGCGTTCAGCAATTGAATCATTTTTGAAGATATTTTGGTCTAATTGTAGCCATAAATATTTGAGGGTGTGAGGAGAGTTATTTTTGTAATGTATGGTCTGCGTAGCGGTTAACCTTTTGGCTTTCTCGTCCAAGTTTACATCAATATCATAATCCACCTTTTGTTGCCAATAACGCTCTCCGGGCTCACCGGCTGCGCTGCGGTAGATATTTGGGGTCGGTAAAGTCTCATCTAATTGGCGAAACTTATCTTCAAAATGCCCTTTGGTTTGCGAAATGGCGCTGGCGTGTGCGACACCGGATAGCGCTAGTGCAACCAATAAAGGCATGGCTGGTGTTGATTTTTTCATTGTTATTTCCCATTTTATCGTGCCAAAGCATTGACCAATAAACATTTTTATTTCAGTTTTTGCTCGGAGTGAGTAGAGGGGATTTGCATGGTGACAAAGGAAGACAAATAAAACCTTCTACGTGTCAATAAACTGACAAATAAAAACACATAAATCAAAGTTTTGAGATAAAGTAACAAGATTTAGGCACGACTGAAATTACGCTGTTTTGAGTGTTTTTTAATCTGTTGTTTTCGATAGAAAAAACACAATGCTCAAAAAAATTAATTTGTATGCCAAAAAGGTATTTTGCTGGGTTATTGTCTACATTTTATAAATAAATAAAGAAAACAAAATTAGTTGTTGATATTGACCCAAGTTTGTCTTTAAAATCGCGCACTTTACAATCTATGGGTAAAACTGGCGTTAGTTTTGCTCTGTACTAAATACCCGTTTAGCGAATCAAATGTGGTGGGCAGTATGGATTTCTACATACTAAAAAAACAAGAGAAGTTTGTTGCAATTCCTGCAGACGAACAAAACTGTAAAGATTATTTAGATGACGGCTATTTTTATGTTGATAAAGTAGCTGCCTGTAACGAGAAATCGGCGATTAAACGCGTGCAAGATAAGCATAGTCGTGTTTTCAAGTTACCTGCTAAATTCTTTTTACTGGCATTACCTATAATCATTTTTGCTTGGTGGCAGTTGACTCACTAAGCTGTTAAAGCGTCAATATTCACAAGACGAATATTGCTCGACGATGCTATATTAGCGTTTCTATAGGAAAAGGAACGCTAAATGAAGGTTTTACACACGTCTGACTGGCACTTAGGGCAATCGTTTTACGAGCATGATCGCAGTGAAGAGCATCAGCTGTTTTTAGACTGGCTATGCGATGCGCTGGTTGAACAGCAAATTGATGTACTGTTGATCAGCGGTGATATTTTTCATACCGCAACACCGCCCGCGAGTGCTGAAAAGCAACTGTATACCTTTATCCAAAAAGCATCTCAACTGTGTCCTCAGCTGCACATTATTCTGATTGCAGGCAACCACGATTCCGCTAATCGCATTGAAACCGCAAAACCACTCTTAACCTTATTCAACACCCATGTTATTGGACGCTTTAACAAGCAAGCGCCTGAACAAGTTGTTATCGATTTACCCATCGCAGCGCAGCATATGCATGTTGTGGCAATGCCATTTTTGCGCAGTGCTGATTTACCAAAACCGCTAGATGACGAGTTTGACTATCAAACCGGGGTGCAATTAGCTTATCAGCATGCGCTAAGCACGATAGAAGAAGTGAAAGGTCCTATTGTGCTAATGGGGCATCTGCACGCCAAGGGTGGAACGATTTCTGAAGATTCTGAGCGTAACCTCAACATTGGCGGCTTTGATGCGGTGTCTGCCGGCGTGTTTGGCGAGCAGTTTGACTATGTTGCACTAGGCCATTTACATAAAGCGCAAACCGTCGCTAAGCAAAGTGCTATCAGATACTGCGGCACACCTTTGCCAATGTCATTTTCCGAACGCAATTATAAGCATCAAGTATTGCTCGCTGAATTTAATGAGCAAGGTCTGGTCGATGTAAACCCCCTTTACGTTCCCCGTTTTAAAGATGTGTTATATATCCCTGAAGATGGTGCAAAGCGCTTGGCTGAATTATGCGAAGCTATCGCGGCGCAGGATTTTAGCAAGTTCGATAGCGCTCCCTATGTTCGCTTAAAATTATCTGCAGCTGAAACCAATAGCCGCTTTCGGGCCGAGATTGATGAAGCGCTAAAAGGAAAGGATATTAAGTTTTGTGGTATTGAGCGGGTGTCTAAAGGCGCAGCTGCCAGTGAGTGGTTGTTTGAAGATTTGGGCAAAGTTGAATCGTTATCACCCAATACCTTGTTGGATATTGCCTATCGCGAAATTGAACCTGAGCAGGAAAAAGCACCCGCGACATTGCATGAAAAATTAGCAGAAGTGATCGCGAGCATGGAGGAGTAGTGCAATGAAACTTGAAAAAATATTAATCACCAACCTTGCCTCTATAGAAAGTGCTGAAGTCGACTTTACTGCGGCACCACTCAAAGACACCGGTCTTTATGCCATTACCGGTGATACAGGGGCGGGAAAAAGCACTTTACTGGATGCGGTTTGCCTTGCATTTTATGGCAAAACCGCACGGTTAAAATCGGACGACAAAGAGAAAGTTGCCTTTAATGGCGATAACATTAAGTTAAACGACCCGCGAAACCTATTGCGTCGGGGCTGTGTTGCGGCATCTGCTAGCGTGGTTTTTATTGCTCAAGATAGCAAACGTTATCAAGCTAGTTGGTCGGTAGAGCGCGCTAGAAAAAGCCCTAAAGGTAATTTAAAAACTGCCACTATTGAGTTGTTTAGCCTACCAGATATGACCCTAGTCTGTGAGAAGAAAAAAGAAACAGAACAACGAATCGAACAGCTAGTCGGGCTTAACTTTGAACAGTTTACTCGAGCTGTGTTGCTTGCTCAGCATGAATTCTCCGCGTTTTTGAAGGCAGGGGGAGATGAACGGGCTCAGTTACTAGAATGTCTTACGGGTACCGAAAAGTTCAGCAATATCGGTAAAGCGGTTTTTGAAGCGCACAAGCAAAAGAAAACTGAGCTGCAATCTCAGCAAGATAGGCTAGGTCAAATTGTGCTCTTGTCACCAGAGCAGCATGCCGAACTTGAAGCACAGAAGTTGGGATTGCTTGATACAAGAAATCGACAACAAGAAACAAGTACAAAGCTGCAAGCTCAGCTGCAATGGCTCGCGGATGTCGAGCTAAGAAAGCAAAAAATAGCTGAGGTGGAACACTCGCTACAAACGCTTGAGCAGCAAATAGAAGAGGGAAAGCCACAGCAGGAATATGCGCAGCAAGTCTTAAAAGCCAATGAGATGCGTGATAACCGTGAGCAGCATGAGCTGGCGGATAAACGCTTTGCGCAGCTATCTCAAGAGCGGCTAGCACTGCAGCAACAAGATTTTGCATCCGCCATTACAACGCTCAAAGCAAAACAGCAGCAACTGGAACAGCAGCTTATTACGCAGCAAGCCAATTTTGTAAAGTTAGAACCAAGCTTTAACAGCATTCGTATATTGGATGAAAAGCTGAGCCTACATAAAGCGCAAGAACGAGAAACTAAGCCCTATCTAGATAAACACGCCAATCTTATTGCGCAACATGAGGCTGCAATACAGAAGTATCAAGTGCAACAAGGCGAAATCGATACTGAATTACAGCAGTTAGAGCATGAGCAAGCGAATTTGCACTCAGTTAGCAATATTGCCGGGCAATGGAACGTGGTTCAACCTCAATTCGATGATCTGCAAAAGTACCAACAACAACGTAATGATTATGAAGTCCAGTTGCAAAAATTACCGAACGAACAGCAAGCGCTAGGTACACAATTGAGCAAACATGAGGCTGAGGCACAGCACCTACAAAAGGTTTACGACACCGAAGCCAGCGCGCTCTCCGCATTAAAAGAAGCACTCGCACCTTTGACTCAACAAGACCTAAATCTGGCATTGCAGAATTGGTCTCTATGCGTGCAGGCTTATCGTAGTATCGAAGAAGGAGATGCCTTGCTGCATCAGCTACGATCGCAACAAACTCAACATCATATTGGCTTGGAAAGGCTTGAGATACTGATCCGAGATACCAAGCAGCAAGATGAGTTGTCTAAGCAGCGCCTAGCCCTAACTCGTGATAACTTGGAGCAAGTGCAGTTACGCGCAAGTGAGCGGATCAGCGATTTACGCGCTCAATTGCGAGCAGGGCAAGAATGCATGGTATGTGGCTCAAAAGAACATCCTTATGGTGTAGAGCACATCGATGCCCATTGGGAGCAGTTACTATCGGATTTTCGGTCTCAGTATCAAGCTGCTGAGCAAGCTCGTGAGCAAGTGTTGCAGCGTTATAATCAACAAGTCGGTGAAAAAGAGCGTGAAAATGCGCTATGGCAGTCAGTCACTCAGGAAATTGCTCACTGCACTAAGCAAATAAATGAGAATCGCGCTCGACTAGATGCGTTGAGTGATGAGTATAAAGTTGGCAGCGCTGAGCAAGCTGAATTGCAACTCGTGAGTATTCAGTCACGGCTAAATGAACTATCCAAGTTACGCAATAATATCGACCGCCAGTGGCAATTGGTTCAGCAGGCACAACAACACCTCGAGCAGGCTAAACATAAAGGGCAGGCACTTCAGCAGCAGCACCATGATTTAGGTAATCATATTGCCTTTTTGCGAACCGAATATGATCAGCTATCACAAACAGTGGCTGCCTTACGCAATCGGCTTGAAGCGTTAATTTCCGATAAGTCGTGGTGGCAAGACTTTGATTCATCTCCTCAAGCTGCCATTAGGCAACTTAAAACGGGGGTGCAAACTTGGCTAAAAACCACCGAGCGCACTGATGCGTTAACGGCGGAAAAAGTTCAGCTTGAGCATCAATTACATCTTGTCAGTCAACAAAAACAAGATGAAGCGCAGCGACTTGAAGAATTAGAACATACGCTTTTACAACATCAGCAGAATATTGAACGCCTCAATCGCGAACGTGCTGAATACTTACCACAGCAGCACACCAGATTGGATGATTGGATTGCAGAGCTTAAGCTGCAAGAACAGCAAAGCCGAGAGCAGATCACACAAACCCAGCTAGCGCTGAGCCAAACCGAAGCACAGCGTGAAAAGACCCAACACAGTCTGACGCAACTAGAAAAGCAAATTGCCGAGCAAACATCCCGGTTGCAGCAACTTGATGCGCGTTTTGAACAATGGTTGCTCGACCAGCAAGGGCAGCTAGACAAAGTAAAAGTATTAGCGTTACTTGAGGTTTCTTTGGATGAAGCTCGAGCGAATTTAGAAAAGTGTGCGCAAGTTCAGCAAGCCTTTCAAAACACTAAGCTGCAGCTTAGTCATCAGCGTGAAGAACTCAGCCAACTTGAAAGTAAGTACCCTGATGGGGTTGATAGTGAACAAGTTAAGCAAAGTCATGCCGAGACGACGCAAGCACTTGAACAAACTCAAAATCAGTTACTACAAGTGCAAAGTGCATTAGAGGTTGATGCTCAGAATAAACAACAATTCTCTTTGCAAGCCGCAAATCTCGCTCAGTTGCAACAAGACTACGAGCAGTGGCATTTGCTAGATAAGTTATTAGGCGACGCAACAGGCAAAAAGTTGCGTAATTGGGCGCAAACGCAAACGCTAAAAATCTTATTGCAGTATGCTAACCAGCAATTGCATACGCTTTCTAGACGTTATCTGCTTACCAACATTGAGCAATCTTTAGAAATTGCGGTCATAGATAAAGATATGGCTGACGAACAACGTAGTGTCAACACCTTATCTGGAGGGGAGTCCTTCTTGGTATCTTTATCTTTAGCACTTGGACTTGCTGCACTTTCATCAAATAAAGTGCAAATACATTCATTATTCATTGATGAAGGGTTTGGTACGTTAGACCCCGAGACGCTAGGTGTCGCGATTGATGCACTAGACGCGTTGCAATCACAAGGCCGCAAGGTTGGAGTGATCTCGCATGTTGCTCAGATGAGCGAGCGGATCGCTACCCGTATCCATGTGAATAAACAGCCGGGAGGCTACTCATCTTTAAATTTAGTACCACAAACATAAGGAAATTTGGATGCCGACTTTTACGGGCGAAGAAGCCCAAAACTACGACTCTAGGATCACAAAACTGGTGCCAGGTTATGCGTTAATTCACCAACTTACCGGGGCGCAACTTTTAGCACTTTACCCAGATAGCGCAACCATTTTGGTTGTGGGTGCAGGGACAGGCAAAGAAATTGTAGAGCTTGCTCAGCTAAACCCGAGTTGGCGGTTTATAGCGCAAGATGTATCTGCTGATATGTTGGCAATTGCAGATCAGCATTTTACTAAGTTGGGCCTACAGGAGCGTGTGCAGATCCATCATGGCGCGATTTCACCACAGGCCTACCAAGCGGATGCAGTACTGTGCTTGCTGGTGATGCACTTTGTAAAAGATAACGGCGATAAAGCAAGCTTGTTTAAACAAATGAGTGAGCAGCTAAAGTCGAATGGGCGTCTTTTTATTGCCGACTTAGAAAAACCTGCGACAAGCTTTGAACGTGAAGCGCAATTAATTGTTTGCAAACAACTTGGGCTGACTGATGTTGGCGAGCAGCGTATGAGGGTGAATTTAGAGCATGAGTTTTACCCCGTGGATAAAATGCGCCTTGCAGAGCTGCTAGACACCGCAGGTTTTGGCATTGCCAAACCTTTCTTTAAAGCCCTTGGCTTTGCGGGCTTTGTGGTAGATAAGCAGTAGTTTTTATCTAAATAACCTGAGCTTCGGATAAATAAGCCAGACCATATTCGGGTGTGGCTTTCCATTCTTACTCTTTCAAAGTAGCTTACATTAAGTTAGTAAAATAGTGATCTATACCAAGCCAATTGCTGCCCCGCCACTGGCGTCACTGCGCTTTATCTAAACCTCAGGTCATTTACTTCTAAAAAGTTAGTAAAACTCTGATCTCAATGACCATGATGCGGAAGGGAGATCAGTATTTTACTTAGTAAAACACTGATCTATTCACGAATTGGTATGCTGTTTAGTTGCCGCCTAATATCTAACTTTGTCTTATTATATCTACTAACTTATTGATTTTTATATTACTAAGTTGGCGATAATCCAAAAATGGCGAAATGATAAGGCGCAAGTTATAGTCAACGGCGAACTCATCATCTAGCCAAATTAGATTGTTAGTAAAAATCTGATCTCTAAGCAATGATTTTGCATAGGTGCGTCCTGCAATTATATGCCAATCGTATGTTTTTGCTGAAAAATCAGGCGTTGAGAAGAGCAGGGCTTCTTGACTTGAAGCTTGAAGTAACGCGCTATCTCGATATGACTGCCAAGTTGAATAGTTAGTAATATCGTGATCTGGCAGCTTTGCAGCAAATAAAAACTTGGCAAAAACATTGAAGATTTTCCGCCAACCATTGCCGCAATGCGCATTAATATGTTCGATCTCCCTATTGGCTAACGCACTGACTTGCATCAAATTATTATAAGGTTCTATGCGTGGCGGATGTTCAATATAAAACGCAACCTTACCCGTTGCTACACCCAAACCATGAGTTAGTATTTTTTTGCTCTGTGCTGTATTCATCATACTTTGCTGCGATCTATTCATTTACACGTAAGTTTAAAATAAATAAAGTGAAATTGGCATGGTAAGGGTTTGAATTAAATTTTGCTTTTACTAGATAAAAATCGAACCTATCGTTAACCTTAGTGCTTGGTTACTACGTATGACATCAAGATGGAATATGGAGAACTTATATGAAAGTACGACAGTTATTTTTCACAGCGATTTTAGTGCTTGCAGTTTCAGCATGCACAGGGCTGCCTGAGGGCATCAAACCAGTTAAAGACTTTAATGTTGAGCGATATACAGGCACTTGGTATGAAATCGCGCGATTAGACCATTCATTTGAAAGAGGAATGCAGAACGTCACGGCAACTTATAGCCAAAATCCCGACGGTTCAATTAAAGTCATAAATAAGGGATATGTAACAGAGGAAGGAGAGTGGAAAGAAGCGGTTGGCAAAGCTAAGTTTGTTGCAAATGATGAAATAGCGCATCTGAAAGTGTCATTTTTTGGTCCGTTTTATGGCAGTTATGTGGTATTCGAGTTAGATGAAGACTACCAGTATGCATTTGTTACCAGCTACAATCGTGATTACCTTTGGTTGCTTTCTAGAGCACCTAAAGTGTCGGATACCGTAATGAACAAGTTTAAAACGATGTCAGAACAATATGGTTTTAACACCAATGAACTTATCTATATGAGACACGAAACCGTTCGAAAAGAATAGTGTAAACCCCCTTTACACTAAAGTTCCTTTTATGGGTATTTTAACTTGCTAACAGAAGGGAGGCTGTATGTGAGTTGAGTATAAGTGTCTTATTCCTGTAGGAAATGGTTAATAAATCATTCAGTCAACTGTAACAGGAACACTTCACACTGTTGCACGCTTTACAAAAAATAATACTTAGGAACTGGAGTAACTCATGAAGCGTGTAGCATATTCTCTTATTGCAGCAGCAGTTGCAATGGCACTTACAGCCTGTGATGGTGACGATGGAGCACAAGGTCCTGCGGGTCCTCAAGGTGAGCAGGGCACTGCTGGCCAAGACGGTGCAAACGGCACTAATGGATCGAATGGTACTAATGGCTCAAACGGCACAAATGGACAAAATGGTACTGACGGACAGGATGGTCAAAATGGACAAGACGGCCAAAATGGTCGTGATGGTAGTTACAGCGTACCAGGCCTTGTTCGCATCGCAACCGTCCCAGCTGGTGCTGAAGTAACTGGTCTATTTCTTTCTGAAGGGGGTGACTTGTTCTTCAACGTTCAGCACCCAAATGACACCAACACTGCTACTGATAAGTTCAATAGCAAGCCATTCAATACAGGTACTGTCGGTGTACTAACCGGTGTGAACTTTAATAATCTACCTGCAAATATCCCAAGCGCGCCAGTTCCAGCTTCGACCATGGAACAACAAACCGTGATTTCTGCAATTGGTCAATATCAAATTCTAGGCCAAACAGGTGACACATTCGCAAACCTTGGCACTAAAGGGTTAGCGGGTGGTTTGGGTGTACATTACAGCATCTCAACTGGTGAAGAAATCATTAAAAATGATAACCCTGATTTCAATGGTTATATTCCAGTCGATGCAAACACAGGTTATCTATTCACAAACTGGGAAGCGTACCCAGGTGGTGTCAGTCGTTTGAAAATGAGTAAAGCGACAACGGGTAAATGGTCAATCGAAGAAGCCATGATGGTAGACTTCGACGGTGTTAAAGGCACAGCAGCCAACTGCTTTGGTTCAGTATCACCTTGGGGCACACCGCTGACTTCGGAAGAATGGATTGTCTGGTCTGAAGTTGATTCAACACAAGATCCACAGTGGAATAATCCTGCTGAAACAGGCAATGACACAATGGAAGCGTTAATGGCACCTGATTTCCCTAACCCTTATCGCTACGGTTACATTGCGGAAATCAAAAATCCTACAACCGAAACGCCTGATGTTGTAAAACACTTCACAATCGGTCGTTATGAGCATGAAAACTCGGTTGTAATGCCTGACCGTCGTACTGTTTATTCATCACAAGATGATACCGGTGGCGTACTATTTAAATTTGTTGCAGATCAACCAGAAGACTTAAGTGCAGGTACCCTATACGCAGCAAAACTAACTCAAGATGCGGGCCTTACCGATCCGGCTGTAACTGGCTTTGACATTAGCTGGGTTGAGCTGGGTAGCGGCAGTAATGCACAGATTGAAACTTGGGTGGCTGAGTACGACGGCATCAATGAGACTGACTATGTTGAAGGTCAAACAAGCTATTTGTCTGTTGCTGATGTAAAAGCGTGGGCGGAAGGCGCTGCTACTTATCCAACAGTTGCAAACGGTGGCGGTAAAGTAACGGCAGGTAAAGCGATGGACAACCGCGCTATCTTCCTAGAGTCTCGTCAGGCTGCACGCCAAAAAGGCGCTACGGCTGAATGGCGTAAACTTGAAGGCTTAAGCATCAACCATAACCGCGTACTTGAGGCGGTAACTGGTCAAGATGTTGTTGCCGGTGAAGTGGTAGATAAAGCCTATATGTATATCGGTATCTCTGATATCGACAACACCATGATTGATGGCGAAGGTGACATGCAGCTTTCTGCGCGTGTTAAAGATTGTGGCGGTGTATACCGTGCACATATCGATAATAACTATAACCTAACTCGCATTGAGCCAGTTGTCATGGGCGCAACTTACCGCTCTTCACTAACTGGCGCTGAGCGTTGTGATGTCAATCAGCTTTCACAGCCTGATAACGTAATCGTTATGGAAGATGGTCGCATCATTATTGGTGAAGATGGCTTCCAAGAAAACAACACGCTTTGGCTTTATGACCCTAAAGCAAAATAATTAAGCAAGTAGCAGTGCACTGAATGGTGCGCTGCTTTTTTTTAGCAAAATTTTGGAGTCATAAAAATGAAATACGTTAGCCTAACTCTAGTGGCATTGACGAGCGTAGCCTTGTTTGGTTGTAATGATGAACAGACTCAAGGGCTAACCAATACCGCACTTATGTCGGCGCAAACTACAGCACCTTATAAACAGGGTGATGATATTCCTGCGGCCGCATTTATGCAGCACAATGAAGTCTATAACCCCGAATCAGTGATCCCTCCTCAGTGTTACACCAAAACGGATGGCGTGAATAACCCTTGTTATGCCTGCCATCAATCATATGATGAAAAAAACCGACCAAACATGATGCGCGATGCCAATTTACAAGGCGCTTATGAGTTTTCCGATCTTGGGTTTAAAAACCATTGGAAAAACCTGTTTAAAGATCGCTCTGAGCTTATCAAGGATATATCAGATCAAGATATTACTAACTGGGTCAACCAAGATAATTACACCCCTTTTATCGAAAAACTAAAAAATAACCCTGACTGGAAAGGTGAGATCACTCCACTTAACAACTTGGCATATCCAGAAAAAGCGTTCGATGAGCTTGGTATAGCAAAGGACGGCAGTGGCTGGGTGGCATTCAATTATAAACCTTTTCCTAGTACTTTTTGGCCAACCAATGGCTCGACGGGGGATGTCATGATCCGCCTTGCTGACGCCTTCAGAGAAAAAGGCGAAACGTATAATCAGGACGTTTACCTTGCCAACTTAAGCCTAGTTGAAATGGCTGTAAAGGGACTTGACGAAATATCAACGCCAGTGATTTCTGAATCGCGAGTTGGCGTAGATTTAAATGGTGATGGCAAACTCACGAAGATCACTAGCATGCTGCGCAGTGAACGTTACCTTGGTGATGCCAATACTATCGAGCTTGCTCATCAGTTATACCCACAAGACACCGAGTTTTTACATACCGTTCGGTATATTGGGGTGGATGATAATGGCCAAGTATTTAATGCGCCAAGAATGAAAGAAGTGCGCTACATGAAAAAGCACAACTTTAAATCCAAGCAATCACTCGGTGCTGCTTACTACAGAGAAGCGAAAGAAAAGTCATTCGAAAATTACCCACAAACGCTTTATTTGGGCGACCAAGGGATCAATAACAACTTCGGTTGGACGATTAACGGTTATATAGAGGATAAAAATGGCGCACTTCGTCCACAACATGAGCAAGAGCTTGCTTTTTGTAATGGCTGTCACAAAACCATTGGCTCAACCTATGACCAAACCTTCTCGTTTGCACGTAAAGTTGAAGGCAAACTGGGTTGGGGTTATATCAATTTAAAAGAGATGCAAGACGTACCTAACAAAGGCGAAGAGCAGGGCGAATTCTTGACCTATATGATGCGTGTTGGCGGCGGTGATGAGTTTAGGCAAAACCAAGAGATGCTAATGCGCTGGTTTAACGAAGATGGCACGGTAAACAGCAAAAAAGTGCAGTCTGCGAAGAACCTTTATGAATTGATCACACCATCAAAACCACGTGCGCTGGCGCTGAATAAAGCCTACTTAACCATTGTCAAAGAGCAAAGCTACCTGTTCGGTCGTGACGCCACTATAGTAAAAGCGCGTAATGTGCTTGAACAAGTCGATGATTCTCAACAGCCTCTAGAGCCAGAGCACCGATATGTGTGGGATATGCAGCTGGATTGGAATAAAGCCGAGTAAATCGTGTTCAGGGTAGGGGCGCTTCCTACCCTGAGTTGATAAAGGCTCAAAGATAAAGGGACTGGCACTGATAAACTGCCATCATCCTAAGAGGTAGTTTCAAATTGAAATTGCACGCTAATCTTCTTATCACATAGACCTTGAAGGTAAGATAAAGCTTAAGCTCGGATCAGAGCAGAATTACTCTTCTCGCTTTCTGGATCAGAATTTAACCAACCAACAGATTTCCTTTGGCGCTTAGATCAGAATTTTACTAAGTTAGTCCGATAACAAGACTACCAGATCATGTTTTTACCAACTGATTAAGCTAATTGAGCTCATTAGATCATGATTTTACTAACCTAACTTAGTTTGAGTTAGTAAATTTGCGGTGTATAGCGTCATTATTGCTGATATTTTATGCTAAATGATGTGGTTTCAAAGAGTTAACAAAGGAATGTTAGTAAAATTGTGATCTAAAAAAGGCGCCATTAGTGGCGCCTTAGTTAAAATATGATCCAATACAGCGTACTGAGCAGCATAGTGATAATGACTAGGTAAAATAGTGATCTGAAGTAACTAGGTTTGGTCGCAAAGATAGCGATAAGTAGTAATACTGCTAAGGTCATATAACCAATAAACTCTAAGCTACCGTAGGTCCCCTGAGTTTTAAGAGCAAGTGCTAAGCTGCCGCCGAGGCAGAGCCAGCCGGCAATGGTTAATTGACTTGTTACGTTACCTTTTGGACGTGTACCAAATACTTCTTTATAGTGATTGGGCTTTGCTACTGCAAAACCCATAAATGCTAGCAGGCAAAGTAAAAACGTTAGCCATTCCATTAGGCATTTACCTCGCGTTTTGCTTGGCGACGCGGTGTCGCTGGTGCTGCTTTGGTACTGCCGAGCTTTTTGGCTTGAACCAAGAAACCGAATGCGATACCAAGAGCCATCACATCAAAACCAAATAATACCCACTGACCATTAATGAAATAGCTCACGAGGCTGCCATCAGTCGTTAGCATGTTTACGACAGGCAGTAAGCCCCATATGATTGCATTTACTTTCGCAGATAGCATCCACGCGAGCCTATCCGACTTAAATAGAGCGGCCAGAGTGAATATTCCCCACGTAACAAAGAACGCCAGAACTTCTTTGTCTGCACGTCCTGTTAATTCTATTGGAAGCAAACGGTTTGCATAAAAGAACATTGCTGTTGCGGCTGGCAGCCCCATGATGGTGCCTAAATTGAGCGACTCCACAAGCCTAAGGCCTACACCCGGCTTGTCATCACCCTTGAGCTTTTGGCGTAGTCTTTTTGCCCACATAACAGCACCCGTTGCAATCATGGCACAACCTGCTAATCCAGCAACAAAGTATAGCCAACGTAACAGTGGCTCCGCTAAACGCCCGGTGTGCAGTGCTATCATTCCACCATAGAGGTTTTCAGCGCCAGACAGCGTCACATTGTGTGTTTTTAACAACTCACCAGATGCCGCGCTATACATCCAACTGGGCGGATCATCCTGCACTGCGCGTTGAGCATTGGCATAAAGCTTAATCGTTGCACTTGCATCCCCTGGCGATGAGATCACAATGCGGCGAAGCGGTGCGTCACCAGAGTTAGTAAAATAATGATCTAACGCTGTATTTAATGCGAGCCCCTTCAGTGGTTGTCCCGCCTCTTGGGTAGGGGCCAGAAATGGATAGCGTTCGGCTCTAAGCGTTTTTGTATCTTCAAAGCGCTGCTCGGCGGGCTGTGGCAGTAACATAAAAATGAGCGTCACTAGGCCGGTGTAAGTGATCATAATATGAAACGGTAATGCCACCACGGAAGAAACATTATGAGCGTCAAGCCAACTTCTCAGCCCTTTCCCATTTCTAAATTGGAATAGGTCTTTGAAAATGCGTTTATGGATCACCACGCCAGAAATAAGCGCAATCAACATAAACAGAGTTGCAAAACAGACTATCCAACGCGCGGTGATCGCGTTCATGTAATGCAAGTCAAAATGCAGACGGTAAAAAAAGTTACCGCCTCTAGTCTCCCTAAACTCAGGAAGTGCCTCCAGCGTTACTGGGTCAAGATACTCAGAGTGACGTTTTCCGCGCCTTTCTCCTTCGGCTGGCTTTTCGGAGTACATTAATAGCAGGCTTGGGCGACGCTCCGTCGGCATTTCAATACGCCAAGACTCGGCGTTTGGCGCTATATCTTGAAATCGTTCGATACTCTTTTTGACCGTTTCATTTTGTTGGGCACTATCATAATGAGGTAGATGGTGCGTTGCAGGTTGCGCCCACAGACTGATCTCATGTCTGAAAAAACTCGCAGTACCAGCAAAAAAGATTAAAAACAGCAACCAACAAACGAGTAAACCAACCCAAGTGTGTAGCCAAGTCATACTGCGGAAAAATGACTCTCTCACAGGGAGCCTCCAAAATGCGTCAAAGTACCGTAAAGAATACAAAGTAGTCCGATCATGCCAAGAAATACCTTTTTAAAAGAGCGGCATCCAAACACCCAAATAAAGACAATGGCGTAAAAGACGATGCCAGTTGTTAATGCATATAACAGCGCATCTAGGCGCGGAGTAGGTAAAGTTAAAGCCAATAAAGATGAAGCTAAAACAGTCACGTAATAGCCGCCGAAAATAGCGATGAAAAAGCGTGCAAGCACTTCAGCTCTGTACAAAATAGCCTTATTATTTGTGTTATCCCGACTAGGCATAGCACCCCTTTAAAAGACAGCAAACGTAATAGAATATTATCCAATAATTTGCATCTAAATGATAGTGATTCGCACTTGTTTTAAATTGAGTGGAGTCGTTTTAACGACTAAGCACTTTAAGTTTTGTTGGTTAAATGGGGTTTTGAATATGGCTATGCCATAATGACCCTTGGTGTCATTGGGTAAAATAAGTAAGGAAAGATGGATATTTTTGAACGTGTTAGGCAGTGCAAGCTTTGTGATAAAGCGCTTCCCATGGGGGCAAAACCTATCATCCAAGGCAGTTATAAGGCCAAAGTCTTAATTATAGGCCAAGCGCCGGGTTTAAAAGCACATCAAACCTGCCAGCCGTTTAATGACCCAAGTGGAGATAGATTGCGAGACTGGCTGGGTGTAAGTCGAATACAGTTTTACAACCCTGAACTCTTTGCCATTATGCCAATGGCATTTTGTTACCCTGGTAAAGGGAAATCTGGAGATTTACCACCACCTAAAATCTGCGCGCCCACGTGGCATTCTCAGGTGCTAGCTACACTCAGCCACGTATCGCTGACACTACTTATTGGGCAATATGCGCAAAAATGCTACTTAACGCAATATTCATCAGTAACTGAGATGGTAAAAAATGCTGACTTTTCCAGTCAAAGTCATTTGCCATTACCTCATCCCAGCCCTCGTAATCAGATCTGGTTAAAAAAGCACGACTGGTTTGAAAAAGACAGTGTACCGCAGTTAAAGACAAGAGTTTCAGCTGCGCTATCATCTTGATAATGCGTTAATTAAATTTTCACTTAATGCTTTAGGGTTAGGTTTAAAATCAAAGGCAATCTGATAGGTTTAAAACTAAGGAATAAAGGTCATATCAGCTAATATTTATCACCATTTAGTTGCGTAATTACGAGTATTACCTCATACTCCAGCCTGTTTACATAACAAACACTTTTTAACATTTTCAAAGGACTTGATAATGATATACAAAACTACCGGTTGGGCTGCTGTACTCCTTTCTCTCGTCGCATTTTATCCAAGTATGCAACCTGGTGCGTTTTCCGTTATAGGCTTCTACTTATGCCTGTTCTCCCTCATTATCGCAGCATTTGCGAGCCATATGGATAAACCGATTTATTTTCGCAGCGTGATCACACTGTCTCTTGTTAATATCTTATTAGTGAATGATGGTACTCGTGCAAGCCTTTGGTTTGGCCAAAGCGACTGGGTTTATATCGGCTCTATGTACGGTATCTTTTTAGTCGTGGTGAGCATTTGTGGCTTTTTAGTGAGTCGAGACTTATTGATATCAACCTTAGAAGGTAAGGTTGAGTAAAAAATAAGTGCACAAGCAAAGCCCGTGCACAAGATCAGCGGTAAAATATGCTTAATTTTTTGCGAGCGACTGGGCCACCGTTGTGGTCGGGCGACCAATCAACTGGCTGAGCGCATTACTCTGGGTTGCCAAATATCCTTGTTGCGCTTGTGCCTCCGCGTCAACCAATAACGCAGCAAACGCCGCTGGTACGCCGAGAGCAACCAAGTGGGCCAAATATTCTTCGTCAGATACAAACTTTGCTTTTACTTCAACTTGAGTATGCTTTGACACCGCTTGTGCCAAACCTTCAATTGTAAATGCGTTATCGCCAGCCAGCTCATAGACGGAATTGTCGTGGCCAGCGCTACTTAATATGGTGGCAGCAGCCAATGCGTAGTCTGCACGAGCAGCACTGTTGATCTGAGCTTGCGGCGCGATTGAGGTAATCGCATGATTTGCTGTAAATACAGGTACTAAATCAGTGTAGTTCTCGTTATACCATCCATTTCTTAGCATGCTATAAGCCACGCCGCTTGCTCTCAAATACGCCTCTGTTTCTTTGTGCTCTTTAGCCAGCTCTAGTGGTGAATTGTCCACATTCAAAATGCTGGTATAGGCAATTAAGCGCACTTGGTTTTTCACTGCGGCGTCAATAACTGCTTTGTGTTGAGCTGTTCGGCTTCCGATCTGATTGCCTGAGATCAGCAGCAGTTTTTCAACACCTGTAAGTGCTGCGTCAAGTGTGTGCGGTTTGTCGTAATCAGCTTGCCTTACGGTGACCCCTAAATTGGTGAGTGCCTTTCCTTTATCGAGATCTCTAACTAGAGCCACGATGTGCTTAGCTGGTATCTTTTGTGCCAAAAACTCGATAACTAATTGACCTAATTTGCCTGTTGCGCCTGTGATTGCGATCATGATGTATACCTCTTTTGAAAATGAGAATGTATTGGATGTGGCTATTATGCGTGGTAATTTTTGTTATCATAAGTGGGTTAATTCGATATGGTGAGTTCTGAAATTGAGTACAATAGACTTAAATGCATTAAAACTATTAGCAATATTTGCAACGGTTGTGGATGCGGGAAGCTTTGCTCAAGCTGCGCGAAAGCTCGCGACTAGCCGTTCTAGAGTGAGTGAACAAGTGTCCCAGTTAGAGACCATGCTGGGTGTTCGACTACTGCAGCGTAGCACGAGGCAACTCACGCTAACGCGAGAGGGGCGTGACATTTTGGCTCAAGCGCATTCATTGCACGCTATTTTGGATGATGTTGAGGTATTGCTCGATAACAAAGAGCCTCATGGTATGGTCTCAATAACCATGACACACGACACCGCACATAAGTTTCTGTTACCAAAACTTTCTGAGCTCACGGCGCGATATCCGAAGATCCAATTAAATATCATCGTTGATGATGACAAGCGCGATATTATTAACGACCAAATAGATCTCGCCATCAGGGTTGGCTTTCCTAAAGACAGCGCACTGATTGCAAGGCAATTACATCAAGAATGTTTTAAGCTCTATGCAAGTCCTAAACTGATAGCATTGCATGGGTTACCAAGCAAAGACACACAGCTAAACCAGCTACCTTGGTTACTGTTAGAGCAGGCTAAATCAACGGGGATGACGCAGTTTTATCGCAGTGGTGAAGCCGTAAACTTTACACCAACTCAAGTGCATTGGTGCAATTCCCCTATGCTGTTACAACAAATGACAGTATCAGGGTTAGGAGTTGCGCAATTATTGCCTTCTACTGTGAAGCAAGAAGTTGAACGCGGGAGTTACAAATGATCTGTCCAGAGCTAAGTAGCGAGCAACTGGTGTTTTCTCTCGTTTATCCATCACGTAAACAAATTCCGCCTAGAACACGGGCGGTGATTGACTACCTATTGGAAGCGAATCTGTTTGGATAGCTTTAATTCTTTTCAATAGAATGATGTATGATATTTTTACTAATTTAATTTGAGTTTAAAAATAGCCAGTTAGAACATCCCTTATCCAAACCTCAGGCTAATTAACATCATTAAACCGAACAGTACAATGGCATCAGTATTATCTTTATTTGGCCGAGTAGGGCTACCAGCCATTTTTATACTGGCTGTGATTAATAAAATCTAATACTTCGAAGGTAATGCTGCATACATGGCTTCAAGCGGATTACTAAGCGAGCTGCTGCCATTGGTTATAGCCTTTGAATTGATAGGAGGGCTTTTCATTCTTGCGGGGGCATTTACTCAGCTGACAGCAATTGCATTTGCAGGATTTAGTATTGTTAGTGCGTTGCTATTTCACTTTGATCTGGCCGACCAAATACAATTCTTAATGTTTTTTAAAAATATTGCAGTGGCTGGTGGCTTTCTCGCACTCGCCGCGTCAGGTGCTGGTAAATTCAGCATTGATAGTAAGCTAGTAGAGAGTAAGTAACCTGAGCTGCGGATAATTAATGCCTTTCTAGCAGCCAGTTTTAGCGCTAACTGCGTTGAATTCACTTCCAATAGCCAGCTATTGGTGCGTAAATTCGCCTTGCCTACAGGATGTAGGTACCTTAGCGAGAGCAGGACGCGGAAGCGGTGTTTTCCCTAAAACTCTCTGGCTAGACAAGGAAAAAACTAAGTTGTGCTTTAGCAACAATGAGTTGGAACATTCCTTATCCAAACCTCAGGTTAAGTAATTACGAAATAAAAGCGCACAAAGGTTGGGACCGTGCGCTTTTAGTTGTTCCTGTTAAGCCTGCTTAAATTTAATTTGCGCGACAAAGAATAATGCAAGCGTTTGTGTAATTAGGACGGCCACATGGAGATAAACTGGAAAACCCAAGGTGGCATCAATGGTCGAAAGCGCCAATTGGGAAATATGGAAAGTTGGCAACAGCCAAGCAAACCATTGCATCGCTTCAGGGAATAACATGATAGGCAGCCACAGGCCAGAAAGCAACGAGAGTGGTAGGTAAATTAAGTTAACCACCGCAGGTGCCGCTTTTGCTGACACTGACAGCCCCAACTAACAGCCCTAACATACACAAAGGCAAGGTGCCGAGCAGGGCAATGGCAATCACGAGTAACCATTGAGCTAAACTTAAGGACACGCCGGAAAATAATGCCAGCAAGCTCATTAGGCAGGCTACGAGCAATGAAAAAGCCGTCGCACTCACACATTTTGCGAGCAGATACTGATAGGGAGAAACGGGAGAGAGCTGCTTGAGTATCAGCCAACCATTTTGCTTTTCAAGGGCGACGTTAACGCCAAAGGAAAATAGCGCAGGTCCTATCATGCAAATATCAGATAATTGATATACATATAGTTATGGGAGTCATGATGACTGAACACCACGCCGAAGAAAAGATAAAACAAGCAAGGAAATAGTGTGGCTGGGATCACAAAACCCTTACTTCTAAATGTGCTCAAAAGTTCAGTTTTTGCTTTCAAGTATAAAGGATGCTGTGTTTATCATGGTTAAGCGCTCCTAGCATTCATTAGGGATAAATAAGCTTCTTCGAGGCTCATTGGGGCTACATACAAATTGCGGATAGAAAATTTTTCTAATACCTGCTGCACAATATGGTTTGGCTCATCCGTCAATATAGTGAACTGATCGCCTTTAACATGCAGATCTATCATAGGAAATGCGTTAACCAGTGCAGCAGCAGGCAGGTCGCTGGTGAACTTGATTTGTGAGCGACGATAGGTGTTGGCAAGCTCAGGTATGTCGTTAAGCTTGGTACATTTTCCTTCTTTAACACTAATAATTCATCCGCTAATGCTTCTGCTCGTGAAGATAGTGTGTGGTAAGAAGTACCGTTTTATTTTGCTGTTTTAATGTGCGTATGGCCTGCCACAGTTGCTGCCTCGACTCTACATCCATACCAACACTAGGTTCATCCAAAAAACAATGTCGGATTGCCTGCTAGTGCAATTGCCATAAACAGTCGTTGCTTTTGACCTCCAGATAACGTGTCGAAAGTTTGTTCTAAAAATGGTGCTAATTGGCAGAGTGAAATTAATCGCTCCAATGGAATTGGGGTTTGATGGTAACTTGCAAATAACGCCAGAAACTCCCTCACCTTGTTTGCAGAGGTAGCCCGCCTAACTGCATCATGGCACCCACGCGCTGGCGACAAAAATCAGACTCAGGCTGATGGCCAAAAACTGAAACTCGTCCTGATGTGGGTCTTAGTCTGCCAAGCATTATATTGATCAGGGTGGTTTTTCCTGCGCCATTTGGACCAAGAATGGAATAAACCTTACCTGTTCAAGCGTAAGGTTTAGGTCTGATAATATTGGCTTAGTATTGTGTATGCAAAACTGATATTGATAACTCAATGGCGTTGCGCATCGTCTTCGCTCCTACTGAACTGTACGATTTGCAGTATGCGCTGCTATAAGATGAAGCGTGAGTGAGGGTTGTCAGAAAATAAAATGACAAATGTCAGAACTTAAAAGGTAACTCACAGGCATTGCAGCACCTGTGAGTATTCAAGTATTACAGCCCCGTCATTTTTGATAAATGCGTAGAGAGGGCAAGTTGGATCTTAGTGTCAGGGCCTTTACAGTAAACAAAGCCTCTTCAAAATCGCCTTTTGAAAAGCTATCGTGAATGTTATTCGACAGTGCATAAGGCTCACTTGGCATGCGGTAAATGGGAAGATCATCCGATCCATGCCGCCATCACCATCTTCGTCATGGATCACGTGATCGCATACTGGCCTGCAGGCACGCCTTCAAAAGTGACCGTCGTGGTAGGAGTTTGTGGTGTGACAATCAGCTTGCGAAAAAGTGAGCGTCTGGATCATTCACATTTTTATCGCTGTGGTAGTCAGCGCTATTGTCAAATAACAGTACTAGCATTTGACCATCGGTATTGGTCACATCAGTGATCTCAACCGTAAGATTCGTTGGGGGACCTGCAACCGTATTTACGCTTACCGGACTTGTTGAACTACACGCCGCAAGTAGTGCCAGCGCAAACAACAATAAACTTAGGGACCTCATCCTTTGCTCCTATTAAGGGTTAAATTGTAGCTCCACAAGCTTGTCAGATAATTGTGTAAATACTGTTAAAAATTGTTAGGTGAGAGCAATGTTAAAGACTGTTCTGACCAGTGTGACTACGCGTTGTAATAGATTGGAACAATCATTCGACGCAATAGAACGAAATAGCCAAATTTGACTAATTTTATTCTCGCGCAGGTTTGGTAGGCTAACTATTAAATAATTGCGCTGAACTGATTATTCCAAGTTCAGGTTAACCCGAGAGCTATTATGAACATTATCCGACGAACAAAGCACAGGCAACACAAGAGGTGCTGGCGTAAATATTAACCGCATCGCTGGATTTGAAACTATGGGGAGCAAACGTTGCTTGAGCTTGACCCAAGTCAAAACCTCGCTCTCCTCGCGACGGATGATGTTGGCTTTTTGATCCTTGCAGGGCAGCCGATTAATGAAAAAATAGCGCATATGGGACCATTTGTGATGAATACCCAAGAGGAGCTTCATCAAGCGGTAAGAGATTATCAACAAGGACGCTTCGGCGATATTGTATAGGGGGTTTACATGGGATTATTAATTGACGGTCAATGGCACGATAAGTGGTATGACACAAAAAGTAGCCAAGGCAAGTTTGAGCGTGAGTCTGCAAAACTAAGAAATTGGGTAACAGCAGACGGCAGTGCGGGGCCAACGGGTAAAGCGGGTTTTAAAGCCGAATCCGGACGCTACCATTTGTATGTTTCCCTTGCGTGTCCTTGGGCTCATAGAACGCTTATTTTCAGACAGCTTAAACAATTAGAGGCGCATATTGATGTATCGATTGTAGACCCTGATATGTTAGATCAAGGTTGGTGTTTTACCAGTCAGCGTCCAGAAGTCGGTGATAGCCTGTATCAGCTCAGTTTTATGCATCAGCTGTATACGAAAAAAGACCCAAATTATTCGGGTCGAGTCACGGTGCCAGTCCTTTGGGATAAACAAACGGAGCAAATCGTGAGCAACGAATCGAGTGAAATCATTCGTATGTTTAATCGTGCCTTTAACCAGATAACGGGAAACGACACCGATTATTACCCAGAGGCGCTACAGCATGAAATCGATGAAATAAACGACTTTGTTTATCACAACATCAACAATGGCGTATATAAGGCCGGATTTGCCACAACCCAAGATGCTTATCACAGTGCGGTAAGCGCGTTATTTAACGCGCTAGATAAGCTCGAAGCAAGACTCGCTGCGCAACGTTATCTTGTGAAAGGACAATTAACGGAAGCCGACTGGCGATTATTTACGACTCTCATCCGTTTCGACAGCGTGTACCATGGTCACTTCAAGTGCAACATTAAGCAAATCGAAGATTACCCCAATATTTCTGCGTACGTACGTGACTTATATCAACATCAAGGTATTGCAGATACAGTTGATTTTTACCACATTAAAAGGCACTACTACTTTAGCCATACGATGATCAATCCAACCCAAGTGGTACCAGAAGGGCCAAGCATTGATTATCACCGTTTTCATAACCGTAAAGGCATCACATTGTAAATAACCTCCGTGTGCAGGGTAAGTAATCTTTGTCTTTGTTTCTATTTGGACTAGATTTAATAATGCGTTTGCTTGTAGCTGCCCTTTGTGCTTAAGTGCAAACGCATTTTAGGTCTTTATGCCTAACAGTTAGGCCACTGTCCAAGGAGAAAATGTGTCTTCTTCCAATATTGCTAAGGGCGCTATTGTACTGCTGCTCGCCGTAATGGTGAGTGCCATCTTATATTTTGAAAACAGTATCCATCGTGACCTGAACGAGAGCTTTTATCAGCGATTGGAGCAAGTTCATTCGGCGCAAAACAATATTTATTTGGGAGAGATCGACGATAACCGCCGGTTTCTTTATTTTCTGCTAGACACCCCGCCAATTCAGGGGATCGCCAGAGCGGAAAAAAACGATGGTATCGACCCTCAAGAAAACACGCCGCTTGATGTTTGGCGGGCACGACTAAGTACGATTTTTAGGTCAATGTTATATTCGTATGATGGCCTTAACCAAATCCGCCTACTTGACGCCCATTCTGGGATGGAAATGGTTAGGGTTGAGCGGCAACTAGGCCAAGTGATCACGGTCCCTGATAGCAAATTACAAGATAAAAGTAAGCACGACTATTACGTTCAAGCACTGCAACTGCCAGAACGTACTATCTATTCCACAACAATCAACTTAAATCGCGAGCACGGACAAATTGTTACGCCTTTTCAACCAACCAAACGTTTTACTTTACCGACTTACGATATAGATAACGACTTATTTGGTATACTGATTATCAATACCAATGCTGAAAAAATGATAGATAGAATTGTCTCTCAAGCGCCAAGTATGCAACAAGTGATGCTCTTAGACGCAGATGACTCATTTATTTATCACCCAGAATTTTCGCTACGATACAGCAAAGATATAAACCCCGAAATCAACTTTCAAACATTATATCGCGTGACGCCATGGTCCAATAAAATCCAACTGGTGGAAGAAAAATCAACGGGAGAGCAGTTTCTTGCGCTCATTAGCAAGGTTGAAGGGGCTAACTTTAACAACTTAGAAGTTAAGCTCGTTAATCTTATCCCTTTTGCTGTTTATCAGCAAAGCCTCAATGAAAAACGATTAACCACCTATGTTTTACTCGCTATTGCCTGCGGTGTATTCGCTCTAGTCTTTTTTGCATTTTGGCAATATACGAGCAGTTTACGTGCGCTCGATTCAACGCGAGCAGAGTTTAAGGCGATTTTAGATGGTGCATCAGATGGTGTGCTTGGCTTTGATAGCAACTTAAAGCTCACCAGCTTTAACGAGTCAGCACAGCGCTTCTTTAAACAGCTGAATAACAGTCGTTTAGGTAACAACCCACAGTTTTTGCCAGAGGCTGTGCATCAGTTTTTATTTCACTATGCCAATATGGTTTTACAGGGCGAAGTGGTGGAGTCTAAGTCATTACAACTAGACTTAAATGCCCATGAAAACATCTGGCTTTCACTTAGTTTGTCTCCAATCTACGCAGGAAATGGACGCATTCAGGGGGTTGCACTATTTGTTGAAGACATCACTGTGAAAAAAGAAGCGGAAGCACAGTTAGTTGGTGCAAATGAACGACTAGAGCAAGAGGTGAAGGAGCGCACCAAAGAGCTGGTGGACGCTCGGGATAAAGCAGCGAAAGCGTCAGAAGTGAAAAGTGCATTTATTTCTACTATCAGCCATGAAATGAGGACGCCTCTCAATGGGATTTTAGGATCACTAAACTTGGTGAGAAAAGAGCCCGTTACTAAGCACCAACATAAGTACCTAGAAATGATGGAAACGAGCTCGACTACGCTTTTGTCGTTAATTAATGATGTACTGGACTTGTCGAAGATAGAAGCGGGTAAGCTGGATATTGATAATGAACCATTCAACCCGCTCTCTGTCATTGAACATGTCGCGCTGTCTATGTCGGCGAAAGCCAAAGAACAGGGTATCACTTATATTTTGGACCAAACTGGTTTAGCGCATATTGAACTGTGTGGGGATGCGGCGCGCGTTAAACAAATAATTTATAACCTCCTTAGTAACGCAATTAAATTTACTAAAAAAGGTCATGTGAAATTGACCGTTATCACCGAACAGTTAGACGACACGGTATGGCTTAAAGTCATAGTTGAAGACACTGGGGTTGGAATTGAAAAAGCTAATCAAAACAAGCTATTTCAATCGTTTAGTCAAGAATCAGCTAATACCTCGAACGAGTTTGGTGGAACAGGCCTTGGACTCTCTATTTGTAAGCAGTTAGTTGAAAAAATGCTCGGTCATATTCATTTTGAGAGTGAAAAGTTTAAAGGCAGCAAGTTTTGGTTTGAATTACCCTTTTCTAGTGCGCAAACTAAGCCCATCAACGTGCCTGAAGTATTGGCCGGAAAAACAGCCTCTGTGCTCAGTAAAACCAAATTGGAGTCAGACTCTATCGCTAAGCTTATCGCTAAATGCGGTGGCGAGTACGTTGATAGAGAGACACAGAGTGATATATGCATCATTACCAATGAGCAAGATTATATGCAAATGAAATCAGCTCAAAATCATTTTGAGAAACTTATTTTAGTGGGGGATGAGCTTCAGAATATTAACGATGCTGATAACATAGTGCATATCACTTCACCGCTTCGGGTTGGAGAATTTGTCGCGCTATTTGACTTAAATAAAGCAATTCGATTACAGCCTAGCTTGAAGAAGTCAGGTGAGACAGTCGCATTAAGTGGTAACTTGGTCGCGGGCTGTCACTTCTTGGTGGTAGACGATAATCAAATCAACCGGATTGTGGCAAAAGGTATTTTGGAAGGACAAGGTGCTAAGGTGAGTTTTGCCGTTGATGGTCAAGATGCTGTGAATAAACTACTGTTATTTGAGCATCAAGAGGTTGATTTTGATGCAATCTTTATGGACTGTAATATGCCAGGAATGGATGGTTATCAGGCCACAAGAGCGATCCGTCAAGGTCAAGGTGGCGATAAGTATAAAGATGCGATCATTATTGCGATGACTGCCAGCGCCCTTGCGGGTGAAAAAGAACGTTGTCTCAATGCAGGAATGGATGAGTTTGTGACTAAGCCTGTGGTCGTCGAACAGTTATTTGACGTGCTAGATGTGCTAGGTGTGCATGCTAAGGATGATGACTCTGTGCTTATTCACCCGTTTGAAAGCGTGGCAGAAGAGCAAACGGGCATGCCGATAAACGAAGCTGACGTGCTCGAGCGCCTCTCTGGAGATGAAGAATTACTTAAAAAGGTGTACACCTTATTCTTGAACGACTCTGAAAATCAAATGCAACAGCTTAGATTGAGTATCAAAAATAGTAATTGCGACGCTTCGGCAAGGTACAGCCATGCACTTAAAGGTCAAGCTGGTGATTTAGCTGCAGAAACACTCTTTGATCTGCTCGATAAAATAGAGACTTATGCGCGTGAGCACCAAGCTGGGCAGTGTAAATCACACTTGGAACAGGCGCAAAGTGAATACGATAAAGTCGTCGTATTTGCGAAAAAGCGCGTGAGTGAGTTAGAGTTCGCAGATATCAACAATGGCTAGAGTGAGCGAGGCCTTCGTTTAATAATGGTGGGTTTACTCATCATTATTAACTTCTAGGCCAGTCATAATCCATTTGGGTTGCGGTCTTTCTTGCTACCGATTGCCCAAAGCGCTTTTTCACCAGTTCTAGACTCATATCGATACCTGCCGAAATACCCGCTGAGCTAGTAAAATTCTGATCCATTACAAACCTTACGTCCTCAACGACTTCTAAAGAGGGATATTGTTCTCTCAAATCGTCGATATCCTGCCAGTGGGTGGTGACTCGCTTGCCATCAATAAGGCCTGCTTCGGCATATAAAAACACACCTGTACAAACAGATGCACACTGAGAGGTATGGTTCGCTGTTTCTGCAAGCCAATTAAGTACGTTGTGATCACTGCAAATTTGGTGATGCAGTCCGCCGACTACGATGAGCAAATCAAACTTTGGGTGCGAGTAGATACTGTAATGGGGGTTTACACTCATGCCGCCACGCGAGGTAACAGGAACATGACTTGGCGCGACAAAGCTGACGTTAATTGGGGTTTCGATAAATCGCTTTGCGGTATTGAATACCTCAAATGGGCCACAAAAATCTAAACACTCCGCACCGTCATAGATGAAAATACCAACTTCCATTATTTTTCCCTACAGATCAGTTTTTTACTAACTTGGCTGATTTTAGTTAAATTTTCAAGGTAAATTGTAACAACCCATGAAAAAACTCCACTCACTATAGTTTTAGTGTCTTTAAGCTACTATGAGTACTAGCATTTTTGCTCTATCGCAGGGAACCTTGTTTCTCCCGCAAAGCGATTGCACTTTTAGAGACGATCCGTAATATCTATCCCACGATAACAACAAGCGATGAAACAATATGTTCAAACCTTCCATCACATTATTAAGTGCAGCTGTATGTTTAGCCCTTGCGGGTTGTGCGGGCACAGCAGACCAAAGCCAAGAACCAATAAAATCACTGCAAAGTAAGCAATATGATAACGTGCTTTTGCAGGAGTTTTCAGGTCCTTATCAAGGCGTTCCTCATTTTGACAAAATGAAGCTTGAAGATTTAGAAGCTGCGCTTGAAATTGGTATGGCTGATAATTTGAAAGAAATTGAAGCAATAGCCAACAATCCAGCTAAGCCAACTTTTGAGAACACCATTGTTGCACTAGAAAGAGCGGGTGCTCCTTTAGATCGTGTTTTTACCTACTACGGCCTTTGGAGTGCAAATATTTCAAGCCCGGAGTTTAGAGAAATCCAATCGCGAGTTGTGCCTAAGTTTTCAGAGTTCAGCTCTAAAATCACCCAAAACCAAGCGCTTTTTGAACGGGTAAAAGCGGTATACGAAGGCGCTGAATATAAAAAGCTAACGGCAGAAGAGCAGCGTATTACTTGGATGCGTTATAACGGCTTTGCCCGCAATGGAGCGACGCTAAAAGGTGAAGACGCTAAGCGTTACGCGGACATTAATCTTGAGCTATCAAAGCTACATACTAAATTTGCAAACAACGTCCTTGCAGATGAAGAAAACTATGTAGTCTATCTCACTAAAGACCAGTTGTCAGGTTTGCCTGAGTCGTTTGTTGCGTCGGCAGCGGCTGCTGCAAAAGCGCGCGGTAAGGCGGACATGTACGCGATCACCAACTCTCGTTCATCAATGGATCCATTTTTAACCTACTCAACAGAGCGTGAGTTACGCGAGAAAGTATGGAACAACTACTATAACCGTGGCAACAACGGTGGCGAGTACGACAATAAAGCGATTATCTCTGACATCCTCAAGCTTAGACATGAACGCGTTAACTTACTCGGCTACGATAATTACGCGCAGTGGCGTCTTGAAGACCGCATGGCGAAAAAGCCTGAAAACGCGATGGCGCTGATGAAAAAAGTATGGCCTGCTGCAATTGCGCGCGTGAAAGAAGAAGTAACAGACATGACATCTATTGCTAAGCTTGAAGGCAATGATATAAAAATCATGCCATGGGATTACCGTTTCTACGCTGAGAAGGTTCGCCAAGCTAAGTATCAATTGGATTCAAACGAAGTTAAAGCCTATTTACAGCTAGATAATTTGCGTGAAGCGATGTTCTATGTAGCAGGCCGTCTGTTTAACTTTGAATTCACCGAAGTGCCAAAGGGCTCGGTGCCTGTATTCCACCCTGACGTTCGTGTTTGGGAAGTAACAGACAAAACCACTGGTGATAATATCGGCCTTTGGTATTTAGACCCGTTCGCACGTAAAGGTAAACGCTCTGGTGCGTGGGCCATATCATATCGTAGCCATACAACATTTGATGGTAAAACAAATGTGCTTAGCTCAAACAACTCGAACTTTGTGAAAGCACCAGAAGGTGAAGCGACCTTAATTTCTTGGTCAGATGCAGAAACCTATTTCCACGAGTTTGGTCATGCGCTGCATGCGCTTTCATCAAACGTGAAGTATCCAAGTTCAAACTCTGGTGTTCGTGACTACACCGAGTTCCAATCTCAGTTATTGGAGCGTTGGTTGGCGACAGACGAAGTGATCAATCGTTACTTAGTTCACTATAAAACAGGCAAACCTATGCCTAAAGCGTTAATCGAGAAAATCAAGAAGTCAGCAACCTTTAACCAAGGTTTCGCGACGACTGAATACCTTGGTTCGGCTATTATGGATATGCTTTTCCATACCACAGATCCAGACAAGATTGGCGACCCTGTTGCATTCGAAAAGTCTCAGTTAGGTGCGCTAGGTATGCCGGACGAGGTCGTGATGCGTCATCGTACGACTCACTTTGGTCACGTATTCTCAGGGGAAGGTTATTCAGCGGGTTACTACGGTTACCTGTGGGCTGAGGTATTAACTTCTGATGCAGCAGAAGCGTTTGCTGAAGCGCCAGGTGGCTTCTACGACAAAGACGTTGCACAGCGTTTAGTGGATTACCTATTCTCAGTTCGCAACTCAATGGATCCAGCAGAAGCGTATCGCAAGTTTAGAGGCCGTGACGCTGAAGTTGAAGCGCTTATGCGTGATAGAGGCTTTCCTGTAGAGCAGTAAAAAGTTTACTCTGCTATTCGGATAATAAAAAACCCCTGAACCAAGGGGTTTTTTATAAAGCTTTAGCTTTTGGATTTCGTGCCGTCACCAAATAGGGATTTAAGGCCGTCGGCAAATTGCTTTATTTGCGCTTTCATCGAGCGCTTTACACTAACTTCAATGCTACCCAAAATCATTCTGCCGTGAATATAAATTCGTGGACGCTGTTTCACCTGCCCTGCAGATGCAAGCGTATTTCTTGTGTTTTCTACTGAACCCATAATATTACGAATATCGGTGACGACATCGACTGTGTCTGGTACGAAGATTTCATCACTGCCTAAAATGCAATCTATATAAATATGTACTTCAGGGTGACTAAAAATTGCGTTGGTAAAATCTAGTTCCAAGCTGCCAAGGTAGTTTTTTAGGTGGATCTCTTTAGGTACGATCCACTCGCCACTGCGATGGTTGGAACTAAGTATAGAGGTAATGCTTATTGCCTCCGAACCATCTACGTTTGAGGTAAATTTTGGACCCAAACGAGCAGCTTTTTCGCTGTGATATCTTGCATCCGACTTTAGCGGTAAATCAGCACTAAGTGCTGCAATTTGTTCTTGTTCGTTCAGGTCGTATGCTTTATCCAATCGTCTCTCGAATGCATCAGCCGAAAGCTCACCGTGGCTGTAATTTAGAATTAACTGGTCAATCACCTCTTCCCTGACGGATTCGAGAGGTCTATCTTTTAATGGTACAGACATATGGTTGGTTCCGTTCTCTTGATTTATGCTTATAGAAGCAACAACTAAGCCAATATTAAATCATATATAAAACAAATGATTAGTATTTTACTATATCGAATTGGTCTATTTATTTACTAACATTTAGCTGCAAAAAATAGTATTTGGTCAAAATTACCACTCGTAGACGGAGAGTAACGCAGTAGTCCAAGTGTGGTTTGATATTGTCAGCCACTTTGCTATGGTAGTAGGTGTTCGCAAAACAACCAAAGGAGATTAGTTATGGCGAAGAAAAGCGATGTTAAAGCGCTTAAAAAAGAGCTGAAAGCGCGTAAAGCAAAGATTGAAAAGCATGAAGCAAAAATCAAAAAGCTGAAAAAAGCGATTAAAAAGGCTTAAAAGCCAAGTAGCCCTAACGTAAAGGGATAAGCAAGTGAGCGGTAAATATACCGCTCTTTTTGCGATTAAATCGAAAGATGGCTATATAGCAACCAAGTTCCCACACAGATTAAGATCACCCCACCAAAGGTTTCAGCTCGACTACCAAGGAACTTTCCAGCCGAATGCCCAATCATCACACCAATTGTTACCATCATGGTGGTGGCAAGGCCAATGAGCGAAGCGGCGAGCCATATATTCACATCAACAAATGCGAGACTGACACCGACAGCCATTGCATCAATACTGGTACCAAACGCTGTGATAATGGTTTTTAACCAAGGTTGCTTTGCGTGCTGTGCTGGCGCATCGTCATTACCCTTAAGGCTCTCATAAATCATATGAGCGCCAAGTCCTAACAGTAATATAAACGCAATCCAGTGATCCCAAGCCTCGACATAGCCAGCTGCAGATTGTCCTATTAACCAGCCAATCAGCGGCGTACAGGCTTCAATAACACCAAAAATGAGGCCGATTTTTATGGCTTCGGTAAGCCGAGGTGATTTTAGGCTGGCGCCTTTACCGATTGCCGCGGCAAACGCATCGGTAGACATGGCGTATGCTAACAGTAGCAGGGTGACGAAATTCATTTACATTGCTCCGGTCGGGCGATTTGAGTCCACGACATATCCACACGCCCGACCACAGGCATGGATATATCGATGGTCTCGCCAACCGAGAGGTGTCCGCACCATGGCATTTTGGCCAATTATGTTGATACGAACTCTTCCGAGCATTGGAAGCAGGCTACTCCCCAACGAGTTGCGATAATATCAAGAATTGTTCTAAATAGAAATCTAAGTTTATAGCTAGCTCTACACGATATGGTGAATGAGTTGGCTCCATTTTTAGTTATTTATCTTATAGCAATACACTAAAGCAGCTCCCTTTTCCTAATTCAGAGGTTGCGCTGATCCGCCCTTTGTGGCGATGGATAATTTGTTGGCTGAGTGCAAGTCCAATTCCTGAGCCATGAGATTTCGTGGTAAAAAATGGTACGAATATTTTCTCAAGTGCGCTGGGCTCTATTCCTTCCCCGTTATCAGCAACTTTGATCTCACATTTGCCGTAGCGATTAATCGTTGCTGATATAGTCACTATTTTTTCTTGGCTGTTATGTTTCATGGCATCTTTGGCGTTATTTAGTAGATTGAGCAGCACTTGCTCTATCATCTTTCTATCAACATTAATGCTCAGCGCAGCGGGCGTCACGTCAAAGTGTAGAGTGATATTGGCGTCACTAAAGTCGCTTTTTATCAGTGGTGTAATGTCGTCAAATAAAGTCTGTACCGCAAGCGGTTGGAGGTCAAGTTCAGGAATATGCGTGAGCTTTCTGTAGTTATCAATAAAGCCAAGTAAAGACTGGCTTCTAATACCAATCGCTTGCAGGCTTTGTAGGTAGTCTTCAACGAGTTCTTGGTCTGTCACCGCTTCAGCTAACTGATTATTGGTGATATTAACTAGCGTATTTGAGAGTGAATAAATCGGTGCGACGGAGTTTCCTATTTCATGGATAAGCACGCGGATCAGCTTTTGCCAAGACTCGATTTGGGTACTCTCTAGCTGCTCTGAAATCGCGGTGAAAAGCCAAAGTTGGTACTGATTACCTTGATTGGAAAACGTAAAATATTTAAATAGTAAGTCTTTGGCGATGTGGCTACCTACTTTGGCTTGTTCAAGCTCTGGGTGTGCTGCAAGTAATGAGTGTCCAGACTCTGCGCCGCGAATATCCAACAATTGCTTTGCGCTGTTATTACAAATCAAAATGGTGTGGCCATTTTTGATAAGGATCAGACCTGCTTCTATGTGTTGTAGCATGGTTTCGTAAGTAGTGACGAGCTCTGCCTGTTTGGTTTTATCTTGCTGAGCTTTCTGAATAAGCTCGTTACAGGTTGTAAGTGCTTGCTTACTTATTGGGTGCTTATTATCAATTCTAAAGCTGCCATCTTGATACTTGAGCGCAGTAAACACCTCTTCGAATTGTTGTTTCTGTCTTTTCAGTGTGGCAATAGACAGCACTGTGAATAGCACTGCAATCGCAATGGATAACCCACTAAACAAAAAGACGTAGCTGTGGAGAAAGCCCAACACACCAAGTGTGGCGAATACAATGGCTGCGAGTTGAAAAATGGCCATGCGAACGAGGCTATTATTCCACATCATACTTCTCCATTTTACGGTACAGTGACGCGCGGGTGATCCCAAGCGCTTTAGCCGCATGGCTGATATTACCCTTAAAGTCTCGGACCGCCCGCTCTATGGTGTGCTGCTCTATTTTTGCGAGGTTATAGGTGTCAATAAAGCCCGCACTCTCCTCAGAGCTTGCCCCTGGACTGGCGAGCTGAAACTGCAATTGGGTTGAGTCAGATAAAATAACTGCGCGTTCAACCAAGTGTTGTAATTCTCGGATGTTACCGGGCCATTGATACTTGACTAAATCAGCCATCATTTTGTCGCTGACCGTTTTGCACTGTAGCTTGTACTTTTTGCTGTATAGATCAGCATAAAACTCAATAAGTAGTGGAATATCTTGGGGTCTATCTCGTAGTGCTGGAAGTGTGATCTCTACGGTATTAATGCGGTATAACAAGTCCTGACGAAAACTGCCTTCGCGCACCATGTCATACAAATTCATATTGGTTGCGGTGATAAGGCGCAGATCAACCTCTATTTGTTTGCTGCCTCCCACTGGTGTAACCACTCGATTTTGGATCGCAGTAAGTAACTTTCCCTGTAACTCGAGCGGAATATTGGCTATTTCATCTAAAAATAAAGTACCGGATTCCGCAAGCTCAAAGCGACCTGGCTTATTGGCTTTCGCATCTGTAAATGCGCCTTTCATATGGCCGAACAATTCACTTTCGAACAAAGAGCTGGCTATCGTGCCCATATCGACAGACATGAAGGTATTGTCTTTTCGTAAAGACTGTTTATGTAGCTCTCTGGCAACGACTTCTTTACCTGTGCCGCTTTCGCCTAAGATTAAGACATTGGCATCGGTTTTGGCGGCCTTTTCTATGGTTTGAAAAACTTGCTCCATTGCTGGACTCGAGGCAATTAAATGCTCGAATGGTTTGTTTTGCGCAGCCATTGAGATTTGTGCGATTTGCGTGAGCTTCTTGGACTTTTGCCGTTGTGCGCTCAACTCGATGCAATTGGCAACCGTTGCGAGTAGCTTTTCATTTTGCCAAGGCTTGAGGACAAAATCGTTGGCACCAAGTTTGATGGCATCCACTGCCATCGTTAGGTCGCCATAGGCGGTGAAGAGTACAACCACGGCATCTTCATCCAAGGCTTTTATTTGTTTTAGCCAGTAGAATCCTTCGGCGCCGGAGGTTGATTCTCGAGTAAAGTTCATGTCGAGCAATATCAGTGCAAAGTCCTGTGCCGACATTGTTTTAGCGATATCGTGGGGATTCTCTAGCGTCACGACTTTTTTGTAATATTGTTTGAGCAACATTCTCGTGGCGACGAGAATTTCGCTGTTGTCGTCGACAACTAAAATTGCCTTATCGCTGATAGTCATTACATTTCCTTTTCTCATCAAACTGTACGATATCGTACACTAGGTGTTTAATTTTTTTACACTCTTTTGTTCCTTTATTCCAAAGAATTGTTTTATGTTTTTGATTTTTATTTGTTTTTTAGTTTGGCATGCAACTTGAGTTATTAGGCTAACCTGAACTCAAGAGAGTGACAAAATGGACAGAAAAATAACACCTAACAAAAGATTTCAGCTGTGGTGGCTGGCGCTACCTGTCATCGTGGTAGCGTATTTTGCATTTGATAGTGCAGCGAGTAGCAGCGGGGATCGTGTTAATCTGGCGATGGATAAAGTCAAGATAAGTACAGTGACAAAAGGCGAGTTTCATGATCTTATTCCGCTTAGAGGCAGCATCATGCCGAGTAAGTCTGTGTATCTAGATGCCATCGAAGGTGGGCGAGTCGAAGCGCGTTTCGTCGAAGAAGGTGCGATGGTTAAAAAGGGTGACAAACTGATCGCACTGAGCAACACCAGTTTGCAGCTGGATGTGATCTCTCGTGAGGCGCAGATCTCAGAGCAGCTAAATAACCTACACAATACCCGCTTAGCGATAGATCAAAACCGTTTAAACTTAAAACGAAACCTATTAGAGCTAGATTTTCAGGTAAGTCAAAGTGAGCGAAAGCTTGCACAGTTCAAGCGCCTTGGTAGCGGTAATTTAGTTTCAAAAGATGAGCTACAAGCGGCCGAAGATGAAACTGAGTATCTAAAAAACCGCCGCAAGTTAATTATTGAGCAGCAGCAACAAGATGAAAAAATCCGTACGGCACAAATTGCACAGCTAGAAGATAGCGTTGAGCAGCTCAATAAAAACTTGGGTTTTGCGCGTAAAAATCTTGAAAATCTAATTATCAAAGCGCCTATGGATGGCCAATTGACAGCGCTAGACGCGGAATTAGGCGCGTCAAAGGCGAGAGGATCACGCTTAGGGCAAGTGGATATTGTGTCTGAATATAAAGTGTCGGCTCAAATTGATGAATTTTACTTGGGCCGCGTGTATGCGGGACAAACCGCAAGGTTAACGCTGCAAGGGAGGCCGTATGAGCTAACGCTCGCAAAGGTCTATGCCGAAGTGTCAAATGGTCGATTTGAAGTGGATTTAACTTTTAATGCTGCGCTGCCCAGCGACATTCGTAGAGGTCAAAGTTTGCAGTTGGAGTTGTTATTAGCAGATGCGAAAGCCGCGACTTTAATACCAAATGGTGGATTTTATCAAGATACCGGCGGCAAGTGGGTATTTGTACTAGAGCAGGGTAGCCAAGTGGCGGTGAAGAAATCGGTGACGTTTGGCGAGCGTAACAACAAATATATTGAAGTACTTGATGGGCTGGCAGTCGGCGACCGAGTGATCACCTCAAGTTACAGCAGCTTTAAAGACATGCAGTCGGTCAGTTTGACTCGTTAATAGAATTAAAAGGCAAAAGAATATGTTACATCTAACTAAAATAAATAAAGTTTTTCGTACTGAGCTGGTTGAGACTTATGCCCTTGAGGATGTCACGGTGACCGTAGAGCGTGGCGAGTTCGTTGCTATTATGGGACAGTCAGGTTCAGGTAAGTCTACCTTACTCAATATCATCGGCATGCTAGACCATATTGATGGTGGCGAGTATGTTTTTGATGGCAAGGACATCAGCCAGTTAAGTGAAGGTCAGCTTGCTGATATTCGTAAAGACAATATTGGTTTTATCTTCCAAAGTTTTAACCTTATTGATGAGCTCACTGTATATGAGAACGTTGAGCTTCCGCTTATTTATCAGGGGATCTCTAAAGCCGAACGAGCACTGCGTGTGACAGCCGTGCTGGAAAAAGTGAACATTGCGCATCGCAAAGATCATTACCCACAGCAACTTTCAGGTGGTCAACAGCAAAGGGTTGCAGTTGGGCGTGCCATTGTCGCAAAGCCAAAAATGATTCTAGCGGATGAGCCAACCGGTAATCTTGACTCAAAAAATGGTGAAGAAGTCATGGGGCTGTTAGCACAGCTTAACCAAGAAGGGGTAACGATAGTCATGGTGACGCACTCAGATCACCATGCAAATTACGCGCATCGCACGATCCATGTTTTGGATGGCCATATTGTTTCGAGTCAAATGCAGGAGGTTCGTTGTGCTTAAAAATTACTTGTTAATCGCGTATCGCAGCTTACTGCAACAAAAGCTCTACTCAACAATCAATATTTTGGGTTTGGCGATTGGTTTAGCTATTTGTATCAGTATGGCCATCTTTGTTGAATCTGAGCTGGGTTACGACAAGTTTATTGAGGGTCACGAGCAAATCTATCGCTCGTCTGTAAAATGGATGCCGCCAAGTGCGCCTGAACAATACTATGCGCAAGGGCAAGTATTTAACGCAGAAAACTATCAAGCACACTTTGAAGAAGTGGTTGATGCTACTCGCTTTCGAGAAGTGAGCGTTGCGCTTGGGCAAGGCAAGGAAAGTTTTCTTCATGATGGTGTATTCCTCGCTGACCCCAACTTTGTTGATTTTTTCTCCTTAGATCTAATTGACGGAGAGCGTCAGTCGGCACTCGAGGCTCCCAACACCATTGTTTTAACCCAAGCAGCTGCAATGCTCTATTTTGGTCGCACGAATGTTGTTGGAGAATCTTTACTTGGTGCAGGAAAACTACCGTTAAAGGTGAGCGCTGTGATAAAAGACTTGCCACTGCGCACCCATTTAAACGTCTTTGCGCTGATCAGTATGGCAACGGCCACCACTTATTATGGTGATAACAGCTGGCAGCGTGACCCAAGTTTTAACTATTTCACTTACGTTAAATTAGCGGATGGGGTAACCGGTGAAGATGTTGAAGCAAAAATCCCAAGTTATTTAGAAAATCATTATGGTCCGGGAACTAGCGACACCCTTGGCTTTGAATTAATGCCTATCACCGATATTTATCTTCACTCACATCATTATGGTGAAATGAAAGAAAATGGTGATATCAATACCGTTTATTCGTTTAGTGTTATTTCAGCGCTTATTCTCTTTATTGCGTGTGTTAATTTTATGAATTTGTCGACTGCCACAGCAACCAAGCGCGCAAAGGAAGTGGGAGTACGTAAGACATTAGGCGCTAAACAGCAGCATTTAGTTATGCAGTTTGTGGTTGAGGCGATGATGCTGAGTTATATCGCGTTGATCATTGCTGTAGCGCTGGTTGAGGCTGGTTTGCCTTTGTTTGCGAGCTTTATCGGCAAGCCGCTCAGTTTTGACTTCTATTCAGAGCCGTTAGTGTTGACTACGCTGTTGCTGTTAGGGTTATTCGTTGGCTTAATCTCAGGCGCATACCCTGCCTTTTATCTAAGCCGCTTTAAACCTGCAAAAGTGCTTAAAGGAGAAGTGACACAGGGTAAATCTGGCGCGCTGCTGCGTAAAGGGCTGGTGGTATTTCAATTTAGTGTCGCCGTGGTGCTTATTATCGCCACCACGGTATCTAACCAGCAACTAAAGTATGCCAGAGCCATAGAACTCGGTTATGACAAAGACAATACTTTTGTGCTGAGCCGTCTTTATACAGATATCGCCAGTCAACAGCGTAGCGCATTAAAAACACAACTGCTCTCTCACCCAAATATTGTCAGCGTGACAGCAAGTTCAGCAGTACCAACAGAGACCATTGTCGATGCTTTTGGGATGGTTAATCCAAAAACACAATTGTCGCAGACCATGCCGACACTGGCAGTAGATGAAGATTATTTTAGCAGCTACAACATTAAGTTACTGAGTGGCCGAGGGTTTAGTCGCGATTTTCCTGCCGATAAATTCGCGATGCCGAGTGCGGCTGAGCCAAATCCGCGTTTTTCGGTTGTGATTAATGAAAAGGCGGCGCAGAGTTTAGGATTTAGTGCTGATGAAGCAGTTGGTAAAACATTTGAAGTACGATTAACTCGGCATTCAAGTGCTATGGCCACTATCATCGGGGTGACGCAAAACTACTATTTTTCTTCACTTAAAACAGAGATAAGCCCAACGTATCACTTGCTAAGAGAGAATGAAGGCAATTCGATGGCGATAAAATTTCAAGGTGATACAGCGCAAACTCGCGACTTTATAGAGGCCACTTGGCGCAAGCTAGTACCAGAACAAGAAATGGAACTGACTTATCTACAAACTAAATTTGAGCAGATGTATCGCCAGGAAGACAAAGAAATCATTGTGTTTAATTTGTTCTCTATGCTGGCGATTTTCATTGCTTGTTTAGGCTTATTTGGTCTTGCCTCTTTTACTACAAAAAGGCGCACCAAAGAGATTGGGGTGCGTAAAGTGCTTGGTGCTTCGGTGATGGATATCGTGATATTGATCAATAAGGAATTCTCAAAGCAAGTGCTGATCGCAAACCTGATAGCGTGGCCGCTTGCGTACTTTGTGATGCAGCAGTGGTTAAACAATTTTGTCTATCGTATTGATCTTTCAATCGTACCATTTTTGATTGCAGCAAGTTTAGCATTTGCAATTGCTTGGCTAACGGTCGGCTCGTTGACGCTAGTTGCCGCACAAGCGCGGCCTGTAAAATCATTAAGATACGAGTAATTGCAACAAAACAGGCCTCACAATGAGGCCTGAACAGAGATAAGTTAAGCACCAGGACCACATTCCAAGCAGTGCTTGATAATATCCGGGCCAAACTTCAAGTTTGCATTCAGATTTCGCAGTGCCGTTCTTAGGCCTTCTTCTATCACTGGGTGGTAGAAAGGCATTTCGAGCATTTGTGGCACGGTCATCTTGTTTTGTAGCGCCCAAGCAAGTAAATGCGCCATATGCTCAGCAGCAGGGCCGACAAATTCGGCACCTAAGAATAATCCGGTGCCTTGCTCAGCGTAGACTCGCATATGGCCTTTGTTTTTTAACATCACGCGGCTGCGGCCTTGGTTTTCAAAGCTTACCTCTCCGATGGCAAAGCAGCCACAATTGCCATATTGCTTTTCCAATTCTTTATAACTTGCTCCAACCATGGCAATTTGTGGGTCGCTAAATACCGCCGCAAGCTTTGCACGGCGCAGTCCCACTCTCACATCAGGGAAGCGACCGGCATTTTCACCTGCAATCGTGCCTTGATCTGCGGCTTCATGTAGAAGCGGGATCTGGTTGCTGGCATCACCTGCAATAAAAATCGGGGCGTTACCTGAGCCATCAAGACATTGCATGGTATGTGGGTCGGCTAGCGGTACGCCTCGGTCATCAAGCTCTAGCGTGGTATTTTCTAGCCCTAAGTTATCAACATTGGGTACACGGCCAGTGGCTGCCAACACATAGTCAAACTGCTCGGTTTGCGGTTTCCCTTGTTTGTCAATATAGGTAAGCTCGGCTTTGTCACCGACCTGTTTCATATCTGATACTTTGGCATCTGTGTCGAGGTAAAACTCATCACTGAACACAGTGGTAGCATAGTCTTTGACGATTGGATCGGTTAGTGGTCCAAGGCCACCGCCGACACCAAATACTTTGACCTTTACGCCAAGTCGGTGTAGCGCTTGACCTAGTTCTAAGCCAATCACGCCGGGGCCAAATACGGCCACTGAGTCGGGTAAATTGTCCCAGTCAAAAACGTTATCGTTAATGACTAAGCGGTCGCCAAAATTATTAAACACACCGGGGTAGCTAGGTCTTGAACCTGTAGCGATAACAAAACGTTTGGCTGTGATCTGAGTGTGGTCGTCCAACTGTACCGTATGGCTGTTGATAAATTTTGCACTGCCGCGTAGTTTATCTTGCTCAGGTAGTTCGTCGACAGCTTCGACGACAAAGCCAACGAAGCGATCTCGCTCATGCTTTACTCTCGCCATAACCGCTTTACCGTCAATTTCAGCGGGTTTTACATTAATACCAAATTTAGGCGCGACCTCAATTTGATGTGCAGCTTCAGCTGCGGCAATCAGTAACTTGCTCGGCATGCAACCAACCCGTGCGCACGTTGTGCCGTATACGCCAGACTCAATCATCAGTACTTCTGAGGTATATTTTTTGGCATTTCTATAGGCGCTGAGACCCGCTGTTCCCGCACCAATCACGACTACGTCGGTGTTTATCTTTTTCATTTTTTGCTCCGAAATCAGAAAGTGTGATACCAATTTACTTAATTAAGAGGTCTATTTGAGGCGAGAAAATCTTGTCGATAGCCAGGCAAAAATTTTGCTATTTAGTTGTTCTAAATGAGAAATTTTTAACGTAGTTAGCGTCAGATTTGCTCCTTCAAATTGAGCAAGTATTAAGATAAATTGGTATACTCCCCCCATGACAGCCAGTTATTAGCCATCGTGTTGAGGGGGAACATTTTGACTTGGTGAGCAAGTTCACCAAGTCATGTTGTGGGGGATGAGTGATTAAGCGAAATATTCAGCTAAATCGTCTGAACCACCGATGTGTTTACCGCCGATAAATACTTGCGGCACGGTTTCGCGACCAGACAGCGCTTTAAGGCTGGTTAGCGATGCCTGTTGGCCAAGTACCAGCTCTTCATATGCCAGTCCTTTTTCTTTTAGCAAGGCTTTGGCTTTTTCACAGAATGGACAGCCAATCTTGCTAATAACGGTAACCGGCTCTGGTTTGATTTGGCGCGGGTTAATGTACTCCAGCATAGTATCTGCGTCTGATACCTCAAACGGGTCGCCAGGCTTTTCTGGTTCGATAAACATTTTGTCAATCACACCATCTTTTACCAGCATTGAATAACGCCAGCTGCGTTTGCCAAAACCTAAATCGTTTTTATCAACTAACATGCCCATGCCGTCAGTGAATTCGCCGTTACCGTCAGGTAGTAGTGTAATATTCTGTGCTTCTTGGTACTGTGCCCATGCGTTCATTACAAACGTATCATTAACGGATAAACACACGATTTCGTCGACACCATTTTGTTTAAATACGCTAGCAAGCTCGTTATAGCGCGGTAAGTGCGTTGACGAACAAGTTGGTGTAAAGGCACCAGGCAAAGAAAATACAACCACAGTTTTACCTTTAAAAATTTCATCGCTGGTGACGTGCTTCCATTCTTCATTTTCTCTAATTGGGAATGTAACCTGTGGTACGCGTTGACCTTCAATATTCTTTAACATTTTGCTTTCCTTCTTAAGTTGATGTAGCCATTATGCCGCGCGCATTTTGATTTGTATAATTGATAGTTAAGATTAAAGTGTTCAATAAAATTGATTGTTTTCAACTTCAAATATTTGTATTTTTTAACCTAGCCAATGCCGCTAAGTTGAGGTTAGTCAATTTTTACGGGAACAGGGAATATTTAGATGAAAGCAAACTTTGAATTAATGGCGGATTACAATCGCTGGATGAACGAAAGATTATATGAAGCTGTTTCGGGATTGAGCGTCACGGAATTACACCAAGATCGAGGGGCTTTTTTTGGATCCATTATGGGATCGTTAAACCATATTCTTGTTGCCGATATTATTTGGCTTAAGCGCTATACAGAGCATAGCCATCATGCTGAAGCACTGAATGCTGTAGCAACAATGCCTCTGCCGACAAAGCTTGATGCGATGCTGTATGAAGATTTTGCAGCGTTGAGACAGGCAAGGGCGGAAATGGATAAGGTGATTATTGAGTTTGCGAATGAAGTCACTGAGGAGGCGCTTGCAGCCGATTTACACTACAAAAACACACAAGGTAAAACCTTTTCTCGCAAGTTTGGTTTTTTAGTGCATCATTTATTTAATCATCAGACGCACCATAGAGGGCAAATAACGACATTACTCAGCCAGATTGGTATTGATATGGGAGAAACCGATCTATTAGCTCGGATCCCCACATCATTTGGTTAGTGGTCTAGCTTTACCGCTTCAGTTATGTCTAGTGTTATCAGCAATGAGAAGGGTTATAAAGCTAGACATTAGCTCTACAGGTCTATTCAAAACCGTGTTCGGTAAAGCCTGCTAATAAGAATTTCACTCGCTAACTTTCACAATAACTCTGAATAGAGCTCCTCTAGCCATTCATGAAGGTCCTCTATCGAGTCAAAATCTTCGTCTGTTAATTCTTCATACTCTGTTAGTGAAATAAGGTTTAAGTCTATAGCCTCCCGAAGTTGAGCTCTGACTTTAATCAAGTCATAAGGGTAGTCTTCTCCAATGCCGACAGCTCTTCTCAAAATACTGGGGTCATAGCTTTCGACATGACAATAAGTTTTTAAAATGGTTCTTAAAGGATCTTCAAGTTTATTCATCGTATATTTACTTCTTTAGTTCAGGGTATAATGTGTGCAATTTAATGTTACCATCTTCTATTAGATATATAGCTTTGGCGTTTCCGTTTGAAAAATCTGTAACCTCGTATCCAGTGGGGTTTTTCTTGGAACCTAGTCTAGTTATTCCCCGTACAGCACTTCTGTAGTTAGAGCCAAAAATATCTTCAAGTGGTATTTATGCGCTCCTCGTTTATTCCGTTGAAACAACGCTATTGAGCGAATCAAGAAAACGTCGGCCCACGTCACACTGACTCCTCAAACCACAAGCCGAATAGCGTAGTGGGAGGTGGTTTATCCGCCGAGAAGTTATGCTTTTCTGGTGTGGTGTTGACGTCGTCTAGGCGTTTTACCGTGGCTTGCATGCCTTCGATGGCAGCGTCTGGGAGCAGTAGGTCGTAGTGCCAACTGGTAGACATGTCATCGAGTGAATCGCGCAGGCCTTTGACGATGTTTTTAACTTCCGTAGCGGATTGTTTTCCTAGGTCTTGCCAGTTGATGTCTCTTAGGTATTTAACTGGGTCGCCTTTACCGACTTTTCTTTGGGTAAAAAGCCGCAGTACGGCAAGCGCTGCAGAGAGAGATTCTCCGGTATTTTTTTAAGATAACTTTGACTATGGTTATGATATGTCTTGGGTCTTTATTTATGGCTTTGTCTTACCACTGCATACCATCTCAGTAGAGTAGTTAAAGATTAACAACCGTGGTTTCTCTAATTAAAAATGTACATGAAAGCAGCAGAAGAAATTTGGTGAGAAGTGTAGGCTAGGAAGGTGATTGAACCTAGCCTTGTAACGTCCATGTTGTTAAAGTGTGTGGTTTAGCAAATTAGACTTCTTTTTTTAATTTACCTTAATCATTTTGGTGGATTAGGGTTTACCAGCCACTGAAGAATATAGCCATTTTCTGTGGTCAAATCATAGCCTTTAATGTCTTTTGCTAATGCAGCCATTGCGATTAGCGGGATGGATAGTGCGCCATCAATTTCAAATTTCTCTTCTTTGGTATCGTAGAATTCTTTATGAAGTAGCGTCGCTTTTTCAATCGCTTGGTTAAACTCCACACCGCCATCATCGGTAAATATACCTAAAATGACAGAAACTACGGGCCAGTAGAGTCTACTAGCATAGTGATAAGCCTCATCGTATTTGTAATCGTCTGGATTACTGGTAATTAGTGCTTTTTCAATTGCCGAGGCTAAGTCTGCGTCAGGCGTAAAAATGGACTTGAGCAAATCAACTAGCGCGTAATCAAAAGGAGTGAATTGCTCAGCATAGTTAGCCGCTTTAAAAACTGAATCATCAACTTGAATTAGATAATCAATCGCATCTTGATTTCGCGTAATTATTGCGAGGTACATGGCGGTAGGCCAGTTAAATATATCGGCTTCTTCCGAGTCTAGTGCACCATTGAGCTCAATTAGTTGGTTATCATAGCAAAGTTTGAATGGCTTTCCAGGGTTATCATTGGATTGAAAAATTCCTAAGCTTAGTTCTTGTGCACGTACTAGATATTTCCACGCATTTTGGCTATTTGGATGCTCAAGAGCTTCAATAAAAAGCGTTTTTAAGTTCTTTTTATACAGCCTAGAAATGGCAGTGTGGGGTTTATTCTTGATCCCCTCAATAACCCTGTTATCTGACAATTTATTGTAAAGTTCTTGACTTCTTTTATAGGTGTCAGGTGCATAAGTGTAATGATTCTTAATCATTTTCTATCCTTCAAATATTTTTAATATCAAAAATGGTTGCATCAATAGCTCCTTTTACCTCTGTACCCGAGACTTTTTGCTGTACACCAATATATTCGATAGGGTTGTCAATAAAATCTTCCATTTCAATAGCGCTCTCATACTCATCAAGCATTTTACTCAATTCTTTAACCTGCTCGTTAAACTTAGCCTCATTTGGGTCACCATATTTCGGGTCAGCTATATATTCTGTTAGTTTCTTCTCATAATTCTTAAAAATTGAATCCATATAGGCTCTAGACCCTTGCTGAGCACGCTTTGTTCCGGCCATTCGACTCCCCCAAGTTGCGCTACCACCTTTGGCTTCAATAACTAGGAGTCTACCGTCTTCGGTTTGATATAATTGGTCAAATTGTCCTTGCTTACCATCTGTGAGTAACTTTGATCTCAGTGGTGTTGCTCCTGGGTAATTTTGTTCTACGAAGATCCGGGCGGCTTCTTCACCCAGCTCTTCACTGGCTGCACGCATATCTTTATATGCTGCTTTAAGGTGCTCTGCATTACCAGACTTTAATGCGGCATCGCGTTTGGCGATGGCTTGATTTCTTTGTGCTTCTAGCGTCCTAAGCTTTTGTTTTGCCGCTGGAGTGAGTGACTTGTGGTCAACCTTCAAGCGTTGCAAGACTTTATTAGGTGTATCAATTCTATTCGAGGCGAAAACAATTTGGCCGTCAACATACTGCAATTGGTCACTGACCGTTTGGTTTCGTCTTGTTATATACGGTTTTCCATCTCGTAATGCAACCCGGTAATTATTCTTTACATGCTCAGGGGCATCACTTAAAAAGTCATCCAATAATATTTGAACATGCGTCCTAGGGTTAACTTTTAATGCAACTGAGACGGGTGCGATAGACTCAATTCTTTTAACGTCGTCAATGTCGGTTTCGACCTTTGGGATCCGGTCTAGTTGTACTTTTTCAGTTGTACCCGAGCGAGTGTAATTTAAGCGTTTTAACTTGGTGGCTTGAGTGAGCTTTTCCAATGCGCGGGTTGCTTTAACAAAGTAATTGGATTTAGCGATAGCAGAAACCACTGCACCACTACCAAAGGTGGCAAGGGCAAGCAGTATTTCAAACGACAAGCGACCTGCCATTCTGGTGCGTTCAACACTGGAATGGGCGTTAAAGTAACGTGCTGGGAAATTTGCAAGTAAAGTACGCGCTTCTTCATCTTCTGCAATAATAACTAATGTTTCAAACGCTTCAACGATGCCATTAATAGACTCTGAGGCAGTTGACATAATTTGCTGTAACTCTGCCCGCATAGCTTCCACATCGCCAGTTGCAAGGTGGCCCAAAATACGGAAAGTTGCTGCGCCAACATCATAAATTGCTCCTGCTGTGCCTTCGACTAAATCTGCGACTCCCGTTACAATGCTTTCTCCTTGTTGATAAAGCCCGTATAAGAATGCACCGCTATAAATAAGCCCTTGCATCCCAAGGTTTTCGTCATCAATCAGGCGCTCTTGAATGTCAGCTTGCTTGCGGATTTCTGCAACCATTTGGTCAAGGGCCGTGCGAAGCTCTTGGCGTAACAAGATAATCTTCTCTTCGTCTTCGCCGATGTAACTCACGGTATAATTACCCGCAGGCACATCAATGACTTCTGCGGTACCGCCACTAAGCTGGCCTGTGTATATGTGGCCGTTATCCATCACGACTTTGTAATCAATGTCTTCTACTGGTGTGCCATCGCTATAAAAATACGAAAGGTCAATGGTTTTATCAGCAAGTGATGCTGCGCCATCAGCGGTTAACGACAAGCGTTGATTTGCTGCTATCTGCGCTATTTGCGGTACACTCGGCATCGTGGCGCTTTGTTTGCCACCAATATCTTGCTCCATGCTGCCGTCAAACACGGTCATGGCTTTGCCTTTTAAGGTCAGTAACTTGTCCGCAAAGATGTTGACGTTACCACTTGAGTCAATGCTGATTTCACTGCCACCATTGGCAAGAGTGAGGTTGCCAGAGCCACTGCCTTTAATCGTGATATTGCCTTGGCTTTGAATGAGTTGACTTCCCGCCGGCGCGGTGATGGTAAGGTTGTTGTCTGCCTTGAGGTTGATATCATTTTGGATAACACTGCGATGGCTGCGACCCGCCTTAAGGGTGATATTTTGTGTGGCGCTTACGTCAATTTGATTAGCGATGAGTTCAAAGTTAATCATCATCGCATTTTCAATTAATAAGTAAGTGTTTTTAGTGGTAAGGAGTTAAGTGGTTTTTATTTGCTACTTTAATAACAGGAGCATTTATTATGAATAAGCCTTAGCTATAAGCCCTTGTTGGTCTAGTATTTCTTTCTGACCAAATGATGCTAATACACTTAGATGGGCGAAAATATTTACTTTACTGACATTGTCAATGGTAGGCTGCCCACCAAGAAAAAAAGCGGGTTCAAAAGCATACATTTCGTTATATTTTAATTGAGATAATCGAAGTTTACATTTCTCAAAAAGTAAGCCTCCACTCGTATCATCTATATCCAGCGATGTTGGCCTTTTTGCACCAAAGAAAAACTGTATGGCATCGTTTTCTTCTCCAACTGCTATGTCTTCGGCATTACCTTCTTTCTCTATAATCCAACCGTGAGATGGGTCGATTAGATATTTATGTCCAAATTTCTCTCCCCATAAGAATAGCTCTCCAAAAGCACTGCGAGCAATTACATAATATGTGTCTTGCTCGACGATACCTGTATCTCCAAGCCATGCATCTAAGGTATCATCATAATCATCGGGATTAGTTAACCAAAAAAGTCCTTCCCCGAAACCAGAAAATCCGTATTCACTCCAATATTCTAATAATCTAGCAGGCAGTTTACCTTCAAACTTTTTTGTTATTTCTGCTGGGGCTTGATGTTTTTCAGTAGGCTCTTCAAATTTTTCAAGAAACCACTCGAAATCTTCATCTATTTCAAATTGTTTGGTCATTACTCTAACCTCCTTACTTACACCGTTCTAATTCTATATTCATTTGGGTGGTAGGGCCCATTGTTCTCAACGCAACCCTTGCTGCCTCATCTATACCGAAAACTCTCCATATACTGAAACGTTTTACCTATGGCTTGCATGCCTTCGATGGCGGCGTCTGGAAGCAGTAGGTCGTAGTGCCAACTGGTGGACATGTCATCAAGTGAATCGCGTAGGCCTTTGACGATGTTTTTAACTTCCGTGGCGGATTGTTTTCCTAGGTCTTGCCAGTTGATGTCTCTTAGGTATTTAACTGGGTCGCCTTTACCGACTTTTCTTTGGGTAAAAAGTCGCAGTACGGCAAGCGCAGCGGAGAGGGATTCTCCAGTATTTTTTAAGATAACCTTGCCCACGCCTTTGACTGCTGAGCCCACAACTGGTACTAAACCAATGCCCGTTAGGGTAAAAGCAAGCCAAGCGTCGGTGTCGTTGGCTTCATCATCGTCGGTCAGTAACATGACATTGGCAATGATATCTCGTAAATCCATGACTTGGTCGATAATCGGTATCATGGAAATCGAGGGGCGACTACTGTCGGTGAAGGTTAGCTGCCTAGCCCTGCAACACCCAAGTGGTTCAGCCTATCCTTTCTTAAAAATCATGCGCAGAAGTTTATCTGATTAAATCAACCGGAACATAAACACTATCTTCTAAGGATTTTCTTGGTATCTCTAGAACATTAGCGACTAAAACTAATTCAAAACACCAATAACCAATATAATAATCCGTGTACTCGAATTCGCATTCACAGTTATGATTATCATGCCAGTCCGCCAAGCCCTCTAACTTACTGTACCAATTTTGTGCAAATTGCTTGAGTAAATCAGGCTTTTGCTCATTAGGTACTGTAAAAGCGAGTGAAAGGTTTTGATAAATTTCAGGGTAGTAGAGTGTGGGCGAAATAGGTCTATCGTTATCACCAAGTGCAATGGCTACATTATCAAGTAAGGTGTCTTTGCCGCGCTCGCCAATAACATCGAGTACTTCTTGAATATGAGCTGGAGCGACATCACAGGCTTGTAAAAGTGCCAGCCACCACAAAGTGTAGATATAACGATTGATATTAGGGGAGCCGACAGCATTGATTTGCCCGCCCAACTTTTCAAAAGCATGGCGGTATATTTGATGATTTACAGGTAACTTATCACAGTAGTGTGTCAGTTGTTTGCGATACGGCAAAATCGCTTCGGTATAGCGCTTAACATCCCCAAGGTGAGCACCATATGAGTAGTGCGCTATCGCTCGCATAATCGCGAGCTGATATATACGCTGGGCAACATCAACTCGCTCGCTAGGTGTGGTAAAATTACCTGCATCGAGGGCTTCCTGTGTTTCTTTAATGCCAACTTCAATGTCGACTAAGAACTCTTCGAAATAATCGTTACTTCTCCGTGTATCGCGCACCTTTATCTCCTACTGATTATCTTGCCAATGTACGAGGTCTTTAGGGTAGTATGGGTGATCAATAAAGCTGCTATCATCAATATTGAATAACTTAACAACAAGTGCAATTTCCCAGCACCAATAGCCAATGTATGCATCTGTATCCATTAAATGATAATCTGGGCTACCCTCCAATACATACCAAGCCTCTAGATAGGCTTTTGCAAGTGCTGGACGTTGCTCTGGACTTCCTTCAACTACTTTGTAAAGTTTACCGAAACGTTTTTTGAACAGAGTATCCGCAGCTATTTCACGATTAGTGTCACCTAGGGTTATAGCAATTTTATCAAATAGCGCGTCTTGACCTTGATTACCAATAAGACTCAGCACCTTTAGGTAGTATTCTTTATCCATATTTAAACAGAAAGCGAAACTCAACCATTTAAGATGATCTTCGAGGTAATCTTCTCTTAGTTCTTCCCAGCCAATTCGCTCTACTTGCTCTTTATCTGGCAAGGCGTCAGCATAATCCTTTTGCCATTGGCGGTAGGTCAACATATTTAATAAAAGTGGCTTAAATTCTGAGAGATCATCGCCGCGAGAGTATTTCTGATGAAGAAGATACAATGAGTCACTAACTAGCCTAAATGAACCTTTCATTTTGACTTCAGCTTCAAACTGACTATCAGGTTGGACTTTCTGTATTTTTTTTTCGATAACCTTTACTCTAAAGTTAACTCTATCATTGTAGTAATCAATATCTCTCAAATTATCTCTTTGCATTTATATGTCCTAAAATCCGGTTGCTTTACCAATATTGTGGGCGTTTTTATCCAGTATATTTACTATTAGATTGCCATCCAATTTATTACGGATAAGCAATTTTATGACTCTGCCATCATTATCTTCAATGGCTTCTAGTATGTCTGCTATCTGTTCCTCGTTCAACCCAGCTTTCCTGAGCCGTTTTTCCGTTAGCCACTGATCACTCAGTTGCTTGCCTGTTTTGGTTTTTCCCAATTTACTTTTATTGTATTTCGCTTCAGTGAAAGCATAATCAGGTGGTGGATTTGGGTGCAAATAAATCCCATCTATACCGGTTTCGCCGGGCTTAAAATTACCGTCGGTTTTACCTAGTGGTGTATAGCCATTCTCCAACATTAATTGGTGTGCATTGTACTCACCAGTAGCGCCTTTTCTGTGGTTTAGTGATTTATACTGCGTAAAGTCACTAGGCGTTTTGCGTGATGGCGGATTAACTTTGTTAACTGGGGCACCTTTGAGATCGTTTCCTTCTGGAGCTGAAAGCTCCGGTGCTTTAGATTTCTTCGGCACATTGGTAACGCCTCGAATTGGTGATTGGCCTTGATACTCATCCAGTGCTTTATTAACTCGCTGTCCGATTTCTTGGGCGGCTTGTTGCATATGCTGGTCGATTTTGGGGGTGACGTCGTCTAGGCGTTTTACCGTGGCTTGCATGCCTTCGATGGCGGCGTCTGGAAGCAGTAGGTCGTAGTGCCAACTGCTAGACATTTCATCGAGTGAATCGCGTAGGCCTTTGACGATGTTTTTAACTTCCGTGGCGGATTGATTTCCTAGGTCTTGCCAGTTGATGTCTCTTAGGTATTTAACTGGGTCGCCTTTACCGAGCTTGCGTAAAACGGCAAGCGCAGCAGAGAGCGATTCTCCAGTATTTTTTAAGATAACCTTGCCCACGCCTTTGACTGCTGAGCCCACAACTGGTACTAAACCAATACCCGTTAGGGTAAAGGCAAGCCAAGCGTCGGTGTCGTTGGCTTCATCATCGTCGGTCAGTAACATGACATTGGCAATGATATCTCGTAAATCCATGACTTGGTCGATAATCGGTATCATGGAAATCAAGGTGCCTACCACGATTTGTGACGTAGAGGGGTTTTGATTAAAGTCGCCTTGTAGTGTGCCCCACAACCAATCGCCTGCTTGGGTTGCAATGCCATTGGCTTCTATCAGTGGTGCGGTATTGCCGCTGCGTACCATTTCAGCGGCTCGCGCTGGGGTGATTTGTCCATACAGTGGATTTTTAGGGCGATTATCTTCTGGCAGGTAATCGCGTTTGTCCTCACCATATTGCACGGTATATTGACCGGGTGGTGCATTCTCAATTTTTGCTTTACCGCTGTCGTCTAAGTTACCGGTCAACTCTGTGCCGTTTGCAAATCGAATGGTATAAGGTGCGCCCATAATTGGGCTGCCATCTTGATAGGTATAAGACAACTCAATGGTACTGCTCATCATGGTGGCAATGCCATCGGCGGCAAGTGAGAGTCGAGCATTCTCAGAGAGCGCTTGAATTTGCGGTACACTCGGCATCGTGGCGCTTTGTTTACCACCAATATCTTGCTCCATGCTACCGTCAAACACGGTCATGGCTTTGCCTTTTAAGGTCAGTAACTTGTCTGCAAAGATGTTGACGTTACCACTTGAGTCAATACTGATTTCACTGCCACCATTGGCAAGGGTGAGGTTGCCAGAGCCACTGCCTTTTACTGTGATATTGCCTTGGCTTTGAATGAGTTGACTTCCCGCCGGGGCGGTGATGGTAAGGTTGTTGTCTGCCTTGAGGTTGATATCACTTTGGATAACACTGCGATGGCTGCGACCCGCCTTAAGGGTGATATTTTGCTTGGCGCTGGCGTCAATTTGATTGGCGGTGACGTCTAGGTTGGTTGCTGCATCAGCAATCACCGACTTTTTACTCTCCAGTGCCAGTTGTTGTTTGGCGCTGGCAATAAAGGTTTTATTGGTGAGTAGTCGAATTGCGCTTTTAACACTGCCAAGTTGTATGTCTTTGGCTGCAAAAATATTCATCGCGCCAAGTTGCGCAAGCCAGTGGATATAAGGCTGCTTTTTATCCCCATGTAACACCAAGTGCTGGTTGCCTGCTAGGGTTTGCAACACAATATGCGGGGTTTTTGGGGTGTCATCAAACATCAACAGGTTTTGGCCGCGAGAGCAGAGCACGTTTTGGGCGTTATTGGCGCTAGTAACAACAGATGGTTGCGTGTCATTAAGCGCAAACCCTAACAAGTAACTTTGGTCAGGGTCGTTGTTCATACAACCGATGAGCACATTACTGTCTGGCAGCAGTGGAAAGTGTAATCCCGTCGGCTGCTTTTGACCACGACAGGCGTATTGTGTGAGGCGCTTTACCGATTCAGTCACCTGACTATCAAAATGTACTTGCGTGGCATATTGCCCTTGTGCATCTAAGTGAGGATTGGTCTTTGACCCCGACAGTGAACGTACCGTGGCGGTAAACACCATCGGCTTGGGACTATGCTCTGGGGGCGCGATACGTATTGGCTCACCCCGTGGTACACACACCGACTCGCTATGATGCGCAACTTGCTTAGGGTCATTGGCACTGCCTTGCTTATACACCTGTTTACTGCGAATACAGGTATAATCGCCACCTTTCGCTGTGCCCAATTTACCATTTAACGAAAACGAATAACCGGCATTGGCTTCGGCTACGTTTCCTACCAGCGTGACTTCATTTTTACCTTGTTGATAGGCAAGCTCTAGATTACCTGTGCGCTCAAATTGCTCAGCAGGGTTTTGTGCAGCAGGCTCAAAATAACTGCGCTGGGCCGAGCTGACCGAAGTTGGCGGATGGGCATTCATATGCACTTGTGAGCCACCCATTCTAAAGCGATGGCGGCTTTGGCACTGCGTAAACCCAACAAAGCCGGTTTCATGTTCGTGCACCAGACCATCTTTATCCGTTACCGACAGCAAGCCTCGCTCAATATAGGGGCTTGCAAGATTCCCCTCGGCAATCACTATCGACTCAATAAAATCATGGCATTCAAACCAATAAATTAAGCCGTACTTTGCTAAGAGTCGGGTGAAAAAGGTGTAGTCGTTTTCTAGTGCTTGTACGCACTGCGGTAGCGTGGGTAAATCTTTAGTGACTCGCCATTTTATCCGGTCTTGTGAATAGCCGGCTTTTTGTATCAGCTTATTGAGGACAGACTGGACATTGGCTTGTACAAAGATTTGGCTCTTTTCTGTTTGCTTAAGTAACTCAAGGCGAGGCTTTAAGACCACCTCTGCACCACAGGTGTGCTCAGACACAAAACCAGATTGGATATCAAACAAAGTCCCAGTGAAATACGTCGATATTGCATCTGGTGACTCAATTTCAAACGTGAGCATATTGCCGACAAGTAATTCATCAGCCAGGTCAAATTGGGATTCTAGGTTCGCTTTGAGTAAAAAGCCGCTATTGATACAGGTCGTGAGTTCAAAATCGACGACATGTACAGGATGGTTAGTACCATACACCACAATCCTTGTTTGCATTTTTTATGTCCACTGTTGTTGGTTAAAGCCGTTCCACCAATACGCGGTACTACTTCCTAGTGTGCTGCGATTGGTTTTTATTTGCGCGCTATTGTTACATAAAAGGCAAGCATTTTTAACTCATTTTTTTATTTAGCATTCGAATGCTTATCTTTTGGCATAACGGATGGTTTTGAAAACACCTCCCCGAAATCACACCGAATCCTCAAATCCAAGTCGATATATAATATAGCGTTGTGGGAGGCGGTTCACCCGCCGAGAAGTATGCTTTTCAGGTGAAGAAGAAGTGCCTTTTCTTTTGCGCAACGATTCTTTGGGCATCAAAGAAAAGTATGTCGTAGCCCATGGATGGGCGTCGAAATACGTTGGGAGGACATATTAGCCTTGCCCTTCCATGGCTCGTACCAAAGCGCATCCATGCGCTCCTCGTTCATTCTTTTTAAACGACGAAAAAGAACGAACCAAGAAAACGTCGCCCCAACATCACACTCAATCCTCAAACCCTAAGCCGATATAGTGCAACCGTCTTGTAAGGCACGTCCCTATGCCAGACAAGGCTTGGCCGACACCCTGTCGGCACATTGCATATCGACTGATGCTTTTCGGGTGTGATGGAGGGGGAAATAAGTTGTCTGTTAGCTGTCCACAAAGCCATCAGAAACATAGTTGCTTGCAAGCACCACAATAATTTATCAGCGCCTTGTGTCTCCCTCATCACACCCGAAAGTAAATTGCCAATGAGTCATTTCAACGCATGGATGCGTGAAAAGCGGTGACAGGGCCAAGGATGGCCCTTACACCGCGGTGACGTTCATATTGGCAATTTACTTGAGGAGTCAGTGTGATGTTGGGAGTGCCTTTTCTTTTGCTACCTTTTCTTTGGGCAAGCAAAGAAAAGATAGTCGTAGCCCATGGATGGGCGTCGAAATCCGTCAGGAGGACATATTAGCCTTGCCCTTCCATGGCTCGTACCAAAGCGCATCCATGCGCTCCTCGTTCATTCTTTTTAAACGACGAAAAAGAACGAACCAAGAAAACGTCGCCCCAACATCACACTCAATCCTCAAACCCTAAGCCGATATAGTGCAACCGTCTTGTAAGGCACGTCCCTATGCCAGACAAGGCTTGGCCGACACCCTGTCGGCACATTGCATATCGACTTATGCTTTTCGGGTGTGATGGAGGGGGGAATCGCGCTGTCTGTTAGTTCTGGTTTTATCCAGTAAAGTAGCTAATTAGCTTACAAGCACCACAAAAACGATCGGTGTGAACTCCTAATTAACAGTCTAAATAGTTTTGTGGGAGGTGATTCACTCGCCGAACAGTTATATTTTCTGGTGTGGTATTGGCCGTGTGCACTAGTTTTTCTCTCAAAAGCAGCTAATTTTCCTGCAAGCACCAAACAAAACTATCAGCGCCTTGTATCTCCCTCATCACACCTGAAAGTAAATTGCCAATGAGTCATTTCAACGCATGGATGCGTGAAAAGCGGTGACAGGGCCAAGGATGGCCCTTACACCGCGGTGACGTTCATATTGGTAATTTACTTGAGGAGTCAGTGTGATGTTGGGAGTGCCTTTTCTTTTGCTACCTTCTCTTTGGGCAAGCAAAGAAAAGATAGTCGTAGCCCATGGATGGGCGTCGAAATCCGTCAGGAGGACATATTAGCCTTACCCTCCATGGCTCGTATCAAAGCGCATCCATGCGCTTCTCGTTCATTCTTTTTAAACGACGAAAAAGAACGAACCAAGAAAACGTCGCCCCAGCATCACACTTAATCCTCAAACCCTAAGCCGATATAGTGCAACCGCCTTGTAAGGCACGTCCATGATGCCAGAAAAGACTTGGCCGACATCCTGTCGGCACATTGCATATCAGCTTATGTTTTTCGGGTGTGATGGAGGGGGAATACGTTGCTTGTGAGATCTTCTAAGGTTTTAGCAGTAAAGCTGTTTGAAAGTATTTCAAAAACTATCATCGCAGAATGCTTCCTAATTCACAGTGCAAATAGTGTTGTAGGAGACGGTTTACCCGCCGAGAAGTTAAGTTTGTTGGGGGATGAGAGAGTGCCTTGTCATTAGGCATCAAAGAAGCCCTTGGATGGGCGTAGAAACCTGTCAAGAGTTACACATAGTCTCGAGTTAATGTTGAACTTTAGTGTGGAACAATCGTATATTGCTCCACACTAAAGTGATTCAGCTAGTCATCTAGCTTTACGGCTCCAGCTATCCTATCTATTTTCACCGAGCCTGAACCTGATTCGGTAATGGTCAAGGAACCGGCATTTACCACACGAATATTTCCAGCGCCGTCTTCTATTTGAACATGGCCCTTCACTGCTTCGATATCCGTATTGCCCGAACCATCAACGATAGTGACATCGCCTTGGGCGTGACGAACTCGAATATTACCGGATTCATCATCGATTTTAATATTACGTCCGCCTTCAACAACCAGTGCGCCAGAGCCATCGATGATATCTGCGTTACCGCTAAAACCGCGAAGGGTTAGATCGCCAGACTCATCTTCTATTTTGATATCTGTGCCGCCAGTCACATCAATATTACCCGAGCCATCCTCCAACTCTAGTGTATCGACTAATCCCTTTATAGTTATGTCGCCAGAACCATCGTCGATAACAAGTTGCTGGACGTTAGTGATATGGATATTGCCACTGCCGTCATCAATTTCAGCACCTTGAATACCTTCCAACGTTATATTGCCAGAGCCATCATCTAGTTTGATAAAACCTTTGATATTTTTGATGGCTATATCCCCCGAACTGTCATCAAGTGTTAGCGCAAGTTGGCTTGGCATGGTGATGGTTAAGTCAATTCTAGGGCTATTATTGCGATACCATTGTACACCAGAACTTGTATCTGAGTCGGCCACCAATATGGCGGTATCACCTGATTTTTCCAGTGTAAGTTGGTAGTTTTCTGCTTCTGTGGTTAACACGGAGGCTTCCACTTGGATCTCTTGTTGATTGTCGTATCCAATGATCTGGATATTACCCGAAGTGGTATTTGCATCAAGTTTGCTGATGTCTGCAGCGTTGAGTTGCAAAGATTTATGGAGTGTTTTGGTTGCTGCTGCGCTTGGAGAGATATGCACAACACAGCCAGATAAAAGGCTAAGTGCAGCTAAACTGGTGAAGAGCTTTTTCATTGTTGTTATTTTCCATAGTGGTGATGACATGATGTTATCATCCAGCAATAGTTATACCAGAATGAAGATATAAAAAAATCAATAGATTAAGAAGGTAGCGAACTTTTGAGTGGTCAAAATAGCGAAATCAAATAGTGAGCTGAACCAAAAGTTTGCAGATATGACTGTCATGTGGTTGTAAATTCGACAATGTAGTCTGGCACTATTGTTTGTTTATTTTCCTAACAGTGCAATGAAAGACACGACCAAGCTACACGCTGTCAATCCGCAATCATTCGTTGATAGTCACTGTAAACCAGACGCAGCAGTCTTTTTAGGAGTTGGAAGTGCCGCCAGCGCTGCAACTCTTGGGTGCTCTACCTGTGTATTGACCCACAGAGGCCTACCTTGGTTATTGATAGATTGTGGCTTTGATACGGTGTCGCGTTATAAAAAGCATTTTTCGTCATTACCCGATGCTGTGTTTATCACCCACCTTCATTATGACCATGTTAGTGGATTGGAGCAGCTTTACTTTCAGGCAGCATTGAGTCAGCACCAAATCACGTTATATGCCCCAGCAGAGTTAATCGTTGGGTTGTGTAATATGCTCGCCTACACTGGGCTAAGCGAAGGTAACTGTGGTGTTTGGCAGGTCTTTCGTTTATTTCCAATTTCAGAAAGCTTTCTTCATCGTGGGCAACGTATACATAGTTATGCCGTTCGTCATCATGAGCCCAATAGCGCTTTTTCGTTACATCTCCCTGGTAGCTTGTTTTACAGTGGTGATACTAAGGCGATTCCTGAGCTGCTCCATCATCACGTCAGTAACGGCGAAGTTATTTTTCATGACTGTGGTCTTGCAACTAATCCCAGCCATTGCTCCCTTGATGAGTTGTTGATGAGCTATCGTGAAGACATCATTAAAAATATTTGGGTCTATCACTACCAGCATCAAGAAGATGTTGTGAAGTTCGAGCGCGCAGGGCTCAAAGCGGCTATCGCTGAGCAGCCGATTGCGCTTTAATTTTGCGACTGAGAGGTTAAATAGGCTTTTAATTCTCGAACAAACTCGCTGCCGATCTCATGGTGTATCGCTTTTATTTTTTCGGCGCACTCAGTGGTGTTGTTATCAAGTGCCGAATACTCTAACGCCTGTAGATGTTCAGCTAGTACCTCTGCACCCACTGCTTTTGCGGAGGTTTTGAGGTAATGGGCTTCGTCTTTTAACGCTTGAAAGGCACGAGTTTGGTAAGCAGTTTTAATTTTTGCGCAACTAGATTTCGATTGTACTAGAAAGTCGGTGTAAAACTTTTTTGCCGTAGCAAAATCATCACCTATTAAATCGATAAGCACCTGAGGGTTGAGGGTTTTGCTCATTGTGTAAAGTCCATATCTAACCATTTACCTAAGGTGTTTTTAAGCTCTTGTAATCGCACCGGTTTGCTAACATAGTCATTCATGCCACTATCTAAACAAAGCTCTTTATCCCCTTTCATAGCAGCGCCTGTGACGGCAACAATAGGAATGGCGCTGCGCTCTTCTTTGGACTCAAATGCGCGAATTAACTTAGTTAATTCATAGCCATCTATCTCCGGCATATGGCAATCCGTCAACAAAAGCTGATATTGCTGGCTTTTATACATCGCCAAGGCCTCTTTGCCGTTATTGGCGATATCACAGGAAACTCCAAGTCTAGAAAGCTGTTTGACGATGAGTTTTTGGTTAAAGGGGTTGTCCTCGGCAAGGAGTATATGCTGCTTACCACTAGTATCCGATTCATCATCGGTAGGGCTAGATACTTTATCGTCTAGTGAAAGGAGCGCATCTAGTTCACTGAGATCGTTTAATTCACCTAAATCAGTCTCGTCACTTTGCTGACTTACTTTCAGCTTGCTCAATAATTGGCCGATAGCGTATTGAGTCTGCGGTGCAATTGGTTTTGGTGTGGTTAACGCTGTACTGTTCAAGTTAGCAAACGCCTTTTCATCAACAAATACTAACTCTGGAATAGGTGAGCGTATTTGCTCTGCAGAGGGGGCGGCTTGCGTTGTGACAGCACGAACAAGTGCAGTATCGTCAGTCTCTTTGATTTCACTGGGTGACTCGATGACTTTGATCTCATCGCAAAAATGCGTGCAGGCATTGTACAACTGAGTCAGCGCCAACGAACTCTGCCAAGGCGCATCACTTAACCAATAAAGCGTATTAAATATAATATTGGGTTGCTGCTGTGTTCTTGGACGCCAAATAGGAATGGTAATGGTGAAAGTTGAGCCTTCAGCGGATTTGCTTTTTAAGGCGACCTTGCCGCCCATTAAGTCAATAAGCTTGCCACATATTGCAAGCCCTAATCCGGTGCCGCCGTACTTTCTCGTGATAGAGCGTTCGGCTTGTGTAAAGGGGGTAAACAGTTTCTTTTGTACTTCTGGTGCAATGCCAATACCATTGTCTTCTATCTTAAATATCAAGTGAGATAAGGCTACGCCTTCACATGCCCAGTGCACATTGATGGTGACTTTCGCGCCGCCTTCGCGATCTGCAACGCTAAATTTTATGGCATTGCTGACAACGTTAAAGATAATTTGCCGTACTCTATTTTCATCGCCAATCACTTCTAGCGGTAGTTTTATGTCCTCATGCACCGTTAATTTTACTGATTTGTCGCGCGCGTGGGCTTCGAAGGTTTTGATGATGTTATTGAGCATTTTAGATGGGGAGAAAGGATAGCTCTCAAGCTCCATTTTCCCTTGCTCAACTTTGGCTAAGTCTAAAATATCATTTAATATTGAGACTAAATTATTGGCTGAAATAGACGCGGTTTCTAAAAGTTCTTGGTTGTCTTCATCAAGCTCTGATAGCGCCATGAGATCTAAGGAGCCGATAATGCCATTCATGGGGGTTCTGAGTTCATGGCTCATCATGGACAAAAAGTCTGATTTAGTGCGATTGGCCTGCTCAGCTTTAATAATTGCAGCCTCAAGATCAGCGGTGCGCTCTGCGACGCGTTGCTCTAATTCTTGATTAATGTGCTGGAGTTTTTTCTGGGCAATATATACATCGGTTTGATCGATAACAACGCCGTCAATACGTGCTGGCCGACCCTGTTCATCAAGTCCTACAACACCTTTGGCATACACTACAACAATGTCCTGGTCGTTAAGCAGGCCGCGATAGCGCTGTTCAAAGATTTTGCCTGAATTCAATGAGGCTTCTAGCGCTTGCGTAACACGTACTTTATCGTCGGGGTGAAGGCTTGCTTCCCAGAGGTGTAAATTGCCAATATCGTCTTCCGAAAGTTTAAAAATATCATTGGCCTGATGATCCCAATTCCAGATCCATTGATTCGCTACTCGTATTGCTCGCCAAGTACCTATTTTCCCCGCTTGCATCGCAAGTTCTTTACTTTCTTCTGCATCATGTAATGCGACTAACATATCTTTTTCGTGAGTACAGTCAGCTAAAATCCCATAAACACTGTGTGTGCGAATACAATACTTAACTTGCTCTCCCTTAAATTCAAACCAATGAATTGTTCCTCTAACCTCAAGTCGGAACTCAAAATGCAGCATAAGTCCTTGCTCAATATGGTGAGCGAGTAGCTCGGCAAATAGCGGCTGATCTTCTTGGTAAATCATGCTTTTTAAGGTGTCCCAGTCTAGTTCTGCCGAGGCTGGGAGACCTATCAGTGATTTGAATTTAGGAGAAAAATACGCAGTCTTGTTTAGGAGGTCGTAGCACCAAACACCTAGGTTTGCGCTGTTAACGGCGTGGCGCAAAATTCGAGTTTGTTCGTCTTCTAATGGATTTTGACAATAATAAGTAGAGAGCTCGGCAATATGTACAAATATTTCGTTACTGCGAACATCATAAAACGACAGCAAAAATTGTACGTTTGGTGATGTGCGCAACGACACTTGTATCAAAGAACCATCAGCAATCGTCTTTTGCTGTTCTTCTACGCATAAAGGAAAGATGAATAAGTCTTCAAGGTGTTTATTGATGACGTTATCGACGGGAGCGAACAGTTTTTCCGCAACGGCGGTTGTGTGACTGACATACCACTCAGATGTAACAATCAAAATTGGCATACTGTCTTTTAGTGCTGTTAGCATCGTATCCCCCCATAATATCCTCATAAAACAATATAGCAGTTCATGATTAACTTGCTGGATTTGTGGTCAATCTAGAGAGGTTTAGGAGAATGTGTAAAGCTTGTAGATCGTAGAAGTTTGAGTCTAAGTACCGTATTCATGAGACCCACAGGCATACCGATGCGCACGGTAATACTGAACTGAGCGAATGGCTTAGAAAGAATCGGCTATAAACGATGACGGATTTCACGTTGAGACTAAGCGATTTGCTATATCAAGTCTATAAACTGTAATATGTCTTTGTACCCCAAAAAGGGTGATATGGTTAAAAATAATAAAAGGATTCCAAGTTGAAACGTTATTTATCAGTGGCCAAGCTTATGCACAGCAAGACCAGGCTAATGAGGAGAATATCACCGCGATTGTTGAGCAACAGGTAGCGGCCTATAACAAGCGAGATATAGATGCATTCGTCGCAACGTATCACGATGATGTAGAAATTCACTATTTTCCTGGTGGAATAGCGTATTCCGGGAAAGAAAAACTGAAGAAAACCTATACACAGCTTTTTAGTAGGGTCACTTGCCTGAGCGCCAAAATAAGTAACAGAGAGATCCAAGGGCGCTTTGTTGTAGATACTGAGGTTATAGAGTTTTGTCTAATGCGTGATGGTGAGGAATATAAATCAAATTATAAAGCCATCGCGACCTATGAAGTCGTCGATGGATTGATTAAGAGAGTCTTATTCTTAAAAGAAAAATAGTCAGCAGTGTAAAGCAAGATTTTGCTTTCCTCTAACTGTACGAGTACCACATTACTCAGTGGATTACACCGCCTCTACATTGAGTCTTTCTGCGAGCAGCTGGCGCTGAGTATTTAACCCTCTGTAGTCTCTAAGTCCTGCGATAAGTGCCCTGATTAATACGGTATCGGGGTTTTTACTTTGTAGTTGAGCTTCCAATAGAGCGATTGTGTGGTCTACGATCTCACGCTTTTGTGGTGTGAGTTTTAGCTTCTGAGACTTTTCTTGGAGCTGTATAAAAGCTTGTTGGATTTTTTGTTCATGGAGTTGTCGTTTTTTGGCTTCGATCTCTTTTTGGGACGGGAAGTCCTGCTCGGTTAATACCGGCAACAGTGCTTGATTTGGTAGCGCTGTACAAATTGAGTCCATACATGAGACTACCCAATTAACCAGCTTTTCAGTGTCGAAATTAATACCTTCAATCACGGGAAGCGAAAGATAATTAGCAATAATGCCATCAAGGGTCATCGCAAGATCGGTTTTCCATGGACGAACTTGCTCGCCATAGTTTTCAAGTAAAAAACCTTCCTGTAGCGTAAGCCACGTTAAGCGAAACTCTTGATAGAACATGATCAAGTTATTTGAAAAGCTCAGTGACTCCTCCTGCAATAAGAGCTGAAACATCGCTTGGTACTGCTGTAAATCTTCGTGCTGGAAGCGGATTTGTTGTTTTAACTTGGCAATTGGAGTCAATTTATCACTTTCTAATATCGCTCTTATTTTATCCAGCAGAACCGCTGTTTGACTCTCAAAAACGGCTAATAGTAGTTCGTCTTTTGACTTAAAGTGTAAGTAGATAGCACCTTTCGAAATGCCCACCTTATTGGCGATGGTTTGCATGCTAAAGGCACTATCGCCCTCAGCTAAAAGTAACTGCTCCGCGCATGCTAGTATTAATTTCCGCTTATCAGACATAGCTCCTCCTGTTCACATTGCAGTATACAGTCAATTTAAAAATGACCAATAGGTCAATTTTAAATTGACTAAATTTAAAGTTTGGTCAATTATTATGTTGTCTATTCAACGGGGACATAATAATTATGAACAATACATCATCTTTAATTCAACTAGTCAGGCGTACGCGGCCAAGTCGCCTATTACTATCAACTCTGGTTTTGTTTACACTGATCTCTAGTATTTTAGGTTTATTGGTGCCTTTGCAAACGAAAAATCTGCTGGAAGAACTTGGAGAAAATGGTCATTTTTCAAATGAACAGGTAGTCATATTAATTATGGTATTAGTATTTTCCGCTGTGCTAACAGGGTTGATGACTTATATCATGGGTAAAATTGGCAATGAGCAAAAGCTTAAATTACGCGGAGACCTTTTTCAGCACCTCATTCGTTTGCCTGTTTCTTTCTTTGATAACACAAGGGCTGGGGAGCCGGCGAATCGCATCGTAAAAGACACTGAAATTATTGAAAACCTAGTGAGTGAGCAGTCTGTATCTTTTATATCTGGTGTAGTTTCATTATTTGGTTCTTTTATTATTCTATGGTTTTTAGACTGGCAAATGACACTCGTGATGCTCAGTGCAGTTACGGTTAGTTTTCTGATTATCTTACCGTTTTCCGTAAGACTGACGGATCTGTCTAAGTCATTACAAGATACTGAAGCCTCTATGCTAGGAAGGTTAACCGAGCTGTTTGCTAATATCCGCTTAATAAGAGCACAAGGTGCAGAGAAAACAGAAGCTAAAAATAATAACAATGAATTGAAGTCACTCTATAAAACCGCAATGTCAGAACATACGCTCTTAGCTACCATGGGCGCATTGGTGAATTTAGTGATCATGGCTTCGATAGTGTTAGTACTAGGGTTTGGCGCATCAAGGGTTGCCAACGGTGCGATGACCCTAGGCGCTTTTGTTGCGTTTATTATGTTTTTACTGAACATTGTGTTGCCGATGGGGCAGTTAAGCATGGTGGTAGCCGCTTTTAATAAAGCAAAAGGAGCGGCCGTTCGTATTAATGAGATCTTAGCAACGACACCACCAAATGAAAGTGGTCATACGATTAGCCTGACTGATAAGTCAATTTATTTTCGCAATTTATCTTTTAGTTATGCTAATGATAAACCGGTATTTAAAAGCTTGAGCTGTGAGTTCTTAAGTGGAAAAACGACCGCTATAGTTGGGCCATCAGGAGTTGGTAAGTCTACACTCTTTGCTTTGTTGCAGGGCTTTTATCAGGCACAACGTGGTTACATTGAAATTGCTGGGCTTAATGTTGAAGAGTTAGACCGAGCCAATTTAAGAGCGCAAATTGGCTACGTTGCGCAAGAGAGCCCGCTGTTGTGCGGCACCTTATATGAAAACTTGGTCTACGGTGCTTTTGAGGCAATAGATGATGAACAATTACAGCATGCCATTACCACGGCCGATTTAGCAGAGTTTATAGCGACACTACCTGATGGGTTGAATACTCAAATTGGTGAGCGTGGCATTACTTTGTCTGGCGGACAAAGGCAACGAGTTGCATTAGCGCGAGCACTATTAAAAGACCCTGCATTGCTGCTGTTGGATGAAGCAACGGCAAGCCTTGATTCACAAAGTGAAGCAGCTATTCAAATTGCCCTGAAAAATGCAAAAAAAGGTCGTACTACAATTATCGCCGCGCATCGACTCAGTACGGTTATGGATGCTGATAATATTATCGTCATTAACAAAGGTGAGATTGAGTCACAGGGAGATCATCAGTATTTGATGCAACACTCTTCGCTTTACCAAAGCTTAGTGAATAAACAGTTCAACCTTCAAGCTGCAAGCTAATAACTTTGGTTGAGGCCCGTTAGTTGGATAGGTGGAAAGTGAATGAACAGCAACGTCATTAGTAAACGATTAAATTAATACTTTTTGATGTTTTTTTGAAGTGATATAGCACTAAAAGTTTAGGTGTGATAAAAAGTAATCATATTTAACTAAGTGCTATTTTTGTTTTTGGTTAAAAGGGATTGGTTTTTAGGGAAGACAAATTAATTTTCGTAGGTTTGTTTATGCCCCATAGAGCATCACACACAAGTTCGCATACCTCTATTCCGCTGATTGTAGCGCTAACAAGCGTGTTGTTATTACTGACTTTACTGAGCTTTCCAAGCAAGAGCAAACAGTCTGTAGAAACCAAAGTAACAATGCTTAAGAGCGGCGCGATAAAGCATGATGCTCGCCAGACAGAATAAGAATGAAAAATTCTTATTTACCTAAAAGTATCTAATTCATACCATCACCTTACACTTTGTAACAGTTCAGAGTTCTTATATTTTATTTATTTAAAACAGATTGTTACTTTATTTTTATAGCGATATTATCAAATTTCCGCAGGCATTCAGCCCATCATCTCACCTCGATAATTTGCTTATTATTTCTAACTCGGTATAGTTTGACGTCGGTCAGAATAGTAATAATATTGCTCACGTTTATGGGCGCAGGACAAATTGGCCTTACTTCTCAGAGGCAGGTATGCAATTAATTCAGTTAAAGTCAGATGACCCACAAGTAGTCGCGGTGTTTTCTGAAATCGATAAGCTTATGAACAGCTTATATCCAATCGCAAGTGCACAGTCTTTATCAATAGAAGAAATTAACCAACCTAACGTGTATGCCGTTGGCTTACAAAATGAAGAGGGCATTGTAGCGTGCGGTGCGATTGTAAAGCAGTTTGATAAAACCTTATACGGTGAAATTAAACGCTTATACGTAAAACCTAGCTATCGAGGTAAAGGGCTTTCTAAACGTATTATGCAAATTTTGCTTCACTATGCAGGTGAAGCGCAGATCCCACTTATTCGGCTGGAAACCGGCTCTAAGCAAGCCAGTGCGATAAGTCTTTATGAGAGCTTGGGATTTGAGCGATGTGAACGCTTTGGTATGTACCGCGACAACCCGTTAAGTGTTTTTATGGCGTTATCACTAAAATCTTAATGTAGTAAAATAGGGGTTGTCAGTATCGGCCGAGATACTGGCAATTTCTGTCAGCACCACGGTGACTGGTTGGCTTTCTTGTTCTAAAACTAAACACTCCTGAGCCTCGACTATAGTCGTGTTTTTGCAGCTGCCACGCACAACTTCACCACCTTTCATCTCAATAGTAACCACTAGGCGTTTTAGGCACGCCAGCTCGATATAATCATACTGTTGGCAACTGATCATAGATAAGTTCTTATTTGAATAAAGCCACCTGCTTTTACAGATGGCTTTTCAAGCTTGGCTTATGCTTAAAGAGACTTAATTCCCATATTGTAAAGCGTAAAGCCATAAATATCGGCATACTGTTCAATCGTCTTGCTTATTGGTGTGCCTGCGCCGTGTCCGGCATTGGTTTCGATACGAATAAGCGTTGGATTCGGACCTGTGTGTTTGCTTTGTAGCTCAGCTGCAAACTTGTAAGAGTGTGCAGGTACTACGCGGTCGTCATGGTCACCTGTTGTGATCATGGTTGCTGGATAATCTACGCCAGCCTTTACGTTATGTACAGGTGAATAACCTTTCAGGTATTCAAACATCTCTTTGTTGTCTTCCGCTGTACCATAATCGTAAGCCCAGCCAGCTCCAGCTGTAAACGTGTGGTAACGCAGCATATCAAGTACCCCAACCGCAGGTACAGCCACTTTGAATAAATCTGGACGTTGCAACATCGTTGCACCTACTAACAAACCACCGTTCGAACCACCGTTAATTGCAAGCTTTTCACTTGAAGTATAATTTTCAGATACTAAGTATTCGCCTGCAGCAATAAAGTCATCAAAGACGTTTTGTTTCTGCATTTGAGTACCTGCTTTGTGCCATTTTTTGCCATATTCGCCACCGCCACGTAAGTTTGCTACAGCATAAACACCACCTAGCTCCAACCAAGCTGCACGTGTAGGGCTAAAGTAAGGCTTAAGACTGACATTAAACCCACCATAACCGTACAACAGAGTTGGGTTGTTACCATCCAGTTTCAGCCCTTTTTTATGGGTGATGATCATCGGTACGCGGGTGCCATCTTTCGAGGTGTAAAAAACCTGTTTAGACACGTAAGCATCTGAATCAAAATCTACTTTATCTGAGCTATATAATTCGCTGACGCCAGATTTTGCATCGAAAGCAAAGATAGATCTCGGGGTGTTGTAGTTAGTGAATGAGTAATAAAGTACTTTATCTTCTTCCTCACCGCTAAAGCCACTCACAGTGCCTACACCTGGAAGCGCAATGTCACGGATCAGCTTACCTGTGAAGTCATATTGTTTTACCAATGAAATTGCATCTTTGATGTAAGTCGCAAATAGGTAACCTGAACCTGTTGAAACCGATAGTACATTGTTGGTTTCTGGGACCACATCTTGCCAGTTTTTTGGTTGTGGCTGTTTCGCATTAACTTTAACGATACGACGGTTCGGCGCATCTAAGTTCGTGCTTAGGAACAATGTGTCGCCTTCACTGTGGATCACGCTGGTATCAGAGTTGGTATGATCTAAAATTGTTACCCAGTCACTATCTGGTTTGCTTAAGTCACGAATAAATAGCTTGTTACCCGATGTTGATACTGCAGCAGAAATCACCAAGTATTTTTTATCGTCTGTTACACCACCATAAACATAACGGTGCTTTTGCGCATCAGTGGCACCAAAAATGACCTTGTCTTGAACTTGAGGTGTGCCAATCTTGTGGTAATACACCTTATGTTGGTCAGTTTTTGCAGAAAGTTCACTGCCCTCAGGTTTATCATAGCTTGAGTAGTAAAAGCCTTCATTACCAAACCAAGAGATACCACTAAACTTCACGTCGACTAGCGTTTCACCAACCTGCTCTTTAGTCTCGGCGTTTAGCACAATCACTTTACGCCAGTCACTTCCACCTTCGGAAATTTGATAAGCCACCAATGAAGCGTCTTTACTAAAACTTAATCCTGCAAGCGATGTTGTGCCATCGTCGCTCATGGTGTTTGGATCTAAAAATACCTCAGCCTCACCACCTTCTTTTTGGCGGTACAAAACACTTTGGTTTTGCAGCCCATCATTTTTATAGAAATAGGTATAGTTGCCGTGTTTAAAAGGTTGAGAAACACGCTCGTAATCAAGTAGTTCGGTGAGGCGCTTTTCGATGTCTTTACGATATGGAATTTGCGATAAATATGCCTGTGTTGCCTCGTTTTGTGATTTTACCCACGCTGCGGTTTCTGCACTTTTATCGTCTTCTAACCAGCGATATGGATCCGCTACTTGCGTGCCAAAGTAGTTGTCTACAACGGTGCCTGTTTTAGTGATTGGATATTTCACAGATTGTGTCAATGCCGCATTATTGGATTGTTCATTTTCGGTATTAACACATCCGACAAGCGCAAGCGCTACGGCTCCAGCTAGTATCTTCTTTATCATGGTGGGGGTTCCTATTGGTTCTTATTAGCTACGATCTTGCCGCAGTTTCTTGCGCTTTACTCAGCAATAAAACTTTTTGGTGCGGCATTTTTTATTGAGCACTTCTCAGTGTTGGGCACTAGTCGTGCTACGAGAATAGTGTGGATTTTAGTGGAGTCGGTGTATTTGTCTACAAATTGTAGACAAATACACGAGTAAGAAGGTTAAATTGAAGTTGATTTGGCGTAATTATTATTGCCTTTGCATAAATATTGTTACTTCGGCCATCACAATACCAAACTTTTCGATATAAGAGCGGTTCATAAGGGTGGTTTGGTCAAAAGACCACATCCAATCATCAAAGTGTACTTCATAACTGGTATCATCAACGGGTAGGTCCATTCTATACTGCCAATTCATTGCATTGCCGAAGGTTTCGCCTGATGCTGAGTTGAGGATATCGTCGGCGCGGCCGGTATATTTATTGCCTGCAGCTTTTGTAATAGTCCAAACTCGCGTTTGAACCCCGTCGCCGAGCAAATAGTTGAAGGACTCATCTAAAATAAGTTCAGACTTGGTGTTAATAGAGCCCTTGATATCGACAGTAAACTGTTGAACTAAGTTGCCATCTCTGTCTTGGACTATTCCCCACGCTTTTACATCACCAACAAAAAACTCGTAGGGGTCAAATTGCGGTTTAAGTGTAGCGTACTTTTTACCGTCAATCCCGGAGCTGCAAGCCGACAATAAAAGTAAGGTGAGTACTGCAAGAGTGATGCGCATTGTTTTCTCCTTAGGCTTGAGGCCTCTTTGAGTGCTATTGCTTCTATTATGTCCTGTTGAACAAAGTATTGATGTTGAAATTGAGGGAAAAGGAGCATTAATTATTCTCATTTCAGGCCCAAAAGTTCAGTTCGCATGGCAGGTTCGGAGGTTTTTTCACCGAGCCAAATATTGAAAAAGCGGGTCGTAAATTCCGAATCTTTCACTTCGCCAATAAGCTTTTTATCTTGGTAAAACTGCGTAGTTCCCTCGGGTGTTCTTACGCCAAATAGCATTGTGCCTTTAGAGACATTGGGAAAAATTTTTTCCATTTCTGCCAGCCATCGCTCACCTTGACTTGAGTTAGTAAACCCTTGTTTCTCTATCTCTTTCAGTGATCGTTTTGCTATTTCTTTGCCGTCTAGCTCGCGTAAATATCTTAATGCCAACACAAAAGGCTGATCTTGAGAGTAGGCTCCTTGGGGGGCATAAAGGCTGGCATCATAAACATCCCAAAACAAATAGGTCATTCGACTTGTTTTGCCGACTTGTTGAGGGTTTTCTATAAATTGATTGACAAGAGTACTGGTGCTTGCGAACCCCTGAGTGCTGAATAGCAACATCAAAAAGGCAAAGATGACCCTTTGCATACTAACCTCGTCCTATAATAAAAATCAGTTGGCTTGTTATACGAACGAGCTGGAGAATTTGTTCACTTTGCTGCTGCCTGAAAGGTGCTGTCATCCCCCTTTACAATTTGTTAAGCTGACTAAAACCTACATACAGGAGCCATTATGAGCCTTTCAATTCGCCCAGCAGAAGTAGCTGATGCCGCGACGATACTGCACTTTATCAACGAACTTGCAATTTATGAGAAAGAGCCAGATGCCGTGCTCAATACCGTGGAAGAAATAGAACAGAAACTGTTTGGTAAAGAAGCCAGAGCACACAGCGTTATTTGTGAACTAGATGGCGAAGCAATCGGGTTTGCAGTGTATTTCTTTAATTATTCTACTTGGCTTGGCAAGCACGGTCTTTATCTTGAAGACTTATATGTATCACAAGATAAGCGCGGTGTTGGTGCAGGTAAAGGGATCATGAAATATCTCGCAAGACTTGCACTACAAAAGGATTGCGGTCGCTTTGAGTGGGTGGTACTTGACTGGAACAAACCATCAATCGACTTTTATGAAAGCATCGGTGCTAAAGCACAAAACGAGTGGATTATTTATCGCCTAACAGGACAGGAACTCATCGATTTTGCTGAGCAAGTATAGTGAAGTTTATTAGTCTGTTGGCTATACATTATTTCAAGAGAAACCCCGATCTTTAACAATTGAGCCGAGTAAACATACGTAGAATTTGTACCCAATATTTTTGGTGAAAATTGCAATGGTGATTTTTGTTAATAGAAACAGTGATATATCTTTAGAGTGTTCCCCGTATGCACGGGGCTAAACCGCACGATACATGGGCCTAAATGCATTGGTTCGTGTGTTCCCCGTATGCACGGGGCTAAACCGCCTACCTCTAGAATCTATAATTAAATCTCTAGGTGTTCCCCGTATGCACGGGGCTAAACCGGAATCTTTTCAGGCTGCGACTATCATTACAGGGTGTTCCCCGTATGCACGGGGCTAAACCGTGGGTTTTGGTAATACCCTTTACGAAAGTTACGTGTTCCCCGTATGCACGGGGCTAAACCGTCATCCAATCGAGTTATCTTTGCCACTCTTAGGTGTTCCCCGTATGCACGGGGCTAAACCGGCTATACGGGGTCGGTCGCTGGTTCAAATCCAGTGTTCCCCGTATGCACGGGGCTAAACCGGCGGTGTTGTTTTGGTCGCTAATGCTAACCGCGTGTTCCCCGTATGCACGGGGCTAAACCGTTAGGCACCAACTGCAATAGCGTGGCGTAGAGGTGTTCCCCGTATGCACGGGGCTAAACCGTAATTTGCCATAGCAAAAAAAGACGCCATAGCGTGTTCCCCGTATGCACGGGGCTAAACCGCTAAATCTGCAGTATCCGGATCTTCCAACCAAGTGTTCCCCGTATGCACGGGGCTAAACCGCCCACATGCTTTCACCTTTGCACGCTACTTTTGTGTTCCCCGTATGCACGGGGCTAAACCGCGTTTTAGCTTTAACCTCAGACGGAGCGTCACCCGTGTTCCCCGTATGCACGGGGCTAAACCGCTGGTTCATCCTATCGGCAAATCCGTCTATTTGTGTTCCCCGTACGCACGGGGCTAAACCGTACAAATCTGACCGAATATCCCATGATGCAAGACGTGTTCCTCGTACACACGGGGCTAAACCGCACCAACGATGAGAATGTTTTCATTCGGTAATGTGTTCCCCGTACACACGGGGCTAAACCGAACCAGGAGCACCATGAAATATTGACGTTGCCGTGTTCCCCGTATGCACGGGGCTAAACCGCTCATATTCGCATTTAGGGCATTGCTTACCTGGTGCTCCCCGTATGCACGGGGCTAAACCGCTCGCCCTGCCTGTAGAACCTATATCCAGTTGCGTGTTCCCCGTACACACGGGGCTAAACCGCCGCAACGAATGCGGCAATGTTCAAAACGAACGTGTTCCCCGTACACACGGGGCTAAACCGCCAATTCGAGCAAGTACCAGGGTGTTAGGTAAGTGTTCCCCGTACACACGGGGCTAAACCTGAGTTATTCAGGTCTGAATCATGTGCTGTATTCGTCCGTGAAGCAGCATCCCTCACGCATCCATGCGCTCACCTTAGCAGGCTGCGAAACGGTGATGACTCCAGACTTCCTGTCTTTCGCCCTTCGGGTCAGCAGAGCTGTTCAAAAATATTCCAGATATTTTTGTCGGTCCTACTTCGCCCCTGTACGCACGGGGCTAACCAGTAGAACATTTTAGTAGGAAAGAGGCGGTGGACAGCTTGGCTGGAAGTGGAGACAGGGTGAGACTCGAACTCACATCATATATAAACTGCATATAACCGTTACCCATTGGAAACACTGCCGCCATAGTTGATTATTAATCTACCATCAAAAAAATGCTAGCGTGATTTCACTGTCAGTTTGTCTCAGGTCAAAGACTTACTTTGTTTGTTTTGATACATTTATTTTACGAAAATTTTACCAGAGTGTTTTATGCAGGCTAAGGAAGAGCTGTATTTTAGATATATTGAAGCGGTATTGTTTTGGCAGGGAGAAATCCAGACCGGTACTTTCCAGAGCAAATTTAAGCTTTCAAGGCCCAGCGCACGGCGTTATGTCACCGACTTTATTGAGCGTTATCAGATTGCCGCAAGCTATAATGAGTCTGAAAAAGCTTATGTGCTGGCAAGCCCCTTTACACCTAATTATATCTCTCAGGATTTTACTGAGTATACTAGTCTCACTGGGGAACAGTACATACACAATCTGAGTTCCTCAACGATTACTTCGCTGGCATTACCACACAGAAAGCTTAATCCCACCATTTTGCGGCCCATATTGAATGCCTGTCGGCGACAAAGCGTGCTGGATATTCGCTATCAGTCTATAAAAGAAGGCGGTGAAACCGAGCGCGTGATCCGCCCTCACACGCTGATTAACTCTGGACTGCGCTATCATCTGAGAGCCTACTGTGAAAAAGCCAAAGGCTTTAGAGACTTTTCATTATCGCGTATCGTCTCTGCCTCCCCAGAATTTATCAGCAAAGCACAAAAGTACAAAAAAGACGACGAAGCTTGGCAGCAGGAAGTCACCTTAACCATAATCCCCGACCCAAGACTCAGCGAGTACGCCCAGCAAGTTATCGCTCACGACTTTGATATGCACAACCACCAAAAGCAAATTAAAACCAACGCTGCATTGATCAACTACCTGATCAGCATTTTGAGGTTAGATGTTCAGCACCCACACCCGGAAGCACAGCAAATTGTGATGGAACCAGCCTGCTATAGAGAGCTGAGGGCCAGAAGGTTGTTATGGAACAGCTAAACAAGCGCACCAGACCGGGTAATTTTTTTACTGGTTGCAATCGCAGGATTGTCGGTATTTTATTCGCGTCGTAAGCTGAGTGTATTGAAAGCAAGGACCAGAGCAATATGACAGATCTAAACAGTTTAATGTTCAAATATTGGGGCAAAGCTAAAAAGCCACTCGAGGTAGATTACTGCATGAGTGAGATTAATGGCGAGTCATTACAAGATATTGTTGAACGCCATCCAGGCGTTAATTCTGTCGATCACCTCAAAGCACTTGCGAGCAAAAAAGGGTGGCAAATCGCCAGACAGGGCGAAACTTTTTACCGTTATCACCTACTTGTATTTCATAGCCTAGATGTGGCGGCGGTTGCACTGACTTATCTGGATTTGAATAAGCAATTTACACAAGATTCGGCCGAGTTTCTGGGGTTAACTATTCCACAGTTTAAGTCTTTGGTCGGATTCTTTGTTGCCATTCACGACTTGGGTAAATTTTCTTCAGCATTTCAAAACCTAGCAGAATTTAGTGACAGTAATTTAAGCCAGAAAAAGTCGAGAGAACCTTATTCTGCAACAGATGCCCGACATGATGGGTTAGGCCATCATTTTTGGAAAAGCTGCGCCAAGCAAATTGAAGGTGCACCGGACGAAGTAACGCAGGCATTTAAAAAGATAGATTCGGTGCGAGTCATGCTGAATTGTGTTTTTGGTCATCACGGTGAGCCAGTTGTAGCGCACAAATTTGGTAGCAGAATAGAAGACTATTGTGTCGATGAAAATTACCAGGCTTGTAGAGAGTTCATAGCGTATTGCCTTGAGTTATTTGCTGATGATCTGCCAACGGAAAAGTTTTCGGATAGAGTGTGGCGCGAGCACCTAAGGTATGCTAGTTGGCACCTTGCTGGTTTGTGCACTCTTGCTGACTGGTTGGGCTCAGATACTCAGTATTTCACATATCACTCCGAGCCGATGGATATACAAGCTTACTGGCTCGAAGCTGTAAAACAGGCACATAAAGCGCTTACAAATAGGCAGTTGACCAGTCAGGTAGAGGTCTTCCCTTATGAGTCAACCGCTAAGCATTTTGGCTTTAGTACACCTACGCCATTGCAGTCGTTTGCTGAGCAAGTGCCTGTCGGCCCTTCACCACAATTGTTTATTCTGGAAGATGTAACGGGTGCAGGCAAAACCGAGGCGGCGCTAATCTTATTGCATCGTTTAATGCAGGCGAAGGCTGCGGATGGCTTTTACTTTGGTTTACCGACTATGGCTACCTCCAGTGCCATGTACCATCGTATCGCACAGCATTACGGACAAATGATGTCCGTTGATGGAAAAAAAACCAGTCTGGTATTAGCACACGGCGCGAGTATGATGGAGGACGCTTATCAGGAGTCACTAGTTACAGAGCAACTCCCCGATCTTGAATATGGTAAAGCTGATGAAACAGCAAGTCAGGCATGCCATATCTGGTACGCAGACTCTAAAAAGAAGGCGCTGCTTGCTCATGCTGGCGTTGGCACGGTTGACCAGCCTTTGCTATCGGTTTTAGCCTCCAAACACAGCACGCTACGTTTTCATGGTTTGTTTCGTAAAATTCTAGTGCTTGATGAGGTACATGCCGCAGATCAATATATGTTCACTTTGCTAGAAGATCTTTTACGTATTCATTTACGGTTTGGCGGCAGTGTGATCCTGCTTACTGCGACCTTGCCGCTAGAAAGACGCAACAGGCTTTGCCAGATCTGGCAAGAAGAGCTGGGTCTTGAATCTCCCGAGTGCACTCAAAAAACAAGCTTTCCGCTCGCAACCTGGGTAAATGAACAAGGGAAATTAAATGAGCAACCAGTGGAAAGCTTACCCAGAAATCACAAATCCGTGCAGGTTGAGTTTTTCCACTGTGAGCAGGCCTGTATTGAAGAGATAGTGGCAAGAGCATCACGCGGCGAGGCTGTGGTTTGGGTGCGTAATACGGTCGCGGATGCGCAGCAAGCATATACTTTACTCTCAGAGCGTTACCCGCAAACACATATCACTTTGTTCCATAGTCGCTTTACCTTATACGACAGAAAACAAAAGGAAAAAGAGGTGCTTGGTAGACTGGGTAAGCAAAGCACAACACAGCAAAGACTGGGACAAATATTGATTTCAACTCAGGTGTTTCAAGAATCAATTGATGCGGACTGTGATTTTATGCTCAGTGATATTTGCCCCATTGACGATTTAATACAGCGTGCTGGGCGACTTAAACGCCATATCCGAGATGAACACGGCAATTACCAACCCGCACTGTCAGAAGATAAACGTCCGCCAGCTGTATTGAAAGTATTTTGCCCTGAGTGGCAAGGCGAGCCAGAAAAAGACTGGTTACACAAAAGCCACCCTGGTACGGCCGCCGTTTACCGGAGCCCAGCCATTATATGGCTTACGCAAAAAGTGCTAAGAGAGAAAGGCGGGTTGTATTTACCGGAGGATGCACGCCATTTGATCGAAAGCGTTTACAGCCAGGCTGCGCTAAACACCAGACCAGTAGATCTGGATTGTTATCACAGCGAGTATCAGGCGCAAACTCAAGCGATGGAAAATCAGGCAACGCTTCAGAAACTGGATTGGAAAGAAGGCTACTGCCGACAGGCGGGTAACGTGTGGATGGGGGAAGAGCTAGAGATAAGCACCCGATACAGTGACAGAGTCAGTATTCAGGTTGTGGTGCTAAAGCTTGATCAATCTGGGAATATGGCCTTCTATGCTGAAGGCTGCACCGAAAAACACCTGCTACAGCATAGTGAAATACGCGTCGATCAAAAGCGCATAGCCGAAAAGCTGAGCCCAATTCCGAATGAATACAGTGAGCAACTGGAGAGGTTGCTGGAGCGTTATCCTTCACTCAAATATAAGCAATGCTGGTTGCAAGGAAGTGATGAACGATTTTTATATGATGCATTTAAAGGGCTAACAGAGGTTGGTGAATAGCCTATTTTAGGGGCTTGACCCCATTTCAATTAGGGAAAATGGTATGAATAATTTAGTACAGGACCCTTGGCTATATTATCGGCTAAGAGATAACTCTATCACGCAGTTGCCTTTATCGGCGATAGCAAACCCCGATGTGGTTGACTTTGCTTTGCCACGCGCCGATTTTTACGGAGCAGCGTATCAGTTTACCATTAGCTTATTGCAAACCTGTTGTTCTCCCGAGGAAGGAGAAGACTGGTACAACTGGTATGAATCACCTCCTTCAGAGCAGGCGCTGTCAGAGACGTTCAGTAAAGCGGCACATGCATTTAATTTGTTTGGTGATGGCCCGCTGTTTATGCAGGATTTAGAGCCGTTACAAAGTGCGGGCACGCAGAACGTCAACACCTTGTTGATTGAAACGCCGGGTGACAACACGCTTAAAAATAATGTAGATCATTTTATAAAACGTGGTCAGGTTGAAGCGATGAGCCCAGAAATGGCGGCGCTTGCATTATTCACCTTGCAGATTAATGCGCCAGCGGGGGCGTTGGCTACAGAACGGGTTTACGCGGTGGTGGACCATTGACGACCTTGATACTACCCAATGAAGAGTCGACGAGCTTGTGGCATAAACTGTGGTTGAATGTTTGTATTGCGCCAAAGGCAAATGATGCGCAACTGCACAGTGGGCAAATCTTCCCTTGGCTTACAGATACCAAAGTCAGTAAAGAGAAAGGCACAGAAGTGCTTTTTAAAGATGCACACTTTCTTACACATTTTTGGGCAATGCCGAGACGCATACGGTTACAGCCAGAGGAATCACTAGGCACTTGCTCACTGACAGGCCATGAATGTGATGTACTGGTGAAGTCTTTTGCCACCACGAATTATGGCAACAACTATGCAGGGAGTTGGTGGCATCCGCTCACGCATTATCGCAGTAATCCTAAAAAGCCACATGAAGATAACCTATCCAGTAAAGGGCAGCCCGGTGGCATTCAGTATAAGCAATGGCACGCCTTGTGTTTCGCCAATGAGAGCGAAGGCAACCATCCAGCCAAAGTGATAGACGAGTTTTACGATATCAAAATGGACTATGTTGACCAGCAACCCAGACTCTGGGCATTTGGCTTTGATATGGACAATATGAAAGCCAGAGGTTGGTATGACAGCCAGTTTCCGGTGTTTTTTCTAGACGAGGCTAAGCGTGCAAGCGTGATCCACGACCTCAATCAGACAATTCAGATTGCCATGGAATTTAGCAGCATGATGCGTACCTTAATTAAAGAAGCGCTGTTCGATAGGCCAAAAGATGTAAAGGCAGATCTGGCCCAGCATACGCTGAGTTACTGGCAGCGCAGCGAGCGCGACTTTTTTATTGCAGCTCAGGCTATTTGTGTTGAGGGAGAGCTACGAAGTGAAGACGCAAAGCGCTGGTTCTATCGTGCCCTCAATACAGCGTTAGATATTTTTGACGAGGTGGTATTGAGCACTTCCATGGATAACAAAGCCATTGCCAGAAAAGTGGCAGCAAGACAGAAGCTGACCGCCTGGTTACATGGGAAGAAAATAAGTAAAGACTTTAAACGGCGTTACAACCTAAAGACACAAGACAAGGAGGCACAAGCCAATGACGCTTAATTACAAACCAAAAAGTCAGCTGTTCAATACAATTAGCTGGGATGCATTTCATACCGTGTTTCGCTGGTGGGTTTCTATGTCGGATGATGAGGCAACTCAGGCTGAGTTAAGTATCAGGCCAGCGCCAACAGTATTTCGTGCCCAGCTTAAGCGTGCTTCCAGGTTGGACGACGTTTATCTCACTCAGGGCTTTTCGGCACTATGGCAGGCGCTACCCGTCGAGATACACAATCATAAAAAGGGCTGGGTGATGCCCTGCTTTGCCGTGATAGCCAAAAGCCTCAGTATGGTGCGGAGCCATCATGAGCGTGGCACCTTTGCCAGAGACTTAGGGCATGTGGAAGAGGGCGCAGATAAGCCTGTAGTCAGTGAGTTGCGATTTCAGAACCTTCAGGCTGCAAAAAACGAGCAGGAATTTGTTACACAATTGAGCCGTCTTCTGGCCCAGTTGAACAATAAAACAAACATTTTAAGCCTAGCAGACGACATCGCCTGCTGGTTTGAAGAACACAATTATCAGGCGCCCAGACGGGCTGACAAGCGGATCGCCGTACGCTGGGCGATGGACTATTACAAAGATGTAGCGAACAAGGCATAAATAAGGAAAATACGATGAGCAAATTTATTCAGATCCACACTCTTACATCATACGCACCTGCAAATCTGAACAGGGAAGAAACCGGTAGACCGAAAACAGCCAAGTTTGGTGGCTTTGAAAGGCTGAGAGTCAGTTCGCAAAGTTCAAAGCGCAATTGGCGGGTGAGTGACGTATTTCAAACGAGCTTAGCTGATCACATTGGTACTAGAACCAAAAAACTTGGCGTTGAAGTATTCAACTACTTGATAGAAAAAGAAGTAAAAGAGAAAGATGCCAAAGCTTGGGCAATTGAGATCGCGGGAGTTTTTGGCAAAGGTAAAAAAGATTCGCTGGAGATTGAGCAGCTGGCACACATTAGCCCCAGCGAAAAAACAGCGGTATTTGCATTAGCAGATCAACTAGCAACAGAAAATCGCGGACCGCAAAAAGACGAGTTGCAACTACTTAAAGCAGAAAACCAAGCCGCAGATATTGCTTTGTTTGGCCGCATGTTGGCATCAAGCCCAGAGTTTAACGTTGAAGCGGCGTGTCAGGTTGCGCATGCAATCAGTGTTGAAAATGTCACGGTAGAAAGTGACTACTTTACCGCGGTAGACGATCTCAATGCAGGAAAGGGAGAGCAAGGTGCTGCGCATATTGGTGACAGCGGTTTTGCTTCTGCGGTGCTGTACAACTATATCTGTATTGATAAAGAGCAGTTGGTAGATAACCTTTCTGGTGATTTAGTGCTTGCCAACAAAACCATTGCTTCTTTGCTTGAATGCATCGCGAAAATCTCACCAAAAGGCAAACAAAATAGTTTTGCATCTCATGCTTATGCCTCTTACATTCTGGTAGAAAAAGGGGAACAGCAGCCTCGTTCACTTGCAAGTGCTTTTGTAAGCCCTGTAAAGGCCCTTGACGAGAGTGAGAACGTGACGCAAATCGCTGTTCAGCGTTTAGAAAGCCAAATCGAGAACTTTGATTCTGTTTATGAGCCTTGTGCTGATAGTCGTCAATCTATCAATGTATTAACAGGTGAAGGCAACTTTAAGTCTTTGCAGGCTTTTGCTGCTGATTAATGGGGTCTCTATGAAAACCAGTAATTATTTGGTGATCAGACTATACGGGCCTTTAGCCAGTTGGGGAGACGCGGCTGTGGGCGGCGACCGACCCACCAATATTCGCCCAACACGAGGCGCATTGCTTGGTTTGGTTGCTGCTGCGCTTGGCATTAAGCGTGAAGATAAAGCCGACTTAAATACGTTAAACGAAGCGTTAAGCTGCCATGTTAAACAGTACAATGCGGGTAGCTTGCTCAGAGACTTTCATACAGCGCAAGTACCGAGTGAAGATAAAAAAGTGCGGCTATACACTCGGCGTGACGAACTGGTTAAGTCGAAAAAGGTAAACACCGTACTGTCAAACCGTGATTACCGGGAAAGCGGGCTGTGGGTTGTTGCGCTAGAATCGAGCTCTTCAACGTACTCGTTAGAGGTGATCCGCGCTGCATTGTTACGGCCTAAATATATGTTGTACTTGGGACGTAAATCTTGCCCATTAGCAGCACCGCTGTGCCCGACCTTGGTTGAAAACGTATCGCTAAAAGCGGCATTAGATCATGAGTTCCCACCGATACTAGGTACTGAGCAGGCCGATTCAATTTGGCTTAAACCGGATAAAACCGTGAGTTACTACTGGCAGGGTGACAGGGCAGATCTCATCGCTGAGCAGACAGAGCGAGTTCATACTCAGAGTGTACGGGATAATCCGATAGACAGGAAAGAATGGCTGTTTGACTTGCGCACCGAGCATCAGCTGGTGGTTGAATATCAAAGGTAAGGAGGAGCTAGTGTTTTTAAGTCAGATAAAGTTGTTGGGTAATGCCATGGCCAGAGAGGAGCGTCAAAAACTCGCTGTGAATGGTTGCTACGCCAGCCACCAGTTACTCTGGAAGCTGTTTGCCGGTGAGCAAAAACGCGGTTTTTTATATTGTACCGTCAATGACGCGCTCGATCAGTTTATGGTGCTCTCGGCACAGGAGCCGAAAAACTATAATGAGATATTTGCTATCCAAACCAAGCGATTCAACCCTGTATTATATCAGGGACAAAAGCTCGGCTATCAAATTACACTTAATCCGACGGTGTGTAAAAACAACCGTCGCCACGATGTGGTGATGAACACACAGCAAAGTTTATTGCTAAGCGAGCTTACAAAGTTGGGGGTAGATCCTCAAGTGAGCAAAAAATCTCGGCTTAAAAGCCAATTGTTGGATTTTGCTGATGATGGTGTTGTCGCTAATTGGAAAGCGGAATTGCAACTTTCTGAGCAAATAGCACGCAGCGATCTACTTGAAATGTGGTTAAGGTTTAAAACTGATTTAGTGTTGCGCCAGTGGTGGAGTGAGCGGTTGTTGAGCCTGAGTGCCAGAGCTGAGTTAGCTGATTGCGATATTTTTGCTTATCAGCAACACCAGGTTGCAAAAGGGAAAAACCAGATCCGCTTTTCTACTGTCGATATAGTCGGTCAGCTTGAGGTGACAGACCCCGAAAAGTTTACTGAGGCATTATTCAACGGCATTGGCCGCTCCAAAGCTTTTGGCTGCGGGCTGATGTTGATTAAACCTTTGTAATCTAATCAGTAAGGCGGGGTGACTCGCCTTTTTCCTAATTTTTTACTTAATTTAGGAGTGCAGGGAATGGCATTTCTTCCTTTAAAACCTATTCCAATTAAAGATCGTAACTCAATGATTTTTATTGGTATGGGGCGTATTGATGTGCGCGACGGCGCATTTGTTGTGATTGATGAAGTAAACGGCGAGCGGATGCTTATTCCGGTGGGCTCTGTGGTGTGTATTATGCTGGAACCGGGCACTCGGGTGAGCCATGCTGCGGTGAAGTTGGCAGCGACCACGGGCACGTTGCTTATTTGGGTGGGAGAAGCGGGAGTCAGGCTTTACTCCGCTGGGCAGCCCGGTGGTGCACGCTCCGATAAGTTGCTCTATCAGGCCAAGCTGGCGTTGGATGAAAACCTGCGACTTAAAGTCGTGCGCAAAATGTTTGAGCTACGCTTTGGCGAACCGGCACCGGAGCGACGCTCGGTTGACCAGCTTCGGGGCATTGAAGGCACGCGCGTGCGCAAAACCTATGAGCTGCTTGCCAAACAGTATCAGGTGAGCTGGCAGGGACGACGCTACGACCCTAAGGATTGGGCAAAGGGCGATGTGATCAATCAATGTATCAGCGCCGCTACGTCTTGCTTGTATGGCGTCACCGAAGCAGCAGTGCTGGCCGCTGGCTATGCGCCTGCCATTGGCTTTTTGCATACAGGCAAGCCATTGTCGTTTGTGTATGATATTGCTGACATTATAAAATTCGATACCGTGGTGCCTGTGGCGTTTAAAATTGCCAAACGGCGGCCACAATCCCCCGATCGTGAAGTACGCATCGCCTGTCGCGAAGCGTTCCGTAAAGACAAGGTATTACCACGCCTTATCCCGCTGATTGAAGAAGTATTAGCCGCCGGAGAGGTAACACCGCCCGAGCCCTATGCTGACGCACAACCGCCTGCTATTCCTGAGCCTGAATCCATAGGCGACGAGGGCCATCGCAGCGGAGGGTCACTATGAGTATGTGCATGGTTGTTACTGAGGCGGTGCCACCGAGGTTAAGAGGTCGTCTGGCGGTGTGGCTGCTGGAGATCCGCGCCGGTGTGTATGTAGGTGATGTGAGCAAGCGCATTCGTGAAATGATCTGGTTTCAGGTCAGTGAGCTGGCGGAAGACGGCAATGCGGTTATGGCTTGGGCAACTAATACCGAGTCGGGTTTTGATTTTATCACTTACGGCGAAAACGCCAGAATGCCTGTCGATTTTCAGGGCCTGAGATTGGTGAAGTATACGCCCAGAGCAAATGATAATCCGGGAGCTGGTTAGCGAACTCCCCTCGTTTTTTTAATTCGATTTAATGCTCTTTAACAAGTTGGTGATTAAGATTTATACCTCATAGTGAGAGGTGCTTTTGTACCTAAAATTTTCGGTAACTTTTACTAGGTGATTTTTCTTTATTAAAAACAAGTATATAATTTTAGAGTGTTCCCCGTACGCACGGGGCTAAACCGCCGGTATCAGTTTCGATTTTTTTCGAAACATTGTGTTCCCCGTACGCACGGGGCTAAACCGGTAAAAGAAAAGTTTAAACATTGCAACTCATTGTGTTCCCCGTACGCACGGGGCTAAACCGAATGATATACCGAGTGACACATCACCCAGTGGGTGTTCCCCGTACGCACGGGGCTAAACCGGTAAAAGAAAAGTTTAAACATTGCAACTCATTGTGTTCCCCGTACGCACGGGGCTAAACCGCGTACTTACCATATGCTTGGCCAACCAAATATCGTGTTCCCCGTACGCACGGGGCTAAACCGTAACTGCCAAACAGCATGATGCTATAAGCACTGTGTTCCCCGTACGCACGGGGCTAAACCGATGGAATAGCTCTCTTGTCCGATATTGAAAATGTGTTCCCCGTACGCACGGGGCTAAACCGTTTGTTAGGGTAGACCTTAATATCAACCTTTGGTGTTCCCCGTACGCACGGGGCTAAACCGATACCGTAGCTGTATCCATACTTGGGTTTGTTGTGTTCCCCGTACGCACGGGGCTAAACCGTATTTTAGCCCCGGTGCAAATTGGGGTGTATAGTGTTCCCCGTACGCACGGGGCTAAACCGATAGGGGTCGACCATTTAATAACACGACGGAGGTGTTCCCCGTACGCACGGGGCTAAACCGTAGATGGTTTAGATGAGTACGGAAGAAATAGTGTGTTCCCCGTACGCACGGGGCTAAACCGGACTTCACGCTATCACGAAGCACAAACAGCATGTGTTCCCCGTACGCACGGGGCTAAACCGTCTTGGGATGGCTTTTTTATATGCCGAGATGGGTGTTCCCCGTACGCACGGGGCTAAACCGTTTTCTCATCATCAATAAAATCCCTGTTTTTGGTGTTCCCCGTACGCACGGGGCTAAACCGTTAAACTTAAAAACAGCGAAGGTCAGCAGGAGGTGTTCCCCGTACGCACGGGGCTAAACCGTATTTGTTTACTTTCCTTGTCTGAGACAATCCCGTGTTCCCCGTACGCACGGGGCTAAACCGGGTAGGCGATACCTAGAAAGCTTAGAGTTAGTGTGTTCCCCGTACGCACGGGGCTAAACCGCAGCGAGTCGTCGCGTAAATCTGGAGACTCAACGTGTTCCCCGTACGCACGGGGCTAAACCGGCATTTTCATCAGAGTTGAATCCTATATTATTGTGTTCCCCGTACGCACGGGGCTAAACCGAGTTAGATGTAGGTAAAAAATAGCTATACAAAGTGTTCCCCGTACGCACGGGGCTAAACCGCAATAATGAAATTGAGCTTAAGGCAATAGAAAGTGTTCCCCGTACGCACGGGGCTAAACCGGACGCTACAAGAGAGCGTGAATACCAGCGCCAGTGTTCCCCGTACGCACGGGGCTAAACCGCGAGGTGTTTGGGTCGGTCAGTTCCCACCATCGTGTTCCCCGTACGCACGGGGCTAAACCGGCCATAGCCATTCTGTCTTTTTGGAACTATTAGTGTTCCCCGTACGCACGGGGCTAAACCGGGATTGTTTCCAGTTGAGAAAACCAGTAACGAGTGTTCCCCGTACGCACGGGGCTAAACCGAGTTAGATGTAGGTAAAAAATAGCTATACAAAGTGTTCCCCGTACGCACGGGGCTAAACCGCAATAATGAAATTGAGCTTAAGGCAATAGAAAGTGTTCCCCGTACGCACGGGGCTAAACCGCGCCTGAAATCAACAATTGGCTTTGCTGAAAAGTGTTCCCCGTACGCACGGGGCTAAATCTGAGCGACTCAGGTCTGGACCATGTGCTGGAATTCGTCCGTGAAGCAGCACCAGATGCTCACCTCATTGAGCGGTGAAACAGCGGCGATTCTAGGCCCGACTGTAATCCCGGGATTAAGTTATAGCCATCATTGTTAGCTAGTTATTTATCCACATGACCTAAATCACGCTCAGGATCTAACAAATCTCTCACCCTTCTTTTGAGCACTTTGGCTTCAGGAAAACCTTCATCCGCCTTTCGGCACCAAATTAGCGTATTGTTATAGTAAATTTTGAATATGCCTTTACTTGCTGGCACTAACGCGACTTGTTGTAAATCGTCAGAGAAAGTTGAAAGTAACTCTTGTGCAAGCCAAGTTGCTCGCAACATCCATTGGCAAAGTACGCAGTAATGGATAGTGATGGTCGGTTTTTGCATGAATTTACGTTTTTTTGAAGGCTGTGATGGGATTCTAGCACTGTGATTTATCATATGGCTAGCTTGAAAAAAACGGGGGTCGCCCCCCGAAATTATCCAGGGAGACCTTAATTATAAGGTCAGTCTTAACGTTACGGACTATTTGTATAGTAACAACCCCTTTTGTGGCAAGTTGAAGGGTTGCCGTGACGAAAATTGGGATACTAGTGATCGCTTCTGTATTCACTCAGAGTTGCATTTAAATTGTCAATGAGGTTTTGCCTATTTAAAAACTCTAACTGGATTGCTCGGCGCTGAGTTAATGATAGATCAGGGTGCCAAATGGAGAAAATAAGTACAATCCGATCTCGGTCACTACCGTTGTGCGCTAAATGCAAATAAGAGTCGTCGAATATGGTGAGTTGATGTTCTTGCCATAAAATGCGGTTACCATCGACCTCCAAGTAACAGTTGTGGGGAATATCTATAGCCAAATGTACTGTTAGACTGTGATTGGAAAGGCCGTAATGTGGAGTAATAGTTTGGCCTTTTGCTAGCTTAGAGTAAAACACTTCGTATGGGGATGCCGTCAAGCCGTAGTAAGGCACTTTCTCTAAAGCCTTTTTTAGAATAGGAAAGTGCTTTGACACCGAAACGTCTTCGATCCCCTCTTTAAAAATGGATAGTGCTTGCCAGTTGTTGCTGTTTGCAAGCTTTGGGAATACGCTTTCATACTCTTTACCCGATAAATAGGGGGTAAGGTGCGAAGATGCGGTATTAAAAGTAGCGTGAAACTCTTTAATGATGTCGGGGATCATGGTGCTAAAGCTTTCATACCATGAAAATTGCTGTGCCAGCCAGATTGGTTTTGCAGTTAGATTAGGTACGTAAAAAAGATGTGGTGCTTGAGGTGTTTCAAAGGGCTTACTACTGTATTGAACCCAGCGTCCAGACTCAATGCTTGATGCAGTACCAAGGTTTCTTTCCATACATTGCCAAGCTTTTTGAAAACGTTTAAGCGTTTGAGGAGCTGTGCTATTGGCAAGCTGAAGCCGTTTAAAGCTGCCTGTCAGTGTTTCACACAGGGCATAACATGCTAGTGCCGTATTCTCCTCGCCCTTAGTCTCTAGTAAATATCCAAGGTACAAGTAAACTAGATAGTTTTTGGGCGCAAGATCAAGGCAGTGAAAGTAGGCTTTTTCACTTTCGGCTAACGCCCCAATTTGTTCTAAAATGACAGCTACACGATAGCTTAGCTCTGCACTCTGTGGGTAGGCATCGAGTAACTTTGGTAGTAATAATGGCCAACTATTTTGCGATTCGCATTCTAGGATTGGCTGTAAAAGTGTGTCAATGTTGAGAGGTTGTATCTCTTCGTTTGCCATCAAAATAATATCTCTTGTTAATTATTGATTACGCCAATATCGAGTGGCAACGTCATTCGATAGCTATTGTCTGATGCGTTAAATGGCTGTGTTCCATGCCAAAAATAAGAGGGGAAGATCACGATTTGTCCTCGTTTAGGTTTTACAGTTTTAAATGGTGGAAAATCGTAAGGAGGTGCTAGGGGAGGTCTACCAAATTCAATTACCCCATTGTTGCTATCGTCGTTTGGCGTGTTGATATATAAAACCACACTTATCCAGCCAGCGGGGTGGATATGACTCACGTGGAAGCCTTGCTCTGTTAATTTGACAGACCACGAACCAGTAATTAATTTATCCTTATTTAAATGAGCCAAAAATGGGTGCTCAGGCACTAACTCTAAGTTATTGAGACATTTTTCAATATCTTGCAGTAATTGAGCTCGAGCTTTGGTGATGACTTCGATATCTCTATTAAGCAAGCCACCAGAAATTTGTGAACCATTTACTAAAGTTTGCTCACTTGGTGCTTGCTTACCTTGATGAAGCGTTAGTAAACAAGACTCTAATTCTTTAAGAAAGTCTTCACTATTTTGATAGCCGTTCGGAGTGTCTAAGGTTGTAGTAAGGACAAAGTTTGGGTTGCATAAAGCACGATGCTTTTCTTTGTCCGTGGCTTGATACACTACGCTTAGCCAAGCTAATGCAAGTTGTGAGTTAGGCTGTGCTTGCAACACGTACTCGAGTAGGGATTGTGCGGTACTAAACTCCCCAAGTTGGATTGCAAATTTTGCTTGCTCACAGATCCTGTCATAATTAACGGTTAGCTTATTGGCATCATCTAAATGTTTATAGGCAGTGTTTAGCTCATTGTTCGTGGCTGCCAAACGCCCTCTTAATGCTAGAAGCGTGGCTGATTTGTCTGCATAACCCGACTTCCGTATGCATTGCTCGCATAATGTGTACTGACTGGTGTTCCAGTAAAGTTCGGCTAGACACTCTGTAAGTTGCTGTTGATTATTGGCTGACTCTAGTGCTGTTATTAAACTGCTAGCAAAAAGCTGATGTTGCCCGCTCTGCCAATAAAGTTCGTTCAGTGCTTTATGGACGGTTGGGTTGTGTGGCGCTCGCTTCAGTGCCTGAGTGTAGGCTTGTTGTGCTGGTTCAAACTGACCATTTGCAAAAAAGCAGTCCCCAAGATTATAAAGCGGCTCGTAGTGTTCAGGGGCGCTTTGGTGAACAAACCTAAAGCATTGAATTGCTTGTTCAAATTTAGCTTGTAACTTATAGCAAAGGCCTAAATTGTGTATTGCTCGAAAAGCAACCTGAGAGTGTTGCGGTACTGATTGATAATAGCTGATCGCTTGTTTGAGGTTTCCCTTTGTTTTTTCAATGTCTCCGAGAATTTTGGTGAGTTGCCCAGAAGTATCGAGTGATTGTCCTTTCAAAGCCCACTGATAGGCCATGTCGAGGCGGTTTTGTTCGAGATAAAGAAGCGACAAGTTTTTAAGTAAATCTAGATTCTTTGGCTCAGTATTATACAGCGTAAGGTAATGAGACTCTGCTTGGTGCAAATCACCCGATAGCCAATAACATTTGGCTAAATGAGTTAAGATCTCGGTTTTAAGTGGCGCGAGCTTAGCGGCATCACTTAATGAGGTTATTGCACTCTGCCATTCGGCTAGTGACTTATAGCAAATTCCCAAAAGATAATGTAGGTCGGGGTGAGGCGAATCAGTAAACGGCTGAAGCTTCGTTAACGCTTGCTGATACTGTTTTTGTTGGAGCAATTTGAAAGCATCTTGAACTGCGATATTGATTTCGGATGTTTGCTTCATGTTATTTTTTCTTAAACGGTCAATTAGGCTGAGCTGCATACTCTTTATCTTAGTCAAACTTTATCTAGTTGCGAGCAAAGTGACGCTGCTTGAAGTTTTGTTAGGATTAATCAATCTTTCAGCGAGCTTGATTTAAAACTTAGTAACCTGCTGTGAATAAAAAAACTATTACACAAATAACTGAAAAGGGAGCCGAAGCTCCCTTGTTTTCTGTATTAGTGGATTAGAACGTGTACACAGCGCTTAAGAAGTAGCGAGGACCTATTACGTCATACAACTCTGGGAATGTATTTGCTTGCTGTTGAGCGTCACCTAGTGGTGTTGGCTCTGTGTCTAACACATTCTTGATACCAAATGTTGCTTGTAGGTGATCTGTGAAGTGGTAGCTCGCACTAAGGTCAAGGTACCATTCTGCTTTAGAAATCGGGGCGATTTCGTTAGTGCCTGAGTCGTCATCAACTTCGCTCATATATCGAACTAGCGCCGCTACGCTCAAATCACCTGAAGTCCATGTAAAGCGGTTATTACTTTGGAACTCAGGGCGTGGCGTACCACAGGTGTTACCGAATTTACCTTCACAGTAATTAGTTTCTGTGAAGCCAACGCTTGGCGTTCTAAAGAACTCATCCAAGATTGTGTTCTTAGAGTTAATGTTCAGTGTTGAACCATTTTCACCGATACCAAAGCCAAGCTCTGTGGTCCAGTTGAAGTTAACGTCATAGCCTTTGGTTCCTAGTGACGCGATGTTCGCATTTAGCGCTGTAACAAGGTCTACGTTACCGTCAGGACGACGAGTAATTGCTTGACAGAACTCTGAGTTAGGATCTTTAAGTTGGTTGTAACAAATATCTAGAATATTGTTCACGCCACCACCTAGTACATCGATTGCATCATCAATCGTGATATCAAAGTAATCGATTGTAATGTCAAAGTTTTCGGTCGGTGTAATAACAAGACCGAGAGTAACGGTTTCTGATGTTTCTTCTTTCAGGTCAGGATTACCACCGAAGCTACCTTCGATTTGCGCGTTTGCTTGCTCAAATACGCCAACTTGAGAAGCTGAAACGCCGTGAGCCTCACAAAGAGCTCTATCTGTTTTTCCTTCTACAAAACCGTCTACGCTACATGGATCGGTTGCGCTTGGGAAGCCATTTGCTGCGCCTTGGAATAGCTCTGCGATGTTAGGTGCACGAACAGATTCTTGGTAACCAGCTCGGAACGAAACGTATTCGTTTACTTTCCAGTTTATAGTTGTTGCAAATGAAGATGCATTGCCGATGTTTGAATAGTCAGAAAGACGTCCCGCAAACCAAAGTGTAATGTCTTCAGCAAATGCTGCGTCTGTTACTAGTGGGATATCAATTTCTGTGAAAATCTCATCAACGCTGTAGCTACCTACAGTTGGTTCACCAGCGTTAAAGCCAAGTACATCACCGGATGCTAAGAATTCATCAGGACGGAAGCTTGAATCATCAAAACGGCTTTCGTAGCCAATTACAAAACCAATTGGCATATCAGCAGACGGTACAGTAAATGGTAGCTCACCAGCAAAATCGATGTGGAAAATTTCTTGCTTAATGTTTGTTACGTTAGATGCCCCGACGTTGATAAAATCAATCGCTGCTTGTGAAATATTGCCTTCACCGAAGATGTTCAATGGTGCACAGCCACCTGACGTGTCTTGACATGCACTACCATCGTCAGTTACTAAAATAGCTTGTCTGAAGCGCGTTTCAGAAACGTCGTTATTAAGTAGGTTAGAGCGGTCCAGCTCAGAGCGGCTGTAGTAAGCATTGTATGCCCAGTCACCGATAAAGCCATCTACACCAACTAATAAACGCATCGCATTACGTGTATCAATCGCTTGGCGTGGACCATTTTCAACCATACGACGACCTATTGTAGCGAATGTAAAGTTACCATCGGCGTCAAGTTGACTAACCATATTGCCAGTTGGTTCACCGTCATCATCGAGTTCTGGCACCAATGCTTTCATTGCGGCTTGAACGTCTGCACCGAAGTATGGACTGTCAGGGTTAACCACCAAGCCATTTACGAACGCTGGAGTCGGAGCTAGCTGCTGCGGAACTTCGTTGCGAATGAAAGATAGTTCACTATATAAGCGTGTGTCATCATTGATGTAATAGTGTGCAAAAGAGTTAAGTGTTAGACGCTCTTGTGGCAGTTGCAGGTAGTTATCAGGGGCATAGTTAAATGCATCGGCTGATGTATATGGTAGGCCTTCACCATTTGGACCAAAACGACCTAGAGTTGTACCGTTAGGAAGTGTAGGGCCTGCAAATATTCTTGTCCCAGGAATACCAGATGACCCACCAGGCACTAAACCTGTATCGCCTTCAGTGAGCGTTACATTAGTAAAGTCTCTGTCGCCTTGGAAGATTGATTCACGTTTGGCATAACCGATATACACAGTAGCGTTGCCTTTACCATCGGCAAAGTTTCCACCCAAGGTGAGGTCTGTGTTGAACTTTTCCCCGTCGCCTTCTTCGGTGATGTCGTATAACGCAGAAATTTCAGCGCCTTCGAAGTCGTCTTTCAATCGAAAGTTTACAACACCTGCTAGTGCATCAGAGCCATATACCGCACCTGCACCACCGGTAATGATGTCTACACCTTCGATAAGAGAAGCTGGAATTGTGTTTAAGTCGACAACACCTGTTTGTGTTGCTGGTACCCAGCGGCGACCGTTAACAAGAACAAGGGTGCGCTCGTTACCAAGACCACGTAAGTCTACTCGAGCGGTACCATCACCAGGGTTATTTGAGCTTGGTCCGAAAGAAGGAACTGTTAGTGGTAACTCGGCAAGCTTCTGCTCGACGTTTAAGTTACCAGATATAGCAAATTCAGTACCGTCTAGTTCGATAACAGGTGTTTTTGCCGTTAACGCGACACGCTGAATACGAGAGCCCGTAATAGAAATTCTTTCGACTTCGTCATTAGCACCATCAGCAGCTTCTTCAGCTGATGCTTGAATGCTCAAACTTCCACCGATTAGGCACGCAGAAGTTATAAGCATACTTAACTTAGAACGCTTGAATTGTTTCATGATATCCCCTGATAGGTTTGTTTTGGATACCTTTGGCGAGCTTGCTAACTCATCACAAAGGCTTATTAGTATCACGAGGAGGCTATGTCGGAAGTCGGGAATATGCCAGTTGAGATACGTAAGGTGACGGAAAGTAGTGACGACAGGAGTTAAAAAAAAGATCAAATTTAATTTGCGAATTACACTGTGACAATCTATAACAATTATTTGTTAACTATTGTGAAATGAGATACAAAGTATTAGTATCTTTGTTAACCTGTTGATGTCTTTAAGGTGATGAATGAAAAAAGTGACAATCTTGATTCCCTGCTATTTGTCTGCGCTTGGCGTTGAAATGAGTACAAAGTTAAAGGAAGTCGCTGTTTGTTCCCAGTTTGTTTACTATCAAACATTTGTTGATATTTTGGAAACTATTGAGTCGGGTGAAATAGACTGTTTGTTAATAGATTCTTCGTTTGAAAGTGATCCCAAAAAGCAAGAATTGATCGCGAAAAAGTTCTCATCTGTTTCGACTATAAAGATCACTACAGATACCAAACTCAGTTCTTGTACAGTGATGTCTCTTGAAGGGCGAGATAAGACAGATACGCTTATTGAGAACATACTTCATACAGTATTCTCAAGTCCTCAGGAGCTAACCTCTGAGTACATGCCAAATCAACGACTAATAGTGAAAGACTCCGGGCATATTCATGTTATTAAAGTTGAAGAACTGGCTTGGGTTGGAGGTGCCGGTAATTATGTTGAGCTCCATTTGATAAATAGGCAGCGCTCAATACTTCATCGGGATACCATGTCTACGATGGAAAAAAATTTAAAGATGTTTGGCTTCTCTAGGATCCACAAGTCTTCACTCGTTAATTTGAATGCAATTAGTGAACTTAAAACAAGAGATAATGGTGATTACGATGTTATTTTGGAAAATGGCGACTCACTTCATCTATCAAGGCGATATAAGCAGAATTTATCTTCTCTTTTACAGTCCAACATAAGCTGACACTTTAAGTCAGCTGATGCCCTTCGCAAAGTTTACAAATTCGTTAAAAATGGAGTCCTTAATCAATCTGTCTGGTGTGAAGGCGTAGTAATTTTGGTATGCACTTTCAATTGTGCCTATAAGGTTTACATCATAATGGCGCTTCAATTCTGATTGTATTGACAGCGGAGCTGGGAAGATACCGAATCCTTGTTGGCCTAATGCTTTCATTAAAGCACTATCATCTACATGACCAGCCACTTTAATTTCTATATTTTGCTCTTGGAGCCAAAATTGAATCGAGTTAGTTACAGGGCTGTGCTTTGCTGGAAGAATGAGCGACTGATCTTGTAACGATTTTGGATAATTTGCACTGAGTTGCTCACTGTTTGAAGCTGAACCATATAAGCCAATTTGACTTTTTCCAATCTCGTGGCAAAAAACATTAAAAGGAAGGTGACTATCAAGTGGCTTATCTGCAAGCACGATATCGAGCTTATGCATGGCCATCTGAGCTAGCAATTCTGATTGTTGACCGTCAATACAATGTAAATTGGCAACTTGCTCATTTTCTATCAGTGGAGCAAGCCACTTTGAAACCAATGATTTTGGAATCGCATCAGAAATACCAACTTTTAATGTACGATGTATGGCTGTTGCGCCATCTTGTGTTGTCTCCAACCACTCTTTTGCAATCGAAAACATATCATCCGCATACTGTTTGGTTAAAATGCCGAAGTCAGTCAATCTGAGACCTCTTCCTTCTCTTATGAATAGAGGTTTCCCAAGGCGTGCTTCCAAACTAGATAGTTGCGCACTAATTGTTTGAGGTGTCAAATGAAGGACTTTGCTTGCACCAGCAATACTGCCTTCATTGCTTACTTGCCAAAAATAGTAAAGGTGATTGAAGTTTATATTCATATTGTTCGTAAAAATCTTACTTTAGGTTAGATATAATCAGCTTTTCTCTTTTGGTGAACATTAGTAGATTTGATCTCACGGCGCAAGTATAAGTTGAGAGAATGTAGCGAAAACGCTTTGATATTCGAGTCATTCTAAGTTTTCAATACAGTAATATTTGATGCGATTGTCTGAGGTAATGATGAAACTGAATCTTGTTGGTGTAAATGAACCTATAGCGGTGTCAAGTAAAGTGGTTTTCACTAAAGCGATAAATGCAGCGTTAAGTGGTTATACAAACAATATTCGAAAGATAAATGTACGAATTGAAAAACAGGTGGATAAGCAGGTTGGCAGGCTTACCTTATGCCAAGTTGAGCTTTTGTTACCTGGATTACCGACGTTAAAGGTTAAGACCAAAGGTAAAACCCTGCTGCAGGCGTTAAACCGTGCATTAAGCAATTGTAAGCAAATCTTAAAACAGAATTATTTTAAGCTCAGTTAGTTTTTGAGGCTGAGTGATTCCATTCCCAAGCACTTGCAGCGGCAAGGATGCCGCGCAATTTTTTACTAAAGATATTCGATAAATTACCGATATGTAGGTCAAAGGAATCATGTTGGCCAAACAACAATGAACGTTAACTTTTTAATTCACTCCCCAATTCAATCAGCTACGAGTCAGAATGAGCAGGAAGCCAAAGTTGAAGAGACGAACTCGCCCAGGCCTCTTAGGTTATCTGAAGAAGATATGTCTAAATTGTCTGGAGAAGAGGTAAAGGAAGAGCAAGAAGAAGCCGCACTGCCTCCGCATATCCAAAAAATGGTTGAAAAGCTCGAAGAGTTAAGAGAAAAAATTAAAGAGGAACAAAAATTACTTGATGAATTAAAGGCAAGTGACTCTTATTCCGATGAAATGAAAGCTGAGTTGGTGACACAAAAACTTGAATTTATACTGCGCATGCAGAGCCAAGTTGTTGAGTTGACGAAAAATATTCAAGAAGCGCTAAAAGAAGCCGGGATCAGCGATCCGGGGGTCTTGTTAAAAGCACTAGCTTAAAAGTCCGACCAATAGGATTTTCCCTTGCGCCATGTTTGGGCGTTGGCAGCATATATCTATCCTCATATTTGAAGCAGTTTTATACAGACGCTTCAATTTAGGAAAAGGTTTAGTGACTAGCTGTAGGGCTTTTACTCTTAGACTTCTTCTTGTTATTCCATCCAAAAACGCATAAGAAGTTGAGTTTAATGCTGAGTGGCAAGCGGTTAACATGTGCTCTGTGATCTGGTGTTGATGAATGGCTTCAAATCCTGCCTGATCTGTTAAATTTCCAGTGGAAGCGGCGAGCACACAAACTGAATACACATCAAATATCCCTATTGCGCGTACCTTCTGACTACTAGGATCCTCGTATGCAACCATGACGCAAGGCAGGTTATCAGGATCATACTCCATTTGATTAATCTGATAGAGCCTCAGTTCAGTGTCGATATGTTTATTCATAAGTTTTTCAAGTTGTCCAACTTGAGGCAAAGGAACGCCTTTGTGCAGAGTATGAATTTCCCTTGTTTTTGAGCTTTCCTCTGCGGCTTTGACCAAGGGCATGATTTTATTGTGGAGGTCATCATCTGCAAATGGTTTAGACAGCACAAATGCCGCTCCGTAATCAAGGGCTAGCTTTATTTGCTCGCGGTCGTCGACAGTGGTTACCATTGCCATGGTCACACCCAGTTGTTTCTGTTTGATAGCTTTAACTAATGCGAGTCCCGAAATATCAGGCATATGCCAGTCAGTTAATACAATATCAGGATGCCAAGAGCCGATGATTTTCAGGGCTTCTTTTGCACTTTGTGCTTTCTTTATCAACAACTTGCGATATCTAAAACGTACTAAACCGCGACGAATAATCTCAAGTGTTGCCGCACTGTCATCCACGAGCAATATCTTCACAAATTACCACTTTATTGAAAAATATAGATTTATTATAGGCACGATTTTTAACCAATACTAAAATGAAAGTAAGAAAATAATGAGTGTGCAATATGTTTCTAGGTAAACTACCAATTGATGTATTTATCTATATGACGGTAAATATCGGGCTGCTGATATTGGCTTTTTGGTTCTATATTTTGCTGTTAATCCTCCGAGAGTTTAGGCTCTTTGCAAAGGCTGCTGGTGGATCTGGGACATCCAACCCAGAGCAACAGTATCTACTCCAACATTGTCGCGAAGCGATAAATAAGTCGATGAAGTTTGTTGAAGATAATCAACATACCATTCAAGAGTTGGCTAATTTACAAGTCCATTTAGAGCAGCAATTAGCAGAGGTTAAACGCTCTACACAGGATCATATCTCGACCGAAGAACAAACTCGCATGGACGATTTAAACAGTAAGCTACTTAAGTCGCATCGATTAATAAAGAAACTTAGGGGGGATCTGTCGAAGAGTTTAGAGCGACTGAAGCAAACAAGAAGAAAACTTTATGACCAATATGAATCTACAGAGGAATTACAAAAAGAAAATGACACATTAAAGCAGCAGTTGGAAGCTTCTAAAGCGATGGGAGGTACGTCCGAGCAAGAATTGGAGCAATTGGTCGCTACCTTTGAGAAGGAGCGTCAAGATATGTCTCTAACGATTAATGAATACAAACGACAAATAGCCGAACAAAATCAGGCTTTGCAACAGCTAATGGTGCAAGAGCAAGAAGTAGAAGATGGGCCAAAGCTTCAGGCTATCCAAAAAGAGTTGGAACAAACGCGAGAAGCATTAGAGCACTTGTCTAAAGAAAAAAAGTTTATCGAGAGTCGGTACTTAGAGGTTGTCAAAAATCAAACCAAATAGTTAACAAAATGTTTTATTTCTCGTGACATTAGTCTTGGCTTTGTGTAAGGTTTAGGCACTCAGGTTACCAGATTTGTTTTAAGCTTTTGAGGTCTACTTCGCTAGATAATTCATGCTTTGGTATTAAATTGTTGGCTTCTAATAATTAAACGAAGAGATGTGATTGTGGTGGAATAGTTAGTAATAATGCTCCAAAAATACATAGTACTCAATAGCTAAGGCAGTGGTAAAAGGATTATTTCATGGCCTATATTCCAGATACGAGCGCTCAAGACTCGGTGGTTGAAAGACCAAAGAAAAATAGATTATTCATAATAGTAATTGGTATTTTTATATTAATTGCTGTTTTTTTTATGACCCCCATTTTTACACAGTGGGCAAGCGGTCAAACAGCTGTTTCTAGCGATAAAGTTCACATAGCATCAGTGAAGCGAGGTGACTTCATCCGCGATATTTCTGTTCAAGGTAAAGTCGTGGCAGCGCGGCGCCCCACTATATATAGCCCTGCTCAGGGAACGGTTACCTACTTGGTAGAGTCTGGTGACAGTGTGGTGGAAGGACAAGTCCTCGCCGTTCTAGATAGTCCTGAGTTGAAAAGCGAATTTGCACAACATCAAGCACAGTTAAACAAGTTAGAAACGGAACTTCAAAGGCAAATTATTCAAGCCAAAAAGCAAGACTTAGCACAAGAGAATTATTTAGGTAAAGCGACTGTTGTGTTAAATGCAGCAAAGCGGGAGATGCGCCGTTCTGAGAACGGTTTGAAAACGCAAGTTGTAAGTGACATTGACTATCAAAAAGCCAAAGATGATCTCGAAAACGCAGAGCGTGAATATCGCCTAGCAATTAAAGAAGTGGAGTTACAAAAAGAAAGCCAAAAATTTGAGATCCGTACCAAAGAGTTAGAGTTTGAGGCGCAAAAAGTAAAAGTGGTGGAGCTTCAGAGGCAAGTTGCTGCTTTAAAAGTACTTTCGCCGGTAGGTGGATTAGTTGGTAACTTGACGGTAGAGCAAAAAAATACAGTCGCCAAAAATCAGCCATTACTTAGTGTGGTGGATCTCTCAAAGTATGAGATAGAGGTGCAAATCCCAGAAAGCTATTCAGACGACCTTGCGCTGGGAATGTTGGCTGAGATAAGTCTTAATGGAGAAGTGTATAGTGGAGAAATAGTTGCTATCTCTCCAGAAATTGAAAATGGTCGAGTTGAAGGGAAAATTCGATTTAAAGACGACACCATTCAGGGGTTAAGGCAGAACCAAAGGTTAACGAGTCGAATTGTGATTGAACAAAAGCAAAATATTGCCTATCTACCACACGGGCAATACATAGAAGCCTATAACGGACAGTTTGCTTACGTAGTAAAAGAGGGTTCTGCAATAAAAACACCAATACAAATCGGATTAAGAAGTATTGGGCAAGTAGAAGTACTTTCGGGGCTTAATGTTGGCGATCAGGTGATTACCTCTGACGCGCGAATCTTTAAAGACGCTCCCAGTGTGAAAATAATTCAATAAGGAGCTGTAATATGCTATCCATGCGTCACTTATCCAAAGCTTACTATACCGATACAATAAAAACTCAAGCCTTACAGCCATTTGACTTACGTATAGAGCAGGGGGAGTTTGTTTCAGTAGTCGGCCCATCGGGTTCAGGAAAAACGACTTTTTTAAACATTACAGGTCTGTTAGAGGATTTTTGTGACGGGAGTTATGAGCTAGATGGCATCAATGTTGAAAAGTTAAGTGATAAAGCTAAATCTAAACTACGTAATGAAAAGATCGGTTTTATTTTCCAGAGCTTTAACTTACTTCCGGACCTCAACCTTTACGACAATGTTGATATGCCTCTTCGCTATCGTAAATTATCTTCAAAAGAACGTCATGAAAGGATCATGGATGCGTTGAATAAGGTGGGCCTTGCCTCACGTAAGGAGCATTACCCATCGCAACTATCAGGAGGTCAACAGCAAAGGGTCGCGATTGCTCGTGCAATAGCTGGTAAACCTTCATTTTTACTTGCTGACGAACCAACGGGTAATTTAGATAGCAAAATGGCAGATAGTATTATGGAATTGCTCATGGATATTAATACACAAGGAACGAGTGTAGTGATGGTAACGCACGATACGCATCAAGCAGCCAAAGCACAGCGCATTATTGAGATCCGTGATGGCGTGATAATTGAGCGTAAACACTGTAACAAAGCGATTGCTTAGGGATAAGTTATGTTTGGCTACTATCTTAAATTGGCACTTATTTCATTGCGAAAAACGCCGTTTTTATCATTTTTAATGGTGGTCACAATTGCCGTTGGAATAGGTGCTGCAATGACGACTTATACGGTTAGTTATTTATTGGCAAAAGACCCTATTCCTTCTAAAAGCGACAAACTGTTTAATGTTCGCCTAAATAGTTATGGACCTGATAAACCTTTCAATATTTCTCAAGGAAAGGAAGTCCCGCCTTTTATTCTTAGCTACCAAGATGCGATAAATTTGCAAAATGCTAAACGTGGTGTGAGGCAAACACCTCTTGCTAGTTTCAAGATGATGTCTCGAGCGACCGAGCAGCCTATTACTGATGCAAAGATGACGTTAATAAGAAGTGCTTATCGTGACATGTTCGGTATGTTTGAGGTGCCATTTAAATTTGGAGGTGCATGGGATGAGACTGCTGACAAAGACGGTCTGCAAGTTGCTGTAATAAGCAATGAATTAAATAACAAGTTATTTAATGGAGAAAACTCAATAGGTAAGTCGTTGCTGATAGGTGATTTGCAATACCGCGTCGTTGGAGTGACTGACGATTGGTATCCAGTTCCCAAATTTTTTGACAACAGGACCCGTGCCTTTAATAAACCAAGGGACATTATTATTCCATTTCAGGCACAGATAAATAATCAACATTGGACTAGCTCTGATGTTTCTTACCAGTGTTGGAAAGAACCCGCTGATGACTCTTTTTCGGCTATTTTGGCATCTGAATGTGTTTGGGTCTCATATTGGGTAGAGTTAAGCTCAGCCGCAGCGAGAAATCAATATATGGACTTTTTGGTTAACTATTCGATGGAACAAAGAGAATATGGCCGGTTTTTACGAGAACCTCTACATCAACTATTCAATGTTAAAGAGCAGCTTATTGAAAGAAAAATCATTAAGGATGATGGCAATGTGGCGGTTTGGTTGGCATTTGCATTTCTGATTGTTTGTTTACTGAACTGTATGGCTATGATGGTTGCCAAGTTCCATGCTAGGTCTGGCGAGGTTGGGCTTCGCAGAGCTGTTGGTGCTTCAAAGCAACATATTATCGCTCAATTTACTGTTGAAACCTTCATTATTGGCTTAGTGGGAGGGGTGTTAGGCTTGATATTGGCTCAGATTGGGTTGAGTATAACTGCGCAGTTGTATAGTCACTTATATGCTGAAATGTTGGAAATGACACTAAGTATTGTTGTTATGACGATTGTACTTGCGGTAATAAGTGCGGTTACTTTTGGCTTGCTACCGACGCTACGTGCGGCAAAAGTTCAGCCATCAAGTCAGCTGAAATGCCTGTAGGAGTCTTCCAATGAGAGATTTATTGCCAATTTTAAAAACTTTAAGCAAAAATAAAGCATCGCCATTGTTGCTCGTCCTGCAGATTGCGCTGACATTTACCATTCTAGTAAACACCATATATATGATGGTAATTAAAGAGCAAGAACTGACAAAGCCTACTGGGCTTACGGAGCAGCAGTTGTTTAGTTTTAGCACTAATCTTGAAGGTACTGATGAAGAAAAAAATGCGGCGCTTGATACTGATCTTGCAGACATTCGTGCGTTAGCCAGTGTTGAGAGTGCAAGTACGATTACTAGTATGCCGCTTACTAATTGGGGTCGCTCACTAGATGTTGGTTTCACCCCTGAGGAAGATGAAAGGATAACTCACGCAGGCTACTATGGTTCGGATGACACCATCGTTGATACACTCGGATTGCGTGTCGTAGCAGGAAGAAATTTTAAATATAATGACGTGATACACAAATACTTTGATGGTCACTCTGAGTCCGCAAGTGTTTTAGTCTCGCAAGCTTTAGCGCATAAAATTCGCCCGAACGATTGGCGTAGCGTGGTTGGAGAAACTATTTATGTTGAATCGGTACCGCAAAAGGTTGTGGGTATCGTTGAAACTATGAAGTCTCCTTGGCGGTTCTGGTATGCGTACGATATGACTGTGATTGGATCTATTAGAGAGCATTATGAAGAAACAATTATTGTTGTTAGAGCGAAACCAGACCAGCGAGAAACAGCAATGGCTGAAGTTCAAGCATTATTACTTAAAAAGCCTGGTCGCCAGGTTGATGCGTTTAAGTCCTTTGAACAAATAAAGACAGAGAACTTGCAGGCCGATTATGCAGTGAGCCAAACATTAAAGGCGGTAATTGCTGCGTTGGCATGCGTTACTATGTTAGGAATATTTGGTCAGGCAAGATACACCGTTCATAAACGTCGCAAGCAAATCGGTACTCGACGCGCGCTCGGGGCGACTCAGGCCGATATTCTACGCTACTTTATGATTGAAAATGCGGTGGTGTCTTTATTTGGTATTACTCTGGGTATAATCATCGCAATCACTGCAAATATTTACTTGGTTAATTACTTTGGGCTCACCAGTGTACCCGGTGATTATTTGATTGTTGGTGCGATTATTATGCTCGTTGCTGGTCAGTTAGCTGTTACTTACCCCGCAATGGTTGCTGCAAAAGTACCACCTGCTATTGCAACTCGTACAGCATAATCAGTTTCAGTGCTCGTTGCTGCTATTTCAAGCCTTCAGTTACTTTGCTAAAATGGCAAACGGAGGCTTGAAAAGACTATGCTTAAAATCTCAAATAACGTCACGCTTGCAGAGTGGGAAATCGATATTTCCGCTATTCGCGCACAAGGTGCGGGTGGACAAAACGTCAATAAAGTCTCCAGTGCCATTCATCTTAGGTTTGACATCAACCGCTCAACATTGCCTGATTTTTACAAATCGCGGCTACTTGCACTTAAAGACTCAAGAATTACCAAAGAAGGTGTCATTGTGCTTAAAGCACAATTTCCCAGATACCAATGAAATACCCTTTATCTTGTCAATAACCACAAATCAAAAGTCTACCATGTCAATTTTCCTACTGTACTGGCTATCACATTTTAAGTAACAATCGAAAATAAACCTGTAAATTAAAAATTCACTTTTTTTCTTAGAGCTTTAGCAGCCCCACGTTTAGTTTTACTATCTACACGACGTCGCTGAGAGGCTTTTGTTGGTTTCGTAGCTCTTCGAACTTTTTGCACAATTGTGGCTGATAAGATTATTTCTTTTAATCGCTCTAAAGCAGCCTCTTTATTTTGTAACTGAGTTCTATATTCCATAGACTTTATGATGATAACGCCATCAGAAGTAATGCGACTATCCGAAAGTTTTAATAACCTCTCTTTATGAAATGTAGGTAGGGTGGACCTTTTAATATCGAACCTCAGGTGTATTGCGGTTGCAACTTTATTGACATTTTGTCCTCCATTACCAGCCGATCTTATCGCATTGAGTTCAATTTCCCAATCTGCAAGTGTTACTGAGTTTGAGATTGTTAACATGATTTCACCTGATCAATTCGATTATTTTGGGGTTTATCAACTCGACGCTAGTCGTGATTAGAAAGATTTTAAGAATAACAAATTAGTCTCTGCAAACATACTGACATCTAACAAAGTGCTATGTTTTTCAAATTGAAATTCAGGAAGTATCGACCCAAAAATTTCAAGGCAGGTTCGCTCACTTCAAGTCTTTTAATCCCGAGCCTCGCACTCGCTGCGCTTTTTGTAACTGAACGCGTGTAACTGTAAAGTTAATATTGCCCCAGTTGGTAAGTGTTGATATTTTGAACAAGTGCTTTTCAGAGTACTGATGGCGCAACACAATCTCACTTAATAATGCTTTGGCTGAGTGCCAATGTGCTAAGGAAAAAATATGAACATACAATCAATTGAGTTGGTGTTAGCTAACACCAATGCAACTGTCGTTCGACAAAAACTTCCTCGTACCACCTACGGTTCCAAAGACGCCATAATTCAAATCATTCGCGATGCAGTTGATATGGAAGAGTCCATACGAAACATTTATGCCTTTGCTTTAGAAGGGAGACCTGGTGCCTGCCGTGATAGTTATCTGGCATTTCTGGTTGAATATCAAAATGACCATTTTGATTTTTTTGATGACAGCGAAATGAACATGGGGAATACATCAAGAGAGTACGAAGTCATATCAATAGTGCAGCATATGTCACTGTTGGCAAATCCTAACCATCTGCTTTATTCAGTCAAGCGTCTGTCATATCAATTAAGAGATTTGCCGCCACTTCAAGCCGCTTGCTTGGTTAAGAGCCAGTCATTCAAACCCTTATTGCCTAATTGGCAAACATTTCTGGCTACTTTCAATAAAGGCCAGCAATTATCTCCCAAATCATCTTATCAAGCGGGTGATTGGGAAGCTCTTTATGATGAATCAAAAGCTGCATTGAGAAGTATCAATGTGTGTTCTATTCACCAATTTATCGGAAACTTACCAGAATATGAGCAGCTAAATCTAGGGATGATACGAGGCCATGAGTTTCGAGTGTTTATCAGCACCAAGGGAAATGAATGCCAGATTTGTTTTGTGCCCGTTGATAGTGCTTACACTGTTTATCAGCAAATAGAAAACCATTTAACTGAATTTGTATACGGTGATTTTTTACCAGAGTCTATCGTTCGCAGCGCTGGTCAAAGGCTGTTGTCTCTTAATAAAACAGAACTAATACCCGCTAGCCAAGATAATTTGCATTGGGTGTTTAGGAAATATCCAGCCTGAATTTGATTTTCAAAGTTACCAAAACAATACCTTGTTGCCAGGTTGGCTTTTGCAGCAAGGTGCTTAAGTTTTACTAGGAATAATAAAAATGAAATTAGAAGCAGCCCTTATTGGTCTTGTAGGTGTCATTATTGGTGCTATATTAGCCACAATAAAGGATTGGTGGTTTCATCGCGCAAAAGAAAAAAGAAGACCAGACTTACTTAGCCATTCAGGTCAGCTGCTTATTGGAACGTTTTACTTCAGGATGCCTTGAGGTAGCATACGATGATGGCCTTTTCCAAGCTCAAAGAGATGAAAAAGGTTGCCTTTCGCCTCAGGTAAAAACACCTAATTTTGAGCCGCTAAATAAAAGTCGATGTTAACTGGAAGTCTTTACCAACAAACTTGATTAATAAAATATTAAGATTATCTGGCCAAGTTGATGATGCAATTGCCTATATCAGAGCCGCGTGGGAGTACGCTTCTTATCCTCCTGACTTTGAAGAGCTTTTTGAAGCTCGAATAGAAAAGTATGCAGAACTTGGCTTAATAGCAATAGCACTCGTAGAAGAGCTTCAAGGGTTAGCCAAATTTACTAGCTCGACAGATGCAGATGACTGGGATCCAAAATCTCTACTACAACAAGCTTATAATAAAGTAAAAGATGAAATTAATGCCAGAAATCAGCATTATCAGCTTGTTGCTCAACAAATGTCAGAGCATCTTAATGTCAAAAGTTAAAATGCGATAAACGACTCTAAACAGGCATAAAAGAAGAATCCTATTCCTAAAAACAACTGATAGTACTTTACTGTTCAAGGGCTTAGAAGCAGAATATATTCTGATAGCCGATATTAACTACATAAATAACCTGAGCTGCGGATAATTAATGCCTTTCTAGCAGCCAGTTTTAGCGCTAACTGCGTTGAATTCACTTCCAATAGCCAGCTATTGGTGCGTAAATTCGCCTTGCCTACAGGATGTAGGTACCTTAGCGAGAGCAGGACGCGGAAGCGGTGTTTTCCCTAAAACTCTCTGGCTAGACAAGGAAAAAACTAAGTTGTGCTTTAGAAACAATGAGTTGGAACATTCCTTATCCAAACCTCAGGTTAAATAGTAAAATTGGTATATAGCCTTATCAAGAGGTGCTAAAACTATCACTATAGTAAGCTCAGTCACAATACTTCCATAACACAGTGTATTTTAGATTAGCGAATTTTCAGCAGATCGAATTACAACTGGGGCGTATTTAGCGACACAGTATTAAAGCCATATCTGCGCTCATATTCATCTACACTTGCTACCAATAAGAAGCATACAGTTATGTGAAATACTGTTGCCGGTGCAAAGTGTAATGGAAGACTTATCAGGGAGACCTAGTTAGAGATATTATTCAATACAACTAAAGAGATTGAAATGCCAAGAAAAATTACACTAGAATTTAAATGTGAATATGCGGGAAATGGAGGTAGTGCACGAACGTGCCATCATTTTAGGGAGGATTAACGCTGTCGCGGGACAAGGCTCTGGGGTGGACTCATTGAAAATAGAAAGCCAATCAGAAGCCAACAGTTATTGACTGCCGGTCTTGTACGTATTCAGACATTGGATAACACCATTACGGGTGGCCATCTACCAAGCGCTAGACACAACCTATTGTTGGGTGAAAGGCCCATATGGCGTGGCCAGACTACTTGGATTAAACGCCAATACGGTTTTTCTGATTAAAATCTACGATCTCTAAAATGGTAGACCGGTTTTATTGGTGAGCCCCGGTCAGCTAGTCATAATAGCCTCAATCCAGTCTTTTCAGGCCGCGCACCACGACTTTGGCGAATGTATGTGCATTGCCAGAAGTCTGTGTTCGATCCTTGATTCCTGTACTTCTGCATTGCCTTGCATTTAAAACAGCTTATCTGAATGAGTAAACCACAATGAAACAAACACAAGCCGTGATTATTGGCGACAGCCTGGTAGGGCTTTCCGCATCGTTATTTCTATCGTACCGCAATGAACAATAGCTTATTTCTTAGCTGCACCGCGTAACAGTAAATTAAGGTATCCGAATACCCCTCTTTCTATAGGGTAATTTAAAGGTATTGAATAAGTATCAATGAGCAGGCACATAACCTGCCCTTAATTGGTACCTCAATTTTTTATGGGAAAGAGGTTAGAAGCGGTAATTCTAACCACACCTGATCGCCACTTTTAAGCCCTTTTAATTGATATTCATGCCTAGGTAACTCAACTTCTATTAACTCATCTAACTGTGGGATCCTTATTTCAAGTCTCGTTAATGGACCAATCGATAAGGACCGTTCAATTTTGGCACTAAGCGAATTATCTTCTAAGCAGTGAGTCAATAATGTGATTTCATGAGGCCTAGCATATACTGTTTGCATGTTTTCTTGGTCAAATATAGATGACACGATCGGTTTTCCACCTGCATCTGTTAAACCTTTCAAAGCAGTCGCATTAAATCGATTTGAAGAGCCTAAAAATCGGTATACAAATTCTGAAGCTGGTTTATCATATACTTCTTCAGGCGTACCGATTTGCTCAATCCTTCCTTCATTCATTAAAACAACTTTATCAGCCACTTCAAGCGCTTCTTCTTGGTCATGTGTGACAAATAAGCTAGTTATATGTAATTCATCATGTAACTTACGTAACCACCTTCGCAACTCCTTGCGCACTTTAGCATCTAATGCCCCAAATGGTTCATCCAAAAGTAAATATTGAGGTTCAATAGCAAGAGCTCTTGCCAGTGCTACACGTTGCCTTTGACCTCCCGATAATTGTGCAGGATAACGATCTGCTAACCAATCAAGTTGAATTAATTCTAATAATTGCATTACCCGCTTTTGAATTTCCGACTCGGATACTCTTTGACTTCGAGGTTTAGCACGTAAACCAAATGCCACATTTTCAAACACGCTCATGTGCTTAAATAAAGCATAATGTTGAAAAACAAACCCTACCTGCCGTTCACGGATACCTTTGCTTTCAACATCTTCTCCGTTTAAATACACTTGTCCAGAATCAGGTGTTTCTAAACCTGCAATGACGCGCAGTAAACTTGTTTTACCGCAACCGGAAGGCCCTAACAGAGCAACCAACCCTCCTTCAGGAAACACCACTGATACGTCATTTAATGCAGTAAAATTGCCAAAATGCTTAAATAGGTTTTTTACTTCTATACTCATGACTTCACACCTTTATAATTCAAGTTTCCTTTAAATATTTCTTTTAATACGAGGGTTATAATAGCTAGAAGCGCCAAAAGAGATGCGCATGCAAATGCAGCCGTAAATTGGTATTCGTTATAAACAACTTCAACATGCAGCGGTAAAGTATTCGTTAATCCTCGAATGTGTCCTGACACCACAGATACAGCACCAAAGTCACCCATTGCTCGGGCATTACACAATATAATGCCGTATAAAAGAGCCCACTTTATATTTGGTAGTGTGATCCTATAAAAAATAGTCCATCCAGAACCGCCTAATACACGTGCTGCTTCTTCTTCATCACTGCCTTGGCTTTGCATAAGTGGAATTAATTCCCTTGCAACAAATGGGAACGTAACGAACAAAGTTGCAAGCACAATACCAGGAACTGAAAAAATAATTTGAATACCCCACTTTGATAAAGTATCACCAAACCAACCTGAAGACCCAAATAGCAGAACGAAAACTAAACCTGCGATAACCGGGCTAACTGAAAAAGGTAAATCAATCAACGTTAACAAAAAGCGTTTACCCGTGAATTCAAACTTAGCAATACACCATGAAGCAGCGATACCAAACACAACATTTAATGGTACGACAATAAGTGCAACCAATAATGTAAGCTTTATTGCTGAAAGCGCATCTGGCTCAGTGATTGATGCAATATACAAAGACCATCCATCTCTAAACGCCTCTAGTAAAACCATGCCTAATGGAAGTAATAGACAAAACCCGATGAATATAAGTCCTATTGTGATCAATAATCGTCGAATATAAATAGGCTCTGTAGTCGCACCTTTATTTACCGTCATTGAGGGTCTATCTATTACAGCAGGATGGTTAATTTCATTAGCCATTATTCTATTACTCCACTTATGCGTTTTTCTCGATATTCAATCCACCCTTGAAATACGTTGATGAATAAAAGCATGACTAATGAAAAGCTCAACATTGCACATGCAATTGCCGTCGCCCCTGCATAATCATATTGCTCCAATTTCGTCACAATGAGTAAGGGAGTTATCTCCGTGAGATAAGGGATATTGCCAGCAATAAAAATGACCGAGCCATACTCTCCCACACCGCGTGCAAATGCTAGTGAGAAGCCTGTTAAGAGTGCCGGAACGATGTGAGGTAAAATTACTCTACGAAAGGTATAGCCGCGATGTGCACCTAACGCAGCTGAAGCTTCTTCAAGTTCCTTCTCGAAATCTTCTAATATTGGCTGTACTGTTCTTACAACAAATGGGAAGCCAATAAAGACTAGTGCGAGAGTAATTCCTATAGGGGTGTAAGCGACTTTAATTTCCCACTCTAATAACCGACTGCCGATGGCTCCATTTGGTCCATAAATAGCTACCAAGGCGATCCCTGCTACCGCTGTAGGTAAAGCAAAAGGTAAGTCTATAAACGCATCAATAATACGTTTTCCCTTAAAGTCATAACGTACAAGTATCCACGCTACCAGGGCACCAAACAGTAAATTAATTAGTGCGGCAACTAACGATGCCCCAAAAGTTAACTTATACGATGCGACAACCTGAGGATCAGTCACAACAGACCAAAATTGTGTCCATGTTAATGTCATCGTCTTGGCGAGAAGTGCCGCCATAGGTAACAGTACGATGACACTTAAATACATCAGCGTGTATCCCAGGCTTAAAGAAAAGCCTGGAATGACTGAGTGCTGTTTTAAACGACTCATTTTCATTATTTAACACGCTTATAAATCTGATCAAAAACGCCGCCATCACTGAAATATGTTTGCTGTGCTTTTTGCCATCCACCGAATGCATCATTTACATTTATGAGAGACACATTAGGAAATAACGCTAAGTCAGCCGGATCAGCATATTCAGGCTTCACTGGACGATAGAAGTGCTTAGCAGCTAATCGTTGAGCAATAGGACTATAAAGAAAATCGAGATAAGCTTTGGCTTCATTTGCGACACCATGGTTTTTAGCATGTTTATCAACAACAGTTACGGGAGGTTGAGCTAAGATACTAATTGATGGCACGACAATCTCAAACTCGCTCGCATCTTTTAGATTATGCGTTGCAAGTAATGCTTCATTTTCCCAAGCCAAAAGTACGTCCCCAATACCATTACGCACAAATGTATTTGTGGAGCCTCGCGCACCAGAATCAAGAACGGGAACGTTCTTATAAAGCTTACTGACAAAGTTTCTCGCCGACTCATCATCACCGAAGTGTTTCTTTGCAAACGCCCACGCGGCTAAAAAGTTCCATCGTGCGCCGCCTGAAGTTTTAGGGTTAGGTGTTATAACGGATACTGAAGACTTTATTAGATCAGGCCAGTCCTTAATATTCTTTGGATTCCCTTTACGAACAAGAAATACAATACTGGAAGTATAGGGTGCACTATCATTCGGTAGCTCTTGTTGCCAATCAATATTAAAAAGCCCTGTTTTTTCCGATATGGCATCGATGTCATAAGACAGAGCTAATGTAAGGACATCTGCTTGTAGGCCATCGATCACAGCCCTAGCTTGTTTTCCAGCACCGCCATGGGATTGCCTAATGGCAACATCTATGCCTGTTTTTTGTTTATAGTCTGCTATGAAAGCTTGGTTAAACTCTTTATAAAATTCACGTGTTGGATCATAAGAGACATTCAGCAATGTCTTTGTTTCTGCTTGAACTTGGCTAATAAACAGTAGGCTGATCAATCCTGATAGTTTTAGAAATGACTTTAAATTCATAATTTTATCCCTTTATTGTTTGTAGTTTAATAATTAAGTTGCAGCCGTGCTGATAGCAGTTTTTCGGTATCTCGATCACCGCCACTAGCGCCTGCCCTAAAGCGGGTATGCTCATAATTGAAAAGTAGCTTCAAGTTATTGTGTGCATACCAGCTTAAGCCGATTGCCGCAGAGTCTGCTTGTTGTATAGAACGAGAAAGGTCAGCATGATATGTAAATACATCATCATCTATATCAAGAGAGCTAAGGCGACCTATAACCTCCCATGCTCCATAAGAAGAGGTGGGTTTAATGCCTTTCCAGCTATTTTTTTCACCTGTTAATGACCAACTTGTAACCCATTGCCAACTTCGGTTATGAATAGACTGCTGTTGCCCGAGGTCATTATTAAGTTCTGAATTTGAAAGGATGTACTCAGCAAAGCTACCAAAACGACCATTAAAATAAGTCAGGTGAGGTGCAAATCGTCTTTCGTGTCCATCCCTAAAGCTATTCTCCTTATAGCGGAAAATAGTACGTCGGCTCGAAGTTTTATAGGTTGATAAATCAGTGTTATCTGATGTTTCACTTAAACTAGCCGCAACACCAACCCCTAATCCTCTAAATGATTCTGGTTGCCAATGAGCACGAATAGTAACCGCTTTGCCACTATCAGAGTCACTACTGGTATCCTGCCTATCACCGGCATTGTTACTAACACCGATACTATATTCGCTATGTTTTGTTTGATAATTCCATGCCACACCAACATCACGGTTTGGTACCAAATTATCTGTCAAACCGCGTTCAATAAATAACAACCGAGATCCTGATTGCACTCTTTCTAGGCCAATAGGCGATTTAAATTTACCAATTCTCCAAAAGCTGTTTTCTCCAGCCCTCCAATCAATGTAGGCATCTAATAAACTTCCATTATTACCATCCCCAAATTCAGGTAATATTCTGAAACTAATACTGTCAGTTAGCTGGCCTTTAGCATCAATTCGAGCTCGTCTAATTAAAAATGAGCTCTCATCTACATCGTCATCAAAAATAAAGCGACCATCAGCTTGGATTAATGCCCCAACTTTAATTTTTTTGCTCCAATCACTTACTGATTTGCTCTTTAATTCAGCCAGTTGTTCTTGTATTTCTTTAATTTGATCGGATTGGCTTGCGGGCGCACTGTTCGCTGATGCTGAATTAATGATCAGCAACAACGAAACGATAGCTACTAAAGGTTTTGTCATTGTTATTCCTATACTTGTTTAATTGATTTCATTAAAAACATTGCATAGAACTGACCAACATATAACTTATTGATATTAAAGCTTATAACTAAAAGTTTATTTTTGTGTGTTTATATATAACCGCAAATTCGTTATATTTAACGAAAACGTGTAATATAAAACCATAATTTAAATTTGAATATTGCTATGTTACTTTCACAAAACTCCCTACTCATGCTTTGGAAACTAGTTGCGAAACAACCTAAACTTTCGCAAGTCATGCCAGAATTGCTTAGACAAATACAGCAAGAGATCCCCATTGCCGGGTTGAAAGTGTTATACATAGAACAATATCCAGTGAAGCTTCGCTTTTTAGGGAGTGCTGGATCCAATGAAAATATAGATAAATATCTAATAGATAACGTAGAAGGATGGCTAATTTCTGATAAGAAGTTGCATATTCTTCCAGCAGCTGAGATGGAAATGCAAATCTTAGTTTGCACAATGATGACTGAAAGTGGCAAAACGATTTTGCTTACCTTGAGATGTAATTCATCACTCACACTTGAAGTACACAATAACTTATCGGAGATTTTATCCATTTTCCTTGCGGCGGCGGAAAATGAATTAAGACTGGATGATTTGAATCAACTTAAAAATATTTCGGAATCAGATAAATTATCATTATTACAGCGCACTGGCCGTGACTCAGTCAAAGACCATATCGTGGGGATATCTCATGGACTGGCCGAAACAATGCATAAAGTCAATTTAGTCGCGCCGTCAGATTCTACAGTATTAATTTTAGGTGAAACTGGTTCTGGAAAAGAAGTGATAGCCAGAGCAATACATCAACAATCATCAAGAAAAGATCAACCGTTTATTCGTGTTAACTGTGGTGCTATTCCACCTGAGTTAGTTGACTCAGAGCTTTTTGGCCATGAAAAAGGTAGTTTTACAGGTGCCTTAGAAAATAAGAAAGGCTGGTTTGAAAGAGCAAATCGCGGAACGCTATTTTTAGATGAAGTAGGTGAACTTCCGTTATTTGCTCAAGTAAGACTGTTACGCGTTCTTCAAGAAGGAACATTGACTCGGGTAGGAGCGGAAAGCGAAACATGGGTTGATGTTAGGATTATTGCTGCAACCCACAGAGATTTACAACAACATGTGCATAAAGGGCTGTTCCGAGAAGATTTATGGTACCGCTTGCATGTCTTTCCTATTTTTATACCGCCTCTAAGGGAGAGAGTTTCAGATATTCCTGAGTTAGCAACGCACTTTATCAAGCGAGCCTCTAAAAAACTTGGATTGCCAATTCCCTATATTACTGAGTCACAGCTTCAACAATTGTGTGAATATTCATGGCCGGGAAATATTAGAGAGATGCAAGTAGTGATTGAGCGAGCCGTAATTCTCGGTGAAGGTAATCGTCTCGAGTTAGTAACAGCATTAGGCAACATCAAAACTAATAAGCAAACGACAGCCCTCGAACCTATACTTTCTATCGAAAATGATGCCAGTCAACTTTCGCTTGATGAAACAATCATAAAGGTGATAAAAGAAGCCTTAAAACAATCCCAAGGTCGAGTTGATGGTTATTTCGGAGCAGCTAAGATACTTAATATTAATCCGAATACACTACGCTCAAAAATGCGAAAATATAAAATCACTATAGAAAAGAAGGCATCTAATTAACGAAGCTTTCTTAGATTATTTACAGAGGCAAAATAAAAACTTACATACATAGAAAGACACAACAAAATATCTCCGTAAATTGCAATTGTCTTCCACCATGGAAAAATAGCTAATATAGGATAGAGACTAAGCCAAAACAATGTGTATAACGCAAAGATTAACAGAGTAGATATAAGCATACTTGTTACAAGGCGGTGCTTTTCTTTTACAAGAAAAATTCCAATGGAGATATAAAACGATGCATTAAAAATAGCTAATAGTCCCCTAAAGTTCCATGCTGATATCCCTAACCACCAACCCAGGGGCGGAGCGTACTTTGATTACTTATAAGCCAAAGAACACCTGTGCCCTAAATTTGTCGTTCCAGCCAGCAGTTTTCAATTTGCTACGTTGACTCGGTAAGCCGCATTCACACTGCTTGAGCATATTCATTACAAAACGCCTGAATAGGGCCATATTTTCCACCGCACCATCGAGACAAATTCTTGATGAATCCTCTTTAAAAACAACATCTAATACATAGTGCTGATAGTTCTCTATACGCCAGTGTTGACGGATGTAGTGGCCTAGCTCCTTATTTTTTGGTGACATTGAGCTGACGTAGTAGCTGGTATCAATACTGGTTTTACCGCCGCAGGTTCTGCGTTGTTCTACCGCAATGATGCTGCGAATTGTCGGCCAACTCACCGCTAACGCTTCGTCTAATTTTGGCTTGAGTTGATACACTATCCGCGTCTCTGTGCGACCATGTGCTTGCTGCTTTACCTCGGTTACGACATGCTCTTTACCAGCATCGAATACGCGTTGAAATTGATCGGTTACAGCCTGATATAGCTTGGGCTGATTCTTTTTAACCTGCACCACAACATCGGCTTTTTTCGCAGCGATCATTTCAAGTGTTTGCCGTTGACAATGTAGCGCATCCACTGTGATAACACTGCCCTTAATATCAAGCACTTCAAGCAATTGCCGCACAACACTTATCTCGTCTTGCTTGGTTTCAGTGGACTGTTGTGACAGTACTAACCCTGACTCTGTATCGTATGCAGTAAGAAGTTGTAACGCCGTCTTTTTATCGCCGCAACCAATCCTCCTTTGACTCGCCATAGAGCTGGATATCTTGCCAACCTTCAGCACCTGCCATGATGGCACTAATAACAAGGAAAATGACATCAACTAAGTCGTGCTTTTTGTTAATATCAGAGCGAGTTTCTTCTACAACTGTAAGGTGTTCAATCAGGTTCATTGGTTGCGCCTAGCAATGGGATTGGCACTATTTGATCATAAATTAGCTAACAGTGCGATCCCGCCCTGGGAAAGCACAGAGCTTTCGCACCCAAGAGCAAAACAAAGAAGATGCCTTGGAGCGGCTAAAAACACTGATCCTCGCGGCCACCAAAGTTGAAAAAACACGCAGAGCCACCAAGCCAACAAAAAGCTCGCAAAAGAAACGCCTGAATCAAAAGACCAAACGGGGCCAAACCAAATCATTGAGGGGGTCGGTCAATTGGTAAGGGTTTAATTGAACTTAGCCTAGTTGTTGAGGATGGTTTTGTTTTTCTTGTATCTAATAAAAGCAAGGTTTGCCATCAAAATTAAAAACCCAATACTTAAATAACCCAAAAACAATATGAAAGTAAATGAGGTGATTTTTAAATCAACACTGGATGCTATTAGTAGAAGTATATTGGAAAGAATACTCGACACAAAGATGGTTACAGCTACTGTATTAGCATGTTTTAATCGCTCAGAAGAGGCTGACAGTGATATTAGCGCTACTATAAACCAATGATAATTTGAAAAGGCTTCCTCTTTCACAACAATGGTGTAAATCATTGTTACGATGAAACCAAGCATCGGTAACAAAGCTACAGAATTTAAAAATTTACTCATAATGTCCTCTTGAGTGTATATCGCTAAGCAGATTGCTCTTCCCCAAAAGTAACACCGTTTGGCGTTTTTACTGGGATCCTAAATCTAAGAATAATACTACAATTATTGGTGCTAATTTGGCAAAACATGTTTTGCCGACAGATCATCTCAATAAATAACCTGAGCTTCGGATAATTAATGCCTTCCTAGTAGCCAGTTTTAGCGCTAACTGCGTAAATTCGCCTTGCCTACAGGAAGTAGGTACCTTAGTGAGAGCAGGACGCAGAAGCGGTGTTATCTCTAAAACTCTCTGGCTAGACAAAGAGGTAAATTAACCTGAGCTGCGGATAATTAATGCCTTTCTAGCAGCCAGTTTTAACGCTAACTGCGTTGAATTCACTTCCAATAGCCAGCTATTGGTGCGTAAATTCGCCTTGTTTTCCCTAAAACTCTCTGGCTAGACAAGGAAAAAACCAAGTTATTCTTTAGAAGCAATGAGTTGGAACATTCCTTATCCAAACCTCAGGTTAAATTAAGTTGCGCGTTAACAGCAATGAGTTAACTCATTCCTTTTCCAAACCTCAGGTGAAATAGATTCATAGTTATTTGTCTCGAAGGGGGTGCTGATTTACTTTGAAGTCGCTCTGAGTGGTCCCCAAGCTCGTTACTTTCCTCCGAAGAAAAATCTATTTTATTGCTTTTTATTTCAATGCAATAGCATATTTCGTCAATGTTTTCATAAAAAGTGTTTGCTTTTTAGTCTGTAATGTTAAAAAGTAACAGTGTAATCTTTAGTTTTTGTTAGTAAGTAACATGTGATGTGTTAGGGGCGTTTAGAGCACGTCACTGTGTGGTAGGTTTTTGGGCTGTGGTGCTAGAGATGGCATTGCTGGCTTTTTCACTGGTTTTTAAAAAGAAGAAAGGAACAAAAAAATGTCAAAACTAGTCACCGGTATTGGTAAACATAACCCTAAACGAAGCAAACTGAGCCTTGTGGTTTCATCTGTACTTCTTGGGTTTTCTCCACTTTGGGTTGCCGCCGAAACTGTGGGTCAAAATGACAGCGATGTCAAATCTGCGACTGAGAACGAAGCAGTTGAAGTCATTGAAGTTCGTGGGATCCGAGGCAGTATCAATAGTGCCCAAAACATCAAGCGCTTCGCTGATACGGTCAAAGACGTGATCACGGCGTCGGATATCGGGGCATTACCAGACAAATCGGTGACTGAAGCGCTGCAGCGTGTGCCGGGTGTTACGATTGAGCGATTTGCATCGTCCGATGACCCTAAACATTATGCTGATGAAGGTACAGGCGTGTTGGTTCGTGGCCTAGACAGGGTTCGCTCTGAGGTGAATGGCAGAGACGCTTTTAGTGCAAATCCGTCAGGCGGTCTGAGCTATGAAGACTTTCCTGCTGAATTGCTAGGTGCGGTAGAAGTGGTTAAAAACCAAACTGCGGATCTTATTTCAGGCGGTATATCTGGCACGGTGAACCTTATCACCCGCAAACCATTCGACTCTGATGAGCGGCTTATCTCGTTCAATGCAAAGGCCAACTATGGCGACTTTAGAGAAGAAGTGACGCCTTCGTTTTCAGCGTTGTTTTCCGACAGTTGGGAAACCAGTGCAGGTAAGTTCGGATTCTTAATTGCGGCTTCCTCATCAGAATATCAGACTCGAGGAGATGGTGTTGGCCTTGGCAATTTCCACTCTCGAGGCGATTCCTTTATTCCTACCTTGGATCAATGGGGTGGCATAACCGGTGTTGATCCATCATCGCCTGTGGATGGCCCCGCTTTACCAGGGCAACCAGCTGGCAGTGTATGGCATGTGCCTGTCGCTATCCATATGAGCACGGCAACTAATGACCGTGAACGTACCGGCTTAACCTCTTCACTGCAGTGGGCAAATGCTGATGAGACCATAGTTGCGACATTAGAGCACATTCGATCAGAAGCGTCTCTTGAGTGGAACGAGCGCCAAATAGGACAAGCAGCTCAAGGCTTTAAAGGTTTTATGGGGTCTTCACAAAATTGGAGTGAAAGTACGGAAAGTGGCCATCCTCTCACTACAGATGATGGTTTTGTGACTTCCGGTATTGCACTTGGCGTGAGCCCCGAAACGCCATTCTTTTATCGTAGCCGCTGGAATTACAACGAAAATACCGTGAAGGACACTTCATTTAAGCTAACGTTAAAACCAATAGATAGGTTGACTGTCGATTTTGATTACCAGCGGATCGACTCCGACAAAGAGGTGCAAAACTACAGTATGTCGGGTCAAACACGGGGAAACCATGTTCATGTTGTCTCGCCTTATTTCCTCGATATGCGTGGCTCAAGGCCGACAGTAGAGTTTCTCAGTGACAATATTCTAACGGCAGGTTGGTCACCCAATGAAGATTGGAATGGACCTGTGCCTAACCTGTTTTTGGGCAGCGGTATGGAGCAGGTTGAGCACAATACCGCAGAATCAGACAGCGTTAAACTGGATTTTAAGTATGAGCTAGACGGTCATTTCACGAGTGTCAGTTCCGGTTTTTATATGTCAGATAAAGACCTAACGGTGCGAGATACCGCTTACGAGGGCTGGTCTGCAATTGGCACCCCTTGGATCCAAGATGACCGAAATGCCGCCGCGGCGGTAAATCGTCCAGAATTATTTGAGCGCGTTGATTTTTCAGATTATTACAATGGTCAGGTGTTACAGGGGCCGGTCAATAACTTCTTGTTCCCAAGTATGGATCTGGTGAAAAACTACGCCGACTCTTTGCGTCAAGGTTGTCGTGATGGTTGGCACAATGCCACCAACAGTGCGGCAAACAACGGCACATGCTCTGGCACTTATGTACCTTATGCAGACAAACCCAATCGCGTTGAAGGCCCATTCGCCGCACACAATATAAGTTCGACCAACGAGAAGCGTACTGAATTTTACATTCGCGGTGATTTTGACTTCGAGTTTCAAGACATTCCAGTGGTGGGCAACATTGGCCTGCGCTACGTAAACTATCAACTTGAGTCTACGGGCGCTTTGGTGCAACCCGCCCTCATCAAACGTGGTGAAGAGGGGACATCACTTAATAATGTGATGCAGCAGGCAGAATATAAGCGATATTACGACATTGCAGGGGGAGAGTCCGAACTCAGTACCGTTGATGGCACAGATTATAGCACTTTGCTTCCGAGCTTAAATTTGAGTTTTGGTGTATCAGAAGACGTAGTGGTGCGATTTGGTGCATCAAAAGCGTTGTATTACCCAAGTTTAGTTGATGCCAGAAATATCAGTATTCTTAACTTGGATTACACTCGCGTGCTACAAACTCCCGGCGCTGATTACGACGAGGCAACTAACCCCGTTGTTGGGCTAGACGATATCAGTCTAACGGCGCTTTCTGGGAATCCATATTTAGAGCCTGAAGAAGCAATTAATACTGATTTAACTACCGAATGGTATTTCGCGTCCGCAGGTTATGTGACGGTAGGACTATTTCACAAAAAGCTAGATAATATAATCCGTAGCCGCGCCTTTGATCTTGATGTGTCTTATGGCGGCGAAGATTATGATGTCTCTGCTTATGGCCCTGCTAACACTGGCTCTGGCACCATTCGTGGGATGGAGTTTTCCTACTCACAATTCTACGACATGTTACCGGGTGCATGGAGCGGTTTAGGTTTGCAACTTAACTTTACCTATATCGATCAAGATGGACTTGAAGACCCAAATGAAGTCTCTAAAGGCACGCTTGGTTTCGATGAAAATGGAAACCCGCTAACCGATAATCGGAATACCTTCCGAGTGTTTGGAGGTTTGCCGCTACAAGGTTACTCTGACCAAAACTTTAATATCATTGGTATGTATGAGTACGAGGATATTTCTTTTCGCCTTGCATACACTTGGCGCTCTGAGTATTTGCTCACACTTAGGGAATCTGAAGAGTACGTCCCTGCCTATGCAGAGGCGTCAGGTATGATGGATGCAAGCTTGTATTACACCATCAACGACCATTGGAAAGTGGGTTTTGAAGCCAGCAATTTATTGGATACGGAAACCAAAACCAAGTATCAGATGGACCAAGCTGGGACAAAAACGCAGGCACTTAACTTTACCACGGATAGACGTTTTGCATTGAGCGTCCGTGCGACTTTCTAACGTCAGCAAAGGCCAAGTGCAGCTTGGCCTGATACCAATCGCAGTAAGTCAATGCGCTATTTTGACGTGGAGAATTAATGTTTAAACTCAAGGATTTGAATAAACGATGACAATATTAGCGAAAGGCACTGGCGACCCACTGCAACTAGAAGAGAGCGGCTGGGATATTCTCGCAGAGCAGGTCAGTTTGCCAGTTGCAGTGATAAAGCAAGACGCCATCAACCACAACGCGAATTGGATGGCGAATTTTGCAAAGGAAAGCCAAGTATTATTGGCACCCCACGGCAAGACGACGATGTCTCCAGCGCTATTTACACTACAGCTTGAACATGGCGCATGGGCCATCACGGTAGCGACCGTACCACAAGTTTCCGTAGCCATAGTTGCGGGCGCAAAACGAGTGATCTTAGCGAATCAACTTGTTGGCGAATATCATATGAAGCAAGTTGCTAGCATGCTTACTGATACTGACGTTGAGCTCTATTGTTTTGTTGACTCTATTGCAAATGCCCATGCCTTAGGCACATTTTTTACTCAGCATTCGCTGTGTATTTCCATTTTACTCGAGGTGGGAGTTGAAGGTGGTCGCGCTGGTTGGCGCAATCTTGCAACGATAGTGCAGCTAGTCAATGTATGCCAACAGTATGCTAGTTTAGAGGTAGCTGGCATTGGGTTTTATGAAGGCGTGATCCACGGCCATAACGCCGAGCAAAGGATTGCCGCATTCGTTGACTCAGTAATAAAAACGGCGGCAGATTTACGACAAAAAAACGTGTTTTCAAAGGCGTTACCTATTATCACGGGGGCGGGGTCTGCTTGGTACGATGTTGTGACAAAGACACTAAACAAAAGTGAACAGGCTCAGCAATTTCGTTTTGTGATCCGTCCCGGTTGCTATCTTATTCACGATACCGGGATCTATCAGGATGCGCAGCAAGCCGTGTTATCACGGAGCAATCTCGCTTGCGGTTTGGGGAAAGTTTGGTGTCGAGCTTAAGTATATGGGCTTACGTGCTTTCGACTCCAGAGCCGGGCGTCGCGATAGTTGGTATGGGTAAAAGGGATGTCGCATTTGATGCTGGCATGCCCACACCAGAGCTGATTTACTCTCCGCCGTCAAAGCAGCTGTGCTCATTAGGCGGCGCGGTAAAGGTCGAAACAATCATGGATCAACACGCTATGGTAAGTATTGCATCTGGGTGCGAGGTACAGATTGGCGATATGATCTGCTTTTCGACTTCTCATCCTTGTTTGACCTTTGATAAGTGGCGACAAATTGGTGTTGTCGAGCGAGATTGGGTGATCACCCAAACCATTTCTACCTATTTTTAATTGAGGCGAAGCTGTGGACATTATTAGCAAAATTAAGGAAGGTTTGGGGCACTTTAGCCCTGCGGAAGAAAAAGTCGCTCGGCTTATTTTGGCTGAGCTTAACTTTGCCGCAAGCGCATCCATTAGTGAGTTAGCTGAAAAAGCACAGGTCAGTCATGCCAGCATCACACGGTTAGCGCGTAGCTTAGGCTGTACCAATGTACGTGACCTTAAGTTTCAGCTGACACAATCAGCCGCAATTGGTGAGCGTTTTACAAATCCTGAGCCAATTGAAAAAGAAAAGATTTCTCATGTTTATACCTCTATTCAGGAGATCCTTACGCTCAATGCGGGACTCATCGATGAAGCGGTTGTGGAGCAGGCGAGTGAAGTGATTTGCGCCACACGTCATTGCTTAATTTTTGGGGTTGGTGGTGGTAGCAGCCTGATGGCACAAGAATGTCAAAATCGCTTATTTCGCTTGGACGTACTTAGTAATGCTCACTCCGATCCTATGATGATGCGCATGGTTGCCGCAACGGTGAACAAAGGGGATGTGGTGATTTGCCTCTCGCTTAGTGGTGTTTCTCCTGATGTGAAAGCGGCGGCGCTTATCGCCAAAGAGTATGGTGCTGAGGTTATTGCTATTTGCCCAGTGAGCGACTTGGCGGACATTGCCGATCACCACTTAGCCATCAAAACTCAAGAAAGTGATTACATCTTTAAGCCCAGCGCTGCACGCTATGCCATGATGGCAGCGGTGGATATCTTGTCGAGCGAAGTTGCCATGCGTAATCAAAAGCGCTCAAGAGAAAAGCTCCGACGGCTTAAAACCCAGTTAGATCAGCATCGCGATAAAAACAGCAATATGCCACCTGCCGATAAACGCTTTCCTTTGGGGGATTAATGCTGAGCTCATCTCTTTATGTTGATACCCTCATTCAAGGCGCGACGGTGTATTTTGAACCAGGCTCTGAAGCACAAGTGGTGGATGTCGCGATTAGCAAAGACAAAATTGTTGCGCTTGGCAACTGTAGCCATTTGCAAGCACAGCAATGCATTGATGCCACGGGCTTAGTGCTCGCGCCGGGTTTTATTGACGTACATACCCATGATGACCTTGAAGTGCTGCGAGGCCCACATATGCTGAGCAAAGTGAGCCAAGGTGTCACCACCGTCATTGCCGGTAATTGTGGCATTAGCGCAGTGCCTTATTGTGCAGATCAAGCGCCGCTTGACCCCATTAACTTACTCGGGGAGCAGCCAGAATTCGCCTATCGTGAACTACAGGATTATCAACACGCCTTTAATAAGGCTGCACCGAGTGTCAATTTAGCCATGTTAGTTGGTCATACAACGCTCAGAGCGCAGGTCATGACAGATTTATCTCAAGCCGCCAATGCGCAAGAACTTGAACAGATGAAGACCTTGCTGCATCAAGCGATGGCGCAGGGGGCGATAGGATTTAGTACAGGCCTTGCTTATTACAATGCTAAGGGGGCAAGTCAAGCCGAAGTGAATGCGTTGGCCGAGGTTGTTACACCATTTGATGGTATCTATACCACGCATTTACGCACGGAATTTCAAGGAGTCATCCGAGCTATGGACGAAGCCTTTGCGACGGCAGAGCATGCCAAACTGCCGCTGGTTATTTCACATATAAAATGCGCAGGTAGAGAGAATTGGGGCAGAGCGTCTGAGGTATTAGCGCATTTTGAACAGCATAGGCAAACACACCTAGTGAGCTGCGATTGCTATCCTTACGCCGCGAGTTCAAGCACCTTAGATCTTAATCAAGTGACGGAGGAGACGGACATTTTTATTACTTGGTCGGAGTCTCATCCAGAACTTGCACAGCAAAGCTTGGCAAACATTGCCACGCAATGGCAAGTGTCTCAGCGTGATGCTGCAAAGCGCTTGCAGCCAGCGGGCGCTGTGTATCACTGTATGCTGGAAGATGATGTGCAGCGGTTTGTAAGTTATGAACACAGCATGGTGGGGTCTGATGGTTTGCCGTGCGATCCGCATCCGCATCCGAGACTGTGGGGGACATTTCCGCGGGTGCTTGGACATTACTGTAGAGAACAACAATCGCTGCCGTTGGCATTGGCTATCCACAAAATGACAGCGCTGCCAGCGGCGCGCTTTAAGCTGCGGCAACGTGGCAATATTCAAATTGGTTATTTCGCCGATCTGGTGTTATTCGACCCCAACCGGGTGTTAGACCAAGCAAGTTACAGTAATCCAAAACAACTTGCCTCAGGCATTGTGAAGGTTTGGGTGAATGGCAAGCTCAGCTATGTTGAGGGCGCGAATGCAGACACCATTGTCGATTTCGGCCGAGCAGGACGATTTTTAACGCGTCAAAACTAATAAAAATCAAAAATCATCAAGAGGTTAACATGACAATAAGAAGAATAGGTGCTGAGGGCGGCACGGGCACTGGTGGACAACACTTACCCTTTGCGCGAGCAGTTGAAGCTGGCGGTTGGTTAAAGGTCTCTGGGCAAACGCCAATGCGAGATGGTGAAGTGGTTGAGGGTGGCATTGTTGAGCAGTCGCGTCTGGCCATAGAAAACTGCATCGCGATTATGACCGAAGCAGGTTATGGCCTTGAGCATGTTACGCATGTCTCTGTGGTATTAACTGACGCAAGATATTTTCAGTCCTTTAATAAGGTTTTTGCAGAGTATTTTTCAGCGCATCCTCCTGCGCGAATTTGCATGGTGGCCGACTTAGTCGTGGATTGTAAAGTTGAGGTTGATGTCACCTGTTACAAAGGCGAATAGACGTTATACGAACAACAATGTTCACAGGAGGAGAAGCATGACGGATAGTCAGCAAGTGTATTTGCTTATTTTTCTGTTGTATTTGTCTGCCATGATAATGGTGAGTTGGCTAGCATCTCGGTGGCAACGGTCAAATTGCGACTATTTATTAGCTGGGCGAAAAGTACCGCTGATGCTGACGCTAGGCACCACCGTTGCCACTATGGTCGGCACCGGCTCGTCGATGGGAGCGGTCGGCTTTGCCTATCAACACGGTTGGGCGGGCACGCTTTATGGCATTGGTGGCGCGCTAGGTATTTTATTGCTAGCTTGGTTGTTTGCGCCGGTTAGGGCTGAGCGCTTCGCGACAATGAGTGAAGAGTTAGCAAGCTATGTAGGTAATCACCAAGTCGTTAAAAAGCTCTTAGCAATATTGATTTACGCGTCAAGTGTTGGCTGGCTGGGTGCACATTTGATTGGCGGGGGCATGTATTTAGCTTGGCTCACAGGGCTAGATGAGCCCAGTGCAAAGCTGATTATTGGATTGGGACTTGCGGTATATGTGACCTTAGGCGGATATTCGGCGGTAGTCTGGACGGATGCTATTCAGGCCGTTATTTTGTTTTCGGGCTTTTTGTTGATGACCTACTTTGTAGTCGAGGTGGTCGGTGGTTGGCAAACGCTAACCCGTGCTTCGGTTGCAGCGGGAGCTGGGCTCTTTTCATATCAAAATATTGGTTTGTTGCCTGCTATTTCAATGGCGCTGGCAGTGCTGGTGGGCGTATTGGCAACACCATCGTTTAGGCAGCGGATCTACTCCGCCAAAAGCATAAGCAGTATTCGTACGTCGTTTATTATCTCGGGATTACTTTATTTAGGGTTTTCATGTATTCCTGCTGTGATTGGTATTGGTGCTTATGCAGTTAACTCGAGTTTAGACAACCCTTCATTTGCTTTTCCCTATTTGGCGTTAACGGCGATGCCGGTGTTGATTGGCGGCTTTATTTTATTGGCGGGTATTTCCGCAACGCTTTCTAGTGCCAGCTCCGATGCCATTGCTGGAGTCAGTGTGTTGGTTGCTGATATTTATCTGACTTGGTGTAAGGGAAATATTGCGCCACACAATCCGCTTTTGGTCTCTCGTATTGCCATGTTGACTACCGTATCGCTGGCATTATTTATGGCGGTGCTGTCGAGCGACATTATCAGCTATATCACCAAAATGATTTCCGTTATATTAGCGGGGCTTTGTGTGATGGGGTTATTGGGGCGCTTTTGGCAAGGTTATACTTGGCAAGGCAGTTTAGTCACCTTGATGGCAGGTTCAGTGGCTGCCCTGCTTGTTGGTATGAATGACGATTGGCTGGCTTATTTTGGTAACCCGATTATTCCTGCGCTGATCAGTGCTTTGGTGTTTGGTGTATTGACGAGTGTGGTGACAAAACCCAGTGTTACCGCATCGTCCGAAAAAACGGAAGTGACATCATGAAAGGCGCAATAAAACAGTTGGTGTGCTTTGGTGAATGTATGGTGGAGCATAGAGCTGACGGTACTAGCTCGTTTGGCGGTGATACCTTTAACACGGCTTGGTACATGGCTCAGTTACTCAAACAAAGCAACGATAACCACATCGCAGTCAGTTTTGCCAGCGCCATTGGTACGGATAAGGCCAGTACAAACTTGCTTGATATGTTATCAAACACCAACATCAGACAAGACTATATTTCGCTTGAACCACATAGCGCGCTTGGCGAGTACTGGATTACGCTCGATGAGAAAGGAGAGCGACGCTTTACCTTTGCCCGTGAACACAGCCCTGTAAGGCATTATTTTAAGCGTGATGAGACCTTAACTCAGGCACTTCACAACAAGCTTATTGATGCGATTTATCTCTCTGGAATAAGCCTTGCTATCTTATGTGAGTCGCAGAGAAAGCACTTATTTGAGGCGTTAGTTGCGTTTAAAAACCGAGGTGGGCTCATATTTTTTGATAACAACTATCGCCAAACCCTTTGGCGTAGTGATAACCCAAAATTGAGTTATCAGGCTGTAATGGCGCTGGCAGACATCGCATTTTTAACCGACGAGGACGAATATGCAGTGTATGGCTCCGCAAATGTGGACGAAATAATCGCAGAGCATAAAAAGCAAAGCTCACAACTCTTAGTTATTCGCCAAGGTGCTCAGCCATGCGTGATCGCGCCACCTAATAATTCTTCACCTATTTATATCGCGGCGCAAAACATAGCGCCGCAACTTATCTTAGATACCTGTGGTGCAGGAGATGCATTTGCGGCAGGGTTTTTAGCGCATTGGCTGAAAGGTTGCGATTTGCAAATGGCTGCGTGCTTTGCACACCAAGTTGCCGCCGAGGCTATTCAGCATCACGGCGCGCTGATATCCGCCGACTTTCTGCCAAAGCTTGTTACTCAGGAATAGTGTAATGATGAGAATGTATTTTAGTCTTTTTTTATTCACCGTGTTGTTGCCGATTTTAACTGCAAAAGCAACGCCACTGTCGCTTATGCCCATGCCGCAACAAGTGAGTATGACCGAAGGCTCGCTGGTATTTGAAAACGAAATCAAGGTTGCGATACACGGCTTTAGTGCGCAGAGGCAGGCATTTCTGCTCCCCAGAATGCAGCAATACATTGAGCGCATTACTGGAAAACCTATCCCTTTACGGGTAGTAAAGCGTGGCAAAGCGGACTTAACCATTCGCGTAGAAAATATCGAAACCGAGTTACAGTTTCCTCAGCTGAATATGCCAGAAGACTACCAGCTTCATATTGAAAAGGGTGGAATAGTGCTTAGCGCAACCTCCGTTTTCGGCGTGCAGCACGGTCTTGCTAGCCTATTACAATTGGCTCAGAGTAATACATCGAGTCAATTCATACTCCCCTATACAACGATCAGCGATAGTCCCCGCTTCCCTTGGCGTGGGCTACTTATTGATAGTGTTCGCCACTTTATGCCAATTGCGACAATAAAGCGCCAACTCGATGGTATGGCCGCGGCAAAGCTAAACGTTTTGCATTGGCACTTAACTGATGACCAAGGCTGGCGAATGGAAAGTAAGGTGTTTCCTAAGCTGACTCAACTGGCCTCAGACGGATTGTATTATCGTCAATCAGAAGTGAAAGAAGTGATTGAGTATGCAAGCCTTTTAGGGATCCGCGTGGTGCCTGAATTTGGTATGCCGGGGCATGCAAGCGCGATTGCCGTCGCTTATCCAGAGCTGATGACTAAATCGCAACCTTATGAGATGGAGCGCCATTGGGGAGTATTTAAGCCACTGCTAAATATCGCAAGGCCTGATGTGTACGCCTTTATCGACGATTTACTGGCTGAGATGACGAGTCTATTTCCAGACGGCTACCTGCATATTGGGGGTGACGAGGTAGAGCCTGAGCATTGGTTGGAAAGCCCTGAAATACAGGGGCTAATGGAAAAACATGCGTTGAAAGACGGTCATGACCTGCAAAATTACTTTAATACTCGTGTACAAAAGATTATCGCTAAGCACCAACGTGTGATGATGGGGTGGGATGAAATTTTTCATCCGGCGTTGCCTAAAGATACTGTCGTGCAGTCTTGGCGTGGTCATGATTCGCTAAATGCAATTGCAGAAGCAGGTTATCAAGGCATTTTATCAACCGGGTTTTATATTGATCAGCCGCAGTATTCATCATTTCATTACCGTAACGACCCACATCCGGTTTTACCGACAGTGGATCTCACTCAGCCGCGAGTATTAAGCTTAGCCTTTACGGTCCCACGCCTAAAAGGCAGCGCAGTCAAAGGCGAGCTTGTGGTGTTGGGTGGACAAGTGCTTATAAAGCTTAATAACAATCGCCATCAGTTAGTACAAACAGATAGGCCAATTACTAGCAAGACTCAGCAATTTACCGCAGCCATGGATAGTTGGATGGGACCGTTACAGTTTGAGTTTAATACAGCGCAGCAACAAGGCGCGGCAATGATTGGTAATAGCCGTTATCCGCTCACACTTGAGGCGCTTGAAAAACCACAGCCTGTCGAGGTTTCAACACCGTTAAGCCAAGTAAACGACGGGCGTATTTTAGGTGGTGAGGCGACCATTTGGAGCGAAATGGTCACCGAACATAATCTTGATATCAGAATATGGCCGCGACTTTTTGTGATTGCCGAGCGTTTATGGTCTGCTAAAACGCTTACGGATAGCAAGCAGATGTACGCGCGATTGGATCATATAAGCGATTTTGCACATAACGTCATTGGCTTAGGTCATAAAACGCAGCAACAAGCGGGTTTTAGTAGACTTATCAGCACAACCTTGGATGAGCCAAAGCGCAAGGCTACGCTTGAATTACTCACTCATCTTGCAGAGCTTGTAGAGCCAAGTCACTATTACACGCGTCACCATATTAAGTTCTCAAACGACGAGTATCACCAGTTTGCAGCGCTTGATAAATTTGTCGACTATGTTGCGGTTGAAAGCCGGCAGGTGAGGCTACTTGAGGAGCGAGTCGCAAGCTATATCGCTGGTGATAACACTGCGTTAGCGCACATTGGCGCGATATTGCAACGTTGGCAAGCGGGGCTTGAGGCGTTAACACTGTTACAGCAAAGTCCCAAACTTACAGAAGCACACTCAACGGCGTTAAAGGTGACGCAGTTTATTGAATTGAGTCAGCAAGTGCTTAAGGTTTGTAAAGGGGCTTTACAGGCTCCGCACCTAGATAGCCATCTGCTAGCGCTGCAAAATTTAACGGATGAAGTGGTTATAACTGGAATATATCCAGTTCGAGCGCTTTACCTTCATTGTAAATAGGAAAGTCATGAGAAAAGTCATATTCAGTTTATTTTTGCTACAGAGCAGTGGTTATGTAGCTGCCAACACGGTTGTAGATACACAAGATTGGATAACGGATGGGGTTTTCACGCAAGGTATTGAGGGACCTGCGGTGGATGCTGCTGGCGTGTTATATGCGGTTAACCATCAACAGCAAGGCACTATTGGTAAAGTGACTGCGCAAGGCAGAGCGGAAACCCTGCTGACGTTAAAAAATGGCTCTATTGGTAACGGTATTCGCTTTGATAAGCAAGGAAATATGTATATAGCCGATTACGTCAATCATAACGTGCTCAAAGTCACCAAAGCAGCTCTTGCACAAGGTGGTGATTTGTCACAATCCGTGTCGGTATTTGCTCACGATAATCGCATGGATCAACCTAATGACCTTGCGATCATGGACAACGGAATTCTTTTCGCCAGCGATCCTAATTGGCAAGCCAGTAGCGGTAAACTTTGGCGTATAAATACAAACGGAGCAGTAACCCTATTAGAAACGGATATGGGCACCACCAATGGCATTGAAATTAGCCCTGACAATAAAACACTTTATGTGAATGAAAGCGTGCAGCGTAAAGTATGGCGCTATGAGTTAGACGAACAAGGCAATATTAGTAACAAACAATTATTTATCTCGTTTACCGATTTTGGCTTAGATGGTATGCGCACGGACAACCAAGGCAATCTTTATATCGCCCGTTATGGCGCTGGTGTGGTCGCTGTAGTTTCACCTCAGGGCAAGCTAATTAAAGAAATTAAACTGAAAGGCAAGTACCCGACCAATGTGGCTTTTGGCGGCGAGGAAGGTAAACGCTTATTTATTACCATGCAAAAACGCGGCGCTATCGAGATGGCTGAGGTAGAGTTTGCAGGGAGAAAGAAATAGTTGGGTTACAGGTGCATATATTTTTCTCCTTGTTACAACAATATTGCAAAGAAGCGCCCATCAATATCTTTACATGTACGCAAAAAGCTTTGCTTTATATAGGAAGTTTATAATGAATAGATAAGTGTTTTTGTATATTCCGCTGTTCTATATATTTCATAAAAATTTCCTGTTTAGGCAAGTGTTTAAAATTCATAGTGAGCGTTACAGTATTTTACTCACTATGAATTATAGGTTTTAAAGTCAGGGTGTACTGCGTTATAATCGAACGCCAATGCCATCAATCTAATTAAACTAAGCTGGTTGAACCAAAATACTATAATTCTTCCTCATGGCATCCACAATAAGCTCAATTAACATCACAAATAGTTTTTGTTCGACCCACTCTGGAAGATATGGTATGTCGAATTTGCCATTCATACGTGATCCAAGCACTGATGCCAATTCCTTTGCATCTTCATCAGAGATACCATCCGAAGTATCTTTAACCAAACCATAAAGTTCATTAGGTAGGTTTTGATATAATAAGCGGTCAACCAGCTTTACAATTTTTACGAAGATAGTTTGCTCGGTCCCTTCTTTAATAAAGGGTATATTAATCTTTTCGTTTAATTTTGTAGCCAACACTTCAATTTCTTCATCGGATAGCATTTCTATTTTATTATCCATTTCTGCTTTAACTATTTCGCGTTGTTCAGTGGTTAATGTAATGGTTGTCATGGCTCTCTCCTTTCGTGCTCCATTAGTTATAGAAGGCAGGTATTGGAGCAACGTATCTGCCTTTAGGAAGCTAATCTACTAGTGATAGCAGTACGATGTTGTAAATTAATTGATGAAGCATGGTCTACTAGGCTTTCCTTTGACCTTATTACTTTATTCTGTAGCAACACGAAAGTATTTTTGTACACTCTAGGCCGGAGAATGTTAATTCTGCTCATTTAAATCTCCCAATTCCTGTTTTGTTACTATATCTAAAACATCCTTTGGTGTTTCTGAGATAAAAAATCGAAATATAAACCTGGATCATCAACAATAGTAAAGTATATGATTTTTGTGGTAACTTCAGGGTCAACTGAAGTAGAGGTTAAATCTCTTAAAGCATCAAAAGTAATTTTATTGTATGGTTTCGTTGTATAAACATTTTTTACTTCCCTTAGGTTTTCTGATTCTAAATTTCCAAATCGACTTAACGTAAAGACTTCGTTATCAGAAAGGTTTACGTCAACGGGTCTAATTCCGTTGTTTTTTATTGATATTATGACTTCAATACCGTACTTATTCATTTGAGCTACGCTTAATTGATAAATATCAATTACAAACTCTAATGCTACTTGTTTTGATTCAACTCGGTGCAGTTCTTTCAATGCCCAAAGAACTGCAATCATAGTTACCTAGTTGTGCCATACTTCAGAGTTAATTTTTCTTCGTTCTATCTTGTCCAAAACTTATCCTCCAATAATGAAAGTAGTCTCAAATCGTAACTTTTAACTATTTTCAAGCTGAGATGAAAATCAGTCGATATCATCACTGTCACAAGAGTGAGGCATCTTTCTGTTTTTTAAACTGGTACATAGAGCTTGACACATGGGCTTACTTAATTGATAGGTATCGAGGTTGTGCATACTTACTAGGATAGACTCGGCTAAGTCCCCAGAAATATAACTGAAGTCACATTTATTGCTGGAACGGGTTTGGTCTCTAGGGTGTATCAATCCAAAGGAATGATTTCTTTCGTGAATAAGCGTATTTGCAATTGCGATTGTTTTTCGGTCTAATCGCCACTTATTGAGGGTTGTGGTGTTTGTGTTAGGCGTCGTTTTTGCCGTTGTTGAAGACCACGGGTTCCATTTCCACCAGAATCTAATCTCCTCTTCGCTGTATGGGCCGTCATTTTCAAATTTATATAATAGCCATTCAGTGGGAGTGCTATGAATTGAAATTTCTTCCATATTAGTGGGAGTCCGTTTATCCCACTCTATGGCACTTTTGCTTTCAAGCTCTCTTAGTATCTCTTTGAAAAGGGGGTTGCTTAAAGCAGATTTTTGCATTGCAACCGCATCAGAGACTTTTGAAGGAAAGTTTTTCGTTCCTGTCGTTGTGCACCCTGTTATTATTATCACAAGTGTCATTAAAGCTCGTTTCATCTCTAACCCCAATCGTTAATTAGTAACATTACAATTTAATACTGACCGACATAGCCATCTTTCTGCTGCATTTAGATTCGTTCATTCAGAACATTAAAAATTTGTTAGTGTAAAAAGACGACGAGTATTCATAGACTCTTAAAATCTTAAAACGTAACTGAACCTGTTTATACGGCTTGCATGCAGCCCAAGAAACCCGATGGTATAGATATTAGCCTAGTTACTGGGAAATTAAATTACACTAAATTACACTTGTGGTAAGTGATTGATTTTTTTGTGGTTACAATAAAAAGCCTGCTGCTAGCGAACCAGACTTTTTGCTAGGTTTTCAATCAGTAAGAATTGTTTGGCTATGTCTTCGGCCCAGCTGGGATCGTATTCTTTTTGTAGCTTTTTAGGGCTAAATAGGTTGGCTCCATAGTCAAGAGAGATCAGTATATCGCTACCTTCTATAAACATTTGGGCTTTTACTTCGGGGATTTTTAACCCTTTTGGTAGGTGACTGGATGAGAAGAACGTTTTGACTTGCGACAATTGCGCCATATATTCTGGCGTGAGTACTTCGCGGCAGGTTTCTTCATCTTTAGCATAGACTTGATACTCTTTTTCAAAGTCTTTTTGTTCAAATTTAACTCGCTGTAATCCTTTTAAAGATTGACTTCGATTTATCAGCATGTTCCAAAGCCCCGCATCTTGTAACACTACGATTGGAGTATCTACAGGTTCAGGCATACTCAGTTTTATAACTGCACCATTAAACAAACGTTTGCTGTCATTGTTCTGGTGATGCGTGCGTATATGCACTTCAGTAAAGTAAAAGGGAATGCCATTTACTTCGCCGTTAAATCCATCTTCAGCCACAGCTCGGCCTCCTTTGGCTAATATACCTGCACTGATAGCTTCCTCGCAGATAAGTAAATTACCGCCGACTGAATATTCTAAGTTAAGTGCTGAAGCAATTGGCGCCATCATATAAGCTCTAGTTAACACACCCTTAGTGAAAGACTTAAGAGAATGTTTTAACAAAAAGCAAATAGGAATTATTGAGATTAAGAGAAAAGGCGCAAGAAATAGTAAGGGGATTGCAATACCAACCGCCCACCATTTATAGCGCTTAAACGACTTCAATTTATTGTCAAGATCGCTATCAAAGCTGGATGTGGTTTTATCTAAATTGTAATAGGCCTCTTTTAACTGCATCTCAACGCCAGCTAGGCGTGGATCAATATGATGCAGAGACCTCTGTTCTAATAATGGCATAACTTTTCCTTGTAAGTCGCAATGGAGATTGAGAAAAAATTGTACCTTGTAATACTTTATAAAGTAAGTGATAAGAGTGGTGAATATAATAAAAGGCGAGTTCAACTTTTTACGTGACGTCTTTCACTAGGGCGTTTTGACCTTTGCTGTTTGATTTTTATTCTTCTGAGTGTGTTTTGGTCACGACACTCGACTTGCAGGGCATAAACCAGTTCGTACGCAAGCTTTGGCCTATTTAACTCAAACCCATGTCGAACATAAATTGAGTATCCGAATACCTGAGTGTTGTTTACTATCGTCTCGTCAATAAAACCTCGGGATTCCCCGTTGCTTTTAATGGCTTGTTCGCGATAGGAAATGGGACGGTATCAAGATGAATGACGCAAATTTTTCTGGATGCTTAATCCCTTTTTATTATTATCAATGGTCAAGTGAGGTTTGATTTGGCACTTCGACACAGGCAGCGAAATCTATGATCACAAAAGTATCTGAAAAAGTCATCATCTCACATTGGCATATGGTTCTAAGGTCGTTATTTTCCTTGCCTATTGTTGTTAAAAACACTCTATGGTCAATCTACACCTTATAGAAGCGTCATGGTAAAGGGCCAAAATTTCATAAGGAAATATTAAAAACCCGCATAACTTTAGGTGCGTCGGGCTTTTAGTTTATTTATATAAATTGGATAAGATTAAAAATGATAACTGACAAATACCGCGGTGTTACTAATACTACTTTTGAAACAAACTAATGGTTGTAGTCAACACTCAAGGCGATAGTGTCGCTCAAATGCCAGTAGGCTATTACTAAAACAATGCACAGCATCCCACCTTGGCTTAGATACACGACTTATTTAACCTCTGGCCTATTGCAACAAATTTAACGCAGTAGAAAGGGATAACAGCTGCTAGAAAACATATTGTTATCCCGAGTTCAGGTTATTTATCAAGGCTGGCAGTCAAATTACCGCTTATTATACAGGTGCACACAGTCTTTTAGTTTGGGTAGTCGTGACTATGGATAACTAACTCATTTATAGCAGCCTGTTTCGGCGCCAACAGCTGAAATTGGTATAACACCTCAGATTTGGTACCTAGACTTTGGCAGGACACGAGAGCGAAACTATCCCTAAAACTCTCTAGTAAAAGAAGGAATGCTCTAACTCTTTCCTTATGCAAATCTCTGGTTGAAAATTGTATTTTTTGGAATTTCTTATTGAGAATGATTTTTATTAGTGTTAACTTCTTAGGGAACATAACTCAGAATTTGTTTTTATCGTTTTTCATTTGTTAATATTTTGTTGTTCTGATGCGGTTAATAATGGGTGATGTAATAGATAGCTATATACGACTGAATAACTAAAAGTGAAATTCATTCTTATCTGACTTGTTGATATGGTGAAACATCCGGCTGTTCTCGGTAACTTACATGTTTCTCTAAAGGAAGTATTAGCTACAGATGCCTGAGTGATACGGGGATTGGAAGGGGGGTTAAAAATGACTATGTGTAGTGACATTGAAATAAGTACAGCGAATAAACAGCAGCATATTGATAATGTGGTTGGGCAGAATTTTGTGCAGTTGATGCCAGGGCTTTCTGTGAGCCTATCTTCAGCGCAGGATTTGGGGGCGGCAGATACTAAACATGTATTTCCTGGCGATGACCAATATATTCACATTAACAATGTTCTTGCGGGGAAGTTTGAAGCGACGGTCGGTAATACGCTTTTACAATGTGAGTGCGGAGACTTTAATATTGGTTTTTCGGGTGGGGAGAATTTTTGTGCTTACCATAGTAATGATTTTAGTAACTTAGAGATCATGATAAAACCCGAAGTGCTTAATGAGCTTGCTGGTGAAGAGCTCAGTGGGGTAGATCTAGGGAAAAGTATGTCATTCTTTGTGAAGCAAAGTGGCCCCAGTAGAAAAGTCAGCACATGTGCGAACCGTATTCATAAGTTGATAAAAGATCAAGAAGCCAACCCTCTGCTGCTGCATTCCGCTACGTTAGACTATCTATATTGGCATCTCACTGCACTGAAATCAGTTGACACGAGCAACCAACTTCCGCTTCGAGAGAAAAAGCAGCTTATTGCAGCTAGAGATTTTTTATTATCCGATCTTAGTTGCCCACCTACCATTTCAGATGTGGCTAAGGTGGTTGGATTAAACCAGTGTAAGCTAAAAAAAGGTTTTAAGGTACTATTTAACAATACGGTTTATGGTTGTTTCCAAGAAGAAAGAATGCACAAAGCAATGAACCTATTAAAAGACAATAATGTAACCGAAACAGCCGTCTCGCTGGGTTATAGCAATGTAAGTCATTTTAGCGTGGCTTTTAGAAAACAGTTTGGGGTGTTGCCTAAAGAAGCGAGACTGAACCTCGCTCCCAGTATTGTTTGTGGTTAATCACTTTTGAGAGTATGTCCTGCGGGCTTTGCCCGCAACACATAAATCCATTCTTCATCGCCTTTTTCCGTTAGCCCATGGCTTGGAGCGTTAGCGTTTTACTCAAAGTGATGTCAACAACACCTTCACCTTTAAAGTTCCAAGTTATGTTCAAATTACTCTGACTGGCTAAAAAGGCTAGTGCTTCTTGCTCCATTTCTCTCACCATGTCTGCAAGCTCAGGGCAACCGAGCTCTTTAAACATAGCAGCATACGCACAGTCGGTGATAGAAATGCAAATCGTTGTGGAGTCAGCCTGTGATTCGCTTAGTGTAAATAGGCCAAGTTTGGCGTAGTTTCTAAGCCAAGTGAGCCAGTACTCTAAAATCACATCCTCTTTGTTTTCGAATATATTAAAGGATTCAGGATTAGGCCATAGCCAGCGCATTTCCATTTTGCCTGTCTCTAGAAACATGTCACGATATAATCGGTAGGCTTTATCCTGCCCTAGTAGTTTCCTCGCGTTGCCATAACCTGAGCTAAACATACTCATATCTTTAGTGATGGACTTCCAGATTTCGGTATATTCTCCTTGGTGTCTATCGCGCCAGTGCTGTAAGCCTTTATTATCTCGACGCCATGCTAACAGCGTAGAAATTACAAACTTTGCAAAGCTATACCTACTGGTGGCCTCTTTAAGTGCTCGCCATATCTCTGATTTATAGAGATATTCTTGTTGCCTTTTGGCCATTTTTGGATGTTGCTTTGTTACTGTATACCAATTTAACCCCAAATTTCTGAGACTATTGATGTCTGATGATACGCTGTCTACCCAGCCAAACTCTTGATCTGCTCGATGTGTGTTCTGGGTGTTTGCAGGTTTTGCCGTGACACCATATAAAGCCAATGTTTGCAGTAGCTTTTGGCGCGTTTTATAAGACAAATGCTCTACGGCTTTGACGCCATAGCTGTCAAAGAACACATTGTTTAGCCAACACTCAACCACAACACATGCCATCTTGGCGGTTAGTTCATAAGAAGAAATAACCCCGTGTAACATTAGCCCTGATTGCGGATTATTGTCTGGGTAAACCCATAAACAAGTATCGGGATCTGACTCTTTTTTGGTTTTGAGCTTTTGCCCATTGTTAAAAAACATCTTGGAGAAAAATGTATTTTTACGTTCGCCTAAGCGATATTTACTCATAAACTTTGCAAATCCAAGCGTTAGGTGTTGGATGTGATAACGACTATCTAGGTGCTTTATGTCTAGGTCTTCAGCAACATACTCACAACCAAGCCCAGCGACTTCAGGTGTTGCAAATGGAATTAGGTCGGCTGGCTTTTTCAATGCTGGAAAAGCAAACTGGTGTTGTGCGTCCTGCCAAGGCGTCTCAACCTGCTTGCGAGTCCCTTCTCGCCAGCAGGTTAAGTGATTGGTAAAGCTTGCTAAAATCGCTTGTGGACTGGTCTCGCCGCCACCATAGGCTGCGCCCATATACAAACGACATTGATAATAGCCCGTTGCAGATGCTTTTTTATGCGCAAGCTCAGTTAACAGTAGTGTTGAAATACCAGGGGAGAAGCCCATACCTGTGAGTAGCAAACGTTGTTTTGATTGGGCCTCAGTATTCAGTGCGTGTATTTGATCTGCAGCCTGTAGGCTATCATTAATGTCGAGGGCATCTATATTCGCGTTCAAGCACAGTTGATGCGCCTGTAGGGCAAATTTATCCATTGGACCCAAAGCAATCACAGCTAAGTCGAACTTTTTGAGTGTTTCAATGCTTTTGGCTTTGTCATTTATATCAAAAGGAACAAAGTTAATATGCTCTGGCAATATGCCCGCTTTTGGTGTTCGCCGTGCCGCACAGCTTATTTTCAAATCTGAGAGGCGTTCACTGAGTAAGTTGATAATGCGCCTGCCCGACTCACCTGTACCTCCCAAGACGATGATATTTTTACTCATGCAGCCTCCTGTTTGGTGTTGTTGTCTGATTTAGAAAGAATAAGCCCTGCAACGACACCTGCTTGTTCGAGATCTTTTATAAAATGATTGGCATCAACAGCTTCATGTAGCATCATTGGACCTGTTTTGGTGATTTGATTGTTTAATAATTGCTTAGCCGTTATGCCGATGATAAAGCCTGTAGCCTGATAGGTATCTTCTAGAATGATTTGGCCATGGTGTACGCGGTTGTCAGCACATTTAATTTGGGCATCGACGGCGTAAATTGGGTCGAGCTTACGCATATCTTTAGCTGAGGCCTTACATAACCATCGCGCCGCACGAGCGATAGTTTTATGGTTTTTGTACATCTTGAATATCTTGGCAATCATGCAAACAAACATAGCGCGTGGTCCTAGATTAGCACCGTAGACTTTAGCTGTTTGTATGTCATGTTCGTTGGCGAGTTGCACAATTTCTTCTGCATAAATCAACATAGTAGATGCGGTGCCTATGGGAGCAGGAAAGTGTGCTTTAGTACCAGCTTTTGAGAACTTTTCACGTTTAACTTGCTGGTTTTCCAAGTAGCAAAAGCCACGTTCGTGACCAAAGTCTCCTAACCCATTTATAATGTCCCATGCCGAATTGTAGCTCCAAGCGTCTCGGCCAACGTATTGCACTTCTAAGGATTTGATGTCCGCTCCACGGCTACATTGTTGAATAAGATAGGCGGGGAATACGCCTGATAAGCCCGGTAGCAAACCGACGTTGATGATGAGCGGTACTTCACTACTGTGCTTCTTTTCATGCTCGTGGAGAGACGCGTACACTGGATCGTAGCCACCAGCATCAATAATTGGTACGCCTAACTCTTTACAGGCCAATACTATTTGATCGCCAATAATGCCTGAGGGGCCAACACAGGCGACGACCAGATCTGTATTCTTTAACTGAGTTTTTAAATCGTCGGTGTTTTGGATATCTAGTTGTACTGTATTTATTCGGTCTTGATGTTGCGAAATTGCACTGGGTAATGAGGCTTTTCTACGTGAAGCAAACGTAAGTGCGGCTTGTGTATGCTCAAGTAAATACTCAGCTGCTTTTAAGCCTACTTGACCTGTACCACCGAGCAATAACACGGATTGAGCTTGCATGGTAACTCCCTTAATAAGCGTATCAACGCATTGATATTATTTATACAACGTCACGGTGGCGCTTAGTGCGTGCGCCACTTTCCACTCGTCATTGGTTTAGAAATTAGTACCTACAGTGAGGCCTATGGTTCTCGGGTTTCCTGCTTCTGCCGTGACACCGAAACCAAAGTTAAATTCAACTTTTGAGTAATATTCATCAAGCGCATTCTTCACCCATAAGTGCGCGTACCAGCTTTCGCTTTCAAGTCCTACTTTGGCATTTAAAAGGTGATATGCAGATTGCTTCATTTGGTTACCTGCATCAAAGTAGTGATCGCCCATATAAATGTTTTCTAACTGTGTGAATAAGGTGAAGTCGCTGTTGAGTTCTGTACGATTGCTAATGGACAGGTTGGCACTGATCTTAGGCGTGTTTGGTAAACGATTATCGGAATAATCTTCTATTGCACCAGTTGCAAAGTTCACACTTTCATACTCGCTATAAGTGGCGTCAACATAACTACTTGAGAAGCCAATGGTCCAATCCGGGTGAGGCTGGTAGCGCGACTCAAATTCAACACCCCGGCTGGTACTTTCGCCAGCGTTATCAGTGATAATGGTTGTGTTTTCTAACATCTGTTGCACTTGTTGGTCGTCTAAAGAAACGTAAAATGCAGTGATTGAAAAGCTCAGTTGGTTTTCTAGCGCTAGTGCTTTATAGGCGATTTCATAGTTATTACTGTATTCAGGCTCAAAGCTAGGCTTGCTTAAGTTGGGATATAAAGTGTCAAATCCTCCTGCTCGGTAACCTTTACTCCAAGACGCGTAAACAAGGTCATTATTGGCAGTTTGATAAGAGAGGGCTAATTTGGGTAGAACTTCGCTGAATTCTTCCTTGCCACCGTGTTGCGAGGTTACTCCAGTGGACTGAGAGTCGATGTTAATATCGGCTTCTCGCTGTTCTTTATGGTAGCGTAAACCTGCAATGACGGTAATATCCTGAGTGATTGCGTAGTCAACCTGGCCAAATACTGCCCAAGCTTGGTCATCTTTCCCGATAATCGAACGATCAATCATGGGTCCACTACCTGGGTACATAGAGGAGAAGTTTAGATCATTTCTTGTCGTACTCTGGGTATCTGATTGATAGGCATAGAACCCGACTAGCCAATGGTAGTCTTCAGTATTTTTAGAGCTCCAACGCATTTCATGGGAGAGCTGATCAAAGTCGTCCTCAGAGTGACTATGGAACTGATATCCTGCGTCATTGCCTGTATCTTGATCCGCGGTGTTCAGGTTATCCCAGTCACGCCAGCTTGTGATCGAGATGAAGTTTACATTGTCACCGCTATAATCCAGTGTAACCGAAGCCCCAAGTGCATCGCGATCGTCAACTCCTTCAAAATCATGTTCTATGTGATCTGGGTTGGCTTTGATACGCTCAAGTTGTCCCATCGCATACGAATCGCCACGAAAACGTTCATAATCCACCACAAAATTGGCTTCAAGATTGTCTGACGCGATCCATCTAAGTTTAGCTCTTGCACTCAGATCGTCGCGTGCACCAAAGTCTTTATCTAAGTAGGTATTTTCAAGATGTCCATCGGTGTTGTATGCCGAAGCTGATAAGCCGAGAAATAGATTATCCGCAGTCAAGGGGGTATTCACACCTAATCTAACCCGCTTTGAGCCAAAGTTATCTGCAGAAAAGGCGCCTTTGAACTCCGGCATTTCGTCTGGTTGTTTGGTGATGATATTAATAACACCAGCCAGAGAATTGCCCCCATATAGTGTGCCTTGAGGGCCCCTTAGGACCTCAATACGCTCTATATCCACAAGGTCCAAATCAAAAATACTATTGCTACTATAATTCACGCCATCGACGTAAAAACCTATGGTGGGTTCGGTGAATAAACCCGGGCCTATGCCACGAATAAATACATTACTGTCTCTTCGGCCACCCCAGCTATAAACGTGAACACTCGGGATCGCTTGTCCAAGATCTGTGATTGAATAGGCTTCAGAGTCGACTAGTTCTTGTCCAAAAATAGCCGTTACGCTAGAAGCAACTTCCATAATATTCACGGTACGCTTTTCAGAAGTAACCTCAATTCGTTCCAAGTCGATATGTTTGGCTTGATCATCAGCAAATACTGCTGAAGAGAAAACGCCTAAACTCATTGCTAACAAGGTACGCGAAATGTGATAGTTGAGTTTAGAAGTGGAGAAGAGAGATTTGGCCGCAGACGTCAGCTTATAACGAAACATAGTAATTTAGCTCCTAGTAACAACGAATAGTAGAGTAGTTGGGCATTGAGTTATGCTGCGCTAGAAATGGGTTTTTAGGCTTACTTCTCGTCAGCGTTGACCATTTGGTCGGCCCTGTTTTTATTGCCCGTTATTGTCTGAATAAGCAAGGAAAGCCACTACCCGAAAACGGCCATTACCCCTCTGTGCGGTTTTTTTTAAAGGTAGCGAACAAGGCTGATAGTAATTAGGGCGCTTATGTGGCAGCCCTAATCGTTTGTAATGGGGGTTTACAGAGATAGATTTTGCACTTTTGCGTCATGTAGCGTCATTTGGTGAAATAATATATCTAGTTGTTTTTCATGTTTAGGTTGATTTACGGCTTGCAACAGCTTCAGGTACAACTGTTGTGCCGATATGGGCTGTGAAGCACTCTGCACTCGATAATGTGCTAGGGTATCATTGATCACATTGCTAAATTGCTCATTATCAATGAGCTGTGACACTTCATAAACAACAAGCTGCGATTTACTTTTGGCGTATGGTTGGTGCGTCAATGCTAAGGCGTTTTTCTCCACACCGGACTCTTTAGTACGTGCTAATAAGTAGTCATTTTTAATGCTAGCCAATAGTTGTTGTGTTGCTTTGCTACTCAATCTTGATTTGGTCAGCGCAAACCAAGTTGGCACTCCCTCAGACAGTATGGGGTAACCTGCGGTGTTTGCGATTGCGATATTCTGCCACCAAACCTGAGCAACTGCATCGTGTACGGTGTATTCTAACCAGTCGGAACTGGATGGATCATGATAATTGTGTTGCCAAGCGGACATTTCGGGGATAAGCACTAAATTTGCGCTAACCGTTTGTTCTCCCATACCCTGAGGTAACGCTGCTATTTTTAAGCTGTTGTATGGGTAGGTTCCAAATATTGCTTCGCCTTGTTCAAGTGCATGTTTTGCTCGTTGTGTCATGGAATGTAGAATGGCTTCATCGGTGTTAAGATAAAACAGTTCTATGGGAATATCTTTGCCGGTTTTTGCGCTTGTCCATGTAGACTGGTGAATTTTGTATCCGGCGCTCACAATGACAGGATCCCAATGACTCGCGGTCATTGTTTGAAATTCATAGCTGTGGCGCTGTCCTTGTGTTTGGTGTTTCTGCAGATCCCCCGGCGCCACAACTACTTGATTGTTGGGGGCGTCAATTTTTAGTTTATAGGTGAGCAGATCGGCGTCGTCGTGTTGGTACAAGTCTAGTGTTTGTGATTGGCTGAAAAAGTCTGGTGCCAGCGGGTCGAGGTTAAACTTCTCTCGTAACACGTTGTCTTTGATGATGTTGTTTTTCTCGAACCCAATGGAGGGCCAAAAACTTGCATCAATATAGCTGGCATTTTTTGTCACTTTGCCAATGTAATCAGTTGCGTGATTACTATAGCCTTGATATTTGACTGAAGCCGTAAAACTGAGCTGACTTTGTTGCTCATGAATGAGAGGCGTACTCAAGCCCCAAACCGAGGCATGATGCGTTTTGTCTAAAGCGAGCAGTGAAAGCGCTTGACCAGAAAGTAAGATTTCATCAAAAGCGGTATAGTTGTTGGTGTTGAGTAGCAACTGCTCGATTGCATTCTGGTGTGAATTAACCAGCGTTAAGTTGGCCGTGTATTGTATAGCGCGCTGATTTGGGTGTAGCGATATGGCAATTTCAGCGTGGCGAATTTTAGGCTGCGGTTGTGTATCGAATTGCCGGTATTGGTTTTCGTAGTCGGCTTGCACAGCATAACCATCGGCTTGTGTTTCAAATTGACCGTTAATGATCATCTCTTGATGAATTGAATAGGCTTGATAGCCAAAAACTGTGCCTGACAACAGCATAATAGCCAGTGATCGCGGTGTAACCTTTTGTGGTAAAGCTATTAATCTTTCTTTAAAAGGTGCAAGCACTCCTCGTGTCCACAGCCAGCTACTTAATACTAGCAATACACAATAAAAACTGAGCCAGTAGAGCATAAGATTGAGATCTCTGATGATAAATTGCTCGGTAGATGCAATTTCGGAGAGTTGAGCAATAGATGGCCATGCCCATAAATACATAAAGTTCTCTATCGCGTGAGTTTCATTGAATATCGCAGGAGAAATACAGAGCACCACGGCACATACCTGTGCGGCAACTTTAGACTGCAATAGCCCGTAACTAATGATGGCTATAAACACGTAAGCGAGCATTAATGGCAGCAAAACAAGCGTACTCAAATGCAATAAACTTTGCCAATCGGGGTCAAAATAACCTTGTATAAATTGTGTACCCAATAAGCCTGAAATAGGCACTAGCATTAATACGAACGCAACAAGAACAGCGCAGATTATATGGCTCAAAGGAGCTTGCCAATCGGGCGTTGGGCACACAGCGACCAGCTGTGCGGTATTTAGCTGGTGGTCTTTGTGGCACTGATCAACTATAAAAAAAGCGGCGGCAAGCATGGTAAAAATCAAACTGGGATAAATTAACACGGGAAGCAGCGTGTGCGTTCTTGGCAAAATAGCTGCGCTGCCCTCCATGCCCGGCAAACGGTAGCTTAAACCGGCGATGATCAGCATCAACGAAAGCGTCAACATTGATAGGTAAAACGCCTTATTAGTAATGATTTGGCGAGCTTGAAGATAACCGGAGTAGGCGCTGAATTTAAGCCAGTAGACTGTGGCTTTATTGGTTATCAAGGTTAATGGGTTCATATTTAGTTTGCTTGAACTGTGCGTGTGTTGTTGCGCTTTTGCAACGGGTTTTGCTGAGGCTTTTTTGTTGTTACTGGTTCTAAATTTCGTTAAATCGAAGCGCCACCATGCAAATACTAGCAAAGCTAATGCTAGTGCTAAATAAAGCAAACGATTGTAAAGTAACGCCCCATCTAAACTTAAAAACTGGGTCATTCTTTGCTGTGCCGTCCAGTAAAAGATTTGTCCTTCAACTGTAACCTTACCCAATGGATCAACAACTTGCAGCCAAGGGGCTTGTGGTGCGCCGTCACCAAACAAAGCGGTGATAATGACAAACGAGCCAACGGCTATCATCATCGCTGCATAAGCTGGTGTAGCGCGTCCAGTGAGTGCCGTGAGCGCAAACGGAATAGCGGTATAAACAATGCAAGCTGGGAGTACCCAAAGCAGTATAGCGTGTAAAATATGGGGCAATGAAGTTGCTATAAAATCACTATCTGGGTAGAGTCCAAAGAGGCTTGAGATCAGAGGTAAAGTCACCATGGCGATGACAACTGAGCTCATGACTAACAGCACAATAGCTAAACTCGCTAAATATTTACCGATAAAATAGTGTTTGCTATTGATATCAAAACTATACAAATAGTCTGCAGTTTTAGAATTAAGATCCCTGAGTAATGTTGGGACTACCAGTGCGCTACCCACCGTGGCAGCCCAAAATGTGTAGTACATAAACAAGTAGTAGATTGCATATGGCGAGTTGCGTGCAACCCTGCCACTTTGCATGAGTGTATCCCATTCACCGCCTAACATTTCTCGGTAGCCCATGGCTATCATGGCTATTAAACAACCCCAAGTGGCTATGGAGCGTAGTCGATATTTTAACTCAAACAAAAAACTGGTGAACATACATGCTCCTTAAACCGCAAGTTCAGGGACGTAGCTGAAGTAAAAGTCTTCTAGGTCCGCAGTGCTTTGAATAAAGTTTGCGGTGGGTGCGGTGTCGTTTTGGATAGTGGCTTGGATGTTGCCTTTAACAATACGTGTCGAAATCACTTTGTAATTGTCTCGTAGTGTTTTCAACTCATTTCTTGATACTGATTTGTGCCAAATCTGGTGCTCTATTGAGGCGACGAGCTCATCGGGCTTGCCGCGTGCCAGTAGAGTTCCTCGGTTGAGGATCCCCATATCATCACAAAGGTTAGTGACGTCTCCTACAATATGTGTGGAGAGGATCACGATGGCACTGTCAGTGAGTTGGTGCAAAATACTATAAAAGCGGTTGCGCTCTGCTGGGTCTAGTCCCGCGGTTGGTTCATCAACAATGATGACCTTAGGGTTGGTCAATAAAACTTGCGCTATACCAAACCGCTGGCGCATACCACCTGAGTATGTATCTACCGCTTTATGACAATGCTCTGTGAGGTTAACCAGCTCCAACAATTCATTAATTCGACTTTTTCGTTCCTTGGCATTGTGAATACCCTTTAAACGAGCGAAATAGTCCAGCATATCGGTGGCGGATGCATTTGCATAAACACCAAAATCCTGAGGCAAGTAGCCCAGTTGACGACGGAACTCAGCAGGGTTTGTGAAGATATCTTGCCCATCAAAATATATTTTGCCACTGTCGGGCGTTTGTAGGGTGGCAATGGTGCGCATAATACTGCTTTTACCAGCTCCGTTGGGACCAAGCAGGCCGAACATGCCCTTGCTTATGGTTAAATTGATATCTTTTAGTGCGTGAACACCGTTTGCATACGTTTTTGATACGTCACGAATTTCTAATTCCATTTCATTAGCTTCTGTTGTTGATTTTAGATTGCGACACTGCGCAGTGGTGCCGCTGAATTAGAGGTAAATTGATCCTCTGTTCCAAGTGGTAAGCACAGCGGCTTAGTTATCTGGCCATAGCACTGAGACACAATTGCAACATCAATGTTGAACAGCCGTTTAATGATTTGCTCTGTGACGACTTGTTGCGGTGTGCCATCAGCTATTATCGAGCCATTGTTAAGAGCGATAATTCGGTCACTGAATTGACTGGCTTGATTGATATCGTGTAGCACCATCACAATGGTTTTGTGTTCATGAATTTGTAACTGCTTAAGTAATTCTAAAAGCTGAAACTGATGACCTAAGTCTAGATAAGTCGTGGGTTCGTCTAGGAGTAAAATTTCAGATTGCTGTGCCAAGGCCATTGCTAACCATGCTCTTTGGCGCTCACCACCAGATAAATGCTGTAACGGCTTATGTTGCAACGCGTCAAGTTTGGTCTTTTTGAGCGCCCAAGTAATGGCATCCTGATCATGTTGCGATAATGTCTTGAACATTCCTAAATAGGGAAACCGACCATGACCAACAAGCTGTTTAACGAGCATACCACTTGGAGCTTGTGGACTTTGGCCAAGTAATGCGAGTTTCTTTGCTAGCGTTTTAGGGGACCATTGGTGAAGCGGCTGTTGCTCCAAAGAGATAGTCCCTTGCTGCGGTTGAATGAGTCCGCCAAGTAGTTTAAGTAAGGTGGACTTACCACTGCCATTTGGACCGACAATTGCGGTGATCTGATGACGTGCAATAGAGACCGACAAGTCTTTTAGCACCGGCCTATGTTGATAATGTAAGGTTATTTGATCTGCATTTAACATGATAAATCCTAATTTTGGCGGCGGATCAATAACAGCAAGATGGGAATGCCCATCAAGGTGGTTAGCGTGCCTGTGGGGATCTCCAAAGGAGAGATGAGCGTTCGGCTTGCAATGTCTGCCGCCAGCGTTAATGAAGCCCCAGCTAACATACAGACCACCATCAGGTGGGGGAGGCTGGTACCTAAGCCGAGTCGGTTAAGTAGCACTTTGGCAAAGTGTGGCACAATTAAACCAACGAATCCGAGTGGACCCGTGATTGCGGTGGCACTGGCCGCCAGTGCTACCGCAATCAATAAGCTAATTAAACGCCACCTAGTGACGTTTAGCCCTAAAGTTCGTGCGGCATCGCTATCTAATTGCAGTATCGACAAATACTTTAATAATGCGAAGCAACCAAGCACGCCAACAAATGTCCAAGGAAGAAGCAAAAACAATTGGCTAAAGTCCCTGCCATACAGGCTACCTGCCAACCAAATCAAACTGGTTTCTGTACGATTCCCTCCCCATGCCAAAATGGCCCACATAACTAAAGCATTCAATATTGCGCCTATCGCCACTCCGTTAAGTGCCAATTGATTAGGCTGTAGCTGCTGTCGCCAACTAAGTTTCAACACCAAAGCCGTAGCTAGTACCCCACCGAGCAATGCTACAGCGGGAAGCCAAGCAAAGTTAAAATTGAGATCACTGAAGCCGAATGCATGAAGTTGAATATAATCCACTACAAGTAAGCAAAGTACGATAGCTAAACTCGCGCCACCATTGACTCCTAATATACTAGGGTCGGCAAGAGGATTGCGGATCACGGCCTGTAAAATTAGTCCTGCCAGAGCAAAATGGATCCCAACCAACATGGCTAACAATGAGCGAGGTAAACGCAGCTGCCATAGGATATTCGAATCACTATTTTGTGGTATTGAGGTAATTAGTATCTGCCAAACAGATTGCATCGACAGTGGTACAGACCCCATACATAGCGCGGTAAAGAATAAGCAAATAAGTAGCGCGATGAGTGAGGTTAATAGACCATAAAAAGGCCAAGGCTTAATTTCTCGGCAAGCGGGCATAGTCATTGTTCGATTCATATAGACGCCTGCTGATAGCGAGATTGGATGAGCCAAACTAAGCTTGGTCCACCAAACAGCACGCATAGTATACCCACAGGGATCTCCTGATAATTTGCCAGTAAGTCGGACAGACTGACAAGCACAGCACCGCTTAGCGCGCTGCCAAATAAGACATAGCGGTACTCATAAGCCAAGTGCTTGGGCAGTAAAGTGCGGCACAAGTGAGGAGCAACCAGCCCCACAAAAGCGATGGGGCCCGTAACAGCCACGGTGGCAGATGTTAGCACAACGGCAACGGTGAGCGTTTGAATACGCCAGCGTTTTACACTTCCCCAATACTGTTTACGACATCGCTATCGAGTTGTAAAACGGTGAGCGGACGGGCTAAAAGTGCACATAAAATAACACCGAGTAATGCGATAGGAGCTAATAACGAGACATGTTGCCAAGTGCGATTTGCAACGCTGCCAAGCAACCAATAAAACAACCCTCTAGTGTCAGTGCTTACCGAGATTAGTAGCAAAGTTGTTGCGGCGGCGCAAAACAGAGAAACGCATAAACCAGATAGAATAAGATTCACAGGCTCTAGTTTTTGCTTCCAAGAAAGCCATAGTGTGACTGACATCGCCAAAGCACCGCCAAATATACCCGCTATAAATTGGAAGTAGGTACTTAAACCGGTAAAAGTGAGGACCAGTACAATAGCCAATGCGGCTCCAGAAGAAACGCCGACGAGGCTTGGGGATGCGAGCTCATTTTGTGTTACTGCCTGAATAATGGCTCCTGCTATGCCAAGTGTTGTACCTGCAATGATAGCCAATGTTAGACGAGGTAGTCTCAGCTCCCAAACGACAAAACTAGCTTGTGACTTTGATGGGTTAATAAGTACTGACCAAACTTCTTTTAATGTGAGCTGATAGTCGCCGATTGTTAAAGACAGCAGTAGGCTGAGTAATAACATACATACGCCGATTAGATATAAGCCAGTGGGCGTTGTAGCGAAGCGAGGTCTCTCTGAGTTAATCATAGCGTGCTTACATTACCTGCTATAAATGACCAAATTGCATTGGTGTGGCCCGTGCTTTATTAGCTAGGTCGCTTGGTGGGGCAAATTGGTCAGGGTGCAATAGATGCGCTAATTCTTGTAAGACGAGCCTTCTAGCAATTGGGCCGTGGGGCATCACGTAATGGTCTGCGACTCGGTAGGCGCGGCCATTGGTAACGGCTTTGAGCTGCTTCCAAACTGGATGTGATTTAAAGGGCCCAGGTTCGCCTTTGAAGGAAATAATTACATCAGGGTTAAGCTTTAGCAAAGACTCCATTGAGATCGGGGCGGAATCAAGTTTTTTTAAGCCCGGCTGTGGAGAGGTGCCGACGCTATTTTTACCTTTGAGAGTTGCCATCATTTCAACGGTAAAATGATGGTCGTAAAATGCATAAGGTACATCTGACCAATGCCACAAAAACACCACAGATTGTGCTTTTAGAGGTGTAGCTGCAAAATGCTTGAGCTGATCTGCAAATACTCGGTTTAATTCAGCACCTTTTGCTTCCTTGCCCAGCGCTTTAGCCGCAGAGATTATAGCCCGATCTGAGTCGGATTTGGTGACCAAGTCATAAGCTAAAAAGGGACTGATTTCCTCAAATTTGGCTTCAAATGGCTCGGTGTAGGTACGCAGTCCGATGGTGAGATCGGGTTTTAGCGCAGTCAACACTTCCAAGTTCGTCTCATGAATTTCACCAAGATCTAGCATATGTTTAGTTTGCTCACCGAGGTAGGGTGACATCTGATGATTGAGTGTTGAGATCGCTACAGCTTGCATACCTAGAGCACTGAGTAAATCAGCACCAAATACTGAGACCGCGGCGACCTTTTTGGGTGAAGTGTTAATAGTAACAAGTTTGTCGCGGTCATCTTTCACTACGACAGGAAACTGAGCATTAACGCTGAGAGACGATAATGTTGATAAACATGCACAAAATAGCAATATGAAGCGACGCATTAGCGTTTCCTTGCGAATAATTGGGTTGGTTTAATAGGTACATTTTGCAATGCTTAAAAACCCAGCACTACCCACATCGGATTTGTAATCCCCAAAAGAGATAATTTTTAACAGCGCTGGAAGAAGGAGCTGGGGGGCAGCTCCTAGTTTGAACAAACTTTATCCTCAAGGGGGATTGATTACTAAGGTGCACACAACCATGTTTTTTGTACAGGGAACAGCGTGCCCAAATGGGTCAAAATAGCCTCAACATGATTGGCTAAGTAGAAATGGCCACCTTCGTAGACCTTAATGTTGATGGGCTGACTACTCACTTGTTGCCAGGCTTGGGCTTCTTCGTAGGTGAGCTCGGTATCAGTTGACCCGAGCATCACGGAGATTGGAAGCTGCAATTTTGGTGCATTGAGGTTTGGTTGATAAGTCTCAATTAACTGGTAATCATTGCGCAGCAACGGCAACATCATCTCTAGTAGCTCTGGAAGGGCATTGAGATCAATCTCCGTACCATTGAGACGTTTAAGCTCATTAAGCATGACTTCATCGGGGGCTTTGTGTACTTCGGTCGCATGGTGGCAACTAGGTCCTTCAACAGCAGACACCACCAGTTGAGTTGGAGGCGGATAGCGATAGGCCTGAATGCGCTTGGCAAGTTCGTAAGCGATACCGCCGCCCATACTATGTCCAAACAAGATATAAGGCTTGTTGAGTATTGCTTTAAGACCTGTGGCCAAGTTGCCGACCAAACGATCCATGTCCGAAATCAAAGGCTCAGCCATGCGGTTTTCACGACCTGGATATTGTACAACCACGACTTCTAAATCTGAGTCGGCGATATTAGCCCAGTGACGAAAGTAGCTTGCACTGCCCCCTGCATGAGGCAAAATGATTAACCGTTTAGCGGCATTGGGGCGTGCTTTAAAAATGCGGTAACACGCACTGTTGTTGGTGTATGTGGTATTAAGCATTGTTGTACTTCTGTGTAAGTGGCTTTAGGTAATCGCGGCTGACCGCAAAGTTTGGGAGACTGAATTGGGCCAATATGGATTTTAGGTTATCTGTGGCGTATTGGTGGTGACCACCTGAGTCCATACCTTGCTTGAAGTAAAGCTCAACAAAGCTGCGCACAAAGTTGTCATTGAGTTTGTCTTTCCATGTTATAAAATCAAGTGGTTGAATATCGCAACCGAGTTCGTTAAACCAATTATAGATCTGTGCAACATCGGTACTTTGGTCTGACACTAAGTGGAAGTTACTGTTTTGGCCCGTCGCACCTTTCACTATGGCCGTGATGCAGGTTGCCACATAGTCTACGGGAACAATGTTTACCGCCAGCTCGGACGCAGGATAGGCGTGAATATTCAAGCAAGCACGATAAAATTTTAAGAATGCATCATCATTAATAAAGGGTGTTTCTGTGGTTGCCCAAGTGATGGTTCCGGGACGTAAAATATTGACTGGTACGCCGTGTCTTCTCGCTTCAGTAAATAAGGTTTCAGCCATAATTTTTGACTGCTCATACGTTAACTCCACTTCACGCCATGGCACCACTTGGGTATGTTCTACCACAGGCTGAGGTACATCACTTGGTAACGCGTGGTGTACTCCGATAGTAGAAATATAATGCACTGGCTTCACTTGATGCGAGCTTGCTAAGCGGATAATTTCACGGGCGCCTTCGACGTTGGTTGGGTAAAGAGCAGAAAGCGGATCCATGAGGTTAATGATCGATGCATTGTGAACTATCACATCCACTTGTGCACTTAGAGCTTGATAGTCTGTATTGCTTAAACCAAAGTAAGGCTCGGACATCGTACCGCTGATTATCTGAATACGCTCGTGAGGTATAGCTGTAGGCAGGCCTTTTTCTGCAGCGGCCTGCTCTAAGCGTGAGAATCCATGCTGAATATCATCACAGCGCATCAAGCATAGAATACGATAATCCGTAGTATCCAATATTTCGCGCAAAACATAGCTACCCAAATACCCCGTGCTGCCAGTCAAAAATAGGGTTTTTGGTTCGGAATTCGAATCATACGGTAGGGCATCTGCAAGGCCTTCGAGTGCTTCAGTAGCCATGCTGTTTAAATCAATACTCTCAAGCCATGCTTGTTTTGCTTCATTTGCTTTTGCCAGTGCTTCGGACATTTCGCTGAATACGGCATGATTGAAAATCAGGTCAATATCTGCATCAAAGCCTGCTGCTAGAAATGCGCTTAGCAGGTTGATGGCATTTAAGCTGGTACCACCAAGTTGGAAAAAGTCATCGTGACGCGATACCTCCGTCACGTTGAGTAAATCACGCCAGATTTGCGCCACGGTTTGCTCAACATGATTGTCAAATGGTGCTTCATATTGTGTTGTCAGTTGCTGCTGTAATTGCGTCAGTTGTACTTTAAGCTGTTTTCTATCAACTTTACTGTTTTGACTAAGAGGAAGTGTGTCTAAGGTAAAGAAATGCGTCGGTAACATGTATTTAGGCAACTTGTCATTAAGTAAGGTGCCCAACTCACTGAACATGATTTCGCTATCGGTTACTTCTTTGACAACCAGTGCCGCAGCTAAGTTACCATCAGTAGATAGATTGACCACCGCGACGTCTTTTACAGCTGGGTGTGCGGCAATAGTTGACTCTATTTCACCCAACTCAATACGATGACCATTGATTTTGACTTGGCCATCTTCGCGCCCTTGAATGGCAATGATGCCGTCATCCATAATGCAGCCTAAATCGCCAGAGCGATAAAGCCTTTCACCTGTTTGTGGATGTTTAATAAATAGCTCAGCAGTTTTTTGTTTATCGTTTAAATACCCTAATGCCAAACCATCACCTGCAATATACATTTCGCCGGTGACCCAAGTTGGGCAAGGCTCTAGTCGGTCATTTAAAATGTGAATTTGGTGGTTTGCTAGTGGCTTACCATAGGGTACTGAAGCAGCATCATCCGCGATGTCTTTGACAGTGTGCTGGACACACCAAATCGCAGTTTCTGTAGGGCCACCTTGGCTGTTCAGGTCAATATGAGGCAGTTGTTGGATTACTTGCTTTGCAAGTTGGACAGGGATCCAATCGCCAGAAAGCATGGCCAGCCTAAGTGTACTGAGCGTCTGATCTTCCGCCCATGGCAAACTGGTCATCAGCATTTGCATTTGCGCAGGCACCGAATTCCACAGACTGACCTGATGCTTGGCTATCACTTGATGCCAGTGGTTTGGATCTCCTCGCAGCTCTTGAGCTGGTAATACCAAAGTCGCCCCTGCTGAGAGTGTACCAAAGATATCCCAAACTGAGAGATCAAAGCCGTAGCTCACCAGTCCTAAGGTTTTATCTTTCGGGTTGATATCATACAGGCGATTAATTTCCAGCACGGTATTCAGTGCTGCGCCGTGCGATAGCTGCACCCCTTTTGGCTGACCTGTCGTACCGGAGGTGTATATTACATAAGCTGGCGCTTCGACAAAAATTTGCTGCTGTCGACGTTGCGTGAATATTTCCAATAAACCTTGAAGGTCCTGCTGCGGAATAGCCGGTAGTAATTGATCAAATGCAATAACAGTGACATCAGAGCCAAAGTCTAGGTTAGCATATTGCAACTCTGTGAGTACGATTTTGGCACCTGAGTTAGCGATGATTGATTGCTGACGAGCAAGCGGGTGTTTTGCCTCAATAGGTACATACACACAATCGGCAAACAATACAGCAAACACTGCTGCAATTTGTTGTGTGCTTTTGTCTGATACGATTGCAATATGGTCGTTCGGTTTTACCGAGTCGACAAAGGTGAGCCTGATTTGAAGTGCCAACTGTGCAAGTTGTTGGTAACTCATTTCGCCGTTTTGGTCGATCACCGCAATTTGATCAGGGGTATCTAGAACATGTCGTGCAAATCCAGAGTGCAAATATCCTTTAGCTTGTTCTGTTTTGGTGTCGTTTAGCGCGGTGATGTGTAGTTGCGTTTGCTTTGGCAAACTCACCGGGCTGGTGGACTGCCATAGTGCTTCATTATTAGCCAGCTCGTGTAATAGTTCACAAAATGCTTGATGTGCTTGCTCAATCACACCGGCTTGGAAAATCCCTTGGCGGATATCCCAATCTACGATCAGCTCTCCACTGCGCTCCGTTGCTTGACAATCAAGCCAGACTTGCGGCGTTTGAGTAATTCCGTAACGCAACTGTGCATCATGCATAAATTGGTTGCTGTCTAACTCATCACCTGACAAACCAAGGGTGCTAGTGTAGACAATTGGTACTATGGTATTGCTTTGCTGTATTTGGTTCATAGCTCGTAATACTTCAACGCCAGTAAAGTCGCTGTGTTCCAAATCACGCCAAAGTTGTTGCTGTAACTGACTTGCCCGCTTGGCGAAACCCGCTTGCGGATCTGGCGATACCCCTAACACGTTTACTGCGATAAAGTCGCCAACCACGCCACGGACATCTGGGTGCACATTGGCGCGATTCAACATAGTGAGGTTTAAACAAAAATTAGGATGGCGAGACCAGCGTCCAATTACCTCTGTAAATGCGGCTAATACAAGGCTAGAAGGTGTTAGTTTATGCCTTGCCGCTCGTTCGCCAAGGCGCTGCCAAAGGGTGGGGTCTAACTTAAAATGTAAGCGAGAAAACGCGACGCTTTCCTCGTTGCTTGTACTTTTTGCTCTTGGTAGCTCGGGAGGGGCTGGCAGCGTTTTAATGCGTTCTAGCCAATAGGCTTTGTGCTGTTCATAGCGCTGTGCTGTTTTAGGATGTTCTAACAAGGCTTTGCGTGCGATAACAATATCTCTGTACGAAACCCCCAGAGGCGCAAGAGCACGCTCTGGATGGTTATATAATTCACCGAGTTCGGCGAGCATAATTTGAATGCTAGCAAAATCGGCGATAAGCAAGTCGATAGAAAAATGTAGAATTGACCCTTCACCGGTTTGGCTAAGGTGTAAGTCATATTGTGGCCATTTATCCGGTTGATAGTGGCGGTGAGCCAACTGTTCACGCAGGCCTAATAGTTTTTGCTGACGAGTTTGCTGGTCAAACGCTGCAAATTCATGCACGCGGATCGCTTTTGGCGTAACCTGTGCGATAATTTGTTGAGTACCATCAAGGTTGATAATAGCGCGTAGCATATCGTGGCGCTCAACTAACTTGTGCCAAGCCGTTTGCAGGCGTTTTGCATCAATATTCGGTAGGTCCAACTCAATGTAACTATGACAGCCAACACCACCATACTCAACGGCATTGTTACGGCCAACTAAGTAAGCGACCTGTAAATCGGTTAGTGGAAACGGCTGATAGCGGTCTGCATAATTAGGCTCTATAGCTGCCATTACAGGGTCGCTTAAATAGTCGATAAGCGCTGCTTTGTTGTCTTGTAATTGTGTTTTTAGTGCCGCTGTCATTACTCCAGCAGGGGCCTTAAATTTTAAGTTGCCTTGATCGGCCCACAGGTAAACGCCGCGGCTTTCGAAGTCAGCGATAATACTGGCGATTGTCATAATGTACCCTCTTCAAATAGTTCATCTGTGTCAGAGGTTGTGCCGCTTAGGTCACGCCAAGCTTGTGTTATGGCATTAGCGAAGCTGGCAATACTTGGGGCGCTAAATAGTGCTGTAAGTGACACAGATGTTGGAATAATGTGTTGTTGTTGCAGTGTTTGGATAAGCTGTGTTGCGCTCAAGCTATCACCACCTATGGCAAAAAAGTCGTCGTGGCGAGAGAGCTGAGGGCGTTTTAAAAGTGATTGCCAGATTTTTGCAAGCTGTTCTTCAAGCTCACCTTCAGGCGCCTCGAACTCAGCTTGCTTTAGCTCCAATGCCATAAATTCATTGAGCAATTGCTTTCGGTCAATTTTACCGTTGGCGCTTAGCGGTAATGTCTCAAGTTCTAATAAATGGCTGGGCACCATGTATTCTGGAAGTTGCTGTTCCAGTTGTGCAGTAATTACCTGTGTATCTAGCGTGGCTTGGGCTTCCTTAACAAAGGCGGCAACGAGCTTTTTCGGCTCACCAATCGTTAGTGCAACACCGCGACTTAAGCCTTTAACCTGAGCCAAGGCGGCGTCGATTTCACCAAGCTCAATGCGATGTCCGCGAACCTTAACTTGGTGATCAATTCGGCCTAAGAACTCGAGGTTGCCATCCGGCCAGTAACGACCGCGGTCACCCGTGCGGTACCAACGCTTACCATCAGCCATCACAAAGCGCTGAGCTGTAAGTTTTTTGTCTCCTCGATAGGCAGTGGCAAGGCCCATACCGCCGATCCACAGTTCACCTGCAACCCAATCTGGACAATCACGGCCACATGGGTCTACCACACGATATGTTTGGTTCGGGAGCGGTTTACCGTATGGAATAGATGACCAATGTTCAGGCAACTCACCTTTTACCTCACAGCTGTTTGACCAAATGGCTGCTTCAGTGGCACCACCCATGGCAATTAATGGGATCTGTGAGTGAGTCTTGGCTTGTAATCTTGGCGGTAAATCTAGGCCAATCCAATCACCCGATAGCATCACTTGCGAAAATGGCAGTGGGCGTGCATCGTTTTCAGCAACGACCAGTAGCATGTCGAGCAATATCGGCACTGAATTCCAAGTAGTGACATGATGTTGATGCACTAGTTCAAGCCACGTAGCTGCGTCTCTACGGCTTGCCTCATTGAGTAATACAACACTGCCGCCAACGCTTAACAAGCCAAATAGATCGTATACCGAGAGATCAAAATCCAATGCAGAAACAGCAAGTACTCGGCTATTGCTGTTGATAGCATAGTGTCGATTTAGCTGGTCAATGGTATTTGCAGTCGCTTGATGACACATTTCGACCCCTTTGGGTTCACCGGTAGAACCTGAGGTAAAGATCACATATGCGGGTGCATCTGTTGCTACTGTCAAGGGGTTGCCAGTGGCGTAAAGTCCTCTGCATCCGTTACATTGAGGCGAGTGACACCCTGCTCAACGTCTTGGTTGATGTGTGCTTCGTTCGTAAGTATCCAACGGATCCCCGCAGTGCGATGAATTTTCGCTTGACGGCTGGTGGGTTGATGAATACCAATTGGCACATAGCAGCCTCCAGCGGCCATAATGCCAAATACGGCAGCAACCTGATCTACCCCTCTTGGCAAGCTCACTGCCACCGCTTCACTTAGCGATAATCCTCGTTGAGTAAGTAAGTGGGCGATACGCAGTGCTTTATCTGCCAATTGGCCATAGGTTACTATTTGCTCATCAGCTATCAGCGCAACGGTATCGGGGTGCTGACGGGCATAGTCAAACATCGCTTGGTGTAAAGTACGAGGCGTTTGTTCAGCGTTGGTGCTGTTTACTCGGTCTCGCACCAACTGTTGAGATTTGGGTAATGCGTGGCTAAATGCTGTATCCGTTGAAATAGATACTTCGTCCAGTAATGTTAAGAAACGGCTAAACATATTGTCTAGCAACTCAGCTGGAAACAGTGCATCGACGGCATCCCAAGATAGAATTAGCTCACCTCTGAACTCATACATTTGATGATCAAGCCAAACCTGTGGGGTTGCTGACAATCCGCCATCGGTAAATTGTGGTAAATCTTCATTGAAAGAGTCTGCTAGTAAGTCGTCAGCCATTCCTAATGTACTGGTAAAGACAATGGGCAATGCAGCTGCGGTGCGCCCCATAGTTCGGCTGCGCTCTCTTTGCACCCACACAGATGAGACTGCTCGGTGATCAAGTACATCAGCAAGTTGCTCTTGTAGTTGCTTTGCATGTTGAGCAATTGTGATGTGCTCGTCAGGGTGGTAAGCAAGGGGGGCCAGAGACGTAAAATCACCAACAATACTGCCAACTTCTGGATGTACATTTTGACGATCAAATAGAGTTAAATTTAAGGTATGTGGATGGCCACCACTGTACTGACTGAGTACTTCCGCATAGGCACTCAGCACTAAAATACTTGGTGTTACATTTTGCGAGCGAGCCGCTTGTTTAATGGCTTGCCACTTGGCTTTTGGCAATCTTGCACTGCGGCGAGAGAATTCGCTGTGTTCAATTTGCAGTGGATCTTGTGCCAGTGGTAGTGCCGCAGCATCCGGCAAGGTAGATAAACGTTCTTGCCAGTATGCTTGGGCTTCATCTATGGCTTGCTGGCTATGTTGAACTTGGGTGACATAGTCTCTAAAGGTTGAGGAAAGTGGCGTTAGCTCAGTATCTGGCGCTTGGTATAAAGCAGCGAATTCGCGCAATAACAGCATGATGCTATAGCCGTCTAATGTCATGTAGTTAAACATCAAAGCAAGACGCGTACGCTCAGTTTCACCCGCTTGATACCTTGCAACTTTAATCGTTATCGCATCATGTAAATGTTGGCTATTTTTAGTTTGCCACCATGCGTGAATTTGCGTTCGTGCTTGGTCTAAACAGGTGTAAGTCATTGGATCGATATCCAATTTTGGTATGCCGCTTTGCTGCAACACAACCTGTTGGTTATTATCGCTCACTTGGGCGCGCAACATATCATGGCGTGCATACAGCTTTTTCCATGCGAGCATCATTCGCTCGGTATCAAGCGTTAAACTATCGAGTTCGAGTAAGTAGTGAGTGCCGCAATTAAGCGGGAAGCCCGGGGTTTGGCCTAACCAATAAGCACTTTGTACTTCAGTCAGTGCAAATGGTTCAAACTGATGTTCGGGTCTAGCTACAATTTGCTTGCACTGTGTGGCTTCATGCATCTCAAGTGTTGCTGCAAATGCACCAAGCGTTGGGCTGGCAAACAAAGTGCGTAAAGGTTGCTTGGTCGACAACCCTTGTTGGGCGAGCTGAGTTAGGAATTGGGTCGCGACCAGCGAATCGCCACCGAGTGCAAAAAAGCTGCTTTCTAGGCCAACATTGGCAACCCCAAGTAAGTCTTTCCAAAGCTGTGCAACTTGAAGTTCGTTATCTGTTTGTGGCGCTGTTACAGCCACTTCAACGCTAAGTTGGTCGTCAAACTGGGTAGCAAGTTGTTTTCTATCTACTTTCCCATTAGCGCTTAGTGGCAGTGCATTTAAGGCTAAGAAGTGACTCGGTACCATATAATCTGGCAAAGAAAGAGCAAGTTCTGTTTTTACTGCATCGAGAGCCAGTTCTGTGCTTTCATCCATTACCAGTGCAGCAACCAACATTTTAGGCTCGCCAATGGTTAATGCCACTCCACGAGAAATGCCTTTAATACGGGCGAGAGCCGTATCAATTTCACCCAGTTCAATACGATGACCGCGTACTTTCACTTGGTGATCTATACGCCCTAAGAACTCAAGGTTGCCATCTGGCCAGTATCTACCTCTATCGCCGGTACGATACCAACGAGTACCTTCGTGGTTGACAAAGCGCTCAGCTGTGAGCTTTTGATCTCCCCGATACGCACTAGCAAGGCCTGCACCACCTATCCATAGCTCACCTGCAACCCAATCTGGGCAGTCGCGTCCGTAGGCATCGACGACACGGTAGGTTTGGTTCGGTAGTGGTTTACCGTAAGGAATGGAGTTCCAGTGAGCTGGAATGTCGCCCTTTACCTCACAGAAATTCGACCAAATAGCTGCTTCTGTTGCGCCACCCATAGCGATAAGTGGAACTTCGGCTTTGTTTTTGGCTTGTAAACGCGGTGGAATATCTAGGCCAATCCAATCACCTGACAACATCACTTGTTTGAAAGGCAGTTGCCTGTCATCTTGCTCTGCAACGATGAGCAACATATCCAGCAGGACGGGTACAGAGTTCCAGACAGTGATATTATGTTGGTGCACGAGCTGTAACCATTCGCTGGCATCGCGGCGGTTTTCATCACTGAGCAACACAACTTGGCCCCCCACACCGAGTAAGCCAAAGATATCGTATACCGACAAGTCGAAATCCACTGCAGACACTGCTAATACACAGCTATGTTTATCAATTTTATAGAGTTGATTGATTTGATCTATGGTGTTTGCGGTTGCCTGATGGCACATTTCCACCCCTTTTGGTTCACCAGTCGAGCCCGAGGTAAAAATAATGTATGCAGGTTGTTCTGGTGATACTTCTATAGGCATTGCTTGTGGTGTACTTGCTGTAGCCACGTCCAACCTTATCACTGACTCGATGGATTCGACTTCTAAGTGATCACTGTCAGTAAGCACTAATCGGATCCCTGCTATACGATGTATTTTTGCCTGACGACTCGCAGGCTGATGGATCCCGATTGGCACGTAACAGCCGCCCGCAGCCATAACTCCCAAAATAGCCGCAATTTGATCTATGCCACGTGGCAAAGTGACTGCAACAGGTTCTGCTAGTTCGAGCTGATGTTGCTGCAATAGCGCTGCAATACAGAGCGCTTGCTCACATAGCTGTGCATAACTGACATGCGAGTTTTCAAATACTAGTGCCGTGTCGCCGGGGTTTTGCTGTGCGTGCGCAAAAATAGCATGGTGCAAAGTGCGTGGTGTTTGTGGGCGTCCGGTGTGATTTACCGCGAGACGTGTATGCGCTTGTGCATCAGGTAATGGTAAGGACATCTCCTCTTCCCAACTGCTATGACACAGCTTTTCAAGCGCACCAACATAGCTGTTGAACATGTCATCAATCATACCGGCTGGGAAAAGTGCATCCACCGCATCCCAAGATAGAATAAGTGAACCATCAAATTCGTATAATTGATGGTCGAGCCAAACTTGCGGTGTTTGTGATAAACCTCCAGGTACAATCTTGGGGAAATCGCCGTTTGAGTTTTCAAACAAGCCGCCACCAAGACCCAAGGTGCTGGTAAATACCACAGGCAGCGCTGCTGATGTGAGTGTGCTATGGCGAGCTTGTTCGCGCTGGATCCAAATGGATGAAATTGCTTTGTGTTCAATGGCCTGTGCAATTTGCAGCTGCGCTTCCTGTGCTTGTACCAATAATGAGTTACCAACATTTTTACGAAATGCGATGGGGGCTAATGTGGTGAAGTCACCAAACACTTTATTGATATCCTCGTGCACGTCTTGGCGGTCAAACAGGGTTAAATTGAGCGTGTGATCACCTTCGCTCCAGCGTCTCAGCACATTGCTGTAGGCCGTTAATAGTAGTACTGAAGGGGTAATGCCATAGGATCTCGCTTTATTTTTAAGTGCTTGCCAAGTAGTCGCATCTAGTTGTGCTTCGCGGCGCACAAATTCAGGTTTAGTAATATTTTGTGGGTCTTGTGCCAGTGGTAATTGTGGCGCAGGTGGTAAGGTATTAATCTGTTCTCGCCAGTATGCTTGTGCAGCTATACGCTCTGCATCATTGTGTTGCACTTGGATCACGTAGTCTCTAAACGAAACATTAATCTCAGGCAAGTGATAAGCGGGATCGTTATAAAGGCTTGCAAGCTGATCTAGCAGCAATTTAATACTAAATCCATCGAGCGTTAAGTAATCAAAAATGATCCCTAAACGGGTCTTATTAGTACCATAATTTACGGCGCAAATACGGTGATTAGGTAACGTCACTGACTCATTTTGGTCGTGGCTTTGTAGCGCCTGTTCACAAACTCTACGCCAAAACTGGTGGAGATGATCCCGAGCAGCATTGGCGTGATTATTGGTTTCTGATTTCAAGCTCACTTGTGCAATAGACACCGCAGGTAAATGAGACAGCAGTTGTTGCTGACCATCTGATGTGATCACTGCTCGCAGCATCTCATGGTGCTCAACCAGTTGGTCCCAAGCTTTTGCCATACGTTGAATATCGACATTTTCTCCCTCCAACTCTAGCAAATACAAAGTGCTGCAGTTAAGCGGCAATCCCGGTGTTTGGCCCATCCAATAAGCACGTTGTACCTCGGTGAGAGAGAATGGTGCATAACGATTATCTAGATCTGCCACTATTTCGAGTTTTGTTATCGGCGCGATGCTTTCTAAACGCGCTGCGTAGGCGCTTAATTGAGGAGATGAGAATAAGTCGGGCAGTGGTTTTGGAGATGCCAAACCTTGTTGTTTGAGCTTTGCAATAAGCTGAGTCGCAATTAAGCTATCTCCACCTAACTCGAAGAAATGGCTTTGCTGACCGATTTGCTCAACCCCCAGTATAGACCGCCATATATTGGCAAGGCATTTTTCGTTGTCTGTTTGCGGCGCGGTTAAACTCAACGCACACTGCTGCTGCGTGGCAGCCAGCTGGTTGACAAGTGCTTTTCGGTCTATTTTACCATTGCTACTGAGTGGCAGCTGCGGTGCAAATTCGATATGGCTTGGCACCATATAATCTGGCAGTAGCTTGTGTAATTGGCGTTGTATGGCAGCGTTATCTAACGTGTTTTGAGCAGCTAAGACCACAACACTCGCTAGGCTTTTAGGCTCGCCAATGGTCACGGTAACAGCGCGCTGAACACCATTAATATTGGCAAGGGCTGTATCAATTTCACCCAACTCAATACGATGCCCGCGTATTTTGACTTGATGATCGATGCGTCCTAAAAACTCGAGGTTGCCATCAGGCCAGTAACGACCTTGGTCGCCAGTACGATACCAACGCTCGCCATGTTGCTCAACGAAGCGTGCTGCCGTTTGTATGCTATCACCACGATAACAAGTTGCTAGACCAATACCGCCAATCCACAGCTCACCAGGAACCCAGTCTGGGCAATCTTGACCGTGCTTATCAACAACGCGATATTTTTGGTTTGGCAGAGGTTTACCGTATGGGATTGAATGCCAATGCAGTGGCAGTGGTGAGCGAACTTCACATCGGTTTGACCAAATAGCTGCTTCTGTTGCGCCACCCATTGCAATAATAGGTGGATTGGTGGCGCTGATATGTTGTAGCCGAGGAGGAAGGTCTAAGCCTATCCAATCACCAGACAACATCACCTGCTCAAAGTGCAGTTGGCGGCTATCTTGTTCCGCCGTGGTCAAAAGCATATCTAGCAATATCGGAACAGAGTTCCAAATAGTTACCTTGTGTTGATGTACCAGCTCAAGCCATGCTTGTGCATCACGGCGCTGCTGCTCATCAATAACGACTAGCTGTCCGCCAACACTTAACAAACCAAAAATATCATATACAGAAAGGTCAAAATCAAGCGCTGAAACCCCGAGCGCACAGCTATCTTGGCCAATTTGATAGTCTTTATTGAGCTGATAAATGGTATTGGCAGTGGCCTGATGACTCATTTCAACCCCTTTGGGTTCACCTGTAGAGCCCGAGGTGAATATGATATAGGCGGGATTTGCAGGGTCTGTGATAACAGCTGATTCAAGTGGCTCAGCTAAAAGCGCTTGTTGAATATCAATACATTTTACTGCTGGGTCATGTTCTGGATCGTCACCAATAGCAATTGCTAGCTTGACCTCTGCGGTTCGATGGATCTTTTCTCGCCGTGATTGAGGCTGGTGAGGTCCTATAGGCACATAACAGCCACCGGCTGCCAGTACTCCAAGTATCGCTATGATCTGCTCAGCGCTTCTGGGTAATGTTACGGCTACAGGTTCTGCACCATTCAGCCCTTGTTGCTTCAAATAAGCGGCTATGCGTAGCGCTTTTTCAGCGACGGTGCGATAGCTTAACCGTTCGGTGTTGAATATTAATGCAGTCTTATCTGGGTGTACCTGAGCACCTCTAAAAAATGCTTCATGCAATGTATGTGGGGTATAAGGTGCATCGGTGTTATTGGCTGCTTTGCGTTGGATTTGCTGATACTCTGGCAGGTCAATAAGATGTAATGCGTGCCATGCGCTGCTATTTGCCGCTAGGTTTTCAAGTAATGCAACATAGCTTGCAAACATGGAATCAATTAGCGACTCTGGGAAAATCTCATCCACAGCATCCCATGCCAGCATCAAACCTTCATCAACTTCATACACTTGATGGTCTAACCACACTTGCGGCGTCTGCGAGATCATATAGTTAAATTGACCCAATACCGTGTCTTGTTGCGACAGAAGTGGGGTGCCTAAGTTACAGGCAAATACGATAGGTGCGCTCACACCCTGTGCATAACCGTGTTTTACTAAATCGCGTTGGATTTGCACTGCGGAATAATCACTGTGTGCAACGTTTTGGTGAAATTGGCTTTGTATTGCTTTTGTATGATCAATAAAACCTTTAGCTTCACTAAAATCACAATCTAAAAGCAATAGATTGGTGAAGTCGGCAACCACGTTTTCAATGCCTGGGTGCTGAGTCTTGCGATCAAAAAGTGGTAAGTTCAGTGTGAATTTCTGCTCGGTACTAAATTTGGCAAGTACGTACGCATAACTAGTGACGAGCAACATAGCGGGCGTCACTTGATGCTGTTGTGCGGTATTTTTAAGCGTCTTCCACTGGTACTGGCTCAAGGTGTGCAAACGGCGAGAAAATGTTGGTCGAGTGATCGCTCGAGGGTCGCAACGAAGGGGAAGCTGTGGGCCCGAAGGTAGAGTTGCTAAACGCGTTTGCCAATAAGCTTTGTCTGCTTCAAACTTATCTTTATTTTGTGCATTTTCAAACGCTAGATACTTTGCGAAGCTCCAGTGTGGATCCGTGTTGAGTGTACCGCCATGATAAAGCACCGCGAGATCTTTTAATAAGATATTTAAGCTCTGCACGTCAGCGATCAGTAGGTCTACATCAAAGTGGATCCGACATTTTCCTTCGGGAAGTAAACTCAATTCCAGCCCAAGGGTTTGACCATACTCAATACCTAATTTTCGGTGTGATAGACGGCTGCGGATTTGTTCTGCCGCTTTAGTTGCCTCATCAAGAGTTAGTGACCTAAAGTCGTTAATTGCAAGCCCCGGAGTGGGAAGCTGTGAATGCACTTGCTGGGTACCAGATTCAGTAAACTGCGCACGTAGCATGGGATGATAGTGATAAAGTGCATGCCAAGCTTGTTCGAGCCTAATTGGATCGATGTCTTGATTGTCTATTTCCAGATAGGCGTGACAACCGACGCCACCAAGCTCTTGCTCATCTTGGCGACCAATCCAATAGGCATATTGCACGTCAGTGAGCTCAAACTCTGCGTAGGGATCTATATCGGGTAGTTTAGGGGCTTCAGTAACTTCGACATCAGTATCAATTTGCGTACATAAAAGTGTTATCCAGTCGCTAAGAACTGGTTGTTCAATCAGTTTTGAAAAGGTCACTTTTGCGCCTTGTTTTCGCCACTGATTGACCAAACGCATCATATGCATTGAGTCTAAGCCAAGTTCAATAAGGTTGGCATCTAGCTTGTCTTCAAGCGGTGTTTGCACAAACGCTTGTACATGTTTTAACAGCTGTTTCTTATTTAGGGGGTCTTTACCTGTGCCATGTGTTAGCCCTGCGCCTCTTCTAACGTTTTTTCATCAATTAGGTAGTTGGCGATGCAACTGAGTTTTTCGATGGTTTCTGTCAATTCACGCTCAGGCTTAGATTGATCAATGACACCAGCGCCAGCTTGTAGCCATGTACTGTTATTGGCGCGATAAATTGAACGCAGCACTAAAGCTGAGTCTATAAACCCGTCATTATCTACAATCATTACACAGCCGCTGTACCAATCTCTGCTATTTGGTTCAAGGCGCAATATGGCTTCTATGGCCTCACGTTTTGGGATCCCTGACGCCGTAACCGCAGGGAAGAGCGCTTGAAATGCATGCCATGGGTTTTTACCATTACTTAGTTGACCGCAGACGCGAGAGGCTAGGTGTTGTACACTGCCGCGACGGCGCACAGCCATAAATTCACTTACCGAAATTGAACTGGGTTCACATATTTGCTCCAATTCTTCTTGGGCTAATTTTACTGATACAGCGTGCTCGGCTATTTCTTTGGTGTCGTTAAGAAGTTCTTCTCGCAGCTGCTGCTCTTCTTGTGGTGAGTTACCAAGTGAGCGAGTACCAGCTAGGGGCTGTGTGCTGATATATCCCTTGTTGCTGGCTTCAAGTAGGGTTTCTGGGCTGAAACCTGCAACTGAAAAGTCGTTTAGCTGGTAGAGGAATGAGCGTGCAGGCGAATTATGTAAACGGCCGTAGCGGAAGCTCTTATTCAAGCAAATGCTGTCTGGTACATGAATACGGCGAGACAAGATCACTTTTTGATATTGCCTGTTGCAAATTTCTTCGATGGCTTTAGCAACCGATGTTTTGTATTCATCTTTATATTGCGTGTTGATCTGTGGTGTTTTTAGAGGCTTAAGCGCAGCCGTACTTTCCGTTTGTAGGCATGATGTATCTGCTTTTAACACTAATGTTTCAAGCGCTTTGAGGTCAGCCTCAGTCAACGCGCGTAATGTCGCTTTATTTGCTTCAAGGCGTACCTCTAGTTTTGGCACAAATAATTGCAAAGACTTTTCATGCTCAGTACATGTTTGAATACCGTGAAATACGCTGGCTAGTTCAAACTTAGCTACGCCATATAAGCGCCAGTTTTCGAATTGAATACTTTGCAGGGCCTGCGCCATCAGCTCGGGAAAAGGCTTGCCATTAAAGTGTTTTGTCTTTTCACCTTGTTGTAAGGTTATTTCGTTGCCGTTAGAGTGCAGTTCAGCTACTTTGCCAAGGCCAACAGACCAAGCAGATTTACACTCGTATACGGCTTTAAATGGATGATTACTGAGCTCAGAAATACTCGGGGCTAACTGCGCTAAAGTTGACTGGACAGAGATGGTTTTTTCAACATAGGGTATTGGTTTTAACTGATTCATGGTGGTCTCTACATACTCATCTTCAGCACGTTTTATTAGTGCTTTTTTATTTATCTTTCCTATAGCAGTGAGTGGCCAAAAGCTGAGCGAAATGATTTGATCTGGATATTTAAAGCGCGCAACCTGCTGTTCTTGCAGTAGTTGATAAACTTCACTGAGGGTAACAGGCTGACTAGAAATAATGCAGGCACAGCTACGTTCGCCAAGATATGCGTCTGGTACGGGCACTAGTATGGCTTCATCAATATAGGGGTGGGAGAGCAGGCGTTGTTCTATTTCTGCGACAGCGATTTTTTCTCCTGCTCGGTTAATCTGTTCTTTGATCCGCCCTTCAACAATTAGGTTACCAGCTTGGTTCATACGTACTAAATCACCCGTACGGTAAAAGCCATCGGCGGTAAAGGTTGTTTGGTTATGTGCTTGTGCTTTGTAGTAACCCGCGATGGTATAAGGACCTTTGGTTTGTAGCTCACCAACGCTACCTCGTGCTACGGGGTTGTCTTGTTCGTCAACAATGCGTATTTGATCGAGGTCGCAAAGTGGACGACCTTGGGTATGCATCACTTCATTTAACGGATCATCCAGGCGGGTGAAACACAGTAATCCCTCGGCCATACCAAACACTTGTTGCAGTTGACAACCAAGTACATCAGGCACTTGTGTCGCTTGCTCGGTAGTGAACTTAGCACCACCCACTTGTAACAGTTTCAGGCTACTTATATCGGTTTCATCCCATTGTTTAGCCTCAAGCCATAGTTTCGTTAAAGCGGGTACCAAAGCGGTGTGAGTAACTTTGTGTTGTTCTATAAGTGGAAACGCTTCGTCTGGCCCAGGTGTTGGACACAGCACCACTGTTCCACCCTGACAAAGCGTGCCAATGATCCCGGGACATGCCAAAGGGAAATTATGGGCGATTGGTAAAACCGCTAAATAAGTGGTTTGCTCATCAAATTGACATAGCTTGGCAGAAGCTTTGGCATTGAAGTAATAGTCATTGTGACTGCGTGGAATAAGTTTAGGGGTACCTGTAGTACCACCAGAAAGCAACATGAGTGCCGTGGATGTTGGATCAATATTAGAAACCTGCATGGGCTCGGTGCTGTCTAACTGAGAAAGGGATGTATACGGGGTATCGCTTGGTGTATCACTCGTGACCAAGACATGCTCAATACTTGAACATTTGGACACAATACGTTGGGCCATGGCAATATAATCGTGACCCAAATAACTGCTTGGCACTACGTATGCTACAGGGTTACTGAGTTCACACAACGCTACAATATCGGACTCACGCTGCGCGGGCATGGCTAAAATTGGGATGACACCTAATTGGAACATTGCGAAGCAACTAATTACAAAATCGAGAGAATTAGGCAATTGCATCATCACGTGGTCGCCGGCTTTTAAGCCGATATTGCAAAATCCAGCACGGCGCGCTACCACGCGTTGCTCAAATTGAGCGTAAGTGAGCTCAGTTTCACCTTCAATCAGGGCGACGTTATCTGAAAATTGAGACCGCCAATCGGCGACAAGGGAACCAAGACTTTGTTGCTGCCAAATATTTTTTTCAATATAGAGGTCTTGCTCAACCTTCGGTCGGACTGGCGTATCAGTTGTTGTTTTCACTATTATTCTCCGGTTATGAAGCACGGTCGCGGTTTATTTTTTGAGTCGAGGCAACTGCGAGTGTTATTTGTCATGAAGTTTTCTTGCCCAAAAAATATGTTTTTGGACAATTTGTTCCCACCCCAAAAAGTTGTTGTATGCCCCTATCGGTAATTTTTTCGGGAAAATTTGCGTGGATATCAGAGAACTTATACTTATTTCCGATCTGGGGGATATTGAACGGATGAGGGGAGCGTTGTCAGGGTTGCTGCAATAGGCTTAGCGCTATTTTTTATTGTGCTTAGATAAATCACGGTGTGGTAAAAGTGGCAGCATAAACCAGAGATACAAACTAGGTATTTGTTCTAGTCTTTAATGATTGACTCTGCTGTTCAAGTTGCACGTTTGGTTGAAATAAACCTGATATCTCTAAAAGCTATGGGATCGGCAAGAGCATATTTGCGTTGTTGCACGATTTTAATACCGCTTAGGGTTAGTTTATACGACAGATTTTTAACCGCATTTAAAGGAGTAGGTATATGCGTGTTGAATCGCATGAAACCGAGGGACATTGCAGTCCCTGGTCAATTATTTTTGCTATCTGTGCACCTTATAAAGGCAAAATGTTGATAGCTTTTAGCCTAATGGTGCTTGTCACTTTGCTTGAAATCGTGCCTGTGTATTTGTTATTTCTTTCTATTCAAGCCTTACTTAATCCTTTATCGGCTTCGATTGAACAATTGTTATGGATTGCTGCAGGGATTTGTGGCGCGATTTTATTGAAATCTGGGTGTGCTATGGGCGCCTATTACTTCAGCCACCAAGTCTCTTTTAAGGCGCTCACTAAAGTTAGAATGACACTCGCAACCCAATTGGCAAATATGTCGTTGCTATGGCTCAGTGCTCAAAACCCCGCCGTTTTAAAACAAAATATATTGCAAGATGTTGAGCATATTGAAAACTTTATAGCCCATCAAAGTGTTGAGTTGTTTAACGCAATCCTTACACCTTGTGTCGTCTTTACGGTGATCGCATTTATAGATTGGCGGCTTGCACTCAGTGCGGTTGTTGTTGTGCCGCTAGCATTTTTTGTTAGTGGTTTATTTATGCATAAAACAGCAGGTCAGTACGAGCGGTTTAGCCTTGTGTCAGAGGATTTGACCACGACACTAAGTGACTACGTTAAAAATATGCCGTTGATGAAGCTATATAATTTAGACAGTAAACGATTTGCCGTTTTAAATCGAAAGTTGGATCAATACCAAAAGTTGGTACTCGAACTCACCGGCCAAACGGTACCTGGCTGGACGTTATACACCGCATTGCTGAGTGGATCTTTTGTTTGCTTGCTACCCGCAGCGATTAGTTTACATAGTGCGCAAAGTGTCACTACTGAGCAGGTTATTTTAAGTATATTATTGGCTGTTGGCATGCTTAACCCAATCATCAAAGTGAGTCGTTTTTTTATGGAAGCAAACGAGCTGCTCGCTGGCGTTAAACGGATCACGCCTATCTACATGGCGCGCTTTTCTAATTCAGCTAGCACACCTGTTAAAGTTGATAAAAGGTTGCCGCTGATGCAGTTTCATCACGTGGATTTTGCTTACCAATCTCATCAGGTTTTGGCGGGCGTGCACTTTAAGCTAGTACCCAATTCATTGAATGTTATAGTCGGTGCATCTGGTAATGGTAAATCCACGCTTGCGATGTTGGCATGTGGTTTATTGTCTCCTTCATCAGGTAAAGTGCAACTATTCGGGCAGGATGTGTGTTTAATGAGTGACAGTGTCCGATCACACTTTATGAGTGTGGTGACGCAAGAGTGTTATTTATTTGAGGGTACCCTACGAGACAATATTTTGTTTGGCCGTAACCATATTAGCTCCGATGCGATAGAGCGCGCCATTATGGTCGCTCAACTAAAGCTTTGGATAAGTCAATTGCCTGATGGCCTCGAAACCCAGGTACAAGTACGCGGACAAAATTTGTCTGGGGGAGAAAAACAACGTATTGCTATTGCACGTGCTTTGGTGGCCGAGCCCCTTTGGTGATTTTAGATGAAGCTGCGGCCGCAATGGATAATGTGACACAATCTAAATTCTATCAGGCTATTCAAACGTACTATCCAAACACCACTTTCTTGGTGATCACCCACAAGTATTTAGGTCTTGAAAATATCGGTCAGATCCTTGTCTTGAAAGAGGGGAAAATTGTCTCACAGGGAACTCATGGCGAATTGTTGTCGAATTGTGATTATTATCGTCACAGCTGGTTGCTACAACAAAGCGAAGGAGAGCAACAAAGTCCGATGAAAGACTCGTCAAATTTCCAACCTATACATTATGAGATTTAAATGGACAGACAAGCATTATTGAGTATTGGTCGTGTGATAGAGCATGCAAGCTCTGGCAAGTGGCGCTTTTATACTGGCGTTGTTTTTCGAGTGTTGGAACGTAGTGTGGCAATTGCACCGCTGCTGTTATGTTTCCACTGGCTACAACAGCAGTTTTTAACCACGCCAAAAATGATGCCTTGGCTTTCAACACCTGTGGATTATTTGATGGCGCTAGGTGGTTGCTTTGTGATGCAACTGATATGTGCATATATAGGCCAGTATCAGAGCTTTGTCGGCAGTTATCAGGTTGTTCATGCGTATCGTATTAAATTGATTAATCATGTACGACATCTGCCTCTTGGTCGTGTGCGACGCACCCATAGCAGTGAGTTTTTAGAAATGCTCACTGAGGATATAAAGAAAATTGAAGGTATTTTTTCCCATATCGCTCCCGATCTGATTTCTGCTTTGGTGACACCTGTGATTGGTCTAGTGGTGATGTTATTTATCAATCCTATTTATGCCCTTAGTGCATTGATACTATTGCCTTTAGCATTTTGGGTAATGGAGGTGTCGAAACGAAAGTTTGTGCAAGTCGCTAGCGCTAAGCAGCAATCATATCGGCAAAGTGCCAGCACTATTACCGATTATATTGAAGCGTTAAAAACCCTCAAGTTATATGACCAAGCACAAACATGGTTGTCCCATCTTGCCAAGCAGCTAGAGAAAACAAAGCAGCATAGCCTACAAGTGGAAATGTGGGGAGCCGGCCCCGTATTAACCTATCGCATAGTGCTAAATATGGTGCTCAGTATGTTTGTGATAATGCTAGCCATAGCCTTACCCGAGCAGCGTTTTTCAGGCGTAGATTTTACCACTATTCTATTTGCCCTGCTGCTAATCAAACTACTTGAACCCCTTCAAGAAGTTGGCGAATATCTAACGGTTTTACGTCTGGCTATGCAGTCTGAGCGCAAGCTTGAGGTTATTCTAAATGAGCCTGTGTTGGTAGAGCCAGATAGCCCCCAATTACCAAGCAATTTTGATATAGAGTTTGAGCGAGTATCGTTTCAACACGGGGCTAAAAAGGTCATAGATGATGTGAGTTTTTGTGTGCCACAAGGCACGACAATGGCCATTGTCGGTGCATCTGGTAGTGGCAAGTCTACATTATTAAATTTGTGTGCCCGCTTTTTTGACCCTAATTCAGGTTGTGTGAAAATCGGTGGCCTAGATCTTAAAGATATTGGCTCCAAGGGCGTGCATCAGTTAGTTAGTATGGTGTTTCAAGATATTCAGTTAATCGATGCCAGTATTGTTGAAAACATTCGTATTGGTCGGCTAGATGCCAGTGATGAAGAAGTAAAAGACGCGTGCAAAACGGCTAACTGCTTAGAGTTTGTTGATACGTTACCAAATGGCATAAATACCCGAGTAGGCGATAGTGGTTTATTGCTATCTGGCGGTCAAAGACAGCGTATTGCAATTGCCCGAGCACTATTAAAAGATGCACCTATTGTACTGCTTGATGAAGCCACAGCCTCACTTGATCCTATTACTCAATCAGAGGTAATCATCGCCATGAATAACCTGTTGCACAATCGTACCGTGGTGACCATTGCACATCGGCTTTCTAGTATAGAGGGTGCTGATCACATTATTGTACTTGAGCAAGGTAAAGTAGTGGAGTCGGGTTGTCACCATCGCCTGTTAGCGCAGAGGGGGCACTATACATATCTTTGGAATACGCAGGCTATGCAATTTGTGTAAAAGGAGTTTGTATTGCCATCATCAAAAGGAAACCAAATGACTAATTTAGCCAGCAATGAGGGGATGCCAGAGGCGGGTGATGCATTTAGCCTGAAGCCGCTGATGTTTGAGACATTTGTTTGCACTATGGCTGTGATGGGGTTTACTGCGTTAGCAGGTCCTATTGCCCATGTGATTGGGCTCAAAGCATGGCAAATTGGCGCGGCGATGACAGTTGCTGGAGTTGCTTGGGTTATTATGGCACGGTTCTGGGGAAGCCTTAGTGACCGAAAAGGTCGGCGCCCGGTGATACTCTTTGGGCTTACAGGTTTTGTCATTAGCTATGCATTTTTAGCAGTCTTTATCGACTTTGCGATGCAGACCGCATTAGTGCCCGTGCTTGCATTTTCAGGCATAGTGGTTGGACGTGGATTCGCTGGGATGTTTTATGCTGCGGTACCTGCGACTTGCGCCGCTTTAGTCGCGGATCATGTTGTGCCTAAACAACGCGCGGCAGCGATGGCGGGGATTGGTGCGTCAAGTGCGGCTGGTATGGTGATTGGTCCTGGGTTTGTTGGACTACTTGGGCCTTTTAGCTTAAGTATGCCTTTGTATATTTCCGCAATGTTGCCCCTTATTGCCCTGATTGTTCTTTGGCGGGTACTGCCAAGGTACGAACGACATGCAAAACCCAGCAACAATCGCGTTCGTTTAACGGATGTAAGGCTACGTCGACCTGTTACCGTGGCTTTTATAGCAGCTTTTAGTGTGGCTGTTGCGCAGATCACAGTTGGCTTTTTTGTCCTTGATAGGCTTAAGCTTGACCCTGCTGACACTGCACGTGCTGCAGGGATTGCACTTGCGACTGTTGGTGTGGCACTGATTATCGCGCAAGTAGCACTCCAGAAGCTTGAATGGCAGCCTGCGCGACTAATCCAATTCGGCGGAGTCATCGCTGCCGCTGGATTTGTGTCTGCGATTTTTGCATCAGCGCCTATCTTGCTCTGGGTTTGCTATGGTGTCGCTGGCTTTGGTATGGGATGGATATATCCGTCTGTCTCTGCTTTGGCTGCCAATTCGGTGGAGGCTGATGAGCAAGGCGCGGCGGCCGGAACGATTTCGGCGGCGCAAGGACTGGGTATTGTAGTTGGCCCGGTTATTGGAACTGTTATTTATGAAATTGAGATTGGGTTGCCGTATGGGCTAATAGCAGGAATGCTATTATTAGTCGCTCTGATCCCAGCTCGCACTCGCGCTTAATCACCCAAAATTCGGGATAGTTACTTGCTCTTTAGCCGTTGTTATCTCTTAGGGTAGCGTCCGTCAACTTCTATATGCCTTGAATACACGCACATAGGTCAGCAGGTGTGCGTGTGATCAGAGTTTCAAGATGAAGCGCGGGGCAAAGTCAGCGTGAACTTCGCGCCGCCAAGTTCGGAAAACCCAACATAGCAACTGCCGCGATGCCAAGTGGCGATTTTACGCACGATAGCCAACCCGAGGCCATAACCACCGTTGTCTTTACTGCGACTTTCATCTAAGCGAGAGAAGGGAATAAAAACCGATTCCCACTGAGATTTAGGGATCCCATCGCCATCATCCTCAATATGAAGATAAGCGTTGCTTTTGTCACATTCAAGACTAATTTCGATGTTTGAACGACCGTATTTATCGGCGTTTTGCACAATATTTTGAATGGCTCGAGAGAGATAGTGAGCGTTACCTGAGACGATAACCTGCGTGCTCTTTTTATTAAGAGTTATTTGTTTATCGGTGAGCTTACTGAGTTTGTTTATCTGGTCGTCGACAAGCGCGCAAAGATCTAGTGGTGTTACCTCAAGTTTATCTACTTCAAATTCAAGCCGTGCGTAGGCTAGCATTTCATCAATCATGGCCTCCATTTCGACCACATCATCCGCCATATCATTTGCTTGCTCACGGCTTTGCTCTGGTAACATGGCGAGAGCAAATTTGAGTCTGGCAAGTGGGGTTCGCAGGTCGTGAGAAACCGCATTAACGAGTAGTTTTTGATTTTCAATTAGCCTTGCGACTTGAGATGCCAAATCGCGGATCTGCTCGGTTAAATTTGAAATGGCAGAAAACCGGGAATGTCGGGTCGCTTTGGGCAGTTGACCTTGAGTGAGATTTTCGGTGATATACCTCAGTTGCAATAGATCAAGCCACAAGGGCCGTATCCACAGCATAAGTAAAAATGCGAGCACGGCATAAGAAAGCAATTTGATGACCCATTGTTTATTGGCAGCTGAAGCGGCTGGTGCTAATGGCCCTAGCTGCATCAGTAATGTTGAATCAGGTACTTTGAAAGTCAGCCATGCGCTACCTTCATCGTCAAAGCTCGTTAAAATACCACCTTGAACTAAAGTGCCGGCTTGCTCTGGAAGCCAAGCGACATCGTCCATGTTGAGTATTTTCACGGTTTCCGACTCTTGGGGTAAGTTGTGTGAGGAAATACTCGCTTTGAGCGTATTAGCGACTGCTTTTGCGTGTCGTAACTCATCGGGTGCGGAGTGCACCCAATGAGACCAAATAGCTTCGCTCACTTGGTTAATAACGACAATGCTGGTAAACACAGCCAAATAGAGGCTGAGTAATAGCTTTAGCACAAATACACTAGCCCCAAGCAGACTTAGAGCAGAGGTAGCCCTTGCCCCACACGGTAATAAGCCTCGCGGGTTGCTCTAGATTGTCGCCAAGTTTTTTACGTAAACGGCTAATACGTACGTCAACGCTTCTATCTAATCCGTCATATTCGCGGCCAACAACATGTTTATAGATATAGTCTCGACTCAGCGTTTCGCCCGCATGGCCTGCCAATGTCTTTAGTAAATCAAATTCATAACTGGTTAGTTCAACTTCGTCACCTGCCAAGTAGACCTTACGGTCCGATTTATCTATTTGTAATTCCCCTAAGGTAATGGAGTCAGACTGAACTTCATCATTTTGTGTGCGTCTTAATAGCGCATTCAAGCGGGCAAGTAGCACATATGGCTCAACGGGCTTGATAATGTAATCATCAGCACCAATTTCAAGTCCTTTTACATGGTCGAAGTCGCTATCTTTGGCGGTAAGAAATAAAACCGGCCCTTTAAAATCACCGCGTGCAGCTTTGCAAATAGAAAAACCATCAAGGCCTGGAAGCATAATATCTAAAATTAAAATATCTGGTTTTTCGGCTTCTATCGCTTTAATGGCGTTAATACCATTGTGTAATTGAACGACTTCAAAGCCATTATGGATTAAGAACTTTGCGGTTAACTCCGCTAGTTTTACATCATCTTCGACAAGTAATACCTTGGCCATTAAAACACACTCCAATCGCTTCTGAGTTTGCGTCTATATTGTTGGTTGACGCTTGTGTGTACTTCAATATTTTGTTTTGCAACAACGTTATTTTTAGCATCTTTTAGGGTAAAGAGCATGGACTTTGAGAGGTGGATAATTTGTGTTGATTTTGCCTCCTTGGCCTGCTCCCAGCATTGTAATTTTTGTTTTTCCTGAAATAAACAGAGGTCCATTTTAGCGGGCGATTGCCAAGCAATTTTTGCCGTCATTTCGCAGCGTTGCCCTGCTTGTTTCACCATACATGTAATAGGTTTTATTTCTAATTTAATGCCATTGTTGGGTTTGGTTAAAGCTTTACTTGGTGCGCTGAAAATTATAATTGTGATTAAGTACAGCCTAAAATTCATATTTTCCCCCGACAAAAACCGTCGCGGTATAGCTATCCTCGACTATCGGGCTATCTGTCATTGTGCTATCAAGTTGCTGATATTTAGCGTTAAATTTGAAGGTCCAAGACTCACTTACGGGATAAGAGTAGGCAAAGCTAACATAAGGCTGGAAGCTTGAACTGCCTTTATACCATAGCTCACTATTCGGTGTATCCGCTTTGTCTATGCCGTAGTAATAGTCCACCAGTTGTCGACTTTTCCATTTTAGCCCTGCTTTAATAAACACATAAGTGTTAGGTGAATTATTGAACCTAAAACGATAGCTAACCCCAACATCGGCATTATAACCTTGATAAGTGTTGGTGATATCGGTGAGCCATGATGCGCTGATTTTTACGCTATCACTTATTATCCAGTGGGCTAAAACGCCGCCATCTATGGCCCATTTTCTCGATTCGATATCGTCTAAGGAGATAGCGGTTTGCTCTGCGGCAAATTCACCGCCAGGTAGCTCATTGCTGGCATCAAACCCCATTTTTTGCACGAATATATTACTAGGGTGAAATTTTTCGAAATAGGCCTGCTCGGTATTAAACGTGCCGATCAAGCTAAGATCAAATTTATCAGTGTAGTGAAAGGTATAGCCCAAAGTCCCATTATCAAGAAAGAGGTGTTCACCGTAATAACTAATATAGGGCACAACAACCAAGGGAATATTTTCACCGTCATGGAGTGGGTTGGAGATCACGCCGCCGCCAAGCGCAATGCCAAATCGCCATTCATCGACTGGCGTACACTCGCTGTCATTGGCGTCACATGGCACCACCGTGGCATTTACCTGAGTGGTAACCAGCAAGGTTAAGGCCATTAATAACTTATTCAACTTGGAACTCCAGTTCTGAATTTGGGCTTTGCACTGGCTTTTTAGAGGTGTCAATCAAAGCGCATTATTACTACCAGTGTAATTTACCAGTCGCTGTACAAATTACCAGAAAGGGTAACATTAAATAACAAAACAAGTTGCCAAGATAACAGAAATTTTAGTGTGAAAGTTTAGGCTTACGTTGGCACTTAACTTACAAGGAAACATATCATGAGATGCAAAATTTGGCTCAGTCTTCCGCTTGCCGCTAGCCTTTGCGCATGTGGTGGTAGTAACGACAATGATGAAGATAAATTACCAGAACTTAACGCGCTTAATAATAGCTCTGCGCCGTTGAAGTCAGCTTCATCAGCTCAGTTTAGTCAGTTTATCAAAAACGGCATTTTCGTTGCCAGCGGTGGGTTGAATAATGGCGATGATTTAGAAAATCCATCAGCAACCACAGATAATGCACCTTACTCAGGCACCAATCAACTGGTTGAAGGGGTATCAGAAAGCGACCGGATTAAATTCGATGGCCGTTACTTATTTATCGGCGGCTCGACCAGCGTTGCATACACGGATACAGACAGTAAAACCTTCGTTAGGATCTTGGATACTGAGGCTACGGATGTCCCTACACAAGTTAATGAATTAGCGGTATCAGATTCAGAGTTTGCAAGCCAAAATCTTTACCTTAAAAACAATCAACTCATCAGCGTATTAATGGACTATGAGTATGACTTTGCTGATGGTATGTCTGAACTGGATGTTCAACCTGAAGTAAATTATCAAGGCGTGATTGAGCTTGCTTTTAGTAACGTATCCCTACCCGCACAGGCTGAGGTCGAAAAACGCTTTCAAATTGATGGTTCATTAGTTGGCAGCAGATTAATCGGTGACAAACTCTATGTTATCGCCGACCACACTATACGCTACAATGGTTTTAATAGCGCTGACAAAGTAGCAAGCTACAATCGCTTAATGGATACTAACATTAACGATTTATTACCCCAATTTAGAAATTTAAAGCAAGGAAGTGTAGCGCCACTGGTTGCCGCAGATGGCTGTTATTTGCCAGCAGATGCTACCACGCAAGATGGATATAATGGCTTAACAACAGTCACGGAAATTGACATTCGCAATCCTGATGAGGTGAAAACAACTTGCGTCAGCACGCGCACCTTTGGTTTTTATATGTCTGCAACAGCAGTGTATCTTTACAATTACTCGTTTAATGGCAGTGATGGTGATGTCAACACATCAATCTGGGATCCATCAGGCATAGTATTACATAAGTTATTGTTAACGGACGAAGGGGTGACATACCAAGCAACAGGTGAGGTGGAAGGTCAACTTGCTCGTGTCAGCGAGACGATGGCTGCGACTCGATTTGATGAAAAAGATGGCGTTCTGCGCGTAGTAACGAGTCAGTATGATACAGATATCGGTAATAGCCATAAGTTGTATATGCTCAAACCAGAAGGGAATGAACTCAACACTGTGGCGACGCTACCAAATAGCCAAAATCCAACCCCTATTGGCAAGGTTAATCCGGATACGGGGCTTGTGGATGAAGATATTTATGCGGTTAGATATTTTAACGATACAGCTTATATCGTGACCTTTAGACAAATAGATCCTCTCTACGTTCTGGACTTATCTGACGCATCACAGCCTAAAATCGCGGGAAGTATAGAGATCCCCGGTTTCTCTTCTTATTTGCACCCTGTTGGTGACGGTTTGCTTCTTGGGGTAGGTCAGCATCTTGGAGACCCTGATGGAAACGTGCAGCCCGGCACCAAAGTGAGTTTGTTTGATGTTGCAAATCCTGCTGAACCCAAGCTATTAAAAGATCATACATTTGCAGGGGGGTTTACACCGCTGGAATATGATTATCGCGCTTTGGCCATGCTAAAAGACAATGCCTCAGTAACTCGGTTCACTTTGCCGATTGTTTACTGGAATACAGAGCAAGTGAATGAAAGTAGTTATAACTGGTATAGCCAAAACGATCTCGCCGCATTTGAAATTATCCACGGCGTGGACTCAACACTCAGTTATCGCGGGAGTAGCCGTGCCGAGGTAGCAACGCCCATAGCGAGTGACAAAGCACTCGGGTATACCGAAGCAGATAGAGGGCTTATTCAGGCGGATAAACTGCTTTATATCCATGGCAACTACGTGTGGCAGAGTAATTGGCAAACGCCTGCTGACAACAGTGGACCACATTAACCTAACTCCCTTTGAATATTAGGTTGTTGTACACTGTTTCGTTGCCAAGCGGTGAACTGTAGCACTGCTTACCACAGCTTCAGAGTTAACGTTACTTTTGCTGAGTCTGTATCAGCGAAACAGTGATTTTGGCCCCGCCCAGCGCGGGGCTTTTTTGAATTACGATGGTACCACCAAAACGAGTGACTATACGTTGCACAAAGGCCAAGCCAATTCCATACCCTGATTGTGATTGAGAATCGTCGCGATAAAATGGTAGTAACACTTTGTCTCGAACCTCGTTACTTATACCTATCCCGTCGTCTTCAATAATAAACTTAACCTTGTCATTATCGACTCGGGTTTCTAGTGATATTTTACCGTTGGCATATTTTATCGCGTTAGATAATAAGTTATTGATTAGCATGCGTAAGTACTGACCTTCACCGATTATCCAGCAAGGTTTTGACGAAAGTTTTAGTGTTAAGTCATGATGGTGGGCGTTATTGGCTAACTGGTGAGCCATCGCATTCAAGTCAACAGGCTGAAGTTCGACGTCGTCAAGGCGGTGCTGCAATCTTGCGTAATCTAAAATAGCATCAATCACTTGCTCCATTTCATCAAGGTTTTGGTTGATCCTATCTTCGTACTGTGCCCGCAGCTCATCATCATGAGTTTCAACCAGTGTGTCTAGCCCCATTCTTACCCTTGCAAGTGGCGTACGTAGTTCATGAGAAAGTCCGCTGCTTAATAGCTTCATGTCAGTCATTAACCCGGCTATTTGTCGTACCATTTGATTAAACGCTTGCTCAATATCCTTTAAGTACCATACCGTACCGACTTGCACGCGGGCGTTGAGTTCGCCTTTACCCAGCTGATGTGCGGCATTTTTGAGCTTTAACAGCCTAGCAATAAATGGGGATAAAAAGGCGACGACAACAATCAGAACGATAGTGTAAAACAACAAGGTCATGAGCAGGCCATATTTAGTCTGAAATTGCTTCGGCATTGTCAGGATGTAGATGTTATCTTGGCTTGTAAGTATGCAAGCGCTTACTGATGATTCGCTTTCGAGGTAAATAAGTCGCTGTTGTGAGAGTGTGCTGCTTAAGCTCGCAGGGAGTGGATAGTCGGCCCTTGGTATAAGTTGAGCGGTTATTGTTTGGTGCAGTGGAAGCGCAGTAATTTGTGACTCAGGTATGTTGTCTTTAGCCATTGCGGCAATAATTGGTGCGGTTGTGCTAAGTGGATCGTAATGCGCTTCATTACTCTCGGAGGATGCGGCGATAAGCTTATCAAACACCTGACCTGTGATAACGCTTGTAAGCGTTAAGATGGTCAGTAAAGCAAACACAAAGCGCCACATTACCACACGTCCTTCGCCAACTGATATCCTTTACCCCATACCGTCTTTATTTTAAATGGGTTTTGGCCATCATCACCTAGCTTCTTTCTCAGTCGCGAAACACGCAAATCTATAGAGCGGTCAAACCCATCATAATCAAATCCTCTGAGTGCTTTAGTAAGCTCATCTCGGGTAACAATTTTTCCGGCTTTACTGGCAAGTACCCAAAGCGCATCAAACTCATTGCTGGATAAGTTAACTGGCTGCTTTGCAAGGGTAACGTTCCTATCTTCTTTATTAATGTAGAGTGTGCCAAACTCAAGTGTTGCTTTGGGCGCTGGGTGTTGAGGTTGATGACGCCTTAATAGCGCTTTGATACGAGTTTCTAATAACCGGCCTCTTACAGGTTTTTTGAGGTAGTCGTCAGCCCCCATTTCTAAGCCGATAATTTCGTCAATTTCCTCATCCCGTGCGGTGAGCATTAATATTGGAATGCTGAGCGACAGACGCAGTTGCTTGCAGACTTCAAAGCCATCTAAACTTGGCAGCATACCATCTAAAATCACCAAGTCGGGGGGAGAGGCTAAAACGTGCTCCAGCCCGTCTTGACCATCATGATATAGCCGCACTGAAAATCCTTTGGTAGAGAGGTAATCACTCAGCCACTGGGCCAACTCTTTATCGTCTTCTATTAGGACTAACTCGGCTACCACAACTACTCCTAGAAAAGTCGCCAACGCACGGCGTTACTTTTTTGTTGTTTAAACACCCAAGCATATTGCAGAGCATAGCTTGCGAGAATATCCTTGTTATCTTCTAAGGTAATGAGCAAATCTTTCTCAACTAAAATCTCGCCTTGCCAACTCGCGGTTTTTTGCTGCTGCCAACAAACCAGCTCTTTTTCATCGGCATGGAGACAAAAGTTACCGGTCACAGAGGTTTGCCAGGTCACTGAGAGGTCGATAAAACATTGCTGACCTTGTTCGAGCGCAACACATTGCCCTGGTTTTACGGTCCATACGGGGACCTTAATTTCTTCTTTCGCTTGAGTTTGCATAGCGAGTAGGGCTAAGCCAAATAGTCGTTTTTTCATATTTAGCTCCTTAAAATACGTAGCTAAGTGACAGGCCAATGCTTTCACCGTGCTCAATTCTATCGTTAAAACTGACAATTGCTTTAGTGATAGGGCTATCCATAATACCTGATGCATATTTGGTGTAGCTGACGTGGCCATCGACTATCCAATTTTCTGTTAAAGCGCGTGAAAATCCGAGCTTTACCCCAAGATTAGCCCCACCTTTGGCATCGTAATCTTTAAATGGTGCGCCACCGTAGTAATAATCTAACATGGCCGAGTTTCGGTATTGTGCACCGACTGCGCTATAAAAGTGCCAGTTTTTGTATTGCCAAGGCTTAGAGATCCATAATGAAGCGTAGCGACCATCTGAATAATCTGAGTTAATCACTTTTGGTGCAACAATAGCTCTAATTTGTAAGCCAAATACATTCCCTGTAGCTCTTACCCCAAGATAAGACGAAGTGTTTAGCTCATAGCGAGTCCCGCCAAAACGGTAATTTATTCGCCCATGAGCGGTTGAGAGTAGGGCATCAAATTCCCAATTTTCTGTTTCATAAAACTGATAACCGAGTGCAAGTGCTGGGTCATACTTCTCAGCGCGGCCTGGAAACTCGACAAATAGACCATTACTAAAATAGTAGGCGCCATGTACAGTGGGCGAAAGCGAGGTCTCGGCATTATTGTAAATATCGCTGTTGTAATTGATCCCGTAACCAATGGCCAAATAGCCGTGACCTTCTTTTTTTGCGTCAGTGCTTTTGGCCTGCGCTGCACTTGCGGCCATAAGTGAGGCTGCAATCAATAAATGTGTTTTCATAGCAATTTCTATTAGTTATTAATTTGCTAGTTACTGTAGTGAGTGTAAGCGAGTATAGCTGTATCGACTTTCTGCAAGTTGTATCGAATTGTATCAAGCTTGTTCTGGCCTTCCATAATTAATGGTCTGACATTATGCATGAAAATAAAGGAAGTCGTTACTGTTTGATACATTTTGAAAAAGTCAGAGACAGCATGGCGTACATACCTTAGTTATTGTTTTATCACTTAAACGAAACGAGGTATTTCTCATGAGAACACTAAAACTGGTCACATTATTGTGTGGTGGACTGTCATTATTTGGCTGTAATGATAGTCAGTCGACGTCTAACCCTAAACCGAGCCCTGTCTCTCCTCCCGTAGCCGAAGTTGATTTTCAAGCGATGCTCGAACAAAGTGTTGAAGCGGGTATCCCTGGTATTGTGCTCTATATTGATTCGCCTACGCTTCAATTTTATGGTGCTGCCGGGTTAGCAGATAAAGAAAATACGATACCCATGACCACGGACGCTAGGATCCCAAATGGCAGTGCGGGTAAAAAAGTAACTGCGCTCTTAATGGCGATGTTGCATGAACAACAGTTATTAGATCTAGATGCACCGATAAGTGACTATTTGTCTCACGAACTTTTACAACAGATAGAAAACAGTGACGAAATGTATGTTCGGCAGTTACTCAATCATACGGCTGGATTATATGATTATCTCAATGATGCTAACGGTGAATTTTTTGCTGCAGTATTACAACAGCCAGACTTAATAAAAACGGACAGCTTTGCACTGCAGTTTGCTCTCAATCAAGACGCCAATTTCAAACCCGGAGCTGCGTGGAAATATTCTAATACTGGATATTTATTGGCGGGTCTAATTATGGATAAAGTTTTGGGGGAGCATCACTCAAAGGCGATGCGTGAGTATATCTTTGAACCATTTGGCTTAAGTAGTATGAGTTATGGAGGGATCGAAAAGGCGTTTGGTGAAATTGCATCAGGGTACTTTGTTGATGATGAGGGCAATGAAATTAATACGCAACCTTACTATGCCAATATTGGTGTGGCTGATGCACCGATTGTATCGACGGCTAAGGATCTTGGTGACTTATTTAAAATCATGATAACGAGCCCAGATATTCCCGCTAATGTGCGTGAGCAATTGCTAGGAGAATCCGTATGGGTGGATACTGATGTCACCGGACAGCAATACAGCATGGGTATCTTTAGTGAGCACGTCGGAAATGAACCTGTTTATCATCATAACGGTGCTGAGATTGGGTATGCGACGTTAAATTGGTATCTGCCGTCAAAAAACATGGTTATGAGTGCAATTATTAATTGCCAAGGCTACAACCAATGCAATGCAGAGATTGACAAAATCTCAGATAAGTTACGCGATACACTTTTTGGTTTGTAAAGATAAGGGGCTACTCAGTGGTAGCCCCTCGGATCAATGCAGAAGTCTAAAACTGGTATTTTGCTCCAATAAACGCAAAACGGCCAACACCTGAGCCATAGGCGCTATCAAAATTACCTGTACCGCCGACGATGAACGGACCTTTTTCGTCGAACAGGTTATTCACACCACCATAAACAGAGAGAGTGCGGTTATCGCCTAGCTCCATGCTGTAGTTTACCGTTAAGCTATGAGTCGTTACTGATGGCAGTGCACCTTGCCATAGGGGCTCTGGATTGGCTATACAGGTTGTTTCGCCTGTTGCACAGCGTTCATTATTCTTCTCGATAGCAGCTTGCCAGTCTTCATATCTCGAACGGCTGGCTTCCACTGCACCTTTATATTTTGTGCTAAAGCGTACACGCCAGTCATTCTTATACCAAGTTAGTGAAATAGCGCCTTTGTCTTCAAAGATATCGGTGCTGAGGTAGCCTTCATAAAGGTCTTCGTATTGTCCATCAGGACCCGTACTGGTGATTGAGTATTCGATAACATGTGTCCAGTCTGCTTTCACCTTAAAGCTACCGTAGTCGCTAGCGTCATACACATATTCGAGTGCGATGTCGTAACCTTTAGTGCGGATCTCATCGGTATTAATGACACGTTGATTAACTTCATAAATCTGGCCTTCTTCATCGCGTTTAACATCACGACAAAACTCGTTACTGTCACCGAATTCCATTGATGATGCATAACAGAACTTAATGATGTCTTCGTTAGCAAGTGAGCTTACCGCATCATCAATTTGAATGTCGTAGTAATCTAGCGCAATTCTAAAATCCGGTGCAAAGGAAGGCGCTAAAGATAAACCAATGGTGATGGTATCTGCGGTTTCCTCAAACAGCTCGCTATTTCCTGAGTTGGGTGAGTAGCCGTTATTTTCGTCTTCAAAAGTACCGTCAGCGGCGATAGCGGCTTGTATTCCCGCATCTTTGCGGCAGTTGTCGTGGCCTGCATCTGTTGACGTCGCGGTAACACCATCACAGATATCATCAAAGCTATCATAGTCTCCACGAGGTGGTGACATTAGCTCTGTTATTGTTGGAGCTCTCATTGCTCGAGCCCAATTAGCACGAATAGAGTAGCCTTCGATTGGTTCGTAAATGAAACCTGCTTTGTAGCTTTGGATTAATCCCGTATTTGCCCAGCTGTAATCTGCAATACGTGCAGAGACCTCAGCGCTAAGCGATTTTGCCATTGGCGCGTCTTTTAATAGCGGTAACGATAATTCACCGAAGATTTCACGAACGCTGACATCGCCTTCAAATGTGGGCACATAGTTAAACGTTACGCCACCATTTGGCACGTTGGTCGATACGCTCTGTGTATCTTTTCGATATTCAAAACCAAAAGCTGAAGCAACGGCGCCTGCTGGAAGTTCAAATAAATCACCAGTAATAAAGCCAGAAATAGTCACTTGGTCTATATCAGTCGTAATAGCGGGATTAGCGCGAATATAATCCGCCGCTTCAGGTGTGATCGAGCCTTCGCCGAAAAGGTTGACTGGTACACAGCCTTGGCTACGTGCTTGCTCATCTTTACACTGAACCGTACCATCATCAAGGCGTTCAGCATTTAGCGCTTGTTTGACTCGTGCAACGTAAATTTCGTTACTGCGGGTTTGCTCTTGCTTAAATTTGCCGTAGCCAACAGAAACGTCCCACTCCCAGTCATTCCAAATATAACCACGTAACCCACCCCAAGATCTGATAGTTGTTCTCTCATTACTAGTGATTATATTTCCCACTTCGGTGAATAGCCGATCCCACTTCACGCCTTTGGAGCTAGCCTCTGCACGAATTGCTTCTGGCATATAGGGGTTATCATAAGGAATCCGACCCATACAGTCTGAGCCAAATTGACTGCTATTTGGATCATAGGTAACAATCGCATCACATTCATCCTCGCTTTCAGGCGACTTTACGTTGCGCGAGGTATTTCGGCTGTATTGCATTTGAAAGTAAGCTTCAGTACCCGAGTCAAACTCATACTCTGTTTTTACTGCCGCAGAGAGGTCTTTGTCCGGTACTCTCAACATAGTGAACTGGTTGATGTGGATACCATGGAGCTCTTCTTGCCAATCGTCGCGTAAGGTTGTGCCATCATACCAAAAACCTGAGTTTGGCTTAGTGCTACTTGACTCATCAAATACACCACCAGGGATAGAGTCGCTCAAACTAGTCCATTGTGATTTATCAATATCTTTCATGCAACGGTAAGCGCTTTTGGTATCTGGATCGTAGTTTGCTGTGAGCATTACATTGCACATACGATCATCATCATAATCCCAGCTATCTTGTTGCTGAGCACGTTTCCTGTCCCAGTAGCTCAATCCTTTTTCTTCGTCGTATGAGGTACTAATGAAAAGATAGCCTCTGCCATCATGGTAAGTTGTGCCGTAGTCCGCACTTATTGTGTATTCCTGAGCGCCACCTTCGGTACTTTCACCGCCTCGGGCACTAAATGTTGCCCCTTCCTGGTCTTGTTGAGTAATAATATTAACGACACCTGCAATGGCATCGGAGCCATACGCTGCAGAAGCGCCTCCAGTGATAATTTCAACTCGCTCAACCATACCTTTAGGGATGGTTGATAGGCTGACATAGTTACCCGAATAGCTGTTGGATACGACTCTTCTTCCGTCGATCAAAGTGAGTGTTCGGCTAACACCCAATTCGCGCAAGTCGATAGTTGAAAGTCCGGTATTTTGCACACTGCTTTGCGAGTTACCATTACCGGTCCCCTCACTCACTTGGGGCATTTCTTCAAAAAGAATATCTGAAAGCGAACCTAAACCTGCATCATTTAGCGACTCGGCTCCCATTGTGGCGATAGGGGTTGACACTGAAAAGCTATCACGTTTGATGCGGGAACCGGTGACGACGATCTTTTCTAGTGATTTATCTTCATTTTGTGCTTTAACTACCGCATTATTTTGTTCAACTTGCTGACGGTCGATTTGTTGCTCTTCGGCAGTTGCCATATTGCTGCAGGCGAGCGCGATAGATAGGGCGAGTAATTTAATATTATTGTTAGGTGACACGGGAGTCCCTCTTTTTTAATTTCTGATTGTTGTTTATTTTTGGGGCTTGAAGAAAGAAGTACGTATCTTATTGTGCTGATTAGACTACAAAAAACTACGGCTTCTCATTTTACCCATTGTGACTATCGCTAATGTTCACGCAATAAATTCGACATCTATTCTTTGACGTTTTTATCTCTATTTAATATCTATTGAAAAATAAGTATTAAATTCAATTGTTTATATTGTTTTTTGAGGGTGGGAGTGAATTTCTATCATGATGTTTATCGCGTTAATTTTGTCTTTTGGTGGCTAATTTAGGTATGATTTACATCGTGTTTACTCATGGTTGGAAAAATGCAGCACAGCGCGACTTATCAGTTACTACATGTCAATATTGATCCGGTTGGGCATATACTATCCAGTAAAGGACAGGTATGTTGCGTGCAACCAAAATTTATTGAAGTGCTGACGGTACTAGCGCGTGCTTATCCGAACGTTGTTGCGAGAGAAGAAATAATAAAAGAGGTTTGGGGAGGGAATCTATTTGTTGGGGAGAAAGCACTTACCAATGCCATTTGGCATCTTCGCAAAACTTTCAAAGCACTGAGTAGCGCCAGCGAAGATGGGCGTGACAAGGAAGATTACGAAATAATAGAAACGATAAGAAAGTCTGGATATAGATTAAAGATTGAACCCATTTTTATAGAAGCCTGCGATACACCCACTAAGCAAAGCTCGACTTTATCGACGCAAGCAGTTGGTGTTGTGGCAATATTATTGATTGTATTTATTGCCTTTCTTTATTTTCAAGTTTTCCAGCCTAAGCAACAACTTGAAGAAGTAACAGACTTCCCAGGTCGTGAGTTATTTCCTAGCACCTCTCCGGATGAACGATACTTGGCATTTGCATGGCGTAAGTTTGGGAGCCATGCAGGGTTATATTTAAAGAACTTACTGAAACCAGAAGCCCCTCTCAAGGCGCTAACTGATGGTCCTGAAAATGCATCCGTGTCAGTATGGAGCCGAGATAATCAAACTTTATTTTATATAGAGAAACATGCAGGGAAATGTACCATCAAGTCGTTACATGTAGTGACGGGTAAAAAGTCAAAAATAGCAAACTGTGTTGCAGACATAACAACCGTTTTAACTTATTCCGCAGAGAAAAACCTCCTTGGATTTATCGCCAAGCAGCCAGCTGGTAACCCAAAAGTAACCTTATTGAATTTAAATGATAAAACAGCAACTGAGTTGGGCTGTGAGTTAGATTGTCAGGGGAGTGAGCTTGAGAGCATAGCTCTTTCACCCGACGCCAAGCGAATAGTGATTAGTCGAAACCTACCCAATGGGCTTGAGAATTTATATTTAAAAAGTCTAGAGACTGGGAAGGAAATTACTCTACTAAGCGGGCATGACGATTTACGGGGAATAAGCTGGCATCCAACTGATGATTATTTAGTTGTATCATCGATTGAACATGGTGCTCGTACGGCCTATAAACTGGCGCTCGATGGTAAAGTGTTAGGGACGCTACCATTTGATGGCCTAAGTTACCCAAGCTTTAGTCGTTCTGGATATTTGTATTTTCATGATTGGAATATTAATACCTCCATTATGAAGCTTGACCTTAATGCGCAAGTTGCCAGTTCACCCTTTCCACTATTACAGTCACAAACTAGTTTTCGTTATCCCAGTTACTCATCGGTATCGGAGCGTTTACTTTTCGTGTCCAATCAATCAGGATTTGATGAAATCTGGGTTTCTAATTTGGAAGGTGATCAACGAAAACAGCTGACTGCGCTGGGACTACAGGCAATGCATCCTGCTTGGTCCCCGGATGGTACTAAAGCGATTTTCACGACAAAGTCACATAAAGGAAGTCAACTTCAACTTTTGGACATGGTTACTCAACAAGTGACACGGTTAGAAACAGGGCTTAAATATCACGGTAAACCCAGTTGGTCTCAAGATGGCAGCTCAATTTATATTTCTGATGGTAATAATGTATTTCGCGTTTTTGTTGATTCAAAAAGCGAACCAGTGAAGTTAACGGCGGGCACCACCGTAGTTGAACATAACGGGGTGTTGTATGTATATAAAAGCGAACCGCAAGAAATGTGGCGTATGGAGATTACAACTGGAGACAAAACGCTTTTATTTAAAAATGCACATTTGGCCTCAAGTGCAAGTTGGTCTGTTTCTGATTCAGGGCTCTATTATTTGTATGTTCAGCGTGGTGATTTTCGTATTAGCTATTTTGACTTTGCCAATAATGCGCACAAAGATATTATCCGAGTTCCAGAGCGCAGCTTTAGCCGAAGTCGCGGTCTTACATACATAGCAGAAAAACAATGGCTGCTATTTACCGGTTATGAAATCCCGCAAGTGGATATAAAACGAATCCAAATGTAGCACTAATAGTGACTTTTGGTTAAGTAACAAAATATAGGCATTTAGCCCTAATTTTAAGGACGTAAACAATGATTGAAGTTGGAAAAAAATTACCACATGCAGAGCTGAGCGAGCTCACCTCTGACGGTATGATTCATCATGAAGTAACGACACTTTTTTCAGGTAAGAAAGTTGTACTTTTCGCAGTTCCTGGTGCCTTTACACCAACTTGCTCAGCATCTCATTTACCTGGTTTTGTCGTGAATGCAGATAAGTTTTTTGAAAAAGGTGTTGATATTATCGCATGTATATCAGTAAACGATGCCTTCGTAATGAAAGCTTGGGGTGATGCACAAAATGCAGAAGCAATTATGATGCTTGGAGACGGCGATGCAAGCTTTACCAAGGCGTTGGGGCTCGAAATGGATACCGCAGCATTTGGCGGTGTGCGTTCGCAGCGTTACGCTATGATTATTGAAGATGGTGTTGTGACAAAGCTCAATGTAGAACAACCTAAGCAATTTGAAGTAAGTAAGGCTGAAGTCATTTTAGACGCGCTGTGATTGCAAAATTTAAAAGCTAGAGTCAAACAGCGAAGCAATCAGCCTGCAATCCGTAAATGATGCTTTAAAACTATATGCTCTAAGGTTGAAGCCAATTGTTTCATGACTCTTGCAACAACATTACCTTGTTTATATCACCAGATAAACCCCATGATATATGATGTTGGTAATCCAAACCTCAGGTTAAACACACTCCATAAATGGAAGAGTACGATATGAGGCAAAATGAAATTGGTTTAGTTATCGGAGAGTTTTCTGCAATGTCAGAGGTCGATAAGTGATGGGAAAGTCGGTTCATAATTTTGATGAGTGTGGTTACGTTCTAAAACCCAAGTTTATATCCTCCACTGAGCTTAATAAGATAAAGCAGGTTGTTTTAGCATTCCATCGAGCCTGGCAGAATGATAATAGTGACTTTTATCAAAATAAGGCAGTCAATTCTGCTTATCTTACCGCACCAAAGTATCTAGACGAACAGCAAAGGCTTGTCCTTTTTAAATTTATTGCCTCTGCTTCACTCTTTAAGCTCGCGTCAACGATATTCACGCGTGAGTTTGGGTTTATGAATACTCAACTATTCTTTAATCCCGTGAATGCAAGCCAACTAAATTATTGGCATCGAGATCCTCAATATCATTTAACCATTGAGGAGCAAAAACAAGCATTGTTGTTGGGGCCTGAAGTTGTTCATTTTCGGTTAGCATTGGAAGATGAACCAGGAATAGAGCTGATCCCGGGTACTCATAAACGTTGGGACTTACCTCAAGAGCTAAATGTCAGGTTAGAACAGGCAGGGTATCGAAACCATAACAATCTACCTAACAGTGAGGTTATAGCGCTAAAGGCCGGAGATCTTCTTGTATTTTCAGCCAATATGATACATCGAGGTGTGTATGGAAAAAATCGTTTAGCATTGGATGTGTTGCTATGTGAGAAGCGCCCAGAACTAATGACTTTTATGAGAAATGATTGCCTGCCAAATAGTATGCAGCTTGCTGAAGTAGATTACCCCAATTTATTTTCTTAGTTTGGTAAATAAAAATGAAGCTTTATATGAATGCAAAGCTTCATTTTTATCCATTGACACTATCTAGAACGATTTCCAGTTCCATACAAAGCTTGTGCGCATTCGTTAGTGTCTTTCCAAGTTCCATCTTTGTATAAAACTCGGGTTACGCAAGCTCTAGCATCTCTGAAACTACTCGAGTCTCTACCGTTATCTTTAAACTGACAGTATTGTGTTGTACCACAATCCCAAACGCCTGTAGCGGACGCACTGTAGTTCCATCTAACCTGCTCAATCGGTTTTGTCGATTGAAAACGGAAGCTTACAGTAGGCTTTGGTGACATAACATCATGAGTTACACACATATCTTGCCACTCTTGTGGGGTACTCGTAGGGCTAATTACACATTGTACACTTTCTGAGCTTGAGGCGTGGCCTGAAAAGACAGAAGTCGTGAGAAATAACAAGGCTGATATTGAAAATTTCATACGCATAACCCCTTAGAATGGATTGCTTGACTGCTTTGAGTAATGCCCATTAGCGCAATGGTTTGTATTTTCCCACGTCCCATCTTTATAAAGTACTTTTGTTACACAGGCCGAAGCATTGTAGAACAAATCGTTATTTTGTCTGCCACTATCGCGGAAGCTACAGTATGTACTGCTACCACAGTTCCAGCTCCCTGTAGCGGATGCACTATATGACCAAACCACATCTGCAACATCTTTGTCTGCAATGAATCTAAATGCAACGGAGGGACGGTCTGTGTTAGCCATCGCTGAACAGAAGTCGGGTTCAAAAAACTGTTGTGTACTAGTTCCACCGATCAGGCACTCAACGTGTGCTGCTTCAGCTTGCTGTGAGTAGGTAGTTGTAGCGAGTAAAAGTAGTGTGCTTGAAATTATCGTTTTTTTCATTTTTATATTCCTTATAATTCAAATTATTATTGGTTTGTGATGAGCTCTAGAACCTAGAACCTAAGTTATAAATCGCAGTTGCGCATTCGTTCATACTTTTCCATGTGCCATCTTTGTAAAGTACTCTGGTGACACACGCTGTTGCATCTCTCAAAGGTGAGCTGTCGAGCCCATCATCATAAAAAACACACTCAGTGCTTGGACCACAGTCCCATCTACCAGATAATGGTGTGCTGAAACGCCACGTCACATGCTCTACAGGTTTGGATGGTTCAAATTGAAAGCTTACGTAGGGTCTCGAGGATGTTACTCTTTGGCTCCCACAAAAATCGGGTTTCATTTCCTGAGGGGTACTCGTAGGGCTTACAGCGCACAGCACTTGATCTGCTAGTGCATTAGTCGAACAAATTGCTAATCCGAATAGAGCGGAAGTAAGTAATAACTGTTTTATCATTTTTTCTCTCCTTGTTTTTGTTTTGTTACATTTATTTTATTTTGTGTGCGATTGTCAATTTAACTTTAATTACATAAATTTGATTGGGTTGGTTTTTGTACTGAAAAGCGGGACTTTAGATTGAAAAATAGCCAGTTTAAAGATGGAGATAAATTTTATTGTGCTTCTTATTTAAATAGTAAATGATTGTAAATGGTCAAAGTTTTTTAACGATCAAGAGATGGCCTTAATGAAAGTGATTAGCTCGGGTTACTAATACTTGCCAAGCAAACAGCTTTAGTGCGTTTACTTTCAACTGCTCGTTTACTGTATGTAATGTGATTGTATCGATTTCTCTGATTTAAATATCAGTATGCTAGGTGTTTTCTAAGTGCTCTGGCTAGACAAAGATAAATTATGGGCCCGTTGCGTAGGCCCATATTTGAATTAAGCTGACGTTAGAAGTCGCATTCGTAGGATTGGGTAAGGCTTTCCCATATCGTCAGTTGGTGAGCGCTCATACACTTCAAAACCTTTAGCTTCATAAAAGCCGACGGCTTCGGGGTTTTGCTCATTGACATCAACAAACTGCACATTTTGTGTTTCAAGCGCAAAGTGAAGCAGCTCAGTTCCGACACCTTGTCCTCTGCATTTCGCCAGTACAAACAACATCTCGATCTTTCGGTCATGTATACCGATAAAACCGACGATATTCGCATCGCTATTTTTTACACAGTGCAGCGTAACGTTTGGAAACGCCTGTTCAATAATAATAGGTTTAAAATAAGCGATATCCGCCTCAGTGATAAAATCATGAGTGGCTCGCACAGAGTCTTCCCAAACAGCCAGTAGTTCTTGGTGATCGCTTGGTGTAACTGGACTTATCATCATTTTTCCTTTTGTTTAATAAAACAGTCCAAATGGGTAAAGCGATAAACAAAAGGAAGATTGGCCAGCGGGACGAGCATAACATACCCGATGCATGAAGGGTACAACGGGTATATTCAGATAAATTACTTGTATGTGGTTGTGTAGATAGTGCGCCCTTAACTATTCATCTAGTTGAAAAAATGCAACCTGATCGGTAAGTAGTTTGGCTTGATTTTCCATATTTCTACCTGAACGAGATGTTGTTTCAACCAGAGTAACGTTCTGCTGAGTAATATTATCCATTTGCGCGATGGTGGTGGAAACCGCAGCTATCCCTTCAGCTTGCTCTTTCCCAGCGTTATCTATGTCAGCCACCATTTTGCTCACCTCGGCAATTGATTGCATTAGCTCATCGAAAGTCGTGCCAGACTCGTATACAAGTTTGCTGCCTTGCGCCACAGCATCAACGCTATTTTTGATCAATGCTTTGATTTCACGTGCCGCTGATGCACTACGTTGAGCAAGGTTTCTTACCTCTCCGGCAACCACGGCAAATCCGCGTCCAGCCTCACCAGCCCGGGCTGCTTCAACGGAAGCATTGAGTGCTAAGAGGTTGGTTTGGAAAGCGATTTCGTCAATGACACTGATAATGTCAGAGATTTTCGTGCTGTAAGATTCGATTTTACCTACTGCGGTAATGGCATCATCAATCGATGCTTTACCTGAGTGTGCTTTTTCTCTAACAATAGTCGCTTTCTCTGCGGCATTGCTTGCGCTACTCGCATTCTTTTTAACCGTAGCGGTAAGCTCTTCCATAGTAGCGGCGGTTTCTTCTAAGCTCGCCGCTTGATTTTCAATGCGGCTATTGAGTTCTTCGTTGTTATTCGCGATTTGTTTAGCTACATCAAACACTTGCTCTGCACCGTTGTTTATGGTGTTAACTAAATCACTTAATTTGTCGAATAATCCGTTCATCGCTTGTTGCAGCACCGAGAACTCGCCACCTAAGCGGTGGGTGATCCTATGTCTTAAATCACCTTGTTCCATTGCCAAGATAGCATCTTTAATATGTTCAACCGCTTGTTTTTGTTCTGTGATATCCGTTGCATATTTAACGACTTTAAAGGGGCGGCCTTGTTGATCGAGGATAGGGTTATAAGACGCTTGGATCCATACCTCTCGACCTTGTTTTGCCAACCTTAAGTATTGTCCTGAGTCGAACTCACCTCGGTTGAGCTTTTGCCAAAATTGCTGGTATTCAGAGCTAGTGGCTTGTTCGTGTGTAGCAAAAATACGGTGATGTTTACCTTTGATTTCGTCAAGTGAGTACCCCATCGTATCTAGGAATGACTCATTGGCCCATAAAATAGTACCATCCATTGCAAACTCAATGACGGCTTGTGACTTACGAATGGCTTGAAGCTGACCATCAAAATCAGCAGCAGTGGCCTTTTGCTCGGTAATGTCCGTTGCGAACTTAACGACTTTTATCGGCTTGCCTTGCTCGTCTAAAATTGGGTTGTAGGTGGCACTAATCCAGATTGCTTTGCCACCTTTGCCGAAACGGTGAAACTCTCCGGCTTCAAATTGGCCCTGTTTTAAACGCTGCCAGAATGCTTTGTATTCACTGCTTTGCGCGTAAAAGCTGTCGACGAACATGCTGTGATGCTTGCCAATGATTTCTTCTTTCTTGTAGCCCATAACAGACAGGAAATTTTCATTTGCTTTTAAAATATTACCTTGCAAATCAAACTCGATAACAGCTTGCGAGCGATTGATGGCTTTGAGTTGTCCGGCAAAGTCGAAAGACGCCAGTTTTGCTTGAGTAATATCGGAGGCATATTTGACGATTTTGTCCAACTGGCCATTTTCGTCATAGATGGGGGTATAGGTTGCTTGGATCCACAGAATGTTTCCTGATTTGGTTAGGCGTTTAAACTCACCTGATTGATGTTTACCTTGTCGTAAAGCGTGCCAAAAGTCTTGATATTCGCTGCTCTCAGCTTCTTCTTGTGCCACAAAGAGTCGATGGTGTTGACCTTGTATTTCACTTAATGTGTAACCAACCGCATTTAAAAATAGCCTGTTTGCAGTCTTTACGTTGCCGTAAGGGTCAAACTCAATAACGGCTTGAGTTTGTTTGATGGCATCAACTTGCCCTTGAAAGTCAGCGGCTTTTGATTTTTGTGCGGTGATATCTGAGGCATATTTTACGACTTTGATAGGTCTATTGTGTTCATCAAAAATTGGATTATAAGTGGCTTGGATCCATATCGTTTTACCTGATTTTGTTTGCCTTGCGAATTCACCTTCAAAAAATTCGCCATTATTTAAGCGTTGCCAAAATGCTTGATATTCCTCACTGGCTGCGTAGTCATCCTTAACAAACAGACTGTGATGCTTGTCTTGTATTTCTTCTAAGCTGTATCCCATAACGGACAAAAAGTTGTCATTCGCGCTCAGCACTTTACCGTGCATGTCGAACTCAATAATCGCAAAGGACGCTGATAAAGCTTGTAAATTTGCACTCATGTTGGCAATGTTGGTGAGGTAATGACCGATGTCAGTCGCAATAACTAAAATTCTGCCTTCTTGAGTACGTGATAGCTCCAGTAACAACTTCTTCGGTTTGTTGTCATTCGCTGTATTGAAAGAGAGCTCAACCTTTGCATGTGCTTGCTGCTCAAGTTTAGCGAGTCCACGCTTAAGTACGGCGGCATCTTCTGAGGTGTGACATATAAAAGCGAGTGACTTCAGCTCGTGGGTAACTGGGTATTCGAGTAAACGGTTAAAGGCTGGACTAACCTGAAAAATATCTGTTTGATAATCCACTTCTAAGTAAGGGGTTGTTGCCTTAAAGTGTTGAAATAGCGCTGTATCTTGTCCATCTTGCTTTTTTGCTTTTCCCAAGCCAAACGTAATCATATATAAGCCACCCGTAGCGGTAAATTTTAACAATATTAACTATAGTAAAGTTGCTTAGGTCCGCCACAAAATAGCCGCAAAACAAGCATATAATCGTGCGACTTAAAGCAAATTACCATCACGGATAATAAGGGTATAGCCGTAACTCAAATGTCTTGGTAAAATCTTCGCCAATTTTTATAAAAACGAGCATTAAGATGGGCAGAGCATTTGAAGTCCGCAAAAACGCCATGGCAAAAACGGCGGCGGCAAAAACAAAAGTAAACTCAAAATACGGAAAAGAGATTTACGTTGTTGCTAAAAATGGCGGCGCAGATCCTGAAACGAACTTGTCACTACGTCGTTTAATCGACAAGGCAAAGAAAGATCAAGTTCCTGCACACGTTATTGATAAAGCAATCGAAAAAGCGGCAGGCGGTGCAGGTGAAGATTACACGCCAGCGCGTTACGAGGGTTACGGTCCAGGCAACAGCATGATCATCGTTGACTGTTTAACAGACAACATGAACCGTACTATCAAAGATGTTCGCTTACCGTTTACCAAAACTGGTTCAAACTTAGGTAACCCAGGTTGTGTGGCGCATATGTTTGACCACTTTGCAATCTTAGGATTTGCAGGTGATGACGACGAGTCAGTTTTGGAAGCGCTAATGATGGCTGATGTTGATGTTACTGACGTAGAAGTTGAAGACGGCCAAGTTTCTGTTTTCGCACCTCACACTGAATACTTCAAGGCGAAAACTGCACTGACAGAAGCGTTTGAGGGGATCACGTTTGAGGTAGACGAAATCACTTGGGTGCCGCAAACTCACGTAGAAATTGAAGATCCAGAAGCAATCGAGACATTCGAAAAGCTAATCAATATGCTTGAAGATGTGGATGACGTACAAAACGTTTACCACAATGCGATTGTCAAAAGATAAGCCGCTTATCGATATAGCGCGGCATATTGCGCAAATAGTTAAGGCCGACATCGTTCGGCCTTTTTATTGCCTATGCTTTACACCTCGCGACATTAGTTTTTATCATGGCAACAGGAAACAATAATAGTAGCGTTTGCGAACCAATATAGATGACCCAATTAACGTGCCTTGCAATAGGAAAGTAGCCATCCCCTTGGTTTGCGAACAGCCAAAATTGACCGATAATAGCATCCGCTAGCATGGCTAGGATAAAGCCGCTGGCAACTGCGTAGTTGGTTTTTTCGTTGAGTTTAAGGTTTTGAAAAATAAGCCAAAAACCAATAACACCGAGCAAGGTCACTAATAAGCTATAACTTGCGCTCAACAGCAGGGAGTATTGGCTTATGGTGGGTAGGTACATCATTTTATAGCTAAGCGACGATAACGTAATAGACACCACAACCAACACGGTCGCGGTTGCTAATGTTAATGCAAATTCCCGCCTTAAAAATCGAATAAGCAGTCCAAGTAAAAGCCCATAGCCAAGGGCAAAAAACCAAATGGAGTCGATCAAGTAGTCATGCCTTATGGTTTGATCTTGGCGATGATAAAGCTCAAAGAAATTGAAGTTGACGATATCTCCGCAAGTACATAAGAGCAGGGCTATCCAACAGAGTTTTATGTCTTTGTGCAAACTGCTGGGACTAGCAGCCAAGCTTGTTTGGCGAACATGCCACCCTAATCGCAGCACAAGAAGTAGTGCGGCTGATGGTAAAATCCATTGAAATAAGGCTTGGTGACTTTGCCAAAGTGGGCTGCTGCCAAGCAAAGACGTCACGGTCGCAATGCCAAGTAAAAGCAATGTGATAGGTTTATAGTGGACGGTTTGCAGTATATTATTCACGGTCATTCCTTGTTGGCAATCATGGCAAGCTGTTTGGGGGCTCGTTTCTGCCACCTTAAGCAAAGTGTAATAATTATCCGCGTAATTGCCTCTTGCTGTATCAATTTACAGTACAATCATTTACAGTATTTGTCTTGCAGATCTATTACATTGCTACTTTTTATAAGGGTAACTCGTTCATGTCTAATCTTAAACTCAATATAGCGCTTTCATGCTCAGTTCTTGCATTGGCTTTTTCTGGGTTTAATGTCATTCAAACCAAATTAGCAACCTCTCCTGTGGCAACGCACGTGTATCAGAGTCCTACTCAACAGCCTCACTATAATGCAACTCAGTATACGCAGGGCACTCAGATTTCAACTGACGAGTCTGAACAAATTGCTCAGTTAATGGCTCGGATCAATAAACTTGAAACGAGGTTACAGGCGTTGTCGATGGAAAAGTCTGATTTACTTTCTGAGCAAGCGCCGGATGAGTTTGAGTCTTTAATCTTCTCTTTGATAGAAAAGCGTGAACAGCAGAAAATCGATGAGATGAAAGCAGAAAACCCGATTTATGGCTTTTATGAAGACTTACCCGAAGACTACGAAATGCGGATCAAAACTGATCCTGAGTACGCAAGTCAAATCAGTAACGATTTAAAACAGAAAATTCTAAATAACAGTTTACCGGCGGCAGAACGTTTAGCGGCAATGAGTCAGCTGCAAATGAACATGTTTATGCTAAATCGCAATGAATTAGAGCAATATGATTATCAAGCAGTAGAATCTATCCTCAATATGACGCATAACATGAGTGATGAAAAGTTGAGGCTACAAGCGCTTGAGCTCGTGTCGCGTACACCTATCGTTGATGAGCGTTTATCACAGTCATTCGTGAAAATGCTAGAGCAAGAGCCTAATGATTACGTGAAAAGTCTCGCAGCAGAAGGATTGATGTCACAGTACTTCCAGTCAGGCGCTGATCCAAAGCAGCAACAAAGGATCGCACAAGATTTGCTGTCTCTCTACGAAAATGCATCGGATCCTAAGGTTAAAGCCATCCTCAAAAACTTGATGGGCGATGAGCGTATGCTAGAAGAGCTAAAGCGCCAGTCTAATGGCTGACGTACATGGAGTTAAAACTTGGAAAATAAGCAGTTAGATATCGAATACGAAGTAATCAAGGAACATATCAATGAATTTCCGACCCCCATCACGTTTAAACAAGGTGCGAGATTGACCGTTGGTGAAGAATATGAGGGCGAGGAGGGGTGGGACAATTGGTTTTTCTGTGAAACTGAGGAGCAAGTGTCTGGTTGGGTACCTGCTCAAGTGTTTCGCTTAGTCAATCCCAAACAAGGTGTTGCATTAATGGACTATACCGCTCAGGAACTATCGGTAGTTCAAGGTGAACACCTGTTGGGGCATAACCAACTCAATGGTTGGATGTGGTGCTCAAGTAAAAAGTCAGAGCTGCAAGGTTGGGTACCGCTTCGTAATCTAACACCAATCTAGCGGATGTTGCTTTTTAGCAACACCTCTCTTTTTTCTCTGCTACTTTTTTAAAATACTTCTGTTTTTCGTCAGTTTCCTGCTCACTCCGTCACTTTTATAGCAATTGCTTTGGGATGAAAACCTATTTTAATGTGTTGATTTTTAATTCTTTTTATTTGTTTTCTGATTTTTTAGGAAAGATAAGGAAAAATTTTCGATATTTTTATAAAAATTTTTTCTGGCGACTCTGCTCAATACCGAATGTGAATGATTGTCGCATGAAACTTAACCGCTTTGGGCTGCACTTACACCCTAATTTTTTAAGGTGTTGCTTTTATGCGACAGTTTAACTTATTGAAAATAAATAAGTTTTAATTTTATCTCGACATCTCCTGTTGCTAAATGGCAACAATCTCACTGAATCCATCCTTAATGAAAATTCATCTTTGTTTTTAACTTGTTGATTTTTATATTCTTTTAAACTTTGGCATCAAAGTTGGAATAGTTATCTCGAAAGCAAAAAACATTCGCTTCAACACAAACCAACGTAGAGAAGCAGAAACGACAAGTTTAGAAATATGAGAGGAACTGATTATGAAAACTTTAGCAATCGCACTATCAGCAGCTGTACTTTCTTTCGCATCAGTAGGTGCTCACGCAAACTCTGAGTTTGATAAATACGATGTTGATGGAGATGGTTACATCTCACTAGGCGAATCAAAAGCAAATCCAAATTTGATGGCGCAGTTTAAAGACCTTGACGCCGACCAAGACGGCCAATTAAGCCAGTCTGAGTTTGATAACTTTGAAGGCTAGTCACAAGCCGACGACATAATAGCAGAGTTTAAAATATACCCCAATTTAAGGAAAAGATTATGAAAAATGTATTAGCAGCACTATCTATCGCAGGTTTATCAATGGTTTCAGCATCAGCACTAGCTGGTGGCGATTTTGAAAAATTGGATACTGATGGCAACGGTTCAATCAGTGTAGCAGAAGCAAGTGTGAGCGCTTCATTAACTGAGCAGTTTGCAGATCTAGACACTAACGCAGATGGTGAGCTAAGTAAGTCTGAATACGCAAATTACGAAGGCTAATTTAGCACTGAGTTTAACAATGGGTTAGGCCACGTGCCTGACTCAAAAAATAACACAATTGAAGGATTAGATTATGAAAAACGTACTAGCAGCACTATCTATCGCAGGTCTATCAATGGTTTCAGCATCAGCACTCGCTGGTGGCGATTTTGAAAAACTAGATACTGATGGCAACGGTTCAATCAGTGTAACTGAAGCAAGCGTGAGCACTTCGTTAACTGAGCAGTTTGCAGACTTAGACACTAATGCCGATGGTGAGCTAAGCAAATCTGAGTACGCGAACTACGAAGGTTAATCGCTAGGTGGGCGTAGCGCCCACTGCCTTTAACACCATTACGAAAACGACAGAAGGATTGGACTATCATGAAAAACGTATTAGCAGCACTTTCAATTGCAGGTTTAACATTCGCTTCAGCTTCTGCATTAGCTGGTGAAGATTTCACTAAATATGATACTGACGGTAACGGCACTATCAGCATGACTGAGGCAAAAGTAAATCAGTCCCTTGCAGAGCAATTTACGCAACTAGACAGTAATGCCGACGGTGAGTTAAGCGAGTCTGAATTCGCAAATTACCAAGGCTAATCAAGCCGTCCAAAAGCAAATCATATTTAGGAAATTTTAGGAGCAGAATGATGAAAAATGTACTTATCGCACTATCAATCACAGGTCTAACATTGGCTTCAGCAAATACTATTGCTGGTGAAGATTTCGCAAGCTATGACACAGATGGCAACGGTGCTATTAGCATGAGCGAAGCAAAAGTAAATACAGCGCTTATCGAACAGTTTAAAGACTTAGATGTAAACGCTGACGGAGAACTAAACGAAACTGAGTTCTCTAACTTTAAAGGTTAATTTGCGACTAGAGCCGCAATGAGAGACGGGCATAGTGAGGAGAATGGCTATGAAACTTAGAACGGTATGTGCAACGACCATAGGTGTATTGGTGAGTACGATGGCACTGGCAGCAACCTTGTCATTTCAAGATGTAGACAAGGATAAAGACGGGCAGATCAGCCAGCAAGAAGCATCAGTATCATCAACACTACTTGGTCAGTTCGAGAAGCTAGATGCAGACAAAAATGGTCAGCTAAGTGCTTCTGAATTCTCTAACTTTAAAGGCTAGGAGGTCACAATGAAAAAGTTAGCAACAGCAATTACAGCCGCCACAGTACTTTTTGCCGGCTCAGCAATGGCAGCAGAATTTAACGATTTTGACTTAGACAAAGATGGTTTTATTTCTAAAAGTGAAGCGTCACTGTCAGAATCTCTTGCTTCAATCTTTGATAAGCTCGACAGCGACGGAGATGGCAAACTGTCTGAGAAAGAATTTAATCAGTAAGCAAGTGGCAATCCAAAGCGCCACGCCTCCCCAAGCTCGACTTTGTGGTCGGGCTTTTTTATTTCGAGCTACTAGACAGCTTAAGGTGTAGATAGGGAATAGATTAACTTAATTCATTGATCCAACGAAGCTCGCGGATCCATTTCTGCATTTTAGGAAAGCCTTGCTTTGGGCAAGTCATATCCCACGCACTGAGTAATGGGTAGCCGAATCCGTTTCCTTCCTTAAAAGCAATTACGAAGCTAGCGCTAGCGCCTTTATAGCCATCCTTATGTAATACGACCTCTAGAGGCAATCCAATATATTGGATGGCGGCAACCGACCAAGCAATGGCGGCCATTTCTTCGCCTTGCATGGCTTGTTTCTCTCGGCCATTTTTTAAGCCATTTTTATACACATCTTCATGAAGTTGGCCGCGGAATATTGGCTCGCATACGGCGATATGGCCAGCTTCGTGCAATATATCACCTGGATATCGCAATTTCTCATTATCAATATAGAGCGTGCCCATTACCGTTTTTAGACCCGGTAAAAACGTATTTTCCTCGACTTCATGAAATCGAAAAGGTAGCTGGATTTCGGTGAGAAAATCACAAATGCGTTTAGTATGCTCGTGCATGGTAATTCCTTTAATTGGCCAACTTACATTTTTAAGTGAGTTTAACCTAATGTTTCATTTGCGCAAATTACCATAAATTACAATTTATTATAGAGGTAGCTTGATCACCGCTAGCATCTCACCATCGTCTTCATTGATTCCAATTTCTTGAAAGCCAAAACTTGCGTAAAATGGTTTGGCAACGGGGTTACTTGGTACATAACAGATTTCTATGGTGGCAAGGTTTGGTGTCTGCTTGATTTCTTCGAGTGCGAGGGTGAGCGCTTTACGCCCAATCCCTTGTTGCTGAAATTGCTGATCAACCATAAAGCGCCAAATGGAGATGTGCTCTATACTCTCTTGTACCCACATTAGCATCCCAACAGCTTCATCATCTTGATAAATTGCGCGTGTGGTATAGCCATCATTAAATTTTGATTCCACGATGGAAAACATGTTGCAGGCTACCAAATCTTGCTGCTCAGGGCTGACATCTAAATCGCAAATGGCTTCGTAGTTTTGTTTATCAATGGCTCTTAGAGAGATATTCATCACGGCGTCCTTGTATTGTTATAGAAACACTATTTCAAATATGGTTGTTTTGGCAAGAGAAAGTTTGCTTTATTAGCCGCACAATCATTGACCGTTAAGCGCTTCTTCCCCACACTGGAAAGCACCTTCGGCTTTATGTCGTTTTGCCTAAAACAAGGACCTTGTGATGCAGCTTACCACATTACTCAATATCTCCATTCCTATGATCCAAGCGCCAATGGCAGGCGTGCAAAATTGGCGCTTAGCGGTTGCAGCGACCAATGCCGGAATACTCGGTTCAATCCCTTGTGGGATGCTGAGTAAAGAGCAGGTCATTGTAGAAATTGAGCATTTTAAAGCATATGCTTCAGGCCCATATAACCTTAACTTTTTTTGCCATGAGATGCCGGAGCCTGACCCTTATCAGCAAGATAAGTGGAAGAAAAAGCTGGCTTCATATTACGATGAGCTTGAGTTAACACCTACTGATGAAATGGGGATCTTAAGACGCCCATTTGATAGGGAAATGGCTGAGGTCATTGCGCCTTATAAACCTCCCGTGATCAGTTTTCATTTTGGGCTTCCTGATACTGAACTGGTCGAGCTCGTAAAATCGTGGGGGACGACTATTTTGTCTTCCGCAACGACCTTGGAAGAGGGAATATGGTTAGCTGAAAATGGTGCAGACATTGTGATAGCGCAAGGGATTGAAGCGGGTGGGCACAGGGCAACCTTCACCGAGACAAAACTTGAGTCTCAACTGCATACTCGACAATTGGTAACTATCCTTAGTGATGCGCTATCTGTGCCTGTAGTGGCTGCCGGGGGGATTGCTTCTCATCATGATGTTACTATGATGCACGAATTGGGTGCCTGTGGAACACAAATCGGCACTTGCTTCTTACTGTGTGATGAAGCAAGCACCTCTTTGGTACATCGTGATGCACTTAAATCACTGGCTGAGCCGTCTGCCGTGACCAATGTGTTTTCTGGTCGCCCTGCCCGTGGGATTGAAAATCGGCTAATGATAGATCTTAACTTCATTAACGAAGACGTACCGACTTTTCCATATGCATCAGCTGCTTTGACGCCATTGCGCGCTGCTGCTGAAAAGCAAGGATGCGGCGATTTTAGCCCCCTTTGGGCAGGCGTTAACCGCCAAGGTTGCATGGAAGTCAGTACACAAGAGATGGTAGAACATCTATGGAATGTTAAATAAAACATTTAAGTTAACAAATTTGACACATTTCGAGTTTATGCTCTAGCGTTTTATGACAAGGCCAACTCTGTTGTGCCTTGCTCTTTGTTACCTACGTAAGTCGATTATTTGCTTGGGTGACGTATTCGTTATGACAATAATAAACACGGAGTCGTGCATGAGACATTCTATTTTAACCGCAGCGTTATTTGCCTCTTTTTCATCACTGGCAACCCCTACTTGCCCAAGTATTACCGCATTAGAAACCCATTATGCTGCACCTAATATGGTCAAGCGTAGCTTTTCTAGCTCGTTTAACAAATACTTATCTTGGTTGCCGAGTTACCATATGGTGCACGATCAAGTAACCGCTGCCGGTGCTACAACTCAGATCACTGCTAAATTTGACTACGGTAGCATCACTCATAAAGACTTGGAATTCGAGTCGGTGGAGTTTTACTACCGTGCTGAGTCGGACACAAATTGGCAGTATCTTGGTGAGCAAACCACCAATGGCGATGGCAAGGCGTTTATCACCTTGCCCGAGTTATCGGCAGGGCAGTATCGTATATACGCAGGCGTACCAGCTGATGGCACCGGTGCACAAGGTTATGTCACGGTTGTTGAGCCAGGTACTCAAGCGGTCCTGTTTGACATCGATGGCACATTAACCGAATCCGATGCCGAGCAAATAGGCGACTATACAGGAATAGATCATGCCGACCCCAAAGATGGCGCCTATGATTTAGTTCGTCACTATCTTGATTTGGGCTATCAGCCCGTATTCTTAACAGCCAGAGTGTATTGGTATGCTAAAGGGACGCGCGGTTGGTTAAATTGGATGGGCTTACCGCAAGGCTTTCTACGCACATCACTCAGTAATGAAACCAGTTTGTTTAAAACAGCAGAATATAAAACTGCGGAGATTAATCGCTTAAAGGCGCAGGGCATTGATGTCGTTCGTGCTTATGGTAATGCCAAAACAGATGCTGAAGCCTTTATCAAAGCGGGGATCCCAGCTTCAGAGGCGTTTACTATTGGCTCTGATGCCGGCTATTACGGTACCACAGCTATTACCGGCAATAGTTACCAAGTGCATTTAGGTGAGCTCACAACTTATCCTCATGCTGACTGCTTGTAGACCTTACCCTCGATTGAATCTAATTTTTAGAAATTCGCGAAAGGAGCCGTATTTTGGCTTCTTTTGGGGGTACCCTGTGCGTGCTAACCTCTGGGCCTAGGTACTAACTTACACTGCCATTATTTACTTTTGTTTACGTAACATTCATCAAAATTTCATTTTTCACACTATTCTGGCTTGACCTCTGACCATTGTAATCTAAAGTTTATTTGTTACTAAATTGTAATAATTGGAGCAAGTACATGAAAAGGTTAATTCTCAGCGCCCTGCTTGGGTTGCTATCGATCGTTACCTCTCCCGCCCACAGCGGTGAGGAATTAGAGTATCCCGTGGTATTAGTTCACGGTCTGTTTGGTTTTGATAATCTGCTCGGAGTAGATTATTTTTATCGCGTACCACAAGTGATCCATGATGAAGGTGGGCAGGTTTATGTTGCAGAAGTATCATCAGCCCATAATTCAGAATTGCGTGGTGAGCAACTACTAGAGCAAGTTGCGTTGGTTCGAGCATTAACGGGTAAAGACAAAGTTAATTTAATTGGTCACAGCCAAGGTGCGCAAACTATTCGCTACGTTGCCTCAGTTAAACCTGAGTGGGTGGCCTCAGCGACTAGTATTGGTGGCGTAAACTGGGGTAGCCGTTTTGCTGATGTTGTTCGCGGTGGAGTAGACAATGGTTCATTTTCGGAGCAGTTTTTAGCGTCGCTTGCTAACGGCCTTGCGGGGTTGATTGATTTGCTATCTGGTAAAGCCACCGCACCAAAAGACGCACTCGAAGCACTAGGTGCTTTGACCACGGCTGGCACATTAGCATTCAACCAAAAATACCCAGAGGGTGTGCCAAGTCATTATTGTGGCGAAACGCAAAGTCTAGCGAGCAATGGCGTGCATTATTTTTCATGGAGTGGCAGCAAAGCATGGACCAACGTATTTGACCCCGCTGACAACGCACTTGCACTGTTCTCTCAAGTTTTTGATGAGGCCAACGACGGCCTAGTATCAGCTTGTTCTAGTAATTTAGGTCAGGTGATCAATAACCAATTCAAAATGAACCATTTAGATCAGGTAAACCACACCATTGGTATTCATCACTTGTTCGAAACAGACCCATTAACCGTTTATCGCCAGCATATTCGCCGCTTAAAAGGTTTGGCGCTATGAAAAAGTGGGGCCTTTTGCTAATCATTTTGACTATGCTGTCGCTGGTTTATATCGAGAGTGAACAGCAAGAGACGCCGCGTCATGTTCCCCGGTTCGCGGAGTTATCTGAGCTGAAAAATGATGCGCATAAGGTCCCACAACCCACAAGGAGTGCATCTGTAAGCGTACATTGTGAGACCATTAATAAACAGCATAAGCATCAAATCGACGATTGGCTTTTTGAGCTACAAAACCATAACCAAGCCGAGCAGTGGCAAGCTTATCTGGAATTATTACCACAATGCCTTCACGAAGTTGCAGGTCTCTACGTGCAATTTAAGCAGGCCTTAATTGATGTGGATACGCATCTTAATCTACTAGAACGTGTTGAGCTGCTACACGCACTGCAGCGGCAATTTTTTACGGATGAAGTGATAGCAGTTTGGTTTGAAGATGCTAATGCGTGGGATACTCAAGCTTTGAGTCGCTGGCAAATTTTGTCAGACGCATCTATATCTGAATCGCAAAAGCAGCAATTAATTGAGACGCATATAAGTGGGCTTCCAAAGCGTGAACAAGTGTTATTTCAAACCTCAGCCCAGTTACACACCCTAAACGCAAACTGGCAGCAAAAACACTATAACGAACTAAGTGCTGAATATGGCGATAAAGCCGCAACTCGTATACTTGAAGTCCAGAAGCAACAACAGCATTGGCAGCAAAAACTACAAAGCTTTATGCTGCAAAAGCAAAATATTCTAGCCGAGCTTGGTGATAGCCAAATCGCAAAAGAAAGAGTCGAGTTACTACTCAAACAAACCTTCACGGAGAACGAGCAAAAGCGAGTTGCTGTATTGGTTAAGTGATAATTTTTTAGTTATTGATAAGATGTATAGGCCGGTTACATGGAGCAGCCGAACCAGCAGCCATGAGCCCATCTTGATAACTGGTCAATACAATCAAACAAGCAGTAAAACATGAAAATTGAACCAAACCTGTGGCAGCTTTATTTACAAGTATATTTTCAACCGTTACGGCCAACCCGCTTTGATACACGGGGCGCTATCTTGAGCCTTTGGAATCCACATGGAAACGTACTTTGTGAAGATAAAAATCAGCGCTTATCACGATTTTGGCAAGGGGCTTTACAACGCGCAAATGTGCCTTATCAGTTGCTGTGGGGCGGTGATCAGCAAATGCAATATCGAGAGTTAAGTGTTTATATAAAGTGTGATTTAGCATCGGGGTTTCGGTGGGCGGCACGATTAAACCAATTGGGATTTTATTTTGTCGAAAATAATCACTTGCACCTCTATAACAGTAGCGATAAAGCACAAAGCGATGTGGTGACGGATAAGTTCGCATCTCGGCTTTGCTTTGTAGCATTGCCTAAAAATAACTCTGGATGTCTAGCTGCGCGAGGCGCTGTTTAGCCGTTTAATAACAGGGCTATCGATAAAGATAATGCTCAGTTGAGAGATCGAGTGAAGAGGCGATTCAATCAAGTTGCCTCACGCCGTTTCACCGATTTCTTCATCCACCAAGCTTTTTATTTCCTGCCTCACCCACTGGTGGATTGGGCTATTGTGATGAATGAGATGCCAAAATTGTTCAACTTGAAAATCGGCAGTGTGGAACGGTAAATCGGCTACCGTGATGTCATAACGTCTACTTAAATGAGTGACCAGACGCTTTGGTAAAGTGGCAATCAGATCCGTGTTAATCAATAACTCCGGCACCATCGAAAAATGTGGTAAAGATGCCACTACTTCTCGCTGAGCATCCAACCTTTTTAGCTCATGATCCATATCCGTTTTGCACAAGCCATTACCAGAAACGATGAGATGTCGGCTCTGGCAATAGCGCGCTAACGTCATAGGCTGATGAGCCCATTGATGCTGACAACACATTACTATGGCATAATTGTCATTAAATAAACGCTGTTTAAATACGTTGGTGGGTGTCTCATCTGTGGAATACAGTAATAAATCCGCCACCTTTTCCAAGTAGTCATGAAGCGGTATAAACGAGTTGTAAGACACAATTTGTAATTTCAAATTTGGAGCTCGCTGTTGCAAGCGCGCCAACAATTTCGGCACAATCATCATCATTTCGAAATCCAGCGCCCCTATAGTGAACACGCCCGAGTATTGCAGAGGGTCAAACTCATCATCCACCAACATATGACGAATAGTAGTGAGTGATAGCTCCAGTTCGCTACGAAGGCGCTCGCCTTTTGCAGTTAAACGGTACTCATTTTTCACCTTTACCAACAATGGATCACCAAATTGCTTTCGCAAGCGCATCAGGGCTCGGCTCACTGCTGGCTGGCTCATGTTTAATGCATGAGCGGCTTGACTAATATGCTTGTGGATCAACACCTTCTCTAAGATCGTTAACAGATTTAAGTCAATACTGCGTAGATTCAACTCAGGTACACCCATGCCATCACCGTATAAAATTATGCGTAAATGATCTACATACTATAACAAACATGCATTTTTGATATGTTTGTTTTTGTTTTATCTTTTTTTCATCTTATTGAGGAGAGAAAAATGAAACTACCCACCCTAGCTTTAACCCCTATTGCTGCTGCAGTGTTTACTTTTAATGTCAGTGCGTTAGGCCATGACCATAATAACCAACACGCGATTTTATTCCCTGGTGAAACGGCTCAAATCGAAGTTGAACCATCAGCAAAGCACTCGCTGAAAATCGGCCAAAAAATCAATAACCTTTATGAACGCCAGTTTGATGACAGTAAATTCACTGTACAGAAATTGGGTAAAAACACCTACTGGATCGGAGTAAATTACTACAACGCTACCGTTGTGGTGTCCAAAGACTCGGTGTTGCTGATTGACCCTCTTGGTGATGGTCGTATTGATGCGCTGTTTCGAGGTATTCAATCCATCACCAATAAGCCGATCACAGCTATTATGTACTCTCATTATCACCTAGATCATGTAGGTGGAGGTAATCAACTTATTGACTTAATTAAGAAAAATTACCCAAGGGTGGGGCGTGTCCGTGTTATCGCGAGTCAAACCGTTGCTGACAAGATCAACCTTCACGCTGAATTGAACGAAAACGGTGTGAGAACCCCTAAAGTTCCTGCACCAAATGAAGTGTACGATTTGAAAAGAGCTAGAACGGTCAAATTTGGCTCAATAAGGCTGAAGATGATGGCACCAGAAGGTTCTGGTCACACACCAGATAACACGATGATTCTAATTCCAAGCGATCGCGTGCTGCATTTCGCTGACATGATTAACCCTGATCAACTGCCGTTTTACAATTTCGCGGGAGCGGAAGATTTCCATGGTTACGAAGTGGATCTACAAAATCTTCTGAGGAAACCGCTCAGTAAGCACTGGAACTTTATTAATGGCGGCCATGGCAATATAGGCTCAAAAAAGGACGTAAAAGATCTGCTGGAATACATTGCTGATGTTAGAACGGAAGTCGGTAAACAATTAGAAGTTGCGCCCTACACCCCAATTTTTAGTGACGGCAACCACTTCGTTTGGTTCAAACGCTGGCAAGAAGAGATCATCAATAATGTGCATTCCGAGCTAGCGAACAAATATGGGCACATGTATGGTTTCGATTCAGGTGCGGTGGAAACCCACGCAGCCATCATTTTGGCTGATATGATTGATCATTAAGTTCACTCGGCGCGCTAAGCGCCGATTTTTTGTGCATCAACTAAATTGAAGAATCGGCTCTCTACCTGTTGCATAAAGCCAACTCCCCATGGTCAGTCAGGTAAATTATCAACCATATTTGTCTACCCGGGGGGTCTCTAGTACCTGAAACTAATTTACAAATTGTCTGGTGAAAACACTGCGGGCATGTGGTGCGAAAATGCATGTTGGCTAGATTTTGACTTTGGTAGGTGTGCAGCACGAATAAAAAACAGGGCCTGAATTAGGCCCTGTTTGCGCTACTTAATTGGTTTATTTTAAGTCAAAGCGGTCTAGTTGCATTACCTTCACCCAAGCGGCGATAAAATCGTCTACAAACTTCTGTTTGGCATCGTCCGATGCATAGACTTCGGTAATTGCGCGAAGTTCAGAGTTAGAACCAAAGATTAAATCAACCGGTGTTGCCGTCCATTTTATCTCTCCAGTTTTACGGTCACGACCTTCGTATAGACCCTCCTGACCTTCTACCTTTGACCATTTGGTCGACATATCTAGCAGGTTAACAAAGAAGTCGTTGCTTAACTGACCAGGTTTGTCAGTAAATACACCGTGCTCTGCGCCTTTGTAGTTTGCGTCTAAGCTACGTAGGCCGCCTAATAGTACCGTCATTTCAGGTACAGATAGGTCCAGCATATTGGCCTTGTCTACTAACATTTCAGTTGGTGACATAAATGCCTCATCACTGTAATAGTTACGGAACGCGTCTGCCTTTGGCTCAAGATAGCTAAATGATAAGACGTCCGTTTGTGCCTGTGAGGCATCGGTACGGCCCGGTTTAAACGCTACATTTACTTTGTAGCCCGCGTCGTTTGCGGCTTTTTCAACTGCTGCAGAACCACCTAACACAATCAAGTCGGCAATAGAGACCGCTTTTTTGCCAGCACGCTTATTAAAGCGGGTTTGAATGTCCGTCAATGTAGCTAGCACTTTGTTTACTTCGTCAGGGTTGTTTATCTCCCAACTTACCTGAGGCTCGAGGCGTAAACGGCCACCGTTTGCACCACCACGCATATCAGTAACACGGTGGCTAGATGCTGCCGACCATGCCGTTCTGATCAGTTCTTGCTTTGTTAGACCTGAGTTCAAGATTGATTTTTTCAGGGCGCTTATGTCCTTACTATCAATCATCTTGTAATCCGCTTTTGGAATTGGATCTTGCCAAGTCAGTACTTCGCTTGGTACTTCTGAACCCACATAACGGGCTCTTGGACCCATATCACGGTGGGTCAATTTGAACCAAGCCTTCGCGAACGCCAACTCATATTGCTTTGGATCTTTGCGGAAGCGTTCAATGACCTTACGATATTCAGGGTCAAATTTTAATGCTAAATCCGTGGTGAACATTATTGGTGCATGGCGTTTACCTTCAATGTGGGCGTCTGGCACTAGGTTTGCCGCAGCTTTGTTGTCAGGGATCCATTGGGTCGCACCTGCTGGGCTTTTTGTCATTACCCAGTTGAAGTTCATTAGGTTGTCGAGATAATTGGTTGACCATTGAGTTGGTGTGACCGTCCAAGCCCCTTCTAAACCGCTTGTTGTGGTGTCTGCACCTTTACCCGTGCCGCATTTATTTTTCCAACCTAGACCTTGTGCTTCAATCTCTGCTGCGGCTGGTTCTTTACCCACACAATCAGATGGCTTTTTCGCGCCATGTGCTTTACCAAAGGTGTGACCACCCGCGATAAGTGCGACCACTTCTTCGTCGTTCATGGCCATGCGACCAAATGACATGCGAATATCTTTTGCGGCAAGTAATGGGTCTGGTTTACCGTGTGGACCTTCAGGATTGACATAAATAAGTCCCATTTCAACGGCTGCCAATGGACCCTTTAGCTTGCCTTTTTTGTCACGACGCTTGTCTTTTAAGAAAGCATCTTCTGGCCCCCAATAAACTAAATCAGGTTCCCAATCATCTTGACGGCCACCTGCGAAACCAAAGGTCTTAAAGCCCATTGACTCAAGCGCAACGTTGCCTGCTAAGACCATTAAGTCTGCCCACGATAGGCTACGGCCGTATTTTTGTTTAATCGGCCACAATAATCGTCTTGCTTTGTCTAAGTTCGCGTTATCAGGCCAGCTGTTTAACGGATCGAAACGTTGTTGGCCACCTGCCGAGCCACCACGGCCATCGTGTACACGATAGACCCCAGCGCTATGCCATGCCATACGGATCATAAAGGGACCATAATGACCCCAGTCGGCAGGCCACCAGTCTTGCGAATCAGTGAGTGTTTGCTCAATGTCTTTTTTGACTTGCTTAAGATCTAGTTTGCTAAATTCAGCGGCATAGTCAAAGCTTGCGCCATAAGGGTTGGATTCTGGGCTGTGTTGTCTTAATGGGCTTAGGTTTAGTTGTTCTGGCCACCAAAATTGGTTGGTTTTCGCTTCGCTCATTGCAGCAAAGCTCGGGGCTGATAGCGTTGTTGTTACTGCGAGCGCTACGGCAGACAACATCGTTCTAGATTTTCTATTCATGGGGTTTTCCCTCGTAATTAAAGTGTGTCTCAAACTGCGTGTTAAACTTTAGTTCACAAATTAAAAAGAGAAAATCCAGAAAAACAAATTGGTATGTTCGGAAAAATAAATCGATAAAAAATCTAACTTATCAAAGTGTTATATTTATTTTTCTATAGCAAGAATATTTTTGAAGTAAAACTTTAATTTAGTCTTTTGCAATAATTGGCTTAAAACAGAAAGCTTGTAAGATCATATTGAATTTTGGTAGCTAGCTAGGTGCGCAAAGTTAGTGCTTAATAGTCTCGTAATTGTATTGGGTATGAAAAAATATACGGCGGAGTAATGAGTCCTACTCCGCTTTATTCGCCAATATTGAAAATAGCAATGGAACTTGATGCCCTTTACTCAATAACTGAAAGCCTTGTCCAGACACTGCCTCTAAACCTTCAAAGCAGTTATATGGACTAAAAGGGTGCTCATCGAAGTGGGTAATTGTAAGACCAGCTTGCATTAAGGACTGTATCACTTCGGCGATTGAGTGTGGCCAAGTCGCAATGGTTTGTTTGCTATCTTGGTGGTTTTCGGTATAGGTTGATTCTTCGCTAATATCAGGCTGAGTTTGTGGGAAATAAGGGTAACCCAAATGAAGGTCAATGCTTGGGTGAAACTCCACGAAACAAAACTGACCGCCGGGCTTCAATGCACGGGCAATAGTGGCAGCCCACTGAGATAAATCTTGCAACCAGCAGATGGTGCCATAGGATGCAAAGACAATGTCGAATTGTGTGGTATTCTCAAGCCCAAATTGCGCGATATCCTGACAGATAAAACAGGCATCAAGCCCTGTTTGTTGAGCCAATGTATTTGCTCGGGTAATGGCTTCTGTCGAAAAGTCGACACCTGTTACCTTAGCCCCAGCCTTGCGAATGACAGGCTATCTAAGCCGAAGTGACATTGTAGGTGAAGCAGACTCTTGCCTGATACATTACCAAGTAGCTCACATTCTATGGGATTGAGTGAAGAGGTACCTTGTAAAAAGCGATTGACGTCATAAAACTCAGAATCAAAATGTGCCTTGGCTCGTTCTTCCCATGCCGCACGATTGAGAGAGACATAATCCATATTGAATTCCCTATTTTTGTGGATTTTCTTTAACAATAAACAAGTTAGATAAATTAGTAAAGAAACCGAGGCAAGGCTGCCCCGGCTTGGTTGGGATCCCGTTTATTTCTTCGGATCGTGCTTGTCGAACCACCACTGAATATAAGCCACTTTGTTTAGCAGGTTGGATGGCCTTTTGGTGATTCCGTGTGAGGCATCTGGAATTCTGACCATAGCTGTTTCTACACCTTGTAGCTTAAGCGCCTGATAATACTGCTCAGTTTCTGAAATTGGCGTACGATAATCCGCTTCACCTGTCAGTAGCATGGTTGGGGTTTTTACATTACCCACATAGCTAATAGGCGAGCGTTTCATATAATGTTCCATGTGCTCCCATGGTTTTCCTGGGAACCAGTAGTCCGCAAAAAATGGATAGAAATCTGCAGTTAATACAAAGCTATACCAGTTAATCACCGGCTTTGCTACGACCGCTGCTGCGAATCTATCCGTGTGACCGACAGTCCACGCAGTGAGTACGCCGCCACCTGAACCGCCCGTAACAAACAAGCGGTCTTTGTCTATATAGCCTTCGCCAATCAGGTGATCGACACCTGTCATTAGGTCGTCAAAGTCATGGCTTGGGTAGTTATGGTGGATAGTTTGAGCAAACTCTTTGCCGTAGGAGTCGCTGCCTCGTGGATTCATGTAAAGCACGACGCTGCCTTGGGCGGCAAAAAGTTGTACTTCGGCGCTAAAATGTGGGCCATAGTTTGCAACTGGGCCACCGTGGATCTCAAGTACGAGCGGATACTTTTTAGATTTATCGAACCCAGGAGGGTAGGCGACCCAAGCTTGAATTGGCAGTTGATCATGTGTCGACTTTAGCCAAACTTCTTCAACTTTTGCCAGTGTTTTATCGCCAAGGGCATCTTCGTTAAGCTTTGTAATTGGTCTTGGCTCGCCGCGTTTTACAATTGCGACATCGGCAGGGCGCTGGGTATCTGCAAGTGTAAAAGCCACTAGTCCACGATCACTGATGGTATAGTCACCACCTGAATAGGGGCGACCAAAACTAACACTACCAATGGCATCCGTTATCTGCTCAAAACGCCCTTTTAGCGGCTGGTAGCCAAGTGTGGTTTTCCCTTCACTGTCGTAACTTACATAGACGCCACGGCTGTTGGCGGCCCAAGTGATAGAGGCAAGGCTTCTATCTAAATCGGCTGCATAGGTTTTGGTTTCGCCTGATTTGAGATCTTTGACATAGAGTAGGCTATTCTCGTAATTGGTTTTTTTATCATCATAACCAAGGTAAGCCAGATAGCGGCCATTAGGTGACACCTCTGGGTGATTATCTGGGCCAACTCGGTCAGTTACCGCTGTGATTTCAAGCGAGTTTAGGTCTAGCTTATAGACTTCGCTGTTGGTTGGGTTTAATTGGTTATCCTTGTGGCGATTAGCCGAAAAATACAGTGCCTTTGCGTCATCAGCAAAACTCAGTTCGCCGCCATGATCAAAGTTGCCTGAGGTTAACTGTTTTGCGTTGCCACCGTTGGCGTCAATTTTGAAAATATGATTAAAGCCCGGTTCGGTATAACCAGCACCGTCGGCGCGATAATATACCTCATCGATAAATACGGGTGGTTTTGCCCATTCTGCCCCCTTGGGTTTTCCTGTAACAGATACCGGTGGTGCCTTTTGGCTGGGAACAAACTGGCTAAAGTATAAGCTTTTACCATCTGGTGACCAATATAGTCCTGATGGTCCATGAGCTAAATTGCTGATCTTGGCAATGGCACCGGTTGCTAACCATTTCACATAAATTTGGCTGCTACCGTCGCGAGTAGAAACAAAAGCGATGCGATCATTACTGGGCGACAGCACAGGAGAATAATCCATGTGCAATCCAGAGGTAACTGGCTGCATTGCATTGGTAGCAAGGTCTACAGACCAAATATTACCGACTTTTCTATCACTTTTGATATCCATGCGGTTTCGCACGAAGAAGACTTTGTCACCGTCATTGGTGATGTCAATTTGATTAGCATATTCAAGATTAAATATATCGGTTGGCTCAAGCGATGCGGCTTGCACAGCGCAAGCTGAGCTCGCAATCGCGACGCCTGCTAGAAAGTATTTCATGACTCATCCTGTTTCTAATTATCATTTCCACTATGCGCCATATTGCAGCTTAATCAACTCTTTGCGGTGAACAAATTAAAAGTCTATAAAAAAGTGCTTTACCTCAACTTAGCTTGCGGTTTTATCGTTGCCAGCAGTTAGCGAAATTTATAATGAAGAGGATGATATGTACTTAGAACACGTAAATTTGGTAGTTAGCGACCTAGAAGAGGTGCTTCACTTTTATCGCGCCGCATTTCCTCACTGGAAAGTTAGAAGCAAAGGGCAAGGCGAGTGGTACGGCAAAGCACGAACATGGCTGCATTTTGGTGATGACTATCATTATATAGCGTTTAGCGATCACGGTGAGGGTCACAACAGAGCACTCGAAGGTCACCAAGTCGGCTTGGCACATTTTGCCTATGTGGTTCAAAGTATCGAGCGTGTCGTTAATAGGCTAACCGAAGCGGGTTATGCGGTCGATAAAGTCGGAGCGCAGCATCCACACCGAAAAAACGTTTACTTTATTGATCCAGCTGGATATGAAATTGAGTTTGTGGAATATATGAGTGATCTGCCTTCTGAGCGTAATAGTGATTAACTTGCTAAGAAGCATGAGTGTTACCCATGTTATAGCTATAGCGGGTGGTTAGAATGAGGGAGATCTAGCGTTTTTAAAAACAAATGATCCGCCCTCATTTGGTGAGTACCGCTCTGTTATTACTTAAGCAATCCAAACTTCTCGTCATTTACCCACTCGCCGTTAATTTGGAAGTTATGTTTTAGCGTGCCTTCAAGCTCAAATCCTAGTTTTTTGAGTAAATGGTGAGAGGCTTGATTTCCTTGCGTAACGGTGGCGATGAGCTTGTGGTAATTACATTCGTGCAAGGCAAAATCAATGACGGCTCTAGAAGCTTCAAAGGCGTAACCTTTTCCTTGAAACTCGGGGGAAAGCATAAAACCTAACTCGGCCTGTTGAAACGGTGTCCACATACTTAAAAATCCGTGTAGCCCGATTGGGGTCGCTGTGGCCGTTTCTTCAATCACTAAGGTGAGCCAGGTGTTATCTTCTTTGTGCCACTGCCCAAGTCCGGCGCTTAAACCACGGTTAAACTTTTCACGCAGCGTAGCTTCATCGGTAATCTCACCGATGAAACGCATGACATCTGGTTGTTGATGAAGTTCTAACCATAGCGGCCAATCTGTATTAAGTATAGGTCTTAAGGTAAGTCTTTCTGTTGTGAGCTGCATGTAAAGTCCTTTCGCTTAGTTAACTTTCACTTATTAAACATGTACGGCCAGACTATCACAAATTATTGATTTATCACGTTTCTTATTTCTTCAATTAAGGCAATGCTCGCCTCGTTGTCACCGTGAACGCATAAGGTGTCGGCACGTAAGGAAAGTGACTTCCCACTTGCAGTTGTAACACTGCCTTGCTGGTGTAATTGCCTAACTTGTGCAAGTAGCGCTGATTTGTCATGCACTGCGCCCGCTTCAGAGCGGGGAGTCAGTAAGCCTTCATCGGTGTAAAGCCTATCGGCAAAGGCTTCAAAAATCAGTGATACGTTATAGTCGTCGGCGAGTTGTTGGTGACTTGCTTGTTGCGCAGTGGCTAGCACCATCAACTTAAGCTCACTTGGATAGTGTGAAATGGCCCTGATAACACAGCTTAATATCCTTTGTGACTTCATCATATCGTTATAAAGTGCGCCGTGTGGTTTTACATAACTTAGCGTCAAGTCTTGCACCTTTGCCATCCCTTCAATTGCGGCAATTTGGTAATGTAAGGTGTTGATGATCTCTTGCTCAGAGAGCTGCATTGAGCGGCGGCCAAACCCTTGGCGGTCTGGATAGCTTGGATGTGCGCCAAGCGTCACTTGATGCGTGTTGACCAGCTTTAGTGTTTGCGCGAGTACATCAGGATCTCCTGCGTGAAAACCGCAAGCGACATTGGCCATGTCGATATGTGGCATTACGTGTTCGTCTAACCCCATTTTCCAAGCGCCAAAGCTTTCACCCAAGTCGCAATTTAATAACATGCTTATTTCCTACTTCGTTACTGCAAGCTCTAAATCTTGTCTATCTGTCACCAATAAATGGTGTGGACTATTCATAATACAAAACTCAGGTGCCGCTTTTGCTATGGCTAACTGAGCTGTTAGGCTGGAACCCCAAAAAACCGGAAGCTGCCCCTCTTTACAAATCAATGGCTCGCCAAAATTAGGCTTGCTCAGATCTTTGATCCCGACCTCATTAGGTTCACCAAAATGAAGTGGCAACGCATAGGGAAGTCGGCTCAGCGTTGCCGCTTGAATGGTACTAATAAGATTTTGCTTGGTTAATGGGCGCATCGCCAATATTTGATTCGCCTCGTACTTATCTACTGAGTTGCAAGGCAGATTACTGATGTAGAGTGGTAAAGGCGTGGTTGGATTCGCCGATGGCGGGTTTATTCCATACTGCGCGAGTAAGTTATCAAAAGAAAGATAACTGGCAAAAGCAAAGGTAACTAAATCGTCGCGCCAGTGCTCTTCTATATTATGGCATTCTTGGGCGAGCTGGCCATGCTTTAAAATCTGATACTTGGGGAGGTGGTAGCGAATGTCTATATCTTTCCCCAAAGTGTCAAAGTTAAAATTACCCGGCTCGCTGGGCGGAATAATTAGCTTGCAAACAGATTGATTACTCTCACAAAAGCGAAAGAATGAATATGCTTCGCTTTGTGGCAAAATAATCACATTACATTGTGTGAACCCAGGCACGAACCCTTTAGTAGGGCCCGTATAATCACCATCCTTGATCAATTTTCTTATTGCATGTGGTGCACTTAAAGAAGCACTGGGATCCATAGATTCCTCCAATTAGTGGTTTACTGTAACAGGCAGTGAACCTTCCGCATTCGCTATTCCTAAAATCACTTTGGCCAGCGCCGTGTAGGCAGGCCCAGCTACTTTTTTATCATGATTTACGTCTACATTATAAGCATAACTTGCTAATACTGCGTTACTAAGAGGGCCAAAGGTACTAATTTCGTATGGTGCTCTTAGGCTGATAAATAGCTGCTTTTTACCCAGTTTCTGACCGTATTGCAGTAATGCTTTCAGCGCCTCAGGTTGTACATTACGCGCCACCCCATGCTCTCGTAACTTTTTTACATCGTCCATGCCGCCAATTTCTACCGCACTTTGCGGTGGTGATGCATGTGCGGCGATTATCACGTCGGCCTGTTTAATTGCATCATGTGCAATGTTTGGGTCGTAGGCTTGTAGGCTTGTACAAGAAAGTGTGAGCGAGTTTTTGCTGTATGTTTGTAACGCTTGCTCCAGTGCAAAACATTTTTGTCTGTCAGGCATGATAAGGTGAACAACTTGTGCGTTATCTCTGAGCGGCAATACACCATCATTTTTTACTTCGGTGATAGCCGCTAGTGCAAGCTCTGCTTCTAAGCGACGATGGCTTGGATTACCCAGTGTTGAATTGGCAATGGCCAAAGAAGCGCTCGATTGCGGCAGCTTTGTCTTGAGCTTAGCGATACGGGCCATAGAACTGCTAAGTTGTGCTTGGTTTAGTTTATTGGTATCAAGCGCGTCGGCTAGCTGAGCCATATATTGCTCAAAGCGTTTGATGTCTGCACGATTGCGAATAGCAATAGGCATTAGCGCGATATCCACGCCGGCATTAAACGTTTCAATTGTAGCATCGACTGGGTTAAAAAAGTCGCTGATCCCAGCCATATCTAGCGCATCGGTGACGGTCACGCCTTGGTATCCCAACTCGTGTCTCAGTAGTTGTGTCATGATCTGATAAGACATAGTCGCAGGCCTTATCATGCTCTCACCTTGAGAGTTGACGACTTTACTGTTGTCGAGCGCCGGATATTGAATATGGGCAGTCATTATCATGCCAGGAGGCGATGCTTTGATTATCTCGGCAAAGGGCAATAAATCTTGCTGGTTAATTTTGTCGCGGTCGTGATCAACACGAGGTAGTCCCGTGTGGCTATCAACATGTGTATCACCGTGGCCAGGAAAATGCTTTAGCGCAGAGAGAACGCCTGCGGCCTCAAATGCTTTTACCTGAGCAAGACCTAATTTGGCGACCACTTTTGGATTTTCCGAGAATGAACGCACATTGATAACCGGATTGTTCGGGTTGCTGTTCACATCTACCGTTGGGGCGAAGTTTACGTTGATCCCTAAGCTATTTAGCTCCTTTCCAATTGCGCTTGCCACTTTGGTTGCGTAAGTATCACCCCGTTTTGGATAGGTTGCCCCAATACTCATATTGCCGGTAAACGACGTTGCTTGTTCACGATTTATTCGCGCAACACGGCCACCTTCTTGATCGATGGCAATAAATAAAGGAAGTTGACTTTTACTTTGTTGTGCCGCACTTTGCAAAGCATTGGTTAGACTGACGATTTGCGCGGTGTTTTGCACATTTTCGGCGAACAAAATAGCGCCACCGATGTCATATTTACTAATTAATTCGGACAGCTCAGGCGGTAAAGTTGTCATCGCTGCTCTACAATCTCCACTTGGCCTTTTGCTTTCACCGCAGTAATAGCGGAAATCGAGCATAAGCTTTTGTCCAAGCATTTGCGAAGTGGTCAGTGGCACTTGTGCTGCTGTTGCGTGAGCTGAAGTGATGAAACTCATGAATGTGATAGTTCCTAAAGTAGTGAGCAGAGATAATAATCGCACAATCAATAATAAACGCTGAATAAAATTGCCTACACTTTAACATTGATTTAGAAGCGACTACAAAATGCTTTCTATTAGGGCCTGTTGCTCTTTCAAGTTTGTTTTTGCAGCAGTTTGATTGGTATTTATACAAGGCAGAGCCAGCGTAGCATAGTCATTCTATGTAAGTCTGGCGATAAAGACTTTGTGCTCCTGCAAAGTCACCTTACCCCACATCCTTGTGGGGCAACACAGAAGAAATGCTAATCAAGCGCTGCCCTTTGGGTTCATCTGAGTGCGCTTTGTTCATTGTTGCTCAACTTTTGCCTAGATTACTAGGCGGCAAGTCGAGCGTCGCGACCAAAACACACTCAGAAGAACAAAAATCAAACAGCAAAGGTCAACAGGCCCGAGGCGATAACAGCATAAATGAAGCACAGATTTTAAAAGGAATAAAAGATGAACAACCATATAAACTATGTAGAATTAGCAGCAAAAGACTTAGTAGCAACACAAGCTTTCTTCGAGCAGGTGTTTGATTGGCAATTTGAATCTTACGGGCCAGATTATATTGCGTTTGCAAATTCAGGCCTTGATGGCGGCTTTTTCCGAGCCGATGTGTCTTCTAAACAAGCGCAAGGTGGAGCGCTCGTAGTGTTGTACAGCGATGAATTGGAAGCCGTACAAAGCAAAGTAGAGCAAGCGGGCGGAGAGATAAGCAAGGCTATATTTGAATTTCCTGGCGGTCGTCGCTTTCACTTTATTGAGCCGAGCGGCAATGAATTTGCGGTGTGGTCTAAATAACTTGAGTTTAAAAATAATTAGTTGACATATTCCTTATTCAAACCTCAGCTTAAATAACCAGGCGATGTGCTGTAAAGCCCCTTTACAGCACACGTAAATACTGAAGTTTTACTGCAATAATCTTTCGTTTTCAGAACAGATAAAAACTTGAATTCGTTGCTATTGTGAACAATAGTTATTAAACACTGATGCAAACATCTCTTTGTGTTTGATACCTGCTTACTGCGTAATCAGCCGATAGACTTATCTAACGAGTTTAGATTCAGCGTAGAAGTGCCGATAGCAAGGGCAATCATTTTACAAAACACCGCTAAATGCATCTTCACCATACTTAGGTTTGATTAGGCAATGAGACGGATATTCTTAGTTGTTGGTATTTTACTCTCCTTAACCATGCTTATGGCCGATAAATTGGGCTTATTCTTACTGTCACCAGTGACTTTTATCATCATCATCGCTTTAGTTTTTTTGTTTGTAGCACTGCTTTGGTGGCAAGCTCAAGATACTAAAAAAATTATGGTTGATGATGACTCTACCGTGCCACAAGCGGTGTTAGACAGCGATGGCGTTATTCTACAAGCCAATGACCAAATGCAATCCATACTGGGTGTTGGCAGCACAGTAATAGGGTTAAAACTTGAAAATTTAATCGCTGTGAGCGGTAACATCCATAGCGAGGGGAAGAGTGGTGCAATAAGCATGTTCGAAGCGCTTGTTATGCAAAGTTATGGTAATTGCACGACTAAACACAGTGGCAAAGTTATTAGTCCTGTTACTTTACCAATTAAAGTCGCGGATACCGTTACAGGGTATCTCTGTTATTTTAATACTAGCAACAGAGAAAACCGCCTCGCTCAAGCACTAGAAGAAGAAAAGGAATTGCTCGAAGTGACGCTGAGCTCTATTGGTGATGGCGTGATCTGTACAGACGTAAATGGCGTGATCACTTATATTAATCCAGTCACAGAAGCCATTCTCGCGATGTTAAATGAAGAAGTGGTCGGGCGGCGATTTGATGATGTGATGTCTATGTATCACGAAGAAACCAAAGCTTCGGTGAATCAATTCCCTGAACTTTGCCTAAAGCAAGGCCATACCATTTGTTTACCTGAACTCACTTCCATCACCAATCATCTTGGTCTTACCTTTGCTATCCAAGATTCCTTCTCTCCTATTATAGCTAAAGATGGCAGCTACCTTGGCACTGTAATGGTCTTTCAAGATGTGACAGAGTCGAGATTGATGGCGAAAAAAATGAATCACCTAGCTCATCACGATGCATTAACTGGGTTACCCAATCGCTTATTGCTGCATGACCGTTTAGTGCAGGCTTGTAAACGAGCCAAGCGCATGAGTCACCAGTTTGCTTTGGTATTTATTGACGTCAACAAATTCAAAAAAATCAACGACTCACTGGGGCACGATTATGGCGACTTATTACTCAAAGAAATTGCGAGTCGATTAACTCAGCAAATTCGAGGGTGCGACACCGTTGCCAGAATGGGGGGCGATGAATTTGTGTTACTCATTGACGGGATCCAAGATAAAAAATACGTACGTAAGGTCGTGAGCAAAGTATTGAGTAGCGTTAATGGACAATATTGTTTGCGCCAAGTTAGTCTAAAAGCCACGGTGAGTGCTGGCGTTGCAATTTACCCTGATGATGGTGACAACACGGAAGCTTTGTTAAAGCATGCTGATACCGCAATGTATCGAGCTAAAAAAGCCACACAAACGGAGTTTCAATTTTATAACGCACGCCTAGATCACGAGTCGGAGCAGCGTTTAGTGCAAGAAAGTCGGATCATTCAGGGATTAGATAATCGAGAGTTTATTCCTTATTACCAGCCTATTGTCGATGCGCATACCCGCAAGATTAAAAAACTTGAAGTGCTCGCAAGGTGGCAGCAAGATGACCAATTGTTGGTACCTGAAGATTTTTTTGAAGCGGCATGTGATGGCGATCTGATGGTAGAAATTGGGCAACAGCTCAGAGCACTGGCCTTTCTGGCGATGAAAACATGGTTTTACGAGTACGATAATCTCGTGGTTAGCTTTAATTTTTCGCTTGCTGAACTAACCAATAAAACTGTAATAAAAAACTTTATGGAGCAGGCTGCGCAACATCAGTTGCCATCTCGGCAAATTGAAATAGAAATCAAAGAAGTTGACCTGATAGAGCTACTTGATAAAGCACCGGAAGTGATGGCGGAATTGGAGCAAACCGGTATGCGGATCTCGATTGATCATTTTGGTGTTGGGCATACCAGCATGCTGTACTTGCAAAAACTTACGTTTGAAACCATTAAAATTCCACCGGCTTTCCTTGCGACCCCTCAGTCGGTTGCTTCACAAAATGATATTGCAAAATTGATTGTACAGATGGCAAAGAGCTTGGATGTAGAATGTGTAGCGGTAGGTGTTGAGACCGCGTTGCAAGCTAAGTCTCTTAATCTCAATGGCTGTCACCTTATCCAAGGCAACCACCTTTTTGCTCCCGCCCCAGAGTCAGAGATCACCCCGATTCTCAGTACCCATATGAGCATAGAAAGGCGCAGATTAGGTCAAAACTAGGTACATTCTAGTAACTCAAATCTTTATCGTTTATGCGGTATGTAAATAAGTACTTTTCGTTGAAATAGACAAACACCTCATCATTTTAGGCAAACATTCATAATTACGCTTACCTATACTAGATAGCAACAAAGCGCAGTGTTCTTGGCAATGTATATCAGCGCATTAGTCACATTTATTTTTGAGGGTTTCACATGAACAAAGTTACTTTTCCAAACACAAATGGCTTAGCTATCACGCTTTCAGGTTTACTCAATTTACCTACAGAGTTTGACGAGTTGAAGACTTATCCTGCCATTGTTGTTTCTCATCCCGGTGGTGGCGTAAAGGAACAAACTGCTGGCACCTATGCATCTAGATTGGCGGAGCAAGGGTTCGTTACCATCGCCTACGATGCTTCATATCAAGGGGAAAGTACGGGTGAGCCTCGTCAATTAGAAAACCCACATGTGCGTACCGAAGATATCAGTGCTGTGATTGATTACCTTACGACCCTGCCATTTGTTGATAACGATCGAGTTGGTGTCATGGGGATTTGTGCTGGCGCTGGCTATTCGGCGAATGCAGCAATCAATGACCAAAGAATTAAAGCGGTTGGTATGGTCAGTATGGTAAATATTGGACAAATGTTTAGAAATGGTTGGGATAATAGCGTAGCTGATGCACTTGCTATGCCTTATATTCAGGCGGGGTCTGACGCTCGCTCTGCTGATGCAAATAGCGATGAAACAGCAACAATCCCTTTAGCACCCCTTAGAGAAGAGGATGCCCCTAACGAAGAACTTCGCCAAGCGTGGGAATACTATCATACAGCGCGAGCCGCACACCATACTGCGCCAGGTTTTGCAACTGCGCGAAGCCTGACTCAAATCATTACATACGATGCTTTTTTTAAGTCTGAAGCCTTCCTTACCCAACCTCTACTTGCGGTAGTTGGCAGTGTTGCAGGTAGCAAATGGATGAGCGATGACCTGATAGCAAGAGCGGCTTCAACAGACAAAGCCATGCATGTTGTTAACGGAGCAAACCACATGGAATTGTACGATGGCGAAGCGCAAGTCAATGAAGCCGTAAGCGTGTTGACAGCGTTTTTCAAACGTACGCTTTAGGTTTGGCTGTAAAAGGGTAATTACCACTCGTTACTTGGAATTGGAGATAACAATGGTTCAGCAAGAAATTACGTTTAGAAATAAAGACATGGCTTGGGATATCGCCGCACTGATGCTAACCCCAGATGACTTTAATCCCTTGAACAAATACCCAGCGGTAGTGTCAGTACATCCGTTTGGTAGCTGCAAAGAGCAAACGTCGAGTGCTATCTACGGACGAGCACTGGCCGATGCTGGCTATGTGGTTATTGCTTACGATGCCAGCTTTCAGGGTCATTCGGGAGGACTACCGCGATTCAAGGAAGATCCGCATCAGCGTGTTGAAGATATTAGCCATGCAATAGATTATCTTGTTACCTTAGATTTCGTGGATGCAAACCGTATTGCTTCACTTGGGATCTGTGGCGGCGGTGGTTATGTATTTAATTCAGCGCTTACAGAGAAAAGGATAAAAGCCGCGATCGGTGTGACGCCCGTCAACCTTGGTCGTTTGTTCCGTGAAGATTTCTCTGAATTTAATCCTTTAGGTACGCTTGAAGCGATATCACAGCAGCGTACCGCGGAAGCATTGGGGGCTGAAGGGCAAGTAAATGAGCTGCTACCGCCAAGCCTAGAATTTGCTAAACAAAACGGCTTAACGGAGCGTGATGTTTTTGAAGCGACCGAGTATTACAAAACAAAACGAGGCCAAGCTGAGGGCGGTGCAACGCGGATGTTGTTTTCGCACGCGCACAAAATTTTAAGTTGGGACGCGTTTGCATTTGCTGAAACGTTGATGACACAGCCTATGATGGCCATTGTTGGCCAAAAGATAGGTGCATTTGGCGCTTATCGTGATGGTAAGGCAATATACGGGAAGTCATTTGCTTCGGCAGACAGGCAATTGGTTGAATTATCAGAGTGGTCTCATTACGATCTTTATGATCATCCAGAAGCCGTTGCGTTAGCCGTGGAGCAAATTATTCCATTTTTAGCTAAGCATGTGTAAGCACTAAGGGGGAGTTAAATGGTTGAGGATTATCGTGAACTCGTGAAACCACTGGTACAGCGTGTACTGCTGTGCTGTAAAAAGTCCGGAGATCATGAGAGCCAAGTACAAAAGCTTTCTATGCATATTCGCAGTGCCCCAACAGAGCCATTACATTGTATTTATACGTTGAGTTTGGCGGTGGTGCTTCAAGGTACAAAGCAAATCTCGATAGATAACGAAATTTTGTTTTGCTCCGCAGGCCAAGCTATGCTGACGACGTTTGATTTACCGCTCATTTCTCATGTGACCGAAGCCTCTCGCCATCACCCCTTTGTTGGTATGCTTGTTAAACTCGATTACAACCTTATTTTGCAAACTGCGGCGGAGCTCAACTTAAGTAAGCCCGCAAAGCAGTCAGTCTCCAAATCTATCTCAATACATCATATTGATGCAGGCTTAACCGACGCATTGTCTCGATTATTTTCTCTTGAGTACGACGCAAATTTAAGAGATAGCTTAGCGCCGCTTATTGAAAAGGAAATCGTCATTAGATTGCTACAGGGGCCGCATGCTGAGATCTTAACTCGGTTGGCTTTTGAGGGGTCTGCAAGCAGTCAAATTGTAAAAGCAGTGAGCTGGCTTAAAACCAACTTTATGCGACCAATTGAAATCAATGAACTGGCAGACCGAGTGCACATGAGTGCGTCTTCTTTTCGGCAGCATTTCAAAAGTACCACAGGCACAAGCCCATTACAGTATCTTAAAACCCTGCGTTTACAAGAAGCGCGAGAGCAAATGTTGATTAATGGTTTAGATGCCAACCAAGCCAGTGGTGTGGTGGGTTATGAGAGCCCGTCGCAGTTCAGCCGTGAGTACAGTCGATTATTTGGATTACCACCGCAAAAAGACATTCAAAGACTTAAATTGAGCTAAGTTTAATAAAAATATTCCTAAAACTTTCCCTTCGTTCGTTTATAGATTTACAGAGCTTCACTCACTTGCTCTGCCAACAACAAGAATGAAGGGAATACCATGAGCAATAATACATCTCGTTATAACAAACATCTTATTGCGCTTGCTATCAGTGGCGCGTTATTGGGTTCGCACACAGCGGTTGCACAAACACAAGCACAAGAGACGCAAGAAACTACAGAAAAAAAGAAACTACTCGACCTTGAGCGAATTGTCGTGACTGGCAGCGGTGGGCGTGGCCAAACTAAGTTGGAATCATCGGTCTCAATTACCACATTAAATGCCGAACAGTTGGCGCGAGAAGCACCGCTAGGTACGGCGGATCTACTGGAAAGCGTGCCAGGCTTTTGGGTTGAAGATTCAGGTGGTGAAACCAACAATAATGTTGCGCCTAGAGGACTACGTGGCGGTGAAGGTTTCCGTTACATCGGCGTTGAAGAAGATGGGCTACCAGTGGTGTACGACGGCGTATGGGTTGATTTTTATCAGCGTCAAGATATCACGATTGAACATATGGAAGCGGTTCGTGGGGCACCTCAGGTCTACTGACCACAAATGGCCCCGCGGCGTTAGTAAACTTTATTACCCGTAAACCGGATGATATTGAAGAAGCGACGATCCGCTTAACTGCTGCCGATTACGGCATGTATCGCGGCGAGTTCTTTTATGGCACACCCATTAGTGACAACTGGAAAATGTCGATAGGTGGCTCTTATCGTCGTTCTGATGGTGTGAGAGACACAGAGTTTACCGCAGATCACGGCGGTCAACTTCGACTCAATTTAGTGCGTGAGTTCGACAAAGGCCAACTCACGCTGTCTGCCAAACACCTCAATGACCATACCACTTTCTTTGTGCCTATTCCGCTTAGAGATCAAAGCGACCCTAAAGGCATTGCTGGTGTTGACCCACAGCATGGCACCTTGATTGGTAATGGTCAGCGCTTTTTACACTATTTACAGCCTGATGGCAGCTATAAAACACGAGACCTTAAAGATGGGCAGCATACCAAGTTTAGTACGCTGGGCTATCACTTAGATTGGGAGTTAAGCGACCGTTGGCTGCTAAATACCGCTGGCCGTTACTCACAGTTTGAAAACGACATGTATATTTTGCTTAACTTCGATAACTCGACACTCGTCAATGCCAATACCCGACTTGGACAGCAAGATGTGCAAAATATGCTGGACCAGTTTGCCAGTGATGGCGCCGTTGCCGCACGGTATCGATACGTCGATAGTGGTGAAATACTGACAGATGTTAGCAATTTAAACGGAAACGGCTTAGTCACCACAAGCTACCCGCTTTATTCGCGCTACGATGCTGAGCAATTTGTTAATAAGCTCAATTTTACCTATGAAGGTGATCAGCACACGCTGACCATTGGGTGGTTATTTGCCTATGTAGATGCGGATTCCTTGCCAGTTGATAAATGGGAATCGCAGTTTTTAACGGAAGTAAAAGACAATGCTCGATTACTCGATATTGTTGCAGTTAACAGTAATCAGCAAGTGGTTGGTCAACTAACCGAGCACGGCTCAACAGGTTATGCTCCTGGCTGGGGTCAGGCAAGCGCTTTTGGTACCAGTACTTCCAACTCTTTATTTATTAATGAACAATATCAAGCAACCGATAACCTTCGTATTGACGGTGGTGTACGGATTGAGTGGTTGGAGCTAGATAGCACCGCCTCCGCAACCACATTTGCACAGCCTGTTGCGGGCGCTTTTGACAGCGCTGGTAATGACATAGATAACAATCTTGCCAACAATTACGTCGATATGCCGTCACACAAATTCCTGTCAAAAACTCGTAGCGAAACCGAAACCGCATGGACGGTGGGATTCAATTATACCTTCTCGGATGATGTGTCAGTATTTGGTCGTTATGCCGACGCCTTCGAAATGCCAAGGTTAATGAGCTTCGGTCAGAATATTCACTCAGGGGTTGATGCCGACTTTAATGACAGCGTTAATCTAACCTTTAGCGAGTTGGGTGTTCGCTATGCTGGTGATTCAATTGGCGCATCACTGACCTTGTTTAGAACTAAATTTAATGACTTAGTGGAACGTAATTTTACCGGCAGCGATGGTGAAGTGGCGAATCAAACGATAGACACTGTCACCGATGGTCTTGAGTTTGAAACAGTGTGGCAGGCGCATGACAATTTACAGCTTGAGCTGACTGGCGTGTTGCAAGACCCAAAAATGGAAGGATTTACCGGAGCATTTGCACATTGGGAAGGCAAGCAAGTGAAGCGCACACCCAAAGTGCAGCTTAGGTTAACGCCAACCTACTACTTTGACGATGGTGATATCTATTTAACTATTCACCATTTAGGGGAGCGTTACTCAGATGGGGAGAATAAGTTTGAGCTCCCTGCCTACACCACAATCGATATGGGGGTGAATTATCGCTTTACCGACGCGGTTGCGCTGCATGTGAAAGCGACAAATATCAGTGATGAGCTCGGGTTAACCGAAGGAAACCCGCGGGCCATCAACGATGTTCAAGCAGGATACGACTATTACTATGCTCGGCCGATCTTAGGACGCACCATCAGCGCCTCGCTGACGCTTAATTTCTAGTATTTCCCTTGCTAATTTGCACACAGCCCAGTGCTCATTAGTTCACTCAAGCCCGCTAAAAGCGGGCTTTTCTCAGGAAGTTATTTATGAACCAGAGTGTCTTTTATACATTTTTGCAAAGCAGTTTATTACTGTTTTCTTTGTTGCTCACACCACTTTGTGCAGCGCTACAGATCACCCCAAAACCACTGAGTGCTAGTGTTGGTAATGGTCACTTTAACCTTACCCATGACAGTAAAATTACCTTTAACCAGCAGCAAGCTCAACGCGTTGCGCAGCAATTAGCGACCTTTTTACGCTCGCCTACGGGCTATCAGTTGCCAGTGTCTCAGGCTGATAGCACAACTAAAAATAGTATTGCCTTTAAGATTGTCGATGCACCGCTATCTCAAGAGGGATATGCGCTGAGCGTTACACCTGAAAGGGTTGAAATACAAGCGAATACTGCGACCGGATTATTTTGGGGATGCAGTCACTGCGACAATTACTCCCTGCTGAGATAGAGTCGCGTATGCCCATCAATCAGGCGAATTGGGCAATACCTGCGGTAGAAATAAAAGATCAGCCCCGATTCTCATACCGTGGCATGCATTTAGATGTAAGTCGGCACTTTTTCGATGTGGCGTTCGTGAAGCGTTATATCGATTGGCTGGCGATGCATAAATTCAATGTCTTTCAGTGGCACCTAACCGATGATCAAGGCTGGCGAATCGCCATTGATGCGTACCCTAAACTAACCGAGATTGGGGCAACACGGCCTAATACCGTGGTTGGCCATACCTATGATTATCAACCATTGTTTGATAATAAAACGGTATCGGGCTTTTATACCAAGGCGCAAATTAAGGAAGTGATTGAGTACGCGCAGGCGCGACATATTGAAGTGATCCCTGAAATCGATATTCCAGGGCATAGCAGTGCGATGCTTGCCGCATATCCCGAGTTATCTTGCCACCAGCGCGCAGTAAAGGTGCAGCCGCAGTTTGGGATTTTTGAAGATGTGCTTTGTCCCCGTGAAGACGTGTTTGCGTTTCTTGCTGTTGTATACAAAGAGGTTGCCGAGCTATTTCCGAGCCAATATATCCACATTGGTGGCGATGAGGTGATAAAAAAGCAGTGGTTAGAAAGCCCCGAGGTGAAAAAGTTGATGCAACAGCATCAGTTAACCACACCTGAGCAAGTGCAAAGCTATTTTATTAAACGGGTCGCTAAAATCGTCCAAAATCTTGGTAAAACGGTGATTGGTTGGGATGAAATATTAGAAGGAGGGGTAGCGGATGACGCCGTGATCATGTCTTGGCGGGGCACGGAAGGAGGCATCCAAGCTGCAAAAATGGGCCATCAGGTGATCATGAGTCCTTATCAATATATTTATTTTGATGCTTATCAATCGCGCAATCTTGATGAGCCCAAAGCCATCCACGGGCTTTCAAGTCTAAAAAACGTTTATCAATATGAGCCACAGCCGAGCCACTTAAGCGCTGAGCAGCAAGCCTTTATTATTGGTGCGCAAGGGGCACTTTGGACTGAATATATAAAAACACCTCGTCATGCCGAGTATATGCTGTTTCCGCGCTTGAGTGCGCTGGCCGAAACATTGTGGTCGAATAAAACACAAAAGTCGTGGTCTGATTACAGCCAATATCGGTTACCCGCGCTTATAAAACGCTACCAGAAGATGCACCTCAATACCGCTTATAGTAGCCATAAGCCTATTATTTCAAGCGAGATTAATGGGCAGCAGCTCGTCGCCACCATCACCTCTGAAATTGCCGACACGGCTATTTACTATACCTTAGACGGCAGCGAGCCAACGCTACAATCGCAGCAGTATCAAAAGCCGCTAGTGATAACTGACGAAACGCAGCTTCGCGCCCGCAGTTATGTAAGCGATTTGGGGCAATTGGTAGGCGATGCGCGTTTAACGCTTTCACCTCATTTAGCGCTTGGAAAAGAAATAACGCTTGCCTCGCTAGCTGCCGAAGGCTCAGCGATTAAGCTGCAGGATGGTCAATTTGCTTATGATCAATTTTACAGCGTTGATGATTACGCGATTTTTTACGATACCGATCTTGAGGCGGTTATTGACTTTGATGCGTCAACGCAAGTGCAGCAGGTTAAGCTGGGCTTTGACAGCGGGCGACATAGACAACTGCACCCGCCAACACATATTCAAGTGCTGGGTTCAAGCGATAAACGGCAGTGGCAAACGTTAGCTGAGGTTAATAATCCGCGTGGGCCCATGTCGGTGTTGTCGTTTGCTCCTGTAAGTGTGCGCTTTTTAAAGGTGGTGGCCATTAATAGTAAGCAATCTGACGATATTCAAATCCCCAAACTTCCCCTGTATATCGATGAAATAGCGGTATATTAATCACACCAGCCCTAATACTAAATACGTAATTAGGGCATTATTTATGATTCCATTCCCAACTTCCTCGGCTCAAACGTTTACATAGATAGAGTGGCAGCAGTACGCGCTCTATCCGAACAATAACAATATTTTAGGAGCCAACATGTTTGCAAAAAAACAGATAATTACTGCCTCACTGTCAGGCTTAGCCTTGTTGACTGCGAGCCACTATAGCGTCGCACATCCTCACCCAGATAACTTAGTATTACGCTGGCAAGTCGTGGATCATGGCATTGGAGAAAACATCTTTCTTGGCAGTCTGACGATTACTAATAATGGTCTTGAGCCATTGGGTGAGTCTGGCTGGGCGCTTTATTTTAGCTCGGTAAGGCCGCCTGCAAGCGTACTACCAGACTCAGATCCAAATGGTCAGTATGCGCGCCAGCATATCGCCGCACAGAATCTAAGTTTAGAAAATGCCGATGACGCAAAAAGTGGTGATTACTTTGTACTTAAGCCCACAGCGGGTTTTGCCCCCATTCAACCGGGTGAATCTCGTACTATTGAAATCGTTGCACAGTATTGGCAAATGCTGAAAAACGACTCACCATCGGGTTTTCACATTAGCTACAATAGTCAAGCGCCTCAAGCTGTGCTGGTGGACGTGATGATGAACCCAAGCGATCCAAAACAAACAAAGCAAGCGGTTAACGATAATATGCCGGTGCAAACGTCCGCCATCCGATTCGCCGAAAACAGCGCGACGCACATGGCATTGCCGCTGAAAAATCGCTTGGTTCCGCAGCCCCATTCAGTGGTAACACCGAATGATGAATTCTTAACTTTGATGAGCCAATTAACCAGTATTTCAGCGCCAGCTTCACTGGCTAAAGAAGCCACCTTCTTACAAACGGCACTGCGCGATATTCTGAGTGGCACATTTGCGATTAATAGCACCGTGCAAAATGGCCCGAACCTTATCAAGTTGCAGCTAGACCCAAATCTCGATACCAATCAAGACAATCAGCCGGACGCAAGTGGTTATAAGCTTGAGGTCGATGCATTTTCGGGGATCACCATTACTGGAAGTGACGCCCAAGGGGTGTTTTATGGTATTCAAACACTTCGTCAAATGATCCCAACCACTGTGTATAAAACGGCTAAAAACTCAGCCACTTTGTCCGACAATGCCGTACTACCCGCTAGCACTATTTTGGATGCACCACGGTTTGAATATCGAGGCATGATGCTGGATGTGTCGCGTAATTTCCAAAGCAAAGAAACGGTATTTAAGTTGTTAGACTTAATGGCTTTTTACAAGTTAAACAAATTTGAAATTAACCTTGCCAACGATGAAGGTTGGCGACTAGAAATTCCCGGTATTCCTGAACTCACGGAGTTTGGAGCAAAGCGGGGATATGACCTGAGCGAAAGTACGATGCTGCATACGTTTATGGGAGCTGCCAATGGATTTGCGCCAGGAGATGGGATTGAAAATAAACCCACGGATGAAACAGCTGCAAACTTAGGTACCGCGCCTAGTTATCAAGGCTTTGAAATTGCTCAGCAAAACTTTCTCGGTAAAGGCTGGGGCTACTACACGGTGAATGATTTTAAAGAAATTCTTCAGTATGCCGCTGACCGTCATATTGATGTGATCATCGAATATGATTTTCCAGCCCATGCGCGCGCAGCAATCAAAGCGATGGAATATCGCTACAACAAATACAAAGATAGCGACCCAGCTGAAGCAAATCGTTTTAGATTGATTGATCCGCTCGACCAGTCGCAGTATTACACCCCACAATTTTATACCGACAACTTTGTGAACCCAGCACTTGAGAGCACCTTTACTTTCCTCAACCATGTGGTGAAAGAAACTCGCGCCATTTATGATGCCGTGCCCGATGCGACATTGACTCGGCTGCATGGCGGTGGTGACGAGCTGCCACATTTAGGTCCGAATGAATGGTGGGCGCAATCTCCAGCGGTCGATCAAAACCCAGCTACAGCAGGCAAAACCGATGCAGAGCTGTTTGACTACTTCTTTTTACGCTGGAAGCAGATAGTCAATCAGCATGGTTTTGATATGGCAACTTGGGGCGATGTGTTGTCGCACAATGGTACGGGTAATGTTAGTTACGGTGAGATATTCCCCGTGTTTTGGAATAACGTGTGGGGTTGGGGCAATGAGCATCAGGCCTACAAGTTTGCTAACCAAGGTCACAAAGTCGTGCTGGCCCATGCGACAAACTTGTATCTTGACCTTGCGTATAACAAACATCCTGATGAAATAGGCTATCACTGGGCAGGTTACACAGATACCAAAAAGGCGTTTGAATATCGTCCGTTTAATATCTACGCTAACGCCGAGCATGACAAGCTGGGCAACCCAGTACCGTGGGACCCAAAATGGGTGTTACTGAGCGAAGCGGGTAAACAAAATGTTCAAGGTATTCAGGCGCAACTTTTTGGCGAAAACCAAAAGTCACCAGAAATTCTTGATTATATGACTTTCCCGAAATTACTGGGGGCCGCTGAGCGTGCATGGGTGCAAGATATGCCAGCGCAAGGCGCAGCGACTACCGAGGCTTGGCACACCTTTACCAACACTTTAGGACAATACGCTCTACCACTATTGGACTATTACCAAGTGGTCGATATTAATGCTCAAATACCACAGCAGGTCGGGGTAAATTATCGTATTCCATTACCTGGAGGCGCGATTGAAGGTGGTAAGTTAATCGTCAATACCCGGTTTGTTGGCATGGCTACGGAGTATTCGATTGACCAAGGCGTAACATGGCATCGCTATGAAGGGCCTGTGACATTGACCGCGTCATCTAAAGTACAACTCAGAACGGTGAGTGATTCGGGCAAGGTAAGCCGAGTCGCAACGGTTAATTAAGCAAATTGGTTTAAGCAACGCCAGCGAACCTATTAATTTATGGGTTCGCTGCACGCTAACACAAATGGAAGAGTAGGATGCGTATTCATGCCACCGTTATTATCTTTTAAGCGTAAAGCAGTCGATACCACTACGGTAGCTGCAAACGACGACCTTGCACGTCGTCAACAGGTAGAGGAGTTGTTTTTAAAACAACAGCAAAAGCTGATCCGCCACATTATGGGCAAAGGGTTAGACAAACGAGAGGCGGAAGACGTTGCCCAAGAGGCGTTTGTGAAATTGCTTGGACTTGAGCAGGATAATGTCAGCAACTATATCGCCGCGTACTTGTATAAAATTGCAACCAATTTGGCCATTGATAAGCTGCGGCGTAAAGCGCGTAGCCCGTTTGATGACCGTGAGCACGATAGCGATCAAATGCCACAACCTTACGCAAGTGCTAACCCTGAACAAAACCACCACAACCAAGAGCTACTTAAAGAAATGGAAAAGTCTCTCGCAAGCTTACCCGACAAATGTAGGCTGGCTTTTTTATTGTATAAAATACGTGGTCAAAGCTATGAGGAGATAGCTTTGACCTTACAGATATCCCCAAGTATGGTAAGAAAATATGTATTACGTGCAGTTCGTCATTGCTACCAGCAGTTACAGCATGAGCTTTGATCATGAGTGTTAAGGATATAAACATGATTCCATTATCTGACGATTTAGCAATAATTGAAGAACAAGCCGCTGATTGGTTATTAGTCTTAGACGAGCAGCAGATCTCACCTCATGACAGCACTCAATATCCACAGCCGCTAAACGCTTGGCTAGCTGAAAATCCGCTACACAGTGATGTGTTCAACAAAATGTTGGAGCTTTGGACGCTTTCAGCCCAACTTGACGATGACTATGTTACTCAGCAGCTTGCACAGCTGGATGCACAAAACACCACGGCTGTAACTGACATTAAGCCACCATCCAAACGCCTCGCTCAGCCTTGGTATCTTGCGATTGCCGCGACTTTACTGCTGGTTGGTTTGGTGACTTTTATGGCACCAGAGCAGCCACTACAGCAAGCACCTGTTGCCAGTGCTAAGCCAGCCCCTGTCGATACAGTGTACAGCGAGTTCTTTCAAACCAAGGTCAATGAGCATCGCACCATTACGCTTGATGATAATAGTCAGGTTGATTTAGGGGCCAATAGCCAATTGGCTGTTCGCTACAGCAACACTTCAAGAGAACTACTGTTGTACCAAGGTGAGGCGCTGTTTAGCGTGAGTAAAGACAAACAGCGACCGTTTATCGTGCGCTACCAAAACAGCCAAGTTGAGGCGCTAGGCACAGTGTTTAATGTTCGCGCCAATCCGGCTTCAATTAGAGTCGATGTGCTTGAGGGCCGTGTGGCTGTGACTCAGCAACAAGCGATCAAATTGACCCAAGGGCAAGCGGTAGAAGTTACACAGCAAGGCGAAGTTACCCGTAGTAAAGCCCAAGGTGAAGCGTTGACCATGGCGTGGCAAAAAGGCTACTTAGTGTATCAAAACGCAGAATTAGGCAATGTGCTTAATGATGTGTCGCGATATAGCGAAATCAAAGTGAAGTTAAGCGATCAACGCCTAGCAAAGCTGACCTACAACGGCACCTTTTTAACCACTGAAATAGGCGATTGGCTCAACAGTTTAGAAAAAATTTATCCAATCACTGTGATGCAAAAAGGCGAGGAATACACCCTAATCGCAAATTAGCTAAAAGTGTCATAGCAAAGTCACAATATAAGTGGTACAAAGTTTATACAATAATAAAGACATTGATTTAAACTATGTTATTCAAGCTATTAATCCCGCTGTTAGCGTGGTTAATATGGTTTGGTGGCGTTGCATTTGCTACCACGGATCATCAATTTAACTTGCCTCAAGCGACTTTGCAGCAGCGTTTACTCGATATTGCTGCGCAAAGTGGCTGGCAGTTAAGTGCAGCCGAAATTCCAGATAACATTAGTGTTGAGCAGGTAACTGGCCGCTACACCCTCGAACAAGTCTTGCTTACCAGCTTTCAACAAGCGGCCTACGACTTTTCCCTAGACCCTGAGCAGCAGCGTATTTTTGTGACTCCTAAAAAACTTGAGTCTGCACAACACTTTGAGCGTATTATCGTAACGGGTGTAAGCGGCAAAAACCGTAGCATTTTAAACTCGTCTATTTCAATCACTCAGCTTGCAAGCCTACAACTTGAAAAACAAACGCCGTATTCCAGTGCAGAAGCGCTTAAAAATATCACCGGCTTTTGGGTTGAAGACTCGGGTGGCGAAACGAATAATAATGTTGCGCCAAGGGGACTTAGAGGCGGCGAGGGGTTTAGATTTATCAGCCTGATGGAAGATGGGTTGCCCGTGACCTATGACGGTATTTGGGGGGACTTTTTTTTACGTCCAGACCTAACCCATCAAGCCATTGAAGCGGTGCGGGGCGGCAGTAGCGGTATTTTTACTGTGAACGGGCCTGCGGCAATGGTGAACTATATCGGCAGGCGAGGCTCAGAAAATCCTTTTAATTTAGTGAAAGTGAGTCAGGGATTGAGCTATGACTACACTCGTTTTGATGGCGTGTTTAGCGGAGCGTTGAATGATGAATGGTTTTATACGGTAGGCGGGTTTTATCGTATATCCGACGGTATTCGGGAGCCGGGTTATCAAAGCGACTTAGGGGGCCAAGTGAGTGCGCGCATGAGCTGGTTAACCGATGCATTTGAGCTTGATTTTAGCTATAAACATTTAAACGATAAAACCAGCTTTTACGCGCCTTTAGTGATGCAAAACAGCGGCGAAATTCGAGAGCTGGCGAGCCTGCCTTATGACGATGGAACGCTACTGAGCGACGATCTCAGGTCGCTCACCTTCTTCACTCCGGAAGGACGCGTGCAGCGTGACTTAGAAGACGCTCAGCAAACACGCCTAAATAGCTACACTTTACTATTTAATACGCCGCTTTTTGAACACGTTAACCTGAGCAATCGTACGCGATTTTCAAGTTTAAACAATGACTTGTATACCTTAATGAATTTGGGCAACCAAACCATAGTCGACGCCACAAGCCGATTACAACACGCCGATATCACCGAATTTAAACGCCACTTTGCAAATAGCGCATTGCGCCCTCGATACTTACGTTATTCAGATAACACCTTAGTTGCCAACCCTGCAACGCTTAATGGTAATGGTCTCGTGACCGCTAGTTATCCTTTATATTCACGTTACAGGCAACAGCAGCTGGTAAATCATTTTAGTGTGGACTATCTCGACGCGCAGTGGTCACTGACCCTCGGCCATATTTACGCTCGAAGTGATTTCGACGAGTTACCACTAGATAAATGGCTTGGCGCGTTACTAACGGATGTAAAGCATCAACCAGAACGGCTGGACATCGTACTGGTTGATGGGCAAGAAAATGTGATTGCCAATTTTACCGAGCAAGGTTTTTTATCTTACGCCGGTCCCGTTTATTTAAGCGGTAGCGGCTTGTCTCAATCACATTCGCTGTATGCCAATATTGACTGGCAGCTCACTGAAAACCTTAGAGTTGATTTGGCACTTCGTAATGAACATCTGAATCTCACCAGCACGCTACTTGAAGGGGTAAAGTCGTACACCGACTCATCAAAAGCCACTTATTCTCACTACCTCCCAGCTACCACTTTACGTGATTCCTTTACGCAAAATGCGCTCAGTATTGGCGCAAATTACCAAATCGGCGACGCTATGGCGATATTTGCACGTTATTCCGACGCCTTTGAAATGCCACGGCTCATTAATTACGGCAATGGCCGCGGGTGGGCTAAAAGTGAAGAGGAGCGTGCACAACAAGATTTTGGTCAACCCATTCGCTTGGCGTTAGGTGAAGTTGGACTGCGTTATCAAACCGCTGATTGGCAGTTTAGTGGCGCGTTATTTGAGACCAAATTTGATCCGCTCCCGCTCACGGTGTACCGTGGTGCGGCTACGACTCAACAAGCCGTTTCAATCAATACCCAAACACGAGGGCTGGAGTTCGAATTTGACTATCAATATAGTCCGGCCTTGCAATTTAGAGCGATAGGTGTGTGGCAAGACGCTGGGTTTTATGGCATTCCCAAGCAATTGCCACAAAGCGAATTTAATGGCAATCAAATAACACGCACGCCGGAGTTACAACTACGACTAACGCCGGAATACAAAGCAGGACCTATTACCGCGGCTATCACCTGGTCGTATGTTGGTAAACGCTATTCTGATATCGCTAATCGTTTTGCCTTACCAGCCTATCAAACATGGGACTTATTTACCGAGTTGGCAGTTAATGAACAGCTCAGCGCACAGCTTGAGGTTAAAAACCTCACCAATGCTATGGGGCTAACTGAGGGCAATCCTAGGGATGATTTAAGCCACCAAGAGGCTATCTTTTATACTAGACCCATTTTTGGTCGCACCATCAAACTTTCGTTAAGTTATCAGTTTTAAGCGACACCGCTATTATTCGAGCAATTCTATTCCTTGACTTAAAGTGAACTTGAAGTTGTATGCTCCTCTTAACCGAATGACAGTGACCAAACGATAAGAGGCAGAGGCAATGCAAAATAGCTTAGATAAAATCGTCAATGACATAAAAGCCAACTGGAGCGGGCTAAATTCAAGCACCACAGTAACTGTACGTGAATTGTTAAGCGAACTTACTCAGTCTCCACCGCACGAGCCTTGGCTTGCGAGCATTATGCGTGAAAGACTAGCATCAAAAACACTCTACCAAGACCCTGAATATGGTTTTATGCTGCTAGTCCATGCAGAAGAAAAGGGCACGTACCGCCCGCCTCATGATCATGGCGCAGGTTGGGTATTTTATGCTGTGCAATCTGGCGAAATGGAAATGACAACTTACAAACCCATCACCACAGCAAGCGGCGAAACCCACCTCGTATCCCGAGGAACAGACACGCTCAAAGCCGGCGATTGCCGAGTGTTTCTACCCGGCGATATCCACGACACCCGCTGCTTAACAGATAACTTCGTTCAATATCGTTTAACCAGTTGTGACTTCAAAGAAGAGAAACGCTCAGGACGGATGATCCAGTATTTGAGGGAGGTGTAGTGGTTTGCCAAAACTCGAGGCGATAGTGGGTTTAATTGTCGTTGCTGATATTTAATCATGCAGTTTTGAAGGGGCTATAGCTGCTAAAAGCGAGGAACAGACGGTCGATCTAACTCATTCTTGGGCAAAAACATGTTAGAGCCTAGGGTCGACTTTGTGCCAAAGCCAGTCCGGCAACGTGCGCTTGTTAAGGCTCGGCACCACCTTCAGGTTCGATTGATTCAGGCGACGAGTCATCATTATCAGTAACAAGGCCAATGAGAAACTGAACTGGCTTTGTAAGTGCCTTATGTACTTTTAATGCTTTAGCTGTAAAAGAGTCGACTTTATCTATCAGCTTACCTAGTCGTTCGATAACATCAGGCTCCGAAGCAGCCACACTTGATAATTCACCCTGATTGGTTACTACCATACCTATGGTTGACTGGAGAGACTGTTTAAGGCCTTTTGCACCATTAATTTTATACATAGAAAGTGCCGTGCGTAAGCGTTCTATCTCTTCTAGAAGGGTAATCCTTATTCCTCCGTCCAATGAGCTACTTAGAACTGCGCTAAATAGTTCATCTATTAGCTTAGTGACTTGCGCTAAGTCTTCGTCTTTCAGCTGTTCTTCATTGTAGATCGATGACAAAAGTTCTGAGCAAAATTGGAGTCTTGTCATTACCCCATCATTAAGCTGCTGCTTTTGTGCTTTCCAGGTTGTGTTAAGTTGTAGAGGAAATATAGCCCTTTCAATTTGCGGGAATGATGATAGGTACAATTCTTTGTTTACACCTTCATTCATGCCGATAAGTCTCTTCACCTCTTCTCCAAGCTGATATACCTCAATTACCTTTCTAGTAATCGTGGAGTCATCACTTTCATCTTCGTCTAGAACCTGAGCCCACACTTGACGAACTTTTAGATCATCTCCTTTGCTTTTCGCTTTACGTAAAATCTCGTAATAACGACCAGCTGGATTATTGATATCTATCACTTTATCTCCTTAGTGATTCGAAAGGTTTAACATTTTAGTATTTATGCGACACGCAGTTTGTGTTGCATAATCGCTTGTTGGACTGAGTCGCTACCTGCTCGGTGTGTCCGAGTTGGTGTTGTTTATGCGATGGCTTACTTAGAAAAAGTAGGCTTTTTGGAGGTTCTCACTTTCCTAGCTAGTGTTATGTAAGCTTTCCGTGCATCGCTCAGCGCTTATTATGTATTCATTACACCTAAATTTGGCTTGATAAGCAATTATATTTTTTACGCATACTGAGGCCGCTAGCCTGAGCAATTAAGCAGGTTAACTACTTGATTTTACACAGCAGTCCTAATCAAACATACCCTCCTTGGCTAATATCAAAGCGCATCCATGCGCTTCTCGTTCATTCTTTTTAAACGACGAAAAAGAACGAACCAAGAAAACGTCGCCCCAGCATCACACTCAATCCTCAAATCCTAAGCCGATATAGTGCAACCGCCTTGTATGGCACATCCATGATGCCAGACAAGACTTGGCCGACATCCTGTCGGCACATTGCATATCGGCTTATGCTTTTCGGGTGTGATGGAGGGGGAATCGCGCTGTCTGTTAGTTCTGGTTTTATCTCCTGAAGCAGCTAAGTCGCTTACAAGCACCACAAGAATTTATCAGCGCCTTGTGTCTCCCTCATCACACCCGAAAGTAAAGTGCCAATGAGTCATTTCAACGCATGGATGCGTGAAAAGCTGTGACAGGGGCAAGGATGGCCCTTACACAGCGGTGACGTTCATATTGGCAATTTACTTGAGGAGTCAGTGTGATGTCGGGAGTGCCCTTTCTTTTGCATACTTGTTCTTTGGGCATCAAAGAAAAGTATGTCGTAGCCCATGGATGGGCGTCGAAACCAGTCAGGAGGACAGGCTGACTTAACTCATCGTCTCGAGTCTTTTGGAAAAGTCACCTTCCATGGTACGTATCAAAGCGCATCCATGCGCTCCTCGTTCATTCTTTTTAAACGACGAAAAAGAACGAACCAAGAAAACGTCGCCCCAGCATCACACTCAATCCTCAAATCTTAAGCTGATATAGTGCAACCGTCTTGTAAGGCACGTCCATGATGCCAGACAAGACTTGGCCGACATCCTGTCGGCACATTGCATATCGGCTTATGCTTTTCGGGTGTGATGGAGGGGGAATAAAGTTGCTTGTAAGATCTTCTACGCTTTTCGGGCGTGGTATTGACCGTTGTTTCTGGTTTAATCTACTAAAGCAGCAAATTTGCCTGCAAGCACCAAAAAAATTTTCAGCACAGTATGTCTCCCTCATCACACCCGAAAGTAAATTGCCAATGAGTCATTTCAACGCATGGATGCGTGAAAAACTGTGACAGGGCCAAGGATGGCTCTTACACAGCGGTGACGTTCATATTGGCAATTTACTTGAGGAGTCAGTGTGATGTCGGGAGTGCCCTTTCTTTTGCATACTTGTTCTTTGGGCATCAAAGAAAAGTAAGTCGTAGCCCATGGATGGGCGTCGAAACCTGTCAGGAGGACATATTAGCCTTACCCTCCATGGCTAATATCAAAGCGCATCCATGCGCTCCTCGTTCATTCTTTTTAAACGACGAAAAAGAACGAACCAAGAAAACGTCGCCCCAGCATCACACTCAATCCTCAAATCCTAAGCCGATATAGTGCAACCGTCTTGTAAGGCACGTCCATGATGCCAGACAAGACTTGGCCGACATCCTGTCGGCACATTGCATATCAGCTTATGCTTTTCGGGTGTGATGGAGGGGGAATACGTTGCTTGTAAGATCTTCTACGATTTTTATGATGAAGCTGTTTGCAAGGGTTATAAAAGCTATCAGCATAGCCTCCTAATTAACAGTCTAAATAGTTTTGTGGGAGGTGGTTCACCCGCCGAGAAGTTATGCTTTTCTGGTGTGGTTAAGGGGGGATTAGTTTTGGCTGCGAGTTCTAGTTTTTCTCTCAAAAGCAGCAAATTTGCCTGCAAGTACCAAAAAAGCTCTCAGCACCGTTTGCCTCCCTCATCACACCCGAAAGTAAAGTGCCAATGAGTCATTTCAACGCATGGATGCGTGAAAAGCTGTGACAGGGACAGGGATGTCCCTTACACAGCGGTGACGTTCATATTGGCGATTTGCTTGAGGAGTCAGTGTGATGTTGGGAGTGCCCTTTCTTTTGCATACTTGTTCTTTGGGCATCAAAGAAAAGTATGTCGTAGCCCATGGATGGGCGTCGAAACCAGTCAGGAGGACAGGCTGACTTTACACATACTCTCGAGTTATTGGAGAAATCACCCTCCTTGGCTAATATCAAGGCGCATCCATGCGTTTCTCGTTCATTCTTTTTAAACGACGCGATCGAGCGAACCAAGAAAACGTCGCCCCAGCATCACACTCAATCCTCAAATCCTAAGCCGATATAGTGCAACCGTCTTGTAAGGCACGTCCATGATGCCAGGCGAGACTTGGCCGACATCCTGTCGGCACATTGCATATCAGCTTATGCTTTTCGGGTGTGATGGAGGGGGAATAAGTTGCTTGTAAGATCTTCTACGATTTTTACGATGAAGCTGTTTGCAAGGGTTTCAAAAACTATCAGCATAGCCTCCTAATTAGCTGTGCGGATAGCTTTGTGGGAGATGTATGGACTCCTCCCCCTTATCGGGAGCAAGAGAAAATAAGTGACCCCCATCACTATAGTAATTAGTGGTGGGGGTCAGCGATTTGCTTTTAAGCGACCGTAGTCAATTACACGCTAAGGACAAACCACATCAGAAACGATATCAATGTTGATTTGTGTCTTTGACATGATTATTTCTTCTCCACGATAATTGCGGTGATTGTTGTATCACCAACATTTTTAACTTGATGTTCCCATTGGTCATGCCACATCACGTAGCCATCCGGGATCTCCAAGGTTATGTCTTTTTCATTCGTTGTTATCGTCGCCTTGCCACCTTTTTCGAAGTAAACAGTCTCAGCATTGTGTTTATGCCAGTTATCCTGTTCCCCTGGTTTGAGTGTCATTTTAAGTACGGTAACCTCTTCGTTCTCTAGCAGTAGTTGATATTGGTTTGGAGATGCAATGTGTGCAGCCTCGACCTTCGTGTCTTGTGCAAACGCATTTCCAAACAATAGGACTGAAGTAACAGCAGTAAATACAACCTTTTTCATAGGAATTCCTATTTATGCATACCACGAATAGGGTAGTTGTTTGCAGGATTTCGTATCCAACCTAAGCCACTAATCAATGACTGAAGTTCAGGTCTTACAAACGGGTTGTTTGAAATATCTACTACGTGAACTTTTCCTTCATTATTGACAACAAATAGCCCCGGCTCAGCAAATGGATGATCAGTTTCTTCAGGCGATCTTGGATCTGATATAAACAACCCAAGTTCTTGCATTTGTTCAACAGTAAGACCGTATGCGATAGGGAAAGTCACATTAAGTCTTTCCATATGACTTTCGAGTTGTTCTTTACTGTCACCAGAAACGGCTATCAAATCTACGCCTGTTTGAGCGAGTTGGTCTTTCGCACTTTCTAACTGGTTTAAGTAGCGAGTACAAAGTGGGCAATGCTGCCCTCGGTAAACAACAACCATCTTCCAATCCAAACCATTTTCAGGCGTAGACAACTTTTTAATATCACCATTTAGAAGTTTGGTTTCAATTGCAGGAAAGTCTGAACCTGCATGAAGCTTATTGGTATAATCAATGCTCATGACTGTTCCTTAAAAATGCTTGTTAATGTGCGTTTCGAAACGTTTGAAGTCGTTTTCAACATCTGCGTTTTTCATCACATCAAAGCACGCAAATGTTTCCATTGGCTTCATTCCAAAGAACTTGAAGTTCATGTGCATAGGGAACATTAAATCGTCGATTGATTTCCCATCGAAGAATTCTTCTGGATCATTAAAGGCTTCTTCCGGCGCATTAAAGGTGAGAGACATCATGTATTTGGTGTTGGTTAACGTGCCGCCCTTACCATAGTTTTTCTTTGGTGATTCTGCTGTGCGACCGTCGCCAACACATAAAGCTCCTCCCATGCCTGCTGTGTATACTTCATCCATATACTTTTTGAATGACCAAGACACGCCCATCCAATTGCTTGGTGTTTGCAAAAATACAATGTCTGCCCATTGATGAAGTGCTAATTGCTCCTCCACATCGTACCCGTCACTCATTGTTACTACGCGCGTGTTATAACCTTTATCTTCCAGCATGGTTATTGCCTTATCAATCAAGGCTGCATTTAGCTTACCTTCAGAGAATGGGTAATATTGGTGGGCATTAATAATTAATACGTTTTTAAGATCAGTAGTGCTCATAAAACAACTCCAAACTAAATTTCAGCAAAAATAAGTAAGAGAGACACTCTCCTACTCAATCAATGTGTGGTATATTTTAGTAACCTGATTTAAGTTATCAATTAGTATACTTTTAGTAACCTAGTTGTTTTTTAGGAAAACTGATGGAAAGTGTCGTAAAAACAGACAGTAAAGGTAGAAAAAAAGTTTTAAATGCATGCACTGAACCCTGTGCTATCGAAAAAGGCATGCGTTTAATTGGCGGAAAGTGGAAAGGTTCCATTATTTATCACCTTAAAGATGAACCTGTAAGGTTTAATGACTTAACCCGTATGCTTGGCGGTGCCAGCAAAAAAATGGTCGACCAACGCCTAAAGGAACTAGAAAGTGAAGGGATGGTTCGTAGAAAAGTGATAAGTGACAGACCTGTCGCTGTAACTTATGAATTAACCGATTTTGGCAAAACCGCACTGAGTATTTTAGATGAACTCAGGATCTGGTCAGAGTCCCATCAAATTTAACAGTAGCTACTTTGAATTATTTAGCACAGCCCAATGCAGATTCTTATTTTGGAAATCTGCTTGGCGATTTTGGCGGAACAAGGCATGTAAAAAACTTGCCACTCACAGTGAAAAAGGCATTGGATAATCATTATCTAGTCGATAAATTTATAGATAACCATACAAAAATAACTGATGCAAAAATAACTGACACCCATCACAATTAGCAAGCGGCGATTGCCGAGTGTTTCTACTTGGCGATATCCACGACACCCGCTGTTTAACAGATAACTTCGTTTAATATCGTCTAACCAGTTGTGACTTTAAAGAAGAGAAACGCTCAGGACGGATGATCCAGTATTTGAGTGAGGTGTAGTGGTTTGCAAAAATTCAAGGCGATAGTGGGTTTAATTGTCGTCGCTGACATCTAATCATGCCGTTTTGAAGGGAGTTATGGCTGCTAAGAGCGAATTTGAGACTGTAGGCGCTCTTCTTGGGAGAGTCTTCGATGCTGCATAGCAGACGTTCAACTAACTCATTTATGCTACAAAATCCGTTAATATAAATGAACTAAGGGCCCGATTTGAGCAGGAACGGGCATTCAAAATATCCCTTCGTGTAGTTCACTTAGGCATGGGCTTACATTTTCAAAAAACGACCAATTTCACACGGGTTTTCAATAGATGGTCAGTATGACTAATTAGTGGTCATACTGAGTACTCTAGTCGAAAATGAGAATATTAAAGAACTGAAATCATTGGTTTTTATGTTGGCGCAAACCTTGCTGTCTCAAGGTTTCTTTAATTTCATTATGGATTAAAAAATGAGAAACCTCGGATATTTTTTGTTTTTACTAATTTTTGCGTCAGGTTGTACTACAAACAATAGAGACCAAAGTCACACTCTCAACGAAGAAAAACACCAATCAAATGACGTTACTATTGTAGAAGAGGTCGTTTTTGAAAGCGAAGGTGTAAAATTATCAGGGAGCATGTATATACCTAAAGATGCACGAGCTGCGGTAGTATTAGTGCACGGCTCTGATCCTGTCCCACGAATGACTAAGTTAGCACAGTCACTGGCTAAGAGAGACTTACTAGTTTTGACGTACGACAAGCGTGGGGTTGGTGAATCTGGTGGCGTTTACGTAGGACCTCAGGTGGGAACCAATAATATAAGTGTTGATAATTTAACTTTGCTTGCGAAAGATGCAAGTGCTGCGGTAGATGTGGTTCATGGCTATGACAAAGAGTTATCGATTGGACTTATTGGCGCGAGTCAGGCTGGCTGGATTATTCCAATTGCCGCACTCAATAATCAATCAGTAGAGTTTATGGTTCTCTTCAGTAGCCCTACAATCACAACTCTGGAACAACTTAGATTTCAGTTTTATACAAATGGTAGAGAAGACTTTTGGGAAACTCATACTGATGAAGAATCGCGTGAACATACGTTAAATGATCCTGACAGATATGATTTTAAAGCAACGGACCCGAAAATTTCTTTGAATTCTTTATCGATACCTGGGCTCTGGCTCTTCGGAGAGCAGGACATACAAGTCCCAGTCAAAATGTGTATCGAGCAACTGAATAGGATGAAAGCTAAAGGCAAGCCTTTTGAATATGTATTATTTCCATCGCTAGGCCACAATACTAATAAAGCTGAGCCTCTAGATATTGCGATACAATGGATAAAGCAAAATAATTTTTCCCACTAATTCGCAATTGTTGTTTTGCTGATGTTGATCAAATAGAAGAGCGTAGTTAACTAATGGCTCAAATGTGACGAAGCGGCTATGCCGAGCGTCACTGAGCTCTCTTGCTGCTAGGTCGACTTTATGAGCACCCTAAATGAATCTCCGCTTCTGACAGTTCAAGTTTAGACTTATCCAGTTTAACGGATATCGGTGTTTAACACCGACCCTAACCTTATACGCTGCCTTCGGATTCTATGACCAAAATTCTCGCCTCGCCACGAGGATGAGCAACATGCTCGGTGCCAATTGAAGCATAAAAAATATCACCAGTTTGCAAGAGGGCTGATTGTTCAACGCCATTCTCTTTATAAAACATTTCAACCGCGCCATCTAACACGACAAAGACTTCTTCACCATCATTAACATGCCACTTATAAGGCTGATCAGTCCAATGTAGGCGGGTTGTAATACCATTCATATTGGCGATGTCTTTTGCGCCCCAAGCGCGTTGTGCTGTGAATGTTTTGCTTCTAATTATTTCCATGGTACTTCTTATTTTTGAATTGCTAATATTCTCAAATTTTTACGTTTATAGGCTTTGTTGCGTTTGATGAATAGACTGTTACGTAAGGTAGTACTCAAAAAATCAAGAGCAGTATATTGCTTGGTGCTTTATGCAATGTCCAGTTAAAGGGCTCACAAACTATAAAGTTATTTTATCCAGCATAAGCGCAAATAGTGTTAGACTTCACTGTGATCAACTGAGCGATCGTTTTATCCTCTTTCTCATTGGCTAATGCCACTTTGGCTTTAAATTCAGGTGAGTGGTTTCTACGCTTTCATGTCATGGGCATACAAAAGCACTAATGTACCACCTTGTTTTTTGGCTAGTTAGTTGCTGCTTGAACACTGCAGGATAACCTTTTTCTAATAGAACACTTTCGGCCAGTTTTTCTAAAGCATTAGCTTGGACTATTTCATTTTCACTACGTCTAATTGCATAACCTGAGATTCTGTATCCCGATCGAGCATTTACGGACGAAAATAGCTCTCTAACCCTGACTCTGCCTTTTGCTCCTTCCATCTCAAGTTGTTGCTTTATAAACTCTGCTTGTTCTTTAGCGCTAGCTCCAGATGTCGAACACCAAAAGATATCATAATCCCAATCTTCCCAATCAAAAGAAGGTTTAACGCTTCTGTCTGTTCTTAAATTACTATCTTCTTCTATTTGAAATTCTTTCTCTTTTGCAATTATTTTTGCAGTTTCTTGCTTGATCATTGGTGTCCCGCCTGCTTCTAAAACGCCTAACAAGCGGCTTCTTAATTCACCATCCACCATAACTAAAACAAACTGCTTCGCTACTTCCTGCTTTCGCTCGTTTTTTTCTTCTAAAGATAGCTGAACGAGATCATAAATTTTGAAATTAAATTCTCGTTCGGCATTTATCCTCTCACGCTCATCGCGCGCCTCTTTAATTGCAATATCTACGGCAGCAACCTGCTCCTTCAACTCTCGATCTAAATTTGAGACCGAAAAATTTAAAATAGCTACCATTGCAGCTATTGTGACCGTAATAAGAGGTATAAAAACGTTTTGTAAAAATGCACTAAAAGATTTCCAATTCACCTTAAAATCCTCCAAAAATCCCAAATTCTTATAATGGGTTCTTATTTGCGTCCTTTCGAATATCCAATCCTGACGGTACTCTTATTGGCACTTGAATACACCGAGTCAATTAGTTGAGTCAAGGTTATGCTTGTTGTCGGTTGCTTCGACCAAACACCGTAAAGCAAATATAGCCACTCTTTCGTAGTTCCGCTGTCATTCGTGCCGACGAAACTTAATTTATTCGTTTTCGGTCGTAGTAGTCTGGTTGTGCACAACGAAAATATTACCGAATTCATTTCGGTGAGTGCAGGCCTAATCGATTGCCTTCTGTATCTAAAAATAACGCGAAAAAGCCGCTTTCGTCTGCATGTGGGGTTTTGGGGGTCAGTATTTTCCCACCGTTTTCTTCTACTTTTGATAGCACTCGTTGTAGGTCTTCACCTGCGTTTAAATATAGAGTGACGCCGGTGCTGGAAGGAGTGTAACCTTCACTTTGAACAATCACACCTACGGTAGATTGCCCCTCGTACGGGAAGAGTGCCATTGTCATTTCAGGCATATCTATGGTTTCAATGGAGACAGCAAAAATGCGGCCGTAGAATTTTACGGCGCGCGTTATGTCGGTTGCTGGAATTTCAAAAATTGATGCGAAGCTGTGCATGTTGTCGTCCTTATTTTATTGTGTGTCGGCTAGCTATTGGTGACTAGGCTGGACTCGTTTAAGGTTCAACGAGTTCGACTTTAAGATAGCGTGGGGAGACAACAATTAATTGTAAAAAAGCGACAGGACTATTTATAGAAAAGCCGTGAAAGCGTCATGCTTTCGTCATCGAGAAACGCTCGCGGGTTTACCCCCGTGAGCGCTTTAAAGTCCTTAATAAAGTGAGACTGATCATAATAATTGCTTTTGTACGCGATGTTAGTGAGGTTGTCTTCACGATTTATGAGGAGTGTTAAAGCGCTTTGCAAGCGTACAAGTTTACTTAAATGTTTTGGACTAATACCGACAAGGTCTAAAAACTTCCGCTCTAGTTGGCGCCTTTTATTGGGATTTGATTTGGTGATTGCATTAACCGATATATCGCCATTTTGTGCAAAGATAATGTCTACCGTTGTTTTTATAATGTGCTCAATTGTCCGCGGGTCGCTAAGCTTGTGAAGGAGAAAGGCCTCTAAAATCTCAATCCTTTGGCTTGTGTTTCGCGCTTGGATGATATCGCTTTCAAGCTTCGCGGCCTCATCGTGCTTAAATAATTCGTAAATCGATGTTTCCTTATTTATTAAGTTTTTTATAGGTTTCGAAATAAAGTGGGAAAAGGCATAAGGAAAAAAGCTGGCTGCAAAGGTGTGAACGTATCCGGTTGGTTGAATATAAAAAGGTGAAACGGTTTGTCCAAGCACCATTGCGCGCGGTTGCAGTATGTAGTCATGTTCTGATGTATAGCGCTTAATATCGTCGCCCAATATAAAGGCCAGTTCAATGCAGCCGTCGGGGACAATGCGTTGCTTTGCGGCACCTTTATCTGCAGTAATCTCCAGTGTCCAAAAGCAATTGATAAATGAAGATAAATTTTCACAAGGGAAAAATGTTTTGTAATCCATAAAACCTCCGCTTCTAGCTATGGACGGTTGAAGCTTACAGCAAATAAAAACTAAGACTCTGGTAAATTTTGCAACCGTTTTATGGTCTGCTTTTTAGACGCGCTTTACCTGCTACAGGCCTTTATTGATATGCTTATTTATCCAATCTTGGTAATAAGATACACGTGTTAATACTGCGGTTGAACCGTATTTGCCTAAAGTATAATTTCCAAATCACCCTCAATTTCTTTCCACGCTGCTAATCCAACCAATACTGGTGTTGAGCCTTGATAAATGATTGCTGCGCCGCTGCTATATCTAGCTAAAAAATAAGTGACAGCCATCACAATTAGCAAGCAGCGAAACCCACTTCGTATCCCGAGGAACAAACACGTTCAAAGCCGGCGGTTGTTGAGAGTTTCTACCCGGCGATATCCACGGCACCCGCTACTTAACAGATAACTTAGTTCAATATCGTCTAACCAGTTGTGACTTTAAAGAAGAGAAACACTCAGGACGGATGATCCAGTATTTGAGTGAGGTGTAGTGGTTCGCATAAACGCAAGGCGATCGTTGGTTTAAGTGTCGTCGCTCAAATCTCGGTTGTTCAACAGCTCGTTTTAGAGCCGAAGGATGGCTCTGTGCCAAAAGCTGACGGCGGGCATCTATATCATGCACGGTGCAAAACTTGACCCCAGGTCTCAAAGCTCTGTAGATTTTTAGCTATCACTGAGAATGTATTAACTGTTTTTGCTAGTAAGCGACAAACCACATTTAGTGAGTTTGCGATACAAGGTGCGGCTACTGACACCAAGTTTAAGGGCCAGCTCTTCGGTGCTACCTTGGAAATGTTCGATCGCTTTTTTTAAGTAGCTTTGCTCGGCCTGCTCTAACGATATTACATCAAATACCTTGTCATAATTCAGTTGTGCTAAATCTGCGTTAGGCTTTGCTGTATGCTGCAAATTAGCTATGTTTTCGAAAGGGATGTCGGTGTCGTAAATGACATCGTCATCGGCCAAAATAGCTGCTTGTAATACAATACTTTTTAGCTCTCGAATATTACCGGGGTAGGCATATTGCGCGAGCTTTTTAAGTGCCGCTTCACTGAATTGTTTGTCTTTAAATTCAGAGTGTTTTAAAAAGAACTTAGCTAATAACGCGATGTCAGCTTGACGGGCTTTCAGGGACGGTAAATTTATCGGGAAAGTGGCGATCCGATAGTATAAATCTTTTCTAAACTCGCCTTTTTCAACCATTTCTAACAGGTTTTTATGGCTTGCACAGACTAATCGAAAGTCTGTGCGTTTTTGTCTTAGGCTGCCAACCGCACGAAAGCTTTGTGTTTCAATTAATCGCAGCAGTTTTACTTGCATATTGAGTGGTACATCACCAATTTCATCAAAAAACAAAGTGCCACCTTCAACAATTTCGACCAAGCCTTTCTTTTGGCTTGTGGCGCCAGTAAACGCGCCTTTTTCGTGACCAAATAACTCAGACTCAAATAACTGTTCGGGTAAGCCGGAGCATTCAATTACAATAAACGGTTTATCTTTACGCCTACTTGCATCGTGCAACGCGCGAGCAACTAACTCTTTACCTGTGCCGGTTTCGCCTTGTAATAATACCGAAATTTCGGTTTTGGCAGCGCGGTTTACTTTATTGATCAGTGCTTTAAAGGCGTCAGACTGACCAAGCATTTTATTCTTTTGCGCTTTTACTGAGGCAAAGTCGATTTTATCGAGGATCTCAACAAAGCCCATTAATATATCGTTTTCGTCAAAAATAGGCTTCATCACAATATCGCAATATTGCTTACCTAAATGGGTATCGTGAATATGCACGACACTGGTTGGCTTATTGGTTTTTTTGCACTCTAGCATGGGGCAAGCTTCACCCATCTGATCGCAGGGTTTACTGGCCTTATGCGATATGGCAAAGCAGGTACTTTTACCCAGCTCAATCGGTGTTTGATAGGTATCACGATAGGCGTTATTCACTGCCACAATGACATAGTTTAGGTCAATAAAAATTGCTGGTTTATCAATAATATTGATTAAACCTTGGATCACCGAATTTGCCATATCGCACACTTGCCCAAGTTAGTTCGTTACCGTTTTACTAAAAATGAGTGTACTGTAAAAAAATAACCGTGACAAAAATGTCTTTACACTCAATTTGTCTGACAAAAATGTCGGTTGATGAGTTTATCTTTATCGAATGAATTTTTGAAATGTAAAATTAACTATTAAAAACAATGCATTATTTATTTTTTGACTATACCCAAGATTGGTATGTTTTCTGCCATATCAGGAAGTAACCTAATCTAAAGGAGTTCGAAATGAATGAAGCATTGGTCGAATTGTCTCGTTGGCAATTTGCACTCACCGCCATGTTCCACTTCATATTTGTACCGCTGACCTTGGGCCTGAGTTTTATGCTGGCCATTATGGAATCGGTTTATGTGATGACGGGCAAAGAAATCTATAAGACCATGACTAAGTTTTGGGGAAAGTTATTTGGTATTAACTTCGCCCTAGGTGTGGCAACGGGTTTAACGATGGAGTTCCAGTTTGGTATGAACTGGGCATATTACTCGCATTACGTGGGTGATATTTTTGGTGCGCCATTGGCAATTGAAGGGTTAATGGCGTTTTTCTTAGAATCCACGTTCGTTGGCTTGTTCTTTTTTGGCTGGGATAAAATGTCAAAGGTCAGGCACCTTATGGCAACCTGGCTTGTGGCGTTAGGCTCTAATTTTTCGGCGCTCTGGATCTTAATTGCCAATGGCTGGATGCAGCACCCAGTAGGTGCAGAGTTCAACTTCGAGTCGATGCGTATGGAAATGACCAGTTTTGCTGAGGTGATGTTTAACCCCGTTGCGCAAGTTAAATTTGTACATACCGTATCAGCAGGTTATGTAACAGGCGCAATGTTTGTGTTAGCTATTTCAAGCTATTACCTTTTAAAACATAAGCATATTGCCTTTGCGCGTCGCTCATTTGCGATTGCTGCAAGTTTTGGTTTAGCGTCAATTTTATCGGTGATCGTGCTCGGTGATGAAAGTGGCTATGAGCTTGGCGATGTACAAAAAGTAAAACTCGCGGCAGTTGAAGCCGAATACGATACCCACCCAGCACCTGCACCATTTACGCTTTTTGCTATCCCCAACGATGAAAAAGAAAAAGCCGAATATGCGGTGCGCATCCCTTGGCTGATGGGCATTATCGCGACGCGCTCGCTTGATGAAGAGGTGATGGGCATTAAAGAGCACAAAGTGCTGCATCGTGAGCGTATTTTATCTGGATTGGTTGCTAAAAATTTACTCGATACCGTGCGCAGTGGTAACGCAACTGAAGCGCAAATGGCGCTGTTTGAAGCACATAAAAAAGACTTGGGCTATGCCATGTTATTAGAGCCATTTACCAATGACTTTGTCAGCCCAAGTGAAGAAGCCATCGAAAAAGCGGTAAATTACAGCATTCCACCTGTTGCACCACTTTTCTGGAGTTTTAGAATAATGGTGTTCTCGGGCTTTATTATGCTATTCGTTTTTGCCGCTGCATTTTACTACAGCACTAAACATCAAATCACCAAACCTAAATGGTTGTTAAAACTGGCGCTGTTCTCTTTACCTCTGCCTTGGATTGCCTCTGAAGCGGGTTGGTTTGTCGCAGAGTTTGGTCGCCAGCCGTGGTCAATTGCCGAAGTGCTGCCTGTGCATGCTTCGGTATCAAACTTAAGCGTGGGCGAAGTGTGGTTTACCTTAATTGCTTACACCAGTTTTTATGCGGTGATGTTTGTTATTGGCTTCTACTTGATGAAGAAATACGCCAAAAAAGGGCCTGTACCAGAGCAACAAAGCACGCCTTTCGATGGCAATGCGCAACTATCGGCTGAAGGAGCACAATCATGATTGATTATGAATTTTTACGCTTAGTGTGGTGGGGTTTAGTAGGTGTATTGCTGATTGGCTTTGCCATTACCGACGGGTTTGATTTAGGCGTGGGTGCACTGCTTACGTTAGTTGGAAAAAGCGATGAAGACCGTCGCGTGATGATCAATACAATCGGCCCTCATTGGGATGGTAACCAAGTGTGGTTTATTACTGCTGGCGGCGCAATTTTTGCGGCGTGGCCACTTATTTATGCAGCGGCATTTTCGGGGTTTTATATCGCTTTAGCGCTGACACTAATTGCCTTATGGATGCGCCCAATAGGCTTTGACTATCGCAGTAAATTGCCGAATAAAACCTGGCGCACAGCATGGGACTGGGCGCTATTTTGTGGCGGTTTAGTACCTGCGCTTATCTTTGGTGTGGCGTTCGGTAATTTACTACTAGGCGTACCATTTGAGTTTGATAACACCTTGCGTCCGACTTATACCGGCAGCTTCTTTGGCTTGCTTAATCCGTTTGCCATTTTAGCAGGAGTGGTATCGGTCGCTATGTTGTTGACTCATGGCGCTAACTGGTTGCAACTTAAAACCGAGGGGAATTTACTCGCGCGCGCGCGCATTGTGTCGTTCTATTTGTCATTAGTGACTGTGTTGCTCTTTATGTTAGCGGGTGTGGTAGTTGCCAATATTGACGGTTATGTGATCACCTCAAGTGTTGATCCTTTAGCAACATCAAACCCACTGACCAAAACGGTTGAAGCGGTATCGGGTGCGTGGCTAAACAATTACAGCACCTACTCGTGGATGCTAATTGCCCCTGTACTTGGCATTTTTGCGGGGCTTGGCTCAGCGTGGTTTAGCAAGCAACAACGCGGTGGCTGGGCGTTTTTAATGTCGTCATTGATGATGGCGGGCATTATTTTAACAGCAGGCGCAGCCATGTTCCCGTTCCTTATGCCAAGTAGCAGCATGCCAAACGCGAGTTTGACAGTGTGGGATGCCACATCGAGTTATTTAACGCTCAAAACCATGTTTATCGTTGCCTGTATTTTTGTGCCAATTGTATTGAGTTACACCGCATACAGTTTTTATGTGATGCGTGGACGCATTAAAGCGCAAGATTTAGATAAACCACACACAATTTATTAAGGAGTGGCTTATGTGGTATTTCACTTGGATTCTAGGTGTTTTATTAGCATGTTCTTTCGGCATTATTAATGCGATGTGGCTAGAAGCCACCGAAGACATGGACAGAGACGACACAAGCGATGATTAAACACAATCACGCAGCAACTGGCGACATGGAGGTCGCCGCTACCGAGTTGTTACATAGCCAGCAGCAAAAGGTAAAAAATGCGCTGATGGGTGTTTTAGTACTCAAAAGCAGTGCCTTTGTATGCCAGCTGGCGGCTTTCGCAGCATTTAGCTTTTTAGTGGCCAGATTGCTCGCAAGTGATGCAAATACTCTGGTAATGAGTCATTTCTTTAGCGCCAAAACAGGCTATGAGTGGGCGCTTAATTTATTAGCTGGGGCGTTAGTTTCAAGTTTAGTGCTGAACCTTTTTGCTCATAACCGCCTAATGGCATTACAAGCAACCAGCTTAGCCGATTTAGAAGCGCAATTACATGGCGCTTTTAAGCAAGGGCAGCACGCGTTAGTTCGTCAACATAGTCATTTTTACTGGCAGCAACTAAGCACCGAGCACCTTCATGCGATGTTGAAATTTATCAGTGAATTTCAATTGCAAAAATGGCTTGCGGTGGTTACGCCTTTGTTATTGCTTGGCGTGATTGCTTATGTGAACTGGTTTGTATTTATTATTTTATTAGTCTGTTTGCCTGTGGTGCCGCTGTTTATGATCATCATAGGCAAAGGGACAAAGCACTTACATAACACCTATTTTGTGGCATTTGAGCGTTTAGGCAGTATGTTTGCCAATCGCTTGAGCAATATTGAATTGATCAATGTATTTTCTGCCAGAGGCGCTCAAACACAGCGCCTTGAGCAAAGCTCAAACACGCTTAATTCCAGTACTTTGAAAGTGCTTCAAGTGGCTTTTTTAAACCAAACTGTTTTAGATTTTTTTTCGACGCTGTCGATGGCGCTAATTGCCGTTTATGTCGGGTTTAACCTATTAGAAGAGATAAACTTAGGGCCCAAACTGGTGTTTGCAGATGGGTTATTTTTACTCATTGCTGTGCCTACGGTGTTTAGCGAACTTAAACAGTTAGGCAATTTATACCATCAAAAAGCCGCAGCCCAAGTTGCGGCATCAGAGCTGGCTAGTGTGCTTTGTAACAGTCAAAAAAGTTCTGATATATCACTTTCTCCTAGCATTGATTGGCATGACTTTCAGGTCGTTAATACGGCGGTTTTTGCAAAGCATTTATTTGTTGAACGTGGCCAGCATATTTGGTTAAGTGCTCCCTCAGGTGCTGGGAAAACACTGTTATTTGAAGCGCTTAGCAAACAGCGCCAAGCAAGCCACCAAACCACACAAAAAGTGGCGCTGCTGACACAATCTCCCTGTATTTTACGCGGCACTGTGCGCGACAACTTAACGCTCAACAGACCAATCTCTGATAAAGCGCTTTTTACAATGTTAGAAAAAGTTGAGCTAATGGCTTGGTATAAAAATTTAAAACAGGGACTTAATACGCCTATGGACGAGTGTCCGCCACTTTCTGGCGGTGAAAAACAGCGCTTGAGTTTAGCAAGGCTATTATCGTGCGATGCCGACCTTTATTTACTCGACGAACCCACTGCGTTTTTAAGTGACGCGCAACATTTGCGACTCTGTCGTTTAATTGAAACGGTTCTAAAAGATAAAACCGTTATTTGGGCATGTCATAAGCCGCAGTCACAGCGCTGGTTTAGTCAAATTTGGCACATCAACGAGTTTGGCGAGGTGCTTTGTCATGCAAACTAATACATTAAAAACCAACTTCTTGGCGCTGCTACTGAGTGTGGCTTATAGCCTAGCGGCAATGGGGTTATTGCTGGTTTCAAGTTGGTTTATTGCCGCGGCAAGTGTGATGGGCAGTAGCTTAAATTACATGTTACCCGCCGTTATTATTCGGGCCTTAGCGCTTATTCGAATTGCATCTGGCTATGCGGCACTATTAGTTGGTCACAGTGGCTTTTTTAAATCGTTACAAGCCAAACGAATGACGCTATTTGCAACAAGTTTGAATAACTTAAGCTTGCTTGAACAGGTTAAAAACAGCGCGCAGGTTGAGGCAATGAGCACCACCACAGAGCAACAAGCTGCGCTTTGGATTGCTTGGGTAAACCAAAATGCTGCGATGTTTATTACCTTACTGTTGTTAAATGTTAGTGTTTACTTGCTTATTCCAAGTCATCTTATTTATGTGCTGTGTGTAACGATTGCTTTTATTATAGTTTATGCGCTGCTCATTGTGTTTGGCTTAAAACAAGCGGTCAAAATTGCCAAACAAAAAGAGCGCTTTGTCACTGTATTTGACGATAAGTTACACAGCTCACCGCTTTGGCATCTTCAAACTGAGCTGCTAGACAACCAATTTGCATCAACCTCTAAGCTGTTAAAAGCACAACAAACACAGCAAAAGGCGATGTTTTACGGCCAACTCTGTTTACAGCTTTTCGCCATTTTAGCTTTATATCTGCTTTTTAAGCAGTATGCTGGCGCGGCATCGCAAAATGCATTGTTTATTTTAGTGCCCATGTTATTGCTAAGCATTAACGATTGGCTGGGCAAGCTACTGCAATCGCAAACAGGGCTGGTAGATTTTATTCAAGCCAAGCAAGATAATGCTAAAAAAGCTGTCGCAAAGACTGTCGATAAACAGCCACAGAAGCAAGCACAATCATCGTCACCAAAAATTACCCGACATAGCCAAGCGATTCATACGCTGAGCCTCGATAATGTAACCGCTTGCAGCGTGCAACGATTTCCCATTTCAATCGAAATAAATAATGCCGGTTGCTATTTATTTGAGGGCAGCTCTGGGACTGGTAAGTCTTCCCTATTAAAAGCAATTGCGGGACTACAGCCATTTCAAGGCAGCATCTCGTTTAACCAAGGCAACATCGTCCAACAATTAGGCAAACTACACGAGCGCATTGTGTACTGCGGGCAATCATCACCCGTATTAGATGGCACCTTAGCTGAAAACCTTTCTTTAGGTCATGAAATAGAGCAAGACATACAAAAGCAGGTACTCAATGACGTTAATCTGTCTTACCTAGGCGTATTAACGCAATGGCTAGGCTCGGGTGGAAGACAGCTCTCTGGTGGCGAAAGACAGCGGCTTAACCTCGCACGAGCGTTATTATTTAAGCCCGATGTGGTGCTACTAGATGAACCGTTTGAAGCGCTCGATAATTACAATATTTCACTTATGGTTAAGCTTATCAATCAGTTGAGCAAAACCGGTATCGTGGTGATTGCTAGCCATATTGTGCCGGATACACTAACGCTTAATCAGCGTATTGATATTGAGAATATCCCCTTGCTTTCGAAGGAAAATGGCTCGGAGGAAAAGTGCTATGGCTGAGTCATTAGGTGTAATTGAGATAGTTTATGATAACCAGCTAATTGCTTATCTGATTAGAGATACGTTAACGCCTTATTGTGCGGTGATTGCATTGGGTATTTCTGATCAGAAAAAACACGACTATATGGTTGAGCGACTTGAAAACTGCCCGTGCGAAATACAGTGGTGGCTAATCGCCCGTGATGCAAGTTTACAACTAAGTTGGGTTAACAAGTTAGTGCTGCGATTTACAGGGCAATTGATGCTAGCAAAAGCGTGTTTAATAAATACACCAAACAATGCCGCGTTAGATTTAAGTAATAGTGACACGCTTGAGCATAATGAAATACTGCACTTAGGCCATTTGATGCTCACGATTCAATATATCAAAGCAAATAGCCTGAAAGTATCGCTACTTGTTTGTGACAACATGGTGTTTTGTCTGCCATCAAATGCACTACAGCTTTCATCCACTTGCATGGGCAATGTGCTTAAACAAAGCAACATCAAGTGGGATAAATTTAGTGAAATTTACAGCCCTTCCTTCACAGTAAGTCGGCCTTTATCGACTTCAAAACTTACTTTTTGGCAACTCGAAGCACGGCTAAGCCGTAATAACTTAACCGACACTTTAAAAAACTAGCTAGGTAAAGAAAATAAGTGACACCCATCACGATTAGCAAGCGGCGATATCCACGACACCCGCTGCTTAACAGATAATTTTTTTCAGAATCGTTTAATCAGTTGTGACTTTAAAGAAGAGAAACACTCAGGACGGATGATCCAATATTTGGGTGAGGTGTAGTAAGCATCTATAGTCGAGGGTGTAATGCTAAAGGTTTTGCTGTTGATTTTGTTGAATAAATAAAATAAAAAAGAAACTTATATCTATTAGGCATATTTCGTGTATAGTGGGTGACTCAATAAGTTACCTATTAATGTAACATTTAGTTCAAGTTCTTCTCAGTTTCCTTTCGAACCAGTTCGTCATATATGCTCTGCGATATCTTTTCCTTTATTACATACTTAGTAACTAATATTTTTTAATATATCGAGGTATATATGTCTAGCAGGATTTTAGGTTCAGTAAAATGGTTTAATGAGTTAAAAGGTTTTGGCTTTATTACACCAGAAAATGGTAGTCCAGATGTTTTTGTTCACTTTAAATCAATTGTAAGCGAAGGCTTTAAAACACTGAATGAAGGTCAAAAAGTGGCCTTTGATGTTGAGCAAGGGGCTAAAGGTCCAAATGCTGCTAACGTTACTTTAGTATAAGTGGCGAATAGACTGGAGAGGACTTCCAGTCAATATCCATCTCTCAAAGTAAAAGTCCATTTCAATATTAACACCATAATTTCATAAAACTCCATTTAATCGATGTGCGTTTTTTAACTCACATAGAAAGGGAGTTTTATGCGTTTTCGTTCATATTATTTTGTTTTGAGAGGTAGGATTTTAAATTGAAAAGGCAGTCGAAAAAAAAGAGTGGCGAAGACGCGGCTCTTGATAAAAGTAAGTCAAATAATATTCACGTTGTAAGAAGAAAAATCGAAGATATTCTGTCTGAACGAGAGCGAAAGAAATTATTGGGGCTTTGATTTAAAGAGAAGTGAGTTATGGCTAGACCAAGAAGACAAAGTAGTAAAAAAACACGGAAAGAGGATTTTGAAGGTAAACTTGAACAAGTGGTAGGTGAATATCGTCAAGCAAAAGAAGTACTTGATGCTCTTGCGGAAGATACGGTTGAGTATAGCGAGCAGAAAGATAAGTGTGACAAGCTCTTTGCGCGTGCTGAACGTTTCATCAATAGGCAGTCTTAAGACTCATAAACTTCAACATTAAAGCAAATGACAAGGCATGTATCTGCCTTTAATCCCGCTTTAAATTTGCTTACCTGAGTTGCAAAGTTCAAGGAATGAACCAAAAGCTAATATAGAAAAGTTAGCGTTTATCTTAACCAACTCATCTGAACAAACCCTACATTGTAACTTCTGTAACCGTAGAGCTTGCGAAAGAGCGTGTAGGCCATTTCTGTCACCAGCTTTCGATCATCTACATTTGTTAGCTTCAACGCCACAATTTCACCTATGTGATTGACGATCAAATGCAGTGTAAATCTAAACGATCAGACCATGGTGCCTTTGCTATCCTGAGCAATGCTTTCAAATACCTTATTTCTCTTGGCGCGAATGACGTGACAGACCCTCGCAATAGGTTTCAACTAACTTATTCACGCTCGTTTCTTTTGGTCGAATGAACTGGTCAGGAAGTGAGCTATTCGTTCCTTTGATTTTTTAAATTCTTATCCGAAGTCAAGATTAAGTTAAATTGGTTAGGCTTAACTTATGACTCTATCGCTGGATAGTACTTATTAAGCCAGTCTAATTCTGCTAACTCTGAGTAATCTTGTTGCAACGTTTGCTCTCTAGTTTGATGTCTAAAGTTTCTTTTTAGACTTATTAAGTAGCTTGAATACATTTTTGCAACGCGTTCCATTGAGTAGTTGTTTTCAGCCCATTCTCTACAATGTTTTGAAGAAATTTTATCTATATTTTTGGTTGCCCAGTAAAACTGCTCTTCGTTACGACACCTAAATCCTGTGAGGCCATGTAGATTATTTTCTGGAATGCCGCCCCAATCACTAGAAATTACAGGTGTACCACTCAACATGGCTTCGATCATAACGCCCCCAAACACTTCAAGAACAATAGTTGGCAGAAAGAGAGCTTTGGCCTTTTTAAGTAAATGCTTTCTTTTATTTAAATCAGCATAACCCACAAACTCAACATGGCTTGGAATTGTTTTATAACTTAGGTGATTGATATCTCCCGGACCTGCGACAATAAGCTTAGCGTTGGCTTTTCTCGTTGCTTCAACAGCTATTACTAAACCTTTATTGGGATCCATCCTACCAAGATATAAAAAATAGTTATCTTTAGCTTCACAGTATTCGAAATCATCACAATCAAAATAGTTTGGTATTACTGCGTCGTAACGTTTGGGATGTGTTATCCCCAATTGACCGTAAACATAGCTCATATGAGCATATGACTCGAATATTTTAAAAGGAGCAAAGCATCCCTTGCCATCGTAGCCGATGCCTGGTTCTATGATGAAACATTTTTCCTCGAATATGGATACCGCTTCTTCCATACTATTACCCCAAAAGCATAAAATAGCGTCTCCAGCTTCAACTCTAATTTCTAGTTCTCGTTGAACATTTTGTTTAAATTTATGATGAGCGATGTCCAATGTGCTGTGATTGCAATAACTATCTTGCCAACTTTTACCGCCGTATGCTTTAGTTAAAATGTCGTCGGTCGTCACCGTTACATGTTCATGGCAGTCAACCTCTGATCGTTCATGACCATAATGAATGATCTTAAAAAAAGGTTTCATCATTTTGCAGAATTTGACGACTTTTTGCGTGAAGGCGCAAAACAGATAGTCCTGATTTGTTGTTACGGTATGAGGGGGGGCTAGTACATGCAATATCATTTGTGTTCTTCCATTATTTTGTTGTTTTTATTGGATTCGAAAGTTCTTAAAGATAGAAGGTGAAAATTTGCATGGTAAATCTGCAGAAAATTCTTTCCCTTCAACAGTTAGGACACCTCTCGTAGAGCATGACTTATTATAGCTATCTAAAAGCAAATATCCGTCGCTTCGAATATCCAGCGAATTTATCTTTTCGATGTATCCGTTTGCTTTTTCGAAACTCGATGGACAACTGGAATGTTGGTATATTCTTACTCGCTCTTCGCGAGTTTCGAATGAAAAAAAGCCATCACATGCCGACGTCATAAAATGCCTAAAAATTGCTTTTTTTAATATGTGGTTAGGAGTGGATTTATTAATTATTATTTCACCGATTAGCTGCTGATAGCTTTTTATTATCGCTTCTTCGGGTGGGGGAGTTGAGTTGCCAGAAGTGAGCGCACCTAACGCCGTTTTACTTTCAGGAGATATATTACTCACGAAGTGATTGAGACTATTTTCTCGAGTGTTAAGAAGTTTTTGTCGCCAGTAGTGAAAAAATTGTTTTTCCCCAATTAAGTGATGTAAAAATGCATGTCCGCAGCTATAGCGGCCTGGCCAATACTGCGTTCCCGGTATTACCTTATAGCTATGCTCAAGCGAACAGGTGAGCTTTTGAAGATTATTTTGTGTGTCAAACTGCTCCCTATCGATGAGCTTTAAATTGAGCTTGGCTATATTTGCTGCGAATTCAGCACCACCTTCGCTAAGCCAGTGAGGTTCATGACTGTCATTACTTGTCCAAATATGGAATACTTCGTGAGCGATAAATTGTTCTAGGTGTTGAGCAATAGCAGGGCTAAAGTTGAGGTAACGTTTACCACCAAACCTTAAGACAAAAGTGTTACCATTATGCACCCCGCCATCATAAAAATCAGACTCTGGACTCTCGAAGCTTGCAACAATGGTTAACTTTTTATCATTTGATAGTGCTAATTCTTTACTGTAATAACTGTGAAACTTTTTGAAATTTTCAGTTATCAGATCACTTAACCATTGTGGTAGATTATCATTGAAGATGAAGTTGAATTTACTTTTCTTACTGACGAGCACTGATTCTTCGTTAAAGTTAAATATTAAAAAGTTATTTTTCTTCTCTACACTTACCAGTTTTTTGTCTTTTTCTGCGAAAAAAGTGATGCAATTTTCTTCTAAACTTTCCCATTCGTCATCTGGCTTTATTTTCATTGCAATTGGAGTGATTGCGGTCATGAATACGCCATGAGAGTCTCCTAAATTCACGTATGGCGCGTATGTTGCGTTAATATACTTATTTAAGGGGGATAGAAGGAATGAGGTAGTTAAGCCTTTATCATTCATTAGAACTATGTTACTACTATGATGAGCTATATTTTCCCTCTGGTTAATATTTAAAAATGCAGATTCTGTTTCTTTCGATGCGTTGAGTTTCAATGCAGTGTAAGGTTTGCTAGCTCGATATTCGACCTGCAATCCTTTTGGGCTTTGTTTAAGTATTAACTTTACAGGAAAAGTACAGCTCTCTTTTGCGAAACTAGAGAATGAAAGTATCATCGAACTAAAAAATATAAAAATCTTAATCATTTTACTTCCCTTCTATAATTTTAAGGATTTCATCTTTAGGATAGCCATTGGAGACTAAATGCTGAGTAATTTCAAAATATAATGCACTTATTGCCTCGCAAAACACGGATGGGTTATTAAACCCGTTGTTTTTACTGTATCTATTTTCTAAGTCTCCGCCTCTGCAGAGCTTCTCCCATACACAGTCTTTACAGCCTTCAGGTGTTTCTTTGTAAATTTTATCTATCTCTTTAAAAATTTCGTGTTCCAAAAATGATCTTAATGTGGTTTCTTTTACGTTGCTTGTTGGCGCCATTTTTCGCCATTCACTCGTTGGAATGAATGAATCATCAATGGTTATCGTTCCATCTGATTGAATACAAATTATTTGATTGTTTATTATTTCTTTTCGATCATATGGTCTATTGTCTCCTCCTTCCCTCTTTTGAAATATTCTAAATTTGTCTTCAATTTGACGTGTTGAAAAATTATTAGTTTCTCTCCAAAGATTAAAAATATCGAGCACTGCTTTTTTATAATCATTGATTGTTGTATTGTTAGGGAATGGGTCGTCATGACTTATATCTGGGAATAAGAAGCTTAAATTTTTTATATTTAAATCTTCAACTAAGTGCTCAGTGATTTTTTTATAGTCAAAGGTGCCATTTAATACGCTAATGACACCAGGCTGAGTAAGTCGTCCTTCGGAGGCCGCCTTGGTTATAAGTTCAGTGCCCGCCTTTATTTTGTCATAAGAGCCTTTACCATTGTGGTCGATTCTGAATTTATCATTGAAGCTCTTTGGGCCATCAATACTTAAGCCTGGACTCACCTGATATTTCTCGAAGAGCGTAATCCACTCTTCAGTAACTAGAGTTACATTAGTTTGTACTGATAACTTCAACTGGGTATGCTCAGACAGCCCTTTACTTAGTTTTTCACATAAATCTGAAAACTTTTTAAGCGGGAGCATCAAAGGCTCCCCACCATGTAAAGCTATCTCGATAACAGAAATCTTTATTTCTTTTAATGAACGAAGGAGGAAGTCAATTAAGTCATCAACGGTTTTGCCTGAAATTAATGCAGGTCTATCTTTGTAAGAATCATCGCCACCAAAAAAATAATAGCAATATGTACATGCTAAATTACATCTTTCAGATACTTTTAATATAACCTGCAATCTATCTATAGACTTTAGCATTATTATCTCTTTCTATTTTTAGGCTAAAAGTAGCCCATGCTTTTGCATTACATGGGCATAGATTTATACTTATGAACAGCGCTGGCTGTAACTTCCAGAACCTTGAGTGTAACCACTCCCATCATTTCTCTGGTCGTAACTTCCTCCATTTTGTCCATAGCCAGGATTTGAGCCACCACACTGGGCGTAGTTTCCACCTGAAATGGAAGGTAATACTTCAGGCTCTAGTAGCTTAGTCACTAGTGGGCTTTCTGTTACCTTTCCCTCGTGTTGTTGTAGTTGGTTGAATAAATTACTTTTTTCTATCATGAGCTTTCCTTGTAAAAGATTGTTATTAATATCTCGAATTACAGAAGTCTATGTCTGGAGGCATTACTTCGTAATTCATTCGTAGTGACGTTGTCATATCAATCAGCTCTTATTGGCCTTAAAAGTTAATAATGTTTACTTTTGTACCTTAATGCTGAACTTTTAATTTATCAGTACGTAAGTTAAATGAAACTATCTAAGTGGGTAGTTTTGAGGCGACCAACTTTTGCCAAATGGTTATAGCTGCTGAGGAGTTGCGAGTGATGCTGTTGCGCTGAAAATTGTTTGATGTATACCGCTTCAGATAACAGCTGCTATCAATATGAAAGTAAATGAAGGGTTGTTTTTATTGAGGTGAAAGCATTTGAATGTTAATGTTGAGTTTAAAGGTAATTTTTATGTGATCAAGGAGGTGGGTATGTCTTGCTGTTTTTCTAAATTATCAAGCCGAGAGCGTGATGTATTACTACTTTTATTATCAGGGAAGTCCTATAAAGACATTGCATTTGAGCTGCATGTTTCATCAAATACCGTGAAGTTTCATTGTGGAAACATTTACGACAAGCTGGGTGTTGCCAATAGAAAAGTGCTGTCGGCTAGGTACTTTAGACATGATGTATTGGAGCAGAATGAGGCTGTAAATGATAAACTACAATACAATGACGCCAAAGAGCCTATCATTTAGCTTGCTATTGTTTATTAAAGCTCAAAGGGAAGCAGAGACAAGCTTAAATTTAACAAAGACTTGTCACTACTTGGCAAACCATTCCTGTAAGCTTTTAGTCGCAGTGGCTGTTTTATCACAACGATCAACATACCTTATTACCTTCGTAAATTTAGCAACCGCCTTATGGTTTGCTTTTTAGACGCGCTTTACCTGCTACTGGCCTTTATTGATATGCTTATTTATCCAATCTTGGTAATAAGATACACGCGTTAATACTGCGGTTGAACCGTATTTTCCTAAAGTATAATTTTCCAAATCGCCTTCAATTTCTCTCCATGCAGCTAATCCAACCAATACCGGAGTTGAGCCTTGATAAATGATTGCTGCGCCGCCGCTATCTCCTGAGCCTATAGTGCCTTCTAACGGTAGCGCATCGGTTCCTTGTTCGAAGGTAAATCTGAGCCAGTGTGCTTTTGCTTCTGTGATCACGTTGTTGTAAACATGCATTTGATAGTCGTCTTGAGTGAAAGCCCAATCTGAGAAAAATTTGGTGACTTGGTACCATGCATAGGTAGTTAAGCTTGGTCCCTCAGAGTCGTGCTCTTCACCCGTTATTCCCGTTCCGATAGCGCCGCGACCAAACCCGGTTATTTCCATGCCTAACTCTTCATTTCCCTCATATATAGCGATGGGTTGAATGTGTGTCACAGGCTTACTTAAGCGAATTAACGCAATGTCTTTGGCGTTATTTAGCTGCTCCATAAGCGGTGCCGGGTCGCCTTCACTCCAATCACCTTCTACCTTTTTGTAATCCGGGTGAATAATGATTTGTGCGATTTGATTTTCAACGCCATGTACCATGATAGGTTTGTCTTGGTAGTCATACATAAACGTATAAATGACGTGAGCTGGTGCCAATAACCAATGCTTATCGATTAACACCGAACCGCCTTGAAATGGCATATCAACATAAAACTGCGGAATGCTGTTAACCTTATACAAGTCAGGGTCAACATCATGTCTTTTGACAACCGCATGGTTCTGAAAAGAGGTAAACATGAGCAAAAAAATGGCAAGGTATTTCATCATTATTCCTTATTTATTATATTGTTATTATTTCCAAAGTGGCCAATAAATCATCATACTGAAACTTTCTTTTCAATGCATCAATGAATGTACCTATTTTCATACGATGCTCGCTCCCTCAAAAATATCTGCACGCTCACCAGATTAAAATAAATAAAAACAAATGGTTATTGTCATGCTATGACGCCAAAAATATTGCAAATTAGCTGGGAAATATGATTGATAAGAAATGTGACTGGTGCAATCAAGTTTGTGAGGTAACAGCACTAAGGTAAAGTTAATTTACGTGCTCTAGGCTATTTGCCGTTTATGCAATCAAAAGCGAGTTGCTTGCAAGGAGATCTCTGAAAGCTAAATCGCTTTGCGGCAATCACATAAAATAAATTGAAAGGAACAACGCATGATAAGGATGATATTTGCAACTTTTCTATTGCTTTGGGGCATGCAGGTTAGCGCTCAAGAGCTTATCTTATCGAAGGTCGTCAAGTTAAATGTTGACTCACCTATCACTATTTCGCATGTGTCTGAAACGTTAGTGTTGGCGTTTAAAGACAGTGAATTACTTCACGAAACTTTAGATCCGCAAAAGTTTGTACCTGCTGTTGATTTATCTGGGCATGAACATCAATTTGTACGGAGTTTATTTGAGGTCGATTCAAGAATGAAATTGCCTGCTTGGCTCAAGATACTTTCAGAAGAGGTCGCAAGCACCTATCAAATACAGAATGTCCAACAAAAATCTATTCAAGAAATTACGATATTTAGTAGTTACAACAAAGAGGAAACACACGGGATAGCGTTTGTTCTTGAAGCGCAAGTAATTCATAAAATAGAGGTTTTTGGACAACAATTACAGTTTGAAAATGTGATAAATAACATAGCGACAAGGTTTTAGGGATCTAATAATCAAAGTGCTGTGCCGGCGATCCAATCACTGCTGCTCAGCACGTTAAGTTACTGGCTTTCGATTCGCTAAAACTATCTAAGGCTTTGCTGTTAATCCAATCAAGCTTCTAACCTAACCACACGCTTGACCTCAAGTTCACTTGAAGTAGTACAGTCACCTCTTATTAGCATGGCGCAATGGTAGGAGTGGTAACGCATGTTAGAAGATACGGTAAATACAGAGGATCAAACTGCGCTGGGAGCCGGACAAAAGCGGGTGTTGTTCAGCTTGGCTGTGGTACTCATTTTGCCAACGCTTGGCATGAGTAGTATCAATGTCTTGTTGCCAACACTTGCTGAGGAGTTTGGCGTGGGGCAGGCATTGGTGAATTGGGTCGTTGTGGCATATTTGCTTTCGCTTACCGCGTTTATTCTTGGTGCTGGCGCTGTTGGAGATAGCGTTGGCCGAAAAAGGGCGCTTCGCATTGGAATCAGCGTCTTTTGTGTGGGTTCCATTGTCGCTGGACTGAGCGTAAATCTTTGGATGCTGATTGCTGCTAGGCTGTTCCAAGGCATTGGCGCTGCGCTGTTATTATCTCAAGTATTTGCACTGGCAAGCGTTGCGATGCCAAGGCGTAAAGTTGGACTTGCAATGGGGCTACTCGGTACTACCGCTGCGATTGGCACGGCACTGGGGCCATTGCTAAGTGGCGCAATGCTAGAGTGGTTATCATGGCAGTTCACTTTTTGGTTGATGATATTGCTTGGTGGTGCAGCTTACTTTTTAATAGCAAGATTTCTGCCTGATGATGTCGCAAATCCACCTGAGCCGCAGCGTTTTGATGTTATTGGAAGCGTGTGGCTGTCGGCGTCATGCCTATTTTATGTGTTGGCTATGCCATCGAGTAGTTCGTTTAGTCTTGTCTTGCATAGCGTATTTTTCTTATTTTCAGTGGCTTTTATCTACTGTTTTGTACAAAGCCAAAAGCGTGCTCAATTTCCACTTGTGAGTTTGGCTTTTCTGAAACACAAGCTACGCAACACCTCGTTAATCGTGAGCTTTATAGTTGACGCCATCGCGATGTCGACATTAGTTGTCGGGCCTTTTTATCTCACTTATGCGTTAGGGCTAAGCCCGGTTACGGTTGGTCTTATTGTGTCTATCGGACCTTGTATTGCTGCTGTCGCTGGTTATCCGTCAGGCGAGGTGGTTGATCATTTTGGCATCGCGTTTGCCATGTTTTTGGGCTTGCTGATGATCCTCATTGGGACAATTAGCTTTGCAATCCTACCTTCATTATTTGGACTTTATGGCTATGTTGTCGCGTTATTTGTGTTAACTCCCGGAAGGCAGTTGTTTCTAGCGGCTCACCATACCTTTGTGATGACGACAGTAGCCGAAAAAGAAAAGGGCATGGGATCAGGGCTCATTAATTTATGTAAAAACTTAGGGCTAATGACCGGAGCCTCATTACTTGGTGGTGTATTTAGCGTGTTGTTGCAGGTCAAGAGTGCGACCTTGGCAAGCCCTGCACAGCTGAATATGGCATTTTCACTGACCTTTTTACTCGCCGCACTGTTTATTTTGGTCTCGCTCGTTGCCGTATTTGTGATTAGCCGAAAGCAAGCGTTTTAAAACTGGAATGCGTATCTAGAAAAATTTTTCCTCCCTTTTTTCAAGCTTAAGGTTTTCTTAATTTTCGCTTTTTAAAGTTTTTACATCAGAACAGGAAAGGTGTGAAAACGATGGGTGAAGCACTACAAGCAACAAACTCACAAAGTCGTCTTAGATGGGCAAACAAGACTTGCGGTGCGCGCGCTGAATTGGAGCACGCTATCCACAGTGGTTTTGCCAATGCTTTTGGCGCTGACATTCATGAGTATTATCCCCTTTTAAGCCATTTAAACTACCGCCAAAGCGATTGCTTTTTAGGTCTTAGATTTGCAGCCAAAGACGCATTATTTGTGGAGCAGTATCTTAATCGTGCGGTAGAGCAGTGCCTCTCAACGGTTTCAGAGCGTAATCATATCGCAGAACTTGGCAATTTGTTCTCAACCGGCCGAATGGCAACGTTAAGCCACTTCATTGTACTGACTCAAGCACTGCTTGAGAGTGACATCCGCTACTTGGTGTTTACGGCAACCAAACAAGTGCGTGCATTGATGAAGTTATGCCAAGTCGAGGTTAACAAGATTTCTTTGGCACACGGCACTATCGCCTCAGCCAAAGATTATGGCAGCTATTACCAATGTGCTCCCATGGTTTGTTCGGTCGATTTACATCAAGCCCAGCAGGTGATCACAAACACTGAAATGTATCAACACTTACTACAAGGACTCGAGGTGGAAGTCGCGAGCTTAAAAGAGGCATTTTTATATGTGTGATTTCTTAAAAAAACTGCCACATCAAGACAGTGATGTGATTTTACAACAAGGGCAAACTCGTCTCACTTTTGCTGAGGTAAAGTCTTACACGCAAGCATTGGCTGAGCGCTTTATTGTGATGAGTGGCGAGAGTGTTGCGGTCTCTCTAGACAACTCTATCGCTTGGTTATTGGTAGATTTTGCACTATTACAAGCGAATAAAGTGTCTATTCCAGTACCTCATTTCTTTACCACAGCGCAAGTTGAACACACCCTTGAGCAGTCAAAAGCAAACTGGTTGATCAGCGATACCAAGCTTGAAAATAGCGCTGAATATTCGGTGTTAGATGTCTATGGTCAAGCAATCTATGTATATCAAACTAGGTGTGAAAGCACGGGAATCTATTTTCCTAAAACGCAAAAGATAACTTATACCTCAGGTTCAACAGGCGAACCAAAAGGCGTATGTCTGTCGGTTGAAAACCAGCTTGTCGTGGCGAGCAGTTTATGCGAAACCATCGCACTTAATCGGCCTAAGCACTTATGTTTATTGCCGCTACCTGTGTTGCTAGAAAACATCGCGGGTGTGTATGCGCCGCTACTCAGTGGTGGCATGGTTGAGGTAACCGAACTTGCGTCGCTAGGCTTTTCGGGGAGCCAGTTGCTATATCCACAAAAGTTGCTGCAAAAGATAAGTGAAGTACAACCAAATAGCTTAATTTTAGTGCCAGAGCTACTGCGTTGCCTGATAAGCGCTGCACAGCAAGGGTGGCAACCCCCTGCAAGTTTACGCTTTATTGCGGTCGGTGGCGCTAAAGTTGACACTGAACTGCTACAGCAAGCTAAACGGCTGGGCTTACCTGTGTTTCAAGGGTATGGGCTTTCCGAGTCGGGGTCTGTTGTTGCACTGAATACTGGTGAGCAAGATGGCAGCGTTGGTAAGTTACTGCCTCATATTCAGGCACGTATTGTGGCAGATGAGCTAGAGATCAAAGGTAATAACTTTTTAGGTTACTTAGGCGGCGAAGCGATAGCCCAAGATGCGTGGTTAAAAACTGGCGACAGAGTGTCCAAGCGTGAGCAGCATTTTGTCATCGAAGGTCGGCTAAAAAATCTTCTGATCAATAGCTTTGGACGCAATATTTCTCCCGAGTGGCCGGAGTCCGTTTTGCTTGCTTATGTACCTTTACTGCAATGCGTGGTGGTGGGTGATGGCAAGCCATTTTTAACGGCGCTTATTTACACCCCGACACAACTAACAGCTGCTGTGATTGATAACGCCATTGAGCTTGCCAACCAGCAACTCCCTGATTACGCCCAAATAAAATGTTATGTGCGCGTAGAGGAAGCCTTTTCGGTAGGTAACGGCATGCTTACCGCGAACGGGAGACCTAAACGCGACGTGATTTTAGCTAATTTCGCGCAGCAAATTTCAGCGCTTTACTCCCAGAATCAATACGAAGCGGCAGAGCCGGTAGCTTCGGTTTAAAAGGAAAACGACAATGAGTAACTTTTACCAAACCCTACAATCCGAAACGGAACAAGCGCGCCAATATCTACTAAGCGCACCCATTATTCATGATGTTTTTCATGGTCAGATCACCAAAGGCCAATACGTTTCATTTTTACAGCAGGCGTTTCATCACGTAAAGCACACAGTACCACTCCTTATGGCGTGTGGCGCAAGACTAGATGACAGTAAAGAATGGTTGCGAGAAGCGATAGGGCATTACATCGAAGAAGAAATGGGACACCAAGAGTGGATCCTTAATGATATTGTCGCCTGTGGTGTGGATAAAGAAGTAATACGTCATAGCATGCCAAGCTTCGCAACTGAAATGATGGTGTCTTATGCGTACGACAGTATCGCTCGTAAACATCCATTGAGCTTTTTTGGCATGGTTAATGTGCTTGAGGGCACTTCCATCGCACTTGCCGATGATGCAGCTCGTCAAATTGCGAATAAACTTGGTCTGCCTCGTAGCGCATTTTCCTATTTAACATCTCATGGCGCGTTAGATGTTGAGCATATTGACTTTTTTGCAGGGCTGATGAACAAGATCAGCTGTGAAAAAGAGCAAGCGATCATTATTCACAGCGCTAAACAGTTTTATCGCTTGTACGGCGACATATTCCGCAATATTGAAGCGGTGCCTTCAGGTGTTGAATTTGCGGAGGTAGGTTGATGAAAGCAACAAAACTTGCCGTTATCACCGGGGGATCTCGGGGATCGGTCGGGCCATTAGTAAACAGTTGGCCATGCATAATTGGCGTTGTTTGCTGATTGGTCGGGACAGCGAAAAATTAAAGCAGGTGATAGCGGGGTTATCTGGAGAGCACGATTATCTTGCTTTGGATATCACCGCTGAGGACGCTGCGACACAAATCGCGAGAAAAGCGGCGACTATGGGTGGGGTTGACTTACTCGTCAACAACGCGGGCATTAACACCATGGCTGGGTTTGCTGAAATTTTACCAACTGACTTAAAAAAGCAGATGGAGACGAATTTATTGGCGCCCATGCTAGTTAGTCAAGCCTGTTTACCACAACTGATCTCAAGTCATGGCACCATAGTTAACCTAGGTTCAGCGTTTGGCTCTATCGGCTTTCCATATCAAAGCAGTTATTGCGCAAGCAAGTTCGGTTTGCGTGGTTTTACAGAGGCACTGACGCGGGAACTCGATAACCAAGTAGCGGTTAAATATCTCGCGCCACGCGCAACCACAACTGAAATGAATGACGACCGCGCGACAGCTGTAAACCATGCACTAGGCAATCAGATGGACTCGCCAGAGGTCGTCGCACAAGCCTTTATGAAATTGCTCCATAGCAACACCAAACGTGCTGCCATTGGTTTTCCTGAACGGTTTTTTGCGAGACTTAATGGCTTGCTACCAGAGCTTGTTGATAACGCATTAATCAAAAAAGTGAAAACCATCCAAACCATTTTTTCCACTAAGGAGTCATTACGATGAACGCACTAAAAACCTTGTTAGCTTCAGCAACATTACTGGTATTCAGTCAAGGTGCTTGGGCAGCATTTGACGATGATCTTAGCCAAGTCCAAACTAAATGGGCAACGGTAAATTATGAAACCGAGGGCGATGCCCAAGAAAAAGCATTTGAAGAGCTGGTTAAGCAGTGCGTGGCATTTGTTGAACAATATCCAGATCGCGCTGAAGCTTACATCTGGCGTGGTATTGTGCAGTCGAGCTTTGCTGGAGCGAAAGGTGGCTTGGGGGCGCTTGGTCTTGCCAAAGATGCAAAAGCCTCATTCGAAAAAGCCATTGAACTTGATAAAAACGCACTGTCTGGTTCTGCATTAACGAGTTTAGGCACGCTCTATGCTCAGGTCCCAGGCTGGCCAATTGGGTTTGGCAGCGATAAAAAGGCGAAAAAGCTGTTCCAAGAATCATTAGCGATCAATCCGGCAGGAATTGATGTAAACTATTTCTATGCACAGTTTTTATATGACGAACGTGATTATAGTGCCGCACTTGCGCACTTAAAAAAAGCGCAGAATGCGCCAAGCCGTCCAGGTAGAGAAAAAGCCGATGAATACCGTCAAGAAGAAGTGGCACAGCTACTGGCGAAAGTCGAAAAAAAGCTAAAAAGAAGGAATAAATGAGGCTATTACTTGTAGAAGATGATGAGCTACTGGCACAGGGGCTTATCGCATCACTCAAAAAAGAAGGGTATGCCATTGAGCATGCGCCGACGCAAAGACAAGCAATCAGTTTTGTTGAATCTGGTGAATTTGAGCTGGTGGTGCTTGACCTAGGTCTACCCGACGGAGATGGTTTAGCGGTACTCAGGGCGCTAAAAAAAACCAAATCGCAAACCGCTGTGCTCATTCTAACGGCGAGAAATAGTCTTGATGATAAAATTGCAGGGCTGGATTTAGGGGCTGATGACTATTTGGCTAAGCCGTTTGAGCCAAAAGAACTGTTTGCGCGTTTACGGGTGATTGGTCGACGCTTCACCAAACAAGTTAGCAGCACCTTGAGCTGCAACGATGTCGTGTTAGATCTTGCCAGTCACGAGGTGCTTGTAAGTGGTAGCGCTCAAGAATTACCTCGTAAAGAATATATGCTACTCAAGGCGCTGATGGAAAACAGCGGCCGTGTGCTGTCTAAAACTCAGTTAGAATCTAAGCTCTATGATTGGGGAGAAGCTTTGGGCTCTAATGCTATTGAGGTGCATATTCACCACCTCCGCAAGAAAATGCCCGATGGATTTATCAAAACACTGCGTGGCATTGGCTACGTGGTTGGCAAGGGGGCTTAGTGGGCACGAGAAGCTCGCTTGGAGGTGCTTCAATAACGAGAAAGTTGACCCTAATTTTAGTGTCAGCTTTGGTGCTGACTGCATCCATGGCGCTGCTACGGGGTTATCACTCCAGCATGGCGATGGCACAAGCACAATTAGACAGCCATTTAGAGTCCATCGCAACACTCGTTAATGCTCAAGTTACTGCGACTACCTTGCCCAGTGCTGCGGGTAACAACGCATTTTACTTTTTAGTGCTTGAACACAATCAAGTTGTTGCGGGCAGTGAGTTACTTGCTAAGTACAAGAACAAGCTTAAATATCATGCTGGGTTTAGCACCCAAAATGTGGGAGCAACTAGACTCAGAACCTTCAGTGAAGCGTTTGGCGAAAGGCAAATACTGGTAGCAGAGCCGGTACAAAAGCGTTTTGCCCTTGCTGAAGGCATGATTGTCTCCGCAATGACGCCGCTGGTGGTGATTATGCCGTTTCTTGCGGTGTTTATCGCATGGATTATTTATACGGCGTTAAAGCCTTTACGAGATCTTTCTAGAGAGCTTAGACGACGTAACCCCAAAGACTTTACGCAGCTGGCAGTGCAAAGCGACAAAGCGGAAGTGGCAATCGTTATCGCGACGCTAAATGACCTCTTTCAAAAAGTTGAAGTCGCGTATCTTAAAGAGCGTTATTTTGCTTCCGATGCCGCTCATGAGTTAAAAACGCCGATCGCAAGCTTAAAAATCCACCTGCATAATTTAACGCACGATACTAAGCATCCCAGTGCCATTGCTATGTCAAAAGGGCTTGAGCAGCTAAACCATGTGGTTGAGCAAATGCTGACGTTAGCGCGTACAGAGCCAGAACTGTGGCATAAGCAATTTGCGCAGCAAGACTTAGTGGTATTAACTCAAGACTTGATTGCTAACTGTTACCCGAGAATTGAACAAAAATCACAAAATATCAGCTTAGAGGGATCAGAAGCGACCTTAGAGGGCTGTGAGTTCACATTAACCACATTATTTTCTAATCTAATTGGTAATGCTATTAAATACACGCCAATTGAAGGTGACATAGAAGTAAAAATTCAGCAGCATGCGCAGCGGGTTGTATGGCAAATCGATGATTCGGGTTGTGGTATGTCGGATGCGGAAATAGAACGAATTTTTGACAGATTTTATCGCGTTGGTGGAGATAAACACCCTTCAGGGGAAAAAGGGGCAGGTTTAGGAATGGCGATAGTCAATCATATAATTACAATTTACCATGCAGATATCTCTTTTGCTCGTAGTCATTTAGGCGGGCTTAGAGTTTGTGTAAATTTACCGAGGGGGCTGGATGCTAAGGACTAAGGTCTCTTCGCTGTCTTTCGCGCTTGGTTTGCCTTTGGCGACCTGTAGTTTCGCCTTGTGGGCGGAAGAAAGTTATACCATTATTCTTAAAAATCATTTGTTTACACCTGCACAAGTTGAGGTTCCTGCAAATCGTAAAGTAAAGCTCATCATCGAAAATCAAGACCCTCAGGTTGAAGAGTTTGACAGTTTTGATCTTAATCGTGAAAAAGTGCTCTTTCCAAACCGTAAAAGTGTGATTTATATCGGCCCGCTAGCACCCGGTGAATATAGTTTTTTTGGTGAATTTTCACCAAATACAGCACAAGGTATCGTTATCGTGAAGGAGCCAAACAATGCTTCTTAATGCGGTGGTGGTGAGCGTGAACCAATTATTACCAGTAACTGTACTTTGGGTACTATTAGCACAATGTACCAATGCTGCTTTACCACTTAAAACGACACTCATCGCGTTGAGTGCGGGGCTAGTCGGCTGTTTTGGCATATGGTTTTTGGGTGGAGAAATAGCCTCGAGTTTTGATTATCGCGGGTTCGAGTTATTGCAAATAGGACTGCTACTCAGTTTATTTTGCTTAATGATTGCAACAAAACGCACCGGACGTACGGCACTTGCTGCCTTGGCCTTTGGATTAGCCGTGGTACTGTATTTGCACCATTTGGCAAGCTTTGCGTTCTCTTACTCAAAGCCAGCGGATGGTCAAACCCTCGCTATTGGCACCTCGCTCGGTGTGGGGATCTGTTTGAGCTTTTCTATTCTACTCTTCTTTTTCCTTGATTGGTTGAAGAGTAAGCACTTACCTTGGTTGTTGCTATTGTTATTGGCTTTACACGGTGCGAGTAAGGTGTCGATTGCATTGGACTTGGCGCTTCAAGTGGACTTAATTAGTGCCGCCAGACTTGAAATTGACTTGCGACAAATTGTGGACGAACACAGTGTTGTTGGTCGAGTGCTAAGAGTATTAGTGGGGTATGAAGCAACACCAAATGCTGCGACGCTTGCAGGGTTTGGAGGCGCGTTGATTACGTTCTTGGGATGTACATATTGGAGAACAGCGCATGCGAAATAATGTTTTACTCGCGCTGCTGGTGAGTTTCTTTGGGATTGTAGCGTTTAGTGCAAAAGCGGATGGTATGGTGGTGGACAAAGTTTATCATCCATACGTTTTACCGCTTGAACGTGAGTTGGAGTGGCGACTACTATCTCGCCAAACCGAGCAAGGGAATGTGTTGGCACAGCGTTTAGGACTTGGTTGGAGCCTCACCGAGACAATGACCATCGAAGGTTACGCAATAGGTGAGCGTGACGATGAGGGCAATTTTGACTTGGCAGCTTACGAGCTAGAGTCGCGGTGGCAATTTGTAGAGCAAGGGCGCTACTGGGCGGATATAGGCATGTTGTTCGAGCTTGAAAAACGCCATAAATTCGATGCCTATGAAGCTACCGCAGGGTTTTTATTTGAGAAGGAATTTGGCCGCACGAGCCTTACCATGAATGCATTTTTGGTGAGGGAGTGGGGTAAGGACATTGAGGATGAATGGGAATCTGAGTTTAGAGCGCAACTGCGCTACCGCTTGTATAGTGCTTTTCAGCCTGCAATTGAAGTCTATGTCGGAGAAGACTTTTTTGGTGTTGGTCCGGGTTTTATCGGATTGCATCGATTCGAAGGTCAAAAACAGCTGAAATGGGAAGCGGGTTTTATTTCGGAGATCAGCCAATCCGGCAAAGATCATAGCTTTAGACTCGCATTGGAATTTGAGTTTTAAGCGCCGCTTTTACTTTGTTTAAATAAAGGGGAGATGCAGCAAAAATGTCATTAGCTTATGGTGCATCTAGCTGCTAACTTTAGAGTCGAACTATAGATATCAAGGAAACGATATGTATCGCACGCTAACTTTATTGGGGTTGTTGTTCGTTAATAGTGCTTATGCACAGATTGCGCTTGAACGCGATATTCAAGAGCACATCGTGGTTGCGAACAAAGTATCTTTGCAGGTTTATCATGTTGCGGGCAATGAACCTGCCGTTGTTTTTGAAAGTGGCTCTGCAGCGCCTGCCATTTATTGGACACCAGTAATGATGGGTCTCGCGCAGCAAGTACCCAATGCATTGGTGGCCTATAACCGTGAAGGTTATGGCAAAAGCGAGCTTAGCCGCAGAGCCTATAGTATTGATACAGATAATCGTAATCTTCGTGAAGTGTTGAGAACGCTTGATATTCGGCCGCCATTTATTTATGTTGGTCATTCATACGCATACTATGTAATGCAAAACTACATCACCTATTATCCAGAGCAAGTTGCAGGCTTGTTGTATGTTGACCCTGTGACCGTTTACTTCATCGATAAAACCCATGCCTTAGCGCAGGATAAGCTACTTAAACCCTTGAGTACTCTGCCAGAAAATACCTTCGGTGAAGCTCTGCGCCGGGAAACTCAAGCGCTAAGTGAAACCGTTGCGAGTGTTCGGGCGCATCAAGCACCTGATCATATACCATGTCGTGTTATCGTTGCCCAAAGACCATTTGATCCAACTCAGCGCGATGTTAAAGCATGGCGAGAAGGACAAGAAGCATTGGCATCACATTGTGATTCTGAGCTAATTATTGCCAAGGGAAGCGACCACACCGTACCTATGAAAGCCCCGCAAGTGGTTGTCGAGCAAGTGGTGCAATTAATTCGGGAATTAGAGTCAAAAAAGTCTCTCTAGCTTTATGAATATTTTATTGCAATCTCTATTATTTACACAGGGTTAGGGGAATAATGTGTTTAAAAAATAGGGTGTTGAAAAAGCCGTGAAAAAAATATTGATATTTGTCATTAGCAAGTCATATTGATGATTAAAAATACATTGACTTAGGGCGGAATCCCTATATGATGTTCATAGACAGAATTTGAGTCAGTGTTTTAAAATCTCCATTACGTTGTTGTATAAGTGTTTGCTTGTAGTAGTACCGTCCTGAAGTTTTATCCACTCTACAAATTTAGGTCTATGCGCCCACATGGGCATAGCTCATCAATGCGCAGCATTGGTTTTTGTTTTTATATCAGGATTAGTATTATGTCTAACACTCTTACAGGTACCGTTAAGTGGTTTAACGAGTCTAAAGGTTTTGGTTTCATCGCTCAAGAAAATGGCCCTGACGTGTTCGCACACTTCAGCGCAATCAAAGGTGACGGTTTCCGTACACTTGCTGAAGGCGAGAGAGTAGAATTCACAGTAACTGACGGCCAGAAAGGTCCTCAAGCTGAGAACATCGTTAAGCTTTAATCGCTTAATTGATGAAGAAAAAGCAAGCTAAGGCTTGCTTTTTTTGTGCCTAAAATATTGCTATTTGCTCCCTCGGGTTGAGTGAATAATGAACAAACTGGTATAGCGCGGCTAGACAGATTAACCCCTCAAATTAGCATTGTATTTCTGTGTGTCTTGGCGAGATGTTCAAGCGTATTGATCGCCGAAGCATAAATCTCTCGCGATGTTTTATTGAGCCCGCCGCTAGCTGCTGAGATTTCAAATGTACGCTTCATATCACCAAGTAAATTGATTTTTTCGTGAGGATTTTCAGTTATTGATATTGGCGCGCCGATAGCCATCATTTGGCCTGAATCAATAAATCCTCCTTCGAATAGTTCTCGGGACATAGCCCGTACTTCCGCCGCTGAAATGTTGTGAACGTTGTAGTTAGAGGCAATAGTTTGCCAATTATGTTCGGCACTGTTTGCGGTTTGGCTAATAGAGACTCGGGTGTCTTTCTGTACTGCTTCAGCCTCTTTTGGTTGATGCGGGCTATGGCTGCTATAAGTTTCTGGTGATCCAACCTCCTGGGTTTGGCTAACAAGCATAGGTAATCCTTTATATGATGAAATGTAGAACAATAATTGAGCAATTATCGTGCCGCAACATTTTGGGTAGCTATTCTTAATTCAATAGCGAGTTAAAGAAGAATATAGAGGACGCTCCAGTCACTTTTACAGTATCATATGTCCATGATACACAGTCTTAAAAGTGATACGGTTAATTATGTCTTTACCACCTTGCCCCAAGTGCAATTCTGAATATGTTTATCAAGATCAAAGTCAGCTAATATGCCCTGAATGTGCTTACGAATGGGATCCAAACGCGACTGCTACCGAGGACGACATTCAAGTAAAAGATGCCAATGGCACACTATTAGTGGATGGCGATAAAGTCACTGTGATTAAAGATCTTAAGATTAAAGGCAGCTCACAAGTCATTAAGATTGGCACCAAGGCTTTGGTAAGGCGTGTGCTGGATAAAAAAGACCACGAACTTGACTGCAAGGTTGATGGCGTAGGTGAAATGATGGTTACGGCGAAATTTGTGAAAAAAGCAAATACTTAAGTGGGTAAGTGTTCAGAGGTTATGGAGTTTTGAAGTTGCTCCAGTGGGCTGAGGGTGGTGCCAAATCTTGTGCCAATAACATGAGTATATCTTTCAGTTGTACGAATATCAGTGTGGCCCAAAAGCTCCTGAACAGTTCTGATATCGGTTCCGTTGATTAATAGTTGTGTTGCAAACGTGTGTCGGAAAGTATGAGCTTTAACTTGTTTTGGGATATTGCATTGCTTAACGGCGCTCCTTAGCTGTTTTCTAAAAGCGGTTTCGTGTATGTGATGCCGGCAAATATAGCCATCATGGGGGTGCTGACAGCGAGTAGTGGAAGGAAAAAGGTACTGCCATGAAAGATCTTTAGCTGCATTTTTATATTTTTTGATAAGAGATACAGGCAAAGATGTAAAACCAAAGCCCGCTTTTATATCTTGCTGATGTACCATGGTTGCATATTCGATTTGCGCCGTTAATTGCGAATGCAATGACTTGGGCAGCAGCGTATATCGGTCTTTTTTGCCCTTTCCTCTAAATACAAATAGAGTGCTATTAGTAAAGTTGATATCTTTTATTCTCAGGTGTAAGGCTTCGTTTATTCTGAGCCCACAACCATAAAGAAGAGATGCGACTAATTGATACTTGCCATGTAGCTTAGAGATAATCATCATTGCCTCTTCATGAGTTAGTACACATGGGATTGCTTGCTCTTTTTTAGTTAGCGTGTATTTTAACCCTTGAATTTCCCGCTGTATCACATAGCGATATAAAAAAATAAGGGCACACAACGCTTGGTTTTGCGTTGCGCTACTAACTTGCTTGTTGACCGCAAGGTGGTTTAAAAAACGCTCAACTTCTTGATTGCCCATTTGCTCAGGGTGCTTTTTATCATTAAACAAAATGTAGGACTTAATCCAAAATAGGTAGGACTTCTCTGTTCTGATGCTATAGCGTTTTGTTCTAAGCTCTAGCCTAACAGACTCTAAAAATGGTGATCTAGGCATTTTGAATCCTTTGTTCACTGTTTATTTATACAGTTTTAAGTGACAGGTAACAAAATTGCAAGGTAAGCTGCCTAATGTTTTAAGAAAAGATCAATAACGAGAAATAAAAAGGCTCGGATATCTCGTAAGTGCCATTTAAAACTGAGTATTTTTAATATGTTAGCTATTTGCAACTTGTTCTTAGCGAGCCAATTTGTGGCTCGGATAAGTCCCAACTCGTTTTTTCAGGTAATTTGCATGTTGAAATGACAAAGTTTGGCTGGTAACTTACTAAAAATATTAAATAAAGTTAACTTGAATGTTGTATTCATTTCTCTTGTGGATAAGTGAGATATTCAGGAATTCATGCTAATAAGCTGTCATGTGTCCGATAGTTACGTTGTCAGTAAGAAGTTTATAGAATAGAGAAAGGGAAATAATGAAAGTAAGAGATTCCATTACTGAGCTTAAAGAGACAAAGCTTTATACTCAGCTATTATCTCTCGACTCAGAATATGCTGAGCGAATTAAAACATTTGTTCGTGCAATTGAGCCTCTTATGGCGTCAATCAAGAACTATTTCCCATACTATACACGGCATGATGTGCATCATGGTTATCAAGTTGTTCATAGGATGGAGCAATGTTTACTTGGAGCTTGCTTCGATGTTGAGTTGCCAGAAGCCCTTACAGCTCAGGAAATATTTTTACTGATTGCAGCAGCATATGCTCATGATTTAGGGATGGCCGTATTCCCTGGGGAAGAAGAATCATTGAGAGCAAAGCTTGGGCTTAGTTCCCAAGATGGTTGGAAGACTAGTGAAGATCTTCAAAACCATTTAAGGAAGAACCATTCAAATCGTGGTGGCAGATATATAGAGGAACATGCAGAGTCTCTGGCAGTTCCTCGTAACCTTGTTTCGGCTTTGGACCTCATGATGAAGGCCCATAATTATTCCATTCCTCAACTTGAAAAAGAACTTTATCGCCCATTTGCGGCTGGTCAGAAAGAAAGCGACCTAGCTCAGTTAGCAGTAATTGTATGTGTTGCAGACGCTATTGAGTTTAGTGACACACGCGTTGTTGATGGTGTCCTTGAGCAACTGGTGAAAGACCAAAGTTCTCCAGCCAAGATATCGTATGCAGAAAACATGAAGCATGTATGTACCGGAGATAGTCTTGCAGTAGCCCAAGACGGCCGTATTATTGTGAGCGGAACATTTTCCGATGAAAATGTATTGGCGCTTGCCCATCGAACTTTTGACCAAATGGAAGAATGGATTCAAGGTTACAGTGATATTGACCACCGCTCTAATGTTAAGCGCTTGAAAATAAGAGGAGGCACATTTCATCGTGACCTTACACTTAGTCACGGAGAATTTCATCGCCTCGGGGTTAGGTTAAATAAGAGAAATGTCATTGACCTCATCGCATCTAATGCGATTTGGCGACGAGATCAAGGTATAGCCCTTCGAGAATTAGTTCAAAACTCTGTAGAGGCATGTCGGTATAGAGCGCATCATTCTGCGCCGTCAGATAAGTATCACCCAGAGGTACGTGTTGCTTTCAACAGAGACAGCCATTCTGTCTCTGTCTCAGATAATGGTTGTGGGATGTCTGAGCGTACGGTTCTGAATAACTTGTTAACAGTCGGTAGCAGTAGGTCCTGTGAAGTCACATACACTGAAAGTGACTATTCACCAATTGCTCGTTTTGGCATTGGTTTCTGGTCCGTCTTCACTATTTCAGACATTGCTACAGTATCTACTGCGGCATTTGAAAATTACAGAGGCAAGCCCAATGACGCTCAATGTGCGCGGGGTTTCGAGTTTAATGTTCAACTTGAAAATTTAAAAGACTATACGGTTTTTAGACCTGTAGATAGAGCTTGTGGAACTAATATCTCTTTAAAGCTCAAGCCAGACGTAGTCATTGACGATATTTACATTGCGCTTAAGAATCAGATACTTTGTTCAATGGTTTCTTTGACTCTTGAGTTGGATGGAAATGAAGAACGTATTGAGGTAGAGGTACCTGATGTAAATGAAGAGCTACTTTTCGGAGTGCGCCGTCAGAAAGCTAGCAGCTTAGATATTAAGGTCTTTAAATTCCATGAAACAACGCCTAAAGCATCTTTGAAGTTTGGATTGGCATATAGAATGGAAAATAATAAGGCTACATTTACATCTGAGCCGAATAAGAGCATGTTTAATGTGATGGAAGGTCATGGAATACATAGGCAACGATCGGCTATTTGTGGTTTTTCGGTTCCTATTCGAGTATCGTCTTTTTGTATTGACGTACTTAGAGTTGGTACTTATCACATGAACTCACTTACGCCGAAAGGCTTTGAATTTTCTATCGATAGGCAGCAACTCAACAACAATGCCGCAGAAAAGCAATATACTGATGAAGTGCGTAACCTCTTTCATAAGGGGTATCGTAGCTTTCTCAAAAGTACAGAATCTTATGATCCTGAGACGATTCATACCTTACAGAACGAAGCAGCAAGTAACGGCGGAAATGTTTATGATACATTCACGGGTTCGGAACTTGCTATAGCCTATCAAAACTACCCAGACTTAATATGTAACAAACTCACTCCTGTCGAACCAACCTCACGATTGCAAGACTCGGTTATGAATGCAAAGTTTATTAATTTAACTGAGTTGGCTGATATAGAAGGAATAGTCTTTTGCTTACAAGGGCAGCGCAATTTTCAAAATGGCGGGGCTTACTTTCCGTTAGAGAGTCCCCAGGCGTTTGAACTTGCTTATGCTTGCGTTCAGGGATTTGTTAAACAATATAGCCCCAACATTCCAGTCTATATAATGCAACCTGACCGGAATTTCTCTATGCTCTTTGACAATGACCCTTTAGCTTCAGCGAGAGTGTTGCCTATAGGTAACGATTTAGAGGTCAGTCTGCTAAACATCCAGCTAAGCAGAGTTAACTATAAGGGTAGACCTGTCAATGTGGTTCCTGACATAAGTGGGCGCTGGTCTGGTACCATTTATTGGCGAGAATTCCAAACACCTGATGATAAGCCTTATTTATTTCTTGGGCGTCACCGAGTCTTAGTTAAGCCAGAAACTGCACTTCACTCATATCTAAAAAAACTAGCTGATGACAATCGCTTTGCTACTATCGCAAATACAATTCATCTATTACGAGAGGATGAAGCAGGACACAACCCTGAAGCTCTATCTGCGTATGTCTAAAGGAGCTTTGGGTTTAGCTAAAGACACATAACAAAGCATTTAAGAGTGATTCGCAACGCTTGGCCGTTTCGCTTCGCTCAAGTATAGCCAAGCGCCGCTCACACCTTAATGCGGCGTTGAGGCTGTAGAATTACTCTTTTCAGGTACTGGATTGTTGGTTTTAGATTGACAGTTTCTTAACCTTGAATCGAGTTGGTTACTGTGATCTAATAGATATTATTCACCCACGGTAAACTGTTATGGCCAACTACAAGCCTGACTTATCCTGCCAAAATAAATTCATTTCTATCAATTTCGCTGAGCAAATTTTGCCTGGTACATTTGAATATGCCCTTTGTTATATTGTCGAAAATAAACTCGACTTGTCGAGCTTTGACGCGTGGTATAACAATGATAAATCGGGCGCTGCGGCGTATCCGCCCACGGTGATGTTAAAGATAATTTTACTTGGTTATGCTCATGGATTAATTAGTAGCCGCCGAATAGCCAAGGCTTGTGAGAACAATATTCTGTTCATGAGTGTGTCAGGGGATCTTCAGCCGCATTACACATCAATAGCAAGTTTCGTGGCCAAAATGCATGAGCAGATTGAACCGCTATTTACGCAAGTGCTGATGATATGTGATGAAGAAGGCTTGATAGGCCGCAACATGTTTGCCATTGATGGCTGCAAGTTAAAGTCGAATGCGAGCAAGGAGTGGAGCGGTACACTCGATGAGCTAGGCCGTAGAAAAGCCAAATTAGAACGCGCAAGCAAACGCATAATTGAGCGCCATCAAGCGCAAGATGGCTTAAGTGAAGAGCTGGTCACTCAAGACTTAAAGCAAAAAGAAAAGCTAGATAAAAGTGCAGATAAAATCACCGCGTTCTTAGCTACTCACGAAGAGAAAACAGGCAGTAAAGGTAAGCCGGTTAAAAGTAATATTACCGACCCAGATAGCGCGAAAATGACCACGTCAAAAGGCACAATTCAAGGCTATAACGGGATAGCGATAAACGATGATAAACATCAAATTATACTACAAGCACAGGCATGGGGCTCGGTGGGCGAGCAACAAACACTGCAGCCAGCCGTTGAGCAATTAAAACGACAACTTGAAAAACTGAACAGTGATAAATTCTCTAACAAACAGGCCATTAAATTTACCGCAGACAGTGGATTTAATAGTGAAGCGAACCTTGAATTCATGGCGCAAAGTGGCTTTGATACTTACATAGCTGATAACCAATTTAGAAAACGCAACCCACTGTTTAAAGAGAGCGAAACCTACGAAACAGAGCAAGAAAAGCGCCGATTAAAACGCAGTAAAGGCAAGCCACGCTTATTTACCTCAGACGACTTCCATTATGATGAAGCAACACAAACCTGCCGCTGCCCCGCAGGGAACGAGATGTGGCGAAGCGGTATCAATGTAAAAAGCTACAACCAAGAATACACGCGATTCTGTGGTTACTTAAAAGATTGCAAAGTATGTCCACTACAACAGCAGTGCATGCGAAAGCCACCGATAAAAACAGGCCGACAAGTACAGTTTAAAAATGATGAATCACGTAAAAAACTCAGCTATATCGACAAAATGAAGGTTAAAATAGACAGCCCAATGGGGCGACGGCATTACAGCAAACGACTCGGCTGTATAGAGCCCGTGTTCGGCAATATTATGGTAAACAAAGGAATGAATAAACTGACTTTACGGGGTCAAACGAAAGTGAATGCTCAGTGGCAGCTGTATTGCCTTGTTCATAACATAGAAAAGCTGCAAAACACGATGCACTAATTAGAGTAAGCCCTTATCACCTCAAATAAGCCAATCAAACACCTGCAATACCTTCCAAAACGCCAATTAAAGCAACAGCAACCCCTCTTTTTATATTTTACGTAAAATCGAAGTAACTAATTGAATCAAAATGGGAACTCGGCTATGGTTAATGCATCAATAAAAATAAATTAAAACGAGTTATTCTACAGGCTCGTTAACTGTCTCTATGAAATTAGATCAAACTAAAGAATTAATACACGGAACAATTGATGAGTCAGAGCCTTACGAGGCTTTGGTTCATATATTGGAGTCGGTGATAGAGCTGGTGAAAATTCCAGATAATGACTTTTGTTGGTCTTATTGGGAAGATTCAGATCAGGCAGCCAAAGAAATTACAAAATTATTGAAAATGGCAAAGTCGTATAAATTACCAGAGCGAGTTGAGGTTAGTGTTCTGTTTGCGCCAACTGGCCCCCTACAAGAGGTCAGTTGAAGTAGTGGGTGGGCAGAGCCATTTCTTAAAGTGGCTGAGAAATACGATCAAGTAGAGAAACTATTGTGGCCAAACAGTTAACAAGGCCAAGCAGCATCGCCCCTTCGGGGCTGGACCTCGCTACGCTCGGCCGCTGTTGGTGGCGTTAACTCTCTTAAAGGAGTAAGAATTGAAATTAATTTATTTGGATAACTATCGTGGGTTTAGCAATGAATTTATTCCGCTAAATTCAGTAAATTTCTTAGTTGGTGAGAACAGTACTGGAAAAACATCATTTTTATCTTCTTTAAAAGTGCTTGGCTCTCCTCGCTTTTGGTTTAGGCCTTCTTTTGATGACCCAGATCTTCACTTTTCATCGTTTTCTGAAATTGTTAGCAAGAAGTCTCTGAATAAAAAATATTTCACTGTTGGGTTTTATGATTCAAAGAGTGATAGTGAAGACGAAAAGGCAAATCTTAGGCTTATAACGTTTAAAAATGAAGAAGGTATCCCTGCAGTCTATAAATATAGTTTTTTAAGCCCAATCGGGCTTATATCAACGATTATTTCAGATAGCTCTCTGCGCTATAAAGTACAGGATATTGATGAGAATGACGTTGAATCATTGATTGATTATTGTATGGAAGAACATTTAGAAAGCCGACCAAAAGGATATAAGAAATTTTCAAAAGAAGGGTTTCCTAGACAGCTTTTCTTTGCAAATGCTTATCAATTTATAGTTGCCGATATGGCAGGAAAGGACTTACTGAAAGACAAGAAGAAGATCAGTTTCGAAATTGAAGTGAATGCACCTGAATGTCGTTGGATAGCTCCTATTAGAGCAAAGCCCGAGAAAATCTATACAAGCCAATCATCAGATTACTCTGCAGAAGGCAGTCATATCCCTGTAATTTTAAACAAAATACTAGGTAAAACTACCGAAAAGAATGACTCTAAAATGTTAAAAGCTATAAATGAGTTCGGTAAGAATAGCGGACTTTTTGATGCTGTTCGTGTGAAGCGATTTGGTAAAGAGGCGTCCTCACCATTCCAAGTGAATGTTGACTTGGGAGGTAGCGAGCTTCTAGTTTCTAATGTTGGTTATGGTGTTTCACAGGTATTGCCAATTGTTCTTGAGTCTCGCAGGAGAGCTGGGGCTAGCTACATTTCGATACAACAGCCGGAAGTTCACTTACATCCCAAAGCCCAAGCATCACTTGGAGATTTTATCTATGAATCGAAAAAGCTGACAGGCAACAATTTCGTTATTGAAACGCACAGTGATTACCTAATTGATCGATTTAGGTTGCGCACAAATAAAGAAGAATGCTTGGATGCTCAGGTACTGTTCTTCTCAAGAGGTGAGTCAGGCAATAAAGTATACAGTATTAAAATAAATCCAGATGGCAGCTACCCCGATGATCAGCCAAGTCAATTTAGAGAGTTTTTCCTAAATGAAGAGCTAGAGTTGATGAGGTTGTAAATATGTGTTTGGTTATTGATATGAATACTATTCCAACAGTATTTAACCCTGATTTGGATAATCATGAAAAATATAAGCCAGTTCTTGATTGGGTTATAAGTGGTAAAGGTAAAATGGTATGTGGTGGCTCTAAGTACTGGGAAGAATTCAAGCTAATAGGTAAATATATTCGTTTTTTTAATCAACTAAATAAAGCAGGAAAGGTTGTTAAGGTTGATGATGAAGCTGTTGATAAAAAAATGGAAGAATTAATGGGGCTTTGCAACGATGCTGACTTTGATGACCCCCATATAGTGGCACTTTTGATTGTCTCTGGCTGCAAAGTTATAAGTAGCGAAGATGCCCGCTCTTACCCTTACATAAAAAGAAAGGAGTGGTATCCAAAAGGACGGGATGTTCCTAAAATATATAAATCCTCATCCTTTAATAGTGCCTCATCGATTTTATGTGATGGGAATTTAGCTGATGTATGCTTGCCCTGTTTAAAGCTAAAAAAATCTGTTGCAGGTGACTTAATGCCGAGTTAACAAGTCAAAGCACTCGGACGCAGCAAAGCTGCGCCGGTGTTTGAAGCGTTATGGCGCAGGGCAAAATTCAGCTAAGGGAATTAGATGAGTAATAAAGTGAAAGTAGCCTTGAAATGGCTCAAAGAACTCTTGGATTCTGAGGGTGTTGAGTATCAAATTGTCGGTGGGCTAGCTGCAACGATTCATGGTGGCAGTCGTGAAATCGCTGATATAGACCTTTATATCCACAACTCCGACGCAAATAAGGTCTTAGCTCGCGTATCGCAGTTCATATCTAAACCGTTAAGTCATTATGCAGAGTACGGTTGGGATCTAGAGTATTTCCAGTTGGTTTACCAAAATCAGAAAATTGAAATCGGTTTATCTCAAAATACGAAGATACAGTCGGCTCTAGATGGCTCTTGGCATGAGCTTGAAATCCACTTTTCAGAGTCAGTGGTAAAATACTATCAAGACATCGAACTGCCAGTTATTCCAGTACATCATCTCGTAGAGTATAAGCGAATATTGGGTAGGGAAATTGACCTAATTGACATACAAGAACTAGCTTTGAGTTCAGCGCCATAACAATAAACCAAAGACACCCACTGTTGTGGTTCAATAAATCCGGACACTACTTTAGGTGGTATCATTACCACCTGACACTGCTGCGTCAAATACGGCTGTCAAATTTGATCAATATCTAAAAACCAAATCTGACAGATTAACAGTCAGCCTTGTTTAAACTAGGCTTATATTTTTTAGACTAGATTTCTGCAGCAACCACCGAAATCTCAACAAGCAATGCATCACGAGCCATGCTCGCTTCTACACAAGCGCGAGCTGGTGCATAACCTTCAGGCACCCATGCATCCCACACTTCGTTCATTTCTGCAAAATACTTCATGTCTTTAATATAAATTGTCGCAGAAAGAATGTGTTTGCGGTCGCTGCCTGCTTGAATAAGTAGCTCATCAACTTTCTCAAGCATGGTTTCAGTTTGTTCCTTAATTCCTTGCTCTGCGTCTTTACACACTTGGCCACATAAATAAATAGTACCATTATGTTTTACAATACGGCTCATTCGTTGTTTGGTGTCAATTCGTTCAATCACTGTTTTTCCTCTCTAATCGTTACTGTAATCAGCAGGTTTAATAGCGAAATTTTATCCCTTTTCAAAGATATGGGCTACTCTTTACACTAGTAAACCAGTTTCACTAAACCATTCTCTTTTGCTCTTTTTTTGTAGGAGTGTTTGATGTTTTTCAAAAAGGATAACGTAACACAGCTGCTGGCAGAACTGGATTCTGTTAAAAATGATAATACATTACTTCAAGTACGCTTGGATGATGTTGAACGAAGATTACATACTGCCTATGAAGAAGCTGCAGAGGTGGCAAAAGCCGTTGAAATTGAGCGAACTATAGTACAAAACTTCTTTTTATCTTTAGAAATGCTTGATGCTGTGAGGCACGATGTGGCTACTTCAGCTGATCTACTGAAAGGTGAGGAAACGAGGTTAACGGGTAGTTTAAAAGATTTTCAGGGGATCAGTGAAGGGCTAACAAATTGTGTTCAAGTCTTGTGCGGCTTAACAGAACAATCTACACGTTTAAACACGTCATTTGAGCAATTATCGCAGTCAGCATCAGAAATTAATTCATTTGTTTCACAAGTACAGAGTATTGCTGAGCAAACCAACCTACTGGCTTTAAATGCGGCAATTGAAGCAGCCAGAGCCGGTGAGCAGGGCCGAGGGTTTGCTGTAGTAGCAGACGAAGTACGAACACTTGCAGGTCGTTCATCAGAAGCGGCTGAGAAAATCTCTAGTTTAACTAACGTGACAACGCAGCACACTGATAATGCATTTGAACATGTTAAGCAAAGTACAGAAGAGACGCTGGTAGTATCTAATACAGCCTCAGAAATCAATGAATCCGTCGGATCTATGGCTTCAACCTCAAAAATGATGGCCGATGTAATTTCAGCAGCCAGCATGAGCACGTTTGTGCAAACGGTGAAGCTTGATCACTTAGTTTGGAAAGTAAACATTTACAAGGCGATTCGAGAAGGTAAGGAGGGGGATGAAAGCAAATTTGCCGATCATCATCAATGCCGCTTAGGTAAGTGGTATTACGAGGGAGAAGGTAAGGCTGATTTTTCTAATTACGGTGATTATAAACGTCTAGAATCACCTCATGCCAAAGTGCATGAATCGGGAATTAGCGCATTGCGAGCTAGTGCGCGAGGTGACAAAGAGACACTGATCTCTATGTTAGCAAATATGGAAAATGCCAGTATGGAGGTATTTGATTGTCTAAACGGTTTAGATAGTAAAATGAGAGCCCCATAAATGCTGTACTACAGCTCTAAAACGCGTCGGTAAGCTTCTGTTTTACTTATCTTAGTAAATGCACTACGTAGTTTCTCAACGATCGCTAACGGAAGCTGGTTGTTCGTTGCAAGGTAACCTTTTACTGAGAGTGCTTCCACATCGTATAAAAAGGTAAAGTGGTCGGCTGGAAGGTTAAGCTCCGAGGCCATGGTTTTGATATAACGCGGGTCATCAATCACTAAATCAACACGGTTTGTGACGAGTAATTCATATGACTTTTCGATGTCGCTGGTTTGAACAAAGTTAAACCCGAGTGCTTTAAGTGTGCCTTCTGCGATATCACCACGCTGAACCGCTATTTTGTATTGCCTGGCATCCTCAAGTGATTGAATTTTTATGTCCTCGCGATAGCGATTGGTAACAAAACCTAAATGAAATACAGCAACAGGACCAATCCAATGAAAGCTGTCTTCTCTCGCGGGGGTCTTTGCGATGCTATAAATTAAGGTATGTTTGTCATGCTGCGCTAATTTAAAAGCTCTAGCCCAAGGGTAAATAGAAAACTGTCCCTCGAGTTCAGCTGCTTTTAAAATCGCTTTGACCAGATCGGTACTTGAACCTGCAACTTGGTGGTTTTCTATGGTTTGATTGGGTGGAGAAAGTTCCGTAACAACCTGCAATTTAGCCCATAAGGGCAACGGGCTATTCAGCAAAATAAAAAGTAGTAGACGTCCAACAACAGCATTCGTCATTACTAAACAACTCCACACGTTAACGCGTTAATCTATATTTAGCATAGATGGATTTTATTTTTCCGTCATTAACCATTCGTCGCAAGGCGATATTTATTTCCGTTTGTAGCTCAGTTAGATGAGGCTGCAAGCGCATATGTACGGGTAATCGGCTTATTTCATAGCAAGACTGAAATTTGCGATACTTTGGTTGTTGTGAAATATAGTAGTCTGCTGTCACCGAGCCAATCATGATGTAGTCTAAACGCTCATGTTCAAGCTGTGCGAGCAGTTCTTTCTCCGATACATTTTCATAAACTACGATCTTGTCTTCGCCCAAGTGCGCTTCAAAATTATCGTAACGATATCCTCTTACTTTGCCGACCAATGCGCCGTAAAACTGCTCAGGCCTATGCTTGCCTACACAGCGAGATTGATACCCAAGCAGTACTTCGGTTGAGAAGGCATAGTCGATGCTGTAAATCCCCGGAACGTCTGCTTCGGCCCGCCATACTTTATTGATCCCAGGTTCAATATCTATTTTTCCTTGGTCGAAATAGCGCTGTCCTCTGGCGACAGAGAGCGGCATAAACTCAAATTGGTGTGAAGTCAGTTTTGCCAACTCTTGAAAAATGTCGACAAAAATACCTTTGGGTTTTCCCTGTTCTTCAAAATAGTAAGGAGGATTAGCACCGTGATAGACCAGTACGGTATAGGTGTTCGCCTGCGCTAAGCCGCTTATTAGCAGCAGGGAAAGTATTACTATTTGAAAACACCGCATAGTAATCTTCAGGCTAAAGTAAAGGTATCTTCATAATATGCATGATTTTTGAGCGATGCAATTAATCCTTACCTGATACCGTATCGAGATAAATACATCAGACTGATTATTTATCACAAGCTATAAATATGGTGAATACTGCTTATATTTAAAATTGTCGACAATTTGCGGCGAGGCTGGTTGACGTGCGCGTCAACCAGCACTATATTGTCTACAACTTAAATTACTAAGACTGGCTAACTAATGATGAGCTTTTTTGACGAGCAAGCGGTTACTTCTTCTGATAAAGCATTCTTTCGTATGCGTAAGGAAATTGTAGAAGGGGAAATAGCGGCAGGTTCTAAGCTCAGCGAAATGGAATTGTCGACAAAGTATGAGGTCAGCAGAGCGGTTGTTCGCGAGGCAATTAATCGCTTGGAGTCATGTCATTTAGTTGAACGTAAAGCCAATGTAGGGGCGCGGGTTGTTACTCTCACACCGGAAGGGTTAATGGAGCTTTATCAGATCCGTGAAGCACTAGAAGGGATGGCGGCAAGGCTTGCAGCGCAGCACATGACTGACAGTGAAATTCAAGACTTAGAAGGTTTGTTGTCGAGTCAATTCGATGAAGTCAAAAACCAACATTCTTATTATCAAGAAGCGGGCGATCTTGATTTTCATTACCGCATTATTCTTGGCAGTAAAAATGCGAGCCTTATCTCAATGCTAGTCAATGGACTGTATCACTTGGTACGTATGTATCGCGTGCAGTTAGGGATGGCCGGCCCCCGCGTCACTACGGCATTTGACGAGCATAAACATATCGTCCGTGCGATCAGTAATCGCGACCCAGAACTGGCAGAAATACTGATGCGTCGACATATTCAATATTCTAAAAATAATATCGCAACCAAGTTAGCAAGCAATCAATCACACTTTTAAGAGAGAGCATCATCATGAGCGCAGGAAAAAAATTTCGTGAAGCATTAAAAGCCAATAAACCGCTTCAAATCGTCGGCACTATCAACGCATATAGCGCTATGATGGCAAAGAAAATCGGCCATCAAGCTATCTATCTTTCTGGTGGTGGCGTCGCTAATGCATCTTATGGTTTACCTGACTTAGGAATGACATCTCTAAATGATGTAATTGCAGATGTAAGTCGCATTACCTCGGCTTGTGATCTACCTTTAATGGTCGACATTGATACTGGATGGGGCGGCGCATTCAATATTGCAAAAACCATCCGAGATATGGAAAAAGCAGGTGCAGCTGCGGTACATATGGAAGATCAAGTAGCGCAAAAGCGTTGTGGTCACCGTCCAAATAAAGAAATCGTGTCGACAGAAGAAATGGTTGACCGTATTAAAGCAGCAGTTGATGCGCGCACCGATCCTGACTTTTTCATTATGGCAAGAACAGATTCGTTTGCACAAGAAGGGCTAGAAGCGGCAATTGAGCGTGCAAAAGCTTATGTCGCGGCAGGCGCTGATGGCATTTTTGCAGAAGCGGTACAAACTGAAGAACACTATCGCGCATTCAGCGAAGCACTTGATGTGCCCATCCTAGCGAATATCACTGAGTTTGGTAAGACAGAACTTTGGAACAAAGCTGAGCTGGGTGAGTGGGGCGTAGATATGGTGCTTTACCCACTGAGTGCGTTCAGAGCGATGAACAAAGCGGCGGAGCTGGTATATCAGTCTATTTTAGAAAATGGGGACCAGAAAGCGGTACTCGATACCATGCAAACCCGAATGGATTTGTATGATTACCTTGGCTATCACGATTATGAGCAAAAGCTCGATGCATTATTCGCCGAAGGTAAAAATAAGTAAAAAATTAAAGCTGTTGAGGGTTGCTCAGCAGCACAAAATATCAATACCCAGCAGGTAAAAAATTCAGGAGACAATAATATGGCTAAAGTACTAAGTGGCGCGGGCCTTCGTGGTCAAGTAGCAGGAAAAACAGCACTATCAACGGTAGGTAAGTCGGGCTCAGGTTTGACTTATCGTGGCTACGATGTAAAGGATCTAGCTGAAAATTGTCAGTTTGAAGAGGTGGCTCACCTTATCCTTAAAGGTAACTTACCAAATCAAGCTGAACTGGACGCTTATAAAAGCGAACTAAAAGCAATGCGCGGTTTGCCGCAGGCGTTAAAAGAAGTATTAGAACGTATTCCTGCTGATGCACACCCAATGGACGTATTACGCACGGGTTGTTCAATGCTTGGCAACCTTGAAGGTGAAGCAAGCTTTGATGAGCAAGGTAAAGTAACTGACCGCATGCTAGCAAGTTTCCCTAGCATTATTTGTTATTGGTATCGCTTTAGCCATGATGGCGTTCGTATCGATGTAGAGACGGATGACGACTCAATCGGTGCACATTTCTTACACTTATTGCACGGCGAAAAACCAAGTGAGCTACATGAGCGTGTGATGCATGTATCACTTATCCTTTATGCAGAGCATGAGTTTAACGCATCAACCTTTACAGCGCGTGTTTGTGCGTCAACGCTTTCTGATATGCATTCATGTATTACTGGTGCGATTGGCTCTCTACGTGGCCCACTTCATGGTGGTGCAAACGAAGCGGCAATGGAAATGATTGAGCGCTTTGAATCTGCGGATCACGCAGAACAAGAAATGATGGGTATGCTTGAGCGTAAAGAAAAGATCATGGGCTTTGGTCACGCTATTTATTCAGAATGTGACCCTCGTAACGAAATCATCAAACGTTGGTCTGAAAAACTAGCGGCAGATGTGGGTGATACGGTACTTTACCCTGTGTCTGTACGCTGTGAAGAAGTCATGTGGCGCGAGAAAAAACTATTCTGTAATGCCGATTTCTTCCATGCATCAGCTTATAACTTCATGAAGATCCCGACTAAATTGTTCACACCAATCTTTGTTATGTCACGCTTAACAGGTTGGGCTGCACACGTTATGGAGCAGCGCGCAGATAACCGTATCATTCGTCCATCGGCGGAATATACTGGCGAGGAGCTACGCCCAGTTCCAGCCATATCTGAGCGTTAATCGAACACTGTTCGAATCTATTCTGGCGGTCGCCATGGCCGCCTGTTCTCCGTCACCGATTGTTGGAAGTTGTTATGAATACTCAATTCCGTAAACGTTTACCTGATTCTGAGCTTTGCTATTACGATACAAAAGAAGCGGTAGAAGCCATCAAACCAGGTAGCTACGAGACTTTACCTTACACCTCACGCGTCCTTGCTGAAAACTTAGTACGCCGCGCTGAGCCTGAAAAACTCAATGATTATCTTGAACAAATTATCGAGCGTCGTCGCGATTTGGACTTTCCGTGGTTTCCAGCTCGTGTGGTTTGCCATGATATTTTGGGTCAAACTGCGCTAGTCGACCTTGCGGGTTTGCGTGATGCTATCGCTGAAAAAGGCGGCGATCCGGCTAAAGTCAATCCAGTCGTACCGACTCAACTGATTGTGGATCACAGCTTGGCTGTAGAGCACGCCGGTTATGAAGAAGATGCATTTGAGAAAAACCGCGCGATTGAAGACCGTCGAAATGACGACCGTTTTCATTTTATCAACTGGACCAAAACGGCATTTAAAAACGTTGATGTGATCCCGCCAGGCAACGGTATTTTGCACCAAATCAACTTAGAAAAAATGTCGCCAGTTATTCAAGCGCGCGACGGTGTTGCCTTCCCTGATACGCTTGTTGGCACCGACAGCCACACGCCACACGTTGATGCACTTGGTGTTATTGCCGTTGGTGTGGGTGGCCTTGAAGCAGAAAGCGTGATGCTTGGCCGTGCTTCCTACATGCGATTGCCGGATATTGTTGGGGTTGAAATCATTGGCAAACGCCAACCGGGGATCACCGCAACAGATATCGTACTGGCGATCACTGAGTTTTTACGTAAAGAGCGCGTCGTTTCTAGCTACTTAGAGTTCTTTGGTGAAGGTACGCAAGACCTTAATTTAGGTGACCGTGCGACAATTTCAAACATGACACCAGAGTATGGCGCAACCGCGGCCATGTTCTACATCGATGAGCAAACCATTGATTATTTGAAGCTCACAGGCCGTGATGACGAGCAGATCAAGCTGGTGGAAAAATACGCTAAGCTAACAGGACTTTGGGCTGATTCCCTAGAAAACGTGCAGTACGAGCGTGTACTTAAGTTTGATTTGTCGACGGTGACGCGTAATATTGCCGGTCCTTCAAATCCGCATCGCCGCGTTGCAACTAACGACCTTGCTAATCAAGGTATCGTTAAAGAGATTGAAGCGCCAAAAGATGGCTTGATGCCAGATGGCGCGGTGATCATCGCTGCTATCACCAGCTGTACAAATACCAGTAACCCACGCAACGTAGTTGCCGCAGGCTTGCTAGCACGTAATGCCAATAAATTAGGCCTTGCTCGTAAACCTTGGGTGAAAACGTCTTTTGCACCGGGGTCAAAAGCGGTACGTTCTTATATGGAAGAGGCAAAGCTTCTACCTGAGCTTGAGCAGCTCGGTTTTGGTGTCGTTGCTTTCGCTTGTACGACTTGTAATGGCATGAGTGGTGCACTTGATCCGAAAATTCAACAAGAAGTGATTGACCGTGATTTATATTCAACGGCAGTGTTATCGGGTAACCGTAACTTTGACGGTCGAATTCACCCTTATGCAAAACAAGCCTTCTTAGCTTCACCACCGTTGGTTGTGGCTTATGCAATTGCAGGCACCGTGCGCTTTGATATTGAAAATGGTGTTTTAGGTCGCGACCAAGAGGGCAATCCGGTCACGCTTAAAGATATCTGGCCAAGCGATGAAGAAATCGATGCGGTGATCAAAGAAAGCGTAAAACCAGAGCAGTTCCGCGCCGTTTATGAGCCAATGTTTGACCTCACGGTAGACTATGGTGAAGACAACGACCCACTTTATCAGTGGCGTCCAACGAGTACCTATATTCGTCGCCCTCCTTATTGGGAAGGGGCACTCGCGAGTGAGCGCACCATGAAAGGCATGCGTCCATTAGCGATTTTAGGGGACAACATCACGACTGACCATTTATCGCCATCGAATGCGATTTTGGCAAGTAGTGCGGCGGGTGAATATCTGGCCAAAATGGGTTTACCTGAAGAAGATTTCAACTCATACGCCACACACCGAGGTGATCACTTAACGGCGCAGCGTGCGACATTCGCCAACCCCAAACTGTTAAACGAAATGGTGGTAGAAAACGGTGAAGTAGTACAAGGTTCACTGGCGCGTGTTGAGCCTGAAGGCAAAGTCACCAGAATGTGGGAAGCCATCGAAACCTATATGGAGCGTAAACAGCCGCTGATCATCGTTGCAGGCGCAGATTACGGCCAAGGTTCGTCTCGTGACTGGGCTGCAAAAGGTGTGCGTTTAGCTGGCGTTGAGGTTATCGCCGCAGAAGGGTTTGAGCGTATTCACCGTACCAACTTAATCGGTATGGGTGTACTACCACTTGAGTTTAAAGCGGGCACGACCCGTAAAACGCTTGAGCTCGATGGTACAGAAACCTATGACGTTGAGGGTGAACCGGCACCAGGTGCTACATTAACTCTCGTGATTAACCGTCAAAGTGGTGAGCGTCTAGAGGTGCCTGTGACTTGTCGATTAGATACCTTTGAAGAAGTGTCTATTTACTCTGCAGGTGGTGTACTGCAGCGCTTTGCTCAAGACTTCCTCGAAGCGGAAGGCGTATAACCATGAGTCAATTTCAGCCGCAAATTAAAATTCCTGCCACTTATATGCGTGGCGGCACCTCTAAAGGGGTGTTCTTTAATTTAACAGATTTACCCGAGTACGCGCAGCAACCGGGTGAAGCGCGAGATAACTTGTTGCTACGTGTGATTGGCAGCCCAGATCCTTATGGTAAACATACCGATGGCATGGGCGGTGCAACTTCTAGTACCAGCAAAACGGTGATCTTAAGTAAAAGCGACAAAGCCGACCATGACGTGAATTATCTTTTTGGTCAGGTTGCTATCGACAAACCATTTATTGATTGGAGCGGAAACTGTGGCAATTTAACTGCTGCGGTGGGGGCATTTGCAATCAGCAATGGCTTAGTCGACGCGAATAAAGTGCCAGAGAACGGCGTCGCCGTCGTTAAAATCTGGCAGGCGAATATTAGCAAAACCATAGTAGCGCATGTTCCAATCAGCAATGGAGAAGTGCAAGAGACGGGCGACTTTGAACTGGATGGCGTAACTTTCCCAGCAGCAGAAGTGGTGGTTGAGTTTATGGATCCAAGCGACCCAGATGTTGATATGTTTCCGTCGGGCAATCTCGTCGATACGTTAACTGTGCCTGATGAAGGCACCTTTGAAGTGACCATGATAAGTGCCGGGATCCCAACGCTTTTCTTCCGTGCTTCCGATTTAGGTTATGAAGGTACAGAGTTACAAGAAGTGATTAATGGAGACTCAGGTGCACTAGAGCGATTTGAAAAGATCCGTGCTTATGGCGCAGTTAAAATGGGTTTAATAGGTCATATTGACGAAGCGAAAGTTCGCCAACATACCCCAAAAATTGCCTTCGTTGCACCTGCTAAATCTTATGCAGCATCGAGCGGTAAAGCGGTGGAAGCCAATACCATCGACTTAAACGTTCGCGCCTTATCTATGGGTAAGTTGCACCATGCGATGATGGGAACTGCCGCAGTGGCGATAGCAACCGCGGCGGCAATTCCTGGCACCCTAGTTAACGAAGCCGCTGGTGGTGGTGATCTTAACTCCGTGACCTTTGGACATCCGTCAGGCACCTTAAAGGTTGGCGCTGAAGCACTGCAAGAGTCTGGTCGTTGGCAAGCTAAAAAAGCCGTCATGAGCCGCAGCGCTCGCGTGCTAATGGAAGGCCGAGTTCGCATCCCAGAGGCGTAGCTCCATACTAAATTAAAGGCTCTGTTCCCAAGAGCCTTATTCTCTACATAAGAAAACTCCCGAGTTGTTGCTTGGTCGTTAAAGTGTGCCTGTCATTCGGCTTTTTCTTTGATTTCCACCATGCAGACTTGAAATTCATAAGGACGATATGATGTTTGAAGCTTTACTTTCTGTGGCAATCACAACCGCGGTGTTGCTTGGCTCTCCCGGTCCAGCGCCACTTGCGCTGGCTGCAACGGGGGCGAGTCAAGGTGTTAAAAAAGGCTTCCCATTCTTAGCAGGTATTTTGGCAGGATTGCTTGTTGCGGTGATCTTTGCAGCCACTGGAATTGCAGGGTTACTGGTGAGTCAGCCTCAGGTGACGCTTGTACTCAAATGGCTTGCAGCCGCCTACTTAATTTATGTTGCCTACAAAATTGCAGCAAACAACGCGGCGCTTGGCAGTGCAGGTGCGCAGCTACCGAGCTTTAAAGATGGGTTTATTCTTAACCTCCTCAACCCAAAGCCTACGCGGCTTGTATCGCTATTTTTGCGACGGCTTCGGTGCCGGCAAGCTCAAACCTAGTTGCTACGCTACTTGCTGCGAGCGTGTGCTACGTGGTGGCGATAGTGGTCGACACAATGTGGCTGGTATTAGGTGGTGTGATTTTTAAAACACTGAATGGTGAGGCAGTACTCAAGCGGATCCGAGTTGGCTTTGCGTTGACTTTGATTGTGCTTGTTCTTTACGGGCTATTTGTCGTTTGAGGTTGATGGGAAGTCACAGGCATAGCTTTTAGACTTGAATAGATGTAATAATCTGAGTTATGCAACCGTCACTCAGAAAAGCCAATGATCGCCCCACCAGATGAAAACAACGTCCCCATAAGTGACATCCGTGTTGAATTTTCGGACTCGGCATTTGCTTTGAGAACGTTAAGAGCGGGTGAATATCAACGGTTGGAGCGTCTGTTTTCGCTTAGATATGGTGAAGAGTACGATGCCGAAGAGTTATTAAAGTTACGACAACAAAGAGTGCTAGTACCTTTTTTACAAGCAGCTGAAGATAAATCAAAGCACTGTATTTGTGTGCGGCAAACTCAAACGCGCGAAATGCTTGGCATGATCTTAATTACAGTCGATGACTCAGCGGCCAAAAAAGTGCTGGTAGAAGAGAGTTGGTTTATCCACGATACTCTGTTCGACAAGGTGTTTTGTTTATTCGTGACAGAGTATTTGAATACGCTAGGTTTCGCTTTGGTTGAATTTAGAGTCGACGAGCGTAATGATTTAGTACGCCGGTTGGTTGAGCAACTTGGTGCGTGTTTTGATGGCATATTACGTCGTGCAGGTGTTTATCGGAACGAGTGCTTCAACCAAGCTGTGTACTCTATTTCTCAGGAAGAGTGGCAGTGCGTTGTTCCTCTGTATTCTATTTACAAAGCATTGCCACAATAATAATGAAGCTTAAAGTGTGCATTTATGGAAAGTAAAGCAAAGTATTTTCGCTGGCAACTTGGCAGACAACAGTCCGGCTATCAAAAAATGTTACTAGCAACCGCGATGTGGCCGGTTAAGTTTGATATGTATTTACTGAAGTTTCCGACTGGATGCGAAGTACCACCGCACACCGATAAAGTCGTTTCAGGGAAGCATTTCAGGCTAAATATTGTTTTAAAGCGGGCGAAGTTAGGCGGTGAATTTAAGTGTAAAGATCCGCTCTATAGCAGCAGTCGCATCAAACTTTTTAGACCCGATAAATCAGAGCATTCTGTTTCAAAAGTAGAAGCGGGTACTCGAGTGTTGTTAAGTATCGGCTGGGTCCGTTAGCGCGACTAGCTCGGCAACTTGATAATGATGCATGTTCCGGAATTAGATTCTGTTTCACACTCAATTACGCCATTAAAATACTGAGTGACAATAGCGAGCGCAACACTTAGCCCTAAGCCCAGGCCTTTTTGTGTGCGATTACCGACAACAAAAGGATCAAATACTTTATCTTTGATTTCATGTGGAATACCGCCGCCATTGTCCGTGACTTTAATCGTATATCCAAGTTTTGAGGCTTGAGCCGATATAATCACACATGGGCTTTGCACTGAGTTATCAGCAAAGGCGTGGTAAAACGCATTTTCTATTACAGGTTGGAAAATCTGCTGTAACAATCTCTCTGGGCGGTGATAGCAAGTGCTTCGGGAATATCTAAAGTAATATCAATATGTGGGTGTTGATTGGCAAGCTCACTCACACAGTGTGCGATAAGCGGTTGTAAGTAAACTGGCTTTACTTCTCCTTCAAATCCAGTATTAGTGATAATTTTTAGCTTGTCGATAATACCGGTTATCCGCTCGGTACTATTGACGACGAGCTTGGCACAGCTTTCAATATTTTCTATCGAATGCAATAAAGCAGACTTAGCGATTTCATTTTTATTTACCCTTTGTCTTACTCCTTCTACAAGCAATAGTTGGTTACTGGAAGCGGTCATGGCGACGCCAATCGGCGTGTTAATCTCATGGGCAAGTCCTGGGATCAATCGCACCAGCGTTGCTGACTTTTCGGCGTTTATCAGGCGTTTTTGAGTCTCACTGAGTTCGCTGATCGCGTGATTAAGTGCTTTGTTTTTTTCTATTAACTCTTCAGTTTGGCTTTTTACCTCCGTATTTAGGTAATCAATAATACTTTTACGGATGGCCGAACGAGAGTTGTACAACGCGATGAGACTAAGTAATAGCAAGATAAAGCAAACAAACGCGGCACCATAATAGGATTTTACCTTTTTATTGCTGCTTGCAAGGAGTGAGCTGAAATCCCGCTCTCTGCGTTCTAAAAAGGCATTGATGTGCGTCATTATATGTACTTTACTTTGGAGGTAAGCCTCGCTGTACAAAATCTTGAGGGCCTGTTGATTTTTCCCTGCTACCACTAATTCAAAGGCTTCACGCTCAAGTGACACGAGTGCTTCACTTTTATCCTCTGCATTTCGCAACATAGTTAATTCATCCGTAGAAACTCCGTTTTCTAATAATAATGTCAGCAGCGCTTTTGGTGCTTCTTTTTCAAATGGCGCCTGATCCTCTTTGACCAGCAACATGTCCCAATAAACGCGGTGCAAATGCTTAGGGCGAGGGGAAGTGCCGTTACGGATCGTTAAGATCTCATCAAAAAATTGCTTAAACTTAGGGTTGCCTGTGGCGGCATAAGCCCGCGCCATCATGGTGAGTTGATCTGAGCTGAGTCTTAACTCTTGGGATAAACGAACAAGATTAAAATTTCTTTCTATTTCTTGCTCTTGCGCTTCTTTATTGACGAATGCTAAAAATGTGAACACCACAGAAAGAAAAAAAAGCAGCATGGAGAGCGCTGATATATGGTAGAAGTACTTAAAGCTAAACGACTGACTTGGGTGAAGTATGTTGCTTTGACTGGCTGCCATGTATTCAACGTTGTTAAGACTCGAATACACAAAGTATAGTTAACCTAAGCTCGGAATAACAATTTGTTCTCTGGCCGTTGTCATCCCTCGTTCTGGTTGGTCGTTCTAGGCTTTTGTCACTTTGCCGAAGTGAGAAAGCAGCCAAATGGCTATCAAGTATTTGGCTGCTCGATGGGTCTAGTCGAAAGTAAGTACGATCCTGCCGTTAATGTCGCTATTGAGCATATCGTCAAATATATCGTTGATTTGCTCAAGTGGCTTGGTTTCAATAATGGCCTTTACCTTGCCTTCAGCGGCAAACTGCAAGCATTCAGTGAGATCTTGACGGGTACCAACGATGCTGCCAACAACACTGATACCTTTAAGAACGGTATCAAATATAGGAATAGGCATTTCCTCTGGTGGTAAGCCAACGAGCACGCAAGTACCGCCTCGCTTCACGCTGTTAAATGATGTCGTAAAGGCAGGCTTTGAGACCGCGGTACAAACTACGGCTTGGACTCCTCCTAGCTTATTTTGCATCAACTCTGCGGGATCGCTCTGCTTAAAGTCGATACATAAATCGGCGCCAAGCTCTTTTGCTAGTGCTAACTTTGATTCGCCAGTGTCAACTGCAACTACATTCAGCCCCATTGCTTTGGCGTATTGCACTGCTAAGTGACCAAGGCCTCCTACACCAATAATGGCAACCCATTCACCGGGTTTAGCTTTCGATACTTTTAGTGCTTTATAGGTGGTGACGCCCGCGCAGAATAGAGGAGCGGCATCGACAAATGACAAGCCTTCGGGGATTTTTACCACGTAGTTGGCATCGGCTTTACAGTACTGTGCGTAACCGCCGTCGACGGAATAGCCACTATTTAACTGCTCTGGACATAAGTTTTCGTCGCCTTTTAGGCAGTGTTCACAATGACCGCAGGCGCTATGAAGCCAAGGTACACCCACTCTATCACCAACGGCTAGGTGTTTAACATCGTCAGCTTTTGCGATAACAGTACCCACACCTTCGTGACCAGGCACTAGTGGTAATTTAGGCTTAACTGGCCAGTCACCATGACAGGCGTGTAAGTCGGTGTGGCAAACGCCACAGGCGGCTATTTCAACGATGACCGATCCTTGTGTAAGTTGCGGTTTCTCAATTTCTTGAATTTCTAACGGTTGTTTAAATTGGTGCACTAACGCTGCTTTCATCTTTTTGCTCCTTGATTGAGTCGATGGTAGCTTAGCAGCTATAACCAGAAACAACTTGATCCGAAACAATGAATGAGATGAGAGTAAACAAAAATGGCGAGCACAATGCTCGCCAATTCATTACTTAATTACAAAAAAGTAGGGTGTTATTTTCTTCTACGTAGCAGCGCCAGTGGTGCAGCTAGTAGTAACCAAGATAGTGAGTCATTTGAAGGTGTTGATGTTGGATCTGGTGTAGGTGCTGTCGAAATGATGAATTAAGCGCTACTTTTATATTGTTGATTCAAACTAGAAAACCGATCACGGTGAGTTGTTTTAAGGTTTTTATTGCAAATATATACACTCTATCTTTAAATGATACTTTAAATAAGAATAAGTACTTAATACGACAGCGTTTTATATCATGGGAAAGCATATGGATCTAAATAGCTTTAAAAGCAGGTGTTTAACAGGAATTTTCGCTGCAAATAAGGAGTCTCCTGAACTGACAACTTTGTTTGACGAGTTTGTCAAATTCTTTGGTACACTGAGTGGAGTTGATACTCAGTTTGATATGAATGATTGGAGTAGTGTTCATACTGAATATGGTGTTGCTATTTCTCCTGTTCAGGCAGCTAAATGCTCTCAAGAACTGCTGCGCAGTTTGATTTTTATGCAAGGTGTAAAAGCGGCTATCGAAGATAAACAGCAAGAAGGGTTATCTGAAGTTCATATTTTATACGCAGGCACTGGTCCTTACGCCACGTTGCTGCTTCCATTGTTAGCACTACATCCCAACCTTCCTGTTAGGGCAACCCTGATTGACATACATCCAGAAAATATAGCTGCGGTAAAAAAGTTAATTGATGCTTTTGATGTAGAGCACCGTATCGAACGCTTGGTTTGTTGTGATGCATTAAAATGGCAGGATGAAGAAAAATGTAGCTTTGATATCGTGATTTCTGAAACGATGACAGCATTACTAAAAAGAGAGCCACAAGTTTGGATCTTCAAGCACTTATTTCCCTACCTAAAAGAAGACGGTATTTTGATCCCTGAGTCTATCGCGTTGTCGGCAATGTTAAATAGAAAAGGGGAGCAAATACACGTTGGAGAATTTTTTAACTTACAGAAGTCTTCGGTACAGAAGCTCAGCCGTGGTGACGATACGTTATTACGTGGGGAGTTGATTATCCCGGATAGCCACCAGCCTGGAGATGGCTTTAAGTTGCAAACGGATATTATAGTCTATGGCCATTATGTCCTTGGTGAAAATGAATGCAGCCTCAATATTCCTTTTACTATTCCATGTGAGGCGACAAATTTATCTGCTGGCGCTATTGTTAAATATGAGTACACCAATTATGAATCTCCTGAGTTCGTATTCAACTTCCCAGCATCGCCGCGTTTTGTGCAAGATAATCACCTTGCACCAATAGATGAACAGGGGAAGCTTGGCCTTGTCGGAATAAAAAGTGCTTTTCAGCATTCTCAGCTCATCAAGTATGGTAAGAATGTGGCGATGCCTGAAAATATTTGGTTATGTCAGCAAGCTTTATGTGAGGCTTGTGATATATCACTCCAAGATTGGCTATCGCAACTTTATCAGTCAGCTACATTAGAAGTTTTTGAAGCATGGTTGATCGAGCAAGAATCGAGGTTACAGGATAGCCTTTTCATTAATGAACTTAATTCAAAGCTCTTACTTAACTATAAAAGCGAATGAGATGCTCACATTAGTTCAAGGGGTTTTTTACACAACCTCCAGCTTTGAGCAATTCGCTGCTTGTTCATCAGCAGTTATTTTCTGAGCCCAACATACACTATTTAACAATCCACTCAGATAGTGAAATAGTTGGCTTTATAATTTTAGCCGTTGAACCAGAACTGAAAAGTGTTGAATTTTGCCGGATTGTGGTTGCTAAAAAGGGATTGGGAATAGGGCAAGAAGCGATAAATCAGATGGAAAAATACGTGTTAGAGGAGTTGCGTATAACGCGAGTTTGGCTAGATGTTTTTGCAGATAATACGCGAGCGCAGCACATATACCAAAAGCTTGGATATCAGCAGTTCGATACGATACCTTACGACAATAAAATCCTGTTAATATTCGAAAAGCACTTACACTAATGTCTAAATCAAGTAACGAAAATTATCAAAAATGGTTAGCTGTATATGGGCGGTTGGTGGATTTCTCACTTGAGGATTGGCTTCTTATGGCTCCGTATATAAAAATCGGTCATATCACAGCCGATACGATGCTATTCGAACAAGGTGAGAAAATCTCGAGTGTTTATTTCTTATTAGATGGATATGGACGTTATTTCTACCTAGATGAAAAGGGTAATGAACGGAACAAATCTCTGCTACAGAAGGGCGGGGCATTCTCTTGTTTATCTTGTTATCTAGAAGAACAGCCGAGTCCATTTTCAACGCAAACGCTAACAGACTGTGTTATTGCCGAAATTCGCTATGCTGACTTAGTCACTGTATCTGAGCAAAACCTCAACTGGGGACGGTTTGTGCGCAAAATTTATGAACAGTTAGTGCTTAAAAAAGAGAAACGCGAAGCGGCGTTACTCCAGTTAAGTGCAAAGGAAAGGTACTTACGCTTTATCACAGAAAATCAAGCATTAAGCCGCGCGGTTGCTTTGCGCCATATCGCAATGTACCTTGGGATCACGGATGTATCGCTGTCGAGAATTAGAAAAGAGCTTGGCTTAACATAGGTTAAGGCACAGCAACAAAATTCGCATTATCTTATCTCTAATTATTGTTCTAAAGGTAAGGAATAACATCATGAAAAAGCTACTGCCTCCTATTTTACTGTTTTTATTTGTCATATTGATGCCTGTGGTGTGTTGGTTGACTGCTGCACCACATTTTATTTATTACCCTTTAAATCTGTTAGGGTTAATACCGATTGCTTTGGGGTTTGCACTGGCCAAGTCGGGCAGCATGATATTCGCGAGGGAAGAAACCGATATTATGACTTTCAATAAGCCTGATAAATTAGTGGAGGCTGGGGTATTTCAATATACCCGCAATCCCATGTACCTAGGTTTTGTCATTGCATTACTAGGCTATGCCGTATTAATCGGTGGTGCACTCGTGTCATTTTTGTTTGTGACTGCTTTTTTACTTATTGCCGACAGATGGTACATTCGATTTGAAGAAAAAATGATGGAACAAACTTTTGGAGATGCCTATTTACGCTATCAAAGGAGAGTGCGTCGTTGGCTTTAAACTTCCAGCATAAATAAGGGTTAAATGGTGCAAGATATTGATTATTCAAAATCCCTACAAACAATCGTTGGTAAGGTGGTTAGAGTGTACCAATCTGGAGATATGCTTACCCAAGATCATCAACCTCAGCGACTTAATATTGAGTTAAACGACGCGCAACAGGTCGTGCGTATGTGGTGGGGATAGCCCCACCCAGTTTGTATATTGATTGATGAAGATGATGTATTTCGTCCAATAAAATGACTAAAGGTAACAAGATGCATATTGGCCTAGTTAAGGTATTTTTTGTTTTAGCCACGCTCACGAGCCTAGCTGTCTATGCCGTTAGCTACGATGAAATAACAGATATAGATGCGCTAGCGGCGCATTTTGATGAGCCCACTTTTGAACAACACTTCTTAGAAGAAGACATGGAGTTTATTTGGCTTTACTTTAAGGATATTGACCATTCCTTTTTAGTTAATACCGAAACGGGAGAGGTCTGCCATCATTTTAAAGGCAAAAAGAGAGAGTCTTGTTTTCCGGCAAGCTATTTTGAGTAAATCTGTATAAAGGAGCTGCGATGTCACACTCAAGTTGTAAGTTGGTTCAATCTCCTTGCATCAGAAAGTGTTGTTTGGATGATAAAGATGTGTGCTTAGGCTGCTTTAGAACGTTGGACGAAATCACCAGCTGGACAAGTTACAGCGAAGATGAAAAGCTCAAAGTCTTAGCGCGTTGTACGAGGCGCAAACAGCAACATGCTCAGAAATATAATAGGAATTGACCTCTCTATAATGACAAAGCAAAAATAGCTCAGCTTTTGTCTCGCTTTTGGCACAGTCATTACTGTAGTCGTGTCTCATTTTCGAGACATGCTTTATCGGGTATTATCTTAATTTATTTTTATGTTATTGATCTATAATTAGAAAAAGTTTGGCCTGAAATTTGATTCATCAACTGTATTCTCAAAGTGGAGTACAAAGTATGGATATAAAACTGGCGAAAACAAAGCGCATGCCGATTAAGAAGCTCGCGTTGCTTGTAATTGTGCTACTTGTGGTCGGTTTGGTGTTTTTTGCCAAAGCGTATACCCAAAGTGCATCAAACGTGGTTTTCCAAGAAGAGTTAATCGTTGCTACAGTCCAACAGGGCGAGTTTGAACTCAGTGTTAAGGGACTTGGTAGTCTTGCATTGGAGAAGCGCCATTTGGTTACTAGTAGTAGTGGCGGCAAAGTAGTTGAAGTGCTGGTTAAACCGGGTGAAATGGTCACTCAAGGTACGCTACTTGCTCGGCTTGAAAACCCATCACTGCGCGAAGCGCTCATTCAAAAACATAGCCAACTTACCAAAATTTCAGCACAACATGAGGCCGAACTTGCAGAGTTAAAGGCCAAAGTGCAAGAGGCCCACACCGCACATCATGATGCTTTGTTGGGTTATAAAGCAGACAAAATTCAGTGGCAGGCGCAAAAAACCTTAATAGAAAAGGGCAATAGTACTATCTCTATGCTTGATCATCAACGCAGCGAGTTTGCAATGCAGCGTAGTCAAAAGCAAGTGGAGTTACAGCAAGCTAGGGTTGCCACTCAGCAACAAGTACAGCAGGCAAAAGCCAAAGCGCAGCTGGCTGAGCAAGCAAGCCTACGATCCGAAATTAAGCTACTTGAAGAGAATATCGCAGCGCTTGATGTGCGCTCGCCAATCACTGGACAAATTCAGGATGTGCTGATTGAAGTGGGCATGCAATTGTCTAATACCAGTTCAGTTGCAGAGGTGGCAGATCCGCGTTTGCTGGTTGCTAAGATAAACATCGCGGAACTAGATGCGCCGCATGTACAAGTTGGGCAGTCGGCTACAATCGATACCTACACTTCGCGTTTTAACGCCATCGTAAAACGTGTTTCCCCAAAGGTCACCAATAGCCAAGTTGAAGTGGAGCTGAGCATTGAAGGCGCTTTGCCAAGAGAAGCCAGAGATAAACTCAACATTGAAGGGGTTATTGTAACGAGCTATAAACCCGAGGCTATATTCGTCGCAATGCCGGCTAATGTCATTGCAAATAATCAAGCGAGCGTGTTTGTTGTTAATAAACATCTCGCGACGAAAAAAACGGTTAAATTTGGTCAGCGTTCGGTAAACTACATCGAAGTGCTTGAAGGCCTTAATAAAAATCAAACTATCATTATTTCCGATATGGAAAAGTATACTCAAGATAGCCAAGTGCTAGTGCGTTAACAGGACACTATTATGAACTCAGTCATTCAACTTAATAACATCAAAAAGCAGTTTCAGACGGATGAAATTGCAACTCAAGCACTAGACGGTATTAATCTCGTGGTAGAGCCCGGCGAGTTTGTGGCTATAACGGGACCTTCGGGGTGCGGCAAGTCTACGTTACTGTCAATTTTGGGCCTGATTGATGAGCCAAGTAACGGCGAGTATTTTATCAGCGGTAACCAAGCATTTAATTTGAGCTCAGACGAGCGTGCTCATATTCGCGCTAACCATATAGGCTTTATTTTTCAGGCATTTAATCTTATCAGTGATTTAAATGTACTTGAAAATGTCATGTTACCGCTGACTTATATCGGCGGCATTAGCCAAAAAGAAATGGAGCAAAAAGCCAAAGATGCACTGGCGATGGTGGGGTTAGAAAACCGAGTCAATCATTTTCCCTCTCAACTTTCAGGTGGTCAGCAACAGCGGGCCGCAGTTGCAAGAGCGTTGATTAACAGCCCCGACCTCATTCTCGCCGATGAGCCGACTGGTAACTTAGACTCAAACAATGCCCAGCAAGTGCTAGGGTTGTTGAGCGAGCTTCATGCTGCTGGCAAAACGATATGTATGGTAACGCATGATATTGAATCAACGACCTACGCCAGCCGGGTGATCTCAATGCTTGATGGCAGTATTTTACGAGATAAAAAGCAGCTTGACCGTGTAAGTAAAGTCGTTGGAGCTTAGTATGGGATTACTTTTAGATTTTCGCTATGCGCTGAGAAACATCGCAAAATCAATGCGATTTACGTTATTGATGATGTTTATTATGGTTGGTAGTTTGACCATATCATTGATTGGCTTTAATTATATTTATACCGTGGCATTCTCACATAGCCAAGTAGGGAATGGCAGCTCTGAAATCAGGATCTTCAAGGTTCGCAACCCTATCAGCACGCAAAATCGATTTGAATATAGCATGCTGCCACAACTACGAGAACTTGATGAAGTTAAGCAACTTGAGGAGTGGCTTTATATTGCACCTGTGAGTGTTTGGGTAAGTGACGCTGAGCGAGGAAATCATTATCGAGGCTCCTATGTTGATGAGCGCTTTTTCCAGTTTATGGATATTAAGCCTGAGCTCGGGCGATTTTATACCGCTGAGGACTTTGTGGGATCAGCTCAAGATGTAGTCGTGATTTCAGACTATCTATGGTCGCATTTATTCCAAGGTAGCGAAGATGTTATTGGGCGTACGATGATCGTTGATCAAAAGCCCTACGAGATAATCGGCGTGATGCCCAAACGTAATAACTTCCCGATATTTTCTAAACTCTGGCTACCGCTTAAAGGTAATAACGCAGCACCTGCTGATGCTATTGATATTATTTATAAGATGCCAAACGAGGTGGTAGAGTCAAAGCTGGAGCAACGCTTAAGTTTATTCTTCACTGACTATGCAAAGCAACGCGCTAGTCAGTCAGAGCTCGAGGTGGATAAAACAGTTCGAGTTGAATCAATGACTTTAGTAGAATACAACACTGATGGTGAGGCGATATTTGTATTTACCCTATTTATGATAGGTATCGTACTTATTTTGCTTATTTCCTCAATCAACATTAGTAACTTACTCTTTGCCAAAATAATCGAGAGACAAAAAGAATCGGCTATTCGTGCCGCGATTGGTGCGAAAAAATTAAGAGTTGTTCAGCAGCATGCCTGTGAGGGCTTTATTTACTGCTTTAGCAGTTGGGTAGTGGCGCTATTGCTAACGGATCTCGGTTTGCGGGCACTGAACTTTGTTATTAATATGATGATTGGTGGCAAAATGCCGTACTGGTGGTATTGGCAATTAAATACCATCACTATCTTGGTGTCATTGTTGTTGATAAGCTTTGTATTTACTATTGCTGTGCTGTTACCTGCAGTGAAAACCGCTAACTTTAACATCAATGATGTACTGCGAGACGGCACGCGAGGTGCAACCGGCAAACAGGCTGGATTGATGTCAAAACGGCTATTGTCTTTGCAGGTGACTTTAGTGAGCTTTATGCTGATGGCGTCGAGCACCATAGGTTATGTGATGTACTCTATGGCGGGAAACATCGACGGAGAGACTCTCAAAGGGGTGCATTCCACTGAGCTGCAATTTCAAGCTGAAAACGAATTTTCGAGTGATAAAGCGGTCGAAATGGCAAGCGCGTTGGTTGTGGGTATGACACTGGATCCTGCTTTTAAAGAAGGGCGCGTGTATCAGCGTGAGATTGAACTTGATGTGCAAACAAGCGAAGGCGAAGTCTACACCGATAAAATCATAAATATTGAAGCTGTAACTCATCTTTTCAAGCGCGAACTGCAAAGCGGCAGAAACTTTACCGCACAAGACAACACAGAAGCGGCACCCGTGGTGATCATTAGTCAGTCTCTCGCAAAGGCTTTGTTTGGCAGTGAGGAAGTATTGGGGCGCTCACTGATGTTACGTGATGCAAAATGGCCAAGTGCTAAAATAATTGGCATAGCAGTGGATGAAATGAGCGTTGTCGCCAGTGAACGTCGTCATGAGGTCTATTTTAGTTTTCGTCAATATGCGCCAAAGGATAACGCTATGGCGGTTAAATTCGTCACTGAACTGCCGCCAAGCCAAAGTTACGAAGCGTTCTATCGTGTGTTAGGTAGGCTTTCAAGTAAGCTCGAAACTAGCTATGTTTTTGATCACTACGACAACCATCGCTCTATGATGGGGGCATTCACTAGCATCATTTATGTGTTTTTGATTGTGGGTGGATTTGCCTTAACGCTTTCTTTAATCGGCATTTATGCCATGGGCCTTAGTAATATTAATCAATCTAGCTATGAAATAGGCATCCGCCGTGCGCTTGGCTCCAAAGATCGCCAGATCATGTTGTTATTTATCAAGAAAAATCTAACCCATACCGTTACAGGGCTGACTATTTCTGCATTAATTTTCTATATCTTGTGTTATCTTGCTGTAGACTTTTTCCGTGGTATTGTGCCGTTTAGTGTTATGTTTGGTGCGGGTAGCATTACTTTGCTACTGGTATTTGTTGCGGTATGCCTTGCGCTTTATATCCCGGTGAAACGCAGCATAAAAGTCCAACCTGCGGTTAGCTTAAGAATGGAATAATAATTTGAAAAAGGTGTTAATAGTAGACGACTCGCTTGATATTCAGGCGAGTCTGAAGTTTTTACTTGAGGATGAAGGCTACGCCTGTCACGGTGTGGTGACACCAGAGGCAGCATTTGATTATGTCAGTACACAGGAAGTGGACTTGGTGCTATTGGATATGAACTTTACCCATGACACCACCAGTGGCAAAGAAGGGTTGGCGGCGATTGCTAAGCTCATTCAAATAGATCCGCTTTTACCCATTGTGGTGATGACTGGTTGGGCGACATTAGACCTTGCCGTTACTGCCCTAAAGCAAGGAGCGGCCGATTTCATTGAAAAGCCATGGGATGATGAGCGCCTTGCTCATAGCATCAAAGTACAAATCGAGAAGCGAGCTGACAGACAACATTTAGCGCGGCTATCTGCTGAAAACGAACGCCTTAAACAGCCCCAACAAACGATCAACTTTGTTACGCAAAGTGAGAAAAAACAGCGTGTGCTGACACAGCTCACCCAGTTGGCACAAAGCGATATGAACATCTTGCTGACCGGTGAAAATGGCACAGGAAAGAGCTATTACGCACAGTATGTACACGAGCATTCAAGTCGTGCTGGTGGCAGTTTTATTTCGATTAATATGGGGGCAGTGAGCGACGAGCTATTTAACTCTGAGTTATTTGGCCATAAAAAGGGGGCATTTACTGATGCGAAAGCAGATCGAGTGGGTGCATTTACACTCGCAAGTAATGGCTCGTTGTTTTTAGATGAAATTGCCAATTTATCTTTGCAATCTCAAGCAAAGTTGCTTCAAGTGCTAGAAGAGCGGAAGTACGCGGCGGTTGGCAGTCACAAAGTTTTGGATAATACTGCGAGAATAATTTCTGCCACCAACTGCCAACTCAATGAAGCGATTGCCAATAACCAGTTTCGCCAAGATTTATATTATCGATTAAATACTATAGAAGTAGAAATACCGCCTTTAAGAGCGTGCCCAGAGGATATCTTGCCATTAGCAGAGCGTTTTTTAATGCGCTTTAGTCAAGATTACAAAAAACCACCACCAATCATTATGCCTTGTGCTGCTAAAGCACTGAGTGCTTATGACTTTCCTGGCAATGTAAGAGAGCTTAAACATATGATGGAGCGCGTGGTATTTACATGTTCAAACGCCCGAGTATTTGCCAGCGATTTGGCGCTCAGTCCCACACCGCACTCAGCGTTGCAATCGGTGAATACTGCTACTGTGAGCACATCAGAAAATCACGATTTAACGCTGGATGAAATTATTGAGCAAGCACTATTTAAAAGACTGGAATTTCACGGTGGTAATGTATCAAAAGCGGCGAAGAGCTTGGGACTATCGCGCAGTGCGTGGTATCGCAAAATGGATAAATATGAGTAGGAGATAAGCAAGCTTGTTTTATCGATTTGGACACTGGTTGTTAAGTGCATTACTACTCGTTATTGCTAACGTTCTGCTCCTTGTGCACAATTACCCGGTTGCACTCGTTATATTGCTAGATTTGGTATTTGCGCTGTGTTTTGCACTGCTTACTTATAAATATAGCTCTACAAGACAAAACACTATTAATCTCATTGATACCTTGTTGATATCGCTTCGCCAAGGCGATTATGCTCTAAGAGCGGCACATGGCAAAGACGCACAATTATATTCAACGGTGGAACACTTAAACGCGCTTGCACAAACCATGCAAGCCGATCAGCGAGCGCTGGCAGAGCAAAGCGACCTGCTAAAGCAAATCATTGAAAAGCTTGATTGTGCACTTATCGTGTTTGACAAACAAAGCGTTGCATTTGCCAACAGCTACGCTGAGCGCACCTTTTTTGACTGTTACAAAGACGATGCCTGGCGCTGGTTTCAGTCATTACAAACTCAGCAAAAACAAGGAAAGGTTACGGTGATGCTTGATGGTACCGAGCATGCTTTTTTGCTTGAACACGACAGCTGCTACATTGCCAATAAACCTCACACTTTACTGGTTTTAAAACAGCTCGATAGTATTTTATATCAACAAGAAAAAGACGCCTTACAGCGGTTTGTCCGTATTTTAAGTCACGAGATCAATAACACCATAGCGCCGATTGGTACGATAGCTCGCAGCCTAACCAAGCGCCTAGACCGTGAGTTAGATTTAGAAAGGTTTACTAGTGGGCTGTCACTCATCAACGAGCGCGCCAATTACCTTAAATCTTTTATGGGCAACTATGCCTCACTTGCCAAATTACCTCCTGCGCATAAGCAGATTGTTGCACTCAGTGAGTTTTGCACTCAGCTACAAAGTATCTACCCTCAGCTAAAGGTAGAAAGCACAGCGGACCTGCTCGGTTTTTTTGATACGAGTCAAATCAAACAGGTGCTTTGCCATCTTATTAACAATGCCCAAGAAGCGTGCACACCTTCGCCAGAAGTCACACTCAACATCATCCCCGATGCATACAAGTTAGCGTTTACGGTCACAGATACTGGCCCCGGTTTTTCCAATCTAAACGAAGCTGCTGAAGCATTTTACACCACCAAAGCTGATGGCAACGGCATAGGCCTTATGCTCTCTCGCATTATTATTGAAAACCACGGTGGACAACTCAAACTAGGCAATAACTCAAGCGGTGGTGCAAAAGTCAGTTTTAGCGTAGAGCGGGGTGGGAGTTGAGTGCTGAAAGTAACAAGCAAAAAACGAAGACACCCAGTGTAATGTATTCAAAATAATTAGTGAAAGAGTACAAGTATGAAGCGGGTCGCAGGGTGAAAAATTTGAAAGACTTTAATAAAAAAACAACATTAATAAGGATTGTTTATGACATCACGATGCATTTTATTGGCACTTGCACTGGTTAGTACAATTGTGTTTGCAACTCCACATAATAGCTCGCTTGACCCAACTAAGGGAACTTGGCAAAACAAAGATGAAGATGGTGATGGTGTGTTAGACGAGCATGATGAGTTTCCATTTGACAGTCAACGCGCTCGTTATCCCGAAATTGTCGAGATTGAACCTAATGATAACCCCAGCAATGCGGTAAAAGTTGCGCATCAACTTCCGTTTAAAGTAAAAGGGGTTATTTCAAATGCGGGTGATAATGGTGATTTGTACCAATTTAGTGCAAACAAGGGCGACTATATCTCAGCTCGCATTACCTATAGCTCCGATAATTTTAAGCCTAAAGTGTATTTTTCCGAGCAAGGTGGTTTTGTGATCAACTCATCGCAGATCCATACCCATAGCGCACTCAAAATGGCGCATATCCTGACTAAAATACCCCATGACGGAAAATTCAATTTGAGCGTCATTGATGATTTTTCGGGTGGCGCGCCGGACTATTCCTATGAAATTTACGTATTTAAAGATAAGGACACCGACGGTATTGATGATCATGCAGAATATGCAATTGGTGTTGAACCAACTCGTATTGATACCGATAGAGACTCTATCCATGACTTCTATGAATATTATGTAAAGCAAGGTGCTACACTCGATGAGGACAATAACGGGGTAATTAACTTATTAGACTTAGACAGTGATGGCGACGGCATTAGTGATGAGCGCGAAGGCTCAGGAAATGCAGATCAAGATGATAAATTAAACTTTTTGGATCTTGATTCTGATAATGACGGCATAGCGGATGCCGACGAAAAACTCAACGCGAAAGGATGGCCGGAAGACTCTGACAAAGACGGGGTTGAGGATTTTATCGATCTCGATAATGATGGCGACAAAGTGTTAGATATTTATGACGCCGAGCCGTATGAGCGAGTGCGAGGCTTTAGATTAAGCGATTCACCGAGTGTACAAATATCCTCTCAAGCCGGTTATTACAATGGCTATTCATTACCTCGAATTTATCGTATCGGCGATAGTGTTGTATTTACTGGTGATGACTTTGCCGGGCTGGAGAACCCAAAAGTGGTTATCTATAACGGTGAAGAAATTTATAATATCGCGCCAACATCGCACACTAACTCAGAGCTAATCTTTGAGCTCAATCTACCATTTCGCAAATATAAGGCATTTATTTACACTCGAAATAAGCGTTCTAATGAAGTGCGATTAAGCCCATACAAAGCGGGTTCACCGTTAATATTTGGATATGCCTCAATCAAAGTTCAAGAAGGTGAGCAATATGAGCTTAAGGGAGTGGGGTTTGATGATAAAACCCGCATCATAATGGGAAATAAAACACTTGTTCCTTCAACTCATACACCATCTAGTCTTACATTTACTATACCAACTGGTATAACAAAAGGCATATTACAATTAACGAATAATGTTGGAACGAGCAATAAGGTTCGGTATCGGCTGCAAGCACGCTAAAAAATAAACAATAGCAGACTAAAGAAGATTAAAACACCCACCGCAAAGATAGAGAAAAAACGGTTCAAGTTTGTCGTGGGTGTCAGCCATTATTCTACTTGGGACTGCATAGTCACATATTTATTATATGATAATTGAAGTGTTACCAAAACACCTCCAACAATAAAACATACCCAACCAAACGGTGCAAAAGTAGAGTATGAATCACTATATTGACCTGCAAAGTAACTAGCTAGCGAAGTAGCAAAGAAAAATATGGCATAGCTTGTACTTAGTAATGGCTTGAATCCATGTTTAGCAATAATTGACATAAATATTGCCGAGCAAAATACCTCCGCAATAGCTTGAAGTATCATCACAAAAATGATGAAGTCTTTTACACTTGAATTTTTTGTAATGCTGTAATTAAGTAGATGCCAACTTAATGAAAATATAATAAAACCAAGTGCGACCTTATACCAAGAGCTGACTTTAAAAAACCACCACAAAGTAAAACATACAACACAAGTAGCGATAACTGTCTTAGCATTTATCGAAAAACCCAACCCACTCATTATCTGAGGAAATGCTTGATATAGATTTCCGCCACCAATTTCAAAATAAGACCAAAATAAAGTCGACAATAAGAAAATGACAATTACTAAGCCAACTCCACTAAAAAAGTTACTGCCTTGATTTTGGGTGGCTACATTTGCTTTATGGCTTTGCCGTGGCACTGCTGAACGCTGACTATACATGATGATAAATACAAGCGCGCTAACTGCCGCAGCCATTATGAAGGCTACTGACCAACTCACGTTTTCAACCAAAATACCTATTGTCATGGGCCCTATAAATGCGCCCAGATTTATCACCAGATATTGTCCTGTAAAAACGCTATCGAGTTTGCTCGGCATTTTTTTCAATTGGTGGGCTATTATTGTTGGAATGTTAGGATTGAAGAATCCAGAGCCTAACGCAATCAATCCAGCCGAATATAAAAGGTGTTGGCTCTCTACGAATCCTAAACTTAAATATCCAAAAAACATTAATAAAATGCCCAATAAGGTAGATTTAAATGCTCCCAACAAAAAATCTGATAAAAGACCTCCAATAAATGTTGCCAGATAAACGTACATAGTGAACTGACCGTAAAAATCAAGCGTCTTAGATTGGTCCCAACCAGCCCCACCATTTTGGTCCATTAAAAACAGAATAATGAAGGCTCTCACCCCATAATAAGCTAACCGTTCAAGACAACTAGCTAATAGTATCCACCCAACAGATTTACTAATTGGAGCGTTTTTTATGACTTCCACTCTTAATCCTTTTTTATATTTTTATATTTTTATATTTTTATATAAATTAAATTTATGCTAGTTGCGAGGTTTTGGGCTCATATTATTATACGTTGTAATATAATTTGCTAGCTTTCTAATTCAAATGGTTTTAAAGCTCGAACACCACCCCACCCCCAATTATCAAGCAATCTTCTACTGAATACTATTCATGAGCATGTTTGGTGTAGTTAAAACCACTCATGGTTGCGCACAGCATGGACACATCATCCTGCTGAGCGCTATGGGTATATAAAGTGATAGAAAAATAACAAAAGAAAATAACAAAGACACCCACCACATTAATTTTATGCGGAGCAAGCATACAAGATGAGACTAAGTGCTTTTATGTCTCTCTAAAATAGAGTCATTTTCAGAGTGTGAGGTCTACAGGATACATGAGTAATATGGCCTGTAGACCTCAAGCTAGATTATCGAAATAAGCAAATGACGTTTACTTCTTATATTTTTCAAACCAAGCTAGGGTATGTTCAATCTTACTGATCATCCGAGAAGGACGGCCTGCAATTCCATGTGGCGCACCTGGAATTTTGACCAGTACAGAATCAATTTTACGTAGCTTAAGTGCTTGGTAGAACTGTTCGGTTTCGGCCATTGGCGTGCGCAAGTCTTCTTCACCCGTCATTAGCATGGTTGGGGTGGTTACGTTGCCAACGAGCGAAAGCGGTGAGCGTTGCCAATAGTGTTCCATATGCTCCCATGGCATACCTGGGAATTGCGTTGGAATTTGACCAAGGCCACTGTCAGCGGTAAGCACTTTACTCAGCCAGTTGATCACAGGCTTTACGACAACAGCAGCGTTGAAACGGTTAGTTAAGCCAATTGCGTAGGCTGTTGCGATACCACCTGCAGAACCGCCAGCAATAAACAGATTATCTTTGTCGATAAAGCCTTTCTCAAGCATAGCGTCTACCCCTGAGTTATGATCGGCAAAGTCTTCTTTCGAGCTGTATTTGTACTTGAGCAACATCGCAAAGCGCTCGCCGTAAGAGCTGCTGCCTCTGTGATTGTCGTAAAATACCACATAACCTTCGGCGGCATAACGCTGTAATTCTGCTGAGAAATGGGGGCCGTAGGCTAAGTGTGGACCACCGTGAATTTCTAGTAGTAATGGATATTTTTTGTTTGGGTCAAAATTTGGTGGCGTAATATACCAGCCCTGAATTTTCTCCCCGTCGAACGACGAGCTATACGTGATCTCATGCACTTTACCAAGGGTTTTATGTGCAAGTAGGTCTTCGTTAAGGCGGGTTAATTGCGCTACTTTGCCTTTTCTTGTCGTGATTGCGATGTCAGCAGGGCGCTCACTCGAACCCTGAGTAAAGGCAATTTCTCCATCAAAGTTAGCACTAAATTCACCGCTTAGATAAGGGCGACCAAGGGTTGTGCCTGAGAGCGTATCTGTGATGTCGGTAATTTTGCCTTTTGTGGTGATGCTCGCGAGCTTTCGCTTGCCGTGGTCATCGTACGTCATCGCCAGTCTATCACTGCTAATCCAAGTTGGGTTTTGGATTGAGCGGTCGAAGTCTTTGGCAATCATGTGGGAGGTTTTGTCCTGCCAATCCATAATATTCAGCTTGCTATTACGGTAAGGGTTTAGCGCATTCGATGCACTAAGATAAGCCAGCTGTTTACCATTTTCGGAAAAACTAGGTGCGTACTCACGACCAGGAGCCGACGTAAGCTGGGTGATATTACGGTTAAAATCAACTTCGAATAAGTTGCCTTCTAGACGCTTGTATTCCCAGTCAGCAATGCGGTTTGCTGAAAATACAATGGCCTTAGCATCTGCTCGCCACGCGAGTTTCCCACTATGGTGATAATTACCAGAGGTTAATTGGCGTGGCGTGCCGCCTTCACTCGGTAACACGAAGAGCTGGCGATAGCCCGGTTTGATAAGGCCTCGGCCATCTGCTTGGTAGTAGGCTTTGTCGATAACAATGGCAGAGTCGGACCACTTCGCGCCTTTTGGTTTTTCTGGCATCTTGGCAATGACTGCTGGCTTTTCAGCAACCTTTTGGCTAAAAGCCAGCCATTTGCCATCTGGTGACCAAGTTAAGCCACTGATCCCAGATTGCAACTGTGTAAGTAGTGCCGTACGGTTTTGAGCAAGATAATGCACATGAATTTGTGTGCTGCCAGATACATTGCTCACAAAGGCGATTTTGCTACCATCCGGCGACCAGCGAGGTTGACTGTAATTGTTTTCATCAGAGAAGAGTGGTGATTGTGCGCCTGATTTCGTATCGACCAGCCACAGGTTTTGTCGCTTAGCATCTTTCATCACGTCATTATTGTTACGCACATAGACAACTTGAGTACCATCTGGGGATATTTGTGGGTCGTTTGCATATTCCAGTTCAAAAATGTCTTTAGCCTGTAATCCCACCTCAGTTTGTGCTAGTGCTGGCAATGCAGCGCAAGCCAGTAAAGTGCAAATAAGCGTCCGTTTCAATTCAAAAGGCATATCGCCACCTTCAATATAATTTTTATGTGGGCTTCATAGTTATTCAGGTGTAATTCAATGTCACCTAATACGCGATAGAATGAAATAAAAACTCGGTGTATCAAATGAAGGGGAGTGTAAGAAGGTTGTTTACGAGAGACAAAGAATAGTTCTGCTGGATACAATGCGTACCTGTGAATTATCCGTCGTTCATTAACTTGATTTTGGTATGATCTACGTGGCGCTCTGGTCATGACGCAACAATAACGTAAAACTGTCATATGAGTGACGTACCTAACATAAGGATTTTTCACGATAATATCCAAACCTCAGGTTAAATAGCGTCAATAACCGCATTAAGTCTGCATTTGCGCTATTCAGGCTCTACTCGTATGCAGTTTCTACCTGCTTTTTTCGCTTGGTATAGGGCTGAGTCAACTCGCTTTAGCATCTCAGATAGGTCTTGACCATCTTGTAAGCTGCCTACGCCAAAACTGGCTGTGATCTTGTGTGGGCAGGATAATTGAATGGCTTCAATCGCTTTACGGATCCGCTCTGCTACTTTCTGTGCATCGTTGAGATAGGTGTTGGGGCACAAGATAAGAAACTCTTCACCTCCCCAACGAGATGCGATGTCCGTTGACCTTAGACTATTTTGAATTTCCTGCGACACGAGCACCAACACTTCATCGCCGATATGGTGGCCAAACCTATCGTTCACTTGTTTAAATAGATCTAAGTCTAGAATAATCGTGCTAAGGGGAAGGCCTTTAGTTAAGCACTCTGTCGTTTCCTCGTGTAGTGCCTGATTCATTTTTCTACGATTGTATAAATTGGTTAGTTCATCCTTATTCGATAGCACTTCCAATTGTGCAGCCTTGACTTTATCTTGTGTGACATCCTGCATCAGGCCAATTGAATTAAGTGGTTGGCCAATGCCGTTTAGTAGCGTTTCACAGTGGTGTCTTACATAAAGTGTGGAGCCGTCAGCTCTAGTTACAACATGCTCAAATGTGGTGCTTCCACCGTGAACAAAAACATTGTGGAGCTGCTGTTTTATTGCTAGCTCGGCGCTTGGATCTAGTGCATTGATAAAGTCGCCCCACTGTGTAATGGCTTCGCCATCAATACCGAGCATGGCAGCAAGTTTATCGCTCATTTTAACGCTGTAGGTTAGGTGGTTAAGCCGCCACGTACCGACATTAGCAAGCTTTTGAATATCCAGCAGAGCTTTTCTGTCGTATTCGTTCTCACGTAACCTTTGTTGCAGCTTGTGGTTTTCTATTTCTAACGCCAGAACTTTATCTTCAAGTTTAGTAATTAGATCTGCGTCATCCGATTTAGATGGAAATACTTCGCTCATGCATAGTCCATTGGCTAATTCAATTTTTCTACGCACGTGTATTGAGTGCTTCTTCGGCCATTTGTGTGCCGACTAGTCGCGATTTTATTTTTTCATATACGATTTCTCTGGTTGTTGAACTATCATCAGCGAATGGCGAAAAACCGCAATCATCACAAGTGCCTAGCTGTGGAATAGGAATAAATTCACTCGCCAGTAACACGAGATCTCGTACGGATCCGGGGCTCTCAATTTCGCGACTATTCGGGTTAATCACGCCAATAAATACACGTTGGAAGGGCTTGAGGATGCTGCCTATCAGCTTCAGGGTTTTCTTGGGGTTCTCTTCACCTCTAAGTGCAACGTAGAAGCTTCCTGCATTAATGTCGAAAAGCGTAGGCAGCAGATATTTATAGTCAATGTCGGCGCTATGGGTTGCATCAATATCAGCACCCGGACAGGTATGAATACCAATTCGTTGCCGTTCGCTATCACTAAATTGGGCGAGACATTTATTGATTAACTCAACAAAGGACTTGAGGGTCTGACCTGACGGGTCTAGTTTTAAAGACAGCCTCGCTTCTGTAAAGTCAATTTGTACTTTGTGTGCACCCAGTGCTAAGCAGCGTTTTACTTCGCCAACATGCTCAGTTATCAAATCACTGATAAAACTTTCGTGATCGTAATTTTCAATCCCGTGAGATGGATAAACTAAGCTCAACATTGAAGGAGAAATAACGGCTTGTTTGACGGGCACAGTTGCGTGTTTGAGTGCGAAAGCGAGAAATTCATCCGCCGTATGTTGATAGCGAAATGGCGGTACTTTAAGGTGTGGCGCAAAGACCCGAGAGTGACCATCGTTAAAATCAACGAGCAAGCCCTGATCTGAGTAGCAAGGTGAATCGTGTAAGCAATAGTGAGCAAAACCATCAAACTTTCTTTGCTCGCCATCACTGACGATCTGACAACCAATCGCTTCGAGCTCTTTTATCACTTGTTGTGTTTCACGCTCTGCAATTTCGTTTAAAACTGCGTAACTTATCTTTCCTTGCTTATAGTCCCTGTAAGCGCTTATTAAACAGGGGTTTCGAGGAATTGATCCGATTTGTTCGCTGGGGATCTGGAACCGCGCCATCGTAGTCTACCTTCTCGAGTTGCTTATTCTAAGTAAAACGATAAAAAGCCATAAATAATCAAACAAATGTGCGCTTATAGCAATCCAGTTACTTTGTCTGCTTTACAAACGCACAAGCGCCAATGTGAGTATAGGATCAAATAGATATAATCGCCTTGATTACATGGGATTTTACCTGATGAGATAATCTTTGGTGGGTGCTTTTGAGTGAGGCAAGGAGGTGATTTGAGGCTAACTTTAAAAATAATGAGTTAGCTTCTCTTTTATCTAAATTTCAGATTGAAAACAAACTGACTTATGAGAAGGCCATTTTATCCGTACTTTTCAAGTCAAAAAAGCGTGTTAGGTGAAGGGGGAAATAGCGGATTTATTAAGTGTATGAAAGTAAATGAAAATTGATAATATTTTTAGTAGATGTTCGTAAGCAATGAGAGTATTTCTTGCCCTTTAGAGTTTCAAATGCTCTTTCTGGGTTTATATAGCACCTTTACTTCCCAGCCGTTAATTAACGGTAAGCTACTTAAGATTATCGTATTATCTCCTGAGCTTGGTCGGGTAAGAAGTCACCTACTTCCATTACGTCATTGCCCAAAAACGGACGTCTTTTTTGTAGTGTTTCAATTGCTTTAATGATTTGCCAATCTTTTGAGAGCTCCATGTATATTGCTTTTCCTTCCGTTTTAATAACAAGCTCATAATAGAGTTGAGTGGGTGCAGATTTCCCGCCATCTTCCAAAAATAAGATTAGTCTGGCTTTGGTTCTGGCTCTTTTCTCTTGTGATTCAAAACTGATTGACCTTAAAATTAAATCACTACCATAGGCTAAATAAGTTGGTTTTAAGGTGAAGCTCTCAGAATTCATTTCATTATTTATTGTTATGTGAAGTATTTCATTGCCCGTGTAGGGGATTGACCGGCTTGTATCTCCGATAGCGTATTTAGCACCATCCTCGTATTCAGCATCTATTCTTTTGTCTAGTTCTGCGTTCTGGATTATGGCACGTAATGTACTTTTTTGTACGTCATCCAGACTAAGTGCTTTTAGAGTTGTAGTTTGAACATACAAATTTCTTTCGGTATCTAAATCCTGCGTGTTACTCTGTGCGCTATGTACGCAGAGTAAAAGCAATAGGAGTGCAATAGTTTTCATACAAATGATATCCTTATTGTGTTATTAGCTTGTAGATACTAACACCTGTTTAGCAAGTATAAACCTTATTTCTTGGTTGCATTAGGCTTGATGGTTTAAATTATAAATTAGAGAATAAATTATATGGATGCTCCAATGATAACAAGAGCGAGTAGAAGTTACCTGGTGAGTTTAAGTAATAAACCGTCGTACTGAACACTGATTAAGGTTGTAAAGCCGCACCACCTATCATTCCTTGAAGGCGGCACATAATTTAGGTTTTATTTAGCAGCTAAAACTATTGTTAATTCAGTATTTATCAAGCTGATTTTTTGGCTAATAGCTCTTGGCGCACAAGTTCAGCCCCTGCGCTCAATGCAGCTAGCTTACCTCTTGCCACTTCACGAGAAAGTGGTGCCATACCGCAGTTAGTGCATGGGTAGAGTTTGTCGGCGTCAACAAACTCAAGCGCTTTGCGTAGTGTGTTGGCAACTTCTTCTGGCGTTTCGATGGTGTTGGTTGCAACATCAATCGCACCAACCATCACTTTTTTACCACGGATCAACGCTAACAAGTCGATTGGCACGTGAGAGTTATGGCACTCTAAAGAGATGATATCGATATTGGATTTTTGTAGCTTAGGAAACGCCTCTTCATATTGACGCCATTCTGATCCTAAGGTCTTTTTCCAATCGGTGTTGGCTTTAATGCCGTAGCCGTAGCAGATATGCACTGCGGTTTCGCATTTGAGTCCTTCAATGGCACGTTCAAGCGCCGCAATGCCCCAGTCGTTGACCTCATCAAAAAAAACATTAAACGCCGGTTCGTCGAATTGAATGATATCGACTCCAGCGGCTTCCAGCTCTTTGGCTTCTTGGTTAAGGATCTTAGCAAATTCCCACGCTAGCTTTTCACGGCTTTTGTAGTGGTCATCATACAGCGTATCTATCATCGTCATCGGACCTGGCAATGCCCATTTGATAGGTTTGTCTGTTTGGCTGCGTAAAAACTTGGCATCTTCAACAAAAACCGGCTTTTGGCGAGATACAGGGCCCACCACGGTTGGAACACTGGCATCATAGCGGTCGCGAATTTTTACGGTTTGACGCTTCTCAAAGTCCACACCGCTTAGGTGTTCAATAAAAGTGGTTACAAAGTGTTGACGGGTTTGTTCGCCGTCACTCACGATATCAATCCCTGCAAGTTGTTGCTCTTGCAAAGCAATACGTAGCGCATCGTTTTTGCCATCAATAAGCTCGTCGCCCTCTAGTTTCCAAGGTGACCATAGGGTTTCTGGCTGAGCAAGCCAAGCGGGCTTAGGTAGACTGCCAGCAGTAGACGTTGGTAATAGTGTTTTCATAATAAATGCTGTTCCATATTCCCGTTGATTATAAAGCGTAATTTGCAGACCACTGTTCAAGCACGGTTTGGTAAGGCTTGATAAAATGCTCTTCGGCAAATCGACCTTGTGCAATCGCCAACTGGCTGCGCTCTTCGCGGTCATAAACAATCTGTGTTAATGAATGATCTAGGTTTTTCAAGTTTGGCTGATAGCACTTGCCTGCAACCGCATTGGCGTTGTAAATCTCAGGGCGGTAGATCTTTTGGAATGTTTCCATGGTGCTGATGGTGCTGATCAACTCCAGATTGGTGTAGTCATTCAGTAAGTCACCAAAGAAGTAAAAAGCCAAAGGTGCAACGCTATTTGGTGGCATAAAGTAGCGCACCTGTAAGCCCATCTTTTTGAAATATTGCTCAGTTAATGATGACTCATTTGGCTGATATTCAAAGCCAAGCACAGGGTGCTGATTTTCAGTGCGGTGATAGGTTTTGTTATCCGATACACTTAGGCAAATCACCGGTAGCTTACTAAAGTGACTCTTGTAAGCTTCTGAATCAACGAAGTATTTAAATAGCTTACCATGTAAGTCGCCAAAGTTAGCTGGGATGCTGAATTTAGGTTGATCTTTATTATGATCAAGTAATAGCACGCTAAAGTCGTAGTCACGTACGTAAGATGAGAAATTGTTACCAACAATTCCCTCAATACGTTCATTGGTTTTGTGGTCAACAATATTAGTTTTTAACACTTCAATTGACGGGAAAGTTTGCCCACTGCCTGCAATATCCATATCAACCGAGACTATCTCAAGTTCAACAGAATAACGGTCGCCTGTTGGGTTATCCCAGTTAGCTAATGCGTTAAAGCGATTATCAATCATCTTTAGGGCATTGCGTAAGTTTTGTTGGCGGCTTTCGCCTCTTGCTAAGTTAGCAAAGTTGGTGGTGATCCGCGTGCTGTTTGACGGATGGTAATTCTCGTCAAGACGAATGCTCTTAATAGTGAAAGTAAACTCGTTATTCATGTTCTTCAGGTATCCAATTCTAATGCTAACGCGCTCGGTAATTACGTTTCACTGCGATAAACAGATATCCACGGGACGCAGTGAGAGTGCCGAACATTAAGTGATGTAAGATTTATACGTGGATCACAAGATGAAGAAAAACGGTTTTATTTCACATAAAACATGAGTCTGATTCATGAGTTACAAAAATAGATGCCGCTTATTGAGTCGCATATGCAGAAAATATGAGCAATTGTAGAATGAAACCCACTGGAAATCTGAAAGTCTAGACTGCTAAATGTCTAAGTTGCATTTGTTTCAAGTAAAACGTGAGGAATATTCAAGGCTTATCTAAGTCAAAAGCACCAATGGCAAAGCGTTATGTTGTTATACTCGCCAGCGCTTAGGTGGCAGAAAGGCTAAAAGCAACGGCCATATTGCTCACTTAGGTGATTGCGCCTCAATTAAAAGAAGAGATAAGTGGAATGAGTGAGTTGATATTGTTGTTTGTGTATTGTGCACTACTCGGTAGTGTTGTCGGCTTTTTAGCCGGGTTGTTAGGTATTGGCGGTGGGCTGGTTATTGTTCCGGTGCTTAGCAGTATTTTATTGTACTTTAACGTGTTACCAACGGAGCAAGTGGTGATAGCCGCCGTAGCGACATCGCTGGCATCCATTTTATTTACTTCTACCTCATCGGCAATCGCGCATCATAAAAATGGCAATGTACCGTGGGATGTAGCGCCGTGGATAATGACGGGCGTTGCACTAGGCGCGCTTATCAGTGGTTTTTTGGCTGCGCTGTTACCCGAAAACGCAGTGCGCATTGTATTTGCAGTAAGTGTGGTATTGATAGCAATAAAAATGTTTTATAGCAGCAAAAATGAGAGCACAACCCAAAGGCAGCTGCCAAATAAAGGCATACTTACGGTATTAACGACGATCACCGGTGGTTTATCTGCCATGATAGGCATTGGCGGTGGGGCGCTTTTGGTACCGCTGTTGACGTTTTTCTCTGTTGATATGAAAAAGGCCATAGGATGCGCTTCTGCATGTGGCATTGTTATCGCGCTCTTTGGTTCCGTTGGCTACATTAGCTCGGGCAGTGCGCACTTTGCACTTTCGGATGGTTTCGCCGGATTTGTTTATTTGCCAGCCCTGTTAGGAATTGTGTGCACGTCTTGGTTTACCGCTCCAATGGGGGCTAAAGCCACGCATCACTTGCCTGTTGCCACGATTAAAAAGGTATTTGCTGTGCTGCTGTTAGTGATGGCTGTGAATATGGCGGTGAATTAAGTACTTTTGAGCCAAAACGAACTATGGCGTGTTTGGCTCAGAAGCTCTGCTAATCTTACTTTTTGAACGGATCTTCGGTTGGTTCAAAATGCTTGTTTAACTTGCCATTTCTGGTGCTATTGATGTACTCCCCAGATGGATCTTCGCTTATCAGTGTGAAGGCACTGACTGGCGATTCAAAGTTAAAGTTTGTCAATTCCACCCAAGCAACATGAGGCGTGCGGGCATTGCAAAAGTAATAGGTTTGGCTCCTATGCGCTGCAACGGTTGTCCACAAGGTATTAGATATATTTGGGCTGGCACTGCTTGTAAAATTATAGCCAAGGGGTACTGATGCACTTGCAGCAACCGAGCGAGCCTGTGCAAGGGCATCATGCTCATCGTTTGGTAAATCTAAGTGATTAAGATAAAACGCAGCGCGCTCGAATCTATCGGTTGAGTATGGACCGCCAGGGATCGTATGGCTCGGCTGACTGTTTTTATCACTCCATTGCCACAGCCAATAATCATTAATCCTTAGCTGATCTTCATAACTTGGTTCATTGGTAACTACGCGATAGTCAGCGCTGTGATGGATCTTAAAAACCCCATTCTCAACTTCGATAATGGCTGAATCGCCACTGATATCCGACACTATTAAATGCAATGCTGCGGTTTTACCTTCGCTGTTAGGTACTTCTGCACCAACGATCTGAATTTCTTGTTTGCTGAATACGTCAACGACTTCCTTGACGAGTACAAATTTGTCTAACACATACTGCAACCATCTCAGTACGCTCAGCTGCTTTTTACTTTTGCATGCTGATTTACCGTATGTCGCGCCTGAGTCGTACAATACATTTGCGACAAGCCCCATAGAGTTCATGCCATCGGAGGCTGCCCAGCCGCTGCAATCATCTCCTACCATAGCGACCACACTACTATAGGAAGATGTCCACGTAAGTGGGTTGCGAGTTCTCTCGCTTGCTATTGCCTCTAGCTCAGAAACTGGCTCAAGCCCCGATTTTTTTAGTCCTTTTTCAAGTACAAACAAGCTGGTAGGTAATATAAACATCCAGTCCATATTTCTGGCAGTAGCCAAATATGCTCTATTCCAGTTATTAAAAGCTCTAGTACACATAACAACCTCACAAGAAAATTAAATATCCTTTTGATGAGTGATTTCTCATCAATCTACTGTTTCATACTAGGCTTTGAAAAAGGCTAAATACATTACAGAAAGTTACAGTGCATTACAGGAGTGGTAAGTCAGTAACTATTAGCGTGAAAAACTAATGATTCGACAAGTATTCGTCTCGGGTTCCCTAAAACAAAAGTGGTGTGAGGTTAGTAGAATGAGTATATTTGCAAGAATTGGGTTAATTGCTATCAGGTATGACGTTTAGAGGAAATGGGATGATAAGAGAGATAACTCGGGAAGATTTTGAGTCGTTTTGGCCAACGTTTTCAGAAGTGATCCAAGCGCAAGAAACGTATGCATTTGACTCAAATATGAGTATAGATCAGGCATTTTTACTTTGGTGTGAAACGCCGCTCAAAGCTTTTGCATATGTTGAAAATGGGCAAGTACTTGGCAGCTATTATTTGCGACAAAATGCGATGGGTCCGAGTAGCCACATATGTAACTGTGGTTACATGGTGTCGAGTTTGGCTCGTGGTAAGGGAATTGCACGGCTGATGTGCGAACATTCCCAGCAACAAGCATTAGCGCTGGGATTCGAAGCCATGCAATTTAATAGTGTGGTATCGACCAATGAACTGGCGATTAAACTATGGCAAAAGCTTGGTTTTACCATTGTGGGCACCATTCCCAAGGCATATAAACACGGGAAATTGGGTTTGGTAGATAGCTATGTTATGTATAAATGGTTGGCTGATTAAAGTGGACAGGATCTGAAAGCTTTATTATATAGCCATCAAATCACAGGTGAAACTGGCTTGTTATCGCCAAAATAGCGATAGTCGAAAATCAGCAACAATGTAGTGCGGGATTTCGGATTGAAATAGAAGTAGCAACCCTTACTCTATGGTCTAACTCAAACCGTTAAGGATTGTTATGACTTCACTTGCTAACATGCCATTTTCTTTGCTCGAATTAAGCCCGATGAAAGAGCAAGATACCGTTTCACAAACCCTCGCTAACAGCGTGGCTTATGCGCAAAAAGCGGATGAACTTGGCTTTAAACGCTTTTGGATGGCTGAGCATCATAATATGCGTGGCATCGTCTGCGCAGCAACCTCCGTATTGATAGGGCATATTGCCGGACACACTCACAATATTCGGGTAGGGGCGGGTGGCGTGATGTTGCCAAACCATCCACCGTTAGTCGTCGCTGAGCAGTTTGGCACCTTAGAAAGCCTCTATCCAGGCCGTATTGATTTGGGATTAGGGCGCGCGCCTGGCAGCGATCCTATTACCAGCCGAGCACTACGTCGCGATGACAGACGTGCGGAGCAATTTGACGATGAAGTTGCTGAATTACAAGCCTTGCTCGGTCCTTATGACGGTAGATCCTCGGTGCGTGCCATTCCGGGCGAAAACACCAAGGTACCAATCTGGTTGCTTGGTTCGAGTCTTTATAGTGCCCAGCTCGCCGCAAAGCGAGGTTTACCTTATGCATTTGCGGGTCATTTTGCGCCACGATTCGTGCATGATGCTATTGCGCTTTATCGCCGCGATTTCCAACCATCAAAGGTGTTAGATAAACCTTATGTAACGCTTGGCTTACCGGTAGTTGCAGCCGATACCGACGAACAAGCGCAGTATTTAGCTACCACGTCAAAGCAACGTATCCTAGCGTTGATGCGAGGTCAGGCATTATGGTTGAAACCCCCGTTGATTCGATGGAGGGTCTATGGAATGCCCAAGAGCAAATGCAAGTTGAAAGCTTTTTAGGCCTATCTGTGGTTGGAAGCCCCGCGACTGTCCACCATAAACTCAGCATGATTAAACGTGAGTTAGCGGTCGATGAGTTTATTTTTACCAACGATTTATACGAGCTAAGTGATAGAAAACATGCGCTTGAAATCTTGGCGAGCTTAACGTAAAAGTCTGAGTGCGAAGGCAGTACTTAAGAGAAGGTTTGCGGTACACTGCGAGTTAAAAATTTACAAGGAACGAAAGTTGAAAACGATTTGGTTGTGTATCCTTTCTCTACTTATTCTGCCTTTATGTCGGGGCGAAAGAAATAGCGCGGACCTTTGATGACGCCCCATTACCGAGGAGTAAGTTGATGTCAGGTACGGAAAAACGACGCTCCGTGATGAAAATGAAGCACTAAGGTACTAGAAGCTAAACTTGCTGAGCTCGGGGTGTTTAAATCACCCTGAATAATAAGTTCAGCGAGTCAATATTTGCAGTAACAGTTAAAGGAAAAATAATGGATCAAGTCGTACGCGTCGGGGTTGGCGTGGTAATAATGCACGATAATAAAATTTTGCTTGGTGAGCGCATCGGCGCTCATGGCGCACATACTTGGGCAACCCCTGGTGGCCATTTAGAGTATGGAGAGGACATTGAGGCATGCGCGATAAGAGAGGTGCATGAAGAAACGGGGCTAGATGTTGTAAACGTTGAAAAGCTTGGTTTTACTAATGATTATTTTGCCAATGAGCAGAAACATTATGTCACTCTGTTTGTCATGGCAAGGTGCGATACTCATGATGCAGAAGTTAAAGAGCCAAATAAATGCAAACAATGGCAGTGGTTCTCGCTTGATGAATTGCCGCAGCCCCTGTTTTTGCCTTTGGTGAACTTTTTAGAAGAAAACAACACACTTTATCAAGGCTAAAATGGTAATTGGGGCACAGCATGGAAGAAATAGTCGTTAGATATATTCACTTTCTCGGTATTTTATTTTTGGCATCGACGCTCGCGATTGAAAACGTGTTACTCTCTAAATCAATGAGTAGTCAGAGTATTAAGCGGTTAGCGGTAGTTGATGGCTTGTATGGTGTCAGTGCGCTGGTAACACTTGGCGCGGGGTTAACGTTGTGGTTTGTAGTTGGCAAGCCCAGTGAGTTCTACACTAAAAATCCGATTTTCCATGCCAAAGTCGGACTATTTTTGTTAATCGCTTTGCTGTCTATCATTCCGACTGTGTTTTTATTGAAGCACCGTAATACAACAAAAGATAGTTTATTTGTGCCCCAGCGTATTATCGTCATTAAAAGGCTAGAAATGCTGTTACTTTTAGTTTTACCGCTACTTGCTGCACTTATGGCAAGAGGCTATGGGTTGCCCTCATCATGAAACAAAATATTGTCAATATTGCGCTCGTCGTCAAAGACTACGATGAAGCCATCGACTTCTACGTCAATAAACTAGGTTTTGAATTAATAGAAGACACCTATCAACCCGAGCAAGATAAACGTTGGGTGGTGGTGGCACCACCTAATTCTCATGGTACTGCGTTACTACTTGCCAGAGCTTCTACGCCAGAGCAGCAGGAGTTTATTGGTGATCAAGCTGGTGGGCGGGTATTTTTATTTTTAAATACCGATGATTTCTGGCGTGATTATGAGCGCATGACATCTATTGGCATTCGGTTTATTCGCGAGCCGCAAGAGCAAGATTATGGCACGGTTGCTGTATTTGAAGATCTCTATGGCAACCGCTGGGACTTACTGCAACTAAACCCTGATCACCCAATGGCAAAGAGATGATCTCTAAGTTACCAAAATGGGTTGAGATCGGCGCTTTTATATTGGCGCTCGTTGCTGGATTTGTGAATGCAATCGGCCTACTTAGCTTTGAGCACCAATCCGTTTCTCATTTATCCGGCACTGCGACTATGCTCGGAACTAGTTTTTTAGGTGGCAGCCTTAAAGAAACCCTGCACTTATTTGGAGTGTTACTCGCGTTCTTGCTTGGCTCTGCACTTGCGGGGTTTTTGCTGCATGGCACTACATTAACCCTTGGCAAGCATTACGATACCGCGCTGATACTTGAAGCTATTTTGCTTACCGTGTCTCTCGTCTTACTGATGCAAGGCTCATTTTACGGCCACTTTTTTGCCTCAGCCGCTTGTGGACTGCAAAACGCATTGGCCACCACGTACAGTGGAGCTGTAGTGAGGACAACCCATGTAACAGGAATATTCACCGACTTAGGACTGATGATTGGGGCATTGTTTAGAGGCGAGCCTTTGGATACCAGAAAAACAAAACTGTTTGTGTTGATCATTTCAGGGTTTGTGGCAGGTGGCGTGTTGGGCGCTTGGCTTTACAACAAGTTTCACTTTCAGGCGCTGTGGTTACCTATAACCATCTGTTTGCTAATTGCTGGTGTTTACCGCTTTGCGCTTAGGGATAAGGGGTAGCACACCGCTGTGTTGACGTATCTTGGTTTGGATTATTGACTACTTAATCGACATCGTATACATTGGCGCGCGATTTTAATTTGGATCTTTCCACGATGTTTTACATCCTATTTAAGAATTTTGTTAGAAGGCTTTGCTCCGCGCATTAACACGATGAAGTGTTGCTCGGAGCTTACTTTCTAAATCTTCATCAGAGACATTGGCGACTACTTGAATAAAGGTGGGCGGCGGCAGTGTATCTGATGATTGGAAAGACGAAGCCGGCGATGATACTTCATCGCCGGCTTTTTTGTGCCCGAAATTCAGTGGCACACATTTTCAAAGTTTTTTGAAACGGGAGGTCGGCATAACTGTCGACCTCCCGTTGTTTTATGGATGTAATTTAATGAATTTGCTTTTAAATGACCTGATGACGTCAGGTAGTGGCTCATACAAACACAAGCTTAATTTTAGCTTTATTTCTTTTGCTTTGCTGAACACCTGCAAGGTAAACGTTTGCTGCGCAAAAATGGGGTAAAGAGATGTTATTGACTTTATTACTCGCCTTTATTGCGTTTTTAGTCGGGGCCGATGAGCTGATGCTTGGGCCTATTCTTGAACCTATTGGACTCGAATTAGGTGTAAAGCCTGAGCGAGTTACACTGTTTATTACCACTTACAGCGTTGCCCTAGCGATTGTGGCTCCACTATTTGGGGCGCTCTCGGATAAAGCAGGGCACCGCGCTATCATCTTACCTGCAATCGTGGTTTTTGGTGGTGCCTCCATCGCGACAGGGCTTGTCACTTCATTTGAGTGGGGCTTAGTTGCTCGTGTGATCACGGGGATTGCCAGTGCTGGCATGCTCCCGATTGCGTTTGCCATCGCGGCAAGCTCTGGTGGAGATGCGCTCAAACGGATCGGTTGGGTGCAAGCAGGCTTAACTCTTGGCATGATCTCAAGTCCTGCGTTTGGCGCGTTTTTAACGCATTTAATGTCGTGGCGAGCGGCTTTTGTTGCACTCGGGATCGCCACTTGGGTTGTGGCGTTATTACTTACCGTAAACCGCCGTGCGATCCCAAGTGACAAAGCTGGAGAAGGCACCAAGATATCAGTCAAGCTATGGCAAATCCCCGGTGTTGTTGGCGCGTTACTTACCATGTGTATCGGTTTAGGTGGTGGTATTGGTTTGTTCAATTTGGTTGGGCAGCATTTACGAGATACACAAGCACTGTCAGTGTGGTTTATTGGTGTACTGTATGCCTTATTAGGCTTAGTGAGTGTTGCTGGAAACCTGATGATGCCAAAACTCGCAACCCACTTTGAAAGTGGGCGGCAGGTCATGCGTGCGTCATTGGTCGTTTGCCTCATTGCCAGTAGCGGTCTTTATTGGTATCAAGGTATCTCTCTCATACCGTTATACTTTTTGATGACACTTTGGGCATTGGCTGGCGGCATTGGTTCACCGGCATTACAGGCATATATTTCAGAACTTTCGCCTGCACATCGTGGTGTACTTATCTCACTGGCCATGAGCATGATGCACATTGGTGTGGCGATTTGGTCTGCCGTCGCAGGTTTTGCTTACAGCCTTGGTGCGGCCGCAATGGCGCTGCTTGCTATTATTTTGTTTAGTCTTGCCATTTTGTGTTTACGCCCCGTAAAAGGCGCATCAATTTAGGAGGTAACTAGTACCAATTAGCCTTAATACTTGCTCAATTTTAAGGAGCAAATCTGACGCTAACGGCGTTAAAAATTTCTCATTTAGAACAACTGAATAGCAAAATTTTCGCCCTGCCTACATGGATGTAGGTACCTTGGCGGTAGCGGTGTTATCGACAAGATTCTCTCGCCTCAAAATTGGAAGCTGAATTAAGCGAGTTGGTATGCCAGCCTGCATATTCAATTGAACACGAGTGCTTTTGATTGAGTAGAAATGTTTTAATCTGTGTGGACTTTCATTAGACGAAATAAATTGCTAGTATCATTTTTGATATTAATTCTCATTTTCATTTGCTTTGGGTTTCATGGTATTTGCAAAGTTGGTACATGGTTTGATCGGATGATGTTGCGTCTATATATGTGAGCACTGTAAATCAACAACTTGTTTTCTTTCTTTGCCAAATGGGTGGTTAAGCTAGGTTCCTTGTGGAGGAAATATGGAACAACTTATTCAAGATTATAAAATGCTACTAATCGGAGAGCCTAACATTAGGCCCATTGTTGCGGCTATGCAGCTAGGTGTGAGTGAAGCTGAGTTGCTAAACGCACAGCTGGATGAGCCTGTTACGTCTCGAGTTACCAGATTAGATGAGCATAAAATCGCGGATTTATTAAAAGGATTTAAAAAGCTTGGAAAAGTGATGGCTTTGACTAGAAATGGCTCTGTGGTGAGCGAGATAACTGGTTTGTATGAAAAGCTCTATGTTACAGGGCACAGTAACAAACTTAGTGCCGTGGCCATCAATCCAGGAGGGATTGATCTGCGGCTTTTCTTGCACAAATGGAAAAGTGTATTTCTTGTTGAAACGGATAAGCATACTAGTTTTCAATTTTTCGATGAAAATGGTCGCGCTGTACATAAGGTATATATGACTGCAGACGCCGACTTTAACGAGTTTGTGAACCTTAAAGCACGCTACCAGCTAACACATAGTCACAAGTTGGATGTAACGCCTTTTGAAGTCCTAGATACTAATATTAGGGACTTGAGTACTGCGCAACTAGATGATTTTAGGTCGCAGTGGGGCGAGTTAAATGATGTCCATCATTTTCCAAAGCTTTTAGAGACATACAACCTTGAACGCTTGCAGGCCCTTGAAATCGTTGGCTCACCATGGAGCTTTGAGCTACAAAGCTTTGACCTTGCAGATATATTTCAGCAAGCAAACATGTTTAAGCAAGAGATTATGGTATTCGTTGGCAATCCAGGTGCGGTACAAATCTTCTCTGGAAAGGTTGAAAACCTCAAACAAGTTGGCCCTTGGTTTAACGTATTAGATCCTGAGTTTAGCCTGCATATAAAAGCAGACGACCTAACCCGCGCGTTCGTGGTCAGAAAACCCACGGATAACGGCAATACTGTGGTTACCTCTATTGAGTTTTTTGATGCCAATCGCGAGACTGTATTAACGCTGTTTGGTCGCCGAATTGAAGGCAAAAAACAAACCGATGAGTGGCAGGCGCTATGTGAGCGATTGATCCATAAAGGACGGGTTGCGGCGTAATACTTGAGCTATAGAAAAGCTATCCTCTACAATCAGCTAAATTGAAAAGGGCTCTATAAAAGAGCCCTTTGGTTTTCTAGTGCCAAATAGGCGTGACTTCTGAGACCAAAATTATTCGTTTAGAGACGGTATTTTGCTGCACATTCTCCATTCTTGTCGCCATTGCACTATGGCAAAGTGGGCGGGAAGTACCACGTTGACACTCGTCCATAATCACTCCTGACCCCACTGGTAATTCAGCAAAGAGCCGAAGATCTTGGGTACTGACATTATCTATAGGGGTGTTTACCGCGACACCGTCAGCTATCACAAACTCCCCGCCTGACACATTCTCTCTGGCCAGCGTAAGGATTGAGGTAATCGTTTGATGACTTAACCCGTCGAAATGAAGCGTATTTGGGGTTACTAAGCAATCCGCATGAGGTGTCGGATAATAGCCAATAAACTGATGCTCAACATGGTACGACGGTGCTGGAATTGAATGTTGGATCAAAAATTCAGTCAGCGCTGCTATTACTGGGTGGTTGCAAATCAATGTACCGTCAGTGCAATGTGTTATTGCTTTGAACCATCTTTGTTTACCCCTGCGTCCGGGTTTAGTTGTTGGGACAAGCCGTAAACATAGTATTGGCCTCCTTGTCTATTTTCGGGGCTAATAAGGTGAGTGTTAGCGTCCTTGACGGTATAGCGCACGATACCTCTTGCATTTTGGCCGGATGGAATATAGGTGTCTAAGCCTAATTCAGGTTCTACCTGCTTCAGTAACGACTCAATATCTTGTCGTGAACCAACGTTTAAATTTGGCAAAGAATATTGGCAGAAACCATTTCTTAACAATGTAGTTTTAGTCATCTTTGATTCTCCTATCTGTCTTTGTTGATTTGTTTTCTTAAAAATTTCAATAAGCTTTTTCATATTCACCCCATCTGATGTGTTTTGGTATTTATAGGTTTTCATTTAACTGTATGATTGTGAAGGAAAAATAAGGAATAAAAACGGAATGGGAACGGAAATTTATAGTGGTTTTATAAGTGAGTTATTTATTACGTTGCTAAGCTTTGATGTCTAGATAGGGGCAGTGAGCTTTGTGAACAGCCTTCAGTAAATTGCAAATTATAGAAGGTTGCCAATTCAAACCCGCATTGCATCCAGGAATGATATTTCTGCAATTTTGTGCCAAGCGATAGGGGTGGTTATTTCTACCTTGACAGACTTGTTCGGCAATGAATTTGCGTCTGGTTTCGCTGACAAAGTCCGATTGATAAATGTGCAGAACAGTTAGTTAGCTAGTATCGGTATGATTTTAAATAATTTTATTTCAGTGCCAAGTAATGGTCATTGATATTCACAATGATGCAAGTTACCGAATGGTAGTTACCTTCATAATTTATATTTAAGTAACAAAGTGAAAATAGATTTGAAAATTGTGTTCTAATTGTATAGAAATGTAATCTAAATGTGGTTTTTAGATCTGTAAGCGAGATTTTTGATATGCCTAAGGGTAAGGAGCGCGAAATGGAACAAGTTTATAACTTTGCGGATGAGGTGCAATTAGAGTCCTTAAGGCAGCTGATTGTTGAGAAGATTAATCAAAACGGACTGTCCGAGCAGCAAGTTACAGACAGTGCTTACATGAGTGATAGAAGTCTTCGCAATTATAAGACGGAAGGCTACTTAGCCAGTTTAGCGCCACTCTCGTCATCGACGGTAAGTAAGCTAAAGAATCTATTGACTGCGCTTAATATTGAGCCTGAAGAAGCGCTGGAATACCACCAAAAGCGAATAGAAAATCAACAAAACAACCACCACTCAGACCCTACAAATCAAAATGGCCAGCAAAGCAATACTCAGTTTCAAGGGTGCACCTTTAACGGCGGGGCGAATGGCCCAAATGTTATCACTGGTAATAGGGATATTACGCTTAATTTTGGTGCTAAAGATTAAAGGTAATCTTAAATTCTGATAAGGGGTGGCTTAACCCTGAAAATGTAAGCTAGTTAAGAAGCTTGTATCTCTATAACGAAGTGCTCGTTTTTAGAAGCTATTAAGGTTTAATTACTTCTTTTTTATATTTAAAAGTGATTTTATATGAGTGCGGATCCAAAGGAAGCGGAAGCTGGTTCAAGCATTGGCATCGAAACCAATGCATATGAGAATGATGTTCCTCAGCAACTGAGCCAGTTTGATAGTAGTACGTTTGAAGAGGCCGTGATCCAAGGGAACAGAGATGTTCAGGTCAATAACTATTTTTCAAACGCTGATAAGAAACCACTGAAGTATGAAGCACTTCAGTTAAGAACGTTTCCAAAAATTGCGAGTAATGAGGTCATTTTAGATGACATCAAGTTAGCCGAACTTAACAACTTCCTCGTTTGTCACAACTGGCTGATTATTGGAAAAAATAACGAGAATGCCTTTTATCTCTCAGAGGCTATCGCTGCTGCTTTACAGCACACCGACATATCATCTTACTACATACGTCACAATTCATGTCGAATGACTGAGTATTTAGAAGCAAGATTTCCTTACGTAGAAAGTCAACACGCTTATGTTATTAGGCAACCAATAGAAGACCTAGAAAGTTTCGAGCGCTTTATCGAAACCCGTGAAAATCTAAATGCACTGACGTCTAAACTAAAAGCACGTAAGGCAACGCTGCTTATGGTATTGGATAGTAAAGGCGATAGTGACTGTCCTAGAAGGATCCAGGAATACCTGCGTTTCAACTCTGTAAGTTCTATGCTTGGTTATTGGCAGCCTGCAGTTCACTTTACACATGACCCATTACCTGTGGCAGCACTAGATAACGACGACTGGTTGGACTATTTAGTTATTACACTAACTTGTTGGTTTAACAATATGCCACTGGTGTTGTTTCAAAATGCAATTGCTAAGGCATTTGACCATAAATTAAAACAAGCTAAAGAAATAGGAGAAGGAGTCGAAGCGTTAACTCATGCTTATGCTCGTTGGCAGCAAGATCCTGATGCGTTTTTAAAATTAGCTGGGCTTGAGCTCACATCACCGTCGGGCTTAGGTATTTGTTGTATCAGGCTAAGTTCGATTAAGCAGGCAAGCGTATATCGAGAAAAGTTGCTTACAAACAATCCATTCCAACTAGCTGTACTCTCGCCAATTATTGAGGAAGTCATTTTTGATCAGGATATAACAAATGAACTCATTGACATAGATGCACTTTTTTCAGACCTCGCCTACTTCTACTTAAAGCTTTCTGAAGTCGGGGTAATTACTATTAACAGTGACTACCTATTAAAATTATTTGAACGTTATCGTCAGTGTCCAAATTCAAAAATAATTCATTTTATCTCATTTGTTAGGGCGCTCTCTTATCAAGATAGATTCAAAATAGCCATCGATGAATTTATTTATCAACTACTAGGGCAAGTGGAAAAGAAAGAGAAAGATTTAATATCTATTTCAGACTTAGAAATTCATATTGACAACTGGGTGCCAGTATTTAAATCAACCTATGAAAATAAGCTTAAAGAGATGGTGTGTGATTTCAAAAATCACCTCTATTTTTTGTTTAATACTCTAGCCTATTCAATTGAATTTGAAAGTGAGTCTGAAGTTTTGTCATTAGAGTATATATTTTCTAAAAGCTATGAGCTTGGGTTGGATAAGAGTAAGAAATGTCCTAGCTTTGCGCTGCTTCGCTACTATTTTTCAGGGTATTTATATAGCGACTCCTTTCACTTATTAAAAATACTAAAAAGTATACCTTCCGATAGTGAGAAGTGTGTTTTAACTTTAATGATTGTGAGACTTTTTGTTTTTAGTCTTATGCATCGTGTGTTAGAGGGAAATAACCAAGTTGATGATAAGGCTACCTCCTACTTGATTACGTTAATGTTTGAAGAGGGGGCGGAAGAGTTAATTTACCAATTGCTCGCGATGCCAAGTTTGAGCGAAAGTCTAAAGAAGAGAAACATCACAGCATTTTTAACCACATCAATTTATATAAAGCAAACGCTGCTCCAAGCGCAATATATCACCGATGAAAGCGAATATGAGCATTACGACATGATGCTTACGGAGTTAAATGAAAAATTCAAACGATTGAATCAATTGTTTGCCATTGCTTGCACCAGAAAACAGTACGAGCAAATTAAAGCAGATTTAAGAATTCAGCGAGATAAGGCGGTAGAGCAGTACAGAAATTGTATATCAGATAAAGAGTTGAGGATGCTACTAAAGCTAAAAAAAGGCGTGTTAAGCGAAGCTATTAAACAATTTAAAAAACCTAGAAGAGAATCCTACCATGCATGAAAGCATCTCTAATTTGAGCAACTTAATCAGAAAAGTCGATACTAACTTTCACAATCCGAGAGTTCATGGAGAAGGATTTGTTGTCACTTGGAATAAGAAAACCAACCAAATCGTAACCAAGCAAGGTTTGCTATCTGATTTATTTAATAAGAAACATTATGAATATTTCTTTGTTAAATCTCATACAAAACCAATCGTCATTAGCAAAATTCCATTTGAATGGCATGAAGGTGCAAGTGAGATTGCACTAGAGTTTTACGCTACCTTTCAGCTTAAAATTACAGATCAAACTGAAGCACATAAGTTAGTCGAAATCTTGAGTATGTCGGGCACGCCGGAAAAAGGATTATTTAATTTAATAGATAAGCACCTGCATCACTGCATGTCGAAAATGTATAAGAAATGCTTGGACTCACAAAATAGCAACTTATTGGATGAGTTTTATCAGCAAGAGCTACAGCGTGGAGAAAGCAGTGAATTAAACACTTCGGTGTGCGAGCAAATGCAGCAAGAATTAAAAGGAATGGATTTTAATATTGGCTTTACGTTGCGTAATGCACCAGAGCGATATGCCGAATTTAAATATAGTACCAAGATAAAAGAAACGGGCTTAGAAGTAACGTCCGAATGTCAAATGACATTGAATAACTATCAAGCCTATCGCAAGTCTGAAATTAGCGATATCGAGGGGGTGGTAGCACACATGAAGGCGGGTATTGAGAGAGCAATCCGTCAGCATATTTTGGGCAAATCTGAAATGGATCTGCTGAGCAACTTCAAAACGGCAACGAGTCAAGACGTCTCTATCTCCGATCAGGTTAAAAATAGTGTTAAGCAACAAGCTACTGCGATTGGTTATGAACTTAATTCATTTCATACATTACCAAACATTGCTCCGCTGAGGTTATTAAATGGGTTGATGCTCACGTTTGATAAAGAAGATGGCGCATTTAAAACGGGGATGTTTGGTAGCCGTGTACGGTTAAATATTCGCATGGAAGTTAAGGCGAAAGAAGGAGAGTTTGAGAAATACCGTCACTTATTTGCAAGTAGTGAAAACGACAATCAGATTGATTTGTTAGCAATAACGCAAGCGCAAATTCTCGACAGAATAAAAGTACTAGTACACGACATTTGCAAAGAAGTGATGTTGAATGACAAGTTTAATCATTACAAAGCATTAAGTCAGTTTGAAGAATTAATCCGGCCTCAACTTGAAGATGAAATTGGCAAACGATTAAGTGAACAACATGGCTTGGTGGTAAGTATTAAGTCACTTATGGCAGTTGAATCTGAAGATGCCATGAGGCTTGAAGAGCTAAGAGGTAAAAAAATACCAATCCAATTTAAGCATTTTTTTGGTGGACAAGACGGGATTGGTGCCGAGTATTCATTCAGTGGTGCATTTGAAGTGCTCGGTCTAGTCGTCAGTGACGCCGGTGGTGAACATAGTTGGGAAACGTTTGAAAAATGGGATTTTGGTTACCGAATTGATTCTCCTGAGCGTCATACCAACACCGCCCTTAAAGGGAATGACGATAGAGTCTGTAAAAAATTGGCGATTGAGAATGAACTAGAAGATATAAAACAGGAAGTTATTAGGCTTTTCAAGGCATCAACATTACTTATCCCTTCCATTACGCTTTGGGTGAATAAACGCGAGTATAACGCAAAGTTACAAGATGAATTGCTCTGTGAGGTATCAGCTCTGTTGAGGCGCAGCCGAGGAATGGATCTACTGATTGAAAGACTAGAAATTAAAGACGAAAGCCTGATCCAAGCGCAGCTTGATAGTCGAGATCGTAAGCTCAAATCAATTGCCGATGTCGATAGTATGCGTTTAGAGCAGCGTTTAGTTGATTTAAAACAAAGCAAAGACGAAAAGCAAAAGCTTGCGGACGAAGTTACAGAAAGAAGATTGAGTTTCCTGCGCGACAGCGATGATTTTGAGGACTTACTAGACGAAAAAGAGCGTATCGAAAATGATTACCGTCATTTAAATACTAAAGAGTCGACCATAGAAGAGCTACTGCCAGCCCCTAACAGCCATGCCTCGAGCGATATCGAAGAATTAGCTGATGTACTTACTAAATCCAATAACCAGTGGGAAACGAACGATGAAAAGTAGAAAAAACCTTGTTGCTGCTTCAATCATGACAGCTTTGCTATCCGGGTGTGCAATGACTGACGACACTAAAACTCGAGCTGAGGGAGCATCGACAGGTGCACTCATTGGTGGTGCGCTTGGTTTGGTATTAGGTGACAATAAGCAAGCCGCTATGATTGGTGCATTGATTGGTGCTGTTGCCGGTGATCTTTATGCCAAGAGTGTGGTTAAGAAGAAGCAGGATTACGCTAATACTGAGTTATATATGCAAGATGTGATTAAAGGGGCACAAGAGAAACTTATCGCAGCAAAAAATGAAAGAGAAAAAATTCATTTGGAAATAGAAGGTTATACCGCGCAGTTAGAAAGCATTGAGGCAGAGTCTCAAAAACGTAGTGCTGAGTATAGTAGCTTAGAAACGCAAAAAGATAGCCTGTCTAAAGCGGTTTCCAAGTCAGCTAAGTTAGTCGAGATATTGACTGAAGAAATTCAGTACCAAAAGGACGTGCTGGCACAAGAAAGAGAAACCGTTTCTGTGCAATTAGCTTCACATAGTGAAACGGTTATTCAACAACTTCTTGCTGAAAAGAACGAGCTAGAAGTCATGCAAGCCCAGCTAGCTTCATTAGATAGACGGAAATTATATTAATGCTGAAGCGGGTTATATATTGCTTGTTTTTGTCTTTGCTAGCAGGTTGTAAGACGACAGGTGATCCGACAACTGGTGGGTTGTATGGATGGAGCGAAGAAAAAGCAAAGCAACGACAGGCACAGCTAAACCGAAGAGTAGTGGATATCGAAGCTCAAATGAATGCGATTGAAGAAGAAAATCAAGAGCTTGAAAGTGACAAGGTACAACTAACACAGTTGATAGTAATACAAAGTGAGAAGTTAAACGCTTTAATTGCAAGCCATGATGCGTTGCTGGATAAGATAGAAACATACAAAGGTCTTGAACATATTAATCAGACAAAAATTAGCCAGCTGAAAACACGTTACCCATGGCTCGGCCTGAGTCGAGAGGAGGTATTGAGACAATTTCAGGAAGCGGCAAGCGAATCACGACAACAGCAAATGCTAAACCAGCTAGAGAGTGAGCTTGAATCACTAGCACAAGAAATAGATATGATACTTTGAGTAATGTAGATGTCGATTAAACCAATAAAAGCACAATATTATTGCAACAATATAGAACACTGCAGCAATGCTCGGGCGCATAAGTTATTTACTAAATCATATGCCAACAAGTGTAGTGTTTGTGCTCAGCCATTACTGTTTGCGCGTTGGCATTTTTCGTTTGTCACTTCCTTTAGTTGGGTACTTTGTTTATCAACATTGGCAGCGCTATCTTATCCATATTTTTTTCCTAAAGAATATGAAAATATTACTTTTTCTGGTGTGAAGACTGAAGTTCAAGAGTCTAATGCCGTTGTGGAAGTTACTCTTCATCGAACAACAGGCATTGATTTAGTACAACAGATAGAGTTGATAACAGAAGATGGTACTGCAAAAGCAGCTGAGGACTATCGAGCCCTTGATATTGCTTTACAGTTCCAGCCTGGTGAAGTGCAAAAATCAATAAATATTCCTATTATTCCTGACTCCGATGTCTATGAAAACAATGAAATGTTTTACATTAAGCTGAAAAATGTGAAAGGGCAGCCGTCACATATCGTGATGATTGTCGAAGCTGGAGTAAACAAAGACTTAGTGGAAAAAAGCAGCCTTTTGGTAAGTAACCTTTCAGCTCTTGCAGCGGACCTTTCGAATGATTTGAAACAGCTTGAGATCCTTGGTAACTATCTGTCAACCAAAGAAAATCCAAAGGCGAACTTGGTCAAGAATTACCGTAATACTCAAGATAATATTCAAAGAGCGAGAGAAAAATACATCGTTCTTTTTAATGAAGCTTTAGATTTGGACCCTAATGTTTTGAGAAATGCATTGGATTCCCACCTTGAAGCGCTGAAAAAACAACAGTTTCATACTCAATATGAAGCAACAACTGTGATGAAAGCTCAGTTACTTGACTACTTGAGTTCCAGAGTTTCTAACTCGCCTAAGTGGCTCGAGGAGTTAGGTGAGGTAGTACAGCTTGAAGTGAAAGCAAATAACAATGGTAGTGTTATCTAATCTGAGTTGCTTATTTATTGGGCTAACTTTCAACTAAGCCAATGGGCAGCGCACTCAGCGCTGCTGCATACTCCCCATCAACAGAAGTGAAAATCGAGAGAACTTTTGTTCATTATTCGATGAGTTAGCAATAGCTCATTGAAGCATCCTCAAATACTGCGAGCCTTTGGTTTACGGTGTTTAAGTTCAACCATTACATCGAACTACAATATTTACCTGTAAAACTTTCAAACAAAACGATTGCTGACTAAAGAGCTGGCAGAAGGTTGTCTGTAGCTGACGTTTGTAAAAATACAGAGCTAATTTGAGATCCTTTTATATCAAGTGCTACAAGTAGCACCTTGCTTTACTTCCAATCTATTTCCTATTTCTTTCCTAATCCATTAACTAATTGATATTAAATAGCTTATTGGTTTGTGAGTTTTCCAAATATCGGCCTCTGGCATCTGCCATTATCGCCTTAACCTTATGTCTATCGGGCAAACAAGCAAACGCCTGATGTAAGGTGAACTCTGGCTGCAGACAGATTTTACCTCTCCTTTAAAAACAGAATGAGAGGAATTTACTATGTCTTTTAAAATAGAAGCATGTAATTTAAATAATATTGATGTCGCAGTTAAAACGTTGAAAGAAAACTATGTGGAAAACTTTCCAGCTATCAGAGTTACTAAAGATAAAATCTTAGGTAAAGGTATTTCTCTATACCTACTTAGTGATATAAGCCAAGTTCCACATAATCCAATAGCGACTTTTGGACTGAGCAGTGCGTATGAAGATGAAGATGTTTGGAAAGAAGTAAGGGCATCATTAAGCGATGACTTTGACCCTAAAAAGGATGCAGTTGTAGGCCAGCTTAGTATATCGAGTAAAGATGTCGCAATTACCAGAGTCGTTTATGGCCTGTTATTAGATAAAGCACAACAGATGGGTTATGAGCGGTTGTTTTTTATCCTGAGAGGAAATGTTGATTTTTATAAAAAGTTATTTAACGCTATACTTATTAAAAGTGATTGCAACTATGATATTGGGGTTGATAGAAAAATATCTGCTCTAGTTGTTGAAACGAAAGAGATAAAGCAAAGGGGCCTTCGCTTCCTAAATCGAAACTTATCATCTTGCTTTAATAAGAGTGATAGTCTAATTAAAAGGGAAATTATGAATAAATCTCATTGGGATGAATATAGTAGTGCATTTGACTCTATTATTACTCCACCACAGGTTGAACTTTATAATACAATTGCTCCGCTGTTGTCAGGAGTTGTACTGGATGCTGGATGTGGAAATGGAAACTTAGCCGCTTTTGTTAATGGTGAGGTTTCTACTTATCACGGCGTCGATACATCTCTTGATATGGTGCAAAAAGCCAACGCCAATCTGCAGAGACTTAAAGAACCACAGCGGTTTCAAGCATTTCATGTGCAACTCGAAGAATTTGTAAATACACATCAATACGACGTGATTACATTAATAAACAGTGTTTACGCGATGGATAATCCGTCTTTGGTTTTTAAACACTGCTATAACTTACTTGCTCCGGGTGGTCTGTTAATTATCGCAAACCCCAATGAAAACATGACAAAATCTCACATGGAAATGATGATTGAGTTGTATGAATCGCAATTTAGTGGCAATCCTGCTGTTGCAGACTTTAAGAGATTGAATTTACAATTTGTCACACAATACCAACATTCGTTTTATACTTTAGATAAAGTTGAAGGTTGGCTAGAACAAGCTGGACTGTCTGTAACAAACAGAGATTGCACTCACTTTCATGGTGCAATGAATTTAATCGTAGCTAAAAAGTAGGAAAATAAAAATGCGCTATCAAGATCTAGTCGATTTGTTGAATGCTTCGAATCAAGCAGAATACACTGCAAGTTTTTATCGTGCCATATCACATATCGGATTTGATAGCGCAATTTATGGTTTTTTGCCAAGCCATGAATTTGTTAAACACTTGAATCAAATGCCTATCATACTAGCCACCGAAAACGCCCCTCTCGATTATTTAAAGTACTATCAGGAAAATGAAATTTTTAAGCCTGAGAAGGATATCTTCGTGGCTCAAATACTGTCAGGGCATCGAAAGCCAATCAATTGGTGGCGGGACTTACAGAGTTTTAACCCCACTGAGTTACAAGTTGCTACCTTAGCCCATGCAAAAAACGAATTTGGTCTCAATAACGGTTTTGTCGTCCCGCTCATGTGCGACCACAGAGGCTACGCTTGTGTTACTTTGTATAGCAATTTAAGTGATAAAGACTTTAATCATCTGGTACAGGAAAATGAAGAACAAATCGGGTTATTTTGCTCGGCGTTGAACAGCAAAATCTTCTCAGATCCAAACTTAGTTGCCGAGTTATACGACAATTATATAAAAATGAGCGATACAGAGCGTCAAGTGATGCGATACTTGGTTTCGGGGAAACCGATGAAGCAAATTGAAGATCATATTGGAATAACCTATCGCTACGCTGCAAAAGTAATTGATAAATTTAGAAAAAAGCACGGAAATGTTCCAAAAGACAAATTGCTCTATTCGCTAGGGCACTACTTTAGTTGATTTAACGCTAGTATTTCATATCTGACTTATCGCACTAACGGACGAGTTTGTCTTTAATGTGGCAGGTTACTTTGAGCGAGGAGTGGATATTAATGCCAACTTGTTTTTGGACAGAAATGAGCTTCGGATGTTGAGTTAGCAAAGCAAATTCGCATTAAATTTTGTATGGGAAGAGCTATTTTGAAAACAGATAAATGATTCGGTAATGTGTTTAGATATTACTTCAGCGTTATTCATCAAGCAAAACATGAAGCTTTGAACGGACAAAACAACCAAATGCATCAATTTGACGAAAACGGTACACTGCCCTCATCCAAAGCAATCACGACAACAATTTCTTCTCGCTTTTTTGACCCAAACACTCGCCACTACACACCAAACCCGCTAAGATACAAAAATTACAATTTGTAGGTTTTGTGAGTCATATGAAAACAACCAAGATAGACCCTCAACTACTTGAAAAAGCCATGATCATTTTCGCTGAATTAGGTTTACCGATTGAGCAGGCCATCAACGTATTTCTAGCAAAGTCCGTTCAGGCCAAAGGCTTTCCGTTTTCTGTTGCCCTTGAAAATGAAGCAGCAGCTCAGGAGGCCTCACACAGCCAAGCACAAAACAAAATCAGCAATGCCGAGATAACCGAAGCTATCCAAGACTTGGTTGAGCACGCTCTACCACTGAGTGAAATAGAAAATCTCACGCAGCTAACCTATTGTCGCAACACCTTTGGGTTGTCATTCCCGGTGCTTAAGCTGGCTAAATCACCACGGCCAGAAGACATTCGCAGTGCAGCCAAAGATGCCAAAGAGCGCAACCGCTACTCCACCACTAAAGTAGCCCAGCGAGATGAAAAAACTTACGTGATTTGCACCCAATGGACAGACAGGCACCGCAATGCGTTTTGTCGTTGGCAAGCCATCTTTAGCTAGTACGCAAAAAAACAACCAAACAAAACACTGATTTTTAACGATTTAACTTTATTTAGGCAGTATCAATGAACTTACAAGACAAAGAACAAAGCGCCAAACTCTCCAGTGCTATTTGGCGTATGGCAGATGACCTATGGGGTGATTTCAAACACACCGACTTTGCACGCATCATCCTGCCCTTTTTGCTACTGCGTCGTATTGAATGCGTGTTGGAACCCACCCGTGAGGAAGTGCGCAAGTTCTATCTGGCCGAGAAACAATCGGGCATTGACCTTGGTTTAGTGTTGCCAGAAGTCGCGGGATTTGCCTTTTACAACACCAGTGAATACAGCCTGGAAACCTTAGGCGCGTCAGATACAGGCGACAACCTAGAACACTACATCAGCCAGTTCAGCAAAAACGTTCGTACCATTTTTGATGAGTTTAAATTTGGTCAAACCATAGAAGATCTGGAAAAAGCCAAGCTGCTCTACCGCATGGTGAGCTACTTTGCCAATCTCGACCTACATCCTGATGTTGTGTCTGATCGCGTATTGTCTGATGCCTATGAAGAGCTGATTTTTAAGTTCGCCAGCTCGGTCAATGAAAAGGCCGGGGAATTTATGACTCCGCGCGATGCCGTGCGTCTTGCCACCAAACTGGTGCTGGCAGCGGATGAAGATATTTTTAGTGAAAAGGGCGTGATCCGCACCATCTATGACCCAACTTGTGGCACGGGCGGCTTCCTTTCCGATGCCATCAGCCAAATTGAAGAGATGGGCAGCAGCGCCAAAGTCGTGCCTTTTGGTCAAGAACTCGACCCCGCGACTCATGCCATGGCGTTGACCAATATGATGATCCGTGGCTTTGATGCCAACAACATCAAACAAGGCAACACCCTATCCGACGATCAGTTACGTGCCGACAAGTTCCACTACGGCCTTGCCAACCCGCCATTTGGCATTAAGTGGGAAAAAGCCAAGAAAGAAGTAGAACGTGAGCACAAACAGCTCAAATACGCAGGTCGCTTTGGCCCTGGTCTACCCAGTATTTCTGATGGCTCCATGCTGTTTTTGTTGCACTTGGTATCAAAAATGGAAACGCCTGAAAACGGCGGTGGCCGCGTCGGTATCGTGCTCTCAGGCTCGCCACTGTTTAACGGCGATGCAGGCTCAGGCCCATCAGAAATCCGCCGTTGGCTGCTAGAACAAGACTTAGTCGAAGCGATTGTTGCCCTGCCAACCGATATGTTCTTCAACACCGGAATTGGCACCTACATCTGGATTTTGTCTAACCATAAAGAGCCAAGACGCAAGAACCAAGTGCAACTGATTAACTTGGCAGACATCTGGACGCCAATGCGCAAATCACAAGGTGATAAGCGAAAGTACCTGAGTGATAAACAGATTGACGACATTGTACGCGCATACGATGGTTTTGAAACCAGCGAGAACTGCAAGCTCTTTAACACCACCGATTTTGCCTACCGCAAAGTCATCATCCAGCGCCCACTGCGCGCCAAACTCAATCTCACTAAGGACGGTATCGCCCAGCTGAAAGACTTAGCGACGTTCCAAAAGCTCAAACCTGAACAGCAAGCGGCGTGGGTACAACATCTCACCGAAAACCTTGGCCTTCAGCCTTATGAATGGGCACATTTGGCAGCGAAACACAATCACAATAAAGGTGACTTTGGTAAGTGCCCGAAGGCACTGGCTACGGCCTTAACTACGCACTTTATGTTGATAGATCCGCAATTCGAGCCAGCACTGGATGAAAAAGGCCAAAAAATTGCTGATCCAAAACTCAAAGACACCGAAAGCATTCCCTTTGATCGTGATGTTGAAGATTACTTTGCACAAGAGGTGCTACCGCATGTGCCAGATGCCTTTATCGATCACTCAGTGCGTGATGAAAAAGACGGCGAAGTGGGCATTGTCGGTTATGAAATAAACTTTAACCGCTATTTCTACCAGTACGTGCCGCCACGAGATTTGGGTGTAATTGATAGCGAGCTAAAGGCATGTGAAGCGCGCATTCAGGCACTGCTCAATGAGGTGGCGGAATGATCACGCCTTATCAAAAATATGCTGGTAGCAATATTAAGTGGGTTGAGGCTATACCAGAGGATTGGAAATCAGCCCCTTTATACACTGTTGCCTCTGAATCAAAACTGTCAAATAAGGGAATGATAGAAGATAACCTTTTATCGTTAAGCTTTGGCCGTATTAAGCGCAAAAGTATTGATACACAAGGTGGGCTTCTACCTGCTTCATTCGAGACTTATCAAATAGTTAATGAAAATGACATCATTTTTAGACTAACGGATTTACAGAATGATAAGCGCAGTCTTCGCTCTGCCCAATGTATGGAACGAGGCATTATCACGTCGGCATACGTTGCAGTCACGCCAAACGCTATTAGACCAAGATATCTTCATTATTTGATGCGAGCATATGATGAAACCAAGGTTTTTTACAACCTTGGGGCAGGCATGCGTCAATCTCTTAAATATGACGAATTAAAGCGCTTGCCTATTTTATTGCCACCTGAATTAACGCAACAAGCGATTGAAAAGTTCCTCGATCGCGAAACCCAGCGTATCGATAGTCTGATCGAGGAAAAACAGACCTTTATTAAGCTACTGAAAGAAAAACGCCAAGCGCTGATCAGCCATGTGGTCACCAAGGGGCTTAACCCCAATGTGGAGATGCAGGACTCTGGCATCGAGTGGATTGGGCAAGTACCGAAGCATTGGAGTGTCGTGCAACTAAAACGCCTTATTGATTCAATCGAACAAGGCTGGAGCCCTGAGTGTTTAGCTACCCCAGCCAAAAACGAAAGATGGGGAGTACTAAAGTCTGGTGCAGTTAATGGGGGTGTTTACAGTCAAGATGAAAATAAAGAGCTTCCTGAAACACTATCTCCAAGACCAGAAATCGAAGTAAAGGTTGGCGATCTCATAATGTCTCGAGCCAGTGGTTCAAGAGAGTTAATAGGCTCTGCGGCTTATGTCTACGCGACAAGAGAACGACTAATGCTCTCAGATAAGTTATTCCGGCTACATTGCAAAGAAGAAGTGGACGCTGAGTTCGTAGCAATTGCTTTAGGCTCATTTCCATTGCGACGCCAAATTGAGCTTGCTATTGGCGGTGCTGAAGGCTTAGCAAACAACCTATCGCAAGCAAATATTAAAAAACTACTTATTCCTAAACCACCAAAAACTGAGCAGGAAGCGATTACTTCTCACATAAAGTCAGTAAGTTCAAAAATTGAAGATTTAATTATTGAAACAAATAACTCTATTGCTCTTTTAAAAGAACGTAAGACTTCCCTTATCAGCGCAGCAGTCACAGGGAAAATCGACGTCAGGGAGGCGGTGTAATGGCAGCACATCATGAAGTGCATTTTGAACAATATATTACCGAGCAGTTGGTGAACAATGGCTGGAAAGAAGGCCACTCCAGCCATTATGACCAGCAGCGCGCCATTTACCCGCAAGATGTCATGGATTGGGTAAAGGCCACTCAACCTGATGCCTGGCACAAGCTGAATAAACTGCATGGCGCGAATACCGAGCAGGTGCTACTAGAGCGTTTAGAAAAAGCACTTGCCAGTAAAACAGGTGGCACCATTAATGTGTTGCGCAAAGGGTTTACCATTGCAGGTTGCGGCACCATTGCCATGGGCCAACGCAAACCCGAAGATGCGCGCAATGAAGAGCGTATTGCCCGTTATGAGCACAACATTTTGCGCGTGGTACGCCAGCTAAAATATTGCCCGACCCGCGAGTGGGAAATTGACTTGGTGTTCTTTATCAACGGCCTACCCGTAGCCACCGCCGAGCTCAAAACCGATTTCACTCAATCGATAGAATCAGCGATAGCGCAGTACAAGCAAGACCGCTTACCCGTTGACCCAAAAACCAAGCGCAAAGAGCCGCTGTTAACCTTTAAACGTGGCGCAGTGGTGCATTTTGCCATGTCTGACACAGAAATAGCCATGGCGACCAAACTGGCGGGAGAAAACACCTATTTTCTGCCCTTTAACAAAGGCCATGACGGTTCTACCTCTGATTTACCCGTGCATATCAACTTACCGGGTGAAGATGGTGAGTATCCGGTCAGCTATTTCTGGCAAGAGATCGCCCAAAAAGATAACTGGTTGCGTATCTTCTACAGCTTCGTGTATGTCGAAACCAAAGAAGTCGCCGATAGCAATGGCAAGGTTCAGCGTAAAGAGACGCAGATTTTCCCCCGTTACCATCAGCTTGATGCGGTAAACAAGATGATTGACGATGCCCGCCAGAACGGTGCAGGCATGCAGTATCTTTGTGAGCACAGCGCAGGCTCAGGCAAAACCTCGACCATTGCCTGGACGGCCCATGATTTGATTCGTTTACGCAGCCCAGAGGGTAAAGCGGTCTTTAAATCCGTAATCATTGTGACCGACCGCACCGTGCTGGATTCGCAGTTGCAAGATGCGGTGCAGCAGCTGGATCATCAATATGGGGTGATTAAGGCGATTGACCGCGAAAAGAGTAGCGAGTCAAAATCAAAACAGCTGACAGATGCACTGCTAACAGGCACGCCGATCATTGTTGTTACCATCCAAACCTTCCCGTATGCGTTAGAAGCAATTCTGACCAATCAATCTTTGGCACAAAGTAACTTTGCAGTGATCATTGATGAGGCTCATACCTCACAAACTGGCTCTACAGCCAAAGGTTTACGCGCAGCGCTCACGATAAACCTGAGCCCTCAAGAGTTGGAGCAAATGAGTATTGAGGACATTCTTACTAAGGTGCAAGAAGCGCGTGCCATGCCCAAGAACGTCTCGCACTTTGCTTTTACAGCAACACCCAAGCACAGCACTAAGATGCTGTTTGGTCGCCCGAAAGACCCTAGCCAGCCAGTGTCAGATGAAAACAAACCAGAATCGTTCCACCTCTACACCCAACGTCAGGCCATTGATGAGGGCTTTATTCTCGATGTGCTGGAGAATTACACCCACTACGATACGGCTTACAAAATAGGTGAGAACAATCTGGATGAGAAGCGCGTAGACAGCAAACAAGCCCGTCGCGCTTTGGCGCGTTGGATGTCACTGCACCCAACCACTGTCAGCCAAAAAGTCGAATTCATTATTGAGCACTTCAAAGCCAATATCGCTCACCTTCTGGAAGGTGAAGCCAAAGCCATGGTGGTCACATCTGGCAGGCCGCAGGCGGTGAAATACAAGCTTGCCTTTGATAAGTACATTAAAAAGCATGGTATCGAAGGTATTCAAGCCTTGGTTGCCTTCTCAGGCAAAGTACCGGGTAAAGATTTGGGTGATGAAGACAGCCAAGACCCACTGGGGATTGATTTCGACAAAGAGTACACCGAGTACAACTTAAATCCCGACACACATGGGGCTGATCTGCGTCACGAGTTCGAGAAAACCGAATATCGCGTCATGCTAGTCGCCAACAAGTTCCAAACGGGCTTTAACCAACCCAAACTGGTTGCAATGTACTTGGATAAGAAGATCTCAGATGTAGAAGCGGTGCAAACGCTGTCGCGCCTAAACCGCACCTACCCAGGCAAAGACACCACTTACGTGATTGATTTTGCCAATGAGCCACAGACCATTCTCAATGCGTTCAAAAAGTACGACAAAGGCGCGCAGCTCAACGAAGTGCAAGATGTAAACGTCATCTATGACATCAAAGAGATTCTGGATGAGCAAAGCATCTACAACCATCAAGATTTAGAGTTATTTAAGCAAGCGCGTGGTAAATCGATTCTCGGCCAGGCACCCGACAAAAAGTCACACGCACACAAAAAGCTGCTTGCTGCCACACAACGTCCTACCGATGTGTTCAACGTTAAGCTCAAAGAGCTGGTTGATGCTGCAAACCATTGGGATCAGCAATACAACAAAGCGCACCTTGCGGGTGATGAGAAAGCGGCGAACTATGCCGAATCGCAACGCAGCGAGTTCACCAAGCAGCGCGAAGCTCTGATGCGTTTTAAATCGGATTTAGCTCGATTTGTGAAGCACTACAGCTACATGGCGCAATTGATTGAGTTTGGTGATCCTGAACTGGAAAACTTTGCCGCGTTTGCTCACTTGCTAGCACGTCGATTGAAAGGGGTAACACCGGAAAACATCGACCTCAGTGCGCTAGTACTGGAAAAATACAAGATAAAACCTTCAACTACCGGTTTACCAGATGGCGTAGCAGAACCTCTTAGGCCAATAACACCTAATCCAAGTGACCCTAATGACAGAGAAAAAGTCTTTCTAAAAGATATCATTCGCCGTCTCAATGAGTTGTTTGGTGATGTAGGGGACGAGCCTGGTCGCAGAAACTTTGCCAACGGCACCATTACTCGTATCAACCAAAACCCAGTGGTCGTTGAACAGGTAGAAAAGCACGACAAATCGATTGCACTTAAAGGTGATCTACCGCAGGCGGTGAAGCAAGCAGTTGTTCAAGCTCTGCTGAAAGAAGGCGATATTGCCCGAACATTGCTTAAAGACCCACAAGTAATGGCAAGTTATGTTGAGCTGATTTTTGACATGATGAAGCAAAATAGCTGCATTGATGAACAGATAACACATGGTTAATCTAGGGTTTTATACCTTAAACGTTAAGTAATGAGATAAGAAATGACATATTGCGATGAAGACCTGAAATTAGCTAAAGATCAGGCAAGAGAAATATGGAAGATACTTGATTATGTTCGAGGGGCTTCTCCTATATCGAACTATCGTTCATTAGCGTATTCAATTTTCTTCATACGTTATCTCCAATCTAATACCGGTCAGCATTTTGAGGCACCAAGGTTTGATTCTTTTAATGTTATAGCTAGTTACTCCTACGAGTTGATTGAGGATGCAGTTCATTTAGGATTAATTCATCGCGATGTATCTAATTTCCTTTGTGATTACTTAAAAAACACATTTCTTTCATTCGACAACGTTGATGAGTCTTTTGTTCGTCATGCAATCAGAGATAGGTTATTAAATAGAAGCGCTTCCATAGTGTCACTTTCTCTAGCTGAACTCGATTTACTCTTTGCTGAGAATGAAGGGAAATCAGGAAGTGAGTTTTACACTCCCAATGATGTTAACCAGTTGGTCACTGCGCTCGGATTGCGTTATCAACCAAAGTCAGTGTGCGATCCATTTGCAGGGGCTGGAAACACAGCGTTTTCTTTTTTCAATGTAAGTAAAGAAAGAGTTTGTATAGATACTCAAGAAGTCAACAAGGACGCATATTTTCAACTAATAATAAGCCGAGTAATCAGAGGGATAAAAGGTAGAGACTTTTTTGGTGACTCCTTATCGAATCCCATCTATCAGCAAAATGAATACGACCTAATTATTTCCTTTCCACCTTTTGGAATGAAAATCCCCAAATCATCTCGGGAAGATATTTACTATTCAAAGGGTAATGAGTGGCTAGACGTAGCCAGCATTCTGCCTGAAAGTAGAAGTGATTGGTTCGTAACGCTATCAATGCTGTCAGCCCTTACTGAGAAAGGTAAGTTGTTAGTTGGTATGTCTCTGGGAGCCTTAACGAGAACAGGCTCTGAAGCCAAAGTTCGCGAATATTTAGTGTCTCAAGCAGTTATCGAACAGGTCATTTTATTACCTAAAAGCATCCATTACTCGACGTCAATTCCGACAGTGCTTCTTGTTCTCAACTCAGGGTTAGGGAATAAAAACAATAGAAGCGTCAAATTTGTCGATGCTTCGTTGTTTTATGAACCAGCTCGAGGTCGAAATGTTCTCTCCCCGGACAACATAAATGCGATTGTTGAGGCTTGTGACAATGACGGCCGATTTAGCATTAGCTTACTCCCTCGGCAGATAGCAGAAAGACAATTTAACTTAGATCCTTCTCTTTACGTACGAAAAGACCTGAAAGTTAGCGAAGTCACTGTAAGCAACTTTAGGGGATACACAAATTTCAAAGTGCCAATGCACCCTTCTTTGAATGTATTGGTTGGAGAAAATGGTGCCGGTAAAACTTCAATATTAGAAGCTGTAGCGTGCGGGCTTGGTCCTTTTCTCACAGCTATGCCTGATGCAAAGGGAAAGCTGATAAAAAGATCGGATATTCATGTCAGTTCGAACGGGGTTGCGAGTTATGCTCGTATAGCGATTGAGACAACATCAAGCTTGAGTTGGGACCTTGTAGCAAAAGGGGCCGGGACATCAGAGCCTCCGAAGATAGGAACGGCAGCATTAACTGGCTACGCCAGTCAGTTGGTTGATAGCCAATCTGAGTTTCCATTGATCACCTACTATGGAACAAGTCGCGCCCTCACCCCAACAAGTTCTAAAGTAGCAATAAACCCCTTCGAAAAAGATATTCGTGGCGAAGGTTATGACTCTGCTCTAGATGCTAAGGTGAACTATGGCATTATAAAAAACTGGTTCTCGAAAATTGAAGTAGATGAACTTCGAAAGCGTGATGAGCTAAAAGATCACAAGTTTATCCACCCGGCTAAGAGACTTGTCTCTGAGGCTGTTTATCAGATTGTAGAGCGAGTAACGAGCATAGAGTTTGATAAAAACAGCAATGATGTTGTGGTGCATTGGAAAAATGAGAAGGATGAGTGTGTAAAGCTTACCCTAGAGCAACTAAGCGAAGGCTATAGAAATATGGTTGCTTTAACAATCGACTTAGTGCGACGTACCTATTTACTTAATCCTACCAGTAACAACCCATTAGCAGTGAATGGGATTGTTCTAATAGATGAAATTGAGCTTCACCTGCATCCGAGATGGCAGCAGAAAGTTCTAAATGATCTGACAAGTTTGTTTAAAAACATCCAATTTATTGTTACCACACATAGTCCTCAAGTACTTACTACTGTTCATGCTGAATCAATCCGCATTGTTTCTGCCGATGAAAGTGAAGCAAAACTATTAATAGGAACGAGTACTTATGGTTCTGAAAGTACAAGAATGTTGGAAGACGTCTTGGGAGGTAATATTCGACCTCAACACCTTGAAATTGTCCAAAAGTTAAATCGCTATACTGAGCTGGTAGAATCTGATAAGTGGGACACTGAAGAAGCGTTAGAACTAAAAGAAGTGTTATATAGGTGGGGTGGGCAAACAGAAGCGGAGCTTCAAAAATTGGAAACAGATATTCGAATTCGTGAGTTTGAGCGAGACAATGAAAATTATTAATAAAGGAGTCGAGCCCAATCGGCTAGGTGTATTCAGAGCTGCAAACCCTGATGCTTTGTGGGATAAAGATAAAAAAGACAATGAATTGATTGGCGAAACTTTCCGCTGTTGCGGTGCAAGATATCAGGAAACACAGCAACAACTACGGACGGACCAAGGCAATTTATGTGCATATTGTGAACAGGATTTATTGTCAGGAACAAACGGAGCTCTAGATGACTGCCGTATCGAGCATTTTCACCCAAAATCAAAACGCGAGCAGGGAGAGCCTAACTGGGGGTTAGATTGGGCTAACTTACTAGTTGTTTGCTGTGGAGGAAATCAGAGTAAAGTTGTTGCTCCTGAAAAGAGATTTGATACTGATCCTGAAAACTATTCTTGTGATGTACTTAAAGGTGACAAAATTCTAGATGCGATTATCTTCAATCCACTCAATTTACCTGACGCCAATATTTGGAAATTTTACCGCTCAACAGGTTTGATTGATGTAAATGAAACTGTTTGTGAGGCTCAAGGTCTTGACGTCAAAATGGCACGCCGAACAATCAAGGAACTAAATCTAAACTCTCCACGGATAATGCGAGCTCGAAAAGCTGTTCTCGATAACCTCAATAACCTAATTACAGAGAAGTTGAGGAGTGGACAAACAATAGAGCTGGCCCGTAGATCCATAGCTGCATCAGTACTTAGAAAAAATAAAGCTGGTGATTGGCCCTCTTTTTTTAGTGTGACACGCTTTTACTTAGGGCAGCAAGCTGAAGGCAGTTTAGTTCAACCACTTTAAATAACATTGATCTGTTTAGTTTTAACCAAGCCTGATCTTTATTGAACAATCAAAGTGCTATCCTTATGGAGAAAAAAGTGATGATTTTGGCGCTTTCCTAAGTTAACTGATTGAATCGCTGTTTAAAGGCATTTTATTAAATAAGAGTCAGCCCGGGTATAACTTCTTACTCAAAACTTGCACCAATCCTCGGCATATCGACAAAGTGACCGTCGACAACAGGGAAGTATTTACAGCATGTCACGACTGGAGATATGCGAAAAAAGCATTATTTCGGCGTTAATTTTCTAATGTGAATAGGTTTTTATAAATCGCAATAGGGTAAATAGTCTAAACAATTTCGGGGCAAATGCGAGTTAGTACCAAACGTCCGCTTTTTGACACACATACAACAGCCAAGTTTAATTTAGCCCTGTTATTCTGGTTTATTAATGTCTGGTGGTTTGGCTGTGGTCTCTAATTAAGTCAACTATGGCTAGGTTTTATGGCCCACTCATCAAATTGTGCATGAGTGGGCCTGCTTTATTTTAGTTTGTTGAGCGATCACTTACGATAGGTGATGGTGGGTTTTTGGGCTTATTACTCTGGTGTAGCATAAAGTAATATTGTTGGCGTTCATTGGATTGATTATTGATATCAATACGTGCAACTCCTGCTATTACGTCTAAACCATCGGCACTCTTCACCAAGGGGTAGTCGTTTGGACCGAGAGAGAGTAGGGATACTCTGTTGAATACCAAAGTTTCTACATTCTGAACTGTTTGATGTTGGTTATCTTCACCGACATCAAAATAATGGTTGCCGCCGTATACATCTTTTCCAATGTTACGCATAAATGCCCCCATACTGATAAGGAAGTTGTTTTCAACTTCAATGCCTTTTAGCCCATAGAACAGCTCGTGCTCACCGACAAATACAATTCTTCCCCCCTGTGCAGCAAATTGTTTTAAGCGACTGACTTCATCCGGAGAATATGAGTTAAGTGGAGTCCAGAGTACGATAAGTTTTATTTGTGGGTCATCAAGATCCCAATCTTCTAGAGACTGATATGTAATAACTTCAAAGCCTAAATCTTCCCAAGTACTGTACAGGTAATTAATAGATTGGCATGACCAACTGCAGCGAGAATCATGAGATCGATCTAGGACTATTTTAGAACCTTGGGCACGGAGGCTGTTTCCTGAAAAACTGGCTAGGTTTTTCGCAAATTGCGTGTTATCAGCTTTGTAAATCCGCTCATCATCTAGAATATTGACATCATTGAATACGATTAAATCTCCACCAGCTGCAGGTGCGACGTTACTGTCAAACGTAAAACCAATAATTGAATTTGCTCGGCTCCCCTGACTATCTGTCGCATAGAGTATAATGCTGTTTTCACCTTGAACAAAAGACTCCGCTGGTTGAGTGAGTGCGAAACTGCCACTATTAAGCGCAAAGCTAATGTCTCTTTTAGCTTCTCCATTTATAGAAATAAATAATTTGGCGATACTTGATTGAACTGTTTCAATCTTGCCTTCTATTAAGATGTTACTACTCAAAATTGCGCCAGGTGTTGGAGACAATATTGTGATTTGTGGTGGAACTTTTAATGTTAACTCAGATGTTGGCTCCGAAATTGCGCGATAAGCGCTTAAATCGCTTTCGTTTCCTGTTAAAGCAACATCTATGATACATGCTTCAAGCCTGCTTTTTATGCTTACATACTTTTGGCACAATTCTTTAACCCGTTGATATTCCGCACTACCAATTTGTGCCTCTAACCTCGCTTGAGTTAACAATGTTCGTGGAAAGTTAAGGTCAACGAAGCTTTCAGGGGTCTCATCATTGAAGTAGTCGAACAAAGAGGATTCGGATGTTACACGCCAACTATTGCCGTAAATATCATAAAGTTGATTGAAGTTACCTTTGTCTTCAATTTGATTGCCGTTAGCATCCGTTAAGTCATTGTCGACGTTGCCATCAAAGTATCCAAGTAACCCATTAACGCTGCCTGCACGAGAGTTTGGTAAAAGCACTTCTGTCTCGACAAATTCACCCCGCCGATACACTTTTAGTAATGAGGTGTCTGGCCAAGTTATTTCGTAATGACGATTATTTTGTTTAAAGATACTTGCTTGATTAGAAAGCTCACTAGCACCGTTATTCAATGTTTGTAATTGACCATCAATAAGCACGGCAAGGCCTTCATCATTGGGGTAAAAGGTGACTCTTGTTCCTGCGACATTTGCGGCGACAGCGGCATTGAAAGACACGTGTTGATTGCCAGGGACTGCGACATAACGGCCCTGAATCTCAAAAGTGTCGATATTGGACTTGGCTAAGATATACTCACCAACGCCATTAAATCCATAGTTTAAGCCGTCAAACGTACGTAAGTTTGGGTCTCCTGTGACACGAGCCTGCTTGCGCGGGTTGCCTAGGTTGTCGTCAATTGGGTTGCTACCATCTACGGGCTCACCACTGAGCAGAATTAATTGAACTGGTTGGTTGGTGTCCTCGGTAACAGTGATTGTAATGCGCTCTGGTTGAAAACCCGATTTAGAAGCGATCACATGATAATCACCAACTGCGAGTGGTGGAGAACTAAAGGCGCCACTGGTATCGGATGATAATTGTTGAGAAAGGCCAGTGCTTACGCTTGTTAGTGACACATCAGCGTCTGATATGGGGCTACCGTCAACGTCGGAGATAGCACCTGTAAGCGTATTGAATTGAGTCTCAAATGGGCATACTTCAGAGCCCCAAATTGGTTGCTCCAAATCATAAAGAGGAATCTTTTTCTTCTTAGCTTTACTTGTCAGCCCAAGAATATCGCCTACAAAGCCGTAATCTAGGTTGGCATTAACTCCTAATCCTACTGAGAGTTCAAGTTTACAATTTGGCTCATGATTTGCGCTTTTGTAGTTTGCTTTAGCAGCATATTTTGCATATGGGCCCATTGCTAACCCTGCTCCAGGGCCATCTAACTCTATCTTATTCCCAAATGGTAATGGTACAGACAACTCGTAAGCAGAAAGCATAAACTGTAGCTCTGCTTTTACTTTTGCTGATGTTTCACCTGATAGTTCGTATTCAGGTCCAATTTGAGATATGACAGGCACAAAGCTGTGAACTGGGCTCAGTTTTTCGTTTTGATATTTGAATCCGGTTCTATAGTTTCCTGATGCACTAATACCCATCTTTAAATTTGCTTTACCAGCAACAATAACATTAGCGCCAAGTTGTGGGTGTAATTTGACGTTTAAAAATAAAGGAATAGGCCCCACGAATAGCTTAACATTTTTGTTAATAATGGGATTGAATACCTTGCTTTTGTTCAGGCCTCCTTTGTAACTGTAGTTCGCTTTTAGATAAGTATTAGTGAGGTAATCTGCTTGAGCAATTGTAGAAAAGTGAGTTACCTCACCACGAATAATTGAAAACTCTATTCCTATCTGGGCGCTTGAGTTCATCTTTAGTTCTACAACAGACGTGACTTCAGGGCTTAGTTTTTGTTGCAGTGTTCTTGAGAACGTTAAGATAGGAACATCTACACTCGACTGTACCGTATTATTAGCAGTTGAAATCGACTGATTAAGTGTCGCTGCTTGGTTCGTGATAACAAGGTCTAGTTTAACGTCTGCATCTGGAAAAGCTTTGTGTAATGGTGCTTGCGAGGTAGTTAAAATATTACCATTAATATCAAGAACCTCACGCATAAACCCGGTGTCGCCATCAGTGGTGACACCGACTATAATATCACCGACTTGTATGTCGCTTAACGCACCTGCGGTGAGTGTGAGCCTACCCATCTCTGGGGTAATTTCTACTCCCGATTGGCCATCAACGATAAAGGTTGTGTAACCGTCAACGGCTCTTGTTGCCGGCTTCAATTCGCTGCTCGGGTCTAATGTAGCGATGACTTCAGCATCTTCAAGCGGTTGCTCATCATGGTCACCTGTGTAGTCAACAAAATCTATTGCTTCAGCAACTTCTACATTGGCGCTTGCAGAGGTAGAGTAGCCTGATTTATCTGAGACTGTGACCGTAAACTCAAGGTTATCTCCAGTGTAGTCTTCAGGGATTTTTAGTGAAGCAAAATCAGGTTTATCGTTATCAATGTTAAGCTCTATATCTGTTGATTCTTCCCATACAATGCTGTCAATTTCAACGGCACTCGATATATCTGCTTTTAATTGTGCCCACGACCCTTTCGCGATGCTCTGAGGTACTTGCAATTGAATCGTTATGTTGTTCAGGTTGTTTACGGTGACAACTACCTGATCAGTAGCACTTCCTCCTTCATCATCAATAACTGTTAATTCGAAGCTTAACTCCTCGTTTTCTGTGACATCTGGAGCCACAAATGAGGAAATTGCGTTGCTTTGGTCCGATAGCAAAACTGGGGGGCCTGAAAGTTGCTGCCACTGGTAGCTTTTAATCACCCCATCGTTATCTGTGCCACTACCGTGTAATGTGACGGTTGCCTTTTCATCGACCGTTTGATTTTCTCCTGCTTGAGCAATCGGTAAGCTGTTCGTTGGTTTATTTATATCGTTATCTGAGTCCCCACCACATGCGACTAAAGCGCCTGTTAACAACGTAATTAGGGTTGTGCGTAGAGGAATGTATTTATGCAGATCCATAACCATCCTTATGTATTTGAGCGAGAGCAAGTTGCTTTGGAAAAAATAAGAATGCGTGAAAAAAACAGCATGAGACAGGGTCGAAATTTCCACCTTGTTCAGTATCGGTTCATTGAATAAATTAACTAGGTGTTAATAAAATCAAAAGGGTTATGGACATGGAACACGGCACTATATCACAACAATCTACAGGAAAATCTATATCAGGCGTTTGGAATTTGCCTTTACTGCTTTGTTTGCTCTTTCTGTTAGTGCAGCTGGCTGGGTGTAATGCGATGCACACTGCGGTGAAAAAGCGAGATTTAAGAGTTGAAACTAAAATGAGCGACTCTATATTTCTAGATCCAGTCAGTCAGGACAAGCGCACAGTGTTTTTGCAACTCAGAAACACATCGGATAAGCAGGATTTAGTCATCGCTAACGAGATACAAACTGCATTATTGTCAAAAGGCTACAAGGTTGTTAATGACCCAGATGCAGCGCACTTTTGGATCCAAGCGAATATTCTCAAAGCTGGCAGAACAACCGCTGATGAAAATCGAGGAATTTTAGCCCAAGGCTATGGTGGGGCTGTAGCGGGTGCTATTGTTGGTGTTCAGTTTGGTAGTGGTCGAGGACAAGCTGCTGCAGGCTTGCTTGGCGCAGCTGCGGGCTTTGTTGCTGATGCAATGGTGGAAGACGTTTATTTTAATATTGTTACTGACTTACAGGTTTCTGAGCGCGCGAAATCGGGTGTCGAAGTACAAGAAGGTAATAGAGCTAAACTAAAGCAAGGTAACTCAGGCTATAAATCGGTGACTTCAAACGAGGTGACCGACCGTAAAAAGTATCAAACACGGATCGTTTCTACAGCGAATAAAGTAAATCTAGAATTTGTTGAGGCTCGGCCTAAGCTAGTTCAAGGTTTAGTAAATTCTATTTCGGGTCTGTTGTAGCAAGGTGTGCGGTAATAATGGAAATATAGTATTAGCATGGATGTGAGGCGCCAATACTATATTTCCAGCTATTTTTAACTGTTATCGGTCACTTTTTACAAATACTGCAACCAAGGTGATGGATCAACGTGTTTTTAGTGGCTAATTCATTTTGTAGGCCAATACAATACCCCAATCAAAGTGGTCAACGCTTAAATATTCCCCATGATTTGTGCCTAATAATAATTTGGCTAGTGTGTAACGTAAAAGTAGCGCGTACAAATGCAGAAAACAAAGGTGTGCTGGGAACCGAGCCTATTCTCTTGGTGCACGGGTTACGTTTTTGCGTAGCCTTTCTAGCATAGCTAAGCTTAAATTCATTGCAGCGAATGTGATGAGAATAAAGTGAAGTGATGGTGGGCACTTCGTCACATTAAATACCGACCTTGCTTTCGGTATCACTGAGCTAAAGTGTCACCATGCCACCGTTTTACCGTAAATATTCCCGCCTTGTAACAGCACAAACAGCATGAGGAAAATACTACCAAGTGTCAGTGCTGCGCGCTCAAGCAATTGAGAGCTTTCGACCAAATACACAAAAAAAGCGTCAATTGACAATTTATTAAATAACAATAATACGCGGAGGTATGTTATATTGTATCAAAATCTAAATTCCAGAAAATAGAGATACCAGTGAACAAAAAATTACTACTCTCCCTCATTTTGGTGGCTAATGGCACCACTGCGCAAGAATCAGCTTCAAATCGTAGCCCAAACGGGGAGATAGAGCATATAGAGATTAAACAGTTTCGGCAGCCCTATCGTGGTAATGTACCTTTAGTTCAAACGCCTCAAGCAGTCGATACCATTAGCTCAGAACTGCTTGAAAGCGAAAGTATTACTCGCTTTATGGAAGCGTTAGAACTCACACCGAGTGTTGTTAGGCAAAATAACTCTGGAGGCATGTTTGATAGCTTTGCTATCCGTGGTTTCTCGGGTGATGAAAATAATCCATCAGGTTATCTTGTCAATGGTTTTAATTCTCGAGGCTACAACGGCAATAGAAGTACAGCCAATATCGAAAGCATTGAAGTCATGAAAGGTCCAGGCTCTGCGTTATATGGGCAAGGGGAGCCCGGTGGCACTATCAATATCATTACCAAAAAGCCTCAGTTCGAAGAGCAAGGTTATATTCAAGCAACGTTTGGTAATTACAGTAAAAAACAGTTTGAATTTGATTACACAAACTCAGCTACCAAAGAAACTGCTTATCGACTAAATGGCGCATATGAAGATTCAGACACACATAGGAACCATGTTTCAATCAATAGCTTGCACTTATCGCCGTCGGTACTGTGGAATATTTCTGATGACACGAGTCTGAGCTATGAAATGGAAGTACTCAATCAGAAAAAGCCGTTGGATAGAGGTGTGTATATTCTAAATAATAACTTTGATGACGTTAACACGGACGCTTTTTATGGTGATATTCGTGATGGTGCGCACCAAGTTGAAGCCTTAGGTCATCAGTTAGTGTTAAATCATAAGGTAAGCGATGATTGGCACATACTCACCGGGTTTGCTTATCGAGATTCTTCATTTGAAGGTGTATCTTCAGATACCGAATTATCAGATGGTCGACAGCTGATATACACAGACGCGAGCCTACTTTCTCGTCAAAGACGTGCTCGAGACTACCAGGCTTTGGATGTTTCTGCGCGTATTGAACTCAGTGGTGAAATTGAATTAGGTAGTGTAAAGCACAACATTCTAGTGGGCGTTGATCACTATAACTTTGACATTGATACTGATTATAAAGTATGGCGTACGGCATGGGGGTCGGGCGATACCACCTATAGCATTAACCCAAATAATCCAGACTACACGCAAACACAACCAGAACCTGTTCTAAAGACGTTGACCGAAGAAAACCAAAAAGGTCTCGGTATTTATGCTCAAAACTTGATCGAACTGACCGAGAAATCGAAAGTATTAGTGGGTGTCCGTGTTGATAAATTTGAGCAAGACATTCTTAACCTTCGTAGTGATGAAGCGCAAAGCCAAGAGCAAACCGAGTTTACACCACGCTTGGGTTTTATTTATAACGCGAATGACAAAGTTAATCTGTACACAAGTTACGCAGAAGGGTTTAGGCCAAATCCAGGTTTAGATTCTAATCGTAATGCGTTTGAACCAGAGGAAACTAAATCATTTGAGATTGGCGCTAAATGGCAAGGTGTTGCGGATCGTTTCTCGGGTAGCATTGCACTTTTTGATGCGCAAAAAACCAATATGCTTACCGCTGAACCTGACACGGGCTTATCGGCAACCTTGGGCGAAGTAGAAAGCCAAGGTATTGAATTTCAATTAACGACTGAGTTAACCGACGATACTGTGCTCGCGCTTGCTTATGCTTATACCGACGCAAAAACCGCAAATGATGTGATTAATGCAGACTGGGGCGTGCCTATTCCCAAAGGCTCACGTTTGATTAATGTTGCAGACCATATTGGTCATGTTTCACTGAAGCATTACACCACACTTTTAGGAAAAGAATCCTATCTTGGGGCAACCGTGAATTATGTGGGTGATCGTCTGGGCGAAACAACAGACGCAAACTTCATTTTGCCATCCTATACGCTAGTTAATTTATCGGCATCGGTTGAATTAAATGACAAGGTAAGTGTGAAACTGGACATCAACAACCTGTTTGATAAGACCTATTTTGAAAACTCCTATCACAAACTATGGACCATGCCGGGATCACCTACAACATACAGCGCAAGTGTGAAGTATCAGTTTTGATCCCTAATACGAGCGTAAAGTCTTAGCATATTTTAAGTCTTCTGCTTGTCGAGAGAGTAACAGTCTGAGTCATTTTACTTGGACTGTTTTTTCGTTTTTAACACGAGAAAGAGTGTAATGAATAATCTTCAAAACAGTAAAACACGGTTGTCTTCTATCGATATACTGCGTGGCATCGTGATGTTATTTATGTTGGTTGACCATGTGAGAGAGCGGTTTTTCTTGCATGTACCAGTTCTTGATCCAATGGACATTCATACCACGAGTCCAGAGTTGTATTTTACCCGTTTAAGTGCCCATTTTTGTGCGCCTATTTTTGTCTTTTTGACAGGTTTATCGGCTTGGTTGTATGAAAACCCCGCAAACGGTGCGAAGCGGTCGGCCCAGTCATTTCTTTTAAAGCGTGGCCTATTTTTAATTTTACTTGAAATGACACTGGTTAATTTTTCTTGGTTTGGCGCGTATCAAACACTGTACTTGCAAGTTATTTGGGCAATTGGCGTCAGTATGGTGGTATTGGCACTGATGGTCGCTTTACCCCGCAGGGTGATTGCAATATTGGGTGTAAGTATTGTTGCTGGTCATAATTTATTGTCGCCCATCGAGTTTGCACCGAACGAAATAGGTTATACCGTTTGGACTATTCTGCATGACCGAGGTTATTTAGTCGCAGATGCTGTTGTTAACGTAAAAGCGTCTTATCCGGTTTTACCTTGGATTGGCGTTATCTTGTGCGGCTATGCGGTAGGGCCTTTATTTTCAGGCTCAGTGTCATCGCAAGCACGTAAAACCATTTTATTGCAAAGCGGAGCTGCGCTATTAGTCGGGTTACTGGTTTTAAGAGGATTAAATCTATACGGAGAAACACTTGATTGGTCTCAACAGGCAACAACACTTCTCACCACAATGGACTTTTTTAACTTTACTAAATATCCGCCGTCTCTCGATTTTATTTTACTTACCTTGGGAGTTGGTGCATTCGTATTAGCGTTTTTAGAGACTAATGCGCTCAGAGTATTAGAGCCGGTTCGAGTATTAGGGTCAGCGCCAATGTTTTTCTACATTACGCACCTATACGCGCTACTTGTTCTTAGTATATTGGCACAATGGCTATTTGGTACGAATCAGCACTATGGTAGCAGTCAAACTGCATATTTTGGCTTTTATCATGTTTGGCAGATATGGCTATTCGCAATGTTTTTAAGCGCGCTTTTATACCCATTATGTAAATGGTTTGCAGGCTATAAACGAAAAACATCAGCGAGATGGGTAAAGTATTTTTAAATATTTAAATGCTGTTTAAGTTGTTGTTTTTCATATAAGCGAATGGAAGACACCCACCCATCATAATATAGATGCGAATTGTGGTTGGGGTTGGGGGTCATTGACTTGTTCTATCACGCATTTAGAGTGGATTGAGGTGCTTAGACCCGATGTTAGTATCAAACATAATGAGGGGGCATCAAGGTAAAAAGGCAGTTTAGCAGCGAAACGAAGAGGAGCGGCTTGGAACGGAAACTTAAGGACGGAGTTACTTTTTGATTAATCTATGGGCAAATTGGAGTCGTATCCAGACCTTAGACCTGATGATTTAGTTAGCTCTACTTGTACAATACAGTGTTGTTGCGTCCGCTATTCTTGGCTTCATAAAGCGCTGTGTCTGCCTGCTGAATCATTTTCTCAGCTGAACATTCTTTTGTTTGATTGGTTTGTTGGCTAGCATGCCAAGCGGATATTCCAAGGCTTATAGTCCATTTTACAGGCTCTTCCGCGTCACTTTTTACTTCGATATTTTCGACGTGTAGTCTGATCCGCTCAGCAAGATTTTTTGCGTCTTCAATTTTGGTGTTGGGCAGAATAATTGCAAATTCTTCCCCGCCGAGTCTCGCGACTAAATCAATTTGCCGGGAGAGAGTAACGCAGGTATCTGCAAGGCAACAGATAACGCGGTCACCAGTCGGGTGGCCATAGGTATCGTTGATACGCTTAAAATGATCAATGTCTAATAAAATGAGGGCACAATTGCTCCCTGAACGGGCATTTCGGTTAACCTCTGTTTTAAGCACAATGTCGAAATGCCTGCGGTTTGCTACGCCGGTTAAAGGATCGGTTTTTGAGCCTTTTTCTAAAGCAAGCTCTAGACAAAAACGACGATAATAACTCCACGAAAATATCAGCATGACAAACAACGCCGCTAGGCTGTACTGAAATGCTATTTGAAAATACGTGTCGTGCAATACGTCACTCGTTGACTGTGCAAGCTTGAAGTAAATAACAAACAAAAAAGCCAAAACTAAAAAAGTGATTTGAATATAAACAGACACGCTAATCAGGATAAAAAATATAAGAAATGGAAAAACCGCTACCGTAGTTACTGTATGCAGAGCTTCCTCCCCCAATATCTCAGCTGCTTTTACTGCATGAAAAGCGAGAGCGGCTGTTGTTAAGGTAATGATTATTGTGGTTATTTTAAAGCTTTTAGTTTTATAAACTGAAATTGCAGGTATGATGAGTAAAAACAGGTACAGTCTGAGGTGGAATAGCTCATCTTCTACTGTTGGTTGATTCTTATAGTCGAACAACCCTTCAATAAATCCTAGCGGAATTAATAACAGTAATATCGCTACAGTGTAAATTCGGTGGTCAAGAAATTTTTTCTGTAGATATACCGCGTTTGATTCAAGCTTGATCATGTCAAATACGGCAGCTAAAGATGATTTATTGCTATTTGCCATTGCTGAAGTCCCTGTTGCTACCTTTGGGTTCTGATGCGAAAATTGTTGGAAACAAATTTTGTACTCTGTTAAGAAGGTTTAATTTAAGACTTTAGTCAAAAGTGTAGACCAAACGTTTAGCGGGTGTCATTGAAATTTTTTACGAATAATTTTATTAAAATGGATAGGTATGAAGACCACCAAAGTTGCCAAACCTTCGCGCGGACGTCCTGCCGGAGATCATGATGAAAAACGCTATGAATTGTTGAATATTGCGATTGATTTGCTCGCCAATGAAGGTTATGCAGGTTTATCAATGCGTAATCTTGCCAATAAAGCCAAGGTAACTACCGGTGCGATTACCTATTATTTTGCTAATAAAAGTGAGTTAATGAAGGGAATATCTGATGAATTATTTAGACGGTTTACACTATTACTGGCAAGGAATACTGACTTTGATGTAGAGCGGGCGATAGAAGAATGGGTTAGCTGGACTTATAATGACGACGGCAACCTTTGGAAAGCATTTTTACAAATCCAGTCTTATGCTGCTGAGGATGAATCCTTTGTTAATTACGCGCAAAAGCGTTATGACGTTTTCATTTCACAACTACAGCTTTTCATAGAAAATGGTCAAAAAACTCAGCAAATCAGAAATGACATTCCTGCTGACATACTAGCTGAACAGCTCAGTGCTATGGGAGATGGCCTGATGATAATGCGATCCATATATCCCAACAGGCTGTCTGCAGACAAAATAACTCAGTTTAAAAAAGGTATAATCACTTTGCTTAGACCTGCAATGACCGTGTGATGCATGCCACACGGTCAACACTACGTTCCGAATATTGTGCTAAGGGTTTTTCGCTTTAAAAATCAGCGCATATAAAATTGGCAACACTATCATTGTTAGCGCGGTTGCAAATATCAAACCGGCAATAATGGTTACTGCCATAGAGACAAAAAATGCATCAAAAATAAGCGGGATCATGCCTAAAGCTGTGGTAAGCGCTGCCATAGCAACAGGGCGTAGCCTGCTTACACCGGAATTTAATATCGAGTCTATCAGAGGTTTTCCCTCGCTTTGCTCTAAGTTAATTTCCTCGACCAACACTATGGCATTTTTTATAAGCATGCCAATCAGACTTAAAAAGCCTAACAATGCCATAAAGCCAAAAGGCTGATTGGTTGCCAACATGCCAGCTGTCACACCTATTAAAGCAAGCGGAACACATAACCAGATAACTAAGGTTTGTTTTAACGAGTTAAAGATGACTATCGTTATTAAGATCATCGCTAATATAAACACAGGAATACTCGATGCCAGCCCCTGCTCTGCTTTGCTGGCGTCTTCATATTCACCACCCCATTCCAGGGTATAACCAGAAGGCAATGGGATAGCTTCTACTTTCGGTTTTAACATGGCAAACAGCTCGGATGCTGTGCCTGTTATCGGATCAGCGAAAATAGTGATGGTTCTCTCACGGTTTCTTCTGAGAATTAAGCCATCTTCAAGCTTGGTTTCAAAGCCCAGCAGAACCTGCCTTAGCGGGATCATTTTTTGCGCATTAGGGCTCCAGATTTGTAGATTGTCTATGTTAGTGATGTCTGAGCGCTCTATTGCTTCAGCCCTGACAATAATTGGCAGCAGTAAATTGTTTTCTCTGTATACGCCGGTTGTAACGCCTTCAAAAGCTTCTTTGATGGCTTCGGCTACCATTGCCCGGTTAATGCCGTTGGCATTTGCCTGCTCTTCAGCAAGCACTGCTTCAATGTACAACTGCTTGTTTCGCCAATCAGTTCTGACTCCTTTGGCGTTACTTTCTTTAGAGAACACCTCAAATACTTTATCGGATGTTTCTCTTAAAACGTCAGTATTAGGCCCGCTGATCCTTGCTTGGATTTTGCCAATTGTGCCAGTGCCAAGTTCAAAAGGTGAGGCATAAACTAGCGCATTCGGGAATTGCTGTAATAGATCTGTTTCAATTTTAGGAATTAACGTTTTAATTGTGTTGTAATCGTTAACATCGACTAAAAATTGAGCATAGCTGCTATTGGGCTGCTGTGGCTGATATGTCAGCAGAAATCTCAGCGCACCTTCGCCAACGGTTGTCGTCACGTGCTCAATATTGGCTAATTGCGATAAGTATTTTTCAACTGATTGAGCATTTTTCTGTGTGTCTTCTATGTGTGTTCCCTGTGGCAACCAGAGATCAACCATAAATTGAGCGCGCGTTGAACTGGGGAAAAAGTTCTGCTGAACAAACGAAAAGCCCCACAAAGACAGCACAAAAACGCCGATCACAGATGCAGAGCTTAAATACCTGCGCCTGATACAATATGCTAAGAAGTTTCGGTATTTGGTGTAAAACGTGCCTTGGTATGGGTTTGCTGGGTCGTTGATTTCTGGCGCTTTTAAAAACATCACGCATAGCAGCGGGGTGACGGTAACAGCGATTACCCAACTTAACAACAAAGATACCATTACCACCTGGAATAATGAGCGACAATACTCACCTGTCGCATCATTAGAAGTACCTATGGCAGCAAAAGCCAATATTGCAATTAAAGTAGCACCTAATAGCGGCAAAGCCGATTGATTCACCACTTTCGGGGAGGCACTTTTAGCACTTTCTCCTTTTTGCATTCTTATCAACACGCCATCGACAATTACAATAGCATTATCAACCAACATACCGAGCGCAATGATTAAAGCTCCAAGAGAAATACGCTCTAACGCTACGCCCATAGGAGCAAGGAAGATGAATGAACCCGCGATAGTTAGAATTAATACAAAGCCGATGAGTAGGCCGCTTCGTAGTCCCATAAAGAACAGTAAAACCACGATAACAATGACCACAGCCTCCGCCAGGCTTGACGTAAAGCCTGAGATGGCTTCTTTAACGCCCTCTGATTGTAGCGAAACGTAGCCAAACTCAATCCCTGCTGGTCGCTCAACTTCTAACGCCGACAACTTAGCTAAAACAGCTTCCCCCATCTCTACAACATTGCCGCCAGAAACGGTCGAAATGCCTAAACCGATACCGGCTTTGCCATCATAGTAAATAAGCTGCGAACTTGGCGATTCATAACCTCTGCTTACCTGAGCAATGTCGCCCAGGTAAAACTGTTTCGTCTCATGGGTAATCAGGAGTTTCTCAAAATCACTAACCTGCGTAAAAGCACCTGTTGTGGAAATAGCAAGGTTAGCGCTGCCGACATGCGCTTTACCTGCATCAACCACCAGACCTTTGCTGCTTAATTGCGCCGTGATTACATCGGGCGACATACCTAACTGCGCCATACGGGCGCGATTAAACTCAATATATATCGCTTCCCGTTTCTCACCGAAAGTGGTTATTTTTCCCACATTATCAACAAGCAATAGTTGCTGCTGGAGGTTGTCAACGTAGGTTTTTAGTTCTTTAAAGCTGTAACCATCACCAGTAACAACCATAAAAATACTGTAAACGTCACCATAATCATCCATCACTAACGAAGGACCCGCACCTGGCGGTAAATACGGTTTCACGTCATCTATTTTCTGCCTTAATTTGTTCCAGACTTGCGGCAAGGTTTCCTTGTTATAGTTCTCTTTAATAGTTACCGTTATCGTTGATAAACCCCGTTCAGATTTTGAAGTTACCTTGTCTAATTCACCCAACTGCTGCACTGCTTTTTCAAGTAACTCTGTTACTTCCTGCTCGACCTCCAAGGCTGAAGCACCGCTGTAGGGCGTGATGATTAATGCATCTTTTATGGTGAATTCAGGATCTTCCAAGCGACTCATACCATTAAAAATGTACAGGCCAGAAATGAGCATAACTACGGTTAAAACCAGCGTCACAACTCTGTTATTTATAGCTACGGCTGCAATACTCATGATTTAATCCTTCATAGGGTAAACAGGGTAGCCGTCATATAAGCTATGCACGCCGGATACTGCTATTACATCGCCAGACTTTAACCCAGAAACAACGTGAGCTGTTTTATCTGTGATATTGCCAACTGTAATGGGTTGTTTGGTCACTTTCCCTTGTATCTGATCATAAAGCCAAACAAAGGCAGAGTTATCGCTATTACCTACAACGGCATCCAGTGGAATTAAGAGTGTATTTTTCTGCTCATTAAGCTCGGTATAAATAGCATGGCCGGTCATACCTGAGCTAACAGATACATTGTCTGGTACGCTAAAGGCAACTCTGACTTTATAAGTTCTAGTGACGGTATCTGCCTGCCCAGAAAATTCGGTAATAGTGCCTTCAAACCGTTCATCGGGAAATGCACTCAGTGAAACAACTAATTGATTTTCAAGATTAATATCAGCGGCAGATTTGACTCTTTCCCCTTGCGCCCAAATGGATTCAGGCACACTTACTACCATTTCATACCCAGCTTCACTATTGATTTGCATGATCGGTTGCTTGGCATGCACAGTAGCAAAGGGCTCAATATCCCTTGTCACTATGCGCCCGGAAAATGGTGCTATTAACTTAGTTTCCATTAACGCCTTATCTGCTTGATTAAAAGCCGATAATGCGACGTCAAGGTTCCTTTTAGCCTGTTGCAGCGTCTGAGCAGTAACAGCATTTGCTTTTAGCGCTTTTTTATACCTTTGATAATCTGCATTAACAACGGAAAGATCTGACTTAGCACTGTCTAGCTGTGCTTTATAGTCACGATCGTCCAATTCCGCTAATACCGTACCTTTTTTGACAAAGTCTCCTTCTTTGATATGTAAATCAATCACTTTTCCCGGAACTTCAAATGCCAAAATAGTCTCTTTGACAGAAGACACACTGCCTGGATAGCGGTAAGTTGAGCTTGTTGCGGTTTGCTCCACAGCAAACAGTTTAACTGGCCTAGACACTTGCTTTTGGACATCAGGTTGGGCTTGTTCACATCCAACAAGCAATACAACGGATCCGAAAAGGAGAAAGATTACCTTTAACAGGTTTGGAAAATTTTTCATCGGGTTCCCCCAGTAAAGTTGTTCTAACATCGAACACAGGCTTCAGCCTGAACCTAAACAGCCAGTGCTCGTCAATGGAGCAATTCTAATACAGTTTTTGTATTTAACAAAACACTTGTTATGTAAATTTGGGAATTTTCGAATCAGTCGCCGTTATACGCAAGTTCTAACTTTAGATACAACAGACTATCTCTTTATATTTAAGTGGATTTTTATGAAACTAACCTCAAGCTTTCTACAGCCAGAGTGCATTGATTTGACATTGATAAATTAGACATTTCCCGTCCATCCCAGGCGTCTGCATTTACTTTTAACAGAAAAAGATGTTCTAATTCCGCTCTTGGCTATCTGATTCAAATCTCAGGTTAAATAGTATAATTAACACTCGGACTGTGATTTATAAAAGCTCTCTAACTTATCTAAAAAACCATACAGTTTTTGGTTCATTTCGTCATAGTTATGGTTCAGTAAAATCTCTGGCTCATCTACAAATCGATACTGTAAAGCGTCACTGAGGTCGTCATTTTCAATCAGTAATGCGACGATATCTTTAGTAAATTCCATATGGCACTGAAAGCCGTACACCAAGTCGCGATAGGCGACAATTTGCCTTGGGCACCCCGCGCTATATGCAATCACTTGTGATCCATTGGTGAGCCCCGGCATATCATTATGCCAATGACCGACATCCAAAACTTTTCCAAAATGACTAAATAGTGGATGTGTCATCCCAGCTTCCGTCAAGGTTATCGGGTATTTTCCTATTTCACGTTCAGGGCTAGGTTCAAATGTTGCACCTAACGCTTCACCAATGAGTTGCGACCCTAGGCATATACCAAGCACAACTTTTCCGGCGGTAATCGAGTTCAAGATGACTTCTTGCTCACCTTTTGTATCGAAGTGTGGGCATTGCTCAATAGTTGTCGACGGATTTTGAGGTCCTCCCATTACAATCAAAAAATCTAGGTTTTTGGCATTTTTTGGGAGCGGTTCTCCTTGATAAACTCGCGAGTAGGTAATGGTATGGCCGCGTTTATTTGCCCACGATTCATAGGCGCCGGGCGCTTCGAAATGTTCATGAACGATAAAGTGAATATGCATCTTTGTGCCTTTTAATTAACGATAGGCTGTAGATGGTATATTAAATTTGGATGGCGTAATTTATACTAACAGACGTTTAATGTTGATAAGTCGCCAAGATGCAAGCTAATGACCTCATCAAAGGTTCTCCTAATAAACAAATCATAACCAAAACGACGAATATGGCTTCTGGTTATATTGATGACTTTCACTCACATTTGTGGCATCAAATTGTGTTTCCTTTGCAGGGGCTGCTGCAATCAAGTATCGGCGATAAAAGCGGGATTGTTCCTCACAATGGCATGCTCTACATACCCGCAAATACAGTGCATAAATCCATAGCGATTACAAATACACAGTTTTTGGCGATTTACCTTAATCCCGACAAATATGTTCAGTATGGAGACAAACCAAAATCCTGTCTGGTAACGCCATTTATTAAAGCATTAATACTGCTTCTATTTGAAAACGAGACGCTCACTCAAGCAGAGTCCAATATCACACATTTGCTAACGGTATTGCGAGATCAGATCGAGATCGCAAACCGTTATGAAATACCTTTGCTCATACCTACCGATAAACGTCTTTTATCCATTTTCTTACAGCTTAAAGAGCAACCGGATTTACCATTTACGTTAAAGGAATGGGCAACAAAAGTGGGCGCTTCTGAGCGCACTTTGTCGCGATTGTGCTCAAGAGAGTTTTCCCAATCATTTTCACGGTGGAGACAAAATGTGAGGTTAGTTTTATCTTTGCAATTGTTAGAGTCGCAAAAGAGCATACAGGAAATTGCTATCGAGTTGGGGTACGCTTCTGACTCTGCGTTTGTGCAAGCGTTTAAGAAATTATTCAATCAAACACCGAGAAAATACCGAATTGCCAACTTACAGCACAACGTAAATTTATTTTGAGCAACTTCTGCTGCTTTTAGGTTACCTGCGCTAGAGACGAAAGTATCTTATCGCGAATGCTTTTAAGTTCTTCCCGCTTTATGTAGTCTAGGTGGGATTTGATTATTGGAGGCATTTCGCGATGTTGCGAATTCTTTTATGTGCTAGCTTAGGATTAGCACCAAGTTTTGGGTTGGTTGCCAAAGAGGTAATGACCCCTGACAAGCTTTGGCAAGTAAAGCGCGTAAGTGCGCTTGGGTTATCTAAAGACAAAACCCATGTGATTTATCGAGTTACAACGCCTAGTGTTGAAAACAATGACTTTGATAGCAAAGTTTATCAAGTGCCGTTAAAGGGTGGGGTGCCCCAGCTTTTAAGCGCATATCAAGGGATATTGTCAGACGACAACATTTCGCCAGATGGCAGCAAAAAACTATTTCATGACACCGTCAATGTTGAAGCTGTGTTGGCGACGGATAGACATAAAGCACTTACGCAAGCAGATGCTTATGTATTTGATGATTTAAATTACCGCCATTGGGATACTTGGAAAGACGGCAGTGTTAAACATGTGTTCTATCAGGACCTGACTACTGAAGAAAAAGTCGACATCATGAAAGGGATGCCTTTTGATAGTCCGACGTCACCATTTGGTGGTTCAAGCGATTATGTTTGGGGCCCTAAAGGTGAAAATATCTACTACGTCAGTAAAAAGCTGACTGGCGCAGAATATGCGAGCAGCACCAACACAGATATTTATCGTTATAACTTAGCCAGTAAGAAAACCACCAATCTAACCGAGCAAAACTTGGGTTATGATAAAAGCCCTGAGTTCTCATCGACAGGGTTGCTGGCTTTCTTACGTATGGATGAAGCGGGTAACGAGGCGGATAAAAATGACATTATCGTTAAGTTGGGTGACAGAGAAGTCAACTTAACTGCGCATTGGGACGGCACGGTAAGCAGTTTTGAGTGGAGTCATGATGGTAAGCATATTTATTTTATTGCACCAGTTGACGGAACAATCCAGCTATTTCAAGTAGCGGTGAACACCAAAACCAAAGCTAATCCAAAAATTAAGCAGCTAACTAAGGGCATGTTTGATGTAAATAGCATTGTTGCCGCCCTAGACGATCAGCTAGTGGTTACTCGCAATAGCATGAATCAAGCAAAAGAGATCTTCCGCTTTGATCTGAATAGCAAAAAGCTTGTTGCGCTGACAAATGTGAACGAGGCGTTTTATGCTGATTTGGATTTACCTAACGTTGAAAAGCGAATGGTGAAGACAAAAGACGGCGAAGACATGCTAACTTGGGTTATCTACCCACCTAATTTTGATAAGCGTAAGCAATATCCAACGCTGTTATACCTTCAAGGTGGTCCACAGTCGCCGTTATCTCAGTTTTATTCCTTCCGCTGGAACTTCCAAGTGATGGCATCACAAGGCTACATTGTGGTTGCGCCAAACCGCCGTGGTATGCCAGGGCACGGTGTGAAATGGAACAAAGATATCAGCCAAGATTGGGGTGGTAAGGTAATGCAAGATTACCTTGACGCAATCGACGATGTTGCGAAAGAGTCATACGTTGACAACAAACGTATCGCGGCAGTTGGTGCAAGTTTTGGTGGTTATTCTGCGTTTTACTTAGCTGGCAATCATGATGGCCGCTTCAAAACTTTTATCGCGCACTGTGGCATTTTTGATTTGCGCAGTATGTACGGCACAACCGAAGAAATGTTCTTCGTGAACAACGAATTGGGTGGCGCGTACTGGGAGCAAAACAATGCGGCCATCAGCAAGGCATACAATCAGTTTAACCCAATCAGCTATGTGGATAAGTGGGATGCTCCGATGTTCGTGATCCATGGTGGTAAAGACTACCGTGTACCGCTGAGCCAAGGAATGCAAGCCTTCCAAGCTGCTAAACTACGAGGCTTGAAAAGCCGTTTTCTTTATTTCCCTGAAGAAAACCACTGGGTACTGACACCGCAAAACGGAATAGTCTGGCAGCGTGAATTCTTCAAGTGGTTAGAAGAAACTTTATAATTGATGTCACTACTAGTTAAGAAAATGCCAGATCGCACAGTGTGTAGTCTGGCATTTTTGTTTTGTAGTGTAACCTTGGCGCTGTACAAGTATTGATGTGCCTAAAAATTGGCGGCATATTGAATTAATCAAAGGAAAATAGAAGGAAAAATTAAATGATTAAAAGGATAATAAGTGGTTTTTGGTTACTTATGTTGGCTGTGAATACACAGGCAGCTGAAGAAGCGTTAACGATTGATAGTGTAGTGCCTAACAATATGGAACTGGCTTTTCCGAATGATGCCAATATTTACCCAGATATCAGTGACTTCAAGGTACTTAACGCGGTACTGATGAGTAACGAAAACGGTGAGCGCTGGGCAATGATCACGATTAAAAATCAATCGAGCGGGCGTCGGACATTAACACAAAAACACCTGCTGGCACTAACAGCTAACGGGCAAAGGATCGCGCCGATGAAGCTTTCTGAAAGCTTTGATGGCGGAGAAACGCTTTCACTCACACTGGCTTTCGGTGAGAACAAGTTTCCGTTGCTTAACGTGTATACGCGAAATTAATAAGCCTTAGTAGCATCACTTTTTACAACCATAGTCACTGTGCTAAACGTTGCGACTTAGGTAACCATGTTTGTTAGCACCTGATATTTAGCCTCTAACAAACTCCGATAGATCCACATCAGCAATTCATCAATTAAAAATAAGCAATGCATCAAGTTTTAAAAGTTTTTATTTCATAAGCTTAGCCAAAAATGGAGAAAAGCATGAAAATACTTTTAAAAAGTTTGATGTGGTTAAATTGCGCGTTGTTTGCGTTAGTTACTCACGCTCAGATAGCCTCAAAATTACAGCATATCACTGTGAGTTCAAAGTTAGTGGGAGGGCCTGTTGATGTACAAACATATTTGCCTTTTGATTTTGATGTTAACCGAAAAGAGCCATACTCGACGCTTTATACAACTGCGGGAGAGAGTCGTTTTGATGTACTGAAAGCTGAAGTGGACTGGTTGAGTCACACTAGTTTTTCACCTATCCCGCAACTTGTGATTGTGCGAGTGCCCAAATTGAATTTTGCTGGGGCTGACAAGTTATCTGACCAAGCGTATTTTGCCTTGCTAGCTCGCGTGTTAGCAAGTGAAGTTGAACCAACATTGATACGGCAATTTAATCTTTCGCCGTTTAAAGTCATTGAAGGGTACTCAAGCAGGGCGGCGATTGCTTTGAATTTATTAGGAAAGATGCCCGGGTATTTCCAAGGCGCGATATTGTCTGCGCCAGTTTGGAGTCAACTTCCCAAGCAACTAAAAGAAGATATTAGTGACAACATCGCCAAGGGCGAACTTACCAATAACCTATATATCAGTCTTGGCAGCTTTGATGAAAATAGACCGTTTTTTGCTGCGCTCGCCGTTTCAAAACGACACCAACATTTGATGTTGGAAGACTTAAGTCAACATCATTATCATGTAGGCGCACAGCTAGCGCTAAGACATGGATTACAACATATTCTTGGCGCAATAAAGCTTCAAGATTATGCTCAATTTGACAAGTCAGGCCTGAATGGGTTGCGAGAATATCACCAAAAACTAGAACAGCGCTATGGGTACTCGATTGATATTAAGGCCAATCAGCTTGCTCTAGGGCAATATTTATTCGCGCAAGGCAATACAATACTTGGAAAAAACGCGTTCGATGAGCTACTTACGACTATGCCTAACTCTGTTATTTACAATTTACGTTATGGACAGACTCTTTTGAATGCGGGCGATACAACACAAGCAACACTTCAGCTAAAGCGTGCCTTGCTGCTAGCAACAGAGCAAAAAAATGAAGAGGCCAAGCAGTATATTGAACAAGTATTGTCTCGGCTTTAGCATTATTAAGAGTGATATAAAGGTGGCGCACATGTGTGAGCCACCTTTATATTAGTGGTTTTCTGGTTCTGTTATTTTTACTTTAACTTGGTTTGCGCTAAGTGTTTTTGGTGAGTCAGCTAAAACCTTAAAAGGATGTAGTTGAACATCTGTGATCAAGCGAGTCTGCTCGTCGGATTTGCCCAATGTATCCAAAACTTGCGTGTTGATGTTATAGCGCCAGATAGTCGCCTGTTTGTCGGGAATAATCAGCTCATTCCCACGTAGGTAAAAACGCCAATGCAAGGTGATTTTGTTTGTTATTGGCTGTGGTTTGAGCGAATTGTTGACGAGTACTTTTAAGTTTGGCTCATCTGGTGTGGCTATATAGACAGTACCGTTTTGCTGTATTTGTGCCCAGTGAACCTGCCCCTGATAAAGTGGCTGTTTATGGTTGGTTACAGGGTCGAAAAGTACTAGCTGTTCATCGCCAAGATCATTGATGAGAAGGTAGTTACTTCCTTTTATTTCAATTGATTGCATTATAATTTGCTTTTCAAATAAAGCAGGAAAAACTTCAACGCCAGTGACTAAATTGATTTTCAGTAAACTTTGTTTTGATGCTGCCCACAATTGTTTACCATCGGCTGTCCAAACAAAAGACGAAATATGTTTGTTATGGGTGAGCGGGATCTCTTGCTGTTCTTGCTTTAACCAAACTTCATTGGTGCCTGTACGATTAGAGAGAAATGCAATGGCATTTCCACTTGGTTGGAATTGCCCTGATAGCTCGTCGTAGTGGCTGATTGTAAGTCGGCTTGTAGAGAGGTTGTCTTGAATATTAATCTGCTTTTGTTCTCGAACTAGTGTCGCTAAATAGCTATTACCTTTAATGTATTCAGTGATGTAAAACGATTCTGAGCCGATTGCCGGAATGGCTTGTACAAGCTTGAGGTTTTGAAAAATATAGAGCGCAGATGCGGTTGAAAGTATGTGTGTTGTATCTGGCCCTTCTACTAACATCAACGAACGGTCTAATTCTACATCAGACAATTTTTCTTGTTGAAGAAGAAAAAGCTCGTTTTCTTTGCTAATCATATAAATAGAGAGATAAGCCTCTTCATCTGGATCTTGGGTGAGTAAAGTAAGTTGATCCTCATTAAATGAGGACGCTAAAACTGTTGCTGCTATAGGTAAAGAAGTAAATGTGACTGAGTCTGAGTGCGGAGTAAAAAGGGCATACTCGTTATTGGCGATAAGTAACACTTGATGACCAACCCAGTAGGCTTGCCGCACTTCGTTATTTAAGCAAGGAGAGATCACTTTTCTGGCAGCAAATCTTGGTAACACGACGATAGCTTGATGACACTTAGCTTGTGATTTTGTTTTGCGTGTTTCAATGAGTACTGCTTTTTTACCCTCTTTGTTAAGCTGAGGTTTGCCAACAAAATCCAATGCACGGGTAACTAACTTAGTTGTTTGGAAATCCAAATCCTTTACTTTTAGTTCCGCTGCTTGCGGTGTTCTGGCCACATATAATAACCTTCTACCTGAGGTGAGTGTCGCAGTGCTCTCCAACTCCAATCCGTAACTTACAGGTGTAACCTCTGAAAGTTGGAAATTAGCTTTTGGCATAGTTGAATAGCTAAACAATATACCGAAGAGGATGATGAAACCTGCGAAATAGAGAGCACAGGTTCTCAGCTTTTGGCTTAAATTAGTATGCTGCTCCCCAACCTGTAAACGATAGCCCTTTTTATGAAAAGTCTGGATAATACGTTTATCACTATCTCCAAGTAGTTTTCTAAGCTGAGCGATGCATCGTTGAAGGGCATTTGGGGCGACGACGGTATTTTGCCATACAGAATTAAGTAGGTGCTCTTGCGTAACAAGCGTGCCGCGATGCTGATAAAGTATTTCAAGTACTGCCAGCACCTTAGCCTCTAATTTGATTGTCTCATCAAGGTAGGTAAGTTCACCCGTGGCTAAGTCTAGCTTACGGTTATTGATTGTTATCATTATTATTTGGGAGCAGCAGTCGATACAGCTAGTCTATCTTGTATTGGATATAAAAATAACCCATCAAGGTTTATTTCACTTTATTAACTGAGCCATTATTTAGAAAATTGGATCACTGGGGCACTGGTTCATTTTGTAACGTAAACAGCCCCATATTACTAGCGCTTGGCAGCCAAACTGCTAACCGCGATTGCAGCGCTTGTTGATCCAAGTTTAGGTGGTTAGCGCTGTAGGTTACCGCTTCTTGATAGCGTAGCGGTTTGTTTCTCAGATGTAGTAATAAGTCTGCTTGCCAGTCATTCAATACACTCATTTTGATGCGATATTGTTGGCGCGATATTGCAATATGCGTTTGCTCAGGCGTTGGCAAGGTGTACGGCTTTGCTTGCTCAAGCTGGGTTATAAGCGGCAGCAAAGGGTAATCGGTTTGAATAAGCTGTACTGATTCTGGCACCGAAATGACAAAATTTTCTGCGATACCGCAAAGGAGCTCAATCTCGTTTATTACTGCAGTTGATTGCTCGGTTTCCAGTCCTGGTTTTAACAGTGCAAGCGCTTTGGCTCTTTCAAACTTAGCCAGCTCTGAAGGCAAGCTAAACATAGCTTGCTGGTGGGCATTAAAATCACCGGTGGGTTTAGTGTGTGCTAAAAAATCAGCGAAGCGCGAGCCTAGTTGATGTAGTGTCCAAGACTTAGAGGGTAAGGTGACGATAAAGGCTTTGGCGAAGGTGTCGAATACTTCGTCGCCCATAAACTGGCGAAGTAGTGCAAACTCTCCCCGAAGACATTCGACTAAACGCATCACATAGCCTGCAGCATAGATGTCTACTCTTCTCATGGCTCCCAGTGTTTTACTACTTTTTACACAGTCATGCAGCGTTAAACCATGCGGATTTGCAGCGGTATTGAGTTTTTGTGGTAGGTCGCCTCGCACCATTAAAACGGTGCTAAGCCACTGCTGAGTTTGCGTTAAGTCTGGCGTTTTCATTATGTTAATTCTGCTCGCTCTTTGACGATTGGAGTTGACAGCGCGTTGGTGTTAGTAATTGTATCTTGTTTTGGAATATGCCCTGCCAGTACCAGTTTTGCTTTGCTTAACTCATCAACGAGTTCAGGAAAGCTGGGGATATTGGCATCCCATTCAAGTAAGGTCGACACGCCACCCGTTAACTGCTGCGCCAGTTGATAAAGCTGCCAAACCTTGGCGGGCACTGGTTGGTCATGGGTGTCTATCAAACAATCACCGCAGTCGCTAGGACCGGCTAGATGGATTTGAACGATGTGCTCATGGGGGAGTTGACGAATAAACGCTTCAGCGTCAAAACCATGGTTAAAGCTACTAACAAAGACGTTGTTTACATCCAATAGCATGCCGCAGCCTGTTGCGGTGACTAACTCACTAAAGAACTCGCTTTCAGTGAGGGTTGAATGTTGAAATTCAAGGTATGTTGATGGGTTCTCAAGCACCAAAGGTCGCTCTAAAAAATCCTGTACTTGATCAACACGGTTGATAACGTGTTGTAGGCTTTCGTCAGTTAACGGCATAGGTAGGAGGTCGTGACTATTCAAACCAGCAACGCCTGTCCAACACAAATGATCAGAAATAAGCTGTGGCTGAACAAACTCGCTTAGCGCTTTGAGTTTGCCTAAGTATTCAAAGTTAAGAGGGTCGCTGCTACCAATATTCATTGACACACCATGCATCACTAGCGGGTATTGTTCCTTTAACTGAGCGAGCACATGCCGACCATAGCCGTGATTATCTATATAGTTTTCACTGATGATTTCAAACCAGTCAACATCAAGCGATGCTCCGCGTTCCAATTGAGACATGATAAAGGGATAGTGCTGGCTTCTCAGGCCAACACCAAACCCTAAGTCGGTCAATTGTTCTATAGCGGACGCAGCAAGCTGCTGCGTCCGAATTGGATTTGTCATGCTATCTTTCCTATCAAGTTGATGGAGGAAGTGCTAGACGAATATCTGAAGGTTTTGGCTTCTCTTTAGGTTCGCCATCTTCGTTCAATAAACCATTGGCATTGCAGTATGCTTGCCAAGCAATATCGTATACGGCATCCCCTTGTTTATAAGGCATAAGCACATGATCTGCAGATTGATCTGTTGGGGCTTGTTGGCCTTTCGGATAAGTGTAATCAATAGCAGAGAAGGTGTTATCTTTTAAGTTAAACTTAAATAGTTGCATATCGTATTCTTGGTCTTCACCAGAAAGTTCAGGGAAGAGCTGAGAGGCTGATATAGGCACGGCACACCCACCCAAGTTATTACACTTATTATCAGCAGGGGCACTTTTTGGCCCTGTTGATACGCTACCACCACAGCTACCGCCGGGCGTTGTGCTATGAACAAAGCCGCAACCACCTTGTGCTTTACAATCATTACTGCCTTTACAACTGTGATATACCTCAGGAGGTGGTAAGTCATTCGAACCTATGTTGGTATAGCTCATTCCTTGGCAGGCATGATAAAGGGCGTTCGGATTTTGTGGGGCGATACCCGTTACTAAATCCGGCGCAATTCCCGTGGTTGCCCAGCAAATCGAGATCCTATCGCCAGAGCCACCCATCGCAGGGCCCGGAAATTCACTGGTTTTACCAGACCAATAACGATCAAGTGCAGTAGTTAGACCTTTAATTGTGCCTACCGCAGATTGACTGAATAATTGATGCGTATTGCCAATATTTGATGAGAGTTTAAGGTTGTTAAGCGCTTTTACTACACTGCTGACGCAAGGTAGATTTGGGTTTTGCTTAGCTGCTTCATCATCGCCGTTGGGGTCCAATAACGCCTCATTCCAGCTATTACCCTCAGCAAACCAAGTTGACCAAGTCATGTAACGTTCGTCTGGTTGACTTGAAGACTTCTCAAAGTCGACAATGAGCCTCATGGTATCGGTAAATATTTGAAAGTGATCTTTGTATTTATTAGTGATCCGCGCACACGCCGAACCGGAAATTGGACCCTCACCGCAGCTTGCGGGATAATCCGCCTTCAATGCTTCTGCACTAGGTTGAAACTTCTCTTCTACGGTGCTGAGGTGGGGATCATCCGCTTCATCCGCTTTCGCTGCTAGGAGGTTTTGTGCCCATTTCTCATCAGCCCAGCGTTTACAAATCATTTCTGCCACACCATCACCTTCACCTTGATCAGTAATGGCATTTACATTATTCATTAATGCTTCTTTTAATACAGTATGATCTTCTTTTACGTTGAGAGAGCCCTTAATACCTGGGAATTGTGGCTGATAATCTTTATTACCAGGGCGCTCATTAAAATAGTCGCGCTGAATGGTTGCATAGTCGAGCAAGCTTGTGCCATCGTCATACTGGATCTGGATATAATCCCAATAGCTGAGGTACATGTGTCCAATCGAGCCAAACAGCGGCAGGTTTTTCTCAGTGTAATCTGGTTTCCACCAGTCATAAGGTGCCTGCTCAAAATATTTTGGCCGTTTTGTGTCTTTGTTTGGTTCTAAATATTGCTCTTGGATAATTTTCTTTGCGTTTTCTTCCGTTTCTTCAATCAACATAAAGAGTAGTGTCTGCTCTTTGTTGAGTTCAGTGGCATTAACGCGTAGATCTTGTAACGTTTTACCTGGGAAAATTTGTTTGAAGTAAGCTTGAATCTCAGGGCTCAGTTGCGACAAGTCTTTGGTACAGTCAGCAAAGTCCAAAATATGTGGAATACCACTTTGGTTGTTGTAGCATTTCCAACCATAGTTTTCATCAATCAATGCCGGACTTGTAAAGCTTGGTGTGAGTCCCAACTTACTTGCCATATTGGAAGCAAGCTGTAAATGGAGCATTTCTTCAATGAAAACACTATATACGCCATTAAAAACTTGCTGATTGATAGTTAATCTAAACTTATCCGACAAATCGCTGGGTTTACTATCACTAACTAACGTATTTATATCGAATAACGGCGCGAGATCAACGTCATATTGACTACGGCGCTCTTCCGGGATATATCCAGCTGTTGGACCAAGTCCTGGCCAATAACGTCCTGGATAAAGGTTTGATGAATCAGCGATCGCATGGGTGCCTTGAATGGAATAAAGGCCTGTCATGTATAAAGGGATAGTGAATAATTCTACATTTATTGCGGCTTGTGCTATTGCCCTAAGGCAAGATAAATCAGCGTTCTTGTATTTGCTTGCGCGTGCTTTTATTTGCTTCTTTTGTGTACTGCTGAGGATGATGTTGGTGTTGAGCTCTTTGTTTATTTTTAAAGGCTGACTCTCTTTATTCTGCACATTCATAGCTTGCTCCTTGATGACGGTGGACTTGCTGCATTTTTTCGCCTAATAGCCTGTAGTATTGGATATATATGTCGAACTATTGCAATTCAGTTAATAAAGTTAAGTGATTGGTTCAGGTGAAAACACCACTCTCTTTAGAAAGTAGCTGTAAAAGTAAAAAAAGGCGATTACACAAGATTACGGGGTGGGGATTATATGTTGTGTCTAAACGTAGATCGTTATTAGAAGTGAGTAATCAATAATTACTCACTGAATTTAGCTAGCAAGTCTTACCGTTCGCAATAGTAACCAGGATCCGGTACTGGGAATTCAGGCAAACGTTCACAACCTTCAAACTGTACCTGTGGCGATTCGAAAAGAGGTGCACTTCGATACTTACCTTTGACTGAAAAGCTACTCGGTGCCGTAATTATCCGAGGTTTTGGAGCAAAGTTTATGTCGAAACCATCCGCCACCGCTTCATAGGTCATAGCCCAGTTTGAAAATAATTGAGGGCTATTCAACCTATACATCGAGTCAGCTTTATATACATCAAACCATTTACGAGCCAAAATACTTTGACCTGACTTCAAAATGATAAGAATACGGTTATCTTTAATATCATTTATATTATATAAATTATTTATTTCAAACTCTAACTTGGATGCATCCATATTTGAAAGGTTAATTCGACCATATTGATCGAAAATTTCTGGTGCAAAAGTTTGAATAATTGAGTTGGATGAAGAGGAACCACCAATAATAACTTGACATTGAATAGACACTCTGCCTTGAGCGTGCTCTGCATTCGCTGTCATTTTACATCCGGTTAGTGCAACTAATAAATTTGCAGCGATAATTGAGTTTCTAAATTTACAATTCATAAAATATCCTTTTTAATATGAAATTAGTACTGCAAGGAGGAGATTAGTTAATGTGTACAAAAAGATCAATTTTAATTGTTGTTTTATTTTTTCTTATTAGTTCTGGTTGCACTTCAATAGGTCGAAGTGTTATGAGTAAATCATTGAAATATGAGTTAAAACTAGTTATCGACACAGAGTTGATAAATGTCAAAAAAATTGAAAGGAAATTAAAAAAAGGTGAGTACACGTTGACTTATGACTTTTATCCAAGTGATATTTCAATCAAGGATGACATTGATATGAATGTTGAAATTAATGGTATCAGTGCCGGTTACAAAATAGTGAGAGAAGAGCAGGCTCGGGCTCTCGATTTGAGCGGGCAGCTAACTCTCTTGATCCCCGGTTTTGCCGTGGATAAATCACTACTGACTTCCTACGCGATTTGGTTTTCCTCATTGGGATCAGATGTCATTGTAATGGACTTGAAAAGCGTTGATGAAACTACATTTTCGTTTGGTAGTAAATTGGTCGACTACTATCCTGAATTATCGTCTAATTATAAGTCAGTCAATGTTATCGGATTTTCTATGGGTTTTCTACCGGCATTGCATATAGCTCAAAAGTATAACCCTAGTAATTTGATTGGTGTGGCACCATTTTTAATTAGGGAAGACTTAAATGTTGCTGCCTCAAAAACGGTTTCATATATTGAGTACTTGCCGCAAGGATTAATCGATAAGGTGATAGAGTCATATTTAATTGAAAATGATTTGCAAAAGTACTTCTCAGATGGACTTGAAGTTGTTAATTATTATGAAAATCTATTAGTAATTAATTCAGGTAAAGATGATGTACTTCCAGAGTCAAGCAAGTTGGTATTAAAAAATCACTGTGCACAACAGTTTTTTATACCTAATTATCAGCATCATTTACTTGCATCAACGCCGACAAATGAAACAACAAAGCTACTCGTACAATTTTTGGGAGATTTATCGCGTAGAGATAGGAATAAAGATTGTTCGAAAATATAAAAGGCTGATTGCTCAGCCTTTTATATTTTTATAGTAATTAGAACTTAGACGGCGCAGGAGGCACTGTCAGTGTTTTCTTCGGGCTATCTTTTAACTCTTTCAACAGCTCCTTCACTGCACGCTCGACAGAAGGGTCTTTACCGGCATGAACAAGCTCTGGTCTATCGATCACTTCGATATCAGGGCTCACACCCTCGTTTTCGATGATCCAATTGCCTTCGTTATCTAGAATTCGGAAGGTTGCAGCGATAACCTGACCTCCGTCAACAAGACTTGGATTACCCGAGATACCGATAAGGCCACCCCAAGTGCGAGTACCAATCAGTTTGCCAAGACCTGCCTGACGGAAGTAGTAAGGTAGGGCATCACCACCCGAACTTGAATAACCATTGATAAGCATGGCTTTTGGACCATCGTGGGCAAATTGTGGAGTTTTTGTTGGCTCAACACCACGGCGTTTCCAATAGTTAAGTGGCTTACGAGCAAGCCAAGTGATCATGTGCTCAGGGATAAAGCCGCCGCCGTTATAACGGTCGTCGATGATCAGCGCATCTTTGCTCGTTTGTGGCATAAAGTTCTTAAATAATGAACGGTTACCATCATAATGAGTATTTGGTAGGTGAACGTAGCCAATCTTACCGTTTGATAATTTATCCACGTAGTCAGCACGTGATTGAACCCATGCCATGTAACGCAAGCCTTGTTCGCTGGCAACAGGTTTTACCGTGGTTTTCCAGCTATCATCAGCGCTTGGTGATTTACTCAATACCAACTCAACTTGCTCGCCTTGGGTGTTTTCAAGTAGCTCGTAAAAGTTAACCACGTCTTTTACCGAGCGACCATTTACCGAGATGATGTAATCACCCTCATTGGCATTCACGCCGGTTTCATTGAGTGGTGAACGGTAGTCTTCATGCCAGTTCTCACCTTTGTAGATACGCTCAATTTTAACGTAGCCAGACTGATGAGCGCTTATTTCTGCGCCAAGTAAACCATGCTTTTTGCGCTCGGCTGTTGGCGCATCACCAGATTGTACGTAGATGTGACCTGCGTTGATTTCACCCGCAATTTCACTGAGTACATAGTCTAAGTCGCTACGGTGTGCGACAGCGCTGGCAAGTGGTTGATACTTCTCCAAGATAGCATCCCAATCTTGACCATGGTGATGTTCGTCGTAGAACCAGTCGCGTAATGTGCGCCAGCCTTCTACATACATTTGTTGCCATTCAACTTTCGGGTCGATTTTCAGTGTCATCTTAGATAAATCAAGCTGACTGGCTTTTAAATCTTGCTTTGGCTTTGGTGCAATTACACTGAAGTTGTTACCAGCGCGAGCGATCAGGTGCTTACCGCCAGCAGCAACCTTATAACTGCTTACGCCTTCGGCGACGGTTTCTAGTTTGCTATCTGGCTCTGTGCCGAGGAGCTTTAGTGCACCGCCTGTTAAGGTTAGTACGCCTCCTTCAACACCTGTAAGCGAACCGTAATTACCTGCTGGGGCTGAGAGTGATACAACCCGTGACATAAAGCCGTTGGCCTCAATGCGATTTGCTTGTTTGTCGCTGTCCTTTTTCGTTTCATCGTCTGATTGAATGCTTAACTCATCACTTTCAAAGGCATTAAGCGGCTTGATCTGACTATTCACCGCAACGCTATAAATGCGCGTGGCATTATTAAACATATAATCAAATTCATAGCTGCTAAAGGTGAGGTTATAGTCGCGCTCAGAAGTGAAATAAATGTAGTTACCGTCAGGAGAGAAAGTAGGGTTACGCTCACTGGTCATGTTGTCAGTCAGTCGAGTGACCTTTTTATCCTCAGTGTTATAGTGCCAAAGCGAGGCGTAGCGGTTTTCATTGTTTTTAACAAAAACAATATCTTCACTGTTTGGCGACCAAGTATATTCAGTTAGACCATCTTCGTCGTATTTGGCGGTGTCAATTTTATGCATATCGCCAGATTTCGCATCAACCCACCATAGCGTGTGGTTTTTATCTGCGAAGAGTAGTTTGCTGTTATCAGCGGACCAAATTGGTGTAAAGCGCCAGATGGTACCATTGTCAGTTAACTGGATGGTTTTGTTGTTATTTGCTCTATCTTTGAGATAGATCTCATATTCACCTGTTTTATCGCTCATGTAGGCAATATAACGGCCATTCGGTGACCAGCTTGCTTCAATTTCACGACCTTCTGGTGTGTAAGAGAGGTTACGAGTTGGACCCTGTTTTACTGGGACTGAGAATAACTCACCACGGGCAGTAAACAATGCACGCTTACCATCGTGTGATATATCCATAGAATCAATAAAGTCGCTAACGTTTTTACTATATGGCATGGCATATTGACGTACACCTGCTACATCGATTTTTAGCTTTTTAGTTGTTTTTGTCGCTTCGTCAAAGCGATATAAGTAACCGCCATTTTCGTAGACAATGGCATCTGGCCCGGCTGAAGGCCACAGCACGTCAAAGTCTTTGTGGTCAGTCATTTTAACCGGTGACTTGCCATCGCGATATTTATAAAGGTTGAGCGTGTAGTCGCGATCAGACACAAAGTAAATACTGTCATTCACCCAAGTTGGTTGTTGATCGGTGGCTTTGTCAGTGGTGAGTTGTTTGGACGTATTGTTTTCAAGGTCGTAAATCCATACATCCTGAGCTCGACCACCACGAGAGCGCTTCCAAGTTCTAAACTCTCTGTCGATTGGTGTGTAAACATACTTATTACCATCAGGGGAGAGCATACCACCACCCGTTTCTGGAATGGCCATCGGCTGCTCAAGTCCACCTTCTACTGGTACCATATACGGGCGACCCATACGTTTGCCCCATGGTGTGCGATTTGCTCTAAAAACGATATGTTTACCATCGGGTGTCCAGTCCATCACGCGATAGTCGAACCCACCGCGAGGAGGCATTTGACCAACATCGTTGTAGTAAGTGAGTTGCTTTAATCCTGAACCATCAGCATTGATCACATAGATTTGGCGGCTGCCATTATACTCGGCGGCAAAAGCGATTTTGCTGCCATCTGGAGAGAACTTAGGGAAGGTCTCAAAACCAATATGGCCTGTTAGACGCTGACTTTTACCTGTGTTGGTATCTGCAATATATATGTCGCCAGCATATACAAAAGTGACTTTATCTTTGTGGATATCTGGAAAGCGGAGTAGGCGAGTATCTTCGGTCTGATACGCCGAAACAAAAGGCGCGGCTGCCGCAGCAATGGCGAGCACGAGTGTTTTTATCTTCATCATAATATAGGCATTTCCGTTATTATTTTGATACATAATAACGATTGATAAGTGAAATGCACCCAATTTAGATGAGTAGCTTGTTTCAAAATGTGAAAAAACACCCCACCGCGGAGTGTGGTCGCGATGAGATGTTGAGTAGTTGGGGGAGGTACAGATGTACCTCAATCATGTGTTGATTTAGAACTGAGCAACAAAAGTTAGGTTGCTTGTTTCACCGCCGTCTGTGTCAACCACACTGCCTTTAAGGTAGTAAGTGTCGTTGAAGAAGTATTTAGCTTCTACTGCTAAGTCTGAATCATATGAACCTAGACCAAGCGCAAAGTTGCGAGTGAAGTAGTAGTTTGCAAGTACGTTTGTTACAGAGTCATCTTCAAAATCTGTATCAACACGGTTGTGCTCTACGTCGATTGTGAAGTAGCTTTCACCACCTACGTGCATGAAGTAACGTGCACTTAGGTTTAGATAATCAAATTCGTCTTCAGTTTCAACAGTGAAACCAATGTAATCTGTAGAATTTAGTTCGTGGTTGTACTCAGCTTTGAACCAAGTTACGTCACCAATTTCAAACTCTTCGTGGCGAACGCTTAGTTTTAGGCTGTCGTTGTATAGGTAACCAAAACCGATAGAGTAATGGTCGTCAGCTTCGCCAAGATCAGCGATGCTACCTGTTACAAACCATTCTTTAGTGATGAAGCCTTCACCACGCGCTGAGAAAGCATTTGAATAATCATCGTTAAAGTAACTTACGCCTACATTGCTGTCCGTATCAAGGTAGCCAAAGTCATCCCATACGCCTACTGATTCTTGAGGTGCGAAGAAATAGCGAGAAGAAAGCATCAGTGCGCTGTTGTCAGAGCCATCATAATCTGTATAACTAGCGGTGTTGAACCACTCTTTTTGTACGTTACCAGTGTTAGCCTGAGCTGCTGCTGAAACAAGTAGTGAAACAGCTGCGATAGATAGTAGTTTTTTCATAGTCATCCCTTTAATTTCCATATATTGAGCTACATCGACTCAACGGCGCGCATGGTAGTATTAGAAATCTGAACGGAAGCTGACAATAATGAAAAAAGTTTGGATATTGGCAAAAAAGCTGAGACTTAATTATGCTTTTTGTTTATGAGATAAACATAAAGGAAGTGAAAATGAAAAATTCATTTCACGGTATATCAATAGGCACTGAGCGCTTTGGAGATAATATTTATCTTACTCTTAAGCCTACAGGTAAACTCACTCATGAAGATTATGTTGTTATTACACCAATAATAGAGAGTGCACTGAAAGCCGTAACAACGCCTAAAATCTATGCATTTCTTGATGCAACTGATTTTGAAGGCTGGGAACCAAGGGCTATGTGGGATGACTTCCAACTCGCCTTTGAGCATAGCACTGAATTTGCCAAAGTAGCAATATATGGCGGTAAAAATTGGCATCGACTTGCTGCAACAATAGGTAACTGGTTTGTTACTGGTAAAGTGAAGTATTTTGATGATAAAGAAGATGCACTGAATTGGCTTCAAGAGCGAGACTGACTAAAGTTGAATTAAATTCATGATTTTTGCATTGTGGCTCGAGATGCTAGTCACATCTGCAAAAAGTGGATTATTCAACCTATCATCAGTATAGTGAATTAACACCATTGGCTTTTGTCATAACGGCTTAGGAGCTTCGACTGTGAAAAAAATACTGATCACTGGTGCAAACCGCGGTATTGGACTTGCGTTAACTAAAACCTATCTGCAGGCTGGCTGGCACGTATTAGCAACTTGTCGAGACCCGCTTACTGCTTCAGAACTTAACTCTCTTGCGCCAACTTTTCCTGAGCTCCAAGTGTTTGCCTTAGATGTGACCAATTACGACCAGATGGAAGAATTAAGCGAGAAACTGGCGCCTGTAGCTATAGATATCGTTATCAACAACGCGGGTATATATGGGCCGAAAGACTATGCGTTTGGTGAAACCGATATAGAAGCGTGGCGAGAAGTTATGGAGGTTAATGTCTTTTCCACCATGCGACTTGCTGAACTATTTTACACCCATCTTTGCAACGGTAATGAAAAGATTTTTGCGGCCATTTCCTCTAAGGTCGGCAGTCACACCATGAATACCAAAGGTGGCGGCTATATCTATCGCAGTTCGAAGGCTGCGCTAAACTCAGTGGTAAAAAGCTTGTCTAATGATTTACTGAGTGAGGGGATCCGAACTGTTGCGCTTCATCCTGGTTGGGTTCAAACGGAAATGGGGGGTCCCAACGCGTTAATTACCCCGGACGAGTCTGCAAATGGGATCTACTCCGTGTTATCACACTTTGTGGATGCACAAAGCGGTGGCTTTTACGACTATAGCGGTGACGCTATTCCTTGGTAATAAACTGACAACTAATCTGTGCTTACACGAGAAATAAAAAATTTTGGTTACTTAATGAGGAAGGTACGTTGCGTAGCGTCCACATAGTAGTAAAGGAATGTGCATACAGTGGTAGAAGTTCAAAGTTTAGTCTTCACGCGTCGTGATGGTGAAGTGAATCGAGCTGTATTAGATAAGCTTAGTCTCAGTATTGCTGCTAAAGAACAGGTCGCTATTGTTGGTGATAGCGGGTCGGGTAAAACGACACTTATCCATCTGATTGGTGGTTTGTTAAAGCCCGATAGCGGCAGTATTATTATTGATGGCCGGGATATTACTCAGTTTAATGATATTGAACAGGCGCTCTACCGTCGCAAGTTAGGGATGATATTTCAACACTATCAATTGCTTGCACCTTTATCCGTCTACGACAATATTGTTTTTCAAGCACAGCTCAATCAATTGAACCCAAAGCAAAGCGATGTTGATGCGCTGGCAGAGCGTTTGGGGATTTTACATAAATTAACGGCCTTGCCTCAGCAATTGTCAGGTGGTGAGCAGCAGCGAGTTGGTATCGCACGTGCCATGATCAACAAGCCTAAGTTATTGCTGGCCGATGAGCCGACGGGCAACTTAGATGCTGCGAAAAGCGAAGAAGTGGTATTACTTCTGCGTGAGCTGTGTGAAGAGCAAGGCGTTAACTTGCTTATGGTTACACACAGCCAACACCTTGCTGACAGCCTAGATAGAAAAATCACCATTCAAAATAACCGTGCTTATGGCTAAAACGATGGAACGGCTGAGCGCGTTATCAGAAATTAGGCTGGTACTCACGGTGTTTATGCAGTTCTATAAAAGGCATCTTTGGTTGTTTTTGTTATTCGTTTTTGGCTTATCTTTGGGTAGTGCTTTACTTGGCTCAATTCAAGGACTAAATCAAGAAGCAACGGATCGTTACCAGCAAACCAGCGCACTTATAAATAATCCAATTAGTCACTTTGTTCGGCCAAGCGTAGGCCGCGAGATGTTGACTGGAGATGTATGGACGGCGCTGCGAAACGCAGGAGTCGTATCCGCTGAGCCAGTTTTGGAAGGTGTGCTGGTCGTGCCCAGTGAGAACAGGCTTCGCATTAAAGGGGTTAATACTTTGAAATGGCTTTCTCTACCTAAAGTGCAATCACAGGGAGATAAGTCAGGCAATCAAACTGCACCATTACAATTCGGATTTAATACAATTTACGTATCTGAGGAGATGGCCCAACATTTGTCGCTCAGAAGGCATGAAGTGATCAAGCTTCTTGATACGGATGTGCATTTCGCTGTTTTATCGGAACTTACTGGCGATGTTGCAATAGCCGATATTGCATTAGTTGACCATTTACTGAATTCAGCAGGTCGAATTAGTTATATAGAGATCTCAAATGCAGTATTGGATGAGGCAAAAGTTAGGCAGATTATTGGTGATAAAGCACAGTTGCAAAGTGCACAAGCGCAGTCTTTCGACTCGTTGTCGAAGGCGTTTTTCTTCAACCTGCAAGCGCTTGCATTCCTAGGCTACGTGGTTGGCGCTTTTTTAAGTTTTAACGCTATAAAGCTTTGTCTGCACGCAAGAAAAAAACTACATCAGCAACTCACACTACTTGGATGTATTCAAGCAAATGTAGTCGCAGCGGTAGTCATTGAGGTGCTCGTCTTAAGCTTGATTGCTGCATTGGTGGGCGCAGGTGTGGCTTTCCTAGGGGCGAACTTATTGGTGAGCGAGATCTCTATGGCGTTAGAGAGCCTATTTGCATTAGATAGGCGTTTACCGGTTAATTTCAGTTGGTTAGTCGTGCTGCAAGCATTTGTGTTAAACCTTTTGGTACTTGCAAGTGTGGCATATTGCCAAGTAAAGCCTCTTACTTTTTATAAATCTTGGCAGAGTAAAATAGTGAGTGGAAGTCTATTGGTTACGGCCGCTGGGTATTTTTATCTTGGTAGCGAAGCGCCATTTCATGCGCTTGGGTTGTGCGTTTGCTTACTGTTGCTCTTTTTTATGATAACACCAGTGGCACTGTGGGCTGCGTTTAAAGGTATTCCAACTCAGCATCCATTAGTCAAATGGATGAAAGCAGACAGTGTCGAGCAGATCAGAGTACTTGCAATCAGTGTTTATGCTGTGTTGCTTGCGGTTGGCACTTCCGTAGGGTTGCAAATTATGGTGAGTAGTTTTAGCTCAGCTTTGCAGATCCATTTAGATGGTCGCCTTAGCGCAGATCTATATGTGCGGCCCAGTGAAGTCTCTGATGTGCAATATCAATGGCTCTTAAGCCAAAAGGATATTGAAAAGGCCGGTGTATTTTGGCGTGCAGAGATAAGTTATGGCCTGGGCTCACATCAACAAGGCACTCAATCAGCGAGCTTGATAAGCTTCGGTCGCTCTGGCGAACATCACTACAATCTTACGCTGCTTGCGGGAGCTGTACCTAATAACGAAGTGCTTTACTATGATGCGAATAAAAATGTGAGTGGGTGCCTTGCCAACGAGCCAAGCAAATTATTGTATGGCGTAAAGTTGGGTCAGCGTATTCGTTTGCAACAAGGCAAAAAGCATATTAACTGTGAGATAACGGGTTTTTATTACGATTATGGCGAACAGCGCGCGGTGTTCGTCGCTGTTAGTGACGCAATTGAAAACGCCGGGCTTAACTATGAAGCATATGGTTTTTCAATTGTTCTAAAGCCAGATATTGATACCGCTTTATTTAAGCAAAAGGTCATGCAGCAATTCCATTTAAACGACTCACAAGTGGTTCAAAATCAGCGCTTTAAACAATACGCTACGCGTTTGTTTGAACATACGTTTTACGCAACGCACGCGTTAAATTTAATGATAGTTGCTATCGCGCTATTTGGGTTGTGGGTATCATTACTGACTCTCGGCGCTAAGCAAATTCAACCTTTGGCCATCTTAAAAACATTAGGCGTTACCACTTGGCAATCATTTGCTATTAAATTAGGGCAGAGCGCTGTTATTCTGCTTGTGAGTTTAGTGTTGGCGACGATACTCGGGGGAATGCTCGGGTGGATATTACTTAAATTTGTGATGCCAATTGGCTTCGGTTGGACGATCCCTTTTCTATTACCTTATCTTGAGATCGCGGTCTTTATCACCCTCATTTTTAGTTTAGCTTTGCTGGTTAGTGTACTACCTCTACTCAAACTGAGTCGTCACGATACTGCGGATCTGTTGTATGAAGACTAATTATCTTATCGTTTTATTACTGTTAATGGTGGGAGTCGGCTGCACTCCGGAGCTGTCAGAAGCACCTGCTTCAAAACGTGATTTTTTCAATCTTCAGTTGGGCGATCCGGTCTCTCCCGTATATCAGTTAAGTTTTCCGCGTGATCACGGTAGCCATCCTGATCAAGGCATTGAATGGTGGTATGTTACTGCAAACTTAAAAAGTGATTCAGGGCAAGAATTTGGTGTTCAATGGACGTTATTTAGAACCTCAGTTGTCAGCGTTCAATATGTCAGTCCATGGTGGGATGGTGAGTTATACTTTGCGCATTTTGCAATTCAAGATAATACCAGACACCAATCCTTCGAACGATACGGAAGAGCAGGGCAAGTAAAAATTCAAGCTGACCCATTTATCACGCAATTAGATAACTGGTATTTGCGCAGCGCGACGGAAACATTTTTTCCGTTAACGCTTCATGCTGAGGAAGAAAAAAACAGTGTTAATTTAACACTGAGAAAAAGTCCGATAGTGCTACATGGGAACAATGGCTACAGTGAAAAAACGTCCGACGGCCACGCTTCCATGTACTACAGCTATCCTTTTTTAAGCGTCTCGGGTGAGCTTACTTTTCAAGGTGACACACATCAAGTCAGCGGTGACGCGTGGCTCGATAGGGAATGGTCTTCCTCGTTTATCAGTAAGGCACAAAGCGGCTGGGATTGGTTTAGTATTCGCGGTCAAGACAGATCGAACGGCGCACTAATGGTATTTTGCATTCGTGATAGCCAACAAGTCTACAGAGATTGCCGAGGCACTGAAATTACAGCTGAGGGTAGCACGACAGAAATAGCGCATAAGGATATTCAATTAAGTGTTTTGGAGCAGGTTTCGTTAGATGGAGTAAGCTATCCATTTAAATGGCAACTACGGCTAAAGCACAGTCCTGTTATTCTGATCGAAAGTATCAATCGTGATGCGAGAAACCGGCTGACTATCCCGTATTGGGAAGGAAGAGTAAAAGTGTCCGGTGGCTATACCGGTGAAGGGTACGCTGAGCTAGTCGGATACGAATAGCCCGCATTGGCTATACCGATTAACTTGTACCTATATTGTCTTTAAACTTCCTAGTGAGATAGTATTAGCCCACATTAAACATGAATTTATCCTGAAATCTTGTTTTAACAGCGATTTTTTCTGTCAAACTCAGTCCTAGAAAGCTAGACTCTAGGAATATCTTACTATCCGTGTTGCTATGTTAAATACGTTTTTTGTAACCGATCCCGCACCAGAGTTGCTACTCAACGGAACTTATGATGCTACGCTTGTAGCGTTATCTGTACTTGTGGCTGTTATCGCCTCATTTTTTACGCTTATCCAGATTGACTTTGCTGAGCAAAATCAAAATAGTCGTATAAATCGGCTTGCAAAATTTGGCGGTGCTGTAGCCATGTCTGGTGGTATTTGGAGTATGCACTTCATTGGCATGTTAGCGTTCTCACTTTGTGTTGAAGTGGATTACGATCCTTGGCTTACTGCGGCGTCCATCTTCCCCGCTTTCTTAGGTTGTTGGGTTTCGTTTGATTTGATAACTCGACCAAATGTCACACTTGCAGTAAAGGGGCTCGCCGCGGTCATTTTGGGGGCGGGCATTGGCACCATGCACTATAGCGGTATGGAAGCCATGCAGCTTGGCCCTATGCTGGGTTACGACCCCGCACTTTTTGGTTTATCAATTGTTGTCGCTGTGTCACTTGCCTTCATCGCAATTCAAGCAAGAAGTAAACTGCGTGATTATGTCAGTGATAACAATATCAGTGTTGTAAGATGGCTAGGCGCTTTGGCACTTGGGGCATCGGTGTCAGGAATGCATTACACGGGCATGCAGGCGGCAAAATTTGTATCTGACTCACCAATTATCAGCCAAGAAATGCAAGAGCAGCATACTCAATCGCTTGCATTGTTTATTGCTGCTGTCAGTATGATCATTAGCGCTTTATCTGCGCTTATTCATACCGCGAGCAAGTACCGCTCAGTGGCTGCAGACAAAGCCGCTAATGAATCTAGGCTTGCGGCTATCCTAGAAACAGCCGTTGATGGGATCATCACTATCAATGGTGATGGTATCATTAAAAGCTGTAACCCGTTAGTTGAACGAATTTTAGGATGGTCTGAGCGAGAAACGCTTGGTCGCAATGTTGCTGTGTTTTTACCTAAAGAAGCGCAAACGAAAGTATCATTCGACAGCACTTACCTTGAACAATTTAAGGGGGTTGGCCGTGAAATCAAGGCGCTACACAAGCACGGGCATCTGGTACCTATTCGGCTGGGAATAGGAGAGGTTGAGTTAAAAGACCAAAGCGCGTTTTATGTGGGTTTTATCACTGACTTAACAGCGCAAAAGCAAATGGAAGAAGCACTGATTGAGCAGGAATCGCGTCATCGGACGCTGCTAAATAACATGCCTGGCGTGGCATTTCGTTGCCGGATTGATAGCAAATGGACGATATCGTTCGTAAGTCCCATTGTCGAGCAGCTTACAGGCTACCGAGCAGAAGAATTTATTTCTGGGCAAGTTCATTTTGCCAGCTTGATTATTGAAGATGACAAAAGCTTAACGCACGATGTGGTTGAACAAGCACTGCAATGCGGCAAAGCGAGTTACTCGCAGGAATATCGAATATTACACAAATCAGGCCATACCAAGTGGGTGCTGGATAAAGGTTCATTTGAATACGATCAAGCGGGTAAAGTTGAGGGCATTGCGGGCGTATTACTTGATATTAGCGAGCGCAAGAACATGGAAGACGAACTACGTGGCGCAAAAAGCATTGCTGAAAGCGCAGCGGCGTCCAAGCAAGCGTTTTTAGCGAACATGAGTCATGAAATTCGCACACCGATGAATGCCATTTTAGGATTTAGTGAAGTACTGAGAGAGTCTGAGCTGAAACCTGATCAAAGTAAGCATGTAAATACGATACTTACGAGTGCAAAGGCGCTACTGCACTTGCTTAACGATATTTTAGACTCCGCTAAGCTGGACCAAGGCAAGCTCGACCTGATTGAGAATGATTTCTGTATTTCTGAGCTACTCGACAACGTGGTATCGACGTTTTGGTATCAAGCAAAGAAAAAGGGCTTAAAACTAGAGCTCACGATGAGTCACAGTTTGCATCAAACTTATCATGGTGCTTCCGACCGCTTACGGCAGGTATTGGTAAATTTATTGGGTAATGCCATTAAATTTACTGCACAGGGCCGTGTAGAGCTTAGCGTTGAGTCCTCTCATGACAATTATGTACTGTTTAAAATTGCGGACACAGGTATAGGGATTGCCAACGATAGACTAGATTCAATTTTCAATCCCTTTGAACAGGCCGATGAGAGCATGAGTCGCCGCTTTGGTGGTACAGGCCTTGGGACGACCATTAGTCGCCAGCTAGTCGAGTTAATGGGTGGAAAAATATGGGCTCACAGTGAGCTTGGAAAAGGGTCTACTTTCTACTTTACTGTGCCTCTTAAGAAAATCGCGGCATTCACAATAGCGCAAGATGTTCATGTCGAACTTCCCCCACTAAATATCTTGGTTGCCGATGATATTCAACAAAATACCGAATTGTTGAGCTTATTACTTGAAAAGCAAGGTCATAGTATAGAGGTCGCAGGAGATGGGCTTGAGGCCATCGAAAAAGCAAAAGCGCAACAATACGATCTTATTCTAATGGATATTCATATGCCGGGTTGTGATGGACTTGAGGCGACGCGCACTATCAAAGCATATGAACGAGAAAATAGGCAACAAGAGACACCGGTAATCGCACTCACCGCGAGTGTGTTAGGCGAGGATAGAGCGGCTGCAAAAGCTGCAGGGATGGCTGCATTTGCCTCAAAACCGGTGGTGATAGAAGATTTAACTCGCACTATTGCTGAGACACTCAATATCAATATTGCTCATACGGCGATTGGAGTAAGGCAAACCAGCAACAAGCAGCTTATAAATAGAGCTAGAGCGATAAATTTGTGGGGCAGTGAAGCTCGATTTTTAAAAGAATTGGCGCGTTTTTGGGACGGTAAAAGAGAAGAAGTGGTAGCGCTTTTTGCCCACGAAGGTCAGTTTACGAATGATGTACTACAGAGTATTCATACCATCAAAGGCGTTGCTGGAAACTTGGCGTTGGAGACACTTTTTGCTCTGCTTGAGCAGATAGAGGGTAAGAAGGAAATTGACGAGCGCTTGAGAGCTAAAATGGCGCTCATTATTGAAAAACTAGACGACGTGGTTGGACTGAGTGATGAAGAAGTTGTAACCAACGCGTTGAGTGAGGGGACGTTTTTTTGTTTAAGCAAAACTTGCCACAAGTAAAAGAGATGATAGATGAGGCGCAAGTCGAGGATGATGTGCTTGACGCATTGTTAGAGAGCGCGCCCCTTACGTACCGAAGCCAGGTAGAGGCGTTGAAACATGCATTGGATGATTTTGAATTTGAACGTGCGGAGGAAATTCTCGCACAATTAATGAGTACTGATGTGTAATGATAAATGACCACAAGCCTCTGATCCTAGCCGTTGACGATGAAGCAACGAATCTCCAAATTTTAAAGCAAACGCTGGGTAATCAGTATCGTATGAAGTTTGCAAAGTCTGGAAAATTGGCGCTGGAGCTAGTAGATAAGGAACTACCTAACTTAATTTTACTCGATGTTATGATGCCAGAAATGACAGGCTTTGAGGTTTGCTCCAAATTAAAAGAAGATCCTACCACTGCGAGGATCCCGGTGATTTTTGTGACCGCCTTGAGTGAAGAGTTTGACGAAGCTCGAGGCTTTGAGTTAGGTGGTGTTGATTACATCACAAAGCCTATCAGCCCTGCGATAACTAGAGCGCGAGTGAAGACGCACTTGTCTTTAGTCAGTGCTACTGAGCTTAAAAGTGCATACGTTGAACTGATGCAGCGGCTCGGTCAGGCGGCGGAATACAAAGATAATGAAACAGGCCAACATATTGCAAGAATGAGCCGCTACTGCTTTGTGCTTGCTAAAGCTTGCGGTTTACCGGAAGCGTATGCGGAAGATTTGATGCTCGCCGCCCCGATGCACGATATTGGCAAGGTCGGTATTGCCGACAGCATTTTGCTGAAACCTGGACGTTTAGATGCCGAAGAATATGAGGTGATGAAACAACATGCTGAGCTGGGTGCAAACATACTTGCGGACTCTGATTCAAAACTCGTCAAGCTTGCATATTTAATGGCGATGGAGCACCACGAGAAATTTGATGGAAGCGGTTATCCAAAAGGATTAAAAGGGGAAGAAATCTCACTTGAAGGACGGATCTGTGCGCTTGCGGACGTGTTTGATGCGCTTACTTCAAAGCGCCCATATAAAGAGGCTTGGCCTATCGAAAAGGCATTGGCCTTCATTCATTCTGAAAGTGGTAAGCACTTTGACCCAAAGTTAGTTGAATTGCTCGATGAAAACCTACCAGAAATCCTAAAGATTAAAGCACAGTATGACTAATCCCCGGTGCGTGGTAGACATTATTCTCAATTTCCCATTGATGAAATTGAAAACGGTGTTTACCAATCAGCGCCAGTCCCAGTTTTTCGTAAAATCGATTTGATTCGTTCTCGACCCAAGTATAGAGCCAGTACCGCTCGCCAAGTTTGTCTACCATATGAGAAAGTAACCGCCGACCTATCCCACATCCTTGAAACCGGCCTAGCACATAGAGTCTCTCTACTTCAAAGCCAAGATCTTGCTGGTGGTATCTCGAGTGACGGTTAGCTTGAATATAACCTTGTATCGCACCTTGATGCGTTGCGATGTAAATGCTGATCTCTTCTTGCTGTAGCAAAGATATAAAGTAGGTTTCTGTAAAGGTAGAAAGCGCATATTCTGCGTATTCTTGTCGGAGTCCTTGGACTGCATAGGTATCGAGCCAAACCTGAATCGATAGCGCGGCAAGCTTTAATGCATCAGAGGGTACAGCTGGGCGAATTGTGGCGTTGGGCATTACGTTACCTTATCCATTATTTGCGCATATTGGTAATACGCTAGTTGGCCCACTCTTCTTAATTGTGGCATTGGAAATTTAGGCAGCGGCTTTGTATAGATGGGTAAATCAGGCACTTTATGACCCATTAATTTTTCAGCAAGACGAATGCTTGCCTGAGCACTAAATGCCACACCTGAGCCACAATATCCGAGCACATATCCAGTGTTATTTTCACTGTAGATATGGGGGAGATCATCAAGTGCGGCGGCAATATAGCCACTCCAGAAGTAATGAACTTTAGCATTGAGGTTAGGAAAGCAATCGTTAAGCGCTGAACGCAAGTTGTGTTGGTATTTAGCGTTATCCTGATCGTGGCCAAACACCGCACCTCGTCCACCAAATAAAATGCGATTGTCGGGAAGGCGACGATAGTAGTATTTAAGCCGTCTGGTATCCATGACGACTTGCTCTGTCATTAAGCCATTGACAGCAAGTTGCTCATCGCTGAGTGGTTCAGTCACGATAATACTACTTAAAATAGGCAGGTAACGTCCTTGAGTTAATGGCGAAAAATGTCGTTGAGCGTAGGCATTTGCTGCGATCACGACTTTGTTCGCCGAGACTCTGTGGCCATTCACTTCTAGCTGGTGGTTGCCATTTTGGTTCTGGTAATGAGTGACCAAACTATTTTCATAAAGTTGCACACCAGCTTGCTGTGCTAAAGCCTTGTAACCTAGTAACAGCTTCAAAGGGTGAACACCAAACGCGTTGTCAAATCGCAATGCGCCAAACCCTTGCTGGTTGTGCATATAGGTTTCGGTCAGTTGTTGCTGAGACAGTAACTGATGGCTCTTGCTACCCATGGTTGCAGTGAGAAATTCGGACTGCGCTTTTAGTAGCGAAAATGCTTGCTGATTGTGTGCAACTTTCAAATAGCCAGATGCTTGCACATTGCAATCAATGTGATTGGCGTCGATATGTTCACGGACCAAAGCAACGGCGTTGTTGTACTCTTGATATATGGCTTTACTGACATCCAGACCATACTTTTTGGCCAGTTGCGCATAACCAAGCCGTCCCGTACTTGGTAGCACAAATCCCGCATTTCTCGCGCTCGCGCCAAAGCCAACTTGATTGGCTTCAAATAGGGCAACGCTTTGGTGATGAGTGGTTGCCAAATGGTAGGCGGTAAGTAAGCCCGTAAAACCACCACCGATCACAGCGATATCTACTTGTAATGATTTATCTAGCGAAGGGGTGGGGGTACCTATAGGGCAGGTTGCAGCCCAGTAGCTATTGGCAAAAGCTTGGCCTTGGCAATGTGGCTGAGTGAGTGGATCAAACCCTGACATCTTAAAACTCCAATACCATTTCTGCTGCTTGGCAATGGCATTCAGTACCACAAATAGTACAGACATAGCCGTGATAGATACAGTCGTCTAACCACTTATCATCATGGACTTTGATCAGTTTGCCACCGGCCTTAGTGAAGTATTTAACGGCACCGTTACCTGGGCTTTGTTTCCAAAGATGTGCAACGCCAGCTCTCGCGCCTTGTTGTGTTAATGCTGTTATTGCGTGTTTTAGTAATTGGGGTCCAATACCTTGGCCCTGTGCGTTCGGTGATACCGCGATACATTTAAAATATGCCATATCATTTTGATCAACAGGCCACAAAGACGGTGAACTCCACCTATCTATAGGCCATTGTCCGGCGCTATATGATGTTCTAAAACCGAGTAATTCGCCTTCATCGTTTAGGGCAACAAAGGAAGCATTAATACCGTTTTTACAGCCTTTTTGGTGCATTTGTTCAATGCTTGCGTCATCAAGATAATTATCACCATGAACGAGATTACCAAGTGCGATAACACGCTCGAAATGTTCTGGTTGTAAAGGAATAATTTTCATAGGCTGCTCTATTGTTGTTATTTACTGTGAGGCGTTTTGACTAGCATACCACGTTAGATTATGTACCAAAAACGCTAAGGTTCATCGATTTGAGTAAACGTTATTACATATGTTGTAAGAATAAAAAGTGAACAAAATTTGACAGCGATGTCATTTTGTTAATAATTGTTGAGTTGATGAGTCTCATTATTAACAACAACATGTAAAGGAAAAGTATGAATACTCTAAAACTAGCGACTGCAGTTTCGCTTGCCATAACTGCAAGTCAAGTAATGGCCATGAGTCCGCAGCCCGATCCACAAAACCCCAATGGTTATATTGTTTCTCGAATAGAATTGAAGAATGCCGAGAGCGCGAAAACCAACAACCCTATGTATGCTATTTGGTCTAAAGCACTGGAAACAAGAGACAATACAGTTGTAGAGGCAATTTCGCCGGGCCTTGCCAGTAACCCTGATAATGTAAAAAGAGCTGAACGGGTATTTGGTCAAACCCAGTGGCAATTTCTTACGCAAATGGCGGCACCTGAATACACCTACACGCGTTTTTTACGTGCCATTGGTAAATTTCCCGCATTTTGCGGCGACTATACTGATGGCCGAGACGCCGATGCAATTTGTAAACGCTCTATTGTGACTGCTTTTGCGCATTTTGCCCAAGAAACAGGGGGGCATATTGCCAAAGACAACATTTCTGATAACCCTCTCGGGTTAGAAGAGTGGCAACAAGCTTTGGTGCATGTGCGTGAAATGGGTTGGTCAGAAGGACAAGTAGGCTATACCACAGGGTGTGGACAAAATGACTGGCAAAATCGCCGCTGGCCATGTGGGGCGGGACAAGGATATTTTGGCCGAGGCGCTAAGCAGCTTTCATATCACTTCAACTACGGCGCGTTCAGTGAAGTCATGTTTAACGGTGATGCAACGGTGTTATTAAACAATCCGGGCTTAGTGGCTGACTCTTGGCTAAATTTAGCGTCTGCAATTTGGTTTTTCTTAACGCCGCAAGCGCCAAAACCTGCAATGTTACACGTTATTGATAGAACTTGGACGCCATCCTTGCGTGAAAGTGAGGCTGGGATTGGTTATGGCTTTGGTACCACGATTAATATTATCAATGGCGGTATTGAGTGTGGCGCGCAAAATAAAGACAAGGGTCAGCCCGTTAACCGCATTCGTTATTGGGAAGGGCTTTCGCATTATTACAACATCACGATTGAAGCCGATGAAGAAAATACCTGTTGGCAGCAAACACCATACGGAAGCTTAAATCTTGACGGCGCAACTGATGTCCTCTACACCAACTGGGAAGGTGATTGGGCTTATTATGCAGATCGCCCCGGAGGATATTCATTTGAGTGTAAACTCGTGGGGTATCAAACGGCTTATTCAGCGCTTGTACCAGGAGACTACGAGAAATGCGTGACAAACTTTTATCAATCACACGCAAGCTGGCCTGAAGTACGAGTTGTCGATGATTTACCAACCAATCCTACCGAACCGCCTGTTGACGGTGTACCCGCTTGGGATGCCGACAAGGTTTACTTAAAAGGTGATAGAGCGAGCTACAATGGTGTGATCTACGAAGCCAAGTGGTGGACTAAAGGCAATATACCTGCTGCCGATGGCTCTGGCCCTTGGTTGGCTGTTAACTAGATAGTGTTGGCGGGTTTCCCGCCTCTATTCTTAATAGATTTATTTTTTCCTAAAACTCACCTTGTATTACTTTTAGTTCTATTTATTTTTTAAAAACACCCCGTCTTATTACTACTGAAATTTTATTGTTATTTATTTAATTTTTTGTTTTTATTAATTGTTTTTTGATGGTTTTTGGTTTTTTTATAGTTTTTAATATTTAAAAAACTGTATGTTTTGTTTTTCAAGTTTTTGAAAAAAATTCCCAAATTTGTTCTTTGTTTCGCTTAATTGAGTTTTTATTGATGTACATTTTGTTGTTTTTTATATGTAACTTCGTTGTGGCTAAGGTGCTAGGATGGGATTCCCTTTTGCTCGCAGATTAACCAAAGAGTAACTCCGTCCTAAAATCACCTTTCCAATCTGTTCTTCTTCGTTTCGCAGCTAAACGGTCTTTTTACCTTGATGTTGCGCAACTTGTTGAAATAAGGCTAGCCCATTATCAACATCAAATGCACTAACCACATTTAGCGCATTGTACACATTGTCTTTCCAGCATCCTCGAAGCATCTATCAATTGCTATGTGTGGCTTTTGAGGTGCTTCTCGACGAGAATTAATCCATTTTAACAGTGCCTCGAGTAAAGTATCTGCATCTAATGCTCTGATTATATTAGCAACACAATGACGTTTTGGAATGTCATTTTCAAAGGAACAATGATGCCTTAGCCAATCCAGTTGCAGCTCACCAAACTTTTGAATTGATTTCCATCCGTCAGCGCCACTAAATATGGCAATCAAAGTTAATATGTCGACAAGACCATTACATCAGGTTCTTTAATATTAACATCAGTTCTAGGGTCTTCAATCCAGCCTAAATGTGCAATGATGCTCATTGTAACGACCTAAAAAATTGCGATGCTCAATCAGATCATAAAAGCCCAATACTCGTCAATTTACAGTTCGCTCCCGTCCTGAGTAGCTAATTAGGACTTTGTACTAATTTGTTACGTTATAGTGCCTGTTTGACAATCCATGATATAGTCTCTAAGAAAATTTTTGTTAATTTGTTATGGTTGAATATTTTGCTTAGTAGGCAAAATATAATGTATCGAGCACCATTCTAAGGATAGGTTTTATGGTTAAAATAACAGGTACTTTATTTGCCGTTTCGTCTTTGTTATTTATTTCTGGTTGCGGTGGAGGGAGTGATTCAAATGATCCTATACCGGATCCAATTAAACCGCCACCAGATCCAGTTATAGTTGAGCCCGATCCCAGTGTGTTTATGGACGCAATTGAACAGCAGGGCAAACAGTACGTCGCAGATGCAATCGAAGTAATGACCTCGCAAGGCATAAACTGTACAGATACGACAGCGACCCATGAAATGTGCGATATCGTTAATGTAAAGTTTAATGATGGTGTGTTTGATCAATCTCGGACAAAATCATCGCAAACATTGCTAGTTTTAGATTATGGAATGGACTTTCATACGGCGCTTAGATACCGCTCTCGAGTCAAGGCTGCGTTTAAATATGACCCTCAATCCAAAACTTTTATCGCGGATAATCCAGAGGTAAACCTTTCAAAGCTGGGAGTTAAACTATTAACAGAGGTCAATCAGTTTACCTTTACGAATGAAAAATTTGACTCTCCGCAGCCTGCATTTCTACCCGCCGCGTGGTTATCTGATCTCGCTATTAAATATAGGGCAGTAGTGCCTGCTGATAAAGCAGATAGAGTCACGAAGCGTAATTTTAATAGTCACGGCACTAAGGTATTTGGTTATCTTGCTCAGCATAACCCTGAGGCAGAGTTTGTTGCTATTGATACTGAGTCTTTCTCACCTTTTATTCAGCATAAAAACGCGCTCTGTGCGCAAGATGTCAGTGAATTTTCTCGTTTCATGACCAGTGCAGCAAGCTCGTTAACTGCTGATATTATTGAAGCGAACGAAGTTGAATTTATTAACTATTCGGGCGGCTTTACGCTACAAGATGTGTATATCGCATGGCAGCAGAATGCGTGTTCGGGAGAGCTGAATAACGCAAAAGCTACAGAGTTTTTATATGCTTTGAAGCCTGTTTATGAGGCAATATTTAGCTCACCCAACGCGCTTGCATTTCATGCTGGTAACATTGATGCTGTGACAAGCAATGATGACTTGGATCTCATGCAATTTAGCAATCGAATTCGGGTTTATCAGTATTCAACTTCAGCAAAAAACACGACAATTCAGCCATTTGGAAAGTCTGAGTGGCAACAGGTTTACGTAGAGCAGCCAGACAGTTTTGTCGGCAATGAAAGCATCGATTTGTATATTAATGTTGGTTATGACCCATACGACAGCACGGCAAAAAATAGTACGCCTAAAATGGAACCTGATGTGCTTGGTATGCGCTATGGTGTAGAGCAAGCTTTGTATGGCTCCTCTTGGACAACACCAGTTGCAACATCATACGCGATAAATGAGCAGGTCAAGCTTGCTACTGAAACGGGTGTGAGCACTTTTGACCCTCAGGTGTTAAAAACAAGACTACTACCAGACTCTTGTAATGATTCTGGCGGCTATCAAGGAAACGAGACGCTCGCTAAGTTTATTGAACAAGGGCAGGGGATCTGCCGTATTCAGGACCCATTGCGTCACCGAGCTGATGAGCTCAACCGTATTGGATATTTAAGCCGATAATCGACTCGCTGTAATAATGTAAAAATGAATCGAAGTCGCATATTGTTGTGTACTTCGATTCATTACCTTAATTTCAGCTAATATCATAAACTCCAATTGAAGCCCCTTGGTATGCGCGCTAAAATAGTGTTTTAGCAATAATCGAGACCATATCGTGTCTGTAACTCGCTCGTTAGTCCAAACTCTGTCTGAGTGCATTGAACATGTGCTAGATACTTCTCTTCATGCCGATAAAGCATTAACTCAATTACTACAGAACAACCCTCAGTGGAGCCTTGATGAAAGGCAGTATGTGGTGAGTAACTATTACCATATCTTCCGCTTTAAACGGTTACTGGCTTACCTACTTGAGCATGAAGAAATGCCGCTAGATGGCTTTGGCTATTGGCTAACTTGCCAAGTTGTTACAGCGCAGCCGCTACCTGAGTGGGTGGATACTGAGCGTTATAATCTGGAAAAGCTACAAAGTTTAATCGAGCAGGCGCCTCAAGCTGTTCGCTTATCTTTACCAGATTGGTTAAACGAGATTGCGAATGAGCAACTGGGTGAGCAGTGGCCAGCGGTTGCATCCGCGCTAAATCAAAGTGCTCAACAATATTTGCGAGTCAATAGCCTAAAAAGCGATATTGCGACAGTAACAGAGTCTCTGGCAAAAGAAGGGATCAAGGTTTCACAGGTTGCGCTTGATTCTCATGTCGCGCTAAAAGTTGAGTCCAATAGCCATCTGTTCCGCTCTCAAGCATTTCAGGCGGGTTGGTTTGAAATGCAAGATGCAGGTTCTCAGCAAATCGTGCCTTTTTTAGAAATACAGCCCGGTCATAAAGTGGTTGATGCCTGTGCAGGCGCTGGTGGTAAGAGTTTGCATATAGCGGCGCTAATGGAGAATAAAGGTCGCTTGTTGTCTATGGATATCCATGAACATAAGCTTGAAACGCTGAAACAACGAGCGAAACGTGCTGGTGTGCATGTTGCTGAAACGCGCGTTATTCAAAACAATAAAACCATTAAGCGCCAAAAAGAGAAGTTTGATCGCGTGCTATTGGATGTACCGTGCTCTGGTCTTGGTGTATTAAAGCGGAATCCAGATGCAAAGTGGCACTTGAATTCGCAAAATTTAGACACACTTATTGCTTTGCAAACCGATATTCTGGCGCGTTACAGTCAAATGTGTAAGGTGGGCGGCAAACTGGTGTATGCAACTTGCTCCATTCTTCCTTCTGAAAATGAGCAGCAGGTTGAACGCTTTTTGGCAAATAACCCCAATTGGCAGCTAGAAGACTCACTACATTTACTTCCAGGAGTAAATTCAGAATTTGACGGTTTTTACGCCGCACGATTAGTAAAAAATAGTTAGGAAACAAGATGAACCCAATCATTGCATTACTTAAAGAGCACAATATTTCGGATGAACAGATCCAAGCGGTATTTACCCAGCTGACTGAAAATCCAATGATGGCGATGGCGACTATTCAGCAACTCGGTATTCCACCCGAAAAACTTCAACAGTTGATGGCTTTGGTAATGCAAAATCCTGCACTGATCAAAGAAGCAGTTAACGAATTAGGTCTTGATTTTGAAAAGGTTGAGGCTGCAAAAGCACAGCTAAAACAGTAGTATTAATGGCTATGCCCTAGACAAGCTCAGACTTGTCTAGGGCATAGCTAAATAATTCACATGCAGATCAAATCTTGTGAGTAAAACCACTGTATACCCCAAATAAAAATGTAAGAATTGCAGAAAATAGTGTCGAGCCTATCGCATAGGCTAGGACTGCCTTACCCCAATTTCTCCACTTTACCAACTCATGTTCCGCCATTTTATAGTTAAGTATTATGCTGTACAAACCAGAAAATAAGAGCGAAAAAATTGCGTAAAGCTGCTCGCCGAAGATACCAAGCAGTAGTGGAATTGAGAATAGCAGGACGCTTAAGGTTAGAATGAGTAGGTGTCCTATAGCGTACTCCAGCATTGTGTAGGGCACAGAGCGATACACTAGCTTAGAGGCTAATCCGAGTAAAAATGCCAGGATAAAGACGCGATAAACATGAGTTGCCTCATAAAGTACGATTTCAGATTGCCATTTGAGCTGATCTTTCGATTCCAAAAGTTGACTGCTGGATATGAAACTGATTTCAAGTAGATGCGAGGCAAGCACGATCACGGTGAGTAGAATAAAACTAAACTTGAAGGGATTACCAAAGCGGCTTCTCTGCCCATTCAAATATCCAAGAATAGTCTTGAAAGGTCTAAGTAATAATCCAAAAAGCAACTTAAAAAAAGGGGATTCGAGTTCAAGCAGTGCGCTTTGAAGCAAAATGCGTAAGTGTTTAAAGGTCAGTCTTGAGGCTTTTTTCTGTCCACAACCTGAGCAGTACTCGCCAACAAGTTGAGTGTGACAATTTAAACAGTGCGATTGATTGTCAAAATTTGCGTGATCCATAGATGTATTTATTATATTTTTAATATCGATGAATGCTACCTTTTTTTGTCTCTAATAATCAAACAAAATAGGTGTTAAGGCCCACTTTTCCAGTACCCCATCTGAACTTATCGTCGTAAGTACATTACTATCGGAGATGTGTACATCATAAACGGTGCTGCCCAAATTCAGTTGTGCAATTGGCCAACTGACAATTTCTTTTCCCGACGTTAATTCCCATAGCGAAATATATTCCTTGGAAGAGGTGGTTAGCAGAAATTTGTCGTCAGCGACGAATTGCGCACTTCGAAAAAACTTGAAGCGCTGAGGATAGGATAGAGATAACACTGCTTGACCTGTGCGCGTATCAATGAATTTTTGGTCTTGCAGGGCGTCTGATACGAACAGCCAGTTTTCATTTTGCGATAATGCCAAACTGGTAATACGATGAGGCAGCTCATAATCTACAGTGACTTCTTTACTAGTTAACTCAAACCTTTTAGCGTGACCGTCTAAAGAGGCCGAGTAGAGCGAGGTTAAACTCCGGTTAAAAATCAAATGTGTAATGCTACTTTCATGAAGGTTTATTCTGGTGATGCTCTGCTTATCTAAACTTAAAAGTAGTATGCTGCCGTCATTGTAGCCAAGGGCGATAAACTGCTCGTCACTGGACCACAGAGCCTTGGTAACGCGATTGAATGAGTCAAGTTCAGGTAATGGATAACTGACAACTTCGTTTGAGTGTAATTGCCAGATGTTAAGTTGGGTGTCTGAAATACTGATAATACTGCGCTTGCTCGGCGCTATTAAAGCATCGCGAAAAGTAAGTTGGTATTTACTTCCTTCAATTTGTTTAATCAACTGTTGGCTTTGGTTATCCCATACTTGTAGCAAATGATCGTCAATGAGTAATAAGGTTAGCGCCGCGTCATTTGAAAGTTGGGCGAGGCTGACTGGCAACTGAGTCAATTGTATTTGCTCTGTTGGCTCTAGAGTTTGCCTTTTGCTACATCCGGTGAGGATAAGCAAAGCGACTATCATTGCGTAAAAAGCGAGTCTCATTCTATACCTTAAGTTTTAGCCTTTCCCTCTTTCTCAAAGAAAGTTAAACACATCCTAATGACAGTACCAAAAATGGCTTGTGCTGTATTTATATATCGGCGTAAGGTAAAGCTCCATTAATATTAACCTTGGAGTATGGAGTGAAAGGGTTTCTTGGTTTAGTGTTACTTGCCGCAATTTGGGGTGGCTCATTTTTATTTATGAAGGTGGCTGCCGGTGTCCTTGGTCCTGCTGTACTCATTGAATTTCGAGTCTTATTTGGTGCGTTAACGCTCGCCGCGGTTGCTTTAGTATTAAAGCGTAATTTACATTTTTGGCAGTACAAAAAGCACTTTTTAATCCTCGGACTGTTTAACTCAGCGTTACCTTTTATGTTATTCGCTTATGCCGTGCAAACGCTTGATGCTTCCATGCTCTCAATTTTAAATTCAACCGCACCATTTTGGGGGGTGTTAATCAGTGTGTTTTGGTTAAAAGTGCCGACTCAAAAGTCGGTGTGGCTAGGATGTGGATTTGGGATTGCAGGTGTTATCACACTAGTCGGGTTGGATAGCACTGTATTGGACGAGGGTGCATGGTTACCTATTATTGCAACCCTGTGTGCGACTCTGAGCTATGCGGTGGCCTCTCATTACACCAAAACGGCACCAAAAATGAGCGCATTCAATCATGCCCATGGGAACTTATGGGGCTCTGCGCTATTGGTATTGCCTTTTATTTGGTTTATGCCAATGAGAGAAACGCCTGACTCTACAGTGATAAGTGCGGTAGTTGGACTTGGCATATTATGTACGGGCGTTGCCTATATTCTCTATTTTAAGTTAGTCGAAGATCTCGGCGCGGCGTCTGCTTTATCTGTTACCTTTTTAATTCCTGTGTTTGGGATTTTATGGGGGCATCTCTTTTTACAAGAGCAAATCGGTGCTAACACAATCCTTGGCAGTATTTTAGTTTTGCTTGGGGTCAGTTTAGTAACTGGGTTACAAGAAAAGATATTCCCACCAAAAGCGATGAAGGAGCTGTAGGTGAGAAGTGACGGCCCCTCAACATGGTGCTGTCAAAAAAGCGTTTCTCAGAAACGATAAAAGGGCCTAAAAGGCCCTTTGGTGAAGTATCGTTCAAGTTAGTGTGGTCACTTTAACCCCTTAAAGCAACCAACCAATTGTTTTGCAACTGCGGCTTATCTCAATAAGTTTCTAAGCTAGCGAGAGGAAGAAACCTGCAATTGCTGCACTCATGAGGTTAGCCATAGACCCTGCTAACACTGCTCTGAGCCCTAGGCGAGCGATATCCTTTCTACGACTTGGGGCCATACCACCAAGTCCGCCTAGTAAGATGGCAATCGACGATAAGTTAGCAAATCCACATAAAGCAAATGTGACAATCGCTTGAGTGTGCGTGCTCAACGTATCGCGATAATTCATATAATCTAGGTAGGCAACAAACTCGTTAACTACCAATTTTTGGCCGATAAAACTACCTGCCGTCACGGCTTCCGACCAAGGTACCCCAAGTAGCCAAGCAACAGGGGCAAAGACGTAGCCTAAAATTTCTTGTAGCGTCAGTGTTGGGTAATCAAAAATTCCACCAATACTGCCTAGTAAACCGTTTAGTAGCGCAATAAGTGCCACAAACGCAAGTAGCATTGCACCTACGTTCAGTGCCAAGTGCATACCGCTTGATGCACCAGATGCTGCCGCATCAATTACGTTTACTGGTTTATCATCACCACTATCTACATCAGATAGGTTTTCGTGTGGCTTCTCGGTTTCTGGTACAATCATTTTTGCCATTAAGAAACCACCAGGAGCTGCCATAAAGCTCGCGGCAATGAGGTATTTAAGCTCAACACCAATCGCCACATAGCCCGCCATAACAGAGCCTGCCACCGTCGCCAAACCGCCCACCATAACTGCAAACAACTCTGATTGCGTCATTTTTGGAATAAACGGTTTTACGATCAAAGGGGCTTCCGTTTGGCCGACAAAAATATTTGCCGTAGCTGAAAGCGACTCTGGTCGTGACGTTTGTAGTAACTTTTGCAAGCCACCACCCAAAATTTTAATGATCCAGTTCATAATACCAAGGTGATACAACACAGCAACGAGCGCTGAGAAGAACACGATCACTGGTAATACCTGAATCGCAAAGATAAACCCTAGCGAGTCTTGTTTGGCTAATGGCCCGAACAAGAAACCGATACCGTCATTAGCATAGCTAATCACTTTGGCAACCGCGCTAGACATTGAAGCTAATACATTTTTACCCGCTTCAATAAAGAGTACAAAGCCACCAATAAGGACTTGCAGTAAAAATGCAACGCCTACGGTACGCTTATTAATAGCACTGCGATTTGTCGAACACGCAAATGCTACGCCTAGGAGCATCATCATGCCCACTAAGCTCATAATTGTTGTCATGCCAATTTCCCGTTATTCTTGTAGCAAATATTTTATTTTACTTTTAATAATATCAATCGCAACGCGATTCATACCGCCACGGGTCACAACCAAGTCGGCATTATGCTTGGATGGCTCGATAAACTGATAAAACATCGGTCTTACCGTCGCCTGATATTGTTCTACCACAGATGACAGACTTCTTCCTCTGTGCTCTATATCTCTTTGCATGCGACGCAGCAAACAAATATCCAAAGGTGTATCAATGAACACCTTGATATCAAACTCTTCACTTAATGCAGGATCGCTCAGTAGTAATATACCCTCGACGATTAGTATCTTAGCAGGGTTTACTATTCGGGTTTTATCACTACGTGTATGCTGTCCGTAATCGTAGGTAGGAACCTCTACGGATTCACCTAGGCGAAGCTTAGTTAAATGCTCGCGTAACAACTCGTGTTCAAACGCATCAGGATGATCATAATTCGTTTGAGTACGATGCTCTATAGGTAAATGCGATTGATCTTTATAATAGGCGTCCTCTTCGATTACCGCGATAGTGCCTGAGGCAAGCTCATTCACTAATTCGTTGTAGATCGTTTGACTAAAAAGAGACTTACCAGACGCAGATGCGCCAGCTATGGCTATAATAGTTCGTGTCACTAAAGTTCACACCCAGCAGTTGTTTATGTTGGAAGATCACAATAGCAAAAAAGACACGATTAATCTCTTTTGCCTCGCTTAATGAGCAAATTTAACGGGTTTAGCGGACTCAAAACAGGACTTATGTCCGCTTAAGGGCGACAGAGCCAAATTAGCAAGATCGCAGCTTTTCGTGAATTTTGTGACTATTTTATGACAGCGGACTTATGTCCTGTACGATTTTTTTAACCAAACATAAAGTAACCAACGCTTAAGGTAACCATGTATTTAAGAATAAATAACAGCCTGAGCAGTATAGAGAGGTATCTATGGCAAGAGCAATCATTTTAATGGCGGATAGCCTAGGCATTGGCGCAGCACCGGACGCAGAAAAGTTTGGTGACGTAGGCGCGAATACTCTCGCTCATTTATTACAGGCGTATAAAGAAGAAAAAGGACAAGCGTTAGACTTACCTAATCTTTCTAAACTAGGCCTTATTGCAGCATGTGAAGCTGCAGGTAAAGAAACCTGCGCCGTGGCGCAAACCATAGAGCCAAGTGCTGCTTGGGGATATGCAAAAGAATTATCGAGTGGTAAAGACACGCCGTCTGGCCACTGGGAAATGGCTGGGGTGCCAGTATTGTTTGAGTGGGGTTACTTCCCAAATACTAACCCATGCTTCCCACAAGAATTTATAGATGAGTTGTGCAAACGTGCAGACATCCCAGGTATTTTGGGTAACTGTTACGCGTCGGGCACAACGATTTTAGAACAGCTGGGTGAAGAACACATGCAAAGCGGTAAGCCGATTTGCTACACCTCAGTTGATAGCGTCTTTCAAATAGCCGCTCATGAACAATCGTTCGGACTTGACAAGCTTTATCAAGTATGTGAAATCGCACGGGCACTGCTTGATGAAATGAATATAGGACGAGTGATTGCGCGGCCATTTATAGGCACTTCAAGTGCCGACTTTATTCGTACAGGTAACCGCCGAGACTATTCGGTATTACCGCCTTCGCCGACTGTGCTAGATAAGCTAGCCAATGACGGTGGCGAAGTAATTAGTATTGGTAAAATTGCAGATATTTATGCGCATCAAGGGATCACGCAAAAGCACAAAGCGCCTGGTCTTTTGAATCTGCTAGCAAAGACAAGCGAAGTGATGGACACAGCACCAGACCATAGTCTTATCTTCACCAACTTAGTCGACTTCGATGAAAAGTTTGGTCACCGCAGAAATGCAGTGGGATATGCAGAAGCACTTGCTGAGTTTGACGCATTTTTACCGGAAATTATTGCCAAACTAAAAGCTGATGATTTGCTTTTAGTGACTGCCGACCATGGTTGTGACCCAACCGCAGAAGGCACAGATCATACGCGAGAGTACGTGCCTGTATTGGCGTATACACCGGGTATGAACAATACTCCGTTAGGAGAAAGACAAAGTTTTGCTGACATAGGTCAAACGCTTGCCCAGTGGTTTGATTTAGATGCAACGCAATACGGTGAAGGCTTTAAGGCCGAGATAAAAGCCTAACTAAAGGAAACAATATGAGCACTCCACACATTAGCGCAAAGCCAGGTGATTTTGCAGAAACGGTATTAATGCCGGGCGATCCACTAAGAGCAAAATACATTGCAGAAAACTTTTTGGAAGATGCTCGTCAGGTAACTGACGTTCGCAACATGTTTGGTTTTACTGGTACTTACAATGGTAAGCCAGTTAGCATTATGGGTTCAGGCATGGGTATTCCATCTATGTCAATCTACGCTCGTGAGCTTATTGTTAGCTTTGGTGTTAAGAACCTGATCCGCATCGGTACATGTGGTGGTATTAGTCAAGACATCAAGATCCGCGATGTGATCTTTGCACAAGGCGCAAGCACAGACTCAAATGTGAATCGTGCTCGTGTACGTGGCTATGACTTCGCTGCAATTGCTGATTTTGGTTTATTAGAAAATGGTGTAAACGCTGCTCGCCGTTTAGGTATTGAAGCAAAAGTTGGTAATGTTTTCACTACAGATACTTTCTATCAAGCCGATGGCGAATTTTATAGAGAATTAGACAAGCTAGGCGTAATGGCTGTTGATATGGAAACAGCAGGTTTATACGGTGTAGCGGCTGAATATGGTGCAAAAGCGATGGCACTATTCACAGTAAGTGACCATGTTATTACTGGTGAGGCAACGCCACCAGAAGAACGTCAAAGCACGTTCAATGAAATGGTTAAAATTGCGCTAGAGTCAATTTAATACGATTTGAAAAGTTCCTTGGTAACGTAATCGCAGAGTTTTGGAGACACGCCTAAAACAACGCGAATCACACCCAAAAAAGCCGCTTGAAGCGGCTTTTTTTTTGATCTTGGTCCATCCAAAATTCCCTCGACTAGTTTAAAGTACACAAAGGTGGTAGAGTTTTCTAATGATAAGGTATTGGTGTTAGGTGATGACGATTCTTGCTCTGGGCTTTTTTGCGTTGATGGCGAATGCCGAAGTTGACTTAGATGCATTTGAATCTCTGGTTAAAAACGCGCCAGATGAAGCGCTTAAGGTATACCAAAACGCGATTGCTCGGGAGGATCTTCCAGTTCAAGATTTATATCAACTTCATTATCTTGCGATTAGAGCGAGTGCCAGTACATTTAATAATGCCATTTTTATTAAAGCGCTAGATACGCTTAAAGCACCACCCTTTAAGACTTTGGCGGACGAAGACAGGGCGAAGATTCTGACTAATATTGGTGTTGGCTATCGTCGCCGTAACCAGAATGAACAAGCTATCTGGCATTATCGATGTGCAATGAACGCTCCAGCCAGCTTCCAGCATAAGTCTGCACTTAAAGTGAACATCGCGATTGCGTACACGCGCCTTGAACAACCCGCGATTGGCTACAATCTCTTAAAAAGCGTGGATAGAGAAATGTTACCAAGCTTTATGCAAGCAGGGCTGTTAACTGCGCTTGGCAATGCAACATTTGCAATGGGCGAAACCGATGAGGCGCTGAGCTACTTTGTTGATGCGGCGATCCATTACGCAGAAGATGAAAACTATAGAGCTGTGAAGCAGGTATCAATCAATAGTCTTGGGATATACGTACTTAACTCAGACTTCTCCAGCTATCGCAAAGCGCTTGCTAATATTGCAGCGGAACCTGCCCTAATAGAAGATAATCAGCTTTACCTTGGTTGGTTAAGGGAGCTGGTACAACAGCTAGAGCAAAACAAACAAGCCTTAACCGTGTCGACAACAATGAAAGCCTATTCGCTAGGCGCTGCGAATGCAGGATATGCGTCCATGGTGAATGCGCATATCGACAAGTTTAATCTGTCGCTGCCGAAAGTCACTTCACAGGTCATCGTCAGAGATCCGCTTCCTGTTGAATTGGGAAAACACTGGTGCCCGAAACTTTGACAAAGCCAATTTTTTTGCCATGGTTATGTTATCGTTAAATAAATACGGCTTGTGAGTTTTGGAGAAATAATGTCGCAATGGGTAAAAGGAGAAATCGTCGAAATCACACATTGGACGCCCACATTATTTAGTATCAAATTTGAAGCGGATATCGCACCGTTTAAGGCTGGTCAATATACTAAATTGAGTTTGCAACAAGGGGAAAAGCGCATCGCGCGAGCATATTCTTTTGTAAACCCGCCGTCAGAACCAATTCATGAAGTATTGTTAGTCGAAGTACCCGACGGAAACCTTTCTGTGCCTTTACATCAGCTACAAGTCGGTGATGAGCTCGATGTAACTTACCATGCAAACGGTTTTTTTACACTAGATGAGCTACCACCTTGCGATACGCTTTGGATGATAAGCACAGGTACAGCGGTTGGCCCATTTTTGTCTATGCTCAGAGAAGGTGAAGTATGGCAGAAGGTTAAGCGGGTGATCCTTATTCATGGTGTACGCCTAAATGCAGATTTGTGTTACCGTGAAGAGCTTGAGCAGTTGCAACAACAAAGAGACGGCTTTACTTATGTGCCGCTCGTCACACGGCAAAAACCAGAGCTCGGTTGTCAGGGCCGTGTCACCGAACTGATAGAAAATAAGCAATTATTAACTCACCTAGGCTATAAGCAGTTTCCTGATAGTAGCCATTTTATGCTCTGTGGTAACCCCGAAATGGTGAAACAATTAAGTGCTCAGTTGCAGAGTATGGGATATGAACGCCACAGGCGAGCCAAACCTGGACAGATCACCGTTGAGCAATATTGGTGAATCTATGCACGTTCGTGTTATTTATCTCTTGTGCTTGTTGCTGCTGGTAACCGCGAACACTGTGTCTGCAGAGCCTAAGGTCATTAGGGTCGTGGACGCAGCAGAAGAAAATGGCACGCCGCAGAACCAATATTTTTTGTCAGTCTTGCGGTTAGCATTGGATAAGTCACGCGAACGTTATGGCGAGTATTGGATAGAGCCGATTGATTTACCAATTAATCAATCACGACAATTTAAGGAATTGCTAAAGCACAATGTCGATGTGTTTTGGACGGTTTCAACAGCCGCTAGAGACACTCAGGCAAAGCCTGTGGCCATTCCCATAGCGTTTGGCAGCTTTGGTATAAGAGTACTGGCTATGAATGTGGCTGACAGCGGCAAGCTTAATGTGCATTTATCGTTATCAGAGCTACAAAAGTTCAACGTTGTTTTAGGGCAGGATTGGCCTGATGTTCATATTTTTGAAAAGGCAGGTTTTACGGTAGAAAAATATGTTGATGGCTTGGCAAGTTATCGAGTGCTCGCAAAGAGTGCCGGTAAGATCTTTCCACGAGGTGTCATTGAAGTAGTACCTGAGCTCAAGGCGTTCGATAACAAGCAAGTGACTTATGGCGAAAAGAACCTGTTGCTCTATCCTTCAATGGTGTACTTCTATGTCCGCAAAGAAGATATTAAACTTTATAAACGCCTAGAGTATGGTTTAACAAAAGTGCTTGAAGATGGCTCTTTGGCTGCCCTTTTTTACGACAGTACGATGATGACTGAGCTGAAAAAGCACTTTAATTTACAAGGTGCCGCCATCCATCAAATTGAAAATCCGTTGATTATCTCTAAAAAGCAGCTCGACGCGATTTCTCAATTACAAGTCGAGCTGCTAAAACAACTTAACTATTCACCAGCTCGTTAAAGCTTTGGTTGTCTGCAAGACTCGCAAACGCTGGCTCGTGTTGCAGCTCGTTCTTTAAGTTAGGCGCATATTCCAAAGCCATACGGATGTCGGCCATCGCATCTGCGTGCTTGTAAAGCATCGAGTAAGCACATGCTCGTTGCCAATAGGCATAACCATAGTCACTGTCTATTTCTAGCGCTTGATTACACAAAGCAATTGCCGTGTTGGTTTGACCAAGCTCTAATAAAGCATCAGCTTTGTAGGCAATTGCCTCTACATCTTCAGGTTTGCGATTTAGGATCTCATCGTAGATCTCAATTTTAGAGTTCATGTCACTCTCAAGATTTGCCCGCATCCACAGAGAGTGTACTTCATTCGTAATAGAGATTTTCTTCTGGTTATTGAGGATTTCTTCAGAGCGTTCGCGTAATTTTTCTTCAATAACCTGAAGGCGCTTTTCATATTCATCGGTGATCGTGCCAACGCGCAGGCTAACGATATCTTCTACTTTACTCTTAATATCTCTAAAAGAAGTCCAACCAACAACCACTAAGATGGACGCGGCCGCTGTGATCAAAAAGAGCACATTGTTGATGGTATCTGTGGTGTAGGTAATCGCGCGATCTGCAGTATCTAGCTGAGAGTGACTGATTTTCTTTTCAATATCAGCTCTTAAGCGCATTTGATCTTCTCTGACAGCTCTTAATTCATCAAGAATATAACGCTCAATTAAGGGCCTATACATGGGCTCTTGTAATTGCGACAAAGCCTGTTGTTGTTGGTTTTCTGTCGGCTTTTTTGACGTTGTTTGTTCATTCGCCATGCTAGTAAAACTGCAAGCGACGAGTAGGATAAATAGTACTATGCTTTTCATATTGATGTTCTAGAAACTTTATATTTTTAATATGGTGCATGAGTTAAGGTAGAATTGCAAAAAGCGGAGAAGAAATATTGGCTTATATAATAAAATTAGCGATTTATAGCCTGATTATACTCTCTTTAACGAGTTTAAGTGCCTCTGCAAAAGAGCTACTGGTGGTGACCGAAGAGTGGAAGCCATACAACTTCACCAATGACAAAGGCGAGGTTGTTGGGAGAGCAACAAAAAAGGTGAGGGAGGTGCTTGCAGAAGCCGAGGTTGACTACGAGATAAAAGTTTACCCTTGGGTACGGGCGATGAAAATTGCCAAAGAGCGACCAAACACAATGATTTATTCGATTTATCGTACTGCCGAGCGTGAAGCTGACTACGAATGGGCATGCCCTTTGATCCGCCCTGTAGGCGTGTATTTCTTCAAACTGAAAACGCGTAAAGATATTCAAGTTGCTTCATTGGAAGATGCCAAGCAGTACACGTCCGCAGTTGTGAAGGGAAATCTTTATTATGATTTCTTAATCCAACATGGCTTCGCTCAGGGAGAGCACTTGGTTGTTGCCGCAGATTCAAAAAGCTTTTACAAACTCTTTTTCAAAGGGCGGATAGATCTTGTAATGTCAACGGAATATATCATGAGTGAAGAACTTAAGGCGGCCGGGCTCAATTATGATGAGGTTGTACCTCTGATAGAAGTAACCAAAGCTACACAACAGCGTGGCTGTATGGCATTTAGCAAGGATACAGAACCTATGTTAATAGAGAGAATTAGGCGTGCGCTGGCGAAGCACAATCAAGAGTTTGTTGGGCCATAATGGGCAATCCTCAGGGAAAGGTTGCCCATAGTGATAGGGTACTAATCAATATTAGTAGCTAAGCTCAATTTGACCAACTGCCACGCTGCCTTTATCCCACGTTGTTCTGCACTTGAGGTCCAAAACAGCGCCACTTTCGTAGTTATTGTCTAAAGTGGTGGTATGGCTAACAAATTGCTCTTCTGTTACGTTTGGATCAGATATATCAGTCCAATAGAAACCTTTACCTGTCTCTCTAAACTTGAACCATTTATCGATACCGCCGTCGCTCACTTTACGAATTTTTGAAACCAAACAAAAGGCATTAGTACCAGTTAGTCCTTTAGTTGTTCCATGAACGGTTAGCGTAAATTGGCCTATATTAGCATTTAGCGGCACACTACAGTTGAAGTAACGCTCTGTTCTTAAGTAGGCAGGATTGAAAATAAAGTAGCCATTTCCCGTGGCACCCGCTTGTTCGCTGTGTTTTTGTGTTAACGCTTCTAAGTTACCAACCGCATTTGCATGTTTAGTGAAAGCAGCAGCCTCCAGTTTACTGTCTAAAGCACAGTTATTTGCACCTGAATACAACTCCACAGTAGCGTACGCTGAGTTCGCCGCGAATAATGAAGCGATAATCGCAAGTTTGGTTTTCATACTAATTCCTTGTTTTAGTTAGCGAAGTGGGTACGTTAACAGAGTGAACCGTTCATGTAAACTAAATGTTTTTTAAATATTTGTGAAAGTGTTTTTTAGGAGAGTAAAGAGAAAAGCGCACCACACGGTGCGCCTAATCAGTGCCATGGTGAAGGGGAAATTAACTAAAGGTGTTACACCAATCAAACCCTTCATAATGATAAACGAATGAGCAAAATAAAAAGATCATCATTTTTTAAAGTTTTGCAGCTTGCTGCACCACAATCGCGTGGCGCTTTGCTAATCTTTGGTGATCTTTATCGTATCCGCCACCAATCACGGTTGCGACAGGGACACCATGCTTTTGACATAACGTCAGCACCAGTGCATCTCGTTTCGCAATGCCAAGCCATGAGATATCTAATTTACCTAAGTTATCACCTTGCCATACATCGACACCAGCGTCGTACAGCACGATATCTGGATTTAGGTCAATCAATAATGACTCAAGCGTATGTGCAACAATTTCGAGGTAGTGTGTGTCACTGATCCCTATTTCTAAGCCAATATCTAAATCGCTAGCATGTTTACGGAATGGGAAGTTTTTCTCACAGTGGATTGAGCAGGTATAAACATACGGGTTGTGCTTCAACATGGCAGCGGTGCCGTCACCTTGATGAACATCCAAGTCAAAGATTAAGGCATTGGTGATCTGATTATTGTCGAGCAGATGTGTGGTCGTAAAGGCGAGATCGTTTACCATGCAAAAACCAGAGCCAAAATCATAATGTGCGTGGTGCGTGCCACCGGCTAAATGGCATGCAATACCGTGTTGAAGCGCAAGCTCTGCAGTTTTTAGCGTTCCAAGAGGCGCAGTAAAAGTACGTGCCATAAGCTGCTCTGACCAAGGTAGACCTATACGGCGCATCATTTTAGCGTCGAGTTGATTACGCCATAAGTCCCAAATATATTGCTCGCAGTGCACGCTTTCAAGTGGCGATGGGTTGCCGGGCTCTGGGCTATAAACATTGTTATGAATGAGCCTTAATGCATCTACTTCTTGGTATAGACGCGCAAATTTACTCATCACGAAGCGGTGTTTTGGATCAAAATTGAATGAGTAATTAGCGTGATAAACTAGTGGTAAATTTGGGTTGTTCAAAAACGGCTCCAAAAATGGCGATATGGCAGTGTAGCAATATCAATCTCCGAAGCCGAGCGCTTTAGCTTTTAATGTTGCTTGCGTTCTGTCTCGTACTTGCAGTTTTGCGAGCAAGCAAGAAACCGAGTTACGGATGGTACCTTCCGCTTTATATAACGTATTGGCGATTTCCTTATTGGAATATCCTTTCGCGATTAGTTTTAAAATATCCTTTTCTCGTGTGGTGAGCTTATCTAAAGTGGGGTCAGGTTTTAGTAGGGTCTCAGCAAGCTCGTCTTGGATGATGAGTTCACCTTGATGGACTTGTCGAACGGCATCAATTAACTCTTCTAAGTCCACGTCCTTAAGAAGGCAGCCTTTAGCACCAAGTTCTAGGGCTAATTTTAGCTTTGCAGTATCGTTGAAGGTAGTGAGGATAATGACTTTAAAGTTTATAGCCAAAGGCAAAAGCTCGGTGAGCACATCAACACCATCTAGCTCAGGCATTCGCATATCTAAAAGCACAATGTCAGCTGTAATTTGGTTTGATTGAACCTGTTGAATGAACTCACTGCCGCTGCCACAGCTTCCAGAACAAATAATGTCACCACTCAGCGAAAGGAGTGCTTGCATACCTTGGCGCACAAGCGCCTGATCATCGACTAGGTAAACTGATATTTTAGCCATTTGTCGTCCCAAAATGGATAGTTAATGTTACGCCTTGATGAGTTGACACATCAAGACTGCCGCCGAGTTCTTGGATCCGCTCCTGCATACCAGCCAGACCATTTCCAAATCGAATACTATTTAAGGTAATGCCGTTATCGCTTATTTGTACTTTTAATCCTTGTTGACAATACACTCGTACTTGCATTTTATCCGCCTTGGCGTGCTTCAAGGTATTAGTGATGGCCTCTTGGCAGCATTTTAGAATGCAATTGGCATAACTTAGTTTCTCGAGTAATGGGTGATGTTCATAGTCGAGTTCAATGTTAAGACGAGGGATAGATTCAGTAAGCCTCAGCAAAGCATCATGGAGATCGATATGCTCGTTGCTACGCTTGTCGCTGACTAAATCGCGAATACATTTTAGGGTGTCTTTAGCTTGCAAATAGCAGCTATCTAATAGCTCGGTCAATGGTGCCGCTGCAGTTCGTCTTGCGACATCTAAATTTACAATCAGACTGGTTATTTGATGTCCAACGTCGTCATGTAACTCTCGTGCTAATTGAAGCCGCTCTTGTTTAGCAATACTTTGGCTCAACAGAGACTGCGTTGCAGATAGCTGACTGTGGGCGAGTTGTAGCGCTTCTTTGGCCTCTTGTTCTTTTTGCATTCTTTTACACACCACGTACGCAAATAACTGAAAACAAGCAAATAACACAGCGTTGAGATATTCAAAACCATGTCCCCAAAAAAAGTATTGCGACGCAACATATAAGCAGGAGGTAACTAGGATATACCCAAGCGCAAAACTTAAAGGAACATAAAAAGCAAGGATCCCAACGAGTTTTACGTTGTAAATGAGATGAATTGCGGCCGGGGAGGTAAGGTTAATTGACTGGATCAAAAGTGCCAATACAAACAGCATTGAATACCTAACCTTGTAGCCATAGTATTTTTCGGATTCATTGATACATAAAAGTACGAGGATCAAAACACCGGTATGCTGTACCCAAGGCAGCCATTGTGCTTTTTGCTGAGCATAAATCAAACTTGGTATTGCAACGGCTAACCAAGTGAAAATGGTTGTTACCAACCAAGCCGTCGGATAGCGAAAAAACGCCGACATCTACTTACTCCGCTAAAAACCTGCTCTGCAGGTATTATTCCTTTATTCTCTTGCGAACCTATCCTAGCAGATATTTGTGACTCTGTGATGATGACGAATGTCATAAGTTTTACATTGTAAATCAAAGTGCAATAACGGTTTTTCACCCTTGATACTGCATTGATTTGTGGCACCACTATTCCTGTTCTATCTTTATGTAACAATCTTTTCATAATTAGGGATACTCAGAATGAAAAGTGTTAAGGCAAAACTTATTTCTGCGGTAACTGCGGGTTTAGTGGTAATGCTCATCGGGGCGATGGTTACTGTTTTGGTGATGAAACGCGTCGCGGAACAGTATGACAGCATGATAGACAATGAATTGGCTGCTCGCGAGCAAATAAACATAGTGCTCGATGATTTCAAAACCCAAGTACAAGAGTGGAAAAATGTACTCATTAGAGGAAGAGATCCTGCCCAGCTAAATAAATATTGGTCAAGATTTGAAACCAAAGAAGCTGAGGTACAAAAACAACTCAGTTCAATTGTTTCAGCCTATACGTTACCACCTACCCTAGAAAATAAGTTGCGTGAATATCAAAAAGAGCACCTCACCTTAGGACAAAAATATCGTGAAGCGGTGGATCTATTCAAAAGTTCAGGCTTTGATATTAACCTTGCTGATGCTTCAGTGAGTGGAATAGACCGCCAAGCAAGTGTGTACCTACTTGAAATTAATGAGCAAATTAACGCGTTAGTAGACACGAGAACGAGTGAAATTGTCGCAACAAAAAACCAACTTATCTTTTTTAGTACCCTAGGACTCATCGTTGTTGCGCTTGTGACTTTAGGATTACTGACTTGGTATATGCAGCATTTAATCACTCGTCCAATCCGCCGTGCATCTGATGTGGCAAAGGCAATTGCGAGTGGTCGATTAGACAACAAAGTCGTTGTACACAGTGACGATGAAATAGGTAACTTACTGACAAATCTACGGCAAATGCAAACTAGCTTACTTGATGCGACCCAAAAGCTAGAGCTACAAGCAAAAGAAAACTTACGGATCCGTTATGCGCTAAATAACGTGGCAGCGCCCGTGCTTTTATGTGATGACAGTAATCAAGTGATCTACGTAAACGCACAATGTGAGTCTTTGTTTGATCGTTACCGCACTGCGCTAAGCGTGCCTACTGAAATTGTTAATCATCCAATTCCCGAAGCTTTACTTCACAGCTCTAAAGCACTACACCAAGCCTCGGGTCAATTAGTACGCCAGTTAGAGTGGGAGTGGTGCGTAGGTGACATAATCATTGCGGCAACCGCCAACCCGGTCTCCGATCAAAATGGTAGGGTGTTAGGTACGGTATTTGAATTTAAGGATTTAAGTCAGACAAGGCGTGCGGAGCAACAGGTTGAACAGCTCATTAAATCAGCTTCCGATGGCAAACTAAGTGAACGTCTAAACCTTGAGGGATACGTTGGCTCCATGAAATTAATAGCCAGCGGACTTAACAAACTACTTGATGCTGTTGAGCAACCTATTAGTCAAACAAAACAATATCTTACTTCGCTTTCAAAAGGAGAAATTCCTGAGCAGATTAACGGTGAGTTTAAGGGCGAATTTGCGCAAATACATATGGCCTTACAACGTGCCACGTCTTCGCTTTCGTTACTTATTGAAGATACTTACAGTTTAGTTGCCGCCGCAGGAGAGGGGAGGCTTTCTACTCGGGCGGATGAGGCTAAACACCAAGGTGAATTTCGAAAAATCATTCGTGGTGTTAATGAAACACTTGACGCGGTCTCTAAACCCGTTGCACTTACAAGCGGATATCTAGAAAGTATCGCAAAAGGAGAGTTACCCGCCTTCACGAATGATGGTTATAAAGGAGAATTTGATAGCATCTATCAAAGCCTCTTCGCTTGTGTTGGTGCGATAAAATTGATGCTAACCGATGCCGAAAAGCTTGCTGAAGCGGCCAGTGAGGGAGACTTACAACATAGAGCTGATGCCAGTAAACACCACGGCGCATACGCCAGTATAATCACAGCCATGAATGAAACGCTGGACTCGATAGAAGCGCCGCTTAAGGAGTGCATGAATGTGATGGATGGGCTATCTCAAGGCAATTTAACTCGCCAAGTTGAAAAAAGCTATGCAGGTGATTTTGCGCTGTTGAAACAATCTGTGAATACCAGCGTTGGCAACTTAGCCAATATGATGCAAAAGCTGCTGGCCATGGCGGAATCCATCACTGTCTCGGTACAGCAGATCACCACAGGTATTGAAGAGTTAAGTGAGCGGTCCTCTTCTCAAGCCGCATCTATTGAAGAAACACGAGTATCAGTCGGTGAAATCACCGAAACCGTGCACTCAAACGCCAATAATGCGCAATCTGCTAATCAGTTGGCTATAGAAGTTAACCAGCAAGCACAGCAAGGTGGAAAGGTTGTTGAGTCAACGATTGAGGCAATGACCGAGATTAGTAAGAGTGCCAAAGAAATACTCACAGTCATTGAGGTTATTGATTCCATTGCATTTCAAACTAACTTATTAGCACTGAACGCCTCTGTTGAAGCTGCACGAGCGGGAGAAAAAGGAAAAGGTTTTGCGGTCGTTGCCTCAGAAGTAAGAAATTTAGCGCTGCGTAGTGCAAGTGCCTCAAAGGATATCTCTGAGCTGTTGGGAAGCAGTAACGTCAAAGTGAAGCAAGGGTCTAAGCTGGCTTCAGAATCCGGTGAAACGCTAAAAACCATTGTGGAAAGTGTATATGGGCTTGCATCGCAAGTGCAAACGATCGCTGAGGCTTGCAATACGCAATCGAGTGGTATTGAGCAAATTAATCTAGCGATTAAACAAATTGACGGTATTACGCAGCAAAACAATACCTTGGTAGAGATGACGAATGCATCGGGGCTGTCATTGTTGAGTAAAGCCAATGAATTGCGAGAGATGGTTGAGCAGTTTGATATCGGCAAGACTAAAGCGGAGTTGATGAAAGTGGTGAGCTAAAGGTCAGCAAAATCTAGGGCCTGCTGACCTTTATTGTTTTTAGGAACATCACGTGACATGATTGGCGTAATTAGATGGCTTTTTAGCCGCTAACAATGTTAAGGGATAAGGCATAAACCATGGTTACACCAATCATCATTATACTGTTACTTTGCGGCCCGTTATTGTTCGGTGTTATCTATTCAAAGATAAGAGACGTACAGGTAGAGATCACAACGCTTGCCTGTTGGGGTCTCGGTATCGCATTTATGTTCTTTTTTATTGGCCATATCGTAAAAGCACAAGAGATGGTAGAAATGTTACCTAGTAGGGTGCCGTATAGGCTTCCTTTGGTGTACTTCACTGGTGTCATCGAACTCGTAGTAGCGATTCTGTTATTTATACCAAAATACCAATTACCTGCAGCAAAAGCGGCAATTGCCATTTTTATGCTGTTTTTTCCCGCAAATGTGTATGCCGCGCTCAACAGCGTTGGCCTGGGAGGACATCAGTGGGGACCTGTTTATTTGCTAATTAGAGCACCACTGCAAATCATATTGATTGCTTGGGCATATTTTATGTGTGTAAAACCGCTATCAATGCCTGTGGCTGAAATTAAATAAAGCTCAGCTCAAGCAGAACATATAAACAGAAAGGGGTGTGAGATTTACCCGCTTCCCTTTCTGCATTTCGCGACTAGACTATTGGTCATTTGCTTTTTCATTCTCTAAGCAAGGTATACCAGCCAAATGATCAGCCAAAATTTGTGCTATTTTGTCGGTTAGCCAGCTCGGACCTTCGTCAGTCATGTCATTGTGTTTTGCGCTCGCTATCGTGACAACACAATCCTGATATTTGTGCTTTTCAGTACGACTTGGCAACACCCCTTTGTCCGCTGGAAAGTCACTTGCTCGTATCGACAATACCTTTACATCAAGGCTTCTCGGTAATGGCACTCTGCGATGATCTAGCGTAATGATTTGGTTTACAAATTTAGCCCCGTGATTGATTAACCATGCTGAAATGTCGCCGCCATTAGAATGGCCAATTAAGAGGATATGCTCAAAATCAAAGGTGGTGAACTTTGGCTTAAAGTAATCGTGAATAAACACCAGCGTATCAGCGCCTCGTTGCCAGTTTTCTGCGCGTGTTTCGTATAAGTTCCCCTCGACGGAAAGAGGAGGATCAGTTGCAAGCTCATGGCCTACAGTAATAACCAAATATCCAGCTCGGTTTAGCGTCTTGACCAAAAATTGATAGTCAGTATGTGAGACACCATAGCCGGCGCTTAGCAGTGCAACAGGACAAGGTGCCGCTTTTGAACAGGGGTTGGTGTCGGTTGGCAAATGAGTTTCTACTGGAATTGCTCTATCACGAGCTGGATCAATTACGGTTTCAGCGGCCAAAACGAATGGCAGACATAATAATAATAAAAGTGGGCGTAACATATTTATCCTAAAAAATAGTGGCGCTCGGCAAAAGCCAAAAGCGCCACAACTGGTTGGAGTCTTTTACAGATTATTCAAAAATTGATTGACTGAAGCTAGCTCTCTTTGCTTTTGCATGATGCAGGTATTTGTTGCCAGTTCCAGCTGCTTAAGTGATTTACTTAAACCTTCTACTTCTTTTTGCATCGGTTCAAAAAACTGCTGAGCTTGTTTTAATGCATCCGCGTCACAATACGTAAATAGGTAAAAAGGTAGCTGTGGCTTTGCAAAAGGAGGGAAGCGTTCCTTTAAGCGCTCAAAGTGCTGATAAAACCACTTTTGATAAAGCGCTTTTCGCTCATCGCCTTTACCATTCCCGCTTAATATGTAATTAAAGTCGGAGGCCGTTACATGCTCGCTTAGCGCATAATCTAGTACTTGTTGTTGCAGTTCTTGTGGACCAAAATAACCCATTGCAAGCAATAGATTAGTACGTTGAGTTGGGTTATTGGTGGTTTCAAATACTTTTTTGTATGACTTCAACAGCTCAGCATCACCGTAGTAAGCGGCAATTTGCAGGAAGCTTCTAGCCAAGTAGGGGTCAACTTTATCAGGTGACGTTAAATATAAACTCGCTTGCTTTTTTGCATGCTTAATAATGGTTTGATGCTTTGTCTCGAAAGCCAGTGCTCTAACCAATGCTGCACGTATTTCCGATGTGGCAGCTGGTTCATTTGCATTTGCCTCAAGTCCATATCGAGAAAACGCAGGCTCAACATAAGTGGTATAAAGTTTCTCCCAAAGTAACTTATTTGAATCGTCTTCATACTGTTTATGTTGTGATAGTAATTGAGTAAGAGCGGCCTTTGCTACTTTGGGATGAGTGTCGTTAATAAACTCACTGAGCGTTAACATCAACGCATTGGCGTTTATTTTTCCAGACTCCATTAGCGCGTCAACATTGCTTAGTAAGTCTAATCTCTCCCGCTCGTTTAGCTTGTTTGGGGCATGTGATATTAGGCTTGCGAGTTGAGACTCAGAAAGATCCCAGCGATAATAACCTGTCGCGTTGTCGTTTGGTAAGATCCACTCAGGCTCAAAGTCTAATTTAATCTGTTGCGCCTTGGAGTCTAGAAGTATTGTCTTAGTGGCTGTTTTGTCACCTCTACCATAGCGCAGTGTGATGGGGATATGCCAAGTTTGTGCTGCTGCTTCTTGTCCTTTTATTACAAAACGTTGTTGCGATACGGTGGCATTCTGGCCATCTAACTTAATCGTCAAAAGTGGAAATGAAGCTTGTGATACAAATGAGTCTAGCACTGTCGCTACATTTTTATTAGATACTTTACCCAGCTCATTCCATAGATCTTTGGCTTCTGCATTCTTATAAGCAAATTTACGGATATAATTGCGCATGCCTTGCTTAAATACCTCTTCCCCAAGCCACTGCTCAACCATGTAAAGTACCGCGCTACCTTTGCTGTACGCAAGACCTAAGCCGTCTGTTACATCAGACTCTGTAATAACCGGTTTACGGATCGGTGAGGTAGTTGCTTGAGCATCATAGGGCATTGCATTGTGTTGAGATAGGGATAAATTTGTTTCTAGTTCAGGAAATAGCTGCTGGGTGATCTTTGCAGCCATCCAAGTGGCAAACGCCTCGTTTAACCACAGGTCATTCCACCATTTCATCGTAACTAGGTTGCCATACCATTGGTGTGCAAGTTCGTGAGCGATAACATTCACATGTGAGGTTTGAGCTTGTTGGGTTGACGTTGCAGGGTCAATAAGTAGTATATCCTCACGATAAGTCACCAGGCCTGCATTCTCCATTGCGCCGAACGGAAATTCAGGGACTGCAACTTGGTCTAGTTTTTTATAGACATAGGGTAAGTCAAAATAGTCTTCAAGTGCTTTGAGTATCTTTGGCGTGTTTTCGATGGAATAAGCGGCAAGATTTGATTTCTTTTGTGGGGTAATAATGTTACCCGGAACCGACATCCCTTTAACATCAAGTACTTCGAATGGACCAACGGATAAGGCGACTAAGTAAGAAGGAAGAGGCGGCGTCTTGTCGAAGTAATGGGTGGTCATGCCATTCGACTTTTTGGTCTCTAAAACAGGCGTGTTGGCGAATACTTTTTGATCGTCAGGGGCTGTAATAGTGAGCTGAAATGGGATTTTATACTCAGGCTCATCAAATGTAGGCATTGCTCTTCTTGCATCACTCATCTGAAACTGTGTAAATAAGTAAGGCACGCCGTTATCTATGGTTTTGTAGAGACCGACGCTATTACGGTTGAAGGGGGCGGTATAGTCGATAGTAAGCGTGTAGCGACCGGGTTGCAGTGTTTTTTCGCAACTCAATCTCACTTTACCGGTTTCGAGCATTTTATCTCTGAGCTCACACGACGTTTTTCCGACTAGTTCAGCGGTATCTATCGCATAGTCTAATCCGTTGAGCTCAATAAATTGGGTGGCTTTGAGCACCTCAAGTTTTATAGTCGTGTGTCCTGAAAAACGCTCTTTAGAAGGGTCTAAGTTAAATGTGACCGCTTGCTCTATAGGTTTAGCCACGGTGGCTAGACGATGAAGTTCAGCATTTGGTTGGGCCTGAGCTGAAGCGCTGATAGACAGCAAAATAGCACTGCATATTAAAGACCTAGATAGCATAAAAATCCTTTATTCATTTTGTTATTGTTGATTTATCTTGCGAATCAATGCTCTGTATGTTGTCACTTGGTGTGATAAAAGCATAGATAGTTAGCGCAATGTTCCTTTTACTTTAACAAAACTTGTTGCAAAAAGAGTGGGGGTAAAGGTTTACTATCGGGCTAATATTTTAAATATTAAGTAATATCAATAAATTGAAGAGGTGGATTAGCCGACTTTTTGTGTAACAAAAATTGTAACAGACTCCACCGTACTTAATTAACCTGAGGTTTGGATAAGGAATGTTCCCACATATTGAAACTACTTATGTTTCACTATGTGTTCTAACTTCAGATAGGCCCCGATTATAGTTAACCAGTGTAATAACTGTGACTTTGGCTTTGGTTTACAATAATTCATTGTTGCTCCTGTCGTAGTAGTGAATAAACTGCGTTTAGGTTAAGTAATTTATGACTGTATCTTGGGTCAAAATATGGCAGGATACCAACGATAGTTAATTACAATTAATATAAGTTGAGCTTATGGATAAGAGGTTAAGGCACTTAAGTGCATTACGCTGTTTTGAGAGTGCAGCTCGGCTCCAAAGTTACACTCAAGCTGCACTCGAATTGAACATTACGCAAGCGGCAGTAAGCCAACAAATGCGGCAATTAGAAAATGCACTTGCAGTTAAGCTTTTTGTAAGAAAAGGCCGCAATATGCACTTAACTGAAGCCGGCGAAGTGTTGTTAATGTCTACTCAAAGTGCGTTTAAGCGCATTATTGGGGGATTGAACCAAATTCAAACACAAGAATTGGCTGGTAGCTTGACTATCACGTCAACCCAGTCTTTTTGCTCTTTATGGCTAATGCCTAACCTGTGCTCGTTTTACGAGTCTCATGACGACATCCAAATTCGCGTGCTTGGCTCTAATCGCTTTGAAGATATTCGTTTAAATCATATTGATATCGCGATCCGGTTTTCTACCAAGCGAGAGTTAGCCTGCCCCGCCGGACTTGAGCAGTTATATCTTGGGGAAGATAGCAACTACCCTGTTTGTTCACCAAGCTACAAAGAATCGCTGCAAATTAAGTCTCCGAATGATTTAGCAAGGTGTAATCTTATTCACCACGACGATGATAAAGTAAGCTGGGAGCAATGGTTTGAGTCTCAGGGGATATGCGGTTCAAGTATTTGTGCCAAAGGCCCACACACTCGAGTCTCTTCTAATGACATGGCATTGAGTGCAGCGCTTAAAGGCCAAGGTGTTGCAATCGTCTCCAAAGAGCTATTTTTAGACTTTCAACAAGCTGGCCTTATTGTGCAGCTTTTTGATACCCCTCACCCTGTGGTATGGCAACGCTATGTGTTATTTGATCCCTATTCACCAAAAAGAGCTCGGATCCAAGTATTTATTGATTGGCTTATCAATCACTTGCCATAAGGCCTCGTTATGGCTCATTTATTGAGCCACTTTCGTATTATTTCATGAATGCGGAAGTAAATGTGAACTTGAAATAAATATTAAACTAAAATTTAACATTGCCGGATTAGACTCCGTTCCCGCAAGGAAAACTAGCAAGGATGCCAACATTCAAATACCGAGGAAACGATGAAAACTTATACTCTCACGCCAGCCGTGTTGATGCTCATGAGCAGCGTCGCCAGTGCAGAACCTGAAGTTCACTACGAGTCTTGTAAATCCACCTTTAACTATCTAGCCGCACAGTATCAAGGGACAACGGATAAAAATAATTCAGGTTCCCAGTGGTGCTATTTAAAACAAAGCATCGAAGGCGCAACATGGGGTCATGTCAGAACAGAAACCATCCCAGAATTCAAAACGGTAACCGGAAAAGCATGTAAAACGCCATCTGAGTATCAAGGTGAAAAGTTTTATGGCTGTACAACCCGAAATCACACCGCACCTTGGTGTTATGTCGAAGAGGGCGGTTGGGAAGAATGTCAACCAGAAGCGCCGCCAACGCTTTTAGCTCACACTCAACCCCTACAAAGTAAACGATTAGATAGAGTTGCGTTAGGTTCATGTTTCAAAACCAAAGGAGATATGCCAGAAGCGCTCGCTAAGTTAATTGGCCAACAACCGGATCTGTTTCTTTGGTTAGGGGACAATATCTACGCAGATACCACTGATATGGCGGTGATGCGCCAGAAGTATGATGATAAAAAGAATAATAGTGAATATCGCAAGTTTTTAGAGGCTAAGATCCCTGTGATGGCGACTTGGGATGACCATGATTTTGGTTGGAACAATGAAGGCAAACATTATCCAGAGAGAGTAAACGCACAAAAAGAATATTTGCGTCACTTTGATGTCGATAAAACAGATCCAAGACTGAATGGTCAAGCTGGTATTTATGAAGCAAAAATGTTGGGGGGATCGGGCGAAACCACGCATGTGATCACATTAGATGCCCGTTACTTCCGCTCTCCAACCTTCTCAAGTTACGGAACGTGTGAGGGGGAAAGTAGCACTATATTGGGAGAGGCGCAGTGGCAATGGCTTGAGCAAGAGTTACAAAAGCCATCAGAAATCAAGCTCATTGCAAGCGGCATTCAAGTACTGCCTCCGCTGCATCAAGGCAGAAGTAAAACTAACTACTGTGCTTATGGAGACGGCAAAACATTTAATGCTGCCATCGCGTCATTAGAAGAAACAAATATGTCTGGTACTAGTTATGAGTCTTGGGCTGAAATGCCAGCACAAAGGGAACGTTTGCTTAGGTTAGTACAGAAATCAGTGAACGAAGGTAAGACTAAAGCCGTTGTGTTTTTGTCTGGCGATCAACATTGGGGAGAGCTTTTGCAAAAGACTATTCCCGCAAGCAGCACATATGGTCAAGCAGTTAACGTCTACGAAGTGACGGCATCGGGTTTTGGTCAAAACTGGCCTTATCATATTAAAAATCCATTAAGATTACCTATTTACGCAGACGACAAAGGGGATGGCAATTTTGCCAAAGCATGTCAGCTACCGTTCAAATATGCAGGCATTACCTATCAAGGTTGTATCACGCGAGACAATGATAAGCCTTGGTGTTATACCCAAGTGGATGATAACCAAAAAGGTATTGAGGGTGAATGGGGCAACTGTGCGCCAGCTGGTGCTAATATCCCAACGGGACGAGTTGGCGTAGTTAGCAAAGATATCGCAAAGTTGACAACATCTAACCGCCATTTGATTAATAAATCGGGAAGTAACTACGGCTTGATAGACATTGATTGGCAAAATCGTGAGCTGAAAATGTCTATTGAAACGGCAAACGAGGAAGCGGTTTCCACTATCATTAAATTTTGATATGTTCATATTAGCTGGGCGCTCGCTCAGCTAATATGGGGCTTACATAGTAACTCTTTGTAAATTATCGAAATAAATTGTATACTGCGTGCAATCTCTGAATAAATCAGTTAGACTTCATTATGGATTGTAGGTCACGCAAATTAAAAGGACATTAATTTGAAATTTATCATTTCTCTTTTACCCGCACTTTTTTTAACTAAATTAGTCTTTTACATCACTGATTTTGAATATTTACTTTTTGAAGAGCCATTCGATTTTGGCAAATTGCTAATTGATATCAGTGTGTTCGGATTCTTCTATTTTACTTCAGTTATCGTTTACGAATACTTTTTTGGTGAAAAGCTAGAGCTCAAACGTCAAGTGACGAGCAAGCGGACTAAAGGTTCAATGTAAACTTATTGGGAGCTGGAAGGCTTTTTATAAGGCTCAAGTAAGCGAAATACCATAAAGCCCACCGCGCTTAATACAATTGCGATTTCATATCGCTGGTATGCACTAGAGATCCCTATTGCCCCGGTTAACCAGATACCTGCAGCGGTTGCTGTGCCATGTGTGGAATTATCGTTTTTCACAATTGAACCGCCACCAATAAAACCAATTCCAGTAATGACACCGTACATGACTCTCGCTTGTGCTTCATGTGACTCAAATACATCCATACTTGTTAAAATAAAAGCACAACAGGAAATAGCGACTAATGGGAATGTTCTAAGCCCCGCGCTATCAGAGCGACTTTCTCTATTAATAGCTAAAGGTAATGTAAGTAAAAACGCAAAAACAATTTGGTAAAAGTGATACCAAATGAGTGCTAAATCAAGATTAATCCAATCTGGCATTTTTTATCTCCTATACTGTTATTGGGTTAATGCAAAAGGCATTCCTTTGAGTTGGCATAACCCATGCAGGATGAAAGCGTCTATAACTTTTAGGAGAGAACAATGGATTTATTGAGGATCATCATTGCAATTCTGCTTCCACCACTTGGTGTATTTTTACAAGTCGGTCTTGGCGGGGCTTTTTGGTTAAATATTTTGCTGACATTGTTGGGTTATATACCAGGAATTGTGCATGCAGTGTGGGTGATCGCCCGTCGGTAAAAAGCGGACAACAAGTAACAATAACACGGTAATCTTTGCAGGGTATTATCCTGCAAAGATCTCCAGCACAATTGGCATTACTGAAAGCACAAGTAATGCAGCCATCACAAAATTAAACCATCTACGACTTTGCTCATTTTTTAATACATGTTTCAGCGATGAACCAAACACCAACCAGATCCCAACACAAGGAAATGACACCAACAGAAAGACAATGGTGATCATCAAGTTTTGACTCATAAAATCTGCGTCAGCGGAGGTATAAGTTGAAATAGCACCTATAGCGACAATCCATGCTTTTGCGTTTACCCACTGAAATAACGCGCCTTTTAAAAACGAAAAAGGTTGAGGGGTTGAGTCTGCATCAGTCGTGGGTGAAGACATCGCGACAAGGTAGGCAAGATATAAAAGGTAAATGACGCCAATGCACTTTAAAATAAAGTGCAAACTAGGAAATAGCTCAAAAAGCTGTGCAAAACCCAAGCCGACCAGCAACAGCATGATCGAAAAGCCAACACAAATACCGCTTAACAGGGGGATGCTTCTCTGTAAGCCAAAATTAACGCCAGACGTCATTACCATAATATTGTTTGGCCCGGGCGTTACGGAAGACGCAATAGCAAATAAAGTGATAGCAACCAAATAGTCCATTAAGTAGTCCTTTTTATATAGCCGGAGTGTTACATCAAGGCATTTGTTATCTTGAGAGTGCCTTTTGTCTGGTAATGCCAAGTGGATTTCATACTTCACTATTGGGTTTGCGCGCAAAATAGTCAATAGGTGATTAGTCGAGGTGTTGTTTTTAGTTTTGTTATAAGATAACATATTTAAAGTTATGGTATAACATAAATAAAAATAGGATCTCTCTCATGGTATTAAAAGGTAAACTTTTGGCAGTTGCCATTTCCGCAATTCTTCTTTCTGCATGTGGTGGTACTGAGCACACAATTGTAAAAGTAGACCCGCCAGCACAAGATAATGGCAATGATGACGATGGTCATGATGATCATGATCATGGAGATGCGATCACAGACGCAAATGGTCGCCTGTTAGTCACTAGCGCAGAAAGTAACGTTGTGAATGTGTACTCAACGGCGGATAAATCACTTATCGACTCGATTGGCGTTACACACTATCCAAAATATGTATATAGCTCTGAAAATCACCGCTTTGCTGTCTTGGTACAACGTGACCAAGGTTTAGTGGAGTTTATTGACGGTGGTTTATATGAAGAGGAGCATGGCGACCATCACCATACTCACGAAGAGTCGCCTGCACTTGCTTCGTTCCATTTAGAATCAGTGAAGCCAACACACGTGACTGTCGGTGAGTCTGGTATTGCTGTGTTCTCAGATGGCGACAAAGACAGCCAACAAAATGCCAGTGCCGCGATGTTTAGTGAAGCGCATATTAGCGGCGAGCAAAGCGAAGTCGCTGCATTACATTACGACACTTACATGCACGGTGCGGCGCAAGCTCGAGGCGAATTTCTAATTAGCACGATCAGAGACCCTCAAACCGAAACTTCTCTACCCTCGCAAATTGGTTTGTATCATGCGCATGGTGACCATTTTCATCAAGAGCAGGTATTTAACGTAAGCTGTCCAGCACTTCACGGCAGCGCACAAAATGAAGAAGCAGTGGCATTTGGTTGTGGTGATGGTGTTGCGGTTATCACTCAGCAAGGCGAAAGCTTTAGTGCAGTAAAACTAGCTAATCCAGATTACTTTGCTGACGGGCAGCGAATTGGCACCCTCAAAGGCCACCATGATGCAGAGCAATTTATCGCATCAGCAGGTAATGATGTGCTGATGGTTGACCCAGAGCACGGCCATATCGAGAAGCTTGAATGGCAAGTAAGTGATAACTATCGCATTGCGAGTTTTGGATTTAGCTTTGCGGGTGAGCATGTTGTGGTGATGGATACCGCAGGTAAACTCAGCATTTTTGCCGGTCATGAGCATGATGGTGAACACCATTTTGAAGCTGCAGGTGAAGTACAAGTAAGTGATGCTGATTTAACTACGATGCCAGAAGGTCACGGCTTCCAAATTACATTTTCTCATTCAGAGCAAGCGGTATATGTGAGCGACCCAATCGCAAAACAAATTAAAAAGTTTGATTTAGAAGAAGCCAAACTGGTAGACACATTTGAGCTAGATTACGTACCAGAAAAACTAGTATGGCTTGGTATTACTGCAGAGGAATCTCACGACCATTAACACTTAACCTCATGTAGTCCCTGACAATTTTTAACACTGTAGATAGTGGCTTTGCCACCTTAGTTAAGCTAAGGTGGCTTTTTTTAAGGAAAAAATATGATAATTAGACCAGCCACCATCAACGACTTAACTACACTTCTAGGTTTAGAACAGCAAGTGATCGAAGCGGAGCGTCCGTATAACTCAACAATCAAATCACAAGACGCCAAATACTACGATTTTGAAAAATTACTCACTTGTTCGAATACGTTAGTGGTTGTTGGTGAAGTATCAGAGCAAATAGTGGCAACAGGGTATGTGCAAATAAGAGCATCTAAACAGCAGCTACAGCACACGCAGCATGGTTATCTTGGGTTTATGTATGTAACACCTGAGCATCGTGGTAAAGGTTTGAATCAAGCGATCATGGAGCACTTAATCGCTTGGTGTAAAACCCAAAACGTCAACGACTTTTACCTTGATGTATACAGTAGTAATGCCGCAGCAATTCGCGCTTATGAAAAAGCGGGATTTACACCTTGCCTGCTTGAAATGAAGCTACACCTCTAGATTAACCAAAGTTTACAGCCAACCTTTGTGTTTAAAGAATAAATAAGGCGCAAAACCAGAGAGCAGCATAATAGCAATGGCAAAAGGATAGCCCCATGCCCAGTTTAGCTCTGGCATATTATTAAAATTCATCCCATACACACTGGCAACCACAGTGGGCGGCAAAAATACGACAGAGGCAATGGAGAAGGTTTTAATAATTTGGTTTTGTTCGATATTGATAAAACCCTGCGTAGAGTCCATCAAAAAATTCACTTTATCGAAGAGAAAGGCGCAGTGCGACATTAGGGTTTCGATATCTCGTGTGACTTCCCGGAGCGTTTCTCGCTCCTCAGATTGCACCCCCACATGGCGCATTAAAAACGAGATATTGCGCTGCGTATCCATCAAACATAAGCGCACTTTACCGTTGGCATCTTCTAGCCTTGAAATACGACTAACAGCTTCTTCTAGATCTGAGTCTTCTTCCTCAAGCACATAGGCACTGAGCTTTTCAAGCTGGTGGTGCATATCCTCAAGCATGTCCGCATGGTTTTCGACTTTTTGGTCGAACAAAGTCACTAACAGCTGTTTTGGGTTATCGCACGCCACTTGCCCTTTACGCGCACGCAGTCGCAGCAACCTAAAATCCGCAAGCTCGTCATCACGAATGGTTAATAAGCAGTTTTTTTGTAATAAGCAGGCCACGGTCACCGTATTAAAACGCCCGTCATTGGGAGACATAAATAAAGCGTGTACATGCAGACCTTCGCTGTCGATAAAACAGCGCGAAGAGGCTTCGATTTCCTCTACGTCATCCGCACCAGGAAGGGTAATATTTAGCGTGTTTGCTAGAGCAACTCGCTCCTCCTCAGTGGGATTAATAGTATCTATCCAATGGGCGTTTTTGATTGCTATTTCAATCGGGGTGTCGGCGCTTGGTTCCATTTCGGAAATTACACCGTGTTCAATCGAAAAAAACCTCAGCATCTCATTACTCTACACGACGACTCTTTGGCAAAGTATAAGAGTGAATGTATTAATCAACAATGACAATCCAAGGATTATCCGCAGATTATTCAGCTTGATAGGTGTAGATATTACGCGCCGCAACCGAGTTATTCATAATTGTTGTGTAATTAGCAACCAATTTAAAGCCATGGCGCTGAAATAAATGATTCACTGCTAAGGCATCTACTCGACAACGAGTGTGGATAGGTTGGCGAGTAGCGGCTAAGGTGTCTTGTAGCAATTGCTTGCCAATTCCTTTGCCGCGAATATTCGCATCAACCATAAAGTTCGAAATATATAGGCCTGACGTAAGATCAAAGCGCGCCTTATCTTTAAAATGCGCGATTGGCACTAGCGACAAACTGCCTATAAGTTGCTTTGTTGAGTCATCAAAAATAACACGTACTTCGCCTTCTTCGATTTCCTTTTCCATAAGCAAGCGAATGGCTGCTTGGTCTATTTCTTCATTACGTGGCGGCGCTGAAAAGGTCGCGATGTATAGCTCAGTAAGCTGCTCAACAATATCGCGGGTTGGGGTAGAGATTATTTCAATCATGCAGATACGCTCCGTGTTTTTGGATCAGCTTGGTAACTTTCGAGTAAGTGCTCAATATTACGTTTAAACAACTCGCTGGCATGTTCTGTTAGTACCGTATTTTTCGCTATCGCATGGCCTAGATACAAGTTGTATAGCTCGTACGCCGCGCACTGCGCATCAAGCTCAGGATGAAAAATACCGCTTTCTATCCCTTGCACAATTTTATGCTTAATATAGCTAAATAATCGGTTATGTTGCTCGGTAACTTTGGTATGAATAGGGCTGTCTGTATGGCAATTAAATTCAACCAACGCTTTGATAAACGGGCAAGTTGAATGTGGCTCATTAAATAGTTCACGAGTCCAGTCTGCCCAAATAGAAAAGAGCATTTTGAGTTGCACTAGGGGATCTTGGTGTCGTGCCGGTGCGACGACATGCAGCATAAATTGATCTTCACAGTAATCGAGGATCGCCAACTGCATATCTTCTTTACTGTCAAAATGCGAGATAAGCCCGCTGCGAGACAAGCCACAAAGCTTTGCCATAGAACCAATAGTGACTTCTATTAAGCCATATTGGCTACTAAAGCGCATACCTTGCTCTAAAATGGTTTGTCTCGTTCTCTCGCCTTTATTCATCACTTATGCAGTTATTCTTTGAGTAATACGTTGAATAACGCCAGTATCGCCTAAAATGCGGCGATGTCCAAGGCCTGAGGTTTGGATTAAACGCTCAGGAGTGGCAGCGATAAGCGACTCTACGTGTTCAAATGGCGCAAATCGGTCCTCGGTATCGTGAATAAATGTCGGCTTAAACTTAAGTACACCGTCGTGGAATTTATCTCGGATCAAATGCCAATGCGTGCCATATCTTGTGGTGATAGCGCCTAACACTTGGTGCAGCATTTTTTCAGAAATACCCGCTCGCGCAACGCGCTCAAACATCAGCTCAAAAAACTGCACGGGAGTTGCAACATTTATAACCACACGATTTTCTAGGCGATAATCCGGTAAGTTCATCAGCGCCACAGCGCCCATAGAATGCCCCACCAAAGCCACGATATCATGGCGATCGGCTTCTAGCTTCTCAATCAGGGTATCCAGTGCTTCAACAAAAGCCAGCAAATGGGCTTGCTTACCATGAGATTGTCCATGACCAACATGATCAATCGCCACAACGCAAAATCCCGCTGCTACGAGTTCAGGGATCAAAGTATCAAAGCAACTGCTGTTATCGGCCCAACCATGACTTAACACAACGGTCTTCGGACCAAGGCCAAACACGTTTACATGAACGCGACCAAGCGAGGTAAGAATATTGAACTCACCATTGGGTTTTTTATTTTTAAACTGATATTGACGCTTACCATGCGGACTCATCAGTAGTACCTGACCTAACCTCGAAGTAATAGGTGGCGCAAGCGTGCACATAAGCCCTGTAACACCCCGACTTATCTTGGTAATAAGCGAGCCGTCTTTGTCGTTAAAGTAGCTGAATTTCATCCTGACCTCTAAAAAAGAACACTTGTACTTTTATTAAAATAGAACAGTTGTACTTTTTTGTAAAGCATAACAATCACCTTTTAATATTGCAGCTGGTTTACCGAGCGATACATCCCCATGTAGGATCTGGTTCACCCAGCGACACACCCCGCGTAGGAGCTGGTTTACCCAGCGATACACCTCCGCGTAGGAGCTGTTTTACCCAGCGATACACCCCGCGTAGGAGCTGGTTTACCCAGCGATACACCTCGCGTAGGAGCTGGTTTACCCAGCGATACACCTCCGCGTAGGAGCTGGTTTACCCAGCGATACACCTCGCGTAGGAGCTGTTTTACCCAGCGATACACCTCGCGTAGGAGCTGGTTCACCCAGCGATCTTTATAAGGCACCAACCGCTACACAAAGCACCTTATACGGACTCCACACCACCCGTAGGAGCTGGTTTACCCAGCGATCTTTTTAAAACGCCGGCTGCGGATTACTCACGGCTATGAGGGGCATACCCTCAATAAGGTTTATCTTTAAAGAACGGTTAAACGTGAAAAACGATGAAAATGTTTCAAATTACGTAAAGTTGGTGAAGTATTGAGTGCTTTATTGTTTTTTCATTGCAATTTATCGAGAGAAGCTTGTCTTTATATTTAACTAAATGTAATGTTTGGGTTAATTTCAAGGGAGCTAACGTAAAACAATGGTGGACAGATGCAAACGCCAGAGGAATATGAGGTAAGCCAGCGGATAGGTAGGTTAATACTTGGGTTAAAGCGTACCAGAGGTATGACCCGAGAAGATGTCTGTAAACGTTTAGGTATAGGCTCGCGCACGTTAGATAATTACCTAAACGGAGTGAGCTCATTTAAACTTGGGACATTGTTAAAGTTTGCGGATCTTTGCAAGGTAAAACTGGCTGATATTTTGGATGATACCGAGGCGCTGAAGCGCTTGTATCCTGAGAATATTAAAGACAAAGGCAATATCTTTTTGTTATTTACGGGCTATTTTGTCGGCGTTATGGTGCTTGAATTTACCTTATTTGCTTTTCTTATATTGTTATTGTTTTATGCGCGTAATGACAAGAATAGCCAAAGCATTGTTGCAATTTTTATATTTGCTTTTTCGTTAGAAATCGTTGTTGCATACTGGTTGAATTATGTCGTCTTCCCAGCTATTGAAAGCTATTACATTGAAAATATCTATGCTTTTGCAACTCAACTTTTACTGAGTTTACTGCTGGCGCTAATGATCAAATACAGAATGTTTTTAGGTGCGTGGTTTACCAAAGGGAATTCAGCCAGCATTTTTGAGAAGAACCAAGTAGATGCGCCGCTTTATGCACTCGCATGTACGTTAGCTTTGATTGATTTTGCGGCATTGATGGAAAACTTTATCCGTAACCTAGAGCGTTTAGGAATAAGTGAAGAAGTTGCCAAACCATTTTGGGAGCTAGCCTTTATTTATAATTACTTTGCTTATATCAAGGCCGTGCCTTATCTGCTCTGCATGTTTGTTTTATACGCAGGAATAACAGCGCGTAGTAAGCAGGTTTTAAATAAAGCAAATGCTGCGCCTACACAATAATGTGAAGATTTTCACATAAAAATAGAGAAGTTTGTGTGTTTTTAATTATTGATTTTAATGGTCTGCAAAACAACAAATAAGCAGGTTTAGCGAGGGTTGCTTAAATCGATTGATACCAAAAATTCAAATATAATGATAAGTTTGTTTCTGTTTTGGGTTGTTTTGCGAGTATGCACCTAAAAATAGTACTGTCATCTACTTGTCTTTATATTTAACTGAATGTAAACTTTTGGTTAATTTGGTTGGGGTGATTGAGAGATATGGTGGGGCGATGCAGACGCCAGAAGAATACGAGGTAAGCCAACGTATCGGCCGATTGATACGAGGGCTAAAGCGCAAAAAAGGGATGACCCGAGAAGAGGTTAGCCGGCGTTTAGGTGTGGGTGACAGGACCCTTGATAACTATTTAAATGGCTCTAGCTCCTTTAAGCTTGGGACATTGCTTCGGTTTGCTGAAATCTGTAAAGTAAAGTTATCAGATATTTTAGAAGATACAGATAAGCTCTCTGGCCTGTATGGAGAAAAAAGTGAGGAAAAGAACAATGAAGGCTGCACAGAAAAAACTAATAAAAATAGCCCTTAGTCACTCATTGTGTAAACAGATTTACGGTGGTATTGGTACTTCAAAAGGAGAGATTCCTAGGGGTGTAGAGGCGGAAGCTATTAAACCTGACTCCTAGACGATGTTTAAGTGAAGCCAGTAATTAGAGAGTAAGTATATATGAAAAGTTTATTTAGCCTGACTTCGCCAACGAATCAAAAGAAGCTCATAAACAAAGTTCTTAGTTATTCAAGGTGTAAATTGGTATGTGGCGCAACTGCTGTCAAAGGCGGAGGTCCAAGAGATCAACAAGTCGAAGCTACAAAACAAAGTTCTAGTGGTTAGGGTTGTTATTATGAGAAGTCTTTTTAGTTTATCGTTGATAACATGTATTATAGCGTTGCTATTTGCATCTGTTATAAAGTTTGGTGTACTTGAATCGATCATCTGCGCTATGCTCTTTTTACTGACCTGCTTTTCAAGAAAAGACGAAAATAGTCAATTGCTTACATTGATTTTTGCAGCAGTTTTTGTATTAGAAGTTTGTGTTGCAATTGGGTCTAGGTACTTTATTTTTCCAGCAGTAGAGAGTTTCTTTGTAGAAAACATATATGCATTTGGACTTCAACTTCTGGTCAATCTCCTATTGTTGTTTTTAGTAAAACATCGAATGACAATAGCTGTTTTGTTGACTAGGGGAAAATCCGCTTCCGTGTTCGAAAAAAATTATGCAGAGGGGCCTCTATATTTTCTAGTTATGGTGCTTGTGTTTATAGACTTTATGGCGTTAATGGAAAACTTTTTACGTAACTTAGATCGTATGGGAGTTAATGAGGAGACTGCTAAAATATTCTGGGAAGTCACGTTTTTTTATGACTATTTTGAATATCTTAAAGCAGTACCTACTTTTCTATGTATTACACTCTTGTATGTCGGTTTGGTTGTTCGAACTAAAAGACAACCAATCCAAAATTAGCTAAATCTTATGTAAACGCAGTAGCTTTCGAATACTGCGTTTCAATTTTATATTGCAAACACCTGCCACAGTTAGAAAGCATGAGCATTTTATTCTCCTAGTTATGTTTCAACCTCAATACCTATGCTGCTCTCATCTATTTAGAACATGTACTTGTCTTTATATTAAACAAAATGTAATGTTTGGGTTAATTTGGTGTTTTGGTTAAAGGGAAAGCGGGGCGATGCAAACGCCAGAAGAGTACGAAGTAAGTCAGCGTGTAGGGCTACTAATAAAGGGTCTTAAGCATAAACGCGGGATGTCGCGAGAAGATATATGTCGCCACCTCGGGATTGGCATGCGAACGCTAGACAACTACCTCAATGGTGTTAGTTCTTTTAAGCTTGGTACGTTAATGAAGTTTGCTGACTTATGTAAAGTCAAACTCGCTGATATTTTAGATGATACCGAAGCGCTCTCACGACTATATCCAGACAATATGAAGGACAAGGGTAGTATTCTTACATTGCTTTTTGGCTTAGGTACAACCGCTATGCTTTTCGAGTCTGTTTTCTTGCTTTTATTAATTGCGCTGCTTTGCTATTCATATAAGGACAAAAACAGTCAATGCATGGTCGCAATTTTTGTCACCGTTTATATGTTAACGAATATAGCTAACTACTGGCTGCATTTTGTTCTTTTTCCCGTGGTTACTAATGTCTTCTATCAAAATATTTATGCTTTCTCAACTAACTTGTCTTTAAGCTTACTTTTATTCATTTTACTTAAATATAGAATGAAATTTGCTGTATTTATCACGCGAGGCAAGTCTGAAGATGTCTTCGAGAAAAACCCTATAGAGGCACCTCTGTGCTTCCTAGCAATGATGATAGCGCTCATTGATTTTTGCGCATTGATGGAAAATTTTATTCGCAACTTAGAGCATATCGGTATGGATGAAGATTTCGCTAAGACATTCTGGGAATTAACTTTCTTTTATGATTATTACGAATACATTAAAGCCCCGCCGATCTTACTCAGTTTAGTACTCCTCTATGCAGGAATACTCGCACGGAAAAGAAATACGCAGCAGCCCCAAAGTACGTAGTAATAAGTCGATAAGTAAATCACGGAATAAGGAGACGGCGGGCTGATGCAAACGCCAGAAGAGTACGAAGTAAGCCAGCGCATAGGGCTGCTAATAAAAGGTCTAAAGCATAAACGCGGGATGTCACGAGAAGATATATGTCGCCACCTCGGGATTGGCATGCGAACGTTAGACAACTACCTTAATGGCGTTAGCTCCTTCAAGCTTGGTACGTTAATGAAATTTGCCGATCTCTGCAGAGTTAAACTCGCTGATATTTTGGATGATACCGAAGCGCTCTCACGACTGTATCCAGACAATATGAAGGACAAAGGTAGTATTCTAGCCTTGCTAATGACTACGGTAGTAAGTGCTACAGTTTTTGAGCCGATCACCTGTATTTTACTTTTTGTCTTAGTTTATTTATGTAAAGAAGATCAAAATAGCTTATCGCTAACTTTGATTTTTGCTGTTGTGCTTTCACTGGATGCAGTAATGGTATTTTACTTAAAAAATATTGTTTTTCCGGTGGTTGAAAGCTATTACATCGAGAATATTTATGCCTACGGTGGTCAGTTAATCTCAAGCCTACTGCTGTTATTTCTGCTCAAGTATCGAATGTCACTTTCAGTTTTTTTCACACGTGGTAAATCAGCCTCGGTATTCGAGAAAAATTACGCGGAAGGGCCATTGTATTTCTTAGCTTTAACGTTAGTGCTTATAGACTTCTTTGCATTGATGGAAAACTTTCTTCGTAATTTAGAGCGCCTAGGTATGGATGAGGAAGCTGCTAAAATATTCTGGGAAGTTACGTTCTTTTTTGACCACTTTGCGTATCTAAAAGCTTTTCCGACACTATTGTGCATTACTCTGTTGTATATTGGATTGCTCGCACGTAAGAAGAGCCGCCAGCAGCTATCACACTTTTAATAACAATAGATTAATTATTAGATTCAGGAAATGGTAGGTCGATGCAAACGCCAGAAGAATACGAAGTAAGCCAGCGCATAGGGCTATTGATAAAGGGCCTCAAGCATAAACGCGGGATGTCACGAGAAGATATATGCCGCCACCTCGGGATTGGCATGCGAACGCTAGACAACTACCTTAATGGCGTTAGCTCTTTTAAGCTTGGTACGTTAATGAAGTTTGCTGACCTCTGTAGAGTCAAGCTTGCCGATATTTTAGATGATACCGAAGCGCTCTCACGACTATATCCAGACAATATGAAGGACAAGGGCAGTATTCTTACGCTTATCTTGGGTTCGGCTTTTGGCGTAATTATTTTTGAGTCCATTTTATTTATCTTATTGTTGGTTTTGTTCTTTTACTCTTACAAAGACAAAAATAGTCAGCTGTTGACGTTATGTTTTGCAGTGCCTTACTTTCTTGCAATTGTAGCGATATACATGCTTCGCATCGCGATCTTCCCTGTTGTGGAAAGCTACTTTATAGAAAATATATTTGCGTTTTCAATTCAGTTTTCTCTCAGCCTACTGTTGCTCTTTTTACTCAAGCATCGTATCGAGATAGCTATTATTTTAACTCGGGGAAAGTCGGCTTCTGTCTTTGAAAAAAACTATGCTGAAGGGCCATTATATTTCCTAGCAATGGTTTTAGCTCTCGTTGACTTTCTGGCATTAATGGAAAACTTTCTTCGTAACCTAGATAGAATGGGTATAAACGAAGAAACCGCAAAGGTGTTCTGGGAAGTAACCTTTTTTTATGACTATTTTGCTTACTTAAAATCAGTGCCTATGTTGCTGTGTGTCGCAGTACTTTATATCGGTTATATCGCACGTAATCAAGTATCAAGATCGGCTGAACATGTTGAGTAATAATGGTAGTATTTGATGTCGATTATACTGATTTTTCGTTTATGAGTTGCTGCTATAGTTTGGTCTCCTCAACCCTTTGAGGATAGCGTTAAATCATAGATTACTTTGCAAAAGCACACAAAATCGTCTGCGGAAAAAATAAGTGACACCCATTACTATTAACATCAAAGCTGAGGAAGTGAAGTAAAAAAGTATAAAATTACTTCAATCATAATGGTCAAAAAAAATAAGTGACACCCATCATAATGGTCAAAAAAAAATAAGTGACACCCATCATAATTGCATTGATGTTAGGAATAGCTGGTTTGAAATTTGTGGTGGATGCCCTTGATTTTTTATTGGGAATAAATCACAGTGCTCGGCGCAGCCCCCTGTCAAAAGCCCAGATATGAACACCTAACCACACCAATAGTAATGCTAAAAATGGCTTGTAATTGGAAATGTCCATATGAGCGATATTGATTCTTTAGTAGAGTAGTTATTAAGTGCGTAGAACGTGCAAGACCAAACTCCTTTGATTTGGAGGTGTGGTCTTGCAGTGGCTTGTGGACACTGCAATGCCTGACCTGTGCAGCCCATTGAAAAACAGTAACTGTCTAAATCAGGCTTAAACTAGTGTACACTAGCACATCGTACTTTACTTCACTTCACACACTCTCCATAAAGATTCGTCTTTATAATTAAATTCAGCTGTTTGAACATATGTAGATCTGTACAAGCTCCCATGATATCTGTCTACGGAAGTTATTTGATATATTCCATCAGAATTAGCATCTTTAATAATCCAACGTGATCGTTCTGAAAAATCAACATCTTTTTTGACAGAGACAGCATCTCCCTTACCATTTGAGAACATTGCTCCTGCACTATTTAAGATCCCGAACTCTCCATCATTGTTTTTGTCTTGAAGAGTCCAAGTTTGGCTCGAACTACTTCTCATAACTAGCTTGCCATTCGATGCTGCAATCGAAGATTTTTTATCAACTGAATACAGTTTTATATTTGATCCTTTATTTCCGTACAAAGTACCTTTTAAACATTTTTCTGTTGGTTTAGGTTTGGGCTTTGGTGGTGGACATATCGCTTTTGTATAACGTGAGTAAGGCTTTTGCTCCCCTACTGTAGTTGGGCATAACTCATCAAAGCTAACAGTATATTCCGCCGACTGCCCTAGACTAGCAACAACATTGCAGTCTCTATCTCTTGAAAAATCACTGGTTCTTTTGGCATACGGAGGGATTTCAGACCCTTTACAAGCACGAAATACTCTTTCCGCTCCTTTCTCATTTAATGAGAAAGGCTCGATTTTGTTGGCAATACGTGGGCGAGTGGTGAGGTGAATTGAAGTCGTATCACAACTCCGAGCTCCCAGAGATGAAACATACCAATCGTAGTGAGGCCCATCACTATTAGCAAATTCAGATGTACCATGTTTGAAAGCATTCGGTACGTCCCCATAACACACTTCAATTGTTGAATCATTTGAATTTGAATCAACAACATGAATTTCATTATAATGAATTGAACCGTCCCAACATTGAGCTTCTATAGATTTACTCTCGATGTAATAGTTGGCTGGCATTGGAACGCTAGGAACATTGCATACTGGCCGCGCATACTCTATCGGCTGGGTAATATAAGACTTCCCATCACAAAAAATGCTCGTTCGGCTTATGTCTGTAACTACTTCGCCCAAAGGAATGTCTGCCGTTCGACAATAAGTACCTGCTTCAGCAAAACTACTGAACCCCATAGCGAATAAAATCGAGGGTATAAAAATAGCTGCAGAAGAATGGTTATAAGTTTTCATATATTGATTTTCCTTAAATATAGCTCTCGTGACAAATTAACAAAGCTGATGTTACGCCATTATACCACGAGCTTTACCTATATTTGTACCCTATATAGTTGGTTTATTCTTAAATCAATTGAATTACTTGATAAATCTAACCGATCTTTCTGCATTAAAATTGCAGATTTTTTAATCACACAACCAAAGTAGAAAATAAGAGAGAGTGAGAAAATAAGAGAGGGTTATCGTGAGAGAAAATAAAGGAAAGAAAATAAGAGTAAGAAAAGAAGTAAAAGAAGTAAAAAGAAAAAAAGTAAAGAAAAAAAGTGAAGAGTAAAAGAAGTGACACCCACCACTATTAACGTCAAAGCTGAGGAAGTGAAGTAAAAAGTATAAAAATACTTCAGTCGCTGGGTACAAAAACATTTTTCTATAGGCTAATTTTTAGCGCCCAAGCGTATCTCTACATCAAAACCGAGTTATCGTGCACGACAAAGCGCTGCAAATACATTAAAAGAAGTGACACCCACCACTATTAACGTCAAAGCTGAGGAAGTGAAGTAAAAAGTATAAAAATACTTCAGTCGCTGGGTACAAAAACATTTTTCTATAGGCTAATTTTTAGCGCCCAAGCGTATCTTTTCACCAAAACAGGTTTATCGCGCACAACAAAGCGCTGCAAATACAGCAGTAAGAAATTCTAGCGTTGAGAATGTGAGTTTTGCTAAGCCAACAAACGCTCGCAGTTTGTTAGGTTTGTCCGCCGTCTTTTTTGCAGTGTTTCACAGTAAGCGGTTATTGTCCGTTCTCGGCCCACTGCACCATGAAATACCCGAGAAAATTGCGTGGTGAGTTTTATCCAGTTCTCAGGTTCTATATTGAGTCGAGTAAGAATCGGTTGTGCTTCATTGATATACCCGCGTTTATCGACTCGAATACATTTGCCCGTGAGCTCAACTAATTCAATATAGGACTTGAATTCAAAGGGCAGGCCTTTAGGCATATGTTTTCGTGGGCTACCAGCAAAGCGTAGTAGGCTTTTTGGTTGTTTGCCCAGCTTAGCGTGGTCGATGCGTTTTTTGATGCTGGTGTAGTCTGAGGTTTCAGGCGTTGCTGCGATTTTGGCTCTAATGGGGTTTAAGTCTACGTAAGCGAGACAAGCTGCCAATGCGGCCTCATCCAGTAATGCTTGGGATTTAAACCGTCCTTCCCAAAAACGGCCTGTACAATTATCTTCTTTATTTGCTCGACGGGCGATGTCTTCGTTGAGTACTCGCATAAACCAGCTAATATCGGCTAGTCTTTCTCTGTACTTGGTGACATGCTCACCGAGTATCAATTGTTCCGACTCACTGAGTGGCTCACCTTCAATAAACTTTTGGCTTACCCAATTGCCTTTAAACAACTTGTGCCATCGAATAACAATCGCTTTATCAGACAGACGCTTAGCCTTTTTATCATCAACATATAAAACAATGTGGGTGTGATTACTCATCACGGCATAAGCACAGACATCAATACAAAACACAGACCCTAAGATCAGGAGCTTTTCTTCAACCCAATCCCGGCGGTGTTCATATGATTTTCCAGTAAATTTATCTTCACCGCACAGAAAGGCGCGCCTTACGCAGCGGGAGATACAGTGATAATATTTGGTGTCGGTTAAACTGATTTGTTTTTTACGAGCAGTTGCCATAGTTTGGTTTCCTCAATCCTTTGAGTGCAGAATTAAAGCGTAGGCGGTATCTTAGGAAGGTGCAAATTAAGTGGTGGGTGTCAGCGATTTGGTAACTAGCGATTTGATAATTCTTTCAATTCACAGATCCAAGAATGCCTAGCTTCTTAAAGGTGGCTTTGAATGCTGATGATGACGTAATGTAACAAGCCACCACACTCGGAAATTTCACTTACTCCGCTCCCAAAATTCCGGTGAGCGGAGTGTTGGTTACCTTATCAATATTACATGCTCAATTTACTGTACAAGTAGAATGGTGAAGACTATACTTGTTCCATTAAATGTACATGTAGAGGTTCTTATGAGAATTGTATCTTTTACTGAAGCTAGAAATAGTCTTAAAGCTGTTCTAGACGGTGTAGTTAATGACGCAGATACAACAGTCATTACACGTCGTGACTCTGAGGATGCTGTGGTTATGTCTTTAGATTACTACAATAGCCTTATGGAGACTGTCCACTTACTACGCTCTCCTCAAAACGCTGAACACTTAAATCGTTCGATTGCACAGTACCGTGCTGGTAAAACAACAGCACGAGAGTTAATTGATGAGTAGTAGTCAACGTTTACTGTCGTGGACTGATGACGCTTGGGATGACTATCTGTATTGGCAAACTCAAGATAAGAAAACACTCAAGCGCATCAACAAACTCATCAATGATGTTAAGCGCTCCCCATTTGAGGGCATCGGTAAACCAGAGCCGTTGAAAGAGAGTTTATCTGGTTTTTGGTCTCGTCGTATTGATGACACTAACAGGCTTGTTTATGCAGTTGATGATCAAGCGATAACGATAATTTCGTGTCGTTACCACTACTAAATTAGAGGCGGCGATAATACAGCAAGCGAATTAGGTGTATCGAACCTGTGTTCGGCAACATCATAGTGAATAAAGGAATGAATAAACTCACATTACGAGGGCAAGGGAAAGTGAATGCGCAATGGAAGTTGTATTGCTTGGTGCATAATCTAGAAAAGTTGCAAAAAATAATACACTAAGAAGTGTAGCTCATTTTAAACCTCAAAAAGCCACAGAGACCAGCCTTATAGCCTCATAAAACACAGTAAAAAAATGACAGTGACGTTTAGAGTAAACGATTGAATCAAATAAAGAACTCGGCTAAGGTTGATACCACTATGCAAAATGTATTAAGGATGGATTGGTGATACCCATCACTAATTGCATTGACGTTAGGAAAATGAAGGCTTGAAATTTGTGGTGGGTGTCAGTGATTTTTGTTAGGAAGGTGCAAATTAAGTGGTGGGTGTCAGCGATTTGAGCGATTTGGTAACTATGTTTGACTGGTAGCTTGCTAAAATTATTAAATAAAATTTTCTTGATGATTGCGATTTTATCTCTTGTGGATAAGTGAGATATTCAGAATTTACACTAGTAGGTTGTTATATGCTTAAATGGAATTTGAAAATGCGGTTACTTTTTTTACTCTACTTTCTTCCTTGTTTTGTTTCAGCTGAGATAAATTTGCCATTGCAAGCTCAACTCATTGAAATGGCAAAACAGGATCAGGCTGTACGAAAACAGTTAGGAGATGCCGGTTGGGATAAAGCTCCAAAAGAGCTTCATGCTAAATTATCATCAGTTGATCATCAGAATACTGAAAAACTCAAAGCAATATTAAGCAAACGACAATGGCTAACACATGCTGAGGTCGGAAAGGAGGGGGTTGGAGCAGCATTTCTTATAATACAGCACTCGTCAGATACTGAGTTTCAAGAAAGAATGCTTCCAATCTTAAAGAGAGCATATTTAAATAATGAAGGCGTATCAGGACAAGAAGTCGCATTATTGACCGATCGCGTACTTATACATAGGGGGCAAAAGCAACTGTACGGCACACAAGCAGATATTAAAAATGGTAAAGTCACTTTCATGCCAATCTCAGAAGTTGATAAAGTGGATGAAAGGAGGGCTGAAATGAATATGCCTCCATTAGAGTTTTATAAAAAGATAATGGAAGAAATGTATGGTATTAAAGATCACCCCGAAATAGAGCTGAATTAGAACGCATACAAGAGACTATGGCGTCAATGACTAAAGGATGGATTGGTGACACCCATCACTAATTGCATTGAAGTTAGGAAAATGAAGGCTTGAAATTTGTGGTGGGTGTCATTGATTTTTGCTTTGATTGATTGATTGATTGATTGATTGATTGATTGATTGATTGATTGATTGATTGATTGATTGATTGATTGATTTTGTTGATTTTTGCTTCTTGATTTTTGAGCTTGGGATATATGAAGCGTCATTCGACTTTGATTGTTTGATATGATATTAGCAATCTAATGATGACTCAGGCTCCTTGCAATGCTAGCTTCGTGTGTGGGTCATTCTGTCTATGTGCCTGAAAAACTCAGAGGACAACATGTCTAATAAAAGTCTTCGTGCTCGAATTCCAGCCTATAAAATGGCATTTGCAAGTGGCGAACTGCAGAGAACCTATAAGGATCTGGTCTCTATTGTTCAAAGTCTCAGAGCTGAATTCAGTAAGCAGTATAAAGGCCAGTTTACAGTCGCAAACGTGTTACACGGATATATTGACTTTACATACTTTTATCTGCAAAACGATTACCTTAAAAAACACAAGCTCAAATTGGCAGTTGTGTTGAACCATCAAGAAGTGCAATTCGAACTTTGGCTCCTTGGGCAAACAAAGGATGTTCAGATTGATTATTGGGCAAAGTTACAGGGGGTTAGGTGGGTGGCTCAAGATGTTATGCCCGAGTGGTCAATCTTTGAAATTTTAATGCTTGCTGACCCTGATTTCGATAATGTAAAAGCGCTATCTGAGCGGATCCACGGTGTGTTTGCAGAACTGTCCGAGGAAATCTTTACTACATTGAAGGTGTACCAATAGTACACCTAACACACATGAATTTTCGCAGGTTATCCGCGTCGTAAAGTATGTGCAGCTAATTTCTTTTCAAACTTTAAATCTGTTTAACTCTATTTCTAGCGAAAAAAAGAGTGCTAGTAGTAGCACTCTTGTCAATGCAAAACTCAACAGCAATAACCCGTAGTTGCTAGTCCATGCTTGGGGCGCTGGAATATACCAACTCAATTAGGTTATTCATCGTTCTTGATTTTTGCATATAAGCCTTTTCCATATGGGCAAGCTCTTGTAATTCAAATAAGGTCGTTTCTACGAGTGCCAGCCATTTTTCTGTGGTGTCTGGTACCGCTTCACTTTGCTTTGTTGCTTTTTTTAGTGCGTCGTAATAAATAGTTAAGTCACGATATTGGCTTTGATAGTCCATTGATGCTCCAACCCGTCTCTTTTAATTTACAGCAAGGTAACAGGAATTCTCAGCAGAAATCTGCGGAAAATAATTTTTTTACAACTTTTTAATTCGAAAGATAATTAATATTAGCAAAGGCGGAGATCACATCTTTTGCAAAAGCAATGCGTGGGTGTTTTAACGCGCCCTTTTTCCATACTAGATAGATATTGTTTTCAGGGCCTACAGGGCCAAGTTGGATCAGTTCACCTGCTTTTATGAGATCTCGGCAGAGATAATCGGGGAGGACGGAGTAACCTATTCCAGAGCGAATGATGTTAGCAATTGCTCTAATGTCTGGGCAAATAGCGATGACATTAGAGTTGCAGCTCGCATTAAATACACGGTCAAAGTATTGTCTAACCAAAGGTAAGTCTTGATCGTACGTGACGACATTATAGCTTGAGAGTAAGTCGGCGGTAATATCGCTGTCTTGAATTTCTCTGCCCTCTAAACGGTTCATCACTAGCCACAATTGCTCTTTGTCTAGAACTAAATAGTCAAAGCTTGTGGGATCTGGCGCAGAGGCGGCAATGGCGATGTCGGCGGTGTCGTTTATTAGTGCGTCGAAAATGTTAATTTTATTGCCAATATGAAGTACCACGTTAATGTTGCCCGCTTGCAATAAGTTGGCGATTTGTGGACCGGAGACAAAGCTTAAATACTCCGCGGGGCCAGCAATATTTAGTGTGCCAAACACCGCGTTGGAGCGCGCCCGAATTGAGGTGATCTTCTGCTCTAAAATATCGATATGACCAGATACCTGCAGCGCTAAGTCATGTGCTGTTGGCGTTGGCTTTACCCCTCTTGCTTGGCGTTCAAACAGGGCTTTTCCTACGACCGCTTCCATGGTTTGAATATGTGCCGTGACAGCTGGCTGCGACATCCCCAAGTTGGCCGCTGCTTTGGTGATATTTTTGCAGCGGTATACTTCCACAAAGGTTTTTAGTTGGGTGAGATGAGACATAAATTACTTAAGCCATAAATATTCTGATTGCTCCTACCAATTTATCCGAATTCTCCTGTGTCCGCAAATCGCCTAAACTCGTCGATATTGAACTGGTATGAGGAGCCGGGATGAAAAAGAGTATACTGAATACGATAGTGTGGGTGTCATCGTTGTTGGGTTCAGCACTTGCGCTTAGCGCTAATGCAAGTGAAGGTGAAGTATTAGTGTTACTTTCGAGCGAAACCTCGATGGAACTTGCCAGTGGTGAGACAATAGAAACAGGTTACTACCTCAATGAGTTCGGTATACCTGCAAAGGCTTTAGTGGATGCTGGATATAAACTGATATTAGCAACACCAAAAGGCAATGCCCCTGCTGTTGATCAAAAATCAGTGTCGGTTAATTACTTCGGCGGTGATGAGACTAAATTACAAAGCATCAAAAAATTTATTGCTAACCTGCCAGATCTTAATGATACCGCAAGTTTTAGCGAGATCCTTGCTGCGGGGCTAGACGAATTTGATGCGGTATTTATTCCAGGCGGACACGCACCGTTAATTGATTTGGCGAATAATCCGCAGGTGGGTGAAATTTTGCGCCATTTTAACCGCGAGAATAAACCAACAGCTGCGATTTGCCACGGCCCAATTACGTTGCTTTCGGCACAAAGTGAACCAAAAGCGTATTATCAGAGTTTAACAACACAGTCACCTGTTCAAGCGAAAAACTGGATTTATGACGGATATCAAATGACGATATTTTCGAACCCAGAAGAACAAGTATTTGAAAGCACGTTAAATGGCGAAAAACTCAACTTTTACCCAGCAGCCGCGATGTCTCAGGCTGGAGGAAAAATGCAGTTTGCAAATGCATGGCAGCCAAAAGTGGTTGTTGATAGAGAGCTAATTACAGGGCAAAACCCGTTTTCAGACACATTACTAGCAGAAAAGCTGCTAGAAATGTTAGCTGAAGAACCGAATATTAAACAGTAAGGAATTGAGCATGCTTAATTTTGTATTTAAAAATCAAACCGAAATTCTTTTTGGTAAAGGCCAAATGAGTGAAATCACCTCACGATTACCAGAGGCTGCAAAGGTGTTGCTACTGTACGGCGGCGGCTCGATTAAAAATAATGGTGTATACGACCAAGCAATGAATGCATTGACAGATGTTGAGGTTGTGGAATTTGGTGGTGTGGAGCCAAACCCAACATATGAAACGCTAATGCAAGCGGTCGCGACGGCAAAGCAAAATAATGTGAATTTTATTCTTGCGGTTGGCGGCGGCAGCGTTATCGACGGCGCAAAGTTTGTGGCGGCAGCCGTGAATTTTGACGGTGAGCCTTGGGACATTTTGGTAAAGGGCGCAAGCTTTAGCAATCCATTACCGATTGGTGCTGTGCTCACTTTACCTGCTACAGGCTCTGAGAGTAACGGCAACTCAGTGGTTACAAAAAAGGCAACTTCGCAAAAGCGTGCGTTTTCGTCACCAACTGTGCAGCCGCAGTTTGCGGTACTTGACCCAGAATACACCTATTCACTGCCGCCTCGCCAAGTGAGTAATGGGGTAGTGGATGCGTTTGTTCACGTGATTGAGCAGTATTTAACTTATTCAGTAAATGCGCCACTGCAAGACAGATTTGCAGAAGGTATTTTACAAACGCTTATCAGCGAAGGGCCAAAGGCATTAAGCGAGCCTAACAATTATGATGTAAGAGCAAACGTTATGTGGTCTGCAACTATGGCGCTAAATGGCCTTATTGGTCAAGGCGTACCACAGGATTGGTCAACCCATATGATTGGTCACGAGCTAACGGCATTGTATAACCTTGACCACGCGCAAACGCTTGCGATTGTATTACCTGCGGTGATGTATGTGCAACGAGACAAAAAAGCCGAGAAAATCAAGCAACTTGGTGAGCGTGTATTTGGTATTACAGCCGCAGACGAAGCGCAGCAAATTGACCAAACAATAAAAGCAGTTCAAGACTTTTTTGAGTCGATGGCGGTGCAAACCCGTTTAGCGGATTATCAATTAGACGAAAAAGCAGTACAAGAAGTTATCGCTAATCTAGAAAAGAACGGCATGACGGCACTAGGTGAGCACGGCGATATTGATTTAGCGAAGGCGAAAGAAATTTTAATGCTGGCGTTGTAAAACAAGTAATCAGTGGCAATGTGTTACCCTTTGATAACAAAAGTAAGATGGTTTAGAGGTAACTAAACCATCTTACTCCATCGGCTTTTTATAGGCTTCTTAGTTGATCAATAACAGCCTGAATTTTGTTAAATTTGGTTTGCCTGTATTCTGTTTCAGCTTGGGATTTTTTGCGATTCCAGTATTCAACATCATCTGGATATTGTGGCTCTACCACGTACGATGCTAAATAGTTACCATACGGGTCTTTAAGCCAGCATTTATATTCAACGATTTGAGAATAAGGGTCAGGTGCTTCACAGCCGCTTCTAAGTGGCAAGTCCGCCTGCTTTTTCTGTGCCAGCATTATGCTTAACTGATCCGCTAGATTTTTAGCTGCGGTAACGACGGTTGTTTTTGGCACCATGCCAGCCAAATAACGCTCAGTATACACTGCCACTACAACCGATGCTGCTAAGGCATAGGTGTCTGCAAGGTAGAAAAAGTCATCATTGTAGCTACTATTTAAAGCTCGGTGATTTATCAGATCGTTAGCTTTTAGTAATAATCCACCAAGTAATACAGGGTCTTCTCCATTGTATTTTACGGTATCGCCATAGTGTTTTAAGCTTGCTTCAACGCTTCTAAACTCAGAAAGAAAGTCGAACTCCGCATCACGTACAATTTCTTCTCTAACGCGCTCTTGTATTGCCTGCAGGCTCTCTTCGCTCAGCATAACGTATTGTGGTCCACCAGAACCAAATACAGCATCAGCTAAAAGTGAACCAAACCCCGATAGTAATTTACTTTTTACTTTATCTAAAATCTGCTCACCGATTGTCGCGGTTTTTTCTTCTTGTTCAGTAGCACCAACAGTAAATGTTGCACTACATAACGCTAAGCTTACTACTGCGGCGATTGAATGAAATTTCATAGAAATAATCCTTTTATATTAGAAAGTATGTTTTTATAGACCTTAGCACCCACAACCCACATCAAATACAGGCTTTTTACCTAGCTTTAGAATTGTTATGCTTACTGCTTTTGGATTGGTTTGATTTATAAACTTAGTTCCAAAGGCTGGGTCTTACCTATGTTAGGTGAGTTGTGTTAAAAAAAGATTAAATAAACGATGTTTTCTTTTACGATGTGGCTAAATTGGAAGGTGTTATTAGTTTGAAAACATTTTTCATACTGCAAATGGCTTAGTCCGGATATCGCAAAATACGTAGTTTACCTAGCTTATCTTCAGTGCTACTCTACGGTGATATTCAAAAAAAGTTTAAGGAGAATTTGATGATTGTTTTATTGAGCCACCCGGTAAAAGTTGTAGCTAGGTGTGATTAGTAGACTTTAACTTTCGTCTTTTCTAAATTTTTTACTCCTTTTACCCGGTGTGATGCCTAATGGGCTTATCCGGGGTCAATGATATTCATTAACCCTGCTTGATTTTTGCAGTCTTTCTGCATTTTTGAGATTTTATAATGAATACATCTTATTCGCCAACACTGCTTGGTTGGCAAGCATTTTTTCAACAGCAACTGACACTAACAGAACTAGAATCATCAAATCTTGGCCGCGTGATAGCGCACCACAGAAGTAATTATTTAATCCAGTTGCAATCACGACAAATTTCTTTAGCTACTCATGTATCACTGCCTAGTATGACGGTTGGTGATTGGGTTTTGTTGGATGAGAATTATCAATTTATTAGGCTATTATCCCGCAAATCGGTTATTTCAAGGAAAGCTGCGGGCAGTAAAGTCGCGGAGCAATTGATAGCCGCAAATATCGATAGCCTGTTTATTGTTTGCTCGCTAAATCAGGATTTTAATCTAAACCGGATCGAACGTTACTTAGCACTGGCTAACGAAGCTCAAGTGGAGCCAATTGTTGTTTTGACCAAGAAGGATTTGGTCGATTGTTGGCAACAGCAAGTACAACTCGTTCAGGAGTTGGATCCATTTTTGACAGTCGAAGCGATTAATGCGTTGGAGCCGAGCTCCGTTGAGTGCCTAAAAGCTTGGTGTAGCGTGGGAAAAACGTTGTCATTTGTAGGTTCTTCTGGTGTGGGTAAGTCCAGCTTGGTGAACACGCTGTTAGAGTGTAAAGAGCAGCTCACCGGTTCAATCCGTGAAGATGATGCAAAAGGGCGGCACACGACAACCTCTCGCTCGTTACATTTTATGGACAATGGCTCAGTGTTGCTCGACACACCAGGAATGAGGGAGATCCAACTAGCCGATTGCCAACAAGGGATCAGTAAAACATTTGCAGAAATTGAAGTGTTAGAAAGCGCTTGCCGCTTCAGTGATTGCTCACATCAAAATGAGCCCGGATGTGCTGTTCAGCAAGCGATAGAGAGTGGCGAACTTGAAGTTAGGCGCTTCAACAACTTCATAAAACTAAGAAGTGAACATCAAAGAAACAACGCCAGCCTAAAAGATAAGAGAGACAAGGAAAGAGCACTTGCAAAGAAATATCGTTTTGTACAAAGCGATACTAGAAGACTAAAAAAGGGCTACTGAGCAGTAATTGCTAGTTCTGTTTATCTTAAACCAAAGTGGACTCGCTCCACTTTGGTTTTTGCTTTTCTACGCTAAAGTACGGCTAAAGGGCAAGTACGGCTAAAGAGACACCCACTTATCTTTTTAGGTGATAAGTTAAAAAGACACCCATTTTTAAACTGTGACGCTAGAGTGGGTGTCTGCATATGCCAACATGAAATTGTATCGTTTCAGCAAAGCTCAGAAATAATTAATGACCAAATTTAATGCGGATCCCTGCATTGACCGTAAATCCGTCGTTACGAGACCAAATATCAGTTGTCCATCGTCCACTTGGAGCCTGTTGGGTTAGCAATATTGGCTCTTCTTTAGTTTGCCGAACATTGAGCAAGTTCTCTGCATTTAAGAAGTAACTTACGCTACCAAGAGTGATTTGACCAAGTAAGCCTAAGTGCCAGTAAGCGTCGCTTCTATCACGGTAAGGGTTATTTTCGAGATGCTGTGTACCAGTATAATAAGCTTCAAAACCTAGTAGGTGACTGCCATGCTTTTCCCACATAATTACTGCACCAGCAGAATGTGTTGGTGTTAGGGTTAAGGGAGTTCGGCCAGTGCCTAATCCGCTAAGTTTTGTTGCGTCAGTATATAAATAGCTTCCAGTTATTTTGATGTCATGCCAGCGGTATCGCAAAAGCAATTCTGCGCCACGAATTTCGGTCTGGCCTGGGTTATTCACTAATCGAACGTGGTTATTTGTATTCGGGCTTTGGGCTTCGATGATCTCAAGCTCAGTGACATTGTCGACATCCGAGGCAAACAGGGTGACACTTGTTTCAATGTCATCAAATATATAGCTGAGATCAATAGACGCTGTAGTCGCCAGTTCCTCCTTTAAGTTACTTAAAGGCTCAAGGCGAGACAGGCCACTGTCTTCAATATCTTCAATAAAAGGTGTCGGCGCAAAGAAGCCTTGACCGTAGGATCCGCGAATTGTCCAGCTGTTTGGATTGTACAAAATGGATGCGCGTGGACTAAACTGAGTGCCGTATTCACTGTGCCAATCGGTTCTGGCGCTCAATGATATTGAAACGTCTTTTTCTGTGTCATAGTCTATCTGTGAAAATAACCCAGGTACTTGATAGTTATAGTTAAACTCTGAAAAGTCATCAGACTCAAAGCGGTCAGACTGATAAGCTATTCCAACAAGCCAAGCAATAGCTTCACGATAACCCGATACACTAGATTCAAATAAGTAACTTTCATGGTTATCTGTTTCTTGAGTCAGCCCATAAACATGGTCATGCTCCTGATGCATAGCTGAACCACGAACACTGAGGTTTATTTCTTCACTAAGTGGTTGGTCGAAAATAAAACCGCTATCTAACCTTAATGAGTCTTGGTGTTGAGGAAATGATTCGCCAGTAGGTAATGTATCCGTTTGTTGCGTACCACCTTCACGATTTTCTTTCATCGCACCAAACGTCCAATAAAGGTTGGCACCGTCTTCATCTTCCCAATAAAAACGTGGGCGAACGGTCGCGCGCTCATAGCCTGCTATATCAAGCCAGCCATCCTCATCTAAATCTTGCTGAGCTTGATGATGAAGTCCCAGAGTAATTGACGCACGAGTACTTGGGGTCAGTGGGGTTGCAAAATAGGAGGTAATATCTTGACCACTTTTTGATGTTGCATTGAGTAGCACTTCACCTTCAAATTCATCCCCTGGTGTACGAGAGATAAGATTAATCACCCCGCCTAAGGCTGACCCACCATACAAAGAAGAAGCTGATCCTTTGATAATTTCAACATTGGCTAAGTCGGTTGGAGGGATTTGAAGCAACCCAATTGACGCAGTTTGTCCACCATATAATGGCAAACCATCACTAAGTAGCTGGGTATAGCGACCATACAGGCTTTGCAATCTTATGTTGGCACTGCCTAAAGCCGGAGAGGTATTTTGTACTCGTACACCGCCAGTTTCAGCAACTAGCATAGAAATATTTCCGGGCCGCATTAAGGCTTTTTCTTGGATTTCTTCATTATTGATAATTTCAGTTCTAGTTGCCGATTCGTTCACGATCCGACCAAGTCGTGACGCGGTTACTTGAATTCTCTCTATTTTATTCTGGTTATGTTCGTCATGATGTTGGTGTTCTCCTGCATAAGATACAGACGGGCCAAGTAAGATAGCCAGCGCCACCTTTGAATATTGATTAAGCATGTTTTACCTCAGGTAATGCAAAACACTGTGAAGTTTTTTATTAGTTTAATACCAGCTCAAATTGAGGAAAAAACCTGACGCGAGCTACGTTAAAGGCTTATTATTTAGAACGACTAAATAATAATATTTTCGTCTTGCCCACATGGGTGTAGATACCTTGGCGATAGCAGGGCGCGGTAGCTGTGTTATCGACAAGATTTTTTCGCCTCAAAATAAACCGCTTAATTAAGTCAATTGGTATAACTTTCGCAGCATATAAATTAAATTTTTAGTAAGAATTTAGTTTGGCTGTAGCCTAAGCGGTAAAATAGGAGGCCGATAGAATGAGGTCACAATACTATGAATATCTGGAGTCTGAGTCGATCGTACAGGACCACCAAAACGAATGAGTTCTGAGGCAATAGGGTTTATAGGAATGTATGCAAAGGTTGCACAGGCGTTTTCTGGGCAAATGCAATCGTTCTCACAGCAATCTGTGTCACAACAATCATCTGCACCTTGCTGGTATTCGTTTTGAGATTCAAGTGTGATTGATTGCGTGATAATAATGTCATCATCAGATACAAAAAAGGGTGATGCTAATGCTTGCCCAACAAAGGCAACCAAGATTGTCATCATAATAAGTAGTTTTGACATTCCCTTACACATAATAATCTCAACTCGAAACTGCTGCACATTGTAGGGAATAATTTTATATAAGTGAAGTGTATCGGAGACGATAAATGAGCGCTGATTATAAAAGCCTGTGGCGTAGCGATACTAAAAAGTTAAGAAAGGCTGTTTATTATCCAATATGAACTCAGGTTTTGGGTCAAGGTGGACTTATTCCACCTTTTTTGAAATACGTATAGCGACTTAAAAATTATGTAAACTAGAAAGTAAATTTCAGATCTTTAATAACTCTTGATTGGATACCTCTAATCAAGCTATTTTCTTTAAGTTCACCGTTAAAATGACCTGTTCTAACTCTCTGAATTTCCATGTCAAATTCACATGGTTTTGAAGTTGAAATCTGTTCTAGATCTATGAAGCCAGCGCTTTTTGCATTGAATGTATTGCTTGTCGAGCTTCCAAACTGTGTTGAGAAAGAGCCTGTCACTAACCCCCCCGTATTATTTGAACATGCATAGTTAACGATAAGAGATGTTTCACTAGCTGAGTCTATTCCATCAATATGAATTTCAATATTTTCATCATATCGAAAAGTTTTCTCTGCTTCGGGGGTAAGCACCAGAAAGCCTAAAGGAAGCTCAACAGACGCTGAAGCATTTGCTTCTTTCTTGCGATTTAACTGGATAGTATATAGGCTGTTACCAGTTACAACTGAGGATCTGCCCTCGTAATCAATATCAAGAATGTCAGTATCTTTAGCCAATTGGATCGTCTGGCCATTTACGATCGCTCTTAGCGTATCACCTTCGCTTAAGTTTACATTAGAGCCGAACGAGTCCCCGACGTTTAGCTCGGCCACAATTCGGGCTCTCTCCCCATTTGAAGTTATTGATATATCAGCACTAATTGCGTTTGTTTTCAACAGATCAGATTCTGTCTCAGATGTACAAGCCGTAAGAAATGTGCTGACACTGGCTGCGGTTATAAGTAACAGAGAAGATTTGGTTGATTTCATTTTTTACCCGTGCTTCATTTAAAAGCAGATTCTCCGATTTAGAAACAGGGATGACAAGTTAAAAAATGTAATAGGGTTGTACAGTAAAAGGAAATAATCACTGTTAATCGCAGGGGTATGTGTTTATCCAACTATGTTGCTCGTCGCTTTCCTCGGAGAGAAAACGTTAAAAAGACACCCATTATTAAACTGTGACGATAAAGTGGGTGTCTGCATATGCCAACAATACAGGCGCTACAGTTAGTTTGATGTTTGAAACTTAATTGTCGTCAAAGCAAACTTTTTACGGCCTCAATACGACAATAATATTTTAGTGTTTGAATAGGCCGATATATGAGAGTCATGAAAATCACACTGCTGGCAGCTCTGGTTACTGTGGCGAGCTGTGCAGAACAAAAGTTGAAAGCTGTAGCACCAGATTATGTAAATAAACAACGAGTATTCGAGCAGAGTATTCGCGAAATTAATGATAACGGGGTGAGTAGTGAAACAGCGAGTACACTTCAATCCAGAATGAGCACATACCGCGTCCCTGCTGTTAGCATTACTGTTTTTGATAATAATCATATTCTTTGGTCGAAAGGTTACGGCGTTACAGATGAGTACTCAAAAGTGAATGTAACGCCGGATACGCTGTTTCAGGCTGCTTCCATTTCTAAAGCTGTAACGAGCTTTGGTGCTTTTAAGATGATAGAGCTAGGTCGTTTTGGACTACATGAAGATGTAAACAGTAAGCTTACACGCTGGCAGGTCCCCAATAATAAATTTACTAAAGAAAATAAAGTGACACCCAGTCGAATTATGAGTCACACCTCAGGGCTCAATGTACAAGGGTTCGCTGGTTATGGCAGAAACCAAAAAACTCCTTCGCTCGTACAGGTTTTACAAGGGAGTGAGTTGAGTAATTCCCCATCAGTTAGAGTGTTTCAAACACCTGGGAAGTCTGAATTTTATTCAGGTGGTGGCATGACAGTTTTGCAACTGTTGATGGAAGATAGTAGTGGGCTGTCATTCTCTGAGTTAATGGAAAAGCAGGTATTAAAGCCCCTAAACATGAATAACAGCTCTTTTGAGTTAGCGTCGCTGAATCTGCCTCAATATAGAGTTGCTAAAGGTCATGATTTACAAGCAAATATGATCGCTGGAGGTTATCGTCTATATCCTGAAAAGGCAGCTGCGGGGTTATGGAGTACTCCTTCTGATTTAGCATTATTTATGATTGCTCTAGGTAAGTCCTATCGTGGTGATGAAGAAAGCTTATTATCTCCACATCTTGCGAAAGTCATGCTTACTAGAGTTCCCGGTGCTGGTGGTACAGGAATAGGACTCGATGGAGAAGGTAACGCTTATAGATTTAGACATAGTGGTGGGAATGCCGGGTATACTTGCTATGCTGTGTCTTTTGCTAGTGTTGGCCGAGGTTTTGTCGTTATGACAAACTCAGACAATGGCTTTCAATTAATCCATGAAATCTCTAGAGCCATTTCTGAAGTTTATGATTGGCCTGCATTATGGATGCATGAATAAGCAAGCTATATTGCTTCTCGCTAAGGTGCAATTGGTCTAGGCTCTCAATTATTAATTAATTTGATGATTAACCAAAAAGTGCTAAACAATTGGAGATATTCGAACGCCGTTGAATTGAGAGTGAATCACAATATTTTTGCTTTGCTGCTGAGCTACCTGCAGCTCCATGGATCACAGTACTAAATTGTGTTGTCAGGGTTATCCAGTTCTTAGAGGTTAGATTTAACCTGTCTAAAATCGGTTGTTTGTTTATAATGCAACCTATTTTGTCACTTCTTATGCAACGCCCTGTGAGTTCGACCAGTTCGAGATATGATGACAGCTCAAGCGGTATACCTTTAGGCATATGCTTTCTCGGATTGCCAGCAAATCGGAATAGTGAGCGAGGTTGCTTACCTTGTTTGGCTAATTCAATACGCTTTTTTACACTCGTGTATTTAGATTCTTCAGGTAGCTTAGCTAGGTTAGCGCGAATGGGATTTAGATCAACATAAGCCATGCACGCAGCAAGTGCAGCTTCATCAAGTAGTGCTTGTGATTTGAAGCGCCCTTCCCAAAACCGACCTGTGCATTGGTCTTCTCGATTTGCTCGTCGTGCAATATACTCATTAAGAGTTCTCATAAACCAGCTTATACAGGTTATGCGTGATCGATATATATTGATAGTGTTATCAAGTATTGATCTTTCCGCATCTGATAATGGCTCATTACGAATAAACTTATGTGTGAGCCAATTGCCTTTAAACTGCTTGTGCCAGCGAATGATAATAGCTTTGTCAGTTAGACGTTTGGCTTTTTGAATATCAACGTGCAGAACTATATGAGTGTGGTTATTCATAACCGCATATGCACAGACATCAATGCAAAACGTTTTTTTAAGGGCGAGTAGCTTTTCTTCGACCCAATCTCTGCGATGCTCGTAAGAACGCCCAGTGGCTATATCCTGACCGCAAAGGTAGGCTTGCCTAACACAGCGAGAAATACAGTGATAATATTTGGTTTCTGATAGACAAATTTGTCGGCAGCGTGCAGTGGCCATATTAGATACCTTCAATCCTTTGAATGTATCTTAAGAGTAGATTGCCTTAGCCAATTTAACAAATGAAATACTAAATAACCTGAGCTGTGGATAATTAATGCCTTTCTAGCAGCCAGTTTTAGTGCTAACTGCGTTGAATTCACTTCCAATAGCCAGCTATTGGCGCGTAAATTCGCCTTGCCTACAGGATGTAGGTACCTTAGCGAGAGCAGGACGCGGAAGCGGTGTTTTCCCTAAAACTCTCTGGCTAGACAAGGAAAAAACTAAGTTGTGCTTTAGCAACAATGAGTTGGAACATTCCTTATCCAAACCTCAGGTTAAATAGGTGGGTGTCTTTTTAAAAGCTTCTTTTTAAAAGCTGTTTTTAAAGTTTCTACTGAGCAGAATTTAATAAGACACCCATTTTAACCTTTAAGGATCACGGGTTTTGTTTGAGCTGCTCGATGCGTTGCTCAAAACTTGGGTGTGTGCTTAACCAACTATGCTGTTCATCGCTTTCCTTGGCGAGTTTTTCGAATATAGAGATCATTGCGTCACTATTACCATACAGCGCCATTAGCTTGTTATGCGCGTACAAATCAGCCTCGAGTTCAGCTTGCTGAGAGTAATTTTGGTTGATACCTAACATTGCGCCCTGCATCATAAGATCTGAGAGCGCAGAGATGTCACCCAATACGACACTCAAACTGACAAATACGATGGACGAGCTCACAAGAGATTCCATGACGTGATTATGCTCGACATGACCAATCTCGTGGAGTAATACTGCGCTAAGCTCTTGCTGAGTAGATGCCAGTTCGACCATGTTATCGGTGATCACAATGCTACCATCGGCCAATGCCATGGCGTTGGCTTTATCTTTCCACTGCCTAAATTCAAGTTTAAATTCACGTTCACTCGATGCATTGGTGCCAAGCAGTGAGACAAATAAAGCGCGAGTCTCTTGCTGTTTGATTTCACTTAGCTTTGACTCCGAGAATTCCGAGTTATCTAGCTCGTTTAGGCTTCCTTCGTCGATGATTTGGTAGATTTGTTTGGGCAATGAGGCCGAGATCTCTTCAGCGAAGTACGGCACGCCTTTGGTATAAAACTGATAACCACTAAATAAAACGACCACTACTGTGGCCGCTATAATCCAAAGCCACTGCGTTTCTTTAGATTGTTTGACTCTGTTGTGTATCTTTGAGCTCATCTAGTACTTCTCGCATTACATCGATGTTGTATTTTCTCACTATTTTTTGGCTGTTAAATAACTGAGGTAGCTCAATTAAACACACTAAAATTAGCAGAACCCAGCCATAAAAGAGAATAAATACAAGCCCCAATAGCATTAAGGTGAGGTTAATTACACCTCGTGCTGTTTTACCCAGATAAAAGTGATGTAAACCTGCGGCAAAAAAGTAATTGAGTACGGCGTAAGTATCAGGATCTTTTACTAGCTGTTCTTCAAGTTGGTAGTACTGCTTGCGCGCTTCAGGACTTAGCTGAGCAACTTGGTTTCTTAACGATTCTTCTTGTTCTCTTAATGCTATTTCGTCCATGCAAACTCCTAGGATTGGTCACGGTAGGGGGTCTGACTTTACTTCAATACAATCTGGGTCATTACAGCGCTTGATACGACAAAAGCCGATACGCACGCCTTTAAAGAAGCCGTATTTTTCGATTGCTTGATAGGTATATTCAGAGCATGACGGCGTAAAGTTACAACTTATATTGAAGTGGGTTTTTGCTCCACCATTCGCTTGATAGCGGCGAATGGCAGACAGAGCAAAGCGTTTAAGCACGTTTACGACCAAGTGTTAAGATCACGGCTTCACGGCTCCAAAATAGCAGAAAACGTTTGTTTTCGATAACTTGGAAAACAAGCTGCCAGCCATCTTGCGCTTCCATGTTTAAAGTTGCTTCAAGTTTTTTTAACGGTAATCCACTTGAGCCAAGTAACAGTGTGCCGCAGCCACCTTCAACTACATGGATAACTTTATATTCGTCGTATTGGGTCATAATACATCCCTGATTTAATTAGAATAAGTGAGATTTAATTCTATAGTAGCCAAGTAATCGCGACAATAGCGATTTCGTTGTTATTTTTTAATTACAACAAAATTTGATATTACTCATGAATAAAGCAAGATGTAGCCCCGAGTGACCACTCTACAACGGCTTCGGCATGAAGTTTGGTTGTGTCATAAAGAGGGACTTGAGTATGCACTTGTTGAACGAGCAAACCGATTTCTGTGCAACCTAAAATAACCCCTTCAGCCCCTTGTTGATAGAGTGCATCGATGATGTCTAGATAAGTTTGCCTTGAGCTCGCGTTGACTTCACCGCGACATAATTCGTCATAAATTATGTGGTGAACTAAAGCTTGTTGGTCCCCATCAGGTGTTATGACCTCAATGCCGTGAAGATCTTGTAATCGTGCTTTATAAAAGTCTTGCTGCATCGTAAATCTCGTACCTAACAGCGCAATGCGTTTTATGCCGTCATTTTTAAGTCGCTTCGCGGTTGCGTCGGCAATATGCAGTACAGGCAATCCTGACGCTGCGCTAATTTCATCTGAAATTTTATGCATGGTGTTGGTACAGATCACAATGGCATCTGAGCCGGCAAGCTTCAATGAAGTAGCAGCACCTGCCAAAATGGTCGTCATTTTCTGCCAATCACCAGCTGCTTGAAGCTCTGCAATTTCGGCAAAGTCGACGCTATACAAGCAAAGCTTAGCACTGTGTAGTCCGCCAAGCTTTGCTTTAACGGTTTGATTGATAAGCTGGTAGTAGCTTTGTGTTGACTCCCAACTCATACCACCAATTAGCCCAAGTTGTTTCATAGTGATTGCTCGTTATTTGCTGATAATAACGACAATAACGGATCTGGATTGAAACTTGAACCGTCAGCTTAGGGCGAGTTGCCGGTTTTTCTTACTCTTGGGTTTCTTACGCTTTCTTTGCCACCATAAATATAACCCAGTAAAGCCAAGCAATACGGGGGCGAGTCCCATAATGCACCAAATTATTTTACTGGTAAGCCCTGCAAAGTGGCCAAAGTGAAGTTTTCTAAAACTGTCGATTACCCTGTCTACAGTAGACGCCGTTCGAATATCGTAGGCAAAGGTTTGTATACCAGACTGCGCGTCAAAACTAACCGTTGCTGCATAGTTACTAATGAACGGGTTGGCATCGGCGACGCTACCAAAAATGGTAATGTTGGTTTGCTCTGGCTCAAATGGAAATAGCCAGTAGGTTGGTTTAAGTCCGTTAACCGCACGATGGCTTTGGGTCATCATGGCATCAAAATCTAATGAGTGATTAAACATTGCGTGGCTGACAATATGGTGCTCATCTTCTTGGTGTTCAAAAGCCTCGTGGTAATACTCCACTGCATTAAAGTAAACGCCAGTAATACCGAGCGCGAGCAATACTGGCGCACTCCAAATGCCAATTACCTTATGCAGGTCGCTCATCATGACGAGCTGAGGAGCTTGTCGCCTAAAGCTAAAGAATCGCCGCCAAAAGCGCCGATATATCACTAAACCGGAAACACCGAGCAGGGTAAAAAGTATAGCCACAGCTAAACCGATAACGACACCCATGTGTGGAAAGGTTTTACTCACATCATCGAGTAGTAAGGTGTAATGTAGGTGAAGAATAAAATCGGTAAAGTCGCTGTGAATACCCACAGGCTCGCTTAGCATTTTGCCTGCGTACGGATCTAGATACGTTTTAAACCACGTGTCTGTGCCATGCTTTAATAAATAGACTCTATCAGCTTCATAGCCATCATCGAATATTTCCCAGCTACCAATTTCATAATTTGGATGGGTGTCTGCGACATAATTAACGAGCACCTTCATGGGCTGACGTTGGACGTCTTGGTCTTGATAAGTCAATGTCGCTTGCTTTGGAAGTAAGAGGCTATCTATCTCGAATTTAAACACCAACATGCTACCTGTGACTGACATAACGGCGAGCGGCAGTATCGCGATTAATGCCATTGCACTGTGCCATTTAAATAGTGTTTTACGCATTGTTTTCCTTTGAGTTAAAGCTAAATGAGAATGAATAAAGGGATGAATAAACAGGCTGAATTAACAAGGACACCCACCTTAATGAATTAACAAGGACACCCACCTTAATGCTTGCAGGCGCGTTAAGGTGGGTGTCCGTTTAAATCTTTCAGTCTATGTCCTTCCGTAAATTCTCCTAGATGAGTGACTAAAAGCGGTAGTGAAGACCGATATCGGCTTTACGCTCAGCACCCATCCAGCAGTTACTTTCGTCATAGCATGCACCAACGTATCGCTTGTCACTGAGGTTACTAATGCTAAAGGTGAGCCTGGCTTGCTCGCTGAGTTCATAATCAAAGGCGATGTCGAATAAGGTATAGGATGGCACGGTATCTGAGTTGTATTTGCCAACATAACTCTCGCCAACATACCGAGCACCAACACTTACTTTAAGTGCGTCTAGCAGGCTTGGATAATAGTTCAACCAAAGCGATGCGGTGTTATCTGCAACCCACACTAAGCGTTTCCCCACCAAATCTTGATCTAATTCGTTTTTAGTGACTTTCTGGTCCAGATGCGTGGCATTGAACTGCACATCAACTTGTTCGTTAAAGGTGTGAGAAGCCTCAAGCTCAATACCTTTGGACTGGATTTCACCGGCTTGAGTTTTCGTGACAAAGTCTTTGCTGTTAATGATTTCGTTCTGCTTGGTGAGATCGAATAGCGCAAATGTTAGCTGTGTATCGCGAGATTGATATTTAACGCCAAGTTCCCATTGTTCTGCTTCAGTTGGTTTGAAGGCTTGTTGAGTTACGCTATCTTCTCCTGCAACGGGCTCAAATGACTGACTATAGCTTACGTAAGGTCGCCAACCAGAATCCAGCTGATAAAGTGCGGCAATCCTCCCGGTGAGTTGGGTGTCATCAATAGTTGATTCCGTTTGCCACTCGGTGCCAGCGTAGTTTTTATCAGCAGTAACATCACTTGTGAAACTGTCGTATCTAAGACCTGCCAAGAGGGTTAGCGCTGATATTGTCACTTCGTCTTGGACGTAAAACGCACGGTTACTCTGTTCAATATCGTGCGCTTCGGTATAGAAGTTAAGTGGCAAAGCGCCTACATCAAAGGCTGCATAATTGGGCGCTGCTAGATTAATGTTTGGTGTGCCTGTCCCGAGTGTATCCCAATACCCTACGGTTGAGCTTAAGGTTTTGTATTCAAAACCCAAGAGCAAGTGGTGTGATGAATTGCCAACGGTAAAGTGAGTAGACAATTGGTTGTCTAAAACATAGCCATGTTGCGTTTCATCGGTTTTATATGCTGCACGGGCAAGTATGGTATCGCTATCTGCAATTAAGTTTTGGTTGTAGGTATTTTGCTGTAGGCCTTCTGCATCGGTGTAACGCCAGTTGGCAAACAAAGCCCAATTGTCGGACAAATTGTGTTCCAACTTTAGCCCTGCCATTAGCGTTGTTCTATCAAAATTAGACCAATTGATATCGCCTGCAAATGCATCGGCATCTAGATAACCGTAACTTGCACGCGTGAGCGTACCAACGCTATGTAAGGGAGTGGACGGTATAGCTTTGGGATCGTCTTGGTAATAAAGCTGTGCAGTTAAAGCCGTATCATGGCTCGGTTGCCAGCGCAGTGATGGTGCAAATACAGTGCGTTCTTCTTCAGTTGTTTTTTGCTGGCCATCACTTGTTCTTGATAGCGCAATGGCACGATAGCTCAGCTCATCGGTGATCACACCTCCATGATCAACGCCGATTTCTTTGAGCGCTCTGCTACCGACTCTCAGGCGAACCTGTGTTTGCTCAGTGCCATTGGCAAGCTTTGCGATTTGATTCACCATGCCACCTGGCGGGGCTGAGCCGTAAAGTACTGACGCTGGTCCTTTTAGCACCTCAATGGTGTCGGTGGCAAAGGCATCAACTTGAGGATATAAATTCCAAAGGTTATTGGATTGTAGTTCTAGGCCATCGTAATAGTTTCGATAAGATTCAAAACCGCGAATAGTGTATTGGTCAAAAATGGTGACCGTGCTGCGGCTTTCTGGTGTGATACCAGAAACATAGCGTAACGCAGCATTGACCGAGTCAGCTTGGCGTAGTTGCAGGGTATCTTGATCTATATGAGAAATAGAAAAGGGCGCGTTGATTGGTGCTAAAGACGACTTTGTTCCGGTACTTTTATATTGACTGCCCTGAACTTCTATTCTTTCTAACTCATCTTTTTGGTTTTCATTGGCACTTGTGGTTTGAGAAAGCAGTGAGAGGCACACTGCAGCATAGAGCGTGTTAATTTTCATTGTTCTACTACTATGGATAATGAGAGTGATTCTTATTATATATATTTTGCACGGTTCAGTTTTGTCTAAGAGTGCACTCGTTGTGAAATTTGTTTGGGAGAAAGAGAAAATAAATGTTTAAAACGACGGCTGAAGTGCGCCTGATTTTTAAATCCGCTATCAATAGCAATTTGATTTAAGGATGCGGAACTATTGAGTAACTCAAAATAAGCGTGAGTGAGCCTAGTGCGGATCAGATATTCACTGGCACTCAGATCAGATGCGGCAAAGAGTTTGTGAATATAACGTTTTGACCAGCCAGAATGCTCACAAAGCATATCGATACAAAATGCTTCATCACTTGCATGTGTGGAGATGAGCCGTTTTAACTCCGCCAGCGGCGATGTTGGTAATTGAGTCGGCTGGCAAGCACTTAGATGCAGTACAATTTCATCTTCAAGCCATTTTGCCGCTGTTAAATTTAGCGTTGCGGCGGTTAAGGCGCTTTTGAGTAATGTTGTTAGACCAGAGGGAATTGTCAGTGCTTGTCCATGCAAAAGCCGCTTGCCCGTTCGAGATACGAGCCAATTGATTGGAAAGTTAAAGCTAACGGCGTGGTATTGTGTCGGAAGGTGAAACACATGTTTTTGATTTGCTTCAAGATAGATTAACTTCGTTAGATCAGCACGCTGCAAAGACTGCTCAGTCAGCCACCAACCATTTCCTTCAGTGATAAGGATTAAACTACCATAGTTTTCAGGCATCATCGCCGCAGTTTGCGCAGTGCGATGGTAAATAATGCCATCGAGCTTTACTTGCGAGATGCTACTGGAGATGAGTGGTACTTCGTTGTGTAATTCACCGTCAGATACATGGTCATAAAATCCTTGATGTAATAATTGGCTGTAGAGGTCTAGTACAATACTCATTAAAAACAAAAGTGGCGGCTCAAACGAACCACCACTGTACTTGTTTTTTCAATAAACCCCAAACGAAATGAGATTTATTTGTAATAAAGCCAATTAGTAGCTTGCAACAAGCGTTACGCCAGAGAAGCTAGAGTAGCCACGCAATTTGATGTAATAGGTTGCACCTTGACCTGAACTTAAACTACAAGACTCGTTATTACCATTTAAGAACGGACGACAGTCATAGGTTGATGTCGTAGGTGCTGCACCTTTACGAACATACAAGTCTGCATCGCCAGAGCCGCCAGAGCTCGCAACTGTCAAGGTTACATTTGCTGGAACATCAATGGTGTATAGTAACTCTTGGCCAGATGAACCGGCAAGACCACTTACTGGAATGCCATTTTCTAAGCAGTTGCTACTACAGCCACCAGGATCTGATGAGTAAGTGCCAGTGAGCGTTGCATTTGCATACGCAGAGTACCCATTTAGCATCACATACCAATCACCAGCAGTCGGATTAGTGAAATCGCATGATTCATTGTTACCGTTTTTGTAAGGGCGACAAGCGTAACTATTCAGCGTTGGCTGTGTGCCTTGCTGTACATACAGGTCGGCATCACCAGTGCCACCAGCAAGTGAGAAGTTCAGCGCGCTAGCGCCTGCTGGAACAACCAACTTATAGAAAGTTTGCTGACCAGATGCACCAGATGCACTGACGCCTTGGCCGTTAACTAGCTCTGTGATTGGATCTGGGTCCGGATCCGGATCAGTGCCATCAGCTAGTGTATAAAGTAGCTCGTTAGGTGAACCGCTTTGTGGGTTAGAGACTTTACCTTTTGATGAGCGTTGGCTCAGCAAGCTATCAATTTGTGACGGGCTTAGACTTGGGTTTTCATCCAAATATAGCGCAACAGCACCCGCAACGTGTGGAGCGGCCATCGATGTACCGCTGATGGTATTGGTTGATGTATCTGAGTTATACCAAGCTGAGGTGATGCTTGAACCCGGTGCATAAATGTCTAGACAGTTACCATAGTTTGAGAAACTAGAGCGGGCATCGCTGCTTGTGGTTGAACCCACAGTGATTGCATTGGCTGCACGTGCTGGTGAGTAATTACAGGCATTGCTATTGTCATTACCCGCCGCAACAACAAAGCTAACGCCCGAGGCAACTGCGTTATTTACTGCGTCATCAACAGCTTGAGAAACGCCACCACCCAAACTCATGTTAGCAACGGATGGGCCTGATGCATTGTTTTTAACCCAATCGATACCAGAGATAACGCCTGAATATGAACCCGAGCCGTTACAACCCAATACTCTTACGCCAACGATATTGACGTTTTTCGCTACCCCATATTCACCGCCACCAATTGTGCCTGCAACATGGGTACCATGACCGTTACAGTCTGTTGCATCATTGTCATTATCAACAAAGTCATAACCATGTGATGCACGGTTACCAAATTCATTGTGACTAATGCGAACACCCGTATCGATAACATAGGCCGTTACGCCAGTTCCATCAAAATCATAATGGTAGTTTGAGTTTAGCGGTAGATTACGTTGATCGACGCGATCTAGACCCCAAGTTGGATTAGCTTGGTCGCCGCTTGCTGTGATAGCTGGAGTCACTGTAACCACTTGGTCTTGTTCGATATAGTCAATATTTGGGTTATTAAGCAAACCTTTTAGTTGCTTTGCCGATGCATTAATGACCACACCGTTTAGCACGCCACCAAACTCTTTTGTAATGCTTACGTTATGTTTATTCTGTAACGCTTTAGCTTGCTTATTAGCGAAGGCTGCAACCGCTTTACTGTCTTTGACATTTAAAACAGAAGGTGTTGTGAATACCACAATATACTGATCATCGATTGCTTTGTTTGACTCTACGCTAAGTATTTTAGCGGCTTGTGCGTTGACTGAAGTCAAACCCGCTAATACTGCAAAACTAATAGCACTTAATTTACGCATTTTGTTGTTCCTTGCATGTTGTTTTGTTTAATTGTGTTTACCAATCTCAAGGTTATGAACTTATCTAGCTGCTGTAGACGCGTTATTCACCAAAGTTCAACGCTTGATTGCGTTTGTTTTGAGATAATGAGCAACGCCAGCTAAATAAAAATTGCACATAATTTCGACTGGTTACACTAGGATAGAAGTAAAGATTAAAAAATAAACAAAAAATACAAAAAAAATTTACAATGCGTATTTTAATGCATAGATTAGCAGACCAGATAAGCGAGAGGTTTGCTCCTGCTTTTTATATTTTACCAATAAATACATGTGGTTAATTTTTATTTTAGGGAGAGGTAATACTACAAGGAAAGGGGAATAAATAGGCTGTAAAAATTCCAAATGAGTATAGTGTATGTGATTTTTGTTAATTTACCTTTACATTTTGGTTTGGTTTTTGACTTTTGAATTGTTAACAAGGACAAAACCAACTAAGGTGAAAACCATGCTTATTATTAAACCTAGTTGATACAACTTTAGCTTCTCTTTGCTCCTCATTTTCTATGCCGATTTGTTGAATATCGCGGTTATATAGCAACTTTAAAGCCACTAAACCATCCCAAGTTAAGCCCTTTTTGCAGTAACTGCATCACCATTGCTGTGCCTTGTGCTAAATCATCACTTTGCTCGGCCGCGTATTCACAGACAAAACTAAACGGCAGTGCGTTCTTCATGCTTTGTAGACAAGCAAATTCGGCTTCCGTTAACGAGTGATACCCAGTGCGCATATCGCGCTCTCTGGCGAGTATCCAGTAGTTTGGTTTTGTGGATACTTCAGGGACAGGTGTACTGTTCTTTAACGCTTGCCAGCAGTCAACCGCATTATGTGTAAATCCCAATAAGTGAACGCTGGGGTGAAAAGTAAACTGCAAGTTTGGAAATTGTGCTGCTGCAATTTTTTGTAGGTGCACAAGTCCCAATTGAGGCGCATCTTCTGCGTCAAATGCACTGAGTAATGTACGTTCAAATTGTGCGATTTCAGTGAGAATAGGGTAGAGCTTAAATGGCTCAAATTGACTTAAATATTCAGGAAGCGCGTCGCCAAACTGGCGCAATGAGGTCGAACGTGAAGGAAAGTGCTCTAGATAGCCCGAAAACATCTCATCAAACAGGGCATCACCCAAATAAAAGCCAAGCATTTCGTGATCTTGTTCTAACACTTTTTTTAATCTGATGTGGTAAGCGTTAGTGTATATTTGCGCACGTTGCGCGACATTCAGGCCACTTTGATATTCAATTTCAGCCATTAATTGGCTGTTATCGCCTTTTAGCATTGCAATAAAGGCGTGCTGCAGCGCGGCGAGATCAGCCATATGTTCTCCAACTGCTAGGGGCTATTCCTTTGGCCAAGTTCAGCTCTTGTAACAATCCCGCGAGCTCAGGAAAGTTATCATCACGCTCAATCATGGTGTTAATGGGAGATCTGTTTTGAGTATATTGTCGATATAAACTCCATACCTCTTCGCAAATTGGTTGGTCGTGCGTATCAACAATATGGGTCCCAAAATCGCTATGGCCGGCCAAGTGGATTTGCGCGACTGCTTGTGTTGGTATGGCGTTTAGGTAAGTTATTGGATCGAATTGGTGATTGCGCGAGCTTACATATACATTGTTGATGTCGAGCAATAACTGGCATCCGGTACGCTGGTGTAATTCGCTCAAAAACGCCCACTCTGCCAGCTCAGATTGTTTGTAGTTTAAATAACTTGAGACATTTTCGAAGATCATTGGACGCTCAAGGTAATCTTGTACTTGATTGATTCTTGCGGTGAGATGTATCAGCGCTTCTTCAGTGTAAGGAAGTGGCAATAAATCATGGCTATTAAATTCGCCTAAGCTGCTAAAGCAGAGGTGATCTGACACCCATTCGGGTTCAACCCGTGCGATGGTGCGTTTAAGTTGCGCAAGGTAATTCATATCTAGGGGCGAAGTACTGCCTATTGACATCGATACTCCGTGCATCACAATGGGGTAGTGCTCTTTAATCTGCGAGAGGTAATACCAAGGCTTGCCGCCGTCGACAAAGTAATTCTCAGAGATAATCTCAAACCAATCTACTTGTGGCTGAGTGTCGATAATAGCGTCAAAATAACACGTGCGTAGGCCAAGACCAAAGCCCAGAAAGGGTACTGACATAATTGCGCTCTTTTAATGCATAGTGCGTGTTTATCTATTGCAATAATAAGCTTGATAGATAAACACGTGCCGAGGTTAAAGCTTATTAGCTTTCTGCTTTGCCACCAATGTCAGCACAGGCCTTTGCTGGCATGCTGACAAATCCAGTCCCTTTGCAAGAAGCGTGTCCCGCACAAGCATTACTGGCGGTTTTACAATCGTTATGGCCTCCGCAAACGTTGACATCGTGGCAGTGCACAAGGTCGGCCTTTGCGACACTGCCAACCCAAGCGTCTTTTTGATTGCCACCGACATCACTACACGCTTTGCTCGGCATGGCAACAAAGCCAGTGCCTTTGCAAGAAGCTTGTCCTGAGCAGGCATTACTCGCTGTTTTACAATCGTTATGTCCACCACAAACATTGACATCATAACAATGCACTAAATCTGTTTCAGCTGTCGCAGCTTGTACGCTTGTAGAATTGTTCTCTGTGCTATTACAACCGACCAAACCCGCTACCATCATCGCCATTGCAGCGCCCGTTAATGCTTTCATGTTTTTAATCCTCTTTGTTATCTATTAACGTGCTTAGCTTCGGCCTAGGATCGAAACGCAGTCACGTTATAAAAGACCTAGTAACCGCAAGATCCATTTCAGTGTAGAAGAAAAAATGGGGGATAAAGTTAAATCTTACGAAAATAGGAAGGCGTTAATCCCGTCCATCGCTTAAATGCACGGCGAAAATTAGTGATGTCGCTAAATTGTAAAGCGGTTGCAATTTGTTCATTGGAATAGCCTTGCTCGGTCACGTAAAACATGGCTTGTTGACGATGCAGTCTGTCTTTTTCGTTAATAAAAGTAGTCTGATGTAGCTTGAGTTTGCGTTTAAAAGTTGCAGCGCTCATGCCCATTATTTCGGCGATTTGCTCACTATGATATTTAGGATATTTTAACTGTAAGCGGTGCAGCTGGGCGAGAAATCCACGCTGTGGTGAGGGCAAGGCTTTTAACTGCCGAGCCACTAAATAAGGAAAAGTGCCAATTTGTTGCTGAGCTAAAGCTTGGTTACTCATTACTACGGCAAAATCACTGTGATCAAAGCTGTAATCTAGGTGTATATGGCTCAGGTATTGCGCGACTTGTTTTGGCTTTGTATACGGAAACTGCAATGTTAATGTGGTTTCTGGGCTGCGCCACTTAAGGTAGCCACAACAAAGGCTTGCCATTGTTTCACATAAAAATCGCGTGACCGCAGGCTTACCTTCTGCAATGGCGGGTGAGAACAGTAAATGGCAGCTTGTTTCTGTCTGGAGTTTTCTAACGTGGTAAAAAGGCAGTATATCCAAACCTTTAAGCAGAAGTACTTTGAGTAATTGCTGTATATTGTGGCAATTAAATAGCAGCTCGGCATGGTGACTGATTAGGGTATTAAGTAGGTATTGGCCGTAAATAAAACTGACTTCCTGACAGCTCGTCTGACTGACAAGGTTGCTTACTATTGTTTCAAACTGCTCATAACTAATGAAGGTTGGGTTAGCGTGCAGATCGGTATAAAACAACTTACTGCCTTTCAAAATGACGTCTGCATGTACACCGCGCTGGGAAGCCAACTCCACCAAGGGGAGTGCAAAATAGCGACTCGCAAGTTGTTTTGTTTGGCACTCAAAATAGGACATTAAGCCGCAGCTACCTTGGTCTGATTCAGCTCGTTCACAAGCGCTGCTATCAAAGGTTCAAATTCACAGTGTTTGTCATCAACTTCGATACAGCTCCATCTCACAGCACTATATTGCGGCTGGTTTTCACCGTCATCATAGTTGGCATGGCGGGCGATAAATTCGGCCGCACGGTTAGCAAAAGCTTGGGCTTGAATATGGTTGGTTTGCGGGTGAACGACCACAAATTTATCTGCTGCAAAACGACATAGCAGATCACTCTCTCGCATGCTCAAAGAGAGCATATCGGCAATATCGCGTAGTAACTGATTACTTTTTTGCATACCATGTTGGCGAGAATAAGCAGCAAAATCACATATATCGAATAGTGTTAAGCAAAATGGGCTATTGCCATTGGCAAGGCGGGATTGTTCGTGGCGAACTTGATTTTGCATATACTCTACGCTGTAGAGGCCGGTGACAAAGTCGGTCATGCTGTGGTCACGATAAAAACGCTCTTTTTTCATTAGGGTTTGATTGAATATGCTTTGTTCTTTGTACCAGTAATAGGCTGAAATACTCATCAGCACCATGCCAAAGCAAGCAGGGATCGCTTCAAAACTGGTTAAATAATGGGGCGTGAACACCACCATCTCATCCAAAAAATCCCACAGCATAGAAACATACATGGCACTCAACCCTGCAAACAGTAGGTTAGTGACGAGCCCTTTTGGTCGAGTGAGCAAGGTCACCGCAATCCAAATCAGTGTCATCAGCGTGAGGCCACCTTCACCAAGGCTATCGAGCCAATTGACGTCCGACAGTGGTCGCAGTACTGAGGTATAGGCCGTGATGGTAATGGCAACCAGTGTGAGTAGCACTAGTAGCAACCACCGCGATTGATGAAGTAAAAAAGGCTGAAGTTTCATGTTTGTTGTCTAGTCAAAATGTAGAGCGATATAGTAAAAATTTGCGCTGGGTGCTGATAGGGTCAATTTAGCTCAGTAAAGGCGATGTTTTTATGACAAAAACCGCAACATTTTTGCATAGCAGCAGCTAGCAAACCGATTGTTATTCAGAGTTCAGGTTAAATATCGTTGCCAAAATCCTAAGGGCTGGGGGTCATATCGGCTCAAATTCACGAGTTCGGCCGGCATAAACGCCCTGTTATAGGCTGCAGCGCACTCAAGTGAAATAAAAGCGTCACGTTTTCGCACTAGGGTAGCCGCGATGTTTTAGCGGGGCGCTAAAATTCTACTCAACCTGTGCGAGCAAATAATGAAAAAAAATCTACCGACAAGCTTTACGCTTTCTGCCGTTGCGATGATCTGTGCTGGACTGACGTTAAGCTCAGCTGCAAATGCTAACACCCTAACAGGGCAAGTTAGTTCCGTATCGCAAAAGAGCCACTTTCAAGGAGCAAAAGTGGTGATCAAAGAATTAGATAGAACCCTTATCTCTGAGCGCGATGGCCGCTTTACGGCAACTAATCTCCCCGCGGGTAATTATACGCTTGAGATAAGTTATCTTGGCGCTGAAACAGTGACTAAAAGCATCACAATTATTGATAACCAAGTCACCGATGTTCAAGTACAGCTTGGTTCTCAATCGGGCCAAATGGACGATATTATTGTTGTTGGGCAAAGAGCCGGACAAGCTGGAGCACTAAACCGACAAAAAAATGCTCTATCACTTAAGTCGATCGTCAGCGCGGATTCCATCGGTCAGTTGCCGGATCAAAACGCAGCAGAAGCACTACAACGTTTGCCTGGACTTTCTATTCAACGAGATCAAGGTGAAGGCCGTTTTGTGGCAATTCGTGGGATCGACCCAAATCTCAACAACGTGACCATCAATGGAGCCAACGTGCCTTCTCCTGAAGCGGGCGTGCGCTCTGTGGCGATGGATGTCATCCCAAGTGAACTGGTGCAAAGCCTAGAGGTGAGCAAAACGGTCACACCGGATATGGACGCATCAGCAGTGGGCGGTAGCATCGAAGTAAAAAGCCTCAGTGCTTTTGACCGAGAAGGGCAGAGCTACAGCGTGACGTTACAAGCGTCACACAATGAACAGGTGAGCGAGACCAGCCCAAAAGCGTCGTTTAGCTTCACCGATATTTATGCCGCAGGCAAAGAGGTGGAAGTTGGGGTTGCAACGGCGGTATCTTGGTTTGAGCGTGAGTTTGGTTCTCATAATATGGAAACCGATGGCGGCTGGATGGAACTAGAAATGGACGATGTGAACTCAGGAGAAGAAGTGAGCTTCTTTGGTGCTGAGGAAATGGAGCAGCGCCACTATCGTATTACGCGAGAGCGTTTAGGGGCGGCACTGAATCTTGATGTCCATCACAAAGGGTTTAACAAATACTACTTACGCACGCTCTACAGCAAGTTTTCTGACGATGAATTTCGTCAACGCAATGAGTACAAGTTTGACAAAGGCGATGTATTTGCCGATGAGCTAAGCCAAAATGCGGCCTATTTCTCAGGTGCAGAAATGGATAGAGATACCAAAGACAGATATGAAGAGCAAAGCATTTTATCTGTGGTTTTGGGCGGCGAAAACTTAGTGCAGGATTGGTTTATTGAATACAGCATTGGCTACTCGAAATCAGATGAAAGCGAGCCAAATCGATTGGATACCTCATTTGCTGGAGAAGATTTTGCGCTAGGGTATGTACTGGATGGTAAGACACCCACGCTTGCAGCGGATGAAGCTTCCCAGCAGCTTAGCAATTTTGAAATCGATGAAATTGTCTGGGAGAACAACCTAAGTGAAGATGAAAATACCAGCTTTAGACTGGACTTAACTAAAGACTTCACTTTACTTGGTCACAATGCGCAAATTAAATTTGGTGGTAAATATGCCGACCGTGAAAAGTTTAACCGCGTTGATGCCAAGCTATATGACGGCGGCTTTGATGACCTAACGGCGAAAGACTTTGCCGCCAATGAACCTGAGTATGAGCTTGGGGCCTTTGGTCCGGGTTTAAATCGCGGCCAGATCCGCGACTACTTCTACAGTAATCGCAGTGCCCTTGAGCTAAACCAGCTTGAAACTGACATTGAAACACAAGGTCGCTCATACACCAGTGAAGAAACTGTCACCGCGCTCTACGCCATGCTGACGGTCGACATTGATAAACTCAATGTTATTGCAGGCTTTAGATACGAAGACACAGATTATGCAACGAGTGGTAATCGTGTTGAACTCATTAATGATGAAGTGAATGACGTTGAGCGCGTCGAGATCAACCAATGGCAAGTTGAAGATAGCTACGACCATTTATTACCAAATTTAACATTACGCTATGAAATCAGCGATAAGCTGATCACCCGTTTTGCCTATACACAAACTCTTGCGCGTCCAAGCTTTGAAGATGCAGCAGCATTTCAAATCATAGAAACAGAGACCACAGAAGATGATGGCGAAATTGAAATTGAGCGTAAAGCCGAAGTCGGAAACCCAGACTTAGACCCATACAAGTCAACAAACTATGACTTCTCGGTAGAATATTACCCCGGTGCGATTGGCGTGTTATCTGCGGGCGTTTTTCACAAAAACATCGATAATTTTATTGCCAAAGCCGAGGTGCAAGATAACGGTCAGTGGCAAGGCTATAAAGAAGTTATTCAAAGTGTTAATGGCGGCGCCGCTGAACTAACAGGGGTAGAACTTGCGTACACGAAGAACTTTAAAAATGGTTTGATGCTCTCAGCTAATGGTACATTTATTGATGCTGATGACAATCTACCAAACCAATCCGACACCGTGGGCAACCTAATGTTTGGTTATGAAAATAGCCAAATAAGCGCAAGGTTGAGTGCGTCGTACAAGAGCAAAAGCTTTTTGTTTGAAGAGAACAAGCAGCGCGTTTTCCAAGACGACCATCTGCAACTCGATTTAAGCATGAAGTACTTTTATACCGAGCAAACTCAGCTTTATTTCAACGCGATCAATTTAACCGACGAGCCGATGAGCATTTATCAAGGCGACACTCGTTACAACTACCAATACGAAACCTATGGGCGTTCATTTGAGCTTGGAGTAACGGTAACGTCTTTCTAAGAGAGAAGTAGAGGTGGGTGTCCTTGTAAAAGCAAAAGGATTATTAAAAGGACAGCCACCGTATCGATCTAGGGTCTTAGGTATAGGATGTATTAAAAGGATATTAAAAGGACACCCACCTTATTTATATGCAGGAGGATGCAGTGGTAACACTGTGTCGGTAACAATGAAAATAACATCAATAGCATTACTATTCGCGCTTAGTAGCACAGCGCAAGCCGCAGAAAATATTAACTTTCTGGCCTTTGGAGATGGTGGCTATCACCCAGATTATCCAAAAACGAAGCACATTAAATCGCCTAAAAATAAGGCCGAGTTTATTGCTGCTGAAAAGGCGGATTGGTTAGAAGAGCATCGCCCGCTCGAAGAGTTTAATCATGCGCCTATCTATGTTTATCCGGGAACCGAAACCGCAACGGAGGAAACCGGTGCGTTGGTGGTTGGACAGGCAATGGCCTCTTTGTGTGAGAAAAAGCCATGCGACTTTGCTATTCAGCTTGGTGATAATATCTATCCTGATGGAGCGGCGGCTAACGATGGCAAGGACGACCAAAAGCGTATGGATGACTTGATTTTAGGGCCGCTAAAGCCGCTCCTTATTCAAAACCCAGAGTTGGTCGTGTACTCAGCATTAGGCAACCACGATTGGAAGACGTCTCGTCGCGGCGTGAAATTACAGACCGAGTGGATGGCTAAGCAAGCTAATTTTCACATGGATGGCAAAGGTTATTACAGCTACACCTTTGGTGAGACAGGCAATAATGTCGAGTTTTTTGTACTTGATACCAATATGTTGCTCTCTGGCCAGCATTATTACGAAATTCCACTAAAACCGGACGGTAGTGAACAGGGACTGGCGAGTGCACTGGCAAGCGGACAAGCTGAAGTGGAAGACATTGAGAAGCACGAGCAACCTGTCAATGGGGAAGATCACAGGCAATTGGCTTGGCTTGCAAATGGGCTTAAAAACTCAACCGCAAAATGGAAAATTGTATATGGACACCATGTACTTTGGTCGATTGGTGGCACCAAGTACGATGAAGCTCATGTGCTACGCCGCTTAATCTTACCCGAACTATGTGAGTACGCAGATGCATATATTGCAGGCCATGAGCATGATTTGGAGCTGTTAACGGACGACTGCTCGCGTGTACTTCCCGGAAACACAAAGCCTAAGTTACCACTTATTATCAGCGGCGCCGCATCAAAAATGCGCGGCACGCATACACCGCTTGCTAACTATCAAGAAAAGCGTTACCCAGAGTACGACCTAGTCTGGAATAAAGCTTTTACTTGGGGCTTTGCGTATATCGAATTAGACAACCAAAAAGACATGTTAAATGTGTCGTTTTACTCAACGCCAAACGATTTAAGCGGTCAGCTGGTGCCAGAGCAAAGCTTTAGCTTCGCTCACCGCAGTAAGTAACGGATCAGCAGGCGATAAACATGCGGTTTTAAGCATTTAAAAAGGGTGAAATACAGATTAAATGTAATGCTGTGTAATTGATAACTTCCGTTTTGATGAACTAGATTTAACAGGAGTTTTACATCTTAAGGAAAGCATCATGCTACCGTCATCAATTACACGCACTAAACTTCAACTACTTGGAATATCATTATTGCTTGCTACAAGTACATTGGCTGCGCCAAGTGCGCTTGCTTACTCGAATGATACTTCTTGTAAACCGAATAACGATTGGTTTGGCAGCCCTGTGCCAAATCCTCCTGAAGGTGCAAATAGTCCGTTTGCATTTAAAGATGGTAAAGATCTTTCGACAAACTGCGATTTTCATCAGTGGTCGTGGAATAAGTTTCTCTATTTAACGCAGCCTGACAAGCGTGCTCCTGGTGGCTTGTTGATGTTTGGTTCTGGGTTTTGGCAGGTTGATAATGCGCTAAAACCTTATTTTGCCCCTTGGAATGATTTATTAAATCCAACCGGACTTCGTCCCGCAAATGTGTTGATCCTTGAAGATATAAATCAAGCTGGATCAGATGGTGTTATTTACAGCAAGTTTGGTGGGACGCCCGTACATTATTCGATCCACGTTAACGATACTTATATGAAGTCAGCAACCTCCCACCCTAAAGCAGATAGCAAAGCTGAATTTGCTGTGGGGTCGGTTGAGTTAAAGGTTGCTTGGATGGATGTCAAAGCGCTGCAGCAAGTCTATCCAAAGCTTGATTTAGCTGAGCATTTTTATATTCGTAAAGCGGTTTACCAAAAAGACAATAAATATAGCGGTACGGGAGAAGTGGCGCTCGTTGGCATGCATGTTGTCGGTGTGGTTGAAAATCACCCAGAGTTTATTTGGGCGACGTTCGAGCATAAATTGAGTGCACCAGATTACTACAGCTCTGAGGGAAAGTTTAAGAAAAGCACGGCTTACTTACAGCAAGATAAAGTAGTGAGTAACAGTCATGATCTGCTATTTTATCGGGGCGGAACAGAAGTGCAAAATGCACATTTAACGTATCCAGCTTCTGAAACTACGACCAACACGTTTCGGTTATATCAATACGGCGTGCCAAACGGCAATCCATATATAGCTGGTAATAACCCTGAGCTGGTGGGGAGTCAGACACAACAAGCTCAAGATGAAACTAACTTCAATAATATTACTGAACTAAATAGCTTAGTGAATGTAAAACTGGAACAAAAGAATCCCGTTTGGAGTAACTACTTTTACTCCGGATCAATCTGGCTGAGCACGCAAGATTACGATTTTGCAAATGGCATTAGTGGCAATATCGTGGGTAAGGGAGCCAACGAGGCGTTACGCGGCTCATTGGCGGTTGCCAATATTACTATGGAAACTTATACCCAAACTTCCATCGATAGTGATGTAACAGGCAGTGAGCCACAAATTAAGTCGTCTAACTGCTTTAGTTGCCATGGTATAAGTGCAGGTAAATCAACGATGCAAGTAAGCCATATTTACAACAACTATTTAAAGTTAATGCAAAAGAGTCAGTAAATCAGGGTTCCTGAATGCGCACAGGCTCAAAATAATAAGCCACCGATTTTAGCGGTGGCTTATTACTTCAAGGAGTTTAATCAATTTGCTTTGTGGGTTGCTTTATCTTTTGCATTAGAAAGAACAAAAGTCCTATAAAAACGATATTGATGAACGCCATGATAAGGGCTACTTGATCCTCTGAGTGCCCGCGAAAGTCAGACAGCAAATCAGCAAAGATAAACAGGCTATAAAACGTACCTGCTACATTTAAGCCCCATCCTACAAAACGGGATGTCTTTACAAGCTGAGTGTAATCGCTAAGCTTTGCCATAATAAAGTGATACCCATACATCACACCAACGGCTGCCATCATTAAGCCGACTGCTGCATTGTCGCCTCGTTTATTTAAATAATATGCATCGAAACATAAAGCACCAACTGCAAAGATGCCTATCAAAATAACAATGGCTTTAATCAAAAATTCAGCGACTGGGTTGGGCTCTCGCTTTGTTGAAACTTGAGATCTTGTCATCGTAACTTGCTGACCATTCCGTATTACTTGTTGCGGCTGTTGTTGATAAGCTTGACCATATTTGGGTTGTTGATTTTGCACACTCACATCACTGATTGCACGAGTGGGCGTTCCTTCATCTAGAATATGCTCAACGCATTTCTTAATTAACTTTTTTATTGTCACAAAAACTCCTTGTTATAGAGATTAATTCGAGTATTACCAAAACTCTTTATCTAGTGGGCGGTTATTTTTTAGGTCATAAAAGGGGGCTTGTTTTACTAAATCTTCGCCTAATATTTGAATATGGTCTTGGTGGTCAAGATAGGGGCTTTCTATCGTTTCTTGCCAACCTTTATAAAACGAACTTGGTATGGGCTGAGTGGTATCCATAAAACGGTGGATTTCACTCCACAACTGCACGCTGCTGTCCATATCCTTTGGCTCCCAATCGGTTGAATAAAGTGTCTGGCGCTTAAGTGTTTTTGGGTATCGCAGTGGGGCTAAAAACGCCAAGTTATGCCTCACACCTTTACCCGAGGAGACCTTTACAATATACAGTTCAACTTCACCAAGTGTTAACGAGAAGCTCCCTTCATTATTGCCAATGGGAAATGTGACGAGGCCGGTATTTCGGAAGAAGTCGACCCGTAGCACTTCAGAAGTATAGTGTTTAATTCTGTGAACTCTATAAAAAACGAAGCTTGCAAACGCCACTAACCCAATCATAAGGTAAAGAATATGAGGCTCAGACTCTTTCAAGTATACGGGGAGGCAAACAAGCGCAAATATTGAGGCCATATAAGCAAAAACGACATTCGCAAGTTTCCCTGCTCGCGCAAAGTCAGCTCCGCCTAATGCGATACGTTGGTTCGATGAGAGCACGTTATTCTCTTGCAAGACAAAGTCTGCTTTACTATTTTCAGCCACCTTTTGCATGCCTTTACTAATGTTAAAGTCTCGTGGTATCGAGTCTTCTATTTTTAGCAGCGGTGTTTCTTCTATTGGCCGATCATGCACTACCTTATCTACGGGTGTCGAAGGAGTTAACATTTGCGTCTCCTTTTTGCCCTCGGTTTCCATAACCTTACTTACAATTTTTTGAAGACCTAAAGCGAGCAAGGCCACCACTTTTTTCCAACTGCGGTTATGGGTAGGGCTGACTTCCTTGTGGTGTGTTTTCATTGCTTTATTGCTACCAAAACACTTTATCTAACGGACGGTTATTTTTTAGGTCATAAAAGGGGGCTTGTTTTATTAAATCTTCACCTAATATTTGAATATGGTCTTGGTGGTCAAGATAGGGGCTCTCTATCGTTTCTTGCCAACCCTTATAAAACGAACTTGGTATGGGCTGAGTGGTATCCATAAAACGGTGGATTTCACTCCACAGCTGCACGCTGCCGTCCATATCCTTTGGCTCCCAATCGGTTGAATAAAGTGTCTGGCGCTTAAGTGTTTTTGGGTATCGCAGTGGGGCTAAAAACGCCAAGTTATGCCTCACACCTTTACCCGAGGAGACCTTTACAATATACAGTTCAACTTCACCAAGTGTTAACGAGAAGCTCCCTTCGTTATTGCCAATGGGAAATGTGACGAGGCCGGTATTTCGGAAGAAGTCTACCCGTAGTATTTCAGATGTATGGTGTTTAACACGGTAAACATAGACAAACAGGGGCAAAGCAAATGCTAGTAGTCCCGTGGTGAGCCATAAATACAAACTATCACCACTACCGAAATAAAAAATAATTGAAAGTAGCGCGATGATGGATGCCATATAGGCAAATACAATGTTTGCTAATTTACCAGTTCGTGAAAAATCGGCACCACCAAGCGCTACTCGCCTATTCGAAGAAAAGAGGTTATTTTGTTGGACTGGTTGAGTACGAGTAGATACCGCAGGACTCACTTTCAGCATCCCTTTACTAATGTTAAAGTCTCGTGGTGTCGAGTCCTCTATTTTTAGCAGCGGTGTTTCTTCTATTGGCCGATCATGCACTACCTTATCTACGGGTGCCGAAGGAGTTGACGTTTGCGTCTCCTTTTTACCCTCAGTTTCCATCACCATTTTTACTATTTTTTGCAGACCTAAAGCGAGCAAGGCCACCACTTTTTTCCAACTGCGGTTATGGGTAGGGCTGACTTCCTTGTGGTGTGCTTTCATTGTTTTATTGCTACCAAAACACTTTATCTAGTAGACGGTTATTTTTTAGGTCATAAAAAGGCGCTTGTTTTACTAAATCTTCGCCTAATATGATTATTTTATCTTGCTCCGTAAAGTCACTGCTTTCGATTACCTCTTGCCAGCCTTTGTAAAAGGATGCAGGTATAGGTTGTGTGTTATCCATAAAACGATGGATTTCACTCCACAGCTCCATGCTATCTTCTAAGTCTCTTGGCTCCCAGTCGACAGGGTATATAGGTTGATGGCGAAGGCGTTTGGGGTAGCGCTTTGGTACCAAATAGGCCATGTTAAACTGCACCCCTCTACCTGCAGAAACTTTACCGATGTACAAATCAACATCATCTAACGCTAACGAAAAGGTACTAACATTGTTACCAATGGGAAAGGTAACAAGGCCACTATGGCGAAAGAAATCAACACGGAGTACTTCAGCTGAAGTGCGTTTTACAAAGCCAACATGGATAAAAATAGGTATGGCGACCGTAAGCAAAACGGCTATCTTCCAAACAAAAAATTGATCGTGTGTAGCCAAATAAAAACACGCCGCAATCATTGCCCCTGCTAAAGCAATATACGCAAAAGCTGCATTTGAAAGCTTATCGATACGATCAAGGTCAACACTCATCAATTTTATATCTCTGCTGGAGGCCATTAGGTTATTTTGCGAAAGCAAGAATCGACTGTTTAGCTGAACTGGTACTCGCTTAAACCCCCCTTTTACTTTTTTACGTCTTGGTACTGAGTCTGCTATTGGTAGTAGTGGAGTTTCTTCCACCGGCCGACCAAAATCAAAGGGTGGTAAATTGTCTTCTGTATGCTCTTTTAGCTCTTTAGGTGCTTTGGGAGCTACCTCGGTTTCCATTACCTTACTTACTATTTTTCTGAGTAAAGTAGCAGATAGGGCTGTAAACGTTTTTAGATTTAATTTTTCTCTCATTATTTGGCCTTTTAGTTTAATAGCCTCTGTAGCAACCCTGCTGCACTTAAACCATAGTCATCGATCTCTACCTCTACGGCTTGTTCACTCCAAAGCCGTGCTTCTGAAATATTGCCATCTTGATCGCGCTCTGGAGCTGGTAGCCTAAACTCTTGACTCGAGTTTGGGCTAATGGTTTGCCCCTTACCAAGGGGGTATTTTGTACAGCGCATGCGCAGCTCTAACTTTGTGCAGTTTAGCTTGTCAAAATAAGGGTATAGCGCGGTTTCGTCGAATTGCAGCTGAAACCCGGTAAATTGAGGGCTAACGGTAATTTTGACATGTTCCCAGAAGTGGTCGATTGCGGTGGAGGCTTGGCCCTTTGCCGCTGTACTTAGCAATGATTGCCATGGTTTATTAGAGGCAACGGGCTTAATATCAAACTCTAGGTCTAAATAACCCTGTTGAGATGCAGGAATATGCCCTGGAACCTGCATATTAAAGTTTACGATATGAAATTTACCACGTTTTGATATTTTATCAGCAACACGTGAAAAGGTGTTGAGCTGCATCACCTGAGATTCAGCCATAATAGATGGGGCAAATAGCGCGTCGTAAAGTGCATGCAGAGCATATTCTGGGTGAGTTTGCCAAGAATAAGTTAAGTTGTCCCCCAGCATGTTCTTTTCGCCACCCTCAAAGGCGTTTTTACCCCAAGGGCAGACGGTTAACCAGTTTTTGAGCGGATCTTTATGGATTAAATAGAGAATACCGTAGCCTATAAGCACCGCTATCAGACCATAGATGCTCACTCTGCCAAATTGTAACATAACTGCGGCACGAGAATATTTGGCCAACACCATAGGCAGGCTGTCAATGGCCATCCCCGCAAAACCTGCTGTCACAAGTAAGTTTCCTGTGGTTGCCCACACATCTCCTCGCTTATAGGCATAGTAAGCATCAAAAGCAGATATGGTCGCACTATATGCTGAGGCGAATAAGTTTAACCTACTTGTCCATTTCATTAACGACGCTTTACTCGAAAAGGTTGGCCCATATTTTTGTTGTGCGCTATGACTTCCAAAAACACGCCTATGGTGTTCAAAGGCGGCATATTGTCGTGGACTTGGCAAACCTGATCGCATTTGTGTCACTGCGGACTGCACTGTTAAGTGAATTGCAGCAAGATCAGACACTACTCCTAGTGTATCAAAAGAGGCCCTAATACTTGGTTCTATATTTATTATTACCTGCCTCACATTTGCAATTTCAAAGATATATAAAGCGCCTAATACACCCACCATCCCTCTTTTTAGCGACTGGCTGGATGCGGCCTCGGTAACGACTTTATTTTGCCATTTCTCTAGGTTTGCTGTGCGCTCTGCGAGATTTTTGATAGTGGTGTGTTGGGTTTCTAACTCGGTTGAATAGTGTTTTGTATTTTGTACTGTGTCATCATAAATTTGTTTTGCCCTTGCTGCTGAGGCTTCAGCAGACAAATCGGCACCAGTTGCTTTAACCAAATAGGCAATGACTTTCTCTTTACTTTCAATAAAGGTGGTTGTTTGCGCTCTGTCTAACGATTGGGTTAGGAGTTCAAGGCGTTTATTCAAGTTCAAAACATCTTCCAAAGACACCTTATGGCTGGCGCCTCCGTATTTTATATTGACGTTTCGCTTTCTGTTAGCTCGTATCAGCTGGTTTAATTCTTTCACTTGCTTCTCGGCAGAAAGCTGGCGAGATTTGGGGTCAAGCGGCATGTAACCTTTAGGAAAGTTACCATTTATATAATCGGAGACCCTCATTTCGACTTCAACAAGGTGCCCAGGTGTTGAGATATCTACTAATCGCATCAGTGGCTGTAATACATCCGCTTTTGCATCAATCAATTTTGCAAAAGGGTATTTGTGCCATGCATTATTGACCTTTACGAAGGTAGATACTTGTTTTTGAGCTCGTGTAACCGACGCTTTTGCTGCTGCAAACTTGGTCTCAAGTCGTCGTAATCTTGCTCTTTCAACTTGTATCTTTGCGTCTAATTCTGCAGCTTTGAGCTGATGCTCTTCAGGAGTCAAACGCGATAGTTCAGACTTTTGTTGTTCATACTCAGCTTCTTTTTTTGTCAGCTCATCAAGCGCTTCATCTCTTGCAAGTTCGGCCTCTTTCAGTGCTTTTTGAGTTTGTTCATACTGCTGTTGAGTCGCGTTTGTGGCTGCTTGAGTCGCGGATTTTTGTTGGCCTAACGTCCCTTCGTGACTCGAAAGTTTATGGGCGATATCGGGGATCTCAAATACGCTAACGGCTAAACCAAAAATCACCTGAGAAAGCCGCCTGCCTAATTGTTCTCCTTCATTCCAATCTATTAATTCCTCTTGTTTATGGATCTTTTCGATTTTTGCGCTCGCAAGCTTAAGCTCAAAGCGGTTAAAGTCACGCTTTTCGTATTCACTTAGCTTATTTCCCGTAGGTTTTGGAAATAAAAACTGCGCAATTTCTTTTCCTGGTTTGCTTGGGTGTTGATCTAGACATTGCAGAATAAAGTCTTGTCCTCGGTGGCCGCTACTTAGCGTGTGCCAAAACTCTTTGTCTCTATTAATTTGGGCTATTTGTGCTGCCGGATGGGGCTTCAAAACCAAAAATAAATCGGTGAGTAAGTCATAGGCTTCAAAAAACCTTAAGTCAGTTTGATGCGCATAATCCTTAAAGCACTCGGTAAATCCAGCGGCTAAGGATTCTTGATCGAGAAAGTTAATGAGTTCATCAGTGAGCTCCGCTATATTTTCTGCAAGTTCTCGAAATGTTTTTTCCTGCAAAAACTCAAAAAAGGCCTCTTCATCTAAGCATTCTGTTCGCCATTCTTTAAGTTTGTTGGCAAAGTCGATGGCGTCTTCATCCGATTCGACTAGTTTTTCACCAGATGACTGTATTTCTATGTCTTTATCTAAAACGGCATCTGTTTGCAGATAGAAAGTTTGCAGCATGTAAACTGCAAGCTCGTATTTATTACGTTGCTGATAGTCGATTTCACCTGTTTCGCTGTTTACACCAGAGAGGTGGTTCATAAGCGCTTCAATTTCAACCACCAAATTTTGAATTTTCACCACATACATTCGAGCCACATGGATCCCGTCAAAAATCGGCACTTGGGCGATTTTATCGCGTTCTGGAAGGTGCAGTTTTTGATGGAGTGTCGGGGTGTTAACTACTTTGCCTTGGTCGTTATAGCCTGTGGCAAATTGCCCTAAGTTATCCAGCTTAGTCATGCGCTGTGCTCTGAGCGCTGCAGCATCTTCTGGGGCGGGGCAATGTCTTTCTTCGTCAGCGAGTGGCGTGCCGGTATTTAAGCGCGGATCCTGTTCATTAAAACCGCCAAACAACAAGATCTGTTCCCACGACCACTGTACTTCAGACCATGCGATTTCTACGCTTACTTCGTTGCCATTTAGTTTATGCGGGACGAGAATGCTGCTGATTGGCTTACAGGTTGCTGCACGCGTGCCTTGCGGTCGTGAGTTTGGCTTATTGGCCGACTTTTTCCAACTTAAAAAACCTTTTTGCCAATACAAATTCACATCTGAGAATAGCGCCGGAGCGTCAAAGTCTTCAGGTTCGATAACTTGTAGTTCACGCCATAAATAGCCATCGACATAAATATAGATAAACCCGCTGGTTACCGGAGAGGCCGATTGTAGTTGCTGTTCTGGCGTGTCGTATAAAAATGGATAAATGTGCACCAGCTCAATGTCGGCATCGCTGCTTTGTTGGTCTACCGTGTTTGAAGTGTAAAGGGGGACCTTATAATAGCCCTCTTTCGTGCCATCAACCGAGGTGTCTTTGAGCATCAAAGAGACCACTTCTTTGTCGCTTGCATAGCCCTCAAAAACAAGTTCTCTAAAATTACCGTTAGCATTGGTTTTGGTTGGTAAAGTGTGGCTCATCCTATCTTCACCTCTTCATCGCTAGGTTTGCTACTACCCGACACTTTTATATTGATCTTATTCGTACCGTCTTGGCTTAATGGCTCTGCGCCGATTACTACATCAAGGCCTGCAGGAGTGGCACCGCCGGGTTGGCTCAAAGGTGCGGGGGGCGTATTTTTATTATTAGATACCATTAAATCTCCCTGCCGAACCGCCGGTTTTCCCTCGATGTAAACATCAAAGCTGCCTTGCAGAAACTCCGCTTTTTTACCCAATGTTCGACTAGCGATACCTTTTTTATTACCGGGTTGGTCTCCCGTACTTTTTGAAAAGTTAGACTTGATATTGGCTGCACCGTTACCTTGAATTTTTACTGAGCTGGCAACGCTTGCGGCGTCTGATGAGCGGGCGATGTTGCCATAAGGAATAGGCACAACCACTTTGCCTATCTTAGTCAAACATACGTCTACTGTGCTTAACACACCGCCGCTGCCACTATGCACAGCGGTTCTACCGTTAATGAGAACATTGGTATTTGAAACGATAGCTGCTTGTCTGGCTTCGGCTTCAAAATCTCTGGCAACATCACTCTCAGTTCCTACTTGCCAACCCAGTTTAAGGGTTACCAAGTCTAAGAATGCTTGTGGATCGCTAATAGGCAGATTGACATCCATTCCCGTTATTGGCTCAATATGCGGTAGAACAGCCGTTTGGTTTTGTTCATCCCATTGTGGTGGGTCGATGATGTAGTCAGGAATAAACGCATTGACCATTTGGCCTAAGGTAAAATCGCCGTATTTGGCTCTTTCGATTTCTTCTAAAAAGGCTTGCTCTCCCGCAGCACGGTCGGGAAATATCGCAATACGGTAGGCTTGTCCCAGCGCTTGATTTCGCTTTGCACTAATATTCAATGGCAGTAAGGCTGGATTGTTGTGTCGCAAGAAGCTGAACCTGAGGTTCGTAATTTGGCAGTTTGCGCGTCGACATTGTATTGCACGCTCTGGGCTTCGTTGCCTGCACCGGCGCCGATAAAGCTCATTGTGTTGTCCTTAAATTATTCCTTTAGTCGCAGTTGTATTGGTTTTATCTAATACAAACGGCGTAATTGTTCCGCATTGTCTGCGCTTTGTCAAAGTGTGAATTATTGTGAGTGTTTATTAACGTGAGCTGTATAAAATAAGTGAGAGTGGCAATGAAGGTGGAAGTGAGTGGATAAACCACCTTACTAATGCAAAGTGGTTTGGGTCGACTTGGATTGATAAGTTCTGGGAGTTAGGCAAAGCTTTCGTTGATATAGCCTGCGTCGCCAATAATAGCGATAACGTCGTCTTCTCCTTTGGTGTGTAAATTCGCCGTGTTATCCCTAAAACTTACTGGCTAGGTGAGAAAGAAGTCATTATTTCTCTTAAAGGCAATGAGTTCATCTATTTCTTATCTAAACCTCAGGTTATTTATCTATGAAAACTCTTTTTTCTTCTGTTAGATAAATGAACAATTTTGTTTGACCTTACCATAAGGGTAAGGGTTAGTGTCCAACAATGAGAATGAACGCGTTTGCGGAGATAGAAATGGACAAGGTAATAAAATTTAATGTATCAGGCATGACATGCGCCTCGTGCGTTGGCCGAGTTGAGAAAGCCTTAGAGAAAATGTCCGGCGTTGTCAGTGCCAGTGTTAACTTAGCCTTGGAAGCGGTTTCGGTAGAGGGTAGTGCGGAGGTGTCGGCGTTGGTCAATGCGGTAAAAGATGCCGGCTACAAGGTCGATACCAGTGAAGTGCAATATCAAGTTAAAGGCATGACTTGTGCGTCTTGTGTAAGCCGAGTGGAAAAGGCGGCGCAAACATTACCGCAGGTAATTAAAGCCGAGGTCAATTTAGCGACTGAAAAGCTAACCTTAACTTTAGTGGCAGAGTTACCGTTCGCTGAAATCGAAGCCAAGCTTAACGACGCCGGTTACACTGTGGTACAGCCACAAGCAGACCCTGATGAGTCAAGCGAACAAGTGGCAGCAATTCCCTTTTATCGCGCTGATTGGTTCCCAGCAGCGGCGTCACTGACGCTCACCTTACCTATGGTGTTACCTATGTTTGCCATGCTGTTCAACCAAAACTGGATGCTCCCGGCTTGGATGCAATGGGCACTGGCCACGCCTGTTCAGTTTTATTTTGGTGCGCGTTTTTATCGTGCCGGATGGAGAGCAATAAAAGCGGGGACGGGGAATATGGATTTGCTGGTGGCCATCGGCACCAGTGCAGCGTATGGCCTGTCGCTTTATTTGTGGTGGACATTCAGCGGTGAGTATGGCGCTCCGCATTTATACTTCGAAAGCAGTAGTGCCGTGTTGAGTTTGGTACTGTTGGGTAAGTATCTTGAACACAGAGCCAAGCGACGTACAACCAGCGCCCTTAAAGCGCTTGAAAGCTTAAGGCCAACATCGGCTATGGTCTGGCGTGATAACAGTTGGCAAGAAGTCCCTGCTGGGGCAGTAAAAAGTGGCGAACGACTATTGATCAAACCTGGTGAGCGTATACCGGTTGACGGCGTTGTAGTTGAAGGTCACTCACAGGTAGATGAAGCGCTTATCAGCGGTGAAAGCGTGCCTGTTTATAAAGCACAAACAGATAAAGTTACTGGTGGTTCGGTGAATCTTGATGGCGTGCTTGAAGTGGATGCAACCAGTGTTGGTGCGGAATCGACACTAGCCAAAATTATTCGTTTGGTAGAACAAGCACAAGGTGCGAAAGCACCAGTGCAAGCGTTGGTGGATAAAGTGAGTGCGGTATTTGTACCTGCGGTATTGGTGATTGCGCTCATTACATTTTTTGCATGGGGGCTCAGTACAGGAGATTGGCCAACGGGTATTCTGAATGCGGTGGCGGTTCTTGTTATTGCTTGCCCGTGTGCGCTTGGTTTAGCAACACCTGCCGCGATTATGGCAGGTACAGGCACTGCCGCGCGCTATGGGATCTTAGTAAAGGATGCCGGTGCACTGGAGCAAGCAACTGCCATCGATATGGTGATTTTTGATAAAACGGGCACGCTTACGATGGGCAAACCTGAGCTTAGCAATATGCACACTTTTACGTATCATCAAGACGATGTGTTACAGCTGGCGGCATCGTTACAGCAATACAGCGAACACCCGCTTGCCAAGGCGGTGGTCAATAAAGCACAAGAAAAGCAATTGTCATTACTTCCTGTAAGCGACTTTAAAGTGGTAGCAGGTAGAGGCGTTAAAGCACAATACCAAGATCAAACAGTCTATTTGGGGAGCGGCTTTTGGATGCAAGAGTTAGGCTTAACTTTGCCTGCGCTATCAGAAGAAATACCCGGCGCTTCTTTATCTTGGTTAGTGAGCCAAAATAGTGAACTGAGCTGCGAGTTTTTGGCGCTATTCTACTTTACTGACGAGCTTAAAGCTCATGCCTATACCGCGGTCAAACAGCTTAGGCAGCAAGGGATTAAAGTTGCAATGTTGACTGGAGACAGCCAAAGTAGTGCACAGTACAACGCTAAATTGCTAGAACTGGACGATTATAAAGCGCAAGTTCTGCCAGAGCACAAAGCTGAGTATATTGCTAATGCCCAACAGCAAGGTTACTGTGTGGCTATGGTCGGCGACGGGATCAATGATGCCCCTGCGCTGGCACAGGCTGATCTGGGTATCGCAATGGCAACCGGTACGGAAGTGGCGGTAAGCGCATCGGCAATGACGCTGATGCGTGGCGAGCCAAGCTTAGTGGCATCTGCTTTAGCGATGGCAAAATTAACCTATCGCAAAATCAAGCAAAATCTATTTTGGGCATTTATCTTTAATGTCATTGGCATTCCATTGGCAGCACTGGGTTACCTTAGCCCTATTTTTGCAGGTGCGGCGATGGCGACCAGTAGTTTACTAGTCATTAGCAATGCGTTGTTATTGCAACGTTGGCAACCAAAGGAGTAAACGTCATGGAAAAACTGATCACAATCGGCGAAGCCGCGCAGCGTACAGGACTCTCGGCAAAAATGATCCGCCATTACGAAGCGAGCGGGCTACTAAAGTGCAGCAAAAGAAGTGAAGCAGGCTACCGGCTGTACGATTCACAACAATTACAATTGCTAGGTGTGATAAAGCAAGCACGAAAACTGGGGTTTCCTATTGCGCAGATCCAATCTTTGCTCGATTTGTTACAAAACCCAGATCGTACTAGCCGTGAAGTCAAATCGATAGCGCAGCATCATTTGAATGAGATTGAGCATAAAATCAATGAACTTCAGCAAATGCGTGAGACTTTGAAACAACTGTCGGACAACTGTAATGGTGACGAAAATGCAAACTGTCCAATTTTAGATGGGCTTTGCCAAAATAGCCTAAAGTAGCCGAAGGTTAGAATAAGCAAACGTTAAATAGCCAGTCTTCATCATTGAAGACTGGCTATTTTTGTAGTTGCTGTAATGTCTCTGTAATCGCTTGTAACTCGGTGTAATAGATAAAATCACGACCCTTAAATATGCTTTTAAAGTAATAGCTTAAAGGAGCATATTAAAATGAATAAAGAACTAGATATTGCCATTGTGGGTGGCGGTGTTTCAGGTGTCTATAGTGCATGGCGTCTTCAACAAGAGCTTGGTGATACACATCGCATAGGCTTATTTGAGTATAGCGATCGTATCGGTGGTCGTTTGTACAGTCGCACGCTTCCAGGGTTGCCCAACGTTGTGGCTGAGCTTGGTGGAATGCGCTTTATTCCTGACGATCATGTGATGGTGAGTACGCTGGTGGATGAGCTAAAACTCCAAACCAAAGACTTTCCTATGGGCTCAAAGCTGCCTTTATACCCCTCAAATGCAGAAAGCTCTCCTGAAGCAGGCAGTGAAAACAACCTCTTTTACCTGCGCGGACAATATTTTAGATATCGTGATTTCGCCGAGTGTCCAGATAAAATCCCATACCAGCTTGAAGAAACAGAGCGAGGCTATGGACCGGAAGATCTTCAAGTTAAGGTCATGAACCTCATCTGCCCGGGCTTTGCCGATATGTCTCTTGCAGAGCAGATGAAAGTCAAAGTGTTTGGCAAGGAAATCTGGCGCTTTGGCTTTTGGAACTTGCTTGAGCATGTGTTGAGTAACGAAGCATATCTTTTTATGAAAGAAGCGGGTGGCTACGATGCTAATGTGGCGAATGCCAGTGCGGTTACTCAGTTGCCTGCCACTGAATATAGCGATGATACGGTATTTAAGACCCTAAAAGATGGTTTTCAGGCGTTACCGCTGAAGTTATGTGAAGAGTTTGCTGCGGCACCGGGCTGCCTTGACCGCTGTAAGCGCGTTAACATGTTGCATCGACTTGCAAAAATTGAGCTGCACCATTGTGGCGAGTATCGTTATGAACTCACTTTTCAACCAACACAAGTGAATAGCAGTGGGAAAGTGGTTGATAAAGATGCTCCAGCGTACAGCGTTAAAGTGAAGCGGCTTATTTTGGCTATGCCAAGGCGCTCGCTTGAGCTAATTGAATCGCCGTTCTTTGACGACCCTTGGTTGAAAGAAAACATTCCATCTGTACTTATCCAAAAAGCGATTAAGATGTTTATGGCATACGAGCAACCTTGGTGGCGCAGTTTGGGCCTTGTTGCTGGTCGCTCTGTCACTGACTTACCAATCCGTCAAACTTATTACATGGGCACGGAATGCGATCAAAAAGCATGCCTTGAATACGAGACCAACGAAAAAGGCGGACAGGTATGTAAAGTAGAGCACACCTATGGTGAGCCCAATACCAACTCGCTGCTAATGGCTTCTTACAATGATATTGGCACTATTCCTTACTGGAAAGGTTTAGAAAAGGGCGAGCATTACCAAGGCTATATGCCAGCCTATGGTGCACAAGGTTATACCGAAAATGAGATAGTACCTAAAAACCAGTATCAAATTACCACCGGGATGGTTGAAGCGGCACATCGCCAAATTCAAGCGTTACATAATCAAAAAGCGCTCCCAATGCCATATTCTGCTATCTACCAAGAATGGGGAGATGACCCTTATGGCGGTGGTTGGCATGAGTGGAAAGCCAATTATCGTCTCGATGAGATCATGTGCAGAATGCGCCACCCGGTTGCGAGTGAAGAAATCTATATCGTTGGCGAAGCGTACTCCTATGAACAAGGCTGGGTTGAAGGAGCGTTAAATACGGCTGAATCAACATTGGCTGAGTTCTTTGCTTTACCAACGCCTAATTGGTTATCCAAAGACAAAGTCCAGTACGAACAGTGGCTTGAGTCACACCACAACTACTTACCAGTAGATTGCCGTAAAGGTGACTGCTCGTGTCAGCATTCAGCGCAACAACCAAATGCTAGCTCAGACACGCTAGACGAAGTCACTGAGTTCGCTTATCGAGGTATTAATCATGAGTACCGCTAATTTTACGGTTGCTGACCATTTACTGTGGCGGTTAAAGCAGTTGGGCCTTGATAAGGTGTTTCAAGTGCCTGGTGACTATGTGCAAGAATTTATGACCGCACTGGACAACTTTCCAGGTATTGGCGCTGTAGGCGATGTAACCGAACTAGGGGCAGGCTACGCGGCGGATGGATATGCAAGATACCGAGGTATTGGCGCGGTGTCTGTGCAATACGGCGTTGGCACGTTCAGCGTATTAAACGCCATCGCCGGCGCTTATGTCGAGCGTAATCCTGTTGTCGTTATATCGGCAAGCCCATCGGCTGAAAACCGTGTAGATATTGAAGAAACAGGCGTGTTATTTCATCACTCTACCGGCGACTATAGCGCTGATAAAAAGGTGTTTGAAAATGTCACTGTCGCCAGTGAAATTCTTTCGGATCCTGCTTCTGCTCCTGACATTATTGACAATGCGTTACGCCTTGCCATGAGTGAAAAGCGGCCTATTTATCTAGAAGCATGGCAAAACGTGTGGGGCGCAGCTTGTGATAAACCAGATGGCCATTTAGTGATCCCAAGACCTGCATCTAATCCTACGATGATGGCAAATTTACTCGATAAAGTAATCAACCGACTCAAAGAAGCTGAGAAGCCGTTGGTATTATTAGGCATAGAGATCACGCGACTTGGCATACAAAGGGAAGTCGAAAACTTGCTCTGTAATCTCAATATTCCGTATACCACGACCACGCTAGCCAAATCAGTATTAAGTGAGGCGCAAGGGCTCGGAAGGAGCTGTTTGTTGGCACCTATGCGGGTGAAGCGTCATGGCCTGAAACGTTTGACTTTGTTAGCAAACGAGATTGCATTTTAGCGTTGGGGGCAATATTCACTGATGACTACCTGACCATGTTAAAAACGCAAGACAACGAATTGATCCGCGTGAATATGGGCGAAGCAAGAATTGGTAACTGCGAGCGTTTTGATGGTATCGATTTAGCACAGTTCATTGATGATTTAACGGTGTATATTGAGCATTACCCGATGCAGCATCATGCGCTTTGCTCGTTGCCGGAAAACCCCTACTTGAAAAGTCCCGTACGAGATTGCGATACCATCAGCTACGAAAACTTCTTTTGCACATACCAAAAGCAGTTAGCCCAATGCCAAAAGGTGCGTGACTTCAACCTTATTTTAGGTGAAAGCTCTTCGCTTTATATGGCGGCTCGTTTAACTGGTATTGAAGAAAGTCGCTTTATTAGTGACGCGGCTTGGGGGTCGTTAGGTCATGAAACCGGTTGTTCACTCGGCACAGCTTTGGCTGACAATCGACGTAGTGTTGTGGTTGCAGGCGACGGTGGGTTTATGATGATGTGCCAAACACTGTCTACCATTAGCCATAATAAACTCAATACTGCGGTGTTTGTAATGAGTAACCAAGTGTATGCAATTGAGCAGTCGTTCGTTGATATCTGTGCGTTTACTCCTGCGGGCGCATTTGCACCATTTGATGATCTGCATCGTTGGGACTATAAATCATTAGCGAATGCGTATTCTGTTGAATATTTGCATGTAGAGACCGTCGCGGATCTAAATGGGGTTTTTGCTGCGCTTCATGAAAACCCATGCAAGCCGTACCTCATTAAAGTCAATATTGATAAAAAAGATCTCGCACCGGCGATACAAGATCTCGCCGAAGCCATTACGGGTAACAAAGTGGACGACTGTCCATGTGGAAATAGCACAGCGCAAGGAAACAACAATGCCTAAACAATCCAATAAACCAATCCCTGAATATCAGTTAGAAGAAGCACAAAAGCGTATCAACCGCTATTGGCGCGCGACACAAGGATTTATACTCGCGTTAGAAAGCAAGCATGGCTTTTCTGCAAAGCAGTTGCTTACTTTATTGCCAACGGGGGATACTTCGATGGAGCGCTTTAGAGAATATCAAGCTAAAGCACTTATCTTTAACACACGATTTCAGTTTTCGCCCTCGGTGATTGTGATGTGTAATAACACCGATGATGTAATGCGCGCCTATCAAGAGGCGATAGCGTTTAACTTACCCATTCGGGTGCGCTCTGGCGGCCATGATCACGAAGGGGAGTGTAGTGGCACAGATGTGGTGCTACTGGATTTAAGCGGTTTAAAAGACTTCTCCATTGAGAAAGAAGGCGATGACTATATTGCTCATATTGGCTCTGGATATCGCTTTTATCAATTAGTTCCAAAGCTTGCGGAATCTGGTTACAAGGATATTCCGCCGTTAACCATTCCGCACGGCACCTGTGCCACGGTTGGGTTAGCTGGGTATATTCAAGGCGGTGGCTGGGGCCCGTGGACGCGAGCAAAAGGGATGTGCTGTGAGTCACTCGTTGGTGCGACTGTTATTTTGCAAGATGGTTCGAGAGTTGAGGTATCTGAGACTGAAAATGAAGATCTCTTATGGGCACTACGCGGAGGCGGGGCGTTAAGTTATGGAATAGTGACGGAGTTTAGAGTCAAAGCTTTTGAGCTACCTGACGAAATCCACCGCTTTGAAATTAACTGGAATAATGAGGCGGTTGGTTCTACAGACTTAGCAACTTGGCAACTGCTCAGCCAGTGGGAAGGTGCGATTAACGATACAGGAAAGGATACCGAGAACTTAGTTGGTACTAACCTAAAAATCAACGCGATCCCAGATGTTAGCGAGTGTGAAAAATCATCTGGTTACGAAAAAGCGTTGGCGCACCCAAGCACTATGTACGGTTATTGGCAAGGCTCCGAAAAGGCGCTACTTCAGTTTGCTAAGCAGTATTTTCCCACTGCTAAAGTGCAGGTGACGGGCACGGACACCAAGCAGAATTATAGCGAAGCATTGATGTCTGACTGGTCGCGAAACTCTTTGGCTAATCTCAAAAAACTGGGGTTAAAAGGGACGCTTGCCGCAAGCCTTGATGGCGAACCATTTACACCAGACTTCGACGCCCCAGCGCCACACAAGATCACCTCGAAGCTAGTGCGTGAGTCTGGTCTTACCGAACAAGGCAAGTTGGCGCTATTGCGTTCACTCACATCGCCTTTACTGTTTGCACAAAATGCCCCACTTGGACTATTTAGTTATGTCACTCTAGGTGCCATTGCAGGTAAGTTTTATGCTAATGATACTTGGGATGATGCTAAGGAACGTGTTGCCTTTCCTTATACTACTGCGCAGTATACCATTCAATACCAAACTTGGTGGAATACTGAGTTAAAATATGACGGCAGTTATGACAGCAAACGCCTTGGTCAAGCAAATCCAGTATACCGTTATGTAAACCGTGCACTTGATTGGATTGAAGTTAGCCGCGACACCACCATAGAAGGGGCATACGGCGCGTTTATCAGCTTTAAAGACGCATCCATCCCGACGCAAACCTACTTCCAAGAGAATTACGAAAAACTCATTGAAATCAAAGAGGAGTATTCGGGTTTCACAGTTAAATTAGACTGTGGTAAAGAGGTTTACGTCAACTTTAATCGCCTAAGAACCCGTAAGACAATTATTTAACAGTGTTAAATGTGAAGAGCAAAAAGCCAGTATCGGCTTTTTGCTTGGTTTCACCTTGAGGTAGGAGATGTTTTACACAGCGACTTTGTTGTTTTTATATTGAATTTTTGGCTGGTGAGATGAGGGGGATTTTTCATCAAAAATTCGTTAGAAAACATAAACTGCTCGGCGAGTGAATCGCCTCCTACAAGCATGACTTCACTACAGGGTAGGAGCTGTTTTACACAGCGATTTTGTCGCTTTTATCATGTGCTTTACGCTGCGGCCTTGAAAGCATGTTAAATATCTAACACCACCACTTCCATTTGGTCTTGCGTATCATAAGGCTGGATCTGCATTTTTATTTGGCTCTCAGAAAGCAACTCCAGCTGACCTTCTGCGGCTTTGTATTTGCTGTGAACGACCTTTACTGCATGAATACCAAATCCGATTTCTCGCTCTAAGCGTAAAACTAAACCATATGAAGTGGTGGCTCCGCGGTCGGTTCGGTAAAGCACATAGTTATCGCCATTGACATTCAGTCGATTAAGTTCGGCAAAGGAGTTGTCAACGCCGCTTTGTTTGATCTCGGAATAATCACCAGCGGCAAAGATGAATACGATGAAACTCGGCACTGCTGCTGCCAAAGCGACTAAGAAGCCAGACACTTTGAGTAACTTGGTGCGTCGACATAACGACCACAGCAACACTGAAGCGGGCAAGATGATGGCCAGTATCATAACGAAAAGGTAATTATGCTGAGGAGCTGCAAATCTTAACTCCCAAGGCAAATTACTCATATTAAGGATGACCAGTAATACAACAATGACCAACGCAATACTTGAAAATCGTTTCATAAATTAAACCTAAACTACAACCAAAGTAAGTGATACCAAAAATAAACCTCAGGTTATTTAAACAAGCTGAATTTCCCTGTAAATTCTTTAAGCTCCGCGCTATCGCCAAACATGCAAATGCCAAAGTACTCTAAGTCTTGCTCTGGTGTTTCAGCGGTGGCGCTTACTTGCTGTTCGGATGTGCCAACAATCATGGTATTTGTAAAGTCGGTAAAGGGGATGTTACGAGCCACAAGCTCTGCTCGCACTTTTCTGATTTTATTACTGTTATCTGCTTTAAGCACAATAAAAGGGTAGTGCGAAATCGAAGGGTGAATGCCGCCATCTTTGTCTCGATACGGTAAAAAGCAGAGCTCATCAGTATTACCAATTTGGTCAATGAGCCCAGCGGTCATATGGCCAAGCGCATTAAAAAGTCGACCAAGTTCAACTTTTTTATTGAGCACAGCAACAAATCGCTTCGAGTTTTCGTCCGGTAAAACGGAAAAATCAGTCATAGACTTCCTTGAATAAGAAAAGAGACGCTTAACCATATCATAATAACACTATCACCGCGCCTAGATTTCGATAATTGATTGTAATTCCTTAAAAATTTCCTAAGGAGATACAGTAAATTTTGTTAGGCCAATCAGTTGTCCTGAACTGGTGACAACGTGCACCTCCCACTTACCTGTTGAGTCGGCGGGAAAGTTGCTCTTATGGCTCCAAGCTCGGTAGCCTTCCTCGCGTCCACCGCTAATATTTAAGGGGATTCGGTCAACCACTTGCTTGTTGTGTACCCACACGTGAAAGATCTTTTCGTTTAGTCCTCGTGGTGCTTTTACCGCGCTCCAACTATACAAGCCTTGTTCGTGAAGGGAATGGGTATTGAGGTGCTGGATACTGTTCAGCGGTTTTCGTTGCTGCCTATCAACTTCATAAGCCAGCGTAATGTCGGTGAGTCGTAAGGCCGCCGGGGGAACCCAGCTACGTAACTGCCACAAACCAGCGCTAAGCGCACTTAGCAGCAGAGCCAATAAGGGAAAACGCCACCACCTTGCATGTGGCATGACATTACCAAGACTCGGTAGGGTAAGAATAATGGCGGTGACTAGCGCTATTTGTATACTTTGGTCGGTTGTCAGGTGAAGCAAAATAGGTAGCGTAACTGAAATCACAACAAACAAAGCAAAATTGTGGAATACCATAAACAGCACATTGTGCCGGGCTAGCTTTTTGTAATATATCGGGTCTACAACGGAGATAAACGCGCAGAGTGCAATTAAGCAGGTAAACGCGGCCTGTGGATGATTCCATGTCGTGGCAGCCAAGAAAAAAGGCAGTGCGAAGAATAGGCTTTCCTGTTGCACCATTTGTAGGGCAAAGCGCATAAAGTTGGGTGACAACACAATACCAAAACGTTGCTCCACTTGGTCGCGAAGCCAGTTATCAATAATAAGCCACAGCCAACTGGTGAGTAAAAGCAGAGCGATGATCTGTGAAAACGACTCTTTACGTTCAACTAAAATAAAGCTCGCTATACCACTGCAAAAAGCCAACAGCGCCATTAGGCCGGGCCACTTCTGCATCATCAAAATAAATTTTGTTATTAGGTTTTTGAAATAACGCATTGAAATAGAAATTGCTTGCTGGTCTGTAAGATTCAAGCACTTCAACCATGAATGCAGTATGAGTTTAGTAATTAACACACATAACTAGCTAACATTGGTTTGGATGGCGTTAAATGTGTTTTGATTTTAGCGCGAATGTCACTCGACTGGTTTTGGCTTAACTTAAAAGCGCCATGCATCGTATTGATTTTAATCTTGAAAAAGTTAATGGCGTTAAACAGCGATTGGCGTTGATTAGCAGGCACGCTATCAAGTTGCCAATTACTATTTGAAAACTGCTCAAAATGCATTATCTGCGCTTGCATTGACGCGTATTTTTCATCATCAGTAGCAATAAGTGCGAGCTCACCTTCAACTACCACATTTGCGTACAACCACGTGGGGAGCTTAATGGCAGGGATAACCGTGGGTGAGAGGTAATGATCTTCACAGTGGAAAACTGCTTGAATAACACCACCTGTGTGAAAAATCGGGTTGTCTTTTGTAGCGTGTCCGAGCAAATAAGCATGGTCATCACTTAATGTTAGCGGTACAAAAACCGTCTTTATCTTGCCTTCCTGGATCACCGTCAGCGTGGCCAGCGGGTGTTTTGTGATCACAGAGCTGAGTATGTTTGGATTGCTTTCAATGTAGTAGTTTCTTGGGTAGCTCATAACTTTTCCTCCAACCTCGCTTTCACTTCAGGCCACATCTCGTCAGTGATGGCAAATCGTGCTGTATTACGGTAACTTCCGTCGGGCAGGCGTCTATCTTTTAACGACAAGCCTTCAAAATGGGCACCGAGTCGAGCGATGGCATTACGAGACTTATGATTACATTCATGCGTTTGAAATTGCACACGCACCAGTCCAATCGCTTCAAAGGCATATTTGAGCAACAGGTATTTGGCGTGGGTATTAACATGCGTACGTTGAAATTCAGTACCAATAAAAGTATGGCCGATTTCGGCACTTAAGTTGAGTTTATCAAGTCTAAACAAGCGGCTATTACCAGCCAGTTTACCTGAGTCTTTATCTATGATTGCAACAACAAGTTGTTCGCTTTCGTCAAATTGCGCAGAGCCGTAAAACCATTGCTCTATGGTTTTTTGATCGCGACAATAATTATTAAATACCCATTTCCAGATCTCAGTTTTTTTGCCTCGAGCCAATAACTCAGGTAAATGCGCGGCTTCAAGCGGAGTGAGCTTAACGCGATTGGATTCTAGCGTTTGTTTTGAAAGCATCAATTTTCCATTCATTCTGTGTTTTTAATGCTTGCATATTGCGCTGATTTTGGTTGATATAAAACAACCAGATTTAATAATTTAATTAGACCAGACTTGATTTCTATTAGCCCAAAAACACAGTCTCAAGATGCTAAACATAAACGCTTAGCAGATGTTTTACGCAGTGCCATTACTGAAGGTAAGCTCACACCCGGTGACAAACTTCCTTCTGCCCGAAAGCTGGCTGAGTTACATGGTATGAATCGGCACACGGTGATGAATGCGCTACAAAACTTGGTAGCTGAAGGCTGGCTGGTGGTTAAAGAGCGCAGCGGCTATCGAGTCAATACTGAACTACCTATTTTCAGTAGCCAACAGATAGACACAAAAGTGCCTGCTACACCACAAATCGTACCGCAATTTGCTAAAACACTGACCCCAGTAAGCAGCACTAAGCGTACGGCCTACCGCTATAGTTTTGCAGGGGCTTACCAGATCTTCATGCTTTTCCCTATGATGAGTTTAAGCGGTTTTTGGTAAAGGCGTGCCGCAAAACCAATGTCAGTCATTTTCACTATTCAGACATTGCGGGGTGCGAGTTACTGAAATCCCAAATTCAGGCGTATTTGCGCAGAGCGAGGGGACTGGTATGTGATGATTTACTGATTTGTAATGGCTCCCAAGAAGCGCTCTCATTGGTGGCAAATGCATTTATTAATCCAGGTGATGGTGTTGCCATCGAAATGCTTGGTTATCCGCCTGCGCGACACGCCTTTACTAATGCAGGGGCTGAAGTTTTTGCATTAGCACAAGATGCAGAAGGCATTAAAGTGGAGGCCTTGGCGCGCTGCCTTGAACAAAACAAGGTGAAGCTGTTGTATTTAACTCCTCTACATCAATACCCCACGACAGTGACTTTATCTGTACCGAGGCGCATGGCGATTTATCAGCTGTGCCAGCAGTATGGCGTGTTTATTATTGAAGACGATTACGACCATGAGTTTCATTATCTCTGCCCACCGTTACAGCCGATGGCGGCAAGCGATCCAAGTGGTATTGTGATTTATATTTCTACTTTCTCAAAAATCATGTTTGCCGGTGCTCGTGTGGGTTATATGAGTGCGCGGGCAGATGTGCTTGCGCAATTGGTGGCACGTAAGCAGCTACTTAATCACAAAAATGATGCCCTTACCCAGTTGGCTGTGGCTGACTGGATGGAAGAGGGCGGGTTTGAGCGCCATTTACGCCGCATGACCAAAGCCTATCAAGGACGCCATCAGGCGATGGCGCAGCATCTAAGCGAGCTTAAAGCCAAGTTAGATATTGACTTTGAAGTGCCACAAGGCGGCATGGCGTATTGGGTAAACAGCAAACGCGACGTCTCGAGATTATCTGAAAAAGCACTTGAAAAAGGGATTTACGTACAATGTGAGCCTGAATTTACTCTCGGTAAGGCTAGTAGTTTAAGTCATATTCGCTTAGGCTTTGCGGCGCAAGAAGTCGAGCAACAGCAAGCGGGGCTGAGTGAGTTATTTGCTTTGGTCGCAGAGCTGGAGAAAAATCATGAATAAGCAACAAGCACTGGCCGAGTTTGTTACATTCGGCCCACACAAAGAACAGGCATTAAATATATTATTGAGCGATAACAGTGCAGTATCGCTCGCTATCAGCAAGGCGATGTTAAGCGTGGTATTAGCAAAATATCTCAGCGGTGAAATTGACGAAGATGACCTCGAAAATTGGGCTGGGTTTGTTGAACTGCGTGACGAGATTGATTGCACCTTGATAGAAGATTACCTCTATGCGTTGAATAATCCAGAGCTGATGGGTGGAATTAACCTCGATTCCATCGGTAATATGTTGAAACTCATTAAAGGTTAAATACAAAAGGAAATATCATGAGATTGATAGCGGCTGCATTGTTTTTATTAAATTGCCAAATCGCGTTGGCGGGAGGAGATGTGTGTGAAAACCCTATCTCAACCATAGACATCAACGAGTGTGCAATGAGCGAGCTTAACGCGCGAACCGAAGCGCTTGAACGTTACTACCAAAAAAGCCTTGAGCATAATGCCTTTGATGTGCAACTGGTGGAAGCGATTAAAGCCTCGCAGTTGGCGTGGCAAAGCTATCTCGATGCCCACTGCGGCGCGGTATATACCCAATGGCGAGAAGGCACTATTCGTGGCGTGATGGCACTCGAATGTCGTAAGGAATTAGTAAAAACCAGAACTCATACACTTTGGGCTAACTTTTTAACTTATATGGATAGCACTCCACCAGTATTACCAGAACCAGAGTAAACGCGTGATTCTGGCAATAATTTTGCAGTTGCCCCTTGGAGATATTATCCAGCTGTGGTTATGCGCCTATGCTGGTGTTTCATCTCTCAATAACATCACACCTAATACGATAAACCATAGGATTTGCCCCAATCCGAAGATAGCAGTGGTCACGTCAAAAAATGGGTTTGCTGAGAAAGAAGAAAGGCCAGAAAACAATGTAAGGATTCCTGCAATACTGACCAACAACCCCCAATAATGCAACAGTGGACTAAAAACGTTATGTTTAATGCCAACATAGCTAACCGCTAGTACCCATATTGCACCGACCAACTCGATACCACCGCCAAGCGCATCTACCACTATCGAGATGGTGCGATTAACCGTTAGGGCAAGTGCTGGATCGATCTCATAAAATTTTGCAATTGCTGCAATGCTGGTTAAAAAAACCATGGTACTTGCAAGTACAATTGCGGCCCATATATAACCCACTATGCTAGCAAATTTCATCAGCTCAGGAGAGGCTTTACTCAAGCGCTGCTGCATGGCTTGTACCAATACGATAAGCGTGAAGCTGAAAATAATCCCAATGACCATATAGCCGAGGAAAAAGGTGTCGCGATTTTGGATGAAAAAATCTAGGTAAAGCGCTGGGGTATTATGTCCACTGGAGTCCAATACTCCAAAAAATAATACAAAGCCAAACAAATAAGTTGCCGCTTCTGTGAGTGCAGCGACTCCTCCCCATTTTTGTAATGACATGGCTACTCCAAAAACTTGATTATTATTGTTGTGCTCAGTTTAGCAACATATGGAGAGTCAGCGCCAAAACAGGGGGATTATTTGTAACAATAGTTTATCGATGTGGGTGTTTTGGGAACAATGCTATCCGCATTACTATTTCGCATCATAATCACAGTACAGGCTGCAGGTGGAGCCATTGAGATGCCAGACATGGGTTCTCATGCAATCTGGTGAAGGTAAACAGCATAGCGAAGCGTCGCTATGCTGTTGAAATGAGGTATGCAGGTTATGCAGGTGTTCTGCGTCTAACAAAAGCCAACAGCGTGCTTAGCATCGCTAGTAAAAAGCCGAAAGCACCACCGGAACTACCTTTATCTTCCTTATCGGTAGTCGTTGGATTAGAACTCGCTTTATACTGCGCTTTAACAACTAGTTCACTGGTGACGTTGTCAAAAGTCGTATCCCACCCAGTAAATGCGTAGCCATTTCGTTTTGGCTCTAGAGGCGGTGTTGCTGCTTGCCCATGAGAAATTTCCACGGCCTTGATGACTGTACCATTCCAATCTACGAACTTAACTTGATACATATTAATTTCAAATTGTGCAGTAATGATAAGGTCTTGCTCCACTTTGCTAAAATCTCCATTCCATCCAGAGAATGTGAAACCTTCTCTGGGCGGAACTTGAGGAGCATTCGCGGAAGTACTTTCTTCAATAGTTTGAGTAGCAAGCACGCCACCGTCCCAATTCTTAAACACGACATTAAACAGTTTTGGTTCGTAGCTTGTTACTTGAAACGCGGTTTTGTTGTCTGTGTAGTCTAATTCAGGGAATTCTGACGAGAAGCGGACGGTTGGCGTAAATACGCCTACTTCGCTGGGCGTTACATTAAACGAGACTTGAACTGATTTAATGTCAGCGCCATTGCTAAAACTACATATGTGACGGTTACTTAACGCTTCACAGCTAGTAGTATATTCGTTATCTACTGACTCGAAATCAAGCTTTAATGCGGCTTCAGAATCTAGGTAAAGATGAAATTGACTAGGTAAACTGGGTAGTGTGTTTTCAGCTATTTCTAACGTAACTGGGATGCTAGACCCCATTTTTACCTGCTTGGCTCCCGTTATATCCCTAACAGAAATTTTATTGATCTGTTCTTCATCAACAAAGATATAAGGCGTAGCGCCTAACGTTGTTAACTCTCGCGCTTTAGCACCTTGGCTATATATTCCCGCAGAGTCTATTTGAGTACTAGCGTCTAATTGCCAAACACCTTGACCTTGTTGCAAGTCATCGTTGCTGAAACTCAAACCTTTAGTACCAACAAACTTATTTTGACTATTGCCTTGTTGCCATTGCTCTATAGTGAAAAGCTTATCTTCCGCGTCAGAACCTTCTGGTGCTCTGAGAGCATAATAACCTTTGGCCATCCCCGATAGATCTGACGCTGTGACTGTTAGCGTTATGTTTTGCTCACCATTCGCTGATGCCAGTTGATTAGATGAAAAAGCGATATGGTCGATTCTGGGTGGTACTAGATCTAGTTCTGTTTCATTTTTTACAGTGATGACAGAAGGTAAGCCTAGTGTATTAAAGTGTCCTCGGTTGTAAACTCCCATATTTCCGTTGCTGTCAGTGAGCATAGCTGTGGCAACAAACCACTCACCTGGCAACGCCTTATCTGTAAAGGTAAACGAATAATTTGAGCGATACACCCCTTCGACGTCGGTTTCTAGCCAATCAGATGACTCAGCCTGTTTTATAGCAAGTGATTTATACTGGCTAGGTGGTGAAACCCTAATTACGCCTTTAGACATAGTCGACTGGTCGTAAGCTTCTACGGTTACGTTAACCGTCTTATCGCCTGTATTTACATCAACTTCAGTGCCTGAAATCACAATAGATTTGATCTCAGGATTAACTCCTTCAGAGACCTTATCATTTGAGACGACGATATGTGGGTTAAAGCCGGCGGCTTCAATTTCACTCTCGCGAAGCCAAAAACGAACCGCGTTATTTACGTCAGTTACGTGGCCTAAGGTTAAAAACCATTTACCATTGATGTCGGCATCAGTGAAAGTAAAACTGACTTTACTTTCATACACACCAGTCTCATCGATTTTCTGCCAATTAGAAGCTACTGCTGATTTGTTGCCACCCCAACTAAAGCCTGTTGGTGGTGATAAATAAACACGTGCGGATTTTACACCGCTTTCATCGTAAAATCTCAAGTTAATATCTACGGTTTTGTCACCGTCGTTGACATTAACTGAGTTTGAGGTCAAGTGGATTGCTCTTAGCTCAGGTGGGGTTCGTTCAGTTTCATTTGTAGTTTGTTGGTGTTGCTGGCAATGGGTATTGAGCACTTCTAACATAGTCTCAGCGGGCAATAAATTGTCACTTACGCCACTGGCAGCATTTGCCATCAGTAATTCAATTTTTGTATCACAACCTATTTGTGGATCGGTGATGGTATCTAAACTGAGCGGTTGGCTTGCTTGTGCATTCATTGCAGCTAGCCCAGAGACTAGTGTTGCCAGTGTGGTTTTCGTGAAGAGATTAAAACTCATTGTTAGTCCTTTAAAGTTATAGTATGTGGCTCTATTTTTAGCGAAATACTCTGTTAGCACGGTTTAGTACTACAAAGTTGAGTAAATATCCTAAATTAGCATGTGGCTCTAAATCTTTAGAGAATTTTTTGTACTTGAATTGTGAACAAATGTGAAAGCCATTCTTCTCTACTCTGTTGCTTTAAGGTGCTTTTTAAGGTGATCAATAAAAAGTTGAGTTTTATAGGGGGTGTAGTTTGCCTTCGGATAATACGCCCACAATTGTTTTGTTTCTGATTTCACTTCAGGTAAAACAGGTGTGAGCAAACCTTGGTCAAGCTCTCTTTTCACATAGCTAGGAGAAATAAACACCAGCCCCAAACCTTGCACGGCCGCAGTCAGCATTGCGTCTAACTGATCAGAGACGAAGTTGTAATTGTCAAATTGGAAGGTGTCTCCATTTTCAAGAATAATCCCACCTAGCTTATGGTAGTAACTGCTTAACAACATTTTATGTTGGCGGAGATCATCCAGAGATTCGATAGGGTTATGCTGTTTGAGATAGTGAGGAGCACCAAAGATTTGCATTTGGTAGTCAATGAGCTGGCTGCCTTTGTGAGAGGCTGAGTCAAACGCTTCATAGTAGCGTGTGATCACTAAATCGTGATTAAGATCTGGGTGTGCGCCAGGGGCGATGACATTAAGATGAATTTTTAGCTTGGGATATTTAGCTAAAAATGAGGCGATATTTGGCATCAAGATGGTGCTGCCTACCGCGAGAGTTGATGCGATTTTCAAGCTACCTGATGGCGTTTGATTCAGCGTTTGTCCGTGATCAGTTAAACATTCAAACTGCGCAAGCCATATTGAAGCTTTCGGCAAAAAGTGCTCCCCAGCCTCAGTGAGATTGACTTGGCGAGTAGTGCGAATAAATAGCGTTAAGCCTAGTTGTTGTTCTAGCCAGTCAATTCGTTTGCTCACTGCAGACGCTGAAACACCTTCTTCATCTGCGGCCCGGGTAAAACTGCCAAACTCTACAACTTTGCTAAAGCTCCGTACTCCGGTTAACCAATCCATTAATTGTTTCCTGATGGGAATAAGTGTTTTTATTATTACCTTGTTTTTTGGATATTAAAAGCTCGGTAAAATTACCCTCTATTAAGTTAAGAGGAGCTGACGTGTTTCAAGTGGTGTTTTTAGCTGTTTTGCTGATGTCTTGCTCTCAGATCGCAAGCCAAATCTACATCCCTGTTTTACCTAATATTACGGATTCCTTACAGCTTACGCCTAGTCAAGGACAAGCAGCAGTAATTAGCTATTTCACTACACTAGGAGCTGCGCAACTGCTGGTTGGGCCGCTACGAGATAAGTTTGGCGATAGGCCTTTATTTTTTAGTGGGCTGGGTATTTTACTGTTAGGTACGGTTTTTTGCTCAATAGCATCTAGCGCCGAGGTATTTTTTATCGGTCGAGTGTTGCAAGGCATTGGTGCTGCATCGCCGGTGTTAATTGGCAGAACGCTTCTTGCTGCAAGATTATCAGGTGCAGAACTTAAAAGCGCGATGGCGACACTGGCAATGTCGGTGAGTGTGACTGCTATTTGTAGTCCATTCTTGGCTGGGGTGTTATCTGGCTGGGTAGGGTGGCAGGGGATGTCATGGTTTGCATTCGCATACTATGTTTTGATTTTGGTGTATGGCTATAGAATTATGCAGCAGAGCAGTAAAACTACTTTGTCGTTACGGCCAAACGCGCTCTTTTATGAATATCAAAGTCTATTGCTAAACCGATCATTTATTTCCCTCGCGTCGCTCAAATGGTTACCTACTTTTTTGTATCTTACCATTCAGTTGTATCTGCCGTTTTTACTGGCAAGGCAGTTTGGCTTGGAATCCAAAGCAATAGGTCAGGCGATGATGATCCCCATGTTTGGCTTACTCATAGGGTCAATATTAACTAAGGTACTACAACGTAAGCGCTCCTATTTAGATATTGTAATTTGGACTTGGCCTGCATTAGTTGTCAGCGTGTTATTGCTGCTATTTGCAAGTGGTAGTGCGCTTGCTGTTCTGCTCGCTTATGCTGCGATTATGTTTGTATTTGGCGCGTATTTTCCAAGTTACATGCATCTAATTGGGGTTTTACATCCAGAAAAGGCAGGAACAGCGAATGCGCTGGTTGGGGCGGTTGAGCTGCTATTTTTTTCTTGCGTGGCATGGGTAGTTAATAAGTGGTTACTGAGTGGTGTAGAGTCTCTTGCGGTACTCGTTTTTGGCTGTGCACTGTTACTGTTTTTAACCTGGCGGCATTTATGCACTGTTTTTATGCCGGTTTGTAAAGAGTAATAAAATGCAGGGCTGCTTGCTACTACGGGGCGTTTATTTATGAGACTGGTGATTATGTGTGGTCTGCGAGTGAGGAAAAATACCAATGCAGTTTGAAACCGAACGTTTGTCCATGAGACGTATGACAATGGACGACCTTGATGCAGTTTATAGCCATCGGAAAAATCCAAATACGTCAAAATATATTGGTGCGCCTGCCACGTTCGAGTCGGCAAAAGAGCGGCTAGTTCAAGCATGCCAGCCTTGGAAAGGTGGGGTCGATGAGCGTTTGATCCTTGCGATCGTTAAAAAGCCACAAGCTCAACTTATTGGTGAACTCGTTTTTAAATATGTAGATGCAGGAAAACGGGTCGGTGAGATTGGCTTCCGATTAGCTGAGGCCGAAATTGGCAAGGGTTATGGGGAAGAAGCCGCAACAGCACTAATAAAGGAGGCTTTTCAAAGTCTCTCTGTAGATACCATTCAGGCCATATGCGCTGTAGGCAATCAACAATCGCAGGGGTTGATGCTGAAGCTAGGGATGAAACGCAAAAACCGTCTAAATGCCTTTTTGGATATAGGCGGTGAAAAGCACGATATCTATATTTATCAATTAACTAAGGCCTGTTATCTGGAATTGTAAAGGGAACAAAATACAGTTACTGTAAAAGTGGTTGATAATCCTTTGTCCGTATTATGTTTATTTGAGGAATTAAAATGGAATTTAAACTTTTAGCGCATCACAAAGCATTCATCCCAACCATTGCCAAGTGGTATTTTGATGAGTGGGGAAGCATTGTTGAGGAGGCCTCTGTAGAGCGTTTTGAGCAAAAGCTTTTAGACTACCTTAACGACTCTAGTATTCCTTGTGTAATCGTCGCGCTGGGTGGCGACACAATCGCAGGAGTCGTGCAGCTTAAATTTCATGAAATGAGTATCTACACAGATAAAGAGCACTGGATTGGTGGCGTTTATGTGGATAAGCCCTATCGTGGAAATAAACTAGCGTCACGCTTAGTCAAAGAAGCAGAGCGATTAGCCTCAATGTTTGGTGTTACCACGTTATATTTACAAACAGAGCATCCAGAAGGTGGACTCTATCGAAAACTCGGCTGGCAACCGCTCGAAAACGTCAATTACCGAGGCGTTGATGTCGTGGTGATGAGTAAAGCTTTGCTTTAGCTTTATACTGTAGCATAGATGCAAATTATGGTGGGTGTCGGTGTTAGCCGTACAGATTTCTATGATAATTTAAGAGAGTCAGATAAAGTAGCCTGACTTAAACAAACTAGTCTCCGATGAACTCGGAGCGATTCAATTTAGTAGTGATTCGCATACGTAGCATTTTTACTAAACGTTGGTTTTAGTGATAAAGATGGTGTGCAGATAGCAGACACCCACCATAACATAGATGCAAATTTATGGTGGGTGTCTGTGTTAGCCAGTTCTTTTTGCGACATAACAGAAATAAAATAAGGAATTATTATGAAAAAACACCTGCTACTTCTTTCCTTGATCAGCTCATACAGCTACGCCACACCTCAATATATCGACCTAAAGGAAGATACATTTCTCGATGGACAGCTTGACGCCGGATATACAATGTCTAGCTCTGAACTACTGAGAGTACAAGATGACTTTGTGCTCAAATCTGATAACAGTGTGACAAAGGGTCATTATCTTCACAATGACAATATGATCGAGTTCACCACAACAGACGGTAATATCAAGAAGCACTATCTTGGCAGGTTCATGTCTAATGGGTTATATCAGGGGACCTGGTATAACAATAACCTTGAATCTGGCGACTTCCAGCTAATGTTGCAATCGACAACTGGCGTTGCTGATCAGTCTTGTGACGAAGTAAAAATAAAAGATCCAGCAGCGCAATCAGGGATTTACACTGTTGAGCTTACTCAAAATGGTATCCCAACTTCTGTAGCCGTTTATTGCAATATGGAAGTTGCTCAAGGTGGATGGACTCTGGTTAACACCCGTGAGAAGAATGGTGGAGCATCACACACTCGCACCCAGGAACTGACAGATCCGATAACTCAAAAAAACCACTATATTGATGTGGCTGTGTGGCAAGCACTAAAATCGAATGCCACGCAGATAATGATTACGGATGGAAACAACGACAATTATGTAATGTTTGATTTTGCCCAGTTGGATACTGCAAATTGCCAGGTGCTGGTAGACGATCTGGCAAACACGCCTGTTTTTCACTCGGAACCAGGTTGCACTTATACAGGTTCTGACTATACCTACCTAAGCAATCCAAATAACGGAACTTATTTCACAACCGTTACTATTTACAATCTCGATTTTAAACCTACAGAACGCAGTGGTAAATATGGTACGGCAACGAGCGGTAACATGTTCTATTCACCGGAAAATATTCAAATTTACGTAAGATAAACTATTTCCAGTTTTAAGTGTGGGCAGTGAAGATTGCCCGCACTTTCACCTTCAGATATTAGCATATGTTTAAGCCGTTCCCAAAAAATAAGTGACATGTATGGACGCTCTGTGTAGTGGTCAACTAGTTCCGGACAGTGAATTAAGTTTTTCTTCTGCTACTGCTGGAGCTTGCATATCGTTATGACTATGAGGCCTTCTCCAGTTGTAATAGTTCATCAAGTAAAAGCTAACGTCTTGTTCAGCTTCTTTAAATGAACTGTAGCCTGTACTTGGAAGCCATTCTGTTTTGAGACTTCTAAATAAACGCTCCATCGGGGCATGAAAATAGCAGACACCCACCATAACATAAATGCAAATTATGGTGGGTGTCTGTGTTAGCCCAACATTACATATAAAACTTCATTTGAAAGTTAATTATTTTTCTTAACTAAGGCAACATCCATACCTTATTTATCATCCAAAAAAACTTAAATAAACTTTTTCCAATCTGATTTTGGAATTATCAACTCAGTAATCTTACGCAATATATCCAGCTCTTCTTTAGTGTAGCCACTGTTTTTCTTAGAAGCAATTAAAGCCAAGCCATAAGTTCCAAAATGATAGAATCCGTCATTAATAAGGTTATAACTACATTTCAGAGCTTCCAAGTAGTTAGCCATTTTTACATTTACCCTTAACCTTTCACGTTCTCGCAAGGGGTTGTCTTGAAGCGTTCTGTTTATACGAGCGAGTTCGCTATTGATATCGTTCTCATATAACCTCACAACTCCATCTAAAGAAGCTAGTTCACTAAGCTGATAAACATTAATTTTCCCTTTATTATTTTTAACAAATATAGAAGCTGATTCTAAAACTTCATTTTCATACCCACACTCAACTAGAGAAATGGTACTTCTGAAATCAGTTTTTAATTCTTCAATTTGACTTCTATTTTTACTACAATAAAAAGACTTACCACTATAATTCTTAATTTTTTGACCATTATGTAATTTTGAGTAGCTTACAATTTTTTCCGCTTGATCTATGTAACCATTTGACGCATAGGTATTATAAATTTCTCTTAGATATTCATTCCCATTTAGAATGTTTTTTAAGGGTTCTGACCCAATTTTTCTTTTAGCGACTTTAAAAGCTGATGATAGCCTATCAAGACCTTTCTTGACTCTCCCTTGGGAAAAGTCTACTTGTGCCAAAGAGATCTCTATAAATTCTGTCTTATCAAAGATAAAATCTGATTTCCTTGTGTTTTCAGTAAGAAGCTCATAAGCACTTCTCATCATCGGCTCTTGTCCAAGCTTATAGAATTCAACAACATAATTATAGAAATCTAATTTTCCTTTTATAAGACCTCCCCTATCACTTTTTATAAATTCAAAAGGTGTATATGGACCACTAATTTCTAATGACTCTAACAAAAGAGAATTTAAGTATTTATCATTTAAATCATTAAAAAAGCTATAGTCATTTTCCATCCTATCAAAAATAGAACGAACAAGCCTATGTGCTTCTGATTCTAAACCTCGCTCCTTTAATGTTTCAGCAATTGAAAAAGTTAAACTCACTTCACTATGATTACTTGTGGATTTATTTACGATAGACATTGCCTTATCTAAGTAAATTTTAGACTCGATTTTAACATCCTCATCACTGACCAAAAGAAACAACTTTGTTAAAAGCTTTAAATCAACAACATCTTTGTAGTCTACATCAACAATTAGTTTAACTAAGTCTTCTGCACTATTTTCTGCTCTTGCTAGCTTTTCCAGACTATCGCCTACATTCGATATATGGGAATAAGAAGTACCAGATATTTTTCGACTTCCCGATGTAACTTCGAATGCAATTTGAGTGCTTGGGTATTTGGTTAGTAGCTCATCTAAAGCTGCCGCAGCTTTAGATTGCAATTCCAAGTACTGTGAATAACTTAAGTCTTTCTGCTTGATTTCACCCATATACTTAGAGGCTGAAACGTATAAAGCCCGAGCGTCATTTTCTTTATTTCCTGAGCAACCAGACACCACCAGCATAATGATGATCATAAAGATGAAAAATTGATATTTCATAGATTTCCTTGCCCCAATTTCTATTTAAATAGCTATAAAATCATATTGTGAACGGTTTTTATAGAACATTTATTACACCAAAGACTAGTTAACAAACTATATACAAAACCATTTGGATGATAAAGCTATTATTTTATCACTCATAAATCAGAGCTTCGCTACCTTGATATAGTGCTCTGCATCTAACTTCAGACCGACAATAGTCATAACGCAAGGGGTTGTGATGAGTGAAAAATGATAGGTAACGCCGGTGCTTCCCGCACCTACTCCACTCTCTCTAAGGTACAACACCAAAACAACAAGATAACCCAGTAGACTACACTTAGATCCAATGCTGGCAGACCGACGTAAATATAAATTAAATAATAATTAATGAACTTAGCATTGTTGATTCTCCTTTTGTAGAATTCACTCCTACCGTATAGAGAAAAACCCTTCGATAGTGCACTTTGGCAAGAGCGCATTTCTTTTAGGGATAAATTAAGAGCGTCATCAGATTTAAGAGCTGAGTACTGTGTGTTAAAGCAGAGGTTAGCACAAGAATACAAAGATGACCGCGAGCAATATACTCAACAAAAGTGGCCGTTTATTCAGAAAGTGTTGGCGTCATTTTATAGCTGATATCAATCCAGCCTATCGTGGCAACATGAAACGGCGATAATCGGACATTTTATAGTTTCTAACTTAGAGAATAAGTGCCCTTTCTGAAAGTATGATTGGTGGCAATTAAAGTAAGTTAAAGGCCAAGAAAAACCCAAGAGCCTTGGCTCTTGGGTTTTAGATCAAAGCAGCAATTAATTCGCTTTTGTCGCTTTATATTTGATAGTTACATTGTAATAAGGGAATAGGCCGCGCAGGCGGAAATTCCATTTACCTTCTGCAGGCTCATCAAATACACAGCTTTCTTCACTACCCCAAAGGTATGGACGACAGTCGTACTTGAAGAAGTTTGGCATTTTCTTATGGCGCACATATAGGTCTGCTTCGCCTTGACCTGTGATTGACACTTCTAGTTTATCAAAGCCCGCTGGTAGCTCGATTGAGCGATGTTGCCACCAGAACCAGCCTGCAAGGCCTGTAAACTCGCCTTCAATAATCGTCGGCTCTTTAGCAAGGTTAAGGTCGATTACCACTGGGTCATGATCCGATGCGCGATAAGCGTGTGCTGCATAAAGACTTGCTTTGTGAGTATCTGATTTGTACTCAGTGTTGTAATCTAGCGCGACGGGTTCATCCGCATTGATATGCCAATCCGTCACTGACTTTACTTTTTCCATCATCGTGTTTGAAGCAAAGGCGTGATCTAGGCTACCGATACGTCCTTGATACACGTATGAATAATCTAAGCTACTGCCATGAAGTGTTTGCTTGATGTTGGCATAACCATTCTCGACATAGGTGTTGATTGGATCTTCCTGAGCGTAAGCATTCATGTCACCCAGAATTATTACATCATCTTCTGCAACCCCTGTCGGATTTGTGCCAAGCCAAGTTGCTAGGGTATTAACCGCTGTGACTCGAGTTTGGTTCCAACAACCTTGACCATCATTTTGGTCTTGATCTAAGCCCTCAGCCTTTGAACAACTGCCTTTAGAGCGTAAGTGAGCCATTACCACAGTGAAGACTTCGTCGCCGTTTGCCTCTTTGAAAGTTTGTACGACAGGAGGGCGGTTACCGTAATCAAATGGTACGGCTTCGGTAAATGCTGGCGTGCCTACTTCAGCTACTTTGTTACTACGATAGATGATACCGGATGTGATTGCGTCCCCACCTACTTGATCAACATTTAGGTTTACAAATGCGTAAGTATTAGCAGAATCTGCCGCATTTAAAGCGTTAACGAGATCGGCAATCGCACTAAACTCACCGAAACCGTCGTTCTCCACTTCTAGCAGACCGATAATATCGGCATCGAGTGCCGAAATTGCAGCAACCGTTTTTGCTTTTTGGCGTTCAAACTCTTCTAGATTGTCAGCGCCTCGTGACGTTGGGAAACCTGCGCCTTGACCGTCACCATTGAAATAGTTTAATACGTTGAAGCTAGCAATACGTAAATCTCCACGCACTTCTACCTGAGGTGCTTCTGTACGTAGATTAGTATGAACAAAGTTTGGTGTTGTCGTTGGGTGAATACGGTATTGGCTATAACCATATCCCATTACACCCTCAAGGCCCGTCACAGAATCGCCCAGTCGCAAGGTGTTATAGGCATCAAGTGTGGGTGATGGGTAAGGAATAACCTCAGGGTTTTGTACTGATGAACCATCATCAAGTAAAATTTCTTTGCGCTTGTTCTCTGCTTCTAGCTGGTTTGCTGCATCACCAGGAGTTGCTACTTGAGTGCTTTGGTATAAACGTTCAGTACCTAAGCGTACTTCGCCGTAGCGTGCAAGTCCGTATGTATCGTTAACGACCAACTCATTTGAAATCGAAACCAACATGCCTTCGTAGGCTTCAAGACCATTCTCTGCAGGTAAAGTAACGGTAGTCGCTGAAGCCGTTGCAGAACCGCATAGCTCAATTGCGTCGACGTTAATAAGTTGAGTTTGACCATACTTCTCTTCAACTTTACCACGTAATTTAACCACATCTCCTGTGCTTACTGGAGTTGCGGTATATACGACAAAAATACCTTCGGAAGTATTATTATCAGCATCATAGTCAGTGCTTTCTTCTTGAAGGAAGAAGCCGCCAAGCCCTGCATCTGATTGTAGGCTTGCAGTGACAACAGCTTGAACTTCAACCGTTTCTCCAGCCAATGGACTTGCATCGCCTGCGCCCTGAATGGCACTTATCAAGGTATTATTTTCGCCACAAATAACTGGCTCTGGCTCAGGTACGTCACCGCCATTAATGTGGATACCTAGGTTGCTAAAATCGTCTTTAGCGAGTGCGAGCCATTGTCCAGCGCCAACAAATGCAGAAGTTGCATCGGTGCGGCCAGTTGTTATTGCAGGATCTCTGACAAGCGTTTTATCTTTTGTTCTAATATCGCCATCAATCCATTCACTACCTGGGTCGACACCAACCTGACCTAGGCTATCAACAACTGCACCATTGAGCGTAAGCGTCACGGCATCATCACCATTAAACCAGCTACTTGTGTTTGTTAACTGTGCTTTTGCGATGATCTCTGCTGCTGAGTCAGCATGAGCAATAACATAAGTTGATTTAGCCGCAAGTTCACCACTTAGTTCTATATTCGTGCGAGCTTCTGTTGCGCCATTAAAGAAAAAGTTGACTGAGTAACCAGTTAGATTGACAGCTTCATCACTACCATTGTAGAGCTCAACGGCTTTGTTATAACTGCTACCTTCAACATACTCAGAGATAATCACCTCTGCTTGTGCATTTAGGCAAGCTAATGCAATAGCTGAAGCTAGGATAGATTTTTTAATCATTTTTTATTTTCCCGTGTATTAGAATTATCCGAATTTTTATTCGGACGCAGTATTTTAAGCGCTATTGATGACAATTCAATTAAACTTCACGGTTTGTTTACATTGGTTTACGCTAAATTGTGTGTTGAAGGACAAAAGTCGTTGAATTTTATGCCATATTCAAACGTTGCCAGTGAGCAAGTGTGTGTATATTTCGTGATGCAACGGTTGCGCTATACTCAATTAGGGTCGGAGCAAACATTTATAGCAAAGTTGTCAGCCAACTTAGTTTGAAGGTAAAAGTGGGAGAGAGTGGACATGGCGATAAAAAGTTTAAGACAGTCATGCCTCCTGCTTATTGCCCTGTCGTGCACATCATCTGCAAATGATGCCATAGTGGGGGCGCATAATGTTTGGCCTCCCTATGTCATTGATGAAGATTCTGGTTTTACTGTAGATTTAGTTCGTGCGGCATTTAAGGCAGAGAATCAAGATTTTGAAATGCTTATTACGCCTTTCAGTCGTGCCATGCGAATGGTAGAAAAAGGGCAGGTCGATATTATCCCCGCATTATGGCGTTCGGACAGTCGCGATGAACGTTTTATTTTTAGCAAAGCTTATTATAGTAACCGGCTGGTACTTATTTCACGTACAGAATCTGAGATTAACTTTGAGCACTTGGAAGATCTAAAGGGGTTGAGTGTATGCGCTATTCGGGGTTTTCGTTCTGAAATTGCGCTCGCGCAGATTTCGCAAATTCGTTTAGAAAAGCTCACAAATTTGACCTCTTGTTTATCACTCCTTAATAAGCAGCGAGTAGAAGCCGTAGTAAGCGATGAGCTTGCCTTTGCCTATTTACGGAGTCAACACACTGAATTTCATCACCTTAAAGTACATCAATCGACCATTGCACAATGGCCTCTTCATATCGGTATTAGCAAATCCCATCCAAAAGCAATGGAAGTTATTGAATTGTTCGATAAAGGCCTTTTACTACTACAGACTAATGGTATTTATAAAGCGACACTTAAAAAGTATCAATTAGATGAGTGAGTAATCGACTCTATCGCCACAGTGCTTTATCGCAAAAAGAAAGGGGTAATGAAGTGCAACTTCATTACCCCTTTCTAGTGTGGTTTTTAACCTGTTCAGGTCGTTAACGTGTTATAGCTTGCCACCGACGAATTACTACAAATGCAAGGCTGAGCCAAATCAACCATACCGGCATACTACCACTATCACTCTTGTTCGTGACGGTATCAGTAGGTGCTTTGTTGACTGTAATATTCACACTACCTTGAACACTCGCTTCACCATCTGTGATTGTGTAGGTAACGGTTTCACTGCCAACAAACCCAGCATTTGACTGATAGGTTAAGCTGTAATCAGCATTAACTGCGACACTACCGTGCTGTGCCGTTGCCTCAGTTACTTGCAGCGTATCGCCATCGCTATCACTGTCGTTTGCTAGAACATTAATGGTAATTGGCTTTCCAGAAACAACTGTTGCAACATCGGAAACCGTTATGGGAGCCGTATTGGCAACTACAGTAATTACTACGCTCGCTCCTGCGGTTCCTCCATTACCATCGGTTATGGCGTAACTCAGCGTATCTACTCCGACATACCCCGTGTTTGGTGTATAGTACAGAGTATTATCTGGATTAATTTGTACATCGCCAAAGCTTGCTGAAGCATTTGCTACGGTGAGCATATCTCCATCAGCATCAGTGTCATTCGCTAAAACATCGATAGTAATATTAGTGTTCCACTTCATACTAATTGTATCGTCTAGCGCTACAGGCATCTGATTATTAGATAGCAGTACACCGACACCACCTGGATCCACAATACTACCGTTTGCTTCACCATCGTCATCATTGATACCACCATCTTCTATCTGAAGTTGCACACACCAATGTCCTTCTGTCAGGCCCTCAGACCAGCTTTCATCTCCTGGAGGAGGACAAATGCCAGACTCACCTTCCGCACTAAAGACGAGGTTATTTGCGTCTTCCACAAAGTTCACCCAAAGACCTGAGGACGCTTTAAACTTACGATATACAGCATCTCTTGGGATAGGTAGGCGCTGTGGCATCACTAGCTGATATACTTGACCTGCTTTCGGTAGCCCGTAAGCAATAAAGTCAAACAAGCCGCCAGTGATTTGTGCATCATCATCGTTACCTAGTTGTGAATTACCCTCGTCATCTGTCATCAGTAGGCCACCGGTTTCACCACTAGCAGTAAACTCGCCCTTACGTAAACAGACTCCAGGGTTACCTTCGACTAAGAAGCCGTCCTGTGTCACTACTTCCTGAGGCATAACATTACACTCGGTGATAGCGTCTTGGAAATCAGGGATCCCGTCTCCATCGTCATCGGCGTAACCCTCTTGACTATCTGGGATAAGATCGCCATCCGTATCTTCCGTATCAGATAACTGTTGCAATGACTGGGTCACTTGAATAAATACGCTCTCACTATCTTGCGCACTACTAGAGTCAGTTGCTGTATGCGTGATCTTGTATGTTCCCGCTTGCAGTTCTTGAGGGTTAAAGCTTAGTTGCAGTGTGTCCTCCGTATATTGATCGGAAGTCATACCTGTTACTTTCCATGCGTTCGTCACTGTGTCACCAGCATTTGGATCGGCCACCGTTGCAACGACAGATACAGTTCCTTCATCTTGGCTAACGGTTAATCGGCTCTGGTTATTCTGAGTCACAACTAGCGAGACATCCGGCGCAATATTTTGCTCGCTCACTGTAATAGTGGTTTCCCGTTTTGCACCAAGGTTAATACCGTTATTCAAGCTGACCGTGATCGTCTCATCGCCCTCAAACTCACCATCTGCAACTGTTTGAATTGAAATGTTGGCTTTCGTGCCCGAGCTTATCGTCACCGAACCGCTACTCAAGTCATGATCAACACCTGATATTGCACTACCTGTTACGGTATAATCGACAGTTACAGGATATTGCGGAGCAGGGCCATTTAGTAGCACTTGAATATCTACCTTACTGCCTTCAGCAATGGTTTTATCTTTACTCAACGACACTAGCGGATTCACTCTCAACAACTGTTGATCTGTTCCTAAGTTACCGTCTGCGTCTGTTGCTTGCCAGTAGACGTTATGCTCTCCTGGTGCAAATATGGTTTTACCTTCTGTAAGCGTAACGGGTAAAGGCTCACCGCTGCTATTAATTGCTGTCGCAGTACCTAGGTTTACCTTGGTAAATAGCCCTGTCGCATTAATCTCTAGATCTGCTGGGGCGGTGACAACAGGAGGTTCACCATTGACTGCACCACTTATTTCTAATAGTGCATTTGCTTTAGCTCGACCACCATGACCATCACGAATGGCGTAGTTCAAAGTCACAGAGCCTGCGAAGTTACTTGGCGCAGTGTACTGTAGTGTATTGCCAACCACACTTGCGCTACCTAAACTTGCCTTTACGCCTTCAATAATGAGGGTATCTCCATCAACATCCGTATCATTGTCTAACACATTCAGGGTGAATGTATTGTTGGCGCTACCATCAAGCTGGAAGTTATCGTTGTTGGCAATAGGCAAGTCATTTACAGCTGTGATAGTTAATGCAACGGTATAGCTATCACTTTGCAGTTCTCCATCGCTCACTGAATAGGTAAAGCTATCTTCCCCATTGAAATCAGCTTCTGGTTGATATACCCAGCCTGTAGCATTATTGGTTAATGATCCATTTGTCGGCTGACTACCAATTGTCAGCGTTAAGGTATCATCTTCAGCATCTTGTAATGTCGGCTGAATAGTCAAAGAGGTATCTTCTTTAACAGTGAGCGAAAGGTTTTCACCTGTTGGTGCCGTATTCTCTGCAACCACTTCAAGGTTAAATGCTGGTAAACTCGCATTGTCAGTACCGTCACTAACGCTGATTTGAATACCGCTAGTCGTACCAATATCTGTCTCTGACGGAGTACCAGATAGCTCACCGGTTGATGCTGAGAATAGAGCCCAGCTTGGCTTATTAGTGATCGTAAAGCTTAATGTGTCCTCATCTTCATCCGTTGCAGCAGGTACAAAGCTATAGTTTTCTCCCACAGTGACTTTCACGCCGGGTGTACCACTGATAGTTGGCAAGCGATTGATGTTTATTACCCTTATTATGAAGCTTAGGTCGTCACTTTCTGTACCATCGGTGACACTAATAGTGATGATGTGTTGTTCGCCACCATCGCTAAAGGAGGGAGTACCAGATAGTGTACCCGTTGTACTACTAAACGTTGCCCAATCAGGCGCATTGGTAATGCTAAAGGTAAGATTATCATTATCCTCATCGGAGGCACTCGGGGTAAAGCTATAACTTACTCCTTCATTTACCGTGGGAGCAGGTGTTCCACTTATTGTAGGAGCTCGATTCACATCGTTTACGGTGATAGAAAATGTCAGGTTTTGAGTGGCACTACCATCACTTACAGTAATAACTATACCGCTGTAGTTACCTGATTGATTGAAGTCAGGAGTTCCAGTTAATGCTCCAGTAGTTGAACTAAATGATGCCCAGATCGGCTTATTGGCAATAGAGAAGCTTAGGTTGTCATTATCAGGGTCACTTGCGGTTGGTGTGAAATTATAAGTACCGCCTTCAAGCACTGAAGTGGATGGAGAGCCACTAATTGAGGGTGAACGGTTCACATTTACAACATTAATATTAAAGTTCAGCGTTTGTGTTGCACTGCCATCGCTAACTGTTACTACAATACCGTTGTAGTCGCCAGCATCAGTAAAGCTTGGCGTGCCGCTCAAGGCTCCTGTACTGGTACTGAAAGTGGCCCAACTTGGTTTATTGGTGATACTGAAAGTAAGCGTATCTCCATCAGGATCAGAGGCTGTTGGAGTAAAGCTATAACTGCTATTTTCATCAACACTAGTCGCTGGTGTCCCACTAATACTTGGTGTGCGGTTCACGTTGACGACAGTAATATCAAAATTTAAGGTATCACTGGCTGTGCCATCACTCACTGTAATAACAATACCATTGTATGCACCTGCATCGGTATAACTAGGTGTTCCCGTTAAACTGCCGGTTGAGGTGCTAAAGGTTGCCCAGCTTGGTTTATTGGTGATGCTAAATGTTAAGGTGTCGTTATCTTCGTCGGTTGCGGTAGGCGTAAAACTATATGCAACGTTTTCGTTGACGGTCGCCGCTGGAGTACCGCTGATAACCGGTGCTTTATTTAACTCAACAATAAAGCTAAATGTTTGATTGGTAATTGCGGTAACACCGTCTTCCAAGCCATCCTCTAGTGAAAAGACAAAACTGTCACTCGCATTTTGAGAGTCGTCGTGGGCATAAAATAAGTTGCCATTTTCAATATCAGCTTGTGTGAACGTACCATTGCTGCCGAGCGCTTCACCACTGTCTAAGCTGTCATTACTGTTGGCATCAACAAAGAGGCTTCCGTGACTTGGCAAGGTAGTTACTGTGTACGTTAAACCTGTACCACTGTCATCAACATCGCTTGCAGACAGAGCTGAACTCGTGATGTTTATTGTTGTACCACCATCTAAGGTTAAACCCGTGTTAGTTGCGACAACGGGCGCATCATTGACGTTTGTAACCGTAATGGTAAAGCATTGCTCGCTGGTTTCAGTACCGTCGGAAACAATTAAACAAATATAGTGATCGCCAACATCGTCATTGCTAGGCGTACCCGTCAACGTCGTCTCTGCCGGTGATATTTTTCGAATTCGATGGTTGCCGGTATCTGCAACATAAACGATGCCATTGCTGTCTACTGCAATACCAAAGGGTTGGCTGAAGCGTGCCACACTCGCTAAACCATCTGTACTTCCTGAGACTCCGGCACTTCCTGCAAAAGTGGTTACTACGCCTGCACTGGTTATCTTGCGAATAGTGTGGCCCGTTTGCTCGGATACATAAAGGTTATCGGCGCTGTCTAGTGCGATATCGTATGGCTTATTAAAGCTTGCTTGTGTTCCTGTACCATTAGCCGAACCCGCCGATCCCGTTCCTGCAAAAGTGGTTACAACACTTGCCGAGGTGACTTTACGAATAGCGTGATTGTTGCGGTCCGCTATAAATAGGTCGTTGTTGCTACTACTACCGCCATTATAGGGGAAGTTGAATTTTGCCGATGTTCCTGTTGCATCAGTAAACCCAGAAGACCCTTTACTACCCGCAAACGTGGTCACGACGCCTGCAGGGGTTATTTTACGAACGATATGAGGGTTCGTTTCTACGACAAATAGATTTCCGTTGCTGTCAATCGTGATACCTGTTGGTGCAGCAAAAGTGGCTGCTGTGCCGGTTCCGTCCGTGCTGCCAGGTGAACCACTACCTGCAAAGGTGGTTACGACTCCTGCCGGAGTAATCTTACGGATTTTATTGTTTGAAGAATCTGCAACATAAACATTGCCAGAAGCGTCAACCGTTACGGCTTTGGGAAAGTTAAATGAAGCAGCACTACCAGTGCCTTCATCAGAGCCTGCGGTTCCAGAACCTGCTAGTGTAGTGACAACGCCCTCAGGTGTAATTTTACGGATCACATGGTTACTGTAATCGGCAACATACACATTGTTGTTACTGTCGGTTGCAACGTCATAAGGAGATTTAAATGAGGCGGCAGTCCCAGTTCCATCGGCATAACCAGAGCTTTGACCTGCAAGTGTAGACACCGTTGCTTCTGTGCTTGTATTTAAGCTTAGCCAACTTGGAAGCGGGGTGCTAGCCGAGACAGAAACGGTGACATCATCTTTGTCAGGGTCGCTGGTGGCTATTGAATATTTGTACACTGAATCCTCAGTTGATGCAGTGACCGCTGTGGAAGTAAAGGTTGGCTTATCGTTGACTGCCGTGACGTTCACGGTGCTGGTTGCTGCATCACCATCAACGGTACCATCATTCGGCGTAACCGTGAGCGTCATTGCTGCTGTGTTGTCGGTTTCCGTGGTGATATTTAGCTTAGTCGTCACATCGAGATAGCTATTAAGCGCAGCCGCTGACCCACTTAATGTCATACTTGCAGTGCCACTTCCCGCCACTGTGACGCTGCTCACTGTGCCATTACCATCGGTGCTTGCGATGGTGCCACTGTCCAGAGCCAAGGTAACCGTTAAGTTGTCATCTTCGTTATCAGCTAAGACGACCGCTGATAGATCAACCGTTGTTGCGACATCTTCTGTCACAGTAAAGCTTGCTGGTAAGTTACTAATTGTAGGTGCGGTATTGGAAATATTGGCATCTAAATAGGCTGATTCATGCCATGCGACACAAATTAAATTCAGTGCGTTGTTACAGGGCACACTGCCTATTAAGGTATACCAACTGCCATTTTGGTTGGCAACACCTTTGACAGTATTAGAAGGTGAGGTTCCGCCCGAACAGTTATTCGCAGCGTTAAAAGTGCCTCCCGAATCGGAGAAACTCCAAAAATACTTAACGTTGCCCGAATTTTCTAGCATGTCGGACGCATTACTATTGAGGGCGCTAAGTGTGCCGTTGACAAAGTCATCCCAATTGGCGTCAGCAAGCTTAGTGCCTCCGCTATTAAAAACATTAACACTAGGTAGGCTGTAATTAGTGTCAAGGCTGGCGATGTCATCGGATGCAGAGAATGAAATTACAGCATGTGCTCTAACCGGTCCATTACTTACTGCTGTTGAAGCAGAACTATCAATAATATTGTTTAGACGGTTATGCTTGCGTAGAAATTTACTTTTGCATAGGGCATCTGCTGTGGTTCTTGCTTCTGCAGCCGTTGCTCCAAAGTAGCCATTGCCCAGCTCGCTGGTCTGATCTGCGTAATCAAATACAATGAGTTTATCAGAGGCTGGTAGCTCAGTGCCGTTACTAACGTAGTAGGCTTCGAACACTTCAGGTCTTATCGAGTTACTCGCAGGCAATAACGCAACGACGCCGTTGTAGCTGGCAAGGTCACCTCCAGAGAGCGTAACATGGTAAATTGAGCTGTTACCTGAGTCGACGGTGACTTGTGTGATTGATGCGGTTGTTTTACTACCTGTATCAATAGTTGTGTCGTTATTGGTGTCTTTTTCATCGCCCAGAATCGTAAAGTCACTGGCGGTTGGCGCAACGGTATGTGCGTTAACAAAGGTGACTTTAAAGACTAATTCATCTGCATTGGTAGTTTCGTCAGTTGGTGTGAGCCTTTCGACTTTTTGCCAATTTTCGAGTGCAAATGCGGATGAGGTTAAGGCGAAAAATATACTGCCAGCTATGCAGCTGCTAGAGACAATCTTACGAACACGGCTTAAAAGTGAGCGCTGTGTAATCATAATGACCCCTGAGTGGTTCAGTTACTAGGTTGATAACATTTATAGAACTGCTTCGGATGACATCTCTGTGGGTTTTTTATACAAAGATGTCATTTGAGTGTAGTTGATGTTTTGAAGCTTGGAATGACTCTTATAAAAATTCGTAACCTAAAACAGAAACTTAGGGAAATTCTTGTTTTATTTGTAACAATAGCTTTATGTCTATCAAAATAAAAAATAAGAAAAAAACACTATTTAATGTTGTTTTTTTGTATTTTAAAGCGCTTATTTATGTAATTATTTAATTGTTGTTGCTTTGTTAATTGCAATTTTCATGTTCTCGCATATCGCGAGCAAGGATTCAGTTGCTAGAGGAGTTCATTCATTGCTGAAGCTAAAATACTACTCGGTGTTTATGCTATTTCTTAGTAAGGCTACTTGTTAGTAAAACTAATGCATACGTATTCAGTAGATTGTTTAGCTAGGAATTCTATATTGTTAATCTTGTGTGAATAAGAGGCGCAATAATGAAAAATATAAAACTAAACCAAATTGCAGCGGGTGTGTTGTTAACATCCAGTTGCGTTACACCTGCACATGCAGCTGAAGGCGACCCAACAACATTCGTTCATTTATTCGAGTGGTCTTGGGCAGATGTTGCGACGGAGTGTGAAACATTTTTGGGGCCAAAAGGCTACGCGGCTGTGCAAGTATCGCCACCCAATGAGCATATCACAGGTGATCAATGGTGGACTCGTTATCAGCCAGTCAGTTATGAGATAGCGAGTCGTAGTGGTAGTCGAGCCGAATTTGCCGATATGGTCGCAAGGTGTAAATCTGCCGGAGTAGACATCTATGTTGATGCCGTTATAAACCACATGGCCCATGGCAGCGGCATCGGAGTTGCGGGTAACGCTTTTGGCAACAAACAATATCCTATCTATAGTCCACAAGATTTTCATAGCACCTGTGCAATAAACCCTGAAGACTACGGTAATAATGCATGGCGAGTACAGCACTGCGAACTCGTAGGGCTTCATGATTTAGACACTGATGCGAGCTACGTACAAAATATCCTAGCGGGCTTTTTAAACGATTTACAGTCTCTGGGCGTGGCAGGGTTTAGGTTAGATGCAAGCAAGCACATGCCTGCAAGTGATATTGGCGATGTGTTAGCCAAGTTAAATCAACCAGCGGTCGTTTTCCAAGAGGTGATTGATCAAGGAGGTGAGGCGGTTTCTGCTTCTGAATATCATCAAAATGGCTTAGTCACCGAGTTTAAATACAGCATTAAACTGAGTGAGACATTTAAGCAAGGCAAGTTGGCTTGGTTAAAAAGCTTTGGCGAAGCTTGGGGTATGATGCCAAGTTATAAAGCCGTGGTATTTACAGACAATCATGACAACCAACGCGGGCACGGTGGTGCAGGCTCTATCGTTACCTTTCATGATGATAAACTGTATGATTTAGCAAATGTATTTATGCTGGCATATCCTTATGGTTATCCTAAAGTGATGTCGAGTTACGAGTTTAATGGCGACACCGATGCTGGCGGCCCTTCGGTGCCTGTTCATCAAAACGCTAACCTCAACTGTACTAGTCAACTATGGCAGTGTGAGCATCGTCGCCCAATGATTGCAGGTGCGATGCAGTTTAGAAATCATACTAATGGCAATTGGACGGTGGCAAATTGGTGGGACAATGGTAATAACCAAATTGCATTTTCCCGAGGTGATTCAGGCTTTGTCGCTATTAACCGAGAATCTTCTAGTATGGTTCAAAGCCTGCAAACGGGGCTTGCAGCGGGCACCTATTGTGATGTGCTAAGTGGAGGTATCGGCCAAGGAGACTGCGCGGGTAGAAGCATCGAAGTTGATACCAATGGTTACGCACAAATTAATTTAGCTGCTATGGATGCCTTAGCCATTCATCATCAAAGTAAACTGGCAACACCACCAGAGATTGGTGATTGGCAACGCACATTAGTCTTTATTAAAGCAGAAACTCAATCTGGTCAGGATATGTTCGTCCGAGGTGGCCTTGATCATGCCGCAGCATTGCAGCGCGGGGTTGATTGTAGCGCCGACCCTACGCTTTGCTCTTTACCTGTCAAACATTTGAACATGCGAAACATGACAACTGCGTCTTGGAAAGTGGCTGATAACAGGCTGGATTGGCTAGCGGCTGAAGCAGGGCAGTCTAGTGATGCCCAAGGGAGTCCTCTGGATTGGACAACCAATATGTGGCCTGCTAGCTGGGGCGCGGAAAAGCGTTACGATAGCGATGGTTTTGGCGTCATGTCACTCAATCAATGGGGAGCACATTACTGGTTGCTGGAAGTAGAAATGGACTGTAGCAAAACATTCAACGGTTGGTTTGAAGTAAAAGCATTCGTTAAAAATGGTCAAGGCTGGGAAGGGGATATTAACCAACAAGACACGCCATACACGAGCAATAATCACTTTGCTCAATGCGGGAAATTGAACGTGTTTGAGTTTGGCACAAACTCAGCCTCTATCTCTTCATTATAATAAAGATGGACTAGGGCTAACCTAGTCCAGATTTACATTCCTCTGTTCTGTAAAGATTACATCCAATCAATACACTAATCTTTAATATTTATATATTTCATAAGGTTATATGATGGTATTGATTCTGCATAAGTATCCGCATCTACCTCTACACCAGCAACGTATTGAAGGAGAGAATGATGACGGAGTCAGACAATATTTCAGTCGCGATCTTAGCCACTGACGGGTTCGAACAAAGTGAGCTAATTAAACCTAAGCAGGCGCTTGAAAGCGCTGGATTTAATGTTGATATCATTTCATTAAAAAAGGGAGATATTACCGCTTGGGATGAAGACAATTGGGGTGAGAAAGTCGCCGTTGATTTAACCTTGGATGAAGCCATACCCAGTAAATATGCGGGGCTCGTTTTACCGGGCGGGTTATTCAACCCTGACAGACTAAGGCAGGAAAAATCTGCGGTTAAATTTATACAGGCCTTTTCACAGTTTGGAAATAAGCGTCCAATTGCGGCGATATGCCACGGCCCTTGGCTGTTAATCGAAGCCCAGTTGGTAGAGGGAAAAACGCTTACCTCTTTCCCAAGTATCAAAACCGATCTTAAAAATGCAGGTGCAGACTGGATTGACCTTAAAGTTGCGGTAGACGACAACTTGATCACAAGTCGCAATCCAAATGATCTTGATGCTTTTAATGAAGCAATTATTGAGGCTCTGCAACAAGATACTATCAATTAATCGAAAGAGTGGGTTTGTGCCGTTTCAAGCAGACGCTAATTGATATAAATAAGGAGAAGATAATGTCAGACATAAAGAAAACTTTTTGGGAAGCGCTAGACAGCAGCCCCAATGTGATGATTGGTTTGAGTGATGACAATAATCACCATGAGCTAATGCGAGCACAGTTGGATAAAGACGCCAACGGCGAGTTTTGGTTTTTTACCAGCAAAACAAATCGTATTGCTAAGTGTGGCAAAGCAACCGCACAATTTTCCAGTAAAGGGCATAATGTATTCGCTTGTATTCGCGGACACTTAATCGAAGAAACAAGACAAGACGTACTTGATGCCCATTGGTCAAGGCAGGCAGAGAGTTGGTTTGAAAAGGGTAAAGATGACCCAGAGCTTATCATGCTCCGTTTTGAACTGGACGATGCTGAAATTTGGCATGTTAGCCCTGACTTGAGCGGCTTATTAAAACTAGCCGTGGGCAAAAATGTGGAACCGGAAGAAATGGGTGAGCGAGAAACCATCCGCTTTAGGTAGCTATATCACCCAATGTAAAGAAACAACTAGGGCGCAAAGACGGTACTTGTTTTTGCGCCTTAATTGCTTCCATTCTCTCAAAAATGTTCCCAAACGTATTGTTAGTAGTTTAAATATTTAGGACTTAGGGGAATTCTCTGGACAACGGCTAACGCTGTGATAACAATGAATGTATTGATTTAAAAGTAAGCTGTTTTAGCGAATTCAGGAGTTTACATGGCCACCGAGGGTACCTTTGATAATTGGCAACACGCCTTATCTGCCAGTTACGAGCAATTAATCAATCAACTTGTGACTCATACGCCGCAACTATTGGGTGCGGCACTCATGCTGTTTGTCGGTTGGATAGTGGCCTGGCTATTGAGCAAGCTGACTATTTCGTTATTTAAGCTTTGCAATCGTGCATTGGCGGGTTTAAGTCAACGAGTGCAAACCGAACAAACGCTTCAGCTAAATCTAAAACACGCTCGATTAATAGGGAAAACCGTGTTTTGGGTCACGATGATGTTTTTTATCGCAGCGGCCACATCCAGCCTTGGCTTAAACTTCTTCAGTGATTGGATCTCCTCGCTACTCAGTTATTTACCAAATCTACTCGCTGGGATATTTATTATTGTTGGTGGTTATCTGCTTGGCAATTTGGCCAGTGCTATGGCAAGAGCCGGAGCGCAGTCCGTTGGGTTTGCGCGAGTTGAAGTCGCGGGTAACATAGCCAAGCTCGCGATTCTATTTACCGCAACGGTAATAGGTATTGAGCAATTAGGGATCAATATTCAATTCGTGACCAATATGGTGGTGGTGCTGACAGGCGTATTGTGTGCAGGAGTTGCGTTGGCCTTTGGTCTTGGGAGTCGAGAGCTAATCGCAAATACCGTTGCGGCAAAACAAGCGCTGCGTCACTGTCGAATTAACGATCAAATTGAAATTGCAGGCGTTTCAGGTACGCTCACCGAAATCACAGCAACGATGCTAGTGATTGAAACCCAAAAAGGGAGAACCCTAATACCGGCAAGGCAATTTTTAAAAGAATCGGCACATATTACCGCGACACACAGCCATTCAAGTAAGCAGTAGGGAGGCTCTATGTCAGCGTTAAACCTCAAAATTGCGCAACACTTTTTACAAGAGGAGCCGGCAGGCGCCGCGCGCTTACTTTCTTTGCAAACGCCAGATGTCGCTGCCAAGTTACTAAAAACGTTATCAAATGAAGTTGCTTTAAACGTGCTTAAAGTCATGCAGCCCCGCAGTGCAGCGGAAATTCTGATAACGCAAACGGATGTGGATATTGCGAGATGGCTTGGCAAAATGAAGTTGGCTGATATTGCTGCTATCTTTAGGCATTTACAGGATGAAGAACTTGCCCGTTTTCTTAACCTCATCTCAGTAAGACGACAAACACTCTGTAAGATGTTGATTAGCTACCCTGATTATACTGTGGGAGCATGGGTTGAAACGGACGTATTAATTCTTGAAGAAACAATGACAGTTGAGGAGTCACTGCTGCGCTTAAAAAAACGTGACTATATCGGGTTTACGCTAGTTTATGTGGTAAATCAGCATCGCCATGTGGTGGGTCAGCTATCACTAACTCATTTGCTTCGCAAAGCGCCGCAACAGAAAATTGCAGATTTAATGGATACTCACGTCGTTTCTCTAAGTGGTTATACCGAGTTGCATAGTGCATTGAAATCGCCCGTTTGGGCACAACAAGATCAGGTTGCGGTTGCTAATCGAAGTGGTGATTTTATTGGGGTATTGCCACATCACAGGGTGAGAAGTGCACTTGTCAGAATGGATGAAACACAAGACAAGCCAAGCGAATCTTTAGATTTGTTAGATGCCTACACCAGTTCGTTTGCCAGCATGTTAGATACATTAGTGCCAGTTAAGGTCAGGGGAAATAAGCGATGAGCGTAGCAAAAGATACATTAGATTCAGCGGTAGAGCAGCTCAGTGATGAGTTTTTAAGTAAGTTTCCGCTCAAAAGTGCGCAGCTCCTCGGCACTTTACCTCCAGACGAAGCCGCTGAATTATTACAACAGCAGGCACAACATATCATTTATCGTTTATGGAAATATTTGCCGCCGGGAGCCGCTGAACAAATTTTCCAGCAATTCCCTGTGGAATATCAAGCACAATTTATCGCGAGCCTAGATAGCCATATTGCGGTCGGGCTTTTGAATAAACAGTCGCAGGAGGCGCAGCAGGTACTACTTGCTAAATTAAAGGAGCAGCATTCAACCATAGCGAATGAACTTAGTGAGTTGCTGGTTTTTCCTGAAAATACCGCTGCGAGAATGATGAACAAAAAGGTGCAAGCGTTTTACTCAGATACAACACTACGTGAAGTGCTCGCGCAGCTGAAGCGATTAGACGGTAAAGTGCCAGACGTCATCTACGTATTAAACGAGCAGCAGGATTTAGTGGGCGAGACAACACTCAATATCTTAGTGGGAAGCTCCTTAAGTAAAACCCTAATGCAGGTTGCGACGCCGATCCGAGTCACGCTAAATGTAATGGATCATAAAGATCAGGTCGTGGAAGCGTTTGAAGGGCACAAAGTGCGAGCAATTCCAGTACTTGATGCGCAGCAACAGCTAGTTGGGCAGATCCGATTTTTTGATGCCTATCAGTCAACCAAAGAAGATTTAGCGAGTGATATGCAGACCATGGTAGGTGCGAGTAAAGACGAAAAAGCCCTATCAAGTAGTTGGTTTGCAGTAAAGAAACGGCTTCCGTGGTTACAAATTAACTTGTTAACCGCATTTGCAGCCGCTGCCGTAGTGGGGGCATTTGAGGGATTGATTGCTCAAGTTACCGCTTTAGCTATTTTGCTGCCAGTAGCGGCTGGGCAGTCGGGTAACGCAGGGGCTCAAGCTTTGGCTGTAACGATGCGAGGCTTAACACTACGAGAAATTTCAACGCGACACTGGTATCAGGTGATGCTAAAAGAAATGATGGTTGGGCTGTTAAATGGCATAGCAATAGCGGTTACTTGTGGCATTGGCGTATATTTGTGGAGTCAATCACTCGGCCTTGCACTTGTTATTGCGCTGGCGATGATATCGTCTCTTGTCATTGCGGGAAGCTCAGGTGCCATTGTACCAATAGCATTGAAAAAATTTGGACTCGACCCTGCGCAATCTTCATCAATTGTACTTACGACAATTACAGATATAGCGGGTTTTATGTCATTTTTGGGGATTGCGTTGTTACTGTCAGATATGTTGCCGAAAGGCTAAGTGAGGAGTGGTAAAATTCGTAGAGCTAGTGCCTGCACTAGCTCTGAGCAATACGTATTAGTTAACTACTACGTTGCTTGCTTGAGGACCTTTCTGGCCTTCTTCAACTGTGAAAGACACTGATTGGCCTTCAGTTAAAGTTTTGAAACCGTCAGAAACGATAGCACGGAAATGTACGAATACGTCTTTACCGCCGTTTTCTTGAGTGATGAAACCAAAACCTTTCTCTTCGTTGAACCACTTAACTGTGCCGTTTACTGTGTTAGACATAATTGAAACCTTTTTCAAAAAATTAAATATGTGGTGAAAATCACCGATAAAGCGATAGATAAAACTTAGCTAGTAACGCATTGGTATATCTATAAACGACTTTTTAAAAAAAAGAGTATCAAGAAAAAACAGTGCAGCAGTAGTAAGTGCTCTAAGTATCTAAAGCCTGCATATAGTATAGCGTTCTGACGGCGCTGTCCAATGAAGTTTGCAACTTTTTTGTTTAAAAAGTGAGCGAAAATGAATTTTGAGCGGATTTATTAGTGTAACTTTGATTGGAATGGACGAATTTAAGTTAAGTATGTGTTTGCCTGCCTAATCGAATAGAAGGACTTACTACATCATCTTTTAAAACATTACCAACTTTAATCTTACGTTAATTTTTGTACGTTTAGGCTTTTGATTCATTCTTGATTAAGGCAACGATTTTGTGTGCTACATCAGGAAACAAATAAAGACTAACAAGGAGTGTGTTATGAGCTTTATCGCGGCAGTAAAAGGTAAAGAACCAGATTCAATTCAGTACGATCAAGATGCCATGTCAGCAACGCTTCGAGTAGGTGGGAGCGTGTCGTGGCGACATAATAATCCTGCATTGTTAAAGCTTACTATCGCAGCGAAAAATAATGGTGCCATTGGCTGTGTAAATGGGATAGCCGTATTTCCTGACAAAGCCAGCGGTGAAAACGCATTTATAGACGAGATTGCGCGCGCTAAATATGGCGATATGATGTTGGGTGAAATGATAACCGAGTTTGTCAGTGACTATATTGTCCCACCGCCCAAGTGGAACGACGAAAAAAACGAGCCAATTTTACCTCATCTAGAGCCAGAAACTGGCATGGATATGCACATGCCCATTGACAACCCTCGGGCATTTTTAGATTTGGTTGAGCGCAAAATAGGATGGCAAGCTGGCACTGAGGAACAAATTGAAAAAGATGTAGATAGCGAAGCACAACAAGTCGGTATCGTAAGCGGCCAAAACGTATTAATTAATGGTCGCACCGCAGTCCATAAAGACAGTGGTGGCATGCTAAATACCATAGATGTGTGCTGGACTAAGATTGGTAAAGTTGTTGTGCCAATTCCTTATAGCAATCTCGCCAAATCAGGTGATGCAGCGAGCACGGCAAGCTCGGTAAAAATTAATGGCAACCCTGCAGCCAATATAAAAAGTAACTTTTCAAAAAGCACAGGTGACCAACCCGGTAAAAAGAAAGGCATTGCCAGTGGCACAATCAAAGGCAAAGCAGAGTTTATTACCAGCTCTTTTGATGTGTATATCGAAGGAAAACCCGCCGTTCGCCAAGGAGATCTTATGATCTCTAACAGTAAAAACACGCCACCTTCTCCCTTGAATCAACCGGGCGGTGCGACCCCTAGCTCACTGTCAGTGGCGAAAAGAGATGCAACGGGCACTGAACAAGATCCAATCCAAAGTGCCAGCGGGTTCAAGAACGAAGGCGGTTACAGCCTTATCTCACAAGGAAGCGCAGTTGTGAAACAAGGTGCAAGTAAACAGCAAAATAAGCTAGAGCAAGGAGGACAATAAAGCATGGGAACGCATATCTTAAAAACCGAACTCAGTGACGAGCATACTCCCTGTACTTTAGAGCAACAATTACCTGGGATTGATGGTAACGACTGTGTTATACCACTTGGTTTTGCTGAAATTCAACGGGCGTCAACACCCAAACCCATTGACCAGATCCCTTTTGCTGAGTCAGTCGAGCTACGTGTATTTTCAGACGCATCACTTGATATCAATAAAGCAAAGGCACCTGAATACGTGCCTATGTTTAAAGATCAAAAAGAATTTCAAGAAGATGAGCCGGTTGGTTACTACTACTTTTTTGTTAATGGTTATTTGTGGCGCGAAATAGCCGCTATTGCAGAGGGCTTGCTTAGTGAAGTTGACCTTCGCGAGCATCACGGTCAAAACTTCAGGCCCAACAACGGCATGTATATGCCAAGACTCATGATGCCAATTCGCGCAAAAGGCCTCTTCTCAGACGCAACTTCAGTTGAAACTATGACTTATCAAGTTGCCTTTTCACGCGTGCAATGGTCGTGGGATTACATCAGCGCACTGGGTGATATGAAGCCAGATGACAGCCGCTTTGATAAAAAGCCAATGACGTCAAAGTGCCCAAACGAAGGAAAAGCCTCGACCTATCGTAGCGAGCGCATGCAAACTATCGACTTTTCATCAGCCCCCAACTGGGACAATATTGAAAACCTAAAAGCCAATGAAGACGGTGAACCCTGTATTTATTTGCATGATGTTTTGGGGATAGCGCAAAAATATTATTTAGAAGGGGAAGCTGCATTACATAGCCTGAGAAATAGACAAACTGAGCTGTCTAAAAATGGGTTTCAAAAGTCAGCATTAATTGCTCATAAGCTCCTTTTTGATGAGTCACTCTATGAAATTGATTACACAAAAATGAGAAACAGACTCGCAACAAACTTATATGAACAGAATGACAGTACTTCTAAAGTGCTCAGAAAGGCAGCAGCCTTAGTATCTGAGGATAAGTTAGAGCAATATCTTCTAGGCGAAAAACCACAAGAAGTTGTTAACGAATTGCAGTCAATAATTGATGCTAGAAATAACTTGTATGATATCTACAATAGAAAAATTGAGGCTCAGAACACTACACTTTCTAATCTTTGTTCTAGAAATAATATTGCGAGCCCGCCTACCCAAAAGTCTGTACTAATCGATTTTAGTACACTTGAACAATCGGCTTTTGATGATGGACTAGGACTCACATCCGAACATTTTTTACTATTAACTATGCCAGATGATTCTATACCTTTATACATTGATTCAATGGTAAATAAAAAAGAGTTAACACGAATCAGAAAAGACCTACAGCTTCAACAGAGTAAAGCGCTAGAGTTTGTATGGCAAAATTTTGACAATGAGAGTAGCTTTTTTAATGTTCTATTTTGTGCTCATCCAGATGCTTACGGAGATATGCTCAAGAGCTCCATTTATGACGAAGAATTAATTTCCTCTGAGCTTGGCGAATTCACACCGAAAAAGTTTAAAAGTGATATCCAAGGTAATCAGCACATCAATATGGGAGGATCCATTTTTAATATTGCTAAAGGAGGAGTTGATATTTCACTAAAGGGTGTACAAGAGTACGTCGCACTTCAGCAACAGTTAGCTGTACTGAAATTTGAGAAGATCCCACCTAGTGAAAGACTATTACATATTGTTGGTGCAACGATAAAAGCGAGGTCTCCAAGTTGGTTTGGTGAACTAGAGATTCACTCTTTAGGAGCGATACCAAACGATAGAATCGCAATTACTAAAGAATTCGTTGATTTGCCTGTTTTGCAGAAACTTGTCACGGGCGAGGCAAAAAAACCTTTTCAGCGGATACTCAGACAGGCAAGTAACGGAAAGCAAGCAAATATAGCAAAAAGAGATCTTGAAGTTGTTGCTGGTGCATTAAAGCTAAAAATTAAAGGGCCTGGAAACAAACCTCACAATGCTGAAATGTTAAAAAAGACCAAAGAGGTTATTATAGCTTTAGCACTGAGAGTTTCAGATATTAAGGAGGTTCAAGACACTGTGCTCAGAGGTAAAAGTGCGCTTACCATGCCAAAAACGTCACTGTATAAAGGTGGATTTGCTTTTAATGTGGCACAAGAATTAGGCGGAGACTATTCCATTAATGGAATATCCTCTACAAAAGCAAACTTAGGTGCTCAGCTTATAAATAAATCTGTTGCCCATATTGTTTTTATGTTGGTTTCTTACAGTACCTACCTTGCTTATTCAGACTATAAAAAAAACTTTGAAGGCAAAGGGGAGAGTTATGAGAACGAAAAAAATGTCGCGATAATTGGGGCTCAAATAGCAGCATCCGCTTCTCTTTTTAATGCAATTAATCAGGTTAAAGAAGTTGAACATGCTATTAAAATTCGTAGCTCAATATTATTGTTTACAAAGCTTAGGTTGTTTAGTGGAGTTGTCGGGTTTGTAGGAACTGACATATTATTAAAAGACGCCTTGAAGCTTATAGAGAGGAATGACACTGTAGCGGGTACGACAATGTTGATAGCTTCTGGCGTGACATTCTCTTCGGCGATGTATGGTATATTTGCTGCCAAATTAGGTCCGGTAGGTTGGGCTTTACTCGTCGGAAGTATAATAACTACAATAGTAGCTGAGTCATTAATCGAGTCAAAGTTAGAAATTTGGGCTAAAAATGGTCCCTTCTCAAAGTCTGGTGAAAATCTACCAGCTTTTATAAACCCTGAAAAGTATCATAATTATGTCAACTCTATACTTTTTGAGCCGAAAGTCTCAATATCCAACTTAGGAGACAATGCTTATTTGGTTAAGGTGTTAACACCAAGGTTTGAGATTGGGGTGTCTGATTTGAGTCTAGTTGTTAATTATGAGTATCGACATAAAGTGACACTTAATAAGCATAAAGGAACATGGGTTTATGGAACTCAAGATTATACTCCTACTTTTTCTAAAGAAAATGAGCACGTTTCAGGTGACTTCTATTTCAAGATTCCAGATGATGTAACTAGCATTAGTATAAGTCCTAAGTTGATTTTAGATAATTATATGACTCTCCCTATAGATTATGAAAGTTATGAGACCGGTGGAGGTTACTGAAAGTGAGACGTACACGATATAATGGTTTTTTTAAAGAGTGTAATATACTGTACCTTATGGGGCCGAAAGAAAAGGGAGTAGCCTTACTTAATGATGAAACTGATGGAAAGATTTTTCAAACGATCCAGCGGGAAATGTGGCGATTTCACTTAGTGTTAGATGAAGGGGGGTTTAAACGGTTTTTGATGTTTTTACCTCTAGGTTTATGCGGTGGACTATGGTTTCTCTTGTTATTTAATATTGTGTTGTATTTTTTTTCGGAAGATATCACTAATGAAGGGTTAATTGAACTTTTTTCTGGGCGATTTTTATTTAACTTAGTTATTTCGCTTTTTTTACTGAATATTTATCCATACTTTTTGAGAATGTTGGGGCATAAATATGCCTACTTCGATAGAGTTAAACAAACCGTTAGTTTTAGTTTTGATGTTGGCTCAGACGAGCTGGATGAGTTTGGCAATCAGTGTTTTCCATGGCTGGATATAGAAGCGGAAATTTTTGAGCAAATTGGCGATATGGGAGTCCCACGTTTTTTTGTCCGTTTAGTGCACAAAGATCGTGATAAATACCCAAAGGTAAACCTTTGTATGGATGTTGTGGGAATACAAAACTCAGCTATGTACTGTCATTTAAGGTGGGAGTTGATTATCCGACATATGGATAATACTAAACCATTACCAGATATTCCTATTTATGAGCTTGATAGAAGCAAAGATGATTTGACGAGGGAGTTTGATAAGCAAAACAATCGACCAAAGCTTTTTTGGGCTGGGTTTAGTTTGGGAGAGCAGAGTCGATTAAAACGACTTTATGAAGAAGACGCTGCAGATTTTAACTTCACTTACGGCCCTGAACGTGAGGAAATTGTAAAGCCTTGGTTAAAGTGGAAACCAGATCTGACTCAAGAGCAGGTCAATAAAAAGCAAAGCTTTATAAAAGTCGCGTTAATACAGATTCTAACAGGGTTACCATAACGGTTGCTACAGCTTTTTCAGGGAGGAAAATAGTGAACATACTTCAGAAAAATAGTTTCTTTAATCGATTTTTTAGCGAGCATAGCTTTAAAGGTGGGGTGAATAGAGAGCGGTGTGGGCTAGCGTTTTATAAAAAGTTTTACGCTCCTAAGAGTGAAGTTTTCTTCAAGTTAAATTCTAGGTATTTATATAAAGCAAAGGGTGATGATATTCTTTTCTTTTTACTGTGTATACCAGGAGGGTTGTCTTTTTATTTTTGGTTTATCCTTGTTCTTAATTCACTTGTTGCATTATTTTCTGAAGAGGATTTTACGTGGTATATTGTCTGTCTAATTCCTATATATTCTTTCTTCGTGGTTAACTTATTGGGGCTGTTCTATGACCGAATGCCTATTAGAGGCGCTTATTTTGACCGTATAGAGCAAAAAGTAAGTTTTACATGGAAAATAGGAAATGCTGAAGAGCTTGAAGAGCTTGATGAGTTTGGCAATCCAATATTTGATTGGGATGACATAGAGTGCATAATTAAAAATGAGCTAGGTGCTTTAGGTTTGATGAAAGCGTTTATTGAAATCAGGCATAAAGATGTAGAACGTTACCCAAATGCGAAATTGACATTATCAGTTAATGGAGATACATCAAACCCAGTACGATGCTTTTTGGAATGGGAGTCGATTGTTAGGCATATGCAGCAAGATAAACCTTTACCTGATACACCGGAGTACGAGTTGTATCGAGAGTTGGATCCAACCACTAAGTCTTTTGATGAAAGCAATGGTCGACCAAAAGGCTTTTGGACACAATTCAGCCTTGAACAGCAAAGAGAAATTGAGGAGCAAATATTTCAGGAGGCTTTAAAGTTTGACTGGTCTGAGGGCAAAGTTCAACCAGAAATTACAAAACCGTGGGAAGTATGGACCCCTGACCCCAAACGGCCACCCAAGCCAAGAGGTATGTTCACCATGATAATGTTACAGCTAGTACTTTGCTATCCGGAATAGGGTTTATAGTTATAACTGGCTTCAGACTTGATGCCAATGACTGCCAAATTAATCGTATGGATGTATGGTAGGAATTAATCATAATAAGTGGTTCTTTGTTGACTAAAAAGTTAAGAAAATTAAGGAATTAAAAATATAAGGATATTAAAAAATTAAAAATATAAGGATATTAAAGAATTAAAAATATAAGGGCATTAAGGGATTAAAAGTATAAGGAGATTTATGCTTGATTCTTTTCATTACAATTACTACTTAAATGTTAATACTTTTGGGTTTTATAAAAAAAGAGCTGGAGTGTGCTTTACAGCAGATATGATAACGGGTATCAGTGGTAAGCGATTTAATAAGCCGCATCGTTTTAAAACCTGCACTAGCGGTAACTCGCTTGTTAGAGTGGTACTATTAAGCCCTTTTCTTATCTCATTAACATGTATGATTATATTTGTAGGTACAATGCTCGTCGCTCTCTTTTCGGGAGAGCTTCAAGCTTACCATTTGCAGCTAATAGCGCTACTAATGGTGATAAATTTAGTATTGGTTAATCTTACTCCATATTTGTCTACTTTCGTTGGAGAAAAATGCGTCTACTTCGACAGAGTAAATCAAAAAGTATCATTTACTTTGGATATACCTCATTGTACTGAGCGAGATGAGTTCGGGAATTGTTGCTTTGATTACTCAGAGATAAACTTACGCTATCAACGTGTTTATACCAATGAATATGGTGCAATGACATACGCACCAATAATCAGCCATAAAGATGGACAGAAGTTCCCAAAAGCCAAAATTACCGCCATCGTAAATGAAAATGGAAGGACGCCGATAGAATGCCTTATGTTATTTGAAGATATCCGCCGCTTTATGGATAAAAGTAAACCACTTCCTGAATCGCCAGAATATGAGGGGTTTAGGCATCTAGATCCAGTTACAGCGGAGCATGATAAAGTGATAGGAAGACCTGCGAGCTATTGGAGCGAGATGTCACTCGAACAGCAGTTAGAGATAGCGAATAAAATATATGAACCAATCTACGAGCTTAATGAGGAGTTTCCTAAAAAGCCACTGCCGGAGATGAAAGAGCCGTGGAAGCACTGGAAACCAGATGGTAAAAAAGGAGAGGGTGAAGGTTTGAAGCGTGAGTTCTTACTAATCGCCATGCAATTATTTACGGCAAAACCAATGTAAAAGCTGGTGATGATATTAGTATGAGAAGTACACGTTATAATGGTTTTTTTAGGACTTTCGACTTTAGGTTCTCTTCTAACAATGAAAACAATGGCTTGGCTTTTTTTAGTAACCCTGAGCATGATAAGGTATATTCAAAAGTAGAATCTGAAAAGTGGCGGTATCATATTGTTTTAAAAGAAAATGATGGGAGGAAGTTTTTTGATTTTCTTCCTCTTGCGTTGTGTCTCACTCTTTGGGGATATCTCGCATTCACCTTGATATTTAACATCTTTTCTTTTGAGGTTTCTAGAAAAGAGTACTTTGAAAGCTTCCTTCAACTTTTCTTCACTAATTTATTTTTTTCTCTCTTTTTCTTAAATGTTTACCCACTATTTTTAAATAAAATTGAACGTAGATACGCCTACTTCGATAGAGTTAAACAAACCGTTAGTTTTAGTTTTGATGTTGGCTCAGACGAGCTGGATGAGTTTGGCAATCAGTGTTTTCCATGGCTGGATATAGAAGCGGAAATTTTTGAGCAAATTGGCGATATGGGAGTCCCACGTTTTTTTGTCCGTTTAGTGCACAAAGATCGTGATAAATACCCAAAGGTAAACCTTTGTATGGATGTTGTGGGAATACAAAACTCAGCTATGTACTGTCATTTAAGGTGGGAGTTGATTATCCGACATATGGATAATACTAAACCATTACCAGATATTCCTATTTATGAGCTTGATAGAAGCAAAGATGATTTGACGAGGGAGTTTGATAAGCAAAACAATCGACCAAAGCTTTTTTGGGCTGGGTTTAGTTTGGGAGAGCAGAGTCGATTAAAACGACTTTATGAAGAAGACGCTGCAGATTTTAACTTCACTTACGGCCCTGAACGTGAGGAAATTGTAAAGCCTTGGTTAAAGTGGAAACCAGATCTGACTCAAGAGCAGGTCAATAAAAAGCAAAGCTTTATAAAAGTCGCGTTAATACAGATTCTAACAGGGTTACCATAACGGTTGCTACAGCTTTTTCAGGGAGGAAAATAGTGAACACACTTCAGAAAAATAGTTTCTTTAATCGGTTTTTTTGTGAAAATAGCTTTAAAGGTGGGCTAAGTAAAAATAGGCATGGTTTGGCAGTTTATAGAAAGTTTTACACTCCAAAATTGGATGTGTATTTAAATACTAATGAACGCTACTTTTATGAAGAAAAGCCTAGTAGCACAACCTTTTTTCTATTTTATTTACCATGCGGTATTTCCTTTGCTATTTGGGTCTTGCTACTTTTGAACTTTCTTGTTGTTATTTTTACTGACGGAAGTTTCTACTGGCCGATCCTATTGATAATTCCAATATACTCCTTTATAGCGGTTAATTTTTTAGGCTTAACATATGATCGTGTCAAGTTTAAAGGAGCTTATTTTGACCGCAAAGATCAAAAAGTCAGCTTTACGTGGAAGATAGAAAACGCTAGTGAATTTGATCGATTTGGTAATCCAACATTCGATTGGAAAGACATTGAATGTCACACTAAAAATGAATTTGCTGTTTTAGGTATTATGAAAGCGTTTATTGAAATTAGACATAAAAATTTAGATCTTTACCCTAATGCAAAACTTACAATAAATGCCTCTGGTGATACATCAAACCCAGTACGATGTTTTATGGAGTGGGAGTCGATTGTTAGGCATATGCAGCAAGATAAACCTTTACCTGATACACCGGAGTACGAGTTGTATCGAGAGTTGGATCCAATCACTAAGTCTTTTGATGAAAGCAATGGTCGACCAAAAGGCTTTTGGACACAATTCAGCCTTGAACAGCAAAGAGAAATTGAGGAGCAAATATTTCAGGAGGCTTTAAAGTTTGACTGGTCTGAGGGCAAAGTTCAACCAGAAATTACAAAACCGTGGGAAGTATGGACCCCTGATCCCAAACGGCCACCCAAGCCAAGAGGTATGTTCACCATGATAATGTTACAGCTAGTATTTTGCTATCCGGAATAGGTGTTGTGGATAGCTTTTAACTTCTGATGCTTTTATCGAGCCTTTAACTACTTGTACCTGTTGATCTCGACCCGGATCACCCCATCTTCGGGCGTTGAATTAAAATAGAAGGGGTGATCTTGCCAGCGTTCATCACTCCCAAATATTTCACCAACAGCCGCTGCGGTTTCGATTGGTTCGTCTTTATTGATATATATATCCACTCTACAGGCCGTTTCACGGCAATCAATATTAGTTACGCGCAGCTTGTTTAGGATTTCGTTTTCCATGAAAAAATAATGAATTTGATCGGAAAATTCGAATGCCCAGGTTTCGTCTACAGATTGCTCGTTAAACCCTTTATCTTTTGAAGGCGTGATTGTTCTTTCGTCACTTTCTTTAGGTGTTTTAATTTCAGTATATTGGTTAGTGCTATTCTCATCTGCAAACTTACCAGTAGGCTTTGGCTTGCTGATAGCTACTTCTTCTAGGTGGGGCTTTACATTGTCGGAAGCCTTAATGTTGCTGGAGAGAGCAGCGATACGCTCTTCCAAATTATCTCGCTCAAGCTCTAAGTCTGAGATTACCGTATTCAAATAGATAGAGTAAGCAGCTAATAAAATAGTCCCTATTGCTGTAAGGTATCGCATAGTAAATCCTTGTTTATTTTGTAATTATTGTATTTTTAATAGTTTTTATATCATTCAGTCATAGTAAACGGAACTGAGCTAATAGTGTTTTAGTTTCTAAACTATCAAATTGCCCACCAATATGCAGTATGTGTTGGCTAGATTTGTTAAAGATAAAAAGCTCATCAAAACTACGAGTGTTGTTGGTCAGCGATACGGCCAGCCAGTCTCCAGTGTTAAATATGGCAATGTCGTTAATAGAAGCTCATGGACTTGATAGGCAATATTGTAATCAATGGCTGGCTTATCTTTGTTTTTCAATGCGATAAAATAAGACGCAAGATCAAGTTCATACTTGCTATGTAGACCACCGGTAATATTCTCAGCCGTTTGTAACTGAAAAATGAGTTCGCCATGCTCCGTTGTAACGGTGAACGAGGGGTTTGGGCTTAACGCTGGCAATAGATGATAACTAGATACCTAACAACAAAAGCCATTACGGCTTTTGTTGTTGATCTGTTTTATGTATTACCTCATCGCTGTCATCTTCATCATCGTCTTCCTGTTCGGGCCGTTGATTTTCTACAAAAATGGTGGCGAGTAAGATAGTTACAACACAAGAAAGTAGAATACTTTTTGCGTAGGGGTAACTTTTGTAAACCCAATTCCAGCTCCAGAAGGGCTTAGCCGTTGCCTCTGAGACGCCAAAGATATAATCCATATTTCTCAGTAAGTGCTCACCTAAAACAAGTAAATCCACCACGATAAAAGCTAAGTAGACACCATATAAAAGGATATCTGCATGAGTGGTGTAAATGTATTGCCATTTCTTTGGTTGAAAACGTTTAACAAATTGAAGCGAAAATCGAACTCGGTATTTAAGAATGTAAAAAACGATAAGATCTAGAATGAGAGCTGATAGATATATTAGGCTATTTACCTGATATGGTTGTTCGCCTGTTTCCAGAGTCGCGGAAAAAGTCGAGAATGTGTAATATTCAATAAGGAGAGTTGTCGAAATTAGTGCAACCAAATGCTTCATGTTTTCTTGATACTTAATGAGCAATGTCACAAGCAGCAAAACTCCAATGATTGCAAAGTGAATATGGTCGACAAACTTAATGTGAACGTATGATAGAAGAATTGAAAATACGACCAAAAAAAGTAAAAAATAGTTTGAGATATTCATCATTAAACCTGTGTTGTGAGAGCTGTTGGCGTAGTGCGATACGAGTTATACATTTCAACATTTTCCCCCTCTGCTCTAGGATCTTTTACTTGCGCGCCAGTACTTCCCCCCACAATTTTTGCTAGCTGTGCGGCATTTAACTCCGCACCATACACAAATGGACTGGTAGCTCGGTTGGTTGAAGTCGCTGATGCGACTTGTTCTCCCTCAGTTCTAGGGTCTTTAAACAGTGCACCAGTACTCCCACCTACAATTTTTACCAGTTGTGTGGCATTTAAAGTATGTTGAGTCAATGCTGGAGCTGTTTTACCGCAGATTAGTTCTGCCGATCCAGATTGTTTTTGCTCCGCTCTTGGATCCTTTATCAGTGCACCAGTGCTTCCCCCTACAATTTTCGCCAGCTGTGTGGCATTTAAAGTATGTTGAGTCAATGCTGGAGCTGTTTTGCTGCGGATTAATTCACCGTTTTTTTCAACTCCGCGTGGATCATCGTATCGGTCCATACCAGAGCCACCGCTAACTTTGTGCTGCTCTTGTGCATTAAGTATTAAGGGAGTTGCATTGTTAATCCGCTCACCTCGTGGATCTTTATAATGGTCTAAACCCGAACCACCCACTATTCGGTACAGTTGTGACTCCGCCATAGTATTACCGTTGCGATGGCACTGAGTTGCTACAGCGCTTTGTTTGTTACGACTAGCGTGATTAAGTAAGCGCACGCGAGTGCCTTGTTTTATTTTACTCACAAGTTGTTTTATCGTGATAAAGCAAAAGGTTAGTATGCCTGCTGTCACATTTTTGAATAGCTGCATGTTGATTTCCCTTCAGGATTATTTTCGGTGTTTTGGTTAGCACTACTCTATCGCGAAACATCAAAAATGAGAATAACTTGTTGCTTATTTTGTAAACAAGTGAAACTAAAGATGTTGTATTAAAAGGTGGATGTTAACACACTAATCTTCCTGACCTTTTCGGTTTTTGCGTTTTTTTGCAGGAGAAGGGCTTTCTCGCCAGAGCTTTACGTCTTGCATCTTTGTGCGTAGGTCCATAAAGTAGTCTGTAATTGGATTAACATCCATACCACAGTATGTACTCCATTCTAAAAAGTACTCGAATGAAAATTTCCGAATACCTTTTTCATATTCTTCATAGGTTTGTCGCCGGATCCCTACTAAGTCAGCCATCTGCTGGGTGGTTTTATCAGCCGACATGCGCAGTCTTCGAAGATCATCACCTGTACACTTAAATCGGGTTCTGCCCACTCACTTAATCCTTTTTCACTCGGGCTCGCGGATATGCGAAAGTTAAATTTTAACGCCGTTACTGTTTCTATTTTGTAAAATTTGGATTGTAACCGCATGTACCAAATTTGCAAGCTTGTTTTGTTTTTATGTTGCTAAAATGATTTTATTAAAATGTAAGTTATTGAATGATGGTGTTTATTTAAATTTTTGTTGTGAATTTTTTTGTTCGACAGAATTTTCAGGCGAAGTTTTTGATAAGCTCAGCTTTATAGAATATCGGTTGGTGACAAAGGATTATTATATGGATTACTTACGTCAGTATAACGATCTTAATATTTATTATGAGGCGTTAAAAAAAGCAAGTAAGCAAGGCTCAGATGTGCCAGAGTCCACGGCTAAATGGTTAGCGTTAGTGGAGACCACACTATTTGAGCTACAAGAGCTTGCCTATATGGAGAAAGCATATATGCAAAAGTCTAAAACAATGAGTAATTTAGTCGACCTTGTTTATGCCAGTGCACCAACGATGGAGTAGTGTTTTTAAGCCAAGTATTTTCGGTGGAGGGGATGTGCATTACTGGCATCCCCTTTTTTAAAATAGGTTAGCAGTTTATTTTACTGGGGGCGATTTCAAACTGCGATAAAATAAAGTGGTAACGCGCTCTTCTGGTAGCCAATTAGCATAGTTAAGATTAAGTATTTGTAGCGGACGCGCGGCTACAACTTCTTCCAAGCTTGTATTATTTTTCATTGCATCTAGCATAATCGTTTTCGCTTTTTGTAATAGTGCCAGATAATCTTGTAAATTTTGTTTATCTGTTACAGGGCCATGGCCCGGTATGACGGTGGTCTTGTCGCCTATTTTCTCTATCACATCTTGTACTGCTGCAATTATCCCGTTTAAGGAGCCGCCGCTGTCGACATCGACAAAAGGTAAGCTGCCTAAATTAAAATAGATATCGCCCATATGTACGGCATTTGCTCGGTCAAAAAAGATCACTGCATCGCCATCGGTATGGGCGTGATGATAATGCCACAAGTGAGCATGCTCTTGGTTAAAGTGGAGCTTCATATCACTGCCAAATGTCAAGGTTGGCAAGTAGTCAGAACCGTTACCATGTTTTTGTTCTAACCGCTTGTATACATTGTGATGCGCGATAACATGGCTGCCCGCTTGTGCGAAATTTTCGTTGCCTCCTGTATGGTCGCCATGATGATGGGTATTAATAACAAACTCAGGTGCATTGGGTTGGATTGTTTTGATTTTTGCTTTAATTTGTTCACTGAGTTTAGCGAACTGATCATCGACGATATAAACGCCATCTGAGCCCGAACTTATGGCAATATTACCGCCTTGCCCAAATAGCACATGAAGGCCCCTTGCAACCTCTTGCAACTTAAACTCAACGTCATCAGCTTGTGCGTTTGAAATGTTTATCAATCCAAGCGCGATCGCAGTGAATGAATTTCTTACTAATTTAATCATGATCCATCCTTTTTGTTCTATTTTTTGTTTATTTCTATAAAGCAGTGGCTTAAGGTGTTTTATCATGCGTGCAGATTCATTCGTCTGCCGCTGCTGCGTTGTCTATTACCTGCCTCAATGCAGCATCCATCTTTAGGATAAAATCTTGTTTAAATGGATATTTTTCTTCAAACCCTTTCAAGTACCCAATGTGGGCAGTGCGACGCATTACTATTTTATCTTCAACAATATTACTGGTGTTTAAACTTGGTGTTATCTGCGACATTTTATTAATACCAAGTAAAGTGGAAAGTCGATCATTGACGTAACAATCAACGCGCCCACGTGCGAGCTTTTCGATATTTGAACGTGTGCTTTTGTTTTCCCAAAGTTGAATAAGTCCTTGTTTTTGCGCTTCCATTAGGCTTTCATCTAAGATGATATAACCGGCATTAATGCCAATATTAAGTACTCTTTCTGGTTTTACATGAGGCAAGTGCTTTAAGGTGATCCCTTGATTGCAAAAGGCAACCACCACCTCTTCTTGAAGGGGAATGGAATACGGCCAGATATAGGGGCGTTTTTTGATATGAATATAAGGTGGCATTAATGCCATTGCTTCGCCGGATGCCATTGAGGAAACGCCTCGCTTCCATGGTACCGCTTGCAAGTTAACTTGATATTCATGACTCAGCAAACGCGCTGCTTGCTTTACAATATCGACATAGATGCCATAAAGCTCGCCGTTAATTTGATAACTATAAGGCGGATAAGCATCGTCGACCAAAATGGTTACCTTGATAGGTGCTGAGTATTCAGGTTTATGGGGAACGGCGTTAGATAAGAGCGGCAGAAAAATACAGCAGCAAATAAAAACCAAGCGAAATAAATTCATTTTTCACTTATGTACGTAGTAGTCATTTTTTAAATATAGCCAACAAATAGCGAGTTTGTTAGGTGAAGGTACTAAACTTGTGTTATGGAGAGCTTAGGCTATAAATGCCTAATATTTACTTATTTAATATGCTTCATTGTTGCTTGATTGAAGTACTTAGGTATTGACACTGCTAAAGTATATTTAACCTGAGCTGCGGATAATTAATGCCTTTCTAGCAGCCAGTTTTAGCGCTAACTGCGTTGAATTCACTTCCAATAGCCAGCTATTGGTGCGTAAATTCGCCTTGCCTACAGGATGTAGGTACCTTAGCGAGAGCAGGACGCGGAAGCGGTGTTTTCCCTAAAACTCTCTGGCTAGACAAGGAAAAAACTAAGTTATGCTTTAGCAACAATGAGTTGGAACATTCCTTATCCAAACCTCAGGTTATTTAGATCTTTTTAGGGCAGATGTGTACTAAAGAAAGTTAGTTGAATAGTTTAGCAAGAGGTAGTCAAAGGAGGCTGAAGCCCCCTTGTATGATACGACCGATGACTACAGTTTATTTTCAGCGAGTGCGATAAAGAAACTATAACTTAATGCGACATCGTGGATACGCTTAAAGCGACCAGACGCACCACCGTGGCCGGCTTCCATATCAGTTTTTAGCAGCAGTAGATTATCATCTGTTTTGTATTCGCGTAGCTTAGCGACCCATTTCGCAGGCTCGAAGTACTGCACCTGAGAATCATGCAAACCCGTGGTTACAAGCAGGTTTGGATATGCTTGGGCTTTAACTTGATCGTAAGGTGAGTAAGACAGCATGTAATCAAAATACGTCTTCTCATTTGGGTTGCCCCATTCGTCGTACTCATTTGTGGTCAGCGGTAGCGTTTCGTCCAGCATGGTATTGATCACGTCAACAAATGGTACAGCTGCGTGTACACCATCATATAGTTCCGGCGCTTGGTTAATGACTGCACCCATTAATAGGCCACCTGCGCTGCCACCTCTGGCATAAATACGTGAAGCATCACCATATTTTTGCTCAACGAGTGCTTTTGTGACATCAACAAAGTCGTTAAAGGTGTTCTTTTTATTTAATTTTTTGCCGTTATCGTACCAAGGACGGCCAAGCGTTTCTGAACCACGAATATGCGCAATAGCATAGACAAAACCACGATCTAAAAGGCTTAAACGGCTTATAGAGAAAGTTGGCTCAACATTAGAACCGTATGAACCATAACCGTATTGTAGTAGCGGGTTAGAACCATCTTGCTTAAACTTATCTTTACGATAAACAATTGAAACTGGTACTTTTATGCCGTCACGTGCGGTGACAAAAATACGTTCAGATTGGTAGTTTTCAGGTGCAAAGTCACCCAATACTTTGTCTTGCTTTAATAGTGTTTTGTCTAAACTAGCAAGGTCGACATCATACACAGAAGCCGGGGTCGTCATACTCTGATAACCAATTCTTACTGCGCCTGCGTCTAAATTTGCATTACCAGTTAAATATACTGCGTAAGCCGGGTCGTTAAAGGTTAAACGCTTGCTTTCGTTATTATCTAAATTTAATACGGTGATTTGGCTAAGGCCATTTTCACGCGTTTCGTAAACAAGGTGCTGATTAAATAGCTCAAAGCTATCTAGTTTTGCATCGGCATTGTGCGGTACAACGGTTTGCCATTTTGAAATATCACTTGCATCACTGGCTTTAACGCGCATCAGCTTAAAGTTTACGGCACCTTTGTTGGTGTGGATATAGTACCAGTCGCCAAGTTTAGCAATGCTATATTCATGACCACTTTCTCTTGGAATAAAGCGCTCAGGAGTTGCTTTTGCATTATCTGCGTCTAGTAAAGATACACCTGATGCCTCGGTGCTGGAATGGTGAATGTATATTTTGCTCTTGTCTTTACTCTTTGAGATATAGGTGTAATAGCTGTTATCTTTTTCTTCGTAAATCAGTTCATCTGTGCTTTGCGCTGTGCCTAGAGTATGACGGAATACTTGATAACCGAGCAAAGTAACCGGATCTTTTTTGATGTAATAGATGGTCTTGTTATCGTTCGCCCAAACGATAGGGCCTGACGCACCTTCGATTGTATCGTCCAGTAACTTACCTGTTGTTAAATCTTTGATTCGGATAGTATAAATTCGACGACTTACTGTATCTTCAGCAAAAGCTAATAGATTTTCGTTGGTTGAAACGGAAATACCACCGACACCGTAGTAGTTTTGACCTTCAGCGCGGATATTCGCATCAAAGATAGCTTCCGCATTTTTACCATCTTTGTGTTCACTGCGGTAATAAGTGAAGTATTCTTTGTCACCCTCAGTGGCACTAAAATAATAATAACTGCCGTTTAGTACCGGCACGCTGCGGTCATCTTTAACCACTTTGTTCTTTATTTCTTCAAATAAGGTTTGTTGTAGTTGCTCTGTGTTTACGAGCTTGCTGTCGGTATAGGCATTTTCTTTGGTTAAGTGTGACAGCACCTTTTCATCGCTTCTAGTATCGTCTCGTAGCCAGTGATAATTATCGACAAGTTCTTGACCGTGAATGGTCGTCTTGTGTGGGATCTTTTCTGCAACTGGCGCCACAACGGCTGCGGACTGTTCTGCTTTAACGTCAGATGTTGCGTTTTGAGATGGCGCTTCTTGACAACCAAGTACAGCAACCAAAGATGCTGCTACTAATGTAAATTTAAATTTCTTCATTTTTATTCTTCTGTAATAAATCAATCCATCCATCGAGTCTATCTAGTTCTTATTATAAGGACAACTAATTGAGACGATATTTTATAACAATTGTAGAGACTGGGTTTAGCCATTCGAAACGTAAGCGACTTAATTAATATCAAAGCGGCCAACCAAACGCTCTAAGTCTTTGGCTAAGCTAACTAATTGGTCAGCACCTGCGTTTAATGCTGCCGTTTCTTCTCCGACTTGTCGTACGGAAACATCCACCGAGTCAATCAAACGTCTAGTGTGGCCTGCATTTTCTCCTTGTAATGAGGCTTGTGACGCTATATTTGAAACCGAAGTTTTAATTCTCGACACTGCCTGAGCGATATCAGTAAACGCTTGCTGAGCGCTTTGTGATTGTTTGATAGCTGTCTCAGACTCGCCTACGCTCGACGTCATTTGGGCCGATACCGTCCTCGTTTGTGCGATGAGGTTGGTTAACACTTGCTCTATTTCCTGTGTGGCGTCATGTGAGCGCTGCGCAAGCGTTCTTACCTCATCAGCAACCACTGCAAAGCCCCGACCTTGTTCACCTGCACGGGCAGCCTCAATCGCTGCATTTAATGCCAAAAGATTAGTTTGCTCTGCGATAGAACGGATCACCCCTAAAATATTAGTGATATCTTGGCTTTCACTTTCGAGTTGGTTCATGGCGTTGGCGGACTCAGCCAACGAATGATTAAGCCTCGCAACCTGCGATACGGTACTTTCTATTGTGCTGTTACCACGCTGAGCGTGATCGTCCGCAGTGACGACATCCTCTAAAGTATGACTGCAGCTTTCACTAATTTCGGTGGCAAGCTGCTCCACGGTTTCGGTAGTCGTAGTCGCGCTGGCGGAGTCTTCGGCCTGCGTATGGCATTGATTACGGATGTCGTTGATACTTTTTTGTGATCCTAACGCAGCATCATTCAATGTCGAGGCATTGCTTTGAATATCTTTTACGAGCGAGTTAATTGAGTCCAAAAATTTATTGAACCACGCGGCCAGCTCCCCAATTTCATCATGGGTGACGACTTTTAAACGTTTAGAAAGATTGCCTTCACCTTGTGCTATCTCTTTTAAGCCTTCAGACACCATTTCAATAGGTTCAACTATCTTATTGGCAAGCGTTATTGCAATGATAATAAACAGAATTACCATGATGAACGCGATAATAGTGATACTAATCGTCATATCGTAAGCTGAAGCCAAGATTTCATCTTCATCAATCACCGCGATAAATTGCCAGCCAAGGGTGTCGGAGCGATAAATCTTAGCGTCATAGGTTTTGTTATCAGTTTCAATGGTAAGGTAGGGTTCGTTTGTGGCGCTTCGTATAGCCTCGTAGAGTGGGCTAGTGAGATCTTTAATGTGTTTAAAGTTGTTATTTTTATTTTTAGGATCGGCAAGTACAGTGCCGTCGGCATCAAGGAGGATTAAATACCCAGACTCCCCAAGACGAATATTGCTAACAATATCGGTCAGTGTAGCGAGTGTTACATCTAATGATTGCACGCCAATCACTTTGCCATCATGCTTTATACCTGTGGCAACCGAGACCATGGCTTGCCCCGTTACCCCTTGATAAGGCTCGGTAAGGATAACTTTGCTTGGATCTTTTGAAGCATTTTGATACCAAGGGCGTTTTCTTGGATCGTAATCGCCAAGGGGCTCTGCAGGATACTGAATAAAACCACCGGAACCAGTGCCAAGATACACAAACAGTAATTCTTCATGGGTTTGCCCAAATGCGCGGTAAAGCTCAAAAATATTGGCTTCTGTTTGACCGTTTTGTAGCGGGGTCATGGGCTTCTCTGCACCAAAATAAGTAGTGGTATCTTGGCTTACTTGCTGCACGGCCTTAGACTCGGCGAGGAAGCGTGCATTTTTCTTCATCTGCTCAAAAAACAGTACAAAAGACTGTTCGGCTTGCCGTATCTCATTGCCGGAAGCATCAAGAAATTTATCGAGAGAGTCACTTTTGGTCTGAGAAATGCTGACCACAGAAATCGCTAAAATAGGAATGATCACAGTGAGAACAAAGCTAATAATGAGCTTTTTGCGCATTTTCATACAGACAACCCTTAACTATCCGAGTGTTTTTATTATGCTCCTAGGAGGAGCGCATATTCTCAGGGCAAAATCTGAGCCACGGGTGTGGCTCGTTCAAATCCGTATTATAAACACTTTGCAGTGGTAAATTTGACCAATCAACGCGCTTCAGAAATTAAAACTAATTTTACCCCTCTAATAGGTTTAGCATTGGATCTCATGTTTTTTAAGTAATTTGTAAAAATCAGAGCGATTACGTTGCGCAAGTTTTGCAGCTTCCGATACATTCCCTTCGCAAAGCGCCAGTACTTTTTGGATGTAGTCATACTCAAATTGGCGTTTTGCTTCATTTAACCCCGTAAACGCATTCTGCTCTTTATCCTTAGGCAGGGCTTTTTGTACGATATCTTCAGTGATCATTTTACCCGGAGTAATAGCAACACAGTGCTCTACGATATTATGGAGCTGACGGATGTTACCCGGCCAATGATAATTCAACAAATGCGTAATACTTTGTTGGTTAAATTGCTTTTCGCCATCGCTAAGTGCACTTAAGAAGCGTGATGCAAGTAGTGGAATATCTTCCAATCGCTCTCTTAAGCTTGGGATTTCAACAGATACCACGTTTAAGCGATAGTATAAATCTTCACGAAATTGCTTTTCGGCAACGGCGCTTTGAATGTTCTTATGGCTTGCAGAGACAAAACGAACATTGACCTTGTGCTCGGTTTGGCCGCCCACAGGGCGAACGGTGCGTTCTTGTAAAACACGCAGTAGCTTAACTTGCAAATCAAGCGGCATATCACCAATTTCGTCGAGGAATAGGGTGCCACCATCTGCTGCTTGTACTAAGCCTTCTTTGTCGCTCACCGCGCCGGTAAACGCGCCTTTTTTATGGCCGAATAGTTCAGACTCCAACAGGTGAGCGGGCATTGCGCCACAGTTAATTGCAATAAATGGGCCCTGCGCTTGGTTACTGGCCAAATGGATTGCTTTTGCTGTCACTTCTTTACCGGTACCGCTCTCGCCTTGGATAAGAATGTTTGCGTTGCTGCTGGCTAGCGCCTGAATTTGCTGTACCAATTGACGCATTGCGGCACTTTGGAATAACAATCCATGGAAGTTATTTGGATCCGAAGTTTGTGCGGTTCTTACTTTTCCTGCAAGCGCCTCATTGATGACATCGAGCATTTGCTGAGAGTCAATGGGTTTGGTTAAAAAGCTCACAAAGCCTTGCTGCATGGCGTCAACAGCGTCAGGAATAGAGCCGTGAGCGGTCATCATCACAACGGGCATGCCGGTATAATACTTCTTTATTTGCTCATTAAGTTCAAAGCCGTTCATGTGCGCCATTTTCAAGTCGGTGATGACCAAGTCGATAGGCATTTGCTTGAGGATATTTAACGCTTGCGTACCGCGATGAGCTACTTCAACGTCGTAGCCGTGGCTTTCTAAACGCATGGCCAGTAGCTCGGTTAAAGATGTATCGTCATCCACTAAAAGTAACTTTGCGCCCTGTTGTGTTTGACTCATAGTGAATCCTCCTCAAGTGATGGGTTTTCAGAAAGATCGGTTTCTAAACGTTGTTTTTCTATGTCGGCAAGCTTTTGTTTCAGCTCGGCAAGCTGCTTTTGGGTTTGTAACAATTGCTCTTGGTGCTGTTGCGCCTTATTGTCAGAGTAATAATTACTGATTTTTTGCTCACGAAGGCTTTGGGTATGCCAAGCTAACGACTCAAACCAAATGTTGTAATCTTCTGGCCAGTAATCTTGTAGTTTTACTTCTTCAATGGCTTTAAGTTGCTTGGTTGTTGAGTCTGTACCGCAATAGGTGTGAATAAAGCCTTGTAAGTGCAGCGCACCTTTATAGTAATCGTTAAATGTCACGTTATGTTTTTTAGCGCACTGGCTGACTAAGGCTTTGATCACCTCAGCTAAAGGCACAAATTTAGCGCTGGTTTCTGTTTTTACAGGGCCAATAAACTGCTTTGTTTGCTCGACCTTTTGCTCTGTTGTGGCACAACCACTGAGCAAAAATAGCGTGATACTTAATGCGATGTATTTCATTTTGGATCCCTTTTTGGAAAGGCGACTTGAATACTGGCGCCAGATTCTACTGATAGCCATTTCACATCGCCTTTTAATTGCTTCACACACTCAGAGACAATGGCTAAACCTAAGCCACTGCCATTATTATTTTTATTTTTCTCACCACGAACAAACGGTTGGAATAATGAATCGGCCTCATTGACGTCGATGCCATCACCATCGTCACGGACTATCAACAATACATCACCATTTTGCTCTTCAATTGAAATAGTGACATTGCTTTTAGCATGATCGATGGCATTGCTCACTAACTGAGTTAACACTAATTTGCACGGAAGATAAGGCACTTTTAGCTCATCATGATTTTGCCAGTTCACTATCACATCAGTCTTTCCTAGCTTATCGCCAAGATGCTTAGAGACTTCCTCTTGGATAAGATTCATTTCGGCGTCGTGATGTAGACTATCTGGGTGACTGGCTGCACTATAGCTGAGCAAATCATCGATCAATGAGCCAAGCTTTGCAACAGAGTTTTCCATAATGATGAGAATACGTTGTTGTTTTGGATTAACATCTCCTAGCAATCCACTATTTAATAAGCTGCTTCCTTCGTTTAGCGATGCTAAAGGGGTTTTAAGCTCATGAGTAACATGGCGCAAGAAGGTTTCTTTTTGTTGTTGAATACGCTTAAGTTCGAGCCTTAACCAATTTAGCCTGTCACCCAATTGCTGCAATTCATGACTGCCAGAGAGTTCAACCGACTTATCAAAATTACCTTTACCTACCTCAGATACCGCAGATTCTACCTGATTAAGTTGCTGACAAATCCGGTTGATCAAAAAGATGCTGATCACGATAAGGGTGGGTAGCAAGATAACGAGACCAAACATAAACCATGTTTGCAGCTGCACGAAATGGGATTCTTGATCTGATAAGCGCTTATTAAGTGTTTGTTGAAAGCTTTCCTCGAATTGATTAAGCACCTTAACCAATTGTTGGAACTCTTCAGCTTTTGAAGTGGCATTGATTTCATCTGGCGCGAATTGTCGCCATTTAGCAACAAACAGCGAGTCGGGTAGATTTATTTTTAATAATTGAATGCGTTTTTTGGTATTTTGCCACTTCTGCTCGATGCTTTCTTGCAGTGTTTCACTTTGCAGCAGCTGATTATTTTGCAGTGCTTTTTCAAGCGCACTGATATCTGCTTTCACAAAGTTGTATTCAAGAATAAGTTTTTGATTTTTATTATAAATATCCTGTGTTTTTTGTTGGTTTTTGGACAGTGCCTGGGCGTACCACAAAGTCAATGTGAGTATTGGAAGCACACCAATAAACATGGCAATAAGTGCCTGTTTTTGTAATGACTGAGAAAAAATTTTTTTCACGATGCTAAATCCTTTAAAAGGGTGCACAAATTTCAATCAAATGGTGTTGCGAGATTTGCAAAATTTTCTACCCAAAAATTTACCTGTTGCAAAGCTGCGACAATCTAACTTCAAGAAAAATAAAGACTTTTTATTTTTCGCTTTTTTAACTGTTGCCATTTAGCAACAGTCAGCCTTAATCCAACCTTAATCTTTTTAAGTGATTTAACTTAACTCATTGATAAACGGTATTTTTTCAATGTTGGCATCAAAGTTGGAATAGTTATCTCGAAAGCGAAAAACGAAACGCAAAAACAAATGCAAAATCAGTTTTAGCTTTAACAGCAAAATGTTTAACACAGAATTTAGTTTTTAATCTTACGAGGAAAGCACGATGAAAAATTTAGCAATCGCAGTATCAGCAGCAGTAATGACTTTGGCATCAGTAGGTGCACACGCAAACACGGATTTCGACAAATTAGACATGAATGGTGACGGTTACATCTCTATTGAAGAAGCAAAAGCAGATGAAGGCCTTCTTGCTCAATTCAACGAGCTCGACGCTGACCAAGACGGTCAACTAAGCCAAGCAGAATTTGATAACTACGAAGGTTAATTCGCCCAGTTATCGCATCACTTTAATCGTTTAGGAGAAGATCATGAAAAATTTACTAGCAGCACTTTCAATTACAGGTATGACATTAGTTTCAGCATCGGCAATGGCGATGGATGACTTCGAAAAGTACGACACAGATGGCAGCGGCACGATCAGCATGAGTGAGGCGCAGGTTAACCCTAAGTTAGCTGAGCAATTCAAGACACTTGATGTTGACGGTAACGGCGAGCTAAGCGAGTCAGAGTACGAGCACTTTGAAGGCTAATTTGAAAGTTTGGTATCGGTGAGTCTTCGGACTCTCCGCCAAGACTAAATTTTAAGGAGAATATGATGAAAAATCTATTCGTAGCAGTTTCCCTAGCGGGTCTATCAATGGCATCAGTTAATGCGATAGCTGGTGACGACTTCGCCAAATACGATGCCGATGGTAGTGGCACAATCAGCATGAGCGAAGCGAAAGTAAATCCCAATCTTGTTGAGCAATTTACTCAGCTAGACGGTAACGCTGACGGCGAGTTAAGTGAATCAGAATTCGCAAATTTTAAAGGCTAATCAATAGCCCTCCAATTTTATAAAACGAACAGTATTTAAATTTTTGAGGAATAAATGATGAAAAACGTACTAATTGCACTTTCAATCACAGGTTTATCTTTTGCTTCTGTTAATGCAATGGCGGGTGAAGACTTCGCAGCGCTAGATACAGATCAAAGCGGCACAATCAGCATGAGTGAAGCACAAGCGCATACTGCACTTGCAGAGCAATTTAAAGCGCTAGACGTTGATGCAAATGGCGAGCTAAGCGAAACAGAATTCGCAAACTTTAAAGGCTAAACAGTAGCCCTCCAATTTTATAAAACGAACAGTATTTAAATTTTTGAGGAATAAATGATGAAAAACGTACTAATTGCACTTTCAATCACAGGTTTATCTTTCGCGTCTGTTAATGCAATGGCGGGTGAAGACTTCGCAGCGCTAGATACAGACCAAAGCGGCACAATCAGCATGAGTGAAGCACAAGCGCATACTGCACTTGCAGAGCAATTTAAAGAACTAGACGTTGATGCAAACGGCGAGCTAAGCGAAACAGAATTCGCAAACTTTAAAGGCTAAACAGTAGCCCTCCAATTTTATAAAACGAACAGTATTTAAATTTTTGAGGAATAAATGATGAAAAACGTACTAATTGCACTTTCAATCACAGGTTTATCTTTTGCTTCTGTTAATGCAATGGCGGGTGAAGACTTCGCAGCGCTAGATACAGATCAAAGCGGCACAATCAGCATGAGTGAAGCACAAGCACACACTGCACTTGCAGAGCAATTTAAAGCGCTAGACGTTGATGCAAACGGCGAGCTAAGCGAAACAGAATTCGCAAACTTTAAAGGCTAATTAGAGCTGGAGAAGTAGATTTACCTGCGCAAGGGAGTGACAGAGGAAAAGGAACTGATGTCAGGGAGCAGGGAATAGAGTTCAAAGATTATGATTATTGTTGAGTTATTTGGCAACATTACTGATTTGTTCAACTAAGCGCCTTTTTCGGGCAAGTTTAAACAAACTGGTATAAAGGAATACTTACAGCGAGGCATCGCTATCAGAATCTTTGAGCTCCAAATTGAGAGTTTGGATGTCATTAGGGAAGTAAAGTGAAGGATCATAGTCGGTAAGAGTAAGGCGGTTATTCGCACCGCACCCAAAGCTTGGCTTAATAGCCAAGCTTTTTTTGTTTGTTTTTCAGGCTCTTCCGGTTTACTTAGCTGAACTTAAATCATTAATCATTTCTTGCTTATTTAAGCTTTTAGGTTCAGTGGTTGAAAAATTTAGGGCGACCGTGTGTTTACTCTTGGATCAAGTATATTGATCCAAGAGTAAAAACTGATTATTACAATGTTGGGTTGGGAGCAGTCTAGCTAAACCTCAACTTGCGGACGAACCCTGCTAGCAATAGCAGAGACAGTAAGTAAACGGGCATACTTCCGCCACTCTTGCTCTTTGGTTGCTCTTTATCAGTATTGTCTTTGTTGTCGTCAGCTTTTGTCGTGTCGACATTAAGGGTAACATTGCTTGGCTCTGAATAACTCACGCCATCAAACACTCGATACTGAAAGTTTACTTCATAAGTAGCATCATTTTCTGGGGTATAAGACATCAGCCCCGTATTACGGTTTATCTCGACCACACCTTTATTTGGTTGTGATACCAATTCGTAAATAAGCGGGTCTGAATCAGCATCCTGAGCTAAAAGCGTGACACTCATCACTCCAGACTGATTGACCTCGAACTCGACTGGCGGTGCCTGCGGTGTTGTATTCGTATGGTTTACAGTGATGACTTTCTCAATGTGTAGACCATGTTCATTACTCACATTCACGATAAGCATTGCAGGCTCTAACGTTGAAGTCGATGGTGTATATGTAAATTCACCCGTTGCTGTATTACTGAAGACAAACTCACCTGAAGCAGGTGCGCTAGTCACTCCGAACTGAAGAACAGTATTTTCGTCTATGCCTGATAATGACAATGTGCCATTAAGCGGAGTACGCCAGTGGGCAGAAAGTGAACTAGATTCAATAAGAAGTGGAGTTCCTTCAATATTAATAGAGACTAAGACGCTTTCGGTAGTTTTTCCTCCAACAGTCATGGAAAGTTCAAACTGGTCTAGTCCGACTTCGCCTGTTGTGGGTGTATAGTTGAAATGACCCAGCGCTCTATCTGAGAAAGAGATATTGCCTTTGCTCGGTGCTTTAGAAATATAAAAGCGATAGTTAAAAGCATCTTTTTCATCTAATAAGGCAAAATTTACGGGGGTAAATTTGTTGGTATTAAACTCAGCTGCACTCAGCTGAAAAGGCTGCTCAGTACTTTCTGAAATTTTATATAATTCTCTGCCATTATCATGTCGTACTAGCCAATAAGTATCCTGATCAATTATTTTAATATCTGCATGGGTTGCGACCACATCAAGGCTTACCAGCTTACTATATTGTTGGCTAGCCAACTTAAAGGTACCCAATTCATTTTCACAGGTAATATGGAGTTGGCCGTCAAGGTGTTGCTCGATATCAATTAATTTCGACGATGCACATAAGGTCGTGATTTCTTGTTTGCTTCCTTGTGCAGAAATGGACTGCAAAGTGCCATTTTGCGTTGTCCCGTAAAGCTTTTCTACCGCGTTATTGGTAAACGTGTGGAGTGATTTAAGATCGCCGAGGTCCAGTGATGAGTGGCTGTTTTGAACAAGGTTATAGATTGTCGTTTGATTTTTATGTTTGAATACTAACTCTTTAACACCATCACCATCAAAGTCTATTGATGCTGTTAATCCTGTCTTGTAGTTGGGCTCAGCAACCAGTGAAATGCTATATTTAGCCACGTCACTATTAAAGTCTTTGATTTCGAATGGCTTTGTAATGTCAAGTATTAAGTGATTATTTTGGCGAAGATACTCAGGGTTATTATCACCATCAATATCACCCAAGAACTGAAAATATCCAAGAATAGGTTTTGTAGTGTATGACGAGCCATCCATATTCATTATTTTAGTTTTATAAATATATTCGTCATATGGTTCACCTCTGGTCTGATATACAATTTTATCAACAAGGTTGCTTCCAAAAGAATCAACAGAAATTTTTGTCAACTCTGACCGTTGCGTTGTACCTTTGCCCGCAATTTCTTTTGCCCATAATTCACTTTGCGTGATAGGGGAAATATTGCTGAATGTTACAATATCATGGACTATAAACGCTGGGTCCGGAGTGCCCCAGGGAAAAGCGGCTGCTGTAATCTTTTTATTTACATCAATAATTCTTAATTCACCATCTTGGTTGGCTAAATACACATCACCATTGAATCCCAGTTCAGTTATTTCACCAAATAAAACTTCTTCGACGTGAAGTTTAGTCTTTTGCTCAATCTTTTCTTTTTTCTCATCACCATACAAGTCTAAATAGCTATAGATATGGTGATAGGTATTAGGTTGATAATCTCCACCTCCTTCTGTGAAACTTTTACCGATAACCTCTTTTTCTCGAGTTAGGTAGTTATAGTATTCTAAATCTAAAGCGTAACGATCATAGGGGTAACCGCGACCGCTAAAAACTTCCGCATTAAGTTGATATAAAGTGTTGTTGGACGTTGATGAACGACCATACTTTGAATAGCCAGGCTCCTGCTTACAACTTTCTAGAGAATTCCCTACAGGCCAAATAACACTGCCGTTTTTTACGTCGATCGTACAGTCCTTATTAACTACTTCATCTGTTCCATCATCGTTTATATCTTTAGTAAATAAATAGGTGCCTGTTACCGCAAGCGTACCAACTTGATTTATTTCATTATCTTGAATTCGGTAGATTTTACCGTCCCATGTCAGCATTTCATTGAGCAGACGATTGGTAAACTTCCCAACAACAAATTCATAGTGTGGTAAGTTGTAGTGCGCTTTGGTTTCTAGTGTGTGCATATCGAGTGTAGACATACTGTTTTCATTTATCAGCATGATTTCGACGTCACCATCGTTATCTATGTCTTTAAATTTAACGATATCAGCGGTTACATTTGGGAGCGCTTTTACATATTTTCTGGCAGTTAAATTGAGAAGGTGTACGTTTTGTACCTGACTTATAACAACAGCAAAGTGATTATCAGATCGCCTATCATAATAAATTTCGAAAGAATCTATTGATTCATTGTCGCTCTCGATTTTTATTGAATCAGTCAGTGTTGTTTTTATATCTTCATTTTCAGAAGGTGTATTTACAATATACAATCGTTGCTTGTCGTTATTAATCATTGCAACGATGTCTTTTTTATTATCATTATCAACATCGATGATTCTTATATTGCTCAAATCTCTAAAGCTTGAGAAATGCTTTATCTTCTCGACGTAAGCCTGTGATTGTTGGGTTGCTAATAGCAAGGTGAGAAGTGTTGACGTGATGAAAAATTTCATGCTATTCCTTTAAACTACTATAGTATCAAAGCACTTTGATACTGAAGTACTTTGATTAGGTTGTAGAAGGTAGGTTAGCATAGTTTACTTTGATCTGTAACTGAATTGGGGAAGGTAACGGAAAAAGCGAATGTTACCTTTTTAGCAGCTCTTAAAAAATAAGTATGTTACGACACTATGTTTGCTTGTTTTTAGGGTTGCTTTGCACCGCCAGCTCATACATTTTTTACAAACAAAAAAGTCGCCCGAGGGCGACTTGGAAACGTGACATCATGTAAAAACAGGGGGAAGTGATCTCAATCGATTATTTATTTTCGATGAGATTGCCTTTGCCAATTTCAATCTTTCTCGGCTTGAGTGCTTCTGGAATTTCGCGCTCAAGGTCGATGACTAACAGGCCGTTTTCAAGTCCTGCGCCAATCACTTTGACGTGATCGCCAAGTTGAAATTTACGCTCAAAGTTACGCTCTGCGATGCCTTGATGGATAAATTTACGCTCAGCTTTGTCTTCTTTGTTTTGCTTTTCGCCTTTCACTGTCAGAGTATTGTTTTCTGACTCAAGGCTAAGCTCTTGCTCGGTAAATCCGGCAACAGCCATGGTAATTTGGTATTTGTCTTCACCGGTGGCTTCAATGTTATATGGCGGAAAGCTTGGTTGCTTTTCGTTGCGTGATGCTGCATCCATTAACTGTGCTAAATGGTCAAAACCGATGAATGAACGATAAAGTGGAGATAGGTCTACTGTACGCATAATTTGTATCCTCATAAAGCGATAATTAAGCTATTTATTGCTTCTATTAAAGCCAATAAATAGCATATAAAACATTTACTTAGTTTGGGTTGGGACCCTGTCGGCGTCCTCACAATACTATCTATGGACGAGGCAAATATTTTTCAAGAAACTTTTTTAAAAAAGTTTTTATTTACCTGAATTTTATAAGATTCTTTTTCAAGAAAATTGTCTTTGCAGGTAAAGAAGCACCATCTGATGCCTCTTTTTTATTGCGTCATTTAGGACTTAAGTTTTGCTGTCTCAACATAGAGACTTGATCAAACCCTATTCCCCAGTCGTCAGTTTCAACTTCTTCTATAACGACAAAAGTAACATGTGGCGCTTTATCAAGGACATCCACCATAAGCTGAGTTGCACCTTTTATTAAGGCTTGCTTCTGAGCAGGTGTAACGCCTTCCTTCGTGATTTTAATATTGATGATTGGCATTGGTTATCTCCTACAGATCATCATACATTTTGTTGACGATACGCCATTGTCCATCTTCTTTAAGTAAACCAATAAAGTCGATATAGTGATGTTCAAACAGTGGGCAATACAGCTTGACCATTGCTTGATGGTTTACAACATCCACCGACAAAATACGGTAATTAAAAGCAGCGCTTTGGCTTTCGGGCGTTTGTCGAGATGAAACCAAATCTAGCCACTGTGATTTGGTGCGCCTCATTCCAGGAGCTTTGAGCACCGCGTCAACGTGGAAAACTGCATCCAACTTTTTAATATCTCCTTGGTGTAGCCCGTCAAAATATTGTTGAATAACCGCAGTTACTTTGTCTAAATCCTGTAGTTTGAAAATAGGCTTAGTCATATTAAGCTCATGCGTCTGTACTGTGTGCTTGTTCAGCTGCTATCGAGGCGATATAGCTGGGCCTTGCCTCAACTGCAGCTAACATTTTGCTGACTTTTTCTGGAATGATAATGTCGACTGGAAAATAGGTGCCCCAACGCGCATATACAGCCAGCATGATATCCGCAGTGGAAACCTGATCGCCGCCTAAAAATGATTGCTGCGCTAACTTTTTCTCGACTAACACCCATAATTCGTTGATGGCAACCGCTGCCGCTTCTAAAAATGGCTGGCGTGCATGCTCATCAGCGATTGCGCCTGTGGCAAAAAACAGACGATTGTAAGCCGGGTGCATAGTAGCATTGGCAAACAGAATGTTTTCTATCGCTTGTTGCTTTTGAAGAACATCAGCTTGAGGAAGAAGGTTATTTTCGTGTTTATTGAGTAGATAAAGTAGGATTGCAGCGCCTTCTACTAAGCAGTTTTCGCCATCGTTAAGAACCGGGATTTTACCTGTTGGGTTAATGGCTAAAAAGTTATCAACACCGCGTTTGTCAACCAGTTCGAAGGGTTGTTTTAATTCTCTTAATATGACTTGCGTTGCTAGCGCACAAGCACCTGGTAAGTAATATAACGTATACATAATGGTTTTCCTCATTTGCTTCTTGGCTAAAAGACAAGCTCAGTGTATAAACTAGGTGTTGTTTGATATATAGCTACAATGAGAACCAAGAGTTCACATAGTGGAAACAATAATCAAGGAAAGTATGAATAAGCTACGAGCGATAGAAATGTTTGTAAAACTGGCTGAGGTACGCAGTTTTACTCGTGTTGCAGAGCAATATAATACATCCAAATCCATGATCAGCAAGGAGATCAGCCGACTAGAAGCTGAGCTTGGTGCGCGGCTTATACATCGCACCACGCGCAATTTGCAGCTCACGCATGTGGGAGAAGGCTATTTGCAGCGTGCTAAGGATATTCTCAATAAGTTAGAGGATGCAGACACCTTCATACAAGAGTCGCAGCAAGCACCAAAAGGTAAGCTAAAGGTGAATGTGCCAATGGTGCTTGGGATCACTGACTTGGCAGCAATGTTCGCCGATTTTATGCAAGCGTATCCCGATGTCGACCTTGAAATACATTTAGGAGATGAGGATATCGACTTAGTAGAGCAGGGATTCGATTTAGGTTTTCGGGCTTCCAGTCGTCCGTTTGACTCAAGTTATATAGGAAAAGAAATTACTCAATTTAGCTATCATGTATGCGCCTCACCACAATATTTAGCGAGTCACCCTGCTATCGAATCAGCACCAGATTTAATTCATCATAATTGTTTTGAATACAGCTATTCAAAACGCAGGAACTTATGGCCATTAGACGAAGGTGTGCGAATAAAAGGCTCCCTTAAAGTGAACAATGTCCTTTTTATGTTGCAGGCAATTAAAAGCCATTTGGGAATAGGGGTTTTACCTGAATTTGCCTGTAGAGAAGCACTTGAAAAGGGTGAGATAGTCAGTATTTTGCAGCACGCTGACAAGCCAACGCTAGCCTTATATGCACTGTATCCCGCACGCCAATTTGTGCCAGCCGCGGTACTTCAATGTATCGAGTTTTTACAGGCTTGGTTTAAGCGTGACGGGCACTGATTGTTAAGCAAATAAGGTGGTTTACATTTCTTCATTACTTTGCCACATTAACTACTGGCTTAAATGATGGAACAATCAATGAAATGTGATAAACAAAATGCCAATCGAAAAATAGGTCTGGGGCTGGCTATCGGCGCAGGAATTGGCACAGCCGTGGGCGTTGCATCTGGGCAAATCATGTACACCTTACCTATCGGCATTGCGATGGGAATATTGATTGGACGTAAGTATTTTTAATCTAATGAGCTACTCGCTACGTATCTTTGCTTTTAATTAGGGGAAGGTTAAGCAAGTGCAATTTAGTGACTCAGAAATTTCCAGGATCATTGAAATGGCGTGGGAGGATAGGACGCCATTTGAAGCTATCGAACGACAGTTTGAGCTCAGTGAACCTGAAGTGATCAAATTGATGCGTTGTAGCCTAAAACCCAGCAGTTTTAGGCTATGGCGGCAACGAGTAAATGGCCGTAACACTAAGCATATTAAACTTAGAAGCAAAGCGGTCAATCGCGGATATTGCAAAACCCAATACAAACAAAGATAACGCGTTATCTAAACCTTTGGGTATTAGTCTTTGCTTTATTGAAGGTCGCTTGCAAGTAAGCCGAATAGTGCAGAGTCTGAGACTTCACCAGCAATTTCCCAGCGAGCACGTAAGTGACCTTCTTTAGTAAATCCAAGTTTTGTTAGCACTTTGGCTGAGCCGATATTAGCGGGATCAATTTCAGCTTCAATACGCCTCAACTGCAGTGTTGAAAAAGCATAGTTAATGAGTGCAGAGCCCGCTTCTTGAATGACACCTTGCCCCCAGTGAGATTTGGCAATACCAAAGCCAATTTCGGCGCGACGTGACTCTTTATCCCAGCTAAAAAGTAAACATTTACCAATTAATGTTTCATCACTTTTCGAAACAATGGCCAGTGTGATCGCTTGTTGCGTAGTCAAATCTTCATGTGATTGCTTGATAAATTGCGTTGCATCCTCAAGGCATTCCCAAGGTGGCGTGTTCCAATAGCGCATGACGTCTGCGTCTGAGAATATGGCAAATAGCGCTTCGGCGTCTTGTGAGGTTAGGGGTCTAAGTGTGAATCGCTCGGTGTCGAGTTGGATTGTAGTTAATTGCAATATCTTTTTTCCTTGATAAAAAAGGGCGCAAATTCGCGCCCCAAACAATAAGCTGCTTGCTTACTTATTTATTTGCGTCTTTAACGGCTTTTAGCTTCGCCGCGTGGTCAATTTCATAATCTGGCATGTCTTTTTTGCCTTCGATTAGGTAGTTGTCCATCCAGCGCATCAAGCGCAAGCTGTAGTCGTATTGAGCCGCAGCTTTGCGGTTACCGTGGCCTTCGCCTGGATAGTAAACTAGACGTACGTCTTTACCTTGCACTTTCATATAGCGATATAGCTCCATAGACTGTGCTGGGTGTACTCGCGGGTCATCTTTACCATGCATAATGAGTAATGGCGTCTTTGATTGACCAGCCCAGTAAATCGGACTGCGCTCTAGGTACCACTGCCACTTATCCCAAGGGTAAGAGCGAGCGTGCACTAAGTACATTTCGTTTGAGATATCGGTAGTACCAAACTTAGATAGTTGGTTCGTTACCCCAACAAACATCACGCTTGCTGCAAAGTGTTCGGTTAGTTTTGTAGCACCCCAAGCTGAGGCATAACCGCCGTAAGAGCCACCAGTAATACCAACACGCTTAGTGTCTACTAAACCGGTATTGACTAGGTATTCTTTCATATCTACTAAGTCGTCAAACTCTTTACCTGCGTAGTCGCCTTGGCCAAGTTTTGAGTAATTAACGCCTTTACCTGTCGAACCACGGTAGTTTGGATAGAATACCGCATAGCCGCGTGCTGCGCCCATTTGACCCGGATCTGAATAGCTCGTGAGCCAGCCATTCTTATCGTGGCTTTCAGGACCACCGTGCACCGACATGATCAGTGGATAACGTGTACCTTCTTGGTAATCAAGTGGATAAATTAATACGCCACCAATTTCAACGCCATCGCGGGCTTTGAAGTTAATAGCCTCTTGTTTTGCAAAACGTTTGTTGTCTAACCACGGGTTTGAGTTTGATAGACGAGTTGCCTTGCTTGAGCGGATCACAAACACTTCATTTGGGTGCTTAGCGGTATTTGCACGTAGGGCAATGGTTTTGTCTGAGTCAGAGATAGATAGATTCGATGCGATAAATTTACCTTCTTTGATAAGTTTCTTGTATTTGTTTGAGCCAACTTTAATTTGGCCAACAAAACTCTCAGCGCCGACGTTTGCGACAAAAGTCAGCTGGTTTTTGCGGTTTGACCACTCAAAATCACCGATGTGACCCATAAAGTTTGGGATCCACTCTTCTACTTTGCCGCTTTGTGCATCGGCAAGGTATAAGCGACCAGTTGCCGGGTCATGCTTGTCTTCAGCGCCTAAAATCGCGATGTATTTACCATCGTGAGAAAACTCTGCGGTACCAAGCTTACCTTCTGTTTTGAACGAAGTGGTAATTTGTTGTGTTTTTGCATCAAGTACATGCCATTGTGATTTCATGTACTTGTCATCAATAAGCGCTGTTGGCTGGGTTTTTACCAGTAATTTAGAGGCATCGTCAGCCCAGTTGATTTCACTAACATAACCTTCGATGTTTAGTGCCGCTGGGGTCAATGGTTTTTCTGACGCTGCAAGATCAATGATATGAAGCTGTTTGTTTTTTAAACCCAGTTCATACACTTCAGCCATAAAACCAAGCTTTTTCAGCTCTTTTTCTGACTTATCGGCAGCTGGCATTGCAAGGATTGCAACCTGTTTGCCATCAGGGCTTAGGCTATAAGCCGAGATCCCAGTTCCTTTTAGTGAAAGCACTTTCTGTGCTTCCCCACCGTTTACCGCGATGCGATAAAGGGCGCGTTGCTTGTCTTCTTTTTTCTTGGTTAGGAAATAAATGAACTGACCGTCGGCCGACCAAGAGATGCTTGAGATGCTCACTTTACCGGTGATAAATGGGCGCTCTACACCTTCGTCGTCAACCACATAAAGTTCACTGTAATTAGAACCATTTTGGTCAACGTAAAGCTCGCGCGGTACCGAGCGAGTAAAAGCAACGAGTTCGCCGTCAGGACTCACCGACGTTGAGCTTACCGATTGGATCTTTGGGATGTCTTCAATAGTGATGGTATCGCTTGCGAGGCTTGCAGCACTGGTGAAGCCCATTGCTAAAGCCAAAGCAGACTTAAGTAGTTTCATTATTTATCCTAAATTTTCATTCACTTGTTGTAACTTCAAGATGAAGTTTTTAGGCATTCTACTTGTCACCAGAATAAAAACCAATGTTTGCGATTAATTGTCGGTTAAGTCTGATAAAGCAAAACCGTTATCTTTTATAGGCCAAAATTCAGCGCGCCTGAATAATCAGCCTGAAACGGCATTAGGTGATTAAGTGCATACGAAATGTTGCCTTTGTCATCCATGATGTAGATAGAAGCACCACAGTGTTTGCAAAAACCATGCTCTTGGATGGTTTGAGCTTTCGAATGCGGCACCACAAATCGTTCGAGAGATTTACAAGGGTTTTCGATCAGACCGTGAGCCTGAATAAACTGCACACCAGTGCATATTTCGTTGGCTGTTGTCGTGGTGAAAATACGATAGTGGATCTGGCCGCAGTGGCACGACGTGGTGATCATGTTGATGTCCTTTGTTTTCTTTTGAGTTAAGTTTACTTTTTATTTTTAGTTAATATATATTCATTTGGTGTAAATACTTTTTCCTAAGAGGAAATAATGAGAAAGGAATACGATAAACTTCACTTACTTAAAATATTATGTTGTGTCGCTGAGCAACACTCCTTCAGTCGAGCTGCAGAGCAGCTCGGTACCACGACTTCAGCGGTGAGTAAATCGATAGCGCAGCTAGAGTCGTCTTATGGACAAGTACTTTTAAATCGAACAACCCGTAAACTCGCCTTGTCTGATGCCGGTAAGTTGGTTTATGAAAAAGGGAAAAAGATCCTTCGCGCGCTACGCGATTTGGAAGAGGAAGTTGAACAAGTTGGTGTGCATCAATCCGGGCATCTAAAAATAACCTTTCCAAATACGATAGGGCGTATGCTACTGAGCCAAATTTGTATCGATTTTCAAAAGCGCTATCCACAAATAAAGTTAGAGCTGATGTTTACTGCAGCAAATCAGGATTTAATCGAAGATGAGATTGATGTCGCTTTTAGGCTCTCTGCTGCACTTAAAGACAGTCAATTTTATGTCTTGAAATTAATCAATATAAACTCGACTTTTGTTGCTGCTCCCTGTTATTTGGCGGCGCATGGGAAGCCCGAGCAATTGGACGAACTGAGTAGGCATAACATGTTGTTATCAAAACTTAATCATGTTGAAGATAGTTGGCATGACGGAACTCGAAGTTATGCTTTGCAAGGTAATTTGATAGCGAACAGTCGCTTTCACATTCGAGAGGCGGTGTTGGCAGGATTGGGGATTGCCATGCTACCGTCTTATTTCTGCCAACGGGATATTGATTCGGGCGCTTTGGTTGAGCTGTTTCCCGAGCAAAATAGGCCTGAAGTTACTTTGCATGCCATATATAAAGTGAAACGAGAGCACTCTGCAAAGCTAGATTTATTCTTAGGGTTTGTACAGGCGCAATTATCATGCAAATCAGAATTGGTACCTTAGCCCCGCGTAGTAGCGCCGACCATTCACATATACCCCTGTTGGTGCGTACTCATTGCGGTCATAGGTATAGATTTGTTCGTCGGTTAAATTAATAAACTCAAATTGTGCATCAAGGTTATCACTTAATTTCACCGTGAGGCTGCCGTCTAACTGACCGTAGTTATCCATCATGGTCTCGCCTACACCGGTGGCAAACTGGGTTCGATAATTATAGCTAAGCCTTGCGCTAAATTGGTGGTTCTCGTAGTAAGCGGTGAGGTTAGCGCTGTGTTTTGAGGTGCCTGGCACTTTGTTCTGTAAGCCAACGTCAGCGTTGTCACGTTCTCCATCAACATAGGTGTAATTGGCGATTAACCCAAATCCGTACGCAAGTGTCTGCTGGTAGCTTAGTTCAACGCCACGGATACTGCCGCCAGCGCCATTACTGGGCCTATCGATAGACATCAAAATGCTTTCATGACGCTCAAGCTTTCGCTCAAACTCAATAAAAGACTCCACATCTTTGTTAAATAAGGCGATTGAGGCGAGTCCTGCATCGTCAAAGTACCACTCAAGGCTGGCATCAAACTGCGCCGCTCTATATGGATCTAAGCTGGCGTTACCACCTTGTCCTTGAGCTTGGGTCACGTTGTAATTGGTTGAGGGCATAAGGTGGTGAAATTGCGCTCGTGACATGACGCGCGCAACGGAAAAACGGCCAACCAGACTTTCGCTTAAATCAAACTTGATATTGGCGCTGGGTAGAATATCGATGTAATCCCGAGATTCTTCATGCCAAACATAGCTATCGGGCGCTTCGATGGGGGAGGCGACACGTTTAAATGCGGCAGAGTCTTGAAAGGTTTTGACCACCCGTACCCCAATGTTGGCTGCATAGGATTCACCAGCGAGTTGCATTTGACCGTAAGCGGCGGCGGTTTTTTCTGTAATATGAAAACGACTGGCTTTTTCTATCTCTTGTTCAAAATTGAGCGTATCGAAGTCTTTGGCGAGCAGTGTAATATCGGCATAACTGTAGTTTTTTAAGGTGTTTGCACTACCTACGCCGCGCAAATAATCATCCACAAAAGTGCCCGGATAGGCGGCCAGTGTAGTGCCAAGCTCGCCGGCTAGACCATCAAGCCCTCCATCTTTTGAGCGATAGCGCAAAAAGTCCCGTTGATGGTCCTTGAGTTTAATGCCAAACTTAATCGCGTCGACCTGTTTAAAGTCGATATCGTACGCAAAATCGGCTTGTGCGAAGTATGATTTATCTTTGCCATCTTGGCTGTCATTTCGAGCTTCGGTGATAAACCAACTCGCCGCATCTAACGGAGAAGCCCCATAACTTGCGAGGATGTTTTTTCGCATTGACGTATCAACATGAAAACGGGTGTTAGCAGAAAACTGTGACGTGACGTCTTCTTTGGTGCCACCTGAGCCGTGGCTTAGACCCACTTGAAATTGGCTCGACCAATAAATACCGTCATAGACTAAGTCTAGATGAGCACTTTTAGTGCTGATCTGCGAGTCTCGCCAAATGGCTTCCATGCTGGTATTGAACGGCGCTGCTGTGGGTAAATAGTGGGCGCTCACCAAAGTACCATCTTGTACTTGTAAATCGGTTACCCCGCCGCCTAGGTCAATAGACTTTGCACTTTGCCAGAGAAAGTTTTGATTGTTGTTGTCTGCGTTTAGATGAGAGTAAAGTAAGTGACTATTTAACCTAAGCCGTGGGGAAAGCTGAAATGCGGCATTGACTGTATAAGCTTGTAACTCTCTTTGCTGCTGAAAAATCGCGGAACCCCCACCTCCTGGAAACCACAACGTCTGGCTTTTGTCTTGTGGGGTCTGCTGGGTGGCATACCAAGTATCACCTTCACCTTGGTATAATGTTCTATCGTGCCACCCCCACGATTCTAGGCCGTCGCGTCTGAGGCTGCGATCTCGTCGTGTTGCGGTAAAAAGTACAGCATAGTCGCCACTTTCGCTATGGTAGTTATAAATTGCAGATAATTGTGGGTCGAGTTTATCGCTCAAGTCACTGTATTGGAACTGGGCCGTTACAACGCCATAGCCTGAAGGCGTAAGCAGAGGGTCGCGGGTTTTTATATTGATTGCACCACCTAATGACCCTTCATCCTGCATAGCTTGTGGTGTTTTGAACACCTCAAGGCTAGAGACGATTTCACTGGGTAATAAGGTAAAATTAAAGCCTCGGCTTGGCTGACTTGAGATCCACCAATCAGCGGAGGCGAGATATTGACCATTCAAATAGGTTCTATTTTGCTCGGGGGTTGTGCCTCGCACGCCGATCCGCTCACCTTCACCTTGTGCTCGAGAGAGTGAAATACCGGTGATCCGTTGCAGCGCCTCTGCGACGTTTTTATCTGGAAACTTACCTATGTCTTCAGCACTGATCGTATCTGAAACTTGTTGATTGTGACGTTTATTACTGAGAGACTTGACAACGCTGTCATGGAAGGCACGGATTTCGATGCGTTCTATGGTATTTTCAGCTGTCTGATTTTGCTCAACGGCATAACTTGCAGCTGTGATAAAGAATGCGCTACAAGAAACTGTTCGGATGAGAAATTCTGACATTGTGCTCAACTTATAATACGAGTAAGTTACCTTTAGTTGATACTCATAATACGCTTTTATTACGAGCCTAACCATAGTTTTACAAATTTTTAGTAGTTGATGGTTGAAAACCTAGAAAAACGTTTTTTAATCAATGAGATACTTGTCGACCTGAGTAATTTATCTGTGTGTGTTGACGGTTCTTGGAGAAGCATCGAAGCGAAGCATGCGGCATTATTGCGTCTATTGATTGCTAACAAGGGAGAGGTTGTTACCAGAGATGCCATCTTAGATATCGTATGGCCCGGTACTATCGTCAGTGATAACTCTGTTAGCCAGCTGGTGGTACAGCTACGTAAGCTGCTTGGTGACAGTTCAAACGAGCCAAAAATAATTAAAACGGTACCACGCCTAGGTTATCAATGTATTGCACAAATTGAAAAAGCCCCGACGCTACTTGAGCAAGTAGAGGAGCTGTCTCGTGGGCGTGGCGCACAATTTGCGCTGCTCGGGTTTTTTATGGGTCTTGTGGTGACTTTGCTTGGCGTTTTTATTACCAAGCAGTGGCAAAGTGACTTGCAACAGCAGCCCGTCACTGCAACTCGGATCACGTCCTCACCGGGTGCTGAAGTCTTTGTGCGCTTTTCTCCAAATGGTAACTATTTAGCCTACAGTTATTTAGCTGAGGGAGCCGATCAATTTGATTTGGCGGTCTATGATCTTGAGACTAAAACAACCCATACGATAAAAAGCAGCGGTTATAGTGAAGAGTCAGCAAGTTGGTCTTTAGATGGTAACTGGCTGATTTATTCGCGCTCGGATCCGGTTTCCTGTGAAGTACGGGCGTTACACGTTAAAGGTCCAATAGAAATGTGGCGACTAGCGCGCGATAGCGTGCTTGGCAGCTGTAATAGTGCACAAGACTCAGCGCCTTGGCTAGAATATCGAGCGGGCCATTTTATCACTAAGTCTTGGGATAAAGCTGGGACCTATTTGCAATCTGTAGCGGTCACTTTTGCGGATAATCAACCTAAAGTGCTCAACACCACGGCGTTGCCTATTCGCGATGTAACACATTATCAAGTTAACCAACAAACGCTGTTGTATCAGGTAAAAGAGCAGGGCGTTTATCGGCTTAATCTGGGGCAACTTGGGGACCTTGAAAGCCAAACCACCACACTCTCCAAGCAGTCTTTTTCGGCATTGAGTCATGGTTATGAGGACGATACGGTTATTATCGCCAAACAAAACTTGAGTGTACTTAAAGGTCGTGAGCAACAGTTATTATACTCCGGATTTGGTGCGATATCTGAGATTGATGTTAATGCGAACTTGCGTGCTTCGGCACACACTGAGGGCGTGGCTGAAATTAACTTTTATCAGCTTGCTGTAGACGCACAAAGCGAAGCACAGCAAAAGCAGTTGACGTCGCCCGCTCGAATGGACCTACTTGCCGCATTGTCTGATGATGGTGCACATTTTGTGTATGCCTCGGTGACAACCAAAAATAACGATGCGCCACAATTTGAGCTGTGGCATAAACATGCTTTTCGGCCGACGTCGAGTTTGCTTGGTACGATGCCGCTGGGAGAAGTGCCTATTTTGCTATTGCTGTCGCCTAATAACGAATATCTCGCCGTATTATCAAAGTCGCACAAAGTGTATTTAATAAGCTCTTTTACTAAAGAGGTGAAAAAAGTAGTTGATAACTTTGCCGAAATTGCCGACTTGCATTGGTCACGGGATGGTAGAAACCTGTATTATCGAGCGAAGCTCTCGGCGGAAGCAAAATGGCAGGCATGGCAATTTACCGTATCTCAAGGGCGCAGTGAGCAACAACCTCTGGTAACGCACTCACCTGATTTACCTCTTACTCAAAAGAACCCTAGCTTTGTGGGGTATAAAGAACAAGTTAGGGAATACCTAATTACTGCGCTCACTGAGACATTTGATGTAGAGCAGTTACGTGGGTCTTTATCTCTTTATCAGCCTGCAGTATATCGAGATGGGGTTTACTTTGTACTGAAAAGAGGCCACCAATTGGTGCTTTATCGTTATTTAAGTAGTGAAAACAAGGTCGAAGAAGTTCAACCAATTGGGTTACACCTTTACGCGGGGTTTACCGAGTTACAGGTATTATCAAGCTTTGATGGCAGTCAGGTAGTATTCAATCGGATCAACAACTATGAAAGTGACATAGTATTACTGGAGTACGGTGACCGATGAAGACATCAATGTTACGAAGCCCAGGTTGAGTACAGTTAGTTAGCTAGCTTTTGCTGGAATAAGCGTATTGCTTTACTACTCCAATTGCGCTGTGATGCCGACTTCAATGCTTGTGAGGCAAGCTTCTTGGCCTCTGCCTGATTATCTGTAAGCTTGGCAGACAGTAGCAGCAGTTCAGGGTGTTCGGGATCGATGGTGAGACCATGACGCAGCCAAGCCTTTGCCTGAGTTTTGTCGTTGAGACGAGTTAAATAAGTGTTTGCTAATAGAAGTGTGGAGCGCAAATGGCCGTTGTTCGAAGCTTCGGTAAGTACTTGTAGCGCACGTTGAGTATCTTGCAGCTCTGTGTTTGTAAGTAGTGATCGTGCTAAGCGATATTTTGCGATATCCATGGTTTGTGCTGCGTGTTCAAGCCAAAGTACACTAAGTCGATGCTCTCCCACATTGATAAGTTGAGTTGCTAAACGATATTGTGCCAAGTCCAAGCCATTTTTGGCTGCAGCTAAATATAATTCATTTTCTGGTTCTTCAGCGCGCCAGTGATAGCGCAGCAGCTGATACGCGTTGTAATCTTTCATACTCAACCAGTTAGCAATATAGTATTGTACTTGCGCCACACCACGTTCTGCAGCGTCGATATTCTGCTTTAGCTGTTTTTCATAGGCCTTCTTTTGAATGGCTAAGGTTTCGCGATATTGCTCGCCTTTATATGTCGCAAAATGGTAAATCAGCGTGTGTGCTTGCTTTGGTCCACTATATCGCCACTTCTCTACAGCATTTAACAGGCTAGCGGTGAATATGTGCTTGGGGTAGCTATCTACGACCTCAATATTGGTTGCCTTACCGCTTTGGTCGATATCAAACTCTAACCAAACCCAGCCCTCAACCCCTTGTCGTACGGCCTCATCAGGATAGTCAGGTAATACATCGTGAGTTTTACTCGGCGTAGAAACGATATTGGGTTGTTTGAGCCGGGCAAGTGTTGAATCAAGTAAGTAGGTGTCTGCCAAACGATTTTTTTGAAGTGTTACGAAATCTTTTAGGCCACTTTGGTCGTCGGACTGCTGCAAAACGAGTTGCGCAGTTTGAAAGGCTTCAGCAATACCGAACTCTTTAGCCAATGAAAACCAAGCAAAGGCATTTGCGGCACTTTGTTCGGTTCCTTGACCGTACAAATACATCACCCCAAGATTATACATGGCGTCTGCATTACCTAACTGAGCTAGGCGATTGAATTCAGAAAATGCAAGAGTGAATTCTTCATTCTGATAGGCGAGGGTAGCATCATAAAGATCGGCTTTTGTCTGCCAACTTATACTCAGAAAAAATGAAAAAATAAGCCCAGAAATGAGATTGTTGCGCATTTTATTGATTACTCATCCTCGGGCTGCTCTTTGGGGTTGCTGTGGCCATTTTTAATAGGCTATATAACCACAATATAAGGGAAATTTAAATAATAAAAGCTGATAGCAAACGCTATCAGCTTTTTGGAACTCCTGGCAGGGAGTTTACTAAGTCGAACCTGTGTTAGCTTGGAAGCGACTTAATTCGAGTCATGAAACTATTTCTTTACGACTAATAAGACCAGATTTAGCGGTAAAAGTTTCATTCGCTATTCGGTGTTAGAAGTTAAATCTAACCCCCGCGCTAAAACGCCTTCCATCGGCATAGACACCCGTTAGTGCTTGCTCAACTCCCTTTTCCTGATAGCTAAATGTATGTTCATCCGTCAAGTTGATGGCCTCAAGAATAAATGCCACATTCTCATTGTAGTTATAGGTAAGGTTAGCATCTACTTGACCATAATCGTCAATGTATCCTGGCCAGTCGCGACCTGTATCATACCCTGTTCTGAAGTTGTATGAGATACGGGCACTAATGAATTCGTTTTCATAATAAGAACTCAAGTTAACAGTATGCTCAGAGTTGCCTGGGATGGTGATGTCGTTACCTTCATCATCTTTGGCTTCACCATCTACATAGGTATAGTTAGCTGCAACGCCAAAACCTTCGTATAATTCTTGTTGATAACCCACTTCTAGGCCTTGAATGCGGCCTGCTTTCCCATTAACAGGGCGGCTGATCAGCACTTCTTTACCTTCGTGAGTTTCAAGTGCTGGTTGGCTCTCGATAAACGACTGAATATCTTTGTAGAAAAATACCGCAGAAAAAAGACCTGCGTCGCTAAAGTACCACTCGATACCGGTATCAAACTGCGTCGCTCGATATGGGTCGATGTCAGGGTTACCGCCAGTGCCTGTTTGTGTTTCTAGGTTGTATGAGGTTGATGCTGTCATATCGGCGTAATCTGGGCGAGACATAACTCGTGCCGCAGAAAAACGCATTAATAAATCGTCATCTAAGTCAATTGCCAAGTTAATGCTTGGAAGAATGTCGAAGTAGTCCTTTTCTTCCGTTGTCCATACCTCAGCACCGGACTCACCTGCAAACGCGGATGAGGTTTGTTTGGTATTTACAAGCCTTACGCCTAAATTACCGCGTAGACCATCTGCATCCAGATTCGCTTTAATGTAGCCTGCGGTAATTTTTTCATTGATATCGAAAGTACTGGCCTTCAATACTCGGTAATTCCAACCCAGCGCATCACCTTCTTGGCGTATTTTATCTGAATCAGTGATTGCATAGCTGCGCGTTGTGCCTGCTGAGCCTATGCCTGAAAGGTAATCAGAAGGCATGGCTTTAGAGTAATCAGCTAGACTCCAGTTTAAGTCGGTACGATTATCCGTTGTGTGTTTGGTATTAAAACGACTGTGATCACGATATTTAAAGCCTACTTTGATCTGGTTAAAGATAGCGACATCAATTGGGCGTTTAAAATCGGCTTGAAAATAAGTTTCATCATCTTTCGCATCATTGCTGTCATAACGTAAAAAGCCTAAATTCCATTTATCACCATCGTTTGGATCGGCAGCATAACTGGTCTTTACGTCTTCCTCTTGTGACGCATCAAAGCTGTGAACATAGTTGCCTTCCCAACCAACGGAGCGATCCGCTTGTGAACCACCCGAACCTTCTGTGTAACCTAAGTGATATGAAGATTCCCAAAGTTGCCCTTGATGTTCAACTTTTAAGTCGTACGATTTGGTTTTGAGCTCAGAGTTACGTACTTTGGTCTCATCCAGAATGTTATTACCATCTGGTGATAAGCCAAGCGTCCCGCCGACGGCCATCTTTCCAACTACGGGGTGGTCGATAACGGTAATGTCAGTATATTGTGAGCCGCCGTAACCGGGTAACCACAGGAAGTTTTGGTTTTCATTGTCGGCTTCAAGTGTAGAGTCTAACGCATTGAATACAATGTCCATATTTTCATTTGGACGATATTGCAAGGCGAGGTTTATACCCGTGCGCACGCGCTGCTGTGAGAACATTGCTGAGCCGCCACCGCCCGGGCTGTAGACATTGTCGACGACGGTACCGTCTTCAAGTGTGATATCACGATAGGTCCAAGACCACGCTTCAATACCATCACGACGTAAGTTGCGCTCTTGGCGCACGACAGAAATTAAGGCGCCAAAAGATTCATCATCGGTCTTAAAGTTGTACATAGCGGAAAGTTGCGGGTCGGTTTCACCTGACACTTCGCTGTGCTGTGCGATAATTGAACCTGCAATTTTATTTGCTTCTAAATCAAGCGGCTTACGTGTTCTAACAATCACGGTTCCACCAATAGAGCCTTCGTCAATATCGGCTTCTGGTGATTTGTAAACTTCAAGCCCAGAAATGATTTCAGAGGGTAACATTGTGTAGTTAAATCCACGGCTCGCCGCTGAGTTAGTCCACCAGTCCGCTGAGCCAACAGCTTGACCATTTAATAAGGTCCGGTTTTGGCTTTCACCTGTGCCTCGAATGCTAACGCGTTCACCTTCACCAAAACTACGCGTGATTGAAACACCGGTAATTCGTTGTAATGATTCGGCAACGTTTTGATCTGGAAATTTGCCAATGTCTTCGGCGGTTACTGCATCAACAATGGCGTCTGAGTATCTTTTTGTATTGAGTGATTGAACAACGCTGCCACGGATCCCTCTGACTTGAATAACTTCAACTTCACCATTTTTAGCTGCTTCTTGATTGTTGTTTTCTTCAGCGAGAGCTAGACCCGGTGCAAAAAGTACCGAGCCGAGCAAAGATTGGCTGATTAATACAGCCAGTTTTTTCTTGTTATTGCGAAACATAAATTCCCCTTGAGTGCTTACTTGTGGTTGACCTCGAGAAAGATTAAACACCAGCGGGGTTTGTTAAATCTTGAATTGAAATGAATAGTTATGAATTTGGTGGTTTTTTGCTTTAATTTTTCTTATTTTATTGAAATATATGGTTATAAAATAATTTTTTCTGGATTTTGTGCTGTTTAAATTAAGTTTACTAGAGTGATTTCGCTTTGTTTTTTGTTAACATTCATAACTACAAAGAACTGGAAAGTCGCCTTTCCAGTTCTTTTTGCGCGTTATAAGCTCTTTTTAGGTGGCAGTACAACGTTTGAGAAGATAAGGCCAGCGATAAGAGACATAAATATTAAAAAGGTTTGTTGGCCAATATGGTCCGCATGAACAAAGCTTTGGCCTTCAATTAAAGAATTAAGTCCAATATAGGTTTTAGAACCAGGGACCAACACAATCAAACCTTGCATTGCAACAATGGACGCAGGGGCATTTACCACACGGTTAAAGATATTACTAAAGACACCCACTGCAAATGCACCTACAAAAGTACCAAGTGCATAATCAAAGTAAACCGCAGAGCTGATACTGGCTGCGTAGGCGATAAAGCCTGATGCGAGTGACCAACTTGCATGGCGTAACTTTGTTCTAAAGATAATAACTAGGCTGCTACAAAGTAATAGCACTGCAAGCCAAGCCGTCCAACGTGGTAATGGTGATGGTTGTATAAAATCAACTTGTCCAAAAAACGCAAACCCTAAACTGATCCCCAAAAATGCACCGAAGTAGAGCTTAAAGAGCAACATAATAGAGTCCATGACTCTAGCGGTGCCTGACACTAGATGACGAGCCGATAATTCCGCAAACCCAAGCGCGAGCGCCAAGCCAGGTATAAACACGATAATGGCCGAAAGTACCACCAAACGGATGTTGACCTGCGGGTCAATGTACACAGACACAGCGCAGGCAGCAACCGCTGATACGATGGCGACCAAAGGCTCAAGCATATGTGTTACGCGTTTGGAAATACTCGCCCAAAGCACGAATAAGTAGACCACAAGCGATAGTAGCGCCGACCACCATACGTCATTCCAGCTCGTCCCCATCAGCATTGCAAACGCACCGCCTGAAGTTGCAAATGCAAGACCCGTCATTAACTTATTATACGGAGGCTTAGCGTGCAAAATGGCTTCGAGGCATTGTTCGGCTGCTTGGATTGAGAGCTCACCAGATAACACGCGTGTTGCGACGTCATCTGTATCTGCCAATGAACCTAAATCATGGTCGCCAGGATCAACACGCGCCACATGGGTATATTCTTCTTCATGACCTTCGGTCCAAATCACAAAAGTGACAGACGTCGGAGACATGACAAAGGAAGACTTTAACCCTAAGTGAGTGGCTACTTCCATTAAGTGTGCTTCGAGTCGATAGGCAGGGGTACCGTATTTGTGAAGCATTTTGCCTAACTTCACAATAAAGCGGCGTTTCTCTGTAAAGGTTGCGTTATTCAACGAAAGAGAACCTTAAATATGTAATGCCAATTCTACTGAATGAAGCGAATTGGCGAAAATGTTAAAAAAGTATGGTGTTTGAAATTAAAAAAATCAAACTGAGCTCATCATGGGTACGCGCTGCTAGTAAGGTACATATCATTGCTTTTACTAGATTTTAGTTATGTTTTTGCACACGAATTTGATATTCGCAACAGACTATTTGCATAGGTAAATTTGGCGGCCAAGATTGCTGCGAATTCTATCCAGATTCTCAGTAATGTCTATAGTTTTGGCCGCAAATATTTGCATTTTTTATAAACAGGTATCAGCGCTACATTTATTGCTAAGCGCTAAGAGTTACGATGATTCTCTGATCTGCAATGACACATCCACTAGGGTTCTAACGGCAGGTTGCGATTTGTTTAAAATTTCGGATAACGTATGGCATGTCCGCTTACCGATGTCGTCGGCATCAATTCTAACGCTCGTTAATGCGGGTTTCATCAGCTGGGAGTCTTGCAAGTCATCAAAACCGACAACTTTGATGTCTTCACCAGGTACCAGTCCATGTTCGCGCATGGCTTCAATTGCACCGTATGCAATGACGTCACTAAAGCAAACGATAGCTTTTATCTCTTTATGGTTAGTGATGAGAGTATTAAACGCTTCTCGGCCCCCTTGGCGATTGGTTGGAGCAGCGATCGCAGGTTGCGCTTCATTTAATCCATTGAGCTTTAGAGCGCTTTGGAAACCAGACAGTCGCTCATGGTAATCTGAAATTTCGGGAGTACCACCCAGAAAAGCAATGTCTTTTATGCCTTGCTCAATGAGGTGAGTCGTTGCTAGGTGAGTCCCTTTTTTATTGTCAGGTAGAATACAGGGGGCTTTCGCGAAAGCCACTTCACGCATAATGGTAATAACTGGAAATCCAGAGTCAGCCAATTGGTCCAGCCACTCTCGTGGAGTACTTGGTGCAGGCACCATAACAAAAGCACAAACGTTGTATTCTTTAAGTGTGTTAACCACTTGGCGTTGGCGATTAAAGTCTTCGCCTGTATTTACCAGCATAGGCACCATACCTAATGCGTAAATATGCTTTTCTAATCCAACAGCAAGCTGAGCAGAGTACGGGTTAGTTAAGTCGTTGATAACAACCGCAACAAGATTAGACTTTTTACTACGTAGCGCTGCTGCGTCGCGATTATAAACATACCCCAGCTTTTCGATGGCTTTTAGTACTTTCTCTTTGCTTTTATCGCTGACTTTATCGCTATGCGTTAGGACAAGGGATACTGTTGATTTAGAAACTTGTGCCTCTTCGGCAACATCAAAAATGGTAACCTTAGCGAGTTTTTTATCGTTGTTCATGCTAATTCGTATCAATTATGGCTGGTTAAGTGACTAAGTGTACATCAAGTTTTCATCGCATTAAATCGCAAATCTCTGCACATTTCCCGATAATCGTTATATGATCACCTGCTAAACGCCGAAGATAGGTAAATACAGTGAAATTATTAAAACAAATCACATTTATCATATTAATGACTACCGTATCATATACGGTATGTGCACAAGAGCAAGGCTACATGACACCTTCTCCAGAGCTGGCAAAGCTTGTTGATGCACCATTGATCCCAACCTCTAAATTGAGTGCAAATGGTAATTGGTTGGCATTGTTACAGCGCAATAGGGTACTCACGCTCGAAGAGCTTGGACAGCCAGAGCAAGCGCTTGCGGGGATAAAGTTCAATCCGCAAACCTTTATGCGGACCTCCAGCCGCCAATATAGCTCTATTGAGTTTAAACATGTCGCAACCGGTGCCTTAATTAAGGTGACAGGTCTACCTAAAGGCAAGATCAAGTCTCCAAGCTGGAGTGCAGATAGCCGCTATCTTGCGTTTATTCTTGAACAAGAAAATAGTGCTACGCTTTGGGCTTACGATATTGAGCAGCGCAATCTTAAACAGCTTACTCAATCAACATTAAATGGCGTGGTGACTTCAACGCCATACCAGTGGTTGCCAGACAGTACTGCAATTATCGCGAATATTGCTATTAATCATGGCAAACAGCCAAGCGCAAAAGATAAATCCAGCCTAACGCCAATAATACAAACCACATCTGGCAAAAAAGCATCAACACGCACTTATCAGAATTTATTGTCTAGTCCCTATGATATTCAGCTATTTAAGTTTTATTCTGAGGGGCAGTTAATTAAGCTAAATCTGAATGCCAGCGCGCAGCAAATTGGTAATCCAACGTATCTTAAACATTTCTCTGTTTCGCCAGACTCTACCAATCTAGTGGTTGGTATGATGGCAGATCCCTTCTCATTCCAAGTGCCTTACAGCCGTTTTCCAGCGGTATGGCAAGTGTGGGGAATGCGTGGCTATCCATTATTTGAAGTTGCAAGACAACCACTAGCCGACGCACTGCCTGCGGGCTTTGATAGCGTGAGAGAAGGGCCTCGAAAGATCCAATGGCGTGACGACCATGGCGCGACACTGATATGGGCCGAAGCGCAAGATGGTGGGGATATGAGTGTGGAGGTTGACTATCATGACCACCTTTATACGATTAGTTCGCCATTCAAAAAGGAACCTGAACTTTTCGCAAAAGTAGAGCGTCGTTTTTCAAGTATTGAATGGGCTGATAACAATGTTGCGATTTTGAATGAATGGCGCTTTGCCGATCGCAGTATTCGTTCTTCTGTATTTTCTCCGCGTAATCCAGAGCAAAATCGCATGGTGTTTTCAGAGCGCAGTTATAATGATGCATACAAAGATCCTGGCAACTTTGTATATGAAAATAGTGATTTAGGTTCAAGAGTATTGAAGTTAGTTGGAGGCAGGTATTTGTTTTTAACGGGCAACGGTGCATCTGAGAAAGGCAACATTCCTTTTTTAGATCGTTTTGACGTAAAAACCAATACTTCAACTCGTATTTGGCAGTCGAGCGAACCTTATTACGAAAGAGTGCGTGCAATGTTAGATGACGAAGGTATGCGCTTTATTACCGTGCGTGAGTCACGCCAAGAACAACCTAACTTTTTTGTCCGTGACTTACAGTTTGATACGTTGGAGCAGCTAACTAAGTTTGCGCATCCTTATCCTGCATTTAAAGGCGTTGTAAAAGAGCAAATCAAGTACAAACGTGATGATGGCGTTGAGTTATCCGGTAATCTTTATCTTCCTACAGATTATGACCCATCAAAAGGTCGTATACCTGTGCTGATGTGGGCTTATCCGCTTGAGTTTAAAGATAAAGCCGTTGCCTCGCAGGTGCGTGAATCGCCTTATCAATTCCCATATATTGGCTATTGGGGGCCAATGCCGTATTTAGCAAAAGGTATTGCTGTTTTTGATGATCCGACGATGCCGATTGTCGGGGCAGGCGACACACAACCAAATGATACATTTAGGCAGCAATTGGTTGCGAGTGCGAAAGCTGCTGTTGATACCTTAGTAGAAAAAGGTATAGCAGATCCTAAGCGCATTGCGATTGCAGGGCATTCTTATGGAGCATTTATGGTGGCTAACTTACTCGCCCATAGTGACTTGTTTGCCACTGGCATTGCACGAAGCGGGGCTTATAATCGCACCTTGACGCCATTTGGTTTCCAAGGTGAGCCGCGTAACTTCTGGGAAGCGCAAAACGTCTATGCCAGCATGTCGCCTTTCTTCCACGCGGAAAAAATCAATGAACCTATGTTGATGATCCATGGAGAGGAAGATCCAAACTCAGGTACTTTTCCTATGCAGTCTAAACGTATGTTTGCTGCAATGAATGGTTTAGGTGCCAATGCAAGGCTGGTGATGTTGCCAGAAGAAGGCCATGGGTATAAAGCACGAGAAAGTATTTTACATGTGCTTTGGGAGCAAGAGCAGTGGCTCGACAAGTATCTGTTTTCTGAGAAGGAAGACGCTGTTCTTGAAGGCGCATCAACAGAAGAAGTGATACCGCTCGTAACGGAAGCGACAGTTAACTAACATAAATCGATTCAATAGAGGGAGTAGTAGATCTACTCCCTCCATTTACCCTATTTCAGTTATACGAAAATTAAGCTATCTACTCTTTACTAGACACCGAACTGCCGACGGAAGCGGTAATTACCATAAAAATAGCAAGCCATTGCCAAACAGTCAGTAACTCTCCAAGAATTAAAAAGCCAGCCAACGCCGCAACCGCAGGTTCAACGCTCATTAAAATACTAAACCCTTGTGCGGGCATTTTTCGAAGCGCTACCATTTCTAGGCTATAAGGCAGGGCGCTGGATAACAAACCAATTGCGATACCCAATGGAATAAGTGACCAATTAAGGAGGGCTACACCTTGAGACATCACGCCAAACGGTACGATAGTAAGCGCGGCAACCGTCATGCCGATTGCCACAGTCACCCCGCCGGAGCTTTCGTTGCCTGAGCGCTTACCATAGAGAATATATCCTGCCCAACAAGCGCCAGCAACCAAGGCTAAAGCAACACCTACTGGGTCCAAACCATTGACATCGCCAAGATCTGGTAACAACAGCAAAATTCCTAAAATAGCAAATGCAACCCACAAATAATCACGTTTCCGTTTAGATGAAAATAGCGCTACGGCGAGTGGCCCGGTAAACTCTAAGGCCACACCAATGCCAATAGGGATACGTTCAATGGCATAGTAAAAGGTGATATTCATGCCGCCCAAACATAGGCCATAGACGATGAGTGGTCGCCAGTTTGTCGGTAAATGACGCCAAGGCTTGAACACCAAGCACAAAATAAGAGCTGAAAATCCTAGGCGATATGCTGTGGTGCCCTCAGGCCCAACAAATGGAAATAACTGCTTGGCAATAGAGGCTCCAGATTGGATGGTGATCATAGCGCAAAGCAGGCATAAAATCGCAATGACAAAGTCGCGGCTAAGTAGTGACATTGAGACCCCAACAAGATAAATAACAAGCTTAAAAGATGGCGATATAAGGCTAGTCTAATCGTGTCTAAATAATGGCTCAATTACTTTTGTATATTTTATGCCTTTATTGGTTTTTGAAATGGTTATTTGTTGATTTATTTACTTTTAATTTTCAGTATTTTCTTTTTGTTATCGTTCCAATTGTGCTTACGTATTCAGGTAGTTAAGCCAAGCACTTTCATGTCTTTGCATATTTTTATGCTTTTTCGAATTAAAGTGTGCAAGCCTATCGCGGTCATTGATAAAAGGGCCAGCCCTACAAATAGTACAGTAGTTATCACCCAAATAATCAGGTACTTTGAGTTTTTCTTTTATGGCGTGAGCTGGGTTAACAGACCAGTAATAGCTAATGCCGCTGGTGTCTTTTACATGTTTATCACGGTCGACATTGCGAATTTGATACTCTGGGAACTGTGAAATCTCAAACTGAGACTGACCGAGGTAATATTGTTCAAGTCCGTTGATCAGGCTGCCTTCTAGATCCCACTCTATATAAGGTTTTACGTCCTTAGAGGTAATGATCCCTAGCTGAGCGCCTTTAGGATCAAGTGCATGAGCCGCTGCGTTTATTAAGAATTCTCGCAGCAATTTCCGATTGAGGCTGTTAACGCTCAAAGTCTGGTTTTTGAAGCTTTCAAGCGAGTCAAACGCAGGAATGAGAGGAAACTGAAAAATTACCGCATCAAAGGCATGCGACGGCACTTTTTGCCAACAATGTGCCTCTGTGACATCAAATTGAGTCACTACATCAATCCCTAGAGTATGTAGTTTATCAAATGCATTATCTTGATATTTATGCTTAAGTTCACTTTCACTATCGTACACACTGGCAGTAAGATGGGCTGGAGCAAAATGTTTTGCTAATGAATATGAAAAGCTTAAATCGCCATCGCCAACGGTAAGAATACGCCAGTTTTTATCGAGTATCATGAAACAGTCTAAATCAGTAAAACGAGGAGTTTATCAAATCCGGCTATTATCTTGTAGCAATCGGCTCTTTTATTAGTTTAAAACCAACTAGACAAAATACAACAGTCAAAAACCAAACTCCTCCAGCCACAATTGCAAAACTGGTGGTTTTTTCAGGGAAAACTATGGCTAGCGGCAGTGTAATTGCTCCCCTTACTAAACATAACGTTGAAATAGTAAAGATGGCGGGGCGAAGCATAGTTAATGGTTGATCCTCTTGAGGGCGGAAAGTGCGTAGGCGGTCAAACGTACGCGAAGTCACTCTAAATATTTCCCCCAGTCTTGTGCCTGCCATAGCATTTTGTGCGGTTTGGATCGTTGGTTTATCTGTCCGTTTTGCTTGTCAGCTATAAGTTTTCGTTGTGTACCTTTTTGCTCACGTTGGCGATACGCTAACGCACATAATGGGCACTTAGTATCTTGATGCAGTCCAGAGAGACTAAAAAAAGAACACTTTCCAGATAAAATATAGATGAGTAATCGGAAGGATATAATTTCGATTGCGTCTTGGGTCTCAACGCGTAGCTTCATGGTGCTTAAATCAGTTGAACTCTCGGGCTCACCAATTTGCGTCATGCTTGTTTCAAACGTTTCAGTCTTACGTTTTCTCATGTTGCTGTCCTTTTTAATATGCTGAAAATGCCAAAAAGGAACGTGATGTGCGTAACGCATTGCTTTTTCAGTGTGCGTTACTTCAAGTACAGCGCCTTACTGTTCCTTCTAGTGTCAGATCTTACAAAGGTACGAGTCCAAAAGCTTAGACTGTTTCATATTTTCACACTTGACCGTTTCATTTGTTTAACACAAAATACACAAACAAGGCTCAGGCAGGACTATAGCGTTGTCATTGTTAGTAAAAGAATATTAATGGAGTACCCTAAGGGAAAAGATAAATGACAATTAAAGCAAGCAGTTTAGTACAGCAACTGAGGTTTGCCGCAGGATACTCTGTAATTCAGTTTGCAAAGAAGATGGGCGTTTCGAAACAAACCATCTACAACTGGGAGAGCGGCCTGACAACACCGGATTTAAACCAAGTAATTAGAATGTACATTGTTTGTGGATTGAACCCCAAGTCTTTACTACCAAAGCGAAAAAAAGCAGTAATGATGAACTTGGTGATACCGATACCAACCTCGATTAAATAGCGCAATTTGCAATCAAGATTGTTACACTATGCATACAAATGTTATTAACATAAGGAATACAAAGTGTATAAAAAAGAACCTAATTACATCTCAAAGCAACTACTTCCTGATGAACACTTAGGCAGTATTATCGGTTCGGGTGGTGTGGTCGGTGATTGCGCTCAAATTAACCGTAGGCAAGTAAGAGACAATATAGCGACCTCTGTAGTACAAGTCATTTCTCACAAGTACTTGCGACTAATTACGGGCTCTGGCGGTGTAGCTGGTGGTGGAGGCGGTCAAGTTGATCCTCAACAAGTGGAAGGTGCGATACAACGCCTTACTTTAAATCTAGCAACGAGAAATCATGAGTACGTTATATCAAGTCATAATGGAAAATAACCACCTAATCAATATTTCGATTTGGGTGGTTTTGATAATTTCAGTCTTTCTAAGTAAAGACAGCCCTAATGTTCAATGGTTAGCAGTCAATATTTTATTTGCACGCACATTAGACATTGCACTGTATGAACCTGCTTTAAAGCTGGGCGGATGGTTTTACTTTATAATGGCGACGCAAAATTTGCTTTTGATGGCGCTCATCATAAAACGCAAACAGATTGCAAACTATATAGCGCAGTTCAATTTAAGCTTTATCAGTCGCTTTGCACAAAAAAGCGCAAAAGACTTTTCCCTAACACCAAATGAGCTCACTTACATACTCATTTTAGCAAGTGCTGCTCTCATTCAAACTGCGTCCCTTATCGAGCGAGGGTTTAGAAAGCTAACTGACTTTAACCCAATGTTTATCTATAACGCGTACCCAAGCTTGATGCACATACTCACTATTCTTTCCGTGCTGGTTGTATTTTCATTAGTCATTGATGCTTATCGTGGTTTCTATACTCGTCGTGACTCTACAAGCCGCAGCTCAATGTGAGAGCATGGCTCGGAGTAAATTAGCTTTGTACTATCACATAACGTGCAGAGGTTACTTTTATTAAAATTGGAGAATTCTCATGATATTGTTACCCAATGATATAGCTAAAAAAATAACAGGAGCAGCAGGCGGTGGAGTAACTAGTCCTGACCTACCTGAGAGAAAAGAGTAAAGTTTGGGTGTAGATTGATTTATATACATGATAAAGTATTAGAAGTAGCCCATTACGTGTTCTAAGGAAATAGTACCGCGTATTGGTGGAACGGCTTTAACCAACAACAGTGGACATAAAAAATGCAAACAAGGATTGTGGTGTATGGTACTAACCATCCTGTACATGTCGTCGATTTTGAACTCACGACCTGTATCAATAGCGGCTTTTTACTCAAAGCGAACCTAGAATCCCAATTTGACCTGGCTGATGAATTACTCGTCGGCAATATGCTCACGTTTGAAATTGAGTCACCAGATGCAATATCAACATATTTCACTGGGACTTTGTTTGATATCCAATCTGGTTTTGTGTCTGAGCACACCTGTGGTGCAGAGGTGGTCTTAAAGCCTCGCCTTGAGTTACTTAAGCAAACAGAAAAAAGCCAAATCTTTGTACAAGCCAATGTCCAGTCTGTCCTCAATAAGCTGATACAAAAAGCCGGCTATTCACAAGACCGGATAAAATGGCGAGTCACTAAAGATTTACCCACGCTACCGCAGTGCGTACAAGCACTAGAAAACGACTACACCTTTTTCACCCGACTCTTAGCAAAGTACGGCTTAATTTATTGGTTTGAATGCCATGATTTTATTGAGTCGATAGTGATTGCCGAGGGAAATCTTGCAAGCCCCTATATTGAGCGAGGCTTGCTGTCGGTAACGGATAAAGATGGTCTGGTTCACGAACATGAAACCGGCTTTGTTGGGTTTACGCAGTGCCAAAGCCGCCATCGTTTTAGAATGGGTGGCTCACAAGTGCATATGAATGCCCATCCGCCAACTTCGGTCAGCTCGGCGCAGCGTAGCTATTTTGAGCCTGCTGCACAAAACCCTGCTGAGCAATTTGAGCGCACAGGTAATCTAGAGCTTGCCTATCAACAAGGTAAAAATGAAGTCACGCTGGTAGGGAACGTAGCCGAAGCCAATGCCGGTTATTCGTTTTCGTTAAATGGTAAATTGGGCACAGCGAAAGGTGGCGATTATACCTGTATTCGCAGTAAACAGGTGTATAAGCAAGGCAGTGCCAATGACCCTAAGCAAGTTGCATATCATAGCGAGTCGGTGTGTGTACCACGGGGTGAGCCAATACGTATCGCGCCCCCAGAGCATAGTCCCAAGCCGATGGTGTTTACCGCCACGGTACGTTCACTGTCGGGGTCAAAGACCAATCCTCATCTAGATACCCAAGGGCAATATGCCACGCAAGTACATTTTGATAGTCAGGTGACTGAATCGGTAAAGCGCCTCACACAATACGCCTGTCGTGGTCAAAAGCAACCGACAGGGTTACACTTTCCACTGCTGCCAGACAGTAATGTGCTCATCGGTTGTATGAACAACGACCCTGACCAAAGTTACCTGTTAGGGTTTGCGCTTAATGACACGCAACCATCTGTTGTTACTAGCGCCAATAACGCCCAAAACGTGTTGTGCTCTCGCGGCCAAAACCTGTTGATGTTTGATGACACCCCAAAAACCCCGCATATTGTGTTGCAAACCTTAGCGGGCAACCAGCACTTGGTGTTACATGGTGATAAAAAGCAGCCTTATATTCACTGGCTTGCGCAACTTGGCGCAATGAATATTTTTGCAGCCAAAGACATACAACTTGGCAGTGTTAAAAGCGCAATTCGACTACTCACCAATAAAACCTTTATTGCCAGCGCCAAACAACAATTGGCACTGGAGAGTAAAAAGTCGGTGATTGCTGATGCAGCAACCAACCTAGACGTCACCGCCAATCAAATTGACGCCAGCGCCAAACAAGATTTGACCCTTAAGGCGGGTCGCAGTCATCGCAGTGTTATCCAAAGTGATATCAACCTCAAGGCAGACAACAATCTCACCATCACCGCCCCGGCTGGAAGTCAAATCATTCAAAGCCAAGGCAATATCACAGTAAAAGGCAGTGGCTCTGGCAACCTCACCCTTGCCAATGGTGGCAGTGAAATCAGCATTGACTCAAGTGGTAACGTCAACATCTTTGCAGACAAGTTACTGACCTTAAAAGGCAAAGCCATGACCGTGTTTGACGGCAGCATGGAGCAAGATATTGGTGGTAAACAAAGCGCCACGATGCCGAGTGTACCGCAAATTCAAGCGCTCTCTGAGAATGCTCGACTCTCACTTGCCGCCGATGGCATTGCCACCATGATGAGCAGTACCATTGAGCTGTCTTATACCTATCAAGATGGCAGCCCAATTATGGGCGCACCTTATACCATTCGATTTGCAAACGGCACAGAGTTGACTGGTACCTTAGACGACAGCGGTAAAGCAAAAATTGAGAATGCGCCGCCCGGTCAATACACCGTGCAATATGGTGAGGATAAACGCGATTACCTGCCAGAAGATAATCGCCCTAAAAACCCTCTGTATGGACAAATCACCCCAGCGCAAGCGGCTGAAATGGTACGCAGCGGCAATACCGCACCACTGATAGAAGCCAATGGCATTGCAACCCAAGCAGGTGATTGGTTATGGGGCACACTACAAGGCGACTTTAATCAAAACCCCTCTACGTCACAAATCGTGGTAGGCACCTTGATTTCCATGATACCGATTATCGACCAAGTCATGGATTTACGAGATATCATTGCCAATGTCATGTTACTGACCGACGATGATGAAGCCAACGACACCGACGCTTGGCTTGCTTTTACCCTAACGGGTATTGGTTTAGTACCAGTTGTGGGCTCAGCAGTCAAAGGCGTAGGCAAGGTTATCTTAAAAAATACTGGAGAATCCCTCTCGGCTGCGCTTGCCGTACTACGCAAGCTCGGCAAAGGCGACCCAGTTAAATACCTAAGAGACATCAACTGGCAAGACCTAGGAAAACAATCCGCCACGGAAGTTAAAAACATCGTCAAAGGCCTACGCGATTCACTCGATGAAATGTCTAGCAGTTGGCACTACGACCTACTGCTTCCAGACGCCGCCATCGAAGGCATGCAAGCCACGGTTAAACGCCTAGACGAGGTCACCCCAAAAATCGACCAACATATGCAACAAGCCGCCCAAGAAATCGGACAGCGAGTTAATAAAGCACTGGATGAATATCAAGGCCAACCACCAATTCGAGGCGTTACCGACAAGCCCACCAAAGCCAAAGCCGATGAATTGGAGCCGCCAAAAGGGAATGAGCTGCCGGGGGCTAAGTCCGAGTTTAAAGGGCAATACAAAGGAAGTGAGCTACTATTAAAAAATATTTCAACTATAAATATCAACTACACTAAGCGGGATAGGGCTGAATATGCTGATTTACGTAAAGCATTCAATAATGGTATACGGAAAGACTTTTTAAAAAGCTTATCTAACAGGCCAGAATTAATTAAACAACTGAATAAGCTTGGAGTGAATGAGAGAGAAGTGGCAAAGCTCGCAGATGGCAAAGTTCCAAAAGGTTGGCAGGTTCATCATAAAATCCCATTGGATGATGGTGGAACTAATAGTTTCAATAATTTAGTTCTCATACGAAATAGCCCCGAACACTCAGTATTTACAACTTACCAAAAAAAAATGACGTCAAAAATGACGCACTATGAAACAATAAACGTCGATTGGCCAATTCCCGAAGGCTTGGTTTATCCTAAGTGAGATGATGATGAGCGTACTAATCAATTTGATCGAACAGAAAAACAAAATAGAAGAATCGCAATACCAAGAAGGTTTTTTACTTCCTCCTGCAACTGAGAAACAACTTATAAAGCTGCAAGAAAACTCATTAAGATTTTTTAAGGGGAAAATATCAGACCAGTTTATAGAATTATTAAAAATTTCAAATGGTTTTTCTGTAAATGGTTTAAACGTGTATGGTGCAAACACCATCGAAAGTCCAATTTATCTACCAGGTATAATTGAAGCCAATGAATCATTTTATGAAGAGTGCTCCCTGAAGCAATTTATTGCATATGCTGATGAAAACATGAGTCGTGTAGTTTTCAATTTGAACACCCGACTCTATGCTGTCATAGATAGAGTTACTTGGGAAATAATTGATGAGTATGAAACGTTTGAAGAAGCGTTACTTGCATTAATTGAGGAGAGTTGTGTGTTTGAATAATGCATACCTGTACCAGCTCAGGATTACATGAAATGTTACCCGCTTTCAATCGGTGACTGCCACTCTACGTGTTAAGCGGGTAAATTGAGAAGCCCTGTAGTGCTTCTTATCAATGCCCTAGTTGATCGAGTAAGTCCATTACTTCAACGCTGGCATGTTCCATTTGGTTAAGCTGTTTTACTGCGCCTTGAGAATCACCTGCTTTAAACTTTTTCATTGCTTCTACACCAGCTCTATGGACTTCTTTATGCGGAGCTTCTAGGCGTTTAAACGCATTGTGACCACCAAACTTTTGGGCGCCATCGCCACCAAACCACTTACCTAAGCGGCACATCGTATGATCGGCAAAGTCGCTGATATTTTTATGGCTATTGCCAATAATAACGTTGTATACGTCTCCTTTCCAAACGACATGATCGAGCTTTACTGTCTGGATAAAAGTTTGAGTGGTAGAAACCAAAATGGTGTCTTTCATTGAATCACAACAACTTACAATCCCTTCGTATTCATCGTTTAAGTGTCCAATACTGTCAGATAGCGTGATATTAGACGCTTGAATTTCTTCTACAGCACTCACGGTTGTGTGAGTTGTATCGATGATTTTTTTGACTAAATCGGAGACTTCGTTAGCGGATTCATTGGTATTGGTTGCCAGTGCGCGTACCTCATCGGCGACAACCGAAAAGCCACGGCCAGCTTCACCCGCTCGGGCTGCTTCAATAGCAGCATTAAGCGCTAGCAGATTCGTTTGATCTGAAATTTTTGAAATCGTCGTAACAAAGGTATTAATGCTATCTGCCATCTGCGATAGGCCAGAAATATTGGTGGTCATTCTGTCCATATTACCGCCGAGCTGCTCCATTCCCGTGAGTATTTTACGCAATGCGGTTTCAGATTTAGAAAAGGCGGAGTTTACTTGCTCAATTGAATGGCTTTCTTCTTCAATACTCATAAAGCTCGCAAGAACGGTTTCGCGGATCCCTTGCACTTGGTTTAACCCAGTCAATGCACACTGCAGTAGTTGATTGTCAGTATTATCATTGAGCGCAGCTTGTGAGCTTACAACTTCTTGTTTTAATGACTCATTTTCAGCAACTAATTGCGCATTCGCATGTTTTAAACTGGCAATCTCTTGTTGCGCGGCTAATAAGGCTTGTTGGGTTTCATTGTTTGTAAATAGTTTTGCAAACACGTTATTTTCCCTTGTAACTTGATATTAACGCAAGCTTAGCAATCATTGGAGAATAGTGCTACTTCTTTAGCTTTTAAAAAAGCTATAAATTTAGAGAAGTTAGCGTAGAATTGTGATTGGATTTTGGTGCGCTGAGCGTCATTGAAATTTAACCAATAAAACAGTGCTAAGTGTTATCCTCGAGCACTAGATCTGAGTGATTTACCGCGCTTATCGCCATACATATGCTCATCGGCTTCGTGGATGATGAGATCAGCTTGTTTAGCTGGGTCAACTTTGACCATTCCAATACTGACGTTAATTTTGTAATCGTGTAATCCCTTTAATAATGCCGCTCTTACTTCGTCTGTATCTGGAAGCACTGCATTAATATAGGCAATAAATTCGTCTCCCCCGATACGAAAGCTGTAATCTAAGCCAAAGTAATCTTTCATATTCTGCGTAAACTTAATCAAAACCTCGTCGCCAATATGATGGCCATAGTTGTCATTCACTTGCTTAAAATTATCTAAATCGAGGTAGAGTAGCCATTGATCATCAAAGCGATGTGTTTGCAAGCCTTCAAAACATGCGCGACGACTACCCACGCCTGTCATCGCATCATGGTCAGCTTCATACCGCATCCGCTCCTCTAACAATCTTCTTCTCTCTACTTCTTTTTTTAGCTCTGTAATGCTGGCTCTTTTATTGGTGATCATGCAGTAAAAACCAAAGCTGATGAGTAAAAAGCCGATATTTTTTAAAGAAGTGTCAAAGTTAAGTAAGGGAATGGAAAAACCGTCGGTGAAATTATCAATAATATCAAGGAGTAGGCCCGCACAATACACAAGTAGGGCAATGCGTAAGAACGAATTTGCGATTTCTCTGGTGATCAAATTGAATAAAGTGAAAGAAATGCCGAACCAGAACAACTCTTCGTAGCTCTCGTATTCGTAGTGACCAATATAGTACATGTAGCCACCAAAAAAGATGATGGCTATCCATATTACTAAGGGTGGTAACGCGCGTTTGATCAAAATACTTTGGCTTCTGGTGCTTCAGTTATCTTTAGTTATAGTTAATTGAGCTTCAGAAGCAAGCCACTTATGCGTTTAACTCAAGTGCTTGAGCAATCATAAATAGATGACTAACAAAAACGAGAGAAGTCAGCACCGTTCGCATTTTTTGATAGTCTTTATGATAGTCACCCCAGCGAGATGAACTGCGTTCTATAAAATATACGAGCCAATATGCGATAGCGAGATAGAGAAGCAACCATTGTGGTGCTGCAATACTAAGTAAGGGGTAAGGGATCACGACAATCACGGCCAGTATCGCTTGTTTGTAGGTTTGCTCTCCTGCACGCCATAAACTTCCGGCCATAAAAGCTAGAATCCCCAGACTGTAAAACTGAAAAGCATGAAGCACGTCACTCGATGCACCTGTCATTAGCGTCCAAGCGATACAAGCCAAAAAGGGAATAAAGCCAAAGTAACCAAGTTGAATATGATTGAAGTACGGGTGCATAGTCACGCTCTGCTGTAGTTAATTGCTGGGATCATACCGTAATTATCTTATTTTTATACTCTTATGCTGAATTAGTTGATCACTTATAAGAGAGCTATCAGTTTTTCCGATTACAGTGATTCAAACAATCCATTTTATTTAATCAGCACTTCCCCTTATCTTTGTACTCAAGCCAAGGCGAACAGTAATCGCCAACATTATTTAAACTAAACAACAGTGAGGAAAGCGATGAGCACTTCATTAATCAATACTAAAATTCAACCATTCAACGCAACTGCATACCATGGTGGCGACTTCGTAGAAGTTTCTGAGCAAGACCTACTAGGTAAATGGTCAATCGTATTCTTTTACCCTGCGGATTTCACATTTGTATGTCCAACGGAGCTTGGTGACTTAGCTGACTACTACGCACAGCTACAAGAAATGGGTGTAGAAGTTTACTCTGTATCGACAGACACGCACTTCACGCATAAAGCATGGCACGATGCGTCAGACACTATTAAGAAAATTCAATTCCCAATGATTGGTGACCCGACAGGCCGTATTACTCGTAACTTCGGTGTAATGATCGAGGAAGAAGGTCTTGCACTTCGTGGTACTTTTGTTATCAACCCAGAGGGTGAAATCAAAGTTATCGAAACGCATGACCTAGGTATTGGTCGCAGTGCTAAAGAGCTAGTACGTAAAGTACAAGCTGCTCAATACATCGCATCTCACGATGGTGAAGTATGTCCAGCTTCTTGGCAGCCAGGTGAAGAAACACTAGCACCTTCACTAGACCTTGTTGGCAAAATCTAATTTGTCTGGGGAGTGCGGCATGCACTCCCATCTCAACCATCTAGATGAATCAAATTCATCGTTTTTGCGAATTTTTACTGTAGTTTCTGCAGAGGGTTACCTTATATGTTAGACAACCAAATTAAAACTCAACTACAAAGCCATTTTAGCTCTCTACAACGTCCGATTGAACTCGTCATTACCGTTGATGACAGTAAAAAATCGCAAGAGCTAAAAGGGTTAGCACAAGACTTAGCGTCATTGAGCGACAAAATTACTTTATCTGAATCAATTGAAGGTGAACGTATCCCACAAATGGTGGTGCGTGGTGTTGAAACAAAGAGCGAAATTACGTTTGCTGGTGTTCCTATGGGACATGAGTTTACCAGTTTGGTACTTGCATTATTGCATTCAGGCGGTCATGCAACTAAAGCATCGGCAGACGATCTCGAACTGATCACAAATATAGATAACGCATTGAACTTTGAGGTTTACATCTCACTGAGTTGCCAAACTTGTCCGCAAGTAGTGCAGGCTTTGAATCTCATGGCGGCTGTTAACCCAAATATTACCACCACCATGATTGATGGTGCTTTGTTCCAAGAAGAAGTGGAGTCACGCAACATCATGGCCGTGCCAACCGTGTACTTAAATGGTGAGCAATTTAGCCAAGGCGCAGTGAGCTTAAGCGATATCTTATTAAAACTTGATAGTAAAGCTGGTGAAAAACAAGCGGCCTTACTTAACGAGAAAGACGTGTTTGATGTGCTCGTTGTAGGTGGCGGCCCTGCTGGTGCTTCAGCTGCAATCTATGCTGCTCGTAAAGGGTTAAATACAGGGGTAGTTGCGGAGCGTTTTGGCGGCCAAGTTGCCGATACTTTGGGTATTGAGAACTTTATTTCAGTGCAAAAGACTGAAGGCCCTAAGCTGGTTGCACAGTTAGAAGAGCATGTTAACCAGTATGGCGTTGATGTGATGAAGAACCAGCGTGCAGCGGCAATTAACAAAGGCGAAACCATTGATATCACGCTTGAAAGCGGTGCGGTATTAAGGGCCAAATCTTTAGTATTGGCTACAGGTGCACGATGGAGAAGCATGAATGTACCCGGCGAAACCGAGTACAAGGGTAGAGGCGTAGCATATTGTCCACATTGCGATGGTCCGTTATTTAAGGGGAAACCTGTCGCGGTTATTGGTGGCGGTAACTCGGGTATTGAAGCAGCTATCGACTTGGCAAATATTGTTGAACACGTCACGGTATTAGAATTTGCCGATACGCTTAGAGCTGACGAAGTGCTGATCAAAAAGGCGAAAAGCCTTGCCAACATCACCATTATTAAAAACGCACAAACTACTGAAGTAGTTGGAGATGGTAGCAAAGTAACGGGTCTTAATTACATAGAGAGAGTCAGCGGTGACACTCATTCGTTAGCACTGGCTGGCATTTTTGTACAAATTGGGCTTGTACCAAATACTGAATGGTTAAAGTCGAGTGAAGTTGCTCTTAGCCGCTTTGGTGAAATCGAAATTGACAGCAAAGGTGCGACAAGTCTAGCGGGCGTTTACGCCGCAGGCGATGCAACCACCACACCGTTTAAGCAAATTATCATTGCGATGGGTGGTGGGGCGACAGCAAGCTTAGGCGCTTTTGATTACCTAATTCGGCTAGGACAAGACGACGAGCAAGCTGCTTAACTTATCGCATTACTGGAAAGAATCATTGCAACAATACACCCATGCAATGCTCCCAAGCCACACTCCAGTAGTGTGGCTTTTTTTGCTTAGACTTCGAAGATCCATCGCTGCGTAAAGCAGCTCCTACTCTAACGTGTAGAGTGCCCTGTGGGAGGAGGCTTATCCGCCGAGCAGTTACTAGCTTAGCTAATAGGATTTTGGTTGAATAAGAAACACAAGATCGCTGCGTAAAGCAGCTCCTACTCTAACGTGTAGAGTGCCCTGTGGGAGACGGTTTACCCGGCGAGAGGTTACTAGCCTAGCAGAGTGACTTATCTTCCACACAAGATCGCTGTGTAAAACAGTTCCTTCAGTCCTACTCGCTACCAACGCGTTGTAATGGCGCTGCCGATATAAACTGCTCAAAATGTTCACACCAAATAATAGCGCTCTGAAACTGGGCCAGATCGACTTGGCGATATTTACGCTGCACGAACTGCGAAAATTGGTTTATGTTAGCAATTTCCACCACGGTGTGTTTTTGTGCTTTAAAGTCGGCTTCTGTCTCAATAAATGTTTTGGCGAGGTAAAGCCGATAATCAGGCCCTGGGGCTATCTCACCCACAAATGCAATATGATTATCCGTAAAATAAATTTCACCAGTGGCGTAGTGTAATGCGTCTGAATCTTTAAGCTCCTTCTTGAATTGGCCTTTGTATGTTGCGGCTTTACTGATCGCCAGTATTTCTGTGTGGCTAGCCGCCGGAGGTTGCGTCATTATCGGTAGAGTGTACACACCCATAATAAACCCTGTGATAAACACCACAATGAGCAATAGTAACGTAAATAGCGTCCGCAAAATCATTTCCAAGTGAGCAGCAAAGTCAAAGTATAGCCAAATTATAAGGCTCTAGTAGAAAAATTGACTGCTTAAAAAGGGTTGTTTTTAATTTTTTTGATAAGAATAAAGTGTTTTTATTAAATGTAATCTAGTACCCAATGTAGATAAAACTTTACACATAGTAGCTCCTTCTGATTGTTAATTATTAGGGAATAGAGTATTTCAATTGTTTTGGTTATTGTAATAGTCAAAGTAAACAGGTGTTTAGGCCAAAATTATGGTGTAAAGGTATTTTTAACTTAACCATAAAGTACTGAATGTAATTAATAATCTCAGCTATTGTTATTGATTTGTGCTTGAGTAAAATGCCTCGAATTCGAGTTGATTCTTACAATAAAATTAACTTGGATACTTTTCTATTACAAAAAATGAAGGCGAGCATGCCATGGACGTGCAAGAACTTATCAGTTGTTAAAAAATGACAGCGTTGTTTTTTACTGTCGAAACACAGTAGCGCGAACAAGATAAGTTGTGTTTATCAACGTGCGAAACCTAGGTGCACAGAACAAGGTTGAATTTCGTGTGGCAAGCATCGATAGACTCTCGCTCATTCTAATCTTAATCGAAGTGGCGGCGGCTACTTCTCTAAAACGAGTAGAAGAAAATGAAAAACTCAATGTTAACAGTCAGTATTGGCATGGCACTTGGTATGGCAGCATCGAACGCATTTGCACATGGTTATATGGATAGTCCAAAGGCAAGACAAGCAATTTGTGAAGAACAGGGGGGATTTTGGTGGCCAAAAGATGGAAGCAATATCCCGAACGCGGCATGTCGAGCAGCTTACCTAGCGTCTGAACATGTGCAGTTTGTTCAAAAGCATGAGTTTGCAGCGAATGTTCCCGATTATTTTAATTTGCAAGCTGTACAGGCTGCTGTTCCTGACGGACAACTTTGTGCGGGTGGCGATAGAAATAAAGCGGGCATGAATATCGCGTCGAGTGAGTGGCAAAGGACCGCGATAACGCCAAATGCTCAAAACCAAATTAAAGTGAGATTTCGTGCAACAACGCCTCACAACCCTAGCTTTTGGCAGTTTTATCTCACCAAACCGGAGGCGGATATTCAGTCAACGCCCCTAGCGTGGCAAGATTTAGAGCTAGTGCAAGAGTATGGCAATGTTGACTTCTTCGTTGCGCCAGATGGTAAACGCTATTATGAAATGCAGGTCGCGGTGCCGAGTAAATTTAGCGGAGATGCTATCTTGTATACGCGTTGGCAGCGTGATGATGTTGTAGGTGAAGGCTTTTACAATTGTAGCGACGTCACTATAGTGCGTGATACTACACCGACTGAGCCGGTAAGTTGGACGCCTGCTGGATTTTTAATTAAACCTGGCCAACAAGCCAATGTAGGCGATACGGTATGGCTACGTGTGTTTGATGGTGATGGCCAAGAATTGGTACAAGAAAAACTGTCGATAACACAAAGCAATATCACTCATTGGATTGCGCAACTTGCTAGCACACTAAATAATAATCATGCGAATACGCTGCAAATTGGCGTACAACAAAGTGACGGCAATATTGTATTTGATGCTGCGCAACTCGCTGCTAATCAGCTGTTTGTAAGTTTTCCCCAGTACACTTTTAACCTTTCAATTCTAGCTAAGCCACAAAACCGCGCCCCTGTGGTTCATACCCCTGCCGATATCACGCTAAAAGAAGTCTCAAGCACATCACTTCATGTTCATGCGTTTGATGATGACAAAGATCCGCTTACCTTTGCATGGCAGATCCCATCGCCACTGAGCTACAGCGGTAGCGGTGCAACTATCACGTTGACTGCGCCTGAGGTCCAGCAAAATACCGACTATCAAGGGCAAGTCACCGTTTCTGATGGCACATTTGAGAAAACTGTTAGCTTTACCATCACAGTGACTAACCAAACCGCACCACCAAGTGGTGACACATGGCGTGCCGATCAAGTTTATACCGCTGGCGATACCGCAGTGTATCAGGGCAAAAGCTATCGCGCTAAATGGTGGGTAAAAGGCCAAAAGCCCGATCAAAGTGATGCGTGGGAGCTGGTAGATAAGTCTGATGGCAGTAACTCATGGAGTGCTAATAAGGCATACACTGGCGGCGACAAAGTGAGTTATCTAGGCGTTGAATATCAGGCGCGCTGGTGGACGCGCGGTCAGCAACCTGGCACTGACTCAGTGTGGCGTAAGCTTTAATGTAAAGCACCTCTAACAAAGCACTGGCAGATATCGCTGTCAGTGAGATCAAGTTTTCAATGAGTTACATCATCTAACACTGAGCAAAATGTTACATCAGCTGTTGTGGTTTGATTTCAATATTAGCACTATCAGAGCTTACCCATACTTCGCCATCTTGAATGGTAATAGTGAGCTTGATACTACGATCTGCTAACTGAGCTAAAGCCTGAGTCGCACTATAATCCAAGCTGAAAATACTCAGGTTTTTAAAGTCGTATAATTTCGGCTGGTGTTTTTGCCACCAAATCGCCTGATTATTTTCGCCATAAGTATAGAGGACCACTTGCTTTGATTTATTACACGCTTTCTTAAGGCGCTTTTCGTCAGGCAGTCCTAGTTCAATCCAAAGCTCAATCTCTTCGCTGTAATTCTTAACCCATAGTTCAGGTTCATCATCAGCGCATAAGCCTTTAGTAAACTCAAGTCCCTCACACGCATTCAGTGCATAGGCAAGTAAACGGATCATTAACCGTTGTTCGTTTTCAGAAGGGTGTTGAGCTAGCGTTAAATTAAAGTCTTGGTAAACATGTCTGTCCATATCACTGAGTGATAGTTGGGCTTTAATGATGGTGGATTTGAGCGCCATAAATTTGCTTAAAAAATTTTTGCGCTAGTATAGCGGGTTGAAATAACAATTTACAGAAGGCTATTGTGGAAATAAACACAGCCTCGCAATGAGGCTGTGTTTATTTGAATTGCTTAGCGTTTTAGCTCTTAATTACAATTGCTCGATATATTCCAAAGATTGGGTAATGACTCTTTTAGTTTGCCTATTTGAGCACAGTCGATGTCTGGATTTCCCCATATGCTTAGGTATCGTAGATTGGTCAAACCGAATAGCGGTGACAGATCTGAAATGTTGCTATTGTCCAACTCTAAACGGATAAGCTTGGCGTAATTTTTAATTGCACCATAGTTTGTCAGCTTAGTATTATCCAGGTCCAAATAAGTTAAGGTTGTAGGCAAGCCAAAAAGCGCGAAGTCATATACGGTTTGGCTATTTGTATTTAACTCAAAGGAGATCAATGATTGAGGCAGTGTAGCTTTAGCTGTTAGTTCACCCGTGAGTCTATAGATATCTAGACTCCGTAAAGTGTGGAGTTGAGCTAAGCTAGGATCACGTAACAACGAACTGTCAACTGAGCCACTTAGTGTTAAAGTCTCAATTCCTTCAAACTGTGTAATTCCATTTAATGATTCAATTGCTGAGCCATCGCAAGAGAGTGAGTTAACACTGCCAGCATCTTGATACCTTCGGTCTAGCATACACTCTTTAAGTGCCGCATCTGTAATTAAGCTCAAATCGACCGGCTTTATAATACAGTAAGAGTCAGAAAGATTTGTTGTTACACCATCGAGAGATTTTAATAGCTCCTGATCATCACAATAAATGGCACTACTTTGTATTTCAAGTCTTTCCAGAGTGTTTAAACTGGCAAGCATATCTGCTCTAAAAAACGTAGAAAAGTTGCTTAGTGTTAATGACTTCAACTTGGTTAATGATGCGATGTCAGAGATGTCAGCCGCTAGAGAATAGTTAATAGAGAGAGTTTCTAAGTTTTCAAATTGAGATACATGGGTGATATCTTCTAGTTCAGTAAAGCCGCTGACCTTTAACGATTTCAGGCTCGTGTTTACACCTAAAGAGTCTAGTGTTGTGATTTTGGTTTCGTTACTATAATGGTATTCTTTTAATAACTCGGCTGATTCGAGCGCAGGAAAGTTAGTCAAGTTCACCATGTTTGAATATCGGTTACTTTTTACGTTTAATGTCTTTAAGTTCGGTAAAGTTGCCTCAGTTGAAGCCTCAAATAAACTAACCTCTAGGTTAAGTGTTTCTAATGCTTGCATTTTACTTAACGTATCTAGTGCAAAGTTTGAGTAATCGTTGTAGACGGTGAGGTCGCGCATATTTTCAAGCTCAGATAATGCGCTAAAATCTGTGCTATTATCCAATTCACGAATGTACAATTCGGTTAGGTTTGGTGTGAAACTTAGCCAACCTAGATCATTAACGCTGCGTAACTGATTGAGCTTCAATGATGTTAACTTCGGCATCGCTTGTAAAAAGCTAAGAGAAGAAAGGTTTAACCACTCCAAAGACAAGGATTGTAGTTCCGTAAAAGTTGATAGCTTGCTGACATTATCAACGGTTAAATTGTTTAATGACAAAGAGGTCAGCTTCGTATTACCACTGATGTCCGCGATATCAAACTCAGCATTACTATAATAACTACGAAGACCTAGTTTTTCCAACTCACTAAACTTTTCTAAGAATGAGAAATCTTCAATCTGCGTTCCGTTGAGTTCAAGTGTTGTCAGATTTGTTTTAGCTTCTATTGCCGTTGAGTCAGCGGCTTCGATAATATTAAGTGTTAATGCTGTGAGGTTAGGTATAGAGTTTAAAAATGACAGCGAGCTCAGATCTTGTATATATGTCAAAGATAAACTTTGCAAGTTACTAAAGCGTTTTAGAGTATTTTTATCATCAATGTTTAGAGTACTTAGAGCCAAACGAGTGAGCTTATCACTTGGAAGTTGACTAAGCTGTATAGTTTCATATTGGTTACTTTCGTTGTCTATTTCAAGCGTATGAAGCTGTGCAAAGCCTGATAAATCTAACAAAGAAAAATCTAGGCGCTTACTATAATTGTTACTTTCTTGGGCTTCAACAATAGACAACGACTCAAGTTTATTGAGCTTACTAATTTGTTCTAAATGTGCATCATTATTTGAGCTGTTCTGGGCTGCGGCAAACGCGTTATCGAGCTTTAACGCGGTGAGCGTAGAAATTTGAGCTAACTCTTCGAGATTATCCAATTCTGCGTTTTTAATAGACACCGTAGATAAACCACTAATACCAGAGAGCCCCGCTAATGTTGCAATTGGGTAGTCTGTGCATTCAACAACCGAAATACCTACGTCTTGATGTGTATCTGATAAACATTGCGCTAGCGCTGCGTCTGAAATCGTTAAGCTTGAAAGTGGAGCGTAAGCATTTAGGTTGACAGTTAATTCTTGTGAGCTTGCGCTTCCTTTATCGTCTGTCGCAGTTAACTTAAAAGTTAACGTGGTCGCTTCATTGATGTCAGGTGCACGAAATTCGAGCGTTTCGTTATTATCGTTGATCAGCTCGACAGTTGTTCCTGCCGTTTGCTCCCACAGCAAAGTATCAATCGCACCATCTTCATCTGTTACGGTGGCAACGGCTGTGATTGAGTCTCTTTCCATTGCTGTAATTGGTGCCATGCTTGCAATTACTGGGGCTTTGTTAGTAGGTGTGATTGGTTTGTCAGTTCCAGTATCATTGCTGTCGCTGCCACTTCCACCGCCACATGCGACTAAAGTTGATGCAAGCAATGAAGTTACGATTCCTTTGTATATAGCGCTTTTAATCATCTTGATATCTTGTTTTATTGAATAGTCAGAAAGCGCAGAAGTGTACTTTATTTAGATACTAGTTTCCAATAATTACACATGTTTTCTAGCAATGGTATAGCTCTGTGCTCTAGATATGGACTTTAAAAACGAAAAATCAATAGACTAAAAGGAAGCAGTACATTTTGCTAGAGCCATTATAACTCATTGATAATTAAAACGAGAAGCGAGGCTATATAGCCTCATTGGTTGGAGAACAAAATAATAAGGACGAGTGAATAACGGAATAAGCGTGTTGTTTAATCAACGTTTGCGATTGCCGATTCAATGCGGTTCTCGCATAGAGTCGTGCCAGGCAGAGTCGCACAGTATTCGCCAGCTTGCTCGAGCCCAATGCGCTGAGAATTGCGAGCTGTAATACGAGCTGTAAGCTGTTCGATTTCAAGCGGGTCTTCAGACACAGCTTTAAATGCACTCAACCTTTCTATTTCGTCATACACTAAATCTTGATAACTTCTGAGTCTGGCGGACAGTGCAATATAGCGGTTAGGTATTGCTGTTTGACCAGCATAGGCGAGATCATAATGGCCAGAGTCTTCATAGCTTTCGACTTCGTACTTTAAAACGTTTAAATGTTCGTCTTTAAGGTCGTCGACATAATCACCACCGTCTAGTAAGTAGCTAAATAGATTGTCGGCATATGTAATACAGGGAGTTAGGTTATCTGTTTTGCAGTGCATGGTGCCATTTTTACTGAGTCTAGCGAGTTCCGGCGTCATACCTCCATCGGTATTCACCTGAATCGTATAGACGGCATCTTTGGTTGCCTCTTGAAATACTTTGGTTTTAGTAAAAGTTTTACTGAAAAATAGAAACTTCACTTTGATTTTGGTCTGAAACCATTCGTATTTTGTGCGATCTTTAAAATGGAGCTTTGCGGTAATATAGATACGAGAACCAAGTTTGATATTGTGGATGAAGCTGTCACCACAGCGGTTTCTTACCTGAGTTGGATCTGTACTGAGCAGCTCGACAAAAGCGGGTTTGGTGGTTCGATTTTCAAAGTTATAACTTCCTTTTTCATAGGTTAACTCGACCGCTGAGGCAGCTGAATTTCTATTTTTGGTTACTTTCCTGCGCATGGAAAACTTGGCTGAGCCACCAAAAATAACTAAGTTGATACCAGCCTTTACACTACCTGTAATAGTATTGATCATGGTGTCGGAGTCAAAATCGCCACGATAAGCCAAGTCGCCCATGCTACCACCTTGAAATTGCCACTGACCATCGAGGCACGATTCAAGCGGTATGCCTAATTCCTGTTCAAATCCCTGTCCGAGTTGTTCATGCTCAGTATTTAAAGAGTAATAGGTATGTGCATTTGTATAGAAGCTTAACAGGCCACAGAGCACTATTAATATGGTTCTTAAGTGCATACATAAATTCCTGTAGATGGTTTACTGTGGAAAAGACGTGGAAGTAATAATTCAATATTCTACTGTTTATTACTTGCCACGCCTCAATTGGACTAATTGAGTCTTAGTGTTTTTACGACACACTAATTTTCAAAAGCGGTTCCATAAGTTGGCAGGGCTGATTTACATGGTAGCCAAACCATCACGCCCGCAGCAGGGTCATTTGCATCAACAAAAGAAGGCGCCCAGCCCAACTGTCTAAACCCAAGTGATACATGATTTTCTTCAACCCCAAAGTTTGCTGTTGCTTCTCGGGCATTTTCACATTTGAAGTATTGCGTCATGTTATCAGCTGGTATATTCAGATCGGCAAGCGTGTAGTTTTGTATGCAGCCGACGCCACTACCACTACAGGTATTTAGGTAATCGTTCCACGCATCTGTACAAGCTGTACCATAAGGATTATCGCGACAAACTCGAGCATATTGCTCATAAATCCATGCATTGTTGTAAGCCGCTTCTTGTACACCTTCTGCTTTTTGACGTTGTACATCCGTCATCCAACTAGCGTATTGCGCAAGTACACCACGCGCACGGTGTTCATGATTAACCGACTTTTTGAATTGATCTTCAAGCCATAAAGTACGGTAAGTGGTTTCAAAGCGAATATCTTTATTACCTGAATCTAAACGACGTACATCTTGTGAGCTGATCTCGTAAGGCGTAGCCTTGTAACGCACTACGTTGTAATCAGATAATGCATTAAACTGATTACCAAAATCGTTCTTCGCATAGTTCACTGCTTGCTCAAATAAAGTAAAGCAAGGCTCGTAGTTATCGAGCGAACAAGTGATAATATTGTTAGGGATTATGCTGAGAAGCTGTTTAGGATCACCGCCTTTTTGTAAGGCTCTGACGGTAATGCGCACACTTTTCTTAAGGTCTTCGTCGATATAATTAAGCTTACCATCGACGCTAATACCAATATTACCAGCACCGTAACTTACCCCTAAGTAACCACCAATCTCACTTTTGTGCTGCTCACTTAAGTATTCAATTTTCATGTTAATGAGTAGCTGTGCACCGTATTCAATCTCACTGATAAATCCATCGCCAGCCATGCTCATTAGCTTACTTTGGTACTCATTTGCTAGCGTATTACCTGACGGAGTCAAGGTGTAACCAATGTTGGCATCCGCTGGCATAAGTACACGTTTTTTCGGTGTTAATGATGCTTGGAAAGTATAAGTATTAGAAAATTCAGTCGAGGACATCTCTTTGGCTAAGTGACCGCCAGCTTTCACACGAATGACTGGAAAGCCAACATCAACATCAACATTACCATTGAGTTGACGGAGCACTTCGTCATAGCTGCCATTGTTTACTAGTTCAAATTGCACACGGGTATTGCCGAGAGTTTCAACAGTTTCCCCTGCGACAGTTTGAACATTCAAAAAGCGCTTTTGGTCACTGTTATAAGCCGTACCTAGTACAATGTGATCGTTCATCAATCCAGGGATTTCGCTCTGAAAAGTATTTACATTCTGTGCTTTTTGCATTAATTCCGCTTCTTTCACAAAATTGGAATCTGCGAATGCGAAAGGTGTAGTGCCGGCAATAAGTGCCGCGATAGTCTGTTTGTATAAGTTCATGTTGCCACCTATTACTTCACGTAAAGGAGGTAATCTTCTACCTCTCCGGAGTCTACTTCTTTACATGCGTCATTGCTGCCACCCAAGTAATCCATAGTGACGCGCATTTTCGTCATGCCCTTTTTGGCGCCCGTTGGCGGTGTAATTTCTACCTGAACTGCTTGCTCAGAAACACCAGCAAATAAGGTTTCTTTTGTATCGTTAAAATCACCATCTTGGTTCCAGTCAATAAACACATGCCAAGTCTCTGGGTATGTTTCTGCACTACTAAATCCTGGGGTTAACGTTAACTGGTAGCTTTTATCTGCATATATTTTCGCGGTATCGCCGACATAGTTACTGTAAAAGGTGTTGCTACTGGTATTTTCAATATTTGAAAATTTAACCGATTTGATAAACTCATAAGCACGTTCACGAGACTTCGTGGTGCAATAATTCGGTATTGCAGGTGTGATCATTACAGCACTGATCCGGTAATCAGACGGGATTTGCAAACAAGATGTCGTTGGCGATTTACCCGCAAACCAATTCTTTGGATTCGCATTGTCTTCATCTCCAAAGGTAAGGTATTTCGCATCAGTCCTGAGGGTACTATTTTTGTATAGCATTACTTTTTTAAGATTTGCTATTTTCTCATCATTTGGAATGGGAGTAGTGGGATCAAAGATATTATCAGAGACTTCAACCAATAGTCCTGGGTAGCACTTTTCCAACCATTGAAAGCGTCCTAGCGCTTGTTGTGGCGTAAGTACATCTCGAGATTCAAATAAAGTCGTATTTGCCTGCGCTGATGGTGTAATTGTGGCAGCAAAGGAGGCAATTAATGTGCTGGTTAGCATGACTTTTAACATAGTCTTATTCCTTATAATTCTAGCCATTTACGGTCATACTGATGAACGCGGCCACGAGTCTGTAACTCTCTATCGCGGCAGTAATTACCAATTGGATTACGCTTACAGTAGTCAACGGCGTCCGCCAGAATAAATGAGTTAAAGAGTGCATTATCGCGAATAGTTTCTAATGCAGTTCGATGTGAGTTATTCAACTCACTGGCATAGTAATTGAGTAGGTTATCGGCACGACGATTGTCGAGAATTGCTTGCACCCAATCATCGCTCATGTTTTTGAGCGCCAATTTAGTTAGGATGCTTTTGGCAGGATAGACATCATCAGGTACTAAGGGAGATAGGCTTGGTCCTGAGTCGGTATAACTTTGTGTTAAGACTCGACCGACATTGTATTTATCTAAGGTATCAAACTGAGTGACGTAGTTAGTTTTGATGTAATCGATGCTGTTTTTAAACACATCAAAGCATGGTGTTGGGTTTTCCATCGTACAGTTGACGAGTTGATTAGGGATCACCTTCAATAGTTCAGTTGGATCACCACCAAGTTGTAGCGCAGAAACGGTAATTTTGATGTTACGCTTCACATCTTCGTCTACTTTTTGCAGTTTACCACTGACACTGACTTTACCCGCCCAGTCAACACCAAGCTGACCACCCCATTTGACTTTGTCTTCGTCATTTTTATATTGGAACTTGAGATTGATCATAACTTGAGAGCCGTACTCAATCGCTGATACAAACTCATTACCAATATTATTGAATTTATCTCCAGGATTAGCATTGACCAAATCAAGCGCCGCTTGTGTTGGCTTAAATCCTGTTTGAGGATCTGCAACTAGCAGCCGTTTTTTTGGTTTTAAGGAGAGAAATAGGGTGTAAGTGCCGGTGTAGTTATCTGCGGCGTTTTGTTTTGCGTAGCTTGCGCCAACCCCAACTTTTATGACAGGAACATCAAGTGCAGCGCCTAAGTTACCATCTAGCATGCTAGATAGTTGGCTATAGCTCATATCTACACCGACTACAAAATCCATTTCGGTATTACCATAGGTTTCATCAACTCGACCAAGTACACTTTGCAGTGCATAAAAGCCTTCTTTTTCGCTATGGTAAGCAGTACCGAGTGTCACTGAGTCTAAATCAGAATTATTTGCTTGGGTAGTGAACTCTGGATTAGCAACTTGATCCGCAGTAGCTGAAAAACTGCAGGCAAAAAGTCCCACTACCCCCATGGCACGTGCCAATGGAGAATATATAAATTTCATGTTGAATTCCTTACTGAGAAGTATGGCCCCTCAATAGGAGAGGCCAGATGCAGCGATTAGTTCAGGCTGTTGATGTAGTCTGTTTTCCACTTTTCAGGAAGACGTTGAAGAATCTCTTCTTCTGACATGCGTAAGTCCTGATCTTTGTAGTTGAACTCATCTTGTGTAGCAAGATCGCCTACCGCCATACCATTGGCAAACATGGCAAAATTACGAGACTCAGCTAGTTTAGAATCTGCTGTTGGAGCAAGTTTTAGGTTATAAATCTTGTCGCGATACTTCTCTTTGGTCACGCTAGTAACCAGCACTGACCCATCCTCAGTTAAGATACGGTCACCAACTTTTAGTTCTTTCGCCCAAATAATTCCTTTATTTGACGTTGAAATTGGGTGAGTTTCAGTAGTTAAGATATCAGAGCCATCGGCGCCTTTTACGCGATACATCTTGATAGCTTCAATCCCAACCGATACATCAATAACTTGCATTGGTTCTTTAACTTGGGTATTCGAAGCAAGTGCACCTAATACCAAATCGCCTTTCGCAATGTCTTCAATAGCAAGTTGTTTTCCATCGGCCATGGTGATCATTGTGCCCGTTGCTAGACAGCTGTATCCTAGCTTCATCATAGGCAATACTTCACTATAGAAGTTACCAAAACGTGTTGATGTTTCTGAGGTTAGTGAAACTTGGAATGCAACGGCACCACCACGTCCTTTCTTAAAGTACGGATAACCTTTCACAGCAAAGGTCATATACCAGTTTGCTTCAGCGATATTAGAGAACAGTTTAGCATTACCAAAACGCCCTTCTGAACGTGGAATATTCCAGCGAATAATCGACTCTTGGTTTACTGTATCAACTTCAAACTCCAAGTAATCTGAAAATTGCTTAACGGCGTTTTCGAGCCCTTTATAGCTTTGCTTTGTCGCGCCGCCATAGATACCTTCCTGTAGATAGATATTCGTTGGTTCATCTATACCGTTTGGTAAATCGCCCACAGTTGGATAGATTTCAGTGATCTCGTGAGGAACGCGTAATTCGCCGTTGAATGGGATATTTACATCGGTAATTTCATTCGGTTCACGGTATTGATCTGCTGCGTAGTCACAGTCAGCGTGACTACGATTTAAACAAATCTTAATAACAGCGTCGTTGTTCTTATCGATAGGCGCAGTCGCATTGTATTTCGGACGTGTATCCAATGATGAGCTGATCCCTACGCTAAGTGCAGAAGCCTCACCTTTTGCAACTGGTGAAGTAGAGCCATACAGCGCTTCAAAGTGTTCCCATGAGAATGGGTATTCAGTGTACTTCATCGTCGTGCTGATAGTGCCATCTTCTTGCTCAAGTTCAACGTATGAACTGGCGTAAATGGTATCTAGATCGGGAAAATTTGCTTTCAATGACTTTAGTGAAATAGTCGAAGTTGCAAGCGTGTCTTTACCGTCTAATACATTAAATGTAGAACCTAAAGGCGCAAGCTGATTGCCGTTTGCATCTTCTAATAATAAGTCGATGTAGGTCGCTTTTGTGCCGCCAAAACGAGAGCTTTTCGCGCGTACAATCAGGTATGGTTCATTAGTATCTGATGAAATGGCTAGGTTCATATCTAAGAAGAAATGCGCTTCTTTAATGATATCCACATCCGTTTCGCTAACAGGTGGTACTGCGGACGTTGTGATGTTCATTTTTGCTGATAAGTGCTGTCCTTTTGCTACGTCTAGTGTTTTGTGTAGCTGTGGGAATTCACTCTCAATACGATTTGCCTTCATTAATCGAGACTTTGCTAATTGATAGTGCTGCGGGTTGGACATATCGAGTTTACGGATCCCGAATTGATCCGGTTGAGTTACCGCGGTGCCTTGTATCGCTGCTGGTTCAGACTTTTGCTTCGATGCAGAGGTGGCTTGTTGATCAACACTGTTGCTAGCAGCTACTGCGTTACTGACTGCTAACGCGATTGCAAGCGGCATGAGCACCTTTTTGTTTAGTTTTTTCATGTTATTTTCCTTAATTCTTATAGATTTCTACAAGGTAGTCTTCAATTTCTCCGCTCCCCGAGGTTGCGGCACTGCTATAGTCAGAGCAAGGATCGATACTGTTTACTCTGCTAAATCCGTAATACTGCAAAATTCTCATACGAGTCGTCGTGACAGGTTGTGACAACTTATTACTTGGAATGCTAAATTCACCTTCAACATAACCTTTGCCGTAGTCTTGGTTAGTTTGGTCGAAGTCCATTACTAAAAGTTCTGATTTGTTGTTTCTCCAGTCACCATCACCAAATTGACCATCATTGTTTAAATCAATCCAAATATGATAATTTTCAGCGAATGTTTCTGTGCCAGCATAGCCAGCTTCAATACGATAGGTATTATTCTGTGTGGCATAGAGTTTGATTGGATTGTTAGGATTAACAACACCAGACTGCTGCGCATTGCTAAGCGGACCATCTTGATTGAAAGTCACACTGCTGATGTGTTCATAGTCAGTGATACCTACAGCTGTGCAGTATTCAACGGGCTGAGTGGGCTTTAGTTCTAACACCATATTCTTGGTACCAGTGACTCGTTCTCCTCGAACAAGCCACCAAGGTTTGTCATAACTGATAGTCAAGCTTGCGGTATAGGTTCCAGCTGCTTGATAGGTATGATCTGTATCTTGGCCGAAACTATCATTCTGATTGTGCGTTGATCCGTCTCCGAAATCCCATACTAAAGTGACATTAGGATTCCAAGCGGCATTGTCAGGTTTTGCGGTGGTGTTATTAAAGCTGACCTTAAACGTACCGTCTGCTTGCTCGGCTACCGTGTAGCTCACTTCAGGAATAAAGCTTGTCTCGCCAATTTTTACCGTTTCACTGGCCGATTGTGTACCATCAACATGGTTAACTGTGAGTGTAATAGTGTATTCACCATCAGCTTGGTAGGTGTGCTGAGTGTCTTTTACCGAGGACGTGGCACCATCACCAAATTGCCACTGTATGGTGCTACCTTGAGGGATAACACTTTGGTTTGTGTCTACATAAACAGTGCTACCGGATTTACGAGGTGTGAATCTTGCGGTGATAGTTGTGTTAAACTGAACCTGTTTGTTCCAATTTCCTATGACTTTGTTGAATCTGTCATATGCTTTTAGCTCGACCGTATAACTTCCAGCTTGCGCATATTGATGAGTAGGCGATTTTTTACTACTGGTTGAGCCATCTCCAAATTCCCATTTCCAACGTTTAACACGTGCATCAACCGTGTTGTTATCAAAACTCATTTGATTAACACCTTGGTTGGCGGTGATTCTCAAATCAACAGGGTCATTGTTTTCAGTGAGTTTAACTGTGTAGTCTTCGACTTCGCCCCAGGACATATCTCCGCATGCAGACTTCACTAAACCAAATGACACCATAGTACGAAGGCGATAGCTTTGATTTAGCTCACCACTCAATGAGATGTCGCCAGCCAATTGCGTCTTACTGCTTCCAAAGAGTACAAGTTCCTCAGTCTTATGGAATAGGCCATCGTTGTCTTTATCTAACCAGACATAAAAATTCTTTGTTTTGTCTTGAGTATCTGGGTGTGGCGCTGCGGTCAGCGTTACATTGAGTGCTTTACCGTCTTTTACTTCGACGACATCATATGAGTAATCACTGTAATTGCTTGAGGTGGAATCATTTTTGTAACTATTTAACGAAACTGATGATAGGTAATACTTACTGTGATTGATGCCTTGTGCCGGACAATAGTCATCAAATACTTCAATGGGTAGTACAAATGTATCGGACTGGCCAGAAGGTGCGATGGCAGTCAGCTCAACGTTGTATTTGCCTGCGGTAGTGAAATTATGTTTTGGCTCAAAGGCGCTGTTTTGTGCACTTCCATCACCAAAGTTCCACTGCCATTGCCAGCCTTCGCTATTACTTGCCGAGACTTGCTGGCCATCACTACGGGTTAAGTTCTTAAAGTCAAAAGCTAAGAATTGGCGATCAAAACCAAGTTCGCTCTCAAGTCCACGGTCTACCTTTAAACTTATACCGACTTGTGCAAATGCCTTACGTATGTGGTTTTGTAATTCAGTGGCTTGCCAGTTACTACCATCTTGCTTTGTAACCCCATCTTGAGTCAGCTGATCAGTCACTGTGTGGGTTTGTCGCATTACACAATCTGCACCAGTAAGATAAGTACTATTGCTGGTCCAGCAATTTTTATTTGCGTTAGCAAATAGAATGAAGGAGTATTTTGTATTCCAAGGAGAGGGGTCACTATCTAGGTCAGCAGTAGTAAGGTAGTAAAAAGCTTTGTTAAACACCCCAGCGCCATGGTGGGACGTGACTGAGTCGTCATAGTCATCAACATGATCGATTGAGTTTCCATCTAGCGTCGGAGTTTCAAAATAACGTAGAGCATCATCTAGGCGGAATGTTTCGTGATTGCTTTTCCAGTCATTCGATCCAGAGTAAAAAAATTCAGCTGCCTCACCAGCCATATCGGAAAACGCTTCGTTGATAGCACGAGCCTGACCTGTCAACATTGACTTTGGTGTACTTGAGCCATACTCCTCAGTAAAACCATGGGCGATTTCATGGGCGACAACATCTAAGGAAACCATAGGGTAAAAGAGGTAGTCCCCATCACCAAAATAGACCTCGCCGTTTTCATAAAATGCCTGATCCATATTCAGACCATAATGGACATTCTGAATTATCTTTTTATTATAGTAGGGCTTATGTCCCAGATATGCTTCGAACATTAAACTCGTTGTTTGTCCGTGATGATGGGCATCATTCAAAGCAGAGCGAGCTCCGTGATATTCTTTATAATCATTACGAGTTGAATCTGAGCAGTTATAGCTATAAGGCGTATTAACTTGCGCTGTGCCGTGATTGTAGTTTCTGGTCTCAACGTTCTTTGCATCAAATAAGCAGCTAGTTTGCTGAGCATCGGTTTCCATTGCGACGACAAAGGTCTTTGGTGGGTAGGAAACATAATCAGCTTGTTGGTAATCTGGACGTGCAATCTTGTCATTGCCAGATGGACCGCTTCCACCTTCATACACAACCCGCTGCAATACATCGGATTGGCTGATAAGCTCGTTTGTTGTTAAATCGACAAAGGAGATGATCCTTTGAGGCTTAAAAGGAGCAGAGTTAAAATCGGTGAAAAAAGTAAGTTTAGCTGCATGTCGAGCTTTACCCCGATCATCTATATAAATAACTTCTTCTGTTGATTTACGTCGAAAAACTCTAGGGCGTTCACTGGCAAATTGCGAGATGATTGAATCTAATGCTGCGTTAAGTTGGTCATCAGACGCTGGAGTTAGTGCAGGTAAATCTTTAGCAACGTCTACAATGAGATCGCCATAAACTTGCTCAACTACGCCATTTTCGTCCGTAAGCACAACAAGGTCGTGATTCCAGATAGGTATATTTTGGTATTTTTGAGTTATGGTATGGCTTTGCCTAGTTTGATCTACTTGGCTTTGATGAAATGTAAGTGTGTGACCTGTGTATTGCGCAGCAAATGTTTTAAGCGCGAGTAGATAGTTTTGATTAGAATCATCACCAAATGTGGATTGTTTTTGTTGTAAAGTAGACGCAATTTTCTGCGTGTCATTGAATAAAGAGACGCGTTCAGCGCCGTGACAATACATACTTATCGCAGATGCTAAAACGCACAGAGACTTTAACCCTTGCATGTTAACTCCATAATTATTTTGAAGATTCCTTCCCACTAAAACGCAACTACTCAGTACATGAGATAAAAGAGCGAATGAGTGCGGCTGATTATTAGTGCTATTACTTTGAGCACAAACTCTAAGGTAATAAAGAATTTCAAATAAATAAATAACAAAAAATAAACAAAATTATAACTTTATGTTTTCGCTGGGAATTTAGGGAGCGATTTTGTTTTTTGTTATTTTTATCTAACTAATTATTATTATTGAATAAATCTAAATTCTTTGAGGCCTGAGAAAAACGTAAGAAAAGCTCACACGCTAGAGGAAGTAATCATCATTTTGTAATTTAAAGTAAATTTAAATGCTGGTGGGGTTACTGGGTGTTTCTTTATTGGGAACTTTGCGCACTATTGATGAAATAAAAAGGATAAGAAGTGTTGTTTTAGGTTGCTTGATTAAAGAGGAAATTGCTCTGGTAAAAAGTACCTAGTGACTTTGCAAAAGCTAGGTACTTTTTGTGATTTTTTATTGGACGGTTACATTGATGTAGTTGGTTACAAAGGGCACTATTTCTATGGTTCCGGTCGCATAGACTTTTTTACCCACATCTTCACCTTTTATCTTTATATAGTATTGGCCGGCTGGAATAACAATGTCAGCGTAATGGCGTGTGCCAAAGTGAATAGTATCGCCTTTGACCAACCAGCCCTCTGGTGAAACTTCGTATAGATAGCCTTCGCACCTTATTTTGCCAATTCGCGGATGTTTGCATTCATTAAACTTAAGTCTAGTTTTACCACTTGGGTTTTTTGCCGTTTTTACAAATGCCAATGAGCCATAGTCTCGAGCCGTTTTCGTTGCTTGATGAGGCCATATGTCTTCTTTTTCGACTGAGTAATCGTTACTAGAGCCACTACCGGTTGCTGAAACAACGGTACCTGAACTGCCAAAAATACCATTAATAGCACCGTCTACACCGTCATTCACGACACGGTTGATATCATTACTTTTACAAGCAGTGAGTGAGGCGAGAGAAAGCGCGATAAGCGTTACTTTTTTCATTATTTGTCCTTGAAGTTCCATTCTCAGCAGCATTTTAACTGTGTTAGCTATTTTTCAAAGCTTAATTAAATATTTAACGATTTATTAAGCAGTAAAACAACACAAGTCATACGAGCATTCTTTGCTCAAATAATGCTTCCTGTTATTTTTGAGTTAAATCGGATAAAAGTTTACCTTGTGGCGAAAAAAAGTCCAATAAAAAGCATGCTAGTTAACCTGAATTCGAGATAAAAAGTAAGTTAAACCACTAAAACCACTAAGTTCAAAAGCGTAATATCACTCTAGCCAGAAGTTATTTCTTAATACAAGGCAAATTTGTGCGTCAATAGCTGGCCTATTGCAAGCAAATTTAACGCAGTAGTAAGGGATAACGTCTGCTAGAGAACAAGTTGTTATCCCGAGTTCTGGTTAGTTAGTGACTTTGGTCACTGAGCTGTATGCGAAAAAGTATTTTAGTCTCAAAATAAAGGATGGCGTTAGTGCCTTCCTAATTGGTTAGTCACTTTGTAAGGCTTCGATCGGGTCTAGCTTTGAAGCCTTGATTGCGGGATATACACCAAATGTTAAGCCAACTAAGGCACAAATACTAAAAGAAAGAATAATAGCACTCAAAGACCAAGAAACCGCCCAGTTTGAATAAAATGCAATTATCTCTGAAAGTAAAATACCAAACACCACGCCTAATAGCCCTCCGAGTATCGAGATGGTAAAACTCTCTGTAATAAACTGAACTTGAATATTTTTCCGAGTCGCACCGATTGCGCGTAATAAGCCGATTTCTTTGGTCCGTTCAAGTACGGTTGCAAGCATGATATTCATAATCCCAATACCGCCAACAAGGAGTGATATACCTGCTACGCAAGACATAACCATATTAAAAATGGCTTGTGTTTGTTTTTGCTGAGCAAGAAGCGCTGCGGGAATGGTCAACCTATAGTCATCAATATCGCTATGACGATTGGTTAGAATGTTAGTGATAGCTTGAGATGCCAAAATTGGACTCTGAGATTTGTCGATAGCGAGTTTTAGTTCGGTAACCTCTGGTTCAAGTAATCCCTTATTGAAGCGATGAATTGCGGTCGTTAGCGGAACAAAAATACGGCTTTGCTCGCCTCCTAATGCAACGCCTTGAAACTCCTTTTTGTTCAGGTGCGGCGCTTGCAAAATGCCAACAACCTCAAACCATAAATGATTGATTTTTACTTGTTGGCCAACAGCGCTCCCGAGGGGAAAGAGTGTTTTTGCAGTATTGGCGCCGAGTAACGCAACCTGCCTATATTCTTTGCTATCTTCAGTATTTAGCAGGCGACCAGCAGCGAGTTCATAATGCGCAAGGCTAAAATAGTTTGCTGTGACGCCCGCGGCTTCCCCTTCAAACCTGCCGAATTCGCTAAATATCTGGTAGGTATCTACTAGCCGTTCAGCTGAAAAATCACTAACAAAGGGCAGGGCGTCTACAATCACTTGGCCGTCTAATAAATTAAGACCTTGCGAGTGCTTTCGTTGTTCCTTTAAGTCATTTTCTTCAATGTCTTTGGCGCTGACAATAACATTATTGATCCCCATAGAATCGATCATCTTAAGCGCTTCACGTTCAGCACCTTCACCGATGTTCAACATAGCAATAACAGCACCCACACCGAAAATCATCCCAAGTAAGGTCAATAGGGTTCTGAGCTTATGTTGCTTTAATTGCACAATAGCGTCGGTAAATAAATCCAAATATTTCATTACAGTTCCTTATTCGCGACAAGTGCAATTTGTTGCTTGGGCGATAAACCAGAAAGTACTTCAGTATGGCTTAGGTTGCTTTGGCCTAATTCCACTTTTACGCGTTTAAACTGACTACCGTCTTTAACTTGAACAAAAAACGCATTGTTATCATTAATCACGCTGTGTTTAGGCACGAGTAACGCTTCTTTATTTTCTTGGACAAATAATGTAGCAAGCACCTTATTACCAGGTTTAAAGTAGGCTGGAGTTTCATCAAGGCTCGCTATGACCTCGTAGTATTTTTGTGGATCTCCACGACGAATAGATTGTGGGTAAGGTGACACTTTGGTGACTCTACCATCAAAGCGCTCATCGCTATTGGAGAGCAGGGTAAACCTAACCTTTTGACCAATCGCAAGGCCAAGTGCTTCTTTTTCATGAACGAAAAGCTTAGCTTGCAGGGATGAGATATCTGGTAATCCCCCAATCTTTTGCCCAGGCCATAGCGCTTGCCCTGATTTGGGTTTTTCACCACGCCAATCGGCACTGAGAGTGAGTAAGCCATCATGTGGCGCGATGACTTCAAGACCTTCTAAGTTTGCGTTGTACATCGCAATTTTGCTTTCATGCTGTTTTGATTGCAGTTTTAACAGTTCCATTTCTCCAAGAGCTGAAGATGAAAACTGCTCTGTCTGCCAGCCAAAATAAGCTTCTTTTGCATTGAGGTACTCAACATTTTGCATTTGATCTAAAATGTCGAGCTTTGAACGGATCCGTTCATCGTCAACTGAAAAGGTTTCAGCAAAGTGTTTCTCTTCACTGACGATAACCTTATCGCTATCTAAATGGGACTTTCTTGTGGTTAAATCACTATCGGTGACCGTGATATCTTGTGCGACTTTGCCTTTGTCGAATTCACTAAAGCGTTTTCGTCTTTCTAATTGGCTGCCATCGAATCGTGCAATAACATCGCCTTTTTTCACCTGAGTATACTCAGGCATGATCCATGCGAGCGTCTGAGCCCCTCTCGCTGAAGTTGGGGCGGATATGACAGTTTCACTTGCGGCCTCCAATTCGCCTTCGGCATTAACGGTGATAGCAAAAGGCTTCGACTCCACAGTATATAATAGTTGCGCAGGCTGTTCAGTTGCTTCTTGGCAGCCAAGTAACCAAAGTGGGACAATGATCGCGAGTAATGTTTTTCTCATAGCTTTACCTCCGCGCCTTGACTAATTCCAGAAGAAATCACGGCAAGCGTCGGTGTGGTATAAGAGACGGTTACCTCTTTTTCTCCGCTATTAGTGTCTATAAACACTTTATCCGCACTTTGTTTTAACGCGTTTAATGGCACGGTTAAGGCGTTATCGAGTTGTGCTGTCACTATCTCTACACGAGCGGTCAATCCTGGCCGCAGCTTTTCAGTATCGACCTTATCCAGCTCAATAATGGCATCAACAATGCGACTTTTATCTTGATGTGACTTTTCCCTAAAGGCCTTTCCTATTTCAATGAGTGTCCCACCGACAACATATCCGTCGGCACTGTCTATGGTAACTTTTACTGCTTGCCCCAATTTTATCCGTCCAAAATCGGCTTCTTTAATTTGTGCTTTTACCTGCATTTGTTCAATAACCGATAGCTCAACAACTGGTTGACCAAACTGTATGGACTCACCCACACTGGGTTTTTCTCCTTCCCTGTTTGCGCGATATGCAACTAACCCATCCATTGGCGCTTTTACTTGTAAACGCTCTATGTCACGTTTTAGTTCTTTTACTTCAGCATCCATTCGTGCAACCTTGCTTCTTGCCATTTGGATACTCAGTTCTTTGTTGTTTAGATGAAAAGCGAGTTTGCCGCGGGCAAGTTCTAAATCATTGGTTGCAATGGTGAAATCGATTTGCGCCTTTTTTCGGTCGTTGTCTGAGCGTGAGTTATCTATGATCTCTGCGCGGCGTTTTGCCTTATCGAAGTTCATTTGCGCTTCAGCGAGTGCGAGTTTGTATTCTTCTTCTTGCTTCTCGACTTGAGCTTGTTTATTTTCTAGCTCTTTTTGCGCTTGACTTAGCTTCGAATTATATTCCATCAAGCGATCTCTAACGGTTTGATCGTCAAAAGAAACAACGGTTTGGCCTTTTTGAACCGTGGTATTCTCTGGCATTAACTGCTTTATCTTGTACTGCCACATACGCTTGATTGAAGGAGGGGCTATCAACGCTCGGCTTTTTGATTCTAATTCACCATTTGCTTCTACAGTGATAGTGATTGGCTGTGCCTTAACGATATGTATATCGCTGGGGGCCTGACTGCAGCCAAGTAAATAGAGTGGAATAATTATTGCCAGCAAATTAACTTTCATTTTTCTCTCCTGGCAAAGTTATGCTTCCGCTCATGCCTGGCAGCAGTGGCAAATCGGTGTTGAATGTGAATTTAGCCCGAAAATACATGCCTTGGCCCCAGTCTTGGCGCTTTTCAGGTTGTGTTGATAGCTCAGTGAGCGTACCTAGCGTTGGTGATGAGCGAAAGGCGTCAAATTTTAAATCGGCGGTTTGACCTTCCTTAATACCAAGAGCATCTACTTCATGGATCCACGCTTCTAAATACAGACCTGCTGTAGAAGGTATTTCTGCTACTTTCCAACCTGTTTGTACAGTTGCGCCAGCAAACAACTTGTTGCCGTGCCAAGGATTGTCCGCATACAAAATGGGCCCGCTATTATTGGCCGTTAGACTCATTTTTTCCAGTTGTTCTTGGTTGTGCGTAAGGCTTGCTTCTAGACGCCTTATCTCTAGATGCTGTTTCCGAGTATTTGCCTTTGCTTCAGTTTCTGCCTTGCTTAAGCTGATTTCGGCTTTATGATTTTCGATAATCGCCTTTTCTAACGTCAGCTGGTGTTGCTCGTAGTCGTAGGTGCTGATATTGGCTTTTGGCACGCTCGCATCTATCTTGGCTCTTTCGACGAGCAAAATGGTTTTTTTCAACTGAAACTGAGCTTCGAGTACCTTTTGGGCGCCGTCTTGCTCAATTCGTTTGTACTCATCTTTTGCAGCATCAAGCGCCACTTTATCTTGGTCAATTGAGGTCGCGATAGAGCCAGAATCGTAGACGACGACAATATCCCCCTCATTGGCAACTTCCCCTTCGGGCAGCATCCACTGAATTTGCGTTTTCCAAGAGTCGCTCATCGGTGCGTGAAAGACCTGAGTTTCACCTGCTTTAATAAGGCCTGAGACGATAATTGGTTTGGCAAAAGCCTGCAAAGAGGTGAGCAGGGCGATGCTTATGATGTAGTTGTGCATTGGCTATCCTCGACTTTTTCGCCATCTTTCATTCTGATGATACGCTCGGCATATGCTGCAATATCGTCCTCGTGTGTTACCATCACAATGGTATGGCCTTGCTGGTGTAGCTGGCATAGTAACTCCATGATTTCATGTGAGGTTTTACTATCTAAGTTACCAGTTGGTTCATCGGCAAAAATGACTTTTGGCTCATTAATGAGTGCCCGTGCAATGGCAACACGTTGGCGTTGTCCGCCTGACATTTCGAAGGGTTTATGATGTGCTCTGCTATCAAGACCTACTTTTTTTAGCATGGCAAGTCCGCGACTTTTTGCCTCTGATGGGGAAGTCTCTGTGTACCTTAGCGGTAGGATGACATTTTCCAGTGCGGTTAGGCGAGTAAGTAGATGGAATGTTTGAAAGATAAAGCCAATTTTTTGATTTCTAATTTGTGATAAGGCTTCATCTTCCACGGCCTGAATTTCTTGATTAGCAAGATAGTAAGAGCCGGAGGTCGGAGAGTCCAAGCAGCCAAGTATATTCATTAAAGTAGACTTCCCAGAGCCAGAAGACCCCATCACTGCGACAAATTCACCTTCCATTACTTCTAGAGAAACTGATTTTAGTGCATGCACTTGTGTCTCTCCGCTTCCGTATACTCGGCTTAAGTTTTCGACCCGAATCATTGTAGGTTATAATCCCTTGTTTTTTTATTATATTTTATTCATGGTTCAGAGGTGTTTAACCTTGTACCTAAATTTGAGTGTAACTGTTGTGCAGGATAGAGTAAACCGAGAAGGTACTAGACGAAAAGAGAATAAGGTAAAAAGTTGTTTCTGAATACAGAGAGTTGTTGAAAATGCCTAACAACATTTGCTGCTAGGCACTTTGTTCGCAAGGCTATACCAATTGGCTTAATTTGGCTCTACCCAAAACGCTCCAACCTCTTTTTTAACCACTTTGACTTGTGTTCCTGCGGTGATGGGTTGTTTACTTTTTAGTTGCCATGCAATACCAGAATAAGTATGAAAAATACGACTATCTGGATTTAAGTCCTTTTCTAGCGTAAAGCTAAGCTCAGCAAAATCACTCGTTACTTCTTTGTTGTCAGTTACATCTTGCATACGTCTTAGTGGTTTCCATAAAAACACCGCCAGTAATGTCGTGACTAGCGCATTAAACCAAAGTGCAGTTAGCCAAGTTTGGTCAAGCATACCTGCGTACATTAAGCCGCCGCTTATCACCAACGATAGACCTAAAAAGAACAATACAAAGGTCGCAAAACCAAGCACAGCAACCTCAACAATTAGGCAAGCAATTCCTAGTACTACTAAGGTTTGTGCTAAGTGCTCAAGTAAAAAGGCCATAGGCGTTACCCTTGCTTTTTATTCAATGTGTTAATAATAGACATGCCTTGTGCGACAAGCGAGCTTGCATCAGTGCCACTTTCTGGCAGCAATACCACAGAAGATTCTTTGGCTATTGCTTCTTTTGCTGCAATGGCTTTTGTTGCCAAGTCAAGCTGGATGGCCTTTTGACCTTCTTCGGTATTTGCGGCTTCACCGACTTTACGCAGGGCTTCAGCTTGTGCGTCTGCAACGGCAATGATCGCCTTTGCTTCACCTTCGGCGCTTAAGATCTGCTCTGCTTTTTCGGCTTCAGCTGCAAGTACTTGTGCTTGCTTCTTACCTTCTGCGACATTGATTGCAGCTTGACGGTCACCCTCAGATTCTAATATTTGAGCACGTTTCACACGCTCAGCCTTCATTTGTGCTTCCATTGCTTCCATTACAGAGTTTGGTGGCACAATATCTTTAATCTCGTAGCGCAGTACTTGAATGCCCCACGGATCAGAAGCTGAGTTGATGGCGGTGACGATGTTGGTGTTAAGCAAATCTCGTTCTTCAAAGGTTTTATCCAACTCCATTTTGCCCAATTCACTACGCATGGTGGTTTGCGCGAGCTGAGTTACCGCGAAGATATAATCGTCAACACCGTAAGTCGCTTTATACGGATCTAAAACCCTAAAATAGAGTACACCATCGACAATCAATGAAATATTGTCTTTGGTTATGGCTGATTGAGACGGTACATCAACTGCTTGCTCTTTTAAGCTTCTATCGGCGGCTACACGATCGATAAATGGCAGAATAAAGTTAAGGCCGGCTTCTTTAGTGGATTGATACTTGCCGAAACGTTCAATAATCCACGCACGGTTCTGCGGGACAAATTTGATACTACCTTTTAGTACCACGATAACGAAAATCAATAAAAACGCTTGAATGGTAAAAAGGTAATCAAAAATAAGTGTGACTGGATCCATGTTAGCTCTCCTACTACATAAGAATTGTTCGCATCAAATGCATGTTCCTAATATAGATGAACGATTTGTGAATTACCATTGGTAAATTTACTTTATGCTTTAGAGAATCGGATTTGTATTGTTAAAGGCTGTAAGGTGAAGAGCTACCACCCCCCAAACCTTGGCCAAAACTCGATGTCATCATGACTTAACACATGATAGCCTGAGTGTTGAGCGGCTGTTGCACATGCATGATTCGGTAAAATACGTAGTAGGTCACCATGTTTCACGTCCGGTAAGGTGAAGCCAGGTTCGCATTCAATAACGCCATGTTCTTGATTCGCTGAGGTTACTTTGAGTCCAGGCAGTAAATTACCTTCTTGGTCACACACAAGGCCGTAGCCACAATCAAACGCTTGACTCGCGGTACCCCTGTCTCTGGAAAGCGCCATCCAACCTGCATCTATAAAGAGTTTATTTTCACTACGCTTGATACCAGTGACACGTGTTAACACGCTTAGTGCAATATCTTCGATATCACATATGCCGATACCAGCCATAACAAGGTCGAAGAATGTGTAGACCCCAGCTCGCACTTCAGTGATCCCATCTAGGTTTTGCGTTGACAGCGCTGTTGGCGTAGAGCCAATACTCAGCACTGTTGTGGCAATCTGGGCTTCTTCCAACATCGAGGCGGCAGCCACAACCGCTGAGCGCTCTTTCTCTGCAAACTGTATTAGCTGCTCTAGGGTGTTACAGGCGTATGAGCCGCCTGCATGTGTAAGCAAGCCCTGATATAAACCACCGCTTTCCAGTATGGTTGCGATTGTCACGATCTCTTTGTTTTTAGGACTAAGTCCTGCCCGATGTCCGTCACAGTCGATTTCTATCAGACAACTAATTTTACAGCCATTTTCCGCGCAAAATTGAGAGACAAACATAGCTTGTTCCATGCTGTCTAGTAGTATGGTTAAATTGACACCTTGATTGATAAGGACAAGAACGCGTTGTAACTTATCCTCTGTTATCCCCACCGCATAAGTGATATTGGTGTAACCTTCCGCTGCAAACGTTTCTGCTTCTTTTAGGGTGGAAACCGTACATCCCGCTTGCTTGTCGGCCAAAATATAGTTTGCGGCTGCAGTAGATTTTACCGTTTTCAAATGTGGGCGAAGAGCCACATTAAAAGCATCAAGATGCTTTTCCATGCGTGAAAGGTTATGTAAAAAAGCAATTTTATCAACAACTAAACATGGTGTTTGTAAAGATCCTAATGATGTAAACATAGCTCAATCATACTCCTATAAGTTCTATTGCCTGTCGATTGCTTGGGGACCAGACGCGTTCACAAGCGTGTGTTTTGTTTAGCCAGATAAAGTCCGTGTGTTCATCTTCAGCAAGTACCACGCTGATCCATGACGGTACTTGGACACTAAAAACATGCTCAGTGTTCATGGTAACACCCGGTTCATAGCGATGGCGCCACTGTGGTCTTATCGTGTATTGATTCGTTTTATTATGCGAGTGGATGGTGATCCCAAGCGCCGCGGCGTCAATGCTGGTTTCTTCTTTTAACTCTCTATAAGCGGTAGCCATTGGAGTTTCACCGGGATCAACTCCCCCAGTTACCGATTGCCAAAAGTGTTTGTCGTCTGCCCTTTGTAATAGCAAAAACTCATTATGCTCGTTGTATATTACGACTAACACCGAAATGGGTTTACGTAGTGCCGACATGGTTTACATCAAATCAGGAACATGTACTTTGAGTTTAACTAGTTGAATCGCACTCGGCAATTGGTCTAAAGCGAATTTTGGACAAAAAAAAGCAGGCCATACTGGCCTGCATAAAAACTCCAATAGCAACAAGCTGTGCCAAGGAAATCCCAATAATGCCAACATCCTAGTCGGCAAGCTCTACTTCTCGGGAGTTCAATTGTGACTTTAGGCACGCCTAGTTACGCAGGTAAAAAGGTGCAGCCCCAAAGGAACGAGACCAATGCTAATGTAATGTTTAGTACTTGTAAACTATAAATTGAAAAAAATAGTTTAAATGGGCTTTTTTTGCTCACATTGAAATGTAAAAGCTTCTAAAATGATGATATTGTAATCGTTGTAACTATTTGTTATTTATCTAATTGATAAATTTTGTACCTTTAATGGGCTGGTGGTTGTTGCAATTTTGTATCCTTTCTGTATGTTAACGAGTTGTACAACATGTAACCTAGGAAAGGAAAAATGAAATTAACATCAGCAATTATCGCAACGTCATTATTGGCAACCAGTGTCGCAGTAAACGCGGCTATACCTTATAAAAATGAACAGTACCAATTTACCCAACCAAGTGGTGAGGTGATCACACTTATCCTTAATGGTAATACGTACTTTGCTCAGCAGCGTACAATTGACGGCGAGCTTGTAGTGTATGACGCCTCGCTTAAAGGCATGGCTTACGCTCAGGTTTCGGCCGATGGTGAGCGACTTATATCAACAGGTAAGTTAGTTACTGAACAAGAAAAACTGGGAATAAAAAGTCGCTCAGTTTCAACTGAGCGGCAAGGATTATCATCCGCTGCTATTGCAAAAAAAGTAAAAGCGGCACAACAAGTAATGTTGGGTCAAAACCAAACACCTGTCGACTTGGTACATACGCATCAGTTTGAACGCAATAACAATGAAACGGCGTTGAATGCTGAGATCAGTGGTCAAGTAAAAGGGTTAACCATCATCATTGATTTCCCTGATGAGCGCGGCACTATCACAAAAGCGCAAGTTGAGCGTTTTTTAAATGACCAAAATTACAATGAATTTGGTAACGCGCAGTCAGTAAGAGGGTATTTTTCGTCGGTCTCTGGAGGCAAGCTCGATTATACCAATACGGTAACGGCTTATTACACCGCAAAGAAAAACAAAGCGTATTACGCGGATAGCGCATTAAGCTCAACAGTACGCTCGCAAGAACTCATAAAAGAAGCGCTAAATTGGCTTGAATTTCAACAGGGATTTGATTTTAGTTCGCTGACTACAAATGGTAGCGGGCAGATCCGTGGGTTAAATATTTTTTATGCTGGCAACTCTGATAGTGCATGGTCTAAAGGCTTATGGCCACATATGGCAAGGCTCAGTCCACGTTTTTGTGCTGATGGCGTGTGTACCGATCGCTATCAAATCACTGATATGGGAAATAGCCTTGCAATTGGCACCTTTGTCCATGAATCTGGTCACTTGATCACAAATTGGCCCGATCTTTATGATTATGATGGCAGCTCAGAGGGCTCTGTCGCAAGTTTTGGTGTTATGGGGTTTGGCGCGATTGGCGCTTCCAACCGTTTTAAGCCGACGCCACCTGTTGCACACTTTAGAGCCATAGCTGGTTGGGATACGGTAACTGAACTTAATCCAGCCGTAAATGCCAATGCCCCAACAGGAAGGCTCAGCCATATTTCAGGCGCTAATAGCTCATATAAATGGACCAACCCAAGTAACGCGAATGAAGCTTTTTACATTGAGGCTATTCATCAATCGGGACAAAACTCAGAGCAACTCGATTCAGGTTTGGCTATTTGGCACGTTGATTCCGCGGGCAATAACTCGAATGAATGGTATCCGTATATCCAAATGGAGCATGGTGATGCCAAGCGAGATCCTGAAAATGGCCGAAACCGTGGGGATAATGGCGATTTATTTGATGTGGCAGGAGAGTTTAGCGCCACACTGCCGAATGCGTTGAGTAGCAAAGGGACGAATGCGCTATGGTGGAATGGAAGCGACTCGGGCTTGTCCATCAGCAATATTTCTGATCCCGCTGCAGAGATCCAATTTACCGTAAGCGGTAGTACAACCCCACCACCAGCGGGAGATGTTTACACTGGATACTTAACGGACAAGCAACAAGCCATACAACCTGACGGCAGTTGGTTTCAGTACAGCGGTGGCACAATCGCACTTACGTTAGAGGGACCTACAAACGCAGACTTCGATTTGAAACTCGAAGCTTGGCAAGGTGGTGCATGGCAACAAGTTGCCATTTCGGAGACGCCGACCTCACAAGAGTCAATTAACTATACGGCAAATTCAGGTTACTACCGCATCTTGGTTTATTCATACAGCGGTGCGGGTGATTACCGTCTGATGGTACAGAAGTAGTTAACCAAAGCGCTGCACTGGTTGGTCAATACAATTGATATAATGCCAAGTCGCGTTGCTTGTGTGGTAAGCGCGCGGCTTGTTTTTACTTCGGTGGATACTCTAGTGCACCAAATTCCACTTTCTTATCTATAATTCATACTTTATTACCAAAATTATGATAATAATGCGGTCATGCATATTGTTTGTTATGGAATAGCTTATGAATTTTTTTCGAAAGCCAAATCAAGAAGTTGAAAATTTGACCGCTGAACTCAAGCGTGCTCGGGCATTACTTTCTGCGATTGATGAAGCGGTCGCAAAAATTGAATTTACACCCGATGGTCAAATAGCAGCAGTCAATCAACATTTTCTTGCTGTCGTGGGTTACACAGAGGCTGAAGTGATAGGGCGGCACCATCGTATTTTTTGCCATAAAGACTATGTAAGTTCTTCGGAATATCGCAGTTTCTGGGCAAGCCTTCAACGTGGCCAGGCTCAGTATGGTAATTTTGAACGCTTTACCAAAAAAGGTGATGTAGTTTGGCTTGATGCTACCTATTTCCCAGTTGAAGAGAATGGCAAAGTCACCCGTATTGTTAAAATTGCGAATGATATCACAGCAGAAAAGCTCACTATCAAAGCACAAGAAGCGATAGCTAACGCACTCAATAAGTCCATGGCAACCATAGAGTTTACACCAGAGGGCGTTATTTTAGATGCGAATCCAAATTTCACGGCTACTGTGGGTTATAAACTCAGTGAGATTAAAGGTCAGCATCATCGAATGTTCTGTGACGACAGCTTTTATAAAGAACAGCCACATTTTTGGCAAGAGCTGGCAAAAGGCCAGCATAAAAGTGGTCGCTTTCATCGCTTAGGTAAACATGGCGAAGATATTTGGATTGAAGCAACGTATAACCCTATCTTTGATGAACATGGCAAAGTCATTAAAGTGATAAAGTTTGCAACAAATATCACGGCGCGGGTGCAAAAAGCGCATCGAGTCGCACAAGCTGCCGAAGTTGCGCAGGTGACATCAGAGCAAACCGAGCAAATAGCAGCTCGTGCAAGCTTGCTGTTGCAAGAGTCTGTCAGTACCTCTGGGCTTATTTCTAATCAAGTGCGAAGTGCAATGGCCGCAATAGCACAGCTTAATGAACAGTCAAAAGGGATTTCGGCAATTGTGTCCACCATCAGCGCGATTGCGGAGCAAACCAATTTGTTAGCTCTCAATGCAGCGATAGAAGCCGCCAGAGCGGGCGAGCAGGGAAGAGGGTTTGCGGTGGTAGCCGATGAAGTAAGAAGTTTAGCAGCACGTACCTCGCAGTCGACCAACGAAATCAATGATGTAGTAAATCAGAATGAAGTGTTAACTAAAGAAGCCACGGCACTGATGAATACGGTGTCTGAAAGCACAGAGCTTGGTCTTGCACAAATCGATGAAGTGAACAAAGTGATGAATGAAATAAAGCAAGGTGCAGAAAACCTCACAAATACGGTTAAAGGATTGTCAGAATAACCTAAAGATCGCCGCGTAAAGCGGCTCCCACCAAGGGTTTAAGTATGTTGTAGGAGCGGATTCACCCCACGCTCTTTTCCCAAATGATCGCCGCGTAAAGCACCTCCCACCAAGGGCTAGAATATGTTGTGGGAACGGGTTCACCCCGCACTCTTTTCCCCAATGATCGCCGCGTAAAGCACCTCCCACCAAGGGCTCGAATATGTTGTGGGAGCGGGTTCACCCCACGCTCTTTTCCCCAATGATCGCCGCGTAAAGCACCTCCCACCAAGGGCTCGAATATGTTGTGGGAGCGGGTTCACCCCGCGCTCTTTTCCCAAATAATCGCCGCGTAAAGCGGCTCCCACCAAGGGTTTAAGTATGTTGTGGGAGCGGGTTCACCCCGCGCTCTTTTCCCCAATGATCGCCGCGTAAAGCACCTCCCACCAAGGGCTCGAATATGTTGTGGGAGCGGGTTCACCCCGCGCTCTTTTCCCAAATAATCGCCGCGTAAAGCGGCTCCCACCAAGGGTTTAAGTATGTTGTGGGAGCGGGTTCACCCCGCGCTCTTTTCCCAAATAATCGCCGCGTAAAGCGGCTCCCACCAAGGGTTTAAGTATGTTGTAGGAGCGGATTCACCCCGCGATCTTTTCATCAAGATCGGCGCATAGAGCACCTCCCACAGCGACATAATGTGAATGCTTTATTTTTCAGCGATTTGCCATACTGCAACTGAGCCGGAAATTTCATTACCGATCACCAATAAGGCTTTGCCAGTTGCACTTTTGTCGGCAGGAATAAATGCCATGCCCTCTGGGGCTAAGTCGCCACTGATTTCGGCATCTTCAACTAATCCGCGGTTGTAAAAATAATCTTCAAACTTAACATCGTAAGGATTGGTGATATCGTAAACCATGATACTACCCATACGCTCTAAGCCAACGAATGCAAAAGTGCGTTCACCAATTTGACCAAGCGCTAGTGCTTCCGGCTCTGGGCCTTTTGCATCAGATCGCGTATCGCCTTCATTGGTGTCTTCATCATTGTTAAATTGTGCGCCATGCACGGAGGCTGTGATCCGCTCGATTTGATCGCCAGAGTCGAACACCACAAGGCCGTTGCTATCCCAAATGGTGAATGAACGTGCACCATAGGTGTACAGCGCTTCATATTGGCCGTCATTATTTTCATCGCCTTTCACCGTTGTAACTTTAAGGCGACCAATGTCGTCATCGTCATTATTGAGATAAGCAAAGTTGCTTGCTAAGGTAAGATCTTCGGCACGGCTCTCATCAATGTACGCTAAACAACCATCATCTTTATCGTAATCTAGGCCACCTTTTGCGGTGCAGTCGGCTTCATCCGCAGCATCAAAAAAGTATTCTCTACCATCACCTTCATTGGCAGAGACAATAAAGTTCGCGCCTTTCCACGTGTAGCTAGAGATAGTATCTGGCTGATACATGCCGTAAAGACCGGGGTACTTTTTAAAATTGATCTTTTTATCTTTATCCGAGGCATCCATGGTGTAATTTGACCAGTCTTTGAATCCCAAACCGACTAAATTAAGGCTATTGTCACTGAGATCTACGATAGCGAGTGCGTTGTTTTCTTGAATTGAAACATAGGCGAAGCGGTTGTCTTTAGAGATGGTGACATATTCCGGTTCTAAATCCATCGCAACTGTCGTATTAATAAGTTTGCCATTGATAGTGCGACCAGTTGGATTGGCGAAGACAATGCCTTGTGCTTCTAGCTCAGCTTGCTTGGTGTTAAATGCGCTAAAGTTTAATTGTATTGCTGTATTTGCAACTACGCCATTTGTAATGTTGATAATGCTGATGCTACCTTCAGGATCAACGCTGTAGTCACCTGCGGGTTCCCCTTCATTTGCGACCACGACTTTGCTGCCATCATGAGTAAAGGTAACCATATCAGGTAGTGCACCCGCCGTTACATTTTTAACAAAGGCCGGAGTTGCACCTGAGATATCATAAAAAGCGATTTGTCCTGCGCCACCCGTAGTCTTGGCAGCCATTGCAACTGCCAATAGTTGGTTGTTTTCGTCAACTGCAATACTGTTTGCGTCGCCGGGGGTATTGTCGTTTAAGTTGATTGTCATGGTTGATGTTAAATTTGTAGTGGTAATAACACCTTCATTATTTTTGACCAGAGCGGCCGTATCAAAGCTGGTTGCTGGAATAACTTCAACCACAGCGGCACTGCCTGAACTATTAATGGCATATATCCATTTTTTGGATGCTTGGTAAGCGACAATTTCAGCGGCGCCTTCAGGGCTTTCTGCATTAAGCACTGCGCGTCCCACAAGACTTATTTCAAGCATGCTATTGGCGTTAGTGCCATTGGTTCCGTCTTGTCCGTTTGCTCCATCTTGGCCGTCGGAGCCATTTGTACCATTTTGACCATCGTTACCATCTTGTCCGGCAACGCCTTGTTGCCCTTGCGAGCCTGTTGCGCCATCGTCACCATCAAGTGAACAGCCAGTGAGAAGAGCAAGCAAAGAGAGCGCGATAAGTGAGTGCTTAAACATAAAATATCCTGATTATTATTGTTAAAGCAGCTACTTAATCACAAAAATATGACTCTTATATGGCAATGAGGTTTCACAATTATTGTGAGAAATTCATTGATATCACTGAGCTGGAAGTAATGCCATTCAAGCGTTAGTACCATCGGTATCAAAGGGTGATCAGGCAAAAGTTGGTATTGCGGTTGGTGCAATTAGGTACAGACAAAAAATATACAATAATTTTGCAAGTTTGATGAACTTTTATTCAAAGCTGTTCGTAAGGGTTAGCTATGGGTGACAAAAGTCATTCTTTTTAACCGAGTCTACAGGATGAGTATAATGAAAAAGTTTATAGTAAGTGCCAGCTTCATGCTTCTTATGGCATGCAGCGATAATGACGATAACGATACTGTTACACCTCCGCCACCGCCGCCAGCCCAAGAGTTTTCAGCGACTAAGACCTTTGAATTGATGTTATCAGGAAAGCAAGAAGTGCCGATGAATACGTCAATGCAAACCGCTTCCGCAACAGTTGAGCTTGATGAAAATCTGATGCAACTCAGAGCAACACTCGACTACAGCAACGTCGAAGGTTTTAGTGCTGCACATATTCACGATGGTGATTTGGGGGCGAATGGCGATGTGGCATTCGCCTTTGAAGCATCAGATGACAATAAAGTGAGTATTCCGATCACAGATCTGTCTGAGGATCTAATTGAGGATATGTTGGATGGTGATTGGTATATTAATCTACACACCGAAGCCTTTCCAAACGGCGAGTTACGCGCTCAGATTGTGCCTGACACGGTAAGCGTGATCACGTTCAAATTAGATGGCTCACAACAGGTGCCAATGAATGAAAGTAGTGCCATGGGGTATGGTTATGCGTCATACGACAGCACCGACGGCGAGCTTTACCTTCGCGCGGTGACTATGGGCGTTGATGGTGCCACTGCTGCACATATTCACACTGGCCGCATTGGTATGAACGGCGATGTGCTTGTGGTGTTAGAGCAGGACGACGAAGTAATGACAGATTGGGTAACTCCCGATGACACGATGATCGACGAAGCGACGTTGAATGTTTTGCTCTCGGGTGGACACTACGTCAATGTTCACACGCCAGAGCTAACAAATGGTGAGATCCGCGGCCAAATCCTGACGGACAATTACGCAGTTGCTACATTTGACTTATCCGGCAAACAGGAAGTGCCAGCAGTAGCAACAATGGCATCCGGTGATGGCTATGCCCTTGTTAACACTGATAACTATGAAGTAGAGCTCAGAGTTGTCACTAGCGGTGTTGAGGATGCAACGGCGGCACATATTCATACCGGTCGGATCGGCATGAATGGTGATGTTTTAGTTGGCCTTGAGCAAAGCACCGATGATATGAATGTATGGATGACGCCAGACAACACCATGATCAATGCTGAGATTTTTGCAGTGCTCGCGTCGGGTGGTCACTATGTTAATGTGCATACACCAGCAAATGCGAGTGGTGAACTACGTGGCCAGATCCTCACTGACAACTACACTTTGGTAGCGTTTCCATTGAGTGGCGAGCAAGAAGTCCCAGCCGTTACAACCACAGCTACTGGTAGTGGATATGCTTTGGTAAATCGAAACGGCTTCGACCTTGAATTACAAGTCCTCACCTCAGGTGTTGCCGATGCAACGGCTGCGCATATACATACTGGTATTGCTGGTGAAAACGGCCCTGTTTTACTAACGTTAATGCAAGATAGTAGTGATGTCAATCGCTGGATGGCTCCGGCCAATGCTGCATTGACAGCGGAAATATTTGCGATTCTGGCTGGCGGTGGTCACTACGTGAATGTGCATACACCAGCAAATCCAAGTGGTGAGTTAAGAGGTCAAATAGTTAATTAAACGCTTAGGTAATTATCTCGCATCTAAGAGTCTGTTAACTGCAGGCTCTTTTTCTTTATATTCAAATTACACAACCATTATCCAGTCAGGGGAGTTATATTTAGTTAAAAATATGTAACCAAAAAATCATGATTTGTTCCCGTAATCGTAATACAAAGCGTCTAGCGTAAGCCTTCTTTAAAATAATAATGGTATTACAATGAATAAGATAAGCGTTTGTTCTGCGATCGTAGCTGCATTATTACTGAGTGCATGTGATGATGATTCTGTGGAGGTTGTGCAGGTTGAAAAGCCGGTGATCACAACGGAGACTGAAATAAAAGTCGTTGAAGTTCCGGTAATTGTGGAAGTGCCAGCAGGTAGCGCAAGTGCCATGCAAGTGGGCACACGGCCTGATTTCTTGATTCAAGATATGGAAGACAGTGCACTCAAAACTAAGCTTGAGCAGTGTGCTAACGGACCTTTTTATAAAACAGACTTTTCAATTGGACACCGTGGTGCGCCAATGCAGTTTCCTGAACACACCAAAGAATCTTATATTGCGGCAGCTAAAATGGGTGCTGGGATTTTAGAGTGTGACGTTGCTTTTACCAAAGACAAAGAGCTGGTTTGTCGCCATTCACAATGTGATTTACACACTACAACAAATATCTTAGCAACGGATTTAGGCCAAAAATGTACAACACCATTTGTACCAGGCGATCCTGAAAATGGAATTGCAGCCCAAGCTATGTGTTGTACCAGCGACATTACTTTGGCTGAGTTTAAGACATTAAAAGGTAAAATGGATGCCGCGAACTCAATGGCTACAACTGTAGCGGAATATATGGATGGCACGGCAAATTGGCGCACCGATTTATATTCGAGCCGTGGCACTTTAATGACCCATGCCCAGAGTATTGAGTTATTTAAAAGTTTAGGCGTGAAAATGACGCCAGAGCTGAAGACTCCGTCTGTCGCCATGCCTTTTGACGGTTTTACACAAGAAGCCTACGCACAAAAAATGATCGACGAATATAAAGCCGCAAATGTAGATCCAAAAAATGTCTGGGCGCAGTCATTTAATCGTGACGATGTCGTCTATTGGATAAAAGAAAATCCAGAGTTTGGTGCACAGGCAGTGTATTTGGACGACAGATACGAAGCGCAAGCAGTAGACAATGAAACCATGGTATCAGCAGAGCAAATCGTGCATAACCCAGAGCTACTTTCACCAACGATGGAAGAGCTTGCAGCGGATGGTGTTAACATTATCGCACCGCCACTTTGGATGTTATTAACCGAAGAAGGGGGGAAAATCGTTCCCTCACCATATGCCAAAGCTGCAAAAGCAGCAGGGCTTGGGATCATCACTTGGACACTAGAGCGCTCTGGTCACTTAGCCAGCGGTGGTGGTTGGTATTACCAAAGCATCAACGGAAGTCTGTCAGGTGAGGCGATGATAGATAACGATGGTGATACCTTTAAAGTGCTAGATGTATTGGCCAAAGAGGTTGGCGTAATCGGCGTATTCTCTGATTGGCCAGCAACGACCACTTACTACGCAAGCTGCATGGGCATGCCTGCCAGTATTTAAGCGGTGTTTATTGTGGTAGGAGCGGGTTTATCCCGCGATCTTTTTTCTAATTATCGCCGCATAAAGCGGCTCCCACCAAGGATTTGAATATGTGGTAGGAGCGGGTTTACTCCGCGATCTTTTGATTTGGCTCTCACTGTTATTATGTCAACTCCATTTGTTCCTAATTCTATGCTAGAAGAATCTCAACCCCTGCACTAGTCTTTATTGTGAACGCTTTAATAAAGGCTAGAATCATGAAGTTAAACTCTATCCGTATCCTCATGACCACTATATTCGGTGGCATTATTGTTTTTGTCGTCATCGTTACCTTATTGGTTGTTAACATGTACAACGCCTTGCTTGATTTTGAGCAAATGGCGGACAACCGATATAAAGCTTATCAACTGGCCGACGAATTAAGACAAAGCTCCGACGATTTAACGCGATTGGGCAGAACTTATGCGGTAACTGGTAACGATAAATACGAAAAGATGTATATGGATGTATTAGCGATCCGTAATGGTGAAAAGCCAAGGCCTGAAGGCTACCATAAAATTTATTGGGATTTGGTGCTTAACTATGGTGAGAAACCAAAACCAGACGGTCAGCGAGAAGTATTACTCGATGCTATGAAAGCGGCGGGCTTTAGCCAAAAAGAGCTCAACTACTTAAGTGAGGCACAAGCCAATTCCGATGGCCTTGTTGCATTAGAAGTTGAAGCCATGAACGCCGTAAAAGGTAAGTTTAAAGATAGTGCCGGTAATTACACCATCCAAGGCGAGCCCGATTTGAACAAAGCGGTTAAGCTTACCCACAGTGATGATTATCATCGCTATAAAGCCAACATCATGAAGCCAGTTGAATCGTTTTTTACTGAACTTGAAAGCCGCACCAAACAAAATGTTGTGCGAGCTCACAGTGCTGTAGAGTCTTATGTTTTGTGGGCTATGATGATGTTAGTGATAACCGTATGCTTCAGTTTATTTGGCGTGTACTTAGTTCGTCGTCGTATCGTGAAACCGATAGAGTTACTTGGTAGGACTTTTGAAGAGATAGGTAATTCAAACGATCTTAGAAAAACGGTAGACGAAAGCGGTGCAACTGAGATTAAAGCGGTGGCCAATATCGTAAATCGTATGCTCAGTAGCTTTAAAAATACAGTAACGAACATCGGCTCAGCGGGTGGCGCGATGTCGCAATCTTCCAAAGAAGTGGCGCACTTTATTCGCAGTAACAAAGAGATAAGCGAAGAACAAAACGCCCGTCTTGAAACCATTGCTACGGCTGCGGAAGAAATGACCGCGACACTCAATGAGGTCACGTCCAGTACCGTGAGTACCGCAGATTATGCGAATCAGGTTGAACTTGAAGCACAGCGGGGGATGGAAGTGATGTCGCAAACCAGCCAGCAATTTAGTGAGTTGTCAGTGCGCTTTGACGAAACTGCTAATATTATCTCTGAGTTGACTGAGCAAAGTGACCAAGTGTCAAATGTAGTGAGCGTTATCCAGGCTATTGCGGAGCAAACTAACCTGCTTGCATTAAATGCTGCTATCGAAGCGGCAAGGGCGGGAGAGCAAGGCCGCGGTTTTGCTGTTGTTGCAGATGAAGTAAGAACCCTTGCACAAAGAACCCAAAAATCCACAGAAGAAATTCGCGATATCATCAACCAGCTGCAAACCAAAGCGGGGAGTGCGAATACCGCCATTCAGCAAAGTCAGCGCCAAGTGCAAGCGACGGAAGAGCAGGTGATGGTATCTTCCGAAGTGCTCGACAGCATCTTTGAAGCTGTAAGCAAAATCAAAGATTTGACTCAGGGGGTTGCTACCGCCTCACAGGAGCAGTTATCGGTAACCGAAGACATTAACACCAATATCAATGGCCTGAGTGATATTTCTAAAGAAGCGATTAAGCGGATGAATGAGTTTATGGCCATTGTTGAGCAGTTAGAGCAAACCAGCCACCGTCTCAACGATAATGCGAGGGAGTTTACTGTTTAGCACGTAGGAAGCACTTTACACGGTGGTCTCTTCTTTACTGATCGCCGCCTACAGCGCCTCCCACTAAGGGGTTAAGTATTTTGTATGAACGGATTCACCCCGCGATCTTGTCTCTAATGAATACGCATAAAGCATTTCCCACTAAGGGTTTAAATATGTGGTAGGGGCCGTTTTATGCGGCGATCTCTTCATGAGCAAGACTAAGAGAAATCAATAAACCTACAACGTCCCTTAAATGTGATCTAAATCAAAAATGCAAATGAGATTAATTATCAATATTTTTGACTTTTGTTCAGTTTCCATTTAGAGTACTCGCCAAAATTTACTTTAATGCAATAAATTTTGGGATATTAACAATGACAAACACGCCTTTTAAACGTGGTGTACTCTCTGCTTTGGTGCTTTCTGCCCTTAGTCCTGTTGCTTTTGCAGATTCAGTAAAAGCGCAGCCAGATATGGAACGCATCGTTGTAACTGCAACCGGCTTTGAGCAAAAAATACCAGAAGCACCAGCGAGTATTTCAGTGATCACGGCTGAGGATATTCAAGCTCAGTCCTATACGACTTTGCTTGATGCCGTGAAGTACCAAGAGGGCGTGGATATTGGCACAACTCGAGATAAAACCGGCCAAGGCAGTGTGAGCATGCGTGGTTTAACAGGTGAATATACGCTGCTACTTATTGACGGTAAGCGTCAAAACAATCACGGTGATATCTACCCAAATAACTTTGGTGGTAACGCGTTTAACCATATTCCACCTAAAAGTGCCATTGAGCGAATTGAAGTCATTAGGGGACCTGCCTCTACACTTTACGGCGCAGATGCGATGGGCGGCGTAATCAACATTATTACTAAAAAGTCAGTAGATGAATGGACTGGCAGCATCGATTTTGGCCGAAGCCTACAAACAAACGACCAGTTTGGTGATGACATTACCACAGATTTCAGTATCTATGGGCCTTTAGTTAAAGGTTTACTCAACTTTTCTGCTCGCGGTAGTATTTATGAGCGTCAAGCATCGAACCCTGAGTTTTCACCTGCAACCGATCCAAATGGTGAGCTGCATCATCGTGAACTCGGTTTTGGTAGTGGTGGTAGAACGGTTGACAATACCAATACACAACTTGGTGCGACGTTTGTGTTCACACCAAACGACAACCACACAGTTACTTTTGATTATGATATCTCAAATCAAGAGTACGATAATACACCAAACTACGACGTTGAGTCGGGCAAAATTACCTATCCACTTGGCACCAAAGACAACATCGAATCAATCTGGCAAGACAGTCGTGGTAAGGTAAATCCACGTGCAGGTTATGCGGCGGATCAAGAATTTGACAGAAGCTGGTGGTCACTAACGCATCAAGGTACTTTTGGTGATATTGAAACCTTTGTGTCATTGGCGTTTGTTGATACCGATAACAATGGCCGTACTATGCCGCTTTCTGTTGCAGAGCGTAAACTACTACAAGCCATGTACGATGGCAGTGGTAAATATGCCGATATGGAAGAAGCAGAACGTAAAGCGCTTGCTGAAAGCACATTCTTACCACGTCCAAAGCGTACACTTAACAGTAACCAATATACGTTAGACGCGCGAGTGGATATTCCAGTTGACAACTTACTTGGCGATCACGTGTTTGTTGTGGGCGGTCAGTGGGTTGACGGTGAATTACAAGATGGCGTATTTGGTATGGAGTCTGGCGTTGATCAAGGCGTTCAGGAACACCAAATGTACTCTCTATTTGTAGAAGATAACTGGAGCCTGAGCGATCCTCTAACAGTTACAGTGGGTGTCCGTCATGATAACCACGATGTATTTGGTAGCCAACTTTCTCCGCGTCTATACGGTGTGTATGAGCTGTCTGACGATTGGACAGTAAAAGGCGGGATCAGCACCGGTTATAAAACGCCACAAACGACTGACTTATACAATGGTATTACCGGCTTTGGTGGTCAAGGTACGTCGCCGTTTGCTGGTAACCCAGATCTTGAACCAGAAACTAGTGTAAACAACGAAGTTGCATTGTATTGGACGCACCCAACAGAGAACCACAATTTTAATATCACTTACTTCTCAACAGAGTTTGACGATAAGATCGCCCGTGGTGATACCATCAAGAGCTGCTCTGCAACCAATGGTGTAAAACCATGCGTGAATTTGGGCGTATACGACGAGCTTGGTTACGATACTTACAGCCAAAAAATCAATATCGACAAAGTTGAGATCCAAGGTATTGAACTTGCAGGTCGTTACCAGTTCACTGATGCAGTTTCACTTTACGCGAACTACACTTGGACAGACAGCGAGCAAAAGAGTGGCCCTCAAGAAGGTCAACCACTAACCAATACCGCTGAACACATGGCAAATGCCACGGTAAACTGGCAAGTAACAGACGAGTTCTCACTAACGCTAAATGCTGAAATGCGCTCTGATCGTTACCGTGGCTGGGACAATAACCTAGACAAAGCCATGTACTACAAAAACTACAACCTACTGCACTTAGGTGCTAAATACACCTTTAACGACAATGTTACTGTATTTGCGCGTATCAATAACTTATTGGATGAAGACTTTACGTCTTATAGCACAGATTACAGCGACTTAAACGGCGATGGTAAATACGAATACCTAAGCGGCCGTGGTGTGGTAAGCGAAGTGGTATTTAGTGATGACTACAATGTAAAAGACAAAGCCCGCAATATTTGGTTTGGTGTCAACGTGACGTTTTAATACCCATGTAAAGCATTACTAGATTACAAAAGTCAAAAGAGGTGCAATTTGCACCTCTTTTTATTGCCACTTGGGTAAGAGCCGCCTCACGCGGCGATCATTTCTCCGCCTTTTAGCTCGCTCGTAGCAGCGGCTTTACGCCGCGACAGACATCTGTGTTAGCAGAATAAATCCGCTTACTACCATGTGTAGGAGCCGCTTTACGCCGTGAGATTTTCTCCACCTTTTAGCTCGCTCGTAGCAGCGGCTTTACGCCGCGACAGACATCTTTTCTAGCAGAATAAATCCGCTTACTATCTTGTGTAGGAGCCGCTTTACGCCGTGAGATTTTCAACAATATCGTGGGGTGAACCCACTCCCATCACACAACACTGCCACTAGATAATTGCCCAAATATCACCGCTGGTAGGAGCCGCTTTACGCGGCGATCTTTTCAACAAGACCGCGCGCTCACTCCCTCAACCTCAATCCAACGCGTTCAATGCTCGATAGGTATCATAGGCAAACTGGTCCGTCATACCGCTAATAAAATCCTGAATAAGGCGGCAGCGATAATAAAACTCAAAAATCGGCTCGGCTTGCTCAGCCTCACTAAGCTGCGCGACCGTCTCGCGGTATACCGCAACATACTTTTTGGAAATTCGATTAATCAATCGTGACTCTATCGCAAAGTCATGGCCGCCATTTAATGCTGCGTTAAATTCATCAGCGTTTAAGTCAAGCACTCGCTGATATTCATTCAATATGCTGCTGGTGATCTTGTAGCCTTGAAGCTCCAACTGCTCGACTTCTTTATTCGAAAACACCTTGTTGGCCGCCACCGTTTTCAATGACTTTACAATGGCATGAAAGTGGCTGTTATCCTCCAGTAACGAAGCATTAAAACTCCCTTCGTAAATCGCTTTAATGTTATCGATAAAACGCGTTTTGGCATGTTCTGCAAGCGGGTGCAACAACCCCACGCGGAGCCAAATAAAAAACTCATTATCAAAATTCGCCATATGCTTGCTGGCTTTGTCATTGGCATAGTGCAGTTTTTTACTCATAAGCTCTAATAGCTTGTCATCGGTGATCCCAAACCCTGCCGCGATATTTTGATATTCCTCTATTAAACAGCCCGTTAACTCATCTACGCTAATAATGCCTTTTTCTACAGCGTCTTCCATATCGGCAAGGCAATAAGCAATATCGTCAGCCGCTTCCATGATATAAGTAACCGGGTGTCGATTACCCACTTGGATCTGTAACTTGTCGCACAGCTCACTAACAAACCCACTTTCACTAAAATAGTATCCCGCTTTCTTTTGCAAATAAGACTTATCAATGGCTACGGTTGATTTAGGTGTAGTCGCGCAGCGGGTATATTTCATCACAGTGGCACATTGTGAATAGGTAAGGTTAAGCCGAGAAAGTGTATGAATAACGCGAATGGCTTGGGCGTTACCCTCAAAACTACAAATATCGAGCAGTAACTCCATTTCTTGATTCAGCACCGCCAGATCCGACGCTTTGCTCTCCTTTGAGCCATACCTAAGCGCCGCTCGAGCACTTTTTGCAAACTGTTGATGCTGGCTCAAATAGCGTTTAAACCAATCATTGATAGCGGCCTCGCCAAAGTGACCAAACGCAGGGTTACCAATATCGTGCATTAAGCAGGCCATTTCAGACAGAGTGACCAAACACTCAGACAAATCCACCTGCTGGCCGTTTTTATCTCCATATTGCAGCAAATCTTGCCTACCTTGCTGCACCAGCGCATCAACAATTTTTTTAGCAATGTAACGGCCGTTTTGTTGCACCTCCAGAGAGTGCGTTAAGCGCGAACGCACCGCCGCATTGCGCTCAAGCGGAAACACCTGGGTTTTTTGTTGCAGCCGTCTAAGCGCAGCACTGTTGATAATACGCCCACGATCGCTTTCAAGACTACTCGCCTCACTGCCACCGGTATTGTAAGAACGCTCGTTTGTTATTTTATTTTTAAAGTGCATGCGACTTTCCTGTTGAAACCCAAGCTACATTTCCAATGTAGGTGAATGTGGAAAAGTTGTAAACCGAATCGGCACCTCGCATAGCCAGCCTACAAGCAAACCTTTATATAAGGTAGCGCAGGATCTCTACACCGAACTAACAACAGGTAAAACACCGACTAAGCCAGTAAAGTGATAAAAATAGCTGTAATGCTTTGTATCAGGCTAGCTTATCTATAGTTGTTATTTCTACGGGCTTGGTTTAACCCTAGTTTTAATGGTCTGGCAAAAGATATCTAACACTTTGGTGGTAACCACTACAGCTTTTTGAACAAGTCTTATGCACTTTTTGATACACACTCTCCTAGAGACCTAGTTGCTAAGTTAAATAGAGATAACCAAGTAGTACAGCTGCCACAATTTCCTAATTTAAAAATTGCCTGCGGCCACTTTAAAACTGGTGAAAGTAGCGAAATGTCCTTCATGCCAGCTCCATCGGGATGTGGAAAAGTTGACCTTGAAAAACACTTCTTAGCTCATGCTCGTGGTCACTCTATGAACGGTGGTAAATACCCGATCTTAGATGGGGATTTGCTATTACTCGAGCGTATCACGGCGAACAATGCAGACTCGATTACAAATACCATGATCGCCATAGAACGATACCTATTATAGTGGCAAGAAATCCAGAGTATGAAGTAATGAAAGCCAATGAGGAGTTTGTGACGTTTGCGTGATTGAGAGAGGTGTAGAGACTCTCTGAGAATTAGCGCAGCGTAGATATGAGCTATTAGCGTCAAAGAGGAGCTGGTTAACAACCAGAGAGGTTTCTCTATCAACATAACGGGTGATAGGTTATAGCTTGAACTCTATGTAGATGGATTGTAAATTGATTTATCGATAAAAACTTTGGTTGTATTTCACAACTTTAGTAACTAGGACACGCAAACAAATGGATGGCTCAGCGTCACAACAACGCAACACAGTAAAAGAAGCGGCTTTATTTTCATTTAATAAATTTGTTGCTTTTACCGTTTTTATAACCAGTATCGTTATTGGTGCTTATGCAACTGATCTTGTTGAGATAGTGAAGGCCTACGTGCTTTATTCTGGTAGTAGCTTGATTCGCTTTATACCAATTTTGGTGCTTAGTGTGGTGATGATAAGTTATTTGTATTATCAATTTGAGCGAGCTGGACTAAGCACTTTTAGGAGATTCATAAAGTCAATTTCAACTGTGTTTGTATGCGCAACATTTTTTTCAGCCGGGATGTTTCTAAAAGATCCTTGGATATCACTTTCCATGTTCAACGATGAGTACGATGGCCCCGTCAAAACTTTTCAACACTACGCGGGGTTTGAAGTAAAGAAGGATAAATGTGAAAAGCGCGGTAAAAATCTTACTTGCTCCTTTTACGCTATTAATCTGCTTCCTCGTGATAATGCTTTTAGGATTAGAAATAAAAGTTATGCGATTGACCACAAAGATAGTCAAGCTAGATTACTTGCATACTATGTAGGTGAAAAGCGATATGGTAGTTATAACTCTGATTACTTTACTGTACCTGTAGGAAGTAAGCGAATGTTTAAAATGGAGTTTGAGCTCTCATCGGATGAAAAAATGGTATTTGCTCCGTACTTGTCAGTAGTACTGGATGCAGAACATCATGAAGAAAAGCATCTCAACTTTAGATCTATGGATGTTGTGGACTATGTTCAGTAGTCCGTGATTTTGCAAAGGTGAATTATGAACCAAGCCCTTAAATTTTTACTGTCTATCGTAATCGTCATCGTGACTTTTGTCGTGTCAGCAACCTTAGCTGGGATGTTGGCTGAATATGTGGGCTGGTGGAAAAAGCCGGTGATAGGCGGTGTAGCAGCGGCTTGCGTGGTGCTGTCGGGTTATTTGAGTGCGCCAGTGTATAAGCTGTATTCTGCGGCGGTATGGCTGTTGATTGGTGCAGCTGTAGCTTGGGTGATGTCGAGTGTGTTTATGTATGCTGAGGATGCCGACACCTCAGTGCCTTTGTATGTAACCTACGCAAGTGGTGTGTTTGCTTTGGCGCTTTGCTGGGGTTGGGAGCGTCGAAAGGTTGTGTGAGGGATTGGTTCTCTGTAATGGGGTGCAAGAGATCGCCGCGTAAAGCGGCTCCCACCAGCGGTGACTAGTGTGGTGGGAGTGGATTTATTCCGCGATGTTTTGTGTAGAGATCGCCGCACGAAGCGGCTCATACTTGAAGTGGTTTTTACCAGTGGGATCTAGTATGGTGGGAGCGGATTTATTCCACGATGTTTTTTGTTGAGATCGCCGCGTAAAGCGGCTCCCACCAGCGGGGGCTAGTGTGGGAGCGGATTTATTCCGCGATGTTTTGTGTAGAGATCCCCGAATAAAGCGGCTCCTACCTACTTATTCAATTGTTAAAGGAATATTCAATATGACTCCAAGTGCGTTACGCAAAGCAGTTAATGCCTTTTCTCAAGATACTCAGCATCAACCGGATTATTATTTTGTTGAAGGCTATGTGATAGGCAAAGTTGCCATTAATGATATTGCTGAAATACACGAGTGGTTGCCTGAGCTCTTTGGTGATTACACGGCTATTTACCGTGCTCAGTTAGAGGCCTTAATGTATTTGCATGAACAGTGTGTCTCAAGCTTGGATGGAAAAACTTATAAGTTGCCAAAAGAGTGTGCGCTATCTAAGCAAGACTTTGCAGCATCATTAGTAGAAGGGGCTCCGTTACCGAGCTTTTGTCTTGGTCTGCTTAAGGCCTTGGATAAAGTATCTTTTGAGAACTTGTCACTAGAGCAAAAAGGTGCGGTAAATGAATTACAACAACAGCTCACCGGATTTACTAGCTTAGATGCAGCAAAGGCGGCGTTTTCACACGCTGAGCCTACGATGCCTTTTGAGCGCGAGGCTCATGACGTAAAGCGTTATTTGGCTGGCGCGATTATGGAGTTAGGGGATACTTTAATTTGGGACCCTGAGCTAGACAACGAGCTCGGAGCGTTTGAATTTGAAGAAGATTTTGATGAAGAACAAGAAGAAATAAGAAACTCACTGATTGAGAACTTACTCAAATTGACTCACATTGATTCAATCCCTTTACTTGACCAGTTTATCCTTAATGAAGAACAAGACTTTATTACGCCTGATTATATTGAGGAAAATCAAGGCAATTTTTGGCTTATCCACGAAACCAGACCTTATATGTTTATTCGTTACCATAAAGCATGGATTTACTTTTGGGCAGACAGAGTACAAGAGGCGGTTGATGAGCTAGACGTGCTGCAGCGACTTAATCCAAACGATAATCAAGCCTGTCGATACCTGTATGTGAACGGTTTAGTCATCTTAAAACAGTGGGATAAACTACAAGCTTGCCTTGATGAATATGAAGAAGAGAGTATTTTTATGCTATCTGCAGAGGCGCTGATGCATTTTGCGCAGGGTGGCGAGAGCAAAGCTTTGAATGAGCTAAAAGCGACAATCAAAGGGTACAATAAGCACTTTATCAAGATGCTTACAGGTCAAGAAAAGACTAAGCAAAAAGAGATATATGGCTACACATTGGGTTCAAAAGAAGAAGTCTTAAGTTATATAGATTGTGGTGGCAAAAAAGCCTGGTTAAGCGTGGAAGGAAGCCTCTTTTGGCTGCGTAAAAAATCATAGCGGACTTTGGATAAATTAAGCAAGTAGAGATGCAAAGCTAAGAGCTGTTCACCGGTGAAGTTGGCCTTCACCGGGGTTATCGACAAGGTTTTCTCGCCTCAAAATAGTTCACTTAATTAAGCGAATTAGTATTAGAAGTCATATCGGATAGAGGCTGCAAAGCTTCGTCCCGCACTTTCAAGTCCATCTAAGCTTTCTGTCATACCGTGGCCTGCAAGATTGCCGTGTTGGTAGTAAGTTTTATCAAATAGATTACGGATAGCTAAATTTACGGCAGTATTATCACCCAATTTAACTTGTGCTAACCAGTCAATCGTGCCGTATCCAGGAGTTTGGTATTTACCTGTGTTCACTTTGGTCATTTTTTTAGCAAAATTAAGGATAAGATCTGAACTCACCATATCATTTTGATACTTGAAGCCTAGGTTCCCTGACAGCGGATTAATGGAACTGATATATTCATCTGTCTCATCATTTTTACCATCTTGATATGTTGCGCTAAATGAAACAGACAATGTATCGGTAGCATAGTAAGTGGTGGAGAACTCAGCTCCTTTGATCGTAACTGAATCAATGTTCTGGTATTGGAATTTGTCATGGTTATAGGCAAAGTTTCCTTCATCATCCAATATGGTTTCACGGCTTATAAGCTCTGTAGACAAGAAGTTATCAAACTTATTGTGGAACAGTGCAGTTGAAATAGTGAAGTCACCAATATGGCCACGTAATCCAAGTTCTAAGGTGTCACTTTCTTCTGGGCTTAAGTCCTCTGCTGGTAAGATTTCATATAAATATTCTGCAGAAGCCTGATTGTAGTGTTCAATATAAGCTAGATCATAAGGCGGTACTTTGAACCCTTGGCCGTACTGAGCAAAAACAGAAAGCATGTTGTTTAGATAATACAAACCACCTAAATTAAACGATAAATGTTGATCGTCTATTTTCGCAAATTCTGTACCATCGGTCTTTAAGGTACCGCTTGGGTCCATGCTGTAATAATCGAAACGTAGGCCTGGTGTAACTATAAGTTTGTCATCTAGTAGCTTTATTTCGTCATTGATGAATAGGCCAGCGCGAAGTGTATCATTTTTCGGGAATTTATTGGTAATGTCATCTTTGATGACTTCGCCTTCCACTTCTCGGTATTCACGTACTGTGCGTAGGCTCTCAGTGGTTTCTATATCAACACCGTAACCAAGAGTATGTTGCTTATCGAGTGCTTTACTCGCGTGAGAAATAAAACCATACGTAGTTTGCTCATAAGTCCCGGTTTTCCACATGTCGCGTTTTTCGATAACACCAAACATAGGCGCGTTAATATCGAGTAAAGCATACTCTTGATCGTCTTGAACACTGTTTGTGTAATACAAATTAAACTGTGCTGTGTCCCAAACGCTATTGCCCGTATCGTTGTGATAACTCAGGCGGAACGAATCTGTGTGCTTTTCGGTCTCTGTACTTTCCGTCGCGATGTTGTAGCCATATTTAGCTAAACCACGGAAATATGCCAATAGACCATCGGCAAGGTCGCCACTTACATCTTGGCGCCACAGATCAGCAGAAACATTGACATAATCTTTGTCGTTGAAGTTGTATTTTAATTTGTAAAGTAAGCTTTGAGAGTCTATATCAAAGGGAGCGCGGGTGTTGTGCTTATTTTGCTCCTCTTTACCATCTCTGGCTGTTAGGCTCAGTAAGTGGTCAAAATTGCCATGCTGGCCTGCTAGCGTTGCACTTAGATTAGTTTGTTCACTGAGGTCGCTATAGCCTATCCTTACACGTGCGCCAAGATGCTCATTGTCGTTAAGATAATCACTGGCATCTTTGGTGGTAAATACCACAATACCCCCCAACGCATCGGAACCATAGAGAGATGAGCTGGCTCCTTTCGCAACTTCAACTTGTTTTATCGTATCAGTATCAATAAAACCTCGGCCCACTATATCGTTGAGTCCATCCGCGCCATAGCCTTCATTCATGCGCATACCGTCTTTTATGATCAATACTCTATCGCCGCCCATAGCTCGAACCTGAATATTTTGTGCACCACCTATACGACCCGTAATCTTTATACTTGGATCATACTGAAAAAGCTGATTTACATCGGTGATTACTTGTTCTTCGATGTCTTGGCTAGACATTACGGAGATACTAGCTGCTACGTCTTTAAGTGGCTTCTCACTACGAGATCCACTAACAACGATAACTTCTAAATCATCTGCGGAAACCGCGTTATCGGCTAACGCAACCGTTGATCCAGAAGCAATAATTGAGGCGATAAGTAGTCGCAAATAGTGTGTTTTTGCAAAGCGCATGATGAGATTCCTATGAATATTTTATTGCTGAGCTGCTACTAAAATTTGCGAAGATCATACCTCTATTATTAAAAAGATCAATCTAAATAATAATAATTTCCATTTGTGTTGTTGTAAGTTATTACATTTTCAAGTACATTGTCGCGATAATTTATAGAGGGGAATTATTGTGAATATACAAGCAATAGAAATGCTAATGGCCAATGTATCTGAGCTGCTAATGACGCCAGTTATTATTGTAATATCAGTACTTTTTGTTTACGCATTTTTTGCACTTGGACGCTTTGTATCCGAATTTTTAATTCGTAGGAAAAGTCGTTTGTCATACCAACGTGGAATAGATAATAAGTCGTTACAAAGCCACAACGGCTTTCATGTTCATAACTATTTTATTGCGAATCCAAGCGCATCTGAAGATGAGTTAGAGGTGTTTGCATTAAAGCAGCTCGAAACGCTTCGAATTGTTACGCGGGTTGCTCCAATGCTAGGTCTTATCGCGACAATGATCCCAATGGGGCCGGCGTTAAAGGCGCTCGCAGACGGTAACATTCAGGGGATCAGCGAAAACTTAATTATTGCGTTTGCTGCGGTAATATGGGGACTTGTTATTTCTACACTTACTTTTTGGCCCGCTTCGGTTAAGAAACGTTGGTGTGCTCAGGAGTTGATCAACATTCGAAAACTGAGAGGGGAATAATTTCCATGCGCTTTTTAGATGAAGACGAAGAATTAAACCCTATTGTGAGTGCCGTAAATTTGGTTGATGTTTTTTTGGTGATTATCGCGGCGTTACTGATTTCTATTGCGCAAAATCCACTCAGTCCATTTACATCAGAAAATGTCACTGTGGTAAAAAACGCCGGTGAACCCAACATGGAAGTGATCGTGAAAGAAGGCAAGGAAATTAAGCAATATAAATCTAATGGAGAAATAGGCTCTGGAGAAGGCATGAGAGCCGGGGTCGCATATAAAATGGCAGACGGTAGTTTTGTCTATATTCCAGAGAATGAAAAGAAAACTGAAAACAATGCGAAGGAGACAAACAGATGACCCGACTATTCGCGCTGCTCATTTTAGCTTTGTCTTCTTTCCAAAGTTTTGCACAGCAACAGCCTGAAGTGTTGATTATGATGTCAGGACATGCTTCTAAATCAAAAGGAGAGTTATTGCTCTCGCTGGCCGAAGATCAGCCTTTTAAACTGACTAACTTTAGCACTCGTGGCAAATCAGAAGATGAGATCCGAGCCGCTTGGCAAAGTGCTAAGTTGATTTTACTGGATGGTATTAATCCTATGCTGTCACAGTATATGTTTGCAGATTACACATCATATTTGACAGATTATCCGGAGGTTCCAGTGATCTCTTTAGGGGATCTTGAAAACATGAAAATGAATCAAGGGTTATCCCCGTCGCAGCATACAACATTGGGCGCATACTACAATAATGCAGGTAGCCAAAACTACCGTAACATGATGTTGTACATATCGACTAAGGTATTTGGGTTATCGAGTGAAGCGCCAGAGCCGGTAAAGGTAGTGCCAAATGTAGGTCTATATCATCCTGATTTTAAATCTAGCGTTACAGCTAATCAAAGCGAATTCTTTAACTGGTTGGATGTTGAAGACAATCAGCCGGTTATCGCGATTGCTATTCACCGCTCTGTAATTGACTACGAGCAACAACAAGTCGTGGATGCCTTAATCCATGGATTACAAAAGAAAGGAGCAAAGGCGCTCGCCTTTTTCTTTGAAGGTAATGACGAGTCATTGACTTACCCAGAGCTATTAACGGATGAGAATGGGGCGAGAGTTGATTTGCTCATTAATTACCGCTCACTTCACTACGTAGAAAAGCGTCGTGCTGAGTTTGCTCAAATTGGGGTTCCAGTTATTCATGCAATGAATTACACCGAAGGTGATGAAGCTGCTTTTAACCAAGATCATGCTGGCATTTCTCCTTCGTTAACGCCATTTTTCTTAGTAATGCCTGAGGATACAGGGAGTGTAGATCCGAGCATCATCGCTGCGAATGATAAAGGTGTGAAGGTGGTAATGCAGGCGCAGCTTGATGCGCTGGTTGAGCGGGCATTTAATCACGCGAATTTAGCGCATATTAAAAATCGTGAGAAAAAAATCGCTACATTTATCTGGAATTACCCTCCCGGAGAAAAAAATATAGGTGCTGCATTTTTAGATGTTCCAAGCTCAATTGTGAATATTGCCGATGCAATGAAAGCCAAGGGTTACGATGTGAAGCAAGCTCATCCAGAGCAAATTATTGAGCAAGCTGGCAAACTTTTACGTCCTTATTATCGTGGAGAAGATGCTGAAGCACTGGTTGATGTTGGTCTTGCTGATTATATGTCTTTATCCACTTATCAGCGTTGGTTTGACTCTTTGCCACAACACGTTACAGCGCCAATTGTGGAAAAATTTGGCAAGCCAAGCGAAAGTACCATGGTGCGTGAACACAATGGTGAACCTATGTTTGTTATTCCACGGGTGGACTTAGGCAACATGATAATTTTGCCTCAAGGGGTTCGCGGCAGTAACGCAAAAGAGCATTCAGCAGCCTATCACAGCACAAAGTCCGTTATTAACCATGGTTATTTGGCAATGTATTTGTATGCTAGAGAGACGTTTGGTGCGGACGCGGTAATTCACTTAGGCACGCACGGCTCACAAGAGTGGTTAAGTGGTAAAGAGCGCGGATTATCTGTGTATGATGCGCCGAATTTGGCAATTGGGAACATTCCGGTGTTCTATCCATATATTATTGATAATGTTGGTGAAGCGATGCAAGCTAAGCGTCGAGGCCGAGCGACTATGATAAGTCATCTTACTCCAGGGTTTGCCAAAGCAGGGCTTTATACGGACGTTGCTGAACTTAGTGAGCTTATTACAAATTATCTGATGCTTGCTGAAGGCTTGACGCGTGAGAATACACGGGCAGAAATCATTACCCTCGCAACTAAGTTGAATATGCTGAAAGACTTAGGACTTGACGAAAAGGCTTTATCTCAAGCGTTCGATGCACATATTAGTAAGTTGCAAGATCATCTTAATACCTTAGCGCAGATGAGCCAACCTTTAGGGATCCATATTTTTGGCGAACTACCGGAAGAGGCGCATCTATACAGCACAATCTTACAAATGCTTGGGGACGACTTTACTCACCTTGCGGGTGAGTATGAACGTGAGCATGGTTTAGCTTTCGCAAAAGAGCAACAAATTGATGAGCGTAACGTTGTAAAGCTTGAAGCACTTGAGGGTTTTCAGTTATTGCAGAGCGTGTTGGGTGGGCAACAACAACTAGAGTTACCTGACACCCTTAAAGGACCAATTGACTTAGCAAAGACCTATTGGGATAACTTCCATCAAATCGCTGAACTAGAGGGCTTACTGAATGGATTATCAGGACAATACATACCTGTAAGTCACGGTGGCGATCCTATTCGCAATCCTGCAGCTGTGCCCACAGGTCGTAATCTGCTTGGTTTTAATCCCGCAAAAGTACCATCAAAAGAAGCCTATGAAGCAGGAGTTAACATGCTAGAGCAAACTGTTGCTGATTATCAGGCAGAACATGGGCGATATCCTCAAAAGCTCGCATTTTCTCTTTGGTCCCTAGAGACTATGCGCCATCAAGGGGCGTTAGAGGCACAAATTTTACACGCGATGGGTATAAAGCCTAAATGGAACCCGCAGGGTAATATTGTTGGTACGGAAGTGATCCCATATTCTGAATTGGGGCGTCCGCGAATTGATGTGGTGATATCGGCAACAGGTCTTTATCGCGACGCATTTCCTAACGTAATGCTGTGGTTGGCCGAAGCCATTGATAAAGTGGCGAAGATGAAAGAAGAAAACAACTTTGTTTATCGCCACGCTAGCAATTTAAAACAGCAGCTTATAGAGGAAGGAAAATCTGAGGATGATGCTGATTACCTTTCATCGGTACGGATCTTTTCGAATGAAACAGGTGCTTACGGTACTGGCTTGGCGGGAATGAGCCTTGCTTCAGATACGTGGGACGATGACAGTAAGCTTGCGAATCTTTACTTAGACCGGATGGGGTTCGGTTATGGCAAAGATGAATCTCGCTGGAGTGAGAATCTTTCAGAAACAGGACTCTATGCCAAGGTGTTATCGGGTACAGATGGCGTTGTATTTTCTCGTTCGACTAATCTATATGCTTTGATGACTAATGATGATCCATTTCAATATTTTGGTGGAATTGGTTTAGCTGTTCGCAGTCTGGACGGTAAAACTCCAAAGATGTATGTAGCGAACTTACGTCGAAAAGGACATGAGAAAACCCAAACATTAGATCAGTTTGTGAGCAATGAAATGCGCAGTCGGTATTTCCATCCTCGCTGGATACAGGCAATGCAAGACGCGGGGTATGCTGGGGCAACGGCAATACTTGATCGAATGAACAACATGTGGGGTTGGGAAGTGATGACTCCCGAAGCGGTCAGGGACGATCAATGGCAAGAGTTCTTTGACGTGTATGTTGATGATAAGTATGACATGAAGATGCGAGAGTTCTTTGAGCAGCATAATGCCGAAGCATTAGCACAGATCCTTGAGCGTATGCTTGAAGCGGTTAGAAAAGGGTATTGGAAAGCCTCTCCTGAGACATTGAAAAAGATGCTAGATACTTACACCGAAATTGCAAATCAACATGATGTAGTGACCGATAATAAAAAGTTCACTGAGTATGTTGAACAACAAAATGCGGGGTTTGGTTTAGTACCCTTGATGCCTGGGCAAGCTGTGCCTAACGTTGATATGACAGCAAGTAAAGCCAATATGGAGCAAGTGACTGGTCAAAAGTTAGAACAAGTCGCTCAAGGCAAAGAAGTTGAAACTGATTATACCTTGTGGTGGCTACTGGCAGGAATTTTCTTTGCGGGTATGCTGCAGCCCTTGGTTCGACCTATGTTGACTTCAAAAACATACACTTGATAGCGCTACAAATAAGGCAATATTTGTAAACACCAGTAGAAACACAGCAAGTCGAGATAGGCTTGTTGTGTTCTCACTGTAATTTACCTATTTGCAATAAACTTACTTGTTTTGATTGGCCTTGTGGGCTAATAAATGTGAGTTATTTTCGAATGTAAAAAACTGTAAAAACAAAAATATATTTTAAATTCCATTAAAAAAAATATGTTGTAAATGCTATTCCTCGCTCTTACATTCTATTCCGAAAGTTTATTACTAGAGCTATAAAAATTAGTTATATTTTATAGTTGATAAAATAATAAAAATCATTATCATTCGCAATCTTGTTGTTTTGGGTGTAAGTAAAAATGATTCGCTTTATTGTTCCTTTTGTTTCTTCAGTAATTATCTTCCCCGGTTATGCAGCCAACGCGGACTCTAAATCCATTGAAGTGATAGAAATTGTTGCAAACAAAGCTGAAAAATCTTTGTTAGAGCTTTCCGGTAGTGCGGCTGTACTAAGTGATGATGATATTGAACAGCTTGTAGCAACACAGTTGAGCGATTTGTTTAAAACGGAGCCAGGTGTGGCGATCACAGGTTATAGCGGTCGTCCTCAAAATATTACCATTCGCGGTATGTCAGGTAATCGCGTACTGGTGTTGCAAAATGGTAGTAGAGCTGCGGATGGTTATGGCGCAAGTGACATCAACGATCTGGTTGGGCGATTTAATTTTGATTTGGAAGACGTCAAATCTATTGAAGTGGCAAAGGGACCAGCCTCAACATTTTTTGGGGCTGGTGCACTAGCTGGTGTGGTTAAAGTGAATACCAAACAAGCAAATGATTATCTAAGAAGTGAAGATAACTATTTAGCAATTAAGAGCTTGTACAACGGTACCAACTCGGAAGTTAAAAACACACTCACTGGTGCAACTGGATTTTTTGGGTTACCTGTTTTATTAAAAGTCAGTGACTGGCGTGCTGAAGAGCAGCAAAACTTTCCCGAGTCACGCGCTCCGCTAGACGTTAAAGGTCAAAGCGCAAAATTTAGTAGTCAGTACGAATCAGGTTTGGGCCTTTTTACATATGATTTTAGCTGGTTGACACAGCAGACAGAAAACAAAATCAAACCGGAAACCGTGCCCCAACATGACGGTGCGTGGCTGGTTGAGTCTCAAAAACAACGTGAACTCCAACAAACTCATAGCCACAGCGTTAAATGGCAATCTGTGAATTCATCTCTCATCTTTGATGATGCGCTTGGACAAATGTTCTGGCGCAAAACACAGCACGAAAACGATACTGAGCAACTAATCAGCCGTCAATTTTTTGAGGTTCAGACTCGATATAGGCAGCTGCTTTCGGAAGACCGTTTTTCTCAGACCAGTTTTGGTGGCGTATTAGATTTTGCTAAGTCTTTTGGCAATCATGAACTGATGTATGGCATTAGTGCAGAACAGGTTGAGCATGAGCGTCCTAAAGTCGATACCGTGATTGAGAATGGTACGCGGAAAGTGACGATTGACGCACCGTTTAATGCAGCTAAAACAGTGATACTTGGTGCTTATGTTGGTGACGATTGGCAGATTAATAGTAATTTTAGGGCGTTAATTGGTTTGCGTTACGACCATAATGCATTATCTGCTGAAGGTGACGAAGACACGAGCTCAAATGAAGTCACAGCTAGCGCACAAATCAGATATGAAAATAGTTATGGTTTTAATGCTTACGGAGCATATGCACAGGGCTACCGAGCTGCACCATACGATAAAGTATATGGCAATATTCCTCATTTATTTGCCTTTCCTCCGTTTGAAATTGTTGCCAATACTCAGTTGAGAGCAGAAACCAGTGATAGCTTGGAACTAGGGTTTTCGCAAACAATTGATAAATTGCATTTTGCCAGCAGTATTTATTACACCCGCTACGACGATTTTATCGATTGGGTGAACATCCGTTTACGATTAAACGATGGAGTAATGGAGCGCCAGTTTGTCAATATCGATGAAGCGTATACGTTCGGTGCAGAAGCAGAGGTAACTTATCAATTAGAGTCACTAATGTTTGGCGCAAATATTGGCTGGATGAACGGAAAGAATAAAGACAAGCAAGAATACCTAAGAAATCTTATTCCGCTCGAATATACATTTTATGCCAATTATGAGTTCAGTGACTTTTTAATCAACCTGCAATGGTATGGACAAAGCCAGATGACTGACTTACCTACGTGCCAAGACCCATTTTTAAATGTAGAAATACCTTGTCAGTCAACAGGAAGTTGGCACAGCCTAGACTTATCCGTAAGTTACACACTATCAAAAAATTGGAAATTCAATACCGCGATAAACAATGTGCTAGATAAGCATTATACCCGATATCAAGATGTTGCTGGTCAATCCAATTCCGACTTCGACTATTCACAACCAGGTAGAAACTTTAGAGCATCTATCCAGTATAAATTTTAAAGGGTGACCATCTTGAAAAAACCATTATTACTATTGCTACTGTGGCACCTAGGTGCGACCGCGGCAGAGCTTCAATTTGTTACTGGTCGTGCTATTAACTCACAACAAGCTGAACAGTTACTTGAAACCAAGTTAGCAAGAAAATATCAATTTTCTTACCGTCGTAAAGGTCAGTTTGGCAATTATTATAGCTTTATGCCTACTTATGACGCTTTGCCAATATTTAATATCGTGGATAGTGTTGCAACGGATCAACAAGGACTAGCATTTCGATTGTATGTTTCTCGTTTTTCGACGTTAAACGTGGATGAAGGCACGGTCTCTGTTGCTCCTTCTATTGAGCAGGTTGGTGCATTAATTGATAAACAAGTTGACCATTTTTCGATAGAAGAAATTAAGCGAGGGTGGTGGCTTGAGCAGCAAGGTTTAAGATTTGTTTGGAACGTATTAGTAAGTGAAACCTTGCAAGGTGAAATCGTTACTCAGCATTATTTTATTGATGCTGATGCCACTAAAATCCTTGGTCAACGCGGCGCTATTCCTGCCTACCAAAGTGAAGTTGAGCCTGAATACTCAGGTCGAATCAAGCAGTCATGGTTATTTGATCCAGACCCAAAAACTAGCTTAATGAGTGAAGACATTGAGCAACAGTTTACACCGCAGACTGAATTTGCGGATGCAGCATTTAGACTTGTTGAGCTTAGAGATTTAACGCTAATTGGCAACCAGCTAGCACTGACGGGGCCTTATGCTCGAGTAACTGACTTTGCAGAACCACACGAAGTTGTGGAAATGTTGCCTGTAGCTGGTGTAGCAAAAAATAATCATAGCTCTGCCAGCTTTTTACAACAAATGGCCTATTTTCACGTCGATTCTGCTCAGCGTCATTTGCAGGAATTGGGTTTTACTGGCGATAAGTTGATCCACTATGCGCCGATCACCATTGATGCACAAGGTTCTTATAATGACCAGTCGGCATATTCATTTCACCAAAAACGGATTTTATTAGGAGTTGGGGGCATGCTGACGCGCAGGATGCTGATGTAATATGGCATGAATATGGACACAGTGTTACTAACTTCATCAATCCCTATGACGACGGTGCGGATAGCGGTGCAATTGGGGAAGGGTATGCCGATTTTTTCGCCGCAAGTCATAGTTACCGAGATCCGCAAGGCTACGAGTTTGAGCCGGATGTTATGTTTAACTGGGATGCTCGTTTTGGACAACGTAGGCCAAGAACGTTAAATGATAGTAAAGCTAGGTATAATCCAAATTATCACTACCCAGCCCATATTCATGTTGCAGGTTCCCTAGGTGATCAGCTTTGGTCCACACCATTATTTCAATCCTTCAAAGAAGCTGAAGCGCATTATGGTGTGAAAGGCATGAATGACATGGAGAAGATTGTTATTGAAGCTATGTTTGGCCTAGGGGCGGGGATCACTATGCCCAATTTAGCGCTGTCTACACTCGATATGGCAAAGCGCCTGTACCCCAATGAACACTATGCCGACATTTTACAACGGCATTTTAGTCATCATAACTTGTTGCCAAAATTATTGGTAATTGAACAAGCCAAGGTCATTGATACTCTCACTTCAGATCCCTCTGTGGTCGTGAATATCAAAAATATCAGCCCTTACTCGCTTAAAGATGTCCAGTTCGCGTCAACTGAGGACTCAACAATAAAAATCGCAACTCAACAGGTTGGCGATATTAAGGCAGGAGATTCGATAACACACACTTTTTCCATCACCTTCGATGATGCGTTTGAATTGAGCTGTGGGATGAGTGCTTTTGTTCCGGTATTGGAGAAGTATTCGACGGGGATCCCGGTATTGAATCAAAGCCTACAGCAACTAGAAGTTACCTTAGGCCAGCCAAATCTATTTGTTGTAAAAGGTGAGGGAGGCATACTTAAAGACGCAACCGGTGAGCCTAGTGGAGTTGTGCACAGTAAGGGGATCACCAACTTTTACCTTGATGTAGAGCAGCAATCTCTGCAGGTTAGCGATGACCTTAAATTTGAATTACAGCTTGAACACAATGATTTGAGCCAAGTAAGTATAAAGTTAATTAGCCCTGCGGGTGTTGCCGTAGTCATTTGGGATCAAAGCTACTACCCACATTCAAAATTTGAATTTAGTCTGCCTTCTGATGTTGCAAACGTAGATTTCTCGCCACTTGAAGGCCAGTCATTCAACGGTCAGTGGCAGCTTCAGATTGTAGACCACAAGCCTGATTTCTCCGAACTAATTAACACGCCTACGCTTAAAGCTTGGCAGCTTTCACAAGTTACCGATTATCACTGTCATTCTGCATCTGACGATAAAGAACATACAGATGACCAAGATAATCATCTAGAAAAAATAAATGACAACACGAGTGGCAGCCTGTATTGGCTAAATATTGGTTTAATTTTAATTGGGCTTAGGCGACTCAAAATACACACTAGGAGTAAACATGACATTTAAATTGAAACCGCTTGCGCTTGCGCTTGCGCTTTCGGTTGTAGGTCTCAGTGCCTGCGGTGGGGGGAGTGGTGACACTAAAACAAATACTGAAAATGAGACAACGGTAGACCCAATTAGTTATTCGGTTTCGATCAGCGTTGATAACGCAGTAACCGGTACTTTATGCGCAGATAGCAACGAAAACTTAGTGTGTGACAGTGTCGAGGTGCAAACTTCAATTACAGATGGAACCGCAACATTAACAAGTGAAGATGTTGCAATCCTTAACCAGAGCTACATTGTGACAGAAGGCAATGTGATGATACTCAGTGCGCCAGCAGCAGTTGCAAATGACGCTAGTATCGTAATGACACCTGCAACGACTCTGGTTTACGCGAATATGATACAAGGCATAAGTAGAGAGCGAGCAATTGAGGCTGTTGTTTCTACACTTAACGATGGCTTATCACTGTCTTTGTCAGCGGATACTTTATTGACAGCGCAAAGCGCAGACTTAGCAAACTTCAATACTGAATTTGTAAAATTGTGGCAGGCTGCGCAACAGCAAAGTGAAAATAAGGGGGCTATTCTTGCGGGCTTTGCGATTCAACTTGCAGATATTATTACCGCGATAAAAAACAATAGTCATTTTAATCAGCTAGATAGTTTTGTTGCGAATGCATTAAACTGGTCCGTAGGGTTCCCTATGACTGACACTGGGGTCACTGCACTCGCTAACCTAGATGGCTTTTACAATACCGCTTCTGTTGCGGACTTTCCAGGTCAAGACGCAGATTATGGCCTTGATCTTACACAAAATAATGATGCGGATGGTGCTGCGGGTTTTAGTTATGTAAAACTCAGTAGTACCGGTGAAATGCTTGCAGCTGATGCTGAACAATGGAGCTGTGTAAAAGACTTACAAACAGGGCTAATTTGGGAAGTAAAAGATGCAAACGCAGGTATTCGCCACAAAGACACGTTGTTTGCATTTAAACCTAGCGACCGCGAATCGATTTTTCCTGCTGAAGTGGCTGAAGCCAGTTGTGATAATGCAGAAGGTGTATGCACAGTATCGCAATATGAAAGTTACATAAACAATCTAAACAACGGTGTCGGGTTGTGTGGACACTCTGGCTGGAAGTTACCTAAATTCAACGAGCTGTATAGCTTAGTGCACTTTGCGAGCACAGATAAGAATGACGGCGATGTTTTACTTGGAGTAGACGTTAATTACTTCCCAGAAACACATGCCGGAGACATATGGACAGCAACGCCATCGATAGAATGGCACACTTCTATGTACTATGCCCCCACATGTGGGCGCTTGGGTTTAACGGTGGTTATATTGGTGCAACGACTTCTTATGAATACTGTGATAGTGCACAAGAATGTGAATATCCAAGTGTATTACCTGTGAGGCTTGTAACTTTAGGAGCAGAAAAATGAGATATTTATTAGTCACTTTGTCTTTATCAATGTGCTTTACTGTACAGGCTATTGAGCAAGCGTGTTCACAAACTATCGAACGCTCTTCACCTAGCGTAGGTTTTATCGATAATAAAGATGGTACAGTAACTGATAGAGCAACACAGCTTACTTGGATGCGCTGTAGTATTGGGCAAACTTTTAATGCACAAACTTCAAGTTGTGATGGAATGCCAACCGCTATGTACTGGCAAGATGCCCTTAAAACAGCAGAAAAGATCCGGACTTCTCCAGGTCATGCAATTTATCAATACGCGGGTATTAAGAATTGGCGTTTGCCTAATATCAAGGAGCTTAACTCAATCCGTGAAGTTGCCTGTGTTAACCCTGCGGTAAACCAAACGGTTTTTCCTAATATTTTTGCTATCGCTGAAGCAGAAGGCGGGTATGCATACGTTTGGTCAGCTACGCCCTTAGCGTCTGAAGCTGGGGTAATGTATATGGACTTAAATGGTGGAAGTTTAGCGTCTACTTTTGGCTTGGAAGACTATGAGAGACAAATTTTACTCGTAGCCGACAAAGTGACAGAGTAGGCTTCAGTACTTGTCGTTCGGTGTTGTTTGGTTTTTGTTCTTGGAATGTCCTAGTCTCAGTGCTTGGCTTGCTGCGAGTAGGCTAGATGCAAAGGTTGAGCAGCAAAGAGCGACAAGATGAGCTCTTTATTTTCACTATGTTACCGTCATGCTGATATAGATTAACGAGGCGCAACAGCTATGTAAACTGGTGCAAAAAGCTTGAAAGAGCAACAGACCTCAATATGATAAGCCAATGCGTCAAGAGTACTTATACCTAGGTTGAATAAGACTATTGATGCATTGGTATCAAGCTTAGTGTAGGTTAATACCAATTGAATTAATTCTCTAATCAATTTGAAGGGTGAAATAGCATATTAGCTTCGTTAAAAATTTCTCATTTAGAACAACTAAATAGCAAAATTTTTGCCTTGCTACTAAAGCTATTTCCCCGCTTCAAGATAGATCATTTACTTAATACAACTGGTATAAATCGTTTTAAAAAGGTTCAATCATCCACTTTGCGGATAACTGGTCCGGTTCGCCATGGCGATTTAACTCAGGTTGGTTTTGCGCTTGGTTAAACCAAATATATTGCTGCCAAAATTGATTTTTGATATTCCAAACACCACCTTGATAAATCAATGCGTAGAGTGCTTGCTTAGGAGAGTCTACGAGCTTGAGATAGCCGGCGCTTTTGCTGCTGTAACTTAAAAACAGTGAAGGGGCCTGAGTGGCTCTAAAATAGTGCTGACCCTGTGCATTGGTTACCTGAATTAAATCGAGAGGCTCAGTTGGACTAAAGGTAATTCGGGTGTCATTGTTCAGGGGTTGTGCTGCTAAATACTGATTATTTACGGGTGACTTTATCGTGATTTGTGTGCCCGTGTCTGCACTTAACTGCGGATATGTCCAGCCGCTTGGTGGCGTTTGCCAGGTTAGAGATTTCCAGCGCCAGTTGTAGGGAATATCTAAGTGTGGGTCGTTAAGATCTTCAAAACCAGGTTCGGCTTCGATATTAAAAAGACATTGGTTTCGCTCTGCATCTAGCTGCGCAACACGCTCTGTTTGGCTAGTTGTGCCTACATTTAGCTCCGTCATACAGGCTTCAAGTGACTTCCCTTTTCCTGACTCATTAGGGGCCAGTACATAAGTATGGTCACGTTTACTTTCGTCCTCATACCAAGCCAGCATTGCGGCCTCGTCAAACGACAACCAGTTTTGTACTAGTCGCTGTGCTTCTTGCTCGGCTACGCTACGTCTTTGTGCTTTTGGTATTGCCATTGTGCGAATAAACGCAGCCCAGAGATCTTTACTGGCCTCCAGCGCGACAATCGCAACCGGTTTCATGCTACTAATACGATAAGACTGCCAACCAGATTCTAAGCGTGTATTCGCTCGCCAAATTACATCGCCACTGGCGAAGTTGAGCACATCTTTGGTATCGTGCGAATGCTGCTCGGCACCTTCAGAACAAAGGTAAGCTTTTACTTGCCAAACCTTTTCGTAGTTATCTTGTGGGAGCCTTACCGTATGTTCTGGACTAAATGAGTCTTGAAATAGGTGAACGGCACGGCCAAACAAAAAGTAATTATGATCTACTTCCGCGAGAGCTGCGTGACCACCACCATCCCACACTTTGAGGCGCTTCTCCTCAGCCATGGCCGCATCAATAAAATGTTGAACAAAACGTTTTTGCGCGCGATAAGCTGCATCTACACCACCTTGGCCTGCAATATCATCATAGCGGCGCATAAAGTGATCTAGCTGAATGTCAGCCGGTTCTTGCGATACTGCGCTAAAACAGTTTGGGCCGGTAGGATCGGTACTGGCGTTGGTGACGTTAAATCCAGCAATATCAACCCAACGCTCACCGACGATAGCTGAGTTCACACTGTCGTATCTTGGTTCATAGAGTGGGTTATTGTTTAACTGGGACTGAAGTCGAGTAATTTCATCTTGTGCGGTATGTAGCGCGATGTTTTTTGCCAGACCATAGCGCCAAGCGTGTCTGGGGTCGTTGGGATCTGGTTCGATAATATGTTCGGCATCCAGCACCTCTAGTGCTGCGGTGCGGGTTAACCATTCATGTCCCATGGGCATGATCCCTTGTCCACCAAATTGGGTGAATGCTTGAACTGTGCTGCTTAATGCAAGTCCTAGTGAAATTGTAAGAGGCTTTATTTTCATATCTACTCCTTGAAAACTAAAAGCAAAAATAGAGTTTTTACTCAATGCAGGGGCAAAGATTATAGTTTGTGAAATAAATGTTTCAATTGATTTTTGTTTGTAACTAATAGGTTTTTTATCACCTGATTTGTTTGGTGAGTGTTTGCCTCTTACATGGCTTAAAAAGGATAAAAATAATTTTCATTTAATATCAGGTTATTACAGTTTATTTTGTTCGTGTTTTATGTTCTGTAATGACGTGAAATATGCACATTTTATTGCTGGTGCTAAAGTTACTCTACTTAGCTGGGAATCAATTTAAGCGAAAGTTAGCGCACACTTGAGTATCTTTTGTTAACAAGTGTGTTGTTTTGTGCCGTGGTTACTATATCTAAAGGATATAAATATGAACTATTCACTTCACCCCTCTGTCGGTGTCGCAAGACTCGGTAATAGCGATGGTCAGTTTTATTTAGCACCAGACAAAATAGGTGGTTTACCGTTTGAATCCGATGAATGGGGCAATAAGATAGACAGCCCTGTCAGTCAGTTTAAAGATGCAGAAGGCCGGATCCGCAGACAGGGCCAACCCTTTAAAATCATTGACGAAAATAACAATGAGCTTACGTTATCGAGCGATAACGTTAAATCCATTAGTTGGACTGTACACGTCGCTAATAAAAAGGCGGCATGGTATGAGTTTAATGAGTTACAAGGCAACTTACTCTATGGTCAAGATAATAGTTATAGCAATCGCAACACGCCGTGGCGTAATGCGGATGCAACGGATCGCCGAAGCTTAATTATTGACCCAGGTCCAAGAACGATATCTGGCGCAAATGCAAAGGCTGAATTTGACGCCTCCAGTGCGCCTGCAGGATATCCGGTTAGTTTCCCTCCCAAACCGTGCCAAGGCACTGAAATAAAGTCTCTCGGAGACATTTTAACCGATAACGAAGGCCGCTTAGTGGTACTTGGCGGTAAAGGGAATGCGGGTGGTAACCAGCCTCTTGAATCTTACGGTGGTGCGGACACATGGCATGATGATATTGCGGATGGAACTGTGTATTGCACGGTTACGTTTGACGATGGTAAAACCTTGCAACTCTCTGCTTGGGTAATTGTTGGCTCTCCGGATTTTGCACCGGAAATCGTTAATATCTCCAACCTCAGTGATACTATGTTTGACGTTGCGGTGCGCGAACAAAACTTATGTCCTGAGCTATACAGCGATGGTGAGTATCAGTCTTCTTATCAGGCAAATTATTACCAAGATATTGAGCCGATTATCCAGCGTATTAGCCGTTATCAGTGGGTATCAAATGTCCAATCTATGTCGGCATTTGTTTCCAATATTTTTGATTTTAAAGACAATTCTGAAGATAACAAAGCCAATCGTCAGGCTTACTTTAAGTACTTTAGACAGCCAGTTGACCCAGCCACAGTGCAGCAAACTCCGCCAAACGAGCAAACCAATCAGCAACTATTCGAGTATGGTATTGAGGGTAATTTACCACTGATGCCAATGAACTCTGGTAGTAACTCTGTGAGCAACGCTGAAGACAATATTGTCGATAAGTTTCTGACGTTAACGCAGACTCAATACTTCTTACTGAGTCAGTGGGCCGCTGGTAACTTTTCAAGTGCTAAACCTTCAGCGCCACAGAGCGCAGTTGATGAGTTTGGCGTATTTTATGCGGATCAAGGTAGCGTGGGTAATTGCGTTGGCTTACCTATGTGTCCAGGGATTGAGGTAACGTGGAGTTTACAAAATCCAGCAGTGTACGCGGCGCCTTATATCATCAAAGATCAAAGCATGGGTAATGGCTTTCCGAGCGGTTTGGATGCTGAGCGTGATGAGTGCGAAGGCGGTGGATGTCAGCCTGGAGATTTAACCAAGCGCATGGCATGCCCGTGGCAAGCAGACTTTTTCAACTGTACTATTCAAAATGTGAACTTTACCGAGCCAACGGTGAATAAAGTGAACGTTGGCACGGAAGACGATCCGCAAATGGTGCCAGCTGCCCCAACTTACTATAGTTACTGGTGGCCACCACAAAGCCCTTGGGATGTATTGACGAATCAATTTGATGATCAATCACTTACCCATCTGCCTGCAGGCCAGCAAGTCAACTATGCACGTGGTATCAATAGTTTTGTGCAAATGGTTGAGCATTGGTCGGCACTTGGTTTTATCCGCAATCAAAATAGTGATGAACCGAATTTCCCCTACTTTACGGAAATCGAACGTAATCACCAACTGTTTGCGTATAAGGATGTGCCTGTCTCTGATATTACTGGGAATTGCCAAGACGACGGAACCGATATTCCGGTGTTTTATATTCCTGATGACCTTAAAGATCACTTGTCGTGCGGGTGCTCTAAGGCCAAAGCAATATTAAAAGGACTTGAAGAAAAAATGGCTAAGCCAATTACGCAAAAACGAGCTGCGAAAAAAGTGCCTCGCAGCGGTACTCGAACAAGACGGTAATGGATATGAATGGTACTCACGAATGTGATGTGCTAGTAATTGGTGCTGGCCCTGCTGGGGCTAGCACCGCATTAAACTTGCTCAATCACACAGACCTATCAGTCATTTTAATCGAGCAGTCTGATTTACAAAAATTAAGAATTGGCGAAAGTGTATCTGCAAGTGTGTTTTCGGTATTGGACTATTTGCAGATAGATAGAGCGGATTTCGGTCCGCACTGTTTTACTCCAACTCAAGGTAATAGTGCATTTTGGGGAAGTGAGAAATCTGCTAATCGTCACGCGATTTTTGCACCAGACAGAGCAACCTATCAAATTAATCGCGAGATATTTGATCTAACCTTGCTCGAAAGCACAATCCAGCGCGGTGGAACGGTGTTCCCGCGCACTAAAAGCAAAGCAATTACTCAGTTACAAGACGGTCGTTACTCAGTGGTGGTGAGTCATCCTGACTATGGTCAGTTCACCATTGTTTGCAAGTATCTAGTTGATGCGTCAGGGCGTAATTCGTCTATTGGCAAATCTCTAAGAGCGGCTGTTCAGCAATATGACAGACTTACTGGGGTTGGTGCCTTCTTTAAAGTAAAGCGGGGGGCGCTTGAGCAACTTCAACTAATTGAAAGTGATGAATGTGGCTGGTGGTACAGTGCGGCGCTTTCTAACGATATGTTAGTTGTAACGTATTTTAGTGATTTTGAATTGCTCTCAAAGCAGCGCTTAAATCGTTTGGCACAGTGGCAAGCGCACTTAGGTAGCAGTAAATATATGTCAAGGCGTGTTGAGGGGGCAAGGATGGTCGACGAAAACCTATGGGTCCGACCTGCCGGGAGCCATTTTAACAGTTTTGCTCATCTCAAAAATTATCTACCAGTGGGGGATGCGGCTTGTGCGTTTGACCCTATTTCCTCTATGGGATTAGGGTTTGCCATGACATCGGGATGCCAAGCAGCAGCCATTATCGGCAATACCAAAACATCTCAAGCGTTTATCCACAGTAGCAAGATGTATCAACAAGACTTAGCGCGTCAGTTTGATCAGTACTTAGCGCTAAAGCAGCAGTTTTATAATAAGGAAAAACGTTGGTGTGATGCGCCTTTTTGGTTCAAGCGGCAGCAACTTATCAACCAGGTTGCTTAGCTGAAACTAACCGAAGAATAACAACTGCTAGCACACAAGTTGTTATTCTGATCTCGGGTTAGCTCATATTAAAGCAAGCTTAAAATGTGTTTGGCGTTTTGTCGGGCAAGACAGCCCTTGACGGGATCGGTTGAAAACGTTTTAGCCGATATCTCCATAGGCTCCCCTTCATGAAGTACATCACCGCTATAGACTTTAACTCGACAGGTCGTTTTGTTTTGCTCTTCTGAATAAACAAGCTCCACTTTTTCGGCCTTCATAATTAAGTTTTTGTAGGGGTATCCCGCATCGGTAAATACTTTTTCAGTTTGTACCTGCTCGGATGTTGATGCGAGTGCTGCTAGAGGAAATGCAAGAATAATTGCGTATTTCATGATAAAGACTCCTTCCGTCTCTGATTTCACTGCTAAGTATTGTGTGCATTCATAAAACTGACAAACTAGAAATTCTGACCTATAGTTAAGTTTTAATTAAGTAAGATGGCGAATGAAATCACCTCCACTCAAAGGACTTTGGTATTTTAAAACGGCGGCGGAATTAGGCAGTTTTAAGCAGGCGGCGGAAGCCTTATTTGTGACTCAAGCCGCCGTGAGCCAACAGATAAGAACCCTTGAGCAACAGCTTGGATGTATGTTGTTTGAACGACAAACAAGAAAGGTATTGCTAACTCAGCAAGGACAAGACTTGTTGCCTTACTTACACAAGGCCTTTGGGCAAATGGAAATGGGTCTATCGACGTTAAAATCAGATCCTAACCCAAACACTATTAACCTGTCGGTTTTGCCTTCATTTGCTACTTGTTGGCTGTTGCCAAGATTGGCGAGCTTCAACAAAGCATTACCAGACTACCAGCTACGTATTGATCCAACCGAGCAACTCGCCGATTTTAACCACGACGATATTGATATTGGGATCCGCTTTGGATTTGGTAACTATCCGGGACTGAAAAGCGAGCTCATCGCGGAGGATGAGTTAGTCCTTGCCTACCGTCCTGGATTAATTGACCCAAACAAACCGTTGCGAGAACAGCTATCTAAACTCAATTTTATCTATGATGAAGGCCGGGATAATGAGCATGCGTGGCTTGAACTAAACAAACAACTGGATTTGAGTGGTCATACATTCAGTAATCTCAAAATTGATAATGCGGCGTTGGTACAGCAAGCAACGGTGGCAGGGCAGGGGTTTTCTTTGTTACGTCGACGTTTAGTGAATCAATCTTTAGAGCTAGGCCAATTAGAAATCTATCCCGACTTTGCATGGTTATGTGAATATCGGTATTACTTGGTCGCGCCAGAGCGCCATTTTGAGTGGCCTAAATTAAAGGCGTTTCGAGATTGGATTGTGGCTGAGCTTAGCGCATGTTGAAATTGCGATCTTATATGTTCTTGGTTAACTTTAGCTTGAGCCATAAGACGGCGAGTTGAGTACTGCAAAAATAAAGCGGATAGGATAAACAGGCCAAGCCACTGTTAAATACGCACCAGTGGCTAGGCTGAGTTATAAGCAGCTATTTCAGGTCAAATCGGTCTGCATTCATTACTTTGGTCCATACCTCAACAAAGTCACGGACAAACTTCTCTTTGCTATCATCTTGTGCGTACACTTCGGCGTAAGCGCGCAAAATAGAATTAGAACCAAAGACGAGATCAACGCGAGTCGCGGTCCATTTTACCGTGTCCGTATCACGTGTTTTTATCTCATATAGGTTCTCTCCACTTGGCTCCCAGCGATATGCCATATCGGTCAAGTTGACGAAAAAGTCATTACTCAAAGTGCCAACGTTATCGGTAAATACGCCATGCGATGTTTGCCCGTGATTGGTGCCTAGCACGCGCATTCCGCCGATCAGTACGGTCATTTCCTTGGCTGTGAGGCCCAACAGTTGAGCTTTATCAAGTAGCATTTCTTCTGGTTTTACGCTGTAGTGCTGTTTTTGCCAATTGCGAAAACCGTCATGTACAGGCTCTAATACATCAAATGACTCAATGTCGGTTTGCTCGTCTGTGGCATCGCCTCGCCCAGCGGCAAAAGGCACTTGGATTGATACACCGGCATTTTTAGCCGCTTGTTCAACGGCAGCGCAGCCACCCAATACGATTAGATCGGCCATGCTTACGGTAGGCGTAAAATTACTTTGCACGGTTTCTAATGCCGCAAGTACTTTCGCTAGACGCTCCGGCTCATTTCCAAGCCAATCTTTTTGCGGGGCTAGGCGGATCCTCGCACCATTTGCACCCCCTCTAAAATCGGAATATCTAAACGTTCTAGCACTATCCCACGCGGTGGCTACTAATTCTGAAAGCGTCACATTGGTTGCTAGAATTTGTTGCTTGAGTGCGCTAATTTCACTGTCGTTTAGGGTGTAGTTAACGCTGGGGACGGGGTCTTGCCAAAGTAAATCTTCGTTAGGGACTTCAGGGCCTAGATAACGGCTTTTTGGGCCAAGGTCGCGATGCGTAAGCTTAAACCACGCTCTTGCAAAAACATCGTTAAAATAGTCGGGATCGGCATAGAATTTCTCTGAAATTTTACGATAAGCAGGGTCCATTTTCAGCGCCATATCGGCATCTGTCATCATCGGCATGCAGCGTTTGGATGCGTCTTCAGCATCAACCGGCTTATCTTCTTCCTTTATATTAATAGGCTGCCATTGCCATGCACCCGCAGGGCTTTTGGTCTGCTCCCACTCGTACGTGAACAGCAAGTAGAAGTAGCCATTGTCCCATTGAGTTGGGTTCGTCGTCCAAGCGCCTTCAATACCACTGGTTACTGCATCAGAGCCAATGCCACGCGAGCTATGATTCATCCAACCAAAACCTTGTTCATGCAAGTCCGCGCCTTCTGGTGCCGGGCCTAATTCATCGGCATTGCCATTTCCGTGCGCTTTTCCCACAGTGTGTCCGCCAGCGGTTAGGGCAACGGTTTCTTCATCGTTCATTGCCATTCGAGCGAAGGTAACACGCATATCTTCAGCTGTTTTTAACGGATCGGGATTACCATCTACGCCCTCAGGATTAACGTAGATAAGACCCATCATCACAGCGGCAAGCGGGTTTTCTAAATCGCGTTCACCGCTATAGCGGCTGTTTGAATTATTGGAGGGAGCCAGCCACTCTTTTTCGCTGCCCCAGTAGGTGTCTTTTTCTGGATGCCAGATATCTTCTCGGCCACCGGCAAAACCAAAGGTTTTGAATCCCATCGACTCATAAGCAACGTTGCCCGCCAGCACGATTAAATCGGCCCAAGAAATACGATTGCCATACTTTCTTTTAATCGGCCAAAGTAAACGCCGGGCTTTATCTAAGTTTCCGTTGTCCGGCCAGCTGTTTAGCGGAGCAAAGCGCTGATTACCCGTGTTTGCACCACCGCGACCATCCGCAACACGATAACTGCCCGCAGCGTGCCATGCCATTCTGATCATTAATCCTCCATAGTGTCCCCAATCTGCGGGCCACCATGGCTGCGAGTCTGTCATAAGTTGCTCGAGATCTTTCTTCAGGGCGGGGTAATCGAGGCTGTTAAATGCGCTTTTGTAATCAAAATCGGCATCCATCGGATCGGTTTTCGTATCGTGCTGATGCAATATGTCTAAGTTCAGGCTATTTGGCCACCACTGGTGCTCGCTATGCTCTGACGACGTATTTGCACCATGTGCAAAAGGACAAATCGATGGTGTGTTTTGCTTCTTATCCATGGGAGATCCTTGTTTGTTCGATGACGGAAGATTGCTAGGGCCTGTTTATCTTTCAAGTTTGTTTCTGCAGCAGTTTGATTGATGTATACATAGGGCAAGTTGTACGCCGCGAGCAAAACACGCTCAGAGGAACAAAAATCAAACAGCAAAGGTCAACAGGCCCTAGATAAAGGTAGTCCCGATAAGTGCTTTTTACCAGATTTAGGTGGCCTTAAAGGCCAATATTGAATACCAAGAAAGTGGTGACATTTGTAACTTTCTGGGGTGTGTTCACGCCAAATCTGACTGATTACATGATTTTTAGTTAGATGCTTGAATATTCAATAAAAGTAAATAAATATTGCGCAAATCGTCTAGAATCATTTGTTGGAACGATTTAATTGTGTTATCAGTATAAAAAGGCGCAATAAATAACCTATTTCATTCCCTGTAGTGATAATAAGAAACTTTCTATCGTCAGCGTCTAACTATAATTTGGAACGTTACAAAGGAAACCGTTATGACAATAACAAAACAAAAAACGACTTTGGCGTTGGCAATAGCCAGCTTGTGTGGTTCGGGTGCTATGGTGTGGACGGCCCCTGTGTTTGCCGAGGAAGCAGCGTCGGAACCCGTTGAAAAGATTATGGTAACGGGGTCACGTATCGCGCGGGCAAACCTAAGTAAACCCGGCGCGGTAACCACAATATCTAGATCGGATATTGAGCAAACCGGGTTTAAAAATATTGGTGATATGCTGCAAAATCTAACGGTTTCCGCCAGTGCTCCTAATGCTTCTCAAAATGAAAATACGTCTGGCGTGACAAACTTCGACTTACGCGGTCTAGGTGCGCAGCGCACGTTGGTCTTGCTAAATGGCCGCCGCTTACCAAACGGGGGAAATGGCGCGGATGCTGCGGTTGACTTAAGTGCTATACCTACAGCGATTATTGAACGTGTTGAAATTCTATTGGATGGTGCCTCTTCTATTTACGGCTCTGATGCGGTGTCTGGTGTCGTAAACATTATTACTCGCCAAACGGGCGATATTTTTGAGGTCAGTGGCTCAATTGGCCAATCCGCTGAAGGTGATGCTGATACGACTTCTTTGGAACTCGTAACAGGGATTGTTGGCGATAAAGGGCGTTTTATGGTGAGTGCCAGCTACGATGAAAAACAAGAAGTGTATGCTGGCGACAGAGACTTTAGCCGCTATGATTTAACACTTAATCCCGATGGCAGTTACGGCCAAGGCGGTAGTTCCGCAATGCCATGGAGTAACCTAAAAGTCACGGATGAAAACGGTAAGGAAATATTTGTTACCCGAGGCCCAGAATATGGCGAGTGGCGTGAAACTATCTCCGATGCATCACTTGCACAAAATGATTTATACAACTACCAAGAGCCTAGCTTGCTACAAACGCCTTTTGAACGCTATAGCATGAGTGCGTTTGGCGAGTATGATCTTGGCAATTTGAAGTTTTCGGATGACGTGGTATTCAATTTCGAGGCGCTTTATTCACATCGAAAATCCACAACCAATGGCGCGCCTCAGCCATTAGTTCCAGTTTGGGGTGGGTATTTAGATTTTACCTACTCTCCTGATAACTACTACAACCAGCAATTTGGTCCGAAAGACAAAGATGGTAATCCTTATGCCATCAATGACTGGCGTCGCAGAATGGTAGAAACCAATGGCCGTATGAACCATGTGGAAAACAGCCAATACCGTATCGTGATGGCGCTTTCTGGTGATTTTAATGCAGATTGGAGCTGGGAGTTGGCCTACAATTTTGGTCGCAACTCAAACAAACGACTAAAAACCGGCATATTCAATTGGCCAGCGGCTAAAAATGCGGTTGGTCCTACCCACTTTGATGAGCAAGGTGTGCTGCGCTGTGGTGCTACACCGGATGCGCTAATTGCAGGTTGTGTGCCGCTTAATATCTTTGGCCAACCCGGTACCGACTCCGAAATTTCCGAGGACATGCTAAATTATCTCTCTGGTGATTGGCCGGGGATCCAACAAGGTCATAACCAGATTAAAATCGCCAGCGCGAACCTAAGTGGCGTAGTGGCGAGTTTGCCTGCGGGCGACCTAGGTGTGTCTTTTGGCATCGAAAATCAAAAAGTTGAGGCGCGTAATCAAACAGATGCCGTTTCTATTAATATTTTAGTCACGGATGGATTAGGTAGACCAACTGGCGGCGAATATTCGCTCAATGAAGCCTACCTAGAAGCTGTCGTACCACTACTATTAGACCACGATTGGGCGCAGAGCCTAGAGTTAAATCTCGCGACTCGATATTCAGACTTTGATACGTTTGGTTCGACCACCAATTCAAAAGTGGGCGTATTTTGGGCGTTGCATGAGCAGTTGAGTTTTAGAGGGACTTGGTCACAAGCATTTAGAGCGCCTAATGTGGTGGAACTCTATAAAGGAAGGTTACCTGGTTTTGAAAATGGCGACGATCCTTGTGCCGTAGCAAATCCAAACCAAAACTGTGTCAGCACAGGCGTTCCCGCAGATGGTAGTTACCGAGAAACGATCGGACAGATCAGAACTAATACTGGCGGTAACACCGAACTTGAACCAGAAACCGCGACGAGCAAAACACTTGGGGTGATATATCAGCCGAGCTGGCTTACTAACGGTTCAATCACCTTAGATTTTTACGACATCCAATTAAAAGATGCCATTGGTAACATTAGCGCGGTGACTAAATTGAGTGAATGTATGAATAATGGTTTGTACTGCGACTCTGTACATCGTGTTCAATCTGGAGAGTTTCAGGGGGTGATCACCGGTGTTGATGTGTTTAATGAAAACCTCAATGCGTTAAACCGTCAAGGGGTGGACGCGGAAGTTCGTTTTGACATCGGGCAGTTTTCATTTGGTGATTTGAGTACTGCACTAAACTGGTCATTTGTGAGTAAACATGAAGTTATTGAACCAGGCCTTGCAACCAAAGACAGAGCCGGACAGCGCGTTAATGGCCAGATGGCGGTGCCTGAGCACAGAGTTAACTTTGCACTTAATTGGCAGCATGACGACTTTAGCGCAAGTTGGCAAAGTTACTATATCGATTCAATGTTAGAAGAAGTATCGGTTAAACAAGGCGACCAAATCGTTAACTTTACCAATACCGTTGATAGCACGCTGACACATAATGCTCAAGTAACCTACCATTTAGACTCTGTTGATACTCAAATTACGCTGGGCGTTAACAATCTACTGGATGAAGCGCCGCCTTTCGCGACCGGCAATGGAAATAACGCAGATCCCATTCATTCGTCTTTATATTTGGGTCGTGAGTACTACCTAAGATTTAAGACAGAGTTTTAACTTCACATTGTTTCCCTGTGAGAGTAAGACAAAGCGGGCTATGTAAGCCCGCTTTTTTAGTTCGCAGTTTGGTGCGAAGTTTGTTCAGACGAAGTTGCGCTTGTGGTTTGCGCTGCGGCGTTGAACCGTGACACTGCCTTCCAACAGATCAAGGCCATTAGTGCTATTAGTCCAATCACAATCGCGAAGTCTACTTTAGTTTGTAGCGGTAACAAGTTGTATTGGTTACCGAAGTAGGCCAAATTCATCACTAAACTTAAACAATAGCAAATCCCACTTAATCCTAATAACACCTTGCTAAAGGACAAAACATCTTTGGCAAATTGGCTACTTATCAGGGCAAAGAAAAAGGCTATAAACATAGAGGACTTGACGGTTTCTAATTTGTCGGCATGCGTCGCAGGAAGTAAAGTGGTTAATGTAAAGCCAACAGCAACCGCTAAAATCACCCCAATAAAACTGCCGCTGGTCAGTCTTTTGACAAACATTAGGCTTTTAGGACTTTGCTTTTTCTGCTTTGCTCGTTTGTCAATCCACATCAAATTGCCAGTAACAATTAAGTAGGCGGTTGCAAGACCAAGGCATAAAAACGCCAGTCGCATGCCATATCCAGCAAAATCACCAAAGTGCAGACTTGCAATGGTAGAGAGTCCCGCTCGTACTGCATTATCATAGTTGTTTTCTGTGAGGTAAACTTGCGAGCTGTCACTTAGCTTATACTGAATTTCTTTAATATTAGAGAAAGCATCATTGCTTTTTGCTGTAAAGCCCACCACCGCATTCTTGTCACCAAAGTGGCTAATTTTAACCATAGTAAAGGTAACATCCCCAAGCTTAGCCTGTGCTTGAGCTCTTAGTTGATCAATGCCTTGCATGGGTTGTATTTGGTTTATGGCCTCAATTTTTGGCTCGTTAAATCCAGCTGCTTGCAGTAATGCAGTTTGGTTGCCACCATAGAGCATCACGGCGTATGAAATCTGGTAGATAATCACGAGGTTGAAAACAAGCCCTGTGAAGGCGTACATAATGTGAAAAGGTAGGCCCATCGTGCCGATCAGGTTATGAGCATCCAGCCATTTGTCTTTTTTACCTTCGGCGCGATATTGAAAGAAATTTTTTGCAATTTTACGCCAATGGATCACAACGCCACTTAGTATAGCAACGAAGAAAAACAACGTAATCACTCCAACAAAATAGAGTCCAGGCCTACCTAACCCCAAATCGAAATGGAGTTCAAAAAGCAACGTAGAAAACTCAAACTTATCGGCGTCAGCAAGTACCTCACCAGATTGCGGTGATATCAACAGGTGTTGGTCCTGATGATCCTCCCCCGTGATCGGGTGGGGCTGATCTAAATGGGTTGCAAAATATACTTCAATAAACGGATTATGCGGCGTAGGCTCTCGCATAAAAAAGCTATGATCGGTATCAACATCGTATTGTTGTTGAATAGAGTTTATGGCTTTGTCATAAGAAATTGTGGTTATTGACTCGTTTGATTGTACAGCCAGAGGTGCACGCTCCCAACCCCGAATATTATCTCTAAATAGGCTAAGTGAGCCTGTGATAAAAACGATAAATAATACCGTTGAAATAATGAGTCCAATCCAGGCGTGTGCTTCGGTTAATGATTTTAGTGTTTGATTTTTCATTGTTTATCTCATTAACAGTAATGCTGTATTTAGTAGCAGCGAAGGGATAAAAATAGCAAATAACGGCTTGCAGGCTGCCTTTGCACTTGGAAATGCATAGCTCCATACGATAAAACCCGCCCAGATAGGAAATGCTAAGATCAGACCCAGCATGAGTTTTGCCGATTCAGAAAAAGGTAGTAACAAGTTGAGGTTTAGCACCAAAGAAATAGACAGTAATAATCCCAATGAAAATCCAAGTAAGGTTTTAGGCCACATAACTTATTCCCCCTACAAATAGAGATAACAAGAAGACTAATGCTGAACTGAGATAGAAACGTCTTATTGAATACCCACTTAACAAAGTTACTGAAACTAAACTAAACATCAAGATAACAAGTGCTGCTAACATCGCAGAGATAACAGGATATTGCACAGTTAAAATACCAAGTCCGGACAAAATTAGTAGAGTGGCTAAAGGATATGCTGCGAGTCTACTAATAGATGAAGCCAAAAATCGTTGTTTAGGGCTTGCCAAGTAGAGTAACACTGCGGCAAACCAAAACGGTATAATTGAGAAAAAGCTCATGATGGTGATAATCATTATTGTTTGCAATTGATTGTAATGATTATAGGTATGTTCTTCAAGGCTTGAGTAATAATTGTCACAAATTAGATAAATTAATGATATGGCAAAAGCAGGGCTGCGCTGTGAGGCTTCAGGAAGTCACGGTTTGATCCCTGCTCTGTAGCACTTTTAGCTAAGTGTAAAAGTGCCTTGCATAATGGCGAAATGGCCCGGGAAAGAACAGAAGAACTTGTAGCTGTCACCTTGCTTTAACTGCTCAGTAGAGAAGGTCACTGTGGTTTGCTCGCCACCGCCAATCACCTTTGATACGGCTAAAACGCGACTGTCGTTTGGCTTTACATAGCTATTATTTGCACCTGCCGACATACCATCGGTTGCAACGGCTTGAACATCTGCTGCTTTGCTCAACACCCAGTTGTGGCCCATGGTGGTGGCTGGCAGTTTGCCCGTATGCTTTAACGTGACTGAAATTTCTTTACAGCTAGATGGCGCACTGAGTGATTTTTTAGAAAACTGCATCATGTCGTTGGCTTCGATGCTGAGTTCACATTCGTTTGCCGATGCAGTATGAGAAAACAGAAAGACACCTAGGCTAAGCAAAGTGATGGAAAGAGAGGTTTTCATATTTAACTCCTTAATTAAAAATCATTCTCATTATTATCTTTGCCGGGATGAATGTAAATGGATGCAGATCAATAAAACGGTTCTTTGCGTGAAGTGACTGAAATTAAAGAGTGAAAAGCAAAATGAAAGCTCAACAGGCCCAGATATTCAGGGCATCAATGCAATGGAAAGCCGTCAAGCAGCCAAAACAAGAGGGTAGTTCTTTTAAAACCATTGTCTTTTGGCTGATGTCGTTGATGTAATCATGATCAGTCAAGACATCAGCTAATCCGACTTATTGCTAATTTGTTTATGAAGCAGTGATAGTGCAGTTATCCACCCTGCGTACCTTTTGCAGTGCCGAAAAGAGTCTAGTTTTGTCGTTTGCAAAGAGCTGTTCGGTGTTTATTATTTGGTTAAACAAGCCTGCCAGTTCATCCGTGAGGTTACCGTGCTTGGCAAGATGCTGGGTCAGTGTTTCAAGAATGGCTGCACCAAGCTGATTTAATGTGCTTCTTAGCTGATCCAAATTGGCATCTTCGTTTGGTACGCCTTCAGCCAGCCATTGTGCCCGGTATCTGTATTGAATCGCCTTTGCAGCATCCATTTGTGCTTGGAAAAACGCCTCAACGCTTGCACTATCCAGACATTGCTGGCGGGCTTGCTCTAGCGCTTTTGAGAGCACAGTGGCTTCACGGGATAAGTCTTCAATTGGCCTGTGTTGTTGTGCTTTAAACAGTGCTACAGGCTGCATCTGAGCAAGACGTTGGTTGATATGTGAGAATAGCACCTCAGCAGAGTCTGTTCGCGTTTTGACCAATGTATTTGCCTTTTCAACGACCTGCGCCAGCGCGCTGCGAGCTTCATCTTCGCTTATCGGCTGAGACCGTTTCTCCACTTTCATCAGACCAAACAGCGTATGGTTATCCGCGTTATCCTGAACGCTTACTTCGCGCAGTATCAGCTCTGGGTAAACCACTTTGAGTGCGCAGCTACCTACGGCAACGGTGTTTTGGTCAAATTGTCCATTTGCAAGTAAGCGAGCCGCTTCGTTGGTGCCTTTGGGCACGGGCTTGGTTTGTACCTGATGAGCATTGAGCCAATGACCAATTTGGTTCAGGGCTGCCGGGTGGGATGCTGCATGCGTAATTTTAGTTGTCTTGTTCAATCCAAAAACACACATTTCGATGGGCATATGCACAGCGGCACTCAGCTCCGTTACCTTGTAGTTACGCATCGCATTGACAATGGCTGGGACCAGTTGTCCTTCAATAGTGGAGTTGGCCAGCGCGCTAAAGGCCCAGCTCTGCGCTTGTGCGGCATTGGCATAAGTATGCTCCGGGGTGCCCGAGTAAAAACGCTCATACTCCTGCGACTGGCGGTTGGCGAGTAGGTTAAGTGCGGCATGATTAAAACTCCCCGGCCCGGCTTGTATATAAACAGACTCGGCCTGAGTTGTCAGCGTAAACAGCAGCGCGGATAACAACAGTAAGCGAAACATAAATGACAATTTCAAGGGCTTTTCCAAAGGTTCTACAGGCAAAAAACGCATCCTAACAGAACCTCTACGCGCTGTCCTGCAAGCGGAGTGATTTATTGATAACTCACAGCGTACTTTATGTGCCTGCTTAATCGCCTTTTAGCATCAATAAGTGCTTTTGTTGTTACCGCCAGCCAGACGCTTATGAAACGAAAAAAGAATCATACCAAGCACGTTAAAAAGCGGATGAAACTGTGTCAGTGACAGGGCGGGAACGGCGGTCTATGCTTGAAATGACTGCAATTAAAGGGGGATTTTAAAGATGAAAAAATACTGGCTGCTGCCATTGTTGTTTACTCCACTATTTGTCAATGCGGCGACATCTTCTACCGTAACATTGGCTTCCGATTATTTATTTAACGGCGTGAGTCAAACTAAGGAAGACGAAGCGCTTCAAGTTAGTCTTGATTGGTTTGGAAAAAGTGGTTGGTATGCTGGAGGCTGGGTATCTCAAGTAGATTTTGGTGATGGTACGGATTTAGAAGGAGATCTGTATGGTGGCTACAAATTTACGCTAACTGAAAAATTAAAGCTTGATGTTGGCCTCTCCCAATATACCTATCATGGTGATGATGTGAGTTCTGATTACAACTATGCAGAAGCCTTTGCAAAGTTTAATTATGGCCAGACAAATTTAGACTTTTGGTATGCATGGGATTACTTTGGAACAGGGGCTGCTCACGGGATAGTGATGCTCACGCATAGTATCCCAATTACAGATCGGTGGTTACTGACGCTCGGGGTTGATCATTCAATGAGCTTTGATAGTGATAAATACGAATGGGAGTCGGGTGATGATGACTATACCCACTGGCATCTAACTGGAACTTACTCGATTAGTACTTGGTCTTTTTCATTGGGTTATGAAAGCAATGACATTGATTCTTATGCAGATTCTACATTTGTGGCGTCAATTTCAAAAACATTTAACTTCTAAATTTACCTTTTATTAACTTTTGTGTTGATTTTAGTTGCGAATTGTACTTTTATATAGCTATATGATTGATGCTCCATAACTTTTTATAGGAGTAAGCAATTGATGAGGTAAATAGTGATAAAAGCTATGGAGTCGCAATGATGAAGGATACGATAAAACTAACAGCACTCTCTTTGGCGGTATTTTCTCGGTTTAGCTTTTCAAGCCCGCTAGAATTTGCCGGTGGTGCAGACATGTCTAAGTTAGTCGAGGCAGAGCACATATTGCCAAATCTTAATGACTACACAACAAACCTTGTGACCGTAAAAGGGGTGGTCACTCATGTTTGCAGAAAATTAGGTTGCTGGATGACGCTACGAGTAGCAAATGGCCTAGACGTAAATATCGCAGTTGAGCAAGGCGATATGGTGTTTCCGCTTGCTGCGATTGGCCGTGAAGCCCATGTGACGGGGCGCTTCGAAGCGCTAAACCAGCGCGCATTGGTTTGCGTGAGTAAAGCAGGCGATGAAACGGCACTTATGCGCTTGGGATTTAATCCAACGGCTGTAACCATTTCGCATTTAGTACAGCAAGTAAAACACAGCTAGGCTCCCAAACGTGGTGATATAGAGGTTTTTAAAGCGAAATGCCAGTATTACCGCAACCGTTGCGGCGACCAAATAGGGGTTGCTTGGCGTGATGGCAAGTTGCTTGTTCTGAATGAATACAATGGGTACCCAAATGGCAGTCAGTACGCAAGGGGCGCTAAAACTTAAAAAGCGTTGTAGTTTAGGGCCGATAGTAAAAGGCAGTTGTTTTGCCAAAAATAAATACCGAGTTGCAAACGTGACGCAAGCCATGGCTAAAATAGTGGTGATCATACACGCTCCTTTTTACTTTGTAGCACATATCCTACCGACATTCCGAGCAGTGCTGAGGCGATTAAACCAAATTCAAAATGGATCAGTTTGAACACTAAGATAGTTACGGCCGACGTTAAACAGGCGCATAACACGGGTAATGCGTTAATACTCGGGACCACTAAAGCAATAAATATTGCCGCAATCGCGAAGTCTAAGCCAAGGTTGGTCAAGTCAGGTAAAAACTGACCTGCGACAATACCAATGAGCGTCCACAGATTCCATGCAACATAAAAGCTACCACCAGCGATGAGCGCATACACGAGCCGAAGTTTGCCTTGATAGGCACGGTGGTGATGGGAAAACGCAAATAATTCGTCAGTGAGAAAAAACGCGATGGGGCCACGCCATTTAAGGGGCTTATCTATCATTTTATTGCGGATAGCAAGGCCATAGAGTAAATGTCTCGCGCTAATAATAAAGGTAGTCGCAAGCAAGGTGATAAGCGCGGTGTCTTTGGCAATAAGCTCTATTGCCACTAACTGCGCCGAGCCTGCAAAAACTAATAACGACATTAACTGTGCTTCGAGCGGCGTAAAGCCATTTTGCACGGCAAGGGAGCCACACAATATTCCCCAAGGAAGCACGGCGAGATTTAATGGCAACATATCCCAAAAGCCTTTGCATACTGCGACTTTCATATTAACAAGCCTTGCTATATTGACTGGGAGTGATCCCCATATTCTTTTTAAAATGACGGTTGAAATGGCTTTGGTCATAAAAGCCTACACTTAATGCTGCATGGGAAACACTTTTGCCACTGCGCAGTAATGCCTTGGCATGATTAAGCCGGTGTTGTATTTGAAAGGCATGGGGAGTGAGGCCGGTGTGGGCCTTAAACACACGAATAAAGTAAAAGGGACTCATGCCGACAAGGCTCGCTAAGGAGTCGAGTGATACATCTTCAAATAAATTATCCAAAAGAAAATGGCGTGCAGTGGTAATTCGTTGCTTAACCGAAGGGGTTTTTGTATCGAATGTGACTTTGCCTTGCTTATTGCTTAAATAAGATAGCAGAGTAATAAGCTGAGACTGCTTTTCAAGCACGCTGGTATCACATTCTAAGACGTTAAAAGTGGTGTCCATGAGTGCCGCAAGCGCTCGGTCGTGTACCACTGCATCATGGAAAAAAGGAGCTATTGCCTTGCCATCACCAAGAAACTGATTAAATAGTTCAGGCGTTGGGTAGAGTGAACGGTACGAAGACTTATCTTTTGACGCCTTTCTGCAATCGTGCACCTGCTCTGCATTAATCAAAATGACACTATGCTGACTAGCTAAGTGTTCACCGCCACTGCGGTAGAATCGCTGTGCACCACTATCCACTAAGGCAAGCGTATAGCCGCTGTGGCTATGTCTACCAAAGTCTTCCTGCTTATCAATGTTGTGTAGTACTTCTAGGCCACCGAGTTCACGATGAAAACTAAACTTTGAGTGTTGCATAATTCTCTCCCCCATTGATGAAAAGCGTATCTGTCTTCACTCAAAAAGTCTTGTACAAAATTGCACAATGCCACAAACAATAACTGGGTTAATAACGCCTAATGCCAAGTCTCTTTTTTGATCACGTTAACAAGGCGGTGATTGATTAAGCATCGGCCATCGATTACTTTAAGCTCGTCTTCATACACTCCGTTAAATACGGTGATTGGGGCATCTGATTGAGATTTTGGCTGCTGATAAAGAACAAAGTAGCTTTTAGCACTAAACTTATTTGCCTCGATAGGTTGAATATCGGCACTGGTTATCATGTGCATACTTTTTGTTGTTTTTATGGCTTGTTGCTGCCTTATTGTTATTTCTTCAGCACCAGTAATATTGATACTGAGTGCTGGGATACTAAATGTTGCATCCTGTGTAAAAACACTTTGGTATGCTTGTGCTGAACCCGAATCTCGATATTTTATGTAATTGTGCAGTGTCGTTTCACAGAGGCGCTGGTTACTGCTTGGCTTGGTGGTCATGCAACCACTCATAACACCTGCCGCTGCAACTAAAAGGAAATATGATTTCATAACGTAACCCTAATTTTTTGCTAATAATCTCAGTGAATTTAACCGTATTGTCAACCAAGCTAAAGCGTATGATTTATCTTGACGTAACGATTGCGTAAACATGTAAAGCCCCTTTACGGCTTTTTCTGCTATGGTTTTATTAGATGCTACTGATCTGTTAAGTATGTATTTATATCATGCAGATTTTCACCTTATGACAATTTAATATTGACGAATAAATTAACTTAGTTTACTTTTGTGAAAGCGCTTACATTTTGCGGTTGTTTTTTTAACTTTATTTGTAAGCGCTTACATTTGTTGCTGGGAACGCGCTGAGTAGTCTTCCAGCGTATAGCTAAATAACCTGCTCTGAGAAACGATGAGTTAATCGACGGCTTATCTAAGCCTCAGGTTAAATAATAAAGTTCTTAGCATTCAACCATTTGACAACGACGTTTTGCATCGGGGTAACTGATGAAAATTGCAGCAAGAAAATTAACAAGGCTATGCACCGCAATCTCTGTGGCTATCATAGCGGGATGTGGCGGAAGCGCCGAGACAGAAACTAATTATAAATCCGTTGATACCACAGCGCCGGTTTCAGACTGGACGCTAGTGTGGAGCGATGAATTTGATAGCGATGCGATAGACACATCTAAGTGGACGCACGAGGTAAATTGCGACGGCGGTGGCAACAATGAAAAACAGTGTTACACCGACAGTGAACAGAACGCGTTTATTGCCGATGGCATGCTGAATATTGTCGCTACCCCTGCGCAAGCAGGCGCACAACTGCCGTATACCTCGGCAAGATTGAACACCAAATATAAAGCTGACTTTAAGTATGGCAGATTCGAAATGCGGGCCAAGCTACCAAGCGGGCAAGGCAGTTGGCCCGCGTTTTGGATGTTGCCTACGGATGAGGTTTACGGTGGCTGGCCCAAGTCTGGTGAAATAGACATTATGGAAGCGGTAAATCTCAAGGTCGCTAGTGAAGACGGCTCGGTTGAATCTAACGTGCATGGCACGCTTCATTACGGCCGTGATTGGCCTAATAATGTTCACACCGGTAAAGCATACGCCATACCTGATGGTGTAAATCCAGCCGATGACTTCCATACCTATGCTGTGGAGTGGCAAGAGGGTGAGATCCGTTGGTACGTTGATGGTTATCTCTATGCCACGCAACGTCAATCGGAGGTTCGTTACAACTCAAAGCAAGAAGCGGTTGGTTTAAAACACCGTGGATGGTTTGCTGAATACTACGAGCAAGGCTCAGGCGAGCTGGTTACTCATTGGGATAGTGCGCCTTTTGATCAACAGTTTCACCTTATCTTAAACCTTGCCGTTGGCGGTGATTGGCCTGAAAACGTTAATAATAAAGGTATCGACTCGGACGCCTTTGTGAACGGACAATCGTTTGTGGTTGACTATGTCAGAGTGTATGAATGCGGCTTTAACCCTGAAACGGGCAAAGGATGTGAAACGGTGCGTCCAGGCTACGACGACCTTGAGGATGCGTTAGTCGAAGGCGAAGCACCTATTCCGTCGCCACCTTCTTCGGGTACCGCTAAAAACCTAACCATCTTTGATGATAATTTTAATGTTAATTGGCCAGCTTGGGATTGTTGTGGTGGCTCTACGCCTGCATTGGTTGCAGACGAAAGCCGTGGCAATGTTGTTGAGTTTGTGGTCGGTGAGACGCCAACCGTAAATGGTTTTACCAGCCGTGCCGAATTTATCACAGATCCAAGCGGTAAAGCCTCGCCATTTGATGCAACGAGTATGCTAGAAGCGGGCTATATTCGGTTCGATATGCAAGTGAAGCAAATGCCTTCAGACCCAAGCGCAGCATGGAAATTTAAAGTTGAAAGCCAAGGTGCTTCTAGCGCTGCTGAACTCGATCTTTTTGCAAGCGTTGAAGGACAATCACCAGCCGCAGGCTCGTGGCAAACTTATACCTTCCCACTACAGCAGTTGGCTGATGCAGGACTTGATGTATCAGCTATTGATGTCGTGATGATCTTCCCAGCATGGGGTGCCGGAAACGGTGCTATCTATCGTGTTGATAAGGTTGAGATTGCACAGGATACAAACTTACCTTCGTTGACCTTATTTGAAAATGCCATTAACGCTGAGTGGCCGCTTTGGGATTGTTGTGGTGGCTCGACACCGACTGAAGTCTCTGACGATGCGACGCATGGTATTGTTGCTGAATTTACGATTGGTGACACACCAACGGTAATGGGGTTTTCGTCTCGAACAGAAGTGGGCGGAGCTGGAAAGCCGTTTGATGCAACTGCAATTTTAGCAGGTGGCGTAGTACAGTTTGAGATGAAAGTCATGAGCTTACCGTCAACGCCTGATGCCCCTTGGCTACTTAAAATTGAGTCTGACAATGCCGCGAGTGCGGTTGAGCTACCACTATCTGAATCACAAGAAGGTGCAGCGCCACAGGCCGGTGAATGGCAAACCTATACTTTCTCAATTGAAGCTTTGGCTCAGGCTGGTCTTGATCCAAGTGCAATTGATGTGGTGATGATTTTCCCAGCTTGGGGCTCAGGTAGCGGTGCGGTTTATCGTGTTGATAACGCAAAAATCTTTCATCCTGACGGTGACAAGGCGAGTGGCGGTCTAAGCTTATTCAAAGATCAAGCTGCTGAGCAGTGGTCAATTTGGGATTGCTGTGGTGGCTCTACACCCACAATAGAAGTAGACGAAGATGCAGCCCATGGTCAAGTTGCGCAATTTGTTATTGGTGCAACCCCAACCGTGATGGGGTTCTTAGCGGATGACGATGTCTATTATGATGCTTCCCATTTACTAGAAACTGGCGTAGTTAAGTTTGATATGAAGGTGACTTCAGCACCTGCAAATATTGACGCTCAATGGCTGTTTAAAATTGAGTCAAATGATGCTAGTGCGGCGGTAGAGCTTGCTCTAAACCAAAGCGCTGAAGGTCAAGCTCCAGAAGTTGGCAAATGGCAAACGTATACGTTTCCACTTCAAGCTTTGTACGATGCAGGACTCGATATTAGTGCCATTGATGTCTTGATGGTATTCCCCAGCTGGGGAATGGGTGAAGGCGCCGTTTACCGCATAGACAATGTTGAAATCATCAGTCAATAAGCCAGTGTGGATCGCCAATAGTGCTTTGAACTCGGTGATCCAGCAGCAAGAATAGAATCGCAGGGCAGTCATGAATAACAAACAATTCAATAAAAGTAAGCTTGCCGTTCAGTTGTCGCTAGCAATAGCGATGAATGCGGGTATGGTCAGCATAGCTCAAGCAGAAGAGCAACAAACAGCCGAAAAAGTCGAAGTGATCGAAGTGAAAGGGATCCGCGGAAGTTTGATCCGTTCAATGGATTTAAAGCGCTCCGCATCGGGGGTTATGGATGCCATTTCGGCAGAGGAAATGGGGAAATTTCCAGATACCAACTTAGCCGAGTCTTTACAGCGGATCACCGGTGTTTCGGTCAGCCGCGCCAACGGTGAAGGCAGCCAAATTACCGTACGTGGTTTTGGGCCTGATTTTAACTTGGTGACATTAAATGGTCGTCAAATGCCGGGCACAGGTAATACTCGTTCGTATAACTTGGAAAACCTAGCCGCAGAAGGCGTGAGTGCGCTTGAGGTATATAAAACCGGACGTGCTGATGTACCAAGTGGCGGTTTAGGGGCTTTGGTCAACATTGTCACGGGTAAGCCACTACAACGCCCAGGGCAACACTTTAGCGCAACAGCAAAGGCGATTGTTGATACCTCTAACGAAGCGGGAGATGATGTTACACCTGAGGTTTCCGCGGTTTATAGTAATACCTTTGCCGATGAAACCTTTGGTTTTGGATTTTCCTTCTCCCATCAGCAACGTGATTTTCAAAAGCAGCAAGCCAATATTCAAGGCTGGCAGGCCAATGTTGATCTACCTGATTTAGACCCATCTAAAATCATTGATGGCCGTGCTGAAGATGCCGAGGGTAATAAAGTCGGAAATTACTTTTTTCCAAAAGACATGAACTACGGCATCGAAGATCTAGAGCGAGAAAGAACGAACGGTCAAGTTACCTTTCAATATGCACCAACTAACGGTTTTGTTGCCACCTTAGATTATACGGCAAGCCTTGCCGTAACTGGCTCTAATACGGTGGGGTGGGGTATTTGGAATGAGTTTGGCGGTAATATTAACGCCTATGAGTTAGATGCAAATGGCACCGCGGTTTATGCCGATATTGGTGGTAATGATGCGTCGTTTACTGCTAATAGGAATACGACGGAAGTCGAGGCGCGTTCACTTGGCTTAAATCTGGACTGGCAAATTAACGATAATTGGCATGTAGAGCTTGATTATCACGACTCGAAAAACGAAACCGATAATGGCGCAGATAAAGGCTTGGGTAGTGATGGTCAAATCATCTTAGGCTCAGATCAGTTACTCACTAAGATTTATGACTATCGGCAGGGCGAAGTGCCACATGCAAATGTGCTTTGGAAAAATGGCACGAATGAACTCATGGCAAGTGAAATTGATTCTAACTTTAGCCAATTTATCCATTCTCCCGGAGAGGCGACAGTCGAGCAGTTACAACTTGATGCCACTTGGTTTAACGACAGTTTTGATATTGGCCTAGTCAGTGTGCAGTTTGGTGCAGCTCGCACTGAACAGTCAACTGGGGATATGAAGCGTGGAGTGGTTTGCGAGGAGGACCGGGTTTTAACCCTTCGTTTAAAGAAATTTTCCCAGATAGCATGTTTACGCGCCATGAAACTGGCGATTTGCTAGACCAATTCGCTGGTGGTGGCAGTGACCTACAGCCGGGGTATTACTATACCTATGACTTTGATGAAGCTATTGCAAGGCAGCTTGCGTATCTTACAGAAGATGTGATCGGTGCTGACTACTACTCGGCGGATGCCTATTTTGATGGCATAGATAGCCAAAGTCGAGTTGATGAAACCACTGACAGCATCTACTTGCAATCCAAATGGGAGTTTGAATTTTCTGACTACTTTGTGCAGATCAACGCAGGCCTACGCTATGAACAAACGGATGTGACAAGTGTGGTGCGTCAGCGTGTGGAAACGCAAGTGAATTGGGACAGTCCATCTGAGTGGATTATGCAATACGCTGCAGGCGGTGATGACAATTTCTTAACGCAGGAAGGGGATTACGACATTCTATTACCGATGATCGATGTGCGTTTTGATATCACCGAAGATTTAATTGCACGAGCGTCTTGGGGCAAAACAATGTCGCGTGCGCCGCTTAGTAATCTTGCGGGTGGCAGAAGTTTGTCAGGCAGCCCAAAACCAGGAGCGAGAACTGGCTCTCGAGGCAATACAAATCTATTACCGTTTGAGTCGACAAACCTAGATTTTTCACTTGAATATTATTACAACGAAGGAAGTTACGCGTCACTTGGCTACTTCAAAAAAGAGGTCGATAACTTTATTCAAACCACAATCACGCAAACCACCATTGAAGGTCTTTACGATATTTACAATGGTCCAAGGTATAAACAAGCGATTGCAGACATTGAAGCCCGTGGAGAGCAGGCAACCAGTGATGCCATTTTTGCGCAAATGATCGCCAATGGTCACGGTAATGCCGATGGCAAAATTGAACCAAGCAGTGACGATCCATTGATGGTATGGAACATCAGTCAGCCACAAAATACCGATAGCAAATCGGTTGATGGTTTTGAAGTGGCGGTACAGCACCTATTTGGTGAAACGGGTTTTGGCCTTGGTGTTAACGCAACTTATGTTGATGGCGATGTTGAGTTTGATAGTGAAAGCCTAGTGCAGCAAGCACCGCTGACGGGGTTGAGTGACTCGGCTAACTTCCAAGCATTTTACGAAAAAGACGGGTTATCTGTGAAGTTAACCTACGCATGGCGTGACGCTTATCTTATCGGGGTAGGTCAAGCGCAAGGCTCGGCAGATGCACCACCGCAATATGCCAAGTCTTACGGTCAATGGGACGTTAGTGTGAATTACGATATTGATGAGCAGTTTACGGTGTTCTTTGAAGGTATAAACTTAAACAATGAAACCGAGCAAGGATATGGTCGTTATGAAGAGCAATTCTTATTTGCTCGTCAATACGGTCCAAGATACTCGGTTGGTGTGAGGTATACTTTTGAGTGATCTTTTTCGCATCAGTTCACTAGGGCCTGTTGACCTTTGCTGTTTGATTTTTGTTCTCCTGAGTGTGTTTTGATCGCGACGCTCGACTTGCCGCCTAGTAATCTAAGCAAAAGTTGAGCAACAATGAACAAAGCGCACTCAGGGGAACCCAAAGGGCAGCGCTTGATTGGCATTTCTACTGTGTTATCGCCTAACTTACATAGAATAACTATGCTACGCAGGCTCTGCCTTGTATAAATACCAATCAAACTGCTGCAAAAACAAACTTGAAAGATCAACAGGCCCTAATACCAATTTCACTTAATTAAGCAAATTGGCATAAAAATGCAGACCGATGAGTCTGCATTTTTTTGGCTCTAAACTACTTACTTTAGTAGGGGCGACTTTATGTCGCGCTCATTCAAGCGCATATTGCATAGGGAAATGATAAGGCTGAGTTCGAAGATGAATATCATTGATAAACTCAGTACGTAGCTCCAACCTATCGCATATTACTTTGTAAATTCATGATTTAGTGTGATGATGCAGTGAGTGTGAATCGGACATGTTTGCGGGGTTGATGTTTTGGACAATTATTTGCTGTTTGTAGGTGTCGCTTTGGCGACAATTTTATTACCAGGGCCTGCGGTGATGCTGACTATCAATAACTCAATTCAAAGAGGCTTTGCCAAGTCTTTAGCTGGTATTTGTGGTGTCGCGCTCGGGATTTTGATTGTCGCTGCGGTATCGGCATCAAGTTTAGGTGTGATCTTAGCCAGTTCCGTGTTGGCATTTACGGTCGTTAAATTTATTGGCGCTGCATATCTTTTCTATTTAGGCTACAAAATGTGGCGAACTAAAGGTGAGAGTAAATTAGGCAAGTCTATTGCTGCAAGTACGATGAAAAAGTGCTTTTTAGAAGGCTTTTTTGTTTCGATCACCAATCCTAAGGCTGTTATTTTCTTTATGTCTATCTTTCCGCAATTTATCAATGTGGAAAATGCCTTTATGCCGCAATTTATGTTGCTGGTTTTTACCTTTAGCCTGCTGGTGTTTATGGTGCATATTTCTTATGCGGTGTTTTCTGGCCTTGCTAAGACTAAATTGTCGTCACCGAAGAGCATGACGATGATGAACAAAGTGAGCGGTGGCGTGTTTTTTGGGTTTGGCGCCGGTTTAGTTGCCGCCGGTAAGTAGTTTGAGTGGCTTAAAAATGTAAGCATACTCCCTTTTCCCGCGAGTAGTTAAAGGGAGCAAAGCTTGAATTCGGCATCGCTTAGCTCCGCACTGCAGCAGGCTTACTCGCCTTAGTGCGACTGGTTGGGCTACTTAGATTTGAATAAGCGCTTGAAGCACTCATTAAGCCAAAACAACCCAAAGTTGTTAATATGCCAATGACGACGTAAATAATAAAATCGATTACCATGATGTTGCTCATATCTAGTTCCTCTCCGTTGGTACAATGTGCATTAAATTCTGTGGGTTTCTACGTGTGATTCGACGACACGGAAACTCTGTGGGACCTCAAACTGAGGCATTAAGTTAAAAACAATCGCTGGGTACTTAAACTTTCTGTTTCTCGATGCGCTTGTAGGGCTTAAACAAGTGATATAAAGCGGCTCGCCATCCAAATTAAAATGAAAATTATTGCTGCAATCTGACGATTGAGAATGCGGCCCTCTCGGAGTGCTCTGCGAAACTAGGTTTTGCAATTCCTGCAGTTTACGCCAAACAGACTTATTAAAGTCGCTGTCATCTAAGTGTTGGCTCTGCTCAAAAACCGCCACAAACGCGGCACTTTTCATGCTGTCAAAATCTACCTTTTCGACAAAAGAATAGAGGCTCGTTATCAAACTAAAGTTGTTGTGTCTTGAGGTGAGATCGCCAAAACCTAAAACCTCAACATGGTTAAACGCTAATTCGGCTCTATTACCACCACAAATGCATGGAAATTGCTGCTTGTTCACGAAATCAATAAAACTATCTTGCAGCTCGGGTTGTGGTGTCATGTTTTATGCTCCTAATATTGTTATTTGCGCTAGTTGGTTTTGGTGGTTTCCAATGCTGAATGGCGAAATGCATCTACATTGTTTATCTATCACTATGTAAGCAAGGCTCGAACCACAAATTTAAATGTTTAAGTTATTGAATTTAATTGATTTTTAATCTTCGTGTTTTAATGGGGTAAATTTTTCACGTTTTATTCAGGTAAGAAGTACACGGTTGTAAAAATTGGTAACGGTGGGTTTTTCGCTCCGGGCAAGGTTTACCCAGATTGGTTGTTATTGTCCGAGTAAAGGTAAGTTTTTGAGGTTTTTATAGTCCATTGCAATGGCGATACAGCGGTAGAGTAGCGCAGCTGGCATGTCTTCTTCCAGTTTAAGGACTATCGCTCGGTTTCCTTCAAACTGTAACTCGTCGGAAAATAGTACTCTAAATGTATCAACTAGCTTCGTTTGACAGTGAAAATAAAGGTGATAGTTAGTAGGCGTTTTGGCTTTCCAAGCCATACGGAAAGGACTACCCGATTTAACATTAAAGCTTAACTCTCCCCACTTTATTGCCTCAATCACTGCGCCAAAGTTTTGCTCACTGGCAACCTGCATAACGAGGCTTCGCAGTGCCCTGATTTTTGCTTGTGCAGCAGGTGGATAGGTACTAATCACTTGTTCGGCTATGTTTGACACTCTGGCTCTTCCTTGGTGTTAGCTCATTTAGCTCATAAAGTAGAGTATTAAATTGAGCAGGTGAGGGCAAGTGTGCTCTTGGTGTGACTTTTTAAATCGCTTGTTTGTGCCCTGTAAAAAGAATAAACGAGCGCATCAGACAATTGGCTTACCTTAGATCTCTTAAATTCTAGTCCACATTAAAGTTGCTTCATTAGACACTAAAAAACGATGTGAACACAGCCTCGTGCCCACATCGTGTTAAGGGGACTAATTGCAGCTTAGTGTTGGTGATGCTTCTGAAGAGATCTGTATCTCAGACAGCGTTACCTCTAGTATTCCAGCGGTTGAAAGCTCGAAAGGGACAACGGTTTTAGTGAAGTCCATGCCTTGGGCTGTAAAGCAATTGAGGTCAATGCTTAGTGATTGCCATTTGGCTAAAGGCATAGCTTGAAGTTGCTTAGCAATATCGACTTTTGCGGTGCATGAGCCGTTTGCGTCCGCTTCGCCTTCACAGCTCATCGCTACCCAAACCGGTTTATCTGGCGCTGCATCAACTTGTACTTTAAAGGTAAGAGCGCTGTCGGTTGGAATACTTGGGCTTATGTCTTCTCTAAAGTAGCTTTCACTAGCGAGTCTAAAGCCGCTGCGTCGACTACCGTCAAAAAGTAGCTGAATGGCATCTTCTTGTACTTCTCTGTCCGTTGTGCGGTAGCTAATACCACCAAGCGTATGGGTGTTGGCATTTATCAGTTGATTTTCGGCACTGCTGTATAAATGGCCTTGCCAAGGTTTATTGATTGATCTTACCAGCAAGTCTACACCGCTGGCGAGATTTGCCTGAGTTTGTATTTGCTCTGGTAAATTATCTGCTAGTACACTTTGGCCTGAATAACGTAAGCCAAAACCATAAGGTAAAAGCGGGTCGTAATTTTCATCTTGGTAATTTACGATTTGTATCGGCGTTTTTGGCCAAGAGTAACTAAGCTTGCCAGTAAAATCATACTTAACTTGGCCATTTTTGTCGGCCAATAATACATCGCTTATCCCAATTCCCTCAGATCCCGGTAACCATGCCGCCACAAATGCATCGGATGCGTTGAGTTCGGGGTTTACCCACATTGGGCGACCACTGATAAACACCGCCACTGTAGGAATTCCAGCTTGTTTAAAGCGTTTGAGTAATGCGAGATCAGATTTATCAGACGGCTTGTATTCAAGTGTTGCTCTATCACCGTGGCCTTCTGCATAGGGATCTTCGCCAAATACCACAATGGCAACGTCAGGCTTATCTTCGAAATCACCGCGAGTATATAATGTGACGGTGCCACCAGCCGCTTCTGCTTGCTGCTTTATACCATCATAAATAGAAGTAGCGCCCGGGAAGTCGGCATTGGTGTTGTTGGTACCTTGCCAGGTAATGCTCCATCCGCCCGATTGTTTGCCGATATTGTCGGCACCATCGCCTGCTAACAAAATATGTTGGTTCGGTTTAAGTGGTAATAGTTGATCTTTGTTTTTGAGTAAAACCAGTGACTCACGTACGGCTTGGCGCGCGACTTTACGGTGCGACTCTGCGCCAATGATTTCTGAGTTGCCAGCCAATGGACGATTTGCAGGACTTGGTTTTTCAAAAAGTCCCGCACGGAGTTTAACTCTTAAAATACGACTTACTGCATCATCAATGCGAGACTGCGCGATAGCGCCGCTTTTTGCTTGCGCTAGCGTATTGTTGTACAAGGCTTTCCAGTCGTTCGGGGCCATGACAATATCAATGCCGGCATTAATGGCCTCTGCACAGCTGTCGTTCGTACAGCCTTTTATTTGGCCGTGACCATTCCAATCGCTCACCACAAAACCATCAAAATTCATTCGCTCTTTGAGCACTTGGGTAAGCAAATAATGGCTGCCATGCACTTTTTCGCCATGCCAACTGTTAAACGATGCCATCACCGATTGTGCTCCGGCTTCAAGTCCGCCTACGTAGCCTTGAGCGTGAAGTGCAATTAACGCTTTTTCAGAGGCGATGTTGTCGCCTTGGTCGTCACCATCAACTGTGCCACCATCGCCGACAAAATGCTTTACCGTGCTGATCACGCGGTTCTTACCAAGAAAGTCCGCCTTAGGATCGCCCTGTAAGCCTTTAACAATAGCGCTGGAATACGCTTTTACGATGTCGGGATGCTCCGAGTATCCTTCATAGGTGCGTCCCCAGCGATCATCACGTACCACCGCGACCGTCGGGGCAAAGATCCAATCAATCCCGGTGGCTAACACTTCTTTTGCGGTAATGTGGGCGATTTTCTCGATGAGATCTGGGTTATTTGCCGCGCCAAGGCCAATGTTATGTGGAAATAGCGTAGCGCCAATGACGTTATTGTGGCCATGAACCGCATCCGTTCCCCACATGGTAGGAATAGTGCTGCCATCTAGGCTATCGTCAATCGATGCTTGGTAAAGCGCTTCGGCAAGTTTGACCCAATCAGCAGGCGTTGCATGTTTGTTGTTGTAAGGAAATGCGCCACCACCATTGAGATATGAGCCGAATCCGTATTCTCGCATTTCTGCGACGGTAATATTTCGAATCTCAGGCTGGATCATCTGCGCAATTTTTTGCTCCAGAGTCATCTTAGCGAGTATCGACCGAACTCTTTCTTCTAGATTGTTATCGGTTTGGATAGCAGGCGTCAGCGCTGGCCAATTTTTCACTTGGCGAGCTGCATCAACACTGGTTTTATTTGGGCTTTCGCTACATCCGGTTAAGGTTGCGACAGCCATTGCAAGACTTAGCATGGTTATTTTCGTTTTCATGTCTTAATTACTCTTGAAACGCTGGGGAGTTGCGCCTGTTAATCCAAAGTAGGCGATGTAGATATAGCATAAAGCTGGCAGTAAGAATGATAGCTGCAGATTGATTCCGTCTGCTAGCATCCCTTGAAATAGCGGGATAACTGCACCGCCAACAATAGCAAGACAGAGAATACCAGAGCCTTGTGCCGTTTGTTTTCCAAGCCCATTCAACGATAAGCTAAAGATAGTCGGGAACATCACTGAGTTACAAAGCCCGACCGCCAAAATGCTCCAAAGGGCGAGCTGACCGCTGCTAATTACTGCGATAAGTACTAATGCAAATGCACAGGCTGCATTAAAGGCGAGCACGGTTCGACCCGATATTTTCTGCATGACTAGCGCGCCAATAAAGCGTCCGACCATGGCTCCACCCCAATAATATGCGATGAGCTTTGCGGCTTGGGCTTCGGTCATGTTGCCAATGTCCGGTTGATGTAAGAAGCTAACGAGTGTTGAGCCAATCGCCACTTCAGCCCCAACATAAACGAAAATACCGATTGCACCAAGCACCAAATGTTTATGCTGCCATGCCTTGATTTCACCTGTGGTGACTTCCTCAGTAGTACTACTTAGCTGGGGAAGTTTGATAAAGGCAAAGATCAAAGCCAATGACGCGAGCATGGCTGCTAACATTAAGTAAGGCAATTGGGTTGCGCTGGCATTGCCCACCTCAACTGTGCTTCCCTCACTGAAGATGAGCATGGCGCCAAAAAATGGGGCGACAGTCGTACCAAGAGAGTTAAAGGCTTGGGTCATGGTGAGTCGTGCAGGGGCAGTTTCGGGAGAGCCAAGTACACTAACAAACGGGTTAGCAGCAACTTGTAGCACTGTGATCCCTGCCGCTAGTACAAATAGCGCGAATAAAAACACGCCGTAGATACCACTTTCAGCCGCTGGGTAAAAAAGCACACAACCAACGCCTGCGGTAAGTAATCCAGTTACAATGCCTTTTTGATAGCCGATTTTTCCAACCAATTTGCCAGCTGGCACCGAAACAACAAAATAGGCGCTAAAAAAGCAAAATTGGATCAGCATCGCTTGAGTGTAATTAAGCTCAAACGCGCCTTTGAGGTACGGAATTAAAATATCATTCAAGCAAGTAATGAAACCCCACATAAAAAATAGTGAGGTGAGGGCCCCCAAAGCAAATCGGTACTGACCAGTATGGCCCGTGGCGATTGCTGCTGAAACCTGTGGTTGAGACGGTACGCTCACGACAAACTCCTAGTTGATTTTTTTTGGTAAAGCGCTTACATTTATAAAAATGAAAGCGCTTACATTTTTAATGATGATTGCAGAAAGCGAACACGAATTCAAATAAAAAATGTTTTTGCTTTGCACTGTGACTAACACAACACGCTCGTACCTTGGCGTGAACACATAACTTGGAACGATTAACCATGAATAAAATTATCCTGCCAACACACTCGGCCATGTTGAAGGCAGACTATATTTTCGGCGTTGCGACTTCGTCATTTCAAATCGAAGGTGAGCGGCGTGGGCGTTGTGAGTCAATTTGGGATAGGTTTTGTGAACATGATGGCGCGATAAAGGATAGTAGTAACGGTGATATTGCCTGTGAGCATATATCTAGGTGGCAGCAAGATGTTGAACTCATAACCAGTTTGGGGGTTGACGCCTATCGCCTTTCTATTTCTTGGCCAAGAGTAATGAATGATGATGGCACGGTTAACGATGCTGGACTTTCATTTTACCAACAATTGGTCGATGCGTTGGTTGCTAAAGGCTTAAAAGTGTTTGTCACGCTATATCACTGGGACTTACCACAAGCGCTTGAGGATAAGGGCGGGTGGCTGAATCGAGAAACGGCTGTGGCGTTTGCACGGTATACCGAGGTGGTATGTAAAGCGCTTGGCGATAAAGTATATGCGTACACCACGTTAAATGAACCATTTTGTAGTGCACATTTGGGGTATGAATTAGGTATTCATGCACCGGGCTTGCGCTCCCAAGCGGCGGGACGACAAGCAGCTCATCACCTGCTTCTTGCCCATGGTTTAGCGATGCAAGTGTTAAGTGCGCATTGCCCAAATAGCCTCCATGGAGTCGTGTTGAATTTTGCCAATGCGGATCCTGTGTCTACAGCGCATTGTGACGTGGAAGCGGCAAAAATCGCGGATGATTACTGTAATCACTGGTATATCAAGCCAATTCTTGAAGGGCAGTACCCAGATTTACTTGCCCAGCTCCCCAAAGACGTACAACCAGATATGCTAGCTGGAGATTTAGAGATTATTGCTGCCCCCATTGATTATCTTGGCGTGAACTATTACACCCGAAATATTTATCAATCTGATGGTAATGGATGGTATGAACAAGTTGAGCCTAGTGCCGAAACGCTCACTACAATGGGCTGGGAAGTCGTGCCAGACTCATTTTGTGCATTGCTTCGGGAGTTACATGCTGAGTACCAGTTGCCACCACTTTATATCACAGAAAATGGTGCTGCCTTTGACGACAAAATGGAAAATGGCGAAGTATTAGACGTGCAAAGGCTGGCTTACTTCCAATCTCACCTGCTCGCGGTTAATCAAGCAATGGAGCAGGGCGTTGATATTCGTGGCTACTTTGCATGGAGTTTAATGGATAATTTCGAATGGGCAGAGGGGTATACGCAACGCTTTGGTATTGTGCACGTTGATTATCATACTCAGCAAAGAACCTTAAAGGCGAGTGCAAAAGCCTACCAAACGATGCTGTTTGAGCGTAAATCAAGTGTCTAAAACTATGCGCATTTTTAGCCAAAATTGGTATAGTGCGCAGATACAACTGATGGAATAAAAGTAATAGATATGGCAACGATTTACGAAGTCTCAAAAGCTGCAGGGGTATCATTAGCCACGGTGTCACGGGTGATGAATGGCAATGCAAAGGTGAGTGACAAAACCAAAGAGAAGGTGCTCGCGGCAATGTCAGAGTTAGGTTATAAACCTAACGCCATCGCGCAATCTTTGGCTTCTAACCGCAGTAACAGTGTGGGGCTTATGGTATCTGAGCTACACGGCTCTTTCTTTGGTGACATGATGAGCACCATAGAGAGTACGCTAAGAACGGCGGGTAAACATGCCATTATTGCTGCGGGCCACAGTGATGAAGAAAAGGAACAACAAGCCATCGAATTTTTATTGGATAGGCGCTGCGATGCCTTAATTGTGCATGCAGAAGCAGTCAGTGATGAATATCTCATTGAGCTTGCGGGACGAGATGTAGAACTGGTGCTAGTGAACCGCCACATTCCAGAGTTGGCAGAGCGCTGCTTTTATACTGACAACGAACTGGGTGGATACTTAGCGACTGAGGCGCTATTGCAGCGCGGACATCGAGATATCGCGTATATCAGTGGACCGTTATTTAAGCTTGACGCCAAAGCGCGTCTGGCTGGTCATCAAAAAGCCTTAGCTGAATACAATGTGTCATTTGATCCTAAGCTCTCATTTGAAGGCGGTTATCATGAAACCGATGGCATCGCGGGATTTAATCATTTAATGCAAACAGGGCAGCGCTTTAGTGCCTTGGTTTGCGCAAACGATGAGATGGCATCAGGTGCGATGACTGCGGCCAGAGAAGCTGGACTTGATGTCCCATCAGCGCTTTCCGTTGTAGGCTTTGACGATGTGTTATTTACCAAATATCTTTATCCAAAACTCACCACCATAGATAACCCCATTCGTAAAATGGGCAATGCGGCGGCGCGTTGGGTACTTAAGTATGTGTATAAAGAGAAGCACCAACCCGATGTAGAAAATCTCTACCCACCAACTTTAATCTTGCGCGATTCTATCGCCGTAAAAGCAGAGTAATAAGCGATGACCAGCTTGTCGATATCCAATGCATTAAAGTACACCTTAATTGTATCGTTAGGCGGGTTTATTTTTGGCTTTGATGCGTCGGTGATTTCGGGTGCAATTGGCTTTATCAGTGAGGCCTTTAAGCTCACCCCATGGCAGCAAGGGATAGTCGTGAGTGCACCTACCTTAGGAGGGTTGGTCGCAACACTTATTGCAGGACCGGTGGCAGACGCTATTGGCCGTAAGCAAACATTGCTGATGACCGCGTGTTTGTATTTTGTCTCCGCGATTGGCTCGGCTTTCGCAACTTCGTTTGAAGCATTGGTGATTGCGCGTTTCATTGGTGGAATGGCATTTTGTTCTTTGATGGTGGCGCCCATGTATATTGCTGAGATCAGCTTAGCGGATCAGCGCGGGCGTTTAGTATCGGTTAATCAGCTCAATATAGTCGTTGGCCTATTTATCTCCTATTTCACTAACTATTTCTTACTTCAGCTCAGTCATAGCGAAGCAATGTGGGTGTCTGGTTGGCAAATAGATACTCAAACATGGCGCTGGATGCTTGGTGTTGAGGCGCTGCCAGCACTGGCGTGGATTTTGTTGTTACTGTTATTGCCACGAAGCCCTCGGTGGTTATTGATGAAAGATCAGCAGCTAGAGGCTAAACGCACATTAACGCGATTATTTGGTAGCAACAATGCACAACAGCAACTTGATGCTATTCAAGCGGCGTTACCTAAACTGCAACTGAGTAGTTTGTCGCTTGCGCGCAAAATGGGCAGTTTGTTTAGTAAGAGACTTCGTGTCCCTTTGATGGTAGGGGTTGTGCTTGCCATCGCGCAGCAAGTCACCGGGATTAATGTGGTGTTTTTTTATGCCCCGACCATTTTTGAGCAAAGCGGTATTGGTACTGATGCTGCATTTATGCAAGCGATTTGGATTGGTCTGATCAATGTGGTTTTTACCATCGTTGCGCTATTGACCATAGATAAACTCGGACGGCGGCCATTGTTACTCATCGGGTTAACTGGCATTTGCTTTAGTATGGCGTTGTGTAGCTGGGGTTTTAAACAAGCAACTTATCAGCTAAATACAGCACATATTGCTGAAATTAAGACAGAAGTAGCCGATTTTCCTACGCATGCATTAGCACCAATATTAGGGCAGACTTTCACCTCCGATGTTGCATTTAATGACGCGATAAAACAGCGTTTAACTGCAGATGAGTACCGGCAATACAAGTCAGTGATTTTCGCACACAGTATTAATATGCCAGCAAAACTGGTTCTGCTTGGGATTTCCCTTTTTGTCGCGTCGTTCGCGATGTCGCTGGGGCCAGTCATGTGGGTAATGTTTTCGGAGATATTTCCAAATGCAATTCGAGCCGTTGCGATTTCCGTTGTCGGTGTGATTAATAATGCCGCCAGTTTTACTGTACAACTAGTGTTTCCGTGGGAGCTTGAATATTTAGGGGCAAGCACGACCTTTTTATTGTACAGCCTGTTTTCATTGCTTTCGTTTGCGCTGGTATTTTTGTTTGTGGAAGAAACCAAAGGTAAGAGCTTGGAGCAGCTAAGCGAAAGTTTGGAAGCAAGAGCAGGTTAGCAAAACCCCGCGATAAAATATTTTTTCATGTAATTTTTTTGTAAACGATTTTTCATGTTTGGGATTTATTATCTTTCTTGGACTAGTCCAGAAATTCACATTTAAAGGAAAGATAATGAAATTACCCGTGCTTAGCAGTGTATTACTTGCACTTTCATTTACCGCAAGTGCAGATGCATTTGAAAACAAAGTATTGCTTATTGGTATCGATGGCCTGCAATACGAAAAAATTGGTGCCAATAATACACCGAACTTTGATCGCCTATATCTAACTCAAGCTTACACTGGCGGGATCGCAAAAACACAAACACAGCAAAAAACCAAAAGTGGCCCAGGTTGGGCGACAATTTTAACTGGGGTTTGGGTGAATAAGCATCAAGTGCCGAGCAACGACTCAGGTCTAGCAAACAAAGCCTATCCCAGTCTTTATCGTTACATCGCAGAACATGATGCTAACGCCGATATCTCAAGTTTTAGTACTTGGGGACCTATTCATACGCAATTCTTCAGTGACGATGTTGCCTTGATGGACAGAAGATCGGAGGGAGGCAGCGACGACGATAATTTAAATAAAGCGCTGGCTACCTTAAACAGCGGCTCACCAGATTTTGTCTTTTTACATTTAGATGAACCGGACGCTGTGGGCCACAGCTTATGCTTTGGTTCTGCCTACAATAAATCGGTAGAAGATGCGGACAAGCGACTGGGTAAACTGCTCGACGCGGTTGAAGCAAGAGAGCAAAGCGGTGAGAACTGGTTGGTGATGGTCACCACTGATCATGGCCGTACACCGGTTGTTGGCTGTCATCACGGTGAGCAAACCGAGCCGGAAAAAACCATCTTTATGGCCACTAACAAAGTGTTGAATAAAGAATTTAGCTTAAAAGATGTTAATCCTGCTAATACCGACTTTTCTGGTTTATATGGCTATCCAGCACAAACAGCGATTGTACCGACGATTTTATCTTACATGGGCATTGAAACAAATGTGCAAGCGGGTTTTGAAAGCACGCCGATGTACGGTGACTTAGGGGTTCGTAAACTCAATTATGGTAATAAACTATTTACGTGGCTAAATGGTGCGAATGTACAAACGCGTGTTTATCGAAATGATCAACTGATTGAAACTTTGCCTGCGGGTGTTGCCCAGTGGCAAGACCCGCAGCCCGTATCTGGCATCAATAACTATAGCTTTGAGCAACAGGGTGTGCATGTTGGTTATCGAGTTACCGAGCTGAAACTCAGTGCGGCGCATCAGTGGCACAATACTAAAAGCTACTTTTTCTCTGAAGATGCACGCTACTGGCGTTACGATACTGTGTTAGATAAAACGGATGATGGCTATCCGGTATCGGTGACTAATGGCAACTGGCCGGGACTTGGGGATTATGCAGAACAAATTCGTGCAAGTTTTTATAAAGACAGTGGTACGGTGTACTACTTCCTATCGGATGGTCAATACCTAAGCTATGACGTACAGAGCGATAAGGTACGAGCAGGTTACCCTAAAACAATTGATAACAATACTTGGCCGGGACTTGCTGCCTACGCAAATAAAATAACCGCAACCCTTCGTTGGACGTCCGATAAGGTGTATTTCTTCCTAGATGATGGTCAATACTTACGCTATGACTTGGGAGATGACCGAGTGGACAGTGGGTATCCCAAAGCTGTCAACGATAATACTTGGCCGGGACTTGGTGCCTATGCGACAAAGATAAGTGCAGCATTAAAGTGGAACGACACGCGTGCCTATTTCTTCTTAGCTGACGGTCGCTATCTAAGATATAGCATTACTTTTGACAAAGTGGATGCGGGTTATCCTAAAGCCATTGATAACGGTACTTGGCCCGGGTTGCAGTAAACACTGCAAAAGTAACGGATCTTGAAGGGAGTGAACAACTCCCTTTTTCATCTTGTTTTTTACTTCAATCCGCGTTTTTCAGTTATACTGTGTGCTCCTCTTTTGACAAGGATAAGATTGATGGATTTTAGATCTGATACGGTTACGCAACCGACCCCCGCCATGAAACAAAGCATGTTTGACGCGCCGCTTGGTGACGATGTTTATGGTGATGATCCGACAGTGAATGCACTTGAACAGTTTGCGGCTGAGCGTCATGGTTTTGAAGCTGCGCTGTTTACCAGCTCAGGCACGCAAGCAAACCTGCTTGCACTGATGAGCCATTGTGAAAGAGGGGATGAATATCTTTGTGGCCAACAGGCGCATAATTATAAATTTGAGGCGGGTGGAGCGGCTGTGCTTGGCTCTATTCAGCCGCAACCATTGGAAAACGAGGCCGATGGCAGTATTTGCTTAGAAAGAATTAAGCAAGCGATTAAACCTGATGATTTTCATTTTGCGAAAACTAAGCTGCTTAGTTTAGAAAACACCATTGGTGGCAAGGTGTTAAGTCTAGAATATATCGCACAAGCCAGAGCGCTGTGTGACGAACATGGCTTAAAGCTCCACCTTGACGGTGCAAGAGTCTATAACGCTGCAGTCGCGTTAAAGGTTGATATCACAGAAATCGTAAAGCATTTTGATTCATTTACTATTTGCTTATCTAAAGGACTTGGCGCGCCGATTGGCTCTTTATTGCTTGGTGATATAGCATTGATAGAAAAGGCGAGAAGGCTTAGAAAAATGCTTGGAGGTGGTATGCGTCAGGCGGGCATGCTCGCGGCGGCTGGTCTTTATGCTTTGCAACATAATGTAGAGCGTCTCGAGGAAGATCATCAAAACGCGCAATATTTAGCTGATAAACTTGAGCAACTGCCTGGGTTTAAGCCATGCAAGCACTTAGTACAGACGAATATTATCTTCGCTGAAGTGGAAGCTGGCATTGATCTTTTTACTATAGCAAAGCAGTTAAAGGCAAAGAGCATCAATATCACTCCAGGATATCAAGGCATGCGATTTGTGACGCATATGGGAGTGAGCCGCGCCGATGTGGATGAGCTAATAACAGAACTCACCAATTTGTTGATGTGATAGGTATTATATTTCGTTACATTTAACGTATTCTATTTGGGAACGTTTACTGCTAGTTTTGTGCGAAAGTTATATAAGGAAAATTCAATGCTCTCTTCGTTGATAAAGGCGACGTTTGGTATTTCTGCTTTGCTAATCAGCACCGTAAGCATTGCCAATTCGGTCGATTTTTCTGTTGGTACTGGCTATCCATTTTTTGGTCAAATCGAACTTTCTCTTCCACAAGCCGATAGTAATAGTCGGTGGTACGGAAATTACCTTATCGGTTTAGATGATGGGTTTTCTATAGGCTATGAGAAAGCGGTGTCTGATAATAACAAACATGCAATAGGCGTGGTGTTAGGGGCTTTGGGGGCACGAGATGCTGGGCCAGCATGTGAAGATGATGATGATATTACATGTGGTATTTTTGAGCCAATTATCGATTTACTTGATGATGAAACCACCAATGGCGCAGGTTTAAGTTATAGCTATCACTTCTCGGGTATAAATCAGTCTGGATGGAGTGTGAAGCTGGTGGCTGGTTATGGCGAAAGCGGCGAGTCTCATAAAAAGCGTGCTGATGGCAGCTTTTTAGTTAGTTACCAATTTTAGCGCTCTCTTGTGATGGCTCTTAAGAATATTTCACCACGGATTTAGATTAGACAGGAGCTGACTTACCACTTTTATACCAATCAGCTACATTGAATAGTCTATTTTGGACTCAGAAAGTCTCGCTGATAATACCAATTTGCTTAATTAAAAGATTGATTAAGCGCTATGAAGAATAAAAGCCAAGTGCCTAAAGAAACTTGGCTTGTTAACGAGTAGTACAATATTTAGCACTACTGCTTAACTACTGACGATACTTTTAGCTGGCGTGTTGCTCTTGTTGGGTACAGGTGTTTTCGCGTTAGACGTTAAAGGCATTACCGCTGGGAAAGTAGCGATTTGAGCGAAGCTATAGGGATAATAAAGATTAAGGTTTTTACTTAACTTAAAGTCTATGTGCTCGATAGAACCTCTTTCGTGGCAGGTGATTGCAGCTTCAAGTCGAGAAATAGTTTTGTTCATCGTTATCTTCTTTTCTCTATTACCCTGACTATTTATCAATTCATCAATTTGCAATATATATTTTATCGGATAGTAGTTATATAACGAGTAACTTACAGGGTTGTATCGTGTGAGTTCAAATGGTTGATCGCCATTGTTATCAAATTGAATTTCAAATCGATTTTTCAGCGTGTGGTCCACGATTAACGCCACGCAACGCTCTTCATTCAAAAATAAGAGAATATAAGCAAGTAAAACATCGACCCAGCTGCCACGGTTATTTTTTCTCGCAACTTCAGTTAAACCGCTTTTGGAGCTGAGGATCCACTTTGCAAATTCTCGTAGCCAAACTTTGAAGCCATGAAGCGTTTCTAATGTCAGCTTATCTACAACCAATGCACAAGCTTCAATCGCGAGTAAAAGCCAGCGCGAGTCTATAATACCCAAGCCATATTTATTGCCCGTCCAAGGCATAATTTGCGCAAATTCCATGTGAGGCGTCATTGCTGTATTTTCATTGATAAACCAAGTTTTTATTTGTGACTCAATGAATTCGATTTTATCGTTGCTGGGCGTATCGCGGTATGAAAGAGAAACAGCATGCAGTCTTGCACAGACTTGTGCTAACTTGGGCTTATCAGAAATACTAGCTAAAAAAGGGTTGGATCTACTATCTCTATGTTGAACTGTTTCTCGACTTTTCGTCAATGGGTTAGTATTTTCATTAACATAGTAATAGGGAGCGAAAGAGAGGTAATCTCTATCACAACCACTAGGTGGTAATATGGTTTTTTCAGATATAGAAATGACACCTTGTTCCATGGCTTGTTCAGCAAGGCTGTGTAAATCGGCTTTGTTTGCTTGAAGTAATGCTTCTTGATACTTAGACTTAAGATGCACAAAGTACTTGTGTAAGTTTGCATCGCTTTCAATCTCTAAGTTTTCAACAACACCTCTGACTTTTTTTCTGTAGTTAAATATAAGTTTAGATATTGATAGGTTAGTTATAACCTTTAGATTTTCCTTCATGCAACTTCTCTAAATCATGGTTTGTTGCATATAATAACCTAATTGCCCCTGTAGTAGGTAATGATTTTGAAATCATACAGTTGAGTTGATATTGAGAAAAATAAACGAGATAGGGCGGGACAAGGCCGCCTTATCTCGTAAAGGGGATTAAAACTTATACTTAACGTTAGCGCTGATAGTTCTACGTTGTCCATAGAAACAATCGCCACGGAACAAACAGCTGGTAATAACCGTTTTATCGGTGACATTATCGACTTGTAAACTGAATTGATATTGTTCAATGTCATAGCCAATCATCATATCAATAAGGTTAAAGTTATCAGTCACTAATTGCTGGTGTAGTGTTTGGCCGTTTAATTCAACTGTGCGACTGCCATCATAGGTTTTTCCTACATGTCGAATACCCGCGCCAAATTTTAGCCCTGGAAGCCATTCATCTGCGCGGTACGTCGCCCAAATTGAAGCTAAGTGCTTAGGTGTTGCTGAGAGCTGAGTATCATCTGTGATGAGCGTAACCAAATCTTGTGCTACATAGAGCTCTGTAGGTGACAGCGGAGAAACGTCTTGTTCCGTATCTAAATAAGAATATGCCGCATAGATATCAAGGTGCTGCCACTCAAGTTGGGCCTCAAGCTCTAACCCTTTTACCGTGATTTCACCGTCTTGTACTTCAAATTCGGGGGAAACTTTTCGTATTTGATTTTTGTCTTTAATTTCAAATACAGAGGCAGTGATAAGGTGTTCAGTACCCGTTGGCTGATATTTCAAGCCAAGTTCAACTTGCTCGCCCTCAAGCGGTTTATATGCGCCACCTTGTGGTTTTTGTCCAAATACAGCCTTAAATGATTCAGAATAGCTAGCATAGGGTGCTATGCCATTCTCAAACTGGTAAAGCAAACCGATCCGACCTGTAGTGGCATTCTGACTATTTTTTATTGCACCTGCTGTTTGCACTTGATTTGAAACGTCATCATAGCGAAGTGCCGCATTGAGTACCCAGCTGTTTACTTCCGCAGTAACTTGCGCATAAGCACCAAGCTGCTTGTTGTTTAGCGTATTTTCGGGGTTATCGACAACCGCTGTTGGTAACTCAGTGCTTAGTCCATACACTGGGTTATATAAGTCTAATGGTGCTGCAACGCCGCGGCCGCGATCAGAATCCGTATCCGCATTTTGGTAATCAACACCTGATACCATAGTGAGTTTAACCGCATCCAGTTCCAAATATTTATGGAATTGAAGATCCATCGTCACACTACGTGCACTTGAGTCGGTGAGGCTGGCGATACGCTTAACAGTGCGTTTGTCGGCTTCAAATTTTGGTGGCCAAGAATAAATGGTACGGTACTCGGATGAACTATCGCTGTAGCGACCGGAGAACTTAATATGTGTGTCTAAATCAAAGCTGTGCTCAACAATAGCGGTGATCGCTTGTTGCTCAGTATCATATTTATCCCAGCCAGGCTCGCTGACGAAACGCTCACTGGGAATTTGGCCGTATTTTGCAGGTAGAATAGTGCCTTCATGCGGGAAGAATTGCGTTGAAGAGCCTGATTCATTTCTCTGAAGGTTGGCAAGCAAGGTAATTTTAGTTTCATCTGAAGCAAGCCAGCTAAAGCTTGGTGCAAGCATCAGTGTGTTGTCATCAACATAATCGGTCTGCGTGCCGCTGTCTCGATACATGGCAACAGCACGTGCTTGATACTCTTGCTGCTCACCAAATGTGGTGTTGTAATCAAGTGCTAGTTGCTTACGGTCGTAGTTGCCCACTTGTGCCCAGATCTCACCTTCAGTGTCTGCTTTTGGTAATTTTGATACTGCGTTGACGATACCACCTGTAGACCCCTGTCCGTAAAGCACGGATGAAGGACCTTTTAAGATCTCTACGCTTTCAAGTGCATATGGGTTAGTACGGGTATTGTTGTAATTGCCAAACAATTTTTGCAGGCCATCAACATAGAGTAAGGGGTCGACGCCACGAATTTTAGACCAGTCGCCTCGAGTATCAACACCATATGGCCCATTATAAACACCTGCAACATACCCAATCGCATCTTGCAGCGTTTCTGCACCTAAATCAGAAATACGTTGCGCTGTTAATACCGAAACTGAGACAGGCGTTTTGACGATAGGAATTGCTGTTTTTGACGCGGTAGCACTAACGTACGAAATTAAGCCTCTTGGGCTAACTTCAATAATTTCAATGTCGTCTTTATCTTGTTTTGTTTGCTCTTGTGCAATTGCCGAGCAAGACAACGCCAATGCAACACTGGCAATAAGGCTTGGATATTTGTATTTAAATGAGCGCATGATTAATCCCTATGATCTAAGTTTGCGCAAATGATATTGTAGATGAGAGTGATTATCAATATTACTGTTCTGTAATTTGCAAATATTACAAAGCATTATTCTAGTTACAACATTCGCCACGTTTTGTTAATTGTTGTGCCCTATACTTGAGCGTCGCTCAGCAGCACAGCGCTTTGAGCAGTATTTAACGTTTTCCCAATCTCTTCGCCATTTTTTCCGCCAATAAAATGGGCGTTTGCAAATAGGACATACTTTATAAGGTAGGTTTACTTTCTTATGAGCCATTTGAGGTTTATACCAATTAGTCTTAATATTTGCTCAATTTGAAGGAGCCAATCTGACGCTAGCTGCGTTAAAAATTTCTCATTTAGAACAACTAAATAACCTGAGCTGCGGATAATTAATGCCTTTCTAGCAGCCAGTTTTAGCGCTAACTGCGTTGAATTCACTTCCAATAGCCAGCTATTGGTGCGTAAATTCGCCTTGCCTACAGGATGTAGGTACCTTAGCGAGAGCAGGACGCGGAAGCGGTGTTTTCCCTAAAACTCTCTGGCTAGACAAGGAAAAAACTAAGTTATTCTTTAGAAACAATGAGTTGGAACATTTCTTATCCAAACCTCAGGTTAAATAGCAAAATTTTCGTCTTGCCTACACGGATGTAGGTACCTTGGCGATAGCAGGACGCGGTAGCGAGGTTATCGACAAGGTTTCCTCGCCTCAAAATAGATCACTTAATTAAGCCAATTGGTATTAGTCATTTTTAGTATTCATACGGTAGTGATGAAAAGTGAGATCAAAAAAGCCCCATAGCGAGCGCTGTAGGGGCTTTAGAAAGGAAACAGTGAAGGTTATGCTGATGGGATGAGTGCATACCCTCCTTTTAAATGTCCGATATTATTAAAGCCGAGTCGTGCTAGCGCCTGTGCTGCAACTTGTGATCTACTGCCGCTGCGACACACCAACACCAACTCTTTCGTCTTGTCTTGGCTTTGTTTGCAAATAAAGTCAGTAAGGCGGGTTAGTGGCACATTTTGATCAAACGCTCTGTTGTGATTTAGAGCATATTCATGCGGTTCACGTATATCAATTAACAGCACACCTTCGTTGTTAGCGATGTGAGCATTGAGCTCTGTTGTGTTGTACTCGTGCAATTCAAATTGGTTTTTATTGCAAACCGTTGCGCCACACATGATCTCACTGCCAGCCTCATCAACAATGTTTTTGTCTATTTGCGCCTTTTTCTCAACAAATACATCAACCGCAATGTCATGTTGAAGCACACTATTTAATAGTAAATTTCGACTACACTCTGCCGCTAGGGTGGTTGCAAACTCATTGTTGTAGTCGTGACTTGGGCATAACAAGGTATCTGTGTCGATGAGCTGAGCAAGTAACTGAATGCTATTCAGCATCGCTTTTGGTGAGCTGGTGGAGAAGTTGGTTCTACCTAATGCCCCATCAGGATTAGGTCACCACAAAAAACGTATCTGATGGCGTACTTATCTTGTTGTTGCTCCAATAGCATAAAGGTGACGCTATCTTCCGTATGTCCTGGGGTGGTTAGTTTTGCAAGACGGTAGTGACCAATAACTAGCGCTTCAAGTGACTGGCCTTTATAGTCAATTTGTGTAGTTTGAGTTGGCCAGCCTAAATGGTCGCATGTTTGTTTTGGTAAATTCAGTGTGGTTCGACTCGATTCGTGATCGGCGTGCCCATGTGTATCAAGCGCAGCGAGCAGTGTTAGCTGCTGGCATTCCAATATCGTATTAAGACGTTCTACCAGCTCAGGAAGTGGATCGATAATAATCGCCGTTTTTGACTGCTTATCAGCAAACAACCAACAGCATGCACCACCCACTTTAAATTGTACTAGGCCGTCAAGCGCTTCTTTATTGTTAACGCCATTCGCCGCTTGCATGAGACAACTGTGACCGAGTGCCTGAGCACAATGGAGAATGCGCTCACACGCCGCGTCTATTTCAGTTTGGGTTGTGGCAGGACCAAAAGACAGTCGAATAGCCGATTCGCTTTGCCATGCAGGGAGTCCCATGGCATCTAGCACAAAACTGCGCGTTACCTTTGAACTGCACGCTGAGCCCGAGCTGACACGGATGTTTGCTGCGTCAAACAAATCCATGATTTCTTTTGAGCTAAATCCCGGAATTGCAAAGTTTAGTGTAGTCGGAACGCTATTACTGAAGTGATTATTAAATACAATAGTCGGGAACGCATCTTTGAGCGTTTGTGCTAGTTGATTTCGAAAATCGTGTAGTTTATCTACGCTTGCAAATTGGCTGTCATTTTCTTTTAGCAGTTCATCAAAAATCACATTCAGCGCGGCAAGGCCTGGTAAGTTTTCTGTCCCAGAGCGTAAACCGCTCTCTTGACCACCGCCAGCAATAAATGGCGTAAACGGCGCGGTTTCTCGAATATAAACAAAACCGATGCCTTTTGGTGCATAGAGCTTATGACCGCTAAAAGGTGCGTAGTCAATAGTTGTTCTCGCTAGGTTTAAATTGCGTTTACCCAGCGCCTGAACACAGTCAACCATCCAAAAAATATTTGAATTATGCTTTCTTATTACGTTTTCTAATTGGTTCAGGTCTTGATATACACCGGTTTCATTATTGACAGCCATAGTGCAAATCATTAGCGCATTAGGTACTTCATTTGCGATAAACGCTAAATCCAGATTACCTGCACCATCAACCGGAATGGCTTTGACATCGGCATTAATTTCTAAAATTTGATTCCAATGTTTAAGTGACTCTGGTACTGCTTTGTGTTCAGTTGCCCCGTAAAGTAGTGTATATTTTTTGTTTGGCTGTATCTTCTTTTTTGCTTCACAAAGGGCTGACAGTATGCCGGTTTGGATGCCCTCGGTTGCGCCACTGGTGAAAATCACTCGACCATGACCAGAACCCAGCACCGCACGTGCTTTTTGGCGAGTTTGTTCCATCAGTTGCTTAGCCTGTAGGCCTGTAATGTGGCTGCTGCTCGGGTTACCAAACATGGTTTTCATGGTAACCAATGCTGCGTCTGCTGCTTGCTCTAATACAGGGGTTGTTGCATTAGCATCTAGATATATTTGAGGTAACACCGATTCTACTGTCATGATTGTGCCTTTAGGTATAAGCAAATTACCGATATAACAAAAAGTAATAAGTAATTATTTATAGTTATAATAAGGGAGATAGGCGTGCGTTTCAACTATTGAGGATGTGTTTATTGCATTCAGGTGTATTCACTTTTAATGTAAATTTAATTTGAAAAAAGTGTATTCATCATGTTTAATTGCGTTCGCTCAAATACTAGATGAGTATGGTAACGGGTATTAATAAGGAAAGGCTCTTTGAGTAATGGATGAATAATGTTGCAACGAATAACAAAACCGACGATGTGGCCCTTATTTTTTACACTGGGTGTGTACGCTACGTTGATCTGGGTACAAGGCTTTTATCAAGCACTTAGTCAAATTATCAGTGAATCCCATATTGCGCTGACCATGGCGTTGGGATCGTTTGTGGCAGGTGGAACGGCATTAGGCGGTGGCGCCGTCGCCTTTCCTGTGATGACTAAATTATTAGACATAGATCCCGCTACGGCCAAGGTATTTTCTCTCGCGATACAAAGTTTTGGTATGACAGCGGCGACCATTACTATTTTCTGTCGCCGTATTCCGGTATATAAAAACGTTATTTTAATGGCGTTGCCAATGGCTGCGCTTGGTGTAACGCTCAGCCTATTGTATATCGCGCCTCTGGCACCAAGGCTCCTAGTTAAGTCTATTTTTAGTTTTTTGTTGCTCTGCTTTGCACTAACACTGATTTTGAGATGGTGGCGTAAGGCACATCATCAACCTAGCAGTGAGTTTATCCAACCTAAAATGCTACGCTTTATGGCCGTAGCGTTAATCGGAGGTATAGCGAGTGGATTAGTAGGGTCGGGTGCAGATATTGCACTCTTTGCCTTGTTGGTGATTGCTTATAATGCAGATGTGAAAAAGGCGACTGCAACCTCCGTCGTGGTGATGACGTTTACCTCATTGATTGGAAGTAGCATTAATGCGTGGCACCTCAATACGATCAGCAGTGAAATAAATGGCTATTTGCTAGCGGCAATACCGATTGTGGTCGTTGGTGCTCCATTAGGCGCTTATGTTTGTTCAAAAGTAAAAGTGGGGCATCTGGTCAGTTTTCTTTTAGTCTTGATTGGGCTTGAAGTGAGCTTTACCTGTTATGAGTTATATCCGACGCTGCTAGGATTGTTTTAATCTAACGCGGTTTACAAAATTGGGTAAGCCGCGAAGCGAGCAAATAACGAAGTTAGATTACGCTCGCTAAATAAAAATATCCATCTGTTACACTTTATTATCATCTTTTCGTGTATTGCAAAAAACATTACATTTTTAAAATGTAAATGATAGTTGTTATCATTACTATTGTTTTGCTAAACTTCGCCCCCTCTCTGATAAATTATTTTCTGAAATAGGTATTTGGCTTATTTCACCACTATCCAATTGCGTAGTTTGGAGTTAAAAATGCAATACTCTCGCTCTTCTGTTCTTTCCGCCTCATGCGTTGCGGTTAAGTTGGCTTTACTAGGTGCAAGCACAACGGCTTTTGCTTCTGAAGACATAGAAAAAATCAGTGTTTATGGCAAACATAATAAAATTATTTTGCAATCTGGAACTGCAACTAAGTCCAATATGGATCTTATGCAGACCCCCGCCGCGGTTGTTGTTGTTGACAAAGAGCTACTAGATTCGCAAAGCGCAGCGACTTTACAAGAAGCACTACGCAACGTAAGTGGTTTGTCTCAGGCCGGTAATAACTACGGCATTGGTGATTCACTAATGGTTCGTGGCCTAGGCGTAAACTATACCTACGATGGTATGTATGGTGGTGCTGACTTAGGGAACAGCTTTAACCCAACACGCTCCTTAACCAATATCGAAAGTATTGAAGTGTTAAAAGGTCCTGCTACAGGCCTTTATGGTATTGGTGCTGCAGGTGGTGTAGTTAACTTAGTTGAGAAAAAGCCACAGTTTGAACAAGCGCTCTCAATTAACGGTAAAGTGGGCGCATGGAATACTTATGGTTTGGGCGTTGATTTTACAGATGCAATTACTGACAAGCTTGCCTACCGTGTTGTTGCAAACCATGAGCGTAGCGACGGCTATCGAGATCTAGAATCTAATAGAGACGAAATCTATGCAAGCTTACGTTTCGACCCAAGCAGCGAGCACTCATTTTTACTTTCAGCGGCCTATATTGATGATTCGCAACAAGTAGATTCAATTGGCGATCCGGTACGGATTATTAACTGGGATAGCATTACTGGGCAACCAGGACTGGTTACAGCTGATCGCTTGCCAAATGACCCACAATATGATGCTGAGAAAGGTAAGTGGTTAGGTGTACAGCTGAATGATGAACAGCGCGCGCAACTTGCTGAGTCAATTCGTATTGGCGATGGCCTAAAGCCTTTCAATCTTGGCGATGGGAATCTGATTTCTCCTTTATCTCGTCCTAATGAAGGTGAAGAGTTACGGATAAAGCTTCGTCACGATTGGTACTTAAATCGCAACTCGAAGCTAACCCAGCAGGTATTATGGCGTAGCTATGATTCTGATTTTGTTCGCCAAACAGGTGCTTACAATTATGTTTATTGGGAGCGCAATGGTGTGATCAATGCAAACCCAAGAGCTCCGCTTGTGATTGATGATGTGCTATATCCTTATGCGGCTCGCCGTCAAGAGTATCGCCGTCAAGTTGCCAGCGAAAAAACTTGGCAGTACTTTGCTGATTTACAGTTAACTTGGGATATGGCTTCTTTGAGCGGTGAGCATTTAGTCAGCGTTAACTATGAAAATCGTGATATGCGCTTAAAAAGTTGGTCTGCATATGATGCCGATGGTAAAGGTTCAATTCCATATATCTTAGACATTCGCAGTCCAAACTGGCCAACAGGCGAATTCGAGGATTATAACCCATCGCTACGTAGTAACTACGATAAAACGCTTACGGCGTATGGCATTAGTGCACAAGAAGTGGTGTATATCACTGATGCACTAACTGCTCGCGCTGGTCTTGCATATACTAGCGTTGAACAAAAATATCAGCATTTAGGTACTGATCGTTCACCAGAAGAGAGTGAAGAGCTGGACACGGATGATGCAGGTATGACGTATAATATTGGCTTGAATTATCAAGTGACCTCTCAGCTTTCGGCTTTTGTAAATATGGCAAAAGGTCGTACTGCATACAGTGTACTGGGTAGTCTAGAAAATGAAGCTGATGCAAATCGTAAAAACAGACCTGACTCGGAATCTGAAACGTTAGATATTGGTGTGCGTTTTACTGCCTTTGATGAAGATTTATTGGGCTCATTAGTGTGGTTCGAAACTAAACGCACAAACCTAATGTATAACAACCCTGAGTATAACGAGCAGCCAGGTGACGACTACAATGTCAGCGTTCCACGCTATTTCTTCGATGATGAAGATGAGTCAAAAGGTGTAGAGCTTGACTTAAATTTAGCATTGAATGACCAAATCAGTGTGAATATGAACGCGACTTATCAAGATGCTGTTGAGATCCGTTCGAATGAACGCTCAGGTCAAATGAAAGGGGTACCGAAAAAGTTTGCCAGCACGTGGGTGAAGTATACCCAGCCAGCTAATTGGTTTGGAGGGACTCTAGAGTACAGTCTTGGAATTAACTATGAGAGTGAACGAACAATTAACTCTGTTTCTTTCGGCCTGCCTACGGCAACTATTGATGGTTATACTCGCTGGGATGCTGCAATTAAGTTCGATGCTGAGCAGTTCGATATTCAGCTAAACCTTGAAAACTTAACTGACGAGCGTTATTACAGTAAAGCATTGTTCTTAGGTGGCACGCCTGGCAACGAGCGAAATGCTAAATTGAGCTTTAACTATAGGTTCTAATTGGTTCGCAAATAAATAAGGAGGGAAGTCCCTCCTTATTCTTTCTAAGCAGTCGATGCTTAGTCGCGTTTAGATTAGTTAACCCCTGAACAGGATAAAAGTCAGTTATTTAATGTAACAAGTGATACGAGTGAGAAGCTCGTGTGGTGGTGTATCTCTAACATCATTTAAGTATTCTTCGATAACAGGCACATCGGCAGGTTCGAACTCACTGTTAGGTAACCATTGTCCAAACAGGTACTCGTAAGGCGTTTCAAGAGAAGCATAGTCACCTTGGTAAAGTAGGCTAGCTGTTTTGCCCGATGGAATGGCGAATTCACAAAGCCCCTCTGGGAGAGATGCGGTTGTCTTTGGCACTAAAATTGTTGCCATTGATTTTAGTTTGCTTTCCTCGACGGTTTTTGGGTCGTCAAAATATACACCAAAGAAACGCGTATCCGCACCTAATAAGCCTTGTTGCTGCGCCAGTACGTTTAATTTTTCAAATGCTTGACCGATTTGCATGTAATCGCCATGGTGCTCAAGTCCGATTAACGTCATTTGCTCATTACTGCCTATTTCTACATTAAACATATTCGAATCCTCTTCTACCTTAATGATATAAAACTCGGCCGCACAGCCTTTTGCCTTGGCCTGTTCATGTTGGCGAAATAGGCTAGGTGGTTGCTTATATCGTTGAGAAAATGCTCGGCTAAACGCTTCAATACTTGCATAACCGGTCTGCTCAGCCACCTTTGCAATGGAGTCTTGGGTGCGAATTAACATACCTGCAGCAACATGTAGTCGCATTCTTCTTACGGTTGCATTGATGGTTTCCCCAGCGATTGAGCGATAAACACGGTGAAAGTGATAAGTCGACATATGGCATTGATCAGCAAGCGTGATCACATCAAGTTCGCGATTAATATTGTTATAGATGTAATCAATAACAATATTTAAGCGAGTAGTGTATTGGCTCAGGGTTGTTGCTTTTCTAGTCATCATTCACTTCATTGTTGGTTTATGCGGCCACTTTTACCAATTCGCCTCAAAATAGATCACTTAATTAGGCGAATTGGTATTACAACTCCGAAACTTACGTCAGAGTTGATATGGCTTATCATGGCAGAACTCGATTTGATAATGTTTGCTGATTTGTACTTTACGCAACTTATTGGTTTTCCGTAAGTGCTTTTTCCACAGCTTTTAAAATAGATGATTTGGTAGACGGTTTGGTGATGTACCCAGTGAGCCCCAAAGACGCCCACTTTCTGATTATATCTTTGTTTTTATTGCTGGTTAGCGCAATGATAGGAAGTTTTTTACAATGTGGAATATTGCGAATATTTTTGGTTGTATTGTAGCCATCAAGCTCTGGCATAAATAAGTCCATAAATACCATGGTGAATTTATGTTTTCTCAATGTTTTTATAGCACCTAACCCGCTGGTTTCACAGTCTACTTTATACCCCTCATCACGTAGGATCTTGGCTATCATCTCTCGATAAATTTCGTTGTCTTCCACCACCATTATTTTTACTTCTTCTTGCTTGGTTTCAAGCGCTTTTGGTTCGCTAACATCAACCTCACCGGTATCACCTACTGGCAATACATTTTGCGCTAATTGCGCGCACTTAGAGTTGTCTTTTTCGCTCAGCAATGCTGTAAGCTCAGCGATAGAGAATTGTTTATCTTTCAATCTTTTTGTTAATTCATGAACGCTATCTGCCAATTGGTGTTCTAGTTCATCCAGCAGTGGCGATAAGTGTTTTTGTTTTAATTCATTTAGCAAGTCATCTTGAACTTTATTAATCCCTTTTTCATTGTCGAGATTACGTCTTACCGTTTGTAGCGTCTCATCCGCTTTTTGATGATACAAAGCTGCATCATCAATCAATTGCTTTAGCTTGTCATCTATGCGACCAAAATGCTCCTCTCTGATTTTAGCAACCTCAGACGTGCCTTCCGTACGAACCAAAGCATTATGTAAGATCATACGAAATCGGTAGTTCTCATACATCGGTTTGTAGACAAAATAATCGGTAAAAATACCTTTCATACAACATCGAAAGGCCACGCCTGACTCTTTGTTTTCACACAGTAAAATATTTTCATGAGCATAGTTAAGTAAGCCATGCTTGGCGAGCAAACTATAGATTTCGACGCTTTTTGCGACAGTCTTTCGAGCAATAACAATGACATCTGGTGGAGACTCAGTTAGCACTTCAGCTACTTCTTTATGACTAGTGAGAGTACGGTATTCATTGACTTGAGAAGCAACAATATCAACAACGCCAGTCATTTCTGCAGGATCGTCGCAAATAATAATCACTTTTGGATGTCGTTGTGCGTGTTCAACGTCTTTTTTATGCATAGATTCCCTCTAACTATGAGAGTATATCAAAGCCTATTAAATTTAATTATTTACTAGAATGAGACTTTTGCAATGCGGATTCAGAGACAGTTTGCAAAAACTCCGACGGGGTACAAGGTGGGTAGTAATAATAGCCTTGAACCGATTCTACTTCGTAACTTTGTACAACGACTAGGTCCTCAATCTCTTCGACACCCTCAGCGACGACCTCTAGTCCAAGTTGGTGAGCCATCTCACAGGTGCTCGCGATAATGACGCGTTTGTTTGGTTGCGTTGAGCAGCCATCAACAAAGCATCTATCGATTTTGAGTTCATCAAACGGTAACTCGTTGAGCTGCTTAATAGAAGAATACCCTGTACCAAAGTCGTCAATAGACAGCTTAAAGCCTTTAAGTTTTAAACGCAGCAACACATCAAGCGCACGCTTGATGTTATCTAACAAGTGACTCTCAGTTAACTCTAGAGTGATTTGAGAGGTGGGGGTGCAATACTCTTCGCATATAGACTCGAGTTTTTCTGGGAGTTTTATGTCTTCTAGCTCTTTCACGCTCAAATTAATGCTGAATTGAAGCGCTTTAAGAATATCTCGATTATAGCTAAGCAAGGACAAGGTTTGTTTCAACAGGCTATAGGATAGCAGGTGAATTAATTCGTTCTCTTCCATTGTCGCGATAAACTGTGAAGGAGGCACAGTGCCATCGGTACTATGATGCCATCTTGCAAGCACTTCTGCGCCAATGATTGCACCGGATGAACTTGCGACTTTAGGTTGAAAATACGCACAAAACTCTTCTCGCAATAATCCCTCATAGATCTCATCTTTACTATAGTTTTGTAGAGCGTGTTGGGACTTTGTGGATGTATTTTGAGACTGAAGCTGACTGTAAAGTTCTTTTAGCTTAGTTGCAGAAAGTGGCTTTTCTAAACTAGATATAATGGTGAGGCCATGAAGCTCTGCCAGTGCAGCGGTATTTTTGATAAATAGACCTTTTTCACCACTTAGCAAAGCGATAGGTGCTTGGATACTTAGTTCGGCAAATTTCCGCAATATCTCTACGCCATCCATTTGCGGCATGTTGATATCAAGTAAAATAAGGGAAGCTTGATGGAGTTCTTGACTTTCTAATGCAGACAGCCCGCTGTTAAACCCTTTAAAGGCGCACGGTGTCTGGTTAGAAATCAACAATTGCAATTGTGTGAGAATAAGCTCGCTATCATCAATCGCAATAATAAGGTGCTTTTCATTTATCATACATACTAGACCTGAATTTTTAGCACGTGTTACGTGAGATCTTCCACATTAAGTATAGAAGCGATTTCAGCTTGTGCATTATCAAAAAGCATCAAACATTGATTCAATAAATTTTCAATTTTTATCTGCTTACCTTCACCTGCTGCATGTTCAAGTTCTGCCATTTTTTCAGAGAGTTGTGTTGCGCCGACAGCCTTCGCCGAGGTTTTCCCTTGATGTGCAATATTCTTGACACTTTCAGGATGTTCTAGGTCTACCCCTTGTAACAGTTTTTTCGTGTCGTCGACAAAGCTTCTTAAGAAAATACTCTGTAACTCTTTATCTGTACCTACATATTCACTGAGTATCACCAAGTCGATATGTCTGGTTGGCGCATCTAGTTCCTCCATCAATGAGGAAGCATGCTCTGCTTCTTGGCTGTTTGCTGGAATGTTGCTCGAAAACCATTTTTTTAGCTTTTTGTTTAATTTCTGCAAGACAATGGGCTTTGCAATGTAATCGTCCATCCCGGCGTTAAAGCAAATATCTTTCTCACCGTCTAACGCATTAGCCGTTGCAGCAATGATAGGAATGTGCTCTAGATTGCGTTCACGTTCATGCTCGCGACGTTGTTTTGCGAATTCATAGCCATCCATCACAGGCATATGGCAGTCTGAAATAATAAGCGAAAAGTGATACTGTTCGAGTAGCTGCAAGGCAACTTTACCATTGTCGGCAATAATGCATTGATAGCCTAGCAGAGCTAGCTGTCTTTTGAATAAATCCTGATTATAAACATTGTCCTCGACGACTAAGATAAGCTTGTTTAGTGCTTGGGCATCATTAATTGTGGGTAGTGCCTTAGATTTAGTCTCGCTGTCGTCACTTGTTGATTCACTGTCAATTAGCCCTTCTAAGGTGGCGATGTGTGAAACGACTTTATAAGCGTAATAAGGATATAGCGCGAGGTTTGAGACGTTGATATTGTTTGCATGCGGAAGCTTGTCCTGATTATTGTCTAGTAAAATATACTTGCACTCGCTTTCCGCGATGAAAACTTCTTTTCCTTCTGTAGTGAGTTGTTGGAAGGCTTCTGCAGTGATAACGAGATAATCAAATTGTTGACTATCAATCAGTTGCGCGTTAAACAGTTCTCGAGGGAATATTTCACATTGGGCTTCATAGATGCGCAGTTGATTTTGCAGGTCTTTTTCAAATTTGTCCTCGTCGCCCACCACAGCAATTTTTAGTCTGTCTAAGGTTAAGCTAATATCACGGGTTTGTTTTGGCACTTCACAGTATGGCAGAGTAACAATAAAGTTACTGCCAAAACCCTCGAGGCTTCTACAGTCAATTTCCCCTTCCATCATGGCTACAAGTTTGTGGGTAATGGAAAGGCCCAGTCCGGTGCCGCCATATTGGCGTTGAATACTGCTATCTGCTTGAACAAATGGTTTAAAAAGGTTTTCTACTTGTTCTTCGGACATACCTTTACCATTGTCTTTCACGCTAATTTCCATATAACCATCATCGGGAGAGCGCCCAATAGTCACTTCTACAAAGCCAGCGGCGGTTGCAGTAGTTTTGGTGAATTTTAACGCGTTACCGATTAGGTTTAATAAAATTTGGCGCAGTCTAACTGGATCTCCTAATTGCCAATTAGGTAACTGTGGCGAAAGATAAAAGGCAAGCTTGAGCTTTTTAGAGTCCGCTTGATATGCAAGGAGCTCCGCGAGTTCTCTAATAATTTCTTGCCAGCTAAATGGCGTAGATTCAAGTTGCATTTTCCCTGCTTCGATTTTTGAAAAGTCTAATATGTCGTTAATTATTCGAAGTAGTACTAATGCTGAGCTTTTTGCGACTTTGGTGAGGTGAGATTGCTCGTGATCAAGGTTAGACTGGGCGAGAATATCCAGCATGCCTACCACGCCGTTCATCGGCGTTCTTATCTCGTGACTCATTGTTGCTAGGAACCGAGACTTTGCTTCACTTGCTTGCTCTGCTTTTATGCGAGCTTGCTCAAGCTCTGCAGAAAAGTTGATACTTTTAGTAATATCATTCTGATAGATGAGGGTGTATTTCCCTGAATCTGTGGTGATGTTTTTCACTAACACGTTGAACCAGTGCAGGATATCTTCACTGACATACTGGCACGTTGTTAGTGCTTGATACTGTTCTTTGTCTTTTGCCTCTTCTAACATGGACAGTAATTCGCTATTGTCTGTCATTGGAAGCTGGGTAATAAATGCTATAACGTCAGAGCCTTTGTTGAGAGAGCTTCCCATGAATTGGTATTCGTTGTGATCAGTTCTTTTGATGTGTTCGTTAAACTGGTTCAGCATGGCTATATGCTGGTCTTCATCAATTAGCAGGATAAATGCTGGGAATGAATCAATGGCTTCTTGAAGCAGCTTTTCTGTCGACTTTTGGACTTTGAGTAAATGCTGCGCTGACATTCTTTCCACATCCGCTTCATGCATTTTTTCTAGGGCCGCTTTTCTCGCGGCAACGAGTTCTTTTTGTATTCTCTTTTGGCGATTGTTTTCATTAACTTGATTCGTTACATCTTTTACAACCCCGACAACAAACTGCGAATTTTCACTTGAGTAGTATTTTAAATTGAGAATGACATTTAGGTATCTAGTTGAAGATTCGTCTCTTATTGTCAATTGAAGTTCACTAGATTGATCGTGAGTTAAGGAGCGTAAGTTTGATTGTAACTTCTTCCTATTGCCATTATCGAGTAACTTTATAATTGGTTTTAAGTTATGGTACTCAAGTTTGGGAGTTAAGTTAAACAGCGTCCTAAATCCTTCTGAGGTATGTGCTACGTGTTGTCCAACAGGCACCTCAAAACTACCGATAGCGGCAAGCTTTTCAGATGAATTCAATAAAGTTTGACGCTTTTGAATCGCGTCTTTTGCAGCTTGCTTGTCTAATTTAGCTTTTTGTTGGGCACGATAGCTAATTGCTAAACCAAATAAGCAAAATGCAACTAATGACAACACCTGCCAGATAAACTTAATTTCTATGGTGTAGAAGAGATCTTGATTAAATGCTTCACGTGAATAAGCATAAGCACCCACTTGAAGTTCTTGATCCCAGATTTTTGCACTTAGAAAGTCGGTTTGGTCAATATTATTAGTAAGCAGTAATTGACTTAGTGGAGTATGCGTGCCGCTAATTTTAATCGCCTCGACTTCCTGCATAGTGTAGTAACCCGATGCGTTTTCTAGGCGAGTATCAAGGCTGAGTTCTAGGCTGCCAAGTAAGACATCCAGCTGAACTTCGTACCAATACAGTGTTTCTGTCAGCCCCTTATCGGACAGCCCAAGACCCGCCATAATCAATATTCGATGGCCATCATTACCCTTTATAATTTGTGTAACTACCCCTCCACGGTGCAAACTTTCTTGATATTGAGAATAAAACGACGCGATCTGGCTTTTGTCTACATACTGAGTGTTATTAAGATTATTAACGGCTAGCGTTTGCAACTGAGACGGTTTAGCGAGATCGGCATTGGTGCTAATACTGGCATACCTAAGGCTTTCAACATGTGGCTTGTACCATAGCGTTTTAAGGTGGTTTATACGCTCCAATGAGTGGTTGTTCAGCTGCCTAAGAGTTTGTACTTCAGAGAGGTATAATAGCTGCTTTTGACTTGCAAAATGTTCCACAAATAGCACGGCAAGTACTGACGAAAATATCACAATGAGTTGTGCGGTTTGTGTTCTAAGCGGTGCCGTTTTATATATTTTTAATTCGGTAAACGCTCTAATCAATAGGCAAATTAAAATGATATAAAGCAGCGCAATGATCAAAGAGATAATGAGTGAGGTTTGAGCTCGCTCTTGTGAATTTTGCATAGATGCGGCAGCAGAGTCCTTCATATATTCAAGTAAATTCAGGCTGCCACTAGCGAGCAAGTTCAAATAGGCAGTACTGTTATCCCACCACACATAGTGTGGTAAGTTGATTTCAGCTCCACGGCTAAAGCGGTTTAGGGCTGAGGTGACATAGTCATACTCTCTAGACGCCGTAGCGGCATTGTATAGCTGTACGGTATTTTGATTATCTTTGAGGCTGTCCATCAGTGTGACATGAGTGGCGTAGTATTGTAGCGCGCTTCTCATTGCACTTAATCTAGTGGGCTCTTCATCTGCCGTTAGGTATCGGCTGATCTTAGCTCTGAGTCTGCCCCCTAACTCAATTGCTCTGATAAGTGTGTGAATATTCTGGTACTGTGTTCTATTCTCATTGCTACCAAAATTATGGATGAAGGACTGCTCAGTTTGTATGGTTCGGACTGTATCGATTAAGTGATTAATCAAAATCGTGTAGCGAAGAAATAGTTGCTCGTGGTTGATATTTGCCTGTCTATTGAGCTTTCTCAGTGTTTGTATATCGTCTTTTATGGTCAATTGAAACTGATCGAAGTTATTAATGCTCGTGAGTTTTTCAGCAGTGAGTCTTATTATTTTTTCGTCCGTTTCCTGATAATATGCCAGTAGTCGCGCGTCGTGTTCTTCTTCGGACTTAAACCCCGTAGACATGCCGCGTTCACGTTGCAGACTAAAGATCACTTCAATCGCTTTATCTAGGGCGGAAAGGTTGTTGTAGTATAAAGTCAGACTCTGGTGAACTACACGATTTTTATTAAACTCGTTAATTTCAAGGTAAAAACCACTTAAGCAGACTAGGGAAAAAAGAGTTAGGGAGATTATTTTAAAATACTTGCTCACATTTGCCACCTGCGTTATCTCACAAAACAAACTATAGTAGAAATATAAACACTGTCTAATTAAGTAAGTAGATTATGAAAATCCCTGAGGTACCTAAAAACGAACCTGCTAGGTTACATGCGCTTAGGGAGCTTGCGATACTCGATACAAAACCAACACTTGAATTGGACCGAATTACTCAATTTACTGCCCATGTTTTTGATGCTCCAATTGCATTGGTGAGTCTTGTTGACAAGAACAGGCAATGGTTTAAATCTCGCTTTGGATTGGATGCTGAGCAAACGTCTCGCGATGTTTCATTTTGTGGTCATGCAATATTAGAAGACACGGTATTTGTGGTTCATGATACGCTCGAAGATCCTCGCTTTATGGATAACCCTTTGGTGTTAAATGCCCCTCATATTCGATTTTATGCTGGTGCTCCTATCATATTGTCCAGCGGTTTTCGCGTTGGGACCGTATGTGTTATCGATATAGAACCCCGAGAGTTGAGTGAAGCTGATTGTGAAATATTAAAGCAAATCGCAACCGACGTTGTGACTCAGTTGGAAAAAATCTAATTGTACTTTACCGCAAGTAAAAGCGATGGGTGTCAAAATTTTCTATAAAGTCGGCCGTTACAGCCGCAAATGTTAGTGCATTTAGCTCGTGGAAACGTTACAATTGAGACTGTATATCATTGCCATTTAGGGCAATGTTTAAACGATAACTAACCTGAGGTTTAGATGAGGAATGAGGTAACTCATTGTTTCTAAAGTAACATTAAATTACTACCTTATCTAGCCAGAGAGTTTTGATGATAACTAGGCGAATTTGCGCACCAATAGCTGGCTATTGGAAGTGAATTCAACGTAGTTAGCGCTAAAGTTGGCTGCTAGAAAGGCATTAATTATCCTAAGCTCAGGTTAACTACGTATATTTCTAGATTTATTTCTGTATTTTTGAATCACAGCTTTTTCCTACACGGTATAAAAAGATAAGGTGAGGTGCATTTAGTCAAGTGGCTCCATCTTATGCTGTGGTTGTACGTAGCATCTTATATTAAATTAGGTACACGACTCATTTCATGACAGATATCACTACGCATCAAGCTTCTCGCCGAAGATTATTGATTGCGCTTGCAATCACTTGCTCTTTTATGATCATTCAAGTTATTGGTGCTTATTACGCTAATTCTCTCGCTGTGTTAGCTGATGCTGGACACTTGTTTGTGCACAATAGTTCTTTATTTATCGCGTTGATAGCGTCAAGTGTGGCAGTTTATCTTGCTAAAACATATAACGATGGTTACAAGCGTGCTGAATATACCGGTGGACTTATCAATGGCATTCTCTACCTTTCAATTGCGGTAATTATCTTGCTCGAAGGGAGTGAGCGATTGTCTCATCATGCGGGCGGTCATGACCTAGAGGTGAATAGCTATTTAATGTCTATGATTGCTGCAATTGGGTTTTTGTTTCATGGGGCCTCCGCTTGGGTGCTGTACAAAGGCCGTAAAGACAGTATTAACGTCTATGCTGTTTTCTTGCACTCATTTTTTGATTTACTGTCCACCATATCGACATTTATCGCAGGTGTGATTATACACCTCACAGGCTGGGAGGTGGTTGATATTCTCTCGAGCATGCTGATTTCTGTCTTTGTATTGTTCACAGGAATTAAGGTGATAATTGCTTGTCTTAAAGGACTTGCTACACCCCCAGAAGTTTTACCTACGGTTCAAGAAGTTGAGAGAACGATTGTGTCTACGGAGCATGTTGAAAGCGCCCATAATATTACGGTTAGCAAAATTGATGGGGCGGTTGTCGTTGGTGCACATGTGGTATTAAAGCATCACTGTACTATCGAATCTCATGATTCAGCGTGTCGCGTGGAAGTGGAAGAAGCGTTGAAAAAGTCCTTTAATGTGCTGAGTAGTGTGCTACAAATAGAGAGCCATGACTGCCCTCATCATTAGGGAAAATAAACCCAATGTGTGATATATTTTTTAGTTATTTGTTGCACTACCTTGGCAGGTTTTAAAATATTTTTTATTGTTATACATAGGCAATATCAAAAACCGGTGATGTAACATTTGAATCAAAAGCAAGCGCTCATCATAACTTTAGTCTTAGGTGTACTTGGCGGGCTGGCCAATCTGTTGCCAATTTGGTTTTTGGATAGTTCTGAATTCCTTTTTGGCCAGCTGTTTGTATTATTTATCCTGCTGCTATGCGGATGGCGCTATGCCATCATCGCTGTGATTATAGGTGCCGGTTTTATTTGGTATCGATGGGAGCATGCTTGGCCTTCTGTGGTTTTTTTCTTCGAAGTGTTGTGGCTTCACTTTGTCTGCGTCCGTTTCGCCAAGCCATTTTTTGTTCGGGGTATCGTTTATTGGATTTTGTTGGGGTTACCTGCATTATTTATTTTTGGCTATTTTGCCCTCGAACTGCCGTTACTCGTTATATTCACTGCACTTGCTAAGTACCTAATCAACGCTGGTATTTGCCTCGCTGTGGTCGACTTGCTGAGCTTTTTCTTTACTCGCAGCAAATGGCAAGGGATGCCGCTCAATCAAATTCTGAATTCTACCGTCAACCTTGTTATCGTTTTAGTTGTATTAATGACAACCGTCGTGCTGACAAACAATTACTATAAAAGAATTGAAGCAGAGATAAAAACACAGCTTGAAGAAGCCTCCGGTTCTATTGTCGCTCAAATTGATGACTACCTTGATGCATACCGTCGCGCGATGGTGATATCCGCAACGGATGTATCCTTAGGGATTGATGCTGATTATGTTATTGAGCGGTTGCTAAAAACTCATGCTAATTTTAGAACCGCGATTGTTGCGGACAAAGATGCTAATGTTACTCACCTTTATCCGCAGCATTTTGCTGAGACGATGAAGGGAACAAACGCCAATGTGTCAGATAGAGACTACTTTATTAAAGCTCCCGAATACCCAGAAGGATTTGTTTCAGGCATATTTCAAGGACGTGGTTTTGATGAAGCGCCTATTGTCGCAATTTCAGCACCAATCTTTATCGCTGAAGAGTTTAGGGGGATTGTGGAAGGGTCTTTAATATTTGGTTCATTTGAACGCTTTATTCCAAAAATTCTTGCTGAAGATGCCAATTTGATTGTGTTGGATAAACACAAAAGGGTTGTCTATAGCTCGTTAAAGACCGAATTTAAAACCCTAGATATGCCAAGTGATGTGGTGTTGCAAGCCCTATTTGATAAGGAATCCTCAACTTTTGAAGACTCGACTGAGCAGATCTTATTTAAACAAACTGCGGTATCTAAACAATATGAATGGTCAGTTATCACTATGCTTGACCGTAAATATCTTAACTTAGTTGCTGCTGAAGCTTGGTCAGATGCATTGGGACTTGCGCTTGCGATTATTGTATTGAGCTCTATTTTTGTCCGTCAGCTCACGCGATTGTTGGTGCGTCCAATTGTGGCGCTCAGTCATGATATTCGTGCTTACGAACCTTCAACTTTAATCGAAAATTCGGCTAATGCAGACAGCAGCTTTCTAGAAATAATTGAGTTGCAGCAACAGTTCAATCAGCTGGCTTTTAAGCTAACACTGAGTTTTACAAAACAAAACCAAGCCAGCCTAGAAAACGAAAGACTTAACCGCAAGCTTACCGACTTCAATCGTGAGTTAGAGCAACAAGTTGCTGAGAAAACGGAAGAGCTAACCAAAGCCGTAGAAGCCGCTAACGCTGCTAATCATTCCAAGAGCCGGTTCCTCGCCAATATGAGTCATGAAATTAGAACGCCGTTAAATGGAATTATCGGTATGTCGGATAGCTTGATCAGAGAGCAAAGTCTTAGCAATGAGATGGCAGACCAAATAACAATTATACGGCAGTCGGCAAAGAACCTGATGCTTATCCTCAATGATATTTTGGATTATTCTAAAATTGAGGCGGGGGCTTTGAAAATAGAACGCCGGGCAGTGAATTTACAAGAAATGCTCGACAGTCTGGTCAGCATTTTCAAAATTTCTAACGTCAGATATGGTGTTGAGTTTAAGTACGAGAAGGGGGCTGAACTCCCTACATACCTTGAGTTAGATGAACTACGCGTGTCACAAGTGGTAAATAATTTACTCAGCAATGCTGGAAAGTTTACCAACAAAGGCCACATAACACTTTCCGTCCATTATGAGAGTGGGATGTTAAAGTTTACTGTTGCTGACACTGGAATTGGCATTTCAAAAGCGCAACAGGAAACGTTGTTCCATGAGTTTACTCAGGCAGACCTTTCAACCACAAGAAAGTTTGGTGGTACCGGACTTGGCTTAGCTATTTCTAAAAAACTAGTCGAAGCGATGCATGGCGAGATAAGCATTCACAGTGAACTTGGGCTCGGTAGTAAATTCTATGTAGATATTCCAGCTTCAAAAGGGCAGGGGGTTAAGAGAGAGCAACAAGAAGTAGGGGCTCCTGATTTTAATGGCCTCGATGTTCTATTGGTAGAAGACAATAAAATTAACCAAGTGGTTGTTGGTAAGTTGCTAGAGAAAACGCACTGCTTGTTAGATAAAGTGGACGACGGAGTCGAAGCTTTAGTTGCAATGAAGGCGAAAAACTATGCCTTGGTTTTAATGGATTGCCAAATGCCGAATATGGACGGCTTTGCTTGTACCAAAGCGATCAGAAACGAGCCAAATATATACGGCAATCCACATATTATTGCGATAACAGCGAACGCCTACGAAGAAGATAAACAAAAATGTATCCAGGCAGGCATGGATGATTTTATTGCTAAACCCATTGATATTAACGAACTTTATCAAAAGCTTAGTGAATGGCAGCGCTCAGAACTGCCTGGTAGTGAAACGCAAGATAAGGGCTAACGCTTAGGCTAGCCCACCCAACCCGCGATCAAGCTCGTGAGCGTTCATGCTGTTCGTAAAATGCGAGCAAATCGTCAATCGCCATAGGCTTTGCGAAGTGGTAGCCTTGCATATATTCACAGCCTACGTCTCTTAGATAATTAAGCTGAGATTCTGTCTCGACACCTTCTGCAATACACTTCATGTTTAAGCTTTGCGCCAATAAATAAATGGTTCTAATGATAGATTTATTCGCGGGTTTTGCGCTCATATTGCGTACAAACCCTTGGTCAATCTTTATAATATCAAGAGGGAACTCATTCAGATACGTGAGTGAAGAAAAGCCAGTGCCGAAGTCGTCGAGTAGCAATATAAAATCAGCCCGCTTCATTTCGTTGATAGTTGCTCGTGCCTTAACCATATCAGACATAAAAATTGACTCGGTGATTTCAAGTCTTAAGCAACGATTAGTAAGACCATGCGCTTTTAAAATCTCAGTGAACTGGTGTGCGATATCTGAGCGTAAAATATGTACCGCGCTTAAATTAAGAGATAAATAAAAGTCTGGTTCTTGTGTAAACAATGGACGCAATTCTATTAAGGCTCTGATAAGCGCTTGCTCAGTCAAGGTTTCGATCAAGCCGCTTTCTTCAGCGATTGGAATAAAATCGCATGGAGGAATTAGCATGTCATTATTGCGCCAACGCATGAGTAACTCAACGCCTGCAAGCTGACCCGTTGTGGTATTGATGATAGGCTGATAGTGATTGAAAAACTCACCGTCTTTAACTGCCGTTTTCATTGCGGTTTCTAACCGAAGCTTTTTACTGATCTCTTCATTCATTGTCTCAGTAAAGAACTTGAATGCATTTCTTCCCGATTGCTTTGCATGGATCATGGCGATATCCGCGTTACGGATTAAGGATTCTGAGTCCGGTGCATCAAACGGGTAAACTGCAACGCCAATACTGGCAGATACACTCATGGTGATCCCATCAATTTCGATACGTTCGGGTATGTGCTTCACTAAGCGGGAGACTACCTCGCTCACATATTCGATGCTAGGGAAGGACTTAATTAGCACAAGAAACTCATCGCCACTCTGCCTTGCTAAGATACAATTATTGTTAATTTGCTCTTTGATCCGCTTAGTTATCGCGACCAGTAGTTTATCGCCAATATGATGTCCATAGGCATCATTAATTGGTTTAAATTTATCTAAGTCAATAAAGAGTAGGGCACAGCTTTGCTGTGTGTTGTTTGCGTTAAACAGCGCAAATTCAATGTGCTGTAGCATTAAGCTGCGATTCGGCAGCTCCGTCAAAGCGTCGAAATTGGCGAGATATCTAAGTTCATTCTCGGCTTTTTTCTGCTCAGTCAAATCGGTAACAACGACCACGAAGTATTGGAGATTCACATTGTCCTTGGAAACCGCGCTAATGCTTAGTTGAACTGGATGCACTTTATCCCAGCCGTCTGTAACTTGAACTTCCTGTCTTAGATATTGATTTGGTCCAAGAGATTTTAAATTTGCAATTAAACCGTGGAACTTCTTTTGCCCGATGGCATTAACAAAACGCTCAGTCGTTAAGTCGTTTAACGCTTCGTTTTCCTGTAGTTGAAATGCTCTACAGAAGCTACTATTGACCGAAATGGGCTGTAAGTTAGGGTCTAAGATCACAATCCAATCGTTCACTTGGCTGAAGGCCTCACCCAGCATATTTGCGCGCATCTGGTTCGCTTTTTGCGTGGTTACATTGGTATAAATACCGTGTAGTTCAGTGGCTTTGCCTTGTGCGTCAAACTCTGCGACTTGGCCAAAGTCGTGAAACCAGTGCCAATTATTGTCAGTGCAGCGCAGTCGATAAGATAGAGAAAGCTGCTCTTTGGTCGGGTTAGAAATAAATTTCTTCCAAGCACGCTCGACAACTTCTCTATCATCCGGATGAATGGCGTTATAGTGTTCTTGCAACGTCATAGTATCACTCTCAAAGCCAAGCGCTTCGGCGCGCTGCTGTGTGATTTGGCGTGCAACGACATCTGCTGACCAAACGCCGCTTTTGGTTGATTTCAACGCCAGCTTCGTTTGCCTTCCTGCATGCGTAACGGCTTTAAGTGCAGTTTCAAGCTGACGTTGTTTCTGTTTGTGCTTAATAACGACGAGCGATATTAGCGCGAATGCACTTAGACTGTATAAGATTAATGCAACAGGCGAGCGCCATGGAGAGTGAGCAACATGAAAGCGCAAGTTGAGTGCGTTGCTCAGGTCATCACCGTCAAGCGAACGCGGTGCAACGATTAACTGATAATCACCAGGGAGTAATTGATTTAGAAATACTTTGTTTCGTTTTAAGCTTGAAAACATAAGTGCACTTGGACCATGCAAAGAAGCTTGGTATTGAATATGATGATTGGCATTGAAGTCAAAATCAGAAAACTGTAGCTCAATGCCCATGTCATCAAACTTAAAATCAAATGCTTGCAAAATTGCATCAGGTGCTAAGTAGGTTTGATCCCTGCTTAAAATATCCATTTGAGTGACCAGTAGTGGGCGGCGCTTAACCGCGCCATCTGAAAACTGTTCCGGATCGAAAGTGATAGAGCCGTTGACTGTACCGAACATCAGCTTGCCAGATTCAAGTGCTGCTGCTGCCCCTCCGTTAAACTCAAGCGTCGGCAGGCCTTGATTCGTTCCAAAGGTTTCCAATACTTTATTTATTGGATCAAATTTAAACATGCCGCGTTGACTGCTGGCCCAAATCATTCCATCTCTATCTAACTGGAGATTGTAGATAGCATTACTCATCAAACCTTGTTCAGTGGTTAGCTTGTATTCTTCGGCGTAAGTATCTTTATTGATCCCGACTAGACCTTCGGTTGAGGTTGCCAACCATAGTGTTCCAGCTCTATCTACTACCCAACTATTAACGGCGGAGACCAAGTGCTTATCCGATTTGTTGTAAATTGTTGTTAGGGTATCTGTTGACTCATTATATTTGACCAAACTGATGTCCGTACTTATCCAATATTCATCGTTAGTCGTATCCAAAGGCGGTAGGATCAAAAAGCTCTGTGCCGCTGCCAGCTGCTTTGACAGTCCTTCTAATGCCCGCACTGTACTAGTGGCAGCATCATATTCATAAAACCCGTTGCTATTGATAAATGGAAACTTACTTTCTGAGTACTTAGCGATACCCCAGCTATATGGTTCAAGTTTGTCACCATTTTCAAGCGTAATTGGGTTTAGCTGTTTGGTGTCGGTGTTAAATAGTGCGGTCTCTTGAGTTGTTTGTATAAGAAATGTATTTTTGTCGAAATATGAAGAATTAAAAATAGAGAATACAGCATCTGCTCCGTACAGCGCTTTTGGGTCTCTATTTTGCAGGTAACTGGATTTCAATTGCTGGGTGCTCAAATCAAACTCATTAATGCCGTTATCCGTACCAAGGAGTACCGTGTTATTGTTGGTAGGGTGAATCGACCAGATATTGTTATTGGCAAATCTGTCTTGGGTGTTTATAAATGTTGTAAAGCGCAGCGAGCTTGAAGGCCATAAATATGCACCATCATTATACGTGCCCATCCATAGGTTATTGTTTCTATCTGCGTAAAGGTTAGTGATACTGGGATTGGTGAGACGATATTGCCCCTCGGTTAAGGAAAGCACCTTTGAACTGGTTTTTTTTCTTCTATCAATAAGCAACAATCCATGTTCGGTAGCAATAAACTCGCCATAGGGAGTGATTTGATGTCCCCAAATATTTTTCTCAGGCACAAGCTCATAGCTTTTTGAAGCAACAAGTGTTTGATTACTGACTGGAATTACAAATAAGCCTTCTACAGTACCAACGAGTAACCCCAACGATGGGTCGCGTTTGAGTAATTTAACATCATGACTGAGTTCTGACTTTGAATCTGTGTAATTTATTTGCTCTACATTGCCGGTCGCAAGAGAATAGGTGAATAGACCTTCCGTTGTACCAATAATCACAAAATTACCGATAACGTTTATGGCGCGAATGTAGCTACTTGGTGCGAAGTGAGTGAGTAATTCTGACTTTAACGTATCGCGATCTAATGTGTAGAGGTCACTTTCAATGGAGAAGATGATATTTTCTCGATGAGCAATGGCTGTAGCGATGGGTTTTGGAGCTGCGTTGTTGTCTTGACGTTTACCGTCGTAGATTTGTTGAACTGTGTAGTCATCAACATTCAGTAAATACGCACCGCTGATACCAGTAGAGATCAGTAACTCGTCATTCGAGATATTGAATAACCCAACTATTTCTTGCTCATCAAGACCCTGAGAGGCTGCAATACTAACGATTTGATTGCCGTCATAGCGGTTTAAGCCTTGAAGAGTACCGATCCAAATAAAGCCATGTTTATCTTGTGTGATGGCGGTGATTGCTGATTGACTTAACCCCTCCTCAACAGAGAAACGAGAAGTATATTGACCGAAGTTATGGGCGTGGCTAGGCGCGACTATGCAACACAAAGATAATAATATAAAAAAACACAATAGCGCTTGCTTCATTAAAAGACCTTTCTCTATCCAATCTCATTTAGTCCTTTAACAACATGTTACCAATCAAACTAAGCTGATCCGCGCTAATAAAACTGTTAGCGGTGACGCGAAGTCTAGCGGAAATGCTAGATTGAAATCAACTTAAACCTTGGTTTTTATGCAATATATTTAACAATTTATACATGTTTAAGGTTTGTCATTTGTAGCAAACAAAACAATCTTCTTGGGTGAAAGTGCACCCAAACTCTCATGTTTAAAGTGACACTCATCTGGTTAAGTTAAGCGTAGCAGTTTTACTGGATTTTTCTTAATTTTATAGAAATAAACGTCGGCTTGAGTACGACGTTTTACGAAGTGTGAATAACGAAGTCTTTGCTGCAGCTTACAAAGAAAAATAATTCGCATTTATAGCTAAGGTATGTGTTGATAATTGTTATCGTTTAGATTAGACTTGTTGTCAGTTAATGAGTTTGAGATTGGTTTTCATTTATGTACGTGTGCATTTGCCATGGTGTTACAGATAAAAAGATTGCAGAGACGATAGACGATGGTGCTCGTTCAATGCGTGATCTTAGCCAGACATTATCTGTTGGTAAGCAGTGTGGAAAGTGCTGTAACTGTGCGAAGAAAATTCTAAATGAAAAGCTGATTGCGATTGTTGATGTCACTGATCAGGTTGCGTAACAGTACATTATCACGCAACCTCGATTAAATACTTATAGTTGAGACTGTAAGTAGTTTTCTATTCCCATCACCTTAATTAGATGTTGCTGAGTTTCAAGCCAGTCAATTTGCTCTTCTTGCTCGTTTTGGATTTTATCTAACGCTTCACGGCTGATGTAATCTTGCTTTTCTTCACACAATTTAATTGCTGCTTGGAGGTCGACCAAAGACGCTTGCTCAAATGCCATATTGCAATCAATCATCTCAGCGCTGTTTTCACCAATTTTTAAACGACCTAAATCTTGTAAGTTAGGAAGGCCTTCCAAGAACAAAATTCGCTCGATAAGGCGGTCAGCGTTTTTCATTTTTTGTATTGAGACTTTATAATCCGCTTTGTCTAACTGGCTAAAACCGAAGTCTTTAAACATACGTGCGTGCAAAAAGTATTGGTTGATACCTACCAACTCATTGGCCAAAACTTTATTAAGCGCTCCGATTACTTCTCTATCACCTTTCATTTGTCGAGTCCTTAATATTAAAGCTGAGATTGGATATAATTCGGAGCACCGATAAGATCAATCAGGCGAATTTGCTGCTCTAGCCAGTAAACATGATCTTCTTCTGTATCAAACAACAGCTTTTCAAGCGTTTCTCGAGATTGGTAATCTTGCTCTTCTTCACAGATTTTGATTGCTTCTTTAACGCATTCGACAACTTCAAGCTCTAGTTTTAGGTCGTTTTCCATCATGGACTTAACATCTTGGCCGATGAGTAGATCACGACGTTTTGTCATGTTAGGTACCCCTTCCAAGAAAAGAATGCGTTTGATCAACCAATCTGCATGCGTGGTTTCTTCTTCACGTTCGTGCTCAAGGCGTTGGTATAGTTTGCTCAACCCCCAATCTTCGTACATACGTGAATGGATGAAATATTGATCGATAGCTGCAAGCTCATTGGCTAATAGCTTATTGAATGCGTCGATGACTTTTTGTTTACCTTGCATGCTGTTACCTCAAACTGTGAATATGCGGCTAGTCTAACGGATTTATGTGATGTGTCAATGAAAAATCTTTATAAAACATGGTGTTATATATTGATTATAATTCGCATTTAAGTTGATGTTTTGGCCTAACAATGCAAATTATTGTTATTTCATTTTGAGTAGGATCAGTAATGACAGCAAAAAATAAGACTTAAAGCTTAGCGCTACTATTGACAGAACAAGTGCAGGTGGTAAATTGACAACGATCTTTTGTTTTAAAGAGAAATGTAGATTTGAATAAGCTAGTTTTGATTTTTGTGATGCTCTTACTTTCGGTGCAAGCTGTGAGTGTGTTCGCGTCTGAATCTAGCTTCCATCAAATCGAAGTGTCTCACCTCCAACATACTCACGACCATGCTGAAGATGCGCAAGCAGACTCCAGCGACCATCACACAAAAGATTGCCACCACTGTGGCCATTGCAGTGGGACGCATTTGAATTTAGTGATTTTAAAATCTTTTATCCCCTTTGAAATGCGACCAAATAGCGAAATTTATCCTCAATCAGATACTAAAGTGCGTGCTTTTGTAGAGCAAGCACATCGTCCACCGATCGCTTAAGTCGCGGTTATCATTGAAGGCGTGAACTCAATTTAACTTGTTTAGGTTAATGCGTAAATTGATAAACCCAACTTAGCGCAAATTCGTGTTAGTGAGCAAACAACTAGACCTGTTTTCTATGCTTATGTGTTTTGCTTTCAGTGATATTGCCCACTCCGTTTATACCAATTGTATTAAGTAAATGAGCTACTTTAACCCTGATTGGTATTACTCCTTCTTAGCTGATGACGTTGATTACAGATAAATCTCGTCTGCTTGAGAAGCGCATTCTTGTTTACGAATTGGCACTGTAAAAGCAATGCTTGGTGCAATTCGCTACACAAGCTAACGGTTTTGAACGTCAACTTACGTTCTTGAGTAAAAGAGTATCGAATGACAAACTTTAAAATTTTCTCCATCTATTTCGCGGTGAACGCGCTTTTTAGCTCGCTAGCATATGCTGGCGATGGTCATGAAGAACATGAAGAGGAAGAAAATGCCATCGTACTAACGCAGCAACAAATGCGTTTTGCCGGAATTCAGACCAAAGAAGTCAAGTTGGAAAGCCATGAGCGCTTTTATTTTGCACCTGGAGAAGTAAAAGCCAATGGTTATACCAGCTATTTAGTATCGCCAAGAGCCGATTCAATCGTGTTAAAGCGACACACTACACTTGGCTCTATGGTTAATGTTAACGACCCACTTATCACCTTATTCTCAGAGGCAATGGCGCAGGCCCAAGCGCAATATTTGGTCGCTTCAACAGAATGGGATAGAGTTAAACGCTTAAGCAAAGAAACCATCAGTGAGCGTGAACGCGTTCAAGCAAGTGCCGATTTTAGTTCGGCTTATTCAAAGTTGTTGGCACTTGGAGTAACAGAAAAGGAGATCAAAGAAATAGCCACTAAGCCCGCCAGTGAACTTGGCCAATATACGCTCGTTGCTGAGCGCGAGGGGGTGGTGACTCAAGATGCCTTTACTCAGGGCCAGCATGTTGCTTCTGGCACAACTTTAATGGCAATCACTGATGAAAGCGAGCTATGGGTGGAAGCCCGTTTACAACCGAACTCTCAACTTTCGTTAGCGGTTAACTCTAAAGCATTGATTGGCATAGAAGATCAGCAATATGCGGCTCGAGTTATCCAAGCAGCGCATACAATCGACCCCATTACTCGAACCAGACAGATCCGCCTATTGGTTGAAAATAGTGACGACAAGCTACACGCAGGGATGTTTGTTAACGTCAACTTTATCATACCGTCAAAAGAGCCAACCATTGCGTTACCTGCAGACGCGTTAAGTCGTGGTCCTGACGGTGATTGGGTGGTGTACATCGAAGAAGCGCCCGGCGAGTTCCATCCCAAAGAAGTGACTTTAGGTGAAGATTTTGGCACTCAGGTTGAAGTTATCGGTTTGGCTGTGGGTGAGCGCGTGGCCGTAACCGGGGCGTTCTTTATTGCGTCAGAGCAAGCCAAATCAGGCTTCGATCCGCATAACCATTAAGGGGAGCCTCATCATGTTTAATCGAATTATCGATTGGTCTGTAAACAATCGCCTTCTAATTATTCTTTTTTTACTCGTTATCACGGCAACTGCTAGCGTGACTATTCCAAAACTCAACTTAGATGCGTTTCCCGATGTAACGAATGTGCAGGTTGCGGTGAATACTGAAGCGCCGGGACTGGCAGCGGAAGAGGTTGAGCAGTTAATCACTTATCCAATTGAGGCTGTGATGTATGCCTTGCCTGATGTGCAGCAAGTGCGTTCAATTTCTAAAACAGGTCTATCTGGCGTTACGGTGGTATTTAAGGAAGGCACCGATATCTATTTTGCCAGACAGTTGGTATTTGAGCGCCTCCAAGCTGCAAAGGAGTTGATCCCAAGTGGTGTGGGTACGCCGGAAATGGGGCCAAATACCTCAGGGCTTGGTCAAGTATTTCAATATATGCTGATGAGCGAGCCGAACTCTGAATATGATGCAATGGCCTTGCGTAGTCTCAATGACTGGGTGGTCAAGCTGTTAATTATGCCAATTGACGGAGTAACTGATGTATTGGCCTTTGGCGGCGATGTGCGCCAGTATCAAGTCAATATCGACCCAAATAAGCTATTGGCTTATGCGCTCACTCAGCAAGATGTGGTGAGTGCCATCGAGCGTAATAACCAAAATGTCGGCGGCTGGTATTTAGAGCGCGGTCAAGAGCAATTGGTGATCCGCGGAACTGGCTGGTTTCAAAGTGGGGAGAAGGGGATCCAGGAGATTGCCAACGTGCCCGTCAAAACCATTGATGGCACGGTCGTGACTGTGGCTCAGGTTGCTACTGTATCGATTGGTGGAGAAATCCGTCAAGGCGCTATCACGATGTCTAGAAAAAGCGCCTCTGGTGGAGTGGAACAGCTCGGTGAAGTCGTAACAGGCATAGTGCTAAAGCGAATGGGAGCAAACACCAAAGCAACCATTGATAGCATTAACAACCGCGTGGAACTTATTAATAAAGCGCTACCCGAAGGGGTAAGGTTTGAGCCGTTTTACGATCAGTCTGATTTGATCAGCAAAGCAGTACAAACTGTCGTTGAAGCCTTGGCACTGGCATTTATTTTTATCGTTGTGGTGCTCGCGCTGTTTTTAATGAACCTGAGAGCAACTTTTCTGGTGCTCATTTCAATTCCTATTTCAATTGCCATTGCACTTGTGGTTATGGCGTGGCTTGGCGTCTCGGCCAACTTAATGTCGCTAGGCGGTATCGCAGTCGCGATAGGGATGTTAGTTGACGGCTCAGTGGTGATGGTAGAAAACATCTTTAAGCACCTAACAAAGCAAAAGGAAAGTGATGACTTTTCTGTAGGACTCATTGTTGAGCTCGCAGGAAAGGAAGTGGCAAGGCCAATCTTTTTTGCTGCCAGTATTATCTTAGTGGTATTCACCCCGTTATTTAGTTTTGAAGGAGTTGAAGCTAAGTTATTTCAACCCATGGCAATCAGTATTATTTTGGCTGTTGTTGCGGCGATATTTGTTGCCCTTATCATTGTCCCAGCGCTTGCGACCTACTTATTTAAACATGGCGTTAAAGCGCGAGAGAGTATAATTCTCGTCGCGCTAGAAAAAGGTTACCGCTGGACGTTAAATCGAGTGTTGCATAGGCAAAAGTTGTTGATGGCAATCGTCATATTATTGATGGCGGCGGCCGGTTTTACGTTCACTAAAATTGGTACCGAGTTTGTCCCAGAGCTTGAAGAAGGCACCATCAACCTAAGGGTAACGCTAGCGCCTTCCGCCAGTCTTGAAACCGCGCTTAATGTTGCGCCTGAGCTGGAAAAAATGCTGCTCACTTTTCCTGAAGTAAACTACGCACTAAGCAGAATTGGTCGAGCGGAGATAGGTGGCGATCCTGAACCGGTAAATAACATTGAAATCTATATTGGCCTTGCGCCAGTAGCACAGTGGCAAAGCGCAAATAATCGCTACGAATTACAAGCTTCGATGGAACAAAAACTATCGGCTTATCCCGGCTTACTGTTTAATTTTTCACAGCCTATTGCGACGCGTGTCGATGAATTACTCTCAGGTGTTAAAGCGCAGTTGGCGATTAAGTTGTTTGGCCCAGACTTAGCTGTGCTTGCAAAAAAAGGCAAGGAAATTGAGGCTGCCGTGGCGCAAGTTGAAGGAACAGAGGGCGTACAACTTGAGCAAATAGCTGGTGAGTCACAGCTGATCATCACCCCAAAACGTCAAGCCTTATCGCGCTACGGTTTAGCTGTCGGGGACGTTATGGCTTTAGTGCAAGATGGCATTGGCGGCAGTAAAGCGGGGCAGGTTATCAACGGTAATGAGCGCTATGATATTTACGTCCGCTTGGCACCTAAGTACCGTCAAAGCAAACAGACCATTGAAGAAATACGTTTACAATCAAGTTCAGGTGCGTGGATCCGGTTGGCTGATGTTGCGAATGTTGAATATCAATCTGGTCCACCGCAAGTAAGGCGAGATGACGTTCAACGTCGAGTGGTGATCCAAGCTAATGTGCAAGGTCGTGATATGGGCAGTGTAGTAAGTGATATTCGCGCGGCTATTGATAGTAAAGTTGACTTACCAACAGGTTATGGTGTTGAAATCGGTGGTCAATTTGAAAACCAGCAACGAGCACAAAAACGCTTGGCAATCGTGGTGCCGTTATCTTTGGCGCTAATAGCACTCTTGCTTTACTTTGCATTTGGTTCAATGGCTCAGGCTGCGCTTATTTTAGTGAATGTGCCGCTTGCGGTCATTGGTGGGGTATTTTCTTTATATATCTCAGGACAATATCTCTCGGTCCCAAGCTCGGTTGGGTTTATCACCTTATTCGGTGTCGCGGTACTCAATGGTGTGGTCATGGTTGAGAGCATAAACCAGCGATTGGCTGCGGGAGAATTGCTTCATTCGGGTGTCTTTGAGGGAGCAGTTTCAAGGCTTAGACCCGTGCTTATGACTGCGATAACCTCAGCGCTGGGACTTATTCCCATGCTGCTATCGACAGGAGTGGGCGCTGAAATTCAAAGGCCGCTTGCCAGTGTAATTGTTGGTGGATTATTAACGTCAACCTTGCTGACTTTGTTTGTATTGCCAGCACTTTATCCACTATTCTCAAAGCAAATTAAAAATTCGTAATGCCCGTGGGGGCCATTGAAAGTGGCCCCTTCTTCGGATCAATAAATAGGATTTAGTATGTCTCACGCACATCATCACCATCATGGAAATAAGCTCGGTTGGGCCGTATTTGTTAATATTCTACTGAGTGTCGCGCAGGTCGTTGGTGGCATTCTTTCTGGTAGTCTCTCTTTGGTTGCTGATGCGCTACATAATTTAAGTGACGCCGGTGCGCTTATTATCGCGTTAGTCGCGCAAAAAGTTGCAAGAAAGCCGGCCTCACTTGAACTCACTTATGGCTATCAACGTGCTGAAATAATTGGGGCGTTAATTAATAGTGCGACACTCATCGTTGTTGGGGTTTATCTGTTATTCGAGGCGATTTCTCGATTTTTAAATCCAGAGCCAATTGATGGCTGGATAGTGGTGTGGCTCGCGGCCTTGGCGTTAGTTATCGATGTTATCACAGCACTTATTACTTATTCTGCAGGTGCAAAAACCAGCCTAAATATTCGTGCGGCATTTATTCATAATGTTTCTGATGCTGCGGCTTCCGTTGCGGTGATCGTGGCTGGAACATTAATCATCTTATATCAATGGTATGTGGTGGATCTTATCGCCACTGTATTGATCTCCGCGTACGTGATTTACCATGGTGTTGAACTGAGTAAAAGTAGTATTAGAATTCTCATGCAGGCGACGCCAGATAATTTGAATATTCAAGAGGTTAAGGAATACCTTGAGACTCAAGAGAATGTTAAGACAGTAAGCCATATTCATGTTTGGCAGCTCAATGAGCATGATTATATTTTAGAGGCGCAAGTTGTCATTACGTCCTTGAGCGACCAAAGCACGCTAGTGCGGTTGAAAGAGGGGTTACAGTCGCGGTTTGGATTGTCGCATACCACACTTGAATTAACCGAGGACTCTTTGGTAACACATCAGTGTGTAGAAATTAAATAAATACAAATGAAAATAGTTTGCATTAATGTTTGTGTGATCATATAGTGCTCCAATAGCTCATACTGGTTTGCTTGCACAAGTAAGCTAGTTCGGTATAAGGGTAAAATATGAAAAATCGCATGGACCTTAGTGCAAATCGCTTAGCAAGCGGAGCTTGCGCGTTATCTTCAGTGTTGTCACCTTGGCAAGCTAAAATACTCTCTGGTAATCAAGCATATCAAGCGCAAATATTTCTGCGTGCCCGTGATGAATATCAGGTTGCATTGACACTCGCGACAGGTATTTTAGATGAGTTTTTATTATGCCAAAAGGACAGCGTCGTGATGAGTGCCATAGAGCACAGTTTACCAGCCGTCGTAGTATCCGCACATAATCTAGCTGATACCTTTATTGCGCTTGACCAACCAAATAGAGCGTGCCAGCAACTTATCTCAATCCATCTGAAGATACATGCAACCTACCTTGAATATAACAATGAACTTGCGCCTACCGTCTTACATCATTTGCATAAAACTCGACAAGAGCTGATCCATTTTGCAACACGCTATCCTCATTTACCTGAGCTTATTCATCAAATTAACGAAGCGATGCTGGTAACGCACCAGCATTCTCGCGTTTTACATTAACATTTGGAGGTCGAATGGCTTATACCTTACCTGAATTACCGTACGTATATGATGCACTGGAACCACATATCGACGCGAAAACGATGGAGATCCATCATACTTTGCATCATCAGACATATATAAATAAAGCAAACGCAGCATTAGAGGGGACGGAGTTCGAGGGTAAAGACACCGAAACGTTGCTGAGAAACATTAAAACGTTACCTGAAACCTTACAAAAAGCAGTGCAAGAACATGTCGGCGGGCACAATAACCATAGTTTGTTCTGGCAAATTATGACTCCGAATTCTGCGCCTTTGTGTGATGGGCCGTTAAAACAAGCGATAGAAAGTGAATTCGGCGGTTTTGATAGCTTTAAAACTGAATTTACAAACGCTGCTGTCAGCCGATTTGGCAGTGGCTGGGCATGGTTAGTTGTAGATGAAAATGGCAAGTTAGCGGTGACGAGTAGTCTTAACCAAGATAGTCCCTACATGGAGCAGCACACCCCAATATTGGGCTTAGATGTGTGGGAACATGCCTATTACCTCAAATATCAGAATCGTCGACCAGAATACATCGCGGCTTTTTACAACGTCATTAATTGGTCTGAAGTCGAGCGCAGATATAATCAAGCAATAGGTTAGTACTTTTTCCTCAGTTATTTAACCTGAGGTTTGGGTAAGTAATGAGCTAACATATAGTTTTAAAATTTATCTTGAATGACTTTCTGTCTAGCCAGAGAGTTTTAGGGATAACACCGCTTCCGCGTCCTGCTCTCGCTAAGGTACCTACTTCCTGTAGGCAAGGCGAATTTACGCATTAATAGCGGGCTATTGGAAGTGAATTCAACGCAGTTAGCGCTAAAACTGGCTGCTAGAAAGGCATTAGTTATCCGAAGCTCAGGTTAGAAAGCCCCTAGCGGGCTTTTTTCATGAATACTCCAAATATGGTTGAGTACCAAAAATGGCTAGTTTGCTATAGTGATAGCTATTAGACTGAGTGAAAACGAAGTACGAGCGAAAGTCATGTATACACCAGAAGTTTGTTCTCAAGCTAGAAATAGTCGCGATGCTAGATTTGATGGGTTGTTTTTTGTTGCGGTAAAGAGCACCGGCATTTATTGTCGGCCAATATGTCCAGCACCTGCTGCAAAAGAAAAAAATGTTGAGTATTTTCAATTTGCCCACAATGCAGCGCAAGCTGGCTTTAGACCTTGTATTCGCTGCCGCCCTGACAGCGCACCGGGTAGTTATGCATGGCTTGGCACGGAAACAACCGCAGTCAGAGCCAAAAAGTTAATCGACGAGGGGGCCTTGATACGTCATTCGACAGAAGACTTAGCCGATAGGTTAGGCATTTCGGTCCGTTATTTAAATAAAGTATTCAATCAATATTTTGGCACCAGCCCCAAACAATATGCACTTTATAAGCAATGTGACTTAGCTAAGCAGCTATTACAGCAAAGTGACCTTCCTGTCACGCAAGTCGCGTTTGCCGCCGGGTTTAATTCATTGCGACGCTTTAATGATGCATTCCAAAAACTGTATCAGTTATCACCAAGTCAACTCAGAAGAGACGCAGGTAGTGGCTCAGCCATTGCGATTTACTTGTCTTATCGACCACCGTACAACTGGGATAAAATGCAGCAGTTTTTAGCAATGAGAATTGTGCCAGGTATCGAGTGGTTAACAGAAAACGGTTATGGGCGAACCGTGATGATAGAAGGGGAAACAGGGCGCTTCACCGCGACTATTGAGCCTGAAAAACATCGCTTTAAAGTGGTTATCGCGCTCAGCGATTTATCCTTGTTAGTTCCGATGATTGCGCAGATCAGGCGTGTGTTAGATTTGGATGCGGATACCTGTTTTATTGAGTCTCACCTTCATGAAGCCGCACCTGATTTGCCGCTACAAGAGGGACTCAGATTACCTGGGATCTGGAGTGAGTTTGAAGCGGGAATGAGAGCTATTTTAGGTCAACAAATCAGTGTTCAAGCGGCGAGAAACTTACTTGCTTTATTGGTTGAAACACTTGGTGAGGTAGCTGAAGATGGCATGCGTTACTTCCCTAAGCCTAAGGCCGTATTTGATAGTGATCTCGCCTTTTTCAAAATGCCTGAGCGGAGAAAAGCGGCTATTAAAGCTTTCGCTGAGCAATATGTTGGTTCGGAACATGTTGAACTTGATGACTGGTTAAAGATTAAAGGGATAGGCCCTTGGACTGTCGACTATGCAAAAATGCGCGGATTGAGTCACCCAGACATATACTTGGGTGGTGATTTGGGTGTCAAAAAGGCAATGGAAAAATCCTTAAAAACAATAGATATCGAAAAGTGTGCTCCTTTTCGTTCTTATTTAACTTTTCAACTATGGCAACAATTATGATTGAAACTACATTAGCCTCGCCCACTGGAGAGTGGATAATACAAGCATCCAATAATGGTTTACGATATGTTGGTTTTTTTCCAAAGACGCGTTATGAGCAAGGGGAAAATCGGCATACAGAAATGGCAAAAAAACAGTTAACAGAATACTTTGCTGGCAAACGCCAACGCTTTGATGTGGTACTTGATGTGGATGGTACGCACTTTCAAAAGCAAGTCTGGCAGGTGTTGGCACAAGTACCATTTGGTGAAACGCATAGCTATGGTTGGATAGCTGAGCGCTTAGGTAACAAAAATGCTGTCCGTGCTGTTGGCGCTGCTAACGGCAAAAATCCAATTAGTATCATAGTGCCTTGTCATCGCATTATTGGTGCAAATGGCAAACTAACAGGATATGCTGGCGGACTTGAAGCGAAAGAGTGGTTGTTACAACATGAGGGAGTGAGCTTCAAAAAATAGAGTATACTAGTGGTTAATCGTTGTTATTTCGATTTACTACATGTTTGGAGTGAATGTTGAGACTGCTATTTATTGCTTTTTGCGTTTTTACTTCGTGGGCCTGTATGGCAACAGAGGTTCGCTTTTGTTATGAAGATAAACATGCTCCACCCTTTATCCATGGTGCAGGACAAACTGTGCCATCGGCAAATCCAGGCGTCACGATCCAGATAGTGCAACAGCTTGACGAGCACGTAAAAGAGGTGAACTTCACTTACACTCGAAAGCCATGGAGCCGTTGCTTGCATGAGCTGGAAAATGGCAAAGTTGATGCTGTGGTGGCAAGTCACCGAGCATCCAGAGAAGAGCAAATGGCGTATCCAAAGAATCCCGATGGCACTATTGCACAGCAATATGCAATTAATCGGATCAGCACTTGTTTACTCAAAAGCAAAACTAACAAAGCAACATTAAATCTGAGCAAAGAAATAGAACTCGCAGTACCTCGTGGGTATGCTATTCGAGAAAGTATGCCCAAGCATTTTTCCATATTCGAAACCGACTCGTTGGAGCATGCTATTGCACTGGTTGAAAATGAATTACTAGATGCGACCATTGGCCTTTGCCAAATCGGTAATATGCCAATCACATTATCGCCTCCCTTTAACCACTTGGAAGCGGTTTTTCCACCGATAGAAACGTCGTTTGGTTTTATGGCATTTTCTGAGCAGTTTTATCAGCAGCACCCTGAATTAAGCTGGAAAGTGTGGCGTGCAAGTCAGCTTATTAACCTCGACACCTTATATAGTGAGTATTTGCGTTCACAACCCAGCCAAATGGATAAGCAATAGATCTTTTAATCGTTAGCCAGTAAACTAGCGCGAATTTTTATTTCGAAATATCTATTATGGCCCAGCTTTATTTTTACTATTCGGCAATGAATGCCGGTAAATCTACAACTTTATTGCAGTCGGCATTTAACTACCGAGAGCGAGGCATGCGCCCGTTTATTATCACTGCTGCAATTGATAACCGTGCTGGTGTGGGCAAAGTAGCGTCGCGTATCGGCTTAGAAGCTGAGGCGCAAGTTTTTGAAAGCCAAACAGATGTGAAAGCACTGCTGATGTCTGCCCACACCGAGAGTAAAATTGACTGCGTATTGGTAGATGAGTGCCAGTTTCTAACAAAAGCTCAAGTCGCAGAGCTGACGGATATCGTCGATGAGTTGCGGATCCCGGTATTATGCTATGGTCTGAGAACTGACTTTCGTGGTGAGCTGTTTGAGGGCTCACAATATTTACTGGCGTGGGCAGATAAATTGATTGAGCTAAAAACCATCTGTCACTGTGGTCGTAAAGCAAACCGAGTGCTTCGCACCGATGAGCATGGCAAGGCCATTGCGGATGGCGATCAAGTTGTGATTGGTGGTAACGATAGATATGTTTCTCTTTGTAGAAAACACTATAAGGATGCGCTAAACGCATAAGTATATTTAAACCTGATGTACTGCGAAGAGTGGCTTCTTAACAGTACAGATCCCGTTCTATCGTCACTCAGTATTTTTTCCTACCATAACGCTAAATTTATACTATTTTCTGGTTCGAATAATTTGGTAAACCTGTGGATTTGTACCATCCTTAAGAAATAGGAGTAAGGGTGTCATTTTAATGAGTCAGCAGCAGCCATTATCATTCTTAAACGTTTCAGAGCCTGATGAACAAAACCTAGACGAGTCTGCATCTCCTTGGGTGGTGTTGATTGTCGATGATGAACCTGAAGTTCACGATGTGACTAAACTTGTGTTAACGGCTTATCGGTTTGAATTAAAACCGCTCGAGTTGCTTCATGCCTATAGCAAAAAAGAAGCGATTGATATCTTAAGCAATCGAGATGACGTTGCATTAATTTTACTCGACGTCATCATGGAAAGTGAAGAAGCGGGCTTAGAATGTGCGCAATACATACGTGAAGAACTTGGCTATCATAACGTAAGAATAGTACTGCGCACTGGCCAGCCCGGCAGTGTGCCGGAACATGAAGTCATGCTACGCTATGATATTAATGACTATAAAAATAAAACTGACCTCACAAAATCTCGTCTTTTCACTATGTTAACCAGCTCGCTACGCTCTTACCGAGATTTAAATCGACTTGAGTTGTTGACCGATGAACTAACCAAACTTAACGAAGGATTGGAAGAAAAGGTCAAGCAGCGCACTCATGAACTTGAATCGTCAAATGATGCCTTAAGAGAGGCATATAACCGTATTGCTGAGCAGCAGCAAGCCTTGATCCAATCAGAAAAGCTCGCATCGGTAGGGCAGTTTGCTGCAGGTGTCGCCCATGAAATTAATAATCCGCTTGCGTACTTAAAAAGTAACTTAGAGTTTGTACAAAGTTCGTTGGTTAAGTTGTATCGAGCTTGGCAATTTTTGGCAAATAATTCGCAACTCTCTCCTGAATGTGCAAAATCGCTGAGTGAATTGGAAAAAGAGTATCAACTAAACTGGGCCTTGAGTGAAAGTGATGATGTGATGGCAGAAATGCACTCGGGACTCGACAGAATTCAATTGATTGTTAAAGAGCTGAGTGTGTTTTTTGAAAGCAATCAAACCCAGTTTCAGCAAGTAGAATTCTATTCTCAAATTATGGACTCTGTGATGATTAATTTGGAGTTGGATGGTACAAACTTGAGCCTGATTGAATTTGAAAAAGGAGAACGGTTTGAATTGCACTGTGCCCCTGCACTTCTAGAACACGGTATTTATTGCCTCATAAAGAACGCCTTAGAAAGTACCGGTAGAATGCGCAAGGCCATTAAAATCACCACGAAAGTTGAGAGTAAAACGCTCTCTATCGATATCTTCGATTGTGGTGAAGGGATTGCGGATAAGTTGGTGCATAAAGTATTTGATCCGTTTTATACCACTAAAGCCTCAGAAAAACACGTAGGACTTGGGTTAACGATTGCATCTAATATCATTAAATCTCACGGTGGTGAACTATCTTTAACGTCAGTGATTGGTAAAGGTACCAAAGCAGCCATCACTCTACCCTTAATCTGATTGCTAGTGTACTCTCTACTTTACCTTCGATGCTAAAGTTAGCATGATAAGTGCTATCAGCGCTTCCTCTGCGCTCACACTTATCATGCTTTATTACTTTGTTATTTTACCAAAGTTAATTGAGTCTTATCACTTCGCCAAGTCCTAGCGCCGTTAGGCGATTAGCTTGCGTTTTTGCATCTCCAACCACGATATATATTAGTTTATTCGGATGAATATACTGCTTGGCAAGTCCCTTCATGTCATCAACTCCCAGGCTTTCGATTTGTTCGTTGCGCTGCTGCATAAAGTTGTTTGCCAAATTCAGAGACCCAATTTGCTCAAGTACTTTAACTTTTGCTGTTAAGGTTTCAAAGCGTCTGGCATTACTTTTTAAATAGTAATTTTTTGTCGTTGTTAAATCGGTTAAAGTATACGTGTTCCCGTACTCTTCGACGATTTGTTTTACTAACTCCAGAGACTCCAAAGTGACATTGCTTCGGACGTTAGATTTTATTTCAAACATTGAAGAGACTGGTGTAGCGTCAAATTTTGAGCGTATATGATAGGTATAACCTTTGTCTGCTCTTAGATCCTGAACAAGGCGAGAAGAAAACCCACCACCGCCAAGGATGTAATTCATCGCTGTTGCGTTAAAGTAGTCAGTGTGATTTGCTTTAAGTGACGGATGAGCAATTAGTAGTGTCGATTGCTTTGCCTGCGGAATATCATAAAAATATATTGCTGCAGAATTAAGCGCATTTGGCTCAGGTAAAAGAGGAAGTGTTGCTTTTGATGCGGGCCAGTGGTCAATTAGCTGCTCAAGAGACTTTTGAATATTTGCATGTTTGACAGCACCTGCTACATATAATTTTGCCAATTGTGGGGCTATATTTTTTTGATGGTAGGTTTTTAGGTCATCAATTGTTATCTTCGAGATACTTTCTTCTGTGCCCAGTGTATTATTTGCCAACGGGTGATGTCTTGGATATGTAAGCTTGTATAGCTCTTTTTGGGCGATGGCTTCGGGATCTGCTGATGATTGTTGTAGTTGCCCGGTAACCGTTTGTTTAGCAAGTTCAAATTCAGTTAAATCCCACCTCGGTTGAGTCAGTATTTCACCAATTAATGCCATTGTGGCTTCATAATTACGTGCCAGAGTACTTGCTTTTAGCACTATTTGCTCGCGCTCTGCTGTTACTGTGATAGTTGAGCCTAGCTGTCTAATCTCATTGTTTAACTCTTCAGCTGATTTTGTCGCTGTCCCCCGGGTCAGCATATTTGCAACTAAGTTAGCGGTACCATTTTTATCTGGCGACTCGAGTAACAATGCACCATCAATAGTAAGTTTTATTTCAACCAATGGCACTTCGTCACTGTATAACGAAAAAACCTCTAGTCCATTTTTTAACTGAGCTGTTTTTACATCTGGCGTTGGTATTACCGGAGTTTTTCCAAACTCGGGTTCAATGGAACGATCAAAGCTAGATGGTGTTTTGCTAATCTGGAGTGGCTTGGCTGTATCGAGTTCGCTGATGTCTTCAAGGTTGATCTGCTCTTCTTTAATCACTGCCTTTTGGGCGGTGTCAACAGCGAGTTTTTTACTACCTTTAGGTACAAAACTAGTTGAAACAAAAGGCTTATTCTTTAGGTATGTGTTATAAACACGCCAGATATCGTCTGCGCTGACTGCACGCATCAAGTCAATTTCTTTATTAATGTATCCAGGATCATTTAGCAGCAAATTGTAATCGGCAAGCGCGACGCCTTTATTTACAACACTTGATAGATTCCGATAATACTCAGTTTCTATACCCACTTTTACACGATGAAGATCGTCTTGTGAAAATGCTTCTGTTTCGAAGCGCTTTAGCCCAATTTCAATCGCTTGCTCAACTTGATCTAAATCGACACCGTCATAGGCGGTTATCATCATGAGTAACTCGCCAGCTAATTCAGAGCGGATATCAAGTAGCATTAAACCAGAGCTTAATTTCTGCTTCTCAACGAGCTCATTGGTTACAGGCGCTTGGTTGCCATCAGTTAACAGCTTAATTAGCACATCCATCGCATAGCTATCTCGGTGAAAACGCGGCATAGAAGGCCAAGCTTGTGTTAACTGAGGAACTTGCGCAAAACTATCTTCATGATAGCGTTTTTTGCTGCTCGTCAACACGATGGGTTGCTTCGGTTGGGGTGAAACTTCCGGTCCTCTTGGAATATCGTTAAAATATTTCTCGACCCAAGCTTTTGCCTGGTTACTATCAAAGTCTCCAGAAATAACTAACGTAACATTATTCGGTCCATACCACCGTTTATAGAAGTCTTTGACGTCTTCGACCGTAGCGCTAGCTAGGTCTTCAAGGGAGCCTAATGGCAGCCAGTTGTATGGGTGATCGACTGGATACAAATTTTTTGTAATTACATCAAATACATGACCGTAAGGTTGGTTAGTGACGCGCTGACGCTTTTCGTTCTTTACTACTTCTTTTTCTTGTTGAAGAACGGGGATTGTTACGGTGTTGATGAAATAGCCCAGTTTATCGGCCTCAGCCCAAATCATCTTTTCCAGTGCATCATTGGGTACCGTTTGCATGTAATTCGTGATATCTCGGTTAGTTGAGCCGTTTGCACCAGAGCCTCCCACTCGAGCACTTAGCTTGTCTAGCCCACCTTTACCTAAATTTTCAGACTCTAAAAATAATAAATGCTCGAATAAGTGAGCAAATCCAGTTTTGCCTACCTTTTCACGTGCAGAGCCAACATGTGCAGCAAGGGTGACGGCAACGACGGGATCGGATTTATCAATATGAAAAACAACATCTAAGCCGTTATCTAAAGTGAACTTCTCAAAATCCACGTGAAAAGACGAGTTGGCATGATCAGGGACATCGGTTGCTGGCTGAACTGTAATATCTTGTTTTTGGAGATTAGAAGTAGAACATCCTGAAAGAGTGAACAAACTTGCCGTGATAGCAAGAGCAAGTGGCTTAACGTTCATTAACTTACCTTATAATTATAATTTCCTGTTAATTTAAACAGTTGCGAAACTATTGTCCATAAATAAGGGAATATTCCCTCGTAACGGTTTCAGATTTCTTATTGTGTCCGTTGCGGACACTTTTTCCGTCCGCGGACACATTTCATCCTCTTCTAAAATGAAATAAATAAATATAATCAACGACTTAAGTTTTGGCACAAAGTTAGCCTCTTTTACTGCATACAAACTAATAAAGAAGATACGTTATGTGGTTAAGTACTGCTTTTTTAATTTCACCCTTGATGATGTTGGCTGTAGCAACGGTCGTGGCGGTATTTGACTCGTTAATTCGAGGAGAATCATTATGATTAAAGACACAAGCGGACAAGATGAAGTGCTCCAAACTAGTAAATCCAAAAAGAAGCTTGGTCTTGTAATAGCGGGTGTTGTAATTATTGCAGCACTTACCGCACAGGTCGTGTTTGGTGGGCCAAATGCTAGTAGCTCCGTGGCCAAAGATAGAGTGCAAATTGCAGCCGTGACTTTCGGTGAGTTTACCCGCGATATTGCCGCCACAGGTTTTGTCGTTGCTGCAAATGCACCACAAATTTATAGTCCGGAGCAGGGTTATGTCTCTTTACAGGTCAAAGCGGGTGATAGCGTGACTCAAGGTGAAGTACTAGCCACGGTTAAAAGTCCAACTTTAACCAACCAGCTCCAACAAGAAGAAGCGGAGCTGCAAAGACTGAGTGGTGAGCTTGAAGGGAAAAAGTTAGATGTTAGACGTCAAAACTTGGCGTTAAATCGCTCCTTAGATCTCGCTCGCGTCGAACTATTAGCGGCAGATAGAGAAGACCGACGTGCTCAGTTGTCTATCCAAAAAAACCTCATCAGCCAAATTGATTTAGAAGAAGCGCAAGACGACCTTGCGCGGGCAAAATTAAACTTCAATCATGCAGAGCAAGAAGTTGCGCTAGGCAAAGATACCTTGGCTTTTGAACTTAAATCTGTTGAGAATCAGCTTGAGCGGCAACGTTTAATTGTTGAAGAATTAAAACGTCAAGTTGCAAGCTTAGATGTGATTGCGCCGGTTTCAGGCATAGTCGGTAATTTATTAGTTGATCAGAATGCGCTTGTGAACGCCAATCAAGGGCTGATGAAACTCGTTGACCTAAGTGCTTATGAAGCGGAGCTTCAGGTTCCTGAAAGTTATGCGGCAGAGCTTGGGCTCGGGATGGCCGTCGAGCTCAGGATTGGCAACCAAAATATTTCTGGCGTGTTATCTGCGATTTCTCCAGAAGTAAATAACCGTGAAGTCACCACTCGAGTACGCTTTTCGGACGAAAACATTGATGGCATTAGACAAAATCAACGTTTGTCTGCTCGAATTTTACTAGAACACAAAGAAAACACCTTAATGGTTAAACGTGGTGCTTTTATGAGTGAAGGTGGGCACATCGCTTACAAACTAAGTGGTGATATCGCTGAGCGAATTGAGATCACTACCGGTACCTCAAGCATCAGTGAAGTTGAAGTGCTTAATGGCTTAAAGCAAGGCGATCAAATCATCATCAGTAGTTACGACGCATTCGAACGTGCGCCCAGCATCTTATTAAGATAAGAAGGAAAATAATAATGTTAATTATGAATAATATCGGCAAAGTATACCAAACTGATATGGTGCAAACACACGCACTCAGAGATTTTAACCTGCAAGTAAATGAAGGAGAGTTTATCGCGGTAACAGGCCCTTCAGGCTCAGGTAAAACAACCTTCTTAAATATTGCTGGGATGCTAGAAGGGTACTCTAGTGGTCAATATATGCTAGATGGAATTGATGTTGGTAAGCTTAATGACAACCAAAGAGCTGATCTGCGAAACCAAAAAATCGGCTTTATTTTTCAAGGTTTTAACCTTATCCCAGATTTAAACTTGTACGAAAATGTTGAAGTGCCACTACGTTATCGTGGTATCAAGGCGGCTGAGCGCAAGCGCAGAATTGAAAACTGTCTAGAGCAAGTTGGCCTTGCTGGCCGTGCAAAACATTTGCCACAACAGTTGTCCGGTGGACAGCAGCAGCGTGTGGCGATTGCAAGAGCGCTTGCTGGTGAGCCACGCTTTTTACTCGCCGATGAACCAACGGGGAATTTAGATAGTTTAATGGCGCGTCAGGTGATGGAGTTACTAGAACAAATTAACCGTGACGGCGCAACGATAGTAATGGTTACCCACGACCCGGAGCTCGCAAGGCGTACACCAAGAAACATCCAAATTGTAGATGGACAGGTTGCGGATTTTACTTTGTATCAAGGTAAAGGTGCGGCTTCACAAGCGTTGAAATCTCAGGTGGGAGCTTAAGTTATGTTTGCGCATTACCTTGATTTAGCTTGGCGTAGCCTAAAAGCCACGCCGCTTGCGACTAGTCTAATGACGCTGGCTATCGCCATTGGTATTGGCGTCACTATGGTGAGTTTATCCGTGTATCACATGATGTCCGCCGATCCAATTCCAAGCAAAAGTGGCAAACTCTATGCTGTACAGCTACAAGTGATGGATGAGGGGCAAACCTATCATTCAGCTGATGATATTCCCTTTCAGTTGACATTTTTAGATGCGAAAAACCTGTATCAAACGCTAAACGTCGACAAAAAAGTCGCGATGTTTAAATCCGGTTTTGCGGTTCATGTAAGCAACCCCGAAGTGAGGCCCATGCTGCAAACGACACGGCTAATCACCCGAGAGTTTTTTGCCATGTTTGAGTTGAGTTTTTTGTATGGTGGAGTGTGGAGCCAAAGCCAAGCCGACAATGCTGCACCAGTGGTTGTAATTGACGAAACTATCGCACAAAAGTTATTTGGCCGCAGTGATGTGGTTGGAGAAAGTATTTATTTGGCGCAGCGAAGATATCAAGTAGTAGGGGTAACTAAGGAGTGGCAGCCAAACGTCAAAATGTATGACTTAAACAATGGCGCGTTTGCTGATGCCGAGCGTATCTTCATTCCCTTCAGTCATGCTGCAGCTTATGAGATTGACACTTGGGGTAATACGAATGGCTGGAAGAGGGAAGAGATTAACAACTTCACGGACAAAATGAATTCAGAAATGCTTTGGACTCAGTTTTGGGTTGAATTAGAGAACGAAAAAGAACAACAAGCGTTAGCAACACAACTGGATAATTACATCCAAACCCAACAAGATTTGGGAAGATTTAACCGTAAAACACGAGAGTTTTCACTTCGAAATGTCACTGAATGGCTTGAGTACAATAATGTGGTTAGTGAAGATAACAAAGTCATGATTGGTTTAAGTTTTATGTTCCTTGCCGTTTGCTTAGCCAATATTCTCGGATTGTTACTAGCGAAATTTCTTAAACGTGCCCCTGATGTTGGCGTAAGAAGAGCGCTTGGTGCAAGTAAAACGCAAGTGTTTTACCAACACTTAGTTGAAGTGGCGTTGCTTGGTTTTATGGGGGAGTGATAGGGATAGTTTTTGCTCAGCTTGGCTTATGGGGGATCCGCAAAACTAGCCATGTATACGAAAGTCTTGCAACGATGGATGTCTCTATGCTGTTAGCAGCGCCGAGCATCGCTATTGTGACTTGTATTCTTGCAGGGCTTTACCCAGCTTGGATAGTGTGTAAAACATCACCTGCTACTTATCTAAAAGTGCAATAAGGCAATAAGGAGAGTCCCATGTTGGAATTAAAACCCATTATCAATGCGTTATTGCGCTCTAAAGTTGGTGCCGTACTTGCCATCCTACAACTTGCCTTGACGTTGGCAATTGTCAGCAATTCGCTGTCCATTATTAGTGAGCGCGTCAGCTATCTCAACAAGCCAACTGGCTATCCAGAAGAGTCGATAATCACCTTCAGTGTCATGTCGTTTGACGACAAGGTAGATGCAAACCAGCAGCTTATCGTTGATGAGAGAATACTAAAAAAGATCCCAGGTGTTATAGAAGCTGTGGGAGTGAGTTCGGTTCCGCTTTCAGGAGGAGGTAGCAATTCGGGATTCAGCTTAACCCCAGAAGACGATGGTAAACATACAAACTCGGGGCATTTATACGCCAATGAACAAGTGATCCGTACCTTGGGCGTAAAATTGATAGAAGGCCGTGATTTCACATCTGGTGATGTCCTGATCTCAAGTGAATACGCTAAGCAACCAGATGTTGTTATTGCCAGTAAGGCGTTTACGGACGAGATATTTGGTAAGGGTAAAGGATTGGGAGAAACGATTTATTATGGTGGCGGCCCGTTAAAAGTCGTAGGGATTGTTGAGCGTATGACTAATGCTTGGCCACGTTTTAGAAATGCTGATCGCTTAATTATTTTTCCCATGGTCAATGCGAATGGATTTCAAGATTTCTTAGTTCGCACAGATCCGAGTTTGCGTGGCGAAGTAATGAAAAAAATAGAGTCGGTGCTGCTTCAAGAAAATCCAAATAGAGTGATCACCAATATGAAAGGGCTTGATGAAGTAAAGGAAAGGTACAACTCTAAAGACATATTGATGCTAAGAATGTTGCTAGTGCTAATCACAGCATTAGTCGTCGTGACGGCGCTGGGAATATTTGGTCTTACTCAGTTTAATATTAGTAAACGCACTAAACAGATTGGTACTCGCAGAGCTTTGGGGGCGCGTAAGTCTGCAATTGTTCGTTACTTTGTGGTAGAAAACCTCATTGTTTGTGCAATTGGCTTAGTACTTGGCACAGTGGCTACGGTTTTCCTAGGACAAAAGCTAATGTCTTTGTATTCAGTGCCACCGCTAGAAGTAAGCTATATTTTGATAACGGCGCTTGGGCTTATCGTGCTCTGTATCGCGTCAGTTATTTTTCCTGCTAAAAAGGCGGCGAACATTTCACCGAGTATCGCAACAAGAAGTGTATAACCCTTATACCAACTAGGTTGTGTGAGCAACCTAGTTGGTATTACTTTAACTTGCCTTGTATTAGTTGTGCTAGTATAGGTAAGTGGCAATATGTAATAACAAGAATAAAATCATATGGATAAAATCTTAATTGTGGATGATAACCCTGCGGTGCTTGATGCACTGTCATTGTTACTAGAGCTGCATGATTATCAAGTAGTTACCGCGTGCTCACCGTTAGAAGCAATTAAAGTGGTATCGTTTCAGCAAATTGCACTAGTTATCCAAGATATGAACTTTAGTGCAGACACCACCTCAGGAGAGGAGGGGGCTGCGCTTTTTCACCAATTAAAAGCACTAAATGCAAAACTCCCTATTATCTTATTAACGGCTTGGACTGAGCTCACCATGGCGGTTGAGTTGGTAAAAGCTGGAGCTGCAGACTATCTAGCCAAGCCGTGGGACGACCAAAAGTTACTCACCACAATCGCAAATCTCGTCGCGCTTGGTGAGGCACATAAGCAAGTTGCAAACTTTGAACGGGCTGAACAAGAACGCCAACAGTTTAATCAAGGCGCGGATTTATGCGGGTTTGTGTATAAATCGGTGGCCATGCAGCGAGTTATAGATATGGCGCTGCAAGTCGCCAAATCAGATGTGTCGGTGTTAATAACCGGTCCAAATGGTAGCGGTAAAGAAAAAATTGCGGAGATCATTCAAGCGAATTCACCACTAAAAAACCAACCGTTTGTCAAAGTGAATGCAGGCGCGCTCCCAAGTGACTTAATCGAAGCTGAGCTATTTGGTGCTGAGAGCGGTGCTTATACCGGTGCGAATAAGCAGCGTATTGGTCGCTTTGAAGCCGCTGATAAAGGCACGTTATTTTTGGATGAGATTGGTAATTTACCTCTCCCAGGGCAAACAAAATTGCTACGTGTTTTGCAAAGTGGCGAATTTGAGAGGCTGGGTTCAGTCGAGACAAAAAAAGTATCGGTCCGTGTCATCTCAGCAACAAACGCGGATCTGCTAGCGGATATTCGAGGGGGGAAATTCCGTGAGGATCTATATTATCGCTTAAATGTCATCGAGCTAAACCTACCCGCGTTGTCACAGCGAGTGGATGATATTTTACCTTTGGTCGCGCATTTTTTACCCGCAAGAGGGCTTACTTCGGATGCCCAGCAAGCATTATGTGAACACCCTTGGCCTGGTAACGTACGGGAGCTTGAAAATGCCTGTAAACGGGCGGCAGTATTGAATCCAGATGGCGAGCTCAGTGCCAAGGATTTTGGTCTTGATGTGCAGGCAAATACAGCACAAGTTAGCGCCTCGCATACCACACGAGAACCCAGTAAAGAAGAATTGGAGCAGGCGCTCAAGACTCATCTCGGTGTGATTGCGAAAGTGGCGCGACATTTTAACATGAGTAGACAAGCGCTTTATCGTCGCTTGCAAAAGTTTGGCATTGAATATTAAGGACAATAATGACGACCTCGCAGCAACATGCATTGATCATTGCCATCAGTATTATTATTGGCCTGATTCCTTTATGGTTCTTTCTCGATGACCACAGCGGTTTCATTGTAATAGTACTGGGCTCCGTCAGTGTAGCACTAGTGCTACATAGACTATTAATGCGTGAAAACAAAGCGGGGTGGGAGGCGTTAGAAGTCGGCCTGATGAACTTTAAGGATGGCGAATTTTCTACGTCAATCACCTATAACGCTAACAATGAGCTCGGTAGGTTGTGTCAATTATTCAATGAAACGGCAAAACAGTTAAGAGATGAAAAACAATGGATTTATCAGCGTGAGTTGATGCTAGATAAAGTGCTTGAGTCGTCACCTCAGGTACTTGTCCTTGTCGACTCACAAGATGTGGTGGTATTTGCTAACAATAGTGCAAAAACGTTTTTTAACTGTGAGCACCGCCTTGAGGGTGAGCGTTTTAGTAAATTGTTATCCGAAGTCCCCGATGAACTTCAGCAAGCAGCAAGCAACCAACTTGATGGCTTGTTCTCAATACAAAGTAGCATTGGAGAGTCGCAAATGTGGCATCTCGCCAACGGTGAGTTATTACTCAACAACCACTTTCACAAATTATATATTTTTAAGCAATTCACTCGAGAGTTGAGCCGCCAAGAAGTGCAAGTTTGGAAGAAAGTGATCCGCATCATTAGTCATGAGTTAAACAACTCGTTAGGGCCTATTTCATCTATGCTGCACAGCGGACAGATCTTGGCTGAACGCGTGGATGAACCTAGGCTAAGTCGAGTATTTGCGACGATAGAAGAGCGCATTGTGCACCTTAGCGAGTTTGTTCAGGGTTATGGTAAGTTCGCCAAACTTCCTCTGCCAAACATTGAACCTGTGAATTTGCAGGTTTTGTGTGCGCGACTGCAAAGCCATTGGTCATTCCAGTATCAGCTTAATCAAATGCAATTACAGGCAGACACGACACAGTTAGAACAGTTACTCATTAATTTGATAAAGAATGCGACCGAGTCTGGCTCAAAGATAGAGGAAATCCGCGTTCAATCTGAGCAGCGTAACGACGAGGTTTATATATGGGTGCTCGATAGAGGCGAAGGCATGAGTGACACTGTGATGGCTAACGCCTTAATTCCATTTTATTCTACCAAAGCGTCAGGAACTGGGCTTGGTTTAGCGCTGTGCAGAGAAATTGTTGAAGCACACAACGGTAAAATCAGCCTCTATAATCGCGAAGGTAAAGGTTTGTGCGTCGAAATTAGGTTACCGAACAAATTACCCTGAGTTTAACTCAGGATAATAAACTTAAGACTGAGAACATCAATTATTTTGGTGGATCAATCGAATGATTAATGCTGGCGTTAACCCTAAACCACCCTGCAATTGAATAGCGCTTTTCGTTGGCAACCAGTACTTCATGAGGGAATTCATCACTTAAAAAGGTAACTAGCGTGCCATAACTGGGCAGCACCGTAGTGAGTATTTCGTCGTGATTATCGGGATTGAAAACGACTAGTTCGCCGCCATTGTCTGGTGCCCAAGACTGATTTAAGTACAATACCGTGGTCAAAATTCGGTTGGTCTTTCCCTTAAAGGCGTCCATATGCTTTTTGTAAAACGCCCCTGGAGGATAAATGGCAAAGTGGCTTTCATAACTAAAGAGTCCCATAAACAGCCGTCTGTTTAAATAGGCTTTTAGCTCGCCCATGTAGTTGAGCCAAACAGATTCCAACTCATTGCTGCTATCTAGCCAGTGAATTTTATCTCTGCGAATTTTCTTATTTTGCTCGTGAGAGGCTAAACGACCAATTCCAGCTTGCTTAAAATCATCACTGCTTAGCTCTGCTATTCTCAATTCCAACTTGGATAAAATGTCGGGACTGACGAAATTTGGCAAAATACTAATGCCTGTGGTTTGTAAGTCCTGAGCTAATTTCTCGAACGGAAATTCTAAGTCTAAATCTAACAATAGCGGTGCCTCTAAAAAAGGTCTTTTTACCCCTTTGTTTGGTACCGATCCAGCGAGTTAATTTTACCTTGTCGATAAGCGAATTTTGTTAATGATGTTTTCGCTGGCGGCTTCGATTAAATCAAGCACATGTTCAAAACCTTGTTCACCACCATAATAAGGATCAGGCACTTCATGCTCACTCATGTCACCAAACGCTAAAAACAGCTGAACTTTATGCGCCAAGCCGGTAGGACAAATAGAGAGTAGATCGCGGTAATTTGAGTTGTCTGCGCACAAAAGTAAGTCGTAATCTTCAAAATCGCTGGGTTTTACTTGCTGCGCTGATATGCCTGAAAAGTCGTACCCTCTTGCGCTGCCTGCCGTGACACTGCGTGGATCTGGAGGGTTACCTTGATGATAGCCAATGGTGCCAGCGGAATCGATACGGGTTGTTAACTCTGTTGCTGCGAGTTTGTGCTTTAATACCGCCTCCATAGTTGGAGAGCGGCAGATATTACCCATGCAGACGACTAAGATACTAGAAATTGCGCTCATATTGTTGTCCTTCAAGTACGCTTTTATACCAATAGTATTTATTCTCCAAGTCTACCGATTTTTTAATTCAGAGCAAAATATAAGATTCCGGCTAATACCAGTAGTATTCATTCACCCAGTCTAGCGATTTTTTTAGAGCAAAATATAAGGCGCCGGCTAATACCAACAGTATCAGGACGCCAAATTTAAGCCGTTAGTTTGGAAGGTTTTCGTGAGGGCCAAATACCTCATAGAAGATTTGCTCGGCTTTTACACCGGCATTCATCAGTTGGGTTTTGATAAAGCGCATAAAGGCAACCGGGCCGCATAGGTAGAACTCTCCGTCTGTTAGCGGCAAAGTATCTTTGATTACGTTGATATCCATCAGTCCGGAATGCGTACCGTCGGCTTCTGACTCCAACCAAGTAACCACATTAAAATCTCGGATATTGCTACCAAGCTCATTGATTTCTTGGTTGAAACCTAAGTCACTGTGAGTTTTATTCGCGTGTAAAAAGTGTGCTTCGACTTCAGGTGAATGTTGGCTATGAACACCAAGCATGCAAAGCATAGGGGTTATTCCAACCCCAGCGCTAATGTATACCTTTGGACTGGCTGTGTGTTGTCTGACAAAGTCTCCAGCTGGTGGAGTGAGCTTGAGGGTGTCGCCCGCCTTAAGTGTATGAAGATATTGCGATACGGCACCGTCGTGTTTAGTAGAGATCCTAAGGTACGAACCATTGGGCGCAGCAGACAAAGAGTATTGGCGGATCTGCTGAAACCCTACCACTTCTTTTGGTACAAAGACAGAAACAAATTGTCCAGCTTGGTAATGAGGCAAGGCTTTACCGTCGACAGGCTTGAGATAAAAGCTTTTAATATTTTCAGTATTGCTTATCACCTTTTCAATTGTAAATTCACGCGTTCCTTGCCACCCACCTTGCTGCTCAAGCGCGGTTTGGTACAGGCCATGCTCTGCGGTGATAAATAAATCGGCTAAAAACTGGTAGGCATTAAGCCAAGCTTGCTCTATTTCGTCTGTGAATTGCTCGCTGAACTCGGCTTTGAGCGTTGCAATTAAATGCCGGCCAACAATAGCGTATTGCTCAGGTAAAATCCCAAGGCTAACGTGCTTATGGTTGATACGTAAAATGGCGTCACTGAGCACTTCTGGTTGATCAATGTAATTGGCATAGGCCGCTAATGCTGTAAATAGTGCCAACGGCTGTTTTCCCGAAGCCTGATGGGATTGGTTGAATACCCCTTTTAACTCTGGGTGTTGATTGAACATGCTATGATAAAACTTGGCGGTGATCTCGGGACCGACCTGAGCCAATAGCGGTGCACTTTGTTTTACCAACTCAATCGTATTGTGTGTAAGCATTAATATCTCCAGTTTGAGAGTAGAGTTAACCTATTCGCCCATCGACGCGTTTTTGTATCAGCATGGGCGCGAAGGTAATGGAAAAAAGCATAAAACCAAAAACCCAAGCTACGGCACTTAACAGCCATGCATTGTGCGGGTTTATAAAATGAATAAGGAATGCGCGGATAAGACCTGATACCGCGATACAGATAAATGCCAGTGTAGTTGTCGTGCCTACCTGTAATAGTCGACCTGTGTGGCCCAAGGTAACGCGAGTCATCATGGCTAAGATCATTAATCCCATGCCATTAATTGCCACTAAGTGAAGATGGCTGCGCAAATGCTCTGGTGCAAAGGTGTTGTTGTATGCGCTAAGTATTAAACCCACTGCGATTGCACAATATGACAGGTACAGTGACCAAAGCAGTGGTACGTTAAATAATTTACCGTTAAACCAATAAATTGCTCTTATCGAATGCAGTAGCCCAAGGAGCAGAAGTGCAGCACTTAAATAGTGAGTATTTTGCATCGTAAACTGCAGGATATAGGTGAAAACGCAGATGATGGCGAGGTAAAAGATCGCCCTGTCTAACCTTGGAGTATGTGGTTTTTGTGCTTGCTGCAATCCTCGGGCAATAAAAAACGGAATAACGCGGCCACCCACCACACCAATCAACAGCATGTAAGCAATAAGTGTTGCTTGGCTTGCAGCGCTTAGCAATGAGAAGTGCTGGTTGTGAAGTAAAATTAAAAATACGATGTTGCAGCCACACAACATACTTACAGCAAAAATAAAAACACGATTGTTTCTGGATTTTGCATCAACAATTACGGTCGTTAAATTGATTAGTACAATGAGCCAAAAACTCAGTTGTAGTAGCAAGGTGATGATTGATGAATTTGCCACAAAAAAGCTCAGCCTAGCGGCACACCAAATAATACAGAGTGACAGCAGTGCGCCACCATGTAATGTCTGTCTTTGTGTCCAATTTTTTGCAGCGGTTAGCAAAAATCCGGCGACGACAGCACCGCCAAAGCCAAATAGCATCTCGTGGGCGTGCCAATAGGTCGCTGGGTAATCATTACGCCAAACAACATTGCCATTGAGCAATAAAGCCCACACAGAAATACTCACGACAGCGAATAAGCCCGCGAGTAAAAATAGCGCTCTAAAGCCGAGCATCAACACGGGCCAAGTAGATGGTAAATACCAACACACTGCTTTTGGACTGGGCTCTTCTAGCTGGATTAAGCTCATTTACTTAACCTCCAAACCTAGGTGGTATAGACAGACAAGGCGGATGACGTAGGCAAGCTTAATCAAGGTGGCCAATACTATAGTACTAATATGTGCTGCAATTTGTGAGAAGAGGCTGAAGCTTTCAACGCTAAAAAAACTCACTTGCAGTGACAGCATAAACGCTGCGAGTGAAGTGAAAATGGCGATGTTGCTATATCTTAAAAGTTGGTATGCACGGCTCATCGTTAACTCTGCGAATGTTGATATATAGACTGCACATTGCAGGTGTCACGCCAACTTTAAAATGCTATATAAATCATCGTATTAGTATTCTATTATTGATGTTTGAGTCAAATTGACCTATCTTAATTAGTGTTTATTTGAATAAATTGAGTCTTTTTGACATGAATTCGTTAGCGCTCTCCAAATTGCTTGAGCTTAGTATGTCGTTATCACGACTTTCGTTGGCGCAAGAGGGTCGCGAGGTTAAGCAATACGCTAAGTCCTTGCTTTCAGCATTGAGTCAATCTGTTACCGCTGATGCCATCGCCATTCTTTATGGCGATCAGCATGCATTAACTATCCTAGCTTGCAATGGGTTGAGTGCGGACGCTGTTGGGCGGCAATTTTTGCTTACAGAGCAACCTAGATTGATGTCCATTTTCGAGTCTGACGAACTAGTTAGTTTTCCTGCCAATAGCGACTTACCTGACCCTTACGATGGTCTGTTGCTCGCCGAAGAAAGTCGCTTACCAGTGCATGCCTGCATGGGATTTAAGGTCGCGCTGCAAAGTAGCATCTTATTGGTGACGTTTGATTGTCTTAAACCGGATAGCTTTGAGCACTTGTCTGAGGTTTATATGAAAACCCTACAAGCAATTGTCTCAAGTAGTGCATTACGTATGTTTGAGGCTGAGCGCCTCTATGAGCAAGCACGTGCATCTACACTTACCCAATCTCAAAAGTCCGTTAAAAAGCAAATTTTAGTAGGAGAGAGTGCGGTGATGCACTCGCTTAAATCAGAAATTGAACTGGTTGCTGGTTCTGAATTTAATGTGCTTATTCAAGGTGATACGGGAACGGGTAAAGAGTTGGTAGCAAAACACGTACATTTTAATTCCCAACGAAATGACAAACCGTTTATACAAATTAACTGTGCGGCGCTTCCTGACTCGATAGCAGAAAGTGAACTCTTTGGTCACAAAAAAGGGGCGTTTACTGGGGCCGATAAAGACCGGTTAGGCAAGTTTGCAGCCGCGGACGGCGGCACGCTGTTTTTGGATGAAGTTGGCGAACTGAGTTTGACTTTACAGAGCAAACTATTACGTGTGCTGCAAAGCGGTGAGGTGCAAGCGGTAGGTGCTGACCGCATTCATATTGTGGATGTTAGAGTGGTTGCTGCGACTAATCGTGATTTAAAAGAAGAGGTGAGACGCGGAAAATTTAGGGCTGATCTTTATCATCGCTTGAGTGTGTATCCTTTATTTGTTCCTCCACTGCTCGAAAGGCTAGATGACATCCCGCTGCTGGTTGGGTTCTTTTTAGAGCAGCTAAGAGGCACGCTCAACGCAAAACAAGTGGTGATGGATAGGCAAGCACTCAGCCGATTAATGCATTACGACTGGCCGGGTAATGTCAGAGAGCTTGAACATTGTGTCAGTCGTGCAGCGTTAAAAGCTAAGCATCAACAGTGGCAGGCTAATATCATTGAGATCCATGACATAGACATCGCGCCAAAACACAATCAACAAATTCAGCAGGCTGAGTGCATGACCACGCAAGAGAAAACACCTCCTGTCGCCATGAAATTCGCCGTCGAGCTACTACAAAAAGACATGATCGTTAACGCGATGGAACGTCATGGGTTTAATTGGTCGGCAGCTGCGAGAGAGCTGGTAATGGATAGAGCAAATTTAGTTCGACTAGCAAAGCGTTTAGGGTTGGATGTTAAAAAGCAGTTGAGTTAAGCAGCCGGAGCTGCTTTTATAAATTTCAATAAGTTAGCATGTTTCTTATTCTGAGTTTTGATTGAATACAAGCCGTTCAAAAAATGAAACCCTAAATGTAATGAAAATTGTTATTAATACTCTTATAAGTTGTTTATTTTAAAAGGGTATATTAAGAAAACTGTTATTTTTATTTAATCTTGCGAAGAATAAATATTGAACTAGGGTTATAGGGCGTCACTCGACATTAATAGGGGGCCCTATGCAGGGTAATAAGCAAGTCATAACAGCGCTAAACCAAGTGCTTACGCTAGAGCTAACATCGATAAACCAGTTCTTTCTACACGCAAGAATGTACAAAAATTGGGGGCTTGAAGAGCTAAACGAGAAAGCGTATAAAAAATCAATCAAGGACATGAAGCAAGCAGATGACCTTATCGAGCGCATATTATTCCTTGAAGGGTTACCAAACCTTCAGCATTTAGAAAAGCTACGAATAGGTGAGCATACCGAAGAAATGATGGCGTGCGACTTAGCATTTCAACTCGATCAGCTTCCGACATTGCGCGATGCAATTGCGCTGTGTGAACACGAACAGGATTATGTTAGTCGAGAGCTACTAGAAGATATTCTTGAATATGAAGAGGGCTATGTGGATTGGCTCGAAACGCAGCATTTCTTAATCAAAAATACCGGCATTGAAAACTATCTGCAATCGCAGATTGAGGGGTAAGTTATGCAAGGCCATTCTACCGTTATCGACTTACTCAACAAACAACTTACGCTTGAGCTTTCTTCGATGGATCAATATTTGGCGCATGCCAAAATGTATGAAGATTGGGGACTGGAGAAGCTACACCATAAGTTATCTCACGAATACGAAGAAGAGCTCGATCACGCTAAGCGGATCACGGAGCGCATTTTGTTTTTGGAAGGCACGCCAGATACCGCTTCTCGTGCGCCGATCCACGTCGGTACTGACGTGAAAGAAATGCTAGAAAATGATTTGGCTGCGGAAATTCTGGTAAAAGACCATTTGAAAAAGGTGATAGCAGTGTGTGAGCAAGCGCAAGATTATGTTACCCGTGAAATGCTCGAAACCCTGTTAGATGACACCGAAATGGATCACATTTATTGGCTTGAACAGCATATCAATTTAATCAAACTAATTGGTTTACCAAACTACATTCAGAGCCAACTTGCTAATAGCCCTGAATGATCCCAACCACCGCACCTACCTTTGGGTGCGGTTTCTTTGTCTGCCATGCATTGTCTTGGTGATTTATAACGAGCAAGGTATTCGCTATAAAATTAAGCAATCACAATGATTTGAACTAAAGTTTAGTTATGTGTTGGGTGATTAGTAATACGATGAGAATATTATTACTGTTTTTCTGCCTCCTGAGCTCGGTTTGTCTCGCCGCAAACTCCAAGCAAGTGTTTCGTATTTATCATGACGCTGATTATTCTAATTTAAATGAGTCAGCCGAAGCGATAAAAATGGGCTTTTTAACCGCATTCGATGAAGTAGATAATCAAATCCAAGGTTATAAGATTGAATTGGTGGCCAAAGACCATCGTGGTAATAGTAATCGTAGCTTGCTTCACTTTAAGCAATTTTTAAAAGACCCGAATGCCTTACTCGTGCTTGGTGGTGTTCATTCTCCTCCTTATATTAAATTTCGTAAATTCATCAATGAGGGGGAAGCGCTGCTGTTAGTTCCTTGGGCCGCTGGTGGGCCAATTACAAGATACCCGAGTAAGGATAATTGGATTTTTAGGCTTTCTGTAGATGACACCAAAGCGGGTAAAGTACTCATCAATTATGCAAAGCAACAAGGCTGTGTTGCACCTCATTTACTCCTTGAGGATACCGCATGGGGGCGCTCCAATTACGACACATTGCTAGCGGAATATAAAACGGCCAAGCCTAACAACGCGTTGCCCGTATCTTGGTTTAACTGGGCGACACAAGAAAATGAGGCTCGGATCATGATCCATAATATTATTGAAAGTGAGCCGCAATGTATCATTTTTGTTGGCAATGCGATTGAGGGCGCAGAGTTCGTAAAAGCCATGGCGAGTATTGACGAGGCGCAGCGCCTGCCCATTATTAGTCATTGGGGGGTAACTGCGGGTAACTTTTTTAAAGTGGTTGGGGATAAGTTATCTGCTGACGTCTCATTGGCGGTCCTACAAAGCTGTTTTTCTTTTGAGAATAAACCATTAAGTATGTTTTCGGCACGAGTATTTAATCGTGCAAAACAGCTTTTCCCAACCCGGTTTGCAACGCATGGATTTGTTCAAGCAGCTCCCGGATTTATCCATGGCTATGACATTGCCAAGCTTCTTATTGCAGCAGCGGAGCAGATAAAACTGACAGATTCAGTCGCGACCAACAGAGTCTTATTAAAAAGCGCATTTGAGGATTTGCAATCGCCGATCAGCGGCCTCATAAAAACGTATCAACGGCCTTTTAGTGTCTGGAGTGATAAAAATGATTCAGCCCATGAAGCGCTAACCGTGCAAGACTTGTGTATGGGGCAATACCAGTCTAATGGCAGTATTAAACTAGTTTATAGTTACCCGGGGTCGCATTGAAAACTAAATTCACCTTAACGAGTAATCGCGCTTTTTACACCTTTTTAGGGTTAACGGCTATTGTTTCACTTCTGCTCAGTGCACTTTTTGTTGGGCTGAGATCAAATGTCATTGTCGAAGACTTAGTGAGAGAAACGAATGAAACCCAAGCTCAACTCGCAGTTAACAACTTAACTCAGTATCTTGAGAGCCGTAAGCAGATCCTCTCTGATCTTTCTCTACATCCTATTATCGTAAATGGTGCGATGGGTACAGGGCTCTCCGCTGCTAAGTTACGAGACTTTATGCGCAGTTTTCAAATTATAGGTAGAGAAGAAAAGTTAATGGTGATCAATGTATTGGGCGATGTTGTTTACGCAAACTTTGATTCTCATGAAGTGTTAGACCAAAAACCAAAGTGGCTCGATAAAGTGATCAATGCAGAGTTGGTCAGTGCGATAGATCTCACTCAGGTTGGCAACCTGCACTATTTCACAATAGCAGTACCGATTTACTATAACGGCTTTGCTGAGGGAGCACTTATTGGCGAATTTTCTACGAGTTTAGAGAGTCTGCTTAGCTCCTCATCATCCACATCTTTTCATAGCATTGGTTTAAAAGGCAGGTGGATTAACTTTTCTAACACCCAAAAAGTTGAAACTTACTTTAGTGTAAGCAGTCTCGATGTTGGCTCCACCGATTTAGTATTAGACTATCGAGTAGAGAAAAGTCAGGTCACTGACGAAGTGAAAATATTTGTGTGGGATCTTATTGGTGCTATTGCTTTTGGGCTATTCCTATCATTTGGCTTGCTCTATTTGTTTGGTAAGCAACTTCTGTTAAATCCATTCAAAAAACTAGAAGAATCGAGGACAACACTCAAACGCAGTGAAGAGCGATTTAAACTTGCAATATTTGGTAGCGATGATGGCCTTTGGGACTGGGATCTTGAGCGGAATGCGGTGTTTTATTCAGATAGATTTAAATCTTTACTAGGCTTTTCGCAAGAGACACAAGCTTTATTCTCTGCGCATATTTCTAGTTTATTTGACCGAGTCCACCCTGCAGATCTCCCCAATTTAGAAAACTCAATTAAGTTTCATATGACGGAAGAAGAGCCTTTTGGTGTCGAGTGTAGAATAAAAACGAGGCAAAACAGCTATCGCTATTTTTGGCTAAAAGGTGCCGCGGCGCTTAAAGATGGACAAGCGAAGCGGATAGTTGGCTCACTTTCAGATATTACCGATCAAAAGCTTCATCAAGAAGCGCTGAAAAAGGCCAAGGAACAAAATGATTTACTCGCTCAAGCAATAGAGTGCGCAAATGTCGGCATAACGATTGTTGACGCGACTAAGCCTGAATTGCCAATCGTATTTGCGAATAAAACATTTCAACAAATCACCGAATATGGTGATGAAGTACTGGGTAAAAATTGTCGCTTTTTGCAAGGTGAACATACCCAGCAGCAAGCGTTAGAGGAAATCAGGGAAGCAATAATAGCTCACGAATTCGTCAAAGTTGAATTGATCAATTACACCAAATCTGGAAAGGCATTTTGGAATAGTTTACAGATCTCTCCGGTGTTCAACGAACAAAATCAATTAACGGCATTCGTTGGCATCCAACAGGATATTACCGCTGCGGTTGAAGCGAAAAAAGAGCTAGAACAAGCGAAGCAAGCGGCGGAGCAGGGCGCGCAAGCTAAAAGCGAGTTTTTGGCGTCAATGAGCCATGAGATCCGCACGCCAATGAATGGTGTAATAGGCATGTTAAGTCTGCTAGAAGATGAGCACCTTACTCAAACTCAACTACATAAAGTGAGTCTAGCAATGGGGAGTGCCAAGTCGTTATTAAATCTCATCAACGATATTTTAGATTTTTCTAAAATTGAGGCGGGTAAGCTTGAACTTGAGTCACTAGATTTCGATGTTAGGGCATTACTTGGCGAATTGATTGAATCCGTTGCGTTGCAAGCACAGAAAAAGGGACTTGAACTTATTCTAGATGTAACCCAACTTGAAAAGCCATTGGTGCAGGGGGACCCGAGCCGTATTCGACAAATAATCACCAACCTAATTAGTAATGCAATCAAGTTTACCGAGCAAGGCGAGATCATCATCCGAGCTTGGTTCAGTGAGGTAGGCAATAAACTGAGATTTCATTGCTCAGTTGAAGATACCGGCATAGGGATACCAGAGGACAAAGCAGATAGGCTTTTTGCTAAATTCTCTCAAGTTGATGCCTCTACGACTAGAAAGTATGGAGGGACTGGACTGGGGCTTGCCATTGTCAGACAACTCTGTGAATTAATGGATGGCGATATCGCCGTTAGTAGTCGGTTTGGACATGGTAGCCAATTTGAATTTTTCGTGACTTTGATCCATGGCGATAATACTCAATTCGAAGCTGCAAAAATTGATTTACAAGGGATAAAAATACTCCTAGTTGACGATAACCTCTCAGCCTTGACGAGTTTGGAATCTCAATTGAGGCACTGGGGGGCGGATGTGTATAAAGCCAGCTCTGGAATACAAGCACTCTCGCTGTGTGAAGCTGAATACCAACGTGATAAAAATGTGTTTGATATCGCCTTACTGGATATGACGCTTAGAGGCATGTCGGGTGAGCAGCTCGGCGCTGCACTAAAAAATGATAAGCGATTCAAAGCGATAAAACTTATCATGATGACGCAAATGGGTACTAAGGGGGATGGCCAGTTTTACGCGGAGCGTGGCTATTCAGGCTATTTTCCAAAGCCCGTGACAACCAAAGACCTTTTTGATGCGTTAACCATTTTAGCTGAAGATGGCAAGGCGCTGGCGAATGCGAAACCACTGGTTACGAGTCACTATCTGAAACTGGTAAGAAAGGCGAACGAAACCGAATTTACGTGGCCAAAACCTTGTCGTATTCTACTGGTTGAGGATAATAAGGTGAACCAAGTTGTCGCATTAAGTATGCTCAAAAAATTGGGGATAACCCATATTGAAGTTGCCGAAAACGGACTGCTTGCCATTGAACTGCTCAAGTCACATCAAGATGAATGTCAATTTGAGCTAATCTTAATGGATTGTCAGATGCCTGAAATGGATGGCTATCGGACTACCGAGTTAATCCGAGACGGAGCCGCAGGTGAGAGTTATCAGGGAGTAAAAATATTAGCCATGACAGCCAATGCAATGTCCGGTGATAGAGAGAAGTGTTTAAATGCAGGCATGAACGATTACCTCACGAAGCCCATTTCGGAAGAGCCATTGAGCGAGAAACTACAATATTGGCTATACAAAAGCGAATATGCTTCCACAGACGATACAGAAGAAACGACTTAAGGGGGTAACTGAAGCAAATTGGCAATATTTCCTATCTATGATAATCTTTACTGTATATAAAAACAGTTTTCTGAATTTGTGTTGAGAAAAGAATTACCCGCCAAATATTACTTAAGCCACTTTAGTGAGCTTAGCGATTATTTACTTAAAGTATGTCAACCGCTATTAAGTAGTGCTCAGCGTGAGCTGCTGGCTGAGCTACACCGCTTGCCTGAAGATGAATTGTGTTTGTTAGTGCGGTTTATTTCCCGCAAAACTCCTTTTCTGGATATCAATTCACTGCGCTACGAAGAGATCAATAATATTTGTGAAGTCGCGTTTTCATTAAAAGCAAAGGGATTACTTCGTCAGGTACAACAAGACGACTTTCAAGCGCTGCTGCATTGCTTAACTAAACCATGTTTAATTGAACTTGCCGAGCGAGAGAATTTAACTACACTGCCAAGTAAATCGGCAAAAAAATCGCTATGGGTAGCGCATATCAATCAATCTGTCTGCGTTGAACATCTAAATGCACAAGAATACCTATCCCAGTATCTCACACTCTCATTTCAAGCCGATATCGACTACTTTCTATTTTTGTACTTTGGCAAGGTAGGCTTTAGCTTAGCGCAATTTTCGATGCGAGATCTTGGTGTAATGAATACCAGGAGCGCTGACGCCGCTTACCATGCACATTTTGAGCAAAAAGCAGAAGCCGTGAGCGCGTTTTATTATGCAAATGCACTCAGTGAGCTCAAAAATGCCCCTGAAGATGAATTAGTGTGGCGTGCTAGACAGGCCGCAGCGCAACAATTGCCAAAGGTTGATGGGCAATATGCAGTGGCTGCACATGCAAATTACCTGTTAACGCTTGCCAGAAAGTTAGGTCCTGAATTTTCCCATTTTAAAACCTTACTAGGTATGACTGAGCACCCTCAAGCTTGTGAGATGTTGATACGACATAATTATAAACAAGGTGAAGTTGAGCTGGTGCGAGAGCAATTAGAGCGCATTTTGCAGGGGGAAAGCGATGAAACATTGATGATCTTTGCGGAAGACTTTTATCAGCGTAAATTTAACCAAAAACGCACTTCTGTACTTACGGATATGCTAAGAAAAAGTCAACCAGCGATCCAAATTGATGAAGCTTTTAAGGGACAAACAGAAGCTGGCGTCATTGCTTATTATAAACGGCATGGCATCGAGGCCTATCATGTTGAAAATGAAATTTGGCTGGCCTTATTTGGATTGACCTTTTGGCAAGAACTCTTTTATCACCCAAAAAGTATCGTTGCTAATGGGTTTTCTAGAACTCCGCTGGCGTTAAAAGAAAATCGCTTTTACAACGAATTTGAGGAGGAGATTGAATGTCGCTTAGCGAGTTTTACAGATACTTCTGCTTGGATGAACTGGCTTCTACGCCAGATGAGCGAACATTACGGAGAAGCTAATCGGTTGTTTAATTGGCATGATAAGATGCTCGACTCAATAAAAATATTATTGTCTTACTTGGCAATTGAGGATGTCAAATCTGTTTTAAGGCTAATGTGTAGTGATTTTCATCTGATGAAATCTGGTTTTCCCGACCTGATGATAGTCGACGAAAAAGCGGGCTTAAGGTTTGAAGAAATCAAGGCACCAGGTGATAGTCTTAGCCGAAGTCAGCTAGTTAACATTTCTAAACTCTTGCAATGCAATATTCCCACGCGACTGCAAACCGTTGAATGGCATATTTGCAAAGAGCAACCTTATGTCGTTGTCGATATTGAAACCACCGGTGGCAACAAGGAGTTTGATCGCATCACCGAGGTAGCCATGGTAAAAGTCGTTAACGGCGAGGTCGTTGCTAAATGGCAATCACTTGTTAATCCGATGCGTCGTATCCCACAAAAAATCACTGAACTGACAGGGATCACTCAGGCAATGGTGAGTGATGCTCCAAGTTTTTTTGAAATTTTGGAGCAAGTTGAGCTGTTTAGCCAAGGTGCTATTTTTGTCGCGCATAATGTGAACTTTGATTATGGCTTTATTCGGCAGGAGTTTGCTCGAGTCGGCCGAGAGTTTACTCGTGCGAAGTTATGTACTGTGCAGTTAGGCCGAAAGTTTGTGCCGGGCCTGCGCTCATATGCGCTAGGGGCATTTTGCCAAGCGATGAATGTACCTTTGGTTAATCATCACCGGGCGATGGATGATGCTTATGCTACAGCTGAAATTTTCATTCAAATCAACACAATAAGACAGGAAAAGTAGCATGTCAGCGGTTCGTTTAATGCATCAGCAGATGGGCCTATTTTGGGGGCTGGCGTGTGGTTAGGGGCGCTTTGCGTATCTAAGCTACCTTGGCAAGCGATTATTTCTGCAGCGGTGTTGTTGGTTATCAATGTATTTATATTTGCGCTTTTTTGGTGGGATAAGCGCGCTTCAACACTTGCTCAATCGCGCATTCCTGAGCGTAATTTACTACTGTGTGGGTTACTTGGGCTCAATATTGTCACACCAGTGGCAATGTATATGCTCAGGCATAAAACCATCAAACCTAGCTTTAATTTTAAGCTGTTGATGGTGCTCATAATGCAGACTATTGTATTCGGTATGCTGTTTATTTGGTTATTTAACCTGAGGTTTGGATAAGGAATGTTCCAACTCATTGTTGCTAAAGTACAACTTAGTTTTTTCCTTGTCTAGCCAGCAAGTTTTAGGGAAAACAAGGCGAATTTACGCACCAATAGCTGGCTATTGGAAGTGAATTCAACGCAGTTAGCGCTAAAACTTGCTGCTAGAAAGGCATTAATTATCCGCAGCTCAGGTTATTTATATAAGCCCTAATACGCTAATAGAATTTTTTATTGATAAATTTTCTTTATTGACTAATTATCAGTAGGATAATTGGTATCAATGAGAGAACAATAATGAATAAACTAGAGACGTTATTAAGTCAGTATGCCATGTATCATCGCAGCAAAAGAAACATTCTGACTCACTTTTTTGGGATCCCGTTAATTGTCATTGCTGTTGTGGGTATGACTTTTATTCCGCTATTCAGTGTATCGGGAGTAGCCATTACCCTTGCCGCACTGATAGGGGTCGTTTTATGTGGCTATTACCTGATGCTATCCCCCATTTTTGGGCTCATGATGAGCGCCATCATACTGGCTTTTTATTTTCTTGTTCAAACGTTGAATCCGCTCATCGTTAATGCAGGAATAATGACGGTATTGTTTTGGGCTGGTGTTTTCTTTGTAGGTTGGGTGTTACAGTTTATAGGGCATTATTTTGAGGGAAAAAAGCCTGCGTTTGTCGATGATTTGATTGGTTTAGCAATTGGACCACTGTTTGTACTTGTAGAGCTTTTATTCGTATTGGGGCTATGTAAAGAGCTCGAAAGCAAAATAGTGAATAATGCTGGAGAGTATAAGGCATAGGTAAATAGTTGGGCAGAAATGCTATTTCTGCCCAACTAACAATATCGCTTAAGTTGTCATGCGAGTTTCTAATTTAGAGCCTTTTATTATCGTGATATCTTGGCAATTCAATCTTACTCGACCACAGCGAGTTTCTAATAAAAAGGTTGCTTCTGGGTAATCTTCGCCACCAGAATCGACAAATTGCTTGCGTGCGCGGTGAACCATAATGTTCATATGGTTTGTTTGTACACCGAGTGCTTTTGCTAAGTCATCGCGGTAAACCCAACCTTGAACATCCGATTCAAGGCCAGCATCTTTATCTTGGATCCGAGTTCTGGCAAGCAGCAACAGTAAGTAGTGATGACTTCTGACGCCTAAATCTAGGTGTTTATCGTCAACACTTAGTGTTAATTGGGTATCTTCTTCGTCTTGACTTACATTGAACTCTAGCGCCATTGGCTTGGCAGCTTTTTGGCATTCAAGGTGCTTAGTTACAGCGATTGTCGTGGCAGAAAAAAACATCCATTGGTCGTTCATCAGCGATACAATGCTGCCATCTATTAAGGCTTGTCGATCTGAAGTATTGAGATCTTCTAAAAACCAATAGTTGAGCAATTTATCATAGTAAATGATGTGTTTAGGATCATCTTCACTAGGTAGTAGAAGTTGATTCGTTACTTCTACTACTTTTTGGTTGTTTGACTGAGAAACTAGATATTGACACTCGGTTTGCAAGTTCGCCGCCACAAACGAGTTTTGACCAGGTGCTGCAAAATCAATCTTATCATTTTCGAATAGCTGATACGGCAGGTTCTTGTCGAGCTTTTTATCGTTTATCCAGATGCCGTTTGTACTCACATCTCTGATAAACCATTTGTTTTCATTGAGTTCGATAATGGCGTGATGTCGCGATACTCCCGGCTTGTCTATCAAGGTATCTACACTATATTTATAGCGGCCTACCGTATGATAGCTTTTAAGATAGACTCGTTCGAGTTTCTGTTCGTCGATTAAATAAGCCATAGTTAGTTCCGTATAACTTTGATGAAAATTACATGCTTATACAAAATAGATATCACAATTCAGCAAGGCGTAAATTTCATCTATATCAATGTATAAGTGCCGTGAAGCATACAATTTTATTTCCTTCTACTCAATGATAAAGACCCACGAGGTGGGTCTCGTTGAGGGAAGAATTCACCAGTACTTATCGTACCGGCTTGGTCTAATTTGGAATTACAGTTTTTCTAGTTTGACGCGGAATTCCAATGCCTAAACCAATTGTTTGATATTAGGGTGATAAATCCTAGCAAACATCTTCAGTCTAATTCGTTTGCTTAAATTTAGCTATTACACGGCATTACACTGAGATTACAGGAGTTTTAGACTGCATTGACTTGAATATATTCACTGAATAAACCATATTTTAATTAGAGAGGGGTGAGGTTAGCTCTCATGTGTTCGAGTTTTCGTAATCTCTCTTACTTTTCCAGTTACCTAAAATAATTTCTTACTGCCTTTGCACTGGTTGTTCTTTTTATTTTTAGCTGTGGATTGTTCACAGCAACATAAAAACCAGACTTTCGAAGAGCTTTATAGAAGCAGGAGTATAAAATGGGCCAATACAAAGCGTTAAAAACCGTTAAGTTGGAAGGGGTATTTCAGCTTTGTGATCACTTCGATTCAGAACCTTTAAATATGGACAGTAGTGCGATTAAGGTGGTGACTGACTTTACTCGCAGGCAGCCTCAGGTGATAGCAAAAGACGTCGATATTGATCATGCTTTATACATGATGAAAAATGGCCATGTGCGCTCAAAGCTCGTTGTCGACGAAGATGATAATTTCTTGGGAGTGGTAAACTGTCGCGACCTTACGGGTAGAAAGGTCTTAAGTGTTGCCCAGCGAAAGCAGGTGTCGAGAGAAGATGTGTGCGTTGAAGATGTGATGGTGAGTAAAGAAGAGCTCTACGCTGTTCCCTATGAAATGGTTGCTAAAAGTACAATAGGAGATGTGCTTGAAACCTTACAAAGTTTAGGATTGCAGCACGTTTTATTGGTTGGTTCGGAAGGGCTCAGAGGTATGATCTCAGCTAGTGACATCGCAAGAGCATTGCATATTCCAGTGAGTATTTTGCAAAAACCGACTTCATTCAAAGAAATCTTTGGGGTTGTTAGCGGTAAGGAAGACTTAGCGAATTAGGTTTTATTATAACAGGTCGTGTTGTTTTCACCGGAAAAGTTTAGCGCTTAACAATATGACAACTTGGTAGATCCTGTTCATTCTCCTAGCTCCTAGGTGTGGTTTTTAACAAACCACACCTTCTGAAACCTTATAGGCTTTCGCTTTGTAGGTATTTAATGGCCCCTCTAATTGCTGCCACTTGACCCGCGATACAGTTTTCTGGTGTTGCGTTTTGACCATCAGGGTAAACTTCTGTTGTTGTTACAAAAGCGGCATTTGTCATACCCATACATAAACCTAGCGCAGTACCGTCATAATTAATCACACCGTGCTGTTCTAAATCAACACCGATTAACTGCCCATGGTCATCTGCATCAGCAATCTGTGTTACCGCAGCTACTTCTTCGATAATACGTTTTTGAAATTTAGCTTCCGGTTTTTGTGTATGTCCGACTAAATAGAAACCGTCAGGAATGTTCCAATTATGATTCTCTTTACCATCTCTTGCTGCCAATGCTGGGCGGAATTCTGAGTTGTCGGAATCTGTGGTTTCGTGTAAATCAACATGACACAGAATATCCGCTGCTTTCTTATTGACAAAGTCTATTGCTGATCGAGACTCAGGCGCTGGACTATCCGCATAAAAAGAGCGATTAGGGTCAACGGCTTCTGGGTTCCAGCGGTTTATCGTTTCATAGCCCCAAGGACTCAAGCAAGGCAAGATAATGAAATTATAAGCCTGTTCATATTGTTGTGCTTCTGATTTGGCAAAAGCAAGAGCACCATGTACACCGCTTGTTTCGTAGCCATGCACGCCACCGGTAACCAGTATGGTCGGTTTGTTTTGCTGCCAGTTTTTTGTTGTTAATGCATATAGAGAATAAGTTTGGTTGGGGTAGTCAAGCTGACCATACTCGGTGACGTCAAAAGTGTGCTTGAGCGCTTCTATTTGAGTTACGACTTCTTCAGAATATGAGCGTTTTATCGATTGGTTTTCTAACCACAATGTTTTTTCTTTTGAAGTCCAAGGTACGCCGAGCGTACCTATAGCATATTGTCTTTGCATAATAACCTCGTTATAAGTTTAGGTTATCTTACTCAATGCCTCGTTTTGAAAGCAACTTTATGAGACTTACTACACGCGAATAAGGATAGAATTAAATGTACCCGAGTAGTTTAAGGCTATGTTGTTGCGCAAGATTGGGTTTGAAAGACCAGATCCTTAGTTCTCCGGTTGTAAGATAAAGTTTGGTGTAACTAAACCATAGTAATCCTTCTACGGAAATTTTTTCCACTTCTTCTGCTGGAATATAGTGCTTTTGACCTAACAAGCTGTGATAAACCACACCTTGATTGCAGATGATTACTCGGCTTTGACCACTGAATATTGCCCATAGCCCTGTAGCAATATAAAACATGATTGCCGCAGATAGCGTTAATTGGACAAACGAAATCATGCTAATTCTTTCAGACACTATTAAAGTATCTAAGATAAGCAAGCTAAGCGCGATAATAGAAAGGGAAATGAAAAATGATAAGTTCATTCCTAATTTTAACTCTTTCATTGTTGTTCCTATTTTTCTTTGATTGATTTTGAGAGTGTGCAAATTATTTCAACAAAATGAATCAATTGTGGAGGTCTAGAACTTTTCTTACTAATTCAAACTTTAAGATTGATGCTTTTTGGGGAGGCTGGTTCTTTATTCGTATGTGTTGGTGCTTGTGACCAGCATACGTAACCCATTTTAGCGATACAGACCGTAATGTTGAAGGAGTTTGGATGCTTCTTATATTGTGAAAAATAAAATGTAATAAGTTGGACCCGATAGTCCTTTTGACCTTTAACAAGCTTTGGAATGAGGTGTAAATGAACTTGCACTTTTTTAATATGACAAATGGAAAAAGTTAGCATATGTTTAAACATTAGCGTTTTTTGTTCCGTCTTGAAATATCTGTGATCTTAATTTGCAGAAAAGGGTTAAGGAAGAATTATGAAATTTGAACAGCTATTAAACCACTTTGATACTGGTGTTTGCGTCGATCAGATGCAAAAAGAAGCTCTAATTGATATCGCACTATTGTTTATTGGTGTTGACGGTGTCATCAGCGAAAGTGAAAAGCATGTTGTGCGAAAGTGGGCAAAAAGCCTACATTGGAACTCTGCAATCGCATTAGACGATTATATTGAAGACAGCCTGTCAAAGTCTGTTGTTGCGATAAAAAATAATGATATTGAAGCTTATGTGCAACACCGCATGAATAACATTATTGATGAACCGATGCGTAAACTTGCGAAAGATCTAGCCGTGCGTGTTATTGAAGCTGATGGCAATGTGAAACAGGCAGAAAAGGAGGCACTCGCCATTCTTGAGGCGGAACTATAACATTGTTTTATTTGCGAACTAAGTGGACCTAATTTGTCTAGTAAAATGCTTAGGTCCACTGATATTTAAGAGTAGTTACTGATTAGGCTTTAATGTACGCATACATTAAGTCCTGTTTCACTTTGATTTCTCATGTTTGAGAAAATTGCTGTATTAGGCGCGTTTGCTGCTCGATTTGAGTCAGCAATTCTTGACTTAAAATAAAAGATTTCTCGCCGTGCTCCGTGCCTTTCTCTGCGAGCGTAGTCACGCTGTCAACGTTTATGCTTATCTGTTTTACCACACAACTTTGTTGTTCAATGGCGGCGGCAACACTGCGATTTAAGTCGGCTAGATGCATCACATGGTTTTGAATGGTATCAAGGCTTGAACCGTTATTTTTTGCAAGATCAACACTTTGATTTGATAAGCTATTACTTTTTTGCACTGACTCTACAGCGGAGCTGGAAATATCATTTAGCTCTTTAAGTAATTGCGTGATTTCTTCTGTGGAAGTTTGTGTGCGTTGTGCAAGTGTGCGAACTTCATCTGCTACAACTGAGAATCCTCGCCCATGTTCGCCCGCTCGGGCGGCTTCGATTGCGGCATTTAACGCAAGCAAGTTGGTTTGATCGGCAATAGAGTTGATAACACTAAGGATATTTTGAATTCGATCATTACCGGAGACTAAGCGGTTCACGGCATTGTTCACTTCCATTAAATGCTCATCAAGGTAGTGAATCGAGTCGATGACATCCTTTACTGCGGCTTTACCACGCCCAGCCTGTTGTTCTGAGTTATTAGCCGCATCAGCAGCGTGGTTTACGTTTTCTGAGAGTTCGTCAATCGTTTGTGAAAATTCGTCCATGCAAACGACCATTTCTTTTGCCTCGCTTGTTTGCTGCTTTAGTAGTTCAGCAACAAATTGGCCGCTTTGTGTAGTAAGTTTTGCATTTTCACTTACTCGAACGGACACGTCGTTTACTCTGCCCACCACCGCAGAAATTTTTGCCTTCTGCATTTCAAATGCTAGTGTAATATCAGCAACCCGATCGCGAGATTGACCGTATATCACAGACATTAAATCATTATCAAAAATCGCTTTGGCTTGTGTGAGCAAAGCTTTATATTTAGAGCGAAAACGTGCGGTTAACGCAATTGTGATGAATAGTAGAGTCAAAGGTAGCAGCGTAAACCAATGGTTGTTTAATAGCGATGCTAGAGGCAAAGTTATCGCGATGAAAAGCAATAACATAAATGAGAGGCGAGTGCTGTCATAGCGACTCGTTTTTTGTTGGCTATCAAGAGTGCGATAAGCATTTTCTGCGCGTTTAATTACCTCGGGAGAAGGACAAGTTCTTACAGATTGGTATTCAACTATGTTGCCTCGCTCGTCTTTAATGGGAGTGACAAAAGCGTTTACCCAATAGTAATCCCCATTTTTTGTTGAGTTTTTAACAGGTCCCATCCAAGATTGGCCATTTTGAATGGTAGACCACATATTTCTAAAAGCCGCTTTTGGCATATCCTGATTACGAACTAAGTTGTGGGGCTGACCAAGCATTTCTTCAATGCTAAAGCCTGATATGTCACAAAAAGATTGATTTGCGTATGTAATTCGACTGTCCAGATCCGTTGTTGAAAGCAATACACTGTGCTTGCCTAACTTTATTTCCCTACCCATTATTTTTGACATTTGTTTTTTATCTCGGTAGCTAAAGACAAGGCGAAATATAAATCTAAGACTTTATAGTCAGAAGGTTTTTTTACCCGAATTGCGCTTTAATAACGTGTTTTCTGACCAAGATCAGGTTTATCTTTGGTTACCTCATTCGAGGTTAATTTGATTGTGATGCATCAATAAATTCAACCAGCTTTCATGTTATTGAGTGTAATTAAAGGTGGTATGGAATTCGCTTTAGTTACAATCATTAAGCTGAAATTGCGCTAATGTCGGCAGATTTTTCTTAGCTGATTTACTCGGTCGGTAATTTCTACTTATGTTTGTAATAAAATAGGGGGAGCCACCAGTGAAAAATGCGACACTTTACCGAATGCATACCTCATCGCACATTTGCCCTTTTGGTCTCAGAGCTAAGGATTTGCTTTCACGAGAGGGTTTTTATGTAGACGACAGAGTGCTCAAGTCAAGGGAACAGACGGATGAATTTAAAGCCACTCATAACGTTGACACTACACCACAAATATTTATTAACGATGAACGTATTGGTGGCTATGAGGCGCTGCGTCGATATCTAGGTAAGCCGTCACATAAGGAAAAGAAAAACGTATACTGGCCAGTACTTTCGATATTTTTAGTCGCGCTGCTGGTCACATTCGCGATACAATTTCCTGTCAATAGTCTTGTGGAATGGGTAATGCCCTTTATTGGGTTTTCCATGCTGTTACTCGCGGTACAAAAGATACGCGATGTTCATAGCTTTACAAACTCCTTTATCACTTACGATTTGTTAGCGATGCGTCACCTAAAATACGCGTATGCTTACCCCTACTTAGAGTTATATGCCGGCGTTTGCATGCTAACAACTTTGCCAGCCATTTATTATGCACCAGTGGCAATATTCATAGGGTTTATAGGCGCAATCTCAGTGTTTAAGGCCGTATATATTGATAAAAGAGTGCTCAAATGTGCATGTGTTGGTGATGACACTGATGTGCCTTTAGGTTTTATATCATTAACCGAAAATGTGATTATGTTTGGTGCAGGGTGGCTTATGTTGCTCAGCTATTTTAAGCTAACCTAAAGTTCGAATAAGACCTGCTAGGCACTAAAGGGCTACCAACTGGTAGCCGTCACAACTAGCAACCTAGTGGTGCGCTAAGACCGCCGACTCGACCCTCAATGTCGGTGGCTTTATAGCTTGGCAGGCTAGGTAGGATATTCAGGCCTGCTCTTTGTTCTACTTCGTCAATGGTTACTTCTGTTTTGCAGTAATCAAGGTATCTTCCAGAAGTTTGCTCCATGATAAAAGCAGAAGCCTTCACATTTGAGCCAGCTATTGTGACGACGACCTTAAAATAGCCTGACGGAATAGTGTGAGATTCATCAGCACCAGGCAAGGTAGCAAAGTAATATTCATACAAGGGACCCGTGAACACATAGGCATTTTCGCCCGTTCGCACTAAACTTCTCACTGCATTCTCTAATTTAACCCATGGACCCTGATTAAGGTTTGATGATTGTGGGGTAATGTTCGAGAGATAGTTAGTATCGCTCCAATTGGATGTATTGGAAAACGACGCCAAAGGCACTTGATGACCTCTATCTGTATGGATAGTTGCCCACGCATCGCTGTAGTCACTTGGCTCTAGCGTGTATCTACTTGCAATTTTAGGGTCTGATTTCCAAGTTCTAGAACGGCTTGGTCCGTCAATTGTGCTTGGTGTGACTTTGTATGCTACCCAGTCCGCAAACTTTGTTGCGCGATTATTGCTAAGCACATATATAGGTCGCTCAACGATATCATTACTTGATGGTGTGCCAGTTGGGCAACCGTAGTTGCTACATATGTTGGTGTTTGCATTTGCAGTCGCACTGACTGCAAGCATGAGTATTGCGAATTTCATTTTAATCTCCGTGCTTAATTGAAAGTCACGCAATACTAGGTTGGTTATTTGTCAGTATTATTACCTTGATGTAAATATATTGTGTTTTTTGATTGCTGCTGTTAGTTGAAAACTACTGTGAAAGAACCGATTTATAAGGCGTTATAGCTATAAATTATGTTAAGAATCCCTCATTTTCATTTTACTAATTAACTGGAAAATAGAGGTTAGGAGCAGAGCCTACATAATGGAATAGGCACAAATAATCCAAGCCTGAGTAATGCATGCCTTTTGGTCTTGTCACGTAGAGTACTGGAAGTAGAAACTACACTGTTTGAAGTTTAAAGTGAGAGGTTGTGTCGGGAGAAAGCATTTAATAGCCGACATCAGCGATATGTTTTGGTGTTCTTATTTCGGCAAATCAATCTATTCAAGCTGAATTAGCCATCAGAGTTATTCGTTTTTGAAGGCTTTGCCTCTGGCGGGAAATTTTTCTTACATTGTTTTAAGGCGCTGACATTGAAAGGAGTCGCTAGCGATGCTCATTGAGGTGAGCTTCTAGTACGTCAAAGAAAACAAAGTTCATAAGTCTAAACAGGAATAACGAACGAAAATCGGAAAAGTTATATTACGAAGATACTAATACAGCGTATTTTACGAACGGAAATGAATGAAGTTAACTATATTGAATAGAGTGTAGAAAAGCTGGTCGGCATAGCAGGATTTGAACCTGCGACCCCTGACACCCCATGACAGTGCGCTACCAAGCTGCGCTATATGCCGACTTATGCTTTACTATACGGATTTTTTTTTGAAAGGCAATAAGTGATTGGTTTGTTTGGACATTAAATGAACTCAAGGGCGTATTTTTGTGTTCTTCTTCATTAAAATTGGGTTTTATAAGAAGAAGGCGCACTAAATATAAGCATTAGTGCGCTGTATTGGTCTATTTAGTCCAAATGCCTTTTGGTAGTGTTTTTTCTACTTCAGGGTTGGTACTAGGATCAAACTCTGGGGTTACGCCTGCTTTAAGCTGCTTTTTATAATCGTTGGCAAGCCATAGCACGACTTTGCGAAGCATAAAGAGTGCAACCACGTTTACTACAGCCATTAAGCCCATTGAAATATCAGCGAGTGTCCAAACCAGTCCAAGTTCGCTTACCGCACCAAACATTACCATACCTAATACACAAGCTCTAAATACCATCATGCCTTTCTTTGAATGGTGATCTAAAAACAGTAGGTTGGTTTCTGCATAACTATAGTTGGCAACAATGGAAGTAAAAGCAAAAAATAGAATAGCCACTGCAACGAAAATTGCGCCCCATTCTCCTACATGATGAACCAATGCAGATTGTGTTAATTCAATGCCAGTTAAACCTGAGTTTGGCTCGAGCTGACCAGATAAAAGAATAAGCGACGCGGTCGCGGTACAGATCACTATGGTATCTACAAATACACCTAGCATTTGTACATAACCCTGTGATGCTGGATGGTTTGGATTTGGTGTTGCACTAGCAGCAGCGTTTGCAGCGCTACCCATACCCGCTTCATTTGAGAATAAGCCGCGCTTGATCCCTTGAAGCATCGCTTGCATTACGGCGTAGCCAATAGCACCAGCACCCGCTTGTT
>NZ_CP047239.1:0-417500 GCF_018141365.1 Pseudoalteromonas sp. M8 | reverse complement strand
ATCGTAAGATGACGTATACGGTGTGACACCTGCCCGGTGCCGGAAGGTTAATTGATGGGGTTAGCTTAGGCGAAGCTCTTGATCGAAGCCCCGGTAAACGGCGGCCGTAACTATAACGGTCCTAAGGTAGCGAAATTCCTTGTCGGGTAAGTTCCGACCTGCACGAATGGTGTAACCATGGCCACGCTGTCTCCACCCGAGACTCAGTGAAATTGAAATCGCAGTGAAGATGCTGTGTACCCGCGGCTAGACGGAAAGACCCCGTGAACCTTTACTACAGCTTGGCACTGAACATTGACCCTACATGTGTAGGATAGGTGGGAGGCTTTGAAGCAGAGACGCTAGTTTCTGTGGAGCCGACCTTGAAATACCACCCTTGTAGTGTTGATGTTCTAACTTAGGCCCCTGAATCGGGGTTGAGGACAGTGCCTGGTGGGTAGTTTGACTGGGGCGGTCTCCTCCCAAAGAGTAACGGAGGAGCACGAAGGTTTGCTAAGTACGGTCGGACATCGTACGGTTAGTGTAATGGTAGAAGCAAGCTTAACTGCGAGACAGACACGTCGAGCAGGTACGAAAGTAGGTCATAGTGATCCGGTGGTTCTGAATGGAAGGGCCATCGCTCAACGGATAAAAGGTACTCCGGGGATAACAGGCTGATACCGCCCAAGAGTTCATATCGACGGCGGTGTTTGGCACCTCGATGTCGGCTCATCACATCCTGGGGCTGAAGTCGGTCCCAAGGGTATGGCTGTTCGCCATTTAAAGTGGTACGCGAGCTGGGTTTAGAACGTCGTGAGACAGTTCGGTCCCTATCTGCCGTGGGCGTTTGAGAATTGAGAGGGGCTGCTCCTAGTACGAGAGGACCGGAGTGGACGAACCGCTGGTGTTCGGGTTGTGATGCCAATTGCATTGCCCGGTAGCTACGTTCGGAACTGATAACCGCTGAAAGCATCTAAGCGGGAAGCAGGCCTCGAGATGAGTTCTCACTTTGACTTAGAGTCAACTGAAGGGCCGTTGAAGACTACAACGTTGATAGGCGAGATGTGGAAGTGCTGTGAGGCATTAAGCTAACTCGTACTAATTACCCGTGAGGCTTAACCATACAACGCCAAAGTGGTTTACTAGAATTGTTCCAGACAATTCCTAGCATGACCTCCATCCATGGAGGCCTTAGCTAACAGAAGTTAATAGACTAAAGTAGACAAAAGAATTTAATAGCTTTTTCCAGATTTACATTGATGAAGGAGACTTCATTGATGAACAGAATTTCCTGGTGACTATAGCGTTTTGGACCCACCTGACCCCATGCCGAACTCAGAAGTGAAACAAAACAGCGTCGATGATAGTGTGGATTACCCATGTGAAAGTAGAACATCGCCAGGGCGAAATAAGAGAAACCCGTTGCAGCAATGCGACGGGTTTTTTGCTGTTTGGGGTAAAGTACTTCCATGTAGCATCTCCCCTTCGCGCGTCCTTGCGCTCACTTCCTCGAACTGCGAAGCGGTGCTTCGGTTTCTCGTCACCCAAACTCAGAAGTGAAACAAAACAGCCGAAGGGTCGGCCCCGGTCAATGATAGTGTGGATCACCCATGTGACTCTCTATTTAAAAAATGAGAACATCCTACTTCGTAGCGAGCTAGGGCCAAATAAGAGGTTGATGAAAAGCGTTCATCCATGAACTTCATCGACATTCGAACATCCATGTACATCAAAACCCGTTGCAGAGATGCAACGGGTTTTTTGCTATGTGTGATTTAAAAACCTCGCGAGGTAAACTCGCTCCCACTCCCCCACAGCATCAGCACAGCGCAACATGGTGGGAGGTGGTTCACCCACCGATGGCTTGCAATGAAGTTCCAGCAAAAAATGTACCTCAAAACCCGTTGCAGTAATGCAACGGTGGGGTATAGAGAGTCACGCGAGGTGGACTCGTTCCTACCATATACACATTGCTAGGGTTTGAAAAAACTCCAGGCGATAAAACGGCTTGTCTTATTACCTTGTTCCATCTCGATCACTTTCACTTGCTCGGCAGCGACCTGTTTAAGTTGTTGTTTAAGTGGTTTTACGTTGTCTTTATTCGAGATAAGGGAAGTAAACCAGTAAACTTGCTCTTGGAAAGTGACACTCTCAGTGATCATATCCAGTATAAAGCGCTTTTCTCCACCTTCACACCATAACTCTTGAGCTTGGCCGCCAAAGTTTAGCGAGGCTTGTGGTACTCGGTTAAGGTTTTTCCACTTTCTTTGCGTGCCCTTGTTTGCATCTGCTTCACTGGAATGGAAGGGCGGGTTACACATTGAAAAATGATAAAACTGGTTTGCTTTTATTATCGTTTTAAAAAAGTGATTAGGCTGCTTTTGTTGCATCACTTTTACCGGCAACTTATTTAGTTCTGCAATGGTTTTGGCACACTTCACAGCAAGAGGATTGATATCAGAGGCCACAAAGCGCCAGTTATACTCTCTTGATCCTAAGATGGGATAGATCAAATTGGCACCAGTACCAATATCTACGCCTTGCACCTTATCGGGCAAGTTACTTTCATCTAACAGATCTTTCAGCGCATGGATATAATCTGCTCTGCCTGGAACCGGGGGGCATAAAAATTGTGCGGGGATATCCCAAACTTGTATATCGTAGTCTGACTTAAGCAGTGCTTTATTCAGCAGTTTTACGGCATCTGGATTGGTGAAGTCGATGCTTTTTATGCCATCAGCTCGGTTGTAAGTAAAATTCTTTAAAGCGGGTTCAATCGCTATAAGCTTGTCTAGATCATAGCCTGAATTATGCTTGTTTCTTGGGTGCACAGGATTCTTCGAATAAATAAAAAGGATTATAACACTTTTAATCGAACGCTTAAGTCTTGAATACTGGCTTTATCTTAAAGGCATATCAACCTCTTTATTTGCTTCGTTTAAGAGTTTACTTATCAATCAGTCAACTGGTACGATGAGATTAGTGTTCAAAGAAAAAAACAAAGAAATGATAGAGCAAAAATCACTATTAGTTGATATAGCAGATGGGCATAAACTCCACCTCAGATATATAGCAAAACCGGATAGTAGCGGTCCCGCTGTGTTTTTTATGCATGGTGCAGTTGAAAACGGCAAAGTTTTTTATACTGAAAGTAATAAAGGGCTAGCGCCTTTTTTAGCTGAACACGGCTATCGCTGTTTTGTTGGCGATCTTCGTGGGCGAGGAGAGAGCATTCCTAAAATCGACGCTGAAGCGGATTATGGTCAAACTGAATCAATCTTGCACGAAATCCCTGAAATGCTGAATTTTATCGAACGATATACCGGATCTAGAGCACAATATTGGATTGGACATTCTTGGGGAGGTGTATTGATGAATTGTGTTTTTGCACGCTTTCCTGAAGAAATTCAGCATGTTAATGCATGTGTCTATTTTGGCTCTAAACGTAGTTTACATAACAATCACCCGAGCAAATTACTGAAAGCAAACCTAATATGGTTTAACGTTGCGCACTATTATTCGAAAAAGCATGGATACTTACCTGCGAAAAGACTTGGTTGGGGGAGTGATGATGAGTCTTTAAAATCACATGCTCAAAGCGCTGACTGGGCACAGAAGCACCCATGGGTTGACTCCGATGACGGTTTTAATTATGCCGCAGTATTAAAAGACATGACGTTACCTCCAATCTTGCACATTGCGGGCGTTAAAGATAAAGCACTGGCACAACCTGTCGATATTCAAGCGTTTATTCGTGAATCTGGAAAGGGGATACAAGAACTCAGAATTTATGGAAAAAAGCACGGCCATCGGCACAATTATGGGCACATAGACATGTTAACCCATAAACATGCACGTGATGATCAGTTTAAAGATTTGCTGGCGTGGTTTGATCGCTTTGTGGTTGAGCAATCATCTTCTCAATAAATGCTTCATAGCGCTGCCACTTTTCCAGTGGCTGCGTACTGATTGGCTTTCTGACCTGCGCCTTACTTAGGGTATGCACCGGCTTTTTAGATTTGTGAAACTCCAAACATTCAGGTTCGTATTTTTGATATAAAAAGCTCAAGCATTGTTTGAGGGACTTTTCAGGCTCTGCAATAAGTTGTTCGTAACTGAGCGTAAAAATATCTCTTTTCATAAATTGGTTAAAATGTGACATCAAGTCGCTTTGCGCTTGCGCATACAAGGCAAATTCACTTAAAGAGCAAAAGTAGGGCTCGCTTTCGGCGAAATGATTACTGTAGACCGACCAGGCTGTTGCATTGAGGTTGCGAGTTAAATGAATAATTCGCGCCTCAGGGAAGAGCTTGTGGATTAAGCCCAGATTTTGAAAATTAGCTGGAAGTTTATTGATCACCACTTCTTCCGGCACTCGATGCCGCTTTATCTCGTCGACATAGAGTATGCGGCAATGATCTAACATAGAGTTACTTAGTTGGTCTAAACAACCTGGGAACTCTGAATTGTTGCGTTTACTGAGGTAAGGGACAATTTTATCGCTGATCACGGTATTCTCGCCTAGTGTACCAACATGTGAATGTTGCACTAGCATTTGTTCTAGGAGAGTCGAGCCAGTTCTTGGCAAACCAACAATAAAAACAGGGGTAAATGTTGTCTTAACCTTATCACTAGGTTTATCAAAAAACGCTTTGCCACAATACTTTTTGATTGATTCAAAAAATGGCAGCATGTCTACAGTACGAAACTCGCTCATCAGCAGCTGTGTATCATTCGCTAAAGCATAGTTATCTTGGGCTGCATTAAAGTTACCTAATTGTTCATGACACTTAGCTAGAGCATAGTGGACCACGGTTTTTAGTCTCGGTGCTTCAAACTCATTTTCCAATTTTTCTAAAATCGCTAAATATGTAGGTAATTCTTTGGCTGAGGACATTTGTACCAGTTCGTACAGCATAAAGGCAGTCACTGTACTATGAGGACAATCTAACCCCGCTTTAAAGACATTTTTGGCTTGTTCAATAAAGCCATAGTCCAGATAAAATTGACCGAGTTGGTAATGGGCTTGGGCATTATGTTTTGCCACGCTTAAGGTGTATTCAAGTACGGTTTTTGCGTCAACCGGTGAACCTACGGCTAAAAATGCATCGGCCAATGCGAAGAGCGGCTCAAGCATTTTTGGTAAATGTTCGCAGGCTCTTTTTAAATAGTAGATTGCGTTATCATACTGCTCTAAACGCATGCAAATGCGGCCTAGACCAAATAGAGCTGGACCGTTGTTAGGTGACTGTTTTAGTACAGACTTGTACATAAACTCAGCTTCTCTAAGCTTGTTTTCGGCTAATAATTCGTTGGCTCGCTTTAATAACAACATGTTTGTATTCAAAATTAACTGCTTTGTTATATAGGATAAAAATAAAAAGGCGAAATAGCTAATGCTAGTTCGCCTTTGTTTCTGGGTTACAGTAAAAGTTAGAACGTATAGGTTGCTTTCACATAGTAGAAACCACCATTAATACCGTATGGTGAAGTTTCATAGTATTTGCCACCCCAGTTGTTATTTGGGATACCTGTAGCGTCAAAGAAGTCTAGTTCTTCAGCATCTTGGTCAAAGATATTATTTGCACCAACAGATAGACTGATCGAATCTGTTGCAAAGTAGGTAAGCTCTGCATCAAATGTGATTGTCGCGTCCGCTGTTTTTGCTGTTGCATCATAATCGACGTGAACGCCTTGGTATTCGCCAAAGTAGTTCATACGAACAAAACCTGAGAAGTTATCCCATTGCTGAGCCCAAGTTAATGTGCCTCTGTGCTTCGGTAAGTCGTTTTCTAAACGAGATACCTTGAAGTCACCTGTGATAGCAGAGAAGCGGTCTACTTCGGTTTCATTCCAGTTGTATGCGGCACTGAATGTTGCATAACCACCCAGCATATCCATAGAATAGTTACCGACTAAGTCGATACCTTGAGTCGTGGTATCGAAGTCGTTAGTGAAGAAGCTCACCTGCGCTAAGTTATCAACGTTAGGAACACCCGCCGCTTTAAGGGCTGCTTTGTCAGCATCACTTAAAACGATTTTTTCAGACTGGCTTAGACGGTCAGTTACTTCAATGTTGTAGTAATCTAACGTAATAAATAAGTCGCCAGAGCGATATACCGCACCTAGTGTGTAACTTTCTGACTCTTCAGGAGTCAATTCAGTACCACCAAGCTGCTCTGAAACAGGGTTTGTTGGTGGTAATAGTGCTGAATCTACCAATACACCACTGCTTAAGTTTGTCTGCACGTTAGACACGTTAGCTTGACCTACCGTTGGCGCGCGGAAACCGGTACTGATTGAACCACGAACCGAGAAGTCTTCGGTAACATGATATTGACCCGTGATCTTAAAGTTTGTAGTCGAACCAAATGAATCGTAATCTTCGTAACGAAGCGCCCATCCCATCATAAACTCTTCAGTAAATGGGGTCTCGATATCCACATAAGCAGCATAGTTACGACGAGTGTATTCTCCTGCTGCAGAAGGTTTGAAGCCTGGGAAACCATTTGAACCTATCCCAAAGCCTTGCTCAGTCAGTGGCCCTGCAATAAATGATGCTTCATCACCTGAAAGTACTTCAAATGTTTCTTCATGCCACTCAAGACCTGCTGCAACGTTTACATCGTAAGCTAGGTCAAAGTCATAGCCTTTTGACACGTCAAAGTTAAAATTCTTTTCCAGTTGGATGTATTTACCTGGGCTGAAGTCCATAGGCGTATCTGCGCCAAGTGAAGCGTTTACCGTGTTAGTGATGAAGTAACGTGATTCGTTACGACCAACCGAGCCACTTAAGTCCCAGTAACCCCCCTCCAAAAAGCCGTTTTTAAACTCACCTTCAACGCCGATAGTTAGAGATGTATCAGTGATGTTACCACCAAAGTTCGGCGTGAAACCTCCAGGTAAAATTTCATTAAAGGCAAAACAGTTTCTACCTAACTCGGTATCAGCAGCAATTAATTGATACGCTGGGATGTTCGCTACATTTTTATCCGTCAAGTTAACTACCGGACATTCGATACCCACACCTACACCATCTAAGTCTCCCACTAACAGCGTTTCACCACCGTCGTTAGAGTATACACCAGGACGGGTTTGTGGATTTCGATAATAGAATCCGCCTTTAACGTCTCGCTCGGAGTAGTTGCCAAACATATAGAATCGAGCATTGTCAGTGACATCTACGCCAACATTACCGAAGATACTTATATCATCTTTAATTTCTGGCGCACCCCAGATCTGCGCTGGGTCACCAACTCCTTCAACTCCGGCACCAATGTAAGCTGCTGCATCAGGACGCTGAACACTGCGGCTAGTCGCATCCGCTTCTTTGTACTGAAAGCTTAAGTTAGCAAATCCATCATCCGTAAATGGCAAACCTACGTTACCTTCGATAACCGTCGTGTCGCCGTCACCTTCGTAGTATTCACCTTGACGAATAGAGAACGAGCCCCTTCGCTAGCGTCTTTAAGTACAAAGTTCATTACACCCGCGATTGCATCTGAACCGTACTGCGCGGCAGCACCGTCGCGAAGTACCTCCACCTGTTTGAGCGCGATACTAGGGATCACTGAAATATCAGGACCTTGAGCACCGTCGTTAATACCGCCACCTAAAAAGGCAATAACCGATGAACGGTGGCGACGCTTACCATTTAACAAAATCAGCGTACTGTCCGCAGGCAATCCGCGTAAGTTAGCTGGCCTTACTAGAGTCGCTGCATCACTGATTGGGTTTGCATGTACGTTCAAAGATGGTACAGATCCTTTCAGTAATTCCAGCATGTCAGAGCCCGCAGCTTTCGACATATCTTCAGCACCGATGATGTCAATTGGTACTGGTGACTCGCCTACAGAGCGAGGAGCAGCCCGGGAGCCAACTACCGCGATTTTTTCAATTTTTTCATCTGCTTTTGCTTGGTTGGCTTCTTCAGCCATTGCGGTGGTAGTAAGAAGTGAGGTTGTTGCTGCTGAAGCGAGCGCGAAGCGAATTGCACGGCGCACCGTGTTACTTTTTAGTTTCATCCTGTTTCCCCAGTTGATTGTTGTTGTCATACCAATAAAAAAGGCCATTTATAATATTTTTACCTTTAATACACATATAATTTAATTTGCTATGTGTTGGCAAGCGCTTTTTTAAAATTAGCAGTGATTTCTGAAACTGCAACTTTCTTAATAACTTTTTGTTTAGGCTAAGAAGAATTGCAAAGGTTGAATGATAAGTTATTGTTGAAGATGAACTTTTGGACGGTTTAACTAGTTTTGAAGAGAAACACCCAGTTGCTTATAATTTGTTGTTACAAAGTTTAGCGAGATTACGGAAATTTCATTATTCAGTTTTTGTAGATTAATTGAGCAATGCTAGGTGCTAGTCTTTGTGTGAGTGATTATTGTACAGTTTTGTGTGGTAATTGAGGTTGATTTTGTTCTAGTTCGTTGTTTTGCACACTTTACGTATAACTTTACTCGTTAGAATAGCTAATTTGTACCAATGGCTAATAGCTAAAGTGCTAAAAATTTTGATAGACTCTGGACAACACTATCTTTGAGTTTATTAATGAAACTGATCAAAGTTGTCCATAAAGCACCGATGCGCGTTGCTCGGATCAGTAAACGCAGACAGCAAATAAGATTGCGCAGAGCAATGATTGCGCTCAAATGCGCACTAGAACAAGAGAAACAAGAAACGAAAGAAATGCTTGAGATATACAAGCGATATACTTCGGGGCGAGCGCATAAGGCTGAGCTAAAAATAGCAAACGCCCAACTTGTGGATATTCTCAAAGGATTAGGATTGGGTGTGTTTGCCGTTTTACCTTTTGCCCCCATTACCATTCCGATAATCGTAAAGGTCGGTCAATTAGTGGGCGTGGATGTTTTGCCTAGCTCATTCAACTTGAAAAAAAAGCCAACAAAAACCGAGGAACAGTGAATTTTCTTTTTAGCCTTGGTAATCTAAGTACGAACATAATAAATTTGAGGCCTACATGAACAACCTACTCGTTCACTCTGCGAAGGGTACACCCATTTCTATCTTCTCTGCTGCAGAATTAGCGTCATGGCAAGCGCAGCAGTCAAGTACGACACAGCTTTTCGTAAAAACCGCACAACTTCAATCGCAAAAAAATATTCTTATTCCGAATGCTGATTCTGGAGAAGTAGAGCGAGTTATTGTTATTGCTGAAGACGATGATTTTTGGCTATTGGGCGATCTTGCAAAGCAGTTACCAAAAGGCACTTATTTTATTGATATCGCTTCAGAGCAAGTTGAGAGCCACGCTATTGCGTTTTTACTGGGGGCGTATCAATTTTCTGCTTATAAAGAATTGCCAGCGATTGTCGCAAAGCTTGCTATCGAAGATGCTGATATATATGCCAAAGTAAAAGCGGCTGTCGAGTCTATTAATCTTGCAAGAGATCTAGTAAACACACCGGCTGCCGATATGATGCCTCAGCACATGGCTGAAGTAATGGAAGAACTTGCCGAGCAATATGGCGCATCATTTGAACAAATCATTGGTGATGAGTTATTAGAGCAAAACTACCCAACAATCCACATGGTGGGCCGTGCGAGTGACAATGCTCCGCGTTTGCTTGACTTACGTTGGGGTAATGAAAACCACGCAAAACTTACGTTAGTTGGTAAAGGCGTATGTTTTGACTCTGGTGGTCTGGACTTAAAACCTGCGTCTGGAATGCGTAATATGAAAAAAGACATGGGCGGAGCGGCTCATGTTATCGCGTTGGCCAATATGATTATGGCGGCAAAACTGCCTGTAAGATTACGCGTACTTATCCCAGCGGTAGAAAATGCGGTTTCTCGCAATGCCTTTAGGCCAGGTGATGTGATCAAAACACGTAAAGGTATTACGGTTGAAATTGACAATACCGATGCCGAAGGACGCTTGGTTTTATGCGACGCATTGGCAGAAGCGCAAACAGAAGCGCCTGAGCTATTGATTGATTTCGCAACCTTGACTGGTGCGTGTCGCGTTGCACTTGGCACTGAACTGCCTGGTTTTTATTCTACAGATCAAGCGATTGCTTCTGAGCTAATGGAAATTGGTCTGGGTAATGCGGATCCTATTTGGCAACTGCCTTTGTTTGATCAGTATAAGGCGCTGTTCAAGAGCGATATCGCCGATATTGCTAACTGTGGTTCGACGCCGTTTGGTGGTTCAATAACAGCTGCACTGTATCTAAAAGAATTTGTTGAGCCAGCCACGACACCTTGGCTACATTTTGATGTGATGGCTTGGAACGTGAGAGCGTTACCGGGTAGACCTGTTGGTGGTGAAGCATTGGGTCTTAGAACCATGTTTAGTTATCTTGAGAAAAAGTTCAGCTAATCACAATCACAGAGCCTGAAATCTATGAAAAACCCAGCTACGTAAGCTGGGCTTTTAGTTTGTCTAATAACCGAATTGGTATAATTAATTTTAGATTAGTTTTACTGCTTTTCAGGAATGTTTTCTAAGATCCCTTTCATTTGCTGCCAATATAGGCCAACGCTTGAAATTTCTACTTTTTCCTCGGGAGAGTGTGGAAATTTGATGGTTGGACCAAAAGAAATCATATCCATGTTCGGGTAAGGTTCTTTGAACAAACCACATTCAAGACCAGCATGAATAACCATAATATGTGGCTTTTCACCGTAGATTGATTCATACATATCACGGAAAATAGCTAATACTTCTGAGCTTGGATCAGGTTTCCAGCCTGGGTAAGCACCACTAAATTCAATGTCTGCTTGTGTCAGCTCAGCCAGTGAACGCAACATACCCTCGACATCACTGCGACCAGAATCAATTAATGAACGGATCAAACATAGGACTTCTAAACTGTTATCTGTAGTAGAAATTACACCCATGTTAAGTGAGGTTTCAACAACACCTGGAATGTCGTCGCTCATGCGTACAACACCATTAGGGCAAGCATTGAGAAGCGCTAATACTTTGCTTTCAGAAGCTTGGCTCATTGGCAACGTGGTACTTTTTGAGGTGCTGAGCGCAAATGTGATCCCGGTTTCTATGGCACATAATTCTTGCTTAATGATGGTTTCATAAGCTTCAATCAGCGCCTGGAACTCGCTTATTTGCGTTTCATCAAAACTAATGACAGCGTATGCTTCGCGCGGAATTGCATTGCGTAGGGAGCCGCCTCTGATCTCGATAAGTCTTAGATCAAAGTCTGCAATATGGTGTTTTAAGAATCTTGCGAGCAATTTATTAGCGTTTGCACGGCCGGTGTGAATGTCGACGCCAGAGTGTCCGCCGCGTAAGCCTTTTAGAGACAGCTCAAAGATTTGATGGTGTTTAGGTAACGCTTCTCGCACGAGTTGTAGAGTTAAGGATGCATCTACACCACCTGCGCAACCCATGTAGATTTCGCCTTCTTGCTCTGAATCGGTGTTGAGCAGAATTTCTCCTTCTAACCAGCCAGATTGCAAACCAAACGCGCCGCTCATGCCTGCTTCTTCATCAACGGTTAGTAACACCTCAAGTGGCCCGTGTTTGATATCGTCAGCGTCTAATACGGCCAAACATGATGCCATGCCGATACCATTGTCTGCACCTAATGTAGTGCCAGTTGCAGTTACCCAATCATTATCAACATATGGTTTGATTGGATCGGTAACGAAGTCGTGTGCTGTATCGTCATTCTTTTGTGGCACCATATCAATGTGTGCTTGTAGTACAACAGGCTTACGATTTTCCATGCCACTTGTTGCAGCTTTTTTGATGAACACATTACCAGTGTTATCACGACGTACGTCTAAATTTTTGCTTTTAGCCCAGTCAACAATAAAGCTTGCTAGCGCTTCTTCGTGTTTTGAAGGGTGGGGAATGGCACAAATTTGGTCAAAAAACTTCCAAATTGCTTGTGGTTCTAATTGACTGATCTCGGTATGCGCTTTGAGCACAATAAACTCCTTGGATGAGCGATAATAATATTGCAATATTACCACCCACCCAAGGGCAAGATCGAGCAATTAACCTTAATTCGGGAGAGTAGGTTAGTTATTGAGCTTGACTCGCGGCCACTGCTGGTGCAATCAACTCAAGACCTGTTTTATCGCAATCAGGTAAACGTGCATCCGACATCGCAATTGGGGTCGTTCTTTCTCCCCATTTTAAATAGCTCGCAGCCCAGGTTAATCCAGCGCCAAATGCCGCCGACATAATATTAGCGTGTGGCTTAATAAGACCACTTTCGACAGCTTCACACAGTGCAATTGCAATTGTTGCAGCTGAGGTATTACCGTACTTGTCGATATTGACCATGACTTTATCATCTGAAATTTCCAAACGATTTTGGATCGCTTGAATGATACGAAGATTTGCCTGGTGCGGGATAAGTACATCAATGTCTTCTAGTGATAGCTGTGCTTGGTTGAGTACATCATCACATGCTTCACTCATACCTTTTACAGCACGCTTGAAGATTTCACGTCCCTCAAAAGAGAGGTCAGAAGGTCCGGTGCCTGCACTGCGGTCCATATCGGTACCATAGTTTGGAATGTGTAATATACTTCTGTCAGTGCTATCACAGCCAGTTTTGGTGCCTAATAGGCCGGTTGGTTCCTCACTTGCTTCAAGCACGACTGCACCAGCACCGTCGCCAAATAATACCGCGCTGTCGCGCTTTGCCCAGTTTACATACCAAGTCATACGCTCAGCTGCAACAATGACTGCTCTTTTAATCATACCGGCTTGGATCTGTGCGGTGGCATTTTGTAATGCATACAAAAAGCCCGAACAGGCCGCATTGGTATCACATGCTGCAGCACCCACGGCTCCAATATTCTTTTGTACTAAAGAAGCTGTATTTGCCACCATAGTTGACGGGGTGCAGGTTGCAAGTAGAACAAGATCGATGTCTTTACCTTCAAGTCCTGCACATGCCAAAGCGTGTTGGCTTGCAACCGTTGCAAGTTCGGCAGTGCTAACATGACTAACGCGTCTGGATTTTATACCTGTTCTTGTACTTATCCATTCATCATTGGTATCAACGATGGTGCTAATTTCATCATTACTGATGCTCGCTGGTGGAATGCACTTACCCCAGCCCGTGATTTTTGCATAAACCATAGTGTCTCTTATTCTAATCCGACCAGTTGGCCAATTTTTTATTTATACCAAATCCTTCACAGTATTGCCATAAAAGCGAAGCTGTGGCTTGTAAAACGGCGATATAACTGAGTTCGATCACACCTATTTTCGCTAGATTAGGTATAATTCTTTTATCTTAGCTTAGCTTCTTATATTTTCATGAAAATTGCGTTTTCTCCCAGCTCTGCATTGGGTCAACTGTTGTTGTTGCGATCTGTGGCAATCATCATTCAAATAGTGATGCTCGCTATCGCAGCTCTAGTTTTTGGTAAACAATTTGATTTTGTTGCAGTGGTTGGAGTGGTGGCAGCGGAGTCGGTATTTCAGCTATTAAGTATTTACGCCTACCGTAACACAAAAGAAGCCGCGTCTATTGGTATGACAATGCAATTGTTGGCGGACATTTTGTTTCTTACTATTTTGTTGGACCTGACGGGTGGAGCGACCAATGCGTTTGTGTCCTTGCTGGTATTGCCAACGGTTATTGCAGCAGTAACTATTCCAACTATCAACATGTTGATGGTGTCGGCTGGGGCGATTGGGGCTTATCTTTATCTTTATATAAAAATGTCTCATGAACATGTCCACCATATGGACATGAGCACTCACTTGCTCGGGATGTTAGTTAACTTTACTTTCACTATTATAGTCGTTGTTACCGTGGTGAGCATATTGGTAAAGCAAAATCGAAAAAAAGAGCGGGCAATTGCCATGTTACGAGAGCAGCAGCTACAGCAAGAGCAATTAATCGCATTAGGTAGTGCGGCCGCACAAGCAACCCATCAACTCGCCACGCCAATCGCACATTTGGCGCTATTACACGAAGAGCTGGAGGAGTCGTATCCAAAAGATCCATGTGTTCAAGAAATGTCGGAACCTCTTGGGAAATGTAAGGAGCAGCTTAATGTCTTTAGAGAATTCACTGAGTATTTAAAGTCAGCGTCTAAACAAATGATAACTGCAGAGCATCTTGCAGAGCAGTTAAAAGAATTAACGAATTTACAATTTCCACGGCAGCATTTTCGATTCGATATTACTAATGTTCAGGGGGGCTGTGCGATGATCCTATGTTGATGCCTTCGATTTTGAACCTTATTAGTAATGGTGTGCGAGCAAATGAGCAAGCAAAACAGACGGACATAGAGGTGATATTTACCTCCGAGCCGACTGAGCATGTGATAACCATTCTTGATAAAGGTGAGGGAATAGCAGAAGAAAGGCTAGCGCAGCTGGGGCACAATGTAGTGAATAGTGAATCTGGGCTTGGCATGGCGGTACTGCTTAGTCATGCGACAATTGAACGGCTTGGTGGACATCTGCTTATTGAAAGCGACGTTACCGATGGGACAAAATGTACGATTAAACTACCAAGGGTGAGTGATGAAGTTACTGCTTGTTGAAGATGACGTGCCTTACGCACAAACATTGATGAGGCGCTTGGAAAAACAAGACTTTGGTGTTGAACACGTCACTTTAATTGAAGATATGCAGGTGGCTTGTAAACGAGAAGCTTTCGACTACATATTGTTGGATATGAAGCTGGGTGAGGCCAACTCAATAAACTTCATAACACAAATCAAGCAGCTCAATCCAAGCGCTCGCATTGTATTATTAACGGGCTATGCTAGCATTGCAACTGCAGTTGAGGCGATAAAATTGGGTGCTGATGACTACCTAACTAAGCCTGCAAGTACCAGTTTGATAGTACAAACGCTATTGGGAGAGAAAACTCAAGAAATCGTAGAAGAAGTCATGTCTCCAGAGCGACTTGAGTGGGAACATATTCAGCAAGTTCTAAAGGCAAACGAAGGTAATATTTCTGAAACTGCACGGCAACTTAATATGCACCGAAGAACGCTGCAGAGGAAATTACAAAAGAAACCTGTTTATAAGTAGGTTTTCACTTATACTCATTATTAAATAAAATGAAATATGCTGAGTTAGTCGATGATATTCTCATTTGAAGCATTGAACCTTTGGGCAATTATTCTCGCCGCTTTGTCTTCCTTTATGTTAGGTGGTATTTGGTATTCGCCTATGCTGTTCCAAAAAACATGGATGGAGGGGTGTGGGTTAACAGAGCTTGACTTACAAACGAGCGATCCCAAGATGACTTTTGGCGTCGCATTTCTGTTATCTTTGTTGTCCGCTGTGTTTATGGCTGTGATGCTTGATCTATCGCTCTCTTTGTTAGCGGCTACCGGAGTTGGGCTTGGTGTGGGGGGGTTTTTCGTCGCCTGTTCATTAGGAATAAGCTATATATTTGAGCAGCGCCCGATGAAACTGTTTTTAGTCAACGGTGGCTATCATGTGTTACAGTTTACGCTCATTGCATTTGTACTTAGGATCATGAGCTAACTCGGTATGGCAAAACCCAATAAAAAAGGCCCTGTTAGAACCGTCGATATTTATTGTTCTGGATGCCGCCAGCAGCTATTTAAGTATCGTAAGGGAGGCAAGGGCGGCCTCGTTAAATGTTTTAAAGAACGGATCACCCAGGACTTTACCACCAACCAAGTAAACTGCCCCAATTGTGAGCAAGAGTTTGCCCGGGATACACTAGTGAGAGGTGCGCCAGCACTGAAAATAATTGGTGGCAAGGTCACCTTCAAGTAGTTATTACTCCAATTCTTATTGCTCACCTTTTTTTGTTATCAGACAAATGTCCTGTCTTGAATTTCCCAGTTTGTTACTATTTCGCCGTTTGGCTTTGCTGTTTCAATGAATGAAAATGACCCTTCCCATGGAACTGGGCCAGCCTATTGGGTCTTGCTAAATGGAAAAAACATGATCGATTTAATGTTCGATATCATCGGTATGACAGGCACTTTCTTGGTCGTTGGTGCATTCTTTATGCTACAACTGGAAAAGGCATCTCCCGATAGTTTAACGTATAACTTGATGAATTTAAGTGGTGCGATCCTACTACTGATTAGCCTTTGTTATAACTTTAACCTTGCAAGCTTTGTGATAGAGTTATTTTGGATCGCAGCGTCTTTAATTGGTTTATTTAAATATTTCAAAGCGAGAAAGTTGGCATCTGCTTAGGGTCTAAAAGAAAAGGCTAATCAAAAACTTGCGTAGTGGCTAGGAGCAAGTATTATTAAGTTAATCATATGCTGCTACGTAGGTTAGAGTAATCTAACACTACGAGTGAAGTGTGGGAACATAGAGCTCGTATAATATGAAAAACTTAAGCGCGTTAATTAAAGTCACTCCATTATTAATTCCTTTTGCGGTAGTCGCTGAACCAGAAGCTATGGACGCCGACCTTTATCAGCTGTCGTTTGAAGAGCTGTTGAATGTAAACGTCTCTATCGCAACCAAAACCGATGAGACTAGAGCATCGGTTCCCTCTAGTATTACTGTCTTTAATTCAGAACAAATCAATAGCCTAGGTGTCGACAATGTTTATGATTTAATGAATTTTGTACCTGGCTTTCAATCTACTCGAGGCGATTGGGTTGGAGCCGTGCCAAAAGAGCATACCCGTGGTGTGTATCTGGATACTGGACATGTGTTAGTGATGATTGACGGGCAAAGGCTGAATGAGTCTTCATTCGGTAAAGCGTCGGTCTACACCCCGTACATTCCCATTGAAATTATCAATAAAGTTGAATTTATTCGAGGCCCAGGCTCCGCACTTTATGGTAGCAATGCCTTTCTTGGTGTAATGAATATTATTACCAAAAAACATAGTAATCAGCTTTCTGTTGGCTATGGTGAGCATGGCAGCGCTCAAGCGGCGATCAACATTTCAAAGCAAGTGTCTAACGAAACACAGGTCTACGCTAATATTGCATTTAATAAACGCACTGGTGATAGCTATTTTGGAGGTGCCGTAAAAGACCCGTTAGAATCACTTTTTGCTGTGTTTGGCGGCAATCATCAAGCGTTAACATGGCAAGTAAGGTTTAACCGCACTCAACTTGACGAGTTTTTAAATCTTTCCCGTTATTCCCCTGAAAACGAACACAAAAGCGAGAACTATGCGGCAACATTTGAGTATCAGTGGCAAATTACTGAGTTACTCGAGTTAACCCATAAACTGAGCTTTATTGAGCATAACATTGAAAGTGCAGGGCTCATCGTTACAGCAGCAGAAATAGGTATCACGCAAGGAGGTGACTTTTTAGTTGGCCCAGCTTGGCAATCTAGAGACTTAACTTATAACCTAGATGGTGGTTATAAACAAAATGACCATTTACAATGGAATTTCGGCATTGAGTTGTCAAAGGAAGAGCAAAGTAAAGCAGGTGTAAGAACTACTTACTATGACCAAACTGCTGGTGACATCATTATTTATAACCATACCTATTTGGGTGGAGTGCAGACAATATCTGACTACGCGCCATTTTATTCGCTACGTCAGGATTTTGATTCTTATGCGGGTTATGTTCAAGCTAAGTATCGATTTAGCGAGCAACTTAGTATGTTTGCAGGAGCACGATATGACGAAGTGAAAGACATAGACGATAATTTATCGCCAAGGCTTGCATTCGTTTACGGCTACGATGAAGCAAACACTTTTAAGCTACAATATGGAGAGTCTTTTCGTACACCAGTCAGTAATGAGCTTAACTCAAACGATGACGTTACATCAGGTAATTCGAACTTAACTTCAGAATATGTAAAAACGACAGAGCTGGTCTGGCATTATCAAGACGAGTCCAAACAATTTGACGCGGTACTGTTTAACAATGAACTAGAAGATTTTATTAATCTTGTATCCATTGATGATGAGCAAGCTGAGTTTACATTTGATAATGTCTTTGAGACGAGTATGCAGGGTATTGAAGTTAATGCTAATTTTAATTTGAGTGACTCAACATGGATACAAGGTGCATACACCCATTTATTTGACGAGCCATTAAACGGCAGTTTTAAAAAGTTTGCTGCACTTGCCTTTACTCATAAAAAAGAGGCGGTAGAAGTTACTTTAAATGCAATTTGGCGAGACACAACATTGATACTTGCACCCCCAGAGTCAACTGTAGATGATTTCAAGCAGTCAAGTTACTACCTCATTGGCGGTACCGTTTCTTTTAATTTGGATAACAATACTAAAATTCAACTGAAAGCTGAAAATCTTTTTGATAAAAAATACACTGTATTTGATCCAAGATTGATTGATGGTCATGTGCCACAACAGGGCAGAAATATCATGATTCTGTTTGAATATCGCTTTGGATTTAGATGATAATTAAAACCACCATTTATGAACTAATGGTGGTTTAATTGTTTTTTTAGAAAGGATCAGGACATTTTCCTTTACAAGGGTAGCCATTCCATCTGAGGATGATATTTCGCGATGTTGAGGATGAATAACCATCGTTATCACGAACTTTAGCCATTACAACGAAAGAGTCTCCATCTTGTCCAACAAGCTCAGTGGATGAACCACTCTGTTTTACGCCATTAACCCAAAGCTCCTGAGAACCAATCGAACCATCTTTATCTCTGGCAACGATATACACATGTTTATTAGCACTACCAGCTATTGCACTATGCCAAATTTCGACCGACGGTTTATAGTCACACACAGTTTCATAAACTGCTTCCGAATGAGAAAAAGGAACATTATGTGCTGTACAAGATACTAAGTGAGTTTCTCGTAAGCGTGCCCCAGTAACTCCGGTAACCCACTGTTCTACTAATTCTTGTAGCTGAGCGCTATTTGAAGTTTGTAATGGTATATACTTGCGAATTGTAACAAAGTTATCATCCACAACATGACAACTTCCAATTCCAGAGGGACATGTGCTATAGGCATATTCACCTACGCACGAAGCTTCACCTTCATAAAAGTTTTTAGTACCTGTTTGCTCACTTCTGCAGTTAACCGGTTCATACTCTATGGCATTTGAGAGGCATGAAACACACATTAAAATTGAATAGATTATTGCTTTTATACGTTTTCCTTATTGTTTTTATATTACATACAAAAGATATCTTTTTATTTCTTAATGGTAAATATTTGGTATCTTGATTTTTTGGTTTTATAAAGTGGTGATCGAAATGGCTTTGGCTTATAAGTTAAAGAGTAGGATAGACAAGATGTTTTCAACTGGAGGCTTCTCATACCCTCTATTAGTAGGAATTTCTGGCGTTCAGGGCTCTGGTAAATCAACACTCAGCTATTCTCTTTGTAAACAACTTAGGGGAGTTGGCATTACCTGTAAGTGTGTGTCTCTTGATGATTTTTATTTAGACCCAGAAGAGCGGGCAGTGCTTGCTTCAAAGTTTCATCCGCTGTTTCAACAAAGAGGCTTGCCTGGTACACACGATCTGCAACTATTACAAGATGTTATAAGCAGGTTTAAACGCGGCGCAGCATTAATTTTACCAGTATTCGATAAATCAATAGATAGGAAGTTGCCAAAATCAACATGGCGAAAAGTTGATGCGGGTTTACAGGTACTTATTATCGAGGGATGGTGTATGGGATTGGAGGAGCAGCCTAGCGATGAGTTAGCATCTCCCGTTAATCAATTTGAGCAAGAGTTTGATAAAGACGGTTCGTTTCGCTTAAAAGTGAATCAAATTTTATGTGAAGAGTATCAAGCTATTTTTTCACAATTAGATAGTCTCATTTATTTAAATGGAATGAGCTTCGACAGAGTATATCAGTGGCGGCTGCAACAAGAGCATGTGCTCAAAGCATCGAACGGAAAAGGGATGAGTGATGAGCAAGTTAGACAATTTATTCAGCCATTTCAACGCCTATCGGCATGGGGAATGCGAAGCTTGCCAAGAATAGCGGATATTGAAGTGTGTTTGGGTGAGAATAGAGAAGTGCTGCAAATAAACACTCAGCTTGGCGAATACACAAGCTGAGTGTAATTTTTGTTAAAGTTGATGAGTTATGCTGCTAGTTCTTCAACACCAACGATTAGCCAAGGTGCATCTCCCGTCGTTTTACGCTCTAAGTGCCATATTTCGTGGATAGGTTCCTCTTGCATATCGCCGAGATCACGATATTTTCCAGTAAACTTAATGCTTACTTCCCAAACGTCAGGACGTGTATCTGCACGAACTAACTCAGCGTCAACAAACATCACCTCAGTGTTAACGTCACCTTGTTGCTCTCGTTCACGCTTGAACTCTTCAACCAACTCTGGGCTCAAGTATTCAGAAACCGTCGAAAAGTCGTTGTTATTCCAAGCGGTTTGGATGGTTTGATAATGCTGTCTTGCGCCTTGTAAAAAGCCATTGATGTCAAAATCTCTCGGCAAATTCATAGGCACGCTACTTGCGCCAAAACCACCGCCAATTGGTCCTTGGCTTTGAAATTGCTGTGGTGGAGTATTGTTGTAGCCACCCATAGGTGGCGCGCCGGCATAAGTTGGCTGCTGTTTTCTTGCAAGCATGCCCTTAACCAATTTGAAAATTAAAAAGGCAGCAGCGGCAAGCAGAATCATCTCAAGGAATTGGAATCCTTCAAAATCATCGCCAAGCATCGCGGCAATTAGACCACCGGCTAGTAATCCGCCGAGTACACCAGCCATAATGCCTTTTTTACTCGATTTAGGCTTTGCTGTAGATTTTGCATTTAATGCTTGTGTATCAGTTTGTTGCTTTTGCTGAGTCGTTTGCGTTTGCTGGGTTTTGCCTGAGCTCTTACTACCAAACTTCTTTCTCGCTTCAGCATTAAAACTGGCTGTAAATAAAAAAGAAACAAGGGAAAGTAACACAATGAAATGTTTCATAAAGTTCCTATATACCAAAATAACTGTCGCCATTGTAAAGAACTAACATGGCTATTTAAATAGGTATGTACCTCAATTAAATTTGTATTTTGAGAGGTTTAGTAAGGATATTGAGACACCGCCCCAAAGAGTGGGGCGGTAGCATTATAACCAGCGTAGTGAGCTTGTCACTTCTGATTGGAAGGTTTCAATTGGCGCACCTCGGTTTGCCACCAGTATAGTGTTGGCTTTACCATCATGGGCAATTAAGCCCTCAAAGCGGCTATCACCAAAACTATCTTTGCCGTCAATCGTACTTTGTTGACCTGCTGGCACGACAAAAACCGTGAGTGGACCAAATTCGGATTGCATAACCAAGTGAAGGCTTTTTTGGCCTTTAAAATTACAAAATGTCGCGTAAACCACTTTACCCGGCAAGTTGTCGAACTTACCCCCAAACATCGCGAGTTTCTCATTCACGGTTTGCAGTGACACTGTTTCTTGCTTCTGCAGTGCATTTTCTTCGTAATACACATGAGCAAGCGCATGTTCACCGGTATCGACAGGGTGTCCAAAACCGCCAAAGTAAAAGACCACGGCGGCAAAAAATACACTGGCGGCAATCGCAAATGGTGCGGTAGCGCGTCTAAACCAAGACGCTTTCACCACTTTTTGTTCTTCCGTTTCAAGCTCCTTTTGTTTTGCAATTATCTTGTCAGCCAACCCCTCTGGCACATCAATATCGAGTGATTTACCCAAGAAATCGTCGAAAGCTTGCATTTCTTCAACCAGCACTTGCAACTCAGGTTGCTGTTCGGCCTGTTTTTTGACCTCTTCATCATGAGGATCAGCAACGAGGCGGCGTCGAAATTCGAGTTCATCCATTAGTTTGATGCCCCCTTTATTGGTTCATATTCAGTCGTTAAAGCGTCTTTCAGCTGGTTTCGAGCACGGTATAATCTTGTCATCACCGTGTTTTTATTCAGCTCAAGTATATCGGCGATTTCATCCCCAGAACATCCCATCACCACTTGCAGAAGCAGTGGTTCACGATATTCTGGTGCTAAGTTGGCTATTTGTCGTTGCACAACGGTTTGCTCCATTGCATCATCCAAAGCCGAACTGGTATCGTCGACCAGCGTATCTTGTTCAACCTCCGCATAGTCAAATTGCTTACGCTCAAAACGACGTGCATTCTCTCGTCTTAAAATAGTTAATAACCAAGGCTTTGCTGCATTCTCATCTTGTAATGAATCGAGTGCGCGCCAAGCCCGCAAAAAAGTTTCTTGTACTAAGTCTTCTGCTATTGTCGGATCGCCAGACAACCAATAAGCGAACTTATATAGCTCTTTGTGGTACATCCGAACCAGTGACTCGTAGTGATGTTGTTTACTGGCCATATCTATGAGACCTATCTTTTTGCAGGTTTATTTCAACAAAAACTCATTTTATTTTAGTTGATTCTGGGAGTGTATCTCACACCAAGCATAATTGATCTGTTAATTATTTACTAACAAATCTAACTCGTCTTGCAATAAAAAAGCGCCCTGAGGCGCTTATTGGTATAGATTACCTAAACTTTGGCTTTTATTTGTGTGAACAGTGCTTTTAACACTGGTTTTAATTTCACCATATAGTTGAGACAAGTCTACTTTTTCTCTATTGCCTCCATACAACGAGCTTTGCAGCGTTTGTACTTGTGCTCGCAATGAGCTGGGTTGAAGTGCTAGCCATTGTGCCATGGTGATATTTTGTTGTTTGGTGTAGTGCAGTAGCGCTTGATAAAAGCCCGCTGGGTTATCTTGCTTAACCGCTTTTTCAAACGAAATAAAAGGTGCTGAATTTTCATCAGTGACCGTATTTACTATGGGGCTTGCGGTCGGTTTTGTTCTTAGACGCCATATTAGTAATGTTATTAGCCATAATGCGTATCCGAAAGCGGCGAGTCCCCACATCCACAGCGGGATAATTTGTTCTGTGACCACGTTGGTTTGCGTAGCCGTTGATGGATTTACGCTTGGGCTTGAAAGCGGCTGCTGGATTGGAGCGGTCTGTGGTAAGGCTGGCTGGTTTGGATCGAGAATCACGCTGACAGACTTACTTGGTAATGTCGCAAACTCTTCACGTTTAGTGATGGTGTTAAACCAAGGTAGTTTTACTTCGGGCAGAGTAAAATCACCGGCGAGTTGCGGTAGGTAAGCAAAAGAAATGGTTAACTGTGAGATGACTTTTCCATCTCGGGTAATTTGCTTACGCTCTGACGCGTCTGGATAAATTCTAAAGCCATTAACGTCTTCGAGCTGAATGTCAGGAAGCTGCTCTTTAGTAACACCCACTGCAGTGAGTGTTAGTGTTCGCGTGATAGGCGTCCCAACCATAAACTCGGTATCTTTGGGCTGCCATTCTTCAGAAAAATTCAAATACTCACTGGGCAGCCAGTTATCAGCAGCGTTAGCTGGAATTGGAGATACTGAAAAGTCAATGGTATTGCCAACCGCAGAAGTCGCCATTCTACGATAGCCATCTCTGATCTGGCCGTTGAAGATAGGTGGTTCAATAGTGAAATTGCCACTCTTTTGCGGTTGGATCATGTATTCTCGGGTGAGCACCATGTAGCGTCGGCCGTCAATAACTACGTATTCTTCATTAGCTTTGCCCAATTGTGTGAAGTTAGCACCATCTGAGATTGGGGCACTCAGTTGGCCATCTAGTAGTTCCTTTCCTACATAGAGCTTAACGGTATAAAGCGCAGCCTGTTGAACATAGAGATTTTTTGTCTTGAGTTCGGTTTTTACGAATATATCTTCACTTTGCTGCTCATCATCACGAGCAACAACTTTGATTTCGATCGGCTGGGTCGTTTCACCATCTACCTCTAACGAAGGAATGGTGTAAGTACCCGGAGTGCGAGCAACGAGCTGCATTTGCCAGGTAGTGGAGCTTGAAACACTACCATTAATGATACTGGTTCTAGAGCTGGTATTCACCGGGCTGGTGATAAAGTCGTTACTAAGCACAGAAACATCAGGAATAGTGCCTTTGACTTTGCCCTCAGCGATAATCGACAACGTGAAATATTCACCTGCGAGCACTGGGTTTTTGTCTACGCTGGCTGTGAGATTTTCCAATGCCAACGAGGCGTGGCTTAATATCAACAAAGACAGAAAAAATAGAATGCGTTTTACCATGATTTTTCAGCTCCTCTTGGTAGACGTCTTTGTTTGCGTTGTTGTGCTTCTAGTTGCATTTTATTTCTCAATAATATGGCCGGATCATCGGGTACTTTTCTAAGCAGTTGATTAAGCTGTTGCGCTTTCTCTATTTCTTCAGGGGTAAGTGGCCGACTATCTTGCATCATTGCAGCCTGTGCCTTTTCTTCATCCTGCGGTGGTTGCTCGGGATCGGGCGTAGGTGCGGCTTGCGCTTGCTGTTGTTTTTGCTCTTGAGTTTGTTCCTCGGCTGCTTGCTGGTCTTGGCGGGCAGCATCTAGCTCTGGCTCGTTGTTGTTTTGTTCTGACTCACTTCCTGCTTGTGAATTCTGTTGGTCTTGCTGACCTTGTTGGTCTTGCTGACCTTGTTGGTCTTGCTGACCTTGTTGGTCCTGCTGACCTTGTTGGTCCTGCTGACCTTGTTGGTCTTGCTGACTTTGTTGGTCTTGCTGACTTTGTTGGTCTTGCTGACTTTGTTGGTCTTGCTGACTTTGTTGGTCTTGCTGACTTTGTTGGTCTTGCTGACTTTGTTGGTCTTGCTGACCTTGTTGGTCTTGCTGACTTTGTTGGTCCTGCTGATTTTGCTGCTCTTGCTGGTCCTTTAACGCTTCGACTAGCGCTTTATTATCCTTCGCTTGCGTAAACTCAGGATCTAAGGATAAGGCTTTTTCGTAAGCAGAAATCGCGTCGTCTAACTTACCAAGCCGTGCTAGCGCATTGCCCAAATTGTATTGGCCTTCTGCTGAGCTTGTTTGCTCGAGTGTTTTTACTGCTCCTTCGTAATCTCCGGCTTTATAAAGGGCTGCGCCTTTTAGTACCGGATTATCGGCAAGCGCGGCCTCATCAAATGCTTCATTTTGGTAGGCCTGCAGCGCGTTTTGGTCGCTATTTTTAAACCACTGTGTCCATTCATTCGCCAGCGCTTTTTGCTGCGGCAACATCGCAAAAACAACCAAAGCACTGAGCATAACTGCGTGATTTCGAACCAATAGCAGTGCGAGTGGAATAAGTACAATCAACAGATATATTCCCGCATCTACTCGCCACTTAGCACTTTCTTGGTCGCGTTTAAGCACCGATGTATTTGCCCCCAAATTTGGCTTAAATGTCTCTATGTCACTGCTGTCAGCAGTATAGCTGGCAAATTTTCCACCCTTAACTCTAGCGAGTTTTTCAAGTCGAGTCGGGAATAACTTTGGTACGACTATCTGACCATATTGGTCTTTTAAAAAGCCGCCTTCAGGTAATTTGATTGGTGCGCCTTGCGCCGTACCTAAGGCATAGATACTTAACTTAAATGGGCTGTCAGAAAGAAGCTTTTGTACATCTTCTGCGTCTTCTTGTTCAAGTCCATCGGTTACCAAAATAATGTCACCATAGGTTGCACTTGCACCTGTTAACAAGCTAACGGCTTCTTCGATACCTGCATATACGTTAGAGCCTTTTGAGGGCATGATCTCTGGACGAAGGCTCGGGATCAAGTTCTCAAGAGTGGTGACGTCCGTTGTGAGTGGCGACACGGTAAATGCATCACCTGCATAAGCAACTAAACCCGTTTCGCCCTCTTTAAAGAGCTTGAGCATGTCTAAAGTTTTAAATCTCGCTTGTGTTAAGCGGTTTGGCGCGAGATCGGTTGAGTACATAGAATAAGACATATCGAGCACTAACACTCTAGGTGCCTGAGTTTTAAATACCGGTACTTCTTGTTTTTCGATACTTGGTCCTGCAACCGCAATAATGGCCAACAAAAAGAACACAATACTAAGCCAAGAGTTACTTTGTTTTTGGTGTTTTTGACCACTGGATCCCATCACCACCTTCATCAGGTGCGGTGCGATAAGTTGCGCTGATTTTTGATTGGACTTTTTAGACCATTGCAATGCACTGTATATCACCCAAGGAATAAGGAGCCAAAGCAGATGTGGGCGAATAAATTCAAATTCCATCATATATTTACCCTCTTAATTTTGTTCTTAATACGAGACTTATCTGAGCCACAAAAAGCAAGCCGAGTATCGCGAGGAGAGGAATATAAAACAGTGAAATCTTAGGACGGAAAGTCTGTGTTTCATCACTTATCGGTTCTAGCTCATCGAGCATAGCGTAGATCTGTTGTAGGCCTTCCACGTCTTTTGCACGAAAATATTGCCCACCAGTTTCTTTGGCGATATGTTGCAACGTTTTCTCGTCGATACTACTACCAGCCATAGAGTTAAAACCAAATAAACCAAAACCGCGTCTGCCATCAGAGCCAACGCCAACAGTATAAATCTTTATGCCTTCTTCTCGGGCTAAGATCAGTGCTTCTTCTGGTTGAAGGTTGCCCGCGGTGTTTTGACCATCGGTCAGCAAAATCAAGATTTTGTTACTTTGTTCACGTTCACCAAAACGCTTTACCGACAAACCAATAGCATCGCCAATCGCTGTGGCGCGTCCAACTAAACCAATTTGTGCCTCACTAAGCATTTGGCTAACCGTCGCTAAATCTCGGGTGAGTGGCGTTTGCAAAAACGCGGTGTCACCAAAAAGAATAAGTCCTAGACGATCTCCTTGGCGCGCTTCGATAAAGTCGCTAACAACGGCTTTGACGACAGACAATCTGTCCACTAAGCGACCTTGGTATTCCATATCTTGCTCTGTCATTGAAGCCGATAAGTCAACGGCAAGCATAATATCGCGTCCCTCGTTTGGCACAACGATTGGGTCGTCAAGCCAAGTCGGGTTTGCCGCTGCGGTTACCAGTAGTAGCCAGACGAGTGTTTCCACTAGGCTTACTTTTGCGCGCTTATTGAGTTGATTTGTGCTCGCGAGTTGTAACTTTGCGGCACTTGGCATACGAATATTAATGTTGGTCTGCGCGATACTCGGTTTAAACTTCGCAATTAGCCAAGGCAGAGGTAACAATAAAAAGGCAAGGGGCCAACTAAACTCAAACATCGAGACGCTCCTTCACTTTGAAGGTATTAATCGCACGACATAGTTTATCGCTGAGTGCGGGGTCTTGAGTCGGAGCATATAACGAGTCGAGCTCTTGCTGAGTGAGTTCAACGCGTGTAAGTCTTGCTTGCAGCGTTAACCATGCTTGGCCCGATCTACTCGCAGCGGTATCACCGTAATAATGTTTTACTAAACGTTTGAGTATGGTGTGTAATGCTTGGGCATTATCCTGCGAATGACTCAGTTTTACGGCTTCCTTTTTTGCCTTTAAAAATTGCTGGCGACGATATAATAGCCAACACGTAGCCGCAAATATTGTGAGTAGAACACAAATGGCTCCCCACATTGGATAAGAAAGTGGCCACCAGCTCACGCTTTGAGGGATGACCACATCATTAAGCTGGTCGAGTGGATTGACTTGCATTTAACCCCTCATGATTTGTAATTCGATTGGTAATGACGCGTCGTACTTTTGTAACGACATACCAGAGCGCTTAAGTAGCGCTAATCTTCGATTGAAAAAGTCAGACGCATTTTGCGAGAATTTGTCTCTAAATTGCTTGTCCATCAAGGGCAATGTCCAGTTTTGTTCACCAGCAGAGACCTCAATTGCTTGACTGTATTCAGGCAGATGATGCTCAAAAGGATCGCTTACCATACAACCAATGACTTCGTTATGGCGAGTGGCTCGCTCTAGCAATTTAAAGCTTTCATCATTCAACTCCGTAAAGTCCGAAATGAGATAAATCAGGCTGCCAGGTTTGGCTAGATGCACAAGTCGTTTTAAATTCTCATTGAAACGATCCCCGAGGGGTGAGTCTCTTTTTGAATTAATGCTTGTTCGTGTAGGGCACAGAACTGATGAGCTAGCGCAAGCACTCCACGGTCGCGAGCAATCGGTTTTAGCTCGTGGTGATTGCTGTCATTAAATACCACACCACCAACACGGTCGCCGCGTTGGCATGCAGCCCAAGACACCAAAATGCCTAAGTGCGCCGCAAGCACCGACTTAAGTAACAGCTTTGAACCAAATAGCATGCTTGAGGAAAAGTCACAAAATACAAAAACGGGGCGCTCTTTCTCTTCTTGAAAGAGTTTCGTGTGTGCTTCACCGGTACGCGCGGTAACTCGCCAGTCAATCGCACGAATATCATCACCATATTGGTATTGTCTGACTTCAGCGAACTCCATACCTCGACCTTTATGCGGTGCAAGGTATTGACCTGATTGAGCACTTTTCACTTTTCCTCTCGGTTTAAGCGAAAGTAAATGCGCTTTGGACTTATAAAAAAGTAGCTCTTTCAGGCTGAGTTCGACACCATTACTGTGGCTTTCATTAAACCAGCTGGCCGAGTTAAACTGCTTGATGTCGTTCATAGTATTATGGAACAGCAACCAATTCTAAAATCTTACTGATCACCTGATCTTTGGTGATCCCATCGGCCTGTGCTTCATAACTCAGCACGATACGGTGGCGTAGCACGTTATGCACCACAGCTTGAATATCTTCTGGTGTGACAAAATCTCTGCCTTGTAGCCAAGCATGAGCACGAGAACATTTATCAAGCGCAATTGTAGCTCGAGGGCTCGCACCATAATCAATCCAGCTTGCAAGCGTTGCATCAAAGCGTTGTGGCTGTCTGGTCGCAATAATTAATTGTACAAGATATTGCTCCAGAGGCTCAGCAAGGTGCATGCTTAGTACGGTTTTACGGGCCTCAAATAGGGTTGCTTGACTAATAGGTGTGAAGGTCGCTTGGTACTCCTCCAACGCCTCGCCACGAGTGAGGCGCAAAATATCGACCTCGGTTTCTGCATCCGGATAATCGATATTCAGATGGAGTAAAAAGCGGTCAAGCTGCGCTTCAGGTAGCGGGTATGTACCTTCTTGTTCAAGCGGGTTTTGCGTTGCCATTACCATAAATAGCTCAGGTAACGGATACGTTGTTTTGCCAACGGATATTTGGCGCTCGGCCATTGCTTCTAGTAGCGCTGATTGCACTTTGGCTGGCGCTCGGTTGATTTCGTCAGCCAAAATCAAATGATGAAAAAGCGGGCCTTTCTCAAATACAAATTCATTGGTTTGTTGGCGATAGATATCTGTACCAGTTACATCAGAAGGCAATAAGTCAGGGGTAAATTGGACGCGTTGGAAGCTCCCTTCAATGCCTTTAGCTAGCGCATTTACTGCACGGGTCTTAGCTAGACCTGGGGGGCCTTCAACCAATAAATGACCATCTGCTAAAAGCGCGATAAGCAAGGATTCGGTCAGTGCACTTTGTCCTAAAATTTGGGTGTCTAAATATTCTTTTAGTTGAGAAAACTCGTTTACTGCCATGAGACTGCCTTTTAAGCCGACAAAAATAAAAATAGTTATATGGACGCTGAATGAATAATCAAGTTGATTAGACCCATAATTTTAGAAAAGTTCATAAATTTTAAATAACAATTTCAAATACTTTGAGATTGCTTGAAAAAGCATCTAAAGTTGGTTTTCACGGTTTAAAAAGCAGCCATTTCGTGCTTTGCTATTGGCAACTTCGATTTGGTTGTTTAGAATCGGAGGAAATTAACAGGTCAGACCTGTCAGCGGGAGAGCAAAATTCATGTCTGAACAAAACATACTAAAAACATCAAAAGGCGACCGAATCGCTATCGTGAGCGGCCTGCGTACGCCATTCGCAAAGCAAGCTACCGCTTTTCACCACGTTCCAGCCCTAGATTTAGGTAAAATCGTCGTCAACGAAATGCTTGAGCGTTTGAACTTCGATCGTAAAGAAATCGACCAACTGGTATTCGGCCAAGTTGTACAAATGCCGGAAGCACCAAACATTGCGCGTGAAATTGTGCTTGGCACTGGCATGCCAGTTTCTGTTGATGCTTACTCTGTATCACGTGCATGCGCAACTAGTTTCCAGGCGATTGCTAACGTTGCAGAGAGCATTATTTCAGGCCAAGTGAGTGTCGGTGTTGCTGGTGGTGCGGATTCTTCATCAGTGTTACCGATTGGCGTGAGCAAAAAGCTTGCAGGTAGCCTTGTTGACTTGAACAAAGCACGTACGCTTAAGCAGCGTTTACAGATTTTCTCAAAGCTAAGACTCAAAGACTTACTGCCAGTGCCACCGGCAGTTGCGGAATATTCAACTGGCTTATCAATGGGGCAAACCGCTGAGCAAATGGCTAAGACTCACGGGATCAGCCGTGCAGATCAAGATGCGATGGCGCACCGTTCACATACCTTAGCTGCAAAAGCATGGTCGGAAGGCTTATTAAACAATGAAGTGATGGCTGCCCATGTTGAGCCATACAAAAGCTTTATTGATAAAGATAATAACATCCGTGAAAACTCCTCATTGGAAAGCTACGCCAAGTTAAAGCCTGTATTTGACAGACAGCACGGCTCAGTAACTGCAGCAAATGCAACGCCACTTACTGATGGTGCAGCGGCAGTATTAATGATGAGCGAAAGCAAAGCCAAAGCGCTTGGCTACGATATCTTAGGTTATGTGCGTAGTTTCGCTTTCTCTGCAATCGGCGTACACGAAGATATGTTGATGGGTCCTGCACATTCAACGCCTGTAGCACTTGACCGAGCGGGTATTACCCTTGCTGATCTTGACCTGATAGAAATGCATGAAGCTTTCGCAGCGCAAGCGCTGTCCAATATGAAAATGTTTGGCTCAGACAAATTCGCGCAAGAAAAACTTGGTCGCAGTAAAGCAATTGGCGAAATCGACATGGATAAGTTTAACGTGCTTGGTGGTTCACTTGCATATGGTCACCCATTCGCAGCAACCGGTGCACGCTTGATCACGCAAAGCTTACATGAGCTTAAACGCCGCGGCGGTGGTCTTGCATTGACAACTGCCTGTGCTGCAGGTGGTCTTGGAGCCGCATTCGTATTGGAGAGCGCATAATGTCAGTATTTTCTTATGAATTAAACGACCATAAAGTCGCCATCGTTACAATCGACGTACCGGGCGAAAAAATGAACACCCTACGTGATACATTTGCTGATGAATTATTAGAGATCATTGCAAAGAGTAAGCAAGACGACGTAACGGGTATGGTTTTTATCAGTGGTAAAGACGATAACTTTATAGCGGGTGCAGACATTAAAATGCTAGACAGCGCTAAAACCCGTGATGATGCGCTCGCGATTTCGGAAATGTGTCATAAAACCTTCTTTAAATTGGCTGATTTACCATTCCCGACCGTTGCTGCGATCCACGGTGTAGCACTGGGTGGCGGCTTGGAGTTTGCGCTGGCTTGTGATTACCGTGTATGTACTGAAGACAGCAAGACTAAACTGGGTCTTCCAGAAGTACAGCTTGGTCTATTGCCAGGTGGTGGCGGTACACAGCGTCTACCGAAATTAGTTGGTATTCAAAAAGCACTTGAATGGATGCTAACTGGTAAACAAGTTCGACCTAAGCAAGCGAAAAAAGCGGGCTTAGTTGACGATTCCGTGCCGCACAGTATTTTACTCGATGTAGCGGTGAAGCTTGCCAGAAAAGGTAAGCCTAAGCCTCGCAAACCGAATTTAGACAAAATTAGCCAATTGCTAGAGTCTAACCCGTTCGGACGCAATATCATTTTCAAAAAAGCACAAGAAAATGTTGAGAAGAAAACGGGTGGTCACTATCCAGCGCCGCTCGCTATCATCAAAGCGGTACGTGCATCTGTAGAGCTGGACAAGCTTAAAGGTTATAAAACCGAAGCCGAGGGTTTTGCTGATTTAGTGATGTCTGAAGTATCGCGCTCGCTACGTGGGATTTTCTTTGCCACAACGGAAATGAAAAAGGATTTCCAAGGTGAAGATCTTGCTCCTGTGAAGCGTGTTGCAGTGCTAGGTGGTGGCTTAATGGGCGCAGGTATTACCCATGTTAGTGCGGTTAAAGCAGGCACTCCAGTACGTATTAAAGATGTTGCGCATCAGGGCATTAGCAACGCATTAAATTACAGCTATAAGATCCTAACGCAACGCCAAAAGCGCCGTATTATTTCAAAGGCAGAGATGCAGTCAACTTTGAATATGATCACGGGGACAACAGATTACTCTGGTTTTAAACACACAGACATGGTGATTGAAGCTGTATTTGAAGACTTAGACCTGAAACAGTCGATGGTAGCGGATATTGAACGCGAATGCAGTGAGAGTACGATATTTGCAAGTAATACGTCATCATTACCAATCGGCCAAATCGCGGCAAAAGCAACGCGTCCTGAAAACGTAATTGGTTTGCATTATTTCTCGCCAGTAGAAAAAATGCCGCTGGTGGAGATCATTCCGCACGATACCACCAGTGATGAGGTTATTGCGCGCACTGTGGCGTTTGCTCGCAAGCAGGGGAAAACCCCAATCGTAGTAAAAGACAAAGCTGGTTTTTACGTAAACCGTATTCTGGCTCCTTATGTCAACGAAGCGGCAAATCTTTTGCTTGCCGGTGAGCCGATAGAGAAAATCGATCAAGCCTTGGTTGAGTTTGGTTTCCCTGTTGGTCCTCTTGCGCTTCTTGATGAAGTAGGTGTAGACATTGGCTCTAAGATTGCGCCAATCCTAGAAAAAGAATTAGGTGCTCGCTTTAAGGCGCCGGATGCTTTTGCACGTATGATAGATAGCAAACGTCTTGGTCGCAAATCTGGTCGTGGTTTCTACACCTATGAAGGTAAAAAAGGCAAGCAAGTGGACGAGTCAGTTTATGAGTTACTCGGGGTCACGCCTTCTCCTAAATTGAATAAACAAGAAATTGCGAACCGCTGCGTTGCACAGATGCTCAATGAGGCTGCTCGCTGTCTTGATGAAGGTATTATTCGTAATGCAAGAGATGGTGATATCGGTGCTATTTTTGGCATTGGTTTCCCACCATTCTTGGGCGGCCCATTTAGTTATATGGACAAAAAAGGTGCCAATAAGGTGTGCTCAGAGTTATCAACATACGCTGCTGATAACCCTGCATTTACACCTGCGGAGCCGCTACTTGCAATGGCTGAAGAAGGCAAAGCTTATTACGAGTAACGATACCAATTTATCTTAATTGAAAATATCCTATCTGTAAGCCGCTGTAATGCGGCTTTTTTCGTTCTCTGGTCTAGACTTAATAGCTGTAATGGTATGTAACTTTTGTACCATCGACATGGATTCTACAGCACCTAGACGGCCTCTAATTTCTTCTTTTGCACACTGCGCTCTAGGATTTGCTGAATTTGGACAGCAGAGTATATGAATAAACGTATTTTTTTGCAGATCAGTGGCTTAGTTATATTTACTATTTTGGTGAGTGGTGGTCTATTTTATTGGTCCACTTTGTTAAACCACTCCATTTCCTCATTTCATCAGTCATGGCAATCAGAAACTGAAGTTGCAATTAAACGTGCCGAGCTGCTAGCTGAGCTAGAGCGTAGTTTTGGTTATAACGGCTTTATTCATCACTTCAAAAATTATGTACTACGCCAAGACGAGATTTATTACGAACAGGCTTTAGCTGATGTTGAAGCCACCAAAGCGACCATCTTAAAATTGCAAAGTACGGCGCTAAGCAGTCAAGAGACAAAGGCATTAGCCGTTATTCAACACACCTTTGATGAATATACACAAATGCTTGCGCTTGCTAAGTCAAAATTTACATCAGGTAGGTTGAGCTCTGAAGTGGTGGACCGCTTAGTGAGAGTAGATGACACGGACGCAGAAGCTGCATTTAATTATTTGCGTAAGTCAATTGGAGAGAAATTTGAGCTTGCAAAGCAAAATCAATCTGTAAAGCTCGCTCAAACCCAAGAGTTGAGTAACACCGGTGTATTGTTGTTACTACCAATAGTCTTGTTGTTTGCTTGCTTGAACATCTTTACGCTCATTTTTGTGGTTAAACTTATCAACGAGAAACGAAAGTTATTCAATTCTACTCCTGATGCCATTTTATATTGTGACAAAGACGGTAGGCTTAAAGAAGTCAATAAGGCGTGTACTGACTTGTTTGGTTATCAACCTCAAGAACTACTAGGTATGAAGGTTGAAGACCTCATCCCAGAACGGTATACCGGTAAACACGTCGCGGACAGAGAAAAGTTCCAAGGTACCTCTACGATGCGCAGAGTGACGCATGATGGCCTTAAAATTGTAGGGCGACATCAATCAGGTGTGGAAATCCCGGTGGATATCGCGTTATCCACGGTGTCCGTCTCTAAAAATGATGTTTTTATTGCGGTGATCCGAGATTTACGTCAAGAACAAGAATTGAAGAACCGAGCTGAACTGGATTTCTTAACTCAGGTTATGAATCGCAGAAAGATTGAAGCGCTGCTGAAAGAAGAAGTGCAGCGGGCCATACGTTATCATCGAGCGCTATCGCTACTGGTAATCGACGTTGATCATTTTAAACAATTAAATGATACCGCAGGACACCAAGATGGTGATAATGCATTGAAGGAAGTTGGGCAGTTTCTAAGAGAGCAAGCACGCCCAAGCGACCATATTGGACGATGGGGCGGTGATGAATTTGTGATTATCTGCCCTGAAACTCGGCCGGATGCCGCGCTTAATTTTGCACAACGACTGGTGCATGAATTTACCCGTTTCACCAGTTTTGGACTGACATTTAGCATTGGCGTCGCGGGATACGAGCTTATTGGCGAAAGCTTTAATCACAAACGATGTTTTGAAGAAGCTGATTTAGCCCTCTATGAGTCGAAAAAGTCAGGTCGAGATCGTGCTTCGCTTTATATCGCGCCACGCAGCTCGTTGGACAAAAAGGCATAGTCTAAAACGAGATCTTTTACTTTAGCCGCTAAAAACTTTACAATTTGCGCCCAGTTTAGACTTGTGGCGGATGTTGATGCATAAAATAGAAGACCTCATTGCTGTTTTTAATGGGTTATTCCTGCACACGCTCAACACGGAGCTGGTAGTGGGCGACGACGAGCCCATCTATCTACCTGCAAATGAATCATACCCTCATCACCGCATTATTTTTGCTCATGGCTTTTATGCCAGTGCTTTGCATGAAGTTGCACATTGGCTCGTTGCGGGTGAAGCGCGTCGGCAACTCGAAGATTACGGCTATTGGTATTGTCCCGATGGACGAGATAAAGCGCAGCAGCTCGAATTTGAAAAAGTGGAAGTGAAACCACAAGCGATTGAGTGGGCGTTAAGCGTCGCAGCTGGTTTTTCATTTAATGTTTCCGTTGATAACCTCAACGGTGAACAAACTTGCCGTTTCAGCTTTCAACAACGGGTGCATCAGCAAGTGCTAGCTTTATTAGAAAGCGGATTTAATACCAGAACAACTCAACTACTCAACGCATTAAGCAATTTTTATAATACACCTTGGCCTTTACGCCAGCAGCAATTTAACTGGGATATCCCGACAGAGCTAAGCATGGAGTTTGACGATGCAATTTAAGCTTGGACTTATCATCAATCCTTTAGCTGGGCTTGGTGGGAGCGTTGCACTAAAAGGTAGCGATGGCGCAGAAACAGCTCAACAAGCTTTGGCGTTAGGTGCAGAGCCTCGCGCTAATCAGCGAGCAAAAACGGCTTTAACACAACTGCTTTCACATCAACAAAATATCGAAATATACACTGTTAATGGTGAGATGGGGGAGCGTACGGCAAAAGAGCTGGGTTTTAACACCCAAGTGATTTATCAAACTCAAAGTACGGCAACTCGTCCTGAAGATACCGAGACCGCAGCGCAAATGATGCAACAGCACGGTGTCGATTTGATTTTGTTTGCTGGTGGCGATGGTACTGCCCGCAACATTTGCCACGCGGTGGGTGATTCATGTCCTGTACTTGGGATCCCTGCTGGGTGCAAAATTCATAGCGGCGTATACGCGATAACGCCAAAAGCAGCTGGTAGAGTCGTTGAACTTTTGGTTACCGGAGAGCTTGTCTCCATTGGCGAAGCCGATGTGATGGACATTGATGAAGCAGCATTTCGTGAAGGGACTGTGCGCGCTAAGCGATTTGGTGAAATGCAAGTGCCGACCGAGCTGAGATATGTACAAGCGGTGAAAAACGGTGGTAAAGAAAGCGATGAATTAGTGTTAGCCGATATCGCTGCCTACGTGGTTGCCGAAATGGAAGAAGATGAAACCTACATTATGGGGTCTGGTTCTACCGTTGCAGCAGTGATGGAAGAGATGGGACTTGATAATACACTTCTAGGTGTTGATGTTGTAAGGGACCAAGCGCTGATCGCCCAAGATCAAACCGCGCAGCAATTGTTGTCGCTTGCTGATAACAAAACAAAGCTAGTGATCACATTAATTGGTGGGCAAGGACATATTTTTGGCCGCGGTAATCAGCAGCTAAGTCCTAACCTCATCAAAAAAATCGGCAAAGATAATATTATCCTTATCGCCACAAAATCGAAATTAAAGGCCTTAAATGGTCGTCCTTTAATTGCTGATACCGGTGACGAACAACTTGATGAGTCCTTAGCTGGATTTATTAAAGTGATCACTGGCTTCAATGACCATGTAATGTACGCCATAGGCCATCAAGAATAATTTAGGAATAACTATGTCTTTAGTAGAATATGTAGAGAAAGCGCAGCAGTTTTTTGATGAGCTTGTTGATAGAGCGAGCGATGATGAATTATTTGCTGGTGGCTATTTACGCGGTCACTTTGACTTAGCGGTAGGCTATGCACAAGTAGAGGAAGCAGATCTTTCGATTGATGAGCTAAATGCCAAAGTTGAAAGCAGCTTGGTAAGAGCATACCGAAATGGAGAGCTAAATGATGATGATAAAGCGCACGTGGTTTCTATTTGGGAGCAGGTGCAAAATCTAAAATAACCGCACCTCGCTCGAGTGTAGCAGATGCTAGAAGTGTAATTTGCATCTGCTACTCCGCCTCGCTTGGCTTTACATCAAAAATCGCCAATAGATGAATAACAGTGCAAAGCCCACTAAATAAATCAGCCCCAGTCCCGTCAAAATCTTGGTGTACATTGGTTGACTGCGATAGATCTCACCTTTCACTAATCCTAAATTCATCCAAGCAAAGATAGGAGTAGTGACAAACGCTGAGCTCATGGCAAACATTAGCATGCTCTTTAAGTCGGCTTTAAAAAACAGCACTACGGCCATACCAAGCGTTGCTTGTAGCAATAGAATGAGCGTGTAACTCTTTTTCGTTGTGTTCGGTCGTAACAGCTGAAGTGATTCACTAAGCACTCGGGAGTAGCCATCTAACACTGTGATCGTTGTTCCAAACATACACAAAAATGCGACGCCAGCAATTAGCCATCTGGCCCATTCGCCGATTGTATTGGCATACATATCAATGAGCTGCTGTGAGAACGCAACACCAGCGAGTTCCACAGGCTTATCTTGACCGTATTGCATTAGCATACCGAGTAAACAAAACACGACCGCAAGACCCAGCGTAACAAAATATCCCACCTTGAAATCCAGTAGGATCTGGCCACTTGTTAGTGATTGTTTAGCCATCTTCGTCTTGAGCCAAGAGGAATTAATGGCTGAAATCTCGATTGGCGCAGGCATCCAACCCATTAAGGCAACTAAAAAGCCCAGTAACGCGATGTCGTACGGGGATATCGGATCAATGGGGGCTGGATGGGCCGGTCCATTATTAGCTGCAATGGCAAGCGCCATAACCGTGGAAATGGTCAAAATTATCATCACCCATTTGCTTGTTACATCGAGTATTTTGTAGTGCCCAACCAGTAAGATTGCCAAGCAACTAGCCAAAAGTATAAAGCTTAACAATTCAATATTTATTGGAAATGGCAGCGAGTAGCTCAAGAGACTTGCGGTAAGTAATAGCACACCCGCGGTATTTACAATGGCTGCGAAAATATTGAGTAGCACAAAAACCTTAAATCCGAAGCGGTAATGTGCGTGATAACCTTCGACGACACTATGCTTAGAGTGGCTTGTGTACTCGACTGCATATTTAAAAAAGGGATATTTGAGCAAATTAACAACAACTATTAACCAGATCAATTGACTACCAAATAGTGCTCCAGCCTGAGTTGATGAAACGAGATGTGAACCACCGATAGCAGCAGTTGCCATTAATATTCCAGGCCCAAAGATGGCAAATTTGCCTTTAAGAGATAGCAGCGCTGGCAATGTAAATTCCTTAAGTTTTTTTATTTTAATTTTGCTGCCAGTCTACGAAGTTTTAAGAATTGCCGCAACAGTGTCGTTGAGTCGCATTTCACAGGCGGTGTTGAGTGTGAGATAACTAGTTGCTTACCCCATCCTGCTCTAAGAAGTATTCATCTAGGTCTTCTTTGATGTCCTGATAATCATCTTCATCTAAATTTAAAACCTTCAATACATCCGCTTTCATTAAGTGCCAATCAGGCGCTGCAACAAAACGTTTATTGATATGTACAAAATTTTCCGCCATTTTTAGAGCAGAGAAAGCTAATTTCTGTTCTTCATCTTTACAGTTCCCCAAAAACTCGGGGTCATGATGGCATAAAATCATCTGACAAATACTTTGTGGCAAGTTCCAGGAAGCCGCGAGGAAGTAGCCGATAATAGCGTGATTGGTCTCGTACTTTTCTTCTTCGTGTTCGACTAACAGCTTGTCATAATCTTTGTTAGCGGCAATGAGCGTTTCCATATAATCGGGGTAATTTACTGCCATAGCGGCAATCCCTGCGTCGTGAAATAAGCCTAGTAAGTGCAAGTTTTCGATAGGAACACGCGATTTAAGTTTATTACCAATCACCATGATACTATCCGCGATGTCTGAAGCGTTATCCCAAAACCGCTCCAAACTGATACAACATTTACGTTGGTCAAAGGTTTGTTTGAGCAAAAAGCCGGTCACCAGCTTACTAATAGAGTCTAGACCTAGAAAGACGACAGCCTGTTTTACATCAGTGACCGTTCTTGCCAAGCCGTATAGGGGCGAGTTGATGATTTTTAGCACCGCGGCTGAGGTGCTGACATCATGAGCGATAATAGAAGCGATGTCGTTCAGATCTGGATCTGCTGTAGCAAGTGCTGCTTGCAATTCGCTTATCAGCGCAGGTTTAGGTGGTAAATTGAAACCATGTTTGACGTCAGCTAACACTTTGTCGTCTAGATCTATCATCTAAAAATCCTTAATTTCAGACATATAAAAAGCATAGCGTAAATTCTTTATTGAACACTGACTTGAGACAAAAAAATACCAAGTCGGCTACTAATTCAGCAAAGTGTCTCGTCAATAGGCACGTTTTCTTGCTTAACATGTAAATATTAAGTTATGGTTAAGCAATTTTTTTCTTAGGGCAATGGTATGCACGAAACACAACAAGCGAACTCGCAAAACTCTGCGATCACCCGTTTTTTAAACGGGATTGAGCGGGTGGGGAATAAACTCCCTGATCCTGCAATCATTTTCTTATCAGCAATGTTGCTGATTTGGCTGCTATCTTGGTTATTTTCAGGCGTAGAGTTTAGCGCTATTGATCCAAGAACCAATCAGGCGATTGTCGTTCACAATTTATTAGACCCAAATGCGCTTGCCGGATTTATGGCAACGATGGTAAAAACCTTCACGGGATTTGCGCCATTAGGCGTGGTGCTAGTTGCTATGCTAGGTGTGGGTGTCGCTGAACATTCTGGCTATATTAATACTGGCCTTAAAATCATGCTTAAACGCACGCCTCAAGCACTACTAACTCCTTCTATTATTCTTATCGCAATTGTAAGCCACACGGCGACAGACGCTGGATACGTGTTAGTTATTCCGCTTGCTGGTGTTATTTTCTATGCGATGGGAAGACATCCTCTTGCGGGTATTGCTGCGGCATTTGCTGGTGTAAGCGGCGGATTTAGCGCGAACTTTATTCCTTCTGGTATCGATCCGTTGCTACAAAGCTTTACCCAAAGTGCAGCGCAGATCATCGATCCAGAAATCGCGATTAACCCGCTAAATAACTGGTTTTTCACTTCAGCATCGAGTTTATTCATTATTTTATTAGGTTGGTATATCACCGATAAAATCATAGAGCCAAGACTAAAAGCGACAGAAATTGACGGCGATACTGATAGTTTGCCTTCGTTTGATGAGATCACAAGCAAAGAAAAGAAGGGCTTTGTGGTGGCGTCTATGGTGATGTTAGCAGGTATCGCGTTATTGGTTTATGCATCAAGCGGTGAAGATTCAGCACTACGCAGTCCGTCGGGTGCTTTAACTGATTTTAGTGCACCGTTAATGCAATCAATTGTGCCACTTATTTTCCTACTGTTTTGGATCCCAGGTGCGGTATACGGTTTCGTTGTTGGTACGTTCAAAACTTCAAAAGACATGATTGATGCCATGACTAAAGCCATGAATAGCATGTCTTACTATATTGTTATGGCGTTTTTCTGTGCACTTTTTATCAGTGCCTTCAGCCATTCAAATTTGGGCGCACTGCTTGCTATTGAAGGGGCCCAAATATTAAAAGCATTGGCGCTGCCAAGCTATGTTACCGTGGTTGGTATTATCTTCCTCACCGCATTTGTAAACCTATTTGTAGGGTCAAGCTCTGCGAAGTGGGCGTTGTTGGGGCCGATTTTTGTTCCGATGTTAATGCAATTGGGTATTTCACCAGATTTAACACAAGCGGCTTATCGTGTTGGTGATTCCGGCTCAAATATAATCACGCCGCTTATGCCTTACTTCCCGTTGGTTGTGGTTTACTGCCAGAAATACGTTAAGTCGACCGGGATAGGTACTTTGATAGCGATGATGTTGCCTTACTCAATTGCCTTTTTGATTGGTTGGAGCATCTTCTTATTGATCTATTGGATGCTTGGTATTCCGCTAGGTCTACAAGCAAGTTATACATACCCTGCTGGTATGTAATTTTAGGTTAAGTAAAGAAAGCGCTGTTCAGTAAAGTGACAGCGCTTTTTATATACTGCTATTTGTTCTGCGCCTTACGCGGCCTTATTGATACCCAGCCAAGAAAATGAGCGATGTAAAAATGCCCCAGCGCCTGTTGTAATGCATTCACCATGGGCAATAACAATATATTGGGGTTGCCATGCGGCCATTTTTGAAAAACAGGCTCGGGCTTGCTGCTTCCCAAACATAAACGAAGTTCGCCAGTCTATGGGGGTTTTACCGTTAGGGCTAATAATCCCGGTGATTTTCGCTAATACTTTTTTAAAACCGGAGAAGTGATTAGGGTGAAAGTTCTCGATAAGATCTGTCAAAATTAATGTACTGCTCTCTTTGTGGAAGAATACGACTTCTTCCATCACCGCGCTGCCTTTAAAAATGAGTTGCTCAATATCTCCTTGCCACTCGGGTTCTGCCATGTCGCCCAGTTGGCGCTGAAAAGTAAGATCAGGCCGTTTTTTGTCGACACCTGGAGAAGCAAACATAATCGCATGTGGGAACTTTTCCTGCCAATCTCCCATAAATAGGTGGTGTAGTTTATTTGGAGAAATTAGATATTTGACTTGCCCAAGTTGCGTCAATTCACGGAGTAATCCTGCCGTTAATTTTCCAGGAGAGTGCACCCATAATGCGCCAGAGGAAAGCTTTACTATAGTGCTTCGGGTAGTGTACGGCATGCCAAAGAATGGTACCGCGGGGCCGTTGTGGATCCAAATGTTTTTACCAATTGCAATTAATTCGCTCATCTGATTTCCTTACTCTTGCTAGCGTGGATAACTATATCAGGGAAGCTTTTTGTTTGAAATATAGCCTTATGCAAGTTGGTATGAAATTTATTTAAATCCTCGTATTAGCATACCTTATCATTAATCTTGGGCGCGTTGTTCAGTCCCATATCTCGCCATAAAAAGCGCAACGCTTTGCTCTACAATAAAGTCCATTTCCTCCATATTTGTGAGATCAAATCCATAAAGCCGTGGGTAAAAGATAAAAGACTTGAGTTGATATAAGAACTGTTGTGCTGCGAATGCCTGATGTTCGATATACAGTGCATTGTTAGCGACAGCATCGGCTAAAAACGTTTCTAAATAACGCATACAACCTACTTTACTGTTATTGAAATGCGCAGCCAATGTAGGATTTTGCAACAACTCGATAAATGCCACGCGAGCCACTTTGATAAATGATTCAGAGGTGAGCAGATTGACTTCTCGTAAAGCGATTTCTTGAAGTTGTTTTGCAATCGAGACATCGGGTCGATATTGATAAATATCACCTTGGTCAACCTGAAGCATCATGTGTTCAAGTACGTTATACAGTAGTAGCTCTTTGGTCTCAAAGTGATTATAGATCGTTCGTTTAGACACTTCAGCGTGCTTTGCGATGAGATCCATACTGGTATTTTGAGCACCGTGCTGAGCAAATAACTGTTGGGCAGCCTCTAGAATTTGCAGTCGCTTTCTTTCTGATTGTTTCATTTTATCTATTACAGGCAAGGGAATATCAACAAATGGATACTCCGCATTTTAGCAAAACTAAAATAAATTACACTGCTTAGTTTACTTTCTATTCTTGATGTGTAAACTACACTGTGTAGTTTACTTTTGGTGGTTGTATGAAAAAGCGAACATGGTTTGGCTTGATTGTGGTCTTGCTGATAGGAGTAGGGGGAGTTATGGTTTCTAATTTAAATGCTGCGGTAAATCAAGGTGGGTATTCATCAACCCAATATAGTGATGGTAAATTTCATAATACTCATGAAACGAAAAAAACGAGCCTAGGTAAGACGCTGGAAATTTTTTGGCGCTTTTTTACCGAACAAAAAGTCAATGCGGTGCCGAAGGTTGATATGCCAATAAAAGAGCTCACAGAGGCGAATTTAAAGGCACTTTCAGATACGCAAACTCACGTTATTAAACTGGGACACTCATCAGTACTCATTAAAGCGCAAGGGCAGTATCTTCTGATTGATCCCGTTTTTGCTGAACGAGCATCGCCGTTTTCATTTATTGGTCCAAAACGTTTTCATCAACCACCGATTACTATTGAATCATTGTCTCAAATTGATAAGGTGCTGATTTCACATAACCATTACGACCACCTAGACAAGGAAAGCGTAAAGCGATTAGCAGACAGAGTGGGGGCATTTTATGTACCTTTGGGTGTAGAAGGTGATTTGCAAAAGTGGGGAGTTCCCGCCGAGAAAATAAAGCAGTTTGACTGGTGGCAGTTTGAAGAAACCGCTGAGTTAACACTCACTTTTACACCTACTCAGCATTTTTCTGGACGTGGACTTGGAGATGCAAATAAAACCCTTTGGGGAGCGTGGGCTATTCGCACAGCAGACAAAAATATCTTTTTTAGTGGAGACTCTGGTTATTTTGCTGGATTTAAGGAAATAGGTGAAAGACTTGGCCCGTTTGATCTAACCTTAGTAGAGACCGGTGCCTATGATAAAGATTGGTCTGATATTCACATGACACCAGAGCAAAGCGTACAAGCTCATATAGATCTGCGAGGAACGCATATGATCCCCATTCATAATGGTACTTTTGACTTGGCCTTTCACTCTTGGTTTGATCCGCTCGCAAGAGTGAAAATCGCAGCTGAGCAAAATCAAGTAGCACTGGTAACACCTGTTGTGGGTGAAGTATTGACGCTTTCAGAAACGCTATCAAGTAGCAGCTGGTGGGAAGCGTTGATGCCCTAATATCCATATCTTAGTGATTGAATGAGGCCTAACGCATGATGCGGAAACCCTTATTCAGCATTCTTGTGTTAAGCAATCAACAGCCTTAATGAGAAGGCCATAAGCAACACAGCAAGTGCCTTTTCAACCAAGTTCATCTTGTTCAAGAACCAAGCGCGAGAAGATGGAGCTGAGAATAATAAGCTGACACAGATAAACCATAAAGCGTTAACACTGCACATCCAAGCGCCGTAAAAAAGTTGAATATGTAACGGAGTTCCTTGGCTGACGACATTGGTTACCACGGCTAAGAAAAACAGGGTTGCTTTTGGGTTGGTTGCATTAGTTAAAAAACCAAGACTAAAGGCTTTTTTGAGCGACTGTGAGCTTACATCAGCTTGGGCATTTTCTGTATCCAGTTGAATCGTTCCTGCACTTTTGAGCAGTTGAATAGCGATGTAGATAAGATACGTAGCGCCGATTAATTTAGCTACTTGTAAAACCCAAGGTGAGGCCTGCATCAGTGCGCCGACACCAAGTAAGGTATATAAGATATGAACACTAAGTCCAGCGCCAATCCCCAAGGCTGTCATTGCGCCATGTAGTCTGCCGTATTTTAAGCTCTGTCTGACTGTAATAACAAAGTCGGGGCCCGGCAAGATCACTGCAACAAAATGAATGATGGCTAATGACAAAAACTCTGGCCAATACTGCACCATAATAAGCTCCCAATATAATATTGAATAATTGAGAACATTGTATTTTCATTCTCCTGAGAAGATAATAATCTAAAAATAGAAATAACTTTTGCATAGAGCGCACAAATGGGAGAGCTATGGCGACCAGTAAACATATTGAGCTACTGCAAGAAATGTCGATTTTTGTCTCTGTTGTCAACACTGGAAGTTTTTCTGAAAGCGCTCGGCAATTAGGTGTCTCGCCGTCATCAGTGAGTCGTGCCATAAAACAACTTGAGCAGCAATTGGGGGTGTGTTTACTTCAGCGTACCACCCGCAGCTTAAGATTGAGCGAAACAGGACGAGCTGTGTATGAGCGCTGTACTCAGTTGGAACAAGCCGCCAAAGACGTCATCTCGCTTTGTGAAAGCCATCACCAAACGGCACAAGGAACAGTTAAAATTGCAGCGCCAAAAGCGGTCGCACATACACTAATTCATCCAAGTGTAATGGCGTTTCTAGGCGAACTTCCAAACATTGATGTTCATTTGGTGTTGGATGACAACGCACTGGACCTGATCCGAGATGAAATAGACATTCTATTTAAAATTACTAACGAACCACCGCAGGGTTTAATAGGCAGAAGCGTAATGACGATAGAACATATAGTAGCGGCATCACCAAAATATCTTGCAACACACTCAATTCCTACTCACCCTAAAGAACTAATACAACACAGCTGCATTGCTTTGGGGGAAACGGATGCCGATGCTAAGTGGCGATTCAGAAAAGGCACACAAAAACACACAATCCCAGTTAACGGGCGCTATAAGGCAAATCACACTAGAGTAAGGTTAGATGCTGCGCTGCAAGGGCTTGGGATCACAAGCTTACCTATGTTTGTAGCTAAAGATGCGTTAGCGTCAGGGGAGTTGATACAGGTATTACCAGAATGGCAATTTGAAACGAATTATTCTGGCGAGCTGTGGATGCTATACCCAGCTACTCGCCATATTCCTGCAAAAGTAAGTGTTTTTGCTGACTTTATTGTACAGAGACTTACCAGGGGTTGTTGAGTTTTACTGTATACTAAAACCCGCTCGTAATAATTACAGTGAAAAGCGATAACTTAATGTTGCACTCGCTTGATATTGGCTCATTACCTCACTGTCGAAGTGCCAGCTACAGGTATTTTTGGTGTCTGGGTCGACATCACAACTGACTTTAGAGTTGTTGTTAAGGATAGTTGCAATCCATCGTGCTTCAGCACCGAGATGAAAACCTGCACCAAGGTTGTATTCAAAACCCGTGTATAACCCTGATGCAAAAAAAGTGTCAGAGTCGATAAAGTTTGGATCCATGAAGGTAGCACCAATTTGTAAACCTAGATAAACATCTAAATCATCATTGATAGGGCGTAGTACTGCAGTTTGAAATAGTAGGTATTCCATTTCCACTTTATTTAGAGGGTATGCGGTAAGCTGAGTCTCGGTTTTACTGTAGTAGAAACCATAACGGCCTTCAGGCACATATTTGTCTACGCTCACTCCAAAATGCGAATCGTCTTCTAATTCATAATTTTGGTGGCGAGAAGTTTCGATATCACTGCTATAAGTTTTGCCACCATATATAGAGATACCAAAGTCTCCGAAATCTGTAGCACTGACGTTGCAAGATGCTGCCAAAGCTAAAATAGTTGCTACTGTAACTAATTTCATATAGTTCATTTCCTTGAGTTGGAGGAGTTTTTTAGATTTGGGCGCTAGTATATCAATGATGAAAGAAAATAATAACGAGGTTGGGTGATTTACTTGCATTTCTTTGGTTAGGTTTTTATTATTAATCTGATTTTTGATTTGGAAAAGTACCTTGCGAGTATTCTTACGTTTACTTATCACATTGCTCGTGGTGGCTACACTCAGTGGTCAAAACACGGCTGCCTCCATGGCAGCATGTGAAATGCATGGTACTGCAAGTCATAAAACATCTCATCAAATGCTTCAAAGTGACGTGCAATTGGCTGATCCTCATCACCATGAAATGATGATTGAAATGGATTGCTGTGACCCGCAGAACACAGCACAATGCAGCGATTGTACTTGCCCTACACATATGTGCTCTACAAATCTTGCAGCGTTTTCGCCAAGAGAGTGGATAGCGCCTATTGTACTGAAAAACGATAAATTAAGTTTCACAACTGGTCAGCTTAGCGACTACCCTCGCTCTCTTTATAAACCCCAATACTTGCCTAACCTCAGGGCAGATCTGCCTTAATTTCAAAGTTTTGTACGATTAATCGTCTTTTTTGGCGTAATTTTCAACGAATTGATTGATACCAGTTGCAGTAACGCAATAGGTATTACATGCGAGGTTAGCATGAAAAAGTTTTATTTAGTGATGACGCTATGGCTTATGAGCGCCATGGCATATGGTAAATCTAATATAGAATTGGAAGTCTTTAAGTCCCCAACCTGCGGCTGTTGTGAACTGTGGTTAAACCATTTAACTGCACAAGGTATCGCGCACAAAGCCACCGATTTAAATTATCTTGGCTCACTTAAGAGTAAGTTTGGTATTAAGCAAAATTATCAATCTTGCCACACTGGGGTTTCTAAAAGTGGCTTTATTTTTGAAGGGCATGTTCCTGCCAAGTTTATTAAACTGTTTTTGCAAAACGAAACGTTAACTCAAGACATACAAAACATCGGCTTGAGTGTGCCTGCGATGCCACTTGGATCGCCCGGTATGGAAGTTGGCGAGCGTTTTATGCCTTATCAAGTATTACTACTCAAAAAAGATGGGAGCTATGAGGTTTTTGCTCAAATTGACAGTTATGAGGAGCAATTCTAATGACAATCAAAGTTTCCCTGTTTATTGCAACTCTGATACTGCCACAGATAGCACAGGCCAATATTGCAACGTTAGAGCAAGCGATAGATGCAGCCATCAGCAACGATCCTTGGCTTCAATCTAGCCAATACAAGCGATCTGCGATGCAGTCGATGAGCCGAGAAGCACTAAGCTATCCTGATCCTCAGGTGTCCATAGGCATGATGAACCTGCCTGTTGATAGTTGGGAGTTTAATCAAGAGGGGATGACCCAGCTTAAAGTTGGTGTGATGCAGATGTTGCCGCGAGGAGATAGCCTCGAAATTAAGAGCCAACAATTGGCACTTGACGCTAAAAAGCAACCGATTTTACAAGCGGATAGAAAAGCGCAAGTGCGCCGCGATGTTTCTCAGGTGTGGCTTGATATTGTACAAGCCAAAAAGACGTTAGAATTGATTGAACGCGATAGTGTGTTGTTTGACCAAATGGTAGAAATTGCCAATGCTAGCTACTCCAATGCGCTTGGTGCTACACGCCAGCAAGATGTGATCCGTGCTCAGCTTGAGGTGATGCAATTAGATGACAAGCGTTCCGCGGCTTATCAGCAGCTTAACACTGCTAAGGCAAAGCTTTCGCAATGGCTGTTAAATGATGAATTCACTAATTCAAATGCGCTGAGTGTCCTTGACCAAAACGAAGTGACACTGCCGTTGATCCGCTCAATTGCGCCAAAATTGATGCAGCAACGCCCAGTTGATAGCCAAGCTGTAGTACAACATTTGACTCATCACCCGTTGGTTGTTGCAGCCGACGTTGATACATTCCGTGCTAATCAAGGGGTAAAGTTAGCTGAGCAGGCATATAAACCACAGTTTTCAGTCAATGCGAGTTACGCGTATCGGGATGATGCACCAGATCAGATGTCTCGCACCGACTTTTTTAGCGTTGGTGTGTCATTCGACGTTCCGTTATTCACAGATGGAAAACAAGATCAGCAAAAAGCGGCAGCGACTGCACAAGTTGAGGCGAGTAAAACCGACCGGTTGCTGGTGCTAAAGCAGCTGTTTTCAAACTTAAATGGAGAAATTCAAACTATCCAACGATTGCAAGAGAGGCAATCGCTATACGCAAAATCAATTGTGGCACAAAGCGCTGAACAGGCCGAAGCTGCGTTGACTGCTTATACCAATGATGATGGCGACTTTTCCGAGGTAGTGAGGGCGCGTATCGCGAAACTGAATGCGCAGTTATCAGCACTTTCCATTGATATTGCATTGTTAAAAGCGGTGGTACGCAGTAACTACTATTTGGCTCAAATTGAAGAGGATGCAAGCCATGAATAACAACTTAAAAATGACGCTGGTTGCCGTCACGACATTAACGGCAGGCGTGCTAGTTGGGATAAATCTCTCTTCAAGTAACGAGTCTGCGGTAGCGCAAAACGCTGAGAAAGCGCCACTTTATTGGGTTGCACCTATGGATCCGAACTATCGTCGTGATAAGCCAGGTAAGTCTCCGATGGGAATGGATCTCGTACCTGTGTACGAAGAAGAGTCTGCGAATACAAAATTTGGTGAGGGGGTTGTGGAGATAGCGCCTCACGTTGAAAACAACTTGGGCGTTCGTACTGCGGTGGCCATGCGTCAAGCGATGTCTCACCAAATCCGTACGGTTGGGTATGTTCAGTACAACGAAGATAGCTTAGTTCACATTCATCCTCGAGTTGAGGGCTGGGTTGAAAAGCTCTACGTGAAAGCAGCAGGAGATCCGGTGAAGCAAGGTGAACCACTGTATACCTTGTACTCGCCGCAACTGGTTAATGCGCAAGAAGAATACCTTATTGCTAGAAAGCGTAATAATCAGGCGCTGATAAACGCAGCGCATGAAAGGCTCAAGGCATTGCACCTGAGTGATGACTTTATCAATACGCTTAAAAAAACGGGTGAAGTGCATCAAAGCATTACCTTTTATGCGCGTCAATCTGGGGTGTTGGATGGACTCCAGATCCGAGAAGGGTTTTACGTAAAACCAGGCACAACGCTCATGAGTATCGCCAAACTTGACGAAATTTGGGTCGAAGCTGATGTATTTGAACGTGATGCTATGTTGGTCGCTCAGGGACAAGCGGTTTCCATGAGGTTAGACTTTTTACCCGGCAGAACGTGGCGAGGGCAAGTCGATTACGTCTACCCCTCACTCAATGAAAAAACACGGACACTTAGAGTAAGGCTCAGGTTTGACAACAGTGATGCGCTATTAAAGCCAAATATGTTTGCGCAAGTGAACATTCATGCCGATTCTCGTGACGATGTATTGCAAGTGCCGAGTGAAGCTGTGATCCGCACTGCCAAACAAAATCGTGTTGTCGTTGAAGTTGCACCCGGTAGCTTTAAATCGGTTGCCGTTGAACTGGGTCAAATTGGTGATGAAAACATTGAAATCCTCAAAGGCCTTAACGAAGGAGACAAGATTGTTACGTCAGCCCAATTCCTGATTGATTCTCAATCGAGCATTACTTCTGATTTTATGCGTATGGCGCCAGTTGCTGAGGCTAAGTCAGTTTGGATTGAAGGAGAAATTCAAAGCGTGAACTACCAAAGTCGAGTAGTGAATATCGATCATCAACCCGTACCCGAGTGGGAATGGCCTGAAATGGTGATGGATTTTACCGTGGCTGAAAGTGTCGATGTTGACGAATTAAACGCTGGACAGACTTTGCATTTTGAAGCCACGAAACAGGATGACGGTAGCGTATTACTGACAGGCATTCACATTATGTCCGAAGGAAGTACGACCGAAAATACCTTACCAACAGCAACCGTGGTTGGCGTGATAAACACCATCACCCCTGACACCCGAGTGCTTAATATTTCTCGCGACGCCATTGAAAAATGGGACCGTCCCGCAACAACGATGGACTTTGTTGCAGCTGAGCACATTGATTTAAGCCAGCTTATGACAGGAATGAAGGTGACTTTCACCTTTGAAGTGGGTGACGAATTTGTGGTGACTGATATCAAACCTGCAGGCGAGATGTCGATGAATATGCACTCTGGCCACTAAGGAGCATTTACAATGATCCAAGCAATAATTCACTGGTCAGTATACAACCGCTTTTTTGTGGTACTGCTGACACTTATGCTGGTGGGGGCTGGGCTATTTACCCTTAAAAACACGCCTGTCGATGCCATTCCAGATTTGTCTGATGTACAAGTTATTGTCAAAACACCTTATCCTGGACAGGCACCACAAGTGGTGCAAGATCAGGTGACATTTCCGCTGACCACCGCCATGCTCTCTGTGCCGGGCGCAAAAACCGTACGTGGTTATTCCTTCTTTGGGGATTCCTATGTTTACGTTATTTTTGACGATAAAACGGATCTTTACTGGGCGCGCAGTCGTGTTCTTGAATACCTAAGTCAAGTCGCACCACAATTACCCGATGCGGCAAAACCGCAGTTGGGCCCTGATGCCACTGGGGTGGGTTGGGTGTATCTTTATGCATTAGTTGATAAAACCGGTAGACACGATATTAGCCAGCTACGCAGCTTACAAGATTGGTTTTTAAAGTTTGAGCTGCAATCGGTTGCCGGCGTGTCAGAAGTCGCGCCGATTGGTGGTATGGTGAAACAGTATCAAGTGCAGGTTGATCCCAACAAATTGCGCGCTTACGGTATTCCGCTTACGCATGTACAGCAGGCGCTGCAGCGGGGTAACCAAGAATCGGGCGCTTCTGTGATTGAGATGGCTGAAGCCGAATATATGGTGACAAGTACGGGATATATTCAAAGCGTTAAAGATATTGAAGCTATCCCACTTGGGCAAGCTGTCAAAGGCACGCCATTAACGATAGCAGATGTTGCGTCTGTCAATATTGGACCGCAAATGCGTCGTGGCATTGCTGAGCTTAACGGCGAAGGAGAAGTTGTTGGCGGTGTTGTAGTCATGCGCTTTGGAGAAAACGCGCAAAAGACCATAGATGGGGTAAAGCAAAAACTTGCTGAGCTACAACAAGGCTTACCTGAAGGGGTGGAAGTGGTGACGGTTTACGATCGCTCCGAGCTTATCACCAAAGCCATTGATAATCTTTGGTCTAAGTTACTTGAAGAGCTGGTGGTGGTGGCCTTAGTGTGTGTGGTGTTCTTATTTCATATTCGCTCTTCCGTGGTTGCGGTGATCACTTTGCCACTTGGCATTCTGGTGGCTTTTATCGTGATGTATTTTCAAGGGGTGAACGCAAATATCATGTCCCTTGGTGGCATAGCCATTGCTATCGGGGCGATGACCGACGGTGCAATCGTGATGATTGAAAACATGCATAAACACATGGAAAAAACGCCACTCAATGATGAAAATCGCTGGGAAATCGTCGCAAAGTCGGCTTCTGAGGTTGGTCCTGCGCTGTTCTTTAGTTTGCTTATTATTACCGTAAGCTTCTTACCTGTGTTTATTCTTGAGGCGCAAGAAGGGCGTATGTTTGCCCCTCTGGCATACACTAAAACGTATGCGATGGCCGCATCGGCAGGGCTTGCCATTACGCTTATTCCTGTGCTGATGGGATACTTTATTCGCGGTAAAGTTGTGCCCGAGCATAAAAATCCAATCAATCGAATGTTGGTTGGCGCGTATATGCCCTTGTTGAAACAAGTTTTACGCTTTCCTAAGCTGACGTTGTTGGCTGCTGCTGCTATTACTGTCGTTGGCTTTTATCCAATGGATAAAATCGGCAGCGAGTTTATCCCACCTTTGGATGAAGGGGATTTAATGTACATGCCGACTACATATCCAAGTATTTCGATTGGTAAAGCCAGAGAAATTTTACAGCAAACCGACAAATTGATAGCGACGGTGCCTGAGGTAAAAAATGTCTTTGGTAAAATTGGTCGCGCGGAAACCGCAACCGATCCTGCCCCGTTGACGATGATTGAGACCTTTATTCAATTAAAACCTAAAGATCAGTGGCGTGAGGGAGTGACCACTGAAAAGCTCAAAGCGGAACTCGATAAGCTAGTGCAGTTTCCGGGCTTGACCAATGCTTGGGTGATGCCCATCAAAACGCGTATTGATATGCTCGCGACGGGGATTAAAACGCCTGTCGGGATTAAAGTCGCGGGTCCAGATTTAGATACTATCCAAAAGATTGGTCAAGATATTGAACGTATTTTGAGTCAGGTAGAGGGCACCGCTTCGGTCTATTCAGAGCGGGTAGCTGGGGGCGTTATATTAAGGTCGATATTCAACGTGATAAAGCCGCGCGATTTGGGCTCAATATTGCTGATGTACAGCAAGTGGTCGCAACTGCAATTGGTGGAATGGACGTCACGCAAACCATTGAAGGACAAGAGCGCTATCCGGTTAGTTTGCGCTACCCGCAAGACTTACGCGATTCTCCAGAAGCACTGCGGAAGCTTCCTATAGTCACCGCCGAGGGATTAAATATTGCCCTAGGTGATGTGGCAACTATCTATATTGAAAATGGGCCACCGGGCATTAAAAGCGAGAACGCTCGCATTAATGGTTGGACGTTTATTGATTTAGATGGTGTCGATGTTGGCAGCTATGTGGCAGCCGCTAAACAAGTACTGAGCGAGCAGTTGGAGTTACCTGCAGGTTATTCCATCAGTTGGGCTGGTCAATACGAATATATGGAGCGTGCTAAAGCTAAATTGACTTATGTGGTGCCGCTCACGCTTGGGATCATTATCGTTTTACTCTATTTGAACTTTAGAAGCTTTAGCGAAGTGGCAATTATCATGGCGACGTTACCTATGGCGATGATTGGTGGACTGTGGCTGCTATACCTTGAGGGGTTTAACTTTTCGGTCGCAGTTGGCGTTGGTTTTATAGCGCTTGCTGGTGTTGCCGTTGAAATAGGCGTTATCATGCTCGTGTATCTCAACCAAGCCATCAGCGAGCTTAAGGAGAAACAACCGATCATAACCCTTGAAGCCATTAATAATGCCATTTTAGAAGGTGCGGGCAAACGCATTCGTCCAGTCATGATGACGGTGGCAACAATTATTATCGGGTTATTGCCAATCCTTTACGGTTCGGGCAAAGGTTCTGAGGTAATGAGCCGCATCGCCGCGCCTATGGTAGGCGGCATGGCAAGCGCACTATTACTTACCTTAGTGGTGTTACCTGTAGTGTATATGTTGATGATCCGTTGGCGTGAGAAAGTTAATAATTAACCTGAGGTTTGGATAAGGAATGAACTAACTAATTGTTTTTAAACACACATTAAATTATCCCCTTATCTAGCCAGAGAGTTTTAGGGATAACTAGACGAATTTACGCACCAATAGCTGGCTATTGGAAGTGAATTCAACGCAGTTAGCGCTAAAATTGGCTGCTAGAAAGGCATTAATTATCCGAAGCTCAGGTTAATTAATCGATAGCGGAAAAAGTTTGCCTCAAGCGCAGTAATATTAAGCGCTTGAACGGCAAACTTTGGTTTGGTAAAACCCGATTACATCGAAAAATTGGTTAAAAGACTCCTAGGACTCTAACTAACCCGAGATCAGGTTAATAACGCTTCCTTGGCGCACTTATTGCTGTACTAGAACAGCCAATGCACCAAGGAGCGAGTATGTACATTCAAAATTCACCTTATTCACAAATGTATGGTTCGAACGATCTTTATAGTCGAAAGAACAATAATGCTGTGAGCGATCAAGACATTTCTAATTCAGTGGCAAAAAGTTCAGGTACACCTTCGTTTATGGAAGCCGCAAAGGCCGTTCAAGAAAAAGCCCCGAACAACACCCAATCGACCTACCTTACCAAGCATTTTGAGCAAGCTGAAAAGCTAGCCCATGAAGCTCTGGTGAGTTCGAATCACAAAATAGGCAGCCGCGAATATAACATCGAGATGTATCGTGAAATGATGACGAACATTGTAGAGATGCCAATTGAAGTAGAAATTGCACCAGAAGAGATGAACCAAGCACTGTTATTTAATCATCTGGGATTGGACTTTAAAGAGTATAAAACGGTAACTGTACGCTCAGAGTTGTTAACTATGCTTGAGCAAAAAGTCGAGCAGGACAGTACGCTAATTAGATCAGATAAAGCAAAATTAACAGCAATTATTACTGATACGCAAGATAGGCTAGAAGCCGCGCAAGCGGCGCTACTTGAAGGTGAAGACATTACCCAGCGACTGCAAGATAGCAAAAAGGCTATCTATCATTCTTACGAACAGCTTAAACTTGGTAAGGTGAGTCAGCGAGACCTGATTTCGACTTTGTAGTTATTCTTGACCAAGGATGCTTTAACAAAGTGAAGAAAATGCATTTTGTAGTCTGAAATGATTGAGGCTTATGTTTTATTCTAAAAAGTACAATTTTTTGTTCTGCCATATTAGCCGCACTGGCGGTACGTCGTTATGTAGTGTCCTCAGGCAAACGGCGCCAGACCTAAGGATGATATGCAGCCAGCATGCATCGCTTCTAGAGGCTAGAGCAGCATTGCCGGAAGCGTTTGAGAGTACGTTTAAATTTGCTTTTGTACGTAACCCATGGGAAAGACTCGTTTCTTGGTATTCACTATTAGAGAAAGGTAAAAGTCTACACTCAGAAGCGGTATCTGAGAAGCATCATTATGCAGAGAAAGAGAGGTTTGAACTATTTGTACAAGAGATGGTTGCAGAGCAGCACGGCGGAATAGCGTGGAGTCAATGGTCCCAGTTATCTGACCATTTGGGAAATTCACTCGTTAATGAAATTTGCCGCTTTGAAAACTATCAAAAAGACAGTAAGCGAATTTTAAGGAAGTTGGGGAGCAAAGATTATTATTTACCTTATTATAATCAAGCATCAAGTAGGCACTACCGTCATTACTACTCTGATTTAGCGTTAAAATTGGCTGAGGAGCTTTTCCTAGATGATATTTATCAATTTGGGTATAAATTTTGATAGTGGTCGGCCTTGTGAAAAACGTAAATATCCAAGCAAGAAGGAAGTTGGAATAAATATTTGTATAAATCACAAGTTGTAACAATAATGTGTTAATTGTTACTTAAAAGAGCTTCTGAGTGTTTATATGGATATCACTGAGTTAGATGAAAAGGCATTTGTTGACGTATTTAACCTGCCAGAAAAAATCACCATAAAGACTGCTAGCACCGCAGATATAGAGGAAATGGCGTTTGTGACCAAAGTGAGCTGGCAAGCGGCCTTTAGCGGGTTTTTACCAGAGCACGTGCTAAAAAGGGGAAACGTCGAATTTTTTGCAACTATTTGGTTTGAGATTATCAAAAATTCGACAACCCAAACAGCATTGCTTGTGACTGATGGCAGGAAAATATTAGGCTGCGGCGCTGCTGGGATTTATCGCCGAATGTATAACCCGGTTAGCCAAAAAGTATCGAGAACGAATGCTGGCGAGCTTTATCGTGGTTACATTTTACCAAGTCACCAAAACCGCGGGCTCGGTAGGGCGCTGTTGAAAGCACGCTTGTTAAAGCTTTACGAGCTGGGTTGTCAAAGCGCTTACACCTGGATCTATGAACAAAACCAACAAGCAAGACGCTTTTACGAAAAGCATGGGGCGGTAAACCTCGACCAAGCCCAAGGGATAACAATGAAACGATTTAGGTTTGAAGAAGTGTGCTATGGCATTGAAGTAAATCGTGTTTTTGATTTTAGCTAAGGTGAAGTGAGAGAAAATTTCAAACACAGTATGGTCAGAGGTAATTGTCATCGATAAGCGGTGACAATTACTTCATGCAGACTAACGTAGGTCGGCGGGTGTAGGATAGTCTGGGTGCTCAACAATTTTCGGTGCCCAAACTGCTGGGATCACCGCCTCTCGTTTCTGTTTGATACGCTCTACTAGCGTATTCAAATCATAATTGGGTTCACCATAAACGGCTAGCCAATTCTCAGGTACGTCTTCTGGGTCTGCAGCCTGAATAACGTGCGCCATCCACTGCTTTCTAAGCTCAGCCCATTCACTACTTTGATTCTCATTGACACCTGCAAGTGGCCGAAGCTCTACATATATTGTCCTTCTCGGACCTTCACTGCGTTTCGGCTCAGAGCCATGTAAAACCATCATGTCTTGAACTAAGATATCTCCGGCTTTAGCTGGTTGCTGTACAACCCCTGGAATGTTCCAGCCATATTCGCTCGAGAGAGAATAAATATCCAAAATTTGGTGTTGGGAATTTGGCAAATAGCGTAAGCACCCGTCATCTATATTCGCATCATCAAGATAGATACCGACATTTAAATATGCAAAATGACGAGAATGAGGAGCATCTTGATGCCAAGCTATGTGAGGGTGGGGATGTGGATATTTGCAGACTAAGTCACATTGCAATGGAACGCTGCCTACACCACAAAGGTGTTCACTGATCGCTAACATTGCTGGTGTTGCGAGTAGTTCGATAATTAACTCGGGCGCTTCAAAAAGCAAATCATTATAACGAAAGAGTTTTGGCTCACCTGATTCATTTGATAAATGGTATTGAGTCGCGATTTTTCCATCTTGCTGTGCTTGTTTTGCTTTACTCTCGAGCGCATTAGATAGTCGCTTCAGTTTTTCCAGCAGTGTGTCGGGTAAAGTTTGTTCAAATAAAACGAAGCCGTTGTTTTTGTAAAAATCGAGTTTGCTTTTGCTCACAATCGTCATGCGTGTACTTCCTAGTTATTTTGTTGCTTGTCAGACTTAAGTGTTGTTTGTCGAGTATATTCACTCGCCTGCCAATAGAGTCTGTCTCAGCTACAGCACTGACTATAGTGTCGTAAAATGCCAGTTAGCGCAATTACGGTGGGTTACATTGTGGATTTTGTTTATATTAACTCAACTCGAATAAACAGAAACTTCCATTGGCACCACTTTGCATCCTCAAGTACAATTGGCGTTTTCGATTGCAACACACCGGAACCTTCCAATGGAAATCAAAGTAAATTACCTCGACAATCTCAGAATTGATGCCAAATTTGACGACTTTTCTGTCATTGCAGATCAGCCAATTCGCTATAAAGGCGATGGCTCAGCACCAAGTCCCTTTGACTACTTTTTAGCTTCTTCAGCGCTTTGTGCAGCTTACTTTGTGAAAGTGTATTGTAATGCGCGTGACATTCCAACGGATGGAATTCGTGTGGCGCAAAACAACATCGTTGATCCTGAAAATCGTTATAACCAAATTTTTAAAATTCAGGTGGAGCTTCCGGAAAGCATTTCTGAAAAAGACCGCCAAGGTATCCTGCGCTCAATTGATCGCTGTACTGTTAAAAAAGTGATCCAAACAGGACCTGAATTCCAAGTGGAAGCGGTTGAAAGCCTTGAAGATGACTCGCAGGCTATGCTGATGGTTGATACCAGCGAAAGCGACAGCACTTTTATCCTAGGTAAAGATCTTCCGCTGGAACAGACTATCGCAAATATGACCAAGATCCTGTCGGATTTAGGCATGAAGATTGAGGTTGCATCATGGCGTAATATCGTGCCACACGTCTGGTCTTTGCATATTCGTGATGCTGCTTCACCAATGTGTTTCACCAATGGTAAAGGGGCAACCAAAGAAAGCGCGCTTTGCTCGGCACTTGGTGAGTTTATTGAGCGTTTAAATTGCAACTTCTTTTATAATGATCAGTTTTTTGGTGAAGAAATCGCAAATGCTGAATTTGTTCACTACCCGAACGAAAAGTGGTTTAAGCCTGAAGCTGATGATGCGCTTCCTACTGAGATTTTAGACGACTACACTCGTGAAATTTACGACCCTGAAGGTGAACTACGCGGTTCACATCTAATCGACACAAATTCAGGTAATGTAGCGCGCGGTATTTGTTCTATTCCGTACACTCGCCATTCTGATGGTGAAACTGTGTATTTTCCGTCAAATCTAATAGAGAATTTATTCCTAAGTAACGGTATGAGTGCCGGTAATAACCTGTTTGAAGCGAAGGTGCAGTGTTTATCTGAGATCTTTGAACGCGCGGTGAAAAAGCAAATCATCGAGCAGGAAATCGTGCTCCCTGACGTGCCAGAGTCTGTACTTGCTAAATATCCAGGTATTGTTGAAGGGATCAAAGGGCTTGAAGAGCAGGGTTTCCCTGTGGTGGTGAAAGATGCGTCTCTTGGCGGTCAATTCCCCGTAATGTGTGTAACCCTAATGAACCCAAAAACAGGCGGTGTGTTTGCTTCTTTTGGGGCGCATCCAAGCTTCGAAGTGGCACTTGAGCGCAGTTTAACCGAGTTGTTACAAGGCCGTAGTTTTGAAGGCTTAAACGATGTACCAAAACCTACGTTTAACAGTATGGCGGTATCTGAGCCGGAGAACTTTGTTGAACACTTTATCGATTCAACGGGGGTGATCTCTTGGCGCTTCTTTAGTGCGAAGCATGACTACGATTTTGTTGAGTGGGATTTTACAGGCACTAATGAAGAAGAATGCGATAAGTTATTTGGCATTTTGGAAGGGTTAGGTAAAGAAGCCTATATTGCGGAATTTACAGACTTAGGGATCGCTTGTCGTATTTTGGTTCCGGGCTTTTCTGAAGTCTACCCTGCCGAAGATCTGATTTGGGACAACACCAATAAAGCACTGCAATATCGCGAAGATATTCTCAACATCCATTCTCTAGATGACGAGGCATTAGCTAATTTGGTCGAGCGCTTAGAAGACAGCCAGCTTGATAACTATATCGATATTATCACCCTAATTGGTGTTGAGTTTGACGAAAATACGGTGTGGGGTCAGCTTACAATTCTTGAGCTTAAGATTTTAATCTATCTAGCGCTTGGCGATATCGAAACGGCCATTGAACTAGTTGAAACCTTTTTGCAGTTTAACGACAACACCGTTGAGCGTGGCTTATTCTACCAAGCAATGCATGCCACACTTGAAGTCGCGTTGGATGAAGAGCTAGAAATTGAAGATTACATTCATAACTTTACTCGCATGTTCTCTAAAGACGTGATGGATGCGGTTATTGGTTCAATTAATGGCGATGTGAAATTCTATGGCTTAACGCCAACTAACATGAAGCTGGAAGGTTTGGATAAGCACCTGCGTCTTATTGAAAGTTATAAGAAGCTTCATGCAGCAAGAGGGAAATTAGCGCAGCGCTAAGCTTTATTTTTCTAAGTAAAAGCAAGATAGCATGACTGCTTATCTTGCTTTTACTGTTTGATAGACTGGTGTGTATTTAGTGGTTACACATTAACTGTAGTAGCTAAGCCCCGAACCTCAGGTTAAAAACCTTAATTTGATTTTTCCTCTTTGATACAGTTTTGGTTTTTAAACTGTGTCTTTGCATCGTGATATATAAAAGAGAAATCTGCTGTACGTGGTGTAAATATTGGTTTGCCAGTACTCTTATCGCATTCAGTTGCGATCCCGCCTGCCGCATGACAATTCATACAAGAGGAGCTTTTATAATAAAGCGCTTCTTCTTTACCTTGAGGTTGATTTCCTAGTTGTAAAAATGTCTCAATCACTTCATTGGTCAAATAAACCGGGTGAGGCATTCCTCCCGAATAATTAATGAGTTTGGTTTCAATCGTATCACTTGCTTGGCCGTTAATATCAGTCATTGGCTTACTTCGGTTATTAGTTGAGTACTGGGTACCAATCAGTTTGTAATATTGAAGGACAGCGTTTTCTTGTTTAAACAACTTAGAAATATGCTGGTTCACTTGCTCAACAACAGGTGATATTTGCTCTAATCGCACCACCTGAGTAGGCTTAGTGCCTCCTACTGGATGATTGATTGCGCATGTTGGGCATTGCTTGTTGAAAAATGTTGGTGAGTTGCCCCAAACATTATTCTGATGTGAAAAGGTTGCGTAAATCCAGTTACTAGACGTGCCAGTTTTCTGCATTATATGAAATCCAACAACGCCAACTTCTTTTTCTTCGATTTTAAATGAACCAGCTTCGCCATTTTGTATCTGGTTGTAGCGCTTTACGGGTAGTTTGGCTCGAATATATTTACTAGGGTCATCTGACTCATCTAGCAATTTCCAAGCTACCTTTATCTCTATAGCAAGGCCTGGCGGCTTAGGGTCAAAACTTGTCAAGTTTTGTGGCAAGTTACAAGTTGGTAGTGAAGATTTGTCGGAACAAGCTAAAAAGCCAATAGTATTCATGTTGATACACATATTACTTGCCTGCTGACTTTTGCACGCCCAACTATAAGTCGGGTTATTCGCGAATTCAATTTGGCCATCTATGCTATATAGTTTGTTTTTAGTAATAAAATTGAAAACATATGGACTGACGAACTTTTGATAATAAACAGGATTGTTTTTTTGATCGGTTAAAATAGCATGTTTTTTCGGTTCATTTTTAGGCGCAACTTGTTCCACAGCAGATAAAGGCTGCATCATGGCAAAGTTTTTGGATATATCCCAGTTTACCGGAGGCGTTGCATCTACTGTGAAAATGGTCTCGGTTTCACGCCAGTTTATCCAAAGTGGAAGCGGGCAGTTGGCGCCTGAGTCGGCAGTACACACTTTTAGATTATTTTGTGTGAGCTTATAGTTTTCGTCCAATTGCCTGTTTAGTGCAATAAAGCTCAACCATGAAAATAGTGCGTAACGATGATCCAAATAGTCAAGCTTCTTCGATTCAGAAGGTTTTACGGGTTTTAACTTTTCACATGACTTCACTAACTTATTGTATGCGTCAAGAGGGTAAGGTTTTAGCTGAGTCAAGTCGCTAGGAAAAGGAAAGGGCTCAGTTAATGTGCATTCGTCTTTGACTAGCCAATCTGGAAAAATGCTGTATTCAGTAGCAAAAGTACCAGTACTTACTAATAGTAAAGAGAGCTTCGCTATTACACTTTTCATGGTTATTTCCTTTTCTTATAAGGTGAAGAATATAAATATGATTTGATATTAAATTCAGATGTTGATGTGAGGGTTATTTTTATATAGTAACCAGTTTGTACTTTCAGGTTGAGCCAAGGAGTTAAGTTAGTGCTTAATTTTTTGTCTGTTATTTTTCTTAGTGCGCTCAAAAAGCTGTCATGTAGGTAATTTTCGTCAAGGTTTGTGATCCAAGGCAGTTCAATTTCAATTTTTTCTGACAACTCCGTTGAATAGGAAAGCCCAACTTGTATTTCATCTGATACATGAACAATAGCATTTAATAACTGTTCCAGTAGATATAAGTTTCCTTTCCAGTCTAGATCTTTGAGTAAACCGGGAAGTTTCAATGTTTCTAATTTAAAAACGAATTTAGCTCTAAATTCCTTTCGTCCAAATGTAAAGCTGAAGTGGTTTATCCTAGTACTCTCTAAACTAGGAAGTAACTCTTTTGTTTTATTTAAAAATTCAGGAGCTAAAAACTCAGATGCGTTAATTATAAATGCGCTTAATAGGCTGAAGTCAGAAAACTGACAATGTTGTGTACTTATACAAAATGTTGGAACTGTGCTATAACGACCATCTTCCCAGTCAAAGCTAAACCATATTAAGTTTACAGGTTTGTAAGTAGAAGAAAGCTTCCTCCTCTTTATAAACTTGTTTATTCTGTGGGCGTATTCATTTGGAAGTTTTTGGTTTATATAAGATAAAACGCTATCTAAATTATGAGGAGAGCAGTAATAGCATACTAGGAAATCAACTGCTTCTTCAAACTGATCAATTCTCTTTTCAAAACATATTGCATGTATATTTTCAGGAATGCCATTTACAATTGGCTGAAGCTTTTCCGTTATTGTGCGATTGAGATGTTGAACCTCACTATCAAGTGCAATGCTATAAAGCTCACTTTTACTATATTTCATGATGAATGCGGGTGAAATACCAATTTAACTTAATTTTTGGTCTATTTTTTGTTCTGTTTCTGATGTTAATAACATTAGAATTTTACAAAGTAAAACAACTAAATCGTTCCTGTACCGTTGACAGAGTTTCACTACAAAAAATACACGCTTGATTAAGCTAAAAATCACCCGCTGCTCCTATGTATTACCAAATTGTTTTGATAGTGTGTTGAACTTCAGGTCTTAGTTCTGCAGATAGTTGATCCCACAGATCATCTGTCAATCCAGTCTCTAAAGAAATTTCAGTAATAATGCGTTTTTGATCTGCTGTTAAATCAAACTCAGCCATCACTTCAGCCAAGTTATCGGTCGCTCGTTGTTTCAAAGCTTCATCGTTAGTTACATTATAGATGTAAGAGATTAAACCGGTTGGTAGTTTTGTATTATCACTCATTTTTCATTTCCTAATTTTCATAGTTTTGGAGGTATAAGGTTTTAGTGCTAGCCTTATCATTTAAGTATTCATTATAAGCATCATCTTTCATTGTGTTTTTATTAAATAGTAATACTTTATATAAAAAGTAATAATAAAAAGTTCGATGTGAACGATACCCAGCAAAGCTTGATATTTTTTCTTCGAATTCTTGTAAACTATCTATATCATCTAAATTTGCCAAGTAGTTGAGCATATTATTATAACCCAACCAGCCAGCGTTATTAGAGTTTTTTGCAAGGCTTACCCCTGTTGATGAGTAATATTTTGCTTCATCTTGATATTTTTTAAAATTAATGGAATCGTTTTGTATTGAAGCATGTATTAGCTTAAACCACGCCCATATTCCATTTGTTGCTGAGCTAATATCATTTATATTTATATCTTTGGAAAGTTCAGCTAAATTATTCATAGCGCTTTGTGCCAAATCAACCTTACCAGTGAGCAACTGTGATAGAGCTTTAAAAGCAATACAAGTGAGTTCAGAGCAAAAGCCGTAATTATCAGTTATGGCTTGAGAGCTATTATCGAAAAAGCCTTCTTTTGGTAACGTATCGACAAGCGCTATTACTTTGTCAAACTCCCCCAGTGAAAAGTAGGATTGCGATAAAAGCTCGAAGATCACTGGGTGTTGGTGAGGTGGATATTCGCTTTTGTTTTCGTGCAGCTGTAATCCTATATTATGAGCTTTTAAAATATCACCGGTAGCGTAGGCGTGCAGCCATTCGCCTCTCATCGTAATGAAGCGCTCTTTAGGGTCTAAAATTGTGGCGAGTTCACTGATATTTTGAAGCACGTGCTTTTTTGCCAACGTATCTAGCCAACCATTGTATGCAATCCTAGATGAGGCAAGTGCATTTTTAATCTTATGGAGTAAAGGCTGGTTATCGATTAAACCATTTTGGAAGAAATTCAATGCCTCTGCATAGTAAATACTGGCCTCTGCGACAGAATAAATCGCAGCGGCGCTTTTTGCTGATGTTAGTAATAATTCAACAGCCGCATCATGCTCTCCCACTTTTGCTAAATGGTGGGTTGTAAGCAGTGGTTGCTTTTGGCTCATTCCTGTATTGTTGAGTACCTCAATTATACTCATGTGGTGTGCATGCGATTCATGCTTACCCATACTTTCATAGGCAGCATCACGTACCAAAGCGTGTTTAAAAATATAGCTATCGTTATCAACACGACGTTGCTGCACAATAAGGTCGTTTGCTATCAACTCATTTAAGTCGTTTTGGATCTGGTTTTCGCTTAAAGAAGATGCCGCAACGAGTAAATCATATTCAAACTCTCGGCCAATTGTGGCTGCTAGTTGGGCTGTTTCTTTGGCGTGACTAAGGCTATCTAGTTTTTGTTGTAATGACTCCCTTAAACTCGTAGGTACTTGGTCAAGTTTATCTGGTGCGAGGAAGTCAATCTCTCCGCCTTTATCTCCAACTAATGCCTTTTGTTTAAGCATGTTGACGAGTTCTTCAATAAATAGCGGGATCCCGTCGGTGCGGCTGGTAAGTAATTTGAGAACTTGCTCTGACACTCGGCGGCCATCAAACAAATTAATGATAAAATCTTCTGTGGCTTTTTCGGTTAGTTTTTTCAGACAAACATCCACTAAGGTGAGGTCTTTTAACTGAGTTGGTACCGCTTGTCTTGAAGTGCTTAGTAAAACATCACCTGAAGCGAGCGCACCGACAAAGTGATGTAAAAACTCTAAGGTGGTGCTATCTGCCCAGTGAATGTCCTCGATAATGTAGAGCTTAAACTTGCTGAGTCCATGGCGATTTGACAATAACAATGCACAAAGCCCTTTAAACAACACTTGCTTTTGCTCATCGGGAGAAAGTGTAGAAGGCGTGATTTCATCATCAAGTGAGATATTGAGCCAAACTAGCAACACAGGGATAGCTTGTGCTAAATCGAGCTTACTATCCATGTTGGATAATACATAACTAAAAACGGTATTGGCTGAATGAGCATCTAGCTGCTCGGTGTTAAATAGATACTTGACCAGCGTTAAAATTGGATACAAAGCATTATTTTGATGCTCTGGTAAACACTGGGCGACTAAATGTTGATATTGCGGTGCATTAGCACGAATTTCTTGCAGCAGCCGAGATTTACCTATGCCAGCCTCACCATGAATGTGAGCGATGCGGGTTGCACCTTCGACCTCGTTATTAATGAGTGAAAGTGTCTGTTCAAGCTCAATGTGACGACCAACAAGTTCGTGATGGTTCTTTGTACCACGCATAAAGCCAAACGCTTCGATCCGACGTTCTCCTTGCAAGTTATAAACCGGCGTTAGTTCAAATAACGGGCCTATTTGTACTTGGCCGTACAGATTGAATTCAGAAAAAGCATCAAGGAGTGAGCGTGACTCTGCACTACATAAGACTTGGCGCTCGCCAGCTTCACGGGAGAGTGCTGCTGCAATATTCGCGTGATGTCCTTCAGGTACGGCATTAGCATAGGTAATAAATATCCCAGTGTGAATGCCTATATGGGCGTTAAGCGCGACTCTGTGAGCTTCTTGCATTAGCGCGTTACGCTTCGCAAGCTCGCTTATCATTTCAAGTGCGGTACGGGCAGATAATCGCGCATCATTATCGCTGCTAACGGGGTAGCCAAAATAAAACAAACTGGTATCGGCGAGATTACCCACATGATAAGCGCCGTAACGAGTCGCGATATCAATAAAGTGATTGCGTTGAGATTTATAAACCGTGTCTATGACATCGAAGTCTTTTTCATTGTTGTCGAGTGCTTTGACACTTAACCTTACCGCAAGAACGGTTAGCTGTTTGCGTTCGGTAAGCGCAGTATATTCTTGAATGGCGCGATGATTAGGATCGTCATCACGGATCATTACTGTGGTTTCGTCGTAACCATGCTGGGCTTTAACATCATTTAGCACACCAACAAGGTTCGATACGTTCATCCGAGCAAGTTCAGAAAATGCCTCGGTTGCAGTGATCACACGTTCCAACGCACTTTTATTGAGTACACGCCTAAGCAGTCCCGCAAGGGGGTGGCCAAGTAGGGCGCTTGGAATTGGAATGTGTACATCGCTTAATTGTTTGTGATAAATCGATGCGACGCTAGTGCCCGTTACCGCAGGCACGCCAGTTAAACATTCTAAGAATACCAGACCCCATACATAAAGATCTGATTTGGCAGAAGCTGGCTCGCCACGTAATTGTTCTGGTGCGCTGTAAGAAGGCGTGCCCAATGTTTCTTGCGTAAGCGTGATTGTTTCAAAGTCATGTTGGCGGCTTTCTTGCGCAAGTGTACCGATACCAAAATCAAGTATTTTGGCGTAAGTCTTAGCACCAGATTGGCTTAGCATAATATTGGTTGGTTTTATGTCTCTGTGAATGATGCCTTGTTGATGGGCATGAATAAGTGCATCTAGCACCTGCAACATGATGTCGGTTGCATACACAGAATCAATCGCGCCATTTTGACTTAGATAGTCCCTTAATGTTTGTCCTTCCACATACTCGAAGACTCCAAACATTAAATTTTCATTTAATTGTCCTTTATCTAATAATCGTACGATATTTGGGTGGTTTAATTGACTACAAAGTAAGGTTTCACGATTGAAACGTTCTGCATATCTTTGTTTTTTCGTCGCTTCTAGTTGTGGTTCTAACGCCAAAAATTTTAGTGCAACGATTTGCCCTGTGTTTATTTGGCGCGCCTTAAAAACTTTACCGAATCCACCTTCTCCAATTTTTTCAAGTAGTTGGTATTTGTCAGACTGGAATACATCGACAATATGGCTATCCGAAAACTGTGTCAGAGACATATGATTACTAATTCTTATTTTTTGTTAATGGTATAGGGTAATTGGAATGTAAATACTTGTCTAGCATGAGAATTTTAATTGTTTTTTAAAATTGGATAATTAACAGTCTGGGTTGACTGTGGGATTTTATAAGTTTTTGAAAATATTGTATTTTTATTTGGGTGAGTTTTTTGGAATATTGCTTGTAATGGAGTGTAATTCCTTCTGCTCGAAAAAGTTGGCATACTTTACCTATAAGAATAAAAAGGAAAAATGAATGAAACGCCGAACGTTTATGTTTGCTGGTGCAGCACTCACGGTTGCATCAGTCTTGCCTCCTGTTAGTTTTGCTAGACAAAGCTTCACTGCTTCTGGAGTATCAAAAGATACAACGGAAAGGCTTCCTGAAAATCTATTGAATGAACTCGGTATTCAAGTACCTATCAGGGATGTTCTAAGCCCTTCAGGGGAACGAGTTTCTTTTAAAAAAAGAGCCAATATAATTAGGCGTTACGGAGATTCTCTCTACGTTTACTTCGAACATGAGAGGGTGATCAGGGTTTTTGATACCCAGGGTAACCCTGCTTCCAATGAATTGCCTTTACCTAAATACATTAGCGATCTTAAAGATTTTGCTGTAGATCCGACACAACAACAGCTTTATTTATTGCAACCTGGAAAGCACCACATAGTGTTAGCCGACTTTAGCGGTGAAATAGTGGGCACTTTTGGTGAGTTCGGAATTGAGCAAGACTATCAACTTAATGGTCCAAAGAGCATCACCATTGGTAAGTCTAATCAGTTATTTGTTTTGAATTCTGGCAGTTCTAGTATCAAAGTTTTTGAAAGCAATGGAGTATTTTTAAAAAACTATACATTGAGTCAAAAGCAAAAACGCACAGTTACAAGTATCGATGGCGCTAATCAGATTATTATCAATGGTGGGAAGTTTTCAGATCGCCAATGGAAATTAGATCAAAATATTCGCAATTTTATCGAGGTGGACTAAGCTGAGTAAGGGCTTGATCGGATTTTACTTTTTTGCCACTTAAGCAGTTTGGAGCTTGAGTTACGTTAGGTTAGTTATCTGTGAACTTAAGGATGGTTATGCCATATAGTAAGGAACGGTTAGCTTATTTTAAGCTTCCAATTTTTCTTGAACATCAACAAGTACTCGACGAGCTTGGGACGCTGAATGAGCTGGCCTGGACTGACCATGTAAATAAAGCAAATTACGACGGCGGGTGGGACGTAGTTGCGTTGCGTTGTTTGTCAGAGCATTTATCTGCTCACCCGATCTTACAAAACTTTGCGATTGAGTCAGGCACTCACTGGCAAAACTTACCTATATTAGAAGAAAAGCCGCTACTTAAATCATTCGTTGATAATTTCCCCTGTGAAGTTCTCTCTGTAAGAATCATGCGATTGAAAGCAGGTGCTTTTATAAAACCTCACAGAGATGGCGGCCTTTGTATCGAAAATGGTGAAGCAAGACTTCATATACCTTTGGTCATCGACACTGCTCTTGAGTTTGTCGTTGATGGTATGCAAGTACCAATGAAAGAAGGAGAGGTGTGGTACATAAATGCGGACAAAATACACAGTGTCGCTAACCGAGGAAACCTTGATAGAGTCAATATCGTTATTGATTGCAAAGTAAATGATTGGTTATTAGATTGCCAGTCAGGGTCAATGGGCGTTCCTTGTGAAGAGTATACAAGCTAAAAAAATGCAGTGTGTTTCGTTAGCAAGCGATTTAAAAATAATAGGTTGAAGGATCTGTAATGACGTCTGGCAGCGTGTACCAAGTAAAAAAATTGCTAGAGCACTCTCAAGCTTTGCTCCTAAATGATATTGATGCTGGGTTAAATAGACCTCACGCACTATCTATGTCTGAGGCTCTAGCTGAACTAACAGGCGTATCCACTGACTTCGATATGAATGATTGGTCTGATATAAACACTGACAAAGGGGTCGCGATTTCACCTGTTCAGGCAGCTAAATGTTTACTAGAAACGCTACGTAGTCAGATATTTATGCAGGGCGTTGCGAGCGCGATACGAGACAAAATCAATCAGCAAGATAATATAAATATCCTCTACGCAGGGACCGGGCCATATGGTGTATTACTATTACCTTTTCTCGCGCTCCACAAAACGAGTCCAGTCTCAGTAACACTTTTAGATATTCATCCAGAAAATACGCAAGCAATACATGAGCTGGTAACTAAACTTGATATCGCTCATATGGTGAAACGTATAGTGCACGCAGATGCAACAACTTGGCTACCTGAAGAACCAATAGAGTTTGATCTCATCATTTCCGAGACCATGAATACCTTATTACGCAGAGAGCCTCAAGTATGGATTTTTAGCCACCTTCAACAGTTTTTAAAGCCAGATGGAGAGCTCATACCTCAAGAAATTGAGCTTACTGCTTGGCTATGCAATCCAAGTTCTCTGACGAAAAGTGAGCAAAGAGTCAACCCAGCTGAGCTTGGTTCGTTTTTCCGTCTCGATAAAAACACAGCAAGCGCACTCAATGAGAATAATCTAGATGTTTTATCTGGTTCGTTTGAGGTACCGGATTGCGGGAAAGTTTATCATACACTGGAATTGAAAACGGAAATCAAAGTCTATAGGGAGCATAGACTCACCGAAAACCAATGCAGCTTGAATTTACCAATTAAGTACCAAGATAAAAATCTAAAGGCCGGTGATCGGATTACTTTTGAGTATATTGACGATCCAATACCTGAGTTCATCTTTAGCTTCCCTGATGAAAGTTTACCAAATCTTCCCGCTTATCATGAGGTGGGTGAGTCTGGAATTTTCCAAATTAAACGTATCTTCGTTAAATGCCAATTAAATAAAGTAAATAAGCTTGATATTAACAACCATGAATGTGAGTGGTCTTTGGATACACAAATATGGGGTGAACTTGAGTTAAGTTTAGAATTGGTTTTAGAAGCCTTGTATCGGTTTAGGTTGTTTGAGGAATTTGAGTTTTGGCTGCTTGATAAAATTGGTAATCGACTTGATGATAAATTAGTTGGTGCTATTAATCGAAAAGTAGTTGGTTTTTATAGTTAAAATATAAAGGTAAGAGTGATGAAGTTTACGCCTCCAGATGGTTTATATGTTAGACCGTCAAAACCAGAAGATAAAGGCTTTCTGGAAAGCTTACACCATAGCACTCGGCAAGATTTGCAGTTGATTGATGGAGATAAGGATTTTATAGAGTCAATTATTGAAATGCAGTTTAAAGCGCAAAGTAATGGCTATGGAGATCAATTTCCAAACGCTATGTATTTCATTATTGAAAAACACCATGAGCGAATAGGCAAGGCGACAATTGACTTTGGTAATAATGAAGTGAGATTAATAGAAATTGCTTTAATACCTCAAGCTCGTGGATTAGGGCTCGGTGCAGCAGTTGTTCAATCTTTCCAGCAAGCTGCTGCTCAATCCGGCGTGCCGATGACTCTGTCGGTATTGCAAAATAATTACGATGCAAAGCGTTTATATCAGAAGCTAGGCTTTAAAATTGAATCAATTAAGGCTCCTTATGAGTTACTAATTTGGTATCCGCCAGCGTTGAGGAATATAGTTTTAGGTTAATTTAAAAAGAGGGGTAATGAACGAAAGGTAATAAAGCGCCTCGCTTGATCATTGGTATTAATAACTGTTTTTTAGTTAACAAGAGCGAGTCTAACTTAATGAGCAAAGGAGCAAGTGTTGTGAAACTAACTAGTAGTTTATTTGAAGACTTAATCGGTCAGGATGTTGAAGTATTTACGGCCGATGGCAAGCATAAGCTAAACGAGTTGCAAGTTGATGCTATTGATGAGTGCAAGCTAAACAGTAATGAATTTGAAGGATTTTCTGTAACGTTAACCGCCAAATCAAATTTTCCGCTTACTGATGATACGTATACATTAAAGCATCAAAAGTTGGGTGAAATGCCACTGTTTTTATCTGCATACGAAAAAGACAAGTATCAAATAATTATCAGCATAAAAAAAGAAGCATAAAGGAGTTTAATAATGTCAGAACCCTATATTGGACAGGTTACCCTCTATGGCTACAATTGGGCACCTAAAAATTGGTCTTTATGTAATGGTCAGCTAATTCAAATTAGCCAAAATCCAGCGCTTTATTCTCTTACCGGCACCGCGTATGGTGGTGATGGTAGAACAACCTTTGGTCTACCAGACTTTCGTGGCAGAGTGCCGGTGGGGCTTGGTGACTTAGGAAACGCTAGTTACGATAGAGGCAATGCTGGTGGTGCTGAAAACGTAACCTTAACCTTAGCAAATATTGCACACACCCACAATGTGCAAGCAAGTACGAAAACGGCTAACTTCCCACTTGCTAACATTCCGGGACCAAACCAAATGGCGACGCAGACGGCAGAGCCTATATATGCCGCAGCCACAAGTTTGGTAAATACCTCGGGCTCCACGGTATCAAGCATTGGCGGCGGTCAGAGCCACAATAATATGCAACCCAGCTTATCTCTTAACTTTGCCATTGCACTTACTGGCATTTATCCGAGCCGAAACTAAGGAGGTCGTAAATGGAAGGGTTTATTGGACAGATAACGATGTTTGCTGGCAATTACTCGCCGTTTAAATGGGCGTTTTGCTACGGACAGATCACCGCAATTCCAGGGAATGAAGCATTATTCTCTTTGCTTGGGAATACTTATGGTGGAGATGGTAGAAGTAGTTTTGGGTTTCCTGATATGCGGGGTCGATTACCTATGGGGTTCGGTAGTGGTCCCGGGTTAACGCCAACACAGATAGGAACAATGAAAGGGGTAGAAACGGTCACCTTAGATATCAGTCAAATACCATCGCATAGCCATAATTTTCAGGTAAGTAACAACACCGCTACGGGTACAAACCCTGCTGGGCAAGTGTTGGGTAAAGCGAATATTTACTGTGAACCAGCAACGGCCCAGAATGGTGATGGTCCTTCAGCTATGTATAACGGCATCATTGCCTCTGCGGGAAGCAATCAGGCTCATGAAAACAAAATGCCTAGCCTTGGGGTTAATTTTATCATATGCCTAAATGGCATGTATCCACCTAGAAATTAAGGAGAAGAAGAATGGCTGATTGTTTTTTAGGTGAAGTTCGAATGTTTGTATGCAATTTTACACCAGAGTGGTGGACCAGTTGTGGAGGACAGCTACTACCTATATCGCAAAATTCAGCACTTTTTGCGGTAATAGGCTGTAACTTTGGTGGTGATTGTCGCACCACCATGGGGGTACCAGATTTACAATGTAGAGTTCCGATGGGGACGGGGACAGGTCCTGGCCTGACACCAAATTGGTTAACTGAAAAGCAAGGCGACAATGAAGTTGTGCTAGTTGCGTCGGACTTACCTGCTCATACCCATACTTTTTATGGTACGACTTCATTAGGCGGAACGGTCGGTACGGCGCAGGGGAATCTACTCGCTCAGTCTACAACTGGTACTATTTATGATAACGCTCCTGATGTGCAAGAGCAGATAGCGATGGACTATACTGCGCTTGGTACTAATGGCATGGCAAATTTGGGGCATGAAAACCGCCAACCATTTTTGGCGATTCGGTTTGCATTGGCACTAGATGGTACATTTCCACCAAGGAACTAGCTTAGTAAGACGCAAAGTATTAGTAAGAGATTGGCTTGTTGTTGGTGCTGATCCTTACTAATACTTATATTTTACGGCAGTAATTGGGTGTTATTATAGCTTTTAAATTAGTAACTTACTGTGGTGTTTGTAAGAGTGGTAACCAATGTGTAAAAAAGAGGTTTGTCAGCTTTTTTATCTAACAAGATTAAAGCTGGTGCTGTGCTTTATATTTGTTGTTTTATCTATTGGTACGACGAATGCACAGGGAATTGAGTTTGTTAATTTTGGCAACAAGATAAAGCTTGAACAGAGCAGCGCTGAACCTAAGAGTGTGTATAAGTTTGCTAATTCAGAACAATTGGTAGAGCTGAGTAACAGAATAATCATAAAAATAAAGGTTGGGATGGGCGGTGACGCTGCAAACGCCTTAAAACAAAAAATAGAGGTGGGTCAGTTAGCCACCTTTGGGCCATTTGCAGAGCACGAGTTTATGGTGGTATCGCTAAAAGACGCGTCCGCCAAGCGCTTGACTGGTGCACTAGCGATTGCCAGTGGTTTGGAGGGGGTAATATATGCTCAACCAGATATTTTACAAATAAAAAGTAAGCTCGAAGTTGAAAACAATAACGCTGCGCAATGGCTAACAAAAACCTTGTCGCAATCAGATTCTATGAAAAGCTTACCTTTTCGTTTATTTCAGTTAGAGAAGTGGCAAAAACAACTACAACAATCGACTCAAGGCGAGGGAGTAAAAATAGTTGTTATCGATGATGGCTTTGATTTAAAACATGAGGCCTTAAGTAAAACTAAGGTATTACTCACCTACGATATTGAAAGAAGAGTCAAGGACGTACAGCCGCAAAGCCGCTTTGATAAACATGGTACTAAGGTACTTGGAGTGATTTTTGCCAGAGCAACCAACTTGCTGCCAGCTGAAATGGCGGGCCTTGCAATCGACGCAGGGCTTATTGCAATAAGACAAACAAAAAGCTGGACAAGCCATACATTGGAGTCGTTACATATTGCGCAACTGGCGCAAGCCGATGTTATTAACATGAGTTGGCAAACGCAGTTGCTACTAGAACCAATAAAAGATGCCATTGATGGCTTAGCACAAACCGGCCGAGGCGGTAAAGGAAGCTTAGTGGTATTAGCCGCTGGAAACAGCGGGATGATGATTAAAGCAAACAGCACAGAGGCGAGTATTGCGTCTGCGGTGGTGGTGGGCGCAATGAATAGCAGCGGTATGCCGGCAAACTTCAGTAACTTTGGTAAATCGGTAAGTGCTTGGATGCCAGGTTATAGTGCTAGGGGTATTGCAAGAAATAATGCATACAGTGGTTTTGGTGGTACTTCTTACGCAGCTGCATATGGTACGGGCATGATTGCACTGCTGTTGGCCGCTGAACCCGAATTACCGGCAAGTAAAGTCAAACAAAAGCTGGCTCAAGTGTCTGGTTTAGCGTTGGACAACCGGAGTAAGTAAAGTAATTAAACGGCTGTGTTAGCTACTGATAACACAACAAGTTGGATAAAGGTCGTTCCTACCTTGGAAGTGAGCTTCTGGGTATAAAATGTGGATAAAACTATGGATACAGAACATAACAGCGCAATGGTATTTACGCACAGTAAACTACAAACCCATATTAAGGCCGCATTGCTATGCAGTGCAGCCATTCAATTACCTGTGGCAGTGGCTTCATCAACGCTAGCAAATGCAGAGACATTACAGGGGGGGGCGGCTCATACCGCTGTTAATCAGCAAGCGCTAGAGCACGTGCAGTCAAGATTGACTAGCAAAACCATTACGGTCACACGCGACCCAAATTGGGGGCGGCTCGAGTTTTTGCAGTGTACACCCTTACCTGGCTATCCTGTAGGAATTTGTGAAACTTATAATCAGGCTAATTGTCCTGCGGGAGTTTGTTATTGGGATCCAGGAACGCCTAGTAATAATCCTCCATCCTTTAACAGCAGTGCATCGACTAACTTTGCAGAAAATGGCACGGGCACAGTGCTGGATGTTAATGCTGACAATGGTGATGGCGGTAGCAATGACTCAGGGATCACTTATTCCTTATCTGGCACAGATGCTTCGCAGTTCAATATTAACTCAAGCTCTGGTGTCATCACGTTTAAGACTGCACCGGACTATGAATCGCCGGGAGACAATGGCGGCGACAATATTTACAATATTACGGTTACTGCCAATGACGGTGGAAGTAGCAACAATACAGCGACACAAAATATTACCATTACGGTTACAGATATCGATGAGGTTGCACCTACGTTCGATGGTGGAAACTCAACACCGAATGACAATGCGACAGGGGTCTCAGGAAGTAGTAATATTACTATTGACTTCAACGAAAATATAGCCCTTGGAACTGGTAACATTACTATTCGTGACGTCAGTGGTAGTAGTGATTTTGAAGTGTTTGATGTCGCGACAGAAAGCGACGGTACGACGACTAGCCCAAGTGCAGGTCGTATTGGCATTACAAATGATAAAATTTATATAAACCCTACTAATGACCTAACCGGTAATCGCAACTACGCCATTCGTATTGATGCAACTGCTGTTGATGACTCTGCGGGAAACAGTTTTGCGGGGATCAGTGACGATACTACCTTTAATTTCTCGACGGCCAACACCGCACCTGCAGTTGATTTAGATTCAACGAGTGGCAGCGATAATAGTAGTGCTTCATTTTCTGAAGGTGGTGGTGCGGTAAATATCGCCGCGAATGCTGCTGTGACGGAAGCTGATGGCGACACAATTACCACCATAACGGTAAGTCTTACTAACGATCAAGACGGTGCATCTGAAGGCCTGAATGTCAGTGCATCCGCTCAAGATGCATTGACGGGAATTTCGGGTTCTTCTGATATTTCGCTACAAGATACAATTTCTATCACTGGCGCAACTGCTTCAGCGTCAGAAGTGCAAACCTTCTTACAGGCGATCACTTACAACAATACCTCCGGTACTCCCAACGAAACCGCAAGAACTGTAACTGTTGTTATAAATGATGGCACAGATAATAGCACTTCTCGTACAGCTACTATTTCCGTAAGTAATGTTACTGCTGCGAGCAGTGCCGCAGCCGGTTTTAATACAACAAACGGCGCAAACTTATCTCCAGCAATCACCTTTACTGGCGACGATGAAACACTGACTATTGCTGATACTAGCCATATTGCTGGTTCAACTGCGGATGGGGGCGGAGGTACCGATACACTATTTGTAGTAACTGGCTCTAATCTAGCTAACTTTACGTCGCTAGCTAATTTTGAAACATTAACCCCAGACAATGACGGTTCTTTAACGCTGACCGAAACGCAGCATGATGCGTTTACTACCATCAATGGTTCAGGTACAAACCAATTTACAATATCTAGCGCTGATGGAGATCAAACCCTAACCGGTGATAGCGATATTGAAACCTATGTGTTAGGCGCTGCAATGAACTTTACCATGGGAGCAGCAGCACAAAATGTGACGGGTAGCAGCGGGGATGACACGGTTAATGTAACCGGGTTTACGCCGTCAGGTATACTCGCAGCTGGCGCAGGCACAGATACTCTACAAGCAGATAATGGTGCAAATATCAGTGGTGCTACGCTCAGCGGTTTCGAATCACTGACCTTAAGTGATAATGCGTCAGTCACTATGACGGAAGCTCAGCATGACAGCTTCTCAACAATCACAGCAGCGGCAACCGAGACGATTACAATCAGTGATGTGAGTGATGGTTTAACGGGTAACAGTGCAATTGAAACTTACATACTTTCAGCGGCTAATACCTTTACGCTTGGCGCTGCTGGGCAAAGTGTTACAGGCAGCAGTGGTGACGACACCGTAAATGTTGGTACATTCACAGCTACTGGCACTCTAGCAGGAGGCAGTGGTACAGATACGCTTTCAATTAGTGATGGCGGAAATATCGCAGGCGCGTCAGTAAGCGGTTTTGAAAACCTTTCTGTAGCAACTGGTGGCTCTGCAACAGTTTCAGTATCTCAGTTGTCATCGTTTACTGGTTCGGTTTCCGGCGACGGCACTAATTCTCTAACTGTCTCTGGCAATGGTGATATTACAACGGTCTCAGCGCTTGAAAATTATACTTTATCCGATGATTCAACCAATTCAAGAACGGTGACCGTGAGCAGTGCGGGTCATTCTGTTACTGGTACTTCAACTTCAGATGCAATTACCTTCGATTTAGGTTCGCTTACCTATACTGGAACAATTACTGGCGAAAATACCACTGCCGATACTTTGTCTTTAAGTTCTGGTGCTGATATTACGGCAGCAAGTATAAACGCGGTCAGGAATTTAACGATAGCCTCCGGCGCGTCTGTTTCCATGACAGTAGCTCAACATGAAAGTTTTACTGGTAATATTTCAGCAGCTGGATCAGAAACTATCAATATTTCTGGTGATGGGGATATCACCACTTTCTCTTCGGTTGAAGTTTATAGTGTTGGTGACGATTCTAGCAATACTAGGACTATTACCATCAGTAACGGTACCACTGATGTTTCAGCAACGTCGAGCGATGATGCTGTAACGTTTAATATCGGTGGTAGCACCTACACTGGCGATTTAACTGGTGACACGAACGTAGCAGATCTTGTTTTAGCGTCAGATGGTGCGGATGTAACTGGAGGTGGATTCTTCAATATAGGAAACCTTAGTCTATCAAGTGGTGCAACTGTTGCGATTGATACGGCCAATCTGAGTGATTTTGCAACAGCGATTTCAGGGGCGGCGGGCAGTGAGACATTAAAACTTATGGATGGTGGAGAATTTGACTTCTCGACCACCTCGGTTTCTGCTGTTGAAGGCATTTCAATTGGCACCAATAGCGCAGCAACGATCACCCTTACTGATAACTTTAATGCCGACGGTCAAACTGTATCGGTTGCAAATGCCAGCGGCAGTGCAATCACGTCAGACTTAGTCATAGACGCTTCTGCCTTTTCTAGTGATGTGCTAGAAATAACGGCAACAGATTTGGATGGTTCTGATACGATCACAGGTGGTAGTGGTGCAGACACTATACGTCCTGGCGGCGGTACAGATACCATGACAGGTAACGATGGTAACGATAATTTTGTCGGAGCGCAAAGTGACTTAAATGGTGACACAATAGCCGATCTTAGCATCGGAGATAAGATAACAATTACAGGCGTAACAGGATTATCAACCAGCAATATTCGCTTTAATGGTACTAGTACGCTGGAGGTGGACACCAACGCTACTACTTTTGTTAACCCAGAAATAAGTATTTCGCTCTCGAATGCCGCAGGGAACGATCTTGCGTTTACGGTCGCTGACTCTGGCAGTGATACAGTGATCACCTTTGAAGCTGCGAATGATGAGCCTATCTTTAGTAATTTAAATGGTGGTAATACCTTTACTGAAAATGGAACTTCGATTGCGATAGACAGCGATGTAACCATTTCAGATACTGAACTTGACGCACTTAATAGCGGAAATGGTAACTATGATGGTGCGTCGCTAACAATCTCACGCTCAGGTGGCGCTAACAGTCAAGATATCTTTAGTAACACAGGGTTGCTTGGTACGCTGACTCAGGGAGGCACGTTAAGTTACGATAGCACTCAGGTCGGTACAGTAACAACTAACTCTGCAGGCACACTGGTACTCACTTTCAACAGCGGTGCTACTTCTGCTCTAGTGGATAATGTATTGCAATCAATTGGCTATGGTAACAGCTCTGAGGATCCAAGCTCATCTGTAACACTTAACTATACCTTTAATGATGGTACGGCAGACAGTACTGGTACAAATCAGGCCGCAGTTACTATTACTCCTGTAAATGATGCCCCTACCGATATTGCATTGACAGCAACAAGCATAGACCAATCGAATACCGGAACTGCTGCGACCGTGGCGACAGCCAGCACCACAGATGTGGAAAGTGGTGACAGTCATACCTATAGCTTGGTTACGGCTGGCAGTAGCGATGGTGGTACATGTAGCGCAAATACGGGTAACGGCAGTTTCCAATTTTCAGGAGCTACGTTACAAACGCAAGCATCAACATCTCCGGGTGACTATGTTATTTGTATTCAAACGAGTGATGGAACCGCAAGTTATCAAGAGTCATTCACGATAACAGTCAACGATGACGTGGCCCCAAATGCACCATCGACACCGGACTTGGATGCGGCTTCAGACTCTGGGGCTTCAAGCTCAGACAACATTACCAATGACACCACACCAACCTTCAGTGGTACTGCTGAGAGCGGGGCGACGGTTAAATTATATAGTGATCAGGTAGGCGGAGGTACCACGGTCATTGGTACTGGCACAGCAACGGGTGGTAATTGGCAAATTACAACGGATCCGTTGACTGCTGGGTTATCACATGCGATTTTTGCGACCGCCACGGATGCGAGCTCGAACGTAAGTAGTAGCTCTAGTTCTTTAAGCGTAACGATCGATAATACAGCCCCTACCGCGCCAAGTACGCCAGATTTGACCGCTGGGAGTGATACTGGCTCCTCGAATGCAGATAACATTACTAATGATACAACGCCCACATTCACAGGAAGTGCATCTACGGGCGACACAGTGACACTAATTTCCGATCTTGATGGCGTTGTTGGCTCAGCCACAGCTGCGGGAGGTGCATGGACTATTACCCCAAGTTCGGCGATGACCAGTGGTACGCACGCAATCACAGCGCGATCAACGGACACAGCCGGTAATATTACCAATAGCAATAGCTTATCAATGGTCATTGATACGAGTGTTTCAGTGCCTAGTATTACGACTCCAATTGAGGGTGATGGTCAAATTAATGCCGCTGAAGACAATGATGTCTTGATTGCTGGCTCTGGTGCCGATGCTAACGTGACTGTTAGCGTGAGTATTACTGACGGTTCAGCAACGCTGAATCAAAATGTAACTTCCGATGGTAGCGGGAACTGGACTATCAGTGGCAGTGAGTTCAATGTTAGTGGATTTAGTAATGGCGAATTAACTGTATCGGCGACGCAAACAGATTCAGCAGGGAATATCTCTGGTGCAGCAAGTACTACTGTTACACTCGATAATACAGCACCTTCAGCACCGGCAATTACGACACCAATTGAAGGTGATGGCCGAGTAAATGCGGCGGAAGATAATGATGTGTTGATTGTAGGAACGGGCGCTGAAGCGGGTAATAGTGTAACCGTTACTATTCATGACGGTGCAAATAGTTTTAATCGAACGGTCACTGCGGACGGCTCAGGGGCCTGGACTATAAGTGGCTCGGAATTTGATGTCAGTACGTTTAACAATGGCACATTGACTGTCTCAGCTACTCAAAGTGACGCAGCAGGTAATACCTCAAGTGCAGCTAGCACCACGATCACATTGGATAACTCAGCACCTTCAGCACCTGCGATCACAACGCCTATAGAAGGCGATGATTTAATAAATGCATCAGAAGATGATGATGTTTTGATAGTAGGAACGGGAGCGGAAGCTGGAAATAGCGTAGTTGTCACTATCAATGACGGTGCGAATAGTTTGGATCGTACTGTCACTGCTGATAGTTCCGGCGAATGGACAATAAGTGGCTCAGAATTTGATGTTAGCACGTTTAACAATGGCACATTGACGGTAACGGCATCGCAAAGTGATGCTGCAGGCAATACCTCAAGCGCAGCGAGCACGACAGTCACGCTAGACAACTCCGCACCAAGTGGGATTTCAGCTGCGATTGACCAAGATTTAATCAATGCAGGTAATGAAACAGCATTTAGCTTCACATTAACGGGCTTGGAATCAGCGGGTAGTTTTACTTATGAAATCTCAGACGGTAGCAGTTCAGTAACTAGCTCAAGTGCAATATCTATAACGGGTACTACCCACCAAGAGACTGGAATTAATGTCACCTCATTAAACGAAGGAACATTGACGTTATCTGTTACTGTAACTGATAACGCTGGGAATGAATCGAGTGCAGTAACTGACACCGTCACTAAAAAGTATAATGTTGCCCCTGTGCTCACAGGCACACCGGCAACGAGCGTCAATGAAGACAGTGAATACGATTTTACGCCGACCTTGACTGATTCTGACACAGCCGATACTCATACCTTTAGTATTACGAATAAACCAAGTTGGGCAACATTTGATACGCAAACGGGTAAACTTTCAGGTACTCCGGATGACTCTCATGTTGGCACGACTTCTAATATTGAAATTTCGGTGAGCGACGGAACGGATAGCGATACACTCACAGCATTTAATATTGAAGTAGTTAATACCAATGATGCGCCAACGGGGCAAAGCACTAGCTTCACTATAGATGAAGGCGCAACATTAACGCGGGACTTCAACAATGGCTTACTGTCGCTTGCGAGTGACGATGATCTCGATTCCAACGATAGTCTAACGATAGTAAAAGACACAGATCCGCAATACGGTACGTTAACCCTGAATGCCGATGGTAGTTTTAGTTATGTTCATGGGGGGAGTGAGAATCATACCGATAGCTTCACTTATCATGTTGAAGACAGTGCTAATGCCAGCTCACCGGTGTACACCGTAACAATCAATATGAACGCGATTGAAGACGCACCAACGGCTGTGAATGATACGCTGACTACGCTTGAAGATGCCTCAAACTCAGTGAATGTGCTTGCTAATGATAGTGACCCTGAAAACAACATGGTTGCCTCATCGGTTACTATCAAAACTCAACCGACTAAGGGACAGTTAAGCGTTACTAATGGGGTAGTGACCTTTACGCCAACCGCGAATGAAAATGGTTCGGATTCATTTACTTATACGGTTAAAGACTCGACTCTGGCTGAATCTAATGAGGCAACGGTTAGTATAACCATTACACCTGTAAATGATTTACCAGTCGCGGCTAACTTTACACCGAATATAGACGAAGACACGTCAACTTCAGCATTGCCCGTGAGAGCAAATGCAACGGATGTCGAAGATACCAACCCAACTGGTACTATTGCACTTGAGTCTCAGCCCAGTAAAGGTCAAGCGGCAATAGACTTGAATAATGGCACTATTACCTATACACCAAATGCCAATGAGACGGGGAGTGATAGCTTTACTTACTCGATTCTTGACAGTGAGGGTGGGAAGTCAAATATTGCGACTATTTCCGTCAATATTGGCGCTGTAAACGACCGACCTATAGCGGGTAATGACACGGTAACAACAAACGAAGATACCGCGACAACATTGGCAATTCTTGCAAATGACTCTGATGTTGAAGACCAAGGTTTTGATGGTTCGGATATTGCGCTTGAAGATAAAGGCGATGGTGCAGGTAACTACGACCTTGCAACCGTTACAGTTGGTTCGGATGGTGTGCTCGCGATCACTCCAAAACAAGACCAAAATGGTATATTGACCTTCACTTATACCGTAGAAGATAGTGAAGGGCTGCGTTCTGATCCGGCGACGGTTACAGTCAATATCACAGCAGTTAATGATGCGCCAGTTGCTGTTAACAATACGGCTCAATTACTTGAAGATGGCAACATTGAAATCAACGTATTGGGTAACGATACGGATGTAGATAGCCAGCTCAATGTCGCAAGTGTTGCTATTGTTAGTCAGCCTCAAGGCGGTTCACTACAAGTACTCACAACAGGTAATATTGTTTATACACCAAATGCTAATTTCTTCGGCAATGATAGCTTTACTTATACGGTACAGGATACTGAAGGGCTAGTTTCAAACGCGGCTACAGTGAATCTCACCGTGACATCAGTAAATGATGCACCTGTTATTTCGGGAACGCCTTCAACTTCTGTCAATGAAGATGATGCATATAGCTTTACACCGACGGCGACGGATATAGATGGTGATAGTTTAACGTTTAGCGTCACAAACCTTCCAGTTTGGGCGAATTTCAACGACTTAACAGGGGCTATTACAGGTACACCTACTGAAGGACAAGATGGTACATATAGCGGTATTGTTATTACGGTGTCAGATGGCCAAGCTGATGTATCGTTGCCTGCGTTCAGCATAGTGGTAAACGCTGTGAATGACGCTCCAGTTATCTCAGGTACGCCATCAACAAGTGTTAAACAAGACGACGCATACAGCTTTACGCCGACGGCATCTGATGTAGATTCTCAAACATTGACGTTTGCTGTGACCAACTTACCAGCTTGGGCAAGCTTTGATACGTCCTCTGGTAATATTGCGGGGACGCCGACTAGAGAAGATGTAGGTACTTATAGCAATATTGTCGTTAGCGTAAGCGATGGTGCCTTGCAAGCAAGCTTACCTGCATTTGAAATCAATGTTGAGGCAGTTAATGCAGCGCCGATTGCAAACAATATGCAAAGAAGCGTGCTTGAGGATGGAACGACAAGCTTCTCAGCAGATGTTAGCGATCCAGATGGTGATGCATTAACAATGGAGTTAGTGTCGCAGCCACAAAATGGTGCAGTTCAAATTCAAGGCACCGTGTTTAGTTATACACCATTGCCAAACTTTAATGGTTCCGATGTATTTACTTACACAGTGTCAGACGGTGAATTTAAGTCAAATACGGCTTCAGTCGCGATGACAGTAACTTCCGTAAATGATGCACCTATTGCCGTTGATGACAGTTTCACCTTCGATGCTGTGGCTTCTAATCAGTATGTTCTGCCAGTCTTGAGCAACGATAGTGATCCAGATGGCGGAACGCTAAGAATTATAGGTGCAAAAGCATCGATAGGCTCTGCGTTTATTTCAAATAACACCTTGACTTACCAAGCCGTGCAAAATACACAAGGGCCAATTGTTGTCACTTATATGATTGAAGATGAAGGTAAAGCCAGAGCAAAGGCTAATGCAAGTATTACGATTAATAATACAAGCACCGGCAATGCTCCTTCAATCACTACGCCAAGTGATTTAACAGTGGATGCAACTGGGTTATTCACAAAAGTGAACCTTGGTATTGCTGTCGCTACAGATAGCTCAGGAAACCCACTGCCAGTATCATTGGTTAGAGGTACACCTATCTTTGCACCTGGTAAACATATTGTTTATTGGCAGACAACTGATAATCAAGGACAACAAGCCACTGCGAGTCAAAATCTAAACGTCAATCCTCTGATCTCGCTGCAAAAAGATAGTCGAGTTGCCGAAGATCGTAGTCATTCTGTGAAGGTGTATCTAAATGGCACAGCACCAAGTTACCCAGTAACGGTGCCTTATACCGTAACTGGTACAGCCGATAGTAGTGATCACGATTTGCAGTCGGGTGAAGTGGTAATAAACGCAGGTACTAGTGCTACCATCACCTTTAATATCTTTGCTGATGGTATAAGTGAAGATAACGAAACCATTGTGATTTCCTTGAGTGACTCAGTTAACAGAGGCGCTAAATCTACTTCAACAGTAACAATTGTTGAGCAGAATGTGGCACCAAGCTTAACGGCGGTCGTGAAGCAAAGTGGTGAAGAGCGTAGCCTAATTACCGCCTCTAATGATGTGGTTACCATAGAAGCTTTGGTTGCTGATCCTAATCCGAATGATCAAGTGAGTGTCAGTTGGCAGCCAGATGCAGTGTTAGTCAATACATCGGATGATCCATTTATCTTTGAGTTTAGCCCTGAAAATGTACCTACGGGTATTTATAAAGTAGGGGTTACGGCAGAAGATAATGCGACCCCCAGTTTGTCGACATCTCGAACCGTGTTTATTGAGGTTGTTCCGTCATTAGGATTATTGTCCGGAGAAGATACTGATGGGGATTTAATTCCTGATGATCAAGAAGGCTATGTCGATCAGGATGGTGATGGTATTCCTGACTTCATGGATGCGATCACCGATTGTAATGTGGTGCAAGAACAAGCATTAGAATCAAATCAGTTCTTGGTGGAAGGTGATCCTGGTGTTTGCTTACGTAAAGGTGCAACTGTACCGCAGAATAATACGGGTGGCTTACAGCTGTTAGAGTCTGAGTTACCTTCAGATCCGGATGCAAATAATGCAGGTGGTTTGTTCGACTTTATTGCGACGGGGTTACCACAACCGGGAGATGTATATAGTATCGTGTTACCACAACGCAAACCTATCCCACTTAATGCGGTTTATCGCAAATTAATTGGCGGTGAGTGGCAAGACTTTGTGATTGGAGAAGGTAACGAGTTGCTCTCAACTCAAGGTGAGCCAGGTTTCTGTCCACCACCTGGAAGCAACGAATGGAGCGCAGGCCTTAGCGATGGTGATTGGTGTGTGCAACTACGTATTGTTGATGGGGGCCCAAATGATGACGATGGTATTGCCAATGGCAGTATTGTCGACCCAGGTGGAATTGCAGTACCAATTACGGATAACGCACAACCCATAGCTAACGCCGACAGTGTGACAATTGCTTCGGGGCAAACTATTGTTATTGACGTACTTGCAAACGATACGGACAGTGATAATGATGTACTCGCCATAACTGGTGCAAGCGTTGATTTTGGTGTGGTTAGTATAGAAAATAATCAACTGAATTACACACCACCAGCTGCATTTATGGGTAATGCTACTATTCAATATAGTGTCACTGATGGTCAGGGGGGATCGAGTAATAGTACCGCAACGGTTTCTATTATTGCTAATCAACCACCACAAGTTGCGAACGATACGGCAACCTCAAATGGCTCAAAAATTATCATTGATGTACTTGCAAATGATAGTGACCCTGAAGGTGGCGTGCTAAGCATTGTTTCTGCAACAGCAGGCCAAGGTTCTGTGGCCGTCAATATCGATGGTACGTTGAGCTACACACCAAAAACGGGATTTGAAGGTACAGATACAATTAACTATGTTGTTAAAGATGAGTTTGGTGCGACGGCTGAAGGCCAAGTAAATGTCACTGTAGCGGTGAAACAAGTTACATCAATAACTAACAAGTCCTCAGGGACTATGGGAGGAATGTTGATACTATTAATCAGCGCGGTGGTGATTCGCCGCAGAAAATCACTCTTACCTGCCTTTGCATTAGTAAGTAGTAGTTGTTTATTAACAACACAGGCACAGGCGAGCAATTGGGAGTTAGAGGCGACATTTGGGCAGTCAAATGCAGACAGTGAAATTAATTCTACTGAGCTAAACGTTGTCAGCTTAGATGAGAAAAGTAGCAGTTGGTCGATAGGCGCATTTTACGAATTAATACCCAATTGGCATATTGGACTTCGTTATATCGATCTTGGCCAAGGTAGCGTTGAGTTTTCGGGCTTAAGTGCTGATCCTGAACAAAGCCAAATGACTTTGGCACGAGTTGCTCCTGTCTTGCCTGAGGGTCTTGCGTTGCAGTTCAATTATTCAAAACCATTTGCAGACAAATTTGTAGGGAAGATGTTCTTGGGCGCATTTAATTGGGATTACAAGATTAACAGCGTTCGGGATGGTCAATTTTCCACTCGTTATGAAGACAGCGGTACTAGCGGTTACATAGGTGGTGGTGTTCACTATCAGTTAAGTGAATCATTATCACTTGGAGTCGATTATAGCCATTATTTCATTTCAGCAAATGATGTAAATGACCTAGCTCTTAATTTGAGCTATCGTTTTTAAGCTTAACTGCAGTTTTAGCATTGAAAAGGCCTCAACTAAATGTTGAGGCCTTTTTATATTGGCTGTCACTCGGTGCAGCTTGTTTCATGATGGAGCCATTTTGATACGAGGTAAGTCTCTTCAATAGCTTATTTGGAAATCTTCAGCTGCTTTGAATCGGAAAGTGCGGATAAGAAGTGGGATACACATTAAAGAAAAAGCTCTCTTGCGAGAGCTTTTGGGCTATGTTTACTCTAGACTAGTTATTCGAACGAACTTTTAGAAGAGGGGTAAGTTACGCTAATAAACTAATTTAAAGTAATTTTGAATTCTTCGGATTCTTTTTCTTGAATCGCATTAATTCGACTACCGGGTTTAAACTTGCTATCAATAGTACCTTTTCGGATACGGAACAACTTAACTGTTGTCTCACACGGTTTAGTTTTATCCAGTGCTTCGTTATCAAAGCCAGTTAATTCACCCAACAGGATTTTATATTGGCCGCTAGACTCAGAGATTTCAGACTCAAAATTAACAAAATGTGAAGCGCCATTATTCGCTATACAAGTTGAGTTTAAGCTGATAAGTAACGTGGTATTTATGTCACTTTCCGGTTTCCACTCGACTAAAAGATCATCATTACGATTAAACTGTTCAGAAACAGGAGAGTAAAGTTTAATTGGAGTAGGAAGTCTAACTTTGGAGGTTAGCGTTTCATCTTCTTTATCTCGAAGAAACTCAAGAGTTAACTCAGTGTCTTTTTCGGTCGCTGTAAAATAGCCTTGATAATCGACATCAAATAAGTCGTCATCTTTTTCTAATTGCTTCTTTTCGTTTCCTAGTTTGGCAACCACACTATCACCTTCAGAAAGAATGATGTTTGCGCCAGAACTGTTGTTTAAATTGAACTCTGTAACAACACGAGATATGTCACCATTTGAAGTAACGCGGATATCCGCCCAAATCCCTTCTGTTTTTACAATATCCGACTGCGTTGACTCGGTCGAGCAACCAACTAATGAGGCAATTATTATGCTAGTTGCGATAACGCTGAATCGCTTCACGAATCTTTCCTTTTCTTCAATATGTACAAAAATAGTGTAGCGCTATTTTAATGTTTCTAGAACAGGGTATTACAATTTATAACAATTTGCTTTTTAAATGCATGAAGCACTAAGTAAGTGGATATCTAAAAGAAATTATGTAAAGGAGACGTCCATGTCTCTAGAAAACGCCGATATACTATGTCGCAATTGTGTATGTAAAAAGGATGAGGCTGCAAATGATACGACTTAAATCAAATGGGGTGGCTTAATTCAGTATCTGGATGTAAAACAGCTCAGTTGTGTTAATAGTACCGACATAAACACATCATTTTTCTGTTACATCATTTGTACATATTATGGGTTCATTCAACTCATAATAAGGAAAGTGAACGTGAAAGACATCTGTAAACTTGCTGGTTTGATTTTGATTGGTATTACCACACTAAGTGTTAATGCCGGAGAGACAACACTTAAGTTATCAAAACCAAGCGGCCTGCCCTCACCGGTGGAGTCTGCTCGCTCGATAAATATTGGCTCAGTAGCCGACAATTTGTTTTCTGATCTGAGGAGCTTTGAGGTAGAAACTGAATCGGGTATGCGTCGTGATATTGCAGGCATGAGTAAAGTAAAAAGTATTTATGCGATAGACGTTGATGCCAAGCGAGTGTCAGCAACCTTTTCGGGAACAACTAACTACAAAGTAAAGTTGACGCTCAAGAATATAAACTTATATGCCAAGGTCAAATTTTCCGGCATTGATATCCTTTGCCCCAGCGTAACTGTGACGGCACGTTTAAATAACTTAGCTCCTACCGCAACATATAACTACTATACAGGGGCTTTGGAAGACCTTGCGATTAACTACAATCGAAAGGTTGATGCAAGTTGCTCAACGGGATTATTTTCCATACCAGGCGTAAGTATATTTGTTGATTACTTTGCAAGTGATTACGCAAAAGCGAAAGTTGATGATTTGATCAAAAGTAATTTAAGAAAGTTCAGTGAGCTAGAGCAGCCAGGGGCATTGTTTGGAATGCAGAAAATTTTAGCGGATAGGCGCGTATCTGCAAATATCAGCAGTGCTGAACGAGCGTTAAATATCGATATTGAAGAAACAATCGCTAACTTGGTTACAGGTATGAATATTTATATTGATTTAAAGCGTGATGCAAATGGCTATGGCAAACATTTTGCTCAAATTGGAGTGTACCAGAGTACTCCGACTATAAATTCTTCTTGGGGAGGTAACTTCAGTGTTGCTGCCAATGGTGCGAATCGTATAAATAAATACGCGTTAACAAGCGGTCGCTGGCATAGCAGTGATTGGACTCCAGGTATTTTATATGATGGGCAGTTTATCGGCGCGATTGCGTTTAATCGAGTATATGGCGTTGCGAGCTATATGGGCCAGAAACAAGTCACAATAAGTAACTGCGGTAAGGCGTGTGAGTAGTTTATATGTAGTAGCTAATGATAGAGCTAGGAAAGCTCTATCATTTTATAGACTTTCTACGAGAATTGCTTTTTGGTTTGCTACATAAATCCAGCATTGTTGTCCAGAAACAACAGTTGCCGAAATGCGCTGATATTCATCCACTTCGTACCCATCTGCATGAGCTAATTCAGCTTCCGTGATTAAAAATACAGTGCCCTCTACCTTATCCTCTGCATCACCTGTCGCGATTAAAATGGGATGAATGTCCTTTTGGCTACTGGCAATAACAGCGGGATCTGTTATTTTAACTTGGCCAATTTTAAATCCACAAAGTACCGCTTTCTCGCCTTCTAATCGTCTGCCGAATGTATCAAGTTGCACTTGCTCCTGCTGCAGTGTGCCGTACGAAAATAATGCTTGCATCACTTAATTCTAATCCGTTGCTCTCCTGTAAGTTTTAAGTCTAAGCTGCGACATTTTCATGGTCAATCAAGATCTTGCGGTCTACCCATATCGGACTGGCTATAATCGCATACGCCCTTAGGGTAAATTTGTTTAAGTGTGGTGAGTTGTGTTGAGATATCTACATCCCCGTAGATCCCTTGCGCGAGCGCCGCTTCAATCGAAATTTTATGACACTTAAATATATCACCAGCCCAGTTTGCACCAGCTTGAATTCTGCTGGTAGAAAACATTGGATATCTGGCGGTACAAGTTCCTTGCGGCTGGTTATTCCAGATACCATTAAACACTGCGTTGCCGCTGGCGATGACTTTACCTTGTTCGTCGAAACACGTATCAGCAAGTGTCTTCGGTTTTGCGTCTGCAACGGATAAATTCGGCTGCGCTTTGAGATTGAGTAACCATTCATCCATTTTTTCAAATGCGAGTTGAGTTGGGTTAAACGCTTGATGTGCAACCCAAATCACTTGATTCTCTGGGGTTGAATCAGCGGCGGACATTCTCAATCGAGTATAAAATGAAGCAGACATATGATGCATATCTAACTCATTCTCAAGATAATGTCTGGCATCAATAATAGGGATATCAACCTTGCCAATAAATACCTGTCCAGAGCGATACGCTTTTTCCATCGCCGCAAGGCTGCCACTGTGCCTTGGTGCTATACCATTGTCATCTGGCGTGGTGATATTATGATTGCCCCAAAGAGTGAGCCAAATAGGTACTTTGTGGCCAAACGGTAATACAATTTCTTCTTGTTGCATTTGGTTTTGGGGCTTCCATCCGCCTATTTTTTTGTTGAGATCAATAAATTCAGCCATCGTGATCTGCTGAGCCTTTAATGCTTCTAGTCCATATTGAACGCCTTCGTTATCCCAAGTGCTTAATCCTAAGCCTGATTGATCCGTGCCAAATACGTTGGCCATGTCCTGCCAGTAACTCCAGTTTGTTCTCTCTACTACCTCATCCTCAAAAAAGGCCCTTAAAAACCCTTGCCTCGGATTATTAATAAAAGTAGATAATCCAAAGTAACCATTGATGCATTCACTATTGCCGTCAGGAAAGGAGGGCACAAACCCGGACATTAATTGGTTGAGTGGTTGTAAAAAACCAGCTCGTTGCGGAAAGTCGTTGATTGCATTCATGCCTTCAATATGGCGGCGGCGGGTCCAATCACGCCATGCTTTTCTGTCATTGGCTCTAAAGGTGAAGTAATTATTCAGTAAATCACAATCTAACGCGTAAGTGGTTTGGGTGATCATATCAGGGTAACTATAAAGTGGGATAAGGCCATCTAAGATCCCTTGGCTATTTTGTGCAATCAAATATTGAGCGAGCCCACCGCCAGAGCCTCCAATCCCAACTGTATAGAGTGGCTCTCCGTATAAACTCGTGAATTGCTTTTTCACCCGTCTTGCAGTGTCTTCGGCCAGTAACATATTGTAGGTGTAGCTGGTTTTATTGCCACTAGAGCTTATAACTGCGTAGCCAAGCTTTAACTGCTCTAGCTGTCTATCTATTACACGCTCCGGTTTTTGCCTACCTTGTCTAAAGCCAATCCCTGAACCGCCATTAAATTGGTAGATAAGCCGGTTATTCCATTGAGACTTAGCCTGTCTATCACCCACTTCGTCAACTGTAATTGGCATAACGATAGTGTAAATGAAGCGATTGATGGTGCCTTGCTCAACGCGTAACAGTAAGTTTGTGTCTATCGCTTTATTTCTTTCGTCTAGCGGCTTGATTTGGTTGTCAGAAGTTATCGCAAAGTAGCGTAAACGCGTTTTTGCCATGCAATCTTTACTAAAACCAAGTACTTGGTTTGATTGCTCATCCATCACCGGCACACCGAGTCCCGAGTGGTTATCTATTTCTGGTTGACCAAGGCCAGAGTCCAGAGTCATACAGTAAAAAGGATATTGGTTAGGGCCAGAGTATAGGTTGGTATTCGGACCAATATCTCCTAGCGCAATCGGAAATACGAAGGTATCGACGGGCCTGTTAACTTTTGAAATATGCGGATAAAACTCAAGAATAGGATTACTTTCGCTGCTTGCTATTCTTTCTACACTGTAAATTTCTTCTTGCTCACTCGTTAGCCAAAACCAATAGCCACAAGCGCCAAGAACAATCAAAGATAATAATGTGATGAGCCAAGAAAATAAGGATTTCATATGAGCTCCTTCGAGTGCTAGGCAAATGGATAAACGGATATTATAAGTGTAGGACTAGATCATCGTAGTGTGGTTATTTGTTTGTTATTTGAACATGAAATTATTGCGTTGAGAATTAAAAATCATCGCCTAGGTATTTAATCTCAATAGCTTTAATTGTTTTATCTGGAACCCTTTCTAAGAGCGACTCGATACGCCTCGCCATAGTTTGGTTCGCGATGTTGTATCCCATAAATTGCTGCTCAGCATGAAAGGGACGCGGTAGAAAAGTGACCTCGAGTTGATGACGGCGGATCATCTCTAAAGCCCACACTTTATCGACTAAAATTGCATCAACTCTGTTGTTATTGAGTACGCTAAAAAACTTCTTTCCGTCGTCATGGTTTTGCTCATAAAACGAACGTCTGACAATGGCTGCGTTGATTTTTTTCAGCCCTTGTACAGCCGCTTCCGGGTAGCTGTAATCCTCTGAGATCATGACTCTTGGGGCGGCAAGTTGATAAAAGTCATCAGGGTTGCTGAAGCGACCTTGTTTTACCGCAAGAGAAAGCAGCCAAGTGGTGAATGACACATTAATGATTGGAAAGCCATCGGCCTCATCCACATGCAAGGTAAAATCAAATGTACCATCGGCAACGCCTGCTAAACAGCGACGATAAGGAAGTTCATGAAATGTCACTCGATAGGGAGTACCTATAAGTGCTGATTTAATTATATCAACCTCTATGCCCCGAACTTGTTTTTGCTCGTTAACAAAGCTGTAAGGCCACCACCGTTCAAAGCAAATGTGTACCGCACGACTATCCGTTTTTGCCTGAGTACAAATACTGGAGAGAGTTAGTAGCAAAATAAAAAAAATGCGCATCGGCAAGTTTGTCCTAAATTACCTTCTCTAAGCGTAATGATAGATTGGAAAAAGCGCAACAAAAGAACATATTATGACTGTTTTACGTTTATACATAAATCAATTCAATGTGGCCGCTATTAGCTGACCGTTGCATCCAGAAGTATCAGGCTATTCGTTATATCTTGTATGTAATAAAAATGATTATCATATCAATTGTATTTTGTGTTGCTGAAAATAAAACATTCGCTATAATCTTAACCTCACCTTAATCCTCAATCTAATTGTAAAACGGAGTTTTACCTTGTTAAGTGTGTTTTTTGTCGCTCTTCTGAGCCTTGCAATTACGTTAATTTACTGCACAAACAAGCATCAGCGCTTGTTAAAGCGACCACTGCCAAACAATGCTAGAACTGCTGGCTACATTCTTCTGGCAATTACATTCATTTTTGCAATACAAATTTTCACTGGTGCTGCGGTCGTATTTAGTTGGCTTATCGGTGTCATGGTACTTACCGCGCTTATTCCCTTCACCATTTTAATACTTTTTAGGAAATCACAATGAGCAGGTTGTCACATGCTGATAAAATTCAGCCTGACTGGTGGGGGAAGACACTTGCAGGTGTCATACTTGGCTTGGCACTAAGCTTTGGGATCGTTGGTCTTTTCGCTTGGGTGGGCAGTGATGGTTTGATGGAGACGTTAACTCCTGCGAGACAAAGTTGGCGGACTCAATTTAGTATGTGGATGATTTCTCCTATCTGGTTGCTCACTTTGAGTTTTGTTTTTATGTTCAAAAACTCAAAACAAGCAGTACTTTGGCTTGGCGGCGCTAATTTAGTTGTTTACGTTATTTTATTTGTTGTAAGAGGGATGGCATGAAGATCCGCGCCGATATATTAAGGATTTATCAAAGTGTACATACTTGGACGGGAGTAACGACCGGTCTACTGCTGTTTATCGGTTTCTTTGCTGGCGCTATCACCATGTTTGCAGGTAGCATCGACAAGTGGGCAACGCCTCCTTCTCACCATTTGCCTCAAGTCGATGCCAGCCAATATGATGCGCTTATCCACCGTGTATTTAAACAACATCCTGAAGCTCTAAGTGGTATCAATATTAGTTTCGAAGCAGACAATTCTCCAGTTAATTGGTATGAGCAAGGTGGCGCTCGGGGCTTGAGCCTTGATAAAACGCTCTGGCACGGCACTTTAAATGAAGCAGGGGAGCTTGAGGCGCATACCAGCTATATTAATGAACTATCATCACTAGTGGATTATCTTCACCGCAGTGCAGGCATTGCGGGGGAAATTGGCCATGATCAAGCAGGGGTTTATGTACTCGGTATTGCAGCAATTTTGTATTTTATTGCGCTTGTTTCGGGCGTTATTTTCTTATTGCCGAGCTTAGTAAAAAGCTTTTTTGCCCTAAGAGATAAAAAAGGCGCGAGCCGTTTTTGGCTTGATACTCATAACCTAATTGGGATCACTAGCTTACCGTTTCATATTATTATCGCCATCACTGTGATTGTATTCGCATTCCACGATATTTTGTACGATGGGTTAGGTAAATTATATGGAGATAAACCTCTTTTTTCACGTCAAGCCCCCTCAGCTGTTGAATACAAGGTTGAAAACTTGCCAAGTCTCGACGTAATTTTGAAAAAAGCGAAAGACTACGCACCTGACTACCAAGTCAAAGGTATAACCCTGAGTCGATTAAATAGCGCCATGCCTTCTGCGTCAATTCAACTGTTAAGTGATAAACACTTGATGCGTGGACCTAAAACTGACTATTTGTTTATGAACCCTTACACATTTGAAGTATCGGCAAGCAGCGTCGCGGATGATGCGCAAGGGGTTTGGGGTGCGGTAGTGACCACGTTATTCGGTCTTCATTTTGGGAGTTACGGTGGTGAGTTTGGTCGTTGGGCTTATTTTATTATGGGTATTTTAGGCGCAGTGCTGTTTTATACGGGTAACTTATTGTGGCTTGAGAAGCGCCGTAAGCAAAAGCAGCCGGAGCAGTCAAAATCAACCAGAATAATGGGGAAATTGACTGTTGGCGTGGCAATGGGCTCATTACTTGGTGTAGCTGCCGCGTTTGCTGTAACAAAATGGGCCGCCTTGACCACAATAAACACCAATGTTGTGTATATGTGGGTCTATTATCTGTGTTTTGGTTTTACCTTGATTGCAGCATTCGCTATCGGTATGAGTAAAACGGCAATTTGGTCACAAAAGGCGATTGCCATTTTGTGCTTCTCGTTGCCACTGACTTCAGTCATTGCGTTTGCAATCCCAAGTCTAGGTATTTGGCCTGCGACAGCTTGGTCTTCTATTGGTTTAGAGTTAACTGCTATGATCCTAGGTTTTATTTTTTGGCGAATGGCAGATAAGACAAAGCATAGAGCTTACTATGGCGAAGCCAACAGCATTTGGTTTATTGGTCAGCATAAAACAGAATGTGAATTACAAACGCAGTCTGTATAAAAACACGTAGAAAGGGGCTGGTAGCTCCTTTTTACTTACAAAGTGCCATCTATTTTTTCAAATCTGTTATCCTACTCGTTTTGCAATTCTCTACGGAAAAATTATGGAGCTTACAGCCTGGTTAAGCCTTGCTGCTATTTGTGCTTTTGGTGCGATGTCACCAGGCCCAAGTTTAGCGGTTGTCTTGCGTTATAGCCTATTTCATAGTGCCAAACACGGTATTGTCGCAAGCCTTGCGCATGGTTTGGGAGTTGGAATTTATGCCAGTCTAGCAATTTTAGGGTTGTCAGGGCTTATTCATCAATTTCCGATTGTATACCAATTTTTGGTTTACGGTGGTGCCGCCTACTTGGCATGGATGGGGATAAAAATCCTAATGAGTAAGAGCCAAGGGTTAGCGGTATCACAGTCTCAAGTGGCAACGTCGTATGGCAAAGCGGCACAGGATGGTTTTGCAATTGCATTTTTGAATCCGAAATTAGCTATTTTCTTCGTTGCGCTCTTTTCGCAGTTTATCGACCCAGAAAAGATGACTTTAACGGTAGGTTTTATCATGTGTATCACCGTGCTAACGATAGATGCGTTGTGGTATTTTATTGTCTCAATTTTGAGTGCTTCAGCAAGAGATAAATTCGATTTAACGGCTAAGCGAGCTGTGATTGATAAAATTCTTGGCTGTGCTTTTTTACTGCTCGCCATGCGAGTGATTTACCAATCCTTGTAGCCATTGTAAGCACTTCTTGGTCGGCGCTCTATCTTTGTGCCCATCAGGAATGATCGCATAATATGCATAGGGAGCGGGGATCGCCAGTTCGCGCTTATCAAGCTGAACTAATCTAACCCCTTGCGCTGTATGTAGTTATGAAGAATAAATGCTTTGAGTTTTTCGTTATCGGTTTTATTCATTGCAAAGGATACGGCGAGCTCCAATGGGCTTGTCACCTTTATCGAGTGGACGTTTGCAAACAGTGGAATAGGGTCGGCAAGATATAATTTAGCTATCCGACTGATCACATTAATTTGGATTGCATTTGCTTGGTAGGGAAAAGTATTAATCAGTCCACCGGATTGGGATATGGAGACCATGTTAAACGGCATCATTTGAGGAGACAATCTAAACCTGACCGGTGTTGATGGGCAGGTACGCCAACTACGTGGGGCACTAGAGTTAGCGGCTTCCACGATATTAGGGGCTTCTAAGTTGTTGTCTAAAATCTCCATCAATGCCGATAGGTCGCTAAGTGGAAACTCGACCTGCTCGTTGGCATTTTTGGCAACGAGACTAAACTGAGAACTATTTGAAATACTCGCAAGTAACTTTTTAATCTCGCTGTGCGTTTGCTGCTTTTGATCCCTAGCTTCCGGCAATAGCGAACCTGCAACGCGATTACCGGCTAGGGTTCGGTTAATGAATTGTAATTCTTCCTTCGTCAATTTCATGATTAAGCACATCCATTGGGTGGTTGATATTTATACAGCAAGGTTTATACCAAATTCCGCTTTGATTGCTACTGCGGCGTTTCTTTTTTAAGTACGGGCTTTGCAATTTGTTCAGCAGTAGACTTGTTGCTATTTAGCCTTCAAATAGGGCAATCTAACGTACCTAAGCGGCAATGAATTGCCCATGAAGCTGTACGTGTTATTTAAGAAAATGAAATATTTCCGTGTTCAGTGGCTATTGATATCAATTCATCGGCTGATTGTTGAAAATATTTATTTGGAATAATGCTTGCAAAGATCCCTCACCGAGATTGTTTTTTTAGACTTGCCCAATGCCAACGTTTTTAACTGGACATCAAGTAGCGCTCATAGAGCCTACTTCACTGAACTTTTCACCCTTACAGCGAGATAAACTAGTGATCCCGAGCGCTCATAATCAGCTTACAGCAAATGATAATCACCTTGCTGCAGGTGGGGGTCGTGCTCACACCTTTAAACAAAACTTTATGAATGCCATGAGCAATGGCTCGGCTAGCGAAACGTCGCAACATGACAAAAATGAAGCGTTACTGCAGTTCCAATTTGCAGATCACGAAGTTCTATTCGACCTTACAAGCATCAACTCTCAAGATGAGGCTGCTTACGAAAAGCTCCGAGCGTTGTTGGCTGATATAATGACAGGGCCTGTAAAGGTTGATATCAGTAGTAAAGATCAAGCGCAGCAATTACTGTTTAAAAATTTAGAGTTAGATTTTTTAGCGTACAAGGAGCTCTCTGAGCGGCTGGAAATGTTAGCAAAGCTTGACCATGAAACTGAAAGTCAAAAAGCATTGGTGCAGCAAGATAGAGATCGCATTCGTGCGGTAATTGCAAGTTTACATGCACGCCTAGAAAAGGGCCAAGAGGCGTTACTTGGCGGAACAACATTAAAAGCGTTGGATGTTAATCGCAAAGATTTTGAGCTTGAATTAGATAGCCTATTTACCAGTGTTGGCTTTGATTCGGATATGCCTGTAACTGGCACGACTTGATTACCGTGATCATTATTGTTTGCTGGGATTTGTACTTTTTACCAGGTATAAAATGTAGTAGCCCATACCCGAAACTCACCGTCTAAAAAGAACGGGGCTAGACTTTACCTGACATGCGCTTTGTGGAACAAAAGACGGCCGTCAACGTTACTTTTGTTCCACAAAGCGCACGTTCCACTAACTCATGTATGCCCCAAAACGAGCTAGAAAATTTTGCTCAAAGGGCTAACAACACCGTTTGCGCCTTGTTGTAAAACATGGGTATAAATCTGAGTGGTTTTAACGTCTGAATGGCCTAACTGAGCTTGTACTGTTCTAATACCTACCTCACTTTGTAACAGGTGTGTAGCAAAAGAGTGGCGAAAAGTGTGGGGCGTTATAGGTTTTGTTATTTGTGCTTTTTTGGCTGCCTCTTTAACCGCTTTACGTACTCCTGTTTGATGAAAATGATGTCGGCGGATCCCCCCAGTTTCAGGGTCTGCACTTAACTTATATGAGGGAAATAGATACTGCCAAGCAATTGACTTATTGGCGCTAGGATATTTTCTTGCTAGTACGTTTGGCATCCAAACACCTGCATATCGTTCATTCTGGGAATCTAATTTTAAGTATTCATCAGCCTGAGCAATTTGATTTCTTAGCAAAGGTATAAGTTCTGTGGCGAGAGTAACCACCCGATGTTTATTCCCTTTTCCATTCCAGATCCGAATGCACTTGTAGTCAAAGTCAATGTCCTGAACTCGTAGTTGAACAGCTTCCATTACACGTAAGCCGCTACCATACATTAAGCCTGAAATTAAATAATATCGTTTACTTAAAAACGACATGAGACGTTTAACCCCCTCGGGGGTCATAACAATTGGCAACTTAGATTGGCGCTTGCTTCTGATAAACGTTAGATTGGGGCACAAATCCTGTTTAATTATTTGCTTATACAGAAAAGATAATGCATTTAACGCTGTCGCTTGTGTTTTAGGCGACACATTACGTTTAAGCACAAGGTAGTCGAGATATTCGACAACCTCGTTATCGCCCATTGAAGCTGGGTGACGCTTATCATGAAAATGAATATAGGAAGAAATCCACTTAAGATATGTATCAACTGTTCTGAGCGAATATTGCTTAGTCAGCATAAACTCTGCGATGTGGTTTAGAAATGGTGAACGAGTTCTCATTGAATTAGCTCTAAAAAGAAACTGTATTTATATACAGTGTTGGCGTATTTCTCTTATAGTCAAGAAAACGACCCACTGGGTCGTTTTCATCCTTTTCATAATGATGAAAAATATATCTGTAGCAACAAGTTAGTTATTGTGATAAAACTGGTACAATGAGAATAATGACCCATGACCCGGTAGATAAACGACCCATTGGGTCGATATTAAATTGTTAGTTGTCTAAACACTTTTATCATATCAGTGTGAAAGTATTTTGATTGTTTTAATATTTATTTGGGGAAATTATGGTTTCAACTATTCGTGATATTTTTCGTGAAATTCTAGAGGAAGAAATTACAAACTCTATTGGTTCTATTTGTAGTCAATGTAATACTTCTGCATATTACTTCAATCAGAAAAATAAAGATCTTTATAACGAGAAAACTTGTGTGATATGTTCAAATGAGCATATTAATGGAATTCTTTTAGAAGATTTTATTTTTACATTATCTAGACATATACCAAATCACTATGATTTTATTGAAAGTGATCTATCGGACTCAATTTCGCTTGGCGAAATAGTGGCTAGATTTACATATAACAATGAAAAAGTTATAGATAAACTTGAAAAATTATTATGTGATGAATCACCAGATTTCTTTAAATTGAAAGGGCGATATAGAGAGTTTGTTGACGATTCAATTATCGAAAGCTATAAAAAAAGCGCTATAGATGAATGGCATAATATATCAAAAGAAGTAAAGCACACTCGTCGATTTACCAATACTAGGGCGATTCAGTTTTATGAGAGGTTAATTGGTGATTGTTTACTTAATGTTAAAAAAGATGAGCAATTCAACTCTGCATTAACAAAAATAGATAAAGGAACAAGTTTGTTTAGAGGTAGGGTCGTAAAAGATGATGATCACAAAGAAACTATTAGTAAAAATCCTAAAAGAGAGCTTTCAGCTCCTCCAGAGAGTGTAGCTGCGAGTAACCGAATGAGTCCATCTGGGATATCTTTTATGTACACAGCTGGAGATTATGAAACTGCAATTTCAGAACTACGCCCTTATGTTGGTGATACCATTGCAATTGGAGAGTTTGTAACTACTAAACAATTAAACTTCTTTGATTTCACACTTTTAGAAACAGTTGAAATAAGGAAACTTAATATTTTGGAAGACCCTAGAAATAGTAAGTTTATTAGGAGTAGATATTTGTTAAATGAGTTGCATAAGCTTGTTTCGAAGCCTGTTAGACCTTCAGATGTTACATATATAGATCTTCAGATTTTTTCTGAAACAATCCGGAATTATAAGGATGGTATGTTCGATGGAATTATATTCGGTTCATCACAGCGTATGGGGGGCTTAATTATGTTATTTTTGGGGATTATGACGAAAAAGATGATGCTAAAAATTATTATGTTTCGTTAGGCAGTGATTGCAACGTAAGATTCTATAAGGTAAAAGAAGCCTTAACAACAACTGAAAAGGTTGAATAAGCAAAAATGAGCTCTTTCGTGTTATAAAGACAACTAACAAACAATTTAAGAGTGATTCAGCACGCTTGGCATTTTTGGCTTGGGTTGAGTTCAGTGATTACGTTGGTCAAATTGAGTGTCGTGGTAGCGTGCTTCACACCTTAATTGGGCGTTATAGGGCAGAGTTAGCATAAGGTATAAATAGTGAATTTTTTTAAATATTACAGTGCTGGTAAAGATGCGTCAGTTGAATCGATACTCGCTCCACTTAAGTATCATGCTTTAAGGTACGTTTCTGCTGATCAATTCAATGACCCTTATGATAGTAAGATTTTTTTTGAAACGCTTGATGGCAAGCGAGAAGATGCATTTTCAGATGTGATTAATAAACACCTAAGAATTGCATCTATGAGTAGAAATCCAAGTTCACCGATTATGTGGTCACATTATGCTAGTCATCATGCAGGCTATATTTTGGAGTATGAGTTAGATAGTCAGTTTCCATATCAGAAAGTTGAGTATGAAAAACTAAAACCATTTTATTATTCAACTCAGGAAATGAAGTCAATTATTCTCAGTAAATACCCTGATATATCTGACTCGGAAGTGGAAGTTATGATGAAAAAGGAACTACTAGAAAATGAAAAGTTCATGAAAAATCTATGGGCTGCAATCATAACAAAGCATAATGATTGGGTATACGAGGATGAGTATCGTTTCATAGATGTCAATCCAAGTGGAATAAATGACGCGCACATAGACAAGCCTCTTGAAACTAAGCGCATACGTTCAATTATATTAGGTTACCGTTTTGACCATGAGAAATTAGATGATGAACTCAGGTCAATTATTAACTCTACATATGAAAGTTTGGTTGTTTATAAAGCGGAACCGAGTATGGAAGAGTATTCTATGAATATAAGACCATATTCATTGTAGTAAAGCCCTATAACAAACAATTTAAGGTCGAAAATAAGCGACACCCATCACTATTAACATCAAAGCTGAGGAGGTGAAGTAAAAAAAGTATGAAAGCACAGCTGTCACTTTGGCCAAAAACGTTTATCGATAGGTTATTTTTTAGCGCTCAAGCGTATCTCTACACTAAAACTGGGTTATCGCGCACGACAAAGCGCTGTAAATACAACAGTAAGAAATTCTAGAGTTGAGAATGTGAGCTTTGCTAAGCCAACAAACGCTCGCAGTTTGTTAGATTTTCCGCCGTCGTTTTTGCAGTGTTTCACAGTAAGCGGTTATTGTTCGTTCTCGACCAACTGCACCGTGAAATACCCGAGAAAATTTCGTAGTGAGTTTTATCCAGTTTTCAGGTTCTATATTGAGTCGAGTAAGAATCGGTTGTGCTTCATTGATATACCCGCGTTTATCGACTCGAATACATTGGCCCGTGAGCTCAACTAATTCAATATAGGACTTGAGTTCAAAAGGTAGGCCTTTAGGCATATGTTTTCGCGGGCTGCCAGCAAAACGTAGTAGGCTTTTTGGTTGTTTGCCCAGCTTAGCGTGGTCGATGCGCTTTTTGATGCTGGTGTAGTCTGAGGTTTCAGGCGTTGCGGCGATTTTGGCTCTAATGGGGTTTAGGTCTACGTAGGCTAGACAAGCTGCCAATGCTGCCTCGTCTAGTAATGCTTGGGATTTAAATCGTCCTTCCCAAAAACGGCCTGTACAATTATCTTCTTTATTTGCTCGGCGGGCGATGTCTTCGTTAAGTACGCGCATAAACCAGCTAATATCTGCGAGCCTTTCCCTGTACTTGGCGACATGCTCATTGAGTATCAATCGCTCCGACTCATTGAGTGGCTCACCTTCAGTAAATTTTTGGCTTACCCAATTACCTTTAAACAACTTGTGCCATCGAATCACAATCGCTTCATCAGACAGGCGCTTAGCCTTTTTATCATCAACATATAAAACAATGTGGGTGTGATTACTCATCACGGCATAAGCACAGACATCAATACAAAACACAGACCCCGACATCAGGAGCTTTTCTTCAACCCAATCACGGCGGTGCTCGTATGATTTTCCAGTAAATTTATCTTCACCGCACAGAAAGGCGCGCCTTACGCAGCGGGAGATACAGTGATAATATTTGGTGTCGGTTAAACTAATTTGTTTTTTACGGGCAGTAGCCATAGTTTGGTTTCCTCAATCCTTTGAGTGCAGAATTTAAGCTTAGGCGAATTTTAGGAAGGTGCAAATTAGTGATGGGTGTCAGCGATTTATTAATTAGAGTAACCACTCGATGTTTATTCCCTTTTCCATTCCAGATCCGAATGCACTTGTAGTCAAAGTCAATGTCCTGAACTCGTAGTTGAACAGCTTCCATTACACGTAAGCCGCTACCATACATTAAGCCTGAAATTAAATAATATCGTTTACTTAAAAACGACATGAGACGTTTAACCTCCTCGGGGGTCATAACAATTGGCAACTTAGATTGGCGCTTGCTTCTGATAAACGTTAGATTGGGGCACAAATCCTGTTTAATTATTTGCTTATACAGAAAAGATAATGCATTTAACGCTGTCGCTTGTGTTTTAGGCGACACATTACGTTTAAGCACAAGGTAGTCGAGATATTCGACAACCTCGTTATCGCCCATTGAAGCTGGGTGACGCTTATCATGAAAATGAATATAGGAAGAAATCCACTTAAGATATGTATCAACTGTTCTGAGCGAATATTGCTTAGTCAGCATAAACTCTGCGATGTGGTTTAGAAATGGTGAACGAGTTCTCATTGAATTAGCTCTAAAAAGAAACTGTATTTATATACAGTGTTGGCGTATTTCTCTTATAGTCAAGAAAACGACCCACTGGGTCGTTTTCATCCTTTTCATAATGATGAAAAATATATCTGTAGCAACAAGTTAGTTATTGTGATAAAACTGGTACAATGAGAATAATGACCCATGACTCGGTAGATAAACGACCCATTGGGTCGATATTAAATTGTTAGCCGTACAAGGAAAGTTATGAGAAAAATCTTACCTACTTTATTTATACTTCTCTCAGGTAATGCCATTAGCAATGATGATTTTAGTTGGTTAACGCCAGATGGGAATAAAGCTCCTGAAACAGAAAATCAGAAAAGTAAATCTGGTTTTGGTGGCTGGTTGGTCGTAACGCCAGATAAAGACTGGGAAGAAAAATGGAATACTCCCAGTGAAAATATCCCCTATTTTTCTGAAGCTAAAGATGTAAAGCTAGGTGAAGAGTTAACTATCCTTCCATTTTTCGCTAATCCAAAATTAAATGAATCTAATTACTTCGAAATTTTATGTGATATTAAAGTAGAAAAGCCTGATGGTACTTACTCAATAAATGAGAAAAATATCCCGTGTGCTAAAGGTAAGCTCGATATAAGCCCTCTTTCCGTATTTTTAACACAAACCGTGATTAAATATATTGGCGAACAGGGAGACCCCTATGGGGTTTGGACAGTTTATTTCGATATGAAGGATTCAATAAGAGGTATAAATATTCCTCTAAAAACTTCCTTCAATTTGGTTAAATAGTACGGCTAACAAGCCAAGTAAGCGGGACAATAACACGTGGGCTCCCGTCACTTCGTTCCGTATTATAGCCCACTTGTTATTGCCCCTTCTTGGGGCGTTAGCTAACTAACTTAATTAGGTGTTGAAAATCGAATGTCGCAAAAAACTTATATAGAAATATTAATTACACCAATAGTTATAGCTGTCATTGGTATTATTGGGACAAATGTTATAAGCAACACACAAGTTCAGAATACAAAAGAAATCGCCGAAGCCCAGATACGGCTCCAAATAAGAGAAGCTGAAAACAATAAAAAACTAAAAACTTTAGAAATTTTTGGTAAACAAATAATATCTAAGAATCCAGAAGAAAGAAAGTTGGCTCTAGGCTTGATAAGTATCTTAGATCAAGATCTAGCAGATGAAATGCTTTCTTATCTAGCTAAGTACGACCCAGATAAAATGGTCAAGGAGGAAGCAAAAAACCTCCAGAAAAAACTTCAAAATAAAGCTAAGAATCTTCAAAATGAAGCCAGGTTTTTAGGGCATGACGATATAGAGGAAAGGGTTAAAAGAGTTATTGCGAAGAATTACCATGTTTCTTTTTCCGAAGTAAAACTTCAAAGTGTTTTAGAAAAAATAAACCCAAGTAGGAATGTGCCAGGTGTAGGTGATCTTACTTCTATTGAGGTTCTAATTGAGCTAGAGGAACTCTACTCTTGTCATGTTAAAGATGATATCGCGATTGAAATTGAAACAGTTAAAGATATGGTTGATGTTTTTAAATCATGCTTCGACAGACAAAATTAGTAATAGGTGTACTAGTTAGCTAACAAGGTATTTAAGTCGGAACAAAAACGGTTGGCTTTTGCTCGTTCCTCACAAAGTGTAGCCAATCAATGTTGTCCACTTAATACGGTGTTATATTTCCTTTGGAGTCTGTCGTGATTCTTAACTATGAGTATGAGGTCACGATTGCAAGTGATGTCAGTAACGGTCGAGATGGAATAGGAGTTGAGATTTACTTCAAGGGTAAATTGATACTTGAGATATTTCGTGATGACACAAAAAAGTCGCGTGAAGTGACAGCTTATGACAAAGATATACCGCTAGAGGTTGTTGAAGCTTCTATAGAATTATTTAAAAAAGAAATACCTTGGGATTTCCAAGATTAGTTGATTGGAAATATAACAAGTTAATTAAACGAACAATACAGACACCCACTGTTATCTATTCACCATAGTTACGGCAGTTTCGACTTAGAATTACAAAAAGCTGTTCATCACTCATATCAAAAGTGTTTCTAAAATAAGCCAGTTATTGGCGTTTACGTATTTCTCGACGTCAAAATAAGCTTATCGCCCACGGCATGGGGGAGGCTACGGCTAGCGCAGCTTGAGGAGTTATTGCTAAAGCCTTTATTTGGTCTAGCCAGCAAACGTTCACAATTTGCTAGGTTTGTGCGCCGTCGTTTTTTGAGTGTTTTACAATAAGTGGTCAGTACTCGCTCTCGGCCATTCTTCAATGAATTTCTAAGTTATCCAGTTGCTTTTGAACAGCTTGTGCCAGCGTATCACAATGGCTTTATCAGATATGCGCTTAGCCTTTTTATCATCAACATGCAAAAACAAACTTGATAGATAAACAGGCTCTTGTGCTAAATAGCCTAAAGTTAAGTAAATTTTACGCAAATTATACGGCAACGAAATTTCGACAAGGATAGAATAAAGACATAGCGCAAGTTGGAGTCACTATGTTTTCCGAGAATGGATTTATTGCCAAGAACGAGTATCTCGTTAGTTTTCTGGTTTTGCTGTTAACCAGTGCCTTTGCCGTTGCCTTAGACTCGTTGCTACATTCGGCGATCAGTGTACTGCTGGTATTGCAGTTGGGGGTTGTTGTTGTTTCTCTCATCGCAAAACGTTGGATGGCACTGGGGGTGGCGGTTGTTAGCAGTCTAGTGTTCAACTTTTTTATCACAGAGCCCAGATACACGCTTCACATGAATAACACCGAAGACGTGGTCAATTTAGTGGTATTTATCGCGGTGGCATTAGCTACCAGCTATTTATCGAGCTATATCAAAGAGCAAAAGCAGCAGCTTTTAGTTGCGAATGTGCGCTCCAATATCTTGTTGTCGGTTTCTCATGATCTACGCACACCGCTCGCTGCGGTGATAGGAGCGCTCGAAACGCTAGAAACCTATCGTGATAAGTTAGACCAAGACGAGCAAAATGAGCTGTTGGGGTCCGCACGATCAGAAAGCCACCGTTTGTTTCGCTATATCGAAAATATTTTGCAAGCCACCAAGTTACAGCATCAAGGGGATGAGCTTTCGCTGTTGAAGCAACCTACGTCTATTGATGTCTTGATTGATAACGTGATTTTGCGGCTAGGCGCGCCATGCGTCTCGAGAATGCCACAGAATATGAGTCCAATTCTCACGATACAAGCTGCACTCATTGAACAAGCCCTGTTTAACTTAATTGAAAATGCAGTCACCTTTAGTCCCGATGGAGAGCGGGTTGAGATTTCCTTTGGAGAAACGCAGCAAGCGTTGTTGATATTTATTCAGGATAATGGTCCAGGGATCCCCGTTGCTCGGCAAAAAGAAGTCTTTACCGCCTTTAGCTCGTTTCGGCAAAGCGCCAGTAAAGACGGTGGCAGTGGCTTAGGGCTGAGTGTGGCAAGAGGTATTATTCGTGCGCACGGCGGTGATATTCGCATTTTGCCGACGACGCAAGGCTGCACAATGGAAGTTAGTTTGCCAAAAGAGGAGGCGCATTGATGACTCACACCATTTTATTGATTGACGATGAAGAAGAGATCCGTCGTTTTATCCGCTTAGCATTAAAAGCTGAAGGGCTGAATTATGTGGAAGCCAGCACTGGAAAGGAAGCCATGTCGGTGTTAAAAGGTGAGCTGCCAGACTTAGTTATCTTAGATCTCGGGCTACCAGATTTTGATGGATATAGCATTTTGAAGAAGATCCGAGAAACCAGCAAGTTACCTGTATTGATCTTAACTGCGCGAGATCAAGAGGCTGAGAAGATTAAACTGCTTGAGGGCGGCGCAAACGACTACCTGACGAAGCCTTTTAGCATCAAAGAGCTAATAGTGCGCGTCAAAGTGCTATTACGAGATTTAGTACCGAACAAACGCTTGCTCGCCATTGACTACGGCAAGTTGATGATAGATCTACAAAAGCATCAAGTCATTATGGATAACGCACCATTAGCACTGTCGAAAAAGGAATTTGCACTACTTAGTATGCTTGCACAAAGAGCACAAGAGTTAGTCAGTCAGCAAACCTTATTAAAGCAAATTTGGGGCGAAAGCCATGTGGAAGATAGTCACTATTTACGGATTGTGGTCAGCCAGTTACGTAAGAAACTCAGTGACGATGCTGCTACACCAAAAATCATAGAAACTGAGCCCGGGGTTGGTTATCGGTTTTTACTTTTACCGCTCAATAAGCATTTCTCATAACGGGGTATATAGAGGTTGTTATGGCACAATTTGTAGTTATTGGTTTAGGTCGATTTGGTTTTGCGGCTTGTTTGGAATTAAAGCGGCTTGGAAACAAAGTGATAGGGGTAGATAGTCGCGAACGTGTGGTGAACCAAGTTGTTGAGCATATTGATTATGCCACCTCTTTAGACGCGACCGATGAAACGGCATTACGCCAACTAGATATTACGAGAAGCAAAGCTGTATTGGTCGCCATAGGTGAAAACCTAGAATCGAGCATTTTATGTGTACTGTCGTTAAAGAACTTAGGCGTTGAGCAAATTTGGGTTAAGGCCAGCTCAGAAGCGCATCATACAATTTTATCCCGCTTAGGCGTAACACGCGTGATCCGCCCTGAAGAAGAAATGGGGATCAGGGTCGCACAAACACTGAATTACCCCATGGTCAATCAATATATGCAATTGGGGCATGGTTTTTATATGGTGGAAGTCATCGTGAATAAATTAAGCTGCGGGCAGTCTTTGGCAACGCTATTAAAGCGTGCAAAGGGCGAAATCAAGGCTGTGTTAGTACAGCGCGGCAAAGCGTGTTATAGCAATCCGGCAGAGTCATTTTTGATCAACGAAGATGATAAAGTGATCCTCAGCGGTCAGTTAAAAGCGTTAAATTCTATCGCGCTAAAACTGGGGGCGTAATGAAAACATGGAGTCCCCATTATTATCCCTATCCAAGTAGCCAGCCCAAAGCCCGCAAAAAGCCCTTGAGGTTAAGCCCCCCAGCAGTTCTGTTTATTGGGTTTTGTGGGCTGATAGCTTTAGGTACTATTTTGTTGTTGCTACCGATAGCACACACCCAAGACATCAAAGTGATGCAAGCGTTATTTACTGCAACTTCCGCGGTAACGGTGACAGGACTTGCCGTATTGAGTACGCCAAATGATTTTACGACCTTTGGCCATCTTGTTATTGCTAGTCTTATTCAAATCGGTGGACTTGGTTTTATGACCATTACGGTTGTGGTGCTGCGGGGGATGGGGCAGCAAATGGACATTAGTAAACAACTTATCGCAAAAGAAAGCTTTGGCATAGCACGATTTGATCAGTTGGTTGATACAGCCAAATGCGTGTTAGTTTATGCACTGATCATCGAATCTATAGGATTTACCATTTTGCTTGCCCATTGGTATCAAACGCTACCGCTTGGTGATGCGATAATGCAAAGCTTCTTCTACACTATTTCGGCTTTTAACAATGCCGGCTTTGCATTGCATGATGACAGCCTAACCAGTTTTCGTGGTGATTGGGTCGTTAATCTTGTGATATCGGGATTATTTGTGATTGGCGGACTTGGATTTGTGGTGTTGATGGATGTAGTGAAAAGACGCCGTTGGAGCCGGTTTGGATCTGCCACTAAGTTAGTCTTGATAGCAACAGCGGTGTTGAATGTGCTGGCATTTAGCTTATTTTGGCTTTTTGAAGCAAATAACCCAGAGACCCTCGGAAATTTGCCGTTGTCTGAGCAAGTGATCACCGCCTGGATGCAAGCGGTAACGCCACGGACAGCGGGCTTTAACAGTATCGACTTTGCGCTGGTTAATGACGAAAGTACCGTGCTGACCATTTGGTTAATGATAATAGGGGGCGGCTCTATGAGTACCGCCAGTGGTCTTAAAATAACCACAGTGGTGGTGCTATTAATGGCAACCTACGCTTATTTGAGACGCAGAGATCAAGTCGCTATTGGACACAGACAGATCTCGCCTGAAACGGTATTTAAGGCGCTTAGTCTCACCGTGGTGTACTTTTTTACCGTGATGCTCGCAACCCTTATTTTAACGATTACCGAGCAGGCAAATTTAACGGATATCACGTTTGAAGCCGTGTCGGCATTAGGCACAGTTGGCTTATCTCGAGGGATCACTGGCTCATTGTCCGAACCCGGTGAAGCGGTAATCATATTTTTAATGCTGATTGGACGCTTGGGGCCGTTAACCTTTCTATACTTAATCGCTCGCCCGAAACGGGAGAATTTAAAGTATGCAAAAGCGGAAATTCAGGTAGGATAAGCAAAAAAATAACGGAAATCATGATGAAGTATCCCAAACCGTTGAAAGCGGGCAGTAAAATTGCGATCACGGCATTCTCAGCGGGCGTACCTGCTGCTATGCACGCGAGACTAGACAACGCTTTGGATTATCTAACGCAACAAGGTTTTGAACTCGTGGTTGGTGAATGCCTGCGCGATAACCACAACTACGTTAGCGCGGATGTCAAAACCCGTGCTAATGAGCTTATGGGATACTTACTCGACGACACAATAGACGCGATTATGCCGCCATGGGGCGGTGCAATTGCAATGGATTTACTGACATTACTTAATTGGGAAAAGTTGGCGCATGCTCCGCCAAAATGGCTCATCGGTTTCTCTGATGTCAGCACTTTGCTGAGCGCAGTGACTTGCAAACTAGGCTGGGCAAGCGTGCATGCAACTAACCTTATGCAATTAAATGCCCATCAACAAGACCCTTTAACGGTTGGACTTTTTAACCATTTGAGGCGCGCGCCTAATGACTCTTTTACGCAGTTTCCCTCGACACATTTTGAAGCTGAGCCACTCAATTTTGTTGATTTTCCCGATGCTGGATTTAACTTGTCCGCGAGCACTCAATGGCGTATTTTGGCCAATGGCAATCACCGGCAGCAGTTTGCTGGTCGATTATTAGGCGGCTGTTTGGATATTCACATGTTATTGGCTGGTACGGAATATTTTGATCTGGACGCTTTTTCACAGGCGCACCCTGATGAGTCGATTATCTTATATTTTGAAAATGGCGAAATGCCGCCAGCGGCGTACTATCGTGCACTGCAAAGTATTAAATTACGAGGTTGGTTTTCGAAAGTCGCAGGAGTTTTAATTGGTCGAAATCCAGAGCCGCTAGCAAAAGATTGCGACTGGACGCACCTAGATGCATTGCAAAAAGTCTTTACTGGTTGCGATTTCCCCGTGCTATACGATGTGGATATAGGCCATCAAGCGCCGAATTTAACGCTAATTAACGGCGCTTATGCCGAAGTGACTGTTGGCGATACCTTTTCAATTACACAGACATTAATATGAATCTAGAATATAAAGTCGGCTCGATAGATGACCTCCTTGCGATAGAAAACCAAATTCCTGAATTTGCCACGCCAAGAAAGGGTGAGGAAGTCGGAGACAAACTGCGAGATAAACAATATTTATTGCTGGTGGCGTACGCTCAAGGCAAGCCTGTAGGGTATAAGCTAGGTCACGAACTGCCAAACAACGAGTTTTATAGCTGGTTAGGCGCGGTCATCCCCGAATATCGCGGCAAAGGTATTGCCAAGCAGCTGTTGGTGATGCAAGAAACTTGGTGCAAAGCGCAAGGCTATAGCGCCATTAGAGTAAAGTCGAGAAACCTATTCAAAAACATGCTATTGATGCTAATAAGCCGCGATTACCAGATTGTAAATTGTGAACAAATCAACGGCTCATCGGATTGCAAAATTCACTTTTATAAGCAATTACAATAAAGCCTAACCTTTGATATTAGGCTTTATAGTTATCAGATGAGCTGGTGGCGCTTCGTCGCCATATTCCTGCTAATATCGAGCCGCTGACATTATGCCAAATAGAAAATAGGGTACCTGCTACGGCCGCCGCAGGAGTAAAAAACTTCATGGCAAGCGCAACAGCAAGCCCCGAGTTTTGCATGCCCACCTCAAAGGCCATGGTGCGACATACCTTCTCGTCAAAACCGAGCCGTTTCGGAATGAAATAACCCAAAAGTAGCCCTGTAGTATTGTGCAGGATCACTGCAACCAGCATAACGAGCCCGATGCTTTGAAGTTTAGGTTGATTAAGAGCAACGATCACTGCAATGATAAAAACGATTGAGAGCATTGAAAGTAAAGGCAGTATCGGAGTTGTTTTGATAACAGAGTGCGCTAGTGGTTTGGCAAACAAGGTATTGAAAGCAACGCCCACAGCCACAGGAAATAGCACAATTTTTAGCAGGCTCGTCAACATATCAGAAAACTGAATATCAACCACCTGGCCTATCATCAATGTGGTAATCAGTGGCGTTAAGAACACGCCGAGTAAAGTACTAATCGCGGTCATAGAAATCGATAACGCGACATCTCCCTTGGCGAGATAACACAAAACGTTACTTGCCGTGCCGCCTGCAACCGTGCCCACTAAAATCATACCAATTAATAAGTCAGTTTCTACGCTCATGGTGGTTGCAATCAAGTAGGCAACACTCGGCATTACGGTAAATTGAAGCAGTACACTAACGCAAATGGCTTTTTTGTTGTCAAGCACGCGTAAAAAGTCTTTTGTAGTGAGGGTTAAACCCATTGTGAGCATGATCAACATTAATAACGGAATAATACCGCCTTTAAACGCGCTAAATAGAGTCGGAAAAAGATAAGCGGTTACTGAGCAAATAATGGCCCAAAGAGGGAATAGTTGTACGATTCTTGTCATCATATTTTTACTTTATTTTTCTCTAGATATTAACGAAATTTTCGTCAAACACCTAACTCCAGAGATCTGGCTCATGGGCGTTAATGGTTATCTTAGGTAAAACAATTTGTTACATTTTACGAATTTATAGTTGGGCCCGTTTGAGGGAATTAGGTATAGTCGTTACTACGAAAATGATAAGTAGAAAATAGGAATAAAAAATGAAGGAAAGTATGCTTAGTACCAAAATGGTTAAAGGTTGGAGGAGTTAATCTTATTCCATGGAAACAAAACTGCTAAAGATAAAATTAAACTTGAATGCTCGTCCTCAAGTGGATGAATTACTTGCTTATATGCAGGATAATATCGCGTTTCCGAGAGAAGAGATGCGACAGAAAGGCTACTTTTGGGATTCCGTATTTTTTGCTGAAGAAGGCGGAAGAGAGTATCTCTATATTGTAATAAAGTCTGAAGACTTTAGCTGTATTATGATGGATGAATCTGAGCTAATTTGTACACCTTTTCGTGAAGTGTATGAGCGTTTTAGAAAAGCATGTTGGTCAACAGAGCCATATCAAGATATCGAAGCGTTGGCGTGTTTCAATTCACACATGGAGTTTGACTCTGTCGAACCCAGTAAATAAGTAAAAAAGAGTTATACTTTTGCACCGCTTTTACTATAGAGCAACGCCGCAAAAATAATAGCACTACCAATACCAAGGCGAACGAGGTCAGCCTCTCGGTTCCAAATCAGCAAATTGACAATGATCCCAGCTGGGATCAGCACATTGTTCATTACCGCGAGTTCACCCACCGAGACGCGGGTCAGTCCTAAGTTCCAGACGTAATATCCTACGCCTGAAGCAATCAAGCCTAAATAAATCAGTATTCCCCATTGTAGATTCGTACTTGGGAGTTGTTGGGGATTGCCGAATAACATAAATCCAATGGCGAGCACGAGGGACGCACCAATAAAGAAAAAGCCGAAGCTTTGGTGGTGTACCAGCTGGTAATGGTTACTTAAGCGTTTGTAACTTACTTGGCCTATCGCAAAGCAAAGGTTTGCGCCTTGCACTAGTAGCAAGCCAAAAAGGTAATCGCTAGTAAGCTCTGTAAATCTAATGGTGATTGCACCAATGATAGCTATGAGTGCAGACAGCAAAAAGGTGGCATTGAACGAGCGGTTTAGTAAGTCATTGAGTGCAGTAATATAGATGGGTGTCATCACAGTGAATAGCAACACTTCAGGTACGCTTAGGTATAAAAAAGAATGATAGTAAAAGCCATACATCAGACCAATCTGCACTGCACCGATTGCCATCAGCTTGATTATCAACTCTTTATTCACTGAGTTCAATTTCAAAAATGGAATAAACACAATTGCAGCAAGCAAGGTTCTAGATAAAGCGCTAAACCAAGCATCGACTTGGCCTGCCAAATAGACACCAATTAAAGAAAACGAGAACGCCCAAAGTAAAGTAACAATCCAAAGTAATGGCATGGTTAATTAGTTGTAATTTTTAATCCCGCAATTGTATCACGAGTGTCGTAGAAAATTGACTGTTCGAAAAAAGCGATGATAACAATCTTTATAATGTGATTTTAATTTATGGTTATTCGCATAGAATGGCTGTGTATTCACACTTACATCCCTTCATTGTTTTACCCATGATGTGTTTGGCCGCCGCTGCGGCCTTTTTTATTTAGTCTATTATTTCGATAATCTCTACAGCTGACTCTCAGCGTTTAAATCCCTTGCCATCAATTCGAATGAACATGGCCTTCTGAACTTATTGTGAATTTTATGTTTTTATTGGGTTAAAATAATTGAATTTTTTATTTTTATTGTGTAGTTTGTTTTTTAACCAAGGTTTCTTGGTTGTTAACATAATAAATATAAGGAGAGCAAGATGAAACAAAAAATAACTAAGATACTTGCAGCTATTGCACTAGTTGGTACCTGCAGCGTTGGCGCAACAGAGTTGAATTGCGACCTACAAGTGAAAAGAGGTGGCAACGTCATCGGTAACGGACAAACCTGCTTTGGTATGGACTTCTCATTTGGCAACTCAACTACAGGTAAATTTTACTTAACGAATATCAGCAAGCCGATTAACAAAGTGATTTGGAATGGTGATGCAAACTGCTCCGGAGGTGTTGAATGTGCACTTACTGTTTATGCGTATCAAACACATACAGCAACGGCGACTATCTTATACAAAGATGGCACATACGAAGAAACGAATGTATCACGTATCTCGTATGAAACTGGTCACTAAAAATTACTTAACTTATTCTTAATCAAAGGAAATAATAATGAAATCAACATTAATTGCTTCAGTATTGGTTGTACTAGGTGGCCTGTCTTTTAGTTCGCAAGCGGCAGATTTAAAATGCTCTTTGAACGTGAAATCAGGCGGTAATGTGTGGGGTAACAATACTAGCTATTGTTCTGGAATTGATTTTTCTTTCGGTAATTCAACTTCAGGTAAGTTCTATATCGCAAATGCCACTAAAGCGATTAGTAAAGTAATTTGGAATGGTGATGCGAACTGCAGCGGTGGTACGACGTGTAACATGACCATTCGTGCTTATCGTCAGTACAATGCGACTGCAACTATTCTTTATACTGATGGTACATACGAGACGACAAACTCTGCTCATATTGACTATGAAACCGGGTTCTAAGTCTCGACTTTTATAATAAAACAGCGGGAAAGCCTTTTCCCGCTTTAGGTATTAACCTAACAAAGCCTCAGGGTTGAAGGAAGAAAACCGTTCAGACACATCTATAAGCGTTGGCATAAAGGGCATGACACCTTTGTGTTCACAAGTAAACGCACCACATTTCACAGCAAAGCTAAGTGCCTTTTTTACGGTTGGGAAGTTTTGCACTAGTGTATCTTTTGAGATCCCATGTTGGCTGAGTTGAAATAGAAACCCTGCCATTAAGCTATCCCCAGCGCCGGTTGTATCAACCGCATCAATAGTAGGAGAGGCGACGGAATAAAAGTCTTTAGCTGTTAATACACTGCAAGGGTTTGGCCCATCGCTTGAGATCACCGCTTGTACGCCGACACTAAGTAACCAATCTAAATAGCTAGCCTCTCTCATGTTCTTTTCTTCAGCAAGATATCTCAGCTCATCTTTACTCACTTTTAATATGTCGACATAGGGGTAGCAAGCCTCTATACGTTCGGATAAGCAAGATAAGTCCTGCCATAGATTCAAGCGCAGGTTAACATCAAATGAAATTAATTGATTATGAGCCGCAGCAGACTTTAATAACGCCATGGTGGTACTTGTCACTTCTGCATCGGTAAGCGTGTTGGAGCAAAAATGAAATATCCCGTGATCTGGCCATTGCAAATGCTCAAAGTCTTTTGGGCGGATTGCAATATCAGCGGTACTGTTGCGGTAAAACGAAAAGCTTCGTTCTCCTTGAGCGTCTAGGTGGACGATAGCCAAGGCGGTTTGCGCTCCTTTTATGGATACACAATATTCGGTTCCAACAGCATATAGCGCCAAGGTTGATTTTAATTGCAGCGAAAAGGGATCTTCAGCAAAACCTCCCACAAACCGAGCACTGCCACCAAGTTTAGCAAAGCCTACCGCTACATTCGCTGGAGCGCCGCCAGCAATAGGTTTAAAGCTACCGTCGCCGGTAGGTAACAAATCGATAAGCATCTCGCCAAAACATGTTAATTGCATAACTACTACCCCTAATTAGAAACGGTATTTTAAAGTGACAGACGTAGTTCTGCCGTTAATACTGCGAGCGCGAATAATATTGTTAGTTGGAATTACACCTTCCTCGGCTTCTGTTAATCCAGTGGTATCAAAGAGATTGTTTACGTTTAACGCGATATTGAAGCGTTCAGTCAGATCATAACTTGCAAACGCGTTGACCTGAGTGTAACCGTCAAATTTTAACTCGTTGTTGTCTTGTGCGTACGCGTCAGTGGTGCCGATTAGGCTTAAACCGATAGCACCTTGATCGAAGTTATATTTACCCAATAAGGAATAAACAAAGTCAGCTTGCCGTCTTGGCGTGTTACCCTCGACTTCGGGAGTGAGTGCATCTTTTGCGATTTCAGCATCGGTCCAAGTTAAGCTACCTCGTAAGTCGAAGGAGCCAATAAAATAGACACCTTCAAGTTCAATACCTTGTGCTTCGTATTGCCTGTCAAAGAACTTTTGGCTGGTTGCCTCAAAGTTTTGCTCTTCTGTTTCGGCGTAAAATAAAGTTGCAAATAGACGACCTTGTTCAAACTTTTGTTTGATACCAAATTCATATTGTGTCACTTCATCCACAGCGTCTTCATCAGCAACACTGCCATCAATATTCACTTTACCGAACAATAGTCTGTCTGCATTTGCACGACCGCCCTCACTAAATCTGCCGAATATGGCGCTGCTTGAGGTCATTTGGTAGTTTGCGCCGACAGAGTAACTTGTGTAGCTCCAGTCGTAATTAACCACATTGGGGTTAGCGAGATCGATGGCTGCAACTTGCTCCTCTGGCTTTGATATAGTGCCATCACGGTTGATATCTACACGAGATGTTACAGCACCTGCAAATGTACCTGTCGCTTTACCTGAATCATGACGCACACTCGCATCAACTGAAATATCGCCGAGCTTTGTTGAAAAGGCGATATATGGGGCACGAGTATCGTATTCAGTGTCGTAGTTGCGCTGGCAGCAATTTCCCCAATAGGGCGTACCGTAGGCATATAATCCGTTTTCAGAATATGCAGTGCCATCCGCAGCGGCCACGTTGACAAGCGCTGCGTTATCTCCTTTAACCTCGAGCAAGTATGAATTCCATAACCAAGACATATTGATATTTTGCGATGACATGAAGTAGCCGAAGGTGAGTGACGTGTCAGTACCAAATGACTTGGTGAGCTTTAGGTCATTCATGATGTTGTCGAAATCATTCATTTCCACTTCGAAGGTATGAACGCGCATTAGTAGTGCTTGATTGAACGCTTGATCCGCTTTTGGTCCATTGGCAAAGGTGAGTGTCGCACCGGTATCGGCTATGCTCTCGGCAATTGCTTGGCTATTGGCGATCTCTGCAGGGAAAGGCGACATAAATGTGCCTGAGATACTCGACTTTCTGGACCTGTTTTCGATTTGCCAATCATTACCTAGTTTGAAATTTGCTTCAAAGCCGATACTATCAACAACAGGGTGCATTCCGTCTCGCATATCCCCTTGACGAATTTGATTGTTACCACCTAAGCCTTGCGTGGCGGTGAAATAAACAGAGTGAGGTGTATCTGACAGTACATCAAAGCTGCTGATGGAGTCGCCATTAGAATACATTGGCATAGGAAGGTAGCCTGCTGTTTTATCATCAAGGTGTTTTACATATAAACGAACGTAGCCACTTTCAAATTCCTTGGTGATATTGGCTTTGAGTTGGCCGCCTTTATTTGCGGTATAGCCGGTGTCACGTGGGCCTTCACCTTGACGCACAAAGCCACCAATATGAAATTTTATGTCGTCACTTAAATAACTCCCATACTCAAAATCAGTTCTAAACTCGTCATAATCTAAACCAAACGTGGTGACAACACTGCCTGACTCATTTTCACCCGTTTTTGAAATCAAGTTGATAATGCCTCCGGGAGCGTCGCTGGCGGCAGTCGAAGCCGAGCCACCACGAATAGACTCGATTGACTCCACGGTATTATCAAGGCGCATAAAAATATCGGCGTTACCAAAAGCAATGTCACCAAACTGCAAAATAGGCAAGCCATCTTCTTGTAACTGCAAAAATTTAGCGCCACCGGATGCGACAGGAAGACCACGTACAGCGATATTTGCATTACCTTCACCACCAGTTGATTCAGACCTTACACCAGGAATTAGTTTGAATGCTTCAGCGGTAGTTCTGGGGTTGCAACAGAGATTTGTTCCAGTCCTATGCTGCTAACAGAAACACTCGATGCCATAATGGTTGTTCGCTTTGGTACACCCGTTACGACTATTTTCTCGAAGCCATCGGCAGGCGTAGTGTGTGCTTTTTCTTCAGCGGCCGCCGAGTGAGAGATTGCAAGCGTGAGTGCGCTGAGTGTAAATAGGGTGGTTTTGATTGTTGTCATCATTTGCCTCTTGTTATCGTTGTCAAACTCGTGCGGTCTATTAAAAATAAACTTAATCGATTAAGTTTATTTTTAGCACAATTTAATTTGGTTGCAATTAAAAATTAATCAATAATTCAAACAAAATTTTAATGCTTTGGTTTTTATGAATTTTAACCCGCGAAAAATTTGTGGTTGGAGGGGTTACACTCGCTGCAACTTAGCGTTTTTGCTCAATAGTAAGCGGGCAGGGTCCTTTAACCAGTTGTACAGCATGGCCGCAAAGAGTAAAAATGCAAACCCGGTCGCAAGTACAAAGCCATAGCTAACATGGCCAAAGTAATCGCTCACCATACCCATCAGAAGTGGTGCTAGCGCAGCAGAAAGTGCGGTGAAGAACAACATCACACCAGCAACAGAGCCATGCTGAGCTTTGTCAAAACAAGAGATCCCTTTTGAGTTTAATGTTGGGTAAATCATAGACATAAATAAACCACTTAGCGGGAGCGTATAGATAGCGGCATTAACACCATAAAGATAAGTTAAAAAATAGCATACAAATATAGCAAAGCTCAGCGCTAGCATTACGCTTTGCCAACGGTACTTAGCGAGTAACCATACAGCCATAAAGCGACCTACTGCACGTAAAATAAAAAAGATGGTGAGGGCATAAGTTGCAAGCCAAGTTAAATCACCTTGGTAATCCTGTAATAAAGTGGGCATCCATACATAAATTGCGACTTCAGTTGCAACGTAGAGTGCTATGGCGAGGGAAAAGCCAAGTGCATATTTGTTCTTGAGCATCGCTGCTGTGTGTGAGAGGCCCGCATTGTTTTGTGCATGAGCGGTATTAAACTTGGGAAACTCAGTGCTTAAAGTCACGATACTGAGTATTAAGCACAGCCCACCAGCAAGCACATAAAGATAGGTCCAACTCACCCCCTGTATCAATAGATAACTGACAATTGCAGGGCCAATTATCGCGCCGATGGCAAAGAAGCCTTCGACTTTATTCATGGTTTGAGTATGTTCTTGTGCGCCGTCAGAAATGTCGCCTAGAAGAGCGAGGGCCCCTGTTTTAAATAGACCAATGGCTAATCCAATCACACATAAAAGCATTAAAAACATGGTGAAAGTTTCACCCAGTGCGAACAAGAAACATGCGGATGAAAATAGCATGAGGCCAATTAACACCGTGAGCTTACGACCTATTTTATCTGCCAAAAATCCTAAACATAAGCCGCTAAAGGCAATTAAAATCATTGGCGCATAGTGAAAGGCGCTGGCTTGGGTCATGCTAAGTTGATATTCGCTGATCAGTGTTGGAATGATCACGCCAACGGCGTCTGATGTCATCGCAAACATCAAAAACATCATATAAGTTAACCAGCGCAATGTGTTGAGCTGAGTGTGATTCGACTTGCTGCTCATTGTTCACCTCTTGAAGGGCTTTGTTATGTAGCTGGTCTACTTCTTTACATAAGACTGAGTGTAATACTAATCTGCATTAAGCGAATTATTTTTAGTAGAACGCTACGATAAAACTTGATTATTGTTTGTTCATGATTAAAGATATAACTTAATCGATTAAGTCTCAACTTTTTTAATGAGTAAATTATGAAAAACCAAGTTCAGTTGATCACGTATGCTGACCGCCTGTCTGGCGGCGGCCTTGCACAATTAAATACGTTACTAACGGGCCCGTTAGCTGGACTATTTGGTGGTGTCCACATTTTGCCTTTTTACTATCCAATTGATGGTAGTGACGCAGGTTTCGACCCGATTGACCATGCCAAAGTCGACGGACGATTGGGCGATTGGCAACATATTAAGTTGATTGCCGAGCACTATGAGGTAATGGCAGATCTTATCGTTAACCATGTGTCAGGAGAGTCAGCAGAATTTGCAGATGTGTTGGCTCATGGCCAAGAGTCACAGTTTTGGTCGATGTTTTTAAAAGAAGAAGATGTCTTTCCTGATGGCATCACGCAAGTGCAAGCGCAAGCAATTTATCGTCCGAGGCCAGGAAGTTGCTTTTCTAAAAAGGTGTTAGTGAGTGGCGAAGTTGTGGATTTTTGGACCACTTTTACTGATAACCAAATTGATATTAATGTTGAGTCAGAAGCGGGGCGCACTTATTTAGAAAAAGTCTTAACATTGTTTGCAGACAGTGGAGTGAAAATTATTCGACTAGATGCCGCAGGATATGCAATCAAACGCGCAAATACCAGCTGTTTTATGACTGATGAGGCCTTTGCTTTTATCAATCAATTATCTAAGCGCGCCAATGAACTTGGCATGGAAACCATTGCCGAAATTCACAGTTATTACAAAACTCAAGTAGAGGTTGCCAGCAAAGTCGACCGTGTTTATGATTTTGCGCTCCCTCCGCTTATTTTACACAGTTTATTCAATAAAGATTTTTCGGCTTTAGCCAAGTGGTTGGACATTGCGCCGCGTAATTGTCTAACGGTGCTGGATACTCATGACGGAATTGGCATTATTGACGCAGGGCCTGAAGGGGATAAACCTGGGTTACTCGATGCCAATCAAATTGATGCTTTGGTTGAGCAGATCCATAGCAACAGTAATGGTCAAAGCCGCAAGGCAACCGGCGCTGCAGCGAGCAATGTCGACTTGTATCAAGTCAATTGCAGTTATTATGAAGCCTTAGGGAAGCATGATTTTTATTATTTAGTAGCAAGAGCAGTTCAGTTCTTTTGCCCTGGAGTACCACAAGTTTATTACGGTGGTCTATTGGCGATGGAAAATGACATGGCGCTCCTTGAAAAAAGTAATGTTGGGCGCGATATCAACCGCCCTTATTTGGATGTAGTGATGGTGGAAGCTGCACTCGATAAACCTGTCGTGAAGGGTCTGCAAACTCTAATTAAACTGCGTAATACTTGCTGCGCATTTGATGGCAATTTTGCAGTAACATGCCAAGGCTCAAATCTGGTTATAACTTGGGAGGGCAATAATGCAAAAGCGGAGTTGCGAGTTGATCTCGCAAAAGATGAAGCCATGATTAAAACTTCTGAAAACGCAACAGAGCAGAGCTATAACATTCAATCGCTGCTTTTCTAACCATAGCGAGGAGCCAAAGTTGCGCGTAGAAAGCTGGCTTTAAGTTCCTCAACATCGATTATCCTTGGTAGCGGCTCGCAATCTTAGTTGAGCTGCTATGTATAGATAAATATCAACAAAGCGTAATTGACATAGCGGATTATCTATATAACAATAAAGTTATATAATTAATTTGTTATGCAATGATGAAGATACTTTTTCTTTGTTCTGGAAACTCAACGCGGTCAATTTTAGCGCAGGCGCTAGCTAACTTTCATGGTGGTTCGGATGTTCATGCTTATAGTGCAGGCACTAAGCCGAGCACTGTGAATGCGACTACGCTGTCAATGCTACGCCGTTTAGGGATTAATACGGACAATCTGTACAGTAAACACCTCAATGAGTATAAGGACGAACACTTTGATGTGGTGGTGACCTTATGCTCTGAAGTGCAATCTGAATGCGAAGGTAAACTGCAAGGAGAACATGTCCTTGCGTGGGATATTGCGAGTCCAGCTGAGCGAAATCGCAATAATGCTTATGAGCAAACCTTGTTCGACATCAATGAACAAGTTATTTCCCTACTACGCGAAGGTAAGCCACAACATACGCTACTTACACCCTTGCAATTTTATAAATCCTTAGCGGATGAGATCCGCTTAAAAACGCTTGCCATGTTGATGGTGGAAGGTGAGCTATGTGTTTGCGAGCTAATGGCTGCGCTTGAACAAGACAGCCAACCCAAGGTGTCACGGCATTTGGCGCAGCTAAAGAAGGCTGGAATTCTATGTGATCGCAAGCAAAAACAATGGGTATTTTATTCTATAAACCCAACGCTACCGCTATGGATGAAGGCGGTGATAAACGCCACGGTTATGCATCAACCAGATTATATAAAAGCTGAGTTAGAGAGGCTAAATGCGATGGGCGAACGGCCAACACGCATGGCAACTTGCTGTAACTAATAATTAGATTTTGGAGTTCTTATGACAATTAAAGTAGGGATCAATGGTTTTGGTCGAATGGGGCGTTTGGCGCTTCGCGCTAGCTTTGACTGGCCTGAAATCGAGTTTGTACAAATTAACGATCCTGCGGGCAATGCAGAAACCCTAGCACACTTGCTAGAGTTTGATTCTGTCCATGGTAAATGGCATCACAGTGTGTCTTTTCAAGATGAACAGATCCAAATAGGTGAAACAGTGTTGTCGGTGACTCAAAACAAAGAGATTGCGCAAACCGACTGGTCTCAATGTGACGTCGTGATCGAAGCATCCGGCAAAATGAAAACCAAAGCTTTGCTGCAACAGTATTTAGATCAAGGCGTTAAGCGTGTTGTTGTTACGGCACCGGTAAAAGAAGAAGGAGTATTGAATATTGTGATGGGAGTGAATGACCATCTATATGACGATATGCCCCACCAAATCGTTACAGCCGCTTCTTGTACCACAAACTGCTTAGCGCCTGTGGTAAAAGTCCTGCAACAAAATATCGGCATAAAGCACGGTTCGATGACGACTATTCATGACATCACCAACACGCAAACCATTTTGGATGCGCCACATAAGGATTTACGCCGTGCGCGGGCCTGTGGCATGAGTTTAATTCCGACAACAACGGGTTCAGCGACTGCTATTACCCATATCTTTCCTGAATTAAAAGGTAAGTTAAATGGTCACGCCGTTCGTGTTCCATTGGCGAATGCTTCATTAACAGACTGCGTTTTCGAGGTTGAGCGGCCAACCACAGTGGAAGAGATTAACCACTGGATGGCGCAAGCTGCTGCTACTGAGCTTAACGGAATTTTAGGCTATGAATCAAGACCACTGGTTTCTATTGACTATAAAACGGATCCTCGCTCTAGTATCGTCGATGCGTTATCTACAATGGTAGTTAATGGTACTCAGGTTAAGTTGTACGTGTGGTATGACAACGAGTGGGGCTATGCAAATCGTACCGCGGAATTAGTACGTAAAGTCGGATTGTCGTTAGGCGAATAAAGCATTATGCAGCTGCGCAATATACCTCAAAATATCAAGCAATATCTCATTGTGACAGGCAACTATTGGGCGTTTACCTTAACGGATGGTGCGCTCAGAATGTTGGTGGTGCTTTACTTTCATCAATTGGGTTATAACCCGCTTGAAATTGCCATGCTATTTCTCTTTTATGAAATTTTTGGTGTTGTCACCAATTTAATTGGAGGATGGCTTGGCGCACGCATTGGCTTAAACCGCACCATGAATATTGGGTTAGGCATACAAATAGTGGCATTATTGATGTTGGTAGTACCAACGCACTGGCTCACCGTGCCTTATGTTATGGCAGCACAGGCGCTCTCAGGTATTGCCAAAGATCTCAATAAAATGAGTGCCAAAAGTGCGATAAAGGCCATCGTAAAATCGGGTGAAGAAGGGACCTTGTTTAAGTGGGTAGCAATACTTACCGGCTCTAAAAATGCGCTAAAAGGCGTTGGTTTTTTTCTTGGCGGGCTGCTGCTTACCTTACTTGGCTTTACCGGCGCGATGTGGTTAATGGCAATCATGTTGCTATTAGTGTGGTTGTTTAGCCTTATCAGCTTAAAAAGCGATTTAGGCAAGGCTAAAAGCAAACCCAAATTTAGCGATGTATTTTCAAAAAGCCGAGCAATTAATATGCTGTCTGCCGCGCGATTGTTTTTATTTGCAGCACGGGATGTTTGGTTTGTGGTTGCGCTTCCAGTCTTTTTATCGCAGCAGTTCGGTTGGGATCATTGGTGGGTTGGTGGCTTTATGGCTACTTGGGTTATCGGTTATGGCATCGTGCAATCAACAACTCCTAGGTTTATTGGTCGTGATAAGTTTGCATCAACACCAAGTAAAGTCAGTGGATGGGCGTTGTATTTAGCGGCTATTCCGCTGTTGATTGCTATTTCACTTCAAGCGCAGCTCTGGACAAGCTTAGCCGTAGTAGGTGGGCTTTTACTCTTTGGTATTGTGTTTGCTATCAATTCATCTCTTCATAGCTACCTTATTGTGAGTTTGGCCGATAGTGATGGAGTGTCACTCGATGTGGGCTTCTATTATATGGCGAACGCCATCGGGCGATTACTCGGTACAGTATTGTCAGGGTGGATCTTTTTGGAGTATGGCTTAGCGGCTTGTTTAGTAATATCTTGCATATTCTTAATCACAGCAGGACTGATTTCAAACAAAATTGTTAGGTAAATGTGTTTGCTTGTGAATATTCTTGTTCCTGATATGGTTTCATGCTTTACTAATCTGGATTTATTCAGCTGATTATATTAAGGAGAATATAAGTGAATAAATACCTGTTAGTGTCAAGTTCGGTGGTAGCGGCTGTATTAACCTTAACTAAGGTTGCTACAGCTGAAGCTTCAACCAGAAAAATGTATGATTTGGAACTATGTTATACATGCGATGCAAGTACTGCGGAAAGCTTTGCTAAAAAGTATCTGCCAGCACTGACGTGTTACGAAAATGAAGGAGTATTCGATAGGGATTACATTCAAGAATGTTACTCTGATACTAAAGAAGTCTCAATTATCAACGCAAACTCAAAACAGAAGTGGCTTTATAGGTTATGGCATGCTAATCAAGGAGGGGTTAGTGCGGAAATGGAGCTTCTAAGCCAAATTTTACCTGTACCAGATCATGCAAATGCATTAGCGGACGAGTTAATCAAGTCTTATGATGCTTGGGGCCGGGCAACAACGAAAGTTTCCCAAGAGTATAATTCATCAAGTATGCAATCTACACTGGGTATCAATACTAGCACTAGCCGCCAACAAGCGTTATCTGAAAATAACTGTGAAAATGAAGCTATTACCCGAGCTGCAATACTCGCGTTCGACGAAAGGACAAGAACGACTCTACGAAGACGTGCGGAAAATGCATTAATTGAAGAGTATGGTAGCTTAAGGGCGGCATTTGAGACTACTCGTGTTACTCAGTTTGGTTACACGGTAGGTGTGGGAGGTGTTGGATTTACAGGTCAAGTAGAGTATGTACCGCGCAGAAGAATGATAGATATAAAATTTTATGATGCAATTAATGGCAACCATAGAGTGGTATATAATTTAGAGTTTAGTAATGATATCCGCATGGATTTAAATAAAGACATGACGACATTCGCAGGAGTATCTGTGCGCTATTTACGAGAGAATCCTGCAACCCTAAATCAAGTATCGAATTGTGTTCTTGAAACGCTTAATATATATAGAAAAGCGAGTGTGAAAAGTAGTGATACTTCAGATGGTGCTATTGATTTACCGCCAGCTACTGGGCGATATCCAAGTCGCAATTCTGGTGGAGGTGTAGGTGGAGAGTTTTGTACATGGACATTCTATGATCCTTGGGGAGAGGTGCTTTTCGAAATGGAAGGCATGTGTCCGTAAGGAACTTCTCGTATTTGAGTATTTAGCTTGGGGCAATTAACAGCTTTGCCCCATTTTTAAGGTATAGCCAAGCATTACTTTATCATCGCTTTTATTTAAGAAGAGTTTGGCTGCTTCTCGGCCTTTTTCTTCACTATTTTGATGAATGGTAGTTAAGCTGGGACTAAAGCGTAGCGCTTCATCAACGCCATCAAAACCAACGACTTTAAGATCCTGCGGTATCTTTACACCAAGTTTTTTGGCTTCTCTTAACAGCGGTAGTGCAATTAAGTCACTCATACACAGCACGGTATTAGGCCTTGGTGAGAGGTTAAGTAGTTCTTTTGCGGCGATATTTGCAAACCTTTCGCTGCTTTCAGGAATATTCCACACTCTGTCTTCGCCAAGTGTTAACCCACGCTCTTCAATGGCTTTGAGATATCCGCTATAACGCTGATGCGCAATAGAGGTCTCTATATCTGTTAGGTTCTGCTCATATACGCGGCATAGCAAATCAGTGTCTAATAATCTCAAACCAAAAATAGCAACATCACTATTGTCGTTTAATGCTTTACTCGCTACATCAAAGGCGGCTTGTTGGTTGTCGATATTAATACTGGCATGTGCGGGCAAATCAAAGTCAACCGTCACAACCTGTTTGCTAACATTCGCAAGATGCTCAATTAACTTGGGATTACGCGGGCGGCCATAACAAATTAAGCCGTCGACGAAATCGACAATGTCTCCGACATTATCTGCGGTGCCTGAGAACAAGAGTAGGTTAATATGCTGAGCTTCTAAAACGCTTGCAACTCCTCGCATAAAGCTACTCGCAACGGGATCTGATACCATATATTCAACGCTATCGGGTAGTACCAGCGCGACAATGTTAAACGAGCCCTTACGCAGCGATTGGGCTGCCTTGTTAGGTCCAAAATAACCCAATTCTTTACAGGCTTTTAGGATTTCTTCTCGTTTGGATTTAGAGAGTTGATCTGGTCTGTTAAAAGCATTCGATACAGTTGCATTTGACACACCTAATTCCGCCGCAATGCTTTTGAGCGTCCATTTTTTTTTGTCGTTACTCATTGGCAGGACCCCTTAATACAGTCAGGCATATGGCAATGGTTTAGTTCATCTTAACTAGTAAACACCTTAAATAACAAGCAATAATAGATTATTGTCGCAATCTAGTTTAAAGAAAATAGTCAATGAGGTATGATGCGCCATACTTTTATTGCAAATTGTTCTCATAATCAATGACATTAGATAAACTTTCCAAAAATAGCGCAGCGACCATCACTTCTCTTACCCATCCAGATACTGCGTTACTGAGTCGAATAATGGCACTTGGAATTATTCCTGGTGAGCAAATAGAAGTCATTAACGTCGCCCCACTTGGATGCCCGATGCAAGTGAAAATTGGTGACACCTTTGTGAGTGTGCGTAAGGCCGACGCACAGTTCGTTGAAATTGAAGTTTTATAAGTTATTAAGGGCTCACGTATGAAAATTGCGTTAGTGGGGAACCCGAACTGCGGGAAAACCACATTATTTAACCGCCTGACCGGCTCTAAACAAAAAGTAGGGAATTGGCCAGGGGTAACTGTCGAGAAAAAATTCGGCTATTTTGCTTTAGAAAACACAAACGTAGAATTGGTAGATTTGCCCGGCTTATATAGCATGGAGCAAATTGAGCCAAGCCAAGATGAGCAAATCGCGTGTGACTTCCTAAAGCAAAATGAAGCTGACGTCATCATTAACATCGTGGATGCCGCAAACTTACAGCGAAATCTAGTATTAACTTCCCAGCTGAAAGAATTAGGCAAACCTATTCTCGTTGTTGCAAATATGGTTGATGTCGCAACACAGCGTGGAAGAACGTTAGATTTAAAAAGACTCTCTGAACAGTTAGGGTTACCTGTAGTGCCATTCCACGGTGCTAAAGGTACAGGGCAAGAAGCGTTGTTGGAACAACTCGCACAGATCACGCGTTTTCCAAAAGCACCTGTGACGGCAAACACCGAAAGTGCTAGCAGCGATCCCCTCGAAAAAGCGGTTGCTCGTCACCAAGCAGTGAAAAAATTGGCTGATGGCGTAAGTGTCATTACGCCAAAACGTGCAGATACGACAGAAACGCTTGATAAAATTGTGCTCAACCGCTGGCTTGGTGTACCTATTTTCTTAGCCATGATGTATTTAATGTTTACCATTGCGGTGAATGTTGGTGCTGTATTTATCGACTTTTTTGACATCGCCGTGGGCGCCTTACTCATCGATGGTGTAAAAATCTTGCTGGCTGATATTGGCGCACCTCAATGGCTAAGTGTGTTATTGGCTGATGGTTTTGGTGCGGGTATTCAATTAGTGGCGACCTTCATCCCTGTTATTGCGGTGCTGTATCTGTGCTTATCCATTTTGGAAGACAGTGGTTATCTTTCTCGGGCCGCGTTTGTTATTGACCGTTTGATGTCATCCATTGGTCTACCTGGCAATGCTTTTGTACCTTTGATTGTTGGATTCGGCTGTAATGTGCCTGCGGTTATGGCGTCAAGAACGATGGGCCGAGAGTCAGATAGGTTACTGACGATTATTATGGCGCCATTTATGTCCTGCGGCGCTCGTTTGACGGTATATGCGTTATTTGCAGCGGCTTTCTTTCCAACGAACGGAGCCAATGTCGTTTTTGGTCTGTATTTGCTTGGCATAGTGGTTGCGGTAGGTTCTGGCTTTTTATTTAGAAAGCAAGTATTCAAAACGCAAAAATTACCCTCGTTTACTGAGATGCCAGCGTATCATATGCCAATTTGGCGCAATATATTCATTACCACTTGGCAGCGTCTGAGCGGCTTTATCAAACGTGCTGGCAAAACAATTGTCATGGTGGTTATTTTACTCAGTGCATTAAACTCGATTGGTACCGACGGTTCGTTTGGCAATGAGAATACAGATAGGTCACTTTTGGCGAAGGCTGCACAAGTTGTCACGCCAATCTTTGAGCCAATTGGGTTAAAAGAGGAAAACTGGCCTGCTACGGTTGGTGTTGTGACTGGTATGTTTGCCAAAGAAGCCATCGTCGGTACTTTAGATGCGCTTTATACCGGTGCCGAAGAAGAAGGTGGAGAGTTTTCATTGTTGGCTTCGTTAAAAGAAGCGTTGATGACCATAGTAGACAATAGTAAAGATCTTATCGCAAACCTTGGTGATCCATTAGGACTTAACGAATTAGAATCAGGTGCTGAAAGTGGCACAGTGCTACTCACCGCAATGGCCGCGAAATTTAATGGTCAAATTGGTGCATTTAGTTATCTTGTCTTTATCTTACTCTATACTCCTTGTGTAGCGGTATTAGGTGCAATTAAGCGTGAATCTGGCGGTAAGTGGATGTGGCTTGTTATTGGCTGGACGACCTCAATTGCTTATATCATGGCGACTTTAGTTTACCAAGCTAGTCAGTTAAGTACCTCGCTGACGAGTGCTTCACTTTGGATTGTAGCGATGTTGTTGTTTGGATTTGCGTGGTGGAAAGGGTTATCCCGACTGGGCAATAAACTTAACCAACCGCCAACCTATCAAATAAACTTAGGTTAGTTATATTCAAAAGCTTGTTTAATTACGGCGCTTAGAGCGCCGTTTTTTATTATTTTTTGGTATCAAGCAAAAAAGGCAGTGTCAACTGAGTCAACACTGCCAACAACTCTAAATCAATCAAGGGGAGTCTTCGTAAAGGAGATTACGCCGCTTTATTGACCGAAGGGTTACGCAATAATGAAAGATTTATGACTGTGAAAATTTCACTTTGCTTCTTGCTAAAAATCGCTTAATTTTTAGCTCTACTCTTGCTGTTAACCGGGACAATAATGATAACCACTGATACTCCTCTTATTTTGCGCCACCTTGATACTATCCATGCACTGATCTCTAATGCTTATTGGGCAAAACAAATGCCTAAAGCATTGCTAGAAAAAGCCATTCAAAATAGCCTGAGTTTCATGTGTTTGGATGACAAAGGCGAGTTTCAGGGTTTTTGTCGCGTGATAACTGACTATGCCACCTTTGCCTATCTTGCTGACGTGATAGTTGATGAAAGTGCCAGAGGTAAAGGAGTAGGCAAAGCGATTGTTCAAGCCGTGGTTGAACATCCAGAGCTACAAGGCTTAAGGCGCTTTATGCTGGCAACTTTTGATGCGCATACTCTATATGAAAAATTCGGCTTTGCAGCGGTGCCAGATCCGAGCATTTTGATGCAGATCTGCCACCCCACTATATATTCGGATTTACAAGATTAATTGCAGGATTTCGGTCATTTATATTTTGTTTTTTAGAACGAAGACTGGATAAATACACTTACCCTGAACATAATAAAGACGATAACAATAACAGGTGTCTTTATTATGTTACTGCTCGCGACTATCTATTTGGCTGCTGCGATATTGGCGGTGCCAATCGCTAAACGGCTAGGGCTTGGCTCTGTGCTTGGATATTTATTGGCGGGGATCCTAATTGGTCCTCACCTTCTTCATCTTGTGGGGGAGCAAACGGACGTCATGCACTTTGCCGAGTTTGGTGTAGTGATGATGCTATTCTTAGTCGGGCTTGAGTTACAGCCCAAAAGGCTCTGGACGATGCGCCGCTCTATAGTTGGTCTCGGTGGCTTACAAGTAGTTATAACAACGGCTGTACTCTATTTCGCGATTGATTTAGTGCTTGGCTTTTTGTGGCAGCAATCATTAGCCATCGCGTTAATGTTGGCACTGTCTTCTACTGCCATTGCACTGCAAACCTTAAATGAAAAAGGCTTAATTAAACAATCTGGCGGTCAAAATGCGTTTTCGGTGTTGTTATTTCAAGATATAGCCGTGATCCCCATTCTCGCTATTATGCCGTTGTTAGCATTTAGTGATTTGGCTGTGAGTGATGGCCACGGCAATTTATTACACGCTTTTCCGACTTATCTCCAAGTGATTATCTCTGTTTTTGTCATTTTGGCTATTATCGCTGCCGGGCATTATGTTGCCGCGCCGTTATTTAGGTATATTGCCAGCACTCGAATGCGCGAACTATTTACCGTGGTGGCGTTATTTATCGTTATCGCAACCGCGTTATTGATGCAAAGCATTGGTTTATCCCCAGCGCTTGGAACATTTCTCGCGGGTGTTGTTCTCGCGGAAAGTGAATTTCGCCATGAATTAGAAGCCGATATCGAACCGTTTAAAGGGTTACTACTTGGCCTCTTTTTCATGACAGTAGGCGCATCAATCGACTTTTCCTTATTGGCACAAAAATGGTTATTTATTTTAGCGTCAGTGGTGCTACTAATGGGGTTAAAGGCGGTTATTTTATATATGTTGGCAACGGCGTTTTCACTGCATAAGCGAGCGACATGGTTATTTACCGCAGCCCTGTGTCAAGGCGGTGAGTTCGCGTTTGTACTCCTTTCGGTTACTGGCAGTTTAGCAATCTTAACTCCAGATCAAGTCGCGTTAGTTACACTGGTTGTTGCGGTATCTATGCTCGGATCGCCCCTCATTTTTATTCTTTATGACAAAATAGTTGAACGCCAGGCCAATACTCCTCAAGAACAAGATAGCTTAGAGACGATGGAAGCGACACAAAACGTTATTGTGGTCGGCTACGGGCGTTTTGGCCAAGTGATAGGGCGTTTGCTTCATGCACAGGGTTATCATTTATCGATTTTGGATCACAGCCCAAGCCAAATTGAATTACTCCGTCGCTTTGGCAATCAAGTGTTTTATGGCGATGGTGCTCGATTAGATTTACTCGAAGCCGCAGGGGCTCACGAGGCGCAAATGCTGGTCGTGGCGATTGATGAGCCAGATAAAACCCTCGAAATCGTCAGGTTGGCGCAGCAACATTTCCCTAACCTAAAACTTGTAGTTCGTGCGACCGACCGTCGCCATGCCTACCAACTGATAAAATTGGGTGTCACTGCGTTTGAGCGAGAAACCTTTGTCTCTGCTGTGAAGTTAGGTGAACAGGCGCTCAAGTTATTGGGCCATAGTGAAGAAGATGTCGCACGAGCGGGTTACCTCTTTACCAAACACGATGTTGAATCTATGCATATGCTCGCCGATGTGTGGGGAGACGATGAAAGCTATGGTATTGCGATCCGTCAGCGTATGGCTGACCTCAAACAGGTGTTGCAGGCGGACGAAAAAGCGCAAGAAGATCTTAATACCTGCCATGGTGAAGATTGTGAAAATAAACCATCAACCATTGAGCAATAACGCATAAATATTAGGTTAAATCAGTATGTTGAGAGTGACATTAGAACAGTGGCGAATGTTTAGAGCCGTTGTTGAATATGGTGGTTTTAATCAAGCTGCCAAAGAGGTGCATAAAAGCCAGTCAAGTATCCACACTGCGGTCCATAAAATTGAGGAATGCCTTGGTGTTAAGCTTTTTAGAGTCGAAGGGCGAAGAACCCTGTTAACCGAAGCGGGTGAAATGATGCTGCGCCGTGCCAATTATCTCTTGGAAGAAGCGGCAAAAGTGGAAGCGGTAGGGCAGACGCTGGGCGAGGGAGTTGAGAGTCAATTGCGCATTGCGGTCGATGAAATTTTCCCACAGCAGGTACTCTATAAGGTGCTAGAAAATACATCTGCACAATACCCTTTATTGCGTGTCGAGTTGGTCGAGTCAGTATTAACAGGCGCATCAGAACTTTTACAAAATACCGACGTAGATATCGCCATTTCTCCAGTTACTTTACAAGATGGGTTCAGTGAAGAGTTGTGCCAAATCGAGTTTGTTGCAGTGGCAAATCCCAATCACGCATTACATCAATTTGGTCGCGAGCTTACATTCGAAGACTTAAAATCCCATCGTCAAATCGTAGTGAGAGATTCTGCAATCTCGCGTAAAAAAGATGAAGGATGGTTGGGGGCGCATCAACGTTGGACGGTGAGCCATATGACAACCTCGATAGATATGATAGCGCAAGGCTTAGGATTTGCTTGGTTACCTATTCCGGCTATTAAAACGCAACTAGACTCTAGCGTCTTGAAACCACTACCACTATCGCAACATAGTCAGCGTAAAGCACAGCTTCATCTTATTTTTAAAGATGGTGACAGGCTTGGGCCCGCCGCGCGCGCTTTTATTGGTGAGTTAAGATATCAGTGCATGCAGCTAGAAGATTCTCTTGAGTAGAATGGTTGATGTTAAATTATCAAATTTTATTCGTTTCAAACAGGCAATAGACTAAGGTCATCAACATGCGTTTGGAGCGAAACATGCGATATATTCGAAAAGCACAAGATAGAGGTAAAGCAGATTTTGGCTGGTTGCAAAGCCAACATAGTTTCTCATTTGGTCGATATTATGATCCCGCCCACATGGGATTTGGTAATCTTAGGGTGATCAATGATGACACAGTACTTGGTGGTCATGGCTTTGATACTCATGGTCACCGAGATATGGAAATTATTTCCTATGTCATTGACGGTGAATTAGCACATCAAGATAGTATGGGTAATCAGTTTACTGTGGCGGCAGGTGAAGTTCAGAGAATGAGCGCCGGTAGTGGCATTCTTCATTCAGAATATAATGCTTCAAAGACAGCGCCTGCCCATTTTTTACAAATTTGGATAGAGCCAAAGCTTAAAGGCATAACCCCGAGTTATGAACAAATTCAAATCAAACAAAGTAGTGCACTTACGCCGATTGTTACGCCTACAGGCGTGGAGAGCACTCTGAGTATCAATGCTGACGCTGAAATACACCGATTGCAACTACATCAAGGTCAACAGATTGAGCTGAATGCGCACGCGCAAAAAGCCTATTTGCACATTGTTGGCGGTGAAGCGACGCTTGATGGTGAAAGGTTTCAGCAAGGAGATGGCATCGGTCTGATTGCTGATGACAACATGCAGGTTACGGCAGTAACAGATGTTGAAGCGCTGTGGTTTTTATTACTTAACTAAGCAAATTGGTATTAAATTCAGCGCCTAAAATTAAAGGAATTGAAGAATGACAGAACCAATTCAACTTGCAGTAATTGCCCTTGTCGTTCTGCTAAGTGGTATTTCAAAGTCTGGCTTTGCAGGCGCGTTAGGGGCGTTTTCTGTTCCAATTTTGATGATGGTGTTGAATCCAAGGGACGCCATTGCGTTGATGCTTCCGCTACTTATCGTTGCGGATGTTTTTAGCCTGAAGAGCTATTGGCGCTTATGGAATGTGCCAGAATTAAAGCGGTTATTGCCAGGCACACTAGTCGGGATAGCCTTAGCAACGCTTTTTCTTCAAGGCGTCAGTGAGTTTTGGCTGACGGTTGTGATTGCAGCGATGAGCATAATATTTGCGCTTAAAAGCTTACTGATTAAAAATACACCTGAAAGTGTTGGGCACTTAAGGTTACTGGCCGCGAGCACCTCTACCGCAGCTGGTATCTCCACGACCTTAATTCATGCAGGCGGCCCACCACTCATGGTGTATTTTAACGCTCGCAAATTAGAGCCAACGGCTTATATCGCGACGGTTGCGGTACTATTTGCGCTGATGAATGTGATTAAGTTAGCGACCTTCTCTGCAACTGGGTTGTTACAGTGGCAACATGTGCTGCTTGCTATCTGTTTTACACCTTTAGCGTTGCTTGGTAATAGGCTCGGTGTGCACCTTGCGAAACGCTTACCTAAAAAGCAATTTTTGCTGGTGATGAATGGACTACTGCTCATACTTGGAGTGGTATTGATTGGTAAATTGCTGTGATGGTGTCGGTTACCAAAATCTAGCAAAGTAAATGCCCACAACATGTTGTGGGCATAGAAAGCTATAACTGCTCTTCCATCTCTTTTTGATACTCATCTGCAAGTTGCGACTTTTCACTTTTATCAAGTACCTTACCCGCACGCTGGAAAAATGCTTGCTCTTCGTCAGCCAAGTGATGCTCAACTTTGTCTTTGAGTTTTTTCAATTTAGTTAGCCAACTAGGATCGGAAAACTCCGTATTATCCAGTGCCTCAATTAACTCATCAATCTCATGATGCTCGGCGATACCGTGGCGAGAGTCTTCGATCGTCATGTCGCTTTCCATTAACGGGGCGTAAAAGTACCTTTCTTCTGCGATGGCATGCGCCTCTAGCGCGTCCTTCAACTCTTTATAGTACTTCTCGCGAACCTTTGAATCACCAGACGTTTCTGCCAACATGTTCAATAGGGCGCGTTGATGATCATGATCTTGCTTTATTGCATTAAAAATTTCCATGTAGATTACCTCTTTCTAGCTTAAAACGTCTGTTCTGGTGCTGTTTTTAAAAAACGACATGAGTTTGCTTCGATGCGCCTCATTATTCGTTTTAATGATAAGCAGCCACTTGCCCTCTGCGATTTTATTCATCACCGCCTGGTTAAACGCATCTTTGTCTGGACGCAAAGAAATAAGGCCTGAAGCAAATAGCCCTAAAAATAAGCCGGGGCTTAATAAAGCGATAAACGTTAAGTAAGGATTAGCTTGTGTGAAAGCCGGTCCATAACTTACCAATAGCCCCGCGATTAGAAAGCCTAATATCACCCCCATGCTGCCAAGGTACAAATGCCAATTAAGCATGTTTTTGGCAAGGCGACTTTCGCTTTTAGGCTCAAGTTTTTTGTCGGCATCTTTGTCATACGGATTAACCAGTTCTAGATGCTCATGTTGAACAAGGTGGCTGTTTAACAATTCATTTTGCAATTTTTCTGCGGCTGCTTTCCCTGTTAGAACGGCCCCAACTCTATGATCTGTGTAGGATAATATTTCAAAAGTATCCATTACTCCTCCTAATTTCGTTGCAGCTTGTAATTATTCAAACTGCAAGTGTTATACCGGGAGAATGAGATTTATAAGGTATTGAATTTTATTAATAATTTTAGATTTCAGATGTTGTGGGGTTGAACAAATGAAGCACAAGGCAGAAAGAATTACCGAGTAGTTACTACATGTTTTGATACAACATAATGATTATAAAGTTAGTTTAGGGAAGAAACTGGCATATTTACTCATATTGTATCAAAAAATTTACAAACGTATGTTTTGTTACTTAATTCAAGATATTAAGTGTGGGTCTATTTTTTAAACAAATGCATGAAAGCATTGCATAAATATTTAAAGTAAATTAAATATTATTAAAATGTTAACTTTGGGGTTTATTTATTTGAATTGCTGCCTAGTCTAATAAGGCGTGGCGAGTGCTAATGGGCTTGCCATGTCTTCTGCAGTTGAAGGAGAAAACAGTCACATTTCATCTAATGTTTTTTGTTAAGCAGTGATGAAAAGGACAATAAAACAACAATACTAGGAGTGTAATTCGTGAAATTATCTACAGTAACTATGGCTACGGCGTGTGCGATTGCGTTTACTTCGCTCAGTGCTCAAGCTGCAACAAAACAATACTTAAACCAGCAAGCTGACATTAATACTATGCTTAAGTCAGCTTCTCAAACAGTGTTGAGTACACAACCAGAAGTGCTGATTGGTTTGGAAAGCGCGAGCCAACTAAAGGAGCTTAAAAGCTTCAATAGTAAAAAAGGTGAAGTAACTAAGCGTTTTCAACAAATGTACCAAGGATTACCAGTGATTGGCGATTCGGTCATTTTAACGTTTGACGATGCCGGTGCGCTTAAAAAGGCTCACGGTGCAGCGGTTTATAACATCGCGGCTGACATCGGTTCGGTAAAACCCAGGCTAAATGCCAAAATGGCATTGAATCAGTTTGAAAAGCAATCGCTTAGTGCAGGCAAAAAGCTTAAAAAACATAACGAGAAATCTCGCCTTGCGATCTGGTTGGATGGCAATTCAACGGCACGTTTAGTCTATGAAGTCACTTTTGTTACTTATGGTGATGAGCCTAAACGCCCATATTTGATCATTGATGCAAACACAGGCGAAGTGTTAGAAAGCTTCAATAACTTGCAGCATGCAGATGCGATAGGCCCTGGTGGTAACCAAAAGACTGGTCGTTACCAATATGGTACTGATTATGGTCATCTAGACGTAGCGCAGTCGGGCAATACTTGTACCATGACGAATGCGAACGTTAAGACAATTAACTTAAATCACGGTAGTAGCGGTTCGACTGCACATAGCTTTACATGCCCAGAAAATACCGTTAAAGAAATTAACGGTGCATACTCACCGCTGAACGACGCCCATTATTTTGGCAATGTAGTATTTAATATGTACAACGATTGGCTCGGCACAGCGCCGTTGTCGTTCCAGCTTAAAATGCGTGTGCACTATAGTAGCAACTACGAAAACGCGTTTTGGGATGGCAGTGCGATGACATTTGGTGATGGTGCAAATACATTCTATCCGTTGGTAAGTCTTGATGTATCTGCTCACGAAGTAAGCCATGGTTTCACTGAGCAAAACTCAGGTTTGGTATACCGTTATAAATCAGGTGGCTTGAACGAAGCGTTTTCTGATATGGCAGGTGAAGCTGCTGAATTTTATATGAAAGGCAGCAATGACTGGTTAGTTGGACAAGACATTTTCAAAGGGAGTGGTGCATTGCGTTATATGAATGATCCAACGCAAGACGGTCGCTCAATCGATCATCAGTCTAACTATACGTCTAGCATGGATGTTCATCACACTTCAGGGGTGTTCAACAAAGCCTTCTACAATCTGGCAACTACGGCAGGTTGGGATACGAAAAAAGCCTTTATCGTAATGGCAAAAGCTAACCAAATGTATTGGACCGCTAATACTGACTGGGACTTAGCTGGTAATGGCGTGATGGATGCGGCATGTGACCTAGGTTATGAACCTGGTGATGTACAAGCTGCGTTAGCAGCGGTTGGCGTTAACTCTAACTTAAGCACAGGTAGTAGCTGTGACACCAACCCACCACCTCCTCCTGGTGGCGATGAAGAGTTAACGAACGGTCAGCCTCGTACTGGGATCAGTGGCGCGGCAAAAGAGCAAATGTTTTTTACCCTTGATGTGCCAGCTGATGCGACTAGCCTAAACTTCACCACTTCTGGTGGTAGCGGTGATGCGGACCTTTATGTCAAGTATGGCTCTCGTCCGACACTAAACACTTATGACTGCAATAGCACAACGTCTACAAGCAACGAAAGCTGCGATATTAGTAACATTCAAGCTGGTAAGTACTACGTGATGGTCGAAGCGTGGAATCAGATTTCGGGCGTAACTTTGACTGGTACATACAGCTCAACAGGTGGAACTCAACCAATTGACCGCACTGAGTCAAATATCAGTGTTGCATCTGGCAGCTGGACACGTTTCACGCAAGATCTAAATGCTAGCTACAGCAGCCTTGAAGTAAGCATTTCAGGTGGTTCAGGTGATGCGGACCTATACGTAAACTTTGGTTCTCAATCAACAACGTCGAGCTATCAGTGTCGTCCTTATAAAAACGGTAACAATGAGACTTGTACGATTGCAAACCCGCAGCAAGGTACTTGGTATATTGATTTACGTGGCTATAGCGCAGCTAGCGGTGTAACACTGAATATCAAAGCGAACTAAGTAACAGTTTATAGGGAGCGCAAGCTCCCTTTTTTATTAGGCCCCAAAAAAGTCATAAATTTACCTCATTTGAATAATTCTTTTATTTTGCTCAGCGCTTAAATCATGTTGTTATTCAAATGAGTTGAGGATACAACAATGAAATTAACTACACCTATGCTACTGAGCATTGCCTGTTTGAGTGGCTTTTCTGAAGCGTCAGAAGAGGTTTGGGTGACGATGGATGCGAAGTCTAGTCAGCATTTCCAAGTCCATAATTCTATTCGCGGTACTCACTTTGAGCAGCTTTCTTTACCGAACAGCGAAGTCAAAGCGTTAAAAGTACCTGCAAGCTTACATTCACACCTGAGTGCATTTATGCACGACGAATATCACCGCTGTGGTGGTTTTGTCGCTCATGACTCTTTAGAGCAGGCGCAAAGCTACCTTGCACAGTTAGAAAGCATAAACCCAAGTGCGACGCTGGTTAACTACAGCATTGATAACCCCGCGCGGGTTAACAGCTTAATCTCAAAAGTCAGTACGGTAAACTTAGACAGCAGTGTCAATTCGCTAACCAGTTTTTATAACCGCTATTATACCTCGCAAACGGGTGTTGATGCCGCTGCATGGGTCAAGCAAACATGGAGCGATATTGCAGCAAGTCGCTCAGATATTAGTGTTGAATATTTTAGCCACTCTTGGGCTCAGTCTTCAGTGATTGTCACCATTCCAGGTAGCGAACTGAGCGATGAAATCGTTATTATCGGCGGGCACCTTGATTCAATTAACCAATCTAACTCGAGTGGACTTGCGCCGGGTGCGGATGATAATGCCTCAGGGATAGCTGTGCTTACCGAAGCGCTAAGCGCTATTGTTGAAGATGGTTATCAGCCTCAGCGGACAATCCAAATCATGGGCTTTGCGGCAGAAGAAGTTGGGCTTCGAGGTTCTAAAGCTATCGCGCAGTCGTACAGCTCTCAGGGAAAAAACGTAGTCGGTATGACACAATTTGATATGACTGGCCGCAATGGCAGTAGTGCGGATATTGTGATGATGACAGACTATACAAACAGCGCACAGAATCAGTTCTTAGGCCAATTAATTGAAACTTATTTGCCAAACCTTAGCTATGCCTATGACCAATGCGGTTATGGTTGTTCTGACCATGCATCTTGGTATCAGCAAGGGTTCCCAGCTTCTATGCCATTTGAATCAAGAATGTCTGAGATCAACAGAAAAATTCATACCACCAACGATACTGAATTTGATTCAACACATGCACAAAAATTTGCAAAACTCGCGCTGGCATTTGTTGCTGAGCTTGGTAAAAATGCGGGTGATATACCTCCGCCACAACCAAACAATAAGCTTGAAAACGGCGTGGCTAAAACGGGGATTTCTGGCGCTTCTAAAAGCCAACAGTTTTTCACCATGGAAGTACCACAAGGTGCAACTAATTTAAGTTTTACCACCTCAGGTGGTACTGGTGACGCCGATCTCTACGTTCGCTATGGATCCAAACCTACTTTGGATACTCATGACTGCAAGAGCACTAACTCGTCTAGTAACGAGCAATGCAATATTTCCGCTGTGCAAACTGGTACGTATTACGTGATGGTAGAGGCATGGAACGCGATTTCGGGGGTCAGTTTGGTAGGACAATACGATACCTCAAGTGGCAATACGCCTATTGACGAAACTATCAATAATATTTCTGTCGCCAGTGGTCAGTGGCAGTATTTTAGTCAAGCACTAACCGCGGGATACCAAACCCTGACAATTACGACGTCGGGAGGCACGGGAGATGCGGATCTTTATGTTAATTTTGGCACGCAACCAAATACCAGCACCTACCAATGTCGGCCATACAAAAATGGCAATAATGAGGTATGTATAATCTCCAATCCTCAGGTTGGCACTTGGCATATCGGCCTGCAAGGCTACCAAGCAGCGAGCAATGTAACGCTAAGTATTAGCGCGAATTAATACGCCAACTAATACGCGTTTAAAATTAAGACCGGGGATATAATCTTGCTTATCTCCGGTCTTGGCGCTTAGTGATACATTGATTTAGAGAGATTTGATTTAATTGATATTCTGCTTCTGATAGACTCAATGAGTTCAATTAGGAGTTGCGTGTGTCACATAAGTTCTCAGTTAAGATATTAATTTATCTTTTATTATTATTTTGTGGGCTGTGGGCAAGTTATTTGTTCAATGTGGCACAGGATGAGGAAAATGTCCTTGGTCAGACTAAAACCAACCTAGAAAAGTTCAATAGTTATGTCCAGACTGAATTTACTCGTTATCAAGCTATCCAAACGCAATTGAGCCTAAGCAATTTGGTGCAATCAGGCTTACAGCAAGCAACCGCTATTAACTCCAATGAACTGGACAGATACCTTCAGGACATTCAAATATCCAGTGGTGCGTCAGACGTTTACCTGCTAGACCTCAGTGGAACTGTGATTGCGAGCAGCAACTGGTATTTACCGCATAGCTATAAAGGCAGCAATTTTGCCTTTCGCCCCTATTTTTACGAAACAATCAAGGGCAATGAGCATGTCTCTTTTGCGCTCGGTTTACGTTCCAAAACCCGTGGCTTCTATTTTGCTAAGTCTGTCTATAAAGACGGCTCGCTTGTGGGCGTGGTGGTGATGAAGGTTAACGCCAGTAAATTTGAATCAGATAAAGCCCAGCTTGATACGGGAACTGATAGCCATTTCTTAATTGTGGACGATAATCATATTGTACTGGCATCTGATGTTGAGCAGTGGCGGTTAGGCTCGTTAGGGGAACTGTCCCCAGCAAAGCGCAAAGAAATTGAATCCTCAAGGCAGTTTGAAAACGAATCTCTGTTTCCGATTGATTGGCGCGTGCTTTCACCAACCAGAGTGAAAACTTCATCTCATGGCAGCGACGCGCTGATGCAAAAGAGGCCGCTTAACAAGCAATACTCTCTTTATTTGCTACATGAAGTTGCGCCTATCAAAGCTGCACAGTGGCCGCGGCTTGGGGTAACTGCACTGGTATTGATTTTACTCTTTGTTGTTGTCGAGTACACGTTGAGTAAATTGACAGGATACCGACAACTGCTTTTCAGCCAGCGGAGTCTCGAGGCTGAGGTTGCCAGCCGCAAGCAAGCGCTCGAGCAGGCGCAAGATGCACTGATTCGCGCTGCCAAGTTAGCAACCATAGGGCAGCTCAGCGCCAGCATTAACCATGAAATCAATCAACCGCTTAGTGCCATGAGTGCGTATGTTGCCAGCGCCAAACGGTTGGCTCAAAAGGGAGAAGTGAGCAAAGTAGTCGAAAATATGGTCCTGATCCAATCTTTGATCACTCGAGTGCATAAAATCGTGGCGCAGCTAAAATCATTTAGTCAGCATCATGATAATAAGATGCTGGTGGCCAACCTTAAACACTCTGTAGATAACGCCTTAGTTATAGTTGGGCCTGAACTCAAACGCTACGGTGTAGCAATTCAAAGTGAGGGGCTTGCGTGCAATATCTGGGTCGATCCATTTAAGTTTGAGCAAGTACTGGTGAATATTATTAGCAATGCGTGCCAAGCCATTGTTGAGCAAGATAATAAATGCATTTATATTCGCGCCGTGGAGCACGAAGGCAAGATCCAGCTGTCTATTATTGACTCGGGCGAAGGGATAAAGCAGCATGCTTTATCCAACATATTTGAACCGTTTTACACCACTAAATCAGGTAATGGCTTGGGCTTGGGGTTATCCATTTCAAAACAGATCATTGAATCGTTTCATGGCAAACTCAGTGCCCATAATCATCCGCAAGGTGGTGCCGAGTTTTTAATTAGTTTACACACAAAGAATCCGCAACATGACTGAAGAGAAAACCCTGTTAATCATCGATGATGAACAAAGTATACGAGATGCACTAAAGCAACTGTTTGAAATAGAAGGGTACTCAGTGCAGTGTTTTTCCAGTGCAACGCCTGCATTAAAAAAGCTTTCTCGTCAGTTTAGCGGTGTTGTGCTTTGTGACATCAATATGCCTGAGATCAATGGTATTCAATTTTTAGAGCAGGTAATGCAGTTTGATTCTGAGTTACCTGTGGTATTTCTAACCGGCTTTGCGGATGTTGAAGTGGCGGTAAAAGCTATCCAAAAAGGGGCTTACGACTTTTTTGAAAAGCCTGTGTCAGAGCCGCTACTTGACTGCATAGAAAGGGCGCTTGATAAACGCCGGCTGGTGATGGAAAACCGAGAGCTAAAAGCGCAAGTCAAGAAAAAGTCTGCGCCGGGGGTGCGGATCTTAGGTGAGACAAAGCAAATGCAGCAAATGCTACATTTGCTTGATGCCGTGATTGATACTCCTGCTGACGTACTAATTGAAGGTGAAACCGGTACAGGAAAGGAATTGGTGGCGCGATACTTACACGACCATAGCGAGCGCTCAAACCATAACTTCGTCGCCATCAATTGCGGTGCGATTCCAGAAGAGCTGATTGAAAGTGAATTATTTGGTGCCAAAAGCGGAGCATTTACGGGTGCTAAAGAGTCTCGCGAGGGAAAATTTTCTTTTGCCCAAGGTGGCACGGTTTTTTTGGATGAAATCGAAGCCATGTCTGCGGCTTTACAAGTGAAGCTGCTGCGCGTTTTAGAAGAGAGAAGTGTGACGCCAGTTGGTAGCAACACTGCGATAGCACTGGACATTAGAGTGGTAGCGGCGACGAAAGTGGATTTACAAACCTTAGTCGCACAGGGTAAATTTCGCTCGGATTTATTTTATCGACTTAACCTCGTCAAAGTGATGATCCCATCACTTCGTTCCAGAAAAGCTGATATTCCGCTGCTATATAAACACTTTAGCTCCATTGCTGCTACTCGCTTTCATAAACCTATGCAGCCAATTAGCCCTGAATTAGAGGCGCAGCTACTGGCGCAAGACTGGCCTGGGAACGTGCGAGAGCTGAGAAACCACGCCGAGCGCCATATTTTACTCGGTGGTGCGATGGCTGCGAGTAACAACATGCAAAGCAATTTGTCTGATGAAACGTTGAGTTTGGCTGAGAAGGTGAGCTACTACGAGCAATCGTTAATTGAAGAAGCGCTGGCACAAAGCCAAGGTAGCATAAAAGATGCGATGAATTTATTAAAAGTGCCGAGAAAAACCTTGTACGACAAGATGAGCAAGTATGGTTTAAATCGCACTATGTTCACCAATGATGATGGGTGAATTTAGTGACACATTATAGATTTAAGTGTGTGGAAATCCGCACATTTTAGCTGGTGTTAATCTCAGATTTATATTTATCCATATGATTTATATTAAAAAATAAACTCTGGTCTCAGAATTGCGTTGTCTTAAGCGACAATAATCAAAAAATGAGACAAGTTATGACAGCAAGTAAATCTTTAGTGGCGTTGGCAGTTGCCAGTGCAATGCTATCAGCCTCTGCGTTAGCCGCAGACTACAGCATTTATGGTAAAGCAGAAGTTCAAATTGCTAACACAGACAAAGGTGTGATGCGTTATACCAAAGAGGGCACACAAATTGACGCACCATTTTCAAGAATTGGTGTAAAAGGCACTCACGGCTTATCAAGCGATCTAAAACTCGTCTACAAATATGAAGTACAAGTTAAAGGTTTTGAACACGACGATACCACCGAGCCATTTTCAGCAAGAAACACCTATGTTGGCCTTGAAGGTAAATTTGGTACGGTTTTAGTGGGCAGAAACGACACGCGTTTTAAATTCAGTGAAGGGAAAATCGATCAATTTAACGAAACCCAAAGTGATATTGCCCAAGTGCTAGCAGGCCAAGACAGAGTTGGTGATTCAATTACCTATTCTTCACCTAAATGGAACGACTTTTCTTTTTCTCTGACCTACACACCGAAAGACGACGCGAGCAACGACGAAACTGGGTTTGCAGCTACCGCAATTTATGGTGACCGAGCATTAAAAAATAAAGATTACTATGTTGCTCTGAGTCATACCGACAGTATTGGTAATTTGGTTGCCACGCGTATCGCGTTGGCTTACAAGTGGCAAAAGCTACAACTTGGTGCCATCATCCAAGACAGTGAAAATCTAGCGAAAGACAAATCAGGTAATGGCTATGTGCTAAGCGCAAGTTATCAACTCGACGATAATTGGCGTCCGAAGCTACAGTTTGCCAAAGACTCAAGCGGATTACGCCACAGTGAAGATGCGACTCAGTGGACGCTAGGTACAGACTATATTTTTGATAAACAAACTAACTTGTATGTAATGGCAACGCAGCTCGACCTTGAAACACAAGACGATACTAGCATCGCTGTTGGTTTAAAATATAAGTTTTAAAGGTTCAAGATAATGACAGAAGAGAATAAAAAAACGATAAAAACGCAGCTGTTTCTGTGGCTTGGTCCCTTGGTAATGTTACTGATCTGTTTGGTTGAACCACCATCTGGCATGTCGGTTGAGGCATGGAGAACCGCAGGCTTAGCGTTTTGGCTAGCCTCCTGGTGGATAACCGAAGCTGTGCCTATTCCAGCGGCTTCGTTATTACCTTTGGTTATTTCGCCTTTAGTCGGGATTGCATCTATTAAAGCAGTCGCTGCACCGTTTGCGCATCCTTTGATTTATCTATTTCTGGGTGGATTTTTGCTCTCAATCGCCATGGAAAGGTGGGGGCTGCATAAACGCATCGCGCTGAATACCATGTTGTTCGCAGGCACTAAACCGAGTATACAGATCTTAGCGATGATGGGCGTGACAGCATTTTTATCTATGTGGATGTCAAACACGGCAACGGCAGTAATGATGTTACCGATTGCACTTTCGGTTATTCACTTGGTAAAAGAGCAGGGTGGAGATAGCCAAAGCTTTGCTAAAGCGCTATTACTTTCTATCGCTTATGGTGCCAGTATTGGAGGTATTGCAACTTTAATTGGTACGCCACCAAATGCGTTAATGGCTGCATATTTATCCGACAGTTATCAAATAGAGATTGGTTTTGCCACTTGGATGATGATTGGTGTGCCTTTGTCTTTGGTGATGCTGGCATTTGCTTGGTTCTGGTTGACCAAAGTGACTTACAAGGTTGATAAAGAAGAAATCAATGTTGATACTAAGTCGTTATTTACTTCCCAATTAAAAGCACTCGGTGAAATGTCTCGTGCGGAGAAAGGGGTTTTTGCGGTATTTATTTTAGCGGCAGTATGTTGGATCTTTAGACCGCTAATTGGTGATGTTACGGGTCTTAAATTGTCAGATACTGGCATTGCAATTGCCGCTGCACTGTTACTATTTGTTCTTCCTGCTAAGTCGGGAAGTGACGAACGTATTTTAGATTGGGAAAGCGCAGCTAAGGTGCCTTGGGGGATTTTGCTATTATTTGGCGGTGGTTTATCGCTCGCGGCACAGATCAAATCTTCAGGACTTGCCGATTACATCGCTAACTTACTTGTGGGCGCGGATGCCATGGGCTTAGTGCTTGGCGTGCTAGTTGTTGCAGCGCTTATTACGTTCTTAACGGAAATTACCAGCAATACCGCAACGGCTGCAGGCTTTTTACCTTTACTTGGACCTGTCGCTGAATCAATCACGGGCTCTCCTTTAGCTTGGGTTATCCCTGCAGCAATCGCGGCCAGTTGCGCCTTTATGATGCCTGTCGCAACACCACCAAATGCCATCGTATTTGGCTCGGGTGAGATTAAAATTAAAGACATGATCCGAGCAGGGTTTGTTTTGAACTTAGTCGCAATTGGGTTAATTACAATCGTTACCTTGACTTTGGCAAGGAGCATACTAGGGTTTTAAAGTTGCCATTCTCCACAGGCTGTGTCCATCGAAAGGCAACTCGGTCATACGCAGCCTGCCTCCATAGTCATACCTAGTTTTTTGAAGATAGACCCGTTGTTTTTTCCTTGCTATATTCGAATTAGACATTAGCAGGACCTGATAATGATTGAAGATAATACCAGCACTCTAATAGCCACATTTACTCAGTTAAAAAGCCGCTTTAACCAAGATCCTTACCCCGCGCTTGAAAAGCGTTTACGTCTATTAACTGAAATAAAATCACGTATGTTGCAGCGGCAAGATCAATTAGTCGAGGCGGCAGATCAGGATTTTGGTACTCGGAGTCGATTCGATACCGTGATTGCAGACATCATGCCTTGCATCAATTCGATTGATTATATCGCGAAGCACCTGCGCAAATGGGGCAAAGTGCTGCATCGTTCACCCGGTGCGCAGTGGCTACCATCTAAGGCAAAAATTGAGATTGTGCCAAAAGGAGTCGTGGGCGTGATAGCCCCGTGGAATTATCCAATTCAGTTGGCGATTGTCCCCGTGATTACCGCCCTCGCCGCTGGAAACAAAGTCATGCTCAAGTTGAGCGAGTTCACTCCCAATGTGAATGCGGTGATAAGAGCCATTTTTAAAGGATTGGATAATGAAGTGTGCGTCATTGAAGGTGGACCTGATATTGCCACGACTTTTACTGAGCAGCCATTTGATCACTTGCTATTTACAGGTTCAACAGCAGTTGGCAAAAAGGTGATGGCGGCTGCGGCTAAAAATCTCACGCCGGTCACCCTTGAGTTAGGGGGGAAATCACCTGTTATTGTGCTTGATGACGCTGATATCAGCGCCGCTGCGATGAGCGTGTTAATGGGTAAGCTCTCTAATTCAGGTCAAATCTGTGTTGCACCAGATTATGTGTTAGTGCACGAAGAAAAATACGACGCATTTATTGCTGAGCTGGAACAGCACTACGAAAAAACATATAAAACAAAAGTAGGTGTAAAAAACCAAACTTCAATTATTAACGACAGACAATTTCAGCGCTTAAACGACATTATTATTGATGCCAAAAGTAAAGGCGCAAATGTATGGCAAGCTGAGCCGGCATGCGACAATCGTCAGCTCCCTCTGCATATCATTACCCAGGTCAACAAAAGCATGAGGGTGATGCAAGAGGAGTTATTTGGAACGATTTTGCCGATACTAAAAATATCCGACTTAAATGATGCGATTAGCTACATTAGAGAAGACACCACACCGCTTGCGAGTTATTTGTTTACGCAATCTCAGGTTGCCATGAATAAAGTGTCAAAGGAGCTCGCAACGGGGACTCTAGCGATCAACGAAACCATAGTGCACGTGGTTGTTGAGTCTTTACCCTTTGGTGGCCTAGGTCACTCTGGTATGGGTCAATATCATGGCGAAGAAGGCTTTTATACCTTTAGCCACAAAAAGCCCATTCTCCAATCCAATAATACTAAATGGCGTAACAAGATGCTGCTTAGCCATTCGAAGCTGCTTACAAAGCCTTTAGAGTGGCTATTTTTGAGGAGAAAGTAGCGTTAATGTGTTGAGCGAAGCGCCATTACATATTGAGATCCAATGTACTTGAAATAAGACTTAGCCTGAAATATCACTGGTTATTTTTATGGGACTTCACAATATCGACAGATAAAAAGCTGATGCTAGAGAGAGTGCTGGCTCAGCCCAATATTCAGGCTAACACGATACAGGATGACAGTTTCAGTCAGGAAGGAGTTCACATGAATACTAAGGTTAAGTTTACAGCTGGTCGTAATATCGCCATGAAGCTGCCGCCTCATCAGTACGAGGCAACGCTTCAGTTCTACCGCGATGTCATTGGCCTCAAAGAAATAACAGAGCATGCTCCATCGGTTGGTTTTGAGTTTGGCTCCAATAATCTCTGGCTCGACAGCGTACCTGGTATCAGCCAAGCCGAAACATGGCTCGAGATTGTTACCAATGATATTGCAGCAGCGTCAGAGCACCTCAAAGCTGCTGGCGTCGTACGCTGTGATGAAATCGAGCCGTTACCTGAAGGATTTCAGGCATTCTGGGTGTCCAGCCCTGCATCGATTATCCACCTTGTTTGCAAAGACTCAGAGTCATGGAAATAGTAACACCTAACACGTGTGAATTTTCACTGTTCAAACCAGCAAATCAATTTTAATTTGAGAGCAGAGATCCTCATCTAACGTTGGAGGATTGATTGAGGTAGGCAACAATGCAGAATCATAGTTAAAAAGTGCTTGAAATTAAAATAGTTAATGACGAGCTGACACAAAACTGGGGCTATTAATGCTCGTTGTTTTCGCTATCTAATTCCTCACTTTCTTGCTGTTGGGCTGCGATTTTCTCACGCTCAGCTTTTGAAATATAACGAGGTTTGTTGCTTTTGTGGAGTTTAGCATTAGCACGCTTGTCTTTTTTCTTTAAGGTTTCGTAAATTTTCTTTTTGCGATTCATTTTCACAGCTCATTATGAATGAAGTGCTAGTTTACCTTAGTGTTAGCGGGTTCAACAATGATAAAAAGATTGACGTGGTTAATAATGAGCATGACTTTTACCTAGGTGTGATGGTACTAGCTCAATCTCTTAGTAAGGAAAAATAATAAGGGCCTCACATGAGACCTTTATTATTTACCACTTTACTTACTTTGTACGTGTTTCTGCCACGTATTTACCGGCTTGAATTCGCTCGTAAATACTATTTGCGAGCTCTTTCGCTTGCTCGATTTGTGAAGGGGAAAGCTGTTTTTCGTCGAGTACTCGGCTCTTTGTGGCTTCGGCATAACCATTAAACTCGGCTAACGTGTTCCATACGTACGAGCGTTCAATATTTTTCTCGACTCCTAAGCCCTGAAAATACATGAGTGCTAAATTAAACATGGCTAAGGTGTAGTTGTTTGCGGCGGCTTTTTCATACCAGTTAAGTGCGTGGCGGTAACTTTGTGGTACACCGTCACCGTTTGCATACATTAGCGCTACGTTAAATTGCGCGGCTGGCATGTTTTTGTTTGCCGCTCTGGTCATTAGCTCAACGTATTTTGAGCGGTCCTTTTTAACGCCGCGACCTTCGTCATACATGACTGCTAGCGCAAACATTGCGTCGGCTTCACCAAGTTTTACGGCCTGTTGAAATAACTCTGCAGCTTTGCGTTGATTTTTAACGACACCATAGCCGCCTTCATACATTACACCGAGTTGATAAATGCCCGGGGCATAGTTCATTTCAGCTAAATAATTGAATTCTTGTAGTGCTTCTTCGAACCTGCCAGCATTGAGTGCATCTATGCCTTCTTCCAATCCAGCTGTTGCCAAAGGTGCTTGGCTTAAAAGTGCAATGGCGATACATGCTTTTGAAATCCTGCCTAACATCATAGACCTCCTTAAGGTAGCTATGCTAACTATGTTGTTAGTTATTCTAATGCCAGAAACACAGATTTACAAAATACAAATCTAAAATGGCAGATACTGCGTTAATATAAGGTAATAAAAACAAAAATTGAGGCTATGGGATGAAGAAATTAATAGCACTGGCGCTATGTTTACTGTGTTTGGCTGGATGTAGTCAAAGATTGGCCTATAACAACTTAGGATGGTTAGCGAGTTATTATATTTCCGATTATGTTGAGCTGACGGATGAGCAAGAGGAAAAGCTGGAGGCTGATGTAGAATCTTTGGTTGCGTGGCATCGACAGTCAGAGCTACCAAAATACAAATCTCATATCCAATCACTGTTGAAGCACTGGCAAACCATGACAGAGAGTGACATGGTGCATATGGTGTATACCACAAGAAACTATTGGTATTCCGTCGTTGAAGCCGTATATCCCAAGTTAGAAACACACCTAAATTCGCTTAACCGTGAACAGCGAGAAATGCTGATAGCCAACATAGAAAAAGAAATGTTGGACGATGACTGGGAGGAAGGAGACCAATTTAACCGCTACGAGCGTTGGCTTGGTGATTTGAGTGATAAACAAAAGGAGCTTATTAACGAATATTACGAGCAAGGCGAGTTTGCGCGTCAGGTTTGGCGTGCACATGAACAAAGACGATTTAGCCAGTTTAAACAAGCCATGATACTGAGCGGAGTCGAGCAGGTTTCACCTGAGCTGTTGCAGCAAGCGATAGTTACTACACCCACAGCGCTGCCTGAGCGCATCCTAGATATTCAAGCAAGGCGAATAAAAGAGTATGCAAATCTCGCTGTGAAACTAAAAGGCACCATGAGCGACAAACAGAAGAAGCACTTTAAGGAAGAGCTCGAGGAATTACTTGAGCTCTTGGAATCATTGTAGAGATACCTAGCCAAGTAATTTAATTCTGGTTGGCTTGTTTGGTTTAGCATACTCCAAGCGATTAATACGCTTGGTACTGTGATAGCCGTCTAAACTGGAAATCGCGACACAGTCGAGCGCCTCTATATCGATATAGCCGTCCTCGAGTAGAGCGTTTTCTTCAATGTGAAGAGACTCAATTTCGCCTATTACCAGCTCGGTATCGTTGAGCTTGATGATTTGGTGCTCTTTGAGGCTAAGCCCGTATTTTAATCTGCTTTCCTTGACGAACGGAGCTGGAAAAGCATTTAAATACTCGACGGTTAAACCCGTTTCCTCAAATTCAGATTGATTCTTTTCATATCTGGCTGAGGTTTGATGGGCTGCCGTATAAATTTGAACATTAACTTGATTGATGGTGTATTTTTCAGTCGCTAAGATATTTTCCAATGTGTGCCTAGGTACACTATGAGGCCTAAAAATCACACCCACGAGCGCCGGGCTGGCACCGAGGTGGAAAACGGAGCTGACGATAGACAAGTTTTCTTGACCTGTCTCATCAACCGTTCCAATTAAGTTAGCGCTTTTGAAGCCTGATAGTGAATTTATCATCAATGCGCGATAACGCTCGTCTAAGGTTTTAATATCGTTACTTGAGAAGTGTTTCATGCTGTGTTCACCATCCAATTAATTTATTTTGCCAGTCAACATAGCTCACCGTACCATCAGGATGACTGTTTGCGATGATGCCACTAAGTTGATGTGCTACAAATTCTGGCGTAAAGAGTTTTTCGTCCGGGACATTGGCTTGAAAAGGTTTTGAAAGTGGCGTGTCGGTAGTACCTGGATGGAACAAAATGAGCTTAATGTTTTTTGCTCGACGCGCAAGCTCGACTGCTGCGGTTTTAAACATCATATTAAGCGCAGCCTTTGAGCTGCGGTAGCTGTACCAGCCGCCCATCTGGTTGTCACTGATGCTTCCAATACGGGCAGAGAGTGCTGTAACTACGCATGACTGCTTACCTTTTAAGACTGGCAATAAAGCTTGTAACCAAAGCATGGGGATCATGGTATTGATATTAAACAGCGCCATGCTGTATTCAAGATCAATGTCCTCAAGCTTTTTCTCTGGGAATGTATCAAACTCGTCATGGAGTAAGCCATTAAAAATGGTGACGCTTTTAATCGTTAACTCTTGCTCGAGAATACGGCTCGCAACTTGACGAATTTGTGTTTTAGAATAATCACACTGAAAATGCAGGTTATTGGCATGTGAAGCCGTTTTAGCTTGCCTAGACACCGTGATCATTTTTACGTCGGGATTTTGTTCGGATTGCGCTTGTATAAAGGCATCAGCGATCGCTGAACTTGCACCAATCACTATGATGGCGAAGTTAGTCACGATTGCAATCTCCACTATTTTGTATACTGCATTGATTTGGGACCAGAAGTTTAGAAATTTTCATTCTGTGCCTTGCAAAAAACAGGTAAACGCCGTCTGCAATTGTTCGGATGATGGGTAATCTTAATAATTTGATCCAGCGATGTTTGCCAACGTGACTCCAAGCCGCTGCGGTAACATCTAGTCCTAAAATAAGCTTACCTTGGTTATCATAACCGTGGAGTTTAGCCATAGCTGCTTCATGCTCTATCTCAGGAAACTCGCTCGAGAAGCGATCATCATGAATATTCACAAAATCAATGTTATTGTGTTGATCGAAATGCTTAAGTTCATTCATTTCTCTCACACATAGCGGACAGTTACCATCGTAAAATACAATCATTCGCTCACTCGAATAATACTTATCTTTGTCATGTTATTACGTTAACGTCTTGAAAATAGATCGTTCGCAAATCAATTTATTCTCGGTATAGTGGAGTTCGAGTATCTTTTCATCAAGGAGATTGTATGACTGAGCAATACGCAAGCCTACGTAGTAATGTGAGCCTTTTGGGGCAGATGTTAGGGCAAATTATTCAACAAGCGCAGGGTCAAGAAACATTAGACAAAGTTGAAGAAATTAGACACCTAGCAAAATCCTCTAGAAGCGGTAATGATTCAGATAGGCAAGCGCTGATTGACACCTTACGTAGCCTAAGCGATGAAGCGCTACTTCCCGTTGCTCGCTCATTTAATCATTTCTTAAACCTGGCGAATGTCGCAGAACAATTCCACACCATTTCAAAATCAGGCTCTCCAGACGGCGTGATGATCGAAGTCGATAAGGCGCTTGATGAATTGCAAAGTAAAGTTGATGCTGGTGCGCTGACACTAAACGAAGTTGCAGATGTAATAAGCAAACTAAAAATCGATTTGGTGCTAACTGCTCACCCGACGGAAGTAACACGCAGAACCATCATCAATAAACACGTTGAGCTGAGCGAATGTTTAAAAGTGCTTGAGGTGACCTCAGGTGAGGACCCTGTCTACGATGAGGTCATTGACCGCATTGAGCAGTTGATCTCACAAGCGTGGCACACAAGCGATATTAGAGAAAAGCGACCTACGCCGCTGGATGAAGCAAAGTGGGGATTCGCGGTTATTGAAAATAGTCTTTGGGAAGCCGTGCCTAAGTTTGTTCGGTATTTCAACGCCCAAGTGAAAACGCGATTAAATTTACAACTACCCGCCAATTTTAGTCCTATTCAACTCACTTCTTGGATGGGGGGCGATAGAGACGGCAACCCGTTTGTTACTTCTCATGTGACGCAATCTGTGCTTGATCACGGCCGCTGGATGGCGCTTGATTTATATCGTCGAGATCTAGAAATTTTGGGCGCAGAACTCTCTATGAGTAATGCATCCGAAAGCTTTATAGCGCGAGCGGACGGCAGTAATGAACCTTATCGTTATGTACTAAAGCAAGTACGCGCTGAGGTAGAAGAAACCATTGCAGCATTGGAATATAAAATCAAAGGCACGCCCTCTCATTATCAGGACAAGATTAAACAGGTATCACAGATAAGAGAGCCACTAGAGGCGTGTTATCGCTCGCTGGTTGATTGTCGCATGGCTAATATTGCCGACGGTTTGTTGTTAGATGTATTAAGACGAATTGACTGTTTTGGCGTGTCTTTATGTAAGTTAGATATTCGCCAAGATTCCGCCAGACATACCGAAGTGTTTTCTGAATTAACACGCTATTTGGGTCTTGGTGATTATGCTCAGTGGCAAGAAGCAGACAAGCAAGCTTTCTTATTAACCGAGCTAAGCTCGAGACGACCGTTACTGCCACGTCATTGGCAACCTTCTTCCAATGTCCAAGAGGTGCTAGAGACATTTGCAACGATTGCGGATCAAGACCAAAACGCACTCGGCATTTACATTATCTCGATGGCGCAAAGTGCCTCTGATATTCTTGCCGTGCATTTATTACTCCAAGAAAGCGGGTGTAAATTCAACTTACCGGTAGCCCCGCTATTTGAAACACTGGATGATTTAAACAATGCGCAATCAGTGATCAGCGGGTTATTTGAGAACACTTGGTATAAAGGCACGATTGGTGCCAAGCAATATGTCATGATCGGCTATTCCGACTCTGCAAAAGACGCAGGGATGATGGCGGCAGGATGGGCGCAGTATGATGCAATGGAAAAGCTGGTTAACCTTGCTGATGCGAAGGGCGTTGAGCTGGTGCTTTTCCATGGCCGTGGAGGTACGATTGGTCGAGGGGGGGCGCCTGCTGCACAAGCGCTGAGATCTCAGCCTCCTGGTTCGCTAAAAAGTGGCTTGCGAGTGACCGAGCAAGGCGAAATGATCCGCTTTAAATTTGGTTTACCTAAAGTCGCGATGCAAAGTCTATCTATTTATACCAGTGCGATTTTACAAAGTAATTTGTTGCCGCCCCCTCGACCCGAACCTAAATGGGTAGAGGTAATGGAGACGATTAGTGAAGCTTCCTGTAAAAAGTATCGCAGTATTGTTCGAGAGAACCCTGAGTTTGTTCCTTACTTTAGAATGGCAACGCCAGAACAAGAGCTGTCTAAATTACCGCTAGGCTCGAGGCCTTCTAAACGTAATCCAAACGGCGGAGTAGAGAGTTTGAGGGCTATTCCTTGGATTTTTGCATGGAGTCAAAACCGCTTGATGTTACCTGCTTGGCTGGGGGCGAAAGAAGGTCTTGAAGCTGCCGTAGAAACGTTTGGTAAAGACATGCTGCAAGAAATGAGCGCAAAGTGGCCATTTTTTAGAACCCGTTTAGAAATGCTCGAAATGGTATTCTGTAAAGCCGACCTTTGGCTCAGCGAGATGTATGATGCAAGTTTAGTTAGTGACGAGTATATAGGCCTAGGGGATGAATTAAGAGACAACTTACAACAGGCCATCGAGCTTATTCGCGGTCTTGCGCCAGAGTCGTCGCTGTTGTCACAGCAACCTTGGATCAAAGAATCGATCGGGCTGAGAAATCCGTATACTGATCCACTTAACTTGTTACAAATTGAGCTATTAAAGCGTGTGCGTGAAGAAACCAATCACGATTTGGAACTGGCACTCATGATCACGATGACAGGGATAGCGGCGGGGATGCGCAATACGGGTTAGTGCAACAATTTGAACAATCTATTTTTGTAAAATTTTACATTTATAAGCATAATAGCTACAAAACCAATCCTAATGGATTGGTTTTTTTATTTTGATTGGTTTTTTATTAGTATATTTATTGACAGTAATTCTCATTGATTTAAAATGCGCGGCTGGTTTTACCAGTCGTTTTATTTGTTTTATTCAAGAATTGTCGGTTGATGGGTCTACGATACATGCACAAAATATCTACTAGCGTCACATTTGATGAGTGTAATGATCTGATTATGATGAAGATCAGAGGCATTGCGAATGCAAACGATGTGGTCTCAGCATACGAGAAAGCCAATCTATACGCAAAAAAGCATAATAGTAGCAAAGTATTAGTAGATGTGAGTGAACTTGAACACCGCTTCGCCGCAATTGATATTGTGAACATAATGCCAAAAGTTGCGCACAATATTGGCAATTTACATATTGCACGCGTCGTTGGTTTTGAAGGTTATATGCATGATCTTTTTCTACAGAAAATTAAGCGTTTTAATATCAGCGCTGAAAACTTTGAGTGTTTTAAATCTGCAAGAGAATGGTTGAGTCGGCTGTAACTCTTGCGTAAACTATCCTGCCATAGATAAACATGACAACAATATGGCAAAGATAGAACCATCAATAAAAAGTGCGTTAACGCAATACGCCATCGCCCATCGTGGAATATTTAGTTATTCCCAATTAGTACAATATCAAAACCGCTTTCACTTATCTCGATCTGAGCTTGAGGCTGCATTACTTGAAGTTGCAGCTGAGTTTGCTACGCCTCCTATTTCACAATTTTATGTTGGTGCCATTGCTTGGGATGATAAATCGCAACAAGCGTTTTTAGGCGCGAATTTAGAATTCTCGCATCAGGCGCTTTCTTTGGTTGTTCATGCCGAGCAAGCGGCAATTAACAATGCGTGGTTAAATGGTGCAACGGAAATCTCTAAAATGACGATTAATGCCGCGCCTTGCGGATTTTGTCGTCAATTTATGAATGAGCTAAGCACGGCAAAGGAGCTTGAAATTTTATTGCCGACAGGCAAAACCTCGTTGTGTGACTTGCTGCCGACTTCGTTTGGTCCGGACGATCTGGGCAACAGTGAAAAGCTCTTTTCTCAAGCGCAACATCTTGCTGCGAATGAAACATCGCCTGCATCAATCAGTGCGGCGCTTTATCGGCATTATCTGCGCGCTTATTGCCCCTACACACACAACCAAAGTGCGGTGGAAATTAAACTAGACACTGGTGAGTGCTTTTATGGGCGTTATGCTGAAAATGCGGCTTATAACCCAAGCTTATCGCCATTACAAAGTGCACTAAGTCAATTAGCTATGTCGGGTAAAGTATTATCTGAGGTAAATGTCGTAGAGATCACTTTGCTAGAAAAACAGGGCAGTGCTAATCAGTTGCAAGTAAGCTTAGCGGTTTTAAAGGCATACAATGCCGAGCATTTGCTTACACATATAGAGATTGAGTAACCACTCAATCTCTACGTTTACTGCTACTACTTCGAAAGTAACAGTTCAGCTGCTTTTAAAACTGCAGTGACAGCTTTCTTTTCAACAGCTTGATGGTCGACATTAGGAATTTCTTGGCGTGTTCTGTTTACCAATACGCCTGCAAGACAAGCTGCCTTCAATCCAAGTGCTGCACACATGGTAAATAACGTCGCAGATTCCATCTCATAGTTCATCACATTAAGCTTTTGCCATTCTGCACACGAACCTTGATACGCTTTTCTGACGTAGCCTGAGTATGTGTCGTAACGTTCTTGCCCTGGGTAGAAAGTATCGCTAGACGCAGTGATCCCAACATGGTGAGTAATGCCCAACGATTCACAGGCTTGTACCATTGCTGAAGTGGTATGAAAATCAGACACAGCAGGAAACTCGATAGGCGCAAAATGCTGGCTAGCACCATCTAAACGCACTGATGCCGTGCTCACCAAAATATCACCTTCATCGATATGTGGTTGAATGGCACCAGTCGTACCTATGCGTAAAAAGGTAGTGATACCAAGCTGTGCTAATTCTTCAACGGCGATTGACGTAGATGGGCCGCCTATACCAGTTGAGCAAATTACCACAGGACTTTCATTTAAAAAGCCAAGGTAAATATGAAATTCGCGAGTTTGTGCTAAGCAGACTGGAGAGTCGAGATATTCAGAAATGCGTTTTGAGCGCTCGGGATCACCCGGAACAATTGCTAGTGAAGCGCCTTGTAGGTCGGCTTTCGTAAGACCTAAGTGAAATACCTTTTCCATAGTAAACCTTAGTTATAATTAAAGCGTAATGTTTATAGTTAACGCCTATCAAGTACAGGACAGATGTCCTATTTAAGTGTGGCGTGTTTAAATTATACCAATCGTATTAAGTAAATGAGCTATTTTGAAGCGGGAAATAATATTAGTAGCACCGCTCTCGCGTCCTGCTACCGCTTTGGCAACTAAATCCATATAGGCAAGGCAAAAATTTTGCTATTTAGTTGTTCTAAATAAGAAATTTTTAACGAAGCTTGTATGATATTTTACCCGTTAAATTGGTTAGAGAATTAACGCAGTTGGTATTATAGCTCAGGATAGCTTGCGGGATTGTCGATGTTCCACTAAACCTTAACATGAGAGCAACAATGAGGAATGGTTATGCCTGCTACACATTCTATAAATAAAGATAACGAATTTGCGCGTTGCTTTGAATGCAACAAAGTTCCAACCTTGGCACCGTTTCACTGGCTTGCATTAGCATTTAAAGATATTGCGAATGCACCATTACTTAGCCTAGTGTATGGACTTATTTTTACCCTAATACCTGCTTTTATCATGTGGTTAGTGTACCAATCAGGTACCCACTTGGTAATTCTGCCTGCCGCTGTCGCCTTTGCACTTATTGGACCTGCTTTCGCAGCTGGCTTGTATGATGTTGCGTGGGAGTTGGAAAAGGGCCATAAACCAACGTTAACGCATAGTCTTAAATCAATGTTTCGTAATCCCGCTGGCGAGTGGGGGTTTGCGGTGTTACTGATGGTCATTATGATTGTTTGGATGCGCTTAGCGGCGCTTATCCATGCATTATATCCAAATGTTCCGAATCCTACGTTTGAACAGCTTTCGGCATTTTTAGCACTCGGCTCGATAGTGGGAGGCATTTTATTGGTGTGTGTATTTGCAATCTCAGCGTTTACGCCACAAATAATGATGGAGCGCCGAGTGGATATTATGACTGCGGTAATAAGCTCAATGCATGCTGTGAAAGAAAATGTCGGCGCTATGGTGGTATGGTGTGGGATCTTAGTGTTCTTGGTGATGCTTGGGTTTGCAACTGGAACGGCTGGGTTTATCGTTATTATGCCGCTGCTAGCGTACGCAAGTTGGCATGGCTATATCGCTGTAATTAAAACAAAAGTGCCACGCCACTACGAATAACTAAACACCCTCTATGAATAAACAACCGTAGCATCAATGAGCATTGTTGGTACTGCGGTTGACTTCTTATTTGAACCTGTTATATGTGCTGCAACAACGACCTAATGAACAGTCAATGTCTTCCGAAAACGAAGTTAGAGATCAAGTAAGTCTTTTGATTTATAAGGATTTTTATTTTTAATTTGTCGTTTTTACTCATTTTAAGCCAATCGTATTTTGAGTGTTTCGCAATATATAAAGCGCAATAGGGAAGATTTTTCTGGGTCGCATGATTATGCATATAAGAGGGGATAGCGATGTCTGAGAGCAAAAAACAATTCCATAAAAAACTTGAGCACTGTTTATGCCCACCGGGAGATGGTGTGTTTACAGTAAACACAGCGAAAGAAAGAAAAGACGCGCTAAGACGAAAGCTATATGGACAAACAGAAGGTGTCGATACTTTATGGAAAGCGTCACTGGAAAAATTGGGCGAAAGTGAACATAAAGCGGCAATTCTTGGGATCAGCTCAGATTGTGGCGGTGGTATTTTACGCGGCGCCAACTGGGGCCCGTTATTTTTGCGTTCGACATTAATTGAGCAACAGCCGCAAACGAGCGCGTTTGACCTTGGCGATGTGCGTGTTATTCCACATTTACTGCACGACAAATATTTAAACGAGAGCACGATCAGTAATTGTCAAAAGGCACTTTATGCTGACCCAGAGAGTGAGTATTACGTCTCACCATTATCTATTACAGAAGATGTGTGTGATGGCTTTTACGAAAATTACCCAGATAAAGGCGTGTTTGGCATTGGTGGCGACCACTCAATCAGCTACCCGTTAACAAAAGCGTATCTTAAAGCAAAGCGTGCTCGTGGTGTAAAAACAGCGATTATCCATTTTGATGCTCACACGGATTTACTTGTTGAGCGCTTAGGTATCGATTTATGCTTCGGCTCTTGGTGTACGCATATCCTAGAGTTTTTGCCTGCACCCCATCATTTAGTACAATTTGGGATCCGCTCGAGTGGCAAACCTAAGTCTCATTGGGAGTCTACATTCGGTGTTAAGCAGCATTGGGCTCATGAGATCAGAGAGCGTGGTGCACAAGCGATTGTAGATGAAGTTATTGCACAGCTAAAGGCTGACGGTGTTGAAGAGCTTTATGTTAGCTTTGACATTGACGCACTTGATGAAGAGTTTGCTTCTGCAACGGGTACTCCAGAGGCAGGGGGATGACTCCAGACGAAGCGATGTTAATTCTACAAGCGCTGCGTGGTGAGTTTAAAATCACAGGTGCAGACATGATGGAAATAGCCCCATTTACCGACAGCTCTCTTGTTGGACAAACGAGCTCAGAAACCACGCTTAAAGAAGGCGCTAAGCTGAGTGCGTTTTTAATTGATGCTATCAACAATAGCTAAAGCAACTAAATAACTAAACAGCACTGTGATAGGCGAAGGCATCTTTGTCTATCACTCATTCACTTCAATAAGTTACCCATAACCCGCATTCACAAGCAGCTATTCTATCTCTTTAAAAATTGCTCAACCTTTAAGTTAAGACTATATTATTCAAGTAGCTATGGGGAGAGTTTCATGAAGGGTGCATACTCTTTTGGTCTTTGTATTTTACTGACGAGTTTCAGTGCGCTTGCCTATACGCTAAATATTGTCACTGAGAACTTTCCTGACTTCCAATACCTTAATGAAAAAGGGGAGCTAATTGGGCGTTCAGCGGATAAAGTTAGGGCAGTGCTTGATGACTCAGGCGTTGATTACACCATCAACGTACTTTCATGGCCTGCAGCCTATAATGCCGCATTAAGAAAAGAAGATACCTGTGTGTTTTCAACAGCCAGAAATACCATTCGCGAAAATGAGTTTAATTGGGTATTTCCAATTGATACGTTTACCACCTCTTTTTATGCACTACGTGAAAGCAAAATCAAGCTGAATAAATTAGAAGATGCTCAAGCTTATCGAACTGCGGTGATCCGAGATAATTTTAGCCACCAATTTTTAATGGAGCATGGTTTTCAAGAAGGGAAACAGCTTATCCTGATTAATTCTTTTGATAAGGTTTTTGAGCTACTCAAGACGCGCAAAGACTTTGTTGATTTGGTGATATTAAGCGATGCTCAGTTTAGGTTTCGAAGTGCAAAAGAGCAAACGGCTCAATTACTTGAGCCGGTATATACATTAGATCAGTTTAATACGTCTCTTTACCTAGCCTGTAATAAAAATGTTCCCAAGCATATTCTTGAAAAGCTCCAGGAAACTTACAACGTGCTTTATGTAGCCAAATAAACTTAGAGAAAACGGGTTATTTTTTTATATCTGGCCACTGAAAGCCGTGGAAGGTATCTAGATACAGTTGCTCCACTTTGGTTCTTGCCCAAGGTGTGCGACGCAAAAACTTGAGACTAGATTTAACGCTTGGATTATCTTTGAAGCAGTTGATATCTACGGCGGCTGCCATTTCTTTCCAGCCTAGTTGCTGTTCAAGTTTTACAATAATTTCTTCTAACTTGATACCGTGAAGGGGGTTATTTGCTTGGGTTGTCATCTTCTACTTCTATATAACTTTAGATATTACGCCTAGTTTACCCTAATTTTATCCGAAATTTCAGGTCTAATTGGTGCCCCAGACGCGTCAGCCTTTACCCACACAAGTTTGCCATTGTCTTCGTTGTACTTTTTCGTTGCACAGACAAACAGCATGTCAAACTGTAGCAATAGTGCGCCTTCGCTATATGACTTTCCTTCATACCAACAGACTTGCTTTGGTATTTCTCCATATAACCTTAAATCAGCGGGCGTTGTAGCCAAAACAGGCAGTGAGATCAAATTAACAGTGATTAAACAAATTAAAAACTTCATCAAATTTGGTTTTTTGAACTAGAGTGTTAAATGACTATAGAAGAATAAGGAAAAATGACAATGGCATTAGACCAAAAATTGTTGGATGAGTTGACCTTACTAGCTAGATTTCCAAGACATAGTTTGCATCAGGGGATAAAAATTCATAGCAGCGCGCCTGAAGGTATACAAGGTGCCGCGATGCGGCTATTTGAAAAAGGGGTCATTGACAGCCCCGATGGGGGTTATTTGACTGATCTTGGTCACGACCTTATTGGCCATTTTGATCATGTCTATAGCGCGTTGAAATAACAAACGTTCATTTGATTGAAAGAGTGATATGCTTAGCATGTCACTCTTTTTAGTTGGCTTATCGTTTACTAGCCTTATTGTGCGTCTAATTGATTTTCAGGCGCCGCATCAGAAAACGCATCAAGCGTATTACAATATTCGTACACTCGACTGATCTTAGGAAATGCAGTCATATCAACTTTAAAACGCAGGGCATTAAACACTTGTGGTACTAAACAAACATCCGCAAGTGTGGGCTCCGTGCCAAAGCAAAATTGACCGTCGCCTATCATAGGCTCGAGCTTTTTAAAGCCTTCGATAACCCAATGGCGATACCACTCATTTTTTTGCTCATCAGATGCACCTAGCTCACTTGAGAGATATTTAAGTACACGCAGGTTATCGATAGGGTGGATATCACAGGCGATGGCGTAGCAAAAGTTTCTTACCTGCGCTTTTTGCCAAGGATCTTGTGGTAGCAATGCTTGGCCTGTTTGGGTTTCTTCTAGCCACTCTAATATCGCTAAAGATTGTGCAAGAACGCCATGCTCAGTTTCAAGCGCCGGTAGCAATCCTTGACCATTTTTACTTAAATATGCCTCGCCGTTTTGCTCCGATTTAAGCAAGTTTACAGGGACTAATTCATGCTCTAATCCTTTAAGATTTAAAGCAATACGCACACGGTAGGCTGCAGATGAGCGAAAATAAGTATAGAGTTTCAACATAATCTTTATGCTCCTTTAAAGTACTTTTTAATGCCTTTCCAGCAATCAGCATAGTTAGGCTGACGTGCTTTGCCTTCTAAAGCATACTTAGTTGGAGAGATAATGTAACGTGACTCAAACATAAACGCGAGTGTGTTTTCATAGCGCTGTGGTGCAAGCTCTGCGTTGCTCGCCTTTTCAAATACATCAGCTTCTGGCCCATGAGGAGACATACAGTTGTGTAGACTCATGCCACCTGGCACAAAACCATGTTCTTTGGCGTCGTATACCCCTTCAATTAAGCCCATAAACTCACTCATGATATTACGGTGATAATAAGGCGGACGGAATGTATTTTCTGCCACCATCCAGCGCGGTGGGAAGATCACAAAGTCTACGTTTGCAACACCTGGCGTGCCTGATGGAGAAGTCAGTACAGTAAAGATTGACGGATCTGGGTGATCAAAGCTTACGGTGTTCATTACGTTAAATCGTGCTAAATCATATTTGTATGGGGCGCTATTACCAGTCCATGCAACCACATCAAGTGGTGAGTGGCCAATCTCACAGCGGAACAAATTACCATTAAACTTTGCAACGAGTTCAAAATCGCCTTCTTTGTCTTCAAAGGCGGCAACGGGGTATTGAAAGTCACGTTCGTTGGTATAGCCATTCGCCCCAACGGGGCCTCGTTCAGGCAATATATAAGGGTGTCCGTAGTTTTCACAAATGTAACCACGCACCGTATCGCTTAAAAGCTCTACACTGAATTTGATACCTCGAGGGATAACGGCAATCTCACCTGGTTTAATTGCGAGTTTTCCACACTCTGTGTGTAAAATGAGTTCGCCTTGCTGTGGGACGAATAACAGCTCGCCATCCGCATTATAGAAGTAACGACCTTCCATCGATGCGTTAGCAACATATACATGAATACCAATCCCGCTTTGGCCATTGGCACTGCCGTTAGCTGCCATCGTCACTAAGCCATCGATAAAGTCTGTTTTTTCGTGTGGTATATCGATAGGGCTCCAGCGCAACATAGAAGGGGGGGAAACGGCTTCAGTTATTGGTGCTGTGCGCAATAGGCCATTATCCATCGCTTCATATTCACCTTGTATAACAGAAGGGCGAATACGGTAGAACCAATTTCTACGATTATCAGCACGAGGCGCTGTAAAAGCGGTGGTGTTATATTGCTCCGCATAAAGGTCGTATTTTACTTTTTGCGGTGAAAACTGACCAATAGGCAAAGCGCCCGGCAGTGCTTCACTTTCAAATTGATTACCAAATCCAGTTAAATATTGAAGTTCTTGGCTCATGTGTCTCGACTCCTTTGTGTTTTATAGTAAGATACTCTCATGTGAGAGTATTTTCAATGTTTGTCATCTAGTCGCTCTGTAAAGTAATAGTGACAGTTGGGAGTGTGAAATAATGTCTAAAACTGATAAAAAACTACTGAATATAAACGATTTTTTGCCGTATCAGCTCGTTTCACTGTCAACAAAAGTGAGCAATGACTTTGCGCACGTCTACGAACAAAAGGGAGAATTAACGCAGCCACAATGGCGAGTATTATCTCACGCAATACAGACGGAGGGGCTTACTGCAAAGCACATATGTGAATTGGCAAGCATGGATAAATCAACCGTTTCAAGAGCAATTAAGCAGTTACAAGACAGACAGTTGATCGAGATGTTAGTGAGTCCAAGTGATAAACGTGCAAAAACTATTGCGGTGACAGAGCAAGGAAGAGTGCTTTATCAAGCATTAACGCCGCTTGCATTGGCATGGGAAGCTGAGTTACTTAGTTGTTTTAGCGATGAGCAGAAAGAAAATTTTATTGGGCTGCTAATGACGCTTCAAAATAGACTAGCAAACGGTGATACCAGCAATGCTGATTAATGAAAAAAGGCCAACGGTCGTTGGCCTTTGGGAGATTATCTAATTACGTGTTAGATATTAGAATGTGTAACGAATACCAATTTTAGCTTGCCATGCTGACGCGCCTTTATCGATAGTCGAGTAATTGCGAACATCAGCACCGTTGTAGCGTGGCTCGATGATTAGCTTGCCATCGTCATCTAAACCGCCGAAGTCATAAACGGCTTGGTCAGAGTAACTTAGCTTCTTCTCTACACCCCAGTCACTATTAAGTAGGTTAGCGAAGTTTTCGATCATAAAGTAAAGTTCGCCTTTATGCTCTTTATAGAAACCTGGGATTTCTTGTTTAAAGCTAACATCCATAGTGGTAACCCAAGGCTGAGTTCCCGTATTGCGGTCTAATAGTTGTCCACGCTCAGTTATGCCTGCACGGTTAAGTAAGGCTTCTAGCTGATTCCAAGATAAATCTGACTGTTCCCAGTTTACATTCGCATCATCAGGACCAGATGGGATGTACGCTAGGTATGCAGATGTACCTGCAAAGTCACGGGTATCTCCCAAGTCATAATCATTGTATGAACCCATTGTGTAGCTAAACGGACGGCCAGATCGACGTTCAAAGAACACGTTAAACTTCGACGCATAACCGTCAAAGAATTCAGTGGTGTAGCGCAAGTTAATCTTGAAGCTATGTTCTACTTCGTAGTGACCACGACCTACTAGGTCAACATTACGGCTGTGCGTAGTTGCGTGTTTGTAGTTACCATCTGCTTGAGAAGCGCTACCAGGCGATACATCTTCAACATCTTGATTCGTGTAACTTGCAGAAACGTAAAGACCGTTATCCCACTCTTTAGCAATTGCGGTGCTTAAAATAATAGAACGTGCGTCTTCATCAGCATTGGTCATCATGATGTCATAGTTATCTCTAAGCTCACCAGAGTACTTGTTATCATAGATGATTCGACCAGTTGCAGAGCGCACGATGTTACCGTTCTCATCAAGCTTTGGCGTAATAGAAGTGTTATGCCATACCGCTTCGTCTTGCTTGTTGTGGTAAGCAAGTTCAGCAGTCCACTTGAAGCCATCACCTAGCAGTTCAGAATCAAATTCGTATTCAAACCCAACCTGTGCACGAATGCTTGATGGTAGCTTGAAGTTAGGATCCGTATAAGCTGTGCTGCCAGCACCTTGCTGTAAAGAATCTTGAATTTGCTGAGGCACGCGAGTGAAATCAACTTGATCTACGCCTGCAAAGTAATTATTGATAGCGTCTTGTGTCGCATCAACTTGCGTTAAGCCATCTTTTTGGAATGGGTTGTTAAACCAAACATTTGGAATACCGCCGTGGAAGCGACCAACACCACCATTAATTGTTAATGACTCAGTAGCATAGTATTTAAAGCCAATACGAGGTAGAACGATATCAGCACCATCCAAGTTTTCCTGGTTCGTATAACCATAAGTTTCTTGGAAAGCAGTATTTAATGTAGGCTTGTCACTTGAAGATAAACGCTCATAACGAAGGCCCGCCGTCACTTCAAGGTCATCTGTTAGATAAAACTTATCTTCAATGTAAAGCGCAAGTTGCTCACGCGTTGCATCATAAGCTAAGTCATTGACATCATTAGTATAAGCATTGGCGTAAGAAAATTGGTAGTCATCGTATCTATTTAAAAATAATTTCTTATTTTCAAAGTCTTCAATGCTACCAAACGTCCAACTACCCATCGAACCTTCGCCAAATAGGTTGTAAAGACGTTTGCTCTCATATTGACCACCAAAGTTAATCTCATGGTCGCCCATTAGATAAGTTGCATCAAGTGTAAACGCAAATGTTTCGGTTTCTGATTCATTGGCATGACGATAGATGTTACGGCCAAATTGGAAACCAGCACCACGACCATCGTTTAAGTAAACTTCAATAGTACCTAAATCTGAGTTGGTTACACTGTCATTGGTTACATTTTTATACGCAAGGCCTATCTCTGTAGAGAATTCATCTGACCAGTCTGAGTATAACTTGGCGGCAAAGTTATCGAACTTAGTCGTATAAGTATAACGACTTGAAGCCATAGATATAGTTTCACCACCTGTAGCGAATTCTTTCTCATCCTCTTCATCCTGCCATTGGTAAGTAAAGTCAGCACGATGTAGATCGGAAATGTTCCAGCTAAGCTTAATTAGGACACTATCACTAGTATCTTCAGGGTCACCACCGAATTCATCTTCGATACCATATACATTATTTAGTACAGAAATAAAGCGGTTATAGTCAGATTCACTAACGTCAAACTCATTTGCGGTGCCAGAACCATCAAAACCGTAGTCCAAGTCCATCTCTTGTTTCCAAGAGTTATAGTTAACAAAGTAGAATAACTTGTCTTTGATAATCGCGCCACCGGTACTAAAGCCTAAACGCTTTTCGGTAATGATAGGATCTGTGCTTGCCACTTCGAAAGTCTTGTGACCATCTTCATCAAGAATATTTGAGCCAGCACGGTGGATTACATTACCATCAGCGTCTTTAACATCTTCTTTATATTTGGCGTCGGAAATATTATCTAACTTACCTGCAAGGCTTGGTGTACTTGTCTCATAGAAGCCTGTGAAAGTATATTCATTAGAGCCGGACTTAGTAACCGCATTGATTGTACCACCACCAAAGTTACCTTTTTTAGCAGAAAAAGGTGATGTATCAACTGAGATCTGCTCAATTGCATCAAGTGCCACAGGTGGTTGTGCTGTTGGGTAACCGCCAAAGTTGAGGCCAAAGTCATCATTTTGGCCGATACCGTCAACGGTTAAGCCATTCGTTCTCGGGTTATTACCCGCAATCGTGAGTTCACCATTTCCATTGATGCTGGCAAGCGGATTTAAGCGCGCAATGTCTTTGATGTCATTATTGAAACTAGGTGCATTTTCAATGGTATCAGCACCAAATACGCTGCTTGAACCACCAGCTTGTTGTACCAGCTTATAGCCTGTAACTTCAATTTTTTCGATTTGCTGTAATGGTTGAAGTTGATTATTGATACGGTGAGTGTCGCCTAACTCAAGATAGATATTGTCAAGTTGGGCATCTGAATATTTGTCAGAGTCAAGTACTACTCTGTAAGGTCCGCCAACGCGAAGACCTTTTGCGATAAAAGCACCAGATTCATTAGTAGTGAATGTGCTTATAGTACCAGTTGGTTCGTGAATAACTGTAACTTTAACATTTGCAGCTGCTTCACCGGTTGGGGTGGTGATCTTACCACGCATTGCAGACGATGTATCTGCAGCGTATGCGCTGACTGATACCCCAAGAGCTAATGCAAGTGCGCCGGCCACTCTAGTTAAGCGAACGTTTTTCATTGTTTCATTTCCCGTGTAAGTAGATTATGAGAGTCAGATTTTTAGATGTGTTTAAACAGCATCTAGTACTCCTGTTCTCTAACTATGTTGATTAATTTATAAAGCACAATCATCTGCTGGTTTACGACGTAGCACGGCTAGCTTCTATAGAAGGTAGCCGTGTCGTAAAAGTGATAAATTCAACCAAGACTTATCATCTAGAAGTTATATTTAACGCCAAAACGGATTTCATATAACGATGGTTTAATTTCAAAGTCAGTGCCTGAAGGGTTGTTGAACTTCTCAAACACATATTGACCGTTGTCATTGATAGATGCTGTCACTGCGTTTTGCATTGAGGTACCACGCTCTAAAGTGCCCCAGTCATCGTTAAGTAGATTGCCAACATTCTTTATTACGAAGAATGCAGAACCTTTATGTCCATCAGCAAAACCGCCAAACTCTTGTTCAACTTTTAAATCGAAAGTAACAAACCACTCGCCGTCTTGCGAGTTACGGTCTTGAATTTGACCGCGTGAAAGGCCCTCACGATTAACCCAAGAGTCAAACGCAGATTTATCGAAATCTTCACCGAAGACCACTCGTTGATCACCTTCACTTGGGACGTACAACAAGTCGCGTTTTTCGTCAGCGTAACCAAACATACCCGTGTTATCAAACGTGTATGAATAAGGGTTTGTCATACTTGCCTGTCCGAATAGGCTAAAGCGAGTTTCTAAGCCATCAAATAGTTCAGTTTTATACGATAGAGACATTGTTGCGCGATGTGGTACTTCGTAATCTGAAGTCGCGACTTCTGGGTTTTGCGGATCCGCAGTTGCTATTCTGTGATAGTTCGAAAACGCGACAGAGCTACCCATTGGATGCACATCTTTTGCAACGGTGTATGCATAAGAAAGCGCTAAATCTATACCATTATCAAATGACTTGTTCATGCCAAAAGATAGAACGTGGCTATAACCATCATCACCGGACACATTGGTTAGCATTAAGTCTGATTCGCGAGAATGAAGATTATCGTTGTAAATTGGACGGCCATCGGGTGCAGTTTCATCAGATGCCAATGTGATATTCTTGATAACTGCTGAATCTTGTTTATCTGTATATAAGTAGTCAACACTGAATACATAATCAGATTCAGTAACATAAGTTGCACCTAGTGAAAGCTTCCACTCTGAAGGAATTTCAAAATCAGGGTCAGTTACGTTAGTACTATCATCAGCTCCACCCGCAGAGATAGTATCGTATAATTCTTTAGGAATATCGAAACCAGCTTTACCGTCGCCAACGAACGCAATTGCATTTGGGCCTAGCAACTGAAGGTTTTTCTTGTCTGTTTGGATGTTACGAATACCATCGTTTGAATAGCTGTTTGAGATCCATACATTTGGGTTACCACCAGAGTAAAGGCCTATACCACCACGCAATTCTAGCTGGTCATTATAAGTCCAGTTAACACCTAAACGCGGTTGTAATAGGTCAACGCCATCCAGATTTTGTTGGTTTGAAAAGCCAAAGCGCTGTTCAAAGTTTGGATTATATGCTGGTACGTCATCACTGGTATACCAGTCATAACGAACGCCTGCCGTGATGGTCATATCGTAATCGATAAAGTCGAACTTATCTTGGAAGTACAACGTATTTAGTGCGTACTTAAATTCACCAGCTGCATCTTCAGGATTATGTGATGAAGCATTGCCATAGTAAACGCGCGCAATGCCATTACTGAGATCTTCAATGCTGCTAAAGCGATATTCACCTTCGTTGTGTTGCACGAACATATTGAATACGTCGAGTTCTTCACGTTCATATCCAAAATATAGCTCATGCTCATCAAGGTAATAGGTACCTGCAAGTTTCAGAGAAAGGTTATCGTACTTTAATTTGTTTGCTTGACGAGAGTCGTCCGGACCTAAGTAAACAGTGACATCATCAACATTTACTTGAAACTCACCAAAACCAGATGCTTGATCTAGTGATAATTGACTGTTATCAAGCTCTGAATAACCAATACGGACTTCGGTCGAAAACACATCGCTCCAATCCGAATAGATTGAAGTAACAAAAGAGTTGAGCTCTGCGCCACGTTCATAGAAGTGGTTCGATAAAGATAGCCTGTCAGAACCAGAATCAGATTGAGACAAAGAAAAGCCATCGTTATAGTTATATACGAAGCTTGCACGATGATCGTCGTTGATGTTCCAGTCTAGTTTTACTAATAGTTTTTCATCTTCTACAGGCATACTTGGGATCATACCGCCTGCATCATAACCATATTTTTCTTGTGTTATTGCAGTAATACGGTCAATGCTCGCCTGACTGATTTTTCCATTTGCAAATGGTGTGTATTCGAAGATCTCTGATCCTTCCAACTTTTCATAGCTGGTAAATAGGAACAGAGAGTCTTTAATCAGCGGTAGGCCAACGTTAAAACCGTAGCGTTTCTCGTCATAATCGCCGATATTTTGCTTTTGACCATCAATTTTATCACCAGATAGCGAATCACTGGTATAGTCAAAAAATAGACCGCCCGTTAATGTGTTTGTACCTGATTTTGTTACGGCATTGATGTTACACGAAGTAAAGCCACCGTATTGAACATCGAATGGGGCAAGTTCTACAGCAACTTGATCAATAGAATCAAAAGAAAAAGGCATCCGCTCAGTTGGGTAACCATTGCTATTTAAGCCAAAGTTATCGTTCATTCGCATACCATCAACAGTTAAGCTGTTGAACCGAGGGTTACCTCCCGCACATAAAATAGCGCCTGAACTGCTTTCGTCTACGTAGATTCGAGGGTCAGTACGTACAATATCTTTCAAATCGCGGTTAATTGCAGGCTTATTTTGTAATTCAGCCAGAGAAAAGTGAGATGCGGGGCCTGTTCCACCAGACTGTGCAGTTAAAGGACGGCCAGTTACCACTATTTGCTCAATGTCTTGTAGTGATTGCAGTTGAACTGAAACTGGGTATGTTTTACCTAAAGATAAATAAACATCATCAACTCTAGTATCTTCAAATTTATCAGAGTCAATTATAATTTGGTATGGGCCACCAACGCGAAGGCCTTTTGCAGAGAATACACCGCTTTCATTCACTGTGGCTGTTTTTACGGAGCCTGAAGGGGTATGAATAATTGTTATTTTTGTACCAGCAGCAGGATTACCCATAGGACCTACTACTTGACCTTTTAAGCTAGAAGCTGTGTCGTTTGCGTGTGCAAAGCCGCTTGCAGCTAAACTTGCTGCAATAGCAAGAGACAGCGAAGTTTTGCGTAAAAGAGTATTCATTTTGTTGTTTCCCGTATATTTCAGAACTTACTAAAGTTATTTTATATTCGCAGTATTAGAAGTCTTTTTTAATGCTTCTTTTAATGGCTGCGAGTCCTTATCGAAAATTTGGTTTAATAGGCCGGCTAATCTAATGCCACCTTGTTGCAGCCTAAATTTAACTGTTGGCATATATTTATAAATGTAACCGTAACTTATTTCAGTTTCATTGCTGTTATAAACTTTTTCAGCAATATTATTTGACTCAAGCAACCAATCTGCTGGCGAGCTATCTAAGTATTCAGCAATTATTTCATTATTTGTGGTTTGAATAAAACGTGTGAATTCTGTAAATGAAAGATTTTCATTTTCGATTAATTTGGTGTCCCAAGTGCTGTGTAAGTTTGAATCACTGCCAAAAAACTTTACTTTAATCATGTTACCACCACGGTCTTTACCGCGACCTGCGTGAAATGGTTGGTGGCTGTCACCTACTAGGTGAACTAGGAAACGAAATGCAAAACGCTTTTCATCGATTGACTTAGATTCTGACTTCAGTGTATTGATGGAGTAGTAGATACCGTCTAGGATGTGTTTTACTTTTTCTTTGTCATTCAAATCGGCATGAACATGCTCGTGCATTGCCTTTGGGTTGTCGATATTGATGTAATGCCACTTTGAAGATTGTTTACGCCAAAATGTGCTTGGATCCGAACGCATCTCATCTGCCCAAGTTGAAATCTCAGCCAGAGAATCACCTTCTAATAACGGTTGAATCGCAACGCGAGTCTGATCAGTTAAATGCGCCTCCGCCAATTCGCCAATGATCCTATGACCATTTTGACCCCAGGCATGTGCACTTGACGTCGTTATAGTCATCCCTACAGCGAAAAGTAATGACAAGCTTTTACGTAACATTTGTATCTCTTGTAGAAAAGGGAACAATCTTCCCAACCGAAAAGTGAGGCCAATTGTCCGTATTTTTCAACAAAATAAAAGGACTCAATAAGATTCATAATTTCCTGTCAATAAAGTAATAAATTCATGGCGTTATGATTTATTAGTAAAATTACCTATTGCAATGAGTAAAGAAAATTGATCTAATAGCGGTCAAGAAAGGATAGGTTATTTCGATTAGTGATACATAGTAACATTTTGACTAGTAAATCAACAATTGTATCTTTGTTGTTTATAAGCGCATTATTGTGCTGGATTTTAGGGGCTCGATTAATATCGGCAAAGCCTCTTATTCTTGATCCCGTTGTCCAGTACTCAAATACTTGCAAAACGCGTTCAGTGTCCAATATCAACACTTTAAAAATACATGTTCCGATTAAAAGTCTCGCGTTAGACGTTTTAGTTAGAGCGTGTGAAGATGAAGTGGTCACTAGACAATATGGGCAGGTGAAAGTGTATTGGGGAGGAAGTCTCGCTGAGCAAATAGAGTTTTTAGCTAAGGGAATTGCCGATCTTATTTTAACAAAAGACAATATCATGTCGGCTTTGATGGCTGAATCAACGCATAGTTATAAGCCTGTTATAGGGTACCCGGCTTATTCCGCCTTTTTTATCTCAAACACAGAAAAACCCAAATTATCTAAATCTTATTTCTTAGATAAAAAAATAGGCTTACTAGACTATCCAACAAGTCGCTCTGGTCACATATTACCAAAAAGTGCGTTTAAAGAGTTAGATATCGATATTAATGCGCTCGATATTACCTATTTAAGCTCGCATCAAGCGCTCCGCGATCGTCTAGCTGCTGGTGAAGTTGATATTATTGCCTCCTATTGGTCCGAAGAAGACGAGTTGCGGTTTTCGAAGAATTACATTACGCCAATTGCAAATAATGTTAGCGGCAGTAAATGGTATTTAAAGATGAACAACAATAACACTGATCTAGCTTGTGCAATGCAGGGAATTATTAACCAAGTCGCTCAATTAAGAACATCGAGTTACTTTGATAAGGTAGATCGATACTGGCAATGTGAAGCCTCACCTTATGGCTTTATCGGAGAAGCAGATGGACGTTAGCCAGCGCAATATATCCGTTTTTATTGCTTTGGCGTTATTGTTTAGCGGCATTTTCTACATTTCTCAAAGTATTGAAACTAAGCGGGTTTTGAAGCAACAAAAAGAAGCGGTTGCGCTTCGCGTTGCTATTGATATGAATCGTTTACCTGTCGCAGATCCTTTTCTACATTATGCAGGTAATGAAACTGAGTTAAGAGAATATATAAACTCACTCAATGCTGCGCTAGGCGCTCAAGGTGCCCGTTTAACTGTTCTTGACATTAATACGTCTGGGGCAGGTGAAGGTGAAAAAAGTGAAGTGCTAACATTGTCTGCGCCACACAGAAATTTCTATGTAGCGGTGTCATTAGACGACTCCAAACCGAAATTTACCTATATTTTCCCTCTGATTATGGCGCTTATCGGCGTTGCGGTGTTCAACTGGGTGAGAAGAAAAGGTATTGATGCAAAAGTAAGTTCAAATCAAACACTAGAGAAGTTGCCGGAATTTAAGCTTGTTATTGATTTGTACTCAAAAACAGTAACAACGAATAGAAACAAATTAGTCAGTGTTCAATTAGCCAATAAACCATTATGCTTTTATTTGGCACTTGTTGAGTTTTGCGAGGTAAACCCTGACACTATTCTCAACCAAAACAAAGAGATGCCAAAAGAGTTATTGGATCTCGCGGATAAATACTTTTATCGTTTAGTTGAGCTTGGTCATACTATAAGAAAACGGCCAAACTTCACCAATAGTTTAGAAAAAACACTAAGTGAAATTAGAGCTGCACTAGACGAAGTATTAGACGCATTCCCAGAAAAAAAGGTGCTGTTTTATCCGCCAAAAGCACACGGAGAAGGGTCTCGTTCCAAATTACATAGTTATGGACTGAGCGGAGTGAAAAAGTCTGATGTTGATATTATTGGTAAATAGAGCAGGTGTCAGTAAAGCGGTGAGTCACACCGCTTTACTGGATTGTCTTTCTATAAATCGATAGCTTTTATTGGACTATTCTTTTGGAAGTAATCTTTTAGAACCTGTGCATCAGTTAGATCTGTAGCAGTATATTCAGGAAGATGATTAATCTTTGGATAGCCATCACCACCAGATGCATTATAGCTATTCACACTCATACGATAGGTCTTATCGTTGGTTAATGGCTCGCCCGCAATGCTAATATTGGTTACCTTATCATTCTTGATATCAAACTTAATATGGTGGAACTGTAAGTAAGCACCAGAGTCAGGCGGGAATTTAGCAACAATGTTTAAGTAATTAATAAGATCTCTGGCCTTCCAGTCTATGTAAGTAATACGATTTTTAAAAGGGTGAACTTTCAGTACATCTTTGTAGCTGACATCACCTTGTTCTATGCTATCTCGGATCCCGCCGCCGCTGATAATGCCAAAGTCAGCTTCGACAGCTGCCATTTGCGCATTAATGATAAGATCTGCGAGGTTGCTTTGCTTAAATCTCACTGTACTGCGACGACCATCTAAAAAACTATCAACGTATCCTACTGCACCAGCAATTTGCGCTTGTCCTTTTTCTTGAAAAGGCTTCAAAAAAGCAAGCATTTGCGGATCTTCTTGAATCGTTTCACCAATCACAGAGCCAGCTTTATCTTTTAAGTTTACAGGGATTAAGTTATAGCTAATCAAGGTTTTTGTATCACCATCAATTCTAAATACGGCTTTACCCACATACTTACCCCACTCATGTGCTTGCATAATCCAAACACCATTTTGATTATCTGGTTTACATGTTTTGCCAGGAGCGAATGACGTATCCTCGTTACCATTGTCGTCGACACAGACAGGTTCTTGAGAATGTCCACCGACTATCAAATCAAGCATACCTTTAGGAAGTCGGCGCGCAAGTGTTACATCACCGGGCGCATTGATACCATGATTAGCACCGTGATAATGGCCCATATGTGTGACAGCAATCATAACATCTGGGTGATATTTGGCTTTGATCTTAGGAACCCAGTTTTCTGTGGCTGTTAAAGGCTCAATAAAAGTAAGGCCATGAACATGTTTTGGATTGGCAATTTTAACAGTATCAATTGTCGTAAGCCCAAGGACAGCAATGGTCAATCCTGCACGTTCAATAATTGTGTAAGGCTCGTATGCTGGCATTTGATTTGTATTATCAAGAATATTTGCTGACAGTACTGGGAAGCTTGCCCACTCAATTTGTTTGGCTAGTACATCTCGAGTGTTATCAAATTCATGGTTACCAATTGCCATGGCATCGTAACCGAGTTTACTCATTCCCTTAAAATCAGGTTCGGCAAACTGTAAATCAGATTCTGGTACACCGGTGTTTATATCGCCTCCAGAAAGCAATATAACGGCATGTCCTGCTTTTTCGGCATCGCTCTTTAATTGGTCAATTAAGGTTTTTCTGGCAGCCATACCATATTCACCTTTTTCATTTTGCCAAAAACGACCATGATTATCGTTGGTGTGTAATACGGTTAGGTATTCTGCTTGTTGCGACTGCTTAGGAGAGGAAAAATGGCATGCTGATAATAGCAAAGCCGTTGAAAGAATAAGTAAGTTGCGCATAATTTAGAAGCTATTTGATAAATTATGCGCGTATTCTAGATCATTATAATTATTTTAATAGTGCTAACACTCAAAATTGCTATATTTTCTGGCGTTTTGTGCCACCGCAGATACTCTTCTGTCCAGTTCAAACTTTGCTAACTCACATTTTGCATGGTCTGTTTCTATCATCCAGTTTAAAAAGCTAGCTGGCAGCGTGGAGTACGGTTCTCCAGCATGAAGTCCAAAATCGCAGATATCATTATCCTGTTTCATCTATGTGCCCCTGTTGTTCTTTTTGCCATCGCCATGCTAACAAATTGACTCAGAGATTAAAGAACAATTAGTTAAAACGGATGGCATTTTTATCGTTTTTAGTTATATAAGTGTTAAAAGTAATATGATCCACTGCAACACAATGAACGCACATCCAGCAAGGTAGAGGCGAAAACGCGTTCTAATATGATTACTGCCGATATGAACATAGGCATGTGCAATACGGCTAATTACAAACAGTAAGGCGAAAATGCTGAACCACAAGGTGACAAGTTTCATTGCGAGTGCGGCGAGAGAAACAACAAAAAACAACATGGGAATTTCGAACTGATTGGTAAAGTTTCGGGAAGCCAGAATAACTTTTTCAGGCGCATTGTCGAGCGCCATGGTTTTGAACTGATCAAACTGGATCTGTTTTTCTCGTGCCGCTTTAAATCGACGTTTACCCATAATGACCATGATGACTAAGGTCAGCAGAGTTTGTAAAAATAGTGCGGCGAGCAGTAAATAAGTGGATGTTGGCATAGGCTCCTCAGTTTACGAAGTGTTACAAAACAAAAAATTTCTATATTGCAAAAGCTTAGTTGAATGACGATGATAGTCTGGTTCCAAAAAGTAATTATCACAATAATGGATTGTTTTATGAAAAAGCTATTCGCAATTAGCACACTTACCTTAGCAGTTTTGACTGGATGTGGTACAACTTCTTCACTTAATCATTCAGGCACGACTGAGAATCTTCTTTCAGAGCAACTGGTTGTAAGTCCTAATGATGATAGGCAATATCAAACGTTAACCTTAGAAAATGGCATTGAAGTTATTTTGGTATCAGATCCATCTGTATCGAAATCAGCGGCCGCGCTGAGTGTTGGCGTTGGTCTACTACACGATCCGATGTCACAGCAGGGCATGGCGCATTATCTTGAACATATGTTGTTCCTTGGCACAGAAAAGTATCCAGACAGCAAAGGTTATTCTGAGTTCATGACCAAAAACGGTGGGGCACACAATGCTTACACTTGGTTGGATATTACCAATTATATGTTCAAAGTGAACAACGATGCCTATGACGAGGCGTTAGACAGGTTCTCCGATTTCTTTAAATCTCCAAAGCTCTACCCTGAGTACACGGAAAAAGAAAAAAATGCAGTGAATGCTGAGTGGTCTATGCGTCGTGAAATGGACTTTTTTGGTCAATTTAAACTTGCACGAAACATGATGGGAGAACATCCTGCTAACCGTTTCCTTATAGGTAATCTAGAAACGTTAGGGGATAAAGAAGGAAGCAAGCTACATCAAGAGACTGTTGCTTTCTATGATAAGTACTACTCTGCGAATATCATGAAGTTAGCCATGATTTCTAATGAGCCGATTGAGCAGATGGTGGTAAAAGCGAAAAAGCACTTTACGACAATTAAGAATAAGAACATAGAGAAGCCACAGGTCAAGCAATCGCTTAACTTCGATAATGTTGGACAAAAGTTGGTCCATTATAAACCGAATGAAGACGTAAAGACTCTACAGCTTGATTTTACTATCAAGAACAACGCCAATGCGTTTGCGGTTAAGCCGAACTATTTCATTACTTATCTGCTAAGTAATGAAATGGCGGGTAGCCCCGCTCAAGTTCTAAAAGATAAAGGTTTAATCTCATCGTTAAGTGCATTCGCGACTCCAAATAGTTATGGCAACTACGGGACGTTGCAGATTGATATTCAGCTAACCGATGAAGGCCTAAAGCAACGTGAGTTAATCACAGGTACAGTACTGGATTATATCGATATGATCCGTGATAAAGGAGTCGATAGCCGTTACTTCAAGGAAATCCAAACGTCGCTAAATAATCAATTTAGGTTTTTAGAAAAAGGCGATGAGTTTGGTTACGTTAGTAACCTTGCAGATAGCATGCAGCATTACCCAATGAACCATGCTATCAATGCAAGCTACTACTACGCGCAGTTTGATGCTGATGCAGTTAAGGCTGTCTTGAAGCAACTTACACCTGAGCAAATGCGGGTATGGTATATCAGTAAAGGTGAGCCTACCGACGCAAAACTGCACTTCTATGATGGTGAATATCAGATCGTAGACTTAAAGCGTAGCGATTTTGATAAATGGAAAGAAGAGGCAAATTTCGATTTAGCACTTCCTAGTGTAAATACCTTGCTACCTGAAAACTTCGCACTGAAAACATCTGCGGATGATGCGAAAAAGGGCGTTCAGAAGGTTATTGATACTGATGGGGTAACGGTTTGGCATGCCGCGAGTGAGCGCTTCTACCAGCAGCCTAAAGGCAGTCTGAAAATCTACTTGAATAACCCAAGTGCATTAAAAGACATCAAAACTGAGGTTGCACTGTCGATTTGGGCCGATCTATACCGGCTGGATAAAGCAAAACTGATGACGGAAGCGAGTATCGCTGGTATGCACCTTGGCTTGACCCCAGCAAATGGGGTAATGCTAGATATTTCAGGTTTTACTGATAAACAAGCATTATTGCTAAAAGATGCGCTCTCAGGTGTTCGTGTAGAAACGAATAAACGAGCATTTGACCAGGCTGTTGATCGTTACGTGCGTGGCATTAAAAACCAAGAAAAAGAATTCCCATTCAGACAAGCTTTTGGTGTATATCAAAAACTTATCCGTTCAGGAAGCTATGATGATTCTGCATTGATATCAGCAGCTAAGTCTTTGACTTTGGCCGATCTAGATAAAGTGCAAAATCAAATTTTAACGAATAACCAAGTTCGCGTTTTTGCTTATGGCAACTACGATAAAACGGACTTGCAAACAGTAAAAGAGACGCTTGATAATGCGTTGCCTAAACGCCAAAAAGTGACCAAGTACGCGCGAGCTAAATATTGGCAGCCAGAGCAAAAGCAGACAATCGTATGGCAGCAAGACATTGACGTTGCTGATGTTGCCGTAATCGATTTTGCAGTGCACCCAGTCAAAGGTTATGCACAAAAGGCGGCGGCGATGGTGCTTCAAGGGCACTTAAGAACAGCGGCATTTGAACGTCTGAGAACCGAAGAGCAGTTAGCGTATGCGGTTGGTGCAACCAGCGTTGCTATTGACGAATATTCAGCGCTAGGCTTCTATATTCAAACACCGGTAAAAGATGCTAAGAGTATGCAAGCTCGCTTTGACGCGTATAAAGATGAATATGCTAAAGACTTAGCAGCGTTAGATCAGGCAACGTTCGAGCAGTTAAAAAATGCAGTGTTAGTCTCATTAACCGAAGAGCCAAAAAATCTTTCTGAAGAACTACAACCGTTATTGGGCGATTGGTTCAAAGAAAATATGGCGTTTGACTCCGAAGCTAAGCTAATTGCTGCAGTTGAAGCGGTCACATTAGAAGATATTAAAGCGTACTATCAGCAAACTGTAATGAACACCGATGCTGCTAGATTAAATATTCAATTACGTGGCGCCAAGTTCCAAGCTGAACCGTTTGCAGATCTACCGAAGCAAACTAAGCTGGATTCAGTTGAACAGATGTATAAAAACGTGAAATTCCAACAATAATCAGTCGGTATTTCAGTGATGATTAAAAGCTGGGAAAATTCGTTTCCCAGCTTTTTTATTAGCTTTTGCAAATGCTAAAGTATAAACGGAAATTAATTACAGTATTTTCGGAGACTAGATGGTGATTGTGACGGGAGAAAAGATCTTTTTAAGAAAGGCAAATTTAAATGATGCGGGGTTTTTACTCAGGCTTTTGAATCAAAAAAGTTTTATCGATAACATTCGGGATAGAGGCATAAAAACACAAAAGCAAGCTGAGGAGCATATCGAGCAAGCTTACCTAATTCCTTATCAAATCGGTACGCCAGCGCCTTACGTTGTTGTTGAACTTAGTAGCAATACGAGCATCGGAGTATGTGGCTTATATCAAAGACCTTTTTTTAATATTCCAGACTTAGGTTACGCGTTTTTAGATGATTTTACAGGGAAGGGTTATGCTTCCGAGGCTGCCAAATTGCTAATGCAATATGTTAAATCAGAAGGGAACCACCCTAAGCTGAGCGCTATCACGCTAGAAAGTAATGCAGCTAGCATAAGCCTGCTTAACAAAGTGGGATTTAGTCGTATTGGTAAAATAATAATTGATAACGATTTAACACCTGTGGTGGTGTTTGATTGTCAATTATAATTGTTGACTTATTTGTGTCGTTAGTTGAGTAAAGTTTCTCTGATGTGCCGCAACCAGAGCGCTAAAGCCATCCTGATCAAGAGCTGTTTCAAATTGGAATGGTTGCACTTGAGTTAGTTGATAGCTCCCTTTTGTGTATTGATAAAGATACCAAGTCCCGCTCATCACAGCACCTTTTTCAAAGTGCCCTGCAAACTCATTAATTTCTACAACGAGGCGTTGGTGCTCTTGCGCATTGTGATAAAATTTATCGCTTTTAATTGCAGTAGCTTTGTTGGTTCCATTTAGTGCGTTTACTAAGTTCCATGTCAACATATCGGCGGGAGGTTGGGCCCAAAAATGGAAATTAGCGATGTTTACTCTATTGTCTCGCTGAAATTGCACCAAGGCTTGTTGATCAAACAGTTCGATTAACTGCACTTTATCAATCAGTAGTACACGATTGAGCTCAACTTGCTTTTCGCCTGCGACATTATTTGCTTCTAACTGATAATAACTAACCGGTTGGGATGGATTAGTTATACATCCTGTTAAACAAAATAGAAGCAAAAATATCACAGAGCCAGTCTTCATTTATTTTTTCCTTGGGAGCGGATCCGCGCCACTTTCTTTATTAAAAATAAGCATATTCGGCTGCTCATTCAGCCCTTTAGAAATAGGCTTTAAGCGATTGGACAGGCTTTCAAGCTCCTCAAGGGTATTACTAAGTTGATCCATGACACCTGAGCCTTTTTGGTACTGCGTCATAGTTTGTTCAAATTGCTTTAAGCTTGATGTGAGCTGGCTTAATGTATCTTTTAAGTTCGTTAAATTGCCGCCAACCTTGTCTGTTATCTTGTTGTTATTGATAGACTCTACGAGTTGATTCATTTCCATTGCTAGTAACCTGTGTTGCTGAAGGGCGCCTTCTAGTTCCTTAACAGTTGTTTCAAGAGGTAACCCATTTAACTTGTTCAGTAAGCTTGTGACCTGTTCAGAAAGTGCTGTAATACCGCTCGGAACGCTGGGTAATACCGGGTAAATAGTCGTTTTGTTTGAACTAACGACTTCTGCACTTGGATAAAAGTCTAACTCTATATATACCGCACCTGTTAATAAATTGCCACTTTTTAGTGACGCCCTAAGGCCGTTACTAATCCATTTGTCTATGTTTTCTGACCAATATGTTTGAGCAAGTTGCGCATCTTCGTAAATGCGTCCGTACTCAATTTTAACCAATACAGGCACAGAGGTGTTATTTTGTTGAAAGTATAAAGGTCTATCATCGCTAACACCAGTCGCTGGTACCTGCTCTATTGTGCCAATCCGCATCCCGCGGTATTCGATTGGTGCACCAGCTCGAAGTCCTCGAATTGATTGCTCAAACTCAATAAGATAATAATCGAAGTGATCAAAGCGTTGCTCTAAGGCCATTGCGAAATTTTTGTGCAAGGCGAAGGTTTTATTTTCGAGTGCTTCTTTGCCACTTGGCATGGTTGGTGGATAGTCTACAGAAATTCCGCCTTTAACCATTTTGGCAAGAGATCCTGTCGACACTTCAACGCCTTCCGTTGATAGTTTAAAATCAATGCCGGAACTAATCCAGAAAATAGCGTTGTCGGTGATAAGGGTATCGTATGGCGAATAGATGAAAATACCATATTCCATTTTTAAGCTTTCGACACTAAAGTGCGCAGACTCAACCTGACCCACTTTATAGTTGCGGAAAAATATACTGGAGCCAACGTCTAACACTTCAGCATCTGAAGCCACGAGTTGATAGCGTTTTCCTTGCACTTCTGAGCCGATTAATGCAGGTTCATCCATTAAGGTGAATATGCTCGAACGTGCTTTCGCTTCACCGGGGGATAGCTCTATATACACTCCAGAGAGTAGTGTATTCATGCCTGATATTCCGGATTCGTCAATTCGAGGTTTAACTACCCAAAACGATGAATCTTCAGCTAATAAATCACGATAGGGCTGTAAAATCCTAACTTTCGCAATCACTGCATTTTGCGCTAACTCAAGCTTTAATGACTCGACTAACCCGACCTTAACGCTTTTTACTCTCACCTCAGTTTTGCCTGCAATAATGCCATCTGCGTCAGTCATTTTTATAAAAATAGTGTGGCCTTTATTTGCCTGATGTTGATATAACATCCAGCCTGTGATGAGCAACGCGATAATTGGAATAATCCAAATCACTGAAAATTTTGGTTTGTCTTCTATATCGGCTTGAGTAGTCATTGACTATTTTTATCCCACAATAATCTCGGATCAAAACTATTAACGGCTGCAATTTGGCAAAGCACCATCAAAGTAAAAAACACGATACCAATTTCCGGCTCGACATTTAGCACCGTACCAAGTTGTACCAAAGACACTAAGATTATCACCACAAACACATCTATCATTGACCAGCGACCAATAAATTCGAGCAAGCGGTACACTTTTGTTGCTGTGATTGGGTCTTTGGGCTTCTTAACTCGTATTAGTAAGTAACTCAATAGTAACGCTTTTGCGATAGGAATACATATACTTGCGAGAAAAATAAGTGTTGCTACGGGATAAGAGCCAGCTTCCCAAAGCACTTGAACGCCGGAAAAAATCGTTGCAGGAGTATGAAGCCCAAGACTGATGGTATCCATGATGGGCAGAAAATTAGCAGGTACAAGTAGCACGACGCTGGTGAGCATCCAAGCTAAGCTTTTTTGCGTTGATTGAGATTTGCGGTATTTTAGTTTGGCGTAGCAACGCTGGCACTTTTCGCCTTCACCTAAAAAGCCACAAACCTTGCAACGTTTTAGCGTGGTAGATAAATTCTTTGGTTCGGCCAAGTGACGATTACATTGAGTCTGATTACGCCACATATACTCGTGATCAAAAAGTGAGAGGGCTTCAATAAAACACAAAACGAACAAAATATAGGCCCAAAATCCAAGGCCCATTTCCAATTCAGCGAAAGACATTAATTTAAAAGCGCTTACGAGCACGGCTACTAAAAATATATCGGTGAGATTAAGCGGTTTTAGTGCTGAGAGTAATTTTGCTAAATGCCGAGCATTGTGCGCATTGATGATTTGCCAATACTCGGTGTGTGCAAGCAGTAGCAATGAGCACACGGCAACAGGCATGACTAAAATAGTGAAGGCAAATAATCCAGCGAGAAAATAGCTGTAATGCTCAGCTAACAATATGAGTGCTTGCCAGAGGCTTACAACTTGAGTGATACCGTGTTGTGTGTAGGAGATAAAGTCTGGAAATAAGCTTGCGAATAAAAATAGTAACGCAGAAAAGCTGAAGGCTTGTACTAATTGGTTTTGGTGTCCTTGTACATGACACAACACGCACCGACAGTTTGGGCACACCGCACGCTTTTGGGACTCGATAGCGTCTATTTCAACAAGCGTATCGCATTCAGGGCAAGCTGTAATCACATAAAAATCCGTTGATTTCCTTTTATGCTAGTTTGCTTGATGCGCCCAAATTTATCAATGTTAATCAAATACCGCGACGGTTTGGCGACTTAGGGCGAGCAGCTTGCCATTTTGTGACCAAATTTTTGCATCTTCAATACCATAACCATTTTGGCTATGGTGAGTCACGGCTTCAAAGCCAAGCCAAGACTCTGAGTCGAGTGAAATATCACACAAAAATTCTATGTACCAAGACATACTGCTGGCGGGGCTTGGTGCTTTACACATCTGGAGTAACGTTGGCGGCCATGAGTCAGCAAGTGCCAGTGTATGTAGTTCGTTTACCGATGTAGTTTGTGCTTTAAATCGCATCCAGCCACCCAGATTTGAAGATGGTGCGCCGGAAAATGGCAAAGCGCCTTGCTGAGCATTGAGCGCGACATGTTGGAAAAATGCAGGCATCACATCTTCTTGATATGGAAGAACAGCCTTTGGATTGACATCTGAAAGAGTAGGGCTATCCGCATTTGCAACTTGGATAGCAGATTCTCTATCCTTGCCAAAGCACCCGATAGCAATAAGACAAACTTCGCCTGACTGGATCAGTTGAGTTTGCATTTGGGTTGCATTTTTGCCGCTACGCAAAATGGTTGTTGCAACGGTAAATGGTGCGCCTTCTAGCAGTGGTCCGACAAAATTTACGCTCACAGAGAGCAGTCGACGAGGCTCTGTCAGTTGATGCTTCATGCTTTGCACCGCGATTGCCGCAGACAATCCGCCAAACGCAGTGCGGCCTTGACACCAACTTGCAGGAAACGTCATTTGTGTTTGCGCTTGCTGTAAATGCTCCGACTGAATAATTTCATCAAATGTCATGTTGTCATTTCTCATTATTTATTATGTTGCACTTAGCATAACTGGTCTAACCAGGTAATCAAGCGTCAAATACAGCGTATTTTCTTCTTCACTTGTTTCAAAATAAGCAATTAAGGGTGATTTTTTGACCGAAACGTTCGAAAAGCAAAAAAATTTCAAATTTTTTCATTTTTTTTTAGTTGTGACGCTTGAATTACAAATCGGTGACCTTATTTATCAAATCAACTAACTGAACAACGAATTTTGAAGTCGGAGATGATTCATGGGTAAAATTATTGGAATCGATTTAGGTACTACTAACTCTTGCGTAGCGGTACTTGATGGTGACAAGCCGCGCGTTATTGAAAATGCTGAGGGCGACCGCACAACTCCTTCTGTTATTGCATTTACAGATGATGGTGAAACACTAGTAGGTCAGCCAGCAAAACGCCAGGCAGTGACTAACCCTAAAAATACACTTTATGCTATCAAGCGTCTAATTGGTCGTCGTTTTGAAGATGAAGAAGTACAGCGTGACCTTAGCATCATGCCTTTCAACATCGTAAAAGCGGACAACGGCGACGCTTGGGTTGAAGTACGTGGTGAGAAAAGAGCTGCACCTCAGATCTCAGCTGAAGTTCTTAAGAAAATGAAGAAAACAGCGGAAGACTTTCTTGGTGAGCCAGTAACAGAAGCTGTTATCACAGTTCCTGCATATTTCAACGATTCACAGCGTCAAGCAACTAAAGATGCTGGTCGTATCGCAGGTCTTGAAGTTAAGCGTATTATCAATGAGCCAACAGCAGCAGCACTTGCTTACGGTATGGATAAGAAGCAAGGCGACAACGTCGTTGCAGTATACGACTTAGGTGGTGGTACATTCGATATCTCAATCATCGAGATTGATGAAGTTGAAGGCGAGCACACGTTTGAAGTACTAGCAACTAACGGTGATACTCACCTAGGTGGTGAAGACTTTGATAACCGCGTTATCAACTACCTAGTTGCAGAATTTAAGAAAGACCAAGGCATCGACCTAAAAACTGACCCGCTAGCGATGCAGCGTGTTAAGGAAGCAGCTGAGAAAGCGAAGATTGAGCTGTCTTCAGCACAGCAAACTGAGGTAAATCTACCTTACGTTACTGCTGATGCTACAGGTCCTAAGCACATGAACGTTAAGTTAACTCGTGCAAAACTTGAGTCACTAGTTGAAGACTTAGTTGCGCAATCAATCGAGCCGCTAAAACGTGCACTTGCTGATGCAGACCTTTCTGTAAGCGACGTAAATGACATCATCCTAGTTGGTGGTCAAACACGTATGCCACTGGTACAGAAAACAGTAGCTGAATTCTTTGGCAAAGAGCCTCGTAAAGACGTAAACCCTGATGAAGCGGTAGCAGTTGGTGCTGCGGTTCAAGGTGGTGTACTTGCGGGTGACGTGAAAGACGTACTACTACTTGACGTTTGTCCTCTGTCTCTAGGTATTGAGACTATGGGTCAAGTAATGACTGCGTTAATCGAGAAAAACACGACTATCCCAACTAAGAAGTCGCAAACGTTCTCAACAGCAGAAGACAATCAGTCTGCAGTAACAATTCACGTACTACAGGGTGAGCGTAAGCGTTCAAGCGATAACAAGTCTCTAGGTCAATTCAACCTAGAAGGTATTCGCCCAGCGCAGCGCGGTGTGCCACAAATCGAAGTTACTTTTGACGTGGATGCTGATGGTATCTTACACGTGTCTGCGAAAGACAAAGATACAGGTAAAGAGCAGAAGATCACAATCCAAGCTTCTTCAGGTCTAAGTGATGAAGAAGTAGAAAAAATGGTACGTGATGCGGAAGCAAACGCAGAAGAAGATAAAAAGTTTGAAGAACTAGTTGGCGCTCGTAACCAAGCTGATGCACTTGTTCATGCTACACGCAAGCAAGTTGAAGAAGCGGGTGACGACCTTCCAGCTGATGACAAGACAGCAATTGAAGCTGCGCTTGGCGAGCTAGAAACAGCAATCAAGGGCGATAGCAAAGACGAAATCGATGCTAAGACACAAGCTCTAGCAGAGAAATCGCAAAAGCTAATGGAAATCGCTCAAGCTAAAGCGCAAGCTCAACAAGCTGGCGGTGAAGCAGGTGCCCAACAAGGTTCAGCGAAAAAAGACGACGATGTAGTTGACGCTGAATTTGAAGAAGTTAAAGACGACAAGTAATTGTAGGTCTTGAAGGAGGGCGCGCTGGCTGTATGGCTTGTCGCGCCCTACGTGTTTATAAATTAGACTGTTGTCTAGCATTAATTTGCAAGCGACAGAACTCAGCAGAGTTTGCAACGACATAAGTTGCCAAGAAAGAGTAGTGTGATAAAAATGTCTAAACCTGACTATTATGAAGTATTAGGTGTTGCAAGAGACGCCAGTGAACGTGACATTAAGAAGGCGTATAAACGTCTTGCAATGAAATATCACCCAGATCGTACTGCAGGTAACACCGAACTCGAAGCGAAATTCAAAGAAGTAAAAGAAGCTTACGAGATATTGACTGATAGTCAAAAACGCCAGATGTATGATCAATACGGCCATGCAGCTTTCGAACAAGGTGGTGGTGCTGGTCATGGTGGATTTGGCGGCGCTGGCGACTTCGGCGATATTTTTGGGGACGTATTTGGTGATATCTTTGGTGGCGGTGGTGGCCGTCGTCAATCAAGACAACAGCGTGGCGCGGATTTAAGATATAACTTAGAGTTAAGTCTTGAAGAAGCGGTACGTGGTAAGCAGGTTGATATCCAAGTACCAACTTGGGTGAGCTGTAAACCATGTGACGGCAGTGGTGCAAAAGCAGGTTCTAAGCCTAAAACTTGTACAACCTGTCATGGTGCAGGTCAAGTACAAATGCGCCAAGGCTTCTTTGCAGTACAGCAAACTTGTCCAACTTGCCAGGGCACAGGTCAGATCATTTCAGACCCATGTAACAGCTGTCACGGACAAGGCCGTGTAGAGAAAACGAAGACACTTAACGTTAAGATCCCAGCAGGGGTTGATACGGGTGATAGAGTACGTTTGTCTGGCGAAGGTGAAGCGGGTGCGCATGGTGCTCCAGCTGGCGACCTGTACGTACAAGTGAGTGTAAAAGAGCATCCAATCTTCGTACGTGACGGCAACAATTTGTACTGTGAAGTGCCAATTAGCTTCACAACGGCAGCACTCGGTGGTGAGATTGAAGTGCCGACCCTAGATGGCCGCGCAAAACTGAAGATTCCATCGGAAAGTCAAACTGGCAAAATGTTCCGTATGCGTGGTAAAGGCGTGAAATCTGTGCGTAGCGGTGCAGTAGGCGACTTAATTTGTAAAGTTGTCCTTGAGACGCCAGTAAACTTAAACGAGCGCCAAAAAGAGCTTCTGCAAGAGTTTGAAGAGTCTATGGGTGAAAACAACGGTAAGAACCGTCCTAAGGCACAAGGCTTTTTTGACGGCGTTAAGAAGTTCTTTGATGACTTAACTAAGTAACTTAAGCTTATTGAAAATGCCCGCTGCGATAGCGGGCATTTTTGTTTTGACGGATGATGGGTCTCACCGTAAGGCGATAGCATAAGCGTTTGTTTCTTGGTATAACAGAAATCAACATCTGCTTAAAAGGAGTTTGTAATGACACCGGCAATTAACCTACTTAAAAAGGCGAAAGTGGCGTTCCAAGTGCTGCAATTTGAGCACGACCCTAACGATCACGACTTTGCTAATGAAGCAGCGAAAAAGCTCAACCTAGACCGAGAAAAAGTATTTAAAACCCTGCTGATTGACGTTGATGGTAAATTGTATGTAGCCGTTTCTCCCGCCACGCAACAAGTGGATTTAAAAGCCTTTGCTAAAGCGTGTATGGGGAAAAAAGCACAGCTTGCAGATCAACAAAACGCGCAAAAGGTAACTGGTTATTTAATTGGCGGTATAAGCCCGTTTGCGCAGAAAAAGCAGCTGCCCACGTTACTTCACAAGAGTGCTTTAGCATTTGAGCAAATTTATGTTAGTGCGGGCAAGCGGGGAGTTGAAGTCGTTGTTTCACCTGCTACGGTAGAGCAGCTATGCAAAGCAAAAATCGCACTGTTTTAATGGCAGTGCTGGTTTTAAAAACCATCTTTATTATAGATAAAATGTCAGTCTAGAACTGCTAAGGGTGTCAAAGTCCCTCTTTTACTCCTATTTCCCCCTAAGAACAGTAATTTACTTTTTTCGACTTACAGCTGTAAGCCATTAATTTAGCAGTCATTTATATTAATCACTCGATAACTCAGTAAAAAAGCCGTTAAAAAATTAAGTAGAGTAATTGATCTAAACGAATTTTTATGCCGTAATGTAGATATATCTATCTGGTCGGATGAGTTAATTATGAGCCTAAGAACGAATTTAAGAAAGATCCTCCCAAGCATTTCAATTACAGAACAAGAAGCATTAGATGCAGGTGATGTTTGGTTAGAAGGGTCAATTTATCAAGGTAAGCCTGACTTTTCGGCGCTTCGTGCTGTACCTGAAGCTAAGCTAAGTGCAGAAGAGCAAGCTTTTTTAGAAGGTCCAGTTAAAGAATTAATGGGTATGATCGATGACTCGGAAATTCAAAATGGCAAACACTTGCCAGAGCATGTGCTTGAATTTTTGAAAAAAGAGAGATTTTTCTCTTTGATCATTCCAAAAGAATACGGCGGTCTAGAGTTTAGCCCTTACGCAAACTCAACGATAGTGGGTACAATTGCGACTAAATCCTCTGCGGTAGCGGTAACGGTGATGGTTCCTAATTCACTAGGTCCGGGTGAGTTATTGCTTCATTATGGTACTAAAGAGCAGCAAGCGCACTACCTTCCTCGCTTAGCAAACGGTCGTGATATTCCGTGTTTCGCGCTAACAAGCCCTGAAGCTGGTTCCGATGCCGGTGGCATTCCGGACCAAGGTATTGTTAAAAAAGGCATGCATAACGGTGAAGAAGTACTTGGTCTTGAAGTAACATGGGACAAGCGCTATATCACACTTGCACCGATTGCGACGGTACTCGGTTTAGCATTTAAAGTATTGGATCCTGAGGGATTACTGGGCGGTAAAAAAGAACTAGGGATCACCTGTGCGTTAATTCCACATGACCATCCAGGTGTGCAACTTGGTAACCGTCATGACCCGATGGGGATACGCTTCTATAATGGCACGACGCGTGGTGAAAAAGTTTTTATCCCAATGGACTTTATTATCGGTGGCCAGAAGAATATCGGTCGCGGTTGGCAGATGTTGGTAAGTTGCTTAGGTGCAGGGCGTGGTATTTCTTTACCGGCGCTAGGTGTTTCAACTAGCCAAGTCGCACTGAAATCGGCATCTGAATATGCGGCGGTACGTGAGCAATTTGGTCTCTCGATCGGTCAATTTGAAGGTATTCAAGAAAAGCTTGCAGATATTGCAGGCAAAGCATACATGCAAGAGGCGATGCGGGTATTAACAACAGAAGGTTTAGGTATGGGTCTTAAGCCATCTGTAGTAACAGCAATTGCAAAATACCACATGACTGAAACTGGTCGTGACGTATTGGACTCTGCAATGGATATTCTTGCAGGTAAGGCTATTCAAAATGGTCCCCAGAATACCCTTGCAAGCGGTTATGTTGCCCAGCCAATAGCGATTACCGTAGAAGGTGCAAACATCCTAACGCGTAACTTGATGATCTTTGGTCAAGGTGTAATGCGCTGTCACCCCTATTTGCAGTCGATGGTTGAATCTATTCACAGCGAAGAGAAAGACGCCGACAGTAAATTCCGTGGTATTTTGACAAAAACAGTTAGCTATAGTGTTGCCAACAGCTTACGTGCTTTCAAATATGGTCTTATGCCATTCACTGCTGATGCAAAATCACCATTACCTGAAGTGCGTGCGTATGAAAAAGCCGCGCATAGATTAGCAGCTAAGCTTGCGGTATATGCAGACTTCTCACTACTTGTGCTAGGTGGAAAACTGAAGCAAGCAGAAATGCTGTCAGCACGCCTTGGTGATGTAATGAGTCACTTGTATGCAGCGATGGCTTCAATCAAATACTATGAGCAAAAAGTAGCGGTAGCAGAGCGAGAGCAAGCTGCACCTTATTTCCATTATGCGACAAGGCATGCACTTATCAGTGCAGAACAAGCGCTTCATAAATTCTTAGATAACTTCCCGGCAAGTGGTACTCGTAAATTTATGCGTGTGATCACGATGCAGTTTAGTGGCAAACAAATGCCTAAAATTAATGACGATATGATCAGAGAATTGGCCGCCGCGGCGCAAATGGATACGCCAATCAAAGCGCAGCTTACTCATCTTGTGAAGCCTACGGCAGGTGATGGTCATGATATCAATGAGCAAGCATATAAAGCTAAGATGGGTTGCCTTGAGCTGCTTGCCAAAGTTAAAAAGGCAGTTCGCAAGCGCGAGATCCAACCAGGTGTTCGTTTCGAGCAAACATTAGATAATGCACTTGTTGGTAACCTTATCAACGAAGAAGAATACGCAAAACTGGTTGATTACAACCGCAAGCGTGAAAAAGCAATTCGAGTGGATGAGTTTGACTTCGATTTAAACTTGTTAGATGAACAAAGTGCGAAAGAAACAGTCAAGCAAGCCGTGAATGAGTAAGTTAAACAAATAACTTTTTTGTAAAAGTAAAAGCCCTTAACCAATTGGTTAAGGGCTTTTTCATGTTGGGTAAAGATAATAACACCAGCTATAATTATCAAGCACTGTAAAACGGTTTGCTTATTATACCAATTTGTCTTAATACTAGCTCAACTTGAAGGAGCATATCTGACGCTAACAGCGTTAAAAATTTCTTATTTAGAACAACTAAATAAAAAATTTTTGCCTCGCCTACATGGATGTAGGTACCTTGGCGTGAGCAGGATGCGGAAGCGGTGTTATCGAGAAGATTTCTTCGCCTCAAAGTAGATCGCTTAATTAAGAGAATTGGTATTCGTAATAGTAAGTAAAGGGTTGTACTGTGTTTAAGTAACCTGAGTTATACAATAAAAAAGTTTGGCTGTTTATTCATCAACTCTCAGGTTAAATAACAAAAAGGTGTAACACAGTGAAAATAAGTATTCCAAGCGATGTAATTTCTGCGCCTATGTCAACACAGCAAGAGCAACAGTTATGGAGCGGTTGTGGTGATATGTTATTTATCAATCATGATGCTGGGAAGCTTGCAATTAAGCGCACTAAAGTGCCTAGTGACATTGCACATCGGCGAATTGCACAATCTTCGGTAGCGCTTGCGCGTAAAGCCAAGTCTTATCAAGTAGAACGTCACTTTTACAAGCATCATGCTTGCGAATTACTTTCACCTTGCAATACGCCTAGCTATTTAGGTGAAGGGGTAAGTGAAGGGATGGACTACATCGTCTTTAGAGACTTCTCAACTCAAGGTTTTTCGCAAACCGCTAATCCATCCGAGTCACAAATATTAGCAGTGATAGGGTGGTTAGCTAAATTCCATGCTCACTTTTTACAAAGCCCTGCAGAGCATGTGTGGGAGCAAGGAAATTATTGGCACCTAGATACACGACCGGATGAACTTGAGCGAATGCAACACAGTAGCATTAAACAAGCGGCACCTCGATTACGAGATCGTATCAAAAATAGCCATTGGCATACTTGGATCCATGGCGACGCTAAGCTTGCTAACTTTGCCTTTAATGGCGATCAAGCACTGGGATTCGATTTTCAGTATGTTGGAAAGGGTATTGGTGTATCAGACTTAATGCTGTTTATTACGTCGGTATTAGACGAAAAAGAACAGCTCCTGCATGCCGATGAGTATCTCAAATTGTATTTAGATATGTTGAGAATAGAATTATTAGGCAAAGCAGCCTCTATTGATATCGCTCAGATCCTTTCTGAGTGGGAGTCGTTGTGGCCTGTGGTGTGGGCTGACTTTTATCGCTTTCTGTTGGGTTGGAAACCGGACCATGTAAAAATCAATGATTACATGAAATTTCAAACGGAAATTGCATTACAACAGGGATAATAAATGGCCATAGCCTTATTCAGTGCGTTAAATTGGGCTGTATTTGATTTTTTACGAAAAAGGCTAGCGAGCCATTATTCAGCCGCGCAAATGTCGGTGATATTTAGTCTGCTAGTCTTACCTGCATACATTGGCTATTGGTTGGTTGTTGACAAGCAGCTCCCAAGCTCTGCTTATATAGCGCCTGCGATAGCTAGCGGAATGTTGGCGGCAATTGGTAGCGTAAACTTTATTCAGGCGCTTTCGCTTGGGCGAATGGCGGTTATCCTGCCTCTGTTATCTATCACTCCAGCACTTGCAGGTGTGTTTGCTTGGTTGCTACTTGGAGAACCTTTAACCACGCTGCAGTCAATGCTAATCGCTGCGATTGTTCTCGCTTCATTTTTATTGCAAGGAGGCAGATTCTCTTTTCAAGAGCCAGGTGCAAAACAAGTTGCAATCACCTCTTTTTGCTGGGGGCTTTGCATCGTGTTCGATAAACAGGCTTTGCAATACAGCTCGCTCTCTTTTCATGCTGGGTTTCTAACCTTTATGGTATTTTTTGTTAATCTAATCTTGTTACGACCACAGTTTAAAAATCAAAATTTCCGCGCACATTGGTTGCTCTGGACTATTTCTGCAGTGGTATTCGCTGTCGCTGTTATCTTCCAAATGCAGGCGTTAACCGAAATTCAGCCGGGGCTTGTTGAAGGATTGAAAAGAGCCATTGGTATAGTCAGCGCGAGTATGCTTGGAATGTGGTTTTTTAAAGAGGCAATTTCAACAAAAGAATGGCTTATGATCTCTGTAATTCTGTGTTGTAGTGCAATGTTAGCATTAAACAGTGGCGCTTAAGCGCCACTTAAAATGACCAGTTGGTATTACTTACACTGCGCGACTTTAGTCCAAACGTTTGAGTAGATCTCTGGGCTTGCGCCTTGTGACCAGTACGTAGCACGGTATTCAAAGCCTTTGAATGAAACCCGGTCGCCCGTATTGTAGAACTTAGTTGCATTCCATTCTTGGATACCATTACACCCAGCTGGTGCATCACTAACGGTAACTGCTAGTGTCTTAGAAGCAGTTCTGTTATTTGAAGCTGTCACAGTGAGTGTCACTTGATATGTACCAGCACTCGCGTAGGTGTGTGATGGGTTAGTTTGTGAGCTTGTTGCACCGTCACCAAATTCCCACTGATAACTACCTGCTGTTGATTGGTTGTTAAATGTCGCAGTGAGGCCGGACACGCTGAAGTTAAAGTTTGCATTGACTGCACCTGAAGTATCACAACCATTATTTGTTAGATAATCAACCGCCGCTTTTGCTTGCACAATACCATAGCCGTAAGAAGTATCACGACCTGCTTGGCCTTTGTCTTTTGCTGTTGTATTCAACACTTGGCGAATTTGCTGAGCAGTACATTGCGGGAAGTGGCTCCACACTAATGCTGCGACACCAGAAACATGCGGTGTTGCCATTGAAGTCCCACTAATACTGCGATACGCGCCATTATTCCATGTTGAGTTTACACCAACCCCCGGGCCTGCAATTTCTACTTGGCTGTTGTATTGAGAGAAAGAGGCTTTTGACTCAGAGCTATCGACCGCAGCCACAGATACAACTGCATTATACGATGCTGGGTAGCTCAACGAGCTATTACCCGCGTTGCCAGCGGCTGCGATATGTAGCATGCCACGCTGATAACTCTGCTCAAATGCGCTTCGTTCTGCCGTAGAACTGCCGCTGCCACCTAAACTCATGCTAGTTACATTGGCGCCAGCCTGCTCACACTGCTCAATTGCTTTAATGAGGTCGGAACCGTATGCCCAGTTACCTTGGTCGTTAAACACTTTAACAATATGAAGACCTTGTTGCCCTGATGGATTCACCCCGACCACACCTGTGCCATTACCACCTAAAGCGGCGATTGTGCCGGCAACGTGTGTTCCGTGGCCGTTACCATCGTTACTCCACACACCTGTGTCGTAGTTACCGTAGCCGTCATTACCAGTAATGCCTGTGCTAGGTAAATCTTGGTGACCTAGCGTATAACCTGTATCCATAATACAGACTTTACGGTTGCCGCTGTAGCCGTCAGATACTTGGTTAGCCTGCACCATATTAATGCCGTAAGGTGTTGTTTCAGCGAGTAAATCAATTGCTGAAGTTTTTACACTTGGCAAATAGCGTTTAGGGTCAACTTCTACGTGTGCAACATTACCGCTTGCTTGTAGTTGTTGCATTTGCGCTGAAGAAACTTCGGCGACATATGCATTAATGCTTGGTAATGTGTTGACTGCAGCACTACCTAAGGTGGAGTAGGCAGCTTCAGACAAAGCCTGCGCTTTAAACTGCGTCGTTTCTGCTTGATTTAAGCGCACTGGCAGAACATTTGGTGTTGCGCTGTCTTTTAACGTGACAATAACGCGCTGTGTATCTGCGTGAGCAACTGAAAGGCTTGCACAAACGCAAGCGCTAAGGGTCGAAAGCTTAAGAAGTTTTACTACTGTATTACTGTTTTTCATATTTCACCTGTTTTACATGTTGTTTACGTTTGTTACTAAAACAGGTGTTGACATCGCTGTCAATGCGTGAAGATTAGACAGGTGTAAATTGCATTATCTTTCTGGGTTTTGTTTATTGCATTAATTAATCGTTCTTAAATTCTCAATTCTTCACATTATTATTGTGGTTATTTTTATTAAGTGAGTGAGTTAGTTCTGTAATGGTAAATTGCGCTGGATCGTTAATGTAACGTAAAAAGTCCAGGTGTTCAGGAAAGTTTCCATGTATGGCATGATACAAAGGTAAGTGAGCGTCATCCAGCGATTCGAAAATAGACAAGGTCACGCTGTCTATTGGTGTAAAGTCTCTATGATATTGTGCTAGTCGAGCTAAAGTATAGGCCCCAAGCAACACATGCCCTCCGATCGAAACATCTAACTTTGGCGCAATACCTTCATCCCAATTAATCCCACCTATGACGATCTTACGGTTTAACTCTTTAGCAGCGAGTAACGCGCCATAAGCAATAGGATCATTAGCAGCCCAAACGGTTGTGATTGCGGGATCTCGCTGTAACCACGCTTTAGTGAGACGATAAGCTTCATTCTGAGACCATTGACAATTTGCCTCTGCGATTAATTCTAGCTTTGTATGGTGCTCAAGATAAGCGCGCATGCCTTTTTGTCGGTCTAATGCCGCAGTCGTCGCCACGTCTCCTAGCAAAGCTAATACATGTTGCGATGGATTGGAGGACCTAAGTGCTTTTCGCGCAAGTTGATGCATTAATTTAAAACCGGCTTGGAAATTGTCTGGCTCAATGGTGCCAATAATTTGGTGTCCTGACTTTAACAGAGCGACTTCCTCTGTTTTAGTCGGTCCGTTGAGCAAGAAAATAATCTTGATTTTGGTGGCTTTGGTGTTTAACAAATAGGGAACGACACTCGACTTTTCGTTAACCAGCACAAGGTAATCAGCATCACTTTTCAAGGCTTGCTCTACGAGCGATTTCATCAAAATATGGTTGCGCTGCGCATAACTAATTTTGAGGGAAATATTCATGTTATTAGCGGCCGCAGTCATCACGTTGCTGACGTTATACCAAAAGTCTCCGGTAGGGTTTTTTGTTGCAAAACCGGGGTTTACAAATTGAACGTTGAATCGTTGTGCAGATAGCACGGCCATCGGCGATAAAAATAAAAAGATGAACAACAATTTTCGGATCATAAGTCTCTACATTTTTGATATTCAAAAAGTGTGCTGCTAAATACGCGACGTCATTAATATAAGTATAGTTTACGCTAGAATCGTTGCGCTATCTGCCTGTTTTTTGAATGCTATTCGGAACCAGCATATTTTTCATAGCATTGAATTTAGCTCATGCGTTAATTGCTTTATACTAGCGCGCAAAGAGTAAGGGGATTTTGATGAGAAAAATCGTATTTATATTCGTGTTGTTGTTTTCGGTGTCAGGGGTTGCGCATGAGTCAAGCGAATTGAATAAAACCATGAAGGAAATGGGCCATATTTATAAGCAGGCTATGAAAGCGCAATCTGCTCAAGAAATGCAAGCACACTTAACCGAGCTGACTACACTCGTTAATGAAAGTAAGCAATTTCAGTTTAAGCAAGAGGTGTCTGCCGAGTCAGTTGAGGGCTTGGATAAAGTACTCGAAGCCATTACTAAGGCGAGCCATGAAATAGACTCGGGAAGAGTCGAGAAAGCCCGTGAAATGCTATTAAAAATTGATGAGCTGAGAAAGCAATACCACAAACTACACGAGCCACCGGGCTTTTGGGAGTTACTATTTGGTAGTTAACCTGAGATTCGAATAGTTAACTTATCCTATCGCTGTGGTTATTCCTTGTTCTATCACAGCGGCTTTGCTTATCGGTCTTGGCTTTAGTTGAATATGGCAAAAAGACTAGCGAGCCGTGGCTTGATCTTTCAGGCTCGTTAGTCTTCCATAAGATCCAAAAGCGATGAAATAGCGTTATCCTTTTCTGCACTTATTAAATATTACGTAAAAATCTACTCAAAATAAGTTGCATTATAAATTGGAACGATCCAGTATGTTTGTTTTTAATCTGGGAAATTTCAATGAAAACCTCCTCATTAGCCAGTCTAATTTTACTTTCATTTTGTGGCTCCTCATTAGCGAATGCCAATGCGCTCTACGACATCACCGAACGCGATGCATTCTCTGTAACGAGTGACGTAAAGGAGCAAATCCAAGGTGAGGGGATAGAGCAGTTAGTTGATAGGTCACTAAAAAGCAAATTCTTATCTAAGCAATCTAGCGCAGAGATTGTATTTGATCTGAAAGACGTAAAAGCGCTTAGACAGTATCGTCTCACTTCAGCCCAAGATGCACCCGCCCGAGACCCAAAGCATTGGACTGTTGCCGTATCTATAGATGGCAAGACATGGCAAGAGGCTGATAAACGCAACAATATGGTATTTTCAAGGCGAGGTGAAACACTCGCTTTTGACCTACCCAAAACAACGGATGCAAGGTACGTGCGCTTTACTGTGGCACAGGAAGGTAAAACGCAGTGGGGTGACCGTTTTTTGCAAATCGCTGATCTGGCACTCTATGCAGAAACAAACTTACCGCTGGCAAATTTTACTGCAGATAAAACTGTTGCCAAGCTTAATGAGCCAGTTTCTCTGCAGTCGATATCTGCAAACTCACCTACAGAGCTGAATTGGAAGGTTGAGGGCAAAGCGATGCTGTCAAACGCAAAAAGTGTTGAAGTAGTTTATGACAAGCCAGGTAACTACGATGTCACTCTAGTCACTAAAAATGCGCATGGCTCCGACCTTAAAACCCGTGCGAACTATTTAAAAATATACGATCCAAATCAACCATGGAAAGGCTTTGAGCCGCCAAAGGTCAAAGTGGTTATCGAAGATACTGAGTCGGCAGGGTCGAAACGCCTGCAAGCACTATTTCCTGATATAGCCAGTACGGTGGATGACGTAACTCGCCAACTGGCCCCTAGGTTGTACAAACACTTTGCAGAGCTGCCAGAGTTTGAGCAAGTCACATTTAGGCTAAAATGGATGGACACAATAGCGTATCGCTCTGGAGACGAAACAAATATGGAAATCGTGTTTAGTTCAAAGTACATCACCGAAAAACTCGCTGGGCAGCCAGATGAGCAAGTGGAATACGAACTCCTTGGTGTGCTCTGGCACGAACTTACCCATGGATATCAGCTATTTCCAAAAGAGAGAAGTTATTCTGAGCCCGATGTACATGCATTTATTGAAGGAATGGCGGATCTCATTCGCATTCAAGCGGGATACCATAAAACCCGTTCGCCTAAGCCGTCAGATTCTTGGGTTGGTGGATACACAAACACTGGGTTCTTTCTCGCATGGCTCGCTGAGTCTCATCCTGATTTTGCCTATCGTTTTAATCAAACTGCGGTAGAAATAGAAAATTGGTCATTTGCAGATGCAATAAAATCGGTTACTGGAGAGTCCCTTGATAAGCTCTGGTCTCGCTATCAAAGTGAGCTTTCTGCCGTGAAATTGCAGTGAACTAGCAAGAACTAGATGGTTACAATTTGTCATCACTATGCTGTAAATGTACATAATTTGTTGACAGGTTTGTTTTATTGCTCATAATTGGAACGTTCCCTTTTTGATTTCTGCCTGATGCTTTGTTGGTTTTGCTAATGGTGAAATAAAATTTTTATAATGAATTGGAACGTTCCTTTTGAATTGTGGGGGTCTTATGACAACAATAATGTATAAACATAGCCTGATCGCCGCTGCTGTTCTTGCAGCGGTAGCAACTAACTCAGTAACAGCCGCAACAGATGAACAAGCAGAAGAAATAGAACGTGTTGAGGTGACAGGATCTCGTATTAAACGTATCGCCATTGAGGGTGTGACCAATGTCCAAAGTCTCTCTTCCGCTGATATGGTCAGAAGTGGTTTTAACACAGTTTATGACGCACTGAGTAGCATTTCCGCTGCTAGTGGTGCCGTTCTCGGTGAAGTAGAAACTGGCTCCTATACGCCTGGCGCCAAGGAGTTAAACCTGTTAGGTGTTGGACCTGAGTACACACTAATTCTCGTTAATGGCAAGCGCTTGGCTTATTACCCAATGCCGTACGGTGGCCAAACCAATTTTGTTAATCTCGATATGTTGCCAACGGCGATGGTTGAGCGCATCGATATTCAATCCGGCGGTGGCTCTGCAATCTATGGTTCAGACGCAATGGCTGGAGTAGTCAATATTATTACCAAAAAAGGTATGGACGAGCATGTCGTTGAAGCATTCTACGGCCAGGATACCTATGGTACGGGTGATAAAAAAGGCTTGTCGTTTGTTGGTGGTTTTGAGCAAGACGACTTTACGTTTGACTACTCACTAGAATACAAGACGGAAGAGGCGCTAACTGGTGCCGACAGACCTTTTCATGACAGCGTTTGGGATAATCCAGATCCAACAAACAAGCGAGAGCTCAATCGTTCAATTACCGTATGGGCTGAGAATACCGAGTTCAAAAATCAATATTCAGCGCAGTACTGTAATACAGATGATAATCCACACCCGACTGCGGTTCAGCACTTTATTAGCCGCAATGATTACGGCCTAAGCTGTGGGTGGGATGAAACCGGCAACAACTTGCTCCGTAACCAAGTTGAAACCATGAGTTTGTATATCAACTCGGTGTACAGCATCAACGACGAACACAGTTTTTTTGTTAACGGATTTTATATCGATCAAGAAAAGAAAGGGGCACGAAATCCATTCTTCTTTGCTCATGCAGAGTCAATTCACGGATCCATGTTTTGGGATCCAGATATCAAAAATAAAGCTGGTGGCTATGGCGCTCCAGTTAAGTATATGTGGCGGATAGTGAATGATTCAGAATATACAAATGATGGCTTAGGTCGAGTATACGATGATAAATCTTATTCATTTAGTTTTGGTCTTGAAGGGGAGGTAGCAGATTACTATTACTCCGTTGGCTTCAGCCGTTCACAATACGACTTCTCTGATAGGTACTTGCATCACACGGTTGAAGGAAATAACTGGCTAAAAGGCCCTAAGTTGGGAGAGGTTGATGGCATGCCAATCTACCGTCCAAATTACCAAGCTTTTTTTGCACCTCTGACCCAAGACAATATGTATAACATGGCTGATTGGGCAACCTACGATGGCTTATCGTTCAATGAAACCCTAACCGCAGATCTGTCCGGGGATTTATTTGAGTTGCCAGCAGGATTTGTGTCTTTTGCCGCATATATTGAGCTGATGAAAGAAGGGACGAGGGCGACGCCCGATAGCAGAATTCTAAATAAAGAGTTTGTTGGTCTAACTGGCGTTATCACCGATGGTGAACGTAACCGTTATGCTGCGGCGACAGAATTTATGATCCCAATTACTGAACAGATCTCTAGTGAAATAGCGCTGCGTTATGACCACTATGATGATATTTCTGATGTTGGTGGGGCATTTACTTATCAAGTTGGTTTTAAATACTCTCCCACTGACGCGCTGATGCTAAGAAGTGCGTATGGAACAACGTTCCGTGGTCCTAGCATGAGCTCGGTATATCAAGGGTTTGCTGGTAACTTTGGACGAGGCTCGGACAAAGTGATTGCAGATGCTTGTCTACGTTTTCAAACCACTGGGGATCCCGCTCAATATAATGCTGATGCATTAACTATCAGCTGTGCAGACTTAGACACAACAAATATCAACGAGCCAAAGCTAGATGCTGACTTTGAGACAATCTCGGCAGGCGATCCAACTTTAAAAGAAGAGTCTGGTCATTCATTAACCTTTGGTCTTGTGTATGAGTATTCCCCTGAGCTGTCATTCAATGTTGATGTTTATGACATTGTCTTAAAAGACAAAATTACTCGACTTGGGTCTGGCGAAATTCTTGATAATGTCTGGAAGTGTGAAAACGGCCTAATCGATTCGTCTTCTGCTAAATGCGCCAATATGCAAGACAGAGTACAGCGTTTTGACCAAGATGGTTTGGCAACCGACTGGTTAGGGAACACGAAAAAAGGATTACCGTACACCGCAGCTATTATCAGAGAAGGTTATATAAACGCCGCAGAAAGACAACATGGCGGCGTCAATTTTGGTGTGAAAGGTACGTTTGAGTCAGAACTTGGCGAGTTTATTTATAAGCTTGATTACAGCCATGTTCTAAAGAAAAAAGAAAAGCTTCGTCCCGAAGATCCGCTTGAAGATGTGCTAGACAGCCAAGATAACTATAACTTCAAAGATATGGCATCGTTTAACCTGACTTGGCAGTTGGAAAAGACCGCAATTTCATGGCAGGTAAATTATAAAGGAAAAAATTGGAACGGTGCTGATTTTGGTCAAAGAGAAAAGTTACCTGCATGGATAAAGCATAACCTAACCATTGGCCATTACATCAATGACAATACGCGAGTGATGTTTACGATTCAAAACTTATTAAATGCGATGCCGCCTCAAGATGACTCGTTTAGAGGCTACCCATTTTATAAAGCGGGTAATTATGACACGAACGGGCGTGAGTTCTTACTAAAAGTTAACTACCAATTTTAATAATAAAGGGTAACGAAATGAGAAAATTAATGCTATCAACGGTGGCAATGGCCGTCGCTGCGACACTAATAGGCTGTAATGATGGGTCTGAATTTGTTGAACGTGATAAGCCAGAGCAAACTCAATCATCCGGGCAGCCAGACTCTGGCGCACTGCGTAATATCACCTCAGATACTGGGGTTGAGATTGAGGCTATTTTAGCGGATGGTGTACAAGCCTCGCCCGCAGGTGAAAGTGTCGACAAACTTATCGACGCTAACACGAGTACAAAATTCCTGGCTTTTGCGTCAAACGTCACTGTAGTGTTTAAAGCCGCGACAGAGATTGAACTTAGAGAATATAGCTTTACGTCAGCAAACGATGAAGCAAACCGAGATCCAAAACAGTGGGTCGTATATGGCTCAAATGATAAAGCTGAGTGGATTGAGCTGGACTCAAGAGCGGAAGAAGTATTCTCTGCTCGAGGACTGACTCGCAATTTTGAATTGGCCGAAAGCGGCGAAAAGTATCGCTACTTCAAATTTGATTTAGTACATGGTGGTACAGATAGCTATGGTGCTGATATTACGCAACTAGCGGAACTCGAAATCAAAACGGTATCGGATATTCCTATCGTCGCATTTAATGCGACAAACACGACTCCTGAAGTCTCTGAGTATATTGTTTTTAGAGATGAGTCGTTGGTTAACCCGACTAGCTGGCAGTGGACGTTTGAAGGTGGTATTCCTGCGACAAGTACAGAGCAAAGCCCATTGGTTAAGTTTGAAGCTTTAGGGCCAAAAACCATTACACTGGTTGCGAGTAACGACAAAGGGGAAGCGACATTAGTTCAGCAAGACTTTATCCGTGTGTGGGAGCCAGCCTCGCCATGGGCTGGGTTTCCAGAGCCTGTAATCGAAGTGAAAAAGGAACTACCAGAGCACCCAGGACAGCTGGCGCTTGAACGTGCGGTACCAGACCTAAATGCCCTTATTCATGAGATCTCATTGAAGATTGCCAAGCGCTTGTTTAATAATGTAACCGAAATCAACGTTTTTGAGCACGTTACTTTTATTACCGGAGACTTTGATGCGCCGGCTTCAAAGGCCGGTGAAGGCAAATTTATGGAGCTTAGGTTTGATGTTAAGCACATCGCCAACCTAGAGGGTCTTGGAGATGAGGCTATCCGTAACGAAGTTATTGGCGTGCTGTGGCATGAGCTGACCCATGGTTACAACAACGTTCCGGCTGAAGGAGAATATCGTCCGGGCACGGATTATCACACCTATCTTGAAGCGCTAGCTAACTTTATTCGAATAGATGCTGGTTACTTAGAGCATAGACGCGGTGGAGTTCGCTGGATGGAACACTACAATGTTGATGCTTACGATCAAACAGCATTCTTCTTTGAGTGGGTAGAAAACAGTCATCGTAACACCGATTTTATCCGTAAGTTTAATGCGGCAGCAAAAACGCTTGATGCGTGGAGTTTAGACACCGCTTTTAAGTCTATATTTGGTGAACAACGTGGCATTGATGCAGTATTTGAAGAGTATCAAGTCTACCTTGCAAGCGTCGGTAAGTTACCACCAGTACCACTTGGCTATCAGAACTTTGCACCCACTAGCACTCAGGTAACAACAAACGGAACTGCACTTGTGCCTTTTAATGAGGGGGCAGACAAGCTTAATGATAGAAATATTACCTCTAAATTTAATGTGGTGTTGGAAGCCCCTGCTTGGCTTGCACAATATGCACCTGACTTGTTGCCGATAAAGCAGGTTGATAAGGCCCAGGTTAACTATGTGTTTGACAGCGCTAAAACAGCAAAATACTACTCATTAGCGACAGCGGGAGACAACCCTCATCGCTTTCCTAATGCGTGGCAGCTACAGGGCTCAAATGACGGTACGAATTGGATTACGCTAGATACTCAACAGTTCAACGAACTACCTAATACGATGGAATACTATAGCTTTGCTATCGAGAGTCCAAATGCGTATACCCAGTATCGTTTGGAACTTGAGCATACCCGTGAAGGCGGTGGAATTGGCGGCGCTAGCGGACGCCTAATTCAACTAGGCGAATTCTCATTGTGGGAAGCAAAAGACTAGCCTTTTAGTTTAAAGGTGGGCAATGCCCACCTTTAAAACGTACTTATTTTGACCTTTAACGTTTCTTCTTCTTTTTACCTTGAACCGCTTTAAATCGCGGATTAGATTTACAAATTACGTAAACCCGACCGCGTCTTTTTACGACTTGGCACCCCGGTCTATTTTTAGCGCTTTTGAGTGAGCTCAGTACTTTCATCTGGTTTATCCTTTTTTAGTCGCAAGGTTCTTAAAGCGACGGTTAAATTGTGCAACTCGACCATCACTTGCCACCAACTTCTGTTTACCAGTGTAGAAAGGGTGAGATGCACTAGAGACGTCAATTGGGAAGTAAGGGTAAGTCTTACCATCTAGTTCAACGGTTCTGTCTGATTTAATGGTTGAACCAACAATAAAGTACTTATCAACCGATGTATCATGGAAGGCAACAAGTTGATAATCAGGGTGGATATTGGGTTTCACGACAACGACTCCTAAATAATGTGTTGTTATATTGTATCAATATAAATCAAATAAAAACTATTCTCAACAACTAATTTGTCGTTGCCGCTATTTAGCGCGATACGCCTAATTTGTCGACGCATGCGGAACTAAACTGAATGCATCTTGAGCAGTTGATTAAAAGGGGCTTACTTTCCTTAAAATTGCCTGATATAACTAGTTCTAGATAGTTTCTCAAGTAGTCATATTGGTGTTGACACCTAACCGGAATAGTAGCGAATAGACTTTTTTGGAATATAGCTATCGATGTAAGCCTGTTGGTTTGATAGATATGAGATAAAAGAGTGAGATCCAATTGAGGCTGGCTTAACGGTTAATAACCTTCACTAAATGAGAGAGGTCTAGCAAATAATTAAAACCTAGTACGTTCGCGAAAGTACTTTGTTCGCTAACGCAATACAGATATAGAGCATTTATTATGGATAAACATGCTGAGTTAGATAACTCAATTTTGGCTAAGCTTCACAGCAGCGATGACAGCGCGTTACAGCAAGAATTAGACACACTCTCTTGCACACATAGTGACATAGTGACACTACTGGCACAGTATCAAACGCTCAGTGAGCAAGATGATGAACTGTTCGATGCTTGGTACGACAGCTTATGTAAAGATCAGTTAAAGGTCTTAAAAGCATTTGAGATAATTCGTGCGCACATAGAACAGCAAATATAAATACGCATAGATTGTCTGGCGAAACGGTTGTGCGCCAGACTGCAGATTATTTGATTGATAAGTCGTACTTACTAATCAATTGGTCAATGTATCGAGTGCGTAGCGATTCTGTTTGCTCAGCTTGAGTATTGGCTGCCAATGCTTTGTTTAGTAGCTTCATGGCGCTATGTACTTGAATACGTTGCTCTGGGGCAATGCTGCTGGCGGTTCTTGCTTCTGTAATGTCGTCGATAATCGCGCGGCCTAGGTCAATATAAAGCGCTTCCTCTACGAGACCATTTTGGCTGATCACCCCATACTTGCCACATAAGAACTGTTGCCAAACTTGCTGTACATGCTCTGTAAGGTCATCACTAAAGCTTGGATCTTCGGTGTAAAAGCCTTTTTCAATACATTTCGTAAGTGCTTCACAGTAACGCTGTTGAAATAACTCAAATGCACTACTTGATTGATCTACTTTATGTTTAAGTAACAGTTGCCCCCAATTGAGTAGGCCTCGGGCATAAAAATCAGTATATTCTTCACATTCGTACAGGCCAAAGTACGAACTACACTTAATTTGATTTTGAATACTATAACTCGGATTTGGGAATAGGCTCATTTGTTGCCATTCTAAGAGCTGTTCTTCAGGTATCTTTAAGCTGCTGCTCAGCTCCAAAGTGGTATAAAAGTGCGTATTTAGAAAATGTGTCAGTCCCATAAAATTAAACTGGATAAATATACAGTGTTTTTGATTTTGCTGGATCTTTACGCAAATAACAAGCACTAAAGTTAAATTTCGTTAGATTTAACCGATTTACTCAGGTTTATGGGTCGGATCTCAGTCAGATTTATGGTAAAAATGGCTGTCAACTGGAAGAGTAATAGAAAGACCATGCATCAGATCCAATCAATAAAAAAAGCAAGCTTAATTACCGCTATTAAAACCCCTTACACAATGGCGGGTGAAATTGACTTAGATACTTACGACAAGCTAGTCGAAGCGCAAATCGCCGGCGGTGTCGATGGTATTGTTGTCGGTGGCACCACGGGTGAAGGCCAACTGATGAATTGGGAAGAGCACTTAATGCTCATTGCCCATTCTGCGAATAAGTTTGGCGATAAACTGCTGATTGTTGGTAACACTGGCAGCAATAACACCAGAGAAGCAAAAAAAGCGACTGAATATGGGTTTGCATCAGGTATGCACTGTGCATTACAAATAAACCCGTATTATGGTAAAACCTCAATTGCGGGTGTGAAGGCACACTTGAAAGAAGTCTTGGAAATCGGTCCTGGCTTTATTTACAACGTGCCTGGCAGAACGGGACAAGACATTACGCCTGATATCATTGAGCCGCTGGCCAGCCACAAGCATTTTGTTGGTATGAAAGAATGTGCGGGTGATGAGCGTATCGCACACTATGAAGCGAAAGGCATTGCGTGTTGGTCAGGTAACGATGATCAAGCCCACGATAGCCGTCATAACAGCCAATCTCATGGCGTTATTTCTGTTGCTTCAAACATTATTCCGGGCTTGTTCAGGCAATTGATGGACACGCCTAACCAAGCGCTTAACCAGTCTTTGCAACCGTTAATGAACTGGCTCTTTTGCGAACCAAATCCAATTGCTATCAATTCAGCTTTAATTATGACTGGCGCAGTCAAACCGGTATTTAGATTGCCTTATGTGCCACTGTCGCCAGCACAGCAAAAAGAGGGGATTGAACTCCTTTCTCAGTTAAAAGAAAGTGACTTTGTTGGCTCGACACCAAAATTAATTGACGAAACCTTGCTTAAGTTTTGTTAAAAGTCGGTTTGTCATTTATAATCTGCGACCGTTTTTGACTCGGTCGTAGGTTATTATGGCAACGTTTTCTTCATTTAGTTTCGCACAGCCTCTTTTAGATGCGCTGCAAGACATCAATTTTCATACATTAACGCCAATTCAACAGGCGGCTATCCCAGCTGTCCGTCAAGGTAGTGATGTGCTCGCAACAGCGCAAACTGGAACAGGGAAAACCGCAGCTTTTGCATTACCTATCATCCAAAAATTGCTTGAGGCTGAAGCACAGTCGACGCCAAGAGCGTTGATTTTGGCGCCAACGCGTGAGCTTGCCGAGCAAATCGCCAACAACTGTGCGACATTTGCTAAGTACACAGACTTAAAAGTGCAGGCACTGTTTGGCGGAGTTAACGCCAATGGCCAGGCTGAGCGCTTAAAGCAGGGCGTGGATATTTTAGTGGCAACCCCTGGACGCTTGTTAGATCATATCCGCCTAGGTAATGTCACGTTAAGTAACGTTAAACACTTAGTGTTAGATGAAGCTGACCGCATGTTAGATATGGGCTTTATCACCGACATGCAAAAAATCATTGAGCTGGTGGATAAGCAAAAGCAGCTATTGTTGTTTTCTGCAACTTTCCCGTCGGCAATGAAGCAGTTCGCGAAACAAGTGTTGGAACACCCTAAGTTAATCCAAGCGACGCCAGAAAATAGTACAGCCGACACGGTTCGCCACGTTGTTTATCCAGTTAAAGAAGAACGTAAGCGCGAGTTACTATCTGAGCTGATCGGGACCAAAAACTGGCAACAAGTGCTGGTGTTCGTCAATATGAAAGAAACCGCGGACAAGCTAGTTGAAGAGTTAAAGCTTGATGGTATAGATGCAAATGTATGTCATGGCGATAAAACTCAAGGCGCTCGTCGTCGCGCTTTAAGAGAGTTCACCGAAGGCAAAGTACGCGTTATGGTTGCAACCGAAGTCGCAGCTCGCGGATTGGATATCGTTGGCCTGCCACGCGTGGTTAACTACGATGTGCCTTATCTTGCCGAAGATTATGTTCACCGCATCGGAAGAACTGGTCGTGCAGGTCAGTTTGGTTATGCGATCACCTTTGTAAGCCGCGAAGAAGAATCTGACCTTATTCATATTGAGCAGTTAATCGAGCAGCAAATTTCACGCTATTATCTGCCGGGCTACGAAGTGGCAAATCGTGAAAGACTGGTTGAAACTATCCAGAAGAAACCCGCGCATCAACGTCGTAAGGCGCGGGTGAATAAGCCTTCGAATCAAGCAAGTGCAGAAGCGAGATTAAAAAACCGCTCTCGTATTGCAAATGTACGTAAGCAGCAAAAGAAGAAGTAAAATTGTTTTTTTGCTTTATTTACAACGCCAGCTAGCACGCTGGCGTTGTTGTTTTTAGCCAATGTGGCGTACAATAGCGAAAAATAATTATAAAAATACGGCTTGTGCTTCAGTCATTTCACATTGTTCCAGTTAATGTAATCCAACTCGCCTCTCTTGGGGCTTATCTCCTCGCAATGTTAATTTTTGCCAATCAACCACGCGCAAGAATGCTCGTCATCTATTTGTTATGTCAATGTGTGCTGATGACAACCAATTTTGCTGAAGAAGCGTTAGGGGCTAGAAGCTATTTACTTATCACGCCTGTATTTACCCTAGCTACTGGGCCTTTAGTCTATTTTCTGTTTAAAAATCTACTGCATGCTAATCGGGATAAGCAAGAGCGAAGATTAGTACATTTCTTACCTGTTTTGCTGGCGCTTCCATTTACTGAATACACCCAGCTTGTGATTGCGTTTGGCACTGTCAGTCAGTTGATTTATTTTGCTTTTACGGTGCAACTTGTTGGCTTTTACCAGCAAGCATCCGCGGAGATCAGAGCGGACGTCAACACGTGCGATTTACAATGGATAAGAACAACGGTTGTCTTGTTTGTGATCTTTGCTCTGGTGGATTTGGTTAGACTCAATATGCAAACATACAACGACATCAGCACTAAAGCACTCTGGTATTTTATTGACTTAGTTTGGTTACTTGCAATTAATCTTTACCTAGTTGTCAAAGTACACAATCAACCACACCTCGAAGATTCTATAACGCAAGCCCAAGAAATAACGTTCAATGAGGTGGACAAACAGTCAGAAGATCCAACCGAGATATTCAATGCAATTCATAACACGATTATGCAGCACTATTTATATCGACAGCCACGCCTGACTATTCACGACGTTGCTGAGGTTATTGGACTTGGGGTAAAGGATATCTCTTGGGCCATCAATACTTGTGGTGGTTACAACTTTAATGAGTATATCAATAGCCTGCGGGTCGATGAGGTAAAACAGCAACTACAGTGCGAAAAGCAAACAACGCCCAACTTGTTAGCGCTCGCAATGAATGCTGGGTTTAACTCAAAATCCTCGTTTAACAGTGTTTTTAAAAAGCAAACGGGTTACACTCCAAGTCAATTTTCAAAATTAATATAAGTATATTAAACAATTGCTTATGCTTAATTCTGAGTGTTTTTTAAAAGTCCTAGAAGTACAAAATCCTGATATTGCACGCTATATAAAGTCGTTATAGGTAATCTGGAGTTAAATCGATAACAAGGATAAAGATGATGTATTCAAGTTTTCTCACTCATGTGGCCACTTACCTGACTTTTAGTAGTTTGTTTATCGCGCAGCCTGCAAAGGCTGAACCTATTCGGGTGCTGACATCAACGAGCGAACAAGTGCATGTTGCACAGCAACTAGATGTTAAATCCCCAGTGGATTACCTAAATACACGGATCAACGCACTAGCGTTGGTACGTAGCAAAAATTGGCAGCAGGCGTTACCACAACTGCAAAAGCTTACTAAGTCGTATCAAGATGACGGAGACACTTGGTATCTATTGGGATTAACGCAAATACAATTAGCGCATTATGAGCAAGCTATCATTGCGCTGAAAAAGGCGTTGTCACTGGGTGTAAACCTAACCAATATTCCTACCGGTTCGCGCCCCTCAAATGACATTATGATAAAGATTGCAGGCGCGTATGCTGCACTAGGTAAAGTGGATGAAGCTAATCAGTGGCTGAGTAAGTCTTTGTCAGCGCGGTACGACGAACGCAGTAGCTTAGCAAATAAAGGCGTTTTCGACTCCATCAAAGATAATATGCAATTTCAGCGTCTTACAGGTAACTATAAAGACACTTCGCTCACTCGGGATCAGCAGTGGAATGCAGATTTAGATTTCTTACTCTCAGAAATTAAGCGGTTGCATGTTAACGAACAGGCAAGTAACAACCTGGATTTAATTACGTTGGCAAATAATTTGCGCTCAGATATACCCAAGTTAACTGATCAGCAAATTGTCTTCGGTATGATGCAAATGATAGGCGCGCTTGGTAACGGGCATAACTTTATCGTGCCGACCTTCGGAGAAAAAGGGAATTTCACTCGTTTGCCAGTGCAGTTTTATGCCTTTACCGATGGCCTTTACATTGTTGATGCTGAAGATGAGTTTAGTGATTTAATCGGCTATAAAGTCACAGCCTTTGCGAAAACACCAACCGCAGATGCAATGGCGAAAGTTGCCGAGATTAATCCGCGAGATAATGAAATGCAGCAGCTTTGGCTTGCGCCTTATTATCTCGCCATGCCCGAAGTACTCGCTGGACTAGAGTTGATCGATGCGTCAAATGAAGTGTCTATCACGGTAGAAAATGCGCAGAGCGCGCAAAAGACCATTCGCCTTAGTGGCCAATCATTCGAGTTTCGCGGCTTTCCGACTTTGCCAGAAAATCATCAAAAAAGCCCACAATATCTGCAAAACGTCAATAAACCTTATTGGTACGAAGTGGATAAAAGCAATGAGGTTTTGTACGTGCAATTTAATGCCGTTGCACAGATGAAAACGCAGTCGCTAGCGCAATTTAGTGCGGAGTTGATAGAGACAATAAAAGACGGTGAAGTAAATCACTTGGTGCTGGATTTACGACATAATAGTGGTGGCAATGGCTCCATCTTACCACCATTACTAAAGGCACTTATTTATTTTGAAGCGGCAAAGCCAGAAGGCAAGTTATTTGTAGTGATGGGACGTAATACCTTTTCTGCAGCGCAAAACCTCTTGACCAATATTGATAGCTTTACCAATGCCATATTGGTTGGAGAGCCAAGTGGTTCTCGGCCAAATCATATTGGTGAAGCTGGAAGGTTCCGTTTACCGTTCAGTGGGGTGTTTGGACTCGTTTCGTCGCAGTTTCACCAAACTTCTCGCGCAGAAGACCACCGTATTTGGATTGCTCCACATATGCCGGTATTGCCGGACTCTGCAAGCTACTTCAATGGTGTCGATCCCGCCATGAAAGCCATTTATAGTGTATTGGATAAAAACGTCGATGGTTTAGTTAAGTAACCATCGCGTAAGTGAACGCTTTTTAGGCCAAATCTTAAAAGGAAGTGGCAGAAATGGTAACTGCAGCAGCGTTATTGTTGTTTTCTTTGTGATTGCCGCCTTGCTGTATTTCTCCGTTTAAGTGTATGCGCTGACTATCTAAAAAGTAAGCTAGCAACAAGAGGGACATGGGGTGCTATCAATTCCTGAACCATTATGCTAGCTTTGTTAGTGAAATCAACTAAATGGAATAATAATAATGAGAATTGGTAAGGCAGTTCAGTGCTTGTTTGCTGTGACTTTAGCGGCTTTCTTTTCGGTAGCTGCGATGGCAGAGTCCGAAGAAAAGACAAAGCAAGAATATGAGCAACAAACAAAAACCTTGATGTCAAAAGTACTTGATGAAAAGAGAACTTTTACAATTCAACTACCCAAAAATTATCACACCAACCCCAATAAAAAATACCCTGTGATTTATCGCCTTGATGGTAAAGGCAACCTTCCGTTGATGACCGCTGTACTTGAGCGTTTGCAAGGAGCAAACGTTTCTGCCGCACCTGAAGTTATTATTGTTGCAATCGAAAATACAGACAGGTTAAGAGATCTTTATCCAACTAAGAATAAAGAGCCTGCAGGACCTATGGATATTGGCGGCGGGGCACCTAAGTTTTTAGAGTTTATCGAGACTGAACTTATTCCTTATGTGAACCAGACCTATCGCACTCATGATTTTAAAGTCATTGCAGGTGCATCTGCAGCGGGTACTTTTGCGCTTTATGCTTTGCAGGAAAAGCCTGAGCTATTTCAAGCGCATATTGCTTATAGCCCAGCGGTATGGTGGAACTTTGGCGCGACAGCAAAGAGTACCAAAGCATTTATTTCCAAAACGAAGCAGCTAAATAACTTTCTATATATCACAATTGGTGAGGAAGGTGGCGTGATGCGCGAAAGATACGATGATATGGCACGCTTTCTAGCAGCAAATCAACCACATGATTTGCGCTTTTTCAGTGAGGCTTACGACAATGTTCCTCATGGACTTGTGTCTGCAGCTGGTATGTTTAGCGCGTATCAAAAGCTGTTTTTGCCAACTCAAATGCCTGCTCGTGCGTATACCGGTGAATTGAGCTCTATTACTAAGTATTATCAACAACTGTCTGCTCAATATGGCGAGGTTTTTGAGCCACAGGAAGCAGTGATCAGAGAGCTTGGCTATTACCACGTAAGCATGGGTAACGTGAAAGAAGCAATTAAGTTGTTTAAGTTTGGCGTTTCACGCTATCCAAATAATGCAGATGCCTACAACGGCTTAGCATATGGCTATGAAACCGACAAACAATACCAAGCATCTTTACAGCAAGTAAACAAAGCGCTGGCATTGTCATCGAAGGGTGATGGTGGCTACGATGTCTTTGTTGCTCGTAAAGAGCGGCTAACTAAATTACTTGGTGAGTGATAATCAAAATGCGTAAATAGGCCACTTAGGTAATCGATGTGGTCTATTTTTTGAGTATTTATTGCCACTTAAAAATAGTGGCGAATACGCTTTATTTTTTCGCCGCTAAACTCAAACACTGTCATAAGCTTTTGCTTATTTTCTTTTTCATCCGTGTTACCTTGCTGATCAACGCAAGGATGTAGATACTCAACGGTCACCGCATTAAGGCCTTCAATGATGTTTGTGACTTCGATATCGCATTTTCCGTATTGGCCTAGATAGCTGAGTAAGCCTTTCTTATACTCTTCTTTTGACAATACGGCATTAAAGCGAGGGTGCTCGAATGAGGCATCTGGCGTTAAAAGCGTAAGTAGGTGAGTAACATCAGACTCTTTTGAATATTGGTGTTCAACGGCTTTTTGTGCCTCGAAGTAAGCGTTAACCTTGTTGCTCAGTGCTTCTGCGGAGCAAAGACTTGAAACCAGCATGAGTGGCAGCAGTGCATATCGAACTTTCATTATGATTTTCCTTAAATTATTGTTTTTTTACTCTGTATTGAATGCAACGTTTCGACCGGGAAATGCAAGTTTAGAAAATGGCCATGCCGTTTTTAACCAATGAGTAATTGTTTGATAGACTAGGTTATCCAATGTGATATCTTCTGCTCCTATCCATAGATAGACATCACAATCAAAATCTGAAGATTGTGGCGGATCGATATAGACACAACCGATATACTTTTCACTGTGTCTGGTGTAAACCGCATAGGCAAATGCCGCTCGCGACATAAATTCTTCCTTGTGGGTGGCTAAACTCGCAATGTTTTCCTCATAAGTCATAGTAGCTTTCGGCCAGTCTGAATTCGGACCAAATATGCCTTGCAAGCGTACTTGATTAGCCATCACCAGCTCATAATCTACTATCGCAATTTTCTCATTGAGCACGGTAAAAGAAAAATGGGATGTGCTAACCCTCGTTGGTGGCATAAAAGAGTCAGGAATAAAGGGCTGAGCTTGTTTTTGTTGATTAGTCACTGTCGCCAGTACTCTCTGACAAGGGAAACTTTTTCATAGAAACATACTTTTTATTATTATTTGCAGCAGGTTAGCACTCGTTTGTAATTTATACAATTATAAAAATTGTAAGCTCAGTAGGCGCTAAGAGACCAACTTTGCATTTCTGTCACTCGACTAATGCAGCGAGCGAAAGCAAATGCCAGTTGCTCACCTTGGTAGATTTGCGATATGGGCGCAGCGGCCAAAAAAACAACCGGTACTTTGGCTTCGTAACATTCATCGATAAGCGCAATCAGGCGTCTGGCCTCATCGTCGCCAATCCTAGGTTGCGTTGAGTTATTTGGGCGGATATAGCCTTCCTCAGTTCCTTGCGCTACATCTTTATTCTCTGGAGTAACACCCAGTAGCGGTAACTCTGAGATGAAAATACAGCTAAATTGATCTGCAAGCTCAATATAGTCATTGATTGCGCGAGGGCTTGAGCAGATCTCCATAAAATCAAAACATGCTACACTTTCATTTGCGCCAAGCACTTTAATTAGACGATGATTAATTTCAAGGATGCCCGGTTTGAATATGCCACCTACATTAGTAAAGGCGTTCCAAAATGCTTGTTTATCGTTGACGAAGTAGTGGTTTGCCGTTGTACCTTTGCTAAATCGATGGTCCGTCTCACCACATACAGATATGACATCGCAGTGACTTATAAGCAGCGCAATTGTTGGCTCAAAACGGTCTCTATGTAGTCCATCTTTGTATAACTCGGTTGGGTGGCAATTGGAGGTTGCAACTAAGGTCACGCCATCTTCAAAAAGGGCTTCAAACAATCTCGCCATAATAATGGCATCGCCAATATCGGTGACAAAAAATTCATCAAAACACAATAACGATGTTTGCTCTGCCCAATTTTGGGCGATGCGCTTTAAAGGATCTCTCACACCTTGAATTTGATTGAGCTCTTTATGCACCTGTTGCATAAAGTGATGAAAGTGTAGGCGAGTTTTGTCTGTGACGTCAGTGAATTCATAAAACCAATCCATCAGCATTGTCTTGCCACGCCCGACAGGGCCATAGAAATAGATGCCTTTATTCGAGTGACCACTAGCGAGTGAACGAGAAAGGGCATCTAAAGCTGAAATTGCAGCTTGCTGCGCTGCATCAGGAGTAAGATTTCCACATTCAATTTGTGCTTGGTAATGGCTAGAGATTGACATAGACACTGCAAATAGGAATAGTTAATCCGAATAATATCATAAAGCTATAACTCATGGATGCACTAACAAGATTAAAACAAGCAGTAGACGCCTATTACCCGCTTTCTCAAGACACCTGGTCCGCTATTGCTGCGATCACCAGCATCAAACTACTTGCGAAAGATGAGTGGCTTTACAAAGAAGGAGCGTATCTGACTACTTTTGCATTTTTACATCAAGGGTTAGTTAGATTAGTAAACACCAATACTGCTGGGCAGGAATACAATAAGCGTTTTTTTGTGGCGGGGGAGTTTCCTGGTGTGATGCATGCTCTACATCGCCAAGAGCCCGCCAATCAAGGGATCCAAGCGCTTGAAACATCACAGGTAGTCCTAATCAATTTCAAGCAGTTTAGAGCACTATTAATGGATAATCCGGAATTAATGCGATTTCAAATACTGTATCTTGAAAAGAACTGGTTGTTAGAAAAGGATAAGCGAGAGCTTTATATGGTGCAGTTAGATGCCACGGAGCGCTATCTCGCATTTTTAAAAGAGCAGCCAGAACTTGCTGAGCGTGTACCACAATACCATTTAGCGTCCCATCTTGGGATCACTCCTACACAGTTAAGCCGAATAAGAAAATCGTTAAAAAATTCAGGTTCGTTTACATAGGTAAATGAGCCAAGCTCTTCACCTTGTTAAAGTTGCCTCACACATAATGGAGAACAACTTATGAATACATCACAACTAGAATCGTTATTGAATTGGCGCTACGCCGTCCGCAAATTTTCTGAGCAAACCATTGCTCAGGACAAAGTAGATAAGTTAATCGAACTGACGGGGTTGAGTGCTTCAGCATTTGGCTTACAGCCTTATAAGATTATTCAAATATCCAAGCTATCGATGAAAAAAGCATTGCTACCGCATTCGTATGGGCAACAAAAAGTGCTTGATAATAGCCATCTATTAGTTTTTGCTGCGGATATGTCACCTTTAGATAGCCAAGTAGAGCGCTACATTCAAGACTTTAAGGCGAATCGAAACCTTGATGAGCTTGTCTATGCGCAGATGGAATTGGGTATGAAAGACGCGCTACACACCATGGACTTTGAGTCTCAATATAGCTGGTGTTCTGAGCAGGCTCACTTGGCCCTCGGTACATTACTACTGGTAGCCGCCAGTATGGAAATTGATGTTTGCCCAATGACCGGTATCGATAAGGTTGCCTACGATGACATCTTGGGTCTGTCATCCTTAAATTTACGCACGGTATTAATTGCGCCAATTGGCATTCGTGACAGCACGGATGTGAACGCGAATACAAGCAAAGTAAGGAAATCGAGAGACTTGCTGCATATTGAGGTGTGACGATGATTTTTGCCATATTAGCCGTTTTTGCAGGTGGTGCAATCGCGGTGCAGGCAAGCATGAATGCACAGCTTGGCGGTTTATTAAAAAGTCCGATATTGGCAGCTGGAGTGGCGTTTACCGTCAGCGCATTCTACGCCTTTATTGCCTTTCGGGTATCTGATAACGTGCTGCCAGCAACCTCAGAGCTAAAAGCGGTGCCTTGGTACTTGTGGTGTTTAGGTGGGGTGCTAAGTGCAACAGGGGTGGGACTCTGTTATTTTTTAATTCCTAAAATGGGTATAGGTAACCTAATGGCTTATTACTTGTGTGGTCAAATGGTGGTAGCTATGGTGATCGGTCAGCTTGGTCTCTTTGGTGTACCTTATACGCCTATTAACCTGCAAAAAGTCGTGGGTGTGATTGCTGTGCTGACCGGTATTGTACTTATTAACGTTAATCGTTCAGGCTAAAACTCAGCCATTTCTAAAGCTTTGCTAATAGCAGGTGTTGCCGAAATTTGGCGATAATAGCGGCGTAAATTCTTAAGCGAAGGCGTTTTTTCTAAAAATGTCTTCGCACGCTCACAAAGCATAAACAAATAGCTGTCGCACAGCGTAAATTGATTTGCAAACAGGTAATGATTGTCTGCAAGTAAGGTATCAATAATACCAAACCCTTCTTCTAATCGACCTTGCTGCGAGCGAATAAGGTCGTCATACATTAAAGCACTTTGGGTGTGTCGTTCTGGGTAGGTATACATCAATAAGTCGCTGTGAATAGAAGCGCTCATAAAATGCATCCATTGCAGGCACTGTGATTTTAGTTTTAGCTCAGTTGGGATAAGCTGCTTGTCGATGTGCTTTTCAGCAAGGTACTGAGAAATTGCAGCGCTTTCAAATAAGGTAAAGTCGTCGTCAACGAGGGCTGGTACTTGTCCGGCAGGGCTTAGTTTTAAGTATTGTGCACTACGGTTGGCGTTTTTTTTGATATCCACCAGTTCAAGTTGATAAGGCTCACCAATGAGTTCTAATAAAATATGAGGCGCAAGGCTCGCACTTTGTGGATAGTAAAAGAGTGTATACATAATTCACCTAATGTTAGGTCACGTGTATCACTCAGGAACAGGGCATAAAATAACAGTGATCACGTGAAGTTAGTTTAATACCAATGTAATAATTGCAATGTTATTGGTATCCAAAATCGGCTCCTTCTTCGCTGTCTCCTATTCAACCTTAGGTGAGGGTTGAGGTTTTCACAAATAAAAATGCCAGCAAATGCTGGCATTTAGATAATTTTAAAGTATTAGCTACGGATTGTAGTAGATAGGAGAGTTAGGTCCAACTGGTAGACCAAAGCCAAATACCCACACGTAGAATAGTGCTACCCAGCCTATAAAGAAGAACATGCTGTACGGCAACATAGTTGCTACTAATGTACCTATACCCATGTCTTTTTTGTATTTCGTCGCAACCGCTAATATCAAACCAAAGTAGCTCATCATGGGAGTGATAAGGTTAGTAACTGAATCTCCAATACGGTACGCTGCTTGAATGGTTTCCGGCGCATAGCCGATAAGCATAAGCATTGGAACGAATATCGGTGCCGTGACAGCCCATTGAGCTGATGATGAACCAAGGCTTAGGTTAACTAGTGCACACATGAATATAAACAGTACGAATACTTCAGGGCCAGTTAGGTTTAGCGCCTGCAATAGTGCTGCGCCATTTATTGCAAGGATTGTACCTAGGTTTGTCCACTTAAAGAATGCAACAAACTGAGCGGCAAAGAATACCAACACGATATACATGCCCATAGAGCTCATGCTTTTACTCATTGCATCAATAATGTCGCGGTCATTTTTCATGGTGCCAACCACACGGCCGTACACAAAACCCGGAATAGCAAAAGTAACAAAGATAAATACCACGATCCCTTTTAAAAATGGTGAGCCCGCTACCTCGCCTGTTACCGGATGACGTAAAATGCCATCTTCTGGCACTATGGTTAAGGCAAGTAAAATGCTTACTACGAGTAGTGATACGCCCGCCCATTTGAGGCCTGATTTTTCTTTTGCAGAAAGCTTCTCGATATTGTTTTCACTTAAATCAACGCTGGCTTCTTTAGGGTCGTATTTCCCTAAACGTGGCTCTACGATTTTCTCAGTGACTAAGGTTCCCACGATGGCAATTAGGAATACTGAAATCATCATGAAGTACCAGTTCGCTTCAGGTCCTACTTGGTAAGTTGGGTCAATCATCTGCGCAGCAGGCGTCGTAATACCAGCTAATAGCGGATCGATTGTGCCAAGCAATAGGTTTGCGCTGTAGCCACCAGATACGCCAGCAAATGCAGCGGCTAAACCGGCAAGCGGATGTCTACCGAGGCTATGGAAAATCATTGCGGCAAGCGGAATAAGTACAACGTAGCCAAGTTCTGATGCGGTGTTAGACAAGATAGCAGCAAATACAACCATGAACGTAACAAGGCGTTTTGAAGCGCCCATTACCATGCCGCGCATTGCAGCTGATAGCATACCTGAGTGTTCTGCAACACTAACCCCTAGTAATGCAACAAGTACGGTGCCAAGTGGTGCAAAGCCAGTAAAGTTAGTCACAAGACCAGTCACAATGCGTTGCAAACCCTCTGCACTCATTAAGCTTACGACTTCAATGACACCGTCGGGGTCGCGACCTGCGGAGCCTTCTGGGCGAGGATCGATGGCAGATAGCCCCATCCAATCGGCAATACCACTAAATACCACGATGGCGATACAAAACATTGCAAACAAAGTAATAGGGTGGGGAAGCATATTCCCTAAGAACTCAACAGTTGCCAAGAAGCGATTGAATAATCCCCCTTTTTGCCCCTGTTGGTCCTGACTATCAGCTTGCGTCTCTACAGCATTTGACATAGCTAAATTCTCAGTTCCAAAAAATGGCGCAACCTTAGCATTTTTTTTACATGAGATCATGCTTAAGCGGCTATTTGTCCTCTTTTTAGGGTGAAAGGCGGAACATTGTGCAAAAACGGATCAGTTAGAATAGCTTAAGCTGATTTTTATCAGAACTTGCTTGTTTTTTGCGTCCACGACTTGAGCGACGCCTTGAAGCGTGAGTATGAAGCACTCTGCCTGTTTCATCTTTATCTAGATGTTGCTTATAAAATGCGGAGATTTTTTCACGGGCAATTTTTGCTGCGTCATCGGGTAATATAGCAGGGCGCTGATATTGGTCTTCTTTTAAGCTGGTATAAAACCAAGGTGTATGCAAGTAATGCGTTGGAACGTGATTAAGCTCAGGAATGTAGCGGCGAATAAATTGGCCTTCTGGATCATATTTTAGCCCCTGCGTTATGGGGTTATAGATGCGAAACGGATTTATCCCAGTAGTGCCTGACTGCATTTGTACCTGAGGATAGTGGATCCCAGGTTCATAATCTATAAATAGAGTGGCAAGTCTTGCTGCTGGTTGTTTCCAATCAAGCCATAGATGATAGCTTGAAAACGCCATCAACATTGCGCGCATGCGAAAGTTTATCCAGCCTGTGGCGATCAGCATTCGCATACAGGCATCAATAAAGGGGACGCCCGTGTTGCCGTGAGCCCAAAGTTCATAACGTTGCGTATTAAATTCACTCGCACGCATATCAATTAAGGATGCATGCACAGCGCGCTCAGCATAAAGCGGTTCTGATTCGAGCTTTTGCACAAAGTGGCTATGCCAGTAAAGCCGTGATAAGAAACCGCTCTTATTGCGTTTTGAGTCAACATTTAATTCAAGAGTTTGTTGTAACACATCCCTGAGGCTTAGCACGCCATAGGCCAAATACGGACTGAGTCTGGAGCTACTGGTTACGGCTTTTACCGGGCTTGAGATACCAAATAAATAGTTGTCTATCCTATGATTAAAAAAGCTATTCAAGGTTTGCTGCGCGGCTTTGAGTCCACCTAATTGTGGCTTTGGGGCTGAGTTGCTGTCATTCCCAGGGTAGTCATTTAAAAGTGCAATACCACTATGCTGTTGCAGCAGTGGATTGATTTTTGAAGGCGTTGGTAGGCAGTCGCTTTGCAGCCAGTCCTCGGCTTGCTGTTGCCACTTATCACGATTAATTTTTCCCCTAAATACGGCTTGTTGGCGATATTCTTCATACGATACGTGTCGTTCTTTGCACCAGGCAATAACACGCAAATCGCGCTCAAATGTCCATGTATTCCCCGTTTCTTGATGGCAATAAAGGGTTGCGATCGCGATGTGCTGATGGATCTTTTCAAGTATTTCAATGATATCACCCTGGCGAATCGTCAGCGTGCCACCTAAAAGCTGCAGCTGCTCTGCAAGGCTTAGCAGCGACTCCTTCAAAAATTGAAATTGTCTTTCGCTGGTATCGGGGAGCTGCCAGTATTCAGGTTCGATAACATACAATATCAGGGTTGGTCTGCCATTATTACACGCTTCGTAAAGTGGTCTATGGTCGGACACTCTTAAGTCACGTTTGAGCCAAACGAGGTTAATCATCTAACACACCCTTAAACAATAAAGGGTAGCGGCGTAGGCGTTTTCCTATGTAGTCGTCGGCGAGGATCTGCTGGCAAATTCGCTCTACATCATCGTCCACCGCAAACACCCAATCAAAGCGCTCAATGGCGAGCAAAAAGCCACGTTTTAAAAAGCGTTGCTGGCGAAATTCATCGCAGTTCTGTTTGATTATCTTGAGTTTACTTGGATTTTCCCTGAGCGCTTCGACGACCTTACTTACATATGCGCGGGTTTGTTTGCTTTCAGGGTGGGGACGTCTAACGCGACGTCCTCGGTTGGTATTTGGATATAAGCTACTCATTCGCCTCTTTAAAAATGTAATCTAGCTTCTTAATAAAATCGTCTTTGTGCTTATCTTGTTCATAATCCAAGTGATAAGTATTATGAAACCCAGAGCGCAGTAACACGCCACTGCCTTGCAGGTATATGGTGTAACCATCTGGATCTGAATAGGCCACTATGCCCTCATAGCGTTTACCTTCTTCGGTTACTTCACCGTGCTTTTGAATATGCTCGAACACCGTTAACAAGAACTTGCTATCTAATTCATTTTTCATTGTTCACCTCGATACTTGGAATACGCTTTCACTGTGATAGCCGATCACTTAACTAACGCTGAAATTGCCTTAAATTGCTCATTCTTGGCCGATTTTAGCCACTGAAATAAAATAGACTCTAAAGCCAAAAAGCGTGCGCCATCTGCCTGCATCTGCATTAGCGCCCAATCTGTGTGTTTTGGATTACGTGAGCAAATACCATCGGCAACTATCACAACGTTGAAATTGTCCGCAAGCAGGTCATTGACGGTTTGTTGTACACAGATATGACTTTCGAGGCCAACCACGACGATGGTGTCGCGTTTATATTCTTGAATAGCTTGCTTGCAAGATTCAACGTGGTAGGCACTAAACGCGGTTTTTTCGATAACCGGGAGATTAAATTCAAGTAAACTCGGTGCTGTATGGCCAAGCCCTTTGGGATATTGCTCAAAAATCAGTGCAGGAACAGACAAATGTTCTGCAGCTTGTAGCAGGGTGGTTACTTGGCGCTCGATATCGCCAAATACCTCAATATGAGGACGAAATTTTTCTTGAATATCGATCACTAAGATCATGCTGTCCGAAGGTATCAAATTCATCATCTTCTCCTTAGAGATTACGTTGCAAGGCGAGCACGCGCGCTTCGCTAATACGTTATTTATTCGTTACAATGGTATACCCACTTAAAAAGTAAACGGTTTTGGCGTGAAAGTACATTTTCTTGGCACTTCTTCAGGTAGCCCATCTAAACAACGTAATATGTCGGCAGCGGCAGTAAGCTTTGAAAATACCAAAGCCTGGGTACTAATTGACTGCGCCGAAGCAACCCAGCATGCGCTGCTGCACAGTGAGTTAACCCTATATCATCTCGAAGCGATTTGTATTACCCATCTTCATGGGGATCATTGCTATGGATTACCCGGACTCATTTCATCCATGGCATTAAACTCTCGCAAAGCGCCGCTAAAATTAATTGCGCCGAGGGCCGTTATTCAGTTTGTGCAAAGCTGTTTTACACTGACAGAGGTGAGACTAAGTTTTGACTTAATCACCATCGCCCTTGAAGAAATAAACGATAAGCTACAGCTTGAATGTTGCGATATCGAAACCATAGCGCTACAACACAGAGTGCCCAGTGTTGGCTATAAGCTCACGGAAAAATGTATTCCTCGCAAGTTAAAAATAGATAAACTTCAGCAAGATGGCATTGCGTCTGGCGGCCACTACAACCTGTTGCAAAAGGGTCAAGACGTAGAATACCAAGGCCGACTTTTAACCTCAGATGACTACAGTTTTTATAGTTGGCAACCTCGAGTTGTAATAATTTGTGGTGATAACGAAAAGCCCGGCTTGCTATCGCAGATGATAAAAGGGGTCGATTTGCTTGTTCATGAAGCTACCTTTACCGCTGCTGATCTTCATAAAGTAGGTTTTCATACAGGACATAGCGATGCCAAGCGCATCGCTCAATTTGCACAATTACATCAAGTGCCGATGCTCGCGCTCACTCATTTTAGCGTGCGCTATCATGGCGAGGGCATGCTGCAGCCTCTTATTGAAGAGGCCAAGTTGCACTTTAGCAATGCACTCATCATTGCAGAGGATGGTCTGATTGTAGACATTCCAAAGCAAAAGCAAGTTGAGTGTGTAACAGCTTAGCTCTGGGATTGCTCGCAAAACCAACGCCAATCGGCTACGACTTGCTCGCTGTAATGACTGGCCGATTTGACCAATTCATCGATGAGACTAGGCAAAATGGCTACGGCATCCTCTTGAAATTGTAAGGAGCGTCTATCTGCTCGCATATGTGAAAGGGCAAGTGCTTCACCGCAAGCCTCTGCATATTGGCTAAAGCCCGACTTAGTCGCTGCACGTTTACCGATGGTGATGTCTTCTGGGTCTATACCAACGCGAGCATGATGGCGCGAGCGTACCAGCCAGTGACTGCCTTGCCACAGTGCATTATCTAAAATGAGATCGGTACGGCGCTGCATTTTTCTTTGACTGTTGACGGTTAAGTGTGCGGGATCTAAGCGATTCACAGGGCTTAAACTTGCAAAGTAAGCAAGAGGCGAAGCGAGTTGCTGTTGTTTTACCTCCACAATGTGGCATAGCGGCAAAATATCTTTAGTGGGCTTTTGTACGTTTGGGCCAACCAACAAATAATATCTGCTCAGATGCAATGAGCCTGTGCCTTGGTCGATACGCTCAACACAATCTAAAATTTCGTCATCAACATAGGGCGCGAAGTGATGAATAAGGTTTTCTTTTAAATCGGGGTCAAGTTGCTTAAACTTCAGTTTGTCTTCGCGAAAACGTAGCGGCTTAATGCTGAGGTCGATTTCCTTTGCGAGCGTGCTTTTTATCGTAAACGCGGCGCCACCCGCCATTCTTTGCAACCCTTTTTGCCATCGTTTATGCAGTATATGATTATTATCAAATTCGGTTAAGCCTGTGTTGCTATCGACCTTATGCTCCAGCGACAACTGACAGGCTTTTAGGTAACTGTGTAAAAAGTCCAATTGTGCTTGGGCAACTAGCTCTTTACTGACCAAAGGTTTACTTCGGTCTTTAATATCCTGAGCTTGCTCTTGAATACGCCCACCTTCTAGTTGGGTAAGCGGTAAACTCACTAAAAAGCGAAACAGGTCCCATACAGCGTGTCCGACGCAGGCGTCATCGAAGTCATTAGGTTCAAAAATTAGGGTATCGCCGTGGCTGCCTTCTTCACTATGAAAGCCAAAATTGCCCGTATGACAATCGCCCATTACGTAGGTGAGTGGCAGGCTGGTGGCCGCTTCAGGTAACTGTAATTGTTGCTCCAGTAAGTCCTTATACATAAGCGCGGCACTACCACGGAAAAACCGAAATGGACTGAGTCTCATTTTGTCGAATTTACTGCACTCATTGCTTACGTGAATGCCTTCACGCTCATTAAAGTAAGATGCAAGATAGTCGTGACGATTCATGGATTAGTCCTCCCTTTGAATAATACCCAATTGAGATTTTGCCAGTTTTACAACGGCTTTATCGATAGGTGGGGGACTAGTATCAACCCCCTTACTTAGTGCTTCGACAATGGTTTTCATCACTTGTACGCGGGCATACCATTTATGTTCCGCGAGGATCAAATGCCATCCCGCTAAATTTGTATCGGTTTTAGCAAACATATTATCAATTGCTTGCTCATAATCTTGTCGCTTTTGGCGGTTGCGAATATCTTCTTCCGTTAGTTTCCAGCGCTTATACGGATTATTTAAACGCTCTGTAAAGCGCTTGAGCTGTTCATCTTCGCTAATGTGTAAAAATAGCTTAACAATGCGGACGTTATCATCTGTTAGCAGACGCTCAAATTCATTGATTTCTTGATAGGCGCGGTGCCACTCTTGCTCACTAGCAAACCCTTCAACCCGTTCTACCAACACTCGGCCGTAATATGAACGGTCAAAAATAGTCATAGTACCCCGAGGAGGTAGCTTAGTTTGAAACCGATAAAGGTAATGCCGGCCTTGTTCCTCAGGCGTTGGTTTTGCGATTGGGTAGACCTTAACGCCGCGCGGATCGAGCTGTTCTGTCATGCGGCGAATAGCGCCTCCTTTACCAGCCGCATCCCAGCCTTCAAACACTAAAATAGCGCGCTTCCCTTGATGAAAATAGGCTTGTTGCACATGTAATAGCTGGGTTTGCCAGTACTTTAACTCGCTTTTGTAGTGTTTTTTTGAATCAATAGCAGGATGTGTCATGGGAGGCTTAACACTTAGCCCGCGATTTAGCGCCTTTATTTCTGATACATAACTGGTCATGCTAACTCCTTTAATCGCCTTTGGTTAAGTTGGCCCCGTTGTTGTCAAAGTGCTGTTCAACGCGAAAATATTACCGCACCAACTAACTTTTGAGCGTGTTAGAGTAACCTAGAGTAAACTCTACAGGGACTTTTTGACAATGATATGTCATACCATTTTGTCTTACACTTCCTTAATTTGAGGGAGCTAATCGGGCGCTAACGGCGTTAAAAACTTCTCATCATTTAGAACAGGCAAATAGCAAAATTTTTCCTTGATTGAATAACTGACTCCATCAGTATAAAATCTACCCCGAATAATATCTCGCGCTCATTGATGAGTAGCAAATTGCATTGATGAGGAACAACCGGAATAAACAAGGAAGGATTGGCATGAAGCCTTTTGACAAATGGCCTGCGCTTATGCAAGACGCACAGCAAGGTACATTCGATGATTCACTTTTTCAGTCAGATTCAGACGTAAAAAATTCGGCACAACCAACCAGATTGCCGATGGCTAAAGTGCCCACCATCATTCTTAAAGCACTTAACCCCCATCACACCGACTATATTCGTATTGACCCAAAAGAAGCTCGTTACTGGCATGGTGGACTTCATCACCATGACGATAGACAACTACTTGTTATTTCAAATAACCAAGCACAACGTCTCAAAACGGTTTCTCAAGGCAATATAAAGGAGATCTTTGCGTTTATTAAAAAGTCAGCGCTTGAGGCTAAAGTGGAAGGTCAGTTCGGTTCTGGTGGCAGTAAAGGCTTCTCGGGTGGGGCGGGAGAGTTAAGCCAAAACGGTGCACATTTAGGTGCCGCAGCTAAATATGCTGCTACAAGCGATTACTCAAAAAATGATGGTGTGGGCTTCAATAGTAGCCAAGGAGCAGGTACAACGCGCCTGTCAATGGGTAAGAGTAACGCTGGCATTCAAAAAACACCCACTAAGCTAGAAAGTACAGCACAACCCATAGATACTATTGCGCCATCTGTCATTATTGGTCAACCTAATCCAAAGCAAATCGTAAAACTAGAGCAAAACCAAGCCACTAAAAGACGTTTTGCAAATCATGTATTAGGGCCGGGAGAAACTGCCGCGAGTGTTGTCGAGCAGTATACTGGCACACCAAATGAAAGCCGTATATATGGCTTCAACCATCCTCAGTTTACTATAAAAAATCCTCCCAAAGCGGGTGATAAAGTCAGGGTGAATACCGGCTTTGACGTACTAGTTAAAGGACAATTCTATAATAGCAACAGCGTTAACCTAATCTGGAAAGGGCCAACGTCGGGTTCAAAATCAGCCATATTGGAGCAAGTGAATGGCAACTACATACCAGACAGAGGTTATGATTGGGAGTTGGCGCTACCGCTTGTGGCGGGGGAATACACATTAACCGCTGAAGCCGGAGGTGCGACGCACTCCGTGAGTTTTTCGGTTGAAGAATCTGAAGACCAACAGGAAATTATTGATTTTATATATATTCCAGAAGATAACAGCTTTATAGCGGTCACGCAGTCACTTGCCGATATTTTAGAGCAAGAAATGGAAGTACTTAACCCTCCCATGGAGCAGCTAAAGCAAGCGCTGGCTGGACAACAAGACCTCTCGAAGCAAGATGATAAAGTAATTGACGCAAAAAAGGCGTTAAACGAGACCCTAAAACCACTTGTTTCAGGCCCTACCGCTAATAAAATTACCGAAGTCATTGGCTTTAAAGGCCGAAAGTATACCTATGTGCGCAGTGATAAAATCGCCAATCATACTAGACGCTATAAAATTGATACGGACATTCGAAACGGTCGTCGTTTTAGCGATGCGAATGGCAACTTAGACCGTAGCAAACTGAACAAAGCGCTTAAAAATGATTTGAGCAAGCTAAAGGTCAATTTTAAGTATGATAAGAAGCTTGTCGACACGTATACAACCATATGGGGCGAATGGGCTAGGGAGCTAAATGAAGATCTAAAGATAAAAAGGTTTGAAAAAAGCGACTATTTTGATGCCAGTGCAGAGGCGCGATTAATGCGCTATACCCATGGTGCAGGCATTGCTGCAAACTTTAGCCCAAAGGATGGTGTCTTTTCATTTCAAGCTGATGCCAAAGTCGATTTTGCAGTCGGTGAAGCAAAAGCTGCAATGAGTGGTTACTACCCTAATAAAAATGGGTATGAATTTAAGTTTATGATGCCACTTAAAAATACGACCAAAGAGCGTGAGATAAACTTAGGCGCGATCCGATTAAATGCGACCATTGCCCTTTTTGGCTATGCAGGAGCGAAATTACAAGCGGCGGCAAATGTAGGCTGTACAGTAAAGCAAGGTAAAATGATGCTTGAGGGATTAACCCCTGAACAAGTAAAAGCACTTAGCCGCGCCGATCGCAAGTTTGAACCTGTAAAAGGCGAGCTGAGCGCATTTGCTGGGGTATCCGCAGGCTGTGAGTTAACAGGTGCTTTGCAATGGGATAACCCAGAAAAATCTGGTAAATCTAGTTTTTGTGATTTAGCTAAACTAGGTGGAAAGGCAGAAGGCGCATTTGGCGCCGGTGCACACGCCGGGTGTTTTATTGGTTATGAAGACGGAAGGTTTATACTTCGCGCGAAATTGGGACTTATCTGGGGCGTAGGTGCTGGTGGAGAATTAGTCTGTGAGATAGGTGTAGATGAAATTGTCACGCTTGCCCAATTTGTTTATCACCAGCTTAAAAATAATGATTATGATTACCTTGAATTTATCCAAGAAGATGCTTTTAAAGTATTATACAAAGCAGTATCTATGCACATAGCAACAGGTGATGAAATTATTAATTTCGTAGGTTCTAGTGTTCGTCAAGTCGATACATGGTGGCGAGGAACTGTTTTAATCCATGAGCGCGCGAAAGATATGATGGATAATATTCTACAAAAGCCCGAAATGTTAAAATTTACGGTGCCTGAAGCTAAGGGAGCAATGCTAAATTTACTTGCTAATCCAAATTTAGCGAATTTAATTGACTCTGATGCATACAGCTGGTCCGGCTTAAATGAGCGACGTGAAAATGCGATTATTATTGTACTTAAGCATATTCTTTGCACAGAGGAATTAGACGAAGTATTGCAGCATATGGGAGAGGGCGGTGAAAAATGCAGCCGAGAAGAGGGATTATCTCAGCTTAATAGTATTTTAGAAGGCGCTCAGCAGCATGAATTTGATGCATGGCGACGCAAACTACCAAGTCGAGCACGCTCCGGTTCGGTTGCCGTCGCGATGCTTAATATTAGTCCATTTGTAGCACTTGCATAACAGCGTAATAGCAACCAAAGTTAGCTACTTTGGTTGCATATCTAGCGGTGTAGGTTGATTTAGTACGCATCTAAACCCGATGTCCCTATAGCTAGTGTTCAGTTCATTAGACTCTTGCCGAGTATAAACATTGCTGCCACGTGGCGACTCCATGAAAGTTCCGCCTCGCATAACCTTTTTTGTGCCTTCTTTTGGTCCTTTGGGATCCTGCTCTGGGGAGTTTTGATAGTAATCCTCAGCCCACCAGTCATTAACCCATTCAATCATATTGCCACTTAAGTCATAAAATCCCAATGGGTTAGCGGGGTATGTGCCGGAGGGTTCCGCATAATCAGTATTTAGTTCATAATTCCGACCTTCTTCTATCCGCCCGTTATCTGTGGCAAAAAGAATATTCTCGCCACGGTTTCGTGCTGCAAATTCCCATTGTGCTTCTGTTGGTAAATCAAAGGGGAGTTGTGTGAGTTTCGCCAGCCATAAACAATAGTTTTTTGCGCCATACCAACTTACTCCAGCAGGGAATTCAGGGGCGCGCCAAATTTCATCTTTATCCCATTCTTCCCACACGGTTTTTGGTAGGTCATTTACTGCGGTATGTAAATCAAAATCGCCATAGCTTACCTCATAAGCGCCCATCGAATAGCTGGTAAGGGTCACCTTATGAGCGGGTTTATTATCGCGGGCTATGGTCCAAGGCAAGTTATTAGGACCTCCACCATCGCCCATCATAAAACTGCCGCCTTCAACAAACACCATTTGGGCTTTTGTGCGCTCAATCAGTATTTGCACTTGTTTGTCTTGCTCGCCAGTAAGCGCGTCTATTTGTTGGCCAAGGTCGTCACACCCGCTCATTACCAAACACAGTACTGCGAGGCTGGGAACGGTTGTGTATTTATTGGTGATAATATTGCGGCGATTAATGTTGGCAAAGTGGGGGAGTGAATGTATCCGTTTATTTTCCATATGGTGACTTTCCTATGTTACTTATTTATCCTTAGTGCAGCTCAAGCATACCAAGCGTACAGGCGAAATCAAAACTGCAACAGCATAAAGTAAGTAGTTTGAATAAACGCTGACTTTTACGATGACAATGAACTAGTTAACTGATTGAACAGGAATTGGCTTAGCTTGATTAAGCACGCAGCGAAATCCAGTTGCCCTGTATGCCTTTTTTAGTTTCTCAGATTCTTGCCGTGTATATACATTACTGCCACGGGGAGACTCTAAAAACATCCCGCCACGCATGACCTTTTTTGTGCCTTCTTTTGGCCCTTTAGGATCCTGTTCTGGGAGTGTTGATAGTAATCCTCAGCCCACCAGTCATTGACCCACTCAATCATATTGCCGCTTAAATCATAAAATCCTAATGGGTTAGCGGGGTATGTGCCAGAAGGCTCCGCATAATCAGTATTTAGTTCATAATTCCGGCCTTCTTCTATCCGCCCGTTATCTGTGGCAAAAAGAATATTCTCGCCACGGTTTCGTGCTGCAAATTCCCATTGTGCTTCTGTTGGTAAATCAATTGGGAGTTGTGTGAGTTTTGCCAGCCATAAACAATAGTTCTTAGCACCATACCAACTCACTCCCGCAGGGAATTCAGGTGCGCGCCAAACTTCCCCTTTACCCCAATCCTCCCACATGGTTTTTGGTAGGTCGTTTACTGCGGTATATAAATCAAAATCGCCATAGCTTACCTCATAAGCGCCCATCGAATAGCTGGTAAGGGTCACCTTATGAGCGGGCTTATTATCGCGAGCTATGGTCCAAGGCAAGTTATTAGGACCTCCACCATCGCCCATCATAAAGCTGCCGCCTTCAACAAACACCATTTGGGCTTTAGTGCGCTCAATTAGTGTTTGCACTTGTTTGTCTTGCTCGCCAGTAAGCGCGTCTATTTGTTGGCCTAGGTCGTCACACCCTGTCATTACCACACACAGTACTGCGAGGCTGGGAACGGTTGTGTATTTATTGGTGATAATATTGCGCCGGTTAATGTTGGCAAAGTGGGAGGGTGAATGTATCCGTTTATTTTCCATATGGTGACTTTCCTATGTTACTTATTTATCCTTAGTGCAGCTCAAGCATACCAAGCGTACAGGCGAAATCAAAACTGCAACAGCATAAAGTAAGTAGTTTGAATAAACGCTGACTTTTACGATGACAATGAACTAGTTAACTGATTGAACAGGAATTGGCTTAGCTTGATTAAGCACGCAGCGAAATCCAGTTGCCCTGTATGCCTTTTTTAGTTTCTCAGATTCTTGCCGTGTATATACATTACTGCCACGGGGAGACTCTAAAAACATCCCGCCACGCATGACCTTTTTTGTGCCTTCTTTTGGCCCTTTAGGATCCTGTTCTGGGGAGTGTTGATAGTAATCCTCAGCCCACCAGTCATTGACCCACTCAATCATATTGCCGCTTAAGTCATAAAACCCCAATGGGTTAGGTGGATAGGTGCCACTAATATGCGGTTCAGGCTCTTCGGCGAGAGAGTAATTTACACCGAGTTCAAGCATACCAGTATTGGTGGCAAACAAAATGTTTTCACCACGGTTTCGTGCTGCAAATTCCCACTGTGCTTCGGTTGGTAAATCAATTGGGAGTTGTGTGAGTTTTGCCAGCCATAAGCAATAGTTCTTGGCATCATACCAGTTCACCCCCGCAGAGAATTCAGGTGCACGCCAAATTTCATCTTTATCCCATTTTGTCCACATGGTTTTTGGCAGGTTGTTTACCGCGGTATATAAATCAAAATCGCCATAGCTTACCTCATAAGCGCCCATCGAATAGCTGGTAAGGGTCACCTTATGAGCGGGCTTATTATCGCGAGCTATGGTCCAAGGCAAGTTATTAGGACCTCCACCATCGCCCATCATAAAGCTGCCGCCTTCAACAAACACCATTTGGTCTTTAGTGCGCTCAATTAGTGTTTGCACTTGTTTGTCTTGCTCGCCAGTAAGCGCGTCTATTTGTTGGCCTAGGTCGTCACAACCGCTTATGACCAAGCATAGTAATGCCGTTAAAGGGGTTAATATCTGGTGATCAATCTTGTCCATAAGTGTGCTATCCACAAGGTCTTTGCATACACATTTATCATAACTTGTTTAGCTGTATTGAAACATAGCCAATGTGGCAGTAAGACCAATGTATAAATATTAAAATGACAATATAACGCTTGTGATTTATATTGCTTGGGCACTACAACCCTTGAAAGAATGAATGCTGTTCAAGCTGTTGGCGGCTTTTTAATTTATAAGCAAGATTATGCCCAAAAAGAGTATGCTATGAAATCTGCAGTATTGGTAATTGATGTACAGAGTCTTTTATTCGACCCAGAGCCCAAACCGTATGCAAGTGAAGAGGTGTTAAGCCAAATTAACTTAGTGACAGATTGGGCTCGAAAGCAAGGCATGCCAGTTATCTATATTCAACATGAGCAAAACGGTACTGCGATTGAGTATGGTAGTGAAGGTTGGCAATTACAATCAGTACTTCAAGTTGACGCCAATGATCAGTTCGTGCGTAAAACCACCCCAGATTCATTTTTAAACACAAATCTGTCTAACATACTTGAAGAACATGGAGCTCAACATATTTATGTTTGTGGTTATGCTACAGAGTTTTGTGTTGATACAACGAGTCGGCGAGCCGCGGGTTTGGGTTATGCAGTTACATTAGTGGCGGATGCCCATACCACACATTGCAAAAAGCACATGTCAGGTGAACAAATAAGAATACATCATAATGCCACACTGCCAAGTATCTCCAGTTTTGGAGTGAAAATATCCGCGGTGTCTACTGCCAAAATTATTGCTTTAGGTGACTGATACAGTCTAATTTTGTTGAGGGATTACCATTTCCTGTCACTGTTTTCACTTACTCGTCCTAATAACCGGCTGTTAAGGGTTATACATGTTATTACACAAGTGTGAAGCAAACCGGAAATGGTCCTCCTATAAGTTTTGATCTAAGTCTTTGAACCAAAGGACTATTCAATCCACATCCATGCAATTAAAGGAGGGGTAGTCGCGTTTTTAAATGTGATATTAATTACGATATCGTCCTGTGTGTTCTCGTATTTCGCTGCAAATATCAGCATTGGATCCTGACCTCTTCGAAGAGACGCTAACAAGGTTTTGGATTTTAAGCGGCCAAGCTGCGGCGCGATTTCATGGTATGCCCGTAAAAATCCCTCCTCAGAAACCTTTTTGGCTAAGTCGGCGGTTATTACAGATAAATATGCTTGATAGTTTCCTCTCTCATGCGCTTTCAAAGCATTGTCGACAACTGGCATGAGAAGGCGAAGCGCCTCTTTTTCAGTTGAACCAAACGTTCCAAAATAATTCATAACTATTATCCTTGTCTAATCATCTTCACTACTGATTTTTCAACAACAGGTAATGAATATAAACAATATTTTTAAGTGTCTCAAACACTGTAAAAAGTCTAAGTACCTATTTCAATTGTGGGGTTAATACTTTTATACTAGGGTCTGTTGTTCTTTGCTGCTGCAAAAACAAACTTGAAAGATAAACAGGCCCTAACTTACGAGTAAGCAACGTTATTTAATAAGGAGATAGTAATGAATGCTTATAATATCGAAATATTGAAACAATCCATTGACGATAAAACACGCTTTGATGGCTGGGTATTTGGTTTGCCCCCCGGAATTAAAGCCAATCAATGGCCGCTGGACCCACATACCGGCTACCCGCTAAAACACAGCTTTACACTAAAATTGCCAGAGGGTTATCGCACTGATGAGAATGCGTATGCGGTTAGCTTTTTTGCAATCGCGGTTGATCACAATGATGGCGGGCCCGAATATATTGAAGGGTTAGAAGAGGCGTTATTTGCCGAGCAGTCGCCAGATGAACCGCTATTCAAACCCTTTTGGCAGGCGATGCAAACGGTTCATCCTAGCTGTAAGTTTGCAGCGGATACGCTAGATTGTTATTACGCAACGCTCCTGCTTAGTGAAGCTGAGTTTTACGGCGAGCTCTGTTCACCGCCAACCATTATTGAACGGCATTTTGAAGATGATGTTTGCGTCCCTGGATGGCTAGTCGAGGGTGGGGCGAGTTGCTTTTGGAAAATGAACTATTCCCAGTACCTCAGTTTGCCAGCTGAAGAGTACCAAATATATCGCGAGCTTGGTGGAATTCCCCCAGAAGCAGTAAGTTTTAACCGTGCAATTACGCTTGTTGCTAACCCTAGTGATCCTAATGCGGGCAAGATGCCCAGCGAATATGAAGATACAGGTTATATTGATCCGTACGAAGGCGACCCTGAGTGGTTAGAGAGTGTTTCGCCAAACCATTTAGGCGGGACGAGTTTAAACGGTCAAGGGATCCCTGATTTTCTTACACCTTACTACATCGAATTCGAAGAGATCTTAGGTGGGCATAACTTTGGCGGAGGGATAGGTATGCTTGATTTGGTAACTCGTGAGTTTGATTGGAGTTGTGGCTAATATTAACTAAAAAAGCAGCCATAAAGGCTGCTTTACAATTTGGGCAGAGTGCTTAGGCAAGCACTGATTTTAAACGCGATTATCTTGCGTTAGTACTTTCAAAGATTTTGTCAGCAGAAGCTGCAACAAAACCAGTATAGATCTCGCCGTCAGGCTTGGCATAACGCAGAGCAAACTCATAGAAGCAGCTTGGAATGCTAAATTCACCGTCATTAAACTGCACGTTTTGGTGATCAGCAAGCGTTGAAGATTGTTCTAGTAACACTTCTGGAGAGCCTTTGATCTCGCCACCAGAGGTGTTTAGCTCAAAACCATTGTCTTTGAGCGCTTGGTTTACAGCTTCAATTGTGGTGAAGTTCTTCAGGTAGTTGATGCTTACCGTAAAGTGGTTAGCGCGGTAACCCCATGCAGACATCCATGCGGCATACTCGCTCTCAGCCAGTAGTTTTTTGTATGTCTCGTGAGAAACGCGCCAGTGGGTGCCAGAATACAGGAAGTTTTCAGCTGTTACTGCAGACTCGTCGATTTGCTCAACCATGTCTTTAACGATAGCTTGTAGTTCTTCTGAACATTTTTCAACGAGCAGCTCAGAGATAAACACCTTTGGTTTCGTTGGATCTTGGTGTTCATAGTGCTTAGCATATAGCTTTTTCGCTTCAAAGTGGTATTCGCCACATTCTGTGTAACCTACTGCTTTAAAATGTGCAGCGAGCTTTTCTAGACCTACTTTTTCAATATTAAAAGTACGCAATGCGATGTGGTCATTGATCACGTCGTCTTTTTGCGTTGAGCCGAGTAGTTCATGAACTTTAACTGCAGAAGGTGTTACTTCTAGGTAGTTGTCCCACAGGTGTTCAAATAGTGTATCTACGTTGTTGTGCATAATGGTTTCCTAATTTTTTGTCTTGGTGACAGCTTGTTAAACTTTATACCAATTGGTATCAGCACGACATTGAAATCTATAGTTTAAATGCGTTTATCAGTTCACCTTGAGTGACATCAAGCGCATTGGCTACCTCTACGGTCAGCTGAATTTTTTCTTCCGCTTCGCACAGATAAGCCTGATCGGTAAACGTGGCTTTAAACGCGTCTAATCGACCATTTGAAATAGCAAGATTAGGGAGCTTGTCAGGTAGTGAAGCGACTATTTCAACCTCACCTTTAAACGACTCTCTAACCGTTCTAATGTTGTCTAGTTTGGCTTCTACCGTTGGACCTGCGTCGAACAAGTCAACATAGCCACGGTGTTCAAACCCTTCTTTTTGTAATAAACGCAAAGCAGGCTTGGTTTTCTCGTGCACTTTACCTATCACAGCTTGTGCTTCTGGACTTAGTAGGTTTGCATAGATGGGATACTTGGGCATAAGTTCACAAATAAACACTTTGTCCCCGAGACCGACCAAGTGATCTGCTTGCGGAAATTCAATGCTAAAAAAGTGTTCTTGCAGCCACTGCCAAAATGGCGAATGGCCATGTTCGTCACTTACACCACGCATTTCCGCAATAACGGTGTCGCTAAAGCGTTCTGCATGTTCTGCCATAAATAAGAAACGGCTTCTTGAAAGAAAGCGACCAGCTAACCCTTGGCGATGACCTTCACGTAAAAATAGCGTGCAGATCTCAGAGCTTCCGGTGTAGTCGTTACACATCGATAGAATATCGACGGTATTATAGACACCCAAAGTTCTTGAGTGATGTACTGTTTTGCCAAGATGATAGTGATATAAAGGCACAGACATACCTACCGCAGCTTCAATCGCAGTGGTGCCTATAATTTCGCCCGTTTGTGTGTCTTCAAGGACGAACAAATAGCCTTCGTCGTATGGTTTTGACACTGACTTTGCAAAGCTTTCAACCGAGCGGTTAATTTTATTAGACAACAATTCGTCATCTACTGGCAGTGAGGTAAACCCATGGCCAGATTCAACCGCAATGGTTTTTAGCGCGTCGAAGTCAGTTTTTTGTATTGGTCTTAATACTAACATGAGAAAGAGGAGACCGAGGTCCCCAGCTCCTTAGCCGTTTACTACTGCAGCAACCGCTTGTTCAAAGCGTGCTAGACCTTCTTGGATCTCTTCATCAGTAATCACAAGGGAAGGCGTAAAACGAACTACGTTAGTACCAGCAACTAATGACATTAAACCGTGCTCTGCACTTGCTACTAGGAAGTCGCGTGCACGGCCTTCAAATTTATCATTGAGCACTGCACCAAGAAGAAGACCTTTACCGCGCACTTCAGAAAATACATTGTATTTGTCGTTAATAGCATTTAGGCCATCTCTGAATAGTTGTTCTTTGGCTTTTACGCCAGCTAACACCGATTCTGTATTTACGGTGTCAAATGCAGCTTCCGCTACTGCGCAGGCCAGTGGATTACCACCATAAGTTGAGCCATGGGTGCCTACTTTAAGGTGAGCTGCAATTTCAGTGGTAGTAAGCATCGCGCCAATCGGGAAACCGCCACCTAGTGCTTTTGCGCTAGTTAGGATATCAGGTGTTACCCCCAGTCCTTGATAAGCATATAGATCACCAGTTCGGCCAACACCCGTTTGTACTTCATCAAAAATAAGTAGCGCGTTGTGCTTATCACATAGTTCGCGCACAGCTTGGACAAACTCAGCATTTGGAGAAATGATCCCGCCTTCACCTTGAAGCGGTTCCATCATGACTGCGCAAGTATTGTCTGAGATTGTTTTTTCAAACGCAGCTAAATCGTTATAGTCGATATGAGTGATATCAGCAGGTTTTGGACCAAAGCCATCTGAATAGGCTGCTTGACCACCAACCGTTACCGTGAAGAAAGTACGACCATGAAAGCCTTTGTTGAATGCGATAATTTGCGTTTTTTCTGCACCAAATTTATCCAGTGCCCAACGACGCGCAAGTTTAAGTGCCGCCTCGTTTGCTTCGGCGCCTGAGTTTGCGAAATAGACTTTTTCTGCGAATGTTGCATCAGTTAACTTTTTGGCAAGGCGAAGCGCCGGCTCGTTGGTCATCACATTTGATAAGTGCCAAATCTTTTCGCCTTGCTCTTTAAGTGCAGAGACTAGTGCTGGATGACAATGGCCTAGACAGTTTACGGCGATACCGCCTGCAAAATCGATGAACTCTCTACCTGTCTGATCCCATACGCGAGAGCCTTGGCCTTTAACTGGAATAACGGCTGACGGGTTGTAGTTTGGAACCATGACTTCATCGAATAATTCGCGATTTGCTTGCATGACGCTTTCTCCTAAATTGTTATCATTGTGCGGTATTACTGTCGAGCAGAAGCTGATTACTTGTTGTTCTGCTCGCAGTCAACTTGCTATTTCTTCATTATTACGCGCTTTTGTAATAATTTGCAGTGCAATAATTCACATATTTGCTATCATTTATGTCAAATTAACATGATTAAATTGCAAAATGATTAGTTCACAAGACGAAAAGCTCATTGCACTGTTGCGTAATAATGCACGAGAGAGCATCTCTGAGTTGGCACGTAAGTTAGACCTTTCCAGAACCACAGTACAAAATCGTATCGCAAAATTAGAGCAAAATGGCGTAATTAAAGGATATCGCGTAGAGTTCGCGGAGCAGTATATGGACGATTTAGTATCTGCACACGTTTCTATTAAGGTAAAACAAAAACTCACTACAAAGGCGAATTTAGCATTGCAGCAGTTGCCAAATGTTTCTGCGCTTTATGCCATTAGTGGGGAATATGACTTGATTGCCATTGTTGAAGCACAGAGTTTGGAGCAGTTGAGCCATCTGCTAGATGAAATTGGTAATTTAGAGGGGATTGAGCGTACCAATTCATCGGTTATCCTAGAAACCAAATTTAAGCGATAAATAACCTTGCCTTGGTTCAGATTAAATACTGTGGGCGTTCATCACGATTTGCCAAGCACCCCACTTTTAGCATAATAGGTTTCTTAGCGTGCAAGGTGCTGTATGTAGCTAACTTTTTTCGCTTAACTATTAACAGCAGCTACCCAACTTGCTCTGGTAACCAAATGCTGGTGCCGGTGGCTGCGATGTGATTCACATTGCCATTTAACACTTTGCTACCCACATTATTTGAGCTTTCAGGTCGGCTAACTAAATACCCCTGTACGCAGCTGATCCCTAAGTTTTTAACTAGCTCAAATTGTTCGGTTTGTTCAACGCCCTCGGCAACAATCTTTAATTCTAACTGCTGTCCAAGTTCGCTGATGGAATTGAGGATCTTACGATACTTAGGGTTGCTATTGGCTTGAGTGATAAACAGTTTATCGATTTTTATCACATCTATCGGTAAATCGGCGAGGGTGCTTAGCGAGCTAAAGCCTGTTCCAAAGTCATCAATCGCGACACTTATTCCTGCATCTCGGCATTGTTGTAATTGTGAAATCGTTTCATTGCTGGCCTTGATAAGAGTGGACTCTGTGATTTCCAACATCAAAGCAGTAGCTGGTAAACCGGTTTTTTCTAGGGCAGCATTTACCCATTCAAAGACTTTTCTGTGCTTTAATTGTATTCCAGAAACATTGACCGAGATTTTTACCTTTTTCATCCCTGCATTATGCCATGCACACATTTGCCTACACGACTCAAGTAGGATCCAATCACCAAGCTCTAAAATTAAATTTGACTCTTCTGCAATTGGAATAAATTCGGCTGGTGGAATTTGTCCTTCTATTGGGTGGTTCCAACGAATAAGCGCCTCAAAATAGTCGATAGCACAATCTTCAACATGCACTATCGGTTGGAATGACAGATAAAAGCTTTGCGCAGAGATAGCGAGTCGTAACTCTTCTAAGAGGTAGTGATAACGTCGCATTTTCGACCCCATTTCGGGGGAATAAACTTTAAAAATTCCACGACCATCCGTTTTTGCTCTATACATGGCAACATCAGCCATCTGCAGTAATGAGTTTGGTGTTGCTGCACTATCTGGGTATACCGCGATGCCGATACTTGCTCCAATTTTGACAAGCTTATTGCCAAGCAAGAAATCACGCTCTATATCACTAAGAATGGACTGCGCGATTTCTGTGCACAAACTTGGATTGCTTAATTTGGGAATAAATAGCGAAAATTCATCGCCGCCGAGTCTTGAGAGGTTTTGTTCAAGGCCATGAATAGGGTGGCAATCTTCTAAACCATATTGGCGAACCACTTTTGAGAGCCGAGCAGCAACTTGGATCAGAATTTCGTCGCCAAAACTGTGGCCAAAGGAATCGTTGACCTGCTTAAAGCCGTCCAAATCAATAAATAGCAGGCCACATTTTTGTTGCGCCAACTCAGCTTGCTTTAACTTTGCCTCAATATGGTCAATATATGCATGTCTATCTATAAGCTTTGTGAGCTTGTCTTGAAAAATTTGAGACTCTGAATGGCGTTTTACGCGTGCAAGATGGCTAGACAAGTCGTGGATCGCATGGCTGAGTTTGGCAAGAGAGGACTTATGGTGCAGTGGCGCACTATCAACCTCTAAACGCATCAATATTCCTCCAACGTCCTTATTCACCTCGCTTATATCTTCATCTTGATTACGGTAGCGGCGCTCTGATTTAAAAAGATACGCAACAATCGCGAGTAAAGTTGCAATTGAAATGAGAGTGATTGGAGAAGTAAATACGGCATACCAAACTGTACTTACATCCAGATATTTGGGTATTCCGAGAGTTGATTCTACTGCAACATAAGTGTGGTTTCCGCTTGCTGCAAAGCTCAAACCGTGCAGAAGTGGGGAATACCAAGGTGATATCATTGATACTGTAAGGTGCTCATTTATCGGGGTTGTAGCGATCAGCTCAAGCACGTGGGCCTTAAAAGACAGATGCAGCAATATGACAACAAATATTGTGCCCAGAAGTAGGGTACTTGTTAGTCTTATCGCGTTTGGCATGAATAGGCTTTCCTTAGTAATTCAGACTCTTGCATATTACGGAGTAATAGTACGCAGATGCGATCTTCATCGCAAAAAATGTAATCTGAAATTATAGTTGCTAACCTAGTTTTTTACACACTTTAGCATTCAGTTGCAAACTTCATCGTGCAAAAGTACTAAAAATTTCACTTTGCAGACTGCTTTATATGAGCGGGATCAATTATTAGTTAAATTCACTTTACATGATAACCATTCTTAACTAGCTTTCTTGTTGACTCTTAATGTGATTGGCTCAGTGATTGCAAGGAACTCATAGCAAACTGAAATCACTGCTTATCTGATTTAGATTGCGCCAAAGCGGTGCAAAATTGCACCAAATTTGTACTGTCATACAAACTCAATATTTGTTTGCTGTACTTAGGGCTGTTGATTTTTAAAGCGAACGGTGAGTTGCCAGCTAATTAAAATTTAATTTCGCTTAAATCTCAATATGCTCGACATAAATCGTACACAGTTACCAGTCGTTTGCAGTATTAGCGTACGTCACTGTGAAATAAGGACTCACAAAAGGTAAATGGGGGTTATATGCTCACTAAACGGTTTTTCAAAACAAAAGACGAAGCAGAAATTACATTTTCATTTTCACACCCAGAAGCGAAAACGGTGGAACTTGCTGGTGATTTTAATGATTGGCAACCTGAGCCGATGAAATTCATCAAAAAAGACAGTGCGTTTAAGCTCAAACACCGTTTACCAACCGACAAAGATTACCACTTCAGATATTTGATTGATGGTGAAGTCTGGGACAATGATCATCAAGCAGATGGTTATGTGCCCAACGGCTTTGGAGAAGACAACAGTGTTGTGTCCACAGCGAGAGCGTAACATTATAAATGGACAACATTGCTCAGCTTCTTTATCTCTATGGTATTGGTTATGAGTACCATAAATACACGGGTGATCATGTGGTATTTGATCACCAAACTCGTCTACAGGCATTGCAGGAGTGCGGTGTTGATGTCAGCAATCTAGATGAAATAAATACACTCAATTTTGAGCTGGATATTGCTAAGTGGTTAACGCCAGTTGAAGCCATTTCTTTGGTTTGCAAAGAGATGCCAACTATTACGATAAGAGTGGATGCCGGCCTGCAAATTAACGAATTAACTGTGTCGATCCCCGCATTGGGTTATTGCTGTGTTTGCGATCCAAACAAGCAAGTAGTGATTGGGGATTACCGCTATCAAGATACACGCTATGTTCAACTTGAAGTGCCAATAAACGCGATTGAAGTCGGTTATCATAGCGCTGAGGTAATGTTAAATGGTGCGCGGTTCGAGACAGAACTTTGGGTGACGCCTAGACAGTGTTATGACCCGATTGAACAACATAAGAAGCTCCTTGGATTGTCTATTCAGCTATATTCGTTAAAGCCTGCTGGCAACAAGCTAAGTGCGGATTTTTATGAGCTAAAGCAATTAGTTGAGGCTAGCGCAGCTGAAGGGGTTGACTACATTTTGTTAAACCCACTGCATTTGCTGTTTGTTGATGAACCAGAAAAAGCGAGCCCGTACAGCCCAAATGACCGCCGCCTACTGCACCCTTTTTACATTTCTATAGAGCTTTTGTGTGAACAATTTGGCTTAGATGTGAGTGTATTCGCCAGCTATTTAAACGTCTCAAAGAGTAACTTGAACGCGACATATCTTGATATGACTCACTGTATGGAAACTAAGCTTAACGCGTTACGTTTTGCGTGGCAGTTATTGTGTGAACAAACTGGAACGTGGTGTGCAGACTTTACTCGATTTTGCCAGGCTAAGCAGCAAGAGCTTAAGGCATTTGAGGACGATGACTTCGCTAAATTTTTACAATGGCTTGCGTTTGAACAATTAACGCAATGCCAGTCTTCGGCACTGAATGCTGGTATGGCTGTAGGTTTAATCAATGATTTAGCCGTTGGTTGTGCTGACGGCTCAAGTGAATACAACAGCAATAAAAATTTGTATGCCGAACATGCTCGCGTGGGCGCGCCTCCAGACCCTTGGGCAGAGCTCGGTCAAAACTGGGGGTTACCAGCGTTAAACCCCGTTAAGTTAAAAGCGCAGCGCTTTGCATTTTTTAAACAGCTGATCCAAGCGAACATCACCGGTGTTGGGGCATTAAGAATTGACCATGTGATGGGCCTAAGAAGGTTGTGGTGGTGCTTTTATCAAGATCAGCAGCAAACAGGTTGCTATGTATATTATCCATTTGAGTACCTTTTAGCGATCCTCAAAATTGAGTCTGTCAAACATCAAGTAATGATCATTGGTGAAGACTTAGGGGTTGTTCCAATCGAAATCAAAGAAGCAATGTCTGAGTCTCATATATACAGCAATATTCTTTTTTACTTCGAGAAGGATTATCACGGTCAGTTTTTAGCACCTACGCACTATAAGCACAATGCGTTACTCATGGTTGCTAACCATGACGTCCCGCCATTTTTTGGCTGGTGGAGCCATGATGACCTTAGGTTGAAACGCGAATATCAGTTATTGAGCGAACCCCAACTAACAAAAGCGGATGAAGAGCGAACATCCGAGCGAGAGAAGCTTTGTCATTGGCTTAGTCGCTATGGTGAGGTAAGTGTCAGCCTTGCGAGCGAAGCCCGTGATGTGTATCAGTCGCTTATCAATGTGCTCGCCAAGTCGCCTGCAAAAATGCTGACAATTCAGTTTGATGACCTCGACGAACAGAAGTTACCAGTGAATATTCCTGGTACTGACCAAGAGTATCCAAACTGGAGAAGGCGACTTAATCAGACATCAGCGGAAATTATTGCAAGTTCTCGGCCGCTGATCCGAGATGCGGTAACCAGCAGGAAAGAATAGATGAATACAAGAGCAAAAATAGAAGACGCCCAAGTAGATGACTACATCAGTCAACTAGCTGCTTTGGAAGCCGGTAAGTGTCGCGACCCATTTGCCTTCTTAGGGTTACACCAGCTAGATGCGAAGCGCTCAGTCGTGCGCTGTTTTATTCCAGGTGCGACAGAAGTTAAGGTGCTTACCAGCGATAGCAGCTATGCGCTTGAACGGTTTCGCAAAAGTGCGCTATTCACATTAGATTTTAAAGCGGATGACATCAGCAAAGATTACCTGCTTGAAGTGCACTACCCAGAGCAAACCGTCACTGCGAGGGATGTATATAGTTTTGAAAGTTGCTTGGCTGATGATGCCTTGTACTTATTCAATGAAGGAACACAAGCCCAAGCTTATGTGCATTTAGGAGCACATCAAGTAGAAATAGAGGGTGTAATTGGGTTTCGATTTGGTGTTTGGGCGCCAAATGCGTTGTCTGTTTCTGTGATAGGTGAGTTTAACCATTGGCAGGCCGTGCAGCATCCAATGCGATTACACCCAGCCAGTGGTGTATGGGAGCTTTTTATTCCGGCACTGGAGGTAGACTGCTGCTATAAATTTGCAATTACTACATTTGAGGGTGAGCGCATAGAAAAGGCCGACCCCTTTGCATTTAAAATGGAACAAGCACCGGGCACGGCGAGTATAACTCAGGCTCGACCAGCCGCTTTCACATTGAGCCAAGCAGATCATGATAAAAAGGCGCTGCGTAATAAAATCAATGCACCCATTAGTATTTATGAGGTGCATTTGGGCTCTTGGAAACGCCGAGAGGAAGAAGGTAATCGCTATCTTACGTATCGAGAGTTAGCGGACGACCTTATCCCCTATGTAAAGGCTCTGGGATTTACCCATTTGCAACTGATGCCTATCAGTGAATATCCTTTTGATGGCTCTTGGGGTTACCAACCGGTGGGGTTATTCTCGCCAACCAGTCGCTTTGGTGGCGTGGAGGATTTTGCTTACTTTGTTGAGTGCTGTCATCGTGAAGAGCTCGGATTACTTATCGACTGGGTACCGGGACATTTCCCATCAGATCCCCATGGTTTACATAAATTTGATGGTACGCATTTATTTGAACATGCTGATAAGCGGCAAGGATTTCACCCAGATTGGAACACCTATATTTTTAACTACGACCGCGCTGAAGTAAAAAGCTTTTTGCTGTCGAATGCGATGTATTGGATAAAAGAATACGCCATCGATGGCTTAAGAGTGGATGCTGTGGCATCGATGCTTTATTTGGATTACAGCCGTAAACATGGGGAATGGGTGCCAAATCAATATGGCGGCCGTGAAAACCTAGGTGCAATAGAATGCCTCAAATCAGTTAATACCAAATGTTATGGCGTTGACGAAGGTATTATGATGGTCGCTGAAGAATCCACAGCTTGGCCCGGTGTTACCTGCAGTGTTGAACACGATGGTTTGGGTTTTGGTTATAAGTGGAATATGGGGTGGATGAATGACACGCTAAACTATATGTCCAAAGACCCAATTCATCGCAAGTACCATCACCATGAAATGACTTTTTCGATGGTGTATGCCTATTCTGAAAATTACATCTTGCCATTAAGTCACGATGAAGTGGTACATGGCAAAGGTGCGCTACTGAGCAAAATGCCAGGAGACGATTGGCAGCAATTCGCTAATTTACGTGCCTACTATGGCTTTATGTTTGCCCACCCAGGTAAAAAGTTGCTGTTCATGGGCGCTGAACTTGCCCCCCGAGAGGAGTGGGATCATAACCAACAACTCAACTGGAAGTTGCTTGAAAGTGAAGCACATCAAGGCGTGTATAAGTGTGTCAAAGCGCTCAATACGACCTATAAATCAACGCCGCAACTATTCGAGTGTGATAACAAATCAACAGGATTTAATTGGATTGATGGGGGGAACGCTGAGCAAAGCATATTTAGTTTTGTACGCTACGGACGAGATGGTGTTACACCGCTGGTGGTGATAGCAAACTTTACGCCACAAACCCATTTTCAATTCCGCTTAGGCGTGCCGTCAGCGGGTGTGTATCAAGTTATCTTAAACACGGATGACAAAACGTTTTGGGGGAGCGGCGTTGGAGTCGTTGCACATAAACAACAACTCATTGAATCGAAAAACATAGCAAGCCATGGCCTTGAGCAAAGTATCGATATAACCGTTCCGCCTTTGGCAACCGTGTATTTGCAGCTGATCTCTGGTGGCACATGCTAACCAGTTATCGCGGCGATCATCAATTATTGGGTGCAACGGCCAGTGATAAAGGCGTTAACTTTTGTGTTTATGCACCGAAAGCGAAACGCGTAACCCTGTGTCTGTTCGACAAAAGTGGCCATAGCGAAGTGAATCGGATAGGTATGTTTCGGCATGAGGGCGGAAATTGGTCATTGTTTATCGAGGGAGCACAAGTCGGAGACTTATATGGCTATCGGGTAGACGGGGAGTATAGTGCGGAAAAAGGGCTGCTTTTCAATGCCAATAAGTTACTCTTAGACCCATATTGCCGCGACTTTTTTGGTGAGTTTACTTGGAGTGAACGGCATTTTTGCCATTTGCCAGTAGGCCATTTAAACCCATCTGATAACGCCTGTGATATGCCAAAGAGTAAAGTGACGGCGATTGAGAAGTATCAAGGGAAGCGACCCAAGACTCCGTGGAGTAAAACGGTGATCTATGAATGTCATGTTAAAGGCGCAACTGTTAGGCACCCAGATATTCCAAGTAAACACCAAGGAAAATATTTAGGGATTGCTGAACAAACCTTTATCGATCACCTCAAGCATATTGGTGTTACTGCGATTGAGCTGCTACCTGTGCATGCGTTTATCAACGAGCAATTTCTTACGACCAAAGGGCTAAAAAATTATTGGGGATATAACAGCCTCAACTTTTTTACACCACACAAAAGTTATCTCGTTAACGACGACATCAATGAATTTAAGGTAATGGTAGAGCGGCTCCATCAAGCCGGTATTGAGGTTATTTTGGATGTGGTGTTTAACCATACTGCGGAAGGTGGCTTGGATGGCCCGACAATTAGCTTTAAAGGGTTTGATAACCTGACTTATTACAGCACCTTGCCGAGTAAGCCCAATGTCTACATTAATGACACCGGCTGTGGAAACACAATGAATATCTCGAACCCTGTGGTATTAAGACTTGTCTTGGACAGCTTGCGCTATTGGGTGGAATACATGGGGTGGACGGTTTTCGCTTTGATTTGGCGACGATCCTTGCTCGTCAAGCCTCGGGATTTTCAAATCAACATGCATTTTTGCAAGCGATCCATCAAGACCCAGTGCTTAGCAAAGTAAAACTGATTGCCGAGCCTTGGGATATTGGTCCTGGTGGGTATCAACTTGGACAATTTCCTTCTCCGTGGCGTGAGTGGAATGATAAATATCGAGATACAGTTAGGCGCTTCTGGCGTGGTGATGAGGGAGTATTGCCAGAGCTTGCGATGCGTATTCATGGTTCCAGTGATCTGTTTGAACATAACTTACGGGGTCCTTTGAACTCCATAAATTTTCTTACCAGTCATGACGGCTTCTCATTGTTTGATTGGACGGCTTACGAGCATAAACACAATGAAGCAAACGGTGAGGCAAATAGAGACGGCCACAGTGAAAACTTTTCATTTAATTGTGGGGTAGAAGGATTCAGTGCCGATCCTCAAATCAATGAATTGCGTCTCAGTATGCAGAAAAATGCATTACTCACTTTGTTTTTATCCAAAGGGATCCCGATGATTTGTGCGGGAACCGAAATGGCACATACGCAAAGTGGCAACAATAATGCTTACTGCCAAGACAACTGCACTAGCTGGCTGGCATGGAAAAACCACCAGCAACACCATACTTTAACTTTTTTTATCCAAGATTTACTTGCGCTTCGTAAGCAATTTGCCGCGTTTTCTCACTCATTTTATGTCCATGACAGTGACAGTCGTTTTGCGGTGAATTGGTTTAATGAACAAGCAAAGCCGTTATCGCCTGAACAATGGCGAGAGCCGAGCCGCAAATGGTTGAGTTACACCATTACTGATCAGCAGTTAGGGCAAAGCTTATTGATAATATTGAACGCCAGTGAAAGTGCATTGCAAATAAAGCTGCCATTTAGTGCATTTTCATCTCATTGGCAGCAAGCAATCACCACCGCGGTTGAGCCGCAAAGACCAGAGTTAGATTCTTATTTACAGGTTCCAGCTAAGTCAGCATGGATATTTACATCAATCAAAGGGGATGAAAAGCATGGCTAATAAAAGTGCGCCAGTATGCGTGGTAAAACATTGGCAAGATGCACCAAAGATAGATGAAAACACCTTGAGTGATGATTTGACTCGTCACTTTTACTATACCTTAGGTCGAGACAAAGTAGGAGAGTCGCGACTGTATTTGTACCATGCATTAGCCTTGACCATTCGTGACCGATTAGTCGCCCGTTGCCGAGCAACCAAAGAGCACATAAAGAGTAAAAAGACGCGTAAAGCAGCTTATCTCTCGCTGGAATTTTTAATGGGTAGAGCACTGTCTAATGCGGTGTTAAATCTAGACTTAGAAGAACAAGTTCAAGCGGCATTACAAGAATACTGTACTGAGCTTGAAGAGGTCGCGCAGGCTGAACATGATGCAGGTCTTGGTAATGGTGGTTTAGGCCGCCTTGCAGCTTGTTTTTTGGATAGTTGTGCTTCATTAGCCCTTCCTGTTGTTGGTTACGGTTTACGTTACGAATTTGGGATGTTTAACCAAACCTGTGAACAGGGTCACCAAGTAGAGCAGCCTGATAACTGGCTCCGTGAAGGCCATCCATGGGAGCTTGCCGCACCAGAACAAGCCCGCAGAGTTAAGTTTTTTGGTCATGTTGAAGTACATACCGACAAAAATGGTAGGCAGCATCATGAATGGCTTGATACGCAAGATATTCTCGCCGTGCCTTACGACGTTCCTGTTCCTGGATATCGTAATGAGGTGGTAAATACATTAAGGCTATGGAAATCAGAGGCGACCGATGAGTTTGACCTCAACGAATTTAATGCCGGTAGTTATTCAGAAGCAGTGGCGAAGAAGAATCTCGCTGAGCAGATAACGATGGTCCTGTATCCCAATGATGCCAGTGAAAATGGCAAAGAACTGAGATTAAGGCAGCAGTACTTTTTATCCAGCGCGAGCTTGCAAGACGTGATTGCAACTTGGGTTGAGCAATATGGCGATGATTTCAGTGATTTTGCGGATTATCACGTATTCCAACTCAATGATACCCATCCCAGTATTGCCGTAGCTGAGCTAATGCGTATTTTATTAGACGATTACGAGCTGGAATGGGATGCCGCGTGGAAGATAACGACATCAACCATGGCATATACCAATCATACTTTATTGCCTGAAGCATTAGAGCGCTGGTCTGTGAGTTTATTTGAGCGCTTGTTACCAAGGTTGCTAGAAATTATCTATGAGATCAATGCCCGCTTTTTGTCGGAAGTTGCACTTAAATGGCCCGGTGATATCGAAAAGCAGCGCGCGCTGTCACTCATTGAGGAGTCTAGCCATCCTCAAATTCGCATGGCGTATCTTGCGATTGTAGGTAGTTATTCTGTCAATGGTGTTGCTGCACTTCATACCGAGTTATTAAAAGCTGGCTTGTTTAACGATTTCTATCAACTGTGCCCAGAGAAGTTTAATAATAAAACCAACGGTGTGACGCCAAGGCGCTGGTTATCGCATTGTAATCCAGAACTGGCACGATTGATTAGCGATAAAATTGGCGACGGGTGGCAAGCTGATTTTTCTAAAATTAGTGAACTACGTCGTTTTTACGATAACCACGCCTTCCAAAAGCAATGGTTAACAGTCAAACAAAACAACAAACAACGTCTTGCTGAGCTAATTGCTCATGAATGTCAGGTAGAGTTTGACCCAACTATGATGTTTGATGTTCAGGTCAAACGTATTCATGAATACAAGCGTCAGTTGCTTAACGTATTGCACGTTATCCATCTTTACGATCGGATCTGTCGTGGCGATGTGGCAGAGCTTGTTCCTCGTTGCGTACTGTTTGGAGGTAAGGCTGCACCCGGTTATTACATGGCGAAGAAGATCATTAAATTAATAAATAATGTTGCCAATGTTATCAACAATGACCCCGCGGCGAGGCCCTATCTTCGAGTGGCTTTCATGCCCAATTACAATGTCTCAAAAATGGAAGTGATTTGTCCTGCAACAGACTTATCAGAGCAAATTTCAACCGCTGGAAAAGAAGCGTCTGGCACAGGCAACATGAAGTTTATGATGAATGGCGCGATCACCATAGGTACTTTAGATGGTGCAAATATTGAAATACGAGAATGCGTTGGTGCAGACAACTTTTACTTATTTGGTGTAACTGCTGAACAAGCACAGCAAGTGCGCCAAAATTATCAGCCCCTTAAGATAATAGAAAGCAACAATGACCTTAAACGTGTTATGGCTTTGCTCGAAAGTGGTCACTTTAACCTATTTGAGCCTAATATCTTTGATGACGTAATCAACTCAATTAAGAGTAGTACCGATCCTTGGTTAGTGGCACAAGATTTTCCTTCCTATGTTGAGAGCCAGGAGCATGCGGCTCAAGCATATAAAGACAAGGAACATTGGCTGCGCATGAGTATTCTCAATACCGCAGCAAGTGGAAAATTTTCTAGCGATAGAACAATTCAAGATTACAGCGATGATATTTGGCGCTTGAGCCCAATGCAGTAGTCACCGCAAAAAAGTTATGGAGAGAAGAAATCATGCCTAATTATGCGAATCGTTATATTAGTACCCTCACTCGAGAAACATATGCTTTAATACTTGCGGGTGGAAGAGGTTCGCGCCTTCACGAGCTCACCAATTGGCGAGCGAAACCCGCTGTTTATTTTGGCGGCAAACATCGAATTATCGATTTCCCACTGTCTAACTGCATTAACTCAGGGATCCGACGGGTTGGTATTGCCACGCAGTATAAGTCGCACTCCCTTATTCGCCATGTTAATCGCGCATGGGGACACTTTAAAAAGGAACTTGGAGAATCTGTAGAAATATTGCCAGCATCACAGCGATATGGTGATGAGTGGTACTGCGGCACAGCAGATGCAGTTTTCCAGAATATGGATATTATTCGTCATGAGCTTCCCAAATACGTTATGATCTTATCGGGTGATCATGTTTACAGAATGGATTACGGTGGCTTACTTGCAAAGCACGTTGAGACAGGTGCAGATATGACCGTATGTTGTATTGAAGTGCCTTGTGAAGAAGCAGCGAAAACGTTTGGTGTAATGACCGTGGATGAAAGCAACCGTGTGCGTCGCTTTGATGAAAAGCCGGTAGATCCGACGTCAATCCCTGGAAAGCCAGGTGTATGTTTGGCGTCTATGGGGAACTATGTGTTTAACACTGAGTTTTTATTCGAGCAGTTAAAAAAGGATGCTGAACGAGAAGGATCTGGTCGTGACTTTGGTCATGATATTATCCCATCCATCATAGAAGAGCATAATGTATATGCGTATCCATTTTGCGACCCATCACATGAAGGGCAGCCGTATTGGCGAGATGTAGGGACGCTTGATTCATTCTGGGAAGCAAATATGGAGCTGGTTTCTCCTGAACCACAACTTGATCTCTATGATCCTCATTGGCCAATTTGGACTTATCAGGAACAGCTACCACCAGCTAAATTTATATTTGATGATGATGATAGACGCGGTATGGCCGTAGACTCGACGGTTTCTGGTGGCTGTATTATTTCTGGTTCTAAAGTTAAGCGTTCATTGCTGTTTTCCAATGTGCATGTTCACTCGTATTGTGAAATTGAAGGAGCCGTTGTGTTGCCTGGTGCCAAAATCGGGCGTAACTGCAAAATCAAAAACGCAATCATTGACCGCAGTTGTCAAATACCAGAGGGGATGACAATTGGTTACGATACTGACCTAGACAAAGAGAATGGCTTTAGAGTGTCGAATAAGGGGATCGTATTGGTGACCCGAGATATGCTCGCAGAGCTTGCGGAAAAAAATAATAAATGATCCATGTAGAGGTACTATGCATGTAATTTTAGTGGCAGCCGAAAACGATCGGTTGCCAAATTGTAAGGTGGGGGGCGTCGCAGATGTAATACGCGACGTACCTTATGCATTGGCGCAGCTTGGCATTAAAGTATCGGTGGTCACACCCGATTATGGCCAAGCTGCTTTAAATCGAAACTTAGTCGCTGATATTGCCGTCCCTTTTCGTCAACACCTAGAAACGGCGACTCTTTGGTCTGTTGAAGAAAGTGACAATGTCACTCAGTATGTCATTTCACACTCATTGTTTAGTGAGCATCACGGCGCTATTTACTGTAATGATCCTCACCAGCCCTTTGCGACAGATGCAAATCGATTTGCGTTTTTTAGTGCGGCAGTTGCTGAACTTATTGAACATGAGTTGATAGCTGAGATAGATGTTGTACACCTACATGACTGGCACGCTGCTGTCGTTGCTGTACTTCGTCAGTTTAGTCCAAGATTCAAACGCTTAAAGGCGCTAAGGACAGTCTATACTGTGCATAACCTTGCGCTTCAAGGGATCCGGCCTTTTAATCATGACTTTTCCAGCCTTGAGTCTTGGTTTCCGACACTCACCTATGATGGGCTCAGTATTTGCGATCCTAAATATCCTCACTGCTTTAATCCGATGCGAGCGGCTATTAATCTTTCAGACAAAGTGCATGTTGTTTCTCCTAATTATGCCAAAGAAGTGATGATCCCGAGTCATCCTGAGCTTGGTTTTTTTGGTGGCGAAGGGTTAGAAAGCGACATGCAGCATGCGTCTCATGAAGGACGGTTAGCAGGTATTTTAAACGGTTGTGTGTATGATGAGTCAGGTGACGAAGAGAATCTAATTTTTGCTGACTATTTGGCGCTTGCTGAGCAGCATGTGTTTCAATGGATGGCAAAATCTAGCCAAGTATTATCTCGGTTTTACATTGCTCATCAGCGCATACTCGCTTGGCGTGACGAAGCCTTTAGCGGCAAGCTAATTACAAGTGTTGGTCGTCTCACCGATCAAAAAGCACTTATTTTAAGACAGCCTACCCAATCAGGCATTGTGCTCGATGACATTGCAAAAATAGCCAAGCACCAAGGAGCACGTATTGTGATTGTAGGCTCTGGTGACCCAAGTCTTGAGCAGCTATTTACCGAAGTAATGGCACGCCATAACAATGTCTTGTTTTTAAATGGTTATGGTAAAGCACTCGGCGAGCAACTGTACCCATTAGGTGATTTGTTTTTAATGCCAAGCTCCTTTGAGCCTTGTGGTATCAGCCAAATGCTTGCGATGCGCGCTGGACAACCTTGTATCGTACATAAAGTGGGTGGACTATATGATACGGTAAAACACAATGAAACAGGCTATTGCTTTGAAGGAGAAACACTCGCAGAGCAAGGTAGTCAGTTTATTGCGATTTTTGAATTAGCGCTTGCTGATCTGATAGGAGATTGCGAAAAATATCAACAACTCAGGCTGCAAGCTCGTATGCAGCGCTTTGACTGGTCTGATGTTGCACAAAAATACTGCGAACAATTATATAGATAGAAAAAACGTAGATAAAAAAATTTTAGCATCTGTGTTAAGTATTTAGCAATTGGCTCAGTTGCTAAACAAAAAACTAGGTCAAAGGTATCAAAAGATAGCTTTGGCCTTTCTTTTTTGTCATTTTGCATTATCTTTTAAGCTATTATTTTGATTCTTAATAGCTTAGGTTGATTTTCTTTATCATCATAAAGGGTTAAAATCTAAAAATTGCTAAACCAAAAGTGCGATTGTTCACTTTAGGTACGAAGGAGTTTTTGTTTGAAGGTTTTTGTGGCCCGCCAAGCCATATTTAATCGTAAAAAACAAGTTGTTGCATACGAATTGTTGTTTCGCGATGGTGTAAAAAATAGCTTTCCAAATATTGCAGATGATGCAGCGACAGCCAAGCTGATAATGAATAATCAACTTAACCTCGGCATGCGATATCTCACTTCGGGAAAGAAAGCGCTAATTAATATTGGTCCAGACTCATTACGTCAGGAGCTGTGTGAGTTTCTCCCAGCAAATGATGTGATCTTAGAACTATTGGAGACTATTCCGCCAACAAAACAAAATTATGAGCGGATAAGAGGCTTATTTCACAGCAACTTTAGACTCGCGTTAGACGATTTTGAATACTCAAAAGAATGGGAACCTTTCTTAAAGCTCGTAAGGTTGATTAAGTTCGACGTCATGGAAAACCCGCTGGACACTATAGTGCCAGTGATTGACATGATTAAAGAGCGAAAGAACATTAAACTACTTGCGGAAAAAGTCGAAACCGAAGAAGAATTCGAGCAAGCTAAAAAGATGGGATTTCAGTTCTTTCAAGGCTACTTCTTTGCAAAACCAAAAATGATTGAGCAAAAAGACATTACTATCAATTATGTGATAGTCATGCTCATTTATGAAGAAGCACTCAAACCGAATATGAGTATTACGCGATTAGCCGAGTTGTTTGCTCAGGACACTGCGCTTGCGTATAAACTGCTAAGGCTTATTAATTCCGGCGTATTTCCGATCAAAAGTCGTATCGAATCTTTAAAGCAAGCCCTGGTATATTTAGGAAACGAGCGTGTAAAAAAGTTTGTAAACTTAATTATGACAGCCCACGTAGCCGAGGGAAAACCGACAGAATTAACACGCCTTTCTATCGTTCGTTCACGGTTTTGTGAACTTATCGCACAGCAAATATCGCCAGGGCTTGCCAATATGAGCTTTATGACAGGGTTATTTTCTCTGCTTGATGCCATTCTTGACAGGCCAATGGAGCAGGTTGTAAACAAGCTACCTTTTCCTGAGCAACTCCATGATGCTTTGATAGGCAAACCCAACACACTATATTATATTTTAAATATCGTTAGAGCCTATGAGTCTGGAAGCTGGTGGACTCTGCAGGATGCGTGCAGTTATTTAAACTATAAAGACGAAAACCTTCCTGATTTTCATGCCGCTGCGATAAACTGGGCTGATATGTATAAAAACCGTGTGTATTGATGAATAGAATTATTGCGATGGATGCGATCCGCGGGTTCGCGCTGCTTGGTTTGCTTTCCATGAATATGGTACATATGGCCAATTTTGAGTTGGGTTATGTACCAGCTCAAACTGCCCACTATCTTGATCCGTTCTTCGCAATGGTTAACAATATTTTCTTTGATGGTCGATTCAGAACCTTATTTGCCATGTTATTTGGGGCGGCATTGTGCATTCAGGTAGCAAAGACGGATGATCAGAGCCTTGCAAGACATCGACTAACATGGTTAATGGTTTTCGGTGTGTTACACGGCGTGTTGGTTTGGCCTGGAGATATTTTATTTAATTATGCGTTGAGTGGATTTGTAGCGCTACGATTTATAGATGCGAGCGACAAAAAGCTAAACCGCTATGCGATAGGATTCATTTTAGTCCCTTCTATTGCTATCAGCTTATTGCTATTAATTGATCCAGAACCACAAATAAATAGAACTTCAGAAGTCTACCTCGAGTTTTTGCAGCAAATTCCAGCAAACTACTTAGAACTACTCACCCTTAATGGCCTGTACTTTATCATTATTAGTTTGCTTATCCCGGTTATTACTTTGTGGTATACCGCCGGGTTAATGCTACTTGGTATGCGTTTATATCGAAGTGGAATGTTTGATTTAGAGCGTACTGAACCTGTTCATAAAATTAATTTGTTTGCCGTTGTAGCCATTATTTTGTCATTTGTAGGCTTTGTTCTTGAGCGTAAGCTAGGCGTCGAGTTTTTTGAAGGAATAGATTGGATCCTTGCGATACCCGTTGCGTTGTTTTATGTCGTTGTAATTAAGGCGGCAATGCGAGGTGCAAAACATCAACTTTGGAGTTTACAATGTGTTGGGCGCCTAGCGCTTTCGTTTTATCTTCTCCAGTCAATTGTGTTTGTAAGCTATTTTTACTTTATAAACCCGAACGCTATCAGCACTTGGGAGCGGGTGGATTATTTCTCGGCATTTGTAATTGCGTCTATAATTCAATTAGCCCTTGCGTCTATTTATTTTAAGTTGTTTAAGCAAGGCCCATTTGAGAAGTTATTGAAGTTGCTAGTAATACGAAGAGCCCGCTATGATTAAAAAAGTACTAATTGGGGTAGTGCTATGGATGGTGTGTTTTAGTGTTGATGCTAAACAGTCTTTAAATGTCTTGTTTGTTAATCCTTCTGTGCCTGGTGAACCATTTTGGCAGCGCGTCCAAGGCATTACAGAAGCGGCAGCGGATCAATTCGATATTAGATTAGATGTGATCTATGGAGAAGGAAACCGAATTATACAGCTTGCTGAGCTTAAAAAATATTTGAGTTATCGTGCTACTCCCGACTATGTCATCCTCATTAATTATCCTGGTGGTGCCGAAGAAAGCCTAAAGCTTTTAGAAAAATATGGGATCAATCATATTACTTTAGAAGAAACGATTTCGGGCCCTGAAAGGCAGGCGATAGGTAATCCAAAAGAACACTATAAGTATTGGCTTGGGGAAGTACATCATGATAATGACCAAGCTGGTTACGATCTGGCAAAGAAACTATACCAACAGGCTAAAACTAACGGTCATGAGACAATTTACCCTATTGCTATCAATGGTCACTATGGCACAGAGTCAGATATTAGAAGTAACGGTGCAAAGCGCTTTTTTGATGAAGTTGGCGTGGTGGTTCAGCAAACTGTCTACGCCGGCTGGTCAAAAGAACAAGCGCTTGATAAGACTAAGAAATTGTTGCACCGCTATCCAAAAACAAACCTTATTTGGTGTGCGTCAGATTTGATGGCGATGGGAGCTATCACCGCAGCAGCATCAAGCACCTCACAAATAGTGTTTGGTGGGTTTGATTGGTTGTCGGATACTTTTGAGCTTATTGAACATAATGAGATGCAAGCATCCGTTGGCGGGCACTTTATGATGGGGGCTTGGGCGTTGATTTCGGTGTACGATCATTATTATGGGCACCCTTTTTGGAAGGATAACACTGAACTTGCGTTTGATTTAACTGTGATCACCAAGGAAAATCTAGCTGACTATTACTGGATAAAGTCAGCGAAAAACTGGCAATCTATCGATTACAAGGCAATGAGTCTTAGAGGAAAGCCTAAAGAGCAGTATCATTTTTCTCCTGAGCTATTAAGAAAAAGTTTGCAAAAGTAGAAATGCAGTAGTGTAAAGTGGTTGAAGCGATTACAATACGGGTTTTTACTCAAAGTGGTTGTATCGTGACAGAGCAAAAGCGCCTCAATAAATACATCAGTGAAACTGGATTCTGCAGTCGTCGAGAAGCTGATGACTTAATCGCCTCAGGCCGTGTCAAAGTAAATGGAATTCTACCAGAAATGGGCACCAAAGTGTCTGATGCTGACACTATCATCATTGATGGTAAGCCTTTGAAAGCAAAGCCAAAGGCTGTATTTATTGCTTATAATAAACCTGTTGGTGTAACTTGTACCACCGAGCGAAAAATCAGAAGCAATATTGTCAGTGCAATCAACTATCCTGAGCGTATTTTCCCTATTGGTCGCTTAGACCGTCCATCCGAAGGATTAATTTTCTTGACCAACCAAGGCGATATGGTCAATAAAATCCTTCGCGCCGGCAATAACCATGAAAAAGAATATGAGGTTGTGGTCGATAGGCCCATTGATGAGCGCTTTGTAAAACGTATGTCCTCAGGTGTTCCAATCCTTGGCACTGTCACAAAGCCTTGTAAAGTTCGTAAAACCGGGGCTAAGTCATTTACCATTGTATTGACCCAAGGCTTAAATCGTCAAATTCGCAGAATGTGTGAATATCTAGGATTTGAAGTAACACACCTTAAACGTATTCGGATAATGAATATCGATCTAACTGGCCTTAGCTCTGGTAAGTGGCGCCACCTTAACGAAAACGAAATGCGAGCGATTAATCACGCCACAGAGTCATCGAGTAAAACGCAAGAGGCATCAGCGGGGGCTGGTGCGGGAAAACAGCATGATAAGCCTAGCAGTGAAGTTGCTCGTCCAAAGCAAGATAGGCGAGCGCATAACAGCAAAGATCGAACAACTGAACTCGACAAACAAAATAGCGTTAAGTCTAAGCCAAAAACGCGAAATGGTGAACAAAATCACAGTCACAACAAACGTAAGTCAAGCCCAAAGCACAATACTAAGCCTGCAAAAAGGGTCAAAGGTACTTTGTCCTTAAATAAGAGTAAGTAATCTGAAGTTCGGACAATTCAGCAAAGAGTAGGGCAATGTAAAGCCCCTTGACAGCTTAATTAGAATGGGCAAAACGAAATAAATAAGGGCTATAGAAATAGCCCTTATCACATTTACTCAAACTGTTACTTTTCATCATCAGGTAGAGTAACGTTCAATTCTAATACTGCTAAGTCATCCTCGTTTTGTTCAAACTGGACGTTGACAGCATCCGAATCTACTTTCACATATTTACGAATAACATCGAGTATGTCTTGCTTAAGCTGTGGTAAGTAGTCAGGTGTACCACGCTTTGAGCGTTCGTGCGCAACGATGATTTGCAGTCGCTCTTTCGCTAGTGACGCGCTATTTTTTTTCTCAGAACGAAAATAATCTAGTAATGACACCTTACCCTCCAAAGATCCGTTTGAAGATACCTTTCTTCTCAACTTGTAAGAAACGGAAATCAACGACTTCACCTAATAAGCGGTTAATTGCATCGCTATATGCTTGGCCTGCATCTGACTCTTGGTCTAAGATAACCGGTTGACCTGAGTTAGATGCATTAAGTACTGCTTTTGATTCAGGTATTACACCTAGTAAGTCAATCGCTAGAATTTCTTTAACATCGTCTACCGACAACATTTCACCGCTATCTACACGCTCTGGGTTATAACGTGTAAGCAATAGGTGTTCCTTAACCGGCTCTAGGCCCATTTCAGCGCGCTTCGACTTGCTTTGTAGAATACCTAAAATACGGTCTGAGTCACGAACGGATGAAACTTCAGGGTTAGTTGCTACCACGGCTTCATCTGCGAAGTACAATGCCATCATTGCACCTGCCTCAATTCCTGCAGGGGAATCACAAATGATGAAATCAAATTCTTCTTTCATCTCATTTAACACGCGCTCAACCCCTTCTCGAGTGAGGGCGTCTTTATCACGAGTCTGAGAAGCCGGAAGAATATAAAGTTTTTCGACGCGCTTATCTTTAATCAATGCTTGATTTAAATTTGCTTCACCGTTGATAACGTTGACAAAATCATAAACAACGCGACGCTCGCATCCCATGATTAAGTCGAGGTTTCTAAGACCAATATCAAAATCGACAATGGCTGTTTTATAACCCTTTAGCGCTAAGCCAGTACCAATTGCTGCACTTGACGTTGTTTTACCAACACCGCCTTTACCTGAAGTTACGACAATAATTTTTGCCATCTGATTTATCCTTTGACCAAAGCTGTAATTTTTAATGATTCGTCTTGTTGTGTTATTTGAGCAGCTTGACCCCAGTGTTCACCTTGCAGCGAATCACTGATCCAATAACTCCCGTTTATAGACACCAGCTCAGCTTCTAAGCGCTGACAGAATATACTCGTGTCTTCTTGGCCTTGCGCACCTGCGATTGCACGACCACGTAAAGTACCGTAAATGTGCACGTTACCATCGGCGATAACTTCTGCACCATGACTTACAGCACCTAGCACGATCAGATCACGGTCTTTAGCATAAATTTGCTGACCACTACGTACCGTTCCGTTCACAATTTGAGCAGGAAGATAAACTTGTTTTTCTACTACTTCTGCTGCTTGAGATTGTGATGGGGTACTCGGTTGCACATCCCTTGAATAGTTTAGTACAGAAAACCCGGCTTCTTTGGCTAAGTCGTGCTGACTTTGAGTACCGCTACACACACCCACTGGATTGAGCTGTAAATCGACCAGTGTTTGCTTTAACTCTTTGAATTCTACAGTTTGCTCCTGAACATCAGCTAAATTAACGACAATTGGTGCACCTTGAAAAAATTTAGGCGCTTGCGAAATTTTGCTATCAAGATCTTGCCTTAACTTGGTCAGATCTAAAGAAAACAACTGCAGCACAGAGAGTGTAAATAGATTTCCTTTTAGTTCGAATGTTTGATTTGCCATATGTACTCAAATTTCTGTTACAACCGCCGCTAAAGCCTTATCTAGCTGACTTTAGCGCGTAGTAAAACTTTCCACAACTTACTAATAGCATGGTATAGTGACCGCCCATGATTAGCAAGAATTTATAGGCTTATAATGCTCACTGCCATATACAAAAGTCCAAAAAAAGCGGATACCTATCTTTTTGTAACTAAAAGAGATGATTTTTCCAATGTCCCTGCACCGTTAATGGAAACTTTCGGCACTCCTACCTATGTCATGATTATTGACCTTGCGAGAAGAACAAAATTGGGAATTGCTGATCTTGAAACGGTTAAGCAAAAATTAACTGACGATGGGTTTTACTTGCAACTTCCACCGCATACAGAAAGCTTGCTTGATGAATTTAGAAAGCAAAACGGAGTAACAGATTCGTGATAAAAAAAATTTCCCTACTAGTAGCCTCAGTTTGCTTGTCCACATCAGTCTTTGCTAATACTCAAGCGAAGTTTGATGAATACCTCAAAAACTTAAAACAAGAAGCGATTGACAAGGGCTATACACAACAATTAGTTGATGAGGCTTTTGCAACAGCAGTATTTAAGGAAAAGGTGATTAAGGCTGATAAATCCCAGCCAGAAATTGTCGAAACACTAGAAACTTATTTACCCAAGCGCGTCCCTGAATGGAAAATCCAACAGGCTCGCAAACTCTACAAAGAACACCAAGAATCTTTAGAAAAAATAGCAAAAGAATATGGCGTACAGGCACGGTTTATTGTTGCCCTGTGGGGCCTTGAAAGCAACTTTGGTCGTATTCAAGGCGGCTATCCAGTCATTAGTGCGTTGGTGACGCTTGCTTTTGATGGTCGTCGAGAAGCTTTGTATAAAAGACAGTTGTGGGCTGCGCTGGATATTTTAAGAGATGGTCACATCGGTCTGGATGATTTCAAAGGATCGTGGGCAGGAGCAATGGGTCAAACTCAGTTTATGCCAACTTCATTTACGTCTTATGCTGTTGATTATAATAAAGATGGTCGTAAGGACATTTGGACGACACAAGAAGATGCTTTTGCGTCAATAGCCAATTACCTGAAAAGTGTGGGCTGGAACGACGATCTCACTTGGGGTCGCCAAGTTAAGCTACCTGAAGGTTTTGACAATAGCTACATTTTAAAGCGTGGTACTAAAACGCACAGCGAATGGTTAAAGGAGTGGAGTAAATCAGAGCGTTCATTGCAGGAGTGGCAAGCGCTTGGTCTTCGTAGGATGGATGGCACTGACTTGCCAAAAGTGAATATCACAGCCGCTTTAGTGATGCCAGATGACGCCAATGGCCGGATGTACTTGGCTTATGACAATTACAAGGCTTTAATGAATTGGAATAGATCTTATTACTTTGCCTCAAGCGTTGGATATTTATCTGACAGAATAGGTTACCCAAAGATTTAGCCACAAAGTCAGACTTAGCCCGCTCGAATAGCGGGCTTTTTTATGCCTATTTATTGGATGATAAAGCTTGCTTCGCAGGCATTAGATTTGCAGTAAACAAAAAAGACATATAGCAAAGACGAGTAGTATTCATAAAGCAATAAAAAAGGCAGCGTCCAACTCGCTGCCTTTTGGTTGGGCTAATGTATGCAAGTGTCAATAGTAGGACAAAGGTTGAACCTTGCCCCAAAAGACTCGGTACGAAAATAACGTATATGCAATTAAGGTCGGCACCACAATGACTACGCCATATAATAAGAAAGTAAGAGCCGATGCGTCAGCGACCGCTTCGAAGATGGTTAGCTTGCCTGGCACTACGAATGGGTAAAAGCTATAAACTAAGCCGAAGAAGCAAAGCACAAAGATAAATGCTGAAATCAGGAACGGTAACCAAGCACCATTATCCGGCGACTTTGGTAGTTTCTGTAACACAAGTTCTAAAATTACAAAGAGCGACAAGCAAATAATCGGGGCTGGTAATACGACTAAGGCCATCGGGAGGTCAAACCAACGCTCATAGATCCACTCATTAATCGCTGGGTTGATGATAGATACGAGCAGCACCCCAACAAAGGCTACTCTCGCAAATTTTTTGCACCAGCTAATAGCATCTTGCTGCAATTGCCCTTCACACTTCATAATTAGCCATGCAGAACCAATCAAGCCATACGCGCAGACAACGCCAATTCCACTAAAGACCGCAAATGCATGGGCAAGAGGGGTATTTTCAAAGCCTATGACATAAAGCCCCAGCATATACCCTTGCGCAAATGATGTGAGTAGCGACCCAAATTTAAATACTTTGTCCCACCGCCTTTGGCGTTTAACTCTCGCTTTTGCTCTGAAATCAAAAGCGACACCACGCATAATTAAGCCAAAGAGTAAAAACACAACAGGAATGTAGAGCGCCTGCAAGATCATACTATGGGCTTGAGGAAATGCGATAAATGCGAGGCCTACAGCTAAAACTAACCACGTTTCATTAGCATCCCAAAATGGACCGATAGAGGCTATCATAGTGTCTGCGGTTTCTTTATCGTCCAGCGGGATCATCATGCCAACGCCAAGGTCGTAACCATCTAATATTGCATAAACAAGCACAGCGAGTGCCATCAAACCGGCATAGATGAGAGATAGATATTCCGGATTAAACACGAGTCACCTCCTCAGCAAATTCCTTCATGTCGTACTCTTCCACTTCTACAGACTTGCTAGCAGTGTGGAACAAAGTGCGAATATAAGCGTACAGTAAGATTGCATATATCGTCAGATAGCCAATGAGTGTAAATAAGACGTTTTCTGAGGCAATTGTTGTGACTGCATCTTCAACTCTTAAGATACCACTGACGATATAAGGTTGACGGCCAATTTCTGTGACATACCAGCCTGCGAGGGTAGCCACCCAGCCTGAGAAAGTCATCGCAACAAGCGTTTTCAGTTGCCACTTCGGTAACTCGCCCTTTTTCCATAATGTAAAACGAGTGACAAACGCAACTAAGATCATCAGCATGCCCATCCCAACCATGATTCTAAAACCGAAAAAGACGGGCTTAACAGGTGGGTGTTCACCTTTAAATTCATTAAGCCCTTTAATTTCACCGTTAACGTCGTGGGTAAGAATAAAACTTGCCATGTTAGGAATACCGAGCGCAAAGTCGTTGCGTCTTTCTTCCTCATTCGGAATTGCGAATAATAGTAGTGGTGCTCCTTTCTCTGTTTCCCAAACCCCTTCCATTGCTGCAATTTTTTGTGGTTGATGTTTTAGCGTATTTAGGCCATGCAAATCGCCAACGAAAGCCTGCAATGGAGTAAGCAGGGCCGCAACTGTTAACGCAACGGTTAGCGCCTTTTTGGGGGCATGTTTTTCGTCGTTTTTCAGCATCCGATACGCACTGACACCAGCTATCAAAAATGAAGCCGTCAGTGCACTAGCTAGTAGCATATGGAAGAAGCGATAACCGAATGAAGGATTGAAAATAACTTCAAACCAGTCCGTGGGATATACGATACCGTCTCTAAGTTCAAAGCCCGTCGGGGTTTGCATCCAACTATTCAAAGACAGGATCCAAAATGCGGAAAGCGTTGTACCAATGGCGACGATAAAAGTGGCTAAAGTATGTATTTTAGGTGGTACGCGCTTCATGCCAAACAACATGATCCCTAAAAATGTTGCTTCCATAAAAAATGCGGTCAATACTTCATAACCGAGCAAGGGACCTGCAATATTGCCGACTTTCTCCATAAAACCGGGCCAGTTTGTACCAAACTGAAACGACATAGTAATGCCGCTTACGACACCGAGTGCAAAGGTCAATGCAAAAATTTTGACCCAAAAGCGATAAGCTCTTAACCAAACCGGGTGTTCGGTTAGGTCATACTTGAGTTTAAAAAACGCCAGAAACCAAGCTAACGCGATGGTTATCGTGGGAAAGAGAATATGAAAACTAATATTTGCTGCGAATTGTATTCGCGACAACAACAACGTATCAAGCATGACGCACCTCGCACTTTAAGACTTACGTAATAATTTATCCTTTAAATCTATTACTTTACTCACAGAAGAACCGAGCTTCATCAACGATTGCAATTGCTCTGGTGATAGGCGTTGAAGTTCCGCTGACCACTTAGTGACGGTTTCAAGTAGGTCATGAATGGATTGCATTTGCTGCTGTGCATACACTTCTTCTGGTGAGTTGGCGCTATCTAGGATTTGGTCACGAAGTAGAGTTAGTGTTGGGTCGATTTCCCTTTTTCTTCTCTCTTCAAATACGCGGTTAGCGAGATCCCAAATAGAGCCGTTTGGAGAGTAGTATTCTTTACGGTCGCCGGGAATATGATGCACCTTAACTAGTTGCCAAGATTGCAATTCTTTTATTCCCATACTCACGTTACCGCGTGAAATTTTTAACGCATCGGCGATTTCGTTCGCTGTTAATGGTTTTTCATTAATAACCAACAAACCAACCATTTGTCCTATAGTTCTGTTGAAACCCCAACGGCTTCCCATTTCGCCGCAATGAAGTACAAAATTTTCTATTTTTGGTGATAAGTTCATTGTTCTAAACTTTCAGTAATTATTGAAACTTTAATATAAAGGTCACTTTGACTTAGATCAAGCATTAATTAAGCTCAACTACAACATAGTGAAAGTTAACCTTCCCCGAATATCTATAATTGCCATCCACTGACCGCAAATCAATATAAATTTCAAATCATTGTGATTTAATGCGGCCACAATTACACGGATTATGCTGCACAGCCTCCTACTTTTGCAGCGGTACTCACATGACACGGGAATTTATACATGTTAAGAATCCTCCTTTTCACCTTATCTATCTTTAGTTGCACTGCTTTTGCTGAGCGCGCGACAACCATATTGATCTCCATTGATGGGTTTAGATGGGATTACATTGAAAAACACGATGCAAAGAATATTGCAAATCTTGCGAAGCAGGGCGTCCGCGCGACTAAGCTATGGCCTCAATATCCGACTAAGACATTTCCGAATCACTTATCTATTGTTACGGGTTTAAAACCAATCAATCATGGCATTGTCGATAATTACTTTTGTGATAAGAAGCGTGAAGAGTGTTATAAGATGGGAATGGGTAAAGTGGATAGCTCGTGGATAAGTGGTATTCCGTTATGGAATCTTGTAAAAATGCACGGGTATAAGTCTGCCGCGTATTTCTGGCCTGAATCAGACGCTAGAATCAATGGTATGACGCCTGACTATTACTATCACTATTCAAAACAAGCTGATTACAAGAACCGTCTAAATGAAATACACAACTGGCTAAAATTACCAAAAAGCGAAAAACCATTGTTTGTCGCCAGCTACTTTTCTCTAGTGGATACCATGGGTCATGAATACGGACCAGATCATGAAAAAACGAGAGAAGCGGTACAATTTGTTGATGGCTTAATTGGAGATTTTGTCGCTGTTTTGAAAAGGGACAAAATTAAAGTGAACTTAGTACTCGTTTCTGACCACGGTATGGCAAGCGTAGAGCCAAGCAAAGCCGTGATCCTCGAAGAGCTAGATATACCTGAAGATTGGACGATAAAAAATAGCGGAACGAGGGTGTCACTTTATGCGTTAGGTGATAAAGTCCTTGAAACAGAGACGCTTATACAGCAGTTACGTAAAAAAGCGAATGGTCGTTATAAAGTATTAAATCGTGAGCGAAAACTGCAATTAAATGGCGGTGAGTCTTCTCGTATCGGTGACATTATCCTGCAAGCAAAAGCACCTATTGTCTTTATGCAAAAGGGCAAGCAAGGCTATTATGGTACGCATGGGTATGAGGTGACACCTGATATGGCCGCATTTTTTGTCGCAAGTGGCCCTGCCTTTAAATCGGGTGTAACGATAGAACAAGCTAGCAATTTAGAAGTTTACCCAACACTTACACACATTATGGGGCTTAAGCCACTTAATGAGCTTGATAGTAGGGGGGAAAACCTATTAAAGCTGGTTAGGCAGTAAAACAGGCCATTTATTGTGTTCAGAGCCGATAAATAAAGAGGCTCTGAACAAAAGCAGTAAAGCGCGCTACTTTTTATTGGAAGCCTTCATTAATCGTTTTGCTAAAGCAAAGACAATATAGACAAGAACCAAGGAATTAAGGACAAGCAATGCATCTTTATCAGATACGAACATCCATATCGCCGCGAGCGCAAGGCAAGCAAGTGTAAAGTGGCCAACTAGTGGATTGGTAGTCTTTTTCTTCATTAGAACTTCGCTGTATTTATGTTCAGATTATTTTACACCTGATAGCTGAGACAATACCAATAATCCGTTCAAAAAACTAAATATTTTTGGCTATGTGGTTATAATACCGGCACACAGAATGTGCACGTTCTTATTCGTTATTGGTCTGACCAGAAGTTTGATATAGATTAACTGTTTCATTCAAACGAATAGCTAAAATGTCATGGAAGTACATTAAAGAGAATTCTTAGTGGTACAAATAAATAAAGCAAAACATTGGTTAGACCTCAAAAAGCTCATACTCATTCTTGCCACATTATGCGTATTTACTTCGTTGCTAAACGCTCTGTTCTCAAGCTACCAAGTTCAAAAGCAAGTGATGGTAAAAGATACCTTGGAGGCAAATCGCGCTTATGCAACTAAGCTCGCGGATGTTACTGATCTCTTTTTACAATCAGTTTTGATGCAATTAAAAGCGTCGAGCGAAACTATCGCCTCGGAGCTAGATAACCCAGAGTTGGTCGATAACGAACTTAAGCAAATGCTTACTCGAACTCATAGTTTTGATTCAATCGTGCTAGTCAACGCCGATGGAGAAATTGTCGGTGCTCAACCCAGTTCACTCGGTGTTGTTGGGACTACGCTTATAAATGAAGCCGAAACATCGCCACTTCGTAAACAGGCACCTTTCATTGTAGGGCCATTTATCTCTCCCGCCGGAAATTTGATGGTGAGCCCAACACACCCAATGTTTGATAGAGAAGGTAAATTTGTCGGCTTTATCGCAGCTGGGATTTATCTAAAAGGAGATAATATCTTAGGGCGGCTTCTTGCTAACCACCATCATAAGGACAAAACCTATATTTTTGTTACTGGGCCAAATGGTAAACTTATTTATCATCATGACGATCATCGAATAGGACAAGATGTCACTGAAAATGAAGTTGTTGGGTCTCTGCTTAATAAAGTTTCAGGGTCAGCACAAGTGATAAATACCCAAGGCGTTGCGATGCTTGCGGGCTATGCTCTGGTTCCCACAAGTGGTTGGGGCGTAGTAGCACAACGTCCGTTAGAAGTTACCATGTCGCACCTTTCTAATACTATGCGGCACGTACTCAAAACTACCATTCCATTTACTGTACTTTTGTTAATTTGTGTACTTGGACTCGGAACCTTAATAGCAAAGCCCCTATGGCGATTAGCTAAGTTATCAGAGCAAGTGCAAGATGGTAGAAACATAGATTTTCCACATGTATCTACATGGTATTATGAAGCCGCATGGCTTTATCAGGCAATGCACAGCAGTGTTAAGAACTTAGGAGCACAGATCCAACGCTTTGACGATGAAAGAAAGCAAGATCAGCTTACTCATTTATTCAATAGACGAGGAATGGAAAAGTGGCTGGAGACTGCCTATGAGCAGCAAACTCCGTTTAGCATTATTGCGCTCGATATCGATCACTTCAAACATGTGAATGATACTTACGGCCACGATGTTGGTGATGTAGTAATCAGAAAACTCGCCGAGCTGATGCGCACTAATGCACGTGAACAAGATCACTTATGTCGTAGCGGTGGAGAAGAGTTTTTAATGTTTTTGCCATATGTAGACATTGATAAAGCAGACATAATTGCAGAACGCTTGCGTGCATGTACCGCTGAAACTGAGTTTGGTGAAGCTGGGCATATTACGATTTCACTTGGTATCTCTCACTGGCCGCTGTGCTCTGAGGATTTGCATCATGCACTTAAACTTGCAGACAGAAGTCTATATCAGGCGAAAGCAAACGGCAGGAACCGTGTTGAACATGCCGTTTTAGCCAATCACAATGTAGCATAATTGGAAATTTGATATTAAAAAGTGAAATTTGCTCCGAATATCGGTAAGATGCGTTGCAATTTTACCGTTACCAAATTTGGAGCTGTACTTTCCATGGCAAAAACATTGAAAGTTCCTCATACACTAGTCCTGCTACTAGGTATGATGCTAATTGCATTACTGTCGACTTGGATTATTCCACAAGGCTTTTTTGATACTGCAACTACTGACTCTGGCAGGCAGGTTGTGCTTGCTGGTACCTACCATATTGCAGAAGAGTCTGTTCATCTTACACCTTGGGATCTGCTAAAAGCTATTCCTCGTGCGTTTGCTGCTGCGCAAGACGTAATCTTTTTCGTTATGATTGTTGGTGGTGTACTCGCAATCGCACGTGCAACAGGCACCGTTGATGCGTTGATCGGTCGTTTACTTGAGAAAAATGGCGATAAACCACAAAAACTCATTTTTATGGTAGTGTTCTGTTTTGCAATCGCGTCAAGCGCTATTGGTACAGCAGGCGAATACATCCCGTTTGTGCTGATTTTAGTTGCACTCTGTAAAGCAATGAAGCTGGATGCCATGACCGCTGTTGGTATGATCATTGCCGGCTATGGTATTGGTTACGGTGTCTCGGCATTCAACCCATTTACGGTATTAATTGCTCAGCAAATTGCTGAAGTACCTGTCTATTCGGGCATATGGTTGAGATTTGCTATTTTTGTTCCATTTGTACTGATTGGCTTTCATCATGTATGGAGCTATACAAAAAAGGTACAGCAAAACCCTGAGCACTCTATGATGAAAGACGTGCCTTGCCCACTGGCAGGTCAGGCTGCGCCAAGCTATCCGCAGCTTAATGGTCGTCATAGAACTATTCTACTTACCTTCATTGTTACGCTTGTCTGTGCGGTTTGGGGTATTGCGACTCAAGGATGGTATCTCTACGAACTAGGTGGCTTATTTATCGCCTGGGGTATCGTTATTTCAATTCTTGGTAAACTTTCAGCTGATGAAGCCGCAAACCGATTTATCGAAGGAGTCTCAGATCTTGTTACTACTGCAGTGCTTATTGGTGTAGCTCGTGGTATTGCACTAATTCTAGAGGATGGTCAAATTCTTCATACGATTGTACATGGTCTTTCAACACCACTTTCTTATGTCGCTGCGGAAGTTTCAGCTGTTGGTATGTTACTTATCCAAACGCTTTTAAATATGTTCATACCTTCGGGCTCTGGTCAGGCTTATGTTACCATGCCATTGATGGTTCCAGTAGGTGACCTAGTTGGTGTACCAAGGCAAGTTGCAGTACTTGCGTATCAGTTTGGTGATGGTTTCTCAAACATGATAGTACCGACCAATGCAGTATTAATGGGGATACTCGGCATGGCTGGCGTCCCATATACCCATTGGTTTAGATTCTGTATGCCGTTAATGGCTAAACTCATGGTAGCAGCGGCAACTGTGTTGGTACTCGCTGTGATGTTTGGTTATGGCTTGGACGTGCAACCACAACTGTAGATAAACAAATTTTCTTCTTAGATAGCGCCAATCGGCGCTATCTTGCTTTTACTAGACTCAATTTCTTTTCAAAAAGCAAATTTATTGATCTGTATTTATATTCTATGTAGTTTAATAAGCTATTATTATTTATTAAACAAAAATCTTGGTCGAGAATTAGCCATACAGACTTCTATGAATTTAACGTTTAGCCATTTTTACAATTTAACATCCACTAATCAGCGATATCAATTTGCATTGAAACAGCTGTTTGAACGGTTTGATGCGGATCATTGTTTTGTGGGTAAGTTTATCGATAACGATAAGCGCGTAAAGACCGTTATGTACCTGGCGGATGGTAAAGAAGTCGATAATATTATTTATGACCTAGAAGGGACGCCGTGTTTTGATGCTAAAGCAAGTAACGAAGTTTGCAGTGTTACCAGTGGCTTGCAACAACTTTATGAAGAAGATGAAATTCTTCGTGTTCTTAGTATAGAGGGGTATTTAGGGGTAACGCTAAGGGCCTTAGATCACAAACCAATAGGAATAATGGTCTGTTTGTTTAATAAAGAAAAACAAGTCAGCTTTGAAGAAAAATTGTGGTTTCAAGAGTTAGGACACCTGATCTCAACGGAGCTTAACCACAATTTAGAATTGACTAAACAAGGTATTTTACTAAAGCAACTTGCAAAAGGTGAGCAAATAGCGGACCTATGCACATGGACATGGCAACTTAAACAAAATAAGCACTACTTTTCCCCCCACCTAAATCATCTACTTAAGACAAAAGCTCATTCTCCGTCGCTGTCATTATTGCTCGATAAACTCACGATAGAAGATAGTGAAAGGCTGCGGATTGCATTAGAAAAAGTGAGGTTAGGTGCCGTTCGCAATACTGATTTGCAAGTTTCATTGGCCGCTCGCACGGAAAATCATGGGCTATTAAGAATTATTGGGCAAGTAGAGTCTGATGAGCAGCATAGCGATGAGTTTGTATTCACTGCGACTATTCAAGATATTAGCTATATTTCATCGCTAAATAAACAGCTCGAACTCACTAATGTTGTGTTCGAGCATGCTACAGAAGCCATTATGATCACCAATAATGAAAATAAAATCATTATGGTGAATCGTGCTTTTGAGCGGCTAACGGGTTATACCGGCTACGAATTATTGGGCCAAGACCCCGCGGTGTTATCATCTGGTAAGCAAGATAAATCATTCTATGAAGCCATGTGGGCATCATTGAGCACGGTTGGCCATTGGAAAGGAGAGATCCACAACCGTCGCAAGAACGGTCAGATTTATCCTGAGGAATTAACACTGAGTGTGGTGAAGGATGAGCAAGGTCGAGTTGCTAACTACGTCGGCATTTTTAGAGATATTACCGAATGGAAGCGTAACGAGTCTCAACTTACCTTCTACGCCAACCATGAACCATTAACAGCATTATTAAATCGCCGCAGTTTTATGCAACGATTGGAAGAACAAATATCGGGCTCTAGAAGTAACAATACCAGTTGTTCACTGCTTTTCATTGGCTTAGACAGATTTAAAGAAGTGAACGATGTTTTTGGTCCAGAGATTGGCGATAAGGTACTTATTTCTGTAGCTAAACGATTAAAAAATGCAGTTCGCCAAAATGACATTATCGCAAGATATGGTGGTGATGAATTTGCGCTATTGCTCACTCATAGCGATGTAGAGAGCGCGCTTAAAATTGCTCAAAAGCTTTCACTGAAACTTTCTCAGCCCTATGTATTTAATGAAATTACTATAGAAGTCACTTGTTCTACAGGTATTGCACAGCTCGAGGCTGGCTCTCGGATCACCGCGGCTAACTTACTCAGAAACGCAGCGCATGCACTCAATAGCGTGAAAAAGACCGAGCGCGGACAGGTAGCCTTACACAATGCGGCAATTCAAAATGCCTATTTAAATAAAATAAAGCTTAAAGACAAGTTAAAGCAGGCACTGAAAGAAGGAGCGCTTACTGTTTATTATCAACCGATCGTTAATGCTGATACCAACCACATCACAAAGTTTGAAGCCCTAGTACGTTGGTTTGATGATGAATACGGAATGGTATCACCAGGTACTTTCATTCCTATTGCTGAAGAATTTGGTCTTATTCATTTAGTTGGACAGTTTGTACTTGAGCGTAGTTGCCAAGACTTAGCAAAGATCCACCAAGCTGGTTTTACAGAGGTTGGGATCTCTATTAACCGTTCTGTTAGTGAGTTTAAAGCCAGTATTAATCAGGTGAAGTTAATTACCAGTGCCATCGAAAAAGCAAAGATCCCGTATGAAGCAATTACCATTGAAGTTACCGAATCGCTTGCTACAAATCGCTATACTTGGAAAACGCTTAATCAACTGAGGGAACATGGGATCAAGGTTTCGCTTGATGATTTTTGTACTGGCTATTCATCATTAAGTAACTTGATAGAAAATCAGGTGGATTACCTAAAAATAGACAAAAGCTTTGTCGACAGCCTGATGTCTGATTACAACAAACAAGTAATGATTGACTGCCTCATTAAGCTCAGTGATAAGTTGGGAATTGGTGTGATAGCCGAAGGGGTAGAGCAGTTTACTCAACTCGAAAAATTACGAGAGCTCGGTTGTCATCACATTCAAGGATTCTTTTACAGTCCCGCAAAACCAATAGATGCCTGTCTTGAGCTACTCACAACAGACGCTTTTGCTGAACAAACACAAAGTGCGTTAGAAAAATAAAGGTGTGATATTTTGATATCACACCTAAAAATAGCAGATTGCTTCTGCGTCTTTATTACAGCAGTGGTTTTATCAGCGCTGTGATCGCTTTAATGTGATCATCACGGTCGTTTAGTGCGGGAATATAGCGATACTTTTCGCCGCCAGCAGACTCAAATACCTCTCGGTTTTCAACTTCTAACTCTTCGAGTGTTTCTAAGCAGTCTGCACTAAAAGCCGGACTTAAAATAGCGACGTTTTTAATACCTTTACTGGGAAAACTCTCAAGTGTTTTGTCCGTATAAGGTTGTAACCATTCTGCTTTACCAAAACGACTTTGAAAGGTAGTTATTACTTTTTCTTTATCAAGATTAAGTTTTTCAACGACTAATCGAGTCGTTTGCTGACAAAAACAGTGATACGGGTCGCCTCTATCTAAAAATAGCTTTGGTGTACCATGATATGAAAATACCAATTTATCCGGCTCCCCATTCGCCTCAAGATCTTCGCTAATGGAATTAGCTAAAGATTCGACATAGAGCGGATGTTTGTGATAGCCATTAATAAAATGTAGCTCTGGTACCCAGCGCCAACCTCTTAGCACCTTTGAGATCTGATCAAAGGTTGAGCCTGTCGTTGCACTGGAATATTGAGGATATAGTGGCACGATGATAATTCTTGTGATGCCTTTTTCTCTTAATTTCTCAAGCCCTGATTCAATTGACGGGTTGCCATAGCGCATGGCGAGTTCAACTTCGATGTTTTCAAAACCTTCACTGCGTAACTGCTTCTTTATTTTATCAGTTTGCGCTCGACTAATGGTTATCAACGGGGAGCCCTCATCGGTCCAAATTGATTGATAGGCATGTGCTGACTTTTTAGGGCGAACACGTAAAATTATGCCATGTAAAATCATTAACCAAATTAGCCTTGGAATTTCGACTATACGGGGATCGGAGAGAAACTCCGCAAGATAAACTCTAAGTGCCTTAGCCGTCGGTGCATCCGGGCTACCTAAATTCGTAATAAGAATGCCCGTTTTGGAATTAAATCGGCCTTCATGGGGATTATCTGTAATGGCTGAAAAGCGAGACACTTAACGCTCCTTAGATTATCATTTTATTAGGGTTATTTTACAAGAAAGGCTATACGGGAGTAAGCCTAATTTCGATCTAAACTGGCATAAATCAATTTGCGCCTAAAATTAACTCACACTATAGTTGTAATTATCGTTAATTAATCCCTTCTCTATTGCTATTCATGGATTGAGGGCGTATTTTTCTGCAAATATTTAAGGGAAAATCAATTTTTTGTTAGTTTTGGACTTGTCTAATGAGAACCAACCACCCAGTAACCCAAAGAGAAAAAACCTTTCCTCGCGATGTAAAACTCATCTCCGTCACTGATCTGAAAGGAAATATTATTGACTGCAATCAAGCGTTTGTTGATGTTAGTGGATTTTCTCGTGATGAGTTAGTTGGTCAACCTCATAATATAGTACGACATCCAGATATGCCACCTGTGGCGTTTCAAACAATGTGGACGCAGCTTAAAACAGGCAAGCCATGGATGGGGATCGTAAAAAACCGCTGTAAAAATGGTGATCACTACTGGGTAGATGCCTATGTAACGCCAATAACAGAAAATGGCAAAATCATTGGCTATGAGTCGGTTAGAAGCTGCCCAGACAGGGCTACGGTTGAACGGGCAAGTCAACTTTATACAAACGTAAATACTAATAAAGGAAGCAGTTTCGGTCTTCCCAAATTACGCGTGGTTTGGCCAGTCTTTAACATCATCTCATCACTGGCACTTTGGTATTTTGCTTCTGAGTCTGCAGGATTTTTTTGGTTGATGGCAAATATGCTGGCATATTCAGCCTATGCAACTTGGCGCGATAAAGAACAGCTGAGAAGACTAGAATCTGAGTTGGCGCACAGTTTTTGCGATGAGATATCTGAGCAAGTTTATTCGACTTGGGATGGTACTATGGCATCAATCCAAGTCCGCTTAAAGAGCGAAAGGGCACACCTAGATACAATTCTTACGCGTGTTGAACATGCGGCGCAAAACGTATCTAAAGGAGCGCATACGGCGAGTAAAGAAGCGCGAGCCACCTATGCTGATTTACAAAAGCAGCAAACTGAGACTGAGCTTGTTGCCACAGCAATGAATGAAATGACAACAACCATCAACGATGTCTCTAACAGCGTGCAACTGAGTGCTAAAGATGCTCAGAACTCCCTTGATTTGACTTCTCAAACAGAACAGATCGCTAATAAAACTAAAATTGCTTTTGGTGATTTAAGTAATACCATTGCTGACATCCGCAATTCTGTTGAAGGTGTCTCTAAACAAACTGATAAAATTGCAGCAGCCGCACAAATTATCGAACAAATCGCTGAGCAAACTAATTTGCTAGCACTAAATGCAGCAATTGAAGCTGCGCGAGCTGGTGAGCAAGGTAGGGGCTTTGCAGTAGTTGCTGATGAAGTTAGACATCTAGCACAGCGCACACAAGAGTCGACGAAAGAGATCCATGCAATTATTGAAGAACTAACCAGCAGCACACAAGCGTCAGTAGACATTGCTCAGCAAGGCCAAGAAGAATCGCTTCACGGTATTGAACAGCTGAATCAAAGCACCGATATGCTACAACAAATCACCCAAGCGGTTATCCAAATTAGTGATATGTCGATGCAAATTGCAACTTCGGTTGAGCAACAAGCGGCCGTGTCTGATGACATTAATCAGCAAGTCGTAAACATTGCACAGCTTGCAAACAACAGCCTAGATAGCGCGGACAAAGTGCATCAAGAGAGTAAAGACCTAGAATCGACTGCTAAAGAAATGCACGAGTTGATTGTTCGTTTTAAGCGTAAGTGATGCTATTTAGTTGAGTTAAATGTAGTAGTTCAATCCATCGCTTTTTTGCTAAAACACTTAAATGATAAAAAGGACATCAGTGGATGTCCTTTTTTCATAGTTAAGGCTCATAGCTTAGTAGTGACAATACTTTTTCAATCGCCGCATCTTTGTTCTCTTTTCTAAATGTGATGTCGAAGGGATCGACTTCAACGTCAACAGGAACACCTAGCACCTCCACATTCAAATCCAAACTGTTTTCATAGTACTCATTACTAAGCTCATAAATCCAACCATTAGGCAGCATCCGTGGAAAAGTATCAGAGGTAGCACCAGCTGTAGCGCGTCCTACCAGTGTTACTTGAGGGAGCGCAGACATCGCCAACGCAAAGGTTTCGCCAGCACTGAAAGTACCGTTTGAGGTTAGAAGATAAATATCTTTAAGATAATATGGCCTGTCATTATCAGGCTCTGCATAAACCGATGTCAGCTGATGCAACGCCCCATCATAAAATGTACTAATATCCCAAACAAGCGTATTTTGTGAGATAAAGCGCTTGATTAATTCTAGTGCTTGTATGTCATGGCCACCTTCATTATCGCGAATATCAATAATCAGCTGATTAGTACGGGATAAGTCTGTGAAAATTTCATCCAGTAAATCGTTGAAAGCCGCATTGGCATAACTAATATCTTGACGCTCAATACCTGCTACATCAATAAAGTTTTGAAAATGATAGAGTTTCAAATAACCAATATGTTGACCACCAGTGTTAATCACTCCCCAATTAGGGCCATTCGGACTTTGCTGTTTACGTATTATAAAGTCTTGCTTTGTCTCTTGATCCAGATATTGTGCAATCGTCATTTGTAGTTGATTCGTTTGCGTTTCAATATATTTTTCAGCAAGCTCACCAGTCAAGTTTAGATCAACTGCTTCTCGTTCTAACCTTTTGAATAGGGTAGGTTTAGCTTCAAAATTTATCGGTTCTTCTTCAAGGCTAAAATAAAGCCTGGTGTGACCATCATTTAGTAGTTCAAGTATTTCACGAAATACGCCTAGTAGGTTTGTCTCATTGGCATCACTTAGCTGCCCAGCATACCGGTTATAAACAGCGTCCCAATCTACATTACGCTCAGAGAAAAATGCATAGTGATTTTTCATATCCAGCCAAAAAAGTTCAAAGATTGCCTGTGCGTCAAAGGTATAGTCACTTTTATCTGAGGTAGATATAAATCCGTCTTTACAGACTTCATCGAGACTGGATATTTCAGTGTATTTTACAGGGCCAGAATCGTAGGGTCGTTTATAGGTAAGCAAGCCTGCACTTTTGGCGCTAAACGCGTCAAATAACGGAAGAGGGTCTAATGTCAGAATTGGATAGCAAGAGGAGCCTGTTACTTGCCAGGTCACTAGACGCTCATCAACTATTTGTTTTATTTCACCATAATGTTCCGAATACCAAAGCTCATTTCTTTGCGTTTGTTGAACAACCTCTACGCTGCTTTTATTTTCGTCAAAGTGGCAACCAGCAAGGCCGATACACAAGATTAAAGTGATCGGTCTTAAGTTGAATTTTTTCATCATAACTTCCTATCGATTAAAATATGAAGTTATTTTAAAGTGTAAGTAGTGATTTGATTGTCGCGGATTTGTCAGGGGTTTGTCATAGTTAATAGATCAACATTGGGGACAAATTGATAGTTAGACATGCGCCACCGAGTTCACTTCTGCTTACCGAGACCTCAGCGTCATAGTTCAATAAAGTTTCTTTTACGATGGTCAAGCCAAGGCCTGCACCCCGTCTTCTTCCTGAGCGACTTTCATCTACCGTAAAAAAGGCTTGGAAGACTAACTCATGTTTATCTTCTGCAATGCCAATGCCATCATCTTCCACAGTTAAGAGAAGTTGAGCGTTACATAAACTTAGTGAAACACGGATCTGCTCGACTGCAAATTTATCAGCATTAACAATTAAGTTATGAAGCACGCGTTTAACATCTGTTTGGCAGGCTCTTATCCATACTGAGTTTGGACAATTTATAATTATAGGGTGATTACAATACTTTTCTAAAGTGACGATGTATTCATTAATTAGTGTACTCAAATCAAAATTGGAAACGCTGGTCTTTGCGGAAAACTGTTCTACTTTACTGAACTCCAAAATCTCATGCACCAGCATTTCAAGCTCTTCACATTCCTCAAATAACTCTCGAACCAGATTTTTGTTCTTTGGTGGAACATCAAGCAACTCAAGCTTGAGCTGAAGTCGGAATAATGGCGTTTTGAGCTCGTGAGATACGGCTCTGATCATATTCCTTTGCTGTGCAAAGGCAAACTCTAATTTTTCAGCCATTTGATTAAAGGCGTAATTGACACGTCCGACTGCTAAAAGTCCGGTATCAGCACGTTTAGATAACAATCCTTGTGCAATTAATTTACTAGCATGTTCTAACCTAGAAAGTCGAAATTGCAACCAAAGTGAGTGCAACAAAAATAGGACTAGGATTAATCCTAAGGGTAAACCATACTGAATAAAATTGAGGATCGCCCCTGCAGAGCCTTGCACTCCAAGCGCAGAAAACGCTATTAACTCTTTACCTTGTATTTTTGCGATTACGGTTTGTAATTCCTCATCATAAACGTTTTCGATGACTAACTTAGTCGTTTGCTCAAATGCAGGTCTATCTAGTGTCTGTACTTTTAGATTACTTTTTTCTGAGATCTGGGCAAGTAAAGCTTGCCACTGAGCATCATCCAAGCCAGGACGAGCTGCATCTAAAGCATAAACATAGGCTAGATAATCAAGCTCTACATCCTTTTTCAGCTCTTTTGAGAAATAACTTGTAGCTAGAGTAGTCAAAAGGGGATTTATCACTAAAAACAAACTAGCAAAGAGTAAGCTTGCAAATGCAAAACGTATGCTTGTCATTCAGTTTCCTTGCTATTTACAAAAATATATCCTTTCCCTCTTACAGTGATGAGGTGTTGATAGGGCATTTCATCACCGATAATCTTTCTTATCTTCATGATTTTATTGTCAACTGTACGATCGAAACCATCAAATGAGCGGCCGTACAGCTGAGTTGAAATCTGGTCGCGACTTAGAATAGAGTCAACATTAGACGCCAAGAAATGGAATAATGTGTATTCACTGTCTGAGAGACCAAGCGGTATACCGTCTTGGCTTGCTTGCCTTGTCGATGAGTTAAATGAGAAGGGGCCAACACGGATCACGTGCCCGTTTTGCTGTTTATTCTCACTTTCTTCTGCTAGGCGAACTAGTTTTCGAAATCTCGCTAGGATAATTCGTGGGTTGACTGGCTTATGAATAAAGTCATCAGCCCCCATTTCTAATAGCGTAATTTCGTCTATATCATCGTGACTCGCGGTTAACACAATCAATTTACCATTGTACCTGTTTTGTAGTGACCTGCAGATCTCGAAACCATCTTTATTTGGCAACATCAAATCAAGCAATACAAAATCTGGCTGAAGTTGCAGGACATGCGCCAATCCGCTCACTCCATCATTTTGGATACTCACGATAAAACCATGTTTTTCAAAGAAGCGCCTAAGCAGTTCCGCAAGGCCTAAGTCATCTTCAATTATTACCAATGATCTTGAGCTCATATATACTCCTTAAAATACAGACCGAACGCTCAGAGCCTAAATCTTCCGTTTCAAACCCGATTTGGCGCGTTCTTTAATATTGGTTTGAATATAAATTTGATCTGTTGTTGCGATTTTAGCGTGACCTAAATCTTCAGATAGATGTTTTAGCGGGCGGTGTTGCGCATCATGCGTTGCACCTGTATGTCTTAGCCAGTGTGAAGTTGCGGCTTCGAGTTGCTCTGACTCTTCTGTAAAGCCATCTTCCTTTAGTTTAGCCACTGCTAAGTCAAAACTTTGCTGAACAATACGGCGTAATTGACGAACATTCATACCGCCTTGGCCCCTTAGTTTATGAACAATTGGGTAGGGCTCATCAACGCGAGGTAGGGCGCTTAACCCCCGGTACTGCCGGTAACGCTTTAAATAACTGATAAAGTCTTCGCTAAGCGTTACATCCCTTAGCTTATTGCCTTTACCCATAATTCTTAGGTACCAAAAGTCATCTTGATCTTGCCAAAAGTGGCTCATTACTGGTGACCAATGAGGGCGGTCAGATAGCTCTGAAATGCGTAAATACAAGCCTTTTAAGCAAGCTAATACGAAAAGATTTCGTTCTAGGTCCGGCTGCTGTTCACTTAAATCACGTGTTACACCAAAAACATATTCCCATTGCAAATCACTCAGCGTATCAGGAAGGTTGATTTGCGATTGAACAACTAAATACGGGCTATTTTTCTTAACCACTGGAACAAAGTTAGCAAATGATTTTTCTTCTAAAATGGCAAACTTGTAAAACACATTGAGCGCGGTAAACATTGCTGCCAACGTTTGCTGGCTAGCACCGTTTTCTTTGAGAACAAATGGCCGCCAATTTTCGTTAACCTGACGGATACCTTGGTTTTGCTTATAACGCCACTGCACAGAAGTTTGTGTCCATGCGTTATCTGGCTCTACCACAAAATCCACATATGCCTCGATGTCTTCGCGTTTTAGCTCAAACACTGACTTCTCAGCAACCAGCCACGACCATAAATAAAAGCGCTCAAGCTCATTACGAAAGCGGTTAAAAGTTGCTTCAGACTTACGACCGTAAACATACAAAAACTGAAATAGGAACTGTAGCTCGCTATGTACCGGTATTGATTTACCTTGACGAGCCAAGAATTTTTCCAGCTCTGGATATTCATGCCCAAGCGTATCATCTTCAAGATGGGCGATTTGATACCTAAGCTGCTTTAAGGTGTCGACCAATGGTAAAATCATGATAAGTCCGATATTGGTTAGTATTGGACATATTATAGTGACATCTACACATATTATGCAATACTGTGTAGATAAGCCTATAATTTACGTTATGTTAAATAGGTAAATATGAGACATTTTGGCTTGTTATGTGTAAAAGATCATTTGTTTTGAGATTGTCGCTTTCTGTGAGATTAGACTTAACTTAATGATTTATATCAATTTAGATTTTGGTTTGAGTGGATGGTTTTATTCAAATCACTGCTTATTTTTTTTCATCCACTCTTATTTTTTTAATTATATAGCAAAATGCGTTTTTACTCTTTCAACAGTATGCGACCATTTCGGTGTTTGTGGTTTGCAGACTGAATTCTGATTTCCAAACAATCCTGTTTCATTAAATGCTTGAGCCAACGGCACAGCCTTAATCCATTCAACAGGGATCAGGTATTCAGCATCATCATCGTCTAAACTAGTAAAATTCGAATAATCGCCATCAGTGTCTAAGTCTAGTAAGGTCTTATTATCGTGCTTTGCAAACTGGTAGTTTTCTGCTCTGGATATTTCACCAGCAACTTTTCCAACAGCAACAAAGCCTGTTTGAGGAATTTTAACCCATACACGGTCACCAATATCTAACATGTTTAATGTATTTGAATACCAACGACCTCTACCCGCTGAAACAAATCCATATTTTAAAGCATCATTCCAATGTCGCTCTTTACCATGCCCAAAAGAAACATAAAACTCACCGTTCCAAGGCTCTTTTGTTGATTTTGAAATAACGCGCTCTTGGGTTTCTTCTGGAGCTATCATCCAAGCTCGACTTAAATATTGATTTGTACCATCTTCAAATACTGTAAAAAACACTGCGTTTACAGGTATTTTAGCTTTGTCATTTAAGTAGTTTATAATCCGCTCTGAACTTGCATCCAATGCAGCAGCTACAATTACCATTTGGTGTGAACCGTCATAATTAACATCTTTGAAAGGAACACCGAACTTTGACTCAAACGCCCTATCCAAACTTTGTTCCGATATTGCGCATTTCGTACTGTAGTCATGATAAATATCAACTAATTTACTGTCGTCAATTTCAACCACCCAAGATGCGTAATCTAGTGCTTGAGCTACGACATCTCTTGGTGTTTTATCGCGCTTTAACTCAATGATAATGACACTTCCGCTTGCATCTATAGCAAGTAAATCAATGTATTTATCAAAATCAGTTCGCACTTGACGACCAATAAGCAACCAATTTGGATTTAAAATAGAAATGTCTGCAACAATCAGTTCCTCCAATTGTTGTTCGCTTTCCAAGGTTACAGTTTTTAATCTTGTTGGTTTATCGCCTATTTTCCAGATTCCCTGTTCTATCGCCATTATGCAGCCCTATTTTTCTTGAAATTCTCAGCTTGCTCGAAGATTTCTTTATAAACTTCATCTCGGTCAACTGGCGGGTAGCCAAATCTAGCAAGCAAAATAATGAGATCTACTTTTAGCTCAGCTTTGATATCATCACGCTGGCTCCAGTCAGTGTATTTAGCCTTGTCATCAACAACATCTTTCACTGCTTTGGCTAGATCGAGAAGCTTGTCTTCTGGATACTGGAAGTCATATTTGATAGCTAGTGCCAGTAAAATGTCGTAAAAAGCTTTCTCTTCAAGGTTAATACCCATGTCAGCGAATGAACCCATTTCAGACTTGAGATCTTGATACATATTAATTATTTCATCAGAGAAGTCTTCAAGTACATCACTTACTAAAACATCTTCTTCCTTGCGCTCGTTATACTTATCAACCAATGATTTAAAACGAGCTGAGAAATCAACAGCCTTTAGCTTATTGACTTGCTTAAACTCGCCTATGGCCTTTGCCAACATCTGCTGAAGTAGTTTGATTTTGGTATTGGGAAGTTTAATTTTTTCAATTTTTGCTAGGTAATCATCATCGAAAATATCAACGCCATCTTCGCCTTGACCCAGCTTAAATATCTCTTCTACACCGTCACTTTTTAATGCCTCAGAAATCATTTCTCGTACCTTGGCATTCATTTGAGCTGTGTCAGGTGCATTACCTTTTGTGAGTTTATATACAATTGAACGAACAGCTAGGTAGAAGTGAATGAAATCACGCTCTTTCTGCGATAGTTTTTCACTACCACAGCATACGTCATAAGCGGTTTTCAATCGCTTTACTAATGCCATGAAACGGTGTTCAAGTTTTTGCGTTTGTAACACAAACTCAGCGGCATTATTGAGATAATTGAGTTGAGCAACTGGTTGCCCTGTAAAGTAAGGCGACTCATCAAAGTGATGCATGAGTTTGCCCAATAAATCTAAATGATCCTTAACAACAATGATGGACTGAGCAATATCCTCAAAGTTAGTTTCGTCGGTTTTTGAATACATGGCTAACGCTTTATTCATCTGCGTTTTGATACCGATATAGTCAACAACCAGACCTTTGTCTTTACCTTCAAACTTGCGGTTAACACGCGATATGGTTTGAATTAGGTTGTGACGTTGAATTGGTTTGTCGATGTAAATGGTATCGAGGAATGGCACATCAAAGCCTGTAAGCCACATATCGACAACGATGGCGATTTTGAAGTTCGACTTTTCATTTTTGAATTGGCGGTCTAACTCTTTGCGATACTCTTTAGTACCTAGTAAATCCCAAAGCTCTTTAGGGTCATCCTTGCCACGAGTCATCACCATCTTGACTCGTTCCATTGGTTTAATTTTTTTTGCGCTCTAGCTCTGATAGCTCTACGCCAACTTCGAATTCCAGTACCTCAAACCAATCTGGGCGAAGGTCTTTTAATTCTTGGTAAAATAAATAAGCTACTTCACGCGCAGAGCTTACAAACATTGCTTTACCTTTTATGGTAGAGCCTTCCTCAATACGAGATTCATAATGCGCAACAAAATCTTTAGCTAATGCGTTAATACGATCTGGATCGCCCAAAATGGCAGTCATATTAGCGGAAGCTTTTTTACTTTCTTCTATTTGGTGTTCATTACTGCCATCATCAGCGCACTGCTGATAATAGGCTTCAATTTCTTCGAGCTTAGCGTTATCTAAAATAACCTTAGCTGCTCTACCTTCATATACTATTCTAACAGTGATCTCATCTTTCACAGATTCAGTCATAGTGTAGGCATCAATAACCTGACCAAACACATCAAGCGTGGCATCAACTGGTGTTCCAGTGAAACCTACAAATGTCGCGTTAGGTAATGAGTCATGTAGGTATTTGGCAAAACCGTAGGTCTTCTTAACACCCTTTTCTGTCACTCGAACCTTCTGATCTAGATTAGTTTGACTGCGGTGCGCTTCATCAGAGATACAAATAACATTGCTTCTATCCGTTAGCAGTTTAGTATCTTCAGTGAATTTATGAATAGTCGTTAAGAACACACCACCACTATTGCGGCCTTGAAGTAGTTCACGTAAGTGATCACGGCTTTCAACAGCTACAATAGTTTGATCGCCAATATACGTTTTTGCATTAGAGAATTGCTGAGATAGCTGATCATCCAAATCAGTACGATCAGTAATTAACACAATAGTAGGACTTTCAAAATCTACACTCTTCATCAATAAGCGAGATAGAAACTGCATGGTAAAACTCTTACCACAACCAGTTGCGCCAAAATATGTACCGCCTTTACCATCGCCCTCAGGTTTACGCGCGAGTTTAATACTATGGTATAGCTTTCTAGCCGCATAGTACTGCGGGTAGCGGCAAACAATTTTTATTTCTGCTTTTGACGAATCTGGGAAATAAATAAAATTTCGAATTACATCCCGCAGGCGAGCTTTATTAAATAATCCCTGCAACATAGTATGCAGCGAATTGATTCCATCTTTTTCTATCGATTCATTGCCCGTGACTTTGCGCCATGCATAGAAAAATTCATAAGGCGCATACAGGCCACCCATTTTGTTGTTAACACCATCGCTGATCACACAAAATGCGTTGTAAATAAATAAGGCGGGAACATCCCTGCGGTAGCGAGTATTTAACTGAACATAAGCATCATGAATTGAAGCTTCTTCTTCACGAATTGAACTTTTAAACTCGAACACCACCAATGGCAAACCGTTAATATACAAAATGCCATCGGGGATACGCTTCTCGCCATCAACACCTTCAATCTCAAGCTGATTAACTATCTTGTATATATTCGCATCATTATAGCTTGTCGATTTCTCAGCGACTTTAAGTAATTCAGATGGGCTTTCCTTTACTAAATCAGGTAACAGACTTTGAACAACATTGGTGTAATCGACTAATTGTATATAAAGGTCTTTTTGCGTGTGGTCTTCGCGTTTTAACAGAAAGCCATCACTTAACCATTTGCAAAAGGTTTTGTTACTATCGTACAAATCACTAGCTGGTAATGACTCGATCTGTTTGATTATTGAATCAATCTCACCAGCAGTAATATTCTCAGCTTCATACTTATCAGATAAGAACTGACGTATGTCATCCTTAATCAAAACTTCAGTATTGCTACGAGTAAGCTCGTTACCGGGTACGTAAGGAAAGCCTTGTTCACCAAGTAATTCAATAATTGCCGCTTCTAGCTGAGCTTCTGTAAACTTAATAGCCATTTCTTAATTTATTCCTTCCATTGATTTTTTATTTCAGCAAATTCGTTTTCGGATTTGCAGATTTGCATCCAAGTGTCAATGATTGGAGGAGTGTTACAGTCTAGTTTTTTATAATGATGCCATAGTTCACAAGCCAATCTAGCCGAAGTTTTCTTCACTGCTAAATTCTCTTCAAATTTTAAATTTTTAAATTCCTTGGCTGCAAGAGCAAGAGAATTCAATACTGACTTTTCTAATTCTGAGTTAGTAACAAAGCGCTCTGCACGTACTACATTTAGCGCGACCTGAAATGCGTTTGTTAAATATTGTCCTCTTGAAAATTTAATAAATGTGCCAAGCACATCATAATACTTAATGTTTATGTCGCCATTACCAGTTAAAAGTCTATTTAGTGCCCAGAATGCATCCATTACTTCACGTTCTTCAAAGGTAGACAGAGCCTCTTCTATTTCTTGTATCAACTGACTTTCATTGTGGTTTAAGTAATGTAACGTTGCGGCTTTCAAATCTAAATAATTAAACCCAATATCTCTAAACTCAGATTCAATCTGTGAAATTGCCCTTTTATATTCAACAAGATCATTTTGTACAACGATGACATCTAATGCATCGACAAAAAGAGTGAACCTTCGTCTCATTTCACCTAAAAAATCACTTTCCTTTTCATATTTCTGAAAAACAACGCTATCTGATTGCCACCAATTTATAAGCTTATTAGCGAAAAGGTGAAGTTCTTCATTAGTCCAGTTGATTGATTTACTACTGCCAATTAATTCATTGGTGTAAGGATCTGAAGTGCCAGAAACCGTATAAGATTTAGGATTGCTAGTTTTAGCTTGAATTAGTGGAGAAGACTCAACTAGAAATTGACGAACTCCTTTCTCAACACCACTTTTACTGCCAAATAAATCAATAAATGCAAATTTATAATAACCAGTATTTTCAGGTAAACCATACTGATCTTGATAAGCTTGTAACTTTGACAATAAGCTTCTAACTTGGTTTTTATTCAATAAGTCCAAACTGTTTAAAGTCATTAGGGTTATGCATGCATTTTGACGAACCTCTTTTCTTTCGGACTCAAGCGCAACTAAGAAAACTCTTATCTTGTCAGATGAGAGTTTGATTCCTAAATTTTCACTTTTATCTCTATCGCCAGCCATGCCAAGGAAAAAATTGAAAGGATTCGGACAAGAAAATTGATCTACTTCTTTACCATCGTTTGCCACAACGTAAAAAGCAATTTCAGTGATTTTCTGAATACGCTCTATTATTTCATTATCACTAAACGAATTAATTAGCCGCTTAACAAGCTTATCTATAGATTGGAATCGCATTCTGGAAGGCTTGTTACTGTATATCTTTAATACTAGATTAAGTAACTCGTCTCTAACTGACAAAGTTGCTTTACAGCAGAGCCTTGAAAGAGCTTCCGGCAAAACTGAACCATATTCATATAAACTAGTTTCTTCATTTAGAAATGTATTTAATAGTCCTATATACCTTCTGGCTAAACCATCAACAAAGTTTGAATCGAAATCAGATAAGCTCTCTCGCGTGAATATTAGTTCTGTACTCTTCTTGTCTTGGGTTCGCAACATCGTTGACATCGACCAAAACGGAGAATATTTCGCAACTCTTTTTATTGCATTGTTTGCTCCAGTCACCGCTATATTAATGTGTGGCAGGCTAAATGGCAGTCCAGCATCTTCGAAGAACCTTAAAAATCTAAAGGCGTTAAGTACTTCAATATGCTCACCAGAGAAGTGATGGGTTGTATGCTGACTACCGATATCGAATCCGTTAACAACTGAAATTGATTGTAGTGGTGCAGGTTCGTGTTTAATTTCCAATTCAAGGAGCTGTATTTCTTGCCAAGGATTACATTGGTACTGCCTTAAATCATTCAACCTTTCGACATACTCCGGCTTAGACTTTGAAGACCAATCTCCAGACTTAAAAGATATTGCTCGGCTAACGTTGGTGAGTAACACTAGAATATATGACTCAAGAGAAACATTCGCATAATCGTTAATCGATGTGACAGCATTTATTTTCCGTCTGGTTTTTATCAATGCTTTTTCTAAAGTGTCTTGCGCATCCATTAACTTGTTTATTTCTGCTAAAATGCTTGCTTTTCTATACATCCAAATTGCGGATGAATTTCCTGCACTCCACTTTGACAATAAATTAGTTAATTCTGCACTTTTACTGTCAACCAACAAGAATAAAGCTTTTTCATAAGTTAAATAATCAGCGTGAAGCTCCCCATTAGATTTTTTAGTGATCTTAGCGAAGAAGCTTTGCCAATCTTCACGTTTGCCTTCTTCTCTGTAGTACCTCAATAAAGCTAGTGAAATAAAAAGCGTTCTTTCATCACAAGTACCCTCATCACTAAAATTAGGCTCAATTGCTGATAAAACATGTTCAACTTCATTGTCAAAGATTGGCAATAATGACTTCTCTTTACGCCACAAGAATTCATATACAAAATCTTTTAGTACATCGGTTGATATAGAAATTTTTGTATTAAAAATTTCCGACCAATGCTTTGTATATGCCCATAACTTGAGCCTCAATTCATTAGGTACAACTAACCAGTTAGGGTAAGCACACCTTTCTCCTTCCCATAACTGAATTAGCTCAGAAAGCTCTTGATGAAATTCTTCATCTGAAGGGAGGTTTGTCGTGTTAAAACGTGAATGACTATGCTGACCACTTAACTCCCAGCCCTTTTGTGTCTCATCATCTTTTCGTGATTCACAGTAATCAATAAATGCTTTTATGCCCGCCTGATGATCCTTGTCACCAACGCTTTCACATACTGACATATCAACACATGTAATATTGTATTGAGCTAACGCTTTTTCTTGTGAAGTGGATAAATTTAATACACCTATCAAATATATTTTTGGCGCATTTTGTGCCCCTAGGTTATCCCTAATCCAACCAATCCATTTGAGAAAGTTAGGATCATCTCCAGAAAAGCCTATTAGGCAAAGTGTATTTTCTAATAGCGTTTGTTGAACTGTATTAACGAAAGGTGCAAATTTTTGCGGATAAGTTCTATAGTCTTCTTCACTTATGATCAGCGGAGTTGATGCTGAAAAACAGCCGTGCAATTTAACAATTCTAGGCGGGATTGAATGGACCAAATTATCTTTATGAACAACTACTTTGTAGTTTCGTTCACTTACAGTTTCGGCAGCTCGCTCTAATAAGGTATCGTAATTAGTAGTAAATACATCCGTCCAAGGCAAACTAAGCAATGATTGGTGCAACTCTGACGGTTTATAATCACTATCTGGGATATTTGTTCGCAAAATAGAGTCTAAAACGGGTCGGCCAAAATTTGACTCGACTTCATAAGCCAGTTTTAACGGATCGAAAAAATTATACTTAGCATTTTTTATCTCTTCCCCTCTCACCTTTTCATAAAATACATTTCCTAAGTCTTGCCAACTAGGAAACCGTTTAGCATTTTCAAACATTGGTTTGGCATTCATGCTAAACCCTGCACCTATCATGATTGACGCATTTTTGCTCCATAGGCATTGAGCTATTTCATCTAAATAAGGCTGAATTGAAGAGGGGATCTTTTCCATAAGTTTTATTCCGATTTTAAAGGTACTTCACCAGAGATTAATTTCGGTAGTAAACTATCTCGAATGTTTTCTAGCTGTTTATTTTGTTTAGAGTTTACAAGTATTTTTTCTATTTGATTTTCAGTTAATTTACTAAACGATTTTAATATATCATCAGTTGGTCGTATTACGGATAGACTCTCAAATGATGATTTATTAAGAATAGGCATTGTTGAGCCACTACTACCTAAATTAAACAGCTCTTCTCTACGAGTTCTTAAATTCATAAAAATATAATTACGTGAAAACTCGTCACTTAAAATTATTGAATTTAGCTGCTGATTAGTTACAGCTTTTGTTGGTGTAATAACAGTCTTTCCCATCTGACTGCCTATGCACGTAACACACACAGAGCCTTTTTCTATTACATTATTCTTTACTACTTTAACTCCGTCCTCAGTTAAGCGTCTTGCTACATTCAGAGCATAAACATCACTATCTACATCAGTGGGGGTTATAAAAGGAGTTCCTTCTGAATCAAAAGCATTTTCAACCTTTTTAGGTGGTGTTTTGCCAGTAACAACTTTACCAAAACTCTTTAGTTTATCTTTTTTCCACCCCTTAGGTATCCACCCAGCAATACCGATACTAGGGTCATCTGTTTGTTCAAATTCGCTTGGGAATAATGCGCGGATATCATCAGGCAGAGGTTTGAAATCTGGTAGCTGCTGAGCTTGCTTACGCTGCTCAGCTTTGTGTTTCAATGCATCAGGAATGTCATTGCCAGCGGCAAGTGCGTTGTCGATAACAGGATCAAAATCAACAAACCAGCTTTTAAATAACACCTGCGCCATTTGCTCTAAGGTTTGGTTGGTTTGGCGATTTAAGATAATTTTTTCATCCAGCGACCGAACCATATTTGCTATAGATTCACTTTCTTCGTATGTAACTTCTGGGCATGGCAATAACCCAATAATTTTCCCACTTATATTGGCTTGGTTCGCGCTGCCTGACGAATTAGAAACGAGAAAATCTTGGCTTTGGGGTAACGATAATAAATAAAACAAGAAGTCTGGATGAACTTTACCTTCTTCTAATAACTGAATTCTCCCGACACGCTGGTTTATATATGATTGAGGTTCATTAGCCCATACTCTGGCAACTCGACCAACAAGAGATTGCGGAGCATTAGGCCCAGAGCCAGTCATAGAAATTAGAATGTCACCTTCTTTTGTTGCCCATGCTTCAGTTGATTGTGCGATTTCATCTGAGATATAAGCAGGTTCCTCATAGCTCACTGTCCCAAAACGCACATTTTTAATCTTTAAAACTCTATTTTCACTGTATTCAATAAAGTCTTTACTTTTGTAAGCAAAGCCACCTTGAACCTTTGCGTACTCAGATAACGTTGTTAAATTAAACGCCATAACCCAACACCTCTAAGTTTTGACGAATTGCTTTATCTAGTTCTTCGGACTGTTCCATTTGGCTATATAGGGTTTGGCTTAGCTTTTTCATTTTGACTTCAAACGGGATGCCATCGTCTTCCAAATCAGCAGCGCCAACATAGCGGCCCGGAGTTAACACAAAGTCATTGGCTTTAATTTCTTCCAGCGTTGCTGATTTGGAGTAACCTGCTTTGTCTTGGTATTCACCGTCTTTCTTCTCGCCACGCCATGCATGATAAGTTCTCGCAATTTCAGTGATGTCATCTGTGGTTAGTTCTTTGTGAACACGGCTGACCATAGTGCCCATTTCACGGGCATCGATAAATAAGGTTTCACCTTGGCGGTCTCGATAACCAAGTTCGGTATTTTTCTTTTTGCTTTTGGTGATAAACCACAAACAGACTGGAATTTGCGTGGTGTAGAAAAGCTGCCCCGGCAAAGCAATCATGCAATCTACCAAGTCGTTCTCAATAATTTTCTTACGAATTGTGCCTTCACCACCCGTGTTAGAACTCATTGAACCATTGGCAAGTACAAAGCCTGCTGTACCGTTTTCACTGAGCTTAGATATCATGTGCATGATCCAAGCGTAGTTAGCGTTGCCAGTAGGCGGTACTTCAAATCCAGACCAACGAGGATCATCAACTAATTCATTGTCTGCACGCCATTGCTTCTGGTTGAACGGTGGATTACTCAAAATGTAGTCTGCTTTTAAATCAGGGTGCTGATCTTTAAAGAAGGTATCACCTGCAACATCACCTAAATTACCGTTAATACCACGCACAGCAAGGTTCATTTTGGCTAATTTATGAGTTGTGCTGGTGTATTCCTGCCCATAAATTGAGATGTTTTTCTTACTGCCTTTGTGACTATCAATAAACTTAAGCGATTGAACAAACATACCACCACTACCGCAGCACGGGTCGTATATCTTACCTTTGTATGGTTCAAGCATTTCTGCAATCAAGGTTACTACTGATTTGGGCGTATAGAACTCACCACCACCTTTGCCTTCGTTTGCGGCAAATTTACCTAAAAAGTACTCGTAAACACGGCCTACCAGATCTTCTTCGGTCATGTGACATTCGTTAGCAATGGTATCGATGTTATTGATAGTATCGATAAGTGCTGCAAGCTTGCTTACATCTAACCCTAGACGAGAAAAGTAATTGTCAGGTAATGCGCCTTTCAGTGACACGTTGTTTTTCTCAACCGTATGCAGTGCAGTATCAATTTTTACTGCAATGTCATCTTGCTTAGCTTGCTTTTGAATAAACGACCAACGCGCTTCCTCTGGCAAATAAAACACATTGTCTTTGGCATAGAACTCAACCATATCAACGTAATCACCCATGCCTTCGGCAATAAGCTTTTCACGCTGCTTTTCAAACTTATCGCTAATGAACTTTAAGAAGATAAGGCTTAGAACAATATGCTTGTATTCTGATGATTCAACACTACCACGGAGCTTATTAGCGGCATCCCAAAGTGATTCTTCGAATCCTATTTGTTTTTTACTATCTTTTGCCATGTGCCTAAATTCCTATAAATCTTGAAAACCGGGGGCCAAAGTTAAATTCCCTGCCCCAGATATTAAATGTTTGTTATTGAGATAAAGCTGATATTCGCTGCTGTTAAGTTCAGCATTGTCCGAGCAATCCACGTTCCAACGTCTTAATAAATAACCCGTGAGCGCAGCTCTTGCTTTAATTGTCATTTTGCCATCAACCATGCCGTAATCGAGTTCGATAGCTGTAGGATGTTGAATATTCTTTGGGTGTGGCACTAGCTCTAGTGAAATGAACGTATTCCACTCTTTATCTTGTTTTTTGTTTTCGTGCTCTTTTGATATACCTGACTTCATTGTTGCTTTTGTGATTCGAGTTAATACAAAGTCACGAAATTCTTCTGATTTTCTGCAATATGCACGAACATGCCAGCGAAGCCCATTGTCGATAATTGAATGCGGCACAATATCTCGTGAATTTGAGCCACTCGACAACGAGGTGTATATGATGTTTATCGCTTTGTTTTGAAAGATGGCTTGCGAAATACGAGCAACAATCATCAAATCTGGAACGTTTAATGAACTAGGAGCCTCTACTGGAAATTTTGTATCGCCAATCGCATCAAATCCATCTGATATCTCATTTGCTAATTTAACAAGCGTCTTTCGCGGGTCGTGATTGAAGAATGGTTTAAAGTTAGACTCGATAACGTACCGTCTGTCCGTTGTGTTATACGTCAGGTTTCTAGGTGCAAGCTCTTTATAAAGAGCTAAATCTCTTGATGCCGCAGCAGTACCGCATTCGAAGCGTTGTATAATTTCGTTACGCGTCACCGAACCTGTAAACATTAACTTGAAATCAATGTAAGCTAGTCGCTGCTTTTGTGCGTAATTAACGTTTTCTAGTTCCATCTAACTTATTATACTCATTACGTAATATAGCTAGTGTGTATCATTTTGATAATCAGGTCAATGTCCAGATAAAAGAAAAGGAGCAGTTAAGTCCTTTTCGTTTATCTTTTGACTAAGAGAGATATTTCATGATCAAAATATCTCTCGGATTCATCAATGTTTGCCGCATTTTCAGCCAATCTTGTCCACTTAATGTGACGTATTCCACTTCATCACAACTCACATATTGAGATCCAGATTTTGTTATAAATCGAGTATTATGGTTCGAAGAAATTTGTATCGGTGACGAAATCACAACATCATCATGTGAAAACCTTAGTGTTTCATCGAGTTCGACAAAGCCGTAGAGCACTTGAGCAATTTCTATTAACTCTCCATCCAGTTTATCAACCACTGAAACAACGGTTACTTCCCGTAAATAAGTTTTTAATGTATCGATCTGAAAATCACTATATTCAGAATTAGATTGATTATTGCTTATATGTTCCATATCGCTTACCTCTTCTACTTGAACATTAAGTTTTATAGAAGAGGCAGCCAATCTTGTCATTATACAAATATGTATAAAAACAATGATTTAAGAGTTAATTCATTGATAATGAATGACAATTATTTTCGAATTTTTTTCATTAATTTGTCGAATAACTGGTTTGAGTTTTCTTGGATTAAGTTTAGCTCGTCTGTTAACTCATTAATCGAAGTGGGATCTACAATCTTTTTGCTTCTGCTTATGATTACTATCTAATCAAAGCGACAGCCATAATTGGAGCTATACATTTGACAAAGCGATGTTCTTTACGATTGTTGGTTGTGTTGGTTCATATGGCGCATTCTACGTAGCGTTATACGCTGTAATAAATTGGAAAAAGATAAAAGAAGCAAATCATGTAGATGATTTATTTTTATATCTATATGAAGATAGTTATAGATATTTCACGCAAAGCTAAGGCGTATTTGTTGGACAAAGTGGAAATGTAACTGAAGAAATGGCTGTTACTATATTAGTAAGGATGGGGCAAATTTCTGCATATTTGACTAGTGAACAAACTAATACACTAACCGATTTATGGGAGGAGTTTTCCAAAGAAATAAAAAAAGCTGGAAAGAATGCCACCACTGCAATCCCTCATAAATTTACAAGTAGAGTTGATAACATTCGCTTAGAAATAGCAAATAAAGGCGTCGGAGAGCAAAAGTTTTAAAAGATGTTTATCAAGGCGGTGCATTGCCATGGTTCTACAGTATTGTGCTGCGCGCATGGTTGAAATTGTGAACAGGTAAAAACGGAGTGTGCTTGCGTTAACCATCTAGGGGCACGCCCCTTAATAATCCCCTTAGTTTTTACTTCCGTGAATAGGTTTGGTTTGGCGTGATGGTTTAGGTGATCTTACGCATCTTGCCAGTTTTTAAGCTCCTTGCCATGTATGGGATGTGGTCAGGGTTCTCGGTTAAGAACTCGACCATTTGTCTGATTTCGACCTCTGATTGACAGGGAACCCAAAGCGTCACCTTGTTAAGTCCCCTATCCTATTGCTTTTGTTCATACCGCTTTATGGTTTCGCAAATGCTTTAAGGTGATTATGCCACAAGAAGTGGGATCAAAATTGAAACAATAATTGTGGCAATTGCTACTCGAAATGTATTTACTCCCAAGCGATTTGATTTTTCTGACTCTTTTACAGATAGATAAGAGAGATAACCGAAATAAGTCGTTGCATTTAGCTGCCATTTTGCAGGTAGATTATGAGTATTTGTTCCATCAATATTTGTGTGTATTTCGGTACTATCTGGACCATTTGGCTCTAAGCAAATATCGCGCATAATTTCGGCAATACGGTATTCACTTATGCCGTTCAACTCTAATGTTTTTGTAGCTTCACAGACACTAAAACTTTCGCCGGATTTATTTTTTTCTAAAATAAACTCGGTCACTCTTAATACATCAGGTTTAGTTCTATCTATTTTCATTTGGTTCCATCCCCGTTCACTTTCGTATGCCTGATATGGTTACACACGCTCAAATAAGTCCTTTATATCGCAATCGAATAGTTCGCATAGTTTGTCTACTGCATCGAGATCGACTCGTTGGGCCGTTTCTTTATACAACAACGTGACTGTGGCTCTACTCAAACCAGTTTTTCTGGCAACATCAGCAATACGCATTTTGTGTTCGCCCATCATTCGAGCGAGGTGGCAGCGGCTCATAATTCAGTCTCAATAATTGCCTAAAGCCTAGGCTATCACAATATTACAGTTTATCTCACATTTTTGAACTATCTTCAGCCTACTAACAGCAGTCTTGCCTAGGATAAGCCGGATAAGGAAAGCCTGTGATATGTGACCCATCGACATTTGAAGGATATTAACAACGTCTATTCTGAAATATGTGTCAGTGAAATTTATTGATTGTGAAATAAGGACGTAATTTGTTGTTTTATAGTCCTCAGTATTATGAGTTCTCATAGGAATCACCACAAAGCCAAAACGAAAAAAGCGAGGATTTCCCCTCGCCTTGTCTACAGTCTACTTGTTTCTTAATTTATTCGCAGTAGTTGGCTACGTACGTTAAGTCGTTGATGTGCTCAGGGCCATCCATTACAAAGGTTGCTTCTGCAGTGTTTGGATCTAGTGTGTAGATCTTCGCGTCTTCACCTGAGTTACGGCCAGATACGTATAAGGTGCCGTCTGAGCTTACTGCTAAACCCGATGCCCAATTTACACCATGCTCGCCAACGAGATCTAAAGACATGTCGCCTTTATCTAGCGTGTAAAGTGCTTTACCTGTTAGTACGTAAATCACGTTAGTATCTGCTGAATAAGCGATATCACCGTGTGAGAAGTCGTCACCTGCATAGCTTAGTTTTCCAAGCACTGTTTTTGCGCCTGTTTGCATGTCAAACTCATAAAGATAAGTTTTGCTGCTTGCAAGTAATTTAGTACCGTCTGGCGTTACTGCTGAACGGTATAATGGCCATGAAACTGCATTAGCAGCTAAAGTCTGCTCTGCACTATCTAGTGAAACCTTCCAAAGTGATGAAGCTTTAGATGCACTGTCGTTTTGTTCCATAAAGTAAAGTGCACCATTGTGCGCAGCAATGTTTGAAGCTGTATTAGCGACGCCATCAACGTATGCATAGGTACCATTAACCATGTCGAATTTATAAACATAGCTATTGCTGTCTTCACCAAAGTTATTGATGCCGTACACGCCTACTTTACAAGTTACTGGAGGCTCTGGAGGTGTAACGTCTTCCTCTTCTGTTACGACTACGTTGTCTAGTAACGCACCATATGAGTCAGAAGTGCCTAACCCCTGAAAGCGTAATTGTGTCGAACTACCAGTCGCTTCAACCGTATACTCGTACTTTGTCCAGCCTCGGGTCGTTGCATTCATCGTCACTAGTGTGTTGTCACCAAACCATGCACGTGCACGATTAGTTGAGTTATTGTTTACCACTCGAGGCGAGTAATAAAAACTCACTTTATACTTTTTTCCAGCCGTTGTTGGGATATTCTGGTAGATTGTATAATTTGCAGTTGAGTCAAGCTCTAGGTATTGATTGCCGTTTTGAGGCACGATAATACCAAGGCTTTGCTTTTGAATTTCGAATCTGGCGCCTTCTCTATTCCAACCTTGGAGGTTGTCAAATAACGCCCAATCACCAGAAATATTGCCTGATGTTTCAAACGAGCCGTTAACGACTAAATTGTCGGCAGCACTTGCTGTACCAACAACTGATATTAACGCTAAGGTTGTAAAGTTAAGTTTCATAGCCACTCCAATAAAATAGAGTTAATGTAAATTTTTTGTTTACAATAACATCACTTAATATAATACCATTGTCGTATTTATTGAGTCAGCGGTCAATGAGTAACCGAAAAACCAGATTTTATGATGTTTTACGTCTCTAAATAGACTTTTTAATTGGTACTTTAGTATTGTTTTTTTGGCGTGAAAAATAGATGTCGAAACCTATCCGTCATTTTGACCGAGACTAGGGTTTCGTATAACAAAGTCATTAAAGCTAATGGTTAACGGTACATTTAAGAGCGTTTGTTTGGTTGCAGTAATGAAAGTCTAAGTAGTAGTTGTCCTTGGAAGGTGTCTGGCCAAGAGCTATCGTATTGTAAAGTAATTCCGCTCCTTTTCGGCCCATTTCAAAGGGGTTTTGGCCAATATTGATTGTTGAAAGTCCCTTTTCCAAAGCTTTAAGTTGCATCTCTTCTGTATCTGCGGAAATGATCACAGCATTGTTATTTTTTATCTTCTCTTTGTATGGTAATACGCGTTCAATATAATTAGAGTGAAATTGAGCGAAGCCAGCGACAGCAATAAAAATCGGGGGATTTTCATAATTTAGTAAGGTCAATAGTTGGCTTATCGCATCTTCGCGTTTACCCATTGTGTAAAGTGGGCATCGTTCGTACTCTTGCCACCCTTGCTTGAGATCATTCTCTGTTTTTGTAAGGTTGTCTATTGTATGTGTAGAGAGTGCATATCTAACGCCATTGATTCTTTTATCCAAATTAGGTGTTGAGTGATGACCTGTTTGAATACAAAACGATTGAAGCGCGGCCTTTTTATAAGGTTTAGCGGCTTCTCCAAGTGCAACACCAAATGCAAAGTTATCGGTTCCTACATAGGCGAGACGGTAATCTTTATGCTCTGTTAAAAGGTCAGAGTCAAAAGTGATCACTGGTATCTTCAATTGCTTTGCCTTTTTGAGCGAACGTGACACGAGATAGTTTGAATCGGTAGTTGATATTAATAACCCGTCTACCTTTTTACTCAATAGTTCATTAATAATTAGGCTTTGCGTTCTAAAATCTTGATAGTCGTCTGCACCATCGTAGATACACTCTACATTTGGATGTTGTTTCGCAAAGTCTACACACCCTTTATACGATTGTTCATAAAAGGTGTCATTTTTAGTTTTGCCTACAACCGCGATGGTTATTTCCGCTTGAGTACTTTGGCTCAGTATCGCAAACAATATTAGCCCAAATACCAAGGTACAACGGGAGAATAGATTTTCCTTTAACTTCATGTTTAGAGTGAAATAATTTTCTTAAACTACTGCAAGCATAACGTAGATTTTTAGTAACGCAAATGAGGACAGCATTCCATCTGGCGCTCACTAGTGCATCGCAGCATTTTTCAATACAAATTGATGAGCATCCATATAGCTTTTAATAGCACTTTGCGCAATTCGTATCGTCGCGGGTACATCAGTACTACCTTTATGAATGCAAAATACTTCCACTTTTTCCAGCTCGAATTCGGGATCTACTCGCTCCAAGTTATGATTATTAAATGCGATGATTTCTGGCACTAATCCAATACCCAAACCGCTTTCAATGAGCCCTATTGTATCGCTAACGGAATTGGTTTTGTGATGTGCTTTGAATGAAAGCGGTTTAACGATATTTTGTGTTGTATGTATAAATTCATAATTTGTGACTTTGCTTTCCCAAGAGTTTGCAATGTAAGGAGCGGTTGTGTCGTTAAATTCACTGTCCTTTGCTTTATATAGCACGTCTCTAAATGAACCAATATATTGTTGTGATTGCTCCACATCTGTGCTTTTACCTACTCTAACAGCAAGATCTATCCCCCGCTCCACTAGATTGAGATGGCGATCTTCATTAATTAAATTCAGGCGGATTTTAGGGTGCGTTTTAATCAGCTTACATAGTGCAGGTGCAACGATGGTTTGCATCAAAGCATAGGATGTTGTCACTGTTAACTGCCCTGCCAGTACTGATTGCTTAGATCTTGCTTTCTCCCAAGCTAACTCTGATAAATGGCTGATTTCAAGGCAGTACGCATAGAAGTCTTTACCAACGTTGGTCAATGATTGGCTTCGTGTGTTTCTATATAGTAGTGGTGTTCCTATCTCTTCTTCTAGTTTCTTGAGATGTTGGCTGATCACTGATTTAGACAAAGATAACTTCTCCGCGGCTTTGGTCAGTGATCCTGACTCTACCACCCCCTTAAATATCATCATTCTTCTTAGTTTGTTCATTTAACTTCTCTTTTCACATTACTTTATAAGATAAAGACCGCCGCATCCAAATAAAATTACATAAATATTACATAAATTAAACATTTATTTTTAACAGTTATAAATGAAATATGTGTTTTGGTCTATACCAGATTCAGTGTTATTTCCCCTGCCTAGCTAAAAGTGGTTATTGATAATTTCCTTAATCGTTTTAGGTTTAACCTTGTTTGAATTTTTAAGTCATTTATATAACTTAAAGTGGCTGTACTAACGGGTAGTTACTTTGATTTTTCTGGCCAAGATCAGATAGCTGTCAATAGATTGAATTTATTTCTTCAACAAAGAACACGCGTCTCATTTATAGCGGCAGAAACATTGAGTTCGATTTTATGAAACAGTTTAATTAAGGTTGAATTTTGAGCGAAAGTGGCTATAAAAATAAGCTGTTAACTATCTGTTTGTAACAAAACCCCCCTACATCTATAGCTATGGATGGCCAGGTTACAGCTCGTTTTTGTTAACTTTCATTTACTTAATTTGTTGTTTTGTAGATTGTATCCCGTGCTGTTTGGTGTTATTGAAAATGCAACTAATTTCCTCAATTTGTTAGAAAGTGTAGAAGTTCTTCCATTCTCATTGTCCCTATATCAATAATATTAAAAGTACATTTAGTTAACATTTTAACTACATGCACTTTTATCTTCAGTTGCACCTTTTAAACTAGAATAGGTCTAGTGCAACTTAACAGTTAGAACACCGATTGATTGAGGAATATGAAAGATGAAATCAATTAAGTTAAAGAAAAGCGCAATCGCTATCGTAACGTCACTCCAATTATTTGGGCTTAGTCAGCTTGCAACTGCGAATACCGACGTCCCAGAAATCTCACCAATTATGTATGATACACTTCAAGGTGATATTGAAGGTTCACCGTTGTTTATAGATGTTGGCTCGAATGACTTCCTACTTACTCAGGAGCAATGGCACACAATTCAAGTTTTTGCTGAGTCAGCTGTTAGCTTACCTAATAACGAAGCTGCCTTTAGAAGTGCGACGCGATATCCAGCAGATACGCCTCTAAATAACGACTACATTGCACTAATGACAACCTTTGAATCAATCAATGCGTCGGGTCAGAATTGGAATCATAAGCTTTATCCTAGCATCATTGACCTTGCGACAAAATTAGCGAATTACTCCGATACCCATGTATTGCTAATTCAACCATTTATCGATGAACTAACAAAGCTACATAACGCGTCGCTAAGCGGAAATTTGCAAGCTGCTGAGCAAAGCAGACAAGTAGCAATTTCATTTCTAAACACCTTCATGAATTTTGTTGATGGTAATCTAACAAAAACCCAAACAGTGGTAGATCAACTTGTTGCCTTCCAGGGAGATTTAACTACGCACTCTGGACAATTAAATACACTAGAAGGCACTTTTGAGGACATTTTAAATAAAGACCAGCCAGCTAACATACGTGACCGAATTAGCACATTACAACGACGACTCAACGATCTGAATGATGAAAAGAGTGATTTGAAAACAGGCATTGGCTTAAGTAGTCTTGGCGGCGTACTTGGGTTAATCATTGGCGGTAGTATCCAAGGTGCTCAGTTAGAGGAAGTAAAGAGCGAGATTAATAAAGTAGAATCTCAAATTGAGACGGCGAATAAAGAACTCGCTCACGCGATGAGTCTTGCGGCCTCTTATCAAATTGCCAAAGGGCAAGTGGAAGGCATGAATGAAAAAATTGAAACTGCGCTGAGTAATGTACGCAAAGTTCAAGTGCACTGGCAGTCTTTGTATGGAGATATGCAATCTCTTCGAGATGTATTGACCCAATTAGACAGTGAAAATGCATTACGTAATGCCAATGTGATTGTTGCAGGGATCGTTTCTTCACCTCTTGCTAGCAATGCCAGCAACTCATGGAAAGACATTGCAGACAAAGCAAGGACGTTTCTACAAAACGCCTACCTGCCTACATCACAGCAGTAAACATCAATAAGTTTGAATTTTTAGCATCATAAATCAACAGCTATTGAGCGATCTACTCTCATAGAGCGCTCAATAGGTTGGTGTTTTATGTTGCAACAAGGAGTTACTATGAAACCAACTTTACTCAGCCTGTTGATTGGCTGCGCTTTTTCGAGCCAAGCTGCGACTTGGAATGAGCTATATAATCTTGAGCTAAGTCAAAACCTACCGAGCGTTACGACTTCAAATCAACAACAGATAGACACACAAAATTATTTGGTCTCGGCCTTACATGTCAATTTGAATGACGTGCTTACTAGTGCAAGAGATCATAATACTATCGTCATTGCTGCTGACACGGTGGAAATCGACCGAAACATGATTTTCGATGCGCCAAACAAACGAATTTTTATCGTCGCACGTAAAATAATGGGTAATGGTACGGTGAGTATCAATGTAGACACCCAAAATGCTCAAGCATCAACATTGGTATTTATGGCTGATAAAGTTGAGGCCAATATCAATATAATCACAGCTCATTCGCCAAGCGATGGTGAAATTGAACGCTTTAGTATTGCACCGGATTCGTTTGGTACGCTATATCAGGTAATACAAGGCAATAAGTTTGCAACGCCTGTTTCGCCAGCGTTAACGTCACTCATCTCTGTGCATAAAGAGTACTTTTTAGATGCATTTGAAAAGTCATTCGATATGGCGGCTTCTATCTATGATCAAAATCCAGCGTTAAGTATCGAGATGTTGAGCTGGCCTGAATCTATTTTAAACGCAGCTCATGATGTTAGAGAATCTTCCGTTCAAGCAAAGAATTTTTACTTGCAGCTTGCTAACTTTAAACAGTTTTTGTCGTACGCAACACTTAACAAAAACTATGTGCCTAGCCTATCCCGCGACTTTTATGAGTTAACGATTAAAGCATATATTGAAGCGATGGAAGCATATCAGGATAGCTATAGTAATTTTCAGCAACAAGGTCGAAGTTTAGAAAACAAACGCCAAGATCTCACTTTAATGCAGGATAACCTATTCGACGTTGCATCTGCTGAGCAACGAATTATCTCTCGCTCTGTAGAGCAACTGACGAGCTTGGTAAAGACACTTGATGAACAAAAAGCAGCATTCAGCGGACAAGAAAATAATGTCTTCTATTCTGGGGTCGAGTTTCAACAAGGAATTTTGGACTACAAACTAGATAAAATCACTGAAATTGGGCTTAAAGTACTTGAAACCGTAATTAGTGCGGGCACTGCATTTGCGGGTGCTGCGGGGGGAGATACCAGTGGCTTGAAAGACTTAGTTGCGAGCTTGCCCGCCACAATCCAAGAGATCAATGAGTTAAAAACCAAAATTGATGATATCGCGTCATTAATGGATAAAGTACAAACGGTTAGCGGCCAGTTAAACGTGTTATCACAAAAAACCGCTGATCCGTTTTCTAGTAGTGAGCTTGCACAAGAGTTCAATCGCCTTAATTCACTCATTCCGACCAAAGAAGAGGCAAATCGAATTTGGGACGAATTTTTAATAACTGCTAAGGCACAAATGAAAAAGGCCATAGATGAAGACATTGATGGTGCAAGTGACTACCTTGTTGCTATCGAAAAGTTGATTAATCATGGTAAGGCAATAGTTGCTGTAGAGATTGATATTGCCCAGGAGCAATCTAGACAGATAGATTTGCGCATCACCGCTGATGCAAAACTTAAACAGATCAATCGTATAGATGCATTTTTACAAAATAATCAAAACAGTCTAGATGAAATTCAGGACATGGAGGAACAGCTATTCCGGACTTTGAATAATCTAAAACGGCCAATATTTGTTGCACTAACAAACTATCAGGCGGCATTTAGCTACTGGTCTCTTGATGACACCATAGTGACACCAAGCCTTAATCAAAGTTATCAAGAATACCGTCACGACTTAGCTTTACTACGTGAACAAGAGGCCGCGTCATTATTGCGTTTTAACCCTCGACCTCAAGATTTTATGCTCACCATAGAAGAGTTAGATGCGCCGCAGCAATTGCTGGATTTTGCGCAAGACGGTGAAATGAGCTTTACGCTGTCGTTGGAAGATATTGATTTTTCCCAGTTTGATCGAGTTAGATTAGACGAGGTCAATGTTGTACTAGAAGGTTCTGGGTTAAATGAGAACCAGCGCTATGATATCGAAGTAAGATCTAGTGGTTCATATCAAGATAGGTTTAAAGGGCAATACTATCAATTTAGTGCAGAGTCGTTATACCGATTGGTAAGTTACGAGCTGTTAGATAGTGAAACGACGCGCATAGATCCAATCACCAGTGGTGCAATCGCAAACGATTATGCGATTAATTACTTTAAACCAACTCCGTTTACCACTTGGTCAATTAAGCTGAAAAATCCACAGCTTTATGACTTAAGTAAAGTGACGAATATCAAAGTGTCGTTTAAAGGAAATGCGATCCCCAAACAATAGTGTAGCACTTGCACTTTAGCTTAGTAGAAGCCACTTCACGTGGCGATCTTTTAACAAAAGCTCGCAGGATTAACCTGCTCCTACTTTGGTGAGGCTTGAATATTTGCTAAATAAGATTGCCTTTCGTAGGAGCCACTTCAGGTGGCGATCTTTAACAAAAGCTCGCAGGATTAACCTGCTCCTATTTTAGTGTGGCTTGAATATTTGCTAAATAAGATTGCCTTTCGTAGGAGCCACTTCAGGTGGCGATCTTTTAGCAAAATTCCTCCGGATGAGCCGCCACCTACTCTACAACTTGAGCCTTCAATAAAGATCTGTTATCTAGATAGCCACTAAAACGGGTTGCTAATAAGGCTGCAGTGCTGATAAGTGCCCCTACCCAAGCAGTGTCCTGCAGCGACATATTTTCAACAATTTGGCCACCTAAGACAGAGCCGAGCGCAATTCCAACGTTGAAGGCAGCGATATTCAACCCCGATGCGACATCCACCGTTTTTGGACTAAACTTTTCGGCTAGCTGTACAACATAGACCTGAAGACCAGGTACATTTCCAAAAGCAAATGCTCCCCACACTAGTACTGTGATCACCACGCCTACTTTCGACTGCATGGTAAATGTCAACACAGCCAAAATGACCGAGAGTAACGCGAAGATGATGGTCAGAGCGCTTATCGGCCCCTTTTTATCTGCTAATTTTCCGCCATAGATATTGCCAACTGCAACAGATACACCATAAACCAGCATAATAATACTGACTGTAGCGGCGTTAAAACCAGCTTCCTGTTGTAAAATTGGCGCAAGATAGGTGAATGCTGTAAAGGTTCCACCGTAGCCGAGTATGGTCATAAGATAGACGAGCAGTAATCTGGGTTGCAATAATACTTTTGCCTGCTCAGATAGACTGGCAGATGCGCTTTGCTTTAGGTTCTTTGGAATTAATAATGCACTTCCCAAGAGAGCGATAACACCTAAAGCAGAAACTACTAGAAAAGTGGCTCGCCAGCCAAACTGTTGGCCAATCCAAGTACCCAAGGGGACACCTGTTACGAGCGCAACGGTCAGTCCCGTGAACATAATGGCTATGGCACTTGCCTCTTTGTCTTTTGAGACCAAGCTAGTTGCAATCGTAGAGCCAATCGAGAAGAACACACCATGAGCGAGTCCTGTCATGATCCTCGCTAAAATGAGGCTTTCATAACTTGGCGCTTGCCACGCAAGCAGATTGCCAAAGACAAATAGTGCCATCAAACTAAGTAATACAGATTTCCTATTCCATCGCCCTGTCAGTGCGGTTAAAACGGGCGCACCAACAGCAACGCCAATGGCATATAAACTCACCAGTAAACCTGCACTTGGCAGCGAAACTGATAAATCGGAAGCAATGGTCGGTACTAAACCAACAATGACAAATTCGGTGGTACCAATGGCAAATGCGCTTAATGTCAGCGCCAGTAATGCAAGCGGCATAAATAACCTTTTTAACGTGATAAGCAATAAGTTGGTGTAGTGTGAAAGCTTTTTTATTTGCAAAAAATAGCGAAAATGACAAAATACTTTTGTAGAAAATGAAAAGGAATACACATGACCGTTAGCTCAAAAACCGAAGATCTAGAAGCTTTTATCTGTGTTGTCGATACTGGGAGTTTTTCCGCTGCAGCAAATCTGATGGACGAACAAGTTGCAAAGGTTTCAAGAGCAGTAACTCGACTGGAAAAGTCCCTGTGTGTAACCCTATTCAATCGAACGACTCGACGGATAGAGTTAACCGAAGAAGGAGAGCTATTTTTACGCTATGCGCGGCAGGCACTCAATACCATTGAGCAAGGTGAAGAGGCGTTAAAGCTGTTACGATTTTCGCCAGCTGGTAAATTAAGAGTGGATGCTGCAAGTCCTTTCGTTTTTCACCAGCTTACGCCTATATTAAAAGGTTTTAATGAGGCCTTTCCCGATATTACTTTGGAAATAACAAGTCATGACAGCATCATCGATTTGCTGGAGCATAAAACCGATATCGCAATACGAATTGGTGACTTGGCTGACTCTAATCTTCATGCTCGTTTGTTAGGTCGCAGTAAACTTCATCTTGTAGCAAGCCCTGACTATTTAAGTAAATTTGTAGGTAATGAATCACTGATTGATCTTCCATATCATAACTTGATAGGTTTTACCGATGCCCCACATCTCAACGTCTGGCCTTTACAAAATCCGCAACAACTCAAGTTTTCCATTAGCGCATCCAGTGGTGAGACCGTGAGGCAATTATGTATTGCAGGCCATGGCATTGCACTGCTATCTAACTTTATGGTGAGGCAAGATATAAAAGCCGGAAGACTTGTTGAAGTTTTTACCGAGCAAATTATTTCGCCAAATCGCAGAGAAGCAGTACAAGCCGTGTATTATCAAAATAGCGGTGTATCATCTCGGATTTCGGCATTTCTAGACTACATTGCGCCTAGGCTCACGCTATAGTTTTTTCATTTTTTACAAATATATTTTGTATTTATTGCGGTTAATGAAAATATTTTAAATCGTTAAGCTTCTCATAGTGAAAATAAACGTTGAGGAGGCCAAATGGCTGATTTATTTGAGTCGATTAACTTAGCTGGTAAAACATTGAGCAATCGCATAGTGATGCCGCCTATGACCCGCTCGCGGGCGAGTCAACCCGGGGATATTCCTAACAATTTGATGGCAACTTATTACGCACAGCGTGCTACGGCTGGTTTAATTATTAGTGAAGGGACACAAATATCGCAACTCGGTAAGGGGTATGCTTGGACACCGGGGATCTATTCAGGTGCCCAAGCTGCTGGCTGGAAACGAGTCACAAAACAAGTGCATGATGCAGGCGGTGTTATGTTTGCGCAGCTTTGGCATGTTGGGCGAGTATCGCACCAAAGTAATACCGGTGGGCTTCAGCCGATTTCAGCTTCAGCAATTCAAGCTCAGGGTGTGAAAGTTTTCATCGATGAAAATGACTCCCCTGATTTTATTCAAGCTCAAACACCTAGAGCAATGACCCAAGCAGACATCAATAACGTTATTAACGAATATCGACACGCTGCACGAAACGCGATGCAAGCAGGATTTGATGGAATTGAACTGCATGCAGCGAATGGTTATTTGATTAATCAATTTTTAGACTCTCACTCAAATCAAAGGACTGATGGCTATGGTGGCTCTGTTGATAACCGCATTCGCTTTTTGCGTGAGGTCGTGACGGCGGTGAGTGAAGAAATTGGCAGTAACAAAGTGGGTGTTAGACTTGCGCCGCTTACTACCTTAAATGGTACAGTAGATGAAAACCCTGAGCAGACATACCTCGCGGCAATTAAACAGCTAACTGCGCTCAACGTATGCTACGTACACATCGCAGAAGCGGATTGGGAAGACGCGCCAGATATGCCTCTGAATTTTAAATACGCAATTAGAGAGGCATTTAATGGCGTGTTGATCTATGCCGGAAAGTATACGAAAGCGCGCGCCCAACAAGCTCTTAATGAAGGTTGGGCTGATATGATTGGGTTTGGTCGTCCTTTTATCTCAAACCCTGATTTGCCCTACAGGCTGGCAAATGACTTGCTCTTAAATGAACATCAGTCTGAGACATTATTTGGTGGAGGTGAACAAGGTTATACTGATTATCAAATTCACGCCTCAAATCCAATTAACGTAAAATAGGCTAAAAGTTAGCTTTCAATCTGCGTATGAATTATTTAATGCGTACGCAGCCCCAATAATGACCATTTTAAGGTGAGCACAATGTAGCTAACTTTTGTGCTTGTTTCTCCTGAATTACCGCTAATGATAGTTTATGTAAATGTATATAGATTGGAGTTTGGTCTAAAAATAGATAATAATGTTGGCAAATTAAAGGAACTTAATACACTATACTTCAGAAAATGAAAAATATAATTCTATTTGCCACTGCACTGCTCTGCACCATCTCTGCTAACGCCCAGTTACCCGTAGAGAGTTACGGACAACTACCTAATATGAGTAAAGTTTCACTCTCACCCAGTGGTAAGGCCGTTGCGTATTTACAAAATTATGAAGGAAACCTTGTTCTTACTGTTCATGACCTAAAAACGCATAAAAAAAATTATATCCTGCAAACTGATAATAAAACGATAGCACTTGGTTGGTACGATTGGGCCAGTGATGACATGCTCTTATTTGGTGCGAATTACACCAAAGTGCAGCGAGGTGTAAAATACACCTCATCTCGTTTATTTAAATTTGATTTAAAAAATCCTACGGATGAATTAGTTCAAATCAACCGTGCTTATCGCTATGAAATTTCGGCACAATTTCAAGATGACGTGATTAGCATACTGCCAGAACAACCAAACAAGATATTGGTTCAAACTGACTTTGATATGGCAAACAAGCCGAGCGTTTATATCTTAGATATAGCTAAAGATAGACGCGAGAAAGTTGTTCGAGCAAGAAGAAAAATATCTAGCTGGATAGCCGATCAACAAGGCAATGTAAGAATGGGTTATGGGTTTGAAGGGATCACTGCCTATTATATGCTCTATGATAATGAGACGAAGGATTTAACCGATTTCTATACCTTTCAGGCTCGTGGCCCGGAAGCTATCCATATTCTTGGCTTTGATAAAGACCCAAATATTATCTACCTCACCGCACTTCATAATGGTAAAAATGCGCTGTTTAAAGCAGATATTACTAAACGCCCGCTTTTACCTCAGCTTATTTTCTCCGATCCGGACTATGATTTTGATGGCAGTATCATTTATTCACACGACGGCAGAGCCATAGGCTTCAGCCATTCCAACCTTGATAACTCGAGAATTTACTGGGACGAAGACCGCAAACGCCTTCAACGCTCACTTAAAGCGGCATTACCAAACTACGACACCGTTGTTATAAGTATGAGCGCGGATAATAAAAAATACATAGCGTACGGCGATTCTGACCAAGACTCTGGTACGTACCTGATTGGTGACAGAGAAACCAGCTCTTTAGCGGGGTTAGGACGTTTATATCCTGATATTACCGGTGACAATTATTTGGGCAAACAAAGGGTATCGTTTAAAGCGCGTGACGGCCTAGAAATTGAGGGTTACTTAACCCTACCTAAAGCATTCGATGCGGCTGCTCCAACAATCATCTTTCCACACGGTGGACCATACTCTCGCGACTACGCTGGCTTTGATTACTGGTCTGAACTATTGGCAAGCAGAGGCTTTGTAGTTTTCCAACCTAACTTTAGAGGCTCTTTTGGTTATGGTTTTGACTTCTTTAATGAAGCAAATCAAGGTTGGGGAGGAAAGATGCAAGATGACTTACAAGATGCGGCAAACTGGTTGATTGCAGAAAAGTATGCACTCAAAAATAAAATTTGTATAGGTGGTGCGAGTTACGGCGGCTATGCGGCACTAATGGCTGTGGTAAAACATCCTGAAACGTTTCAATGTGCAGCAAGTTTTGCCGGTGTTACAGACTTAGAGTCGATAGTCAGTCGTGCGCGCTTTTTCACAAACAAAGAGCTTGTTCGTGACCAATTTGGACAAGATATTGATAAACTTAAAGCACAATCTCCTGTTAACTACGCTAAGCAGATTAACCGTCCCGTGTTACTTATTCATGGTGATGACGATAAAGTCGTGCCAGTGAATCATAGTCGTGACATGGCAGATGAACTTGAAGATCATAACAAGAAGTTCAAATACATAGAGCTCGAGGATGGCAACCACCATCTGAGTTATCAAGCACATAGAGTGAAGACGCTTACTGAGTTTTTAGCTTTTTTCGAAAAACATCTTAAGTAACCTGAGGTTTGGATAAGGAATGTTCCAACTTATTGTTGCTAAGCCACAACTTAGTTTTTTCCTTGTCTAGCCAGCAAGTTTTAAGGAAAACACCGCTTCCGCGTCCTGCTCTCGCTAAGGTACCTACATCCTGTAGGCAAGGCGAATTTACGCACCAATAGCTGGCTATTGGAAGTGAATTCAACGAAGTTAGCGCTAAAACTGGCTGCTAGAAAGGCATTAATTATCCGCAGCTCAGGTTAAGTAGCAAAGCGCCGCAATTAGCGGCGCTTTTTATTGAGAGAGCGACTTCTTCTGTCACAGAGTTGATGTATGATAGGGGCTAACATAAAGGAGAATTATTGTGCAGCTCGTTAAATTATTCGCCATGGCATTGATGCCTATGCTCAGTGTATTTCAGGCCTCGGCAACGTCATTTTTAGTCTTTGGTGATATGCCCTATACGGAGATAGACAGAGGCATGTTGATGCCAAATGGTGCTCTGCACGAAAAGGTAAATGATATACAGCATGATTTTATGGTGCACGTAGGTGATATGAAATCCGGTGCTGAGCCCTGTACAGACCAGCTGCTTAAAGATAATTATGCCCTGATCTCAAATGTAAGTAGTCAACCTTTTGTATTCACGCCCGGAGACAATGATTGGACTGACTGTGACCGTGAGACCCTAAACCCTAGGTTTGATGAATTAGAGAGATTGGATTTCATCCGTAAACATTTTGCGGTGCAAACACCTGAGCTACCGGCCTTTAAACGCCAGCAAACAGTACCAGAAAATCAATCTTGGATAGTGGATGATGTGCAGTTTTTAACCTTGCATGTACCAGGCACCAACAATGGTCGCAGACAAATCTTATTATCCGATAAAAAAGTAGTGCACGAAGAGTCTCATCGTCGTGATGTAGAGAATATCAAGTGGTTGGACAGCTTGTTGACGCCAAACCGTAAAGCCGCGGTGATATTTCTACAAGCCGACCTATATCAAAAAGAGAAGCATTCAGGACGTTGTGATAAAAACTCAAAAGCTAAGTGCGATGGTTATCAGTTATATCGAGAGACACTTGCAGAATATGCGGCTCAACTCAGTTATCCGTTGCTGTTGATACATGGAGATACGGGAGAGTTTTGCTTTTCTGAACAGTCAAAAAATTTATGGCGTCTTAACGCCCCTGGCGACTTTCAATATTTAGATATTGCAAAGGTTAAAGTTAAGGGAGGTAAAAAGAAGCCGTTTAAGGCAACACCGCTTCTTTCGCAAGATAAAATAGCTAAATGCAAGGGGCTGTAAAGCCCCTTTACACACTTTTTACGCCGCTTTACAAGAAGCGTAGCGCGAATAGCTTGCTGTAACTACAGTAAAAGCTCGCGCTGTTTATTGTGGCTTTCAAACTGCTCTTGCTTGACTGTATTGACAAAATGCCACTCACTTTCCACCTTCTCTTTTGTGAAATTAAGCGTTAAATAACCACGCTGATGAATATTGGCATATTCAAGGTCATCGACTAGTAATTGCAATGCCTCAGCGAATTGTAGCGCCTGCTCATCGCCTAATTGCAAGTAATACTCAAGCCCTGGAGAGCTGACTGAAGCTGTCGCATATTCTTGACCACAAACGGCTCCGCTTGCATCGCAGAGCTTACCTGACCAGGCGTTGTGCGTATCTCCAGCAACGACTACTAAGTTTTTATTGGCCGCTTTTGCTGTTTGTAAAATTACTTCACGTTCAATCGGGTAGCCGTCCCATGCATCCAAATTATATGGTGCAGTATACGTGACTCGCGCTTTTTCTTGTGCAGACAATGTTGAGTCACCAGCAAGCAGCCTGCCCTTTATTTGAGCAAGCTCTGTTAATTGCGTCGGCATTTGTGCGGAAGGGTTGGCAAGAGACATGAGCAGCTCGACTGGGATCATCATTTTAGTCATCAATACTTGTTGCCCTAAAACTTGCCATTTCGCTGTTGAATTTTTCAAATTATCGGTGAGCCAAGTCAATTGGTTTACGCCTAAAAGCTGTTGCGAAGGCGCGGTGAGATCCGCCTGAAATCCGGCAAAATCCACCTGTCCTGTCGTGGGGTCAATGTAATTTTGATAGTCGAGTGCTTTAGCTCGGCTCTCGTGACGAGTATCTAGCATATAAAGTGATAACAAGTCGCCAAATTCAAATTTACGATAGAGGCTCTCAAGTTGATCCTTAACCATCGGACGCACAGGCATCCATTCATAGTAAGCTTGCAGTGCAGCAAGTTTGCGGGCAGCGTACTCCCCTTCTCCCTCGTTATGGTTTTCAGCGCCATCCATGTATGAGTCATTGCATACTTCATGGTCGTCCCATACCGCAATAAATGGCGTACTGGCGTGGAGAGCTTGCAGACCAAGGTCCGTACGATATTTTGCATAGCGACGACGATAATCATTTAATGTAATAATCTCGCTCGCATTATCTGCATCCAGCCCTCGCCCCATGGCGTCGGCATTTTCAGTGGCGTACCCACCCATACCATATTCGTATATGTAATCACCTAAGTGTAACACCGCGTCTAAATCGCTGCGTTTTGCAGCCTCTGCATAAACATGAAAGTAACCTGCCGGATAATTTGCACAAGACATGACGGCAAGTTTTACCTGAGTTACATCGTTGACGGGCAAGGTTTTGCATTTACCTATGGGTGAATGCGTTTCCTTAGTGACGAAGCGATAAAAGTAGCGGCTATTTGCAGCAAGGCCATTAAGATCTACTTTAACGGTGTAATCGTTTTTTGCTAATGCGGCAAGCTGGTGGCTTTGTAGTAAGACAGCAAAATCTTCAGATTCTGATACTTGTAGAGTGACATCCACACTGTTAGGTGTGCCTTCAGGAGTGACTCGCGTCCATAATATAATGCTATCAGCCAAAGGATCGCCACTTGCGACACCATGGTTAAATGCGACAGCAAAATCATTGCTTGCAACCGCTTTACTATCACTGCTGCCACAACCTACTAACGAGACGCTAATTGTCGCTGCGCCAACGCCCATTAATGCACTTTTAATAAAATCTCGACGGGTAAAACTTGCCATTATTATTGTTCCTTAACTGCAAAATGCGCCATATTGGGCGCACTTATCTACTACTTGAAGGAACTAGCTTAGTTAAGCATTGTTACAATTTAACGATTGGTCTTAATTAGTGCGGGTTTGGAACAACGCGATTTCTGCCACTGCTTTTGGCCTCTAGTAACATCGTATCTGCACGACGAATAATGCTTTCAACGCCAGACTCACCTGCGCCAAATTCTGCAACCCCAAATGAACTGGTAATATCGACCTCTTCACCGACCGCAATTTGAAATGATGCCTGCTCTATCATAATACGTGCCCGCTCGGCGACTAAGATTGCTCCCTCTAAGCCGGTATTAGGGAGTACCAGAGCAAATTCCTCTCCACCTAGCCGAGCTATTAAATCCGTGTCTCGTAACATGTCAGAGAGTCGCGAGCTCACGTGAACCAGCACTAGGTCTCCCGCTTCATGGCCAAATTGCTCGTTAATTGCACGGAAATTATCGAGGTCGGTCAGTATCACACTAAATGGTGTTCTGTAACGTTCATATAACCTAATTTGACTGTCAATTTTATCGCTTAACTGCCTACGACTGGCGACGCCCGTTAATGGGTCAGTTTTAGTAATAAAATCGAGCTCTTTACGTAAGTGATCGAGTTCGCTATGCATCGCTTTTGTTGTGGTAATGTTATCTCCGTAGATAACAAAGGCATCATTCTGCAGCGAAAAACATCGTAATCTGAAGAACTCACCACTTAAGGTATCAATTTCAATTTCTGGATAGTCTAATTCACAGCCGTTGCTTAAGCCTAAAAACCATTCCGTGAGTTCATCCCCGTCGATTCTATCATCAAACGTATCGTCTGTTTGTGGGTCGAAGATATTACTCAGTGTGCGTCCTGTTATGTGAGACGAGGGTTGTCCAATTAGCTTCGCCATTGCTTTATTGCAAAATTCAAGAACCGACTTGTTGCTAACAATAGCAACTGCATCGTCACTTTTATTGAGCACTTCACTCAGTAGGGATTGTAAATGGTTAGCGTTAGACATAATTCAATTCCGTTAGGCTTTTTGTTATTCTAAATCAATCGGGAAGATTTATCTTAGATCTCGCGCAAATCACACAAAAAAGACATTTTGATTTCGTTATCTACATCAATTGATTCTAATTTAGCACCAATCATATTCCATTTCACTTATGTTTAATGCAACAAATGAAACGTATAGTTACCTCCATACACAAAGGAGGAACTATGTTAAAACCAACGCAACTCGCAACGATTATTTCTGCTTTGCTATTGCTAAGTGCATGTGGCGAAGCTGAGCAGGCAAGCAGTCAAACTCCGCCTCTTCAACCTATTGATGTAGCAGCAACACCGCAAATTAGCATTGCTGATTGGCACACCTATACAACACGCCTTTCTTCTCCAAACGAAGTCGCACTTCGCGCTCGGGTCACGGGAGTGATCGGCTCGGTAAACTTCAAAGAAGGAGATACGGTGCACCAAGGCGATGTTTTATTTGAGCTGGACGATAGAACTTTCTTGGCTGAGGTTGCCAGTCTTGCCGCACAAGTGAAACGTGCCGAAGCGGCCCTTTCGCAAGCAAAAAGTGAGTCAGCGCGTGCGCTTCGATTAAGCAAGCAAAAAGCGATTTCAACCGAAGAAGTCGATGCCCGTGTTTCGCTTACCGCACAGCGTGAAGCCGAACTAGATGCGCTTCGCGCTTCATTTAAAGCAGCTCAACTAAACTTAGAGTTTAGCAAGATCACAGCACCAATCAGCGGCAAAATTTCATTTGCTGAGGTCACTCAAGGTAACACCATTAGAGCAAACGACACCTTGCTTACGACGATAGTCGCAACCGATAAGATGTATGCGTATTTTGATATCGACGAGCGAACTTGGAATAGCCAGTTTGCATCAGTGACGGAAGGTGAGCCGCTTCCTGTGAAATTACAGCTATTGGGCCGTGAATCACAGCCAGTCATGGGTGAGCTAGACTTTATTGACAACGCCATTGATGACCACTCCGGAACCCTAAAAGTACGCGCTTCTTTTGATAACCATAGTGGACAATTACGACCTGGCTCGTTTGCGCGAGTGAGTCTTTCATCCGGTGAGCAAAACGATCGAGTATTAGTTCCAGACCGCGCAGTGGGTACGGATCTTAAAAATCGCTTTGTTCTTGTCGTCAACGACGCTAATACACTTGAATATCGTCTAATCACACTCGGTAATCGCTATGGCGAATTTCGTGCTGTTGAGTCGGGTTTAGCCGCAGGAGAGCGTATCGCGGTGAATGGCCCAGCGCGTGTAGGCCCTGGCATGCCGATAAGCCCAAACTCAGTGACGCTTACCTTGCCAGATAACATCGCCACAGAAGTGGTTGCGATGACGCCAAACGATTCTTCACAAGGATTAAACTAATAATGAAATTTTCCCATTTTTTCATTAAACGGCCTATTTTTGCGGCGATGATGTCGCTTGTGATATTAATCGCAGGAGCCATTTCCCTTTTTCAGCTTCCCGTTAGTGAGTATCCAGAGGTGGTACCGCCGACGGTTGTGGTATCTGCAACTTACCCCGGTGCAAACCCAAAAGTCATTGCTGAAACCGTTGCAACGCCACTTGAGCAAGAGATCAATGGTGTTGAGAACATGCTGTATATGTTTTCTCAAGCAACCAGTGATGGTCGTTTAACGCTTACCGTGACTTTTGCACTTGGTACTGACTTGGACCGCGCCCAAGTTCAAGTACAAAACCGTGTAAATAGCGCTATTCCAAGATTACCGCAAGAAGTACAACGTTTAGGGGTTGTTGCTGAGAAGGCGTCACCAGATCTCACTATGGTGGTGCACTTGGTATCGCCAAGCGGCTCGCATGATACAAGCTACCTCTCTAACTATGCCGATATTTATGTCAAAGATCAGATAGCGCGCTTGCCGGGAGTTGGTGATGTGAAGCTATTCGGCGGCGGTAAATACGCCTTGCGGATATGGCTAAACCCCGAGCAATTGGCTGAAAGAAACTTAACCGCAAGCGATGTGGTTCGAGCAATCCAACAACAAAACCGCCAAGTAGCAGCTGGCTCTTTGGGTGCTCAACCCACAACGAATGAAAATCAATTCCAAATTCTGTTAAACGTTAAAGGGCGTTTGGTAGATACCAGTGAATTTGACAATATTATTGTTAGCGTATCGAGCGATGGCGCGATCACTAGACTCAAAGACATTGGCCGAGTTGAGCTTGGACAAGATAACTACGCGTTAAGAGCTTTGCTAGATGGAAACGAAGCGGTGGCAATGCCGATTTTCCAGCGTCCTGGTTCTAATGCGATAGAGCTGTCGGATCAGGTGCGTGAAACCATGAAAGAGTTATCGACACGTTTTCCTGAAGGGGTTGAGTACGATATTGTTTATGATCCGACAATTTTTGTTCGTGGCTCAATCGATGCGGTAATTTCAACATTATTAGAAGCCATCGTACTTGTGGTATTAGTCGTTATCTTATTCTTGCAAACATGGCGCGCTTCGATTATTCCGCTGGTAGCGGTGCCTGTATCGTTAGTTGGTACCTTTGCTGCAATGCAGTGGCTTGGTGTTTCTATCAATACTTTGTCGTTGTTTGGTTTGGTACTCGCAATCGGTATCGTGGTTGATGATGCCATTGTCGTGGTTGAAAACGTTGAGCGTAATATTGAAAACGGCCTTGCGCCCTTCGAGGCCACTAAACAAGCGATGTCAGAGGTGACAGGCCCTATTATAGCGATTGCATTGGTGCTTTGTGCGGTGTTCATTCCAACTGCTTTTATTACCGGCTTGTCAGGCCAGTTTTACAAACAGTTTGCCCTCACGATCACAATTTCGACGCTGATCTCGGCATTTAACTCATTAACATTATCACCAGCGCTAGCTGCACTACTATTAAAGCCGCACGGTGCTAAACCAGACAAACTCACAGTGGTGTTAGATAAATTGTTTGGTCAGTGGCTATTCAAACCGTTTAATCGCTTTTTTGATAAGGCAGCTCACGGCTATGTTGGACTGGTAAAAAAACTTATTAGACTGAGCACCATTGTGTTGGTGGTTTATTTAGGGTTAATTTTTGCTACCACTAAGTTGTTTAGCACCATCCCTGGTGGCTTTATTCCACAACAGGACAAACAGTATCTTGTTGCGATTGCCCAACTGCCAGACGCTGCGAGTTTGGATAGAACAGAAGCCGTTGTACGTGAGATGGAACAAATTGCACTACAGACTCCAGGCGTTTTACATTCCGTGTCTTTCCCTGGGCTTTCGGTCAATGGTTTTACAAACAGCCCAAATAGCGGGATTGTATTTGTTGCCCTAGATAAATTTGAAAATCGCACATCGCCAGAGTTGTATGCATCTTCAATCGCTGCCCAGCTTAATCAGAAGTTTGCCATCATAGATGAAGCGTTTGTCGCGGTTTTCCCACCGCCACCAATACAAGGGTTAGGCACCACAGGTGGATTTAAACTGCAAATTGAAGATAGAGCAAACCTTGGCTTTGAGAAGCTATTCTCTGACTTACAAGCAGTGATCGCAAAAGCGCAGCAGCAACCGGAGCTAATGGGACTGTACTCAAGCTTTAGGATCCAAGTACCACAAATGGACATTGATATCGACCGTGAGCAAGCAATGGTACAAGGCGTACCGCTCGAGGAAGTGTTTAATGCATTACAGATCTATTTAGGTTCAATGTACGTCAATGACTTTAACTTATTTGGTCGCACTTATCAGGTTACCGCTCAGGCTGACGCTAATTTTCGGGCAGATCCTGCACAGATTCTGTCTTACAAAGTAAGAAACAACTACGGTCAAATGGTGCCACTTGGCGCGGTACTCAAAGTCACGCCGACAACGGGGCCTGATCGTGTTATGCACTATAACGGGTATCCTACTGCCGAGTTAAATGGCAGCCCTGCGCCCGGATATTCTTCGGATCAAGCGCAAATGGCAATTGAAGCGGTGCTAAACGAAACGCTTAGCGAAGGCATGGCATTTGAGTGGACTGAAGTCACCTATCAGCAGATCCTCGCGGGTAACGTGATGGTGTATATCTTCCCACTGGTTGTACTCTTGGTGTTTATGGTTTTGGCATCGCAATACGAAAGCCTAAAGCTACCATTTGCAATCATCCTCATTGTGCCAATGACCATACTGTCAGCATTAGTAGGGGTGTGGCTAACAGGCGGCGATAATAATATCTTTACCCAGATTGCTCTTATCGTTTTGGTTGCTTTGGCGTGTAAAAATGCAATCCTAATGGTGGAATTTGCCAAAGAAGAGTATGAGCAAGGCAAGACTAATTTGGAGTCAATTGTTGAGGCATGTAAACTACGTTTACGTCCTATTCTGATGACGTCGATTGCCTTTACCGCGGGGGTTGTACCTCTGGTACTTGCAACTGGTGCGGGTGCTGAAATGCGCGAAACCATGGGGATTGCAGTATTCTCAGGAATGATAGGGGTTACCTTATTTGGTCTATTGTTTACGCCTATTTTCTTTATGGCGATGACGAAGCGATTATACACGCCAAAAATACGCGAAGCGCAGAGTACCCCAATACCATTCCAGTAAAAGATTAATAACTTGTAATCATGTTTAAAGGCCCATTGGGCCTTTTTTATGCTGCTTTTTATTGCCTTGTAACCGCACTATTCACCTTAACTTCATCCGTTTACGCTAAATTATCAGATACCGTCTTTTTCTCGCCGGAGTCTGTTTATGAAATCCCAAATTGCCTTTGCTGTTTTAATTAGCGCTGTTCTCAGTGCATGTGGCGAGGACATCTCAAATCGTAAAATTGAGCTTAGTGAAACACTTAGCCGTTATCAATGTGATAATGATTCGGTGATAAAAGTTGACTACAACGACAGTGATAAGGCAACTGTCCATTTTAACGAACAGGTGGTTAAGATGAAGATTGCACGCTCAGCCAGCGGTGCAAAATATCAAGGTGATGGGTTTGTGTGGTGGACAAAAAATGATGAAGGTATGTTGCTTAGACAGGAAGAAGATAAAAACAACCGCATCATCGCACGTTGCGAGATGCGGCCCAATGAAGCCTTAACAGTGAAGGCGCAATCAAACTGATTATAAATGCTCGTCCCAATAGGCAACGTCACTTATATAGAATTAGGATGTCTTATACCGACAACTTTTCAGGTGTAGCTAAAGTACTTTTTACAAACTCAATGGCAGCGCTTACATTAGCAAATAAAACTTGATCTAATGGCTCTGGCATGCCAATTTCTTTGCGCATTTTTTCAATCTGGCTTTTCGCAATTGCCGACTTCAACACATACGCAGCACTAACACAGCCTAACTGCAAACAGCGCTTTGCTGTATTTACCAGTAACTTGTAGGCTTCTGGTGTCGCAGCTATGGCCTTTTCGGAATAACTCACGTAACCCCATGTCGAAGAATGGATCTCGGCTCGACATTGCTCTAATGCCCTAGAAAAATAATGGATCATAGACTCATTAATATTTCCTTCGAAACAGGCAAAGAGGATATTTTGCTCGGCCCAGAGGGTTACTTTCCCGCACCGAGTTTGATAACTATATTTTGACATTAATCCTTATCCGGCTCCTTTCGAAGTGCGGATTATACATCAGCAAGACAAGGTTAAAAAAGAGCAATTGCTACTTTTTTAACCTAAATCGCATATTATGCTTATGGCTCAGCGAGTTGCTGTTTCGCTGCCTCAGATTCTTCTTTTAGGTAGTTGTTAAACGACAAGCCTAAAAACTGCGGTAAAGTTGCGCTAATTGCCAAGGAAGACAAAGTACCAATGAGAATGCCACAACACAACGCCATGGCAAAACTATTAAGTCCCGCGCCGCCTAACCACCATATCGCTAACACTGTTGTGAGCGTCGTTAATGAGGTGATAAGCGTGCGGCTCATTGAATCCTTTATCGCTTGGTCTATGGTATTGCCCACGGGACTGTTTTTCCACTGCTCTTCGAACAAAAGCTCTCTAACTCTGTCACCAATCACAATCGAATCGTTGAGTGAGTAACCAATAATCGCCAGCAGCGCTGCAAGCACGGTTAAGTCAAACTCTACTTGCGTTATTGCAAACAAACCTAGCGTCACAATCACATCATGAAAAAGCGCGATACTTGCGGAGACCGCTAAGCGCCATTCAAATCTAAACGCCAAGTAAATCAATACACTAAGTAACGCGAATATACCAGCAAGGCCACCTTGCTCAATTAACTCATTACCCACCTGTGCACCAAGATAACTGGCGTCTAATACGCTTGCTTGCCATTGTGTTTCAATTCCTTCTATCCACTGTTTGACGTGTGTTTCATCGGTGGACTGAGGGGGTTGGAAAACTCGCCAGCTACCCTCGTTTTGTAGAGAGATTCGCGCATCTTGAACACCAAGCTCAGCTAGCTTGTTTTGCATTTCTGTTTGGCTCGTTTGCTTGGGTAAATCGATAACCGTAACGTAACCGCCGGTAAAGTCTTGGCCTAATACAATGCCTTTTTGAGTGATGGCTATGAGACTTGCAAGGACAAGTAACAATCCAGAAATTAGCCCGACGAATCTTGCCTTTTGCGTTTTACTTGTCATTTTACTTTGCGCCTTTACGTGATTTTGAATAAAGAGATTCTGATAACATACCGGAGACGACCACACCGGCGAAAATACTGGTTACTATGCCCAGCGCCAAAGTGATCGCGAACCCTTTTACTGGTCCATAACCGATACCAAGTAGGATAAGAGCAGTTATCATTGTGGTTAAGTTGGCATCGATAATACTCGACATGGCTTGTTGATAACCTTGCTTTAATGCAGTAACCATCCCAATGCCTTTACGCCTTAATTCGCGAACGCGCTCAAAAATAATCACATTGGTGTCGACGGCCATACCGATAGTCAAAACTAGGCCCGCAATGCCGGGTAAGGTAAGCACAACACCAGGAAGCAGCGACATTAATCCAATCAGGCAAACTAAGTTTACCAGCAATGAGGTAATGGCCGCTGCGCCTAGCTTGCGATACCATACTGCCATAAACAGCAAAGTTAGGCTTAGCCCTAACGCCAAAGCTTTAAAGCCGCTTTCAATATTCTTTTCGCCCAATGAAGGACCAATGGTTTGCTCTTTCACAATGGTGATTGGTGCGTCAAGAGAACCCGCCCGCAACAATAATGCTAACTCTTGCGCGCGTTCCATTGACTGCATATTGGTAATACTGAATCGGGTATTTAATACTTGTTGAATAGTGGCTACTGAAATTACCTCCGTTTTGCGCTTAATCTCTCCTTTTGGATCCGCGTAATATTCGCTGAATACGGTAGCCATTGGTTTACCAACATTGTTTCTAGAAAATCGGTTTATCTTTTCACCGCCTTGAGAAGATAAGAATAGTTGCACTAAAGGCTTTCCGTATTCATCTCTTCCTGCTGTTGCGGACTCTATTTCATCCCCGCCAAAAATGGCAACTGGGTCGACTGAAACCAAAGCGCCAGATTTATCCTTTAATTTTTGACCTCCCATTTCTTGTAATGCATGAAATGAAAGCTTTGCTGTGGCGCCGATAATACGCTTGGCTTGTTCTGGGTCTTGCACGCCAGGTAATTCGATTCGTATATAGTTAGTGCCTTGACGTTGCGTAACTGCTTCTGTGATCCCGAGTTCCTCAATACGCGAACGTAAAGTAGATAGCGCTTGGGTCATTAACTGCTTATCGAACTCTGCTTTTTTCGCTTCGGCAAAACGGAAATTAACTCTCGTTAAACTGCCTTGTTTATGAGTTGTACTGGTAAATTGTGGATAGAGTTCGCGCAGTGTCGCAGTAAGTGCTACGAGTTCATTTTGCCCTTGCGCTTTCGCTATGACCTCAACCTGCTCGCCACTGATAACTTGAGGAATAGATAGGTTACGATAACGATTTTTGATCCGTAGGCTATTGGCTTCGTCTGCGAGTGACTGCAGTTTATTTTGCGCCGCTTGCTCTGTGTCAACCTTGAGTACGAACAACACACCGCCGTCCAAGTCTAGTCCGAGCTTGATAGGTTTGAGTCCAGTGCTTTCTAACCACTGTGGCATCGTTGAAGCACTAACAACCTTAACACTTAGCTTGGAGTGAGACTCAGCCATATAAGCACGCGCTTCGGCGGTTAGCGTGCGGTTTTCAAGTTCAACTAAGTAGCCACCTTGATGAGACTCGATTTGCTTGACTTTGAATCCCTCTCCTTCTAGCTGAGATTTAAGCTCAGGCAGCGATAGAGACACTACCTCGTTACTACTTGCTTGAATTTGAATCAAATTCTTATTGGGATACAAGTTTGGTAGTGCACAAAGGATCAACAAGAACACAATAAGCGCAGTAAAAAAGCGTTTTGCACGCGCGGTTGCTCCACGAGAGGTTGATGGCCTCGTTGGCGAATTTATATCTTTCATATTTTTCTCATTATCTATCTGAGCGATACCGATTTGCTAACGAATACTGGTCATATAGACGTTAGGGGACTGGTATCAAAAACTACTATTTGGGTGCTTTATTGGTATAGATAATGATTAAGAGGCGAAGTTGAGACTGCCTTTGAAGGTTAAGTTTGCCGGCTTACAGTTGTCGATAAAGCCATTATTTGGCCGAGTATCACACATATACCAAGGCACAGGCTTAGGTCTATTGATGTCATAGACTGAGGCCGGTATATATTTTTCTGCTGCAAGCTCAAATACAAGCGCATATTCGGCTTGTTGTTTAGGATGTAGAAAATAACTAGGATGGCTAGTACGCTCGCGTTCCGGCAATAAGCCCTTTTCGTGATGCGTGGTTTCACCACTGAGCTTTATTGGACTTGTAGGGCTTGGCTTACTGGGTAACTGATTGGAGTCAGCGAGGCCCTTTTGGGTGATGTTTTCGAAGCTCGTGCTGTGCGTATCAGAAGTATGGGATAAGTGATTATCAGGCGTTCCTGTCGCGCACGCAGCAGCTACCCATAACAACATGAGTAATGACATAACGGCGAAAAGGTTAAAACGCTTCATGAAAACTGATTAAACAACTTATTAGATAAAATTACGAGATTGGGGCGATAGTAGCAAATTCAAGATAGCGGTATCAATTATAATGAATGTGAGAGGCATAAAAAAACCTCCAACTTGGGAGGTTTTTCTTGTCCAGCGAGTGGATTAAGGATTTACTTGGTCTTTTAGGCCTTTACCTGCTTTGAACGAAGGAATGTTCGCAGCTGGGATTTGGATTTCAGCGCCAGTTTGTGGGTTACGACCAGTACGCGCAGCGCGCTCTTTTACTGAGAATGTGCCAAAACCAACTAAAGCAACAGAACCGCCATCTTTTAGTGTGTTAGTTACTGCGCCAGTAAACGCTTCTAAAGCACGGGTTGCCGCTGCTTTTGAAATCTCTGCGTCTGCCGCCATCTTTTCAACTAGTTGAGCTTTATTCATTATTAGATTCCTATAACTTTATAATTTGCCTAAGCAAAACCTATGTTTATGCATTTTGCGTTTATGTGCAACCCCAAAATTGCGAAATTCGACGAAATATTTATTATTTTATTGCGTTTCGCCCCGGATCCTGTGGGTTTGTAATCAAACGCTATCAATTTGCTGGCAACTGCGCAAGCTTTGTACCCCATAAAATGCGATTAAAACTCACTATCAGGTAGAACCCCACACTCCACAGTGCGCCAAACACTGGCCAAAAAATGTACCAAGGTGTTGAGATAGAAACTACATCAAAGTTAGCTGCACCGAGATAGCTAGGTGGCGCGCAGACCAAAAATACCACTAATAATATCGGCGCTTTGAGCGTTAATAGTTTGCAAAGTGCATTATTTATTGTCAGCACCAATGCTATCCACAAAACCCAAAGCCAAACCGGAAGTAATTCACTACCTTGGTAATTGATGAGCTGAGCTTTGACCGCAATCAATTCAATGCTCATTCCTATGGCGGAACCTATGAGTGCAAGCACCAAATTGAGACGCTTATTTTGGTGCCCTGCGAGCATAACGAGACAGCCTAGCAACATCAACCAAAGCGCGTCTGCTTGAAAAAATAATGCAGCAAACCAAATACTTTGGAAGAGTAGCGCGTTAGTAATCCAATGTTTGAGTACAGACATTGGACTGGTATCTTGGTTTTCTGGCGACTAAATGCACGGCACTGGTTGCTCTTTGTTTAAACGCCCCTTCGCAGTAGCATAAATAAAATTGCCAAAGGCGATAAAAGCGTTCATCGAAACGTTTACCATCAAGCGAAGGCCATGCTTTTTCAAACCGAACACGCCAATCGTATAGCGTTCTGGCATAGTGCAGACCGATATCATGGAGTTCGTGGACAACCATATCGGTGGAATTTACGATTTGCTTGCTCATTTCACTCACGGAAGGAAGACAACCGCCAGGGAAAATATACTGCTGAATGAAATCCGATTGCTTGAGGTAATGTTGATAACGTTGGCAGGCGATGGTAATGGCTTGAATCAGCATCGCGCCAGTCGGTTTCAGCAAGTCGTTGCATTTGGCAAAAAAGCCCGATAAATAAGCATGTCCAACTGCCTCAATCATTTCGATAGACACCAGCTTGTCGTACTGGCCGTCCAATTCGCGGTAATCTTGTTTTAGTAATGTGATGTGCTGCTGCAACCCTTCTTTTTCAATCAGTGCTTTTACGTAGGCATGCTGCTCTTCTGAAATAGTTGTTGTGGTTATATGGCAGCCGTAGTTTTTTGCAGCATAAACCGCAAATGCGCCCCACCCGGTGCCAATCTCAACAACTTTGTCAGCTGCCTGAAGATCCAAACGCTCACAGATTGCGGCTAACTTATGTTGCTGCGCTTCTTCAAGCGATGCTTCCTTTGAGGGATACACTGCACTAGAGTACAGCATTTCTTCACTTAAAAATGATTCATAAAGGTCGTTACCAAGGTCGTAGTGGGCGACAATGTTACGCTTTGCGCCTTGTTTCGAGTTTTTATTTTTAAGATGCTTTATCTTATTCACAATGCCGGAGAAAAATGCAAACTTATTTTCAAAGGCATCCAGCTGAGCTTGGTTTAGGACGAAGATCTCAATCAGTTTGGTTAAATCCGAACAACTCCAGTGACCAAGAATGTAAGATTCACCTGCGCCGACACTGCCTCCGAGTGCAAATAGCTTATACATTTGTGCTGAATGAACATGAATATCAACGCTTAGGCTTGTTTCCGACTCACCAAAACAGTATTTTTGGTCGCCTTCGACAAGTACCACTTTTCCGGTTTCTAAGGTATTCAACGCGCCAAAGACGAGCTTTTTATACACTCTATCGAATGTAGAAAGCGAAATTGATGAGGATATTGTCGTGGTATTTTCCATCTTATACTCTTCCGGGGTGCCCAACAAAAGGCACTTTTTTTAAAAATAACTTCAACGCTTGCCAGTAGATGCCTTTAGCTATGCTCCATGTCATTGCTGGAAACCGCTTAAGCAATTGATTAATATTTGCTTCATTGAGCTCCTGCTTTTTGAGCGTCATCGTGGCATCAAATAGCAATTCGTCACCTTTTCTGTTTTCAATATGGATTAGCGTATTGCTACCGGGTGGCTTCACTTTCCAGTGGTAGTGCATATCCAAATTCATAAAAGGTGATACGTGAAATTGCTTTTTAAAGTTCACTTCTTTACTTAATTCAACTAAATAAAAATGACGCTCGTTCCAAGGCGTATTACTGACCTCAGCGAGCATATGGCTAAAACCAGCCCCCTTCTCGTCTTCAAAAAAGTAGAAATTAACCGGACTGAAGTAAAAGCCTAAACAGCGTATTTGCGCCATTAAATATACTTTTGTTTGTGATGAAACGGGTTTGCCTAGCGAATTTGACTTAGCACGTGCGCGCTCAACTAAGCTTTCGCCTTCTGTGAGGATATAGTCAGCTTGATTGAATTTAAGCAGTTTTAAGCCGGATGTACCAAACTTTGACGAAATACTATTGAGTGCGTCGAGCTCACTTAAATCTAGCCACATCATATACATGGGGTAAGAAAAAGCATGCTTGGCATGAGCGAATCGCCGATGCCGAACTTTTCCCACCAGTATTGCACTGTTCAAAATGAGATACCCAATTGCTCGGCCACATCTACCGCACTTCTCACCCCATCTTCATGAAAGCCGTTGAACCAGTACGCACCACAAAAATAACTATGGTGTTTACCATCGATGTCGGCTTTACGTTTTTGGGCCGCAATGCTGGTGGTATTGAATACCGGATGATGATAGACAAAGCGGCGGATCACTTTGTCTTCAGCTATCCCTTCATCATGATTTAACGTGACACAGTATTGATGTTTAGCGTCAAACCCTTGCAGTATGTTCATTTGGTAGGTGACAACAGCGGCTTTGTCCGTCGCTTCGTTTAATAAATAGTTCCAACTGGCCCACGCCAGCGGACGTTTTGGCAATAAACGGGTGTCAGTGTGCAGCACCACTGAGTTTGCAGTATAAGGAATTGCACCAAGTATCGCTTGTTCATCACTCGATGGGGTATTTAGTAACGCTAAAGCCTGATCGCTATGACATGCAAAGACCACTTTATCGAAGTACTCATTACTACCACCTTTGAAGACGATGGTCACACCAGAGTCATCACGAACTACTGTCTTGATGTCGGCATTAAGCACAATATTGTCTTTAAATTCTGCCACCAATGGTTGAATGTATTCCCTCGAACCACCTGGGATAACATACCATTGAGGGCGATTTGTGATGTCCAAGAGCCCATGGTTGAAGAAAAACTGGACAAAGAATTTAGCTTCAAAGTCGAGCATTTCTTTGATACTGGTTGACCAGATAGCTGCGCCCATCGGCAAGATGTAGTGCAGCTTAAAAAACTCATTAAATTGGTGTTGCTGTAGCAGTTTACCAAGCGTTTCAACACCTCGATAGTCGTCTTTTTCGTATAATGATTTACAAAGATCATTAAAACGCACAATATCCTTTAGCAATCGCCAGAAGGTCGGCCTCAGTAGGTTACGTTTTTGTGCGAATAGCGTGCGGAGTGAATGGCCATTGTACTCAAACTTCGATTGACTGTTGTGAACACTAAAGCTCATTTCGGTTTCTTGGCGACTAACACCAATTTCAGCCAGCAATTTTTCAAACTTTGGATAGGTTCTGTCGTTAAATACGATAAAGCCGGTATCAACCGCGAGCTTTTCACCTTGGTATTCAACATCAATAGTTGCTGTATGCCCGCCAATATAATCATTTTTTTCAAAGACTTTCACGTCATGTTGACGACTTAACAGGTATGCTGCGGTCATACCTGAAATACCGCTTCCAATTATTGCAATCTTAGCCACGGGCTATCCTTTTTGCGAGAGGTAACCACAACGAAAACGGCAGTAACCTGAGAAGTTTTAAAAATAGAGTAAATCTTTTTGGGAAATGTATTTCCTTGCTGCGCTTTTCTATTCCTTTGCTAATGTAACCCACGGCCTCATCGACACTTACAATAAATGGCATCGGAAAGTCGTTTTTATCTGTCAACGGCGTTTCTACAAATCCTGGGTGAACTAAGGTTACATCAATGTCTTTTAATGTTGCTGTCAGGGTGCGCGCTAAATAGCTGACAGCCGCTTTCGACGCACCGTACGCTTCGGCGCGAGGCAAAGGTAAAAATGCACTGCTGGAACTTACGATGCAAAGTTGCCCGCCTGTTTTCATTTTTGGCAGTAAAACGTCTAGGCAGTGGCCGATTGAGATGACGTTGATATGCATTACTCGCTCAAACAAATAGCCGTCAAATTGGTTGGGATTATCGATATACTCACAACCACCTGCGTTGAGGATCACGAGATCCAAGTCGTCAATATCTTTGAAGTTATCTTCTATCTCTTCGCGGTTCGTTAAGTCAAATGCTTTGCTCTTTGCACCTACGCTGCTTTCTAATTTGTCTAACACTTCTTGGTTGCGGCCACAAGCAGTTACTTGATGTGACTGTTTTGCATAAAATTCCGTAAGACCTTTACCTATCCCTGATGTTGCGCCAGTAATTAAGATGTTGCTCATGCCGTGATCCTTTTATCCAATAGACGAATCACACCACCGAGTAGTGGAACGTGGCGATACAGCATTTGCGCACTGTCAAAGTAATCCCGATGTTGCGCCACTTTTTCGCCAATAAAACTTAAACGACTATGACCATCGACTTCTATGACCTTACCGCCATTTAGCTTGGGGTGTTGATAGGACATAGTCCAGTAGATAAAGCTGACGTCATCAACTTGATAGGCGTTCGTAACAAGAAATTCGATTTCAGAGACATTTTCATATAACACCTGAAAATAACTCGTTAGCGCATCAAGTCCTTGAATTTTATGTAAAGGGTCTACGAAACTGATGTCCTCAGTGTAAATTGAAGCCAATTTACCGAGACAGTATTTGTCTATTTCATTATAAATTGCCACGAATCGCTGCATTCTGTGATCCATACCTATTTAAACCTTAAATGCGTCAAGTGCTCTTGCTCTTGCTTCTTTATGATCAACCAGCGGCTCTACATAGTCATCCTTTCCGCCAAATGCCGCTAAATAGTCATGAGGAAAATGAATATGCTTTGCTGGAACATTTTTCAATTCAGGCACATATGTACGAATAAAGGAACCATCGGGATCAAACTTTTCGCTCTGCGTGATGGGATTAAAAATACGAAAATAAGGCTGCGCGTCACACCCCGTACTTGCAGCCCACTGCCAGCCACCATTATTACTGGCAAGGTCGCCATCTATTAACTTTGACATAAAATAGGCTTCGCCTTTACGCCAGTCGATGAGCAAGTGTTTGGTTAAGAAGCTGGCAACAATCATGCGTAGCCGATTGTGCATCCAGCCAGTTTTATTGAGCTGACGCATTGCCGCATCGACAATCGGATAGCCAGTTTGACCATTACACCAGAGCTCAAAAGCTTGGCTGTCGTCACGCCACCTAACCGCGTTATATTTATCATTAAAATTAAAACCTTTACATAAACGCGGGAAAGCGACGATAAGATGGCGATAAAACTCACGCCAAATGAGCTCGTTTACCCAACAAAACTCTGGCTTACTTGGGTTTTCAAGCACTTCAGGGTAATGAAGTTGGATCTCTGCGATGAGCTGCTTGGGTGACACAATGCCTAATGCCAAATATGGGCTGAGCCCCGAAGTTCCTTTGATTGCAGGGAAATCACGGTCATCTTGGTAGTCTGCTAGTTTGTCCTTAATAAAACGATTTACAATCGTGACAACGGCATTATCATCCACTGGCCACTTTTCAGATCCATTGGTCATCTCGAAGAAAGTTGGCTTTTTGAAGTTTGCCTCATGTTGCTTATCTAATGGCCAGCTAGTGAAGTGAAATTGCTGCCCCACAAAACGTTTTAACCATGCTTTTTTAAAGGGGGTAAACACCTTGAACATCTCACCGGAGCCCGTAAGCACAGAACCTGGTTTGGCAACGAGATCGCCATCGAATAATTTTAACGTGATCACAGTTTCACACGCTTCATCGCGCGCCACTTCATTTACTTCATACTCTTTATTTGCATATAAGCAATCAATGCCTTTATCGTCACAAACCACTTGAAGCTGCGCCGGCAGCTCAGCGAATGTGCTCGCTTCAATGATATGTAGCCTAATGCCAAATTCACTAAGCTGGCTGCCAAGCTCAAGTAATCTGCGCTCAAGTAGGTCGAGCTGAATACTGGCTACGTTGTGTGACTGCCACTGTGGCTTGCAATAAAAAAAGAGCGCATCGCGTGCGCCCTCATTCACGGCTTCAATCAAAGCCTCATTGCCGTAAATCCTGAGATCACGGCGAAACCAAAAAGCTGTTTTCATTATTAAATTCCGAATCTTAAACGCAGTTCGTTGGGGTATGGGTCAAAGTACACTTGGCTTTGCAAATACGTTTTAGGATGTACGGTAAGGTGATGCTTGAGCAGGGTCAGCGGTACATATAAAGGTACGATACCTTTGCGATATTGCTCTATTGCGCTGCACATCTCTTGCTTCTCGATGCTCGAAAGCTCATTCTTAAAATACCCCTGTAGATGCGTTAACGTGTTTGCTTGATTTTTGCGATTGGCAGGCTTGCTCAGTGCCGACATCAAACCACTGATGTATTTATGTTTCAGCGTCTCTCTATCAAATTTTTTGCCATCACCAAGTAGACGCCCTAAATCTTTATAGGCTTGGTAATTATGGCTCATCAACAGATATTTGTGCTTGGCGTGGAAATTCGTCAGCTCGTGTAGACCGATGTTTTCCGATTGCGTTAGTTCCTGCCAGCTTTTATAGACAAATACCCGCATTACGAAGTTTTCTCTAAGATGCATGTCATTCAATCTGCCATTTTCCTCGCAAGGCAAAAGCGGATTGTGTTTTATAATTTGCTCAGCAAAAATGCCAATACCCTCAGATGTATTACCTGTTCCTGCTTCGTTATAAACCTTAACACGCTCCATTCCGCAGCTTGGGCTTTTGGCGCAAAACACAAAGCCGGAGAGGCTTTGTGTTTGTGAGGTTGCAACCTTTTCACCAAACTCCTTAAGCTTTGGTGCGACATCTTCTTTACCATCGGGGCGACTAACTTTGATAATGTCGCCTACGCGGATCTGTCTGATAGTTGGTCTTGGAATTGGCATGCCTATCGCAACTTCCGGGCAAAAGCGCACATACTCAACATGTTCGGCGAATTCATCCATACAAAAGTTTGAACGCTTGTGGCCTGAGTCAAATCGCACTTTTTCTCCAGCCAAACACGCGCTAATGCCAATTTTTATTGGTGATGAAAATTTCATTTCGCAACTATTCCTTTAATAAATCAACTTACCAATTGGGTTTAACAGCTTACTTAAGCCTTTATTAAAGTGTAGTGCACTGCTTACCACGGTAAAGCACAGGCAGCCTTCTTTTGTGCGCGGAGAATGATTATGTTTGCCGTCTTGCCAAATAAAGTCGCCCGGTACGTATTCACCAGCCTCATCTGCAAAATCGCCGTCAAGCAACAAGGTTATCTCAAAGCCCGTGTGGGTGTGCTCTGGAATTTCGCCTTCCGCACCAATTTGTAAAAGACTTGAGCGTAAGTCGCCGTCTTCTAGCAATAACCGAGAGCGAGCGATTTTGCCTACACCTGAAAACTTGGTGCGGTCAATATTCGCAATAGCCCGAGGTAACTGAACATCCCTGCCCTGATAGTTAAATGAGGGTTGGATATATTCTTTAACTTCGTCTATTTCGTCATCCAGTGTTATCGCTTGCATCATCGCCTCGAAATCGCTGCTTAGTGAAGAGTCGCTGCCTCCTCCAAGCTGAATATTCGCTTCTTGCGCTTCAAGCTGTTGAGTCTTTTTCTGACAACATGGACACATTTCGACATGTGCTGCAATTGCGACACTGATACTTGCAGGCAAATTACCTTCAACAAATTGGCTTAATAATGAATCATTAGGGTGATGCTTTATCATGCTTGATCTCCCATTTCTGCGCGAAGTTTTTGTAAAGCAAGCCGTAAACGTGACTTAACTGTCCCGACAGGTATATTAAGATGCTCTGCCAATTGTTCTTGAGACATTTCTTGAAAGTACACGCCTTTGACTATGTCTCGTTGTGCTGGCGGCAACTTATTGATGTATTTTTGAATTTGCGCCGTTTGCAAGTGATCTTGAAAACCGTCGTCGTCAGCCTGCGAATCTTGGATTATCGGCCAGATGTCTTCGCTGATGTGTTCTTCTTTATTACTCTTCATTTTACGCAGTGCATCGAATGACGCGTTACGCATTACGGTATAGATCCACGTTGTGGCTGCGCCTTTATCATGATGATAGAGGTGGGCTTTACGCCACACTGACGTCATCGTGTCTTGTACGAGCTCCATCGCTTGGGCGTCATTACCAAATTGTTTCACACCAAAGCGCCTGATTTTTGGCGCAAAGTACTCAAACAAGAAGGCAAAAGCTTTGCGATCTCGTTTTTCTGCAACCTTAACTAAAGCGTCCGATAACGCTTGAGAGGGAGTTTCTTGCACTGCTTTGCGAGTTCCTGACTGAACGTTGCAATCAATAGATTGCTGTTGGCCTAACATAGCTCACCTTCCAATTTATAATTATAAGCTGTAATACGCTGTAAAACTTGGCATGGATCACTATTTTTCATCTAATACAGTATGTAAGAACTCTGCCACCTGTTCAAATGTTTGTGCTTGTTTTATTTTTAGTTTTTGGGTCATCGAGATGGGTAAGATTTCTAGCCAACGATAAGCAACCCAAAGAGGTTGAGTAAAATGCTTGTCGCGGTACAAATCATCAAGGATTGGGTTGGCGATAAAAACGCTCTGAAGTTTATGAGCAAGGGTTTCGTCAACTAGACTAAATGCTTCTTCACTACATTGCCATGGCGGCCCATCAATAATGTCACAATCGCCATAACGTAAAGATTGTGAGTCTACTTCCACATTACTGATCGCGACGCGCGATAGTGCCTCAACATCAATGAGCAGCTGACCATCATCATCTTGTGAAAAGTCAACAATTTTAACGTGCACGCCTTCTTTTGACACATTGTTCGGCGTATCCGCGAGGTATGGGCATAACACAAAACCTTGCTCTGTTTTCGCGGCTTCTTTTACCATATATAGATAGCGCTGCTCAAAGATCCGCAAGCGGGTGAACCCGCCTGGAAGCAAGAATATTGGCAATGGAAATAAAGCGAGTTTCATAATTCCCGTTCAAATATACAAAAACTAACGATAATTACGACGGCCCTATTTATCTGGATCAGTTAACGCTAAATTTATAACTATTCCCAAACACAGTGTTTAGCTATCACGTTACTATTTGAGAATGTGACGCCCTCAGCTTGCAAGCGCGATTTTTGCTCTTGAAATTTACTACTGTCTTGAGGAAATGAAATACGTTGTTGGCTATTTACTACTCTGTACCAAGGTAACGTTGAACCTTGTGGTAGGTTTTTCAGCAATTGACCAACCTTTCGGGCATGTTTTGGATAACCAGCTAATCTCGCTATTTGCCCATAGGAGGCTACCTTCCCAAACGGGATACCACCAATTACGGTGAAGACTTTTTCAGCGAGTTCTTGCTGAGGATTGCTGCTTTTCATATTGAATATTTAACTCTTTTAATTTATCCCAAAAATATCTTGCTACTGGCCCATGGTGGGAAATATGCAAACGATACGCGTGGATTTCAGCTTCAAACTCGTCTTTTCTATCAAACACTCTCACTTGTTGCAAAACACCAGACTCTAATTCTTCTCTACAAAGGTCAAGGCCGATTAAGGCATAGCCCATTCCTTGTAATAAATATCTTTTTATTGCCAGTGCGTCATCGAGTTTCATGACATTGTTACTATTTCTGTATGCCAAGCGCTCACTATCAAACTTGAATTTACTTTCTTTCATTGCAAGAGATGGGTATTGCGCAAGCTCCGAAAAGCTCAGCTCTGGTGGCATATAGCCTGTTAATGAGACTAAGCCTAATTTTACGTGTCCAATCGGCATTGATTCTAAATCGCCAGTTGAATGAAAAAGGTCAAACCAAGGGCCAATGCCAAGGTTTGCAATCCCCTGTGTGACTTGCTCAAGCGCAAAAAAACGTTTACCACTTGAGATGTTCATTTCAGTTGCGGGAAACTTAATGAAGGCATTGCCTAATACTTGATCAATCTGGTTTTGATATACGATCGGTTCGTAACAGATGTTAAAGCTTGGTTCATTACCCGCCGCGAATTCAGTCGCGAGTAATGACAAATCTCTATGATGATTAAGTAATTTTTCGGCTTCAAAATAAAACCGACGACCTTGCTCTGTTAACACATTGCGATATTTCTCACGCTCAAAAAGGGCAAATCCCAAAGATTGTTCTAATCTTTTAATTGATTGAGAGACCGCAGGCTGTGTCTTATGAAGCTTATTTGCTGCTTCGGTAAGGCTAGGCGCTTCAACAACGGTGCAAAACGCTGCTAAGTCCGAAATCTTCATAAATAAATCTTATGCAGTATAGAATGTTTTATAATTTTTATTTTATATGTAATTCCATTATTCTGCACGCATTAAAATTGACGTTGTCATGGAGAACAATATGTTAAGAGTGTTTTCTGGAATTGTGCTGGCTACCTTATTAGTGGGTTGCCAAGAGCAAGCAGAACAAGCCCCAACAGAAGCCCCTAACCGACCAGTTAAAATTCACACTGTTTCGGACCCCAATAGCAGCACGCTTCGCAGTTTCCCTGCTGAAGTGGTGGCAAATCAAGGCTCCTATCTTGCCTTTCGTGTGAATGGCGAACTTATCGAGTTTCCAGTTCTCGCAGGCCAAGACGTACAAAAGGGGCAATTGCTAGCCAAGCTTGATCCTGAAGATTTCAATCTGCAATATGAACAACGTAAAGCCCAATTTGAACTCGCTAAATCGCAGTTATCGAGAATTGAGCCGTTATTTGAAAAAGGCATAGCGACTAAAGCTGAGTTTGATAAAGCAAACGCAGACAAGCAAGTTGCGGAATCTGCATTTAAAATTGCTAAAACAAACCTTGAATATAGTGAGTTAAGAGCACCATTTAGCGGCACGGTTGCTAAGGTATTTGTCAAAAATTACGAAAACGTGGTAGCAAAGCAAAATATCCTTCGCCTTGAAACACGCGATATGATGGATGTGGTTATTCAAGTTCCTGAGCGCATCGTTGCACGTGTTGATAAAGATTCGGATTACAAACCGACCGTTGTTTTTGATGGCTACCCAAGTAAGTCTTACCCGCTTACGATTAAGGAATGGGATACGCAGGCAGACCCTGCAACCTTAACCTACAAAGTCGTATTTAGTCTTCCAATCCCTGAGGACTTTAATTTGTTCGCAGGTATGACAGGCCATGTTTACGTCGACCCAAGCAAAATTACGAACCGTGAAAATACAGCAATCATCGTACCTAACCAAGCAGTATTCTCAGATAAAAAGCAAGGCACAGAGGGGAATAGTTACGTATGGGTATATCAAAGTGATAATCAGACGGTAACAAAACGCGAAGTCACCGTTGGCCAACTTAATCATACCGGTATTGAGGTAATGTCGGGTCTTGAACCTGGTGAAGAAATTGTTGCTGCGGGCGTGCATTACTTGCAAGAAGGCGCAAAAGTGAGACCTTGGACTAAAGAAAGAGGTCTGTAATATGAGTTTAGCCAAGTGGTCAATTGAGAATAAGGTTATCAGTTGGATGTTTGCCTTGCTCCTGCTTATTGCTGGGGCGGTATCCTATTTGGGCCTAGGCCAGCTAGAAGATCCTGAATTCACACTAAAAAAAGCCATGGTCGTGACCATGTATCCTGGTGCATCGCCACAACAAGTGGAAGAGGAAGTCACCTTCCCGATTGAAAATGCGATTCAATCTCTGCCGTATGTTGATTATGTTACTTCAATTTCTTCTCCCGGTAAGTCGCAGATCACTGTTGAGATGAAGAGTAAGTACCGTAAGAAAGACTTACAACAGATCTGGGATGAGCTGCGCCGTAAAGTAAATGATCTCTCGCCGAAGCTACCGCCAGGTGTTATGACGCCAAGCGTTATCGACGATTTTGCTGATGTTTACGGTGAACTTTACGCGATCACCGGTGAAGGCTATTCGTATGATGAGCTAAAAGACTACGTTGACTTTTTAAAGCGCGAATTAGTGCTAGTCGAAGGTGTGAGTAAAGTCACTGTTGCGGGTGAGCAGCAAGCACAAGTGATCGTCGAAATATCAACACAAAAACTGTCACAACTTGGCATTGCGCCTAGTTACATTTTCTCGTTGCTACAAGCTCAAAATACAGTATCTAATGCGGGTAAAATACGAGTTGGAGATGAGTCTATTCGCCTGCACCCTACTGGTGAGTTTACAGACGTTGCTGAGCTAGAGGGATTACTGATCTCAAAGCCCGGTGCCAAAGAGCTTATTTATTTGGGTGACGTGGCAAAAGTGACACGCGAATATGCGGAAGTGCCGAATCATATTACACGTTTTGATCAAAAGCGTGCACTGCTGGTTGGGGTTTCTTTTACTTCTGGTGTAAATGTTGTTGAGGTGGGTAAAGAAATCGAACATCACTTACAGCAATTAGAATATCAGCGCCCTTACGGTATTACGATCAACACGGTTTACAATCAACCAACAGAAGTAGAAACCTCGGTTGATGGTTTCATCGTTAGCCTTTTAGAGGCCGTTGCCATTGTAATTATCGTTTTGCTTATTTTTATGGGTGTAAAGAGTGGTATTTTAATCGGCGGTATTTTGCTTATTACCGTGCTGGGTACCTTTATCTTTATGAAGATATTCGCCATTGATTTACAACGTATTTCATTAGGTGCTTTGATCATTGCACTGGGGATGCTAGTCGATAATGCCATTGTAGTGACTGAAGGCATTTTGATTAATATTAAACGGGGTCAATCTAAAGTAAAAGCTGCTGTGAACATTGTTGAACAGACAAAATGGCCACTTCTTGGCGCAACCGTTATCGGGATCACCGCATTCGCACCGATTGGCTTAAGCTCCGACGCCAGTGGTGAGTTTGCAGGCTCGCTATTTTGGGTGTTGTTAATTTCACTACTGCTAAGTTGGGTAACGGCTATTACACTGACGCCATTTTTTGCCAATATGATGTTTAAAGGGCCTAAAGAAAAGTCATCAGATACTAGCGAAGAAGACGACCCTTATAAAGGTGTGATCTTCACCGTGTATAAATCCATGCTGACCTTCTGCCTTAAAAATCGTGCTATTACTATTATTTCTATGGTACTGCTATTAGTCGCTGCAGTTGTTGGCTTTAAATCGGTTAAGCAGTCTTTCTTCCCAGCTTCAAATACACCGATGTTCTATGTGGATTACTGGCATTATCAAGGTGCCGATATACGTAGCACGGCGCAGAATGTTGAGAAAATTGAATCCTTTTTACTGGCCGATCCGATGGTTAATGAAGTAACTGCAACGATTGGGCAAGGTGCGCCTCGTTTTATGTTGACCTATTCGCCTGAAAAACAATACGACGCTTATGGTCAGTTAATTGTACGTGTAAAAGACCGAGAAGCAGTAGTGGCTATGATTGCCAAGCTTCGCGATTATGAGCTTGAAAATGAGCTAGACGGACGTCTCAAAATAAAGCGTATGGAAATTGGTCCTTCAACTGATGCAAAAATCGAGGCTAGGTTCTCGGGACCAGACCCTGTTGTGTTACGCCAACTAGCTGAAGAAGCCAAAGGTATTATCAGCCAAGACGATAAAGCGTTTAATATTCGTGACAACTGGCGACAAAGAACCAAACTGGTGCGCCCACAGTTTAATGAATTGAAGGCGCGTCGATTGGGGATCAGTAAATCAGACTTAGATCAGTTGCTACTGACTTCGGTGTCAGGTAACAAGGTAGGGTTATATCGAGATGGTACACAACTGTTGCCTATCATTGCGCGCTCTCCTGAGGAAGAGAGGCTCAATGTTGAAAATCTTGGTGACTTACAAATATTCAGCCCTGTCCTTAGCGTCTACGTACCAGTTTCACAAATCGTGGATGATTTTAGTGTCACTTGGGAAGATAGCCTGATCATGCGCCGCGACCGTAAACGTACCATCACGGTAATGGCTGATCACGACGTGATAGGTGATGAAACCCCAGCTAAGTTATTTGCAAGAGTGAAGGCGGATATCGAAGCCATTGAGCTACCCCAAGGGTACGAGATGCAATGGGGCGGCGAGTATGAGTCGTCAAGCAAAGCGAAGAAAGCCATTTTTGGCTCATTACCAATCGGTTATTTAGCGATGTTTATGATCACTGTATTGCTCTTTAACTCGGTGAAAAAGCCATTAGTGATCTGGTCAACCGTGCCGCTTGCTATTATTGGGGTAACGGCAGGCCTTGTTTTACTACAAGCACCATTTAGCTTTATGGCGCTGCTAGGCTTGCTAAGTTTATCCGGCATGTTGATTAAAAATGGTATTGTACTGATGGATCAAATAAATATCGAAATAGACTCTGGTAAGTCCCCTTACCAAGCGGTATTTGATTCTGGTGTGAGTCGTGTAAGGCCGGTGTCTATGGCTGCTATCACAACCATACTGGGTATGATCCCGCTATTATTTGACGTGTTCTTCCAGTCCATGGCGGTCACCATTATGTTCGGTCTTGGTTTTGCGACCATACTGACGTTGATTGTATTACCTGTGTTACATTGCGTGTACTTTGGTATCGAACAACCAAAAGACTAGTTGAGCGACATCCACCTTCTTCGGAAGGTGGATGTTATTATCGCTTTCGCTGTTTATCTTTCACCTTTAAATCGACAGGAGTGCTACAGCCACCAACTGTCTAACTTATCTGCAACAAGCTCAGCCCTCCAGCCTAACGCAAGATCGGGTTTCATCAGCAATTGCTTTTCTTCCGGTGACTTTTTCCACGACCAGCTGATCACCTGATTGATTTGTTTTTTCGAAGCAAACACATCAACAGGAATATCGTTAGTTTTGGCGACTTCGGCGATAACCTGTTTGATATCCTTGCACGCTGCTTTGTAACCTTTGAAGTCGATAAGTCTTCTCACGCGTTGTGGACAATCTTGTTCACTTACTTCTTTTGCTTTTTCTATACAGGCGAGAATTTCTTTACCAGAGCGATTAACTTCCATTGGCTCAACACCTGGAACATTACGTAAACTGCCCAGTGAGCTTGGACGACGTTTGGCGATTTCGACCATGTTATGTTCTTTAAGCACAAAATTTAGCGCTAAGTTCTTTTTCTCTGCCTTGGCTCTGCGCCACGCCGCAAGTTCTTTTAGAGTAGCAAGATCTCTAGGCTTAAGTTGCCACACGTTCTTGACATCGAGATAAAGTACTTCATCTGGTTGACGGAAGCTTCTCTTTTGGGCGAGCAACTCACTCTCTTGAAGCACTATGTTAAATAGCTGCTTTTCATTTACTCGCGCTTGAATAGTCTCAAAACATGGCAGTAAATGATATACATCGCAGGCGGCGTAATCTAATTGGCTTTGAGTTAAAGGGCGGCGTAACCAATCTGTTCTGGATTCACTTTTGTCAATGTCTACGTCTCTAAGTTGCTTCACCATATTAGCAAAACCAATACAACTACCCTCACCTAACAACTGTAAAGCAAACTGGGTATCGAATATTGGTGATGGGATAAAACCTGCAAACTTTAGAAATACTTCGATATCTTCTGATGGAGAATGAAGTACTTTTAAAACATTAGTATCTGAAAATAATGTCCACAGCCTACTAAAATCCATATCGGCTAGTGGATCGATAAGGGCAAGGTGGTTACCATCAAAGATCTGTAACAGGGCAATTTCTGGGTATAGGGTGCGGCGACGCATGAATTCGGTGTCGACGGCGAGCACTTTGGCTTTCGAAATAGACAAGACAAATTCATCTAGTGCTGTTTGGCTTTCAATAACTTGATACTGCACTGTTACTCCCATGCAATTTACATAACTAGCCATATCACGCTAGTTATAAAAAAGCCGGCTAGTGCCGGCTTTATTTGTTATTCTTTTAACGCTCTACGCAGTATTTTACCAACGTTAGTCTTTGGCAGTTCATCTCTAAACTCAACTAGCTTTGGTACTTTATAGTTCGTTAGATTATCTCGGCAATGTGCAATTATATCTTTTTCTGTTAAAGATGGGTCTTTTTTAACAATAAAAACTTTAACTTGCTCACCACTAACCTCATGTGGCACGCCAACCGCTGCAACTTCTAACACGCCTTCGTGCATGGCAACGACTTCTTCGATTTCATTAGGGAAAACGTTAAAGCCAGACACTAAGATCATGTCTTTTTTACGATCAACGATGTAGAAGAAACCGTCATCATCATAAGTGGCGATATCACCCGTTGCAAACCAGCCGTCTTTTAAACATTCGGCGGTTGCGTCTGGACGGTTGTAGTAACCAGCCATCACCTGCGGTCCTTTAACACACAGCTCACCGGGCTCACCCTTAGGTGTTTCATTGCCATTGTCATCAACAATTTTGATGTCAGTGCTTGGTGCAGGTAAGCCAATAGACCCGTTGTAGGCTTCAAGATCGTGTGGGCAGATAGTAACTAGCGGCGCACATTCTGTAAGGCCATAACCTTCCATCAGCTTCGACTTTGTCACCTTCTGCCAGCGCTCAGCGACAGGGCGTTGTACAGCCATACCACCACCTAAAGACATTTTCAGAGTTGAAAAGTCGAGGTCGGCAAACCCTGGTGTGTTTAACAGGCCATTAAATAACGTGTTAACACCAGTGATAGCGGTAAATGGCACCTTTGCCAGCTCTTTTACAAACGCAGGCATGTCACGCGGGTTGGTGATCAAGATATTGTGACCACCGTACTTCATAAAGGTCAAACAGTTCGCTGTTAATGCAAAGATATGGTATAGCGGTAGCGCCGTGATAACGACTTCTTTTCCTTTAACTAATACTGTATCTAAACAGCCAGAAACTTGCTCAAGGTTTGCTACCATGTTGCCATGAGTAAGCATCGCGCCTTTAGATACGCCAGTTGTACCGCCAGTGTATTGCAAGAAGGCAAGGTCACTTAGCGTCACGTCTGGTTTACTGTATTTTGCAGGATCTGCTGCAATTACTTGTTTGAAAGGAATGGTATTTGGCAGGCTAAAGTCAGGCACCATTTTTTTGAAGTGCTTAACAACAAAGTTCACCAGATGCTTTTTGAAGCCACCTAACATGTCACCAATTTCTGTCAGCACTACATGCTTCACACTGGTTTTTGGTAAGGCTTGCTCCAGTGTATGGGCAAAGTTTGCAAGAATAAAGATAGCTTTTGACTCGGAGTCATTTAGCTGATGCTCTAATTCGCGCACGGTGTAAAGCGGATTGACGTTTACAACGGTACAACCAGCACGTAGTACACCTAAAATAGTAACTGGGGTTTGCAACAAGTTTGGCATCATGACAGCAACTTTATCGCCACGGCCAAGTTTCAATTCATTTTGTATATAACTAGCAACTGCTTTGGTCTTTTCATCAACTTGCTGATAAGTCAGTGTCTTACCCATATTGGTGTAGGCTGGATACTGAGCATAATCTGCAAAACTTTTTTCAAATAATTCAAGCAATGAGTTGTAATGCTCTGGGTCGATAGTTTCAGGCATACCTTCTGGGTAGCGCTTAAGCCAGATTTTTTCCACTCTTAGCTCCTGTGTTCTCGTTATTTTTATATTCACCCTAAACCATAAACGATGTAAGGCACTTTAACAATTGAGCAAATACTCTAAAAACGCCATATTCCCACAATATCTGAGGATTTACAATCTAGATGCTGTTGAAACGTAGGCTTTAGCGCTCTTTGTGAACTTTTCTTTCCATGATTAGTTTATTCTTTACGCTCCTTCAGTTGTGAACGATGTTTTGTCGCGGTTTTGGTGTGCTTCAATTAGCTTATAGCAAATTTCCGGGTTTTCCATATGGCAATGGTGGCCGCCAGGTATTTTCTCAAGCTTGAGTGAGTCGAAACAGCCCTTAAATTGATTATATTGTCTGACAATCATGTCATAGCCTTGTTCCGCTAATACCAATAAGGTTGGAATGGAAATCCCATTGAGCGCAGATTTTGCCTGAGAGATGGAATACCTAAATCCAGAGTGGTGCTTTAGCCTAGGGTCTAATGTAAGTTGCAGGCCTTCACTATGCGGCTGGGTATTTCTTGTCACAAGCAGCGCTGCTATTTCTACAGAAACATCACTGATTTTACTACGCAGTTGCGCAAGTGTATTTATATCAGGATAAACCCGTGGTTCAGATTGTTTTAATTTATCTCGGGAATTAAACGCATTAATGAGCTGGGTTTTGGTATCACTCTCTGAGGTACTCACAATTCCTATTCCCTCGATTAATACCAAAGATAAACAGCGTGTTGGATAGCAGCTTGCAAACAAGTTAGCTATCATCGCCCCCATAGAATGGCCAACAATATGGCACGTTTTGATCTGTGCTAAATCTAAAAAGCACTTTAAGTCATAGACATAATCGATAAAGTAATAAAAGGCGTCGGCACTTTTCCAATCTGAGTGTCCATGACCTGCTAAGTCAAGTGCGATATGTGTGTACTGTGTATTGCAAAATGGCGCAAACGGTACAAAACTGTTGCTGTTGTCTTGCCAACCATGAAGGTAGATAACGGTTTGCTTTCCCTCTCCCCAGCTTTGGTAGGAGAATGGCCCGATTTTTTGTTCTTTTATCGCATATAGAGACATCGACGAATTCTTTTAGTGTTCATTGTACCATCATTGATTTATCATCTTACCGTGACATATTTGAACTTACTACTTTGATTTGTTGAAAATATTTTTATCGAACATCCATTCTATTATGAATGTGTTTTAAATCGATCAAATAGTAGAGAATCACATACCTCTACCACAATAAGTACACGGGAATAACAATGAATTTCAAAACTAGCCTTTTGGCCTCATTTGTTGGATTAGTATTTGCGGCTCCGACATTGGCTGCTCCAAAAAACATTATTTATATGATTGGCGACGGCATGGGGCCGGCTTACACTACGGGCTACCGTTATTTTAAAGATGACCCTTCAACGAAAGTGGTTGACCCAACGGTTTTTGACTCTATTTTGGTAGGTATGGCGCATACTTACCCAGACGACGACACGGTTGTAACAGACAGTGCTGCGGGCGCAACCGCCTTAAGTACAGGAACGAAAAGCTATAATGGCGCAATTGCGGTAGATACCCATAAAGACCATTTGGAAACGATGCTTGAAGTGGCGAAAAGAAAAGGTAAAACAACCGCGCTTGTTGCAACATCGCAAATCAACCACGCAACACCTGCAAGTTTCGCGTCTCATAATGAATCACGTCGTAACTATGACGACATTGCCAATGATTACATAGACAATAAAATCGCAGGAAAATTACCTGTAGATCTTATGCTTGGTGGTGGCACTAAATACTTCATTCGTGAAGATAGAAACCTAGTTAACGAATTTAAAGACGCAGGTTATCAATACGTCGATGCTTTATCTAAGCTTGATACGCTAAATAAAATTCCTGCGATGGGTCTGTTCGCAGAAGTAGGTCTGCCATTCGCAATTGATGAAGAGCCGCAGCGCCTAACTAAAATGACTAAAACGGCATTATCATTATTGGAAAACCAGAATGAGAAAGGCTTCTTCTTAATGATTGAAGGTAGTCAGATTGACTGGTGTGGACATGCTAATGATATCGCTTGTGCTATGCATGAAATGGACGACTTTGCAGAGTCAATTAAGCTGGCAAAGGCTTTTGTTGATAACAACCCAGACACTATCTTGGTGATCACAGCAGATCACTCTACCGGTGGATTAACGCTTGGTGCGAATGGTCAGTATCGCTGGGAGCGTGATGTGGTAGCTAAAGTGAAAGGTTCAGCGGGCGAGATAGCAAAAGCACTCGTAAAGACAAAAGACGTTAAAGCAACATGGCAAGAACTCACAGGTCTTGAGTATGACAGTGCGACTGAGCTAAAAGTAAAAGAAGCACTATCACAAGGTCCGAAGGCACTTAGTGTTGTCGTTAAAGAGGCAATTAGTGATGCATCTTTCACCGGTTGGACAACGGGTGGTCACACCGCTATCGATGTACAAGTGTTTGCCCATGGTAAAGGTAAAGAAGCGTTTATCGGCTCGCAAAACAATACCGCAATTGCTGATAAACTGATTGGATTTATTAAAAAGTAAAAATCTTCACCTATTATTTCAAACAAAGAAGGTCAGCATTTGCTGACCTTCTTTGTTATCGAATCTTGAAAGAGATAATATACCAATTAGCTTTAATACTTGCTCAATTTGAAGGAGCAAATCTGACGCTAACGGCGTTAAAAATTTCTCATTTAGAACAACTAAATAGCAAAATTTTCGTCTTGCCTACATGGATGCAGGTACCTTAGCGATAGCAGGACGCGGTAGCGGTGTTATCGACAAGATTTTCTCGCCTAAAAATAAGCCACTTAATTAAGCGAATTGGTATTACGCGTAAACAGAAACGCCAATCATACCTTTGATCTCATCTCGTCTTGCTTCCGTTGCAATTGCTTTGTATTCACTAATTGCTTGTCCAGTACGAAAGTTAGGGCGGTCGTAGATAGTCGAACGTTGCTGCGATTGGAACTGCTCCACCAACGCAATGCCCTTTTCACTGGTTTTGATCTGAGCGGTATTGAGCTTAGCCGTACTCATTTCTTCAATAGCAGGGCTCACCGCCTTTTTAGGCTGTGGCTTTACTTGATACGTACCTGCTTGTTGAATGATTGAATTTAGTTTCACGGTTTAGCTCAATAAATACGAAGTGCTTGTATAAAAATACGCCTTTATTTGCGACCTGGCAACTTTTTCCACGTCACAGTATCCCTTACATATTGCGGCTGGGCGTCAGCTGCATCCACAGATAAGCCTTGTGTGAAACTATCGTCGGCTATAAACAGCATGTAATAAGCATCCGGTAACGTGATATTGTCAATGATTTCGCATTCAAGCTGTGTGGCAAGCTCTGAAAACGCTTGCCATCCTGTACCAACACCGGCCGCGCCAGTTGATGTAAAGTCGATATTTTCAGGTTTAATAACTGTTTCTTCGGTGCTTGGTTGAATAACACCACGAGTTTCGCCGTTGTATTGGCATAAGTAGATCTCACCCATACGTGCATCTATTGCCGACACTACGCTGGACTTGCCTGCTTCCATGTATGCCTGTTGCGCCATCGCTTGCAAAGTTGAAACGCCAACCAACTTAAGACCTGAAGAATAAGCTAAGCCTTGCGCAACCGCTGTACTTATTCTAACCCCAGTAAAACTGCCCGGCCCACGTCCAAACACAATGCCATCAAGCTCACTAAGCGTGATATCGGCTTCGCGTAAAATACGTTCAACTAAGGGAAGTATCTTTTGGCTATGCTGCTGTGGGCAAACCTCGAAGTGGCGAATAAACTTGCCTTCATAGTGCAATGCAATACTGAGTGCTTCGGTGGAGGCGTCTATGGCCAACAGGTTATTTTTCATTTTTATCAATATTCTCTAAAAATCGGATTGCCTTGTTTAAGTCTCTCGTGCGAGACATATCGGGCAAACTACTTAAAAACGTCTGGCCGTATTTTCTCGTAACTAAGCGATTATCGCAAATAATCAGTACACCTTTATCGTTAGCATCACGAATTAGCCGTCCAACCCCTTGTTTCAACGCGATAACAGCTTGGGGGAGTTGTATTGCATCAAAGGGTTCTAATCCACGCATTTCAGCGTCTCGCATGCGCGCTTGCAACAAAGGGTCATCTGGTGAAGCAAATGGTAGTTTATCAATGACAACACAACTCAACGTGTTACCTCTCACATCCACCCCCTCCCAAAAGGAGGCCGTACCAAGTAGTACGGCGTTACCGTGCCGAATAAATTGCTCTAAAATTATCCGTTTCGATGCTTGACCCTGCATAAAAATGGGATATTGCAGTGCCGTATTCAGCCCTTCGTAGACTAAATGCATCGCGCGATAACTGGTAAAGAGTAAAAATGTACGCCCTTTTGCAGCTTCAATCACCTGTTTTGCAAGCTTTACCAGCGCATGTGGCATTAAGTCGTCACGGCTTTCTGGCAAATAGCGTGGCAGGCAAAGCAAGGCTTGCTGCTTATAGTTAAATGGGCTATCAACAATAAATTGTGAGGTCGGTTTGAGTCCTAAGCTACGACTAAAGTGCTCAAGGGAATTATCAACGGATAAGGTAGCGGAGGTAAATACAAAGCTTGCCTCAGTGGTTTTGACAATTTGTGCAAACTTACTTGATACATCAAGCGGCGTGATATGAATAGATAAAAAGCGCCTTGTGGTTTCGAACCAGTAACTAAATCCAGTTTGACTGGTATCAAAGGCACGTTCAAACTGATTTTTAAAGGTCATGACCTTTTCAAATGGGTGTTCTATTTTTTCACTTCTATCCAGACAAAGTTTGAGCACTTTATAGAGAAAGTCTAAGTTAGCTATCACTCGATGCATGGCATCGCAAATTGGTTTATTCGCCAGCGCCTCACGCCAATCACCACGGGCACCATCGCCACCAAATACCAAACGCAAATCGGCGACACTGGTTTCCAATTTATTGAGTGTTTTGCCAAGTTGCAACATATCTGGAATATCAGAACGGTAGATCACCCTTAGATCGTTAATAAGCGCCTGCAAAGCTTTAGTGCTGATAGTCTCACCAAAGTAGTCACTGGCTATTTCTGGTAATTGATGTGCTTCATCGAAGATATAGCTATCCGCGGTTGGCATTAGCTCCGCAAAGCCTAAATCTTTTACGGCCATATCGGCAAAAAATAAATGATGGTTGATCACCACAACATCGGCATCGACTGCCTTTAATCTTGCCTTTCGGATATAACAGTCTTCGTAGTCTGGGCACTCTTTCCCTAAACAGTTGTCTGCAGTTGAGGTAACGTAGGGCAATACCTTTGCGTCTTCTTCGATACCCACACAGTCGGCTAAGTCTCCACTGTGTGTTTCAGAAGCGAACTTTGCAACCATGGCAAGTTGGTGCATAACATCTGGGTCGTCGGTTGGCACATGGCTCAAATGCTGTGATAAACGATAAGGGCAAAGGTAATTGGCCCTACCCTTTAGCAAAGTGACTTTTTTCCCACTGCCAAGCACCTTTTTTAGGGTTGGCACGTCACGATGGAATAATTGCTCTTGCAAGGCCTTAGAGCCGGTTGAGACGATGACTTTACCTTTAGACTGAAAGGCAGGAATGAGATAAGCAAACGTTTTACCAGTCCCTGTTCCTGCTTCGGCGATGCATTGTCCACCATTTTGTATGGTTTCTTCTACCGCAATAGCCATATCAATTTGGGGCTGCCTTGGTTGATAGCCTGGGAAGTGCTGGGCTAAAGGCCCCGTAGAAGAGAAAGTCGTAGATACAGCCAAAGTAATGTAGTTTAAGTTTACAAACAGACAGGTCGCGAAATTGTATGTGGCTAAGCACCAAATCGCAAGTAATCATTCAAAACCAGCATACCGACACCAACAATGATTGCCTTCAATTAAAAGTTGCGGTGATTAGCTGAAGAAATGGTAAACAAGCAAATGAGGAGAAGCGCAGTGCTTAAATAAAATGCTAAAACAGCTATACTATCAGGAAAACACAGGGGCTAACGCGAGCACAGACAGACCTACAACGAATCAAGCTATAAGGTCCTTTACTGATTTATACGGCATGTTATTTCTCCAGTGTAAAATGGTGAACGGTCAGGTTAAATTAGCTTTGGCTTGACGTGGTGGCTACTGGCCCTAGTGAAATTTGTTGAGCATAAAGATTGAGGGAAAAGCCGTGCGGTATAGCTACACGGCTTAAATATGTACAAAATAAGTCTATTTTGGTCAACAGTTACTTTGCTCAGCTAACAGTGATGGTTGGATCCCATTGATAATATCCTAAAAGCGACTGGCTTTGACCATCAGAACTAAGCGTATATAACGCAAACTGAACTTGAAAGTTTTCAGTGCCTGAGTTTCGCACCTTAGAATCCAGCGTCATAAAGTTTGTGCTTACATGCGCCGCTGGTAAACCATTATTGTTGCCGGAATTAACATTTGGAACTGCTGCTTCAGTGCGATTTACGCTGTTAGTCACAAACGTGTTAAATACCTGAGTACCACCAAATTGTTTGATCCCGTAGATAATCACTGCATCATCGGCGTTGCCGTAAATCGACGTGCCGCTAAAGGAAACATTGTCCCCAGCGTTTGCTCTAAAGTTTAGTACCGCAGTACCTTGTCCACTAACAATGCCTCTGGGATCTGAAGCAATCATAAATTCACTGTTATGATCTATAGGTGTGGGATTATTTTGGTCTTGGCTTGGGTGGGGGTAATGCGCTTTCACGTACTCTGTATCAATGACAATGAGCACATTAATGCTTTCTGAAGATGCTTCTAATGTTGACATGACATTCCTCTCCTATCGGATGAAATTTACAAGAAATTAGTGATCCCTCTCTTGTGGCGTCCTGCACATTCACCATATCATCGAATCACTTTCTTTCACTTAACTTAAAATGGATTTACGGCCTAGAATTTTTATCCTAGCCACCATTTCGTTTATAAACATAGGCGTGAAAATGCTAGATTTGAATTACACGGCATTACACCTTTATAAACAAAATATCTTATTTTTTAATATGGTTGGGGGTAGCGGTTACTAACTTTTTGAAAGGCGGCAGTTTTTCTGGTCTACGTATTGCGAAGACGAAAAATATCTTTACCAGTTCTGGAAATGTATTGGCACCGAGGTGAAGTGAGTTTAAACTAACAGACGCAACAAAACATTTTACGATCACGCCCATGTATCTAGATTCTCACCTTTATGTTCTTCGTGAGATTTTTCCTCCTCATCCTCTTCATCTTCGCTTTCTTTAATTTTTTCATGCTCAGCAGCTTGGCGTTTAAGTTCGATCTCGGTTTTTAAATCTTTCTTAACTTTTTCAATCTTATAGTGCTGCACACCAGCTACATGAAATGCAGACTTATGAGTTACATCTAGCCGTACGATTGGGCCTAAAAACGGTTTAAACGCATCCATATATTTCTCCACTAACCTATTGTTGATCTTACTTATTATCGGCTGTTATAAGCTATTCTTTAATTTGCGTTAAAAAATGATTGCCAAGTAGAACAAAATTATGTTTATCTATAAATGAACATTTTGAACAGCAGATATATTACAAAGGTAACATCATGCTAATGACACTGACAGCAATTCATCATCACCATCATCATACGGGATAACCTGTCAGGTATTTCGCTGGTGGGTTATTCCTTAAAGGAACCTCCGGCGAAGCAAAAAGTATAGTCAAAGTTTATTTCGCCCCGAGGTTCCGCCTCGGGGTTTTTCGTTTAAAGAATTAGGAAATAAATAATGAGCAACAGCAACCGTTTAAGAATCGCAATCCAAAAATCAGGCCGTCTTTCAAAGGATTGTCAAGCCCTACTCAAACAACTTGGTGTAAAACTAAACCTACGTGAACAGCGTTTGATCGCCCACTCTACCAACATGCCTATTGATGTACTTAGAGTACGTGATGACGATATTCCCGGCCTTGTAATGGACGGCGTTTGTGATTTAGGCATTGTCGGCGAAAACGTGTTAGAAGAAGTTCAAGCTGAGCGTGTTCGCAACGAGCAGTTTGCTGAAGTCACTAAACTTTCAAAACTGGACTTTGGCTTTTGCCGTTTAGCGCTGGCGTGGCCACAAGAGCTAGGTCAACAAGAAAAGGTGTGGTTTAACGGCAAACGCATCGCAACCACCTACCCTGAGATTTTAAAGCAATATCTAAAGCGTGAGAACATCGATGCTAGCGTGGTCATGTTAACGGGCTCGGTAGAAGTAGCACCTCGAGCAGGCCTTGCTGACGCCATTTGTGACTTAGTATCAACCGGTGCAACGCTTGAGGCTAATGGCCTTATGCAAGGCGATACCATCTTAGAATCTAATGCTTGCCTCATTCAAAATGCAGCATTGACTGACCAAAGTAAGCTCGCGCTGATCGATAAGTTAATGCCACGCCTTAAAGGGGTGAAACAAGCAAAAGAAAGTAAGTACATCATGATGCATGCACCAAAGAATAAGCTAGATGAAGTATGTGCATTACTTCCAGGTACAGGACAACCAACTTTACTTGCACTTGCTGGCAGCGATGAATACGTTGCACTTCACATGGTCAGCTCAGAAACCCTATTTTGGGAGACAATGGAAGAGTTAAAGGCGCTCGGTGCTAACTCTATTCTCGTCATGCCAATTGAAAAGATGATGGAGTAACAGCATGTTTGATTGGCAGCAAGCCACCAGCGAGCAACGCTGCGAATGCTTGAGCCGTCCTGCGGTCAAAGTGGGCGATAAGGTAAAAGCAGCAGTTGAAAAGATAATTGATAACGTCGCTCGCAACGGCGACAACGCATTACTTGGTTATGCCGAGCAGTTCGACACACGTATTAATCCAAGAATACGGGTAACGGGATCAGAGCTTATTGAAAGCGAATTTGCGTTAACACCTGAACTTAAAAGTGCTATTGACCAAGCGTATAGCAACATTAAGAAGTTTCACCAGTTGCAGTTACCACAAAGCAAGAAAATTGAGACTCAGCCTGGTGTGACCTGCGAGCTCAGATATCAAGCGATAGAAGCCGTGGGTTTATATGTGCCAGGTGGTAGCGCGCCACTGCCTTCTTCTGTCTTGATGCAAGGCGTGTGTGCGCAGCTAAGTGGTGCAAAAACAATCGTGTTGGCGACGCCGGTTAAAGGCGATAGCCAAATACATCCTGCGATTTTGTATGCGGCTAAACTGTGTGGCGTTACCGATGTGATTGAATGTGGTGGTGCAGGTGCAATTGCTGCCATGGCGCTAGGTACTAACAGCGTACCACAAGTGAACAAAATTTTTGGTCCAGGCAATAGCTTTGTCACAATGGCAAAACAGCTGCTTTCTCAGTCAGTGCCGGGACTTGCGATTGATATGCCGGCTGGCCCTTCAGAGGTGTTAGTGATTGCAGATAAGGGCGCTAATCCAGAATTTATCGCCGCCGATCTACTTTCTCAAGCGGAGCATGGGGAAGACTCGCAAGTCATATTATTGGCGTCTGACAGTCAACTTATCGAAGAAACTGAAGCTGCAATCGAGCGTCAACTAAGCAAGCTTAGTCGCGCTGATATTGCCAGAGCTGCGCTTAAAAACAGCACGCTGATTTTAGTTGAGAGCATAGAGCAAGCATTTGAGATCTCAGCAGAGTATGGGCCAGAACACCTAATCTTACAGATAAGAGATGCAGAGCGTTTCCTGCCGCTAGTAAAAAACGCAGGCTCAGTGTTTGTTGGTGACTATACGCCAGAATCAGCGGGTGATTATGCGTCTGGCACCAACCATGTATTGCCAACCTATGGTTATTCAAAAACCTACTCAAGTTTAAATCTGATGGATTTCTATAAGGCTTACACAGTACAAACCATCACAAAAGAAGGCCTTCGTGGTTTGCGCTCTGCCATTTTACCTTTGGCACAAGCTGAGGGCCTAGATGCACATGCGAACGCCGTGAAAGTGAGGCTGGAGAATAATAATGACTAATATTGCGCTACCAAATAACATTGAAAAGCTTAAGGCTTACAGCTCTGCAAAGAGTGCAAAGTTGACCGGCACCACGTGGCTCAATGCCAATGAAAGTCCATACGCTCGTGTGCTTGAAATGTGCTTTGATAACTTAAACCGTTATCCAGATCCGCAACCTCAAGCGGTAATTGATGCCTATGCAGGCTACGCTAAGGTCGATCAAACAAATGTACTGATGACGCGTGGTGCCGATGAAGGCATTGAGTTATTAGTACGCACATATTGTGAACCGGCCAAAGATAGCATTGCAATCTTTACCCCTACTTATGGTATGTACAAAGTTACGGCAGACACCCACAACATCGCTATTAATGAATTAAGCCAAGATCAGCTTGCCGATGACGATGTGGGTTCACTCATCAGTGCAATTGGTCACGCTAAATTGGTATTTGTGTGTAATCCAAATAACCCAACTGGCGCAATACAACCTGCCAGCAAAGTCGCTGCACTTGCTGATAAGCTTAAAGGCCGTGCAATCGTGGTCGTTGATGAAGCTTATATTGAGTTTTGTGAAGAACAAACCTGTGTCGAGCTTATCAAAGAATTCTCAAACGTTGTTGTGCTGCGTACGTTATCTAAAGCGTTTGCACTGGCAGGACTTCGCGTTGGCTTTATGTTAGCGAGTGAAGCACTATTGGCACCGGTGAGAAAAGTGATTGCGCCCTACCCTGTTTCTACAGTCGTGGCACAAATAGCAGCAACAGCGTTAACGTCAGATGCGATAACGCAGATGCGCCGGCAAGTCTCTATTTTGAACCTAGCAAAAAAGAAGCTTATACAATGGCTACAAGACAGCGAGTTCGTAAGCGCAATGTTATGCGGCGAAGGCAACTTTGTTACTTTACAGCTAACCGACAAACAGTTTGTGGAGCAAGCGATGCGCCAGGGGTTAATCATGCGGCCATTTGTGCTGTTTGGCGAGGACAACTGGTTGCGGATCTCTATCGGCAACGAGCAGGAATTAAAACAAGTAGAAAACTGGCTGAAACAATGCCAAGTGACTGAGGAAGTATCATGAGCGCCCCCTATTTATTCATCGACCGCGATGGCACTATTATCGAAGAGCCAATAACCGATAAGCAAGTGGATAGTCTAGAGAAATTGGCACTATTACCCAATGTGATCCCAGCGTTATTACAACTGCAGTCGTTTGGTTACAAGCTAGTGATGGTATCTAATCAAGATGGTCTCGGTACAGATAGCTTCCCTAAAGCTGATTTTGATGCGCCTCAAGATAAAATGATGCAAATCTTAACAAGCCAAGGGATCCGTTTTGAAGAAGTACTGATCTGTCCTCACTTTGACGAAGACAACTGCCAATGTCGCAAGCCTAAAACAGGATTACTCACTGAACTGATGCGTTCAGGTAAAGTGAACCTTAGCAAATCATTTGTTATTGGCGATAGGCAAACCGATATTCAGCTTGCAGAAAACCTCTGCATTGAAGGTATTCTTTACGAAGATAACTGGCCTGCTATTGTGACGCAGTTAACCACTTTAAATCGAAGTGCACAAATTGCCAGAAATACCAAAGAAACGCAGATTTCGGTAGCGATAAATCTGGATCAACAAGCAAATGGAGAGATTTCAACAGGGCTTGGTTTTTTCGACCACATGCTAGATCAGATCAGAACTCACGCTAACCTTGGCCTGAATATTCAGGCGAAAGGTGACTTACATATAGACGAGCACCACCTCGTAGAAGACATCGGTATTGCCCTTGGTCAGGCTTTTAAGACCGCGCTTGGCACAAAATCACAAATCGCACGTTATGGCTTTGCGCTGCCTATGGACGAATGTAAAGCAGAATGTCAATTGGATTTATCTGGACGCGCGTCTTTTGTACTTAACGCTGACTTTACAAGAGATAAAGTGGGCGACTTGGATGTACAAATGGTTGAGCATTTCTTTAAATCCTTCGCGGATAATGCGGCAGTGAGTTTAATTTTGAGCGTAAGCGAAGGTAATGCCCACCACCAAGTTGAGGGTTTATTCAAAGCATTTTCTCGTGCTATTCGTATGGCTATTGCAACAGACGCGTCACAGCAAATGGCAAGTTCTAAGGGGTGTTTATGATTGCAATTATTAATACCGGTTGTGCCAATATTAACTCAGTGCGTTTTGCATTTGAGCGCTTTGGTGTTACGCCTGAAGTGATCACTGCACCGGAGAAGCTAGCCCGCTTCGAGCGAGCCATTTTACCCGGCGTCGGCCACGCTAATGTGGCAATGAAGCGCTTAAATGAGCAAGGCTGGGCAGACGCAGTAGCTGACTATCAACGGCCTTTGATGGGGATTTGTTTAGGGATGCAGCTGCTTTGTCAATCGACTGAAGAAGGGGATATTCCGTGCTTAGGTCGCATTCCGGGTAAGGTTGAGTTATTAGAGACTAATGAGTTAACTACACCACATATGGGCTGGAATAATCTCCGTGTGGTGAAGCCTCATGCGCTCACTACAGGACTCAGTGAACAAGACCAAGTGTACTTTGTACACAGTTTTGCGCATACCATCAATCAATCGACACTGGTTTCGGGTGAGTACGGTCAAGCGTTCTCTGCGATTGTCGCAAACGACAATTATGCCGGCATGCAATTTCACCCTGAGCGCAGCGGCAAGGTTGGTGCGCAGCTTTTACAAAACTTTATTAATTGGCAGCTATAAAAGGACGAACAATGATTATTCCCGCTTTAGATGTATTAGAGAACAATATTGTTCGTTTGTATCAAGGCAAGTACGAAACCGCACAGTTTTACCCATTTAATTTAGCTGAGCGTTTACTTGAATACCAAAATGCAGGCGCAGCCAAGCTACATTTGGTGGATTTAGAAGGGGCTCGTGACCCGAGCAAAAAGCAGTGGCGCACTATCCAAGCGGCGACTAAGGCTTTATCTGTTCCCTTTCAGGTAGGCGGAGGTATTCGCAGTATAGACGACGTAAAGCAATGGTTAGATGCCGGAGCTGCCCAAGTGGTGATTGGCTCAATGGCGGTAGATAAACAGCAAGAAGTTGCTGCGTGGATTAAAGCATGTGGCGCCGACAAATTCGTGATTGCACTTGATGTGAACAAAACCGAAAGCGGCTGGTCTCCTGCCACTCACGGCTGGCTAAATGATGCGAAAAGCGATCTATTCGAGCTGTTAGATTTTTATGTTGAGCAAGGTGTGAGTGATTTCTTATGTACGGATATCAGTAAGGATGGCACGATGACAGGTCCATCGTTTTCCTTATACGAAGACATAACCAAACATAACGGTGCAATTAAAGTACAAGCATCAGGGGGCGTGAGCTCTCTTGACGATATTGCACAGCTTGCAAAGCAACAAGTAGGTGGAGTAATACTTGGCAAATCGCTACTTGAAGGTGTATTTAGCGTTGAGGAGGCTCTAACATGCTATCAAAACGCATAATTCCTTGTTTAGACGTAAAAGACGGTCAGGTGGTCAAAGGCGTTAAATTCCAAGGCCATGAAGTCGTCGGTGATATTCTTGATCTCGCCCAGCGTTATAGTGAGGCAGGTGCTGATGAACTGGTGTTCTATGAGATCAGTGCTAGCGTAGAAAAGCGTTTACTCGATGTCAATTGGGTAGCTGAAATTGCCAGACATATCGATATACCATTTTGTGTAGCTGGTGGGATTAAATCAGTGGCTGATGCGGCTCGAGTGCTTGAGCAAGGCGCAGATAAGATCTCGATTAACAGCCCTGCCATTGCAAGGCCTGAACTCATTAAAGAGTTACATGACGAATTTGGTAAGCAATGTGTGGTTGTCGGCGTAGACAGCTTCTATGATAAGCAAACTCAGGAATATTTAGTATACCAGTTAACTGGCGATCCGAATGCGGCAAGTCGTACTCGATACAAAACGCACGAATGGGTCAAACGAGTTCAAGACCTTGGCGCTGGAGAGATTGTACTTAATTGTATGAATCAAGATGGCGTGCGCAATGGCTATGATATAGGGCAGCTCAGCGCGATTAGGGCGCTGTGTAAAGTGCCACTTATCGCTTCTGGCGGCGCGGGTAGTATGCAAGACTTTGTTGATGTATTTAAACAAACTAATGTCGATGGTGCTTTGGCTGCAAGTGTGTTCCATAAAGGCGTGATTGACATTCCAAAGCTCAAACAGTTCTTAATAAATAATGATGTGGCGGCACGACAATGATTATTAATAAACAAAACATAGCAAAAGTAGATTTTGATAAATCAGCACTCATTCCCGCTATCGTACAAGATGTGTTAACCGGGGTAGTATTGATGCAAGGCTTTATGAACAGAGAAGCCCTTGAAGTGACATTAGAAAAGCAACTCGTTACTTTTTATTCGCGTTCAAAATCGCGCCTTTGGACCAAAGGTGAAACCTCAAACAATGTATTGACCTTAGTGGAAGTGCATACCGATTGTGATAAAGACAGCCTGCTGATTTACGCAAAGCCGCAAGGTCCAACTTGCCACCTTGGCAGCGAAAGCTGCTTTGCGGAAACCATGCCAGAGCTTGCATTTTTAGGAAAGCTTGAGCGAGTGATTGCCCAGAGGAAAAATGCATCACCTGAAAGCAGCTATACCGCCTCCTTATTTGCTAAAGACTTAAGCCGTAGTTGTCAAAAAGTGGGAGAAGAAGGGGTTGAAGTGGCGCTCGCGGCGATGAAAAACGACAACGAAGAGTTGCTCAATGAGTCCGCAGACTTACTGTATCACCTCATTGTCTTACTTCAGAGGCAGGGCCTTACACTCAGTGAGGTGGTCAGTACGCTCAAAGATAGGCATAAGTAATTTTCGCTTTGGGTAAGTAATCATTTCGTCTATCCCTTCGTTGGCTTGTTCCAGACATCGTGCCGAAACAAGCCAGCTTAGTAAAATTGGGATAAACCTGTAATTAGATCAACTCCTGTTCATATAAATAAGGTAAACTTCTCATAGTCTTACAACTATGCAGTGGCAAAATATTAGTCTAACTTTAATGGTGCTACTACGAACAGTATGGAACGGTTTATGAAAACAAGATTACTTGGTCTAATGCTGGCAGGATTGACAGCTGCCGGATGTTCAACATTAACCCCAGAGCAACAAGAAAAGCTCGATGATATGTCTAATTGCGAGAAACTTAATACGCTTCTAAGTGCATCATCCACAGGGTTTTCAGCGCTTAAAGGTGCTGAAGTCGGCGCAAAGTTAATTAACTCTTGGCAGGCTAAGGCACATTTAGTTGGCAATAAATGCCAAATTATAGAAAGCGCTAGTGGAAAATCAAAATATACCTGTTCTGAGCAGTTCAAAGAGTACGAAAACGCAGTAAAAATCCATAACTATGCACAGAGTGTAGTAAGGCAATGTTTAGATCACTCTTGGGCTGGTGATAGCCAAAAGAGTGGCCAGCTAATGCGTACGGACATAACTTCGCCGAGCTCTACTAGCAAAATTGCAATTGAACTGGGCAAAGGCCTCGATAAAGTCTCGCCATGGATAGTTTCGTTTAATGTGACTGAAAAATAAATGCAAAATACGGAGAAGTGTTGTGCTTCTTCTGCCCTATCCCACCCTAGCATTCTTCGTTTGCAATCCCCTTGACTTTGTCTGTTTAAGCGTTAATAAATTTTTCATTGTTGCTTTACTCGATTCTAATGTCGCTTCGCGTGGCGTCTTTTATATAAAAATAGTGAATAGTAATTGTGGTGTAACGCGATACAAATTTAGAAAAAATAAGCTGTATGTATTTTGAGCGGAGTTGGGATCTGCAACAGTCTGTATTTAATTGATGCTGATTATGCATTTCTTTGGTTTTTTGTGTTAATAAAAAAGCTTGTTTATTAAGAAAAGGTAGCGTTTAATTCAGATGCTATTTTTGTTGTTGGCGCTAAATTAACTACTATTTTTAAAGGAATTAAGATGAACACATTAATAAAGCTTTCAGCTCTATCCTTCTCTGTTGCTATGCTTTGCACTCCTGCTTCTGCTAATGAACAAGCTAAGCCATTCGAGTATACAGTAAATGGCAGTGTATATGAGATCCCCGCTTCTCAAGCTAAGAATTTAGATGAGATAATTGCGCTCATAGAAACTAATAACGATGTTTCAGGTTATGACGTTACTGAGACTAAATTAGCGAAAACTGAGAGCACTGAAATTGCCAGTGATTTTTCAACGCTAGCTGGTGGTAACTTACGTGTTTATAGTGAACTCAATACGGGGTATTTAAATGATTTCGACCAAGCATTTACTTACACTTGTCCAAGTAATATGTTTATTAAATCAATTTCAAGCTACCACCAAGATAAGCAAGAAGACAGACGTTTTAGCTTAGTCTGTGCAAAATTTACAACGGATAGTGGTAGTCGCATTTATCGTAAAACGACTAAGTGGAGCGGTTACGTAAATTCATACGATCAAGCGTTTAACTTTGTTTGTCCTAATGGTCAATTCTTTGTCGGAATGTCAAGTCGTCACGATAATGGTACAGAAGACCGCTTGTTTAACTTTAATTGCGCATCTATGGCAACCTCTAGCGCAGGCGCTGCACTATTCGCTGAATCATGTATTACAACACAATACACAGGCTACGACCAACCTTGGACATTAGGTGGTAATGGTGCAATCATCGGCATGTCAAGTCGCCATGATAACAGAACGGAAGACCGTCAAACTGCAGTGAGTTACTGCTCAGCTGCGAGTGATTGGTAATAATTTCCTTTAGAGTAGGGTTGATACCCTACTCTCATGTCAGAATTTGGTCATTTCATTGTCATACAAAAGTCGCACACTCATAATGTAATTAGTTAGCGGATTTAAGAGTTATCGTGACCAAACCGAATATTTTTCTCATCAATTTAGATTCTTGCACTGATAGACTCAAGGAATCTACTCTCCAGTTTGATAAGTTCTCACTACCCTTTGAAAGGATAAGCGCTGTAAAAGGCGCAGAGCTGAGCGCAGACGTTTTAGATACGAGCTATTGTAAGTTAAAAAACGCTAAGCAATACTTCCGGCCTTTAACGTTAGGAGAGATAGGCTGTTATTTAAGTCATATAAAAGTACTGAGTAAAATTGTTGAGTTAGAACTGCCCTATGCTTTTATTTTTGAAGATGATTTTCAGCTCCACGACGACTTAGCACAGATTGACCAAGTGATCGCTTCATTGCCATTTGAATGGGATATGATCAAGCTATTTCAATCTCAAAAGAACAAACGCACTCCGATTGCAAGCTTTCCGCTAAATAAATCGTTATCGTTATTTATGCAAAATAAAGTACCCGCCGGAACCGTTGCCCAGCTTGTTAGTCTCAAAGGGGCAAAGAAAATATTATCCAAATCAATTCCTTTCGGCAGACCGATTGATATTGATTATCAACATTTTTGGGAAAAACAGCTCAGTGTTTTTGTAATGAGCCCTTGTCCTGTTAGCCATGGTGAAAAGTTTGCGAGTACCATAGATAGAGCTCCAAGTGTTACAGGAGCAAAGCGGTATTTTTGGCGTAAACAATTGCTTCAGATAAATAAGTTTATAAAAAACAAGTTTTATCGCGGGCTGGTTCTCAAACGCTATCAGCAACACTTCTAGTTATATGATGCGAAAGCCGCTGTACGCCTTTTGAACAATGGGTTTTATACTTGTACGGAATAGAGAAAAATTCGTGTTAAAAGTGTAATTTATGGGAAGACTTCTGAAAAAGATGTGCTAGTATCTAAGATTATTGCAATAAGTTTAACTTTTTGCTTAAACCATTAATAATAACAACGTTGAGGGAGCACAGACGTGTCTATAGAAATCAACTTTGAACTCTCTGATTCAGATCTTGAACACTTCCGTGGAATGATGAAAGCTGCTATTGAGAAAAGTGGCGATGTGAGTGATGCCGAAATTATAGCTAAAGCGCGTAATTTAGTGGCAACGATGGAAAAATCCAACCTTCCTGAATTTGTAAGCACTCGTCTAATTTCGTTACAAACGCTAATTGACGCAGTGTTAGATGAAGAATGGCAAATGCCTGAAGATGAAAAGCGTGAAATCATGGCTTCTCTTGCTTATTTCAGTGAACCAGAAGATATCGTTCCAGATCATATCCCAGTATTAGGCTATGTCGATGATGCGATTATGATTGAACTTGTGTTACAAGAACTGTCGCTAGACTTAAAAGCGTACCGTGAATTCTGTGGCTTTAGAGCAACTGAAGAAGCAAGACGTGGTGATAATGCGAAGGTCGATCGTGAAAGTTGGCTTGCGGGCACACGCTCTCAAATCCGCTCTTCTATGCGTAGAAGTCGTTCTAAAAACCGTTCACGCTTCTTCTCTCGCATTATGTAAGTTAAGTAGCCCTAAGCTTAGCTAATTGCTTTTTAGCTTAGGGCTGTGGACTATAAAAGGGCTGATAATCATCAGCCCTTTTTGATTACCATTATTTTATTTCATTTGGGTGAGAAACCCCCATCCACGCTTTATAAAGTAACGCTTGCTCGCTTGATGGGTTAGGCATAAATGTTATCTTTTTAGGCTTATCATGGTCGCGGTCAAGCTTGATTTTCGTATTCATCAACTTATCACGACGGATAAAATCTACCGTGATTGTTTGACTTGGCTTGAAGTTTTCTAAGCTCGCTTTTAAATCTTTACGAACATGGTGCTTATCAAATGCAACGATAAGGTCGCCTGCTGTTAGCCCCGCTTGCCATGCATTTCCATCTCGAGCTACATGGGTCAGCTCCAGTAATTCACCCTTTTGTCTTGCCATACCATCTAAGCCTGCGATCATTTTAGCCGACTCTGGATAATCATAAACAAGTCCTACTTTGTCGAGTAATGTGTCAAAGTCTATGTTCGCTGGTGTGTCAACATATTCATTCCACCAAGTATTGTAGTCTTGACCGGTAAGCGCTTTTAGGATGTTTTTAACATCTTCACTGGTGAAGCTATTTGGCAATTTATGCTGTTGGTAAAGCGCTTTATGAACGTCACGGTAGCTAATTTTTCCGTTTGACTTCTCGAGTAAATCGATATCAAGTGCCATGGACACCAACGCACCTTCTGAATAGATATTGGTGCTGTAATTTATCCCATGATCGCCACCTTGATTGATCCATTTATCAAAGCTCGTTGCAGCAACCGACTGAACATGACGACCAGGAGTTTTTAAATGACGATTAACACGCTTAGTCAGCATTTTAAGATATTCGTCATTGGTGGTGATCCCTGCACTTAGCAGCAAATAATCCTCAAAGTAGCTGGTTGAGCCCTCTGCTAGCCACAACAAATCCGTGTAATTTGGTGCTACGTAATCATAAGGAACCATGCCTGCTGGACGATAGTTTTTGACATTCCACGTGTGGATGAATTCATGTGCGGCTGTAGAGATAAAACCAATGTAGTCATCTCTTTCTTTAAAACTGTCTCTATGTCTTTGAATAATCGTCGAGTTTAAGTGCTCTGTTGCCCCTCGTGCACCGCTGGTTGCATGCACCATAAAGACATAACGGTCATAAGGATAATCGTGCCAAATGAGCGTGCCGGTTTGAACGAGTTTTTTAAGATCGGCTAGCATTTGGTCAACGTCATAGTTGCCCTCGCCCCAAATAACTAGTTCATATCTACGGCCATCCACTTCAAATTTGTGCAGCTGATTAATACCAGTCTCAATAGGAGAATCTAACAATATGTCATAGTTATCGGCTTTGAAACTGTTTTTTGAATCGGCAAACTCCATACCGGAGACTGAGCGCCAGCCTTTAGGTACATTGAGTTCAACAGAAACAGGCTCTGATCTGAAAGATTCACTAAACATCAAAAAGCCAGATGCATCGATAAACGCGTGGGTGTCATCTATGTGTCTGGCTCGAAGACCTAACTCATTGGCATAAACCTGATAGTTAACCGTCAGCTCGGTAGGCTCGCTAAGGTGTACGCGCCATGTGTTTTTATCAATTTTTTCCCATTTTTGTGATTGCCCGCTTTGAGATTTGGCGTCAAAAAAGCGTACGCCGTTGGCTAAATCCAATATCTCGTAGCGACCTGTACGCCAATCTGGAAGTTGTACATCAATGCTTGATTGTGAGGATTTTGGAAATTTAACTTCTACTTCCGCAAGGTGATGCTGCGGTTGTGTAATTGAAATACGGTAGTCAACGTCAGCATAAGCACTAAATGTTGCTGCACATGCTAAGGCAATAAGGCTTTTTTTCATTATTTTTGTATCGGTAATTCGAGATAAAATCAATTTACCAAATCAGCGACTTACACGCTAAGTAATATCGATGAGTAAACAGCAAACTCCGATACATTACCACGTTAAATTTCCGCGCATAACAGCGTAATTTGTTGTAGACTTGGTAACTAAGAGATTATTTTATGATTGGAAATCTGTGACTGACAATGCCTTAATGCTCGAGCAGAAATTAAAGCAAGCCATAGAGGCTAGAAAAACGCTTGAGGATGCAAGAAAACAACAAGTAGAACTCCTTACTCAGTTTGCTGCAAAGTTATCCTTAGCCTGCAAAGGGCAAGATGTTTCACTTGATAATCAGTTAGCTAAATTTCGTATTGCACTTAATAAAGGCGTCGATTTTGAGCTGCTTGTGCCTTTTATCGATGGAATTTCCGAGCCGCTAAAGTCACAAGAAGTGACCAATTCAAATAATCAAAAAGCATTGCAAACGGCAATTCAGCAAAGCGGAAAGTTACTGCAGAAGCTCAAGGGATTACCAGATGAGTCGCGCAGAAAGTTACGTCATTTATTGGATGTAGAACTTGAAGATATCAACTCTACTAATGCTTACATTCCCGCGTTAGAGTCTTTGGTTTCTATCTACCATACGGTTTTACAATCAAAAGTAGAAATTACAGAAGAAACATCTCATAGCCACCACCCAGAACTAGCTGCTGAACTTCAAGCTTTGATCAACGAATTAATTTTCGAAGATGAAGTAATAGAAAAGGTTAAAGAGATCCGCGCAAGCGTTGCGGAAAACAACAGTTTAGATAATCTATATTCAGCAGCGACAGAAATCATTAAAATTATTGCGCAAACGATTGCCAAAGAGCGCCAATCCGCACAAGGTTTTTTGGTTTCACTGAATCAAACACTGGAAGAGCTACATCGCTCTATTGTTGAAACAACGGCGCGTTCAAAATCAACATCTAAAGAACTACAGTCGTTAAACAATAAAATAGAACTAAAAATTCAAAACTTAAATCAGCAAACCCAAAACGCCAGCTCAATAACTGAGCTTAAAGCCTTGGTCGACAACGAGTTGAAACTACTGAGTGCTGATTTGATAGAGCGTGAAAAGCTCGAAAAAAATGAGCGTGAGGCGCTGCTTGACTCATTTGATGCAATTAATAATCGTATCAACACCTTAGAGTCCAAAGTTTCAAATTATAAAAAGCGACTCAGCGAACAAAAGTTCAAAAGCCTATTGGATAGCTTAACTAAGTTACCAAATAGAGCAGCTTTCGATGAGCGTCTAACCCATGAAATGCACCTATTTGAGATAAACGACTCAGATGTGACGCTGGTTGTTATCGACGTTGATCACTTTAAATCTATCAACGACCGTTATGGTCATAGTGCGGGCGACAAAACATTGCAAGTGATCGCACGAGCCCTTAAAAAGTCTATTAGGAAAAGCGATTTTATCGCACGCTACGGCGGTGAGGAATTTGTTTTGCTAATGCCAGGTATGCCGCTGACTCATGCGCAAAAACCGCTTGAAAAAGTAAGGCAAGTCATTAAATCTATACCATTCAAATTTAAAGAAAAAGAAGTCGAAATTACGATTTCTCTCGGTGCTACTCAGTTTGTCAAAGGGGACACTGCGTTGAGTGCTTTTGACCGAGCTGATGCAGCGCTTTATGAAGCGAAGAATAGCGGGCGAGATAGATTGTGTTTTAAGTAAATAGAGTTAACTTGGGTAAAGGCTGAGTTTCGAGACATTATACTCGTCCCCGCTTTGTTCAGTTATACCAATTCGCTGCGCATTACAAACAAGGAGTAAGCCTATGCAAGTAGAGCTAAACCCAACTGGGGTTCTTAACTTATTATCAAGATTGGAAGTCGATTTACTTCAGCAGTCAACCACAAGTGAGAGATATAGGCTTTTTAGAAATTGTGCATTGGCGGTATTGAATGTAGGTAGTCATACCGATTCCAGCTCTGAAATCTACGATAAATACGAAGATTTTGATATTCAGCTACTCGCACGCGAGCGAGGAATAAAAATTGCGTTAAGCAATCCCCCCGAGTCTGCTTTTGTCGATGGTCAAATAATTACCGGTATCCATGAGCACATATTTTCCGTGATCCGCGACATACTTTTTATTTGTCAAAAATATCACGGTGAAAATAAATCGCCGGTAGAAATTACCCATATGGTTTTTGACATGCTGCGTAACGCTGATGCGCTTGAAGTGAATAAAGACCCTAACATGATTGTCTGTTGGGGCGGTCATTCAATCAATGAAGTTGAATACAAATACACCAAGGAAGTAGGTTATCAACTTGGTCTTCGCGGCCTAAATATTTGTACCGGTTGTGGACCGGGCGCAATGAAAGGCCCGATGAAAGGAGCAACAATTGGTCATGCTAAGCAACGGATCTCGAATAACCGTTATTTAGGCCTTACCGAACCCAGTATTATTGCCGCTGAACCGCCTAACCCTATTGTTAATGAATTAGTGATTTTGCCTGATATTGAAAAGCGTCTCGAGGCGTTTGTACGCATTGCGCATGGCATCATTATTTTCCCAGGTGGTGCTGGAACAGCTGAAGAGCTGCTTTATTTACTGGGTATTTTGTTACATCCAGAAAATGAAAAGCAATGCTTACCTGTGATCTTAACTGGCCCTAAAGAGTCAGCGGCATATTTTGAAGAACTCAGTGCTTTCATTGAAAAAACACTTGGGAAAGAAGCTCTGTCTAAGTTTGAAATTATCGTAGACAATCCAGAGCTGGTAGCCAAAAAGCTCAAACAGTCGATGGCAACGGTGCGCGAGTATCGTAAGTCTGAAGGTGATGCCTATTACTTTAATTGGACATTAAAGATTGAAAATGATTTTCAGCACCCATTTGCACCAACGCATGAAAATATGTCGAGCTTAGACTTACACCTAGAGCAACCAAAACAATTACTGGCTGCTAACTTAAGACGTGCTTTTTCTGGTATTGTTGCCGGTAACGTGAAGGATGAAGGTATTACAGCAATTAAACAGCATGGTCCGTATGAATTAAGTGGTGATAAATCACTGATGGCCGATATGGATAAGCTGTTGGGTGCATTTGTAGCTCAGGGGCGAATGAAGCTACCTGGGAGCAAATATATACCGTGTTATAAAATTAAAGCTTAGAGTGAATGAATAATTTGTTGTTAATAGATGCGCTTAACCTTATCAGGCGCATCTATGCTGTTAATGAACCAAAAGGTATTAAAGAACAAGAGGCCCATATAAAGGCCTCTTGTCTTCGTGTAGAGCAAGCTACTCGTAGCTTGTTACGCAAAACGGGGGCGACACACGCAGTTGCTGTCTTTGATGGTGATAAAAGTTGGCGTTATCACTTTTACCCAAAATATAAAATAAGCCGTCAACCTATGCCCGAATTTCTAAATCAGAACCTCGACAAGTTTTCACAAGCGTTCGCAAGTGTTGGTGTTAAATCATTTAATCCCGAACATGATGAAGCTGACGATGTGATAGCGACGCTTGCCTGTAAAGCCGCAGCTGCCAATGTTAACTGCACGATAGTATCGACTGATAAAGGCTTCTTACCCCTGATAAATGATGCTATCTCTGTGTACGACTACTTTAAAAAGTCGATAATTTCGCTCGAAGATATCAAAAGTCGATTTTCTGTCACCCAAAGCAAGCTCGAAATGTTTTGGGCGTTAAGTGGCGACAAGACGAACGATATTCCAGGTGTTGTTGGGGTTGGTATCAAGACGGCGCAAGAGCTACTCGCAAAGCATGACGACTTTGAAAGTATGCTAAAAGATGAGACAGTAAAGCCTGCTGCAAAAGCAAAATTAGAGGCTGGAGCAAGCGACTATGTTACCAGCCTAGCGCTAGTGACTCTAAGAAGAGATATTGCAATTGGCTTTAGTTTGAAGGATATACGAGTGGTTTGAAGGGACTTTTGATTGGCAATGTATTACATCGTCGCTAAGCGCTAGGCGAAAGTAGATGACTTTGATATATTGCATACAAGCGTATCTCAGTTTTTTCAGATACAAGGTTCGTTTTACCCATTCTTTATTGAGCAGTTAGATGATTAGGAAAATATTACAGTACATATTTCTTGGCCTTGCGGTTTACGTTACTGTGGTGTTTCTCGTGATCAATTATTATAAAGATGACCCGCAAGCGATGATTTGGCAGGACCGAGAAGCGTTTAACAATCGTTTCATTCGTAATCTTAGCCTTGAAAAGCCGACTGAGTTAGACACAGTATTGGATACCTTGGGCAGCCCGGATCTAACGTATGTAAAGAAAAAACAAGACAATACGGTTGTACAAATTGTGTTTTATCGCACTCAGCTTGTAAAACCAGATGGTATTACTACGGAAGATGAATGCACCGGATTATTGTTTGAAAATGGCATATTAAAGCTTTGGGGACCAGGTGCTCGGGTCACATTTGATAAAGTGTGATGCCAATTAGATTAATCTTCCAACCAATTTGAAGGGTAAAATACCATATTAGCTTCGTTAACAACGCCTCATTTAGAACAACTAAATAGCAATGTTTTTGCCTTGCTAAGAAAGCTATTTTACCGTTTTAAAATAGACCGTTTACTTAATAAAATTGGTAAAGATAGATGGATGCAAGGATAGTTACTAGTAAAACGCTGTTCGCGATAGCCCAAGGTACACACAAAGTATTACGTCTTTATTATCACAAAGAGAAGTGGTCCTCTATTTACCCTACCCTAGTTAAACTTGCACAGCTTTACATGGACTGTTATGAGTCCTCGCCAAGTAGCATGCATGGGCAGCTTGGACTGTATTCACAAAACTTGGGTTACAACACTAATCTGGTCATGAATCAAAATGTGTTGGTTTGTATGGCTTGTCATCACTTAAAGTTTTCTCGTGCAGTAACCGAAGAGCTATTGCTTGCAAGCTTTGCGGACTATTTATGCGTAGCGAGAGAAAGCGATCAACTCGCAGCAGGTAAAAAGTTAGATGCACAGCAAGATAAGCTTTGGAAAGTTCGCCATCAATTGGCCGTACAAATACTGAGTGATGGGCAAACACCTAACCTGCAATGTTTGCGAATTTTATCTCGCCTTTCAAACTACGACAGCAAGCTAGTGGCTTCTTCCCCTCAGCGCTTTAATGACCATGCTTCTTTGATTGTTGCAATTGCTCACCGAGTAGCAAGCTTAATAACGCCAACACACAAGCAAAATTGCGTGGCTTTAGACAGAGCGATTAAGCTTCTTTATAGCAAACTCAGTTATGCTTTTGCATTAAAAGTGCTGAGTGCAATTGCAGGGGCATTTGTTAATCATCCTGCGGGATTGTTGTGCGAGATTAAAGGAGAAGAAGGCTTTTTGGTGATACAAAGCAATAGTGAAAAAATAATTGCTGTTGTTGAACATGGGCAAACCAAAAAGCTGGCGAAGGCCAACCGTAAATTCCAGTTTCACTGTGGTTTGACTGCAACGACAGATGCAAAGTTACTTTACAATATTTGGGACCGAGCTGCTGAGCCAACAGTACTTCCTTTTGGTTCTGAACATTTACATCTACTAGAAACAGTAAAAGCCTTATCTCACAGTCAATTTCAAAGTATTCGTGCACTTGAAAAGCTGATTTGCGAGTTCGATTCAGTGTCAAGTGCATTGCAGATCGCAGCAAAGCAATATAACCGTGAAAATCTAAAAGCCGCATCGGTTAGGCACTCTCTCGCCATGGTAGGACTTGATGCTGCTGGATTACTGGCGCAGCGAGTGTTGCTTGAGCAGATCATAGCCAATCATAAGCTTCCTTTCACAGAAGATATCGTGCACAAATATGGCGTAATTAGTCAAATTATCGCCTTATATGTTGGTGAAAGTTATGGTGAGCAATTTGAGCGCTTATTGTCGCCATTTGCAGCCGTTATTGTATTTTTAGTGACTAAACAAGGGGTAGAGATCCAACATGCCACCGCACTCCACTCTCGTGAGTATTCGGAAGAACTAGTATCAATTGCCAACCTATTTGGGATCCGCGCAATAGCAAAAGATAAATACCTAGACTTTAATCAGCAGTACTTTGAAAAGAGCATTCTTCATAAGGCAATGCTTGATAGCGAAACGTTAAAAAAGTCTCAGGCCAATATGCAATGTAAACTGTTCATTTTTATTAAACTGATTGCACTTAAAGTGATATCACCCAACTTTGTGTTAACTGCATGGCAAAAACAATTAGTCGATGACGTTTTAGCTGAAAGTCGTTTTGTTACCGCACAAAAGTTTGATGTAGCGCTACTAGAGGCCGGATTTTACTCATCTATTGCCTGATATTTATTCTATAAATACTATCAATAACAAGCATAAATCATATGTATGTCATTTTTTCATTCCATACTGGAATAAGACCAAATTAATTGCTATAAAACGCGGCTTAAACAAGCGAACGTACACCTTTGTTAATTTCTACTAAACTTAGTCTGCAATTCTTCTTGGGTGTATTCCAACTTTTGATAAAGGAAAAAACATGGCACAGCAAACCATCACAGTTATCCGTGGCGACGGCATTGGCCCTAGCATCATCGATTCAGCAATCGAGATCTTAAAAGCCGTAGGTTGCGACTATGAATACGAGTACGTAGACGCAGGTTTGGCTGCTTTAGAAAAAACAGGTGAATTACTTCCAGCAGCAACGCTAGAAGCAATTGAGCGTAACAAAATCACGCTAAAGGGCCCACTAACTACACCTGTTGGCGAAGGTTTCACTTCAATCAACGTGACATTGCGTAAGCATTTTGGCCTTTACGCAAACGTTCGTCCAGTTAAGTCATTTGAAGGTACTAAAGCACGTTACGATGATATTGATATCATTACCGTACGTGAAAACACGCAAGGTATGTACTCAGGTCTTGGTCAAGTTGTTTCTGAAGATGGTAATGAAGCGGAAGCAATGTCAAAGATCACTCGCGAAGGTGCTGAAAAGATCGTAACTTTCGCATATGAGTTAGCACAGCGTGAAGGTCGTAAGAAAGTAACTGCGGTTCACAAAGCGAACATCCTAAAATCAACTTCAGGTCTATTCCTTAAAGTTGCTCGTGAGGTTGGTGAGCGTTACCCTGAAATTGAATCAGCAGAAATGATCGTTGATGCGACTTGTATGAAACTAGTAATGACACCTGAAGAGTTTGATGTGATCGTAACAACAAACCTATTCGGTGACATCCTTTCTGATCTTTGTGCAGGTCTTGTCGGTGGTCTTGGTATGGCACCAGGTGCAAACATTGGTACTGATGCTGCAATCTTTGAAGCAGTTCACGGTAGCGCACCAGATATCGCAGGCAAAAACCTTGCAAACCCAACTTCTGTTATTTTAGCTTCAATTCAAATGCTTGAGTATTTAGGCGAAGCTGATAAAGCGGAAAAAATCCGCAGTGCAGTAGCTGACGTTATTAAGAGCGGTGACCGTACTACGCGCGATCTTGGTGGTAGCCACGGCACTACCGATTTCACACAGGCGGTAATTGAGCGTCTTTAATTCTTAACGCTCAATTTAATCCTTGGGTGGTGCGTTAGCACCACCTTCTTCTTAATCCCACTAGCATTCCAGAGATTAACGCAAACCATCCGATACTGCCGCCAGACGATCCGCTATCACCAGAGTCCGTCGGCGTTGTTGTTGGGGTCGTCACTGTGATCTCAACAGTGCCTTTCGCGCTTTGATCTGCACCATCCGATAGCGTTAACACGACATTATATGTACCCGCTTGACCGTAACTATGCGTTGTAGTCAAACCAGAACCTTGCGTACCATCACCGAAATCCCAACTAGCTTGATAGTTACCATCACCACCAGCAGCAGTTGCGACAAAGCTTGCCTGTAAGTTAGATGTGGTCGCTGTGGCTTCAATGCTTAGTGGTACTACGACAGTCACTGAGGTTGATTTAGTTACCGCCTCACCTTCGGCATCTTTCACATTAAGCGTTACCGTGTACGTGCCGCTTAGCTCATAGATATGTTCAACTGAGTTAGATGATGCTGTTGCTCCATCACCAAAGTTCCAGTCAAGTTCATAAGGCGCTTTGCCACCAATGATTTCAGCATTGAAGACAAAGCCTTGCCCTACTGAGGTCGCTTTGATATCACCGACTGTAAGCGGGATTGGCTCGACGTTGCCTACGCTGACATTTGAACTCAACGCTGAACTGCTCCCGTCAGCTTTGGTTCGTGTGAACATTACCGTATAGTTGCCAATATCTTGATAGCTATGAGTAGGTGAAAGCGCGTTACTTGTTTGACCATCGCCAAAGTTCCACAAAAAGCTATCTGATTCGTTTAATGCTAAGCCTTTGACATTAAACTTAACGGTGTTTTGCGATTGTACTTGAGTGATTTTAGGGTCGCTGAGGTAAATTATACCGACTTGCGCACTACTTGCATCTTCCTCTATGGTATTCAATCTAAGTTGAACACCAAAACCCGGCAAACTAACACCTGACTCCTTTTGGATTGGGAAGGTGTAATCCTGAGTATCATCAAACGTACTGATTGGCGTGAGATGTTGATCGCCAAGACCTGCTTTCTGCGTATCCAAACGAAGCGTCGCATCTTTGACCTGAATAATACTCGTTGCGGGTGTGGTGTCGTCGGCTTTGAAAATAGGGTTTTGATCTTGGTCGATGACTAACATATCTCCAGAGCCGGGGTGTAGCGAAGTCGAGTTATTACTCTCTTCATTGTTGCTGTACCACATCAGCACACCAGAATTATAACCAGACAAAGACAAACCAGCATCTAACCCTCTAAATGAGCGTAAATGGGCGTAGTAAGCGTTACCTGATTTAGCTCTATAGCCAGAAATCTTACGAAATCCACTGTAGACTAAGTCGTTAGTTGGCTCTGCGGTATTTGTATAAATTTGCGAACCATCCGCTGTCACCTTAATGTTGTCTAGTAATACACCTTTAAGCGTTTCAAAATCGTCAGTTTGATAAACGAATGTCACGGTGACAGTTTGTCCTCGGTACGCTGAGATATCAAAATCTAGCGTAATTGGGTTAGCCCCAAAAGAAGATGACTCGCCATCCATGTAGTGAGTGACATTGGCATAATTTGGATGGTTTGATTTTGTTGTATTTCCTGCTATTGGCTGCCCATTTACCGCCACTTGGAAAATATCGTAGTTAAGCTCGATACTATAATTTGCAAGCATGGATAATGAAATTTGGCTTGCGTTAGGTAAGCTTAAGGTAAAACTTGCTTGATTATTGAGTTTGTCGTCTTGTCCGGAGTAATAGTGGTAATTACCATCCAGAGGCGTTACAAATTCCTCGAGTTGTGCAGGCAAATTGATCTTTATTTGATTCGTAGTACCATTGTTTATTCCAATATCCGTGAGCGTTACCGTTTGTTCTGTACTCAAATCATCTAATGTGTACTCTGTTTGGTTTAACCAATTTCCTGCATAATTTTGTTGTAAAAACTCAAGGCTTTTAGGGGAGAACTGGGTGGGCTGCGAGCCACTTAATTGGCCTAAGTAACTGCCTGAAGACATGACTGACCACAGCGCAACGGGTTCGCCTATGTCATTGGAATTTAAATCATATTCGTCGGGTAACCCAAGGTCATGACCAAACTCATGAACAACCACACCGATTGCAGCATCAATAGGATTAATGGTGTAGTTATAAATCTTGTAGTTGGTATCTGGAATTGCCTTAGGTTGGTTGTTTTCATCAAATACGAAGAAGCGATGTGACCAAATTGCGTCAGTATCTAATACGCCGCCACCTGCTTCTTGACCAATACTTGAATGAAATAACATGACATGGTCAATAATGCCGTCAGGTTCAAGGCGGTTGCCATCACCATCTATGTCGTTCAAATCTGTTTTATCGTACTCAGATAAGTCGATATTAAATTGGGTCACAGCTTTGCTTACTGCTTCGAACACCAACTCTTCCGGTCTTAAGTCTCGGGTATCGCCTTCTTGTTCGCCATAGTAGGCTGCATTTTGAGCGGCTCTTACCCAACCAAATGCATTGCCAGATACCTTGAAGCTGCCGCCTGAGGCCGCTTGATAAAACTGGGTAGCGGATTGCAACGATTCATTGTTAGGGCCGTTATAGCCGCTATCTGAGTACAGTAGTGATTGGTAGTGAGACGCGGGATAGCTCGAGTAGTACATATCTGTATCACCCGGGTTTAGTCGGTTCTGGTCATTAGGTAAGTCGGGAAAATCGACCAGAATAGCAAGGATTTTAGCTTCATTAAGTGTTTGCGCCGTGCCCACCGCAAATTGTTTACCTAACTTAGTATTGCCAAGATGCACATTTTTAATTGCATAAGGTGTTTTAACTTGACTGGCAATAGGCTTTGTTTTGGTGAATTGCTCAAGCGCAATTTTCCGCTCGTATTCACTCAGCGTGCGGCCGAGCTTTTTCTCCTGCCAATAGATAACTTGATCTTTATAGAGCACCTGCGCTGACGCTGCATTTGATAGCAGTGTGGCCGATACCAATATGCTTAGTTTAAAAATATTCATCTAAGATTCCCTAGTACAATTGAGCTTTAAGTTTAGCATTTTTATCGTTTTGTTCCCGTATAAGTTCTATTAAATAAAAAATCCAATTGGTGGTGAATTTTAAATTGAAATGTAATATTTCAACAATTGAAAGGTGGAAAGGTGGAATTTATATCTAATACTGTGTAGGCTAACTTTGACATCAACTTAAAGGCAAAATAATGACAAATTTCTTTCAACTAATCGTTCTCGTGGTGGTACTGGTCTCTTCATAGAGTTCAGCGGGGAGCTATTACTTGAAAGAAATACTCAAACCCCGCAACCAGCGGGGTTTTTTTTTGATTTTATAAATATAACAGGCACGCACAGTCAACGAGGAATGAGGTAATGGCAGAGCAATACAACGGCTCCGAGCTAGTAGTAAAAGCATTGAGCGCATTAAAAGTAAAATACATATTTGGCTATCCCGGCGGATCGGTTCTTGATCTATATGATGCGTTGTTTCAGCAATCAGATATTGAGCATATCTTGGTTAGACATGAGCAAGCAGCGACCCACATGGCCGACGGTTATGCCAGAGCAACGGGAGATGTCGGTGTCGTTCTTGCGACCAGTGGCCCAGGCGCTACAAACTGCATTACAGGGATCGCGACGGCTTATATGGATTCAATCCCTATGGTTGTACTCTCGGGGCAAGTGCCTTCAAACCTAATCGGCGATGATGCGTTTCAAGAAACGGATATAGTTGGTTGCTCTCGTCCTATCGTTAAACACAGTTTTAACTGCCGCGATGCGACAAAAATCCCAGAAGTGTTAGCTAAGGCATTTTATCTCGCCAACTCTGGTAGACCAGGACCAGTTGTGGTTGAGTTGCCAAAAGATATTTTGAATCCTGCGCTTAAATTCGATTATCAGATGCCGGAACAGATTGATATGCGTACTTACAACCCGAGTGTAAAGGGGCATTCCAAGCAGATCCGCAAAGCGGTTGAAGCCATTATTGAAGCGAAGCGTTTGGTTATCTATTCTGGCGGCGGCATTATTCTTTCGAATACCTCGGAAAAACTGACTGAGTTGGTTGAGAAACTAAACGCGCCTATCACCAATACCCTAATGGGTCTTGGCGGGATCAGTGGCACACATCCTAACTTTATTGGCATGTTAGGGATGCACGGTAGTCTTGAAGCGAATAAGGCGATGGCGAATGCCGATGTTATCTTAGCGTTAGGTGCGCGTTTTGATGACCGTGTAACCAATAACGTCAAGAAGTTTTGTCCGGATGCTAAAATTGTTCACGTTGATGTGGATCCAACTTCAATTTCTAAGACCATTCAAGCGCATATCCCAGTTGTGGGCTGCTTAGATACGGTGATGGAGCAATTGCTACGCGGTATCGAAAAAAGCGAGAAGCGCATTGACCGAGCCGCACAAGAAGATTGGTGGCAAGCAATTACCACATGGCGTGCTCAGAAATGCTTGTCGTTTACTGCGGGTGTAGAAAAAATCAAACCACAAACGGTTATCGAAAAGCTATACCAAATGACCAGTGGTGACGCGTATGTTTGCTCGGATGTAGGCCAACACCAGATGTTTGCAGCGCAGTACTATCCATTCAAATCACCTCGTCAATGGATTAATTCAGGCGGACTTGGCACCATGGGGTTTGGCTTGCCCGCGGCGATGGGCGTAAAAATGGCATTCCCGCAAAGTGAAGTATTGTGCGTAACTGGGGATGGCTCTATCCAAATGAATATTCAGGAGCTTTCAACCTGTTTGCAATACGGCCTTGCTGTCAAGGTCATCTCGTTAAACAACCGCTCGCTTGGTATGGTGCGTCAATGGCAAGACATGATGTATGAGGGACGTCACGCAAGCTCCTATATGGAATCACTGCCTGATTTTGTTGCGCTTGCCGAGAGTTATGGTCATATCGGTATTCGGGTTGATAAGCCTGAGCAACTTGATGCGGCGCTGGAAAAAGCAATGTCGATTAAAGACCGACTTGTATTTTTAGATATTTTGGTCGATGAGTCTGAACATGTGTATCCAATGCAAATTAAGCAAGGTGCGATAGACGAGATGTGGTTGAAAAAAGGAGTAAAAGCATAATGAGAAGAATACTATCGATTTTATTAGAGAATGAACCTGGCTCCCTTTCTCGTATTGTGGGTTTATTTTCTCAACGTGCGTACAACATTGACAGCTTAACAGTGGGTACAACCGCAGACAAAACGCTATCTCGTATCACCATCACGACCCAAGGCGATGACCGCATTGTTGAACAAATCACCAAGCAAGTTAACAAGTTGGTGGATGTGCTTAAGGTTATAGATTTAACTGATATGCAGCACATTGAAAGAGAGCTGCTACTGGTAAAAGTCTATGCCAGAGATGAAGTAACACGAGCCGCTATCAATCGTGTTGCTGAGGTGTTCCAAGCCAGCATTATAGATATGGGCAAGCAAAGTTATATATTACAGATGGTAAGCTCAGCCGACCGTCTTGAGTCTTTCTTGGATCTATTACGTCACGAAAGCGACATTATTGAACTTGTACGTTCTGGCGCGGTAGGTATTGGCCGTGGTGACAAAGCGCTGAAAGGATAAAACCACTTACCTTTTAGCTGTCACTGTTATCTTTTTGCGCGGGTGAGTACATTGTATTACGTACAACCCGCTGCAGTTATTTTGCATGGCGGCTTCGATTTACTCTCATTAGGTTACTGGCTATAATCTCGTTTTTATCAAGTTAGATTACGCACATGGAACTCGAACGCTTCTGGCAGCTTGTCACCGCCCCCGATCATTCAAACGATAATGACTATTTAAAAACGCGTTTATCACCGCTAAGTTCAGAAGAAATTGCTCAGTTCGATGCATTATATACCAAAGAACTCAGAGCACTGTGGCATTGGGATAACTGGAAAGTAGCCTACGTGATTGCTGGCTGTAATAGCGAATATGATTTCTTAGATTTTTGTAATTGGATCATCAGTCGCGGCCCTGAAGCGGTAAGTGTACTTACAGCGGAACCAGACGAATTAGCTAATAAGTTTGCTATTCCGAATAAAGACGACTTGCCCTACCCATTTATTGACGAATTAGATTTAGTTGCAGGGTTGCTTTTTGAAGAAAAAAATCAAGACGAACTCCCGTATCACAGTGTCGTGAACTTTCCGCCGCAAGGCAAAAAGTTTAAAAATAAACCAAAACAGTTAAAGGCTGAACTACCTCAACTTTTTGGTCAATATTGGCTTGGATAAGGTTTAGTTTATTGTTTTATGTGATGGGTTTTAGTTGTTCTAGAGTTAGACGCTGAGACTCACTATTACCATCGCAAGATGTCGCCGCTCCAGATAGCCTATCAATCCTTCGCGCTAACTTACCAAAATGACTTTGCTAAAAACACAACCTCTTGTTAAGTCGTAAGCAGTGGAATACTATGTTTATTCCCTATATCGAAAACAAAAAGAATAATGATGAAAGCCCCCTCTATTTTAAAATACTTCCCTAGTTTGGCGTTAGTGATAGCCTGTCAAAGTATGGCTGTGCAGCAAAAGTTATTGGCCGATGATGGTAAAGCAGAAGATCAGTTTGGTTATAGCGTAGCGATAGACGGCACAACTGCATTAGTTGGTGCCCACAAAGTTGATACTAATACGAGTCAGGATACTGGTGCAGCTTACCTATACACGCTAGGTGCGTTTGGCTGGCAGCAACAAGCAAAGCTCATCGCGCAGCCTGCCAACGCTGGTGACACGCTTGGCGGCAACGTTGCGCTCAAGAATAATATTGCCATGCTTGGTGCGATAAATCGGGACGATAAAGGAGAAAATGCCGGTGCGGTGTTTGCTTTTGAGCGCACAGAAAATAGCTGGTTACAAAAACAAATTTTAACCGCCAACGATGCAAAAGCGGGTGATGCCTTTGGACAAAGCATTGCCCTCACCGAGCAATTTTTAGTGATCGGCGCACCACATAGCGATGCGCCACACAAAGACTCAGGTTCAGCGTATGTATACGTGAGAGAAAACAATAGCTGGCATTTTCAGTCAAAGTTGACGGCAAGGGATGGCGCTGATGGGGACTTATTCGGAATTAGCGTAGCAATAGATGGCGATACCATTTTAGTCGGCGCAGATTTGAATGATGAAAAAGCAGAAAAAGCTGGTGCGGTTTATGTTTATCAATTCGATGGTAAAAAGTGGAATTCGCAAGCAAAACTGATGGCAAATGATGGTGGGAACACCGATATTTTTGGTGTTCGCGTGGCTATTTTTGGAGATACAGCCCTTATTTCTGCCAGAAGAGATGATATCGATGGGATAGGTAAAGACGCCGGCTCTGCATATCTGTTTGAGAGAACAAATGATAAATGGACACAAACTCAAAAATTAGTGGCTCCAGATGCCAAAGCGGATGATAGATTTGCACGCGGTGTTGCGTTAAGTAAGGACATGGCGTTTATCACCGCCATGCACCATGATGAAAAAGGTAATAACGCGGGAGCACTTTATCTATACAAAAAACAACAAGGCCAATGGCAATATGCGTCTAAGGTATTTGCCAATGATGCAGCGCCAGAAGATAGGTTTGGTTGGAATATTGCGGTTTCAAATAACACCGCCATCATCGCAACTCCCCACCGTGATGACAAAGGAGAAGGCTCAGGTGCCGCCTATATTCTGGATTTGGTGGAATAATAGCGATTGGTAATGTCTGAGCTTGGTTCGTTAAGCTCAGACTTTGGCTGTCAGAGTGAGATTGATAGGCCCTTATTTAACAGTTGACTTGGTGCCATTTTGAATCGTTCAAGCAACAAGAAAGGCTTTAAAGAAGACATTTGGTATCGGTTAAATAAACGACGCCCGTTTTTTACGCGTTGTTTGACCGATAGAGAACTTATTTCATGTGTTTATTATATATTTGACCTTATCAGCGCTAACTTTCGTTTGCGACACGTATTAGCTAAAAACGTCAAAGTACACGTTCTAGCTATCTGAAGTTCATATCACTTCGTCTTGCTAGTACTGCCCTTTTATACGAACCATTTCATTCGCATACACTGACTCGCCATTATATTCAGTGAGAAATTCATCAGACACTTCGAATCCGTATGCCTTGTATAACTCCTTTGCAGGCTCATTTGTCTTGGCGACAAAAAGGTTCGCCCTGCCGCATATTTGTGACAAAAGGAATTCAAGTATTTTTCTTCCGATTCCGTTACCTCTAGCACTAGGGCAAACAAATAGTGCCCTAATCTCTGACCCAAATATTGCTCCAAACCCAAGAATACTCCCATCATCAAAAACGTATATCTTTGATTCCTTTAGCGCTGATAGTCTCTTTTCATCATTTTCTAGAGGTAAGAGCTGAAATGTCTTTTTCTCAAAACGAAGCTCATCCAGCTTAGATTTCGAATAGATCTCAAAAATTCTCGGATAGTCTTCCTCTGTCAACTCTCGAATATTCATATGGTGCTAGCTCTTATCAATTTTAAATATATCCATTGTACGTTGTAGCGTATCGCTGTTTAGTTTCATATCTTTAAACAATTCATTTAACGCTTTTGACGTATCTAATTCATGGTTTGCAGCGTCAAGTACAGCAGCGGTATTTTGTGATATATCGGCGGCCACTTCAGACTGTTCGCAAGCTGCTGTGGCAACCGAAGTCGTGAGTTTTTCAACATGCGAACTGTGTTCGTTTACTCTGAGCGATACTTTACGCGTTTCTTCTACTTCGTTCATGGTATTTTGTGTGAGCAGTGTGTTTTCTCTGATTGATTTCACAACGCTTTGGCTTATCTCTGACAGGCTAAGTAACAGCGTGGAAATTTGCTCTGAAGATTGTTTACTGTTGTTTGCAAGTCCTCGCACTTCGTCGGCTACAACAGCAAAGCCGCGGCCATGCTCGCCTGCACGGGCTGCTTCAATTGCGGCATTGAGTGCTAGCAGGTTAGTTTGTTCGGCAACACTGCGAATTGAATCCAAGATAGTGTTTATTTCAGATACCTGCTTTTCCATACTCGCGGCCATCTCGTCGACGGCGTTCATACTTGTCGAGAGGGTTTTCATGGTGTCTAAGTTTTTTTGGTTGTCTGCAAGTAACTGCTGTGATTCGATGTTAAGTTGGTCGCTGGCATCCAGCGTATCTTGCGCGAGTTTTGCGATTTCTTGGCTGGTTGCGGCCATTTCTTCTATTGCAACCGCAATGGAAGATGCCATGCCTTGGGTTTTTTGTGCATCCTCATTGACGTTAGAGGCTGCTAAATGCATTTTTTCGCCAAGTTTCGTACCTACCTGTACCGACTTGGCTAAGCCAACCATTAAATCTTTAAACGCATAAATTGTATTGTAAATTGACTCGGAGATTTGCCCAAGCTCATCGCGAGTGTTTAAGCGCATATCTAAAGTTAAGTCGCCCTCTTCAGCTACGCGTTTTAATATGCTCGTTAATTGTGAAAGCTCCGAGCGTAATGAGCGAATGAGGTGAAAGTTGACGAGCGCGATAAAGCTGAGAACGATGACAAAAAGCATAAACATTAAGATACTTTCAAATGCGATATCTGATTTGTGCTCTTGGCTAACTTTAATTGTTATTTCCCATACGGAATCGAGTTTGGTCTTGAACTTACCGATTAAACTTGTCGCAGCAGAAAACCACTCGGCACTTGAAGGTAAGCGACTAAAGTCAACTTGCCCTTGGCTTTCAAGAGTATCAAGAATTTGATTGAATGCTTTTGCCTCGCTTGAAGATAAAATAGTTTGTACGTTGCTTTGGCCTGTACCTTCGAGTGCGGTTTCTAATTGATGTAATGACATCTCTAGCTGTTGGCGATAGTACTTGATATCGTCTTTGAGGGTGTCTGACATTGCTTTTTTCGCAAGCACACCATTCACTTTGCCACGGATCTGTCCAAGGCGCTCTTTACTTTGGGCAATAAGGAAAGCAATAGAAAGTTCAGAAGATAGGGTTCTATCTGATACGTAGACTTGAATTTTTGCTGCTGTGTTTAATGAAACTTGATTAAGTTTGCTGTAGTAAGCAAAGGCATTACTGCCATTCTTCCTGTCGACCTCACCTCTTACGCGGTTCTTATTGGCTTCCACTTCAAAAATATAAGGTAACCATTTTTGCACATTTTTATCTTTAAGAAACAGTGAAGAGTGAATACTCTTAAGCGTTGATATTGTTTGGTCGGCAATTTCACGTTGCGCCTCGACCTTTCGTTTGTTATCACTACTTGGATTACCAAGGAACCCTGCCGTTAAGCCGCGCTCTACCGCATGGTGATGCGCTACTTTCTCAATGGCGTCGAGTAAAACGACATAGTTGATATCTTGATCGGCCGCATTGTACTGTCTCCAGTTATTCAAAACGTTTTTGCCAACTAAAAATAGTAAAAATGCAAGCAGCGAGATAGAACTTATCATCGTGAGCTGCATAATCGAAAATTTTTTCAAAATACCCATTCGTCTCTCCGTAGCGCGAGCGTAGATTATTGTTTAATCAAGGTAACTATAGCCCAACAAAATTAAGGTGAGATATTTTGTAACAAACATTGTAATTAAAGTAACTTTTCTGAAAACAAATGGTAATGCAGTGTTGCTACCTTCTTGTTGCTGATAATGGTATTGGCGTCAAAATTAAATAGAGGAATGTATGAAAGGATTTATCAAACTAATGTTAGTGAGCCTTGCGCTTATCTCATTGAAGTCATATGCGGTTGTATTTACGTGTAAAGGCATTGTGTACGACCTATATTCAAATGGTAATAATAGCTACGAAGTTAGGTTTGAGCGTGAGTCCGGAGTCGATCTTGAGCCTGTTATTATTTATCCAGAACAGCACTACCTTTTGGCTCCGGTTTTAGATGCTATCCGTGAAGGTGAAAAATACCGCACTGTATATCGCTTAGTTATTGAAAATAGAGATAGCGGTGATACTCGATGCCACGATGGTGAGAGTGAAAATGCCTTAATCGGTCTTACAAAAGTTATCGATTAAAAAACAAAAGGCGCCAACGGCGCCTTTAGAAATTAACCTGTAATGATCCTTAACATTCTACGAAGTGGCTCTGCCGCCCCCCATAAAAGTTGATCACCAACAGTAAATGCACTGATATATTTTTCACCCATTGTGAGCTTTCTTATCCTGCCTATCGGAATATTCAGTGTGCCAGTGACATTTACAGGAGTTAGCTCTTTTGCCGTAATATCACGCTCATTTGGAATGACGCGAACCCATTCATTATGTGCAGCGAGAATCGCTTCTATTTCTTCGACACTTCGATTTTCACGTAACTTGATGGTGAGCGCTTGTGAATGACAGCGCATCGCGCCAATTCGTACACACAATCCGTCAATAGGAATGGGCTGCTTTGACGAGCCAAGGATTTTGTTTGCTTCTACTTGTGCTTTCCACTCTTCTTTACTTTGCCCAGACGGCATTGGAACGTCAATCCATGGAATTAAGCTGCCGGCTAACGGCACACCAAATTGATCTTGTGGTAAAGATTCATCTTTGATTTTTTCTGCCACTAGCTTATCGATTTCTAAGATGGCTGAACTTGGGTCGTTGAGTTGTGCTTTAACCGAGCTGTGGATCTCACCCATTTGAGTGATGAGTTCACGCATATTTCTTGCGCCTGCACCTGATGCCGCTTGATAGGTCATTGGGCTCACCCACTCTATTAAGTCTTGCTCGAATAAACCACCAAGCGCTAGTAGCATAAGAGAAACCGTGCAGTTACCACCAACAAAGGTTTTTACACCTTGCTCAAGACCTTGTTGGATGACATCTTTGTTGACCGGATCAAGCACAATAATACTGTCTTTTTCCATTCTCAGTGCTGAAGCTGCATCTATCCAATAGCCTTCCCAGCCCTGTTCACGCAATGAAGGATATACAGATTTGGTGTAATCTCCGCCTTGGCAAGAGATGATAATATCCATTTCGCTAAGCGATAGAATTTCGCTTGCATCTTTTAGCGGCTTTGGCTCTCCACCGCCTTTCACAACGGGGCCAAGTTGGCCTGCTTGCGAGGTAGTAAAGAAGTGTGCATCAATGACCTCAAAGTCATTTTCTTGCTGCATACGCTCCATCAGCACGGAGCCAACCATTCCACGCCAGCCGACGAGTCCTACTTTTTTCATGTTATGTGCCTTAATTCTTGATTATACGGATCATTGCGTGAGTCGTATGTCTAGATGGCTACCATAGCAAAAGAATACGCAGTGGACTAGCTAGAAATCAGGATTTTAAAAAATAAAAAACCCCGCATGGCGGGGTTTGGATACAACATGTAAAGGTTGTCCTAATTTAACGCATTTGCGTCAACAAGAACTCGGTACGAAACGAGCTATGGTTTTGTTTTTAAAGCTCTTAAATAATGTTACTAGTTAAATATGACAAGTATATTAACAAGCTAGTAACTTACTGAAGTATTTAGATATATTTTTATATATAGACCAACTATACACAAAGTTACAGAACTTAGTCTATGAAATAACGAATAACAAATAAAAAAATTTAGAAAGATTGATAAAGATCAAAAAAGCCAAGGCGGGCCTTGGCTTTGGTTTAAGCTTAGTTGTTCCTTAGAACTCGTAGCTGTAGCTCAGGCTAACTGAGGTGCCAACATCTTTTTGTCTTACTACCACGTCAGATTGAGTTACTTCTTGATCTTCACTTAGCAAGTTCTTGACTTTAAATTTAACTTTAGAGTTAAAGTCTGGATACCAAGTATATACTAGGTCAAGCGAATGAAATGGTTGCTCATAAGCATCATCTCTACCACCAATCCCAGAAGCCAAAATACGCTCTCCAAAGACGTTATACACTAATGAACCACTGTGTTGACCATCAGCCGAGTCATAGTTTAATTGCATATTAACTACGTACTCTGAGTGACCCGTCATACGCTTTGTTGGATTGGTTAAGTTACCTGCACGAGCAGGATCTATCGATACTTCAGAATCACTTAAGGTGATGTTACCTGACGTAAAGAAGCCACTCGCAAGACTCGATAAGTCATATAACCACTCGGCTTCGATACCGTATACTTCGCCTTCCTCACCATTTACGAAGGTTGCTGTATAGTCTTCATCACCAACCCGTAAGATGGTTTCTATTGGTGCCGTGATGTCTTTATAGAATGCCGCAACTGAGAAGTTGTCGCCATTATCCATATAGTACTCAAAGCGCGCGTCATAGTTTTTCAGGTCGCTACTCTTTAGGCCAGCTACACCGAAGGTGCGGATATCGGTTAGTGGATCATAGTAGGCAACCGGTACTAACTCACGTAAGTCAGGGCGTACTGTGGTTTCACCATAACCAAAACGTACTTGATAGTTACCGTCTGAAAGATACGTTAGCGATAGTGCGTTAAAGAAGTTATCTTCGTTAACGGTACCGGCTAAAATACGCTCTTCATCGTAAATCGTTTCCATCGTTATGCGGTCGAAAATCAGACTCGATGTTGCAAGTGACACTTGTTTAAAGTCTTCGTAACGAATACCACCACTAATACGCCAGGTATTGTCGAAGAAGATATCAAACTCACCATAGCCCGCATCAATCTTTTGAGCCGCGATATAATCGTCTGCCGCTGGTGCCTGAGGTTCGTTGAAGGTCAACAAGAAAGTGTTGTTGTTCAAAAACTCATCGTCAAGATAACCCGATAATCCATAGATCTCAGACTCATCAAAGTTTACTGGGATGGATATACCACTTTTGTTGTTTACAACGAAGTTACTGGTATTGTAAACACGCGCTCTGTCCATAAAGTCATAACCACCTTTGAGGGTAATTTCTATGCCCTCGAAGGTTAACGGTAAGGTGACATTGCCGCTGTAAGACTTTACGTTGTCTTCCATGTCGGTAAAGGCGTACGTTATACGGTTATCATCACCGGTAACGATGGAGTTTTTATAAGAGCCGTCTTCGTTATAGTTATCAATAAACTTAAAGTCGATTTCTGTTGGAATATCGGTTTGCGCTTTTGACTCTGTATACTGCCAGTCAAAGCCTACCCCCCAGTAATCGAGGAACGTGTGTTGACCAATCACTTGGTCGATATCCAACGTGCGTTCTTCGTAATCAAACTGATGTGAACGCTGTGCCGCGCCCGTTCCCGCAATTGTTCTAACGGTACTGCCGTTAGGGCTTTGTAACACGGAAAACTCTGATTCGGTTTCGTTATCTTCTAGATAAATCTTAGAATAAGTAATGCTATGCTGATCTAAGCGGTAACCGATATTGAATACACCATTTAGGCGTTCAGTTTCAGTCGTTACTTTAGATTCTTTAAGTGTCACATAACAGGAATTGGCTGTGTCTTCTGCGGTTTCTAGTTTTGAAGTACAGTTTTCACCTAATGTGTCGTCAATAACACCTGTTGTGCGGTCGCTATAATTCCAATCGTTGTCATAGGAACCCGCAAGCATAAAGCCTACCGTGCCGCCTAACCAATCTTCTTGGAAACTATTGCCAATGTTGGCTTTTACATCAAAGTTTGGATCTAGGGACTCTTCTTTGACTTGAATATCGCGAGGAAGTGATGACACAAAACCTTTGATCACGTCAATTGCTTGATCCGCACGTGTTAGCCCGTCTTTATCTTTGAAACCGTTTTTGTCTACAACTTCGCCGATGTCAAAGTTACCACGATATCTTACAACTGCATCTTGTAGTACTTGAGGTATACCTTCCGTGGTACCGCTGTAGGTAAAGCCTTTATCAGAATTAAAGTTTTGGCCAATACCTACCTCAATACCTGCGGTGAACTCCGATGGTACAGACTTAGTACGGATATCGATGTTACCACCACCGAATGCAGCAGGCATTGATGGAGAATAAGCTTTTTGTACCGCTAGACTTTCAATAATGCTTGCTGGAAAAATATCGAGTGGAATAACGTTTCTAGTTAAGTCCGGGCTCGGTACTGCGGCACCATTCAGGCGAGCACTTGAGTAACGCTCACCTAGGCCACGAACATAGATAAACTTGCCGTCAACTAACGTGAGACCGGTAACACGACGTAGCGCGGATGCTGCATCACTATCACCTGTTCTAGATAGCTGCTCTGCGCCTAAGATATCCGCAACGAAGGCTTGGTTTTTACGTTCTTCAATTACCGCCGCAGCACTACCTTGCAAACGAGTACCTACCGCAACAACTTCTTCGATTGCCTGTTCTTCTTCTGCAACGCTTGGTAGAGAAGTTGCGACTGTGAGTGCCGTACTGATGGCTAAAGCAACTTTTTTAAATTTCATTTGAGTATCCATATGCAATCCTGCCAAAAATCATAAAAAAGGCGCAATGACTGCGCCTTAATTGTAATAACTAAGGTCATTACGGATAATTAGTCAGCGTTTGAAGCCTCAATTGCTTTCTTAACCCACTGATACCATTCAGAAGATGTATCTTTATCAGATACCGCACCAATGTAATCAACGGTCGTGAAGAAGTTGTCATTTAGGCTGCTTAGGTCGTTTGCTTCAACAGTGATAGCGGTAGAGCTTGAATTTGTTGAGAAGCCGTCAGCTGCAATTACGTCAGCTGCACCGTTTAGAATTTGGTTAGAGCCTGCGTTAACAAACCAGTCTTCTTTACCTTCACCTGCAGGTAATGGGTCAGAACCATTTTTAAAGTTTGCAGCACAAGCAAGTACAGAGCTTACATAGTTAAGCGTATCAGCTTCAGCGTTTGCAGCAGCCTTATCATCTTTAAATTCTAAACATTCAGTGCCATTCGCAGCTGATGATTTAACTACTAATGCGTTGTAATACATACCACGGATTGCATCGTCAAACTTCATACCTTGTGATTCGTCATCATCACGAATTGAGTTACCATCAGTCGTTAACACAGTTACGTTTGCAAAATTAAGCGTAGATGCTGGTGCTTGGCTGTAATCAGGGCCTGCTGCTTTTTCACCATCGGTTTCAAAACCATTGTTACCCATGAAGCCTTCTGTGCCCGCAGGAATTAGTACCGCGTCGCCGTTGTCATCAGCATAAGTAACGTCACGCTTAGTTTGAATTGTACCGTGCTTAACAAGGATAAACTGGCCTTTACCTTGCCATCCTGCATCAACGTCAACAGCATCATCTTGAGTATCCGTTACTACGATATTTTTGATGTTTGCAGCACCACCGAAGAATTCGATACCATCGTCAAAACCTTGGTGAATGTGAAGGAATTCGAAGCTTGAACCAGAACCCACAGCATTCAGTGTTAGTGAATTTAAGTCGTCCCCAGGGCCGCCATCACGAGGACCAGAACCTGCATACCAAATGTGCGCATATTTGATTTGACCGCTGCTATCTGCGTTGTTTTTACCGCCATAGTAGCTTGTTACACCTTCAGAATCTGCATTACATAGGTCGCCATCACGCTCTGCATCGGTACATTCGTTTGTGATACCAAAACCGTTAACCATGATACCACCCCAGTCAGCAAACTGTGGACCGATACCTGCTAGGTTAAATGCGTCAAATTCTGCTGCTGAAGTGAAACGAATTGGCTCGGCTGCAGTACCAACTGCGTTGATCTTCGCGCCACGCGCGATACGAACCACTGACTCACCAGAAGTGAATGCCATTACAGCACCTGGCTCTACAGTTAGTGTTGGACCGTTCGCCTCGATTGTACAACCTGTTGATGTGTTACAATCTTTACCGATTAAAAGTGCACCTTTGAATACGTGAGCGCCGCCATTCTCAAGCTTTTTGAATGTAACATCACCTTGTACTTCTAGCGATTTAGAAGCAAAGTCAGTGCCGTATACACAGTGTGGTGCTTGGAACGTACCTTGAACTTCAGTGCTTCCTACAGCGCGAGTTGTACAGGGGTTAGTTGTGCCAGTATCGCCACCTGTATCACCGCCTGAATCGCTATTGTTTGTTGTATTGTTTGAATTGTTAGTGCTGTTATCGTTTACAGTAGGTGTAACTTCGATGTCACCACCACAACCAGTAAGTGCCATAGCAGCGACGATTGCAGAGACTCTGAAGAGGTTTTTTAGTTCCATTGCTAACTCCAATAGTAGACTTTTAAAAAATTATTTTTTTACTGTGTTTAAATGATGTGACTAAATTAATGGGGTTTTATTACACGAAGATTACACAAAATGATTGTAATTAAATCTTCATAATAAAAATTGGAACTTTTAAAAATAAAAAAAACCGCCCGAAGGCGGCTTTGGTGTTGCGATTATAAAATATTATAATAAAGCTTGTTTTAATGTTTCAGCATGAACTTTTTCCCGCTTCACATATTTAATCCATTGCTTAGCGAGGTTTGCTGATTTTTTGTGCTTTTCAGCTTGTTCGAAGGCCAATATAGAAGCATCAAAGTTTTGCAGGTTAAACTGTGCCATTCCAAGTGCAACATAGGCGTTAGACTCAAACGTTAAATCGCCTTTATTGAGAGCAAGTCGGGCGTGATCTGCGGCTTCATCATATTGTTCAAGATTTAAGTAGATCTCTGCAAGTCTCTGATCTAAATTGCCATGTTCAACTTTTTCAGTTGCTGCTAGGAAGAAAGGTAGTGACTTTTTATCTTCTCTTGCTTGAACGAAAGCTTCTGCGATAAAAGTTAGGTTTTTGGCGCTGTCTTCAACGACACCTGCTTTTATTCCGTTATCGAGTGCTTGCGCTGCTTTAAAAGGCAGGGCGTTCATTAAATAGACTTGAGCAAGTTGCATATAATCAGATTTTGATTTTATAAAGCCCCTTTGCTTCGCAGTTTCAAATGTTGCAAGCTGTTTTTTCTCGGCTCCTATTTCACCGTACATACCGCCAAGCTGGATCCAGTATTGTGGTTTGTCATAAAGGGTAACCATTTTCTCTAAAACATCCGCCACTTTTTTCGGCTGATTTAATGAGTAATATATCGCTCGTTGAAGAACTAACCAGTTTTCTTTTGGTAGTTCACCTTCGGCTTCAACTAAATTAATCGCAGTATTTATATTGCTTATCGCGTCATTATATTTTTTTAGTTGATATTGCGCTTGCGCTTTTAAAATATAAAAGTTGCTTTTTGGGGCCTGGGTATTAGCTTCTTTCCACTGATCAAGGAATGATAATGTACTTTCAAAATCATTGTTTGCCATGGCCAATTGAGCCAAGCTAAATGTCGTAGAAAGACGCAGGGACTCAGGAATAGATTCTTCCGCAATAACTGCTTTGAAAGATTCGATGGCCTTGTCGAGCTTGTTTTCGTTGTAATAAATAAAGCCATAGAAGTTATACATCATTGCCACTTCGTAGCTATTCATACTCGAAACGCGTTCTTTCACCGAATCTAATGCGGCGAGGCCTTCTGCAACTTGCCCGTCGTCTGCAAGTTTTTGCGCGCGGGCCAGTTGACTATACACTTTTTCGCGTAGCGCGGGCACACGCTTGGTTTTAGTTTCTGAGTCAGCATAAGCCGTTGCCAAATTAACATTTGGTATGACTGAAATGAGACTCGGCGCTATTAAACCTGTGCTAAATAACGCACTTACTAACGTAATTTTTTTAAACATTTTCATAATCGCAATCCTTAATGGCAGTTAGCCATTAATTTGAAATGAAATCTTATTTTGAACACCCGCAACTTCAACCGGTTCACCGTTTACTACGCGAGGTTTGTATTTAAATTTCAATGCCGCATCAAGCGCTGCTTGGTCAAAGATTGATTCCGGTTCGGCGCTTACTACAACAGGGTTTCTCACAGTGCCTTGTTTAGTTACAATGAACTCAACAATCACATACCCCTCAATTCCGCGTGATAAAGCACGTCTTGGATATACCGGCGCAACTTTAACGATTGGCAGATATTCACCATCACTGGACTCAAGTGCTAAACCACTCGCCAAATCTACGTCAGCGTCCACATTGGCACTAAAGTCAAAGTTGCCGCCTGTTGCGTCAAGATTGTTGTTCTGGGTTTGTGGTGCATCCATTGGTGGAGGCGGCTCTTTAGGTGTTGGTGGCTTTTGTGGCTTACGCTCTTTTTTCTCCACCGTCTCTTCTTTTTTAAGACGGACGAAATCTAGTACTTGTCCTTTTACAGGATCTGTCATTGCTCCTTCCCCTCCTTGGATAAGCGCTTGCATACCCAAGAAAAGGAAAAAGGTAACTATGCCTGCAATTACTAAAGCAATTAAGTAACGCATGGTATGTTCCTATGACTCCTGTGCTGCAATCGAAACATCAAATGCGCCAGCTGCGCGTGATGCATCCATTACTTTAATTAGCGTGTCAGTAGTTGCCTTTTTATCAGCCTGAATAACCACACTACCCTGCGGATTCTCCGCTTTAAGACGCTCAATATTTGCTTGAACTGCACGGATGTCTACTTGGCGTTTGTTAATCCAAATTTCACCAGTATCTGAAATTGCAACCAGGATATTGGCTCTTTGCTTTTTAACTGCAGTGGCCGCTTCTGGGCGGTTAACATCAATACCCGCTTCTTTAACGAAAGAGGCCGTTACAATAAAGAAGATAAGCATGATAAATACAACGTCCAGCATTGGCGTCATGTTGATTTCTTCTGCTTCTTCTTCTTGGAATACTTTTGCAAGTGGTGCTCTCATAATTCTTTCCTCACACGACCGCTTAATGGTCTAGTAGCATTTTATCTTCTAACAACTCAACTTCACGCTTGGCTTTACGCTGAAGGTAGGTCGATGCAAATACACCCGAAAGCGCGCCAACCATGCCTGCCATTGTCGGGATAGTTGCTTTTGATACCCCAGATGCCATAGAGCGTGCACTGCCTGATCCGGTGATCGCCATTACATCAAATACTTCAATCATGCCAGTTACCGTGCCTAGGAGTCCTAGTAAAGGACACAGTGCCACCATGACATTGATATATGGTAAGTTGGCGTTGAGTTTGATCCCCACGCGAGAGATAGTTGCTTGTCTTATCTGCTCTGCGTTCCAACTGTTACGCTCATTTCGCGAGTTCCAAGCTTGTAGGACTTCGTTTTTGTAGCCTCTGTATTTACCGAACACAAACATGAAGCGCTCGAGAATAAGTAGCCACATGGCGAAGGTTACGAAGCCGATGACCAGGAGAACCTGGCCACCTGTATCAAGGAATTCACGTAAAGCGTTAATTGCATCAAGCAATAAAACCACGATTACGCTCCTTTCTCGCTACGCTCAGCAATGATCCCCGCGCTCTGCTCTTGAAGAATAAGGAGCAAGTTACGAGAACGTGTGTTTAGTAGTGTGTAAAGGAATACGGTTGGGATAGCGACAACCAGACCAAGTACGGTGGTTACGAGGGCCTGAGAAATACCACCAGCCATGAGTTTAGGGTCGCCCGTACCAAACAAGGTGATTGCTTGGAAGGTGTTGATCATACCGGTCACTGTACCGAGTAGACCAAGTAGCGGTGCTACGACTGAAATAATTTTGATTAAAGTCAGGTTACGAGTGATCTTTGGCATCTCACGAAGGATTGCTTCGCTTAACTTAAGTTCTAGCGTATCGTAAGCCACATCTGGGTATTGCTCTTTCACTTTCATCACACGACCTAGCGGGTTGTCGTCACGGGCAACACTATCTTTAAGCTGACGGTTGATTTTAGAACCCATCAACATGAGTGATACAAAACGCTCAATTGCAATAAGTAGTGCCAGTAAACCAACACCTAGGATCACATAACCTACCGCGCCACCTTGGTGTACTTGTTCTTCGGTATTTGGCGCTTGTACTAGTAGACCGAGAATTGAACCGCCTGTTGGGTCAAGGGCAAAATCGACAGAACCGGTCTTCGCATTTTGTAATTCACCCGCTGTTGAGGTGAAACGAGACGCTGGCTGACGGGTCAGTTCAGAAAGCGTTTGTGTATCATTGTTGTAAGTCAGGTATTTACCATCAGCGATTAAGTTAAACGCACCGACGCGAAGCACTTCTTTGTTTTGCTTGGTACCACCGGCTACGATAACTTCGGTATTAAAGCGCGACACTTTACCTTGTTCCGTCATTTCACGTTGCATCTCAAACCAGACTTTTTCAATGTCTTCGATTGATGCTAGACGCGATGTTGAGCCCATCTTTTTCGCAAGCTCAGTCATGTAATCATCACGACCTTTAATTTCAGCTGATACAACTGACGTTGCGAACTTATTTGAACTGTCGCCAGCTACTTGTTGAAGCACACCGAATAGCTCTTTTAATGTACCCATACGCTTGCTAAGCGTGTCACTTAGGTTGGCCAGTTTTATTTCGTTTTCTTCGAAATTGGTTTCTAGACGCTCTGATTTAGCCAACGCTTGGTTACGTTCACCCGTTAACGCATTCAACATTTGGATTTGGTTGTTTTGCTGCGCTTTGAACTCGGCTTCACGTTGTTTGTTTTGGGCTGTTTGTGCCGTTTGCCCTTGCTCTAAGGTTTTTAGTAGTGAATCTAAATCTAATGCTTGTTCAGCATGCGCAGATGCGGTTAACGCAAGTGTTGTTGCGAAAATAGCGTGTTTAGTGAATTTTTGTACGAATTTCATAGTGGTCTCACCTATTACTCTGCAGCCTGAACTGGAAGCGTTAACATGTCAGGTGCTAACTGCTTACGTGCGATGCGAATGCCTTTATTGATTTGGCTGATATTGGTATCTGGTAATGCGTTAAAAGCATTACTGTCTTTGTTCCAAAAACCAGCTTGGCTGCCATCTTTTGTGACATAAAGCAGCACAAGACGACCAATTCGTAGGAAATCTACTTCACGTTCTTGTCCATTCACGTCAAGTAATGAGGTGTAAGCTTCGATAGTGCGTCCGTAGTCAACTTCGACTTGGTAAGCCTCAAGTACGCGGCGGAACTTTTCGCTTGATGAAATATCAGCACGGTCCATCAAGTTAGTTAACTGAGTAATACGCTCAGCACGCTCTTTAGGAAGGAAAGGCACATCTAATTCAACAAACTGTTTCAGACCTGTGATCATGCGCATCATGAGAGGTGTGATTTGACGCTCGATCACCGAAACCTGATCCATAGAGGTGTTAATGGCTGCCATTTCTTCAAGTTGGTTTTTGATTTGTTTTTCTAATTGAGCGTTGTAAACAGATAGGCCGTCGATTTCTTTGTTCAACGTCTTGAACTTTTGCAAACGAGACTGCATATCGTCTGCAATACCATCGATTTTCCCTTGAGACTTTAATGCAGATTCATTGATAGCTGCACTTTTGTCCATCGCTTGATTTAATTCTGTTGCTCCGGCAGAGGCCGTTGCTAGCATACCTGCTATAAGCAAGTGGTTAACGCACTTCATCGCATACACCTTATAAATTATTGCTAGTTGCTAAAAAACTGGGTGCAGTCTAATTACGAAAAATGACAACCATGTTGCGCAACCAATACACAAATGTGACAGCTGTCATTGAAATTACATTAATCAATTAACTTATTGTTTTTAATGAAATTTTGTTGGTTAATGAGATGTTGCAGGTGTTTCGTGTCATAAAAGGATCACAAAAAAGCCGCTTTTGTTAAGCGGCTTTTAAGCTCTAGTGAGATGGCGTTAGACTCTAAACTTGAGCACCATTTGTTCTAATTCGTCGAACTGTAGTTTCAATGACTTACACTCTTCAAGGGTTGCGGTTAGGTTATTGCTGCCTTGCAGGCTGAGGTCACTAATATGATGAATGTCGCTATCTAATGTTTGGATTACGGTGTTTTGCTGGTGGGTGGCGCTGGCAACTGCATGGTTAACGCCGTCTATGGCATCAATCGAATTGCTCACTTCTTGCATTTTAGTACCTGAAGCATTGGCTCTATCGGCGCTTCTTGCTGAGTCTTCTAAACTCGCTTTCATTACGGCCACAGCTGAAGCAGAACCTTGTTGTAGTTGTGCAATAGTGCTTTCGATTTCTTGCGTTGACTCTTGCGTGCGCTGTGCCAATTGCCTTACTTCATCGGCAACGACGGCGAATCCACGTCCGGCCTCACCTGCCCTAGCCGCTTCAATGGCAGCATTTAACGCCAGTAAATTGGTCTGCTCGCTAACTCCTTTGATCACTTCAAGCACTTGCCCTATGCTGCCTGAGAGTTTATCCAATCCATCCAGCGTGTCTTGTGCCTGAGACATTTTTTGTGTCAGTGAAGCGATTTCTTCAATATTTTGAGTGAGTGAATGTTGGCTTTCAACAGAAAGCTTGTTGGCGTTACTGGCAAGTTCTGAAGCATGGGTTGCATTGTTTGAGATCTCTTGTGCACTTGAAGAAAGCTCGTTGATCGCTGTCGCGACGCTATCGGTGCGCTTTGACTGATCTGTATACATAGATAAGGTATCTTGCGTTTGCGCAACCAAACTATTTACGACGTTTTCAAGTGTTACTGTAGTATTTTTTACCTGCGTAATAGAAGCATGAATTTTATCGATAAATTGGTTGAAATAATCGGATAACTCGCCAAATTCATCTTGATTTTCTACGACTAATCTACGAGTAAGGTCACCTTCACCTTGGGCGATGTCTTTGATGGCTGCATTGAGATTGTACATCGGGCGCATCAGATACTTGAGCAATAGTTGTAGCATCACCACAATCGCAATCACGCCAAGTAGCATATAGATAGCCGCCATATTTCTAAAAGAAGATACGGACGAATAGGCGATTTCTTTATTAATGACAACGCCAAGATACCAGTCGACATTTTTAATGCCTTTCATTTTTACAAATGAAACGAGCTTTTCTGTGCCATCAATTTCAAGCTCCGTGAAATCCCGATTTAATGACAGGCGTTTACCAAACAGCTCTGACATCGGCTTGTCATTCAGTTTAGTATCTGGATGACTGAGTATTTTACCGCTTTCATCAAGTAAGAAACCGTAACCAAACCCTAAGAAGTCAATTTCATTGATAATTTCTGTGATGGTTGACATGTCGATGTCCCCCCCTGCCACACCTGCGAAACGGCCTCCTTGTTTTACAGGTACAACGGCTGAGATAGTGAATTCGTTGGTGGTAACGTCGATATAAGGTGCGGTAAATGCGGTATCTTGTTTTTGCTCAGCGAGCTTGTACCAAGGGCGGCTAGTCGCATCAAAATCAGCAGGAAGTTGGATACTTGGATCGTCCAACACAAATGTTCCATCTGGCGTGCCAATAAAAACGTTTTTGAAATCCCCCGCAGTGTCTGCGGTTTTTAACCGTCTTCTGATCTGTTCAGTGGAGTCATCAGCTCTATGTCCATCAGCAATCGAGACCACGATTTCAAGTCTGTCATTGAGCCAATTGGCGATATTCTGTGAAACCGAGCTTGAAATCTCTTGTAAAACCAAGGTAAGTCGAGCTTGAGTTTGGTCTCGCATAACAAGAAAGTTGTTTACGGTAAATAAGCCGAGCACAATCACTAACACAAGGGAGGCTGCTACGGTTACTTTGGTGGTGAACTTTAGCGCTTTAAACATCATGATCCTGTTGAACTTGTTCTTTTCTTCAGCCAAACAATACACTTGTTGGCCGATTATTATTAATAGATTTAGGAATTGGATTCCTTTGTAACTATTTTTATCAAAAACTCAAAGGTTTGTCTTTGATTATCGGCAGGAAATGAGAGAGGTTTAGAGTGAATGTTAAATAAAGGTGAGACTTCGCTCACCTTGCGTTACAGTAACGACGCTTGATAATGTCGCCAAGCAGTATCTAATTTAACACCTGCTGATTGCTCAAAGTATTGCCAGTCCCACTTTATGTCGTCATGTGGGTCCAATTGAGCATTGATCTCCTGAAGTAGGTCTCGGTTACTTTGCTTCGATAACCAATCGATAAAGAATGCTGTATTTTTATAGCCGTCTTTATAGTTGCCACCAGGCTTTTGGGTATCATCAGGAATATACCCAGCTTTTAGTCTAACAACATCTGCTATTCCCTCAATGATTGGCCCTATTTCCTTGTAGTTATGATCATCTAGCTGATAAGCATGGGCAATTTCATGATAGAGAATACCGATAAGTTCGTCGACTGATTCTGTTTCACTGTGCGATGTAGAAAAGTTTTCCATGTAGTTTGCGCTGATATGGATTGTTGCGCCGTTAAAATCGCCCTCTTTATATGCAACCCCTTTTAGGTCTTCAAAGACGATATGGAGGGTTGGTAGCTTAGGCGCGCTAGTCATATCTTTATAAAGTAATCTAGCCACGTTATAACTTATCTGCTCTATTACTTTGTTATCAATTTCTTGCCATGCGAAATGGTTAATTTTAGTCGTTTTGCTTAGCGAGACGGCTGGTAGAGGAAATTGACGCCATGCTAAGTCTGACTGAAACGCGATCGGTTTTAATTGCGCTGCGGCATTATCGATGTCATTTGCAAGTGCGAACGGCGCACTTGCAAATGTGGTCATAGCCGCAAGAAATATTCCTGCTTTAACCATTACTTATACTCCGACAACGAAGGCGGTCTCTGCGTCTTGGATTGACCCCATGCTTTATTCGGCTTGCTAGACATTTGATACTCCAATGTACCACCATTCATAATGTCGTTATGTGTGATGTAGCTGCGCTTAAGCGGTTTTCCATTTAATTTAATGGACTTGATATATTTGTTTTTGTCACTGAAACCTTTCGCAACAGTTCTAAATGCTTTGCCGTTTGCAAGTTTCAACGTAACTTCTGGCACTTGAGGCGCACCAATCGCGTAGCTTAGGTCGCCTGGCGCAACAGGATAGAAGCCCATCGCAGAGAATATATACCAAGCAGACATCTGACCTACATCGTCATTACCTGCAAGGCCATCCGGTTTGTCTGAGCTTAAGGTATCCATGATCTGACGAATACGCTCTTGGGTTCTCCACGGTTTACCCGCGTAGTTATATAAATAGGCAATATGATGGCTAGGCTCATTACCATGGGCATAGTTACCAATCAGGCCTGCAATATCTTCGTGCTCTTTGATCATCTCTTCAGAAAGGTGGGTATCAAACAGTGCATCTAGACGCGCTTCAAATGCATCATCACCACCCATTAATTCAATCAGGCCAGCTACATCATGCGGTACATAGAAGCTATATTGCTTCGCGTTACCTTCGGTGTATGGGCCCATGTATTTTGCTTCAAAAGGGTCAAATTCGGGATCCCAGTTTCCTTTTGAATCTAACCCTTGCATGTAACCGGTTTCTTTATTGAACACATTTTTATAGCTCATCGCACGTTGGTAATAGTCTTTCGCTTTACTGGTATTGCCCATCGCTTCATACATTCTTGCGATGGCAAAATCATCGTAAGCATATTCAAGAGTGATAGAAATAGACTCAGGAAGTACGTCCATTGGTACATAGCCAAACTTCTTGTATTCAGGGATGGCATCGTACACTGGGTTGTTAGCCGTGTTTTCAATTGCTTCTACTGCTAAATCAATATCGTAATCTCTGATCCCTTTTAGATATGCATCAGCAATGACTGAAACCGCATGATAACCAATCATGGTCCATGTCTCGTGGGCATGGAACGACCAAATAGGTAACATTTTTTCATAGCTTTGCTGATAATGTACCAGCATAGATTGGATCATGCCGGATACGCGGTCTGGGTCGATATAAGTGAGCAATGGATGTAATGCACGATAGGTATCCCACAACGAGAATAAGGTATAGTGCTCGAAACCTTTGCCGTCATGAATTTCACCGTCAACGCCTCGATACTGTCCATTGACATCTTGGTAGATATTAGGCGCTTGTAGCGCATGGTAGAGCGCAGTGTAGAACTGACGTTTTTGCGCTTTGGTGCCTTCCACGTCGACTTTATCTAAATAATTTGCCCACTGAGACTTGGCATTTTCGCGAACGTTATCAAAATCCCAACTTGGTACTTCAGTTTTAAGATTCTCTAATGCGTTTTTGCGGCTAACTGCAGAAAGTCCGACTTTCACCAACAGTGGCGTTTCGTCTAAATTATCAAAGCTTGCAACAAACTTAACGGCTTTACCTGCTGTCATTTTTACTGCGGTATTCTCAATCGTAGAGTGTTTGCTGTCTTTTCCTAAGCAATTCATACAACGATAACGGTTGTTGTCTAGATTATAAAACTGATAGTCAGCGATAGGTTTTGAGAACTCGATGGCAAAATACATTTGGCGGTTACGCGCCCAGCCATTAGTTGCGCGGTAAGCAACCAATGTGGTGTCGTTTATTTTGCGGATGTCGCTCCAAATCACTTTATTCTCAAAGTTATAGATTGCTGAGGTCAAATCAAGCAATACATGACCCTGTTTTGCTTTGTTGAAGCTGTATTTATGCATACCCACTCGCGTGGTTGCAGTGACTTCGGCTTTCACACCATAGTCGAGTAAGTCAACACCGTAATAGCCAGGTTCAGACCATTCTTGGTCGTGAGAAAAGCGTGAGCGATACCCTATGTCTGGATTTTCAGCGGTACCAGCATCGAGTTTTACTTCGCCTGTCATTGGCATGATCAGCAGGTCGCCAAGATCTGAGTGACCAGTACCAGAGAAATGCGTGTGGGAGAAACCAACAATAGTATGGTCGTCATAGTGATAACCAGCGCAGCGCTTGTAGATTTCTGGTTGAGGGGAAACACCGCGCATGGGGTTATCTGTATCTGGGCTTAATTGCACCATACCAAATGGCACGACTGCGCCAGGGAAGGTGTGGCCATCACCGCCAGTACCAATGAAGGTATCGACCCACTGTGTATTTGATTCAGTGGCGTGAACTGTTGCGCATAACAACACACTTTGTGTGATTGCCAACGCCCAAGTTTTAGCTCGCATTACTCTCTCCTAGTTTTTGTTTTGAATTGGAGCGTTCCAATTTTATTTTATAATACCCTTTATGAATACGTATTCAATACTCTGCGACGAAAAAATTATGCAATAAAAAAGGCGAGCTATGCTCGCCTTGTAAACTTTCGTTAACTTAATTCAGTTTTGCTTGCCACTTTTGCGACAGCTTAACCACGTTTAATCCGTACCATGCGATGTAGACATAACAAAGCAATGGCACAATAAAGCTGATCTGAATATGGAATTTATCCGCAACCACACCTTGAATGAGCGGCACAATAGCACCACCGACAATGGCTAAACACAGCCAGCCAGAACCTTTACTGGTTAGTGAGCTCAAGCCTTCAATTGCCATTGAGAAGATTGTCGGAAACATAATGGAGTTAAACAAGCCAATCGCGAGTACGGCAATCATCGCAATGTTGCCACTGGTACTCATGGTCAATGCCAGTAATAAAATAATAACGACAGCGTTGAAAGCCACTGCTTTTGAAGGTGCAATAGTCTTTAAGGCAGCAGAGCCGATAAAGCGCCCTACCATAGCACCACCCCAGTAGTACCCGATAAGTTTTGCTGCAGCGTGCTCTTCAAGTCCTGCGATTTCAGGTTCTGCAAAGTAATTTACAAGGAAACTCCCAATCGCAACTTCTGCACCGACATAGCAGAAAATAGCTACTACACCCATTACTAAGTGTGGGGCTTCAATTAGGTTATGGTGTTTCGCTTTACAATCGACGGCTTCAGTATGCTCAGCAATAATGGGTAACTTTAAAAACGCGAATACAACGGCGATTGTTAGTAGCGCAGCTGCCAAAATAAGATAAGGTACCTTTACCCCCTCTGCGCTTGCCGCAGCTTCAACGGTTAGCGTACCGGCTGAACCAAACAATAAAAAGCCACCCACTATAGGACCAATAGTGGTACCCAGTGAATTAAGCGCTTGCGCAAGGTTTAAACGACTTGACGCAGTGCGAGGATGCCCGAGTGCTGCTACATAAGGATTCGCTGATACTTGCAAAACAGTGATGCCAGATGCAAGCACAAAAAGCGCTGAGAGAAAAATCCAATATTCGTGAACAACAACGGCGGGATAAAACATGATGCAGCCAATGGATGCCACGATTAAGCCCGTTAGTACGCCATTTTTATAGCCAAAGCGTTTAACTAAATACCCAGCAGGTAAAGAAATAATAAAGTAGGCACTAAAAAAGCAAAACTGGATCAGCATTGCTTCGGTGTAGTTAAGGTCAAATACGCCTTTTAGACGTGGGATGAGGACATCGTTTAAAACGGTTATAAATCCCCAAAGGAAAAAAAGCGTTGTCATTGCAATAAGCGGAAGTCGATAATTATTATTCTCGGTATTCCCGCTTGTGACGAAGGTTTGATTTGTATTTATTTCGCTCACAAGTGATACTCCAATCTGTTTTCACCTTGATTCTACACACTGTTACATGAAAATCACAAATGTTTTGTTGGATCGTTCCATGTTTTATCTGCTAAAGTAACGGAAATGTTCAGCAGTAGGTTAAAAGTTAGATGAATTTTAGAACAACGCAATTTTTAGAAGCACACATTAAAAAGACGCTCAGCTTTTACGCACCAAATTGCGTGGATGAACGTGGTGGCTTTAATCACTTCTTCAAGGATAATGGCGAGATTTATGATGCGAACACGCGTCACTTAGTATCAAGTACCCGTTTTGTCTTTAACTATGCTATGGCTTATGACTATTTTAAAGAGCCAGCTGACTTAGATAAGGTTAAGCATGGTATCGAATATTTAGAAACTGTCCATAGGCAGGAAAATGGCGGCTATGCGTGGTTGCTTGAAGGCGAAAATGTTGTAGATGGCACTAACCATTGTTACGGGCTCGCCTTTGTTTTATTGGCTCATGCCTGTGCGTTGAAGGTTGGGTTATCAGACAGCAAGTCTGCAATTGAGCGAGTATGGCAGCTGTTAGAAGAGAAATACTTTGAGCCTGATTTTGGACTCTATAAAGACGAATTCGATGCAGACTTTAATCAGGCAGATAAGTACCGTGGTCAAAATGCCAATATGCATACCTGCGAAGCGCTAATAGCTTGCTTTGAAGTAACGCAGGATGAAAAGTTTTTACAGCGTGCATATATGCTTGCCGACAATATGGTAAATCGTCAAGCGGCTAAGGCTGAAGGGCTGATTTGGGAGCACTATGATAGTCAATGGCAAGTCGACCTTGAGTATAACAAAGGCGATCCCAAACACTTATTCAGGCCTTGGGGATTTCAGCCCGGTCATCAAACTGAGTGGTCAAAATTATTATTGTTGATTAACCGCTACATGCCAAAGTTATGGCTTGTGGAAAAAGCCGCGCACTTGTTTGATGAGTCATTAAAAGCTGCTTGGGATAATGAATTCGGCGGAATTTGCTACGGCTTTGCGCCGGATAAGTCGATTTGTGATGATGACAAGTACTTTTGGGTTCAGGCTGAGTCATTCGCTGCGGCTGCGCTACTAGCACTTGAAACCGGTGATGAAAAATATTGGCAGTGGTACGACAGAATTTGGCAATATGCTTGGGATAACTTCGTCGACCATGAATACGGTGCTTGGTATCGTATTTTGAATAACAAGAACGAAAAGTACAGCGATGAAAAAAGCCCGGCGGGCAAGACCGATTATCACACTATGGGCGCGTGTTACGAAGTCCTGCGTTCAATGAAGTTAAAAGGCGAATAACATGGCACTTGTTTGTTTTGGTGAGGCGTTGATTGATTTTTTATCGGATGGCAAAACACCAGAATCATTTACTAAATATGCAGGCGGCGCGCCTGCAAACGTGGCAGTAGCTGCGGCAAAGCAAGGCGTTGATGCGTATTTTTGCGGCATGTTAGGCAATGACATGTTCGGCCAGTTTTTAGCTGAAGAGCTACAGGCTAATGGCGTAAATACCCGTTACCTTGAGTATACAGATAAAGCCAAAACGGCATTGGCATTTGTCTCTCTTGATAAACAAGGTGAAAGAAGCTTTAGTTTTTATCGGCCACCAGCGGCGGATTTGTTGTTCAGGCAAACACATTTTTCTGAGGATATGTTTACAGAGCATTCTGTATTACATATATGCAGTAACAGTCTTACTGAAGAGAATATCCATAAAACCACGGTTTATGCGCTTGAGCGTGCACGAGCAAACAACATGCTTGTTAGTTTTGATATGAACCTGAGGTTGAACCTATGGAGTTCGACTGCGCATATTCTTGATAGAATTTGGCATTGTATCGCACTAAGTGATGTCGTTAAACTCTCACGCGAAGAATTGGAATACCTGAACGCGAATAGTCATGCGGGTAAAACCGAAGCACAAACCATAGCCGCAATTATGGATAAGCAAACTCAATTATTATTGATAACCGACGGTGGAAACCCCGTTGAGATTTATCTACAAAATGATAGTGCTAAAGTTGCTGCGCCAAATGTTGTTGCTGTGGATACCACGGCTGCGGGAGATGCGTTTGTCGGGGGGTTACTTGCTGAGATCATTCGAAAGTTTAAACCTACCCAAGATACTGAGTTTGTCATCTCACTGGATGAGGCAAAAGACTTAGTCGCGTATGCTGCGAAATGTGGTGCGTTCGCCGTTCAACGCTACGGTGCATTTGCCGCTTTGCCGTCTAAGGCTGATATTGGCGAATAGAATACTTTTTCTAGGATAGATGCATGCCCTACCGCAAAGCATTTATCCTAGTCCCTGTTTTTTACTCGCAGTCTTTGTGGGGCCACTCTACTATATGCGCTTCAAAATCAGATTCTAAATCTACTTCCAGTTCTGAGGTTGCCTTACCAAAAATACTGATCCCCGCATCTATCATGGCTTGTTTGGAACCATTATTTCTAAGAGGATGCCAGCTTGCCAGTCCCCTGCCCTCATGAAGTCGTCGATAACTACAACTGTTTGGCATAAAAAAGATATCTTTGAGGTTTTCTTTGGTTAGCTGTACGCAAGACGGAACTAGAACTTGCCTTTCGCTGTAGCGGCTACAACCACAGCTATTTTTATCGTTATATTGGCAAACAACATCAGTGTAGAGTAACTCTTCACCTTCGCGTAAAAAGTCGGTGCTTTCAAATGATTCATCTTCCTCATCGCTGTCGATAAAAGAGTGTAAACAGCATTTGCCACAGCCATCACAAATCGCTTCCCACTCATCTCTAGTCATTTCTTCGAGTGTTTTTTCTTGCCAAAAGCTCATTACTTTGCCCCTTCATTACGCTTTTTTGCATCATATTTGATTTGTGATGTTGGAATCGATCACATCAAACAAGCGGCGCATTCTATAGGATAGTTGAACGTAATTCAAAATTGGCGAACTATTTATGGCTGACTATGATTAAAGTACTATTTTTATTTCATAATCTTTGGCGAGAGCGCTATTTGTCTGTGATTATGGGACGTAGCGAGGGTGGGTGATTGAGGCAAAGGTACGTCTTTTTATTGTTTGTACTCCTGTTGTCTCTGTGTAGTCAAGTGGTAGCTGCTGACAAAGAGACGTTGCAACTAGAGTATGTGGCTTCAAATGCTAAAATTGTCGACGTCATAAATAACCCAAGTATCCTTTGGCAAACTACCGATGATAAAGTGTTGAACTTAGGTTATTCCAACCTAAGTTACTGGGTACGTACGTCGTTAAATATTGACGAAAAAGAAGGGCCTTATTTACTTGAGATAGCCTATCCGGTGCTGGATCAGCTTGATGTTTACATGCTACAAGAAGGCAATATATTTGTTCATCAGCAATTAGGTGATAAACAACCTTTCGTTGACCGCCCTTTTGCGCATGAACATTTTATTATACCACTCCCAAACGGCACGCATGGTAAGGTAGCACTATACATTAAAGTACGCTCATCCAGTGCGCTGCAACTTCCCGTGGTACTTTGGACAAACCATGACTTTTTGATAAACGACCAAGTTTTTCGTATCGTGATGGGGATCTACTTTGGTTTGATGGGGATAATGGCAGCTTATAATGTGCTCCTCTATTTTACCATTCGCGAATCCACATTATTTTACTATGTTTTATACGTTATTTGTTTAGCGCTATTTTCTGCTTGTTTGTCAGGTTTTGCCTTTCGATATCTTTGGCCAAATAGTCTTTGGTGGAACGATCAAGCAATCTTATTTTTTCTTATCAGCTCGGTGTTAACCGGCACTTACTTTGTTATGACATTGCTCGAGATTGGTATTTCGGACAAGTGGCTTTATCTAGGTTGTCGCTTAATTTTGGGATTAGGGTTGGTACTCTTATTTTCTTCTGTGTTTTTTGACTATGCAGTGATGATAAAACTTACCATAGCGTATGCCGTATCAGCTTGTATCTGGGGCGTATTCTGCCGTATTTTACGTTTGGCTGGGAAAAGCCGCTTAGCGACATTCTATTCGATTGCTTGGAGCTCAGTGCTCATTGGCGGGATCATTCTTGCGCTAAATAAATTAGATTTAATCAGCCAAACTTGGTTTACCGAAAATGCGCTATTAATAGGTACTGCCATTGAGGTGGCCTGTTTATCGATAGCAATAGGTGAAAAACTCAATACCTAGAAAAACAAGCGCTTTCAAGCGCAATTAACGGCATTCAATGAAATCCAAAAAGTAAACTCTCAATTAGAGAAGACTGTCGCCATCCGAACTCAAGCGCTACAGGAAGCTAACGATAGACTGGAGCTTGCGAGTCGCACCGATGCGCTTACTGGTGTTGCCAATAGGCGAGCGCTAGACGAAGCCTTGCATAGTGAATGCTTAAGAGCAAAGCGTTTTGAACACGCTCTTAGTGTTATAATGATCGATATCGATTTTTTTAAGCAGGTTAACGATACCTATGGTCACGAAGCGGGAGACGATTGTCTGATTCACATCGGACGTATACTTTCCAATTGTGCTACGAGAGCGGGAGACTTTGTCGCACGGTATGGCGGCGAAGAGTTTTGTATTGTACTTGCACAAACCGATAGCTCGCAGGCTTTTGACCTTGCAGAGAAGATCAGAATGACATGTGAGACTAGCCCATTGATAAGCGAAAGCTATTGTATAGAGATGACATTAAGTGCAGGATTACATACTCAGACTAAGCCACCATACAGCGGTAAAGAATTGCTCGCCTCGGCAGATCAGGCACTTTATTTTGCTAAGCGTAATGGTCGTAATCAAGTGGCAATCTCAGGTGCGCTGTAAATTTGGTATTCGGCTGTAAATGAATTAGCTAAGTCACCATAGAAAAGGATATAAAATGAAGACACTTTACAGAATCGCTATTTTATTGGCGCTCCTCATTGGTGCAATAGCAGCTTATAGCTATAGCAGCCAAACTGGGATGTTCATTTTTGTGATATTGGGTGTGGCACTTGAAATTGCATTTTGGCTTAAGTTAATACCGCGACGAAAAATTAAAACGTAAGCGCGAAAACATACTGTTGTATATCAACTAAAAGCAGGCACTTTAGTTAACGGAAGCTTGATCTCCATGTTCAACCCGCCTAATAGGCTATTAAAGGATTCAATTTGTCCACTGTGAGCTTCTACCACTTTTTTGCACATCGCAAGGCCCATACCCTTGGATTTTCCCGAATTGGTTCTTGCTGATTGTGATTTGTAAAGCGGGTCAAATAGCTGTTGGTGCGCCTCATAGGATAGGGGAGTGCCAGAGTCTTCAATGCGAATGATTAGATTGCTGTCGACGCTAAAGAAGCTCATCTTTACTTGGACCTTATCTCCACCATGCTTAATCGCATTACCTAAGATCTCAAGGACGCAGTTAGTTATTGCATCTAGGTCGATGGTTATCTTTTCTGTACCAGATATTTGATAGTTAACCTCTAATTGCTCCTTATTATCCTTAAATAAGCCCGCGGCCTGAGTATGTACTTGATTTACCAGCTTGCAGATCGTGAAGTCTCTTAGATTAAGCATAGTTGCTAACTTTTCATTGTCAGTGACTAGCATCAATTGATTAATAAAGTGATTTAGCTCGTCAATTTTATCCATGAGCTTGCCGTAGCTCTCCTGAACATTCTCAACGATATTGTATTGTAGAGATTCAACCTGTACCTTCATAACGGTAAGTGGTGTACGCAGCTCATGAGAGAGATCGGTAAATAAACGTTGTTCTTTCTTTTCTAACGCCTGCTGATTTTGACGGTTGAACTGCTTTTCTGTTTGTACTGTATTCGAGAGTGCATTCACCTGAGTTTGTAGCGTTGATAGCAGATTATTTTGGGCTGACTTATTTTGTTGCGCAAGTGCCAGCGTAAATAACATGACCTCAATTAAGTAGCCAAATTTAATCGCGCTTGATATATGATGAACGTTGATAAAACCCGCATACATAGTCCCACCAATAGCAATGAAATTTACAAAAATGACATGGTTTAGCAGGCTGAGGGAAAAAGTAACAGAACCAGGAGCACTCTGTTTCAAAGACCAATAGCTGGTATAAAGAAATAGCGGGATGATACTCAAGCTTAATACTAGATTGTAGTGAACCGATTTTGAATAGATTGCCACTGGGATAAGTAGTAGGTAAGCCGCTAAAAATCCATTATATAAAAGATGTAAGGTTTCGTTTCGATGCTTTAATTGCAGAAATTGTTTGATGAAAAGAAGGTGAAACACTGGTACAAAAGTCATCAAACAAGCTGAAAATAAGGCGGCAAATTTGCCTTGTAAAGGCCAAAAATATTGAAATGTGAACCCTGACATATCCAACACAATAAGCAAAAACAATAGCGTCCAAAGACAATAGTAAGCGTTGGTCGCATTGGCATTAAAGTAGAAGTTAACCAATACAATAACAAACACGGCTGCTATGATCCCGCTTAGTGCAGCATTGGTAACCGTACTGGTAAGAACATTACTGTTTAGCTCATTATCATTTATTAACCTAAGGTCAGCGGGGGCATTCGCAAAAGTCTGATAGCGGACAATAAGACTTGCCCCTGCTAAGTGTTCTTTTGATATTGGTAGATATAATTGCGGTGCTTCTACTTCCCTAATATTAAACGCGGTATTCAGGGTGTGCTGCGTTAAAAATGAGACCTCGCCGTTGTTAATCAAAGCAACACTTAGCCAAGGCAATCTGGCAAAGCCAAATGCGATGTAATTTCTGTCCTCGGATATAAGCATATTTGGGGTGATCAACGCCCACTGATAAGGCTCATTCTTTAGCTCAGGCACTTTGCTTGAAAGTACCTCAACAATAGATTGGCTGTCGCGCTCATCTATGCCGAGCACTGAAGATAATTGCGCAGCATCGACTTCTCCAAAGTGGATTGTTAATGGTTCACTTACTCTATGCTCGGCACTAGGCGTAAAGTCAACTGCACCAGCCGCCATAGAAAAAAGCATAAAAATTAACGAGAAAAGTCTTAACATAGTGATATAAGGCACAATAATTATAGCTAAATCCTACTTTTAAATAGTGAAGCAAATGTGGATCAAATTTGCAGAAGTAAACAAATGTAAATGCAATCACATAACTAATAATCAGTAAAAACAGCATATTACTACTATTAGTTACCACTGTTTCAAAAAATGCGATGAGAAAATGAGCATACGTGTCGAGTTACATAAAACTGAAATATAACTGTAACAATTGGGTGGTTAAATGCGCGGCTGAAATAAAAGTGTAATGAATGAACATTACTTACTCTAAGAGCGAAACTATGGTTAATCAATCTCAGACTTCAGCATCAGCTAAACTTTTTAACTGGCTGTCAATCGTATTACTTGTTTACTTAGTCTTAGTCGCAGTTGGCACTGTGAGTGGCGGTTTTAAGTTGGCCTCAGGTGGAAGTGAAGGGGCGAAGGAAATCTTCGCATTCGCAACCAATCCAATCGTCGCCCTACTCTTAGGGGCTTTGGCAACTGCATTGGTGCAGTCCTCATCAACGGTGACTTCTGTTATTGTTGGCCTCGTTGCTGGCGGATTACCTATTAGTATCGCAATTCCTATGGTGATGGGCGCAAATATTGGTACGACTATTACCAACACGCTCGTTTCTATCGGCCACATTCGTAGTAAAGAAGAGTTTAGAAGAGCGTTTGCCGCATCCACCGTACATGACTTCTTTAATTTATTAGCCGTTGCTATTTTCCTGCCTTTGGAAATCATGTTTGGCATGTTAGAAAAACTTGCGTCAGGACTTGCCCATGTATTTGTTGGTGATGCTGACTTATCGTTAAAAAGTTACAACTTTATCAAACCACTAGTGAAACCAGCGGTTAGCGTGGTAAAAGATGGTGTTAGCTTTTTAGATTCTACAGCAGCAGGTATTGCCATGGTTGTTATCGGTATCATGATGATCCTGTTCGCTGTGACTTACTTAGGTAAATTACTCAAAAAGGCGTTGGTAGGTAAAGCGAAAGAGTTATTACATAGTGCGATAGGCAGAGGCCCTGTTGTAGGTATAAGCTCAGGCGCTTTAGTTACGGTAATGGTACAATCGTCTTCGACAACAACAAGCTTGATGATCCCACTTGCTGGCAGCGGTGTATTTACCACTCGTCAGATATATCCGTTCACTTTAGGTGCAAATATAGGCACTACAATTACCGCTTTGTTAGCTGCAACATCTATTACAGGTCCTGCTGCAGAAGTCGCATTAACGATTGCACTTGTACATGTTATGTTTAACGTTTTTGCGGTAGCACTTATTTACGGGTTACCACTGCTGAGAGAAATCCCGCTTCGTCTAGCTGAGAAGTTAGCTGAGATTGGTGCGCAGAAAAAACCAGCAGCTTTGGCTTACGTATTAGGTTCGTTCTTTGTATTTCCGGGACTCATTATGCTCGCAGTACGATAAATAAAACATGCTCGCAGTACGATAAATAAAACGAACAAAGAATGCATTTAAAGCTCGGTATTGCCGAGCTTTGACTTTTTTAGCCTTTGGTTGGTAAGTCATAATTCTGTAATCTAGCTTTGAGATAATTAACATTGTCTTGTAAATAACGAAAGAAAGTAATGAGTAGCAAACCTGGTATTTTTAGTTTTAATGCAGCACAGATCGCAAGTTCTATGAGGGGACAGTACCGTGCTGTTCAACCCTATGAGAAACTTAGTCTGCAACCAGGTGAGCAAGGACTTTCTTTGGTGATAGAGTTGCCAATGGATGCGCGTATTGATGACCGAGTTAACGTTGTACTAACAAAGCACGGCGAGCGAAATGCGAAGTGCGAGGTCTCTTTGGTGGTTGATCCGGAGTCGTATCTCACTAAGATTGTCGAAATTAAAGTAAAGCAATCGCTTGATGCAGGTCCTTACTTTATGCAATTGAACCTAGTGGGACTCCACGATTACCTAAAGAACGCGGCTGAGTTTGATATCATTTTGAATGAGCGAATTATCGTAAGCGAACCAGTATCTGAAGCGATTACAACTCAGACTACTGGCTTCAAACGTATTTTTAACTCGGCGGTCAGCGCTGTATTATCCGTTTTTTAGCGACTATGTTGGTAATGAAATCTTACCCATAGAAAAAGGCAGCACATCGCTACCACCTGATACGGTTTCATTCGCAAGTAGCGCAAATAAAGCGGCCTCTTTGGCATCAGGGTTGATACCCAGTTGTGAGAAATCCTTGATTAAAACACGGTTATTCAAGTGGCTTTCAATTCGCGCCATTAAAAACACATTATGAATTCCACCTCCGCTAACATATAGCTCTAATTCAGTTGCACCAAGCTCGTTCACCGCATTTGCGACAGCGATAGCTGTGAATTCGGTCAGTGTCGTGATGATATCTTCATGATTATAATCTTTTCCATCCAACGCATGATGCACGAAGGCTTGATTAAATAACTCTTGTCCAGTTGATTTTGGAAGTGGCTTATCAAAGAATTGGTGTGACAGTAATGCTTCGAGAAAAGGCAATTGAATTTTTCCACTAGACGCAATCTCACCATTTTCATCGAATGGTAGCCCTAATACGTGGCGACAATATTGGTCTACTAATGTGTTTCCTGGACCGATGTCACTACTCATACTCTGCGCTAGTGCACAATTTTTTGGTAAATAAGTAAGGTTTGAAATACCGCCAATATTGAGCAAAACCCTATCGATACTTGTGTCCGAATATAACAAATAGTCACCATATTGCACGAGAGGGGCTCCCTCATATCCTTTGGCGATATGCTTTTGTCTAAAGTCTGAGATGGTGATGATGTTCGTTTTTGCCGCAATAATATCGCCGTCAACGATCTGCAATGTGCTATTTAATTTTTCAACGTCTGCAAAGGCTTGTTTTGGACAATGGTAAAGTGTTTGTCCATGACTCGCTATTAAATCAACAGTGTCGGCTGCGACTTGCCATTCTTTCAAAGCATTATTGATTAGACTTGCGTACAACTCGCCGAGCCACGCATTTAATTGACATAACGTCTTAAGACTTACCTGTGATTTAGACGCATGATCACTGAGAAGCTGCTTTTGCGAAGAGTCGTATTCTATCGTGGTAAATTGTTCGACTGTTAGCTGTGTTCTTTTCCCGGCACCTTCAATTTTACATAACGCAATATCTAATCCATCCAATGAGGTACCGCTCATAAGTCCGAGTATATATTTGGTCTTTTTTTCCGCGATCGTGGCGAGTTTAATAATATCTGTTTTCATTTATAATGCGCGCTCCATGATCAATGCTTTTGCCTGTTCATACTTTACACCGGACAAGCTGCCAAATCCTTCAAGTTGTCTGAATTTATATATAGTAAAATAGGGGCAATTTAAGCCTAGTAAAAACAACGTTTTGAGGTGAGTAGAAAAATTTACGCCGCGTTGCGATGCAAATTGCGAAGCGTCTCTTAAAATATTTCGTGTTGTTTCAATATCTAATTCCCGGCTCTCTTGTGCATTGACGATCAAATGCTTACCGCTGCAGACCCCGCAGTGACCGCATTGTTCTGGTGCGTGCATATCGCCGAAGTAGCTGGCAAGCGCTTTGTGATAGCATGAAGTTAGCTGGAAAAATTTGAGTAAATGTCTTAGCCGTGCAAGTTCGCCTTGCTCTTTAATTTGTGATTGCTGGTAGAAAGACTCAACCAGTTCATTAATGTTAACTTGTTGGATAGGCTTTGAATAAACCGACGTATATTTAGCGACTTTTACGTCAATCAGTTGTTGGTTTTGCAAATACTCAACGACTTCTTGGGCTTTAGCCTGTGGGATGTTTTGCTCGCTTAATGCTTGATGTGAAAGTAATCCCCACTTCTTTTTGAATTCAAAACACGAGAATAGCTGAGTCAAAAACAGTTGCCGCTCAGGCGAGTACTTGGCTAATATTTTATCTTTGTCTTGGCTGAATGCGATGCTTAGCTCCGCAAAATAGCTGTAGTTTACTTGTAAGTATCCTTGCAGTTCGAGCTGGACAATAAGTGTTTTTAGCACCAATTGATTAATATTGGTTTTATAGGCAAGATCGTATTCATTGAGGTGATAATCTGTAGCTGGATCACCGAAAAGTTCATCAAAAAGCAGCGTTAACGACTCTCGCTCTAATGCACTGGCGTAAACGAAGTTCTCTAATGTGGCAATTTTTTCATTATTAATTAAAGCAACGCAATGTGCATTCTCGCCATCTCTGCCTGCCCTACCCACTTCTTGGCTATATCCCTCAATAGATTTTGGCATATCATAATGTAGTACCCAGCGAACATCGGGTTTGTCTACACCCATACCAAATGCAATGGTAGCTACAACGATAAGATTTTCTTTCGCTAGAAAATCTGCTTGAATTTGCGCCTTTTTTTCGCTCTGCAATGATGCGTGAAAAGCTTCTGCAGGAAAGCCACAAGCAGTTATCATTTTTGCTACTTCTTCTGCTTGCTTTTGCTGCGTGACATAAACGATACCAGCGCCTTTTGCCTTTTTTAAAAAGGCGAGTAAATATTCGTCTTTTTGAGATTCGCTAATATGCGCCGCACTTAAGAATAGATTCTTCCTGTAAAAGCCCGTTCTAATGATATTTTGATCGGATACATCGAATTTACCCGCCATATCGCGTGCAACTTTATTTGTTGCTGTCGCGGTGAGTAATAGCACTTGGTTGATACCAAGTTCATGGCGATATTTGGCCACTTTTAGGTAATCTGGCCTGAAATTATGTCCCCATTCAGAAATACAATGCGCCTCATCAATGACAAGAAAAGAGATATTGCTTTGTGATAACAAGGTACGTGCTTTTTGGCTATTAAGCCGCTCGACTGATATAAAGAGGACTTTAAGTGCATTGTCTCGCACCGCATTTTCTATGCGCAACGTTTCCTCTTTGCTTTGAGTACTGTCAAGACACGCAGTCGCAACGCCTTTACTTTGTAGGTAATCTCGTTGCTCGTGCATTAGTGCCAATAGTGGTGAAACGACTAAGCACATCCCTTGCTTCAATATTGCTGGTAACTGATAACACAACGACTTGCCTGCACCAGTTGCAAAAATAGCGATTGCACTTTGGCCTTGAAGTATAGATTCAATGACTTCCGATTGCCCCGGGCGAAGTGTTGTATGTCCAAATGTACTTTGTAGTGTTTGAAAGAGTTGCTGCTGTTGAGTCATCCTGAATCTTTTCTATATTTTTCTGAGATATTCGCTATTGTGCCATTTAAATTGGTGATTGCTTCATTGACGCGCTCAATGTCACTACGCTTAAATGCATGACGTCCAAGCATAAAATGTATAGCGTTATCGTTAACTACATAAGGGTGTAGCTGAATGCTTTGGTAGCCTAGCTTGTTGATATAGTAGTAGCCTGCGTCTTCATCTTCAATCAGAAAATCGACGCGGTTTTTAGCCACCATCTCTATTCGCCGGTCTAAGCTCGCGATTTCAAACAACCGCCTGTCGTACCAATCGATTTTTTTTATTTGTTTCACTTCCTCACCGTAGTAGGCTCCAGGATTGGCCGTGAATGTATAGCCTGCAGAAAACAACTCGATTAAGTTGCTATCGAGATCTATTTCCTTGTTAGCGAACAAGCGCATTTTTTCACGCCGATATGGCGAGGAGAAGTAAGCAATTTTTGCTCTATCGACGCTAAAACTTGCGGATGGCAGGACATCAATTAAGCCCTTTTCAAGCTCAGTGATCCCACGAGCCGATGAAGGAAGCTGAATGAACTCAATACAAAACCCTGCTCGTTCAAAAACTGCTCTAGTGATATCTACGTCTATGCCGTAAGGACGAGTGCCATACATAACAAAAGGCGGCCAGCTAGAGCCAATGCCGATTTTTAGGGATGACTGATCCGCGCAGTCGGACGCGTAGCTTTTTGGAAAAACTAAAACGAATAATAAAACGGATAGACGAATAAGCACTGCCAGAACTTATGACTCTTTTATGAAGTTCATTATGTCATTATGAAAGACCAAGCAGAAAAAGAAAGAAGAAATTGGTGATAAAAGCCAGATAATGGGTAACTTTATGTTTATGTGATTAAAAAATGAGCTTGACTGGCAAGCTCATTAATTGGGGATGGTTAGATTAGTTAGTTACTGCCTTCCATACATCAGCGGTTCCAGGTTCTTCACCTTGAGTCCACCATTTTGCTTCAAAGACATTGCCGTTATGAATTACTCGGTCGCCACCGACATATACTGTAGAGCGATCCCAAGTCGGGTATTGGGCGCCACCGTCTTTAATCGTAACATTAAATGTTGTATCAACAGCGTTCACCCCGTCTGATACGGTAACAGTTACTGGGACGGTTGTGTCGGCAGTGACATTTGCAGCAGTAATAGTCGCTGAGCTACCATTTGCTACTATGCTCAGCTCGGCTGGTGCACTCCAGCTATAGCTAAGCGCTGCGCCTTCAGGGTCAGTTGCTGACACATTGACAGTAGCCGAGGCCCCTTCATTAACCGAAATATCTGAAACCGGTGTAACGACAGGCGCTGCATTTGCACCTTCTGGGTTTACAACAACAACGATTGTTTTGGTTGTTGATAACGCGCCATCATTGACCGTTACAGTCAAGTCGTAGCTTGTCTGTTGATTGACTGAAGGAGCGGTTACAGCGACAGCTGCGGTGTTATTAGCAGATAAAGCCAAACCAGGCGCAGCAACCCATGAATAGGTTAATGGATCATTGTCTAAATCGCTTGCTTGCGCATCGACATTCACAACCTGACCTGAGGTCACATTGATTGGTCCAGAAACTCCGATAGAAGGTGCACGATTAGGGATCTCACCTGCTGTAAGGCCATCATACATTGCATTTAGAATGTCGCCATTATCAGCGTCAATTTCCCAACCAAATAAACCAGCCAGTTGATGAGTGTTTGCATACTGACCTTTTGCGATAACGCTGCGTGGGCTATCGTAAGTGATGAGTTTACCGTTACTTCTGTTCCAAACATATGCTGCTTGTGCTTGCTCATCGTAGCCTACTTCATAACCATTAACACCTGAACCACCTTGGCCTACAGCGTTCGCTGCAATAGCCTTGTAATCCATAATGCCAGGCTCCCAAACGCCTTCAGTGGTAGAGCCAGTCAACGGGCCATTGCCCGGCGCCGTCATCGGATTACCTGGGATTGTGGCATTTGCATCTAGCACACCTTCCCAGCCGCGGCCGTACATTGCAACGCCCATAACGAGCTTAGAGGGCTGCACACCTTGTTGAAGTAACAATTGAATTGCATGGTCGCCAGTATATGCAGGGCCTTTGCGTGGCACTCCATTGTCGTCAACGCCTGTACCGTTACATTCATCAGTGCTGAGATGAGAACCACAGTAGATACCGGTTTGATGACCCGTTTCATTGTTCCAAGCGCCATAGAAGTCATAGGTCATCGCAAAGATATAATCCATATACTGCTGAGCAGCTTGGTAATCTACATCTTCAATCTTGTCATAACCAGCACCTATTGCAGAAGTGAGTTCATATTGACGGCCGGTTTCAGCTTCTAACTCATCTAGCATTGCACGCAGCTCTTGCATTAGCGCCACATAGGCTGGACCGTCGTTAATTGGATCGCCTAAATCTGGGTTTGGACCATCACCTCCTGGGAATTCCCAGTCGATATCTACACCGTCATAAAACTTCCAAGTTTTAAGGAATTGTTTTACAGATGCGACGAAAGTGTCGCGGTTTGCTTTGTTTGTAAAGCCATGGAATGGATCTGATAGCGTCCAACCACCTACTGAAGGCAGAATTTTAAGGTCCGGATAACGTTGCTTTAGCGCCATTAATTGAGAATAAACACCGCGAATAGGATCTTTTGCATCCACCCCTGGCATAGATTTTTGCACTGCAGCCCAAGGGTCGTGAATGACGACTTCATAGTCTTGAGAGTCAGCACATGCAGTTTGAAGCGCTCTCCAACTATTACCATTTTCGATGGATTTTAGCGACTCGTTAGGTCCGCAAATCGGAATAAAGCCATATAAAATGTGCGATAGGTTATGAGCTGGGATCTTAGTTACGTCGTAATTACGGCCATATATGCCCCATTCGACGAAATATGCACCGGTTACACGGCCTGGTATTGTACCGTTATTACGGTTGTTCGGATCTACATTCATAGGAAGTGGCGCTAGATGTGCACCGTCAGTGTCGGCAATGACGATTTCTTTCCCTGCGCTTCTTGCACATACGGTACCTTCACACAGTTCTAAATAAAGCTGATGGCGACCCGATTTAGTGTAGGGGAATTGTACTACTCCGCTTTTAGTACCAGCTGCAAGCGTACCTTGGTTTACGAGTAGATCATCAAAATATACTTTATAGTTATCACCGCCAGAGCCACTCCAAGCATTCCATTTGATGCTAATATCGACAACATCTTTGGCTTTTACCAATTGCTTGTAAGAGCCAAGCCCATCGACGTTAACTTCAACGAACGAATACTGTTGTGGCTGCCAATCTAATGTTGGCGTAGAAGGGGCTGCAAGTGCCCCGCCACTCAGTAAGGCAAGTCCTATATAGCTGGTTATTTTATTAAGTTTCATATCTTCAACCTTATTGTAGTTACATGTTGTACCCAATTAATTTGGGTTTTCTTTAAATTGCTTTCCAAACATCGGATGCGCCGGGCTCTTCTCCCTGCGTCCACCACTTGGCTTCATACACTTTCTGTTGATGCGTTACTCTGTCGCCTGCGACATAGGTAGTTGTACTATTCCAAGCTGGGTATTGGTTATTGGTGCTATCTTGAACGGTAATTGAGAAACTTACGGTAGTGCTTGCTTTGCCATCGGTGACATTAAGTTCAGCTTGAAAGGTTTGATCAGCCGTCACTTCAGGTGTTGAGATGGAAATCGTGTCACCTTCGCCACTAAAGCTAAGCGGTGCAGGAATACTCCAAATGAATGTCAGTGGGTCATTTTGGTCGTCAAACGCATGAGCATGCACTGTCGCTTGGCTATTTTCTGCGATGCTTTGGTTAGAAATTGGATTCACCGTAGGAGCGGTGTTGTCACCCCCTTTTACAACGCTAAGATTGCTGGTGTAAGCGGCATGTGGCAAAAATACTTCGTTTGCTAATAAGGCGTTTGCATCAAACGCAATTGAACCATCCGGTTGCTTAACACCAATGTTGACTTTATTTCCGTAATTGCTATTAAGATAAAGAGCCAACTCAGCTTGCCATGTTGATGCATTAGTGGAGGTTACATTCAAGTTATGGCTAATTAATTCATTCCCAGATTGGTCAAACGTTCTAAACCACACGCTATCACCGGCTTTAGCATCTTGCCCTTGCTTTAAGAAATAGCCGCTGCTCACCCATTCTGGTGGCGTGCCTGTTGAGGTTATTGTGATATCAGAACAATTGTAAAATCCCTCTCCTGCGACATCAAACCGCTGCCAACGGGTATATAAAACTGCATTGCCCTCACGGCCTAGCGGTATATCTATTTCCATTTTATAGAAGCGTTTACCTTCTGGATCCACAACGAAATCAATATTGCCAAATTCATTAATAAGCTCTAAATCATTCCAAGTCAGAGGAGATGTATCGCCATCGTAGTTTGGCTTTGACAGGAAAAACTGCCAAAAACTGGGATTATGAGGTGTTGTCGCCCTAAAGCTAATGGCAAGTTTATTTTGAGCGTTTGGCTCTACAACTGTACGCTGCCAGTGTGGTGAGACAACACTCATGCCACTTTTGTTTGGGTCACCAGCTGAGCAAAGCGTACCATTGGGGATATTCGCTTTTACTGCCTCTAGGTTATTGTAGTCAGCGGTATTGGTCGAAAATTCATGCTCTTGCACAAACTGAAAATGGCCTGAGTCTAGAAAAGCTGCTCGACACGCTAAATTTGGGATATTTGAGCCATCATCCGGCCACCAATAACCTCCTTGCGCTTGGCAGATCGCTTGCCTTGCTTTGGGAAAGTCCATAAAACCATGAGCTGAAACTGCGCTTGAAAGCAAAACTGAGGTTGCGCCAAAAAGACCAAGCGCATATTTACGGTGTAAACTATTCATGCTTATTCGCCTTTTATAAAGGGGAGCAAAGCTCCCCATTTATTATTTACAAGTTGCAAACCTTGGTATAGTCACTACTGACTGATGGTTGCTTATTACTCCACCATTTCGCTTCATACACCGCGTTTCCTTCAACAATTAAATCACCTTGAGCTGCATGTGTGCCCTGTGGCAAGTTCGGGTAAACCACAATTTGACTGATAGGTGTACCTTTACAGCTAGTTACCGGATCTGTAGGCCCTGTACCAGGTGTTGCGATTGGTAGGTCGTTATATTCACTGGTAAATGCATAGCGATTACCGTCTTTCTCAACCACAAAGTTAACAGGACCAGAAATCGGCATGTAGTACATGACTTGGGCATTGATGGTTTCGCCAGGAGCAAAAGACTTAGGCGTTCCACCCCACTCGTTCACAAGCGTGATTGAGAATCGATGGAATTCGTTTTCGAAGCCGCCAATATTATTTCCCGCAGCATTTGAGCCATTTACGTCAACTGCCATCCCAAGTTTTTCTTGCGCATTCCAGTTAGATTTGAAAATGGCCGAAGTCGCAACAGGAACATCAAATGAAATTTTCGCGCCACTCAAATCTATCGCTGAGTTATTGGTAAAGGCAAAAGTTGGTGCTATTGGATAGTTAGCATCTCCAGCTGGAAAATCTTTGGCAACAAACGTAACATCAACTGCAGCAGGCGGTTTTACAAAGGTTTTATTTCCTTGTTTAACTGAGTATGGCGTGCCACTTTGGTTAAACTTGTTGTAGGCTAAGCTTGTTAGCGATGAACCCATGAAATATTCATTCTTACTCACATCATAATCAAAGTCACCAGCAAGCTCCCAGAACATGATTCCGCCTAGTTCTTGGTTGATGACATAGTCGACTTTGGCGGCCATTGACTCTTCATCTTCAATGGATAAGAAAACATTTTTGGTAGCGTTCCAGAGCCAAGGAGCAACCGCTACTGAATCATAATGGCGGGCATAGGTACCGCTAATTTGATGCTCTGGGTTGTTAACTGGATCTAGTCCATAATCACTTAGGTAACTTCCTAACACGCCATTTTGAAGGTTTTTAACATGCCAAAGCGGATTAGAACCTGCGGGTACTTCTAAGCCAACATCGTTCTTGTCGTGCCACAAGTTATCGATACCCACAGCACCATTCCCGCACTTGTTCTTTTCACCGCTGCCAGTCCCCGGAGGACAATCAGCTTGGTTAGGTAATGCAGCTTGCCCCCAAAGGCCATTTGTACCACCCGTTACATCTCTAAAACCACGAGTATAATAAGGGATACCAATGTTGATGCGCCCTGCAGAGACAGAGCCTCTGAAATATTTGACCGCCCAATCAGTGTTAAGGTAACCAATTCCTTCAAACTCTTTGGTGCCGTAAACATTCCACTGTTTTAGCTCGGAATCTTCGCCGGTGTCGAATAGCGATGCGTTATGACCAACGTGCTGGTTCCACGCTCCGTGTAAGTCATAAGACATGATATTGACGTAGTCTAGATACTTGGTGACTTGGAATGTCTCCATACCACGTAGAAGGTAACCAGAAGACGGTGATGCGATCGTCAATAGATAGTGTGTATTGTCTTGCTGACCTGCTTGATCTAATGCTTCTCTTAGCTTTTTCATTAACACTTGATAAGAAGCATTCAATGCTGCTCGACGCGGGTTTGATATCGCAAAATCATCCGGGTGACCAGAGTCATTCATAGAAGATGGATATTCATAGTCGATATCGACACCATCAAAGTTGTATTTACGGATAAATTCAACTGAACTTGCTACAAACGCGTCAATACCAGCGTGATTCACGCTGCCATCAGCATTGGTCGTCATCGTATAGAAGCCGCCGCTGGCAACTCGCTTACCTGTTTCGTCAAAGTAGCCACCGGTTTCTGCCCAACCGCCGACTGAGATCAAGGTTTTAACATCAGGATGCTGTTTCTTAAATTTGTTCAGCAAGTTAAAGTGACCGGTATAGGGAAGAGACGGATCCATCTCTGCACCAGCAACCCCCGGCCAAGTCATATTCGTCGCTGCATTGTTAGGAGCTGTTGGATTACCTATTGAAACCTTGTTATTGGCATCAACGTGCGCGAAAGCGTAATTGATATGGGTGATCTTATCCCATGGAATATCATCAACTAAATAGCTCGGTTGACCATTCTTACCTGTCCTCCAACTGGTAAAGTAACCGATGACGCGTCTTGGGTGATCGGTGCCCATTTTTTCTCGACCGCTTTCATCATAAATATCACAGTAATTAGGCGATGTGTTTGGAGTCTGATAAAGACCATGCGGAACACAGCTGTTTACAACTGGCGGTGTTTCAACCACATTTGCGTTGAGTATGCTCTCTGCTGTCGCACCGGTATTATCTTCAACAACAAGCTTTAATGTTACTGTGCCCAGTTGCGTTGGTGTCCAAGTATGTTGAGCTGGTGCTGTTGCACTTTCAAATGCGACTTGGTCGTTAATAAGTAGGGTTAGTTTTGCTATTGAGCCGTCGGGATCTGAACCATCAAGAACGATGTCTACAGGCTGATTAATAACCAGATTATTACCTCCGCCTAACGAAAGGTTTGCTGTAGGTAACTGATTTCCTGCCGTATTAACGATAATATTGGTTATTAATGTGTTGGATACAGCCTGCTTGTCATCTGTTGCAACTACTGAAATTGCGTGTGTTCCAGCGGTTGCTGACCAGTTAAATGAAAAATTATCACCTGTCGCTGTGGTATCAATACCAACTGACGTGCCATCTACAAAAAACTCTACCTGTGCGACTTGGCCATCACTATCTGTTGCATTTACAGAAATGGCAACGCTGTCATTTTCATTAAAAGCGCTGCCATCAACTGGAAGTAAGCTCTGTACTGTCGGTGGTGTGTTGGTGACAACGCTGTCACAATCGCCCAATTTTTTCCAATCATCCCACTGTCCAGAGTGGGTTACTGGATCAGCCTGAGTCCACCATTTTGCTTCAAAAGCTTGTTGCGATTTTTGTACTTGAGCGCCGCCATTATATGCCGAATTTTGTGACCATTCAGGTAAGCCATCACAATTATAAGCATATGAGTTAGCGCATAAAATGGCTCCGAGGATCGAAGCCATTTGCGATAATTTAAGGGTCTTTACATGTTGTTTCATAGTTTGGTTCTCCAACCATTTATTGTATTTGGTTAACAATAACAACATAAACCTAACACATAAATTCAATATGGCAACAACATTTTTCTCTAGCTGATAACGTTAACGTAAGCGTAAACTAGAGCTTGCTTTTCATCAAAATGTAACACTAAATTGTTGATTAATATGCTTAGTTTTAGTTTGCTGATACATATAAATAAAACTGTAATTATTTAATATTAAGCGATAGTTATTAGCCTACTTCTCTAAAGTTTATACAGTTACCAGTTTGTTTTTTAAGCATATATTGAAAAGTTATTAATAAGGTTGAAGGGTAATATTAGACTTAAGGCGTATTTTAACGGTTTCTTGTCGTGGCTTCCTTTTTGAACTAAGTTTAAATTAATTCATTTAGGAGATTGAACTTTGGAATTTGCTGAGCTATCAACGACTTCAAATGAAGCGATACGAGTGCTTTGTCTCGATGATGAGACGAACGTGATACGGTCATTAAATCGCTTATTCCGTCAAAATGGAATACACGCAGAGCTCTGTAGTGATCCACAGCAAGCCTTGGCGCTGATCCGAGACTCCTCTTTTGAAGTTGTTATTAGTGATATGCGGATGCCTGAAATGGATGGCGCCACATTTTTGCATGAAGTAAAGCGTATTTGCCCAGATACACAACGGATATTACTGACAGGATACTCTGATCTTGCTTCAACAATTAAAGCCATTAATGAAAGTGGGATCCATGCATATATTCAAAAGCCTTGGGATAACGATATACTCGTACATACCGTGAGAGAATGTTCAGAGAAATACAGGTTAAAAAGCACAAATAAGAGACTAAATGAAGAGATAGTACAAAAAAATGCGCAACTCACTGAGTTAAATGAAAACCTTGAAGGACTTGTACAAAAACGCACTGCGCAGATCCGCAAAGTGTTAAGTCAATTAGAGCAAGCTAATCAAAAAGAACGTAAAGAACATCGGGCTACCGTCGAGTTACTTTATAATTTTCTGAATGCAAACCCATTTATCGATGGTAAAAAAGCGAAGAGCATAGCCAAATTATGTAAAATTATAGCTAAGAAGCTAGAACTTTCTAGTGAAGTAGCTGAAACGGCTATGATGTCAGGGTATTTAGCGGAAGTAGGTTTACTTGCTATGGACCCAGAAATTTATAAATCGCCACCGAGAAAACTAAGCGAAGCACAAAAGAAAATTTATTATACGCATCCTTCCATTGCACAGCTTATGTTGATGCCAGCGCAGCACCTATCTGACGTATCCGAGGCGATTTATCATCAGTTTGAAAAATTTAATGGTCAAGGGATCCCTAAAGGTCTTAAAGGCAAAGAAATTCCTTTGGGCTCACAGATACTTGCGGTCGCCCGAGATTATTATGACAACTTATACAGCGCTAACGGTTCTGATAAAGAGAAAGCCGATTTAGCGCTAGATCTTATCCGAACCTATAGAGGAAATTTCTACTCCCCAGAAGTCGTTGATATTTTAGAGACAGCAGTGAGTAACAACGAGCTAGGCCAAGAGCAAGTCGGTTCGGTTGATATATTGACAACTGAAAAACTCAAGCCTGGCATGATATTAGGTTTAGCGCTTCACAGTAATCAAGGAATTTTATTGCTACCAAAAGGCCATATCTTTACTGATAAGTCGATAGATAAACTTAAGCAGCTGGAAACACAACGCCCAATCCCCTTTCGAATTATGGTCAAGCGATAATAATAACTTATCGACTTATCGACTTATCGACTTATCGACTTATCGACTTATCGACTTATCGACTTATCGACTTATCGACTTATCGACTTATCGACTTATCGACTTATCGACTTATCGGCGACTGCACTATCGAATACTCGTTTGCTGGTGTTGTGTAGATAATGGTAAATATAGCTTTTGAGCCGTTAATTGGATCAATGTCATTAAGCCGTCAAATTATAGTGGCTCGAGAATAACGGACTTGTATTAGAGCAGTACGCCTATAAGAACACATCATACAAATTTGTAAACTCGCTCAGCTTACTTTCTACTAAAACTATTAATAAAAAAAGCCCAGTAAACTGGGCTCGTTCAACTAACTACTAAACTAATCTAGTAGTTTATTAAGTGCTTGAAGCGGGTGTTTTGGTTTTTCTCCACTAAAGCGTTTAACCTGACACCGACAAGAGAAGCCAGTCACTAATATTTCATCTTGAGCTGCGTTATCAATATGATGCTGCCATGAGGATTCGTAGAGCGCTTTTGAGTTTTCTTGATTTTGCGCTTCGTGGCCATAAGTTCCCGCCATGCCACAACATCCTGTATTAACCGCTTCTAAATTAGAGTTCAACTTATTAAAAATACCTTGCCAAACATTTTTAGATTCAGGCATCGCTGTTGTTTCTGTACAGTGACTTATCAATGTAAATTTTGATGGACTGATTGTCGCAGCCGTTGGGATATCGACTGTTGCAAGCCATTCATGTGCTAATTGTACCTTAAAGTCTCCCCTGCTCTCTTTTAGGATATCATTATATTCATCGCGATAGCACATCACCAAAGAGGCATCCAGCCCAACTAAAGGTCTGTTATACTCACTGACAGTATTTAAAAACTCTGCGGCAGTCTTCGCGGTCGATTTAAATTCCTTTAAAAAGCCTTTAACGTGTTGTGGCTTACCGTTCGGTTTGAATGGTAACACGAGCGGATAAAACCCAAGCTTTGATATAACTTGCACAAAGTCCGATACTAGTTCTGCTTCATAGAAACTAGTAAACGGGTCTTGAACAACAAATACCACGCTTTGTTGTTCTTCATCGCTTAACATTTCAAAACTGTGTTCTGAATAAAAGTGTTTGCTTGAAACTAATTTGCTAAGTTGCACCTTACTTAGCGATGGGGAGTCAATATACCCAATCAGCCGTTCAACAAAAAAGTTGGATATGCGATTACTTTGTAGAGCGTTAACTAAATTTGGAAACTTAGCCATGGTAGGCAGTGCTCGCTCAATATTCGCAACTAAGTAGTCTTTAAATGGACGATTGTAACGGCTGTAGTAAAAGTTTAAAAACTTAGCTCGAAACGTAGGAACATCCACTTTTATTGGGCAAGCCGTTGTGCATGCTTTACAGGCTAAACATTCATCCATTGATGCTTTAACTTCATGGGAAAAGTCATATTCGTTTTTCTTTCGGGTATTGAGAAAGCGCTCCCACCAAGTAGTATCATTTTCATGATTGATTAATTGCTTTTCTGCAGCAATCAAATCTACCCCTTTATTGTTTTGGAGTCTTAACCACTCTTTAAATAACCCAGCGCGTCCTTTTGGAGAGTTTCTACGATCTTTGGTTACCTTGTACGATGGACACATTGGTGAGTTGTCATCATAGTTGAAGCAAAGTCCGTTACCATTACAATTGATTGGCGCTTCGTAGTTTACTTTTACTTCAGTTGGTATTGTACGGTCAAACCAAGCTCTTTTCTGTGCATCGACTGACACTAATTGATCGCTTGAATCCAGTGGTGTACAAATTTTTCCAGGATTTAGGCGATTGTTTTTATCAAACAAACTTTTAATTTTACGAAGTTCATTAAATAGTTGCTCACCGAAAAACTCTGGTCCATATTCACTTCGGTAACCTTTTCCATGCTCACCCCACATTAGTCCTCGGTATTTTGCAGTTAACGCTACTACTTTATCTGAGATCACACGTAGTAGTCTTTCCTGTTTGGGGTCGCACATATCAAGCGCAGGGCGCACGTGTAAAACACCGGCGTCAACATGACCAAACATGCCATAATCTAATTGGTAACTATCAAGCAACTCTCTAAATTCAATGATAAAATCAGCAAGGTTTTCAGGTGGAACGGCTGTATCTTCAGCAAAAGCAAGTGGCTTTTTATTACCCTTTGCGTTACCCAACAAGCCAACTGATTTTTTACGCATCGCATAGATCTTAAGGATATCCGCTTTATCATTAGTAAGTTGATAACCAATAACCCCCGCTTCTTTGTTCGCAATAAGCTGATCTAATCGTTGACATAAACTATCGACTTTAGACGAAATTTCATCTTCGGATTCACCATTAAACTCAACCATGTTAAGACCTTGCATCTCAACACCTGGGACATCTTGAATTAAGTCCGATACTGAATGCCAAATGATGTCTTCTTTGGCAAGACCTAGAACTTTACTATCTACAGTTTCGACCGATGTAGCATTAGCGGAAACCAAGAAAGGGCTGTTTCTAAGCGCTGATTCAAATGAGTCATATTTGATATTGATTAGGGTTTTATATGGCTGAATTGGCGTTAAATTAAGTTTTGCTTCGGTTACAACACCAAGTGAACCTTCAGAACCCGTAATAATTCGAGACAAATCAAAAGTAGTTAGTGAATCGTCGAATACATTTTCGAGGTCATAACCGGTTAAAAAGCGATTTAGTCTCGGAAATTTTTCAAGTATAAGTGCTCGATTGTTTCGACAGATCTCGATGACATTCGCATAAATGTGAGAAGTCTTTGAGTTTTGCTCAGCTAGTAGCTCCGCTTTATCGATCGCTAACTTCGAGGTATTTAACTCTGTTCCATCCACTAAAAAGGTTTTAAGCCCAAGAACATGATCGCTTGTTTTGCCATAAACGAGTGAACCTTGGCCCGACGCATCAGTATTTACCATACCACCTATTGTTGCTCGGTTACTGGTGGAGAGATCTGGCGAAAAGAAATAGCCGTAAGGTCTTAGAAAGTCATTAAGCTGATCTTTGATCACACCCGCCTGAACTCGAACCCAGCCTTCTTGTTCATTGATCTCAAGAATTTCTCTCATGTGTCTCGATAGATCAATCACAATACCGGGTGTAAGTGATTGACCATTCGTACCAGTTCCTCCGCCTCTAGGGCCAAAAGTGAGAGACAAAAATGGGTCTTGTTGAGCGATTTCAAGTGCAAGTTGTACGTCTCGATTTGTTCTAGGAAATAATACTGCTTGAGGGAT